>NZ_CP097636.1:0-2400000 GCF_023573145.1 Aquincola tertiaricarbonis
TGCTTCGCCCGGCATTTGTCCACCACTGTGGATAACCCACGCTTCCCCGACGCGGGGACGGGTAGAATGCACCCGCTCTAAGAAGAGTTTTCCACAATGAGCGCAGACCTCTGGCAGCGCGGGTGCGAGCGGTTGGCCGCCGAGCTGCCTGAACAACAATTCAACACCTGGATCCGGCCCCTGCCGCCCGCTGACGTCTCCGACGATGGCGAGGATGGCGTGGTGGCCGCCGTGCGTGTGCCCAACCGGTTCAAGCTCGACTGGATCCGGTCGCAATACGCCTCCCGCATCGAAGGCGTGCTGACCGACCTGGCCGGCAAGCCGGTGCGGCTGGAACTGATGCTGGCCCAGCGCGACGCCGCGCTGGTGCGGCCCACGGCCGACAGCGCCGCCACGCGCGTGGCCCCGGGCGGCCTGGCCGCCGGCGCCAACGGCGCGGCGACCCAGGGTGGCGTGCCTGCCGGCGCGGCCGCCAGCGTCGGCGCACCGGCAGTGGCCATCAGCCGGCCGCCGGCACCGGCGTCTTCGGTGCACCGGCTCAACACCGCGCTCACCTTCGACACCCTGGTGCCCGGCCGCGCCAACCAGATGGCGCGCACCGCCGCGCTGCACGTGGCCGGCGCGCCCGGCCACATGTACAACCCGCTGTTCATCTACGGCGGCGTGGGCCTGGGCAAGACGCACCTGATCCACGCCGTGGGCAACGCGCTGCTGCGCGACCGGCCCGACGCTCGGGTGCTGTACCTGCATGCCGAGCAGTTCATCTCCGACGTGGTGAAAAACTACCAGCGCAAGACCTTCGACGAGCTGAAGGCCAAGTACCACAGCCTCGATCTGCTGCTGATCGACGACGTGCAGTTCTTCGCTGGCAAGGAGCGCACGCAGGAGGAGTTCTTCAACGCCTTCGAGGCGCTGGTGGCCAAGCGCTCGCACATCATCATGACCAGCGACACCTACCCCAAGGGGCTGGTGGACATCGACGAGCGGCTGACCAGCCGCTTCGACGCCGGCCTGACGGTGGCGATCGAGCCGCCCGAGCTGGAAATGCGGGTGGCCATCCTGATCAAGAAGGCCGAGGCCGAAGCCTCGCCCATGCCCGAGGACGTGGCCTTCTTCATCGCCAAGAACGTGCGCGCCAACGTGCGCGAGCTTGAAGGCGCCCTGCGCAAGGTGCTGGCGTACTCACGCTTCAGCCACAAGGACATCAACATCGCGCTGGCGCGCGAGGCGCTGAAGGACCTGCTGTCGATCCAGAACCGGCAGGTCTCGGTCGAGAACATCCAGAAGACGGTGGCCGACTTCTACAAGATCAAGATCGCCGACATGTACAGCAAGAAGCGGCCGGCCTCGATCGCGCGGCCGCGGCAGATCGCCATGTACCTGGCCAAGGAAATGACCCAGAAGAGCCTGCCCGAGATCGGCGAGCTGTTCGGCGGGCGTGACCACACCACGGTGCTGCATGCGGTGCGCAAGATCGGCGGCGAACGCCAGAAGAACACCGAGCTGAACCAGCAGCTCCACGTGCTCGAACAGACCCTGAAGGGGTGAACAACCTGCTGTCAAGTGACAAGCCTGTGGACAACTTTTGCGCAACCGGGCACCTATCCACAGGCCGGCGCGTTTTCCAGAAGTTGTTGTATGTCCGGCTCGACAATCCGGGTCATGCGGCCCACAGGCTTGCCCTCGCGGTAAATCGTTGATGGATCAGGCCAAAATCGCGTTCTCCACAGCCCGGCAGCGGCTCTACTAGAACTACCAAGTTAAGAGGAAGACATGATTGTCTTGAAAGCTCCGCAGGAAAAATTGTTGTCTGCCCTGCAGGCCGTCGCCGGTATCGTCGAACGCCGCCACACCTTGCCCATCCTGGCGAACGTGCTGCTGCGCAAGACCGGCCCCCAGATCGAGTTCACGACCAGCGACCTGGAGATCCAGGTGCGCACCCAGGCCGAGCTGGGCGGCGATGCCGCCAACTTCGCCACCACGGTGGGTGCCCGCAAGCTGATCGACATCCTGCGCACACTGCCGGCGGACCAGGTGGTGTCGCTGTCGGCCACCCAGAACAAGCTGACGCTGCAAGGCGGCAAGAGCCGCTTCACGCTGCAGACGCTGCCGGCCCACGACTTCCCGCTGGTCAATGAAGCGGCCGAGTTCGGCCCCGCGTTCAGCGTGCCGCAGAAGACGCTCAAGAGCCTGATCAACCAGGTGCACTTCGCGATGGCGGTGCACGACATCCGCTACTACCTGAACGGCATCCTGTTCGTGGCCGAAGGCAAGACGCTGACGCTGGTGGCCACCGACGGCCACCGCCTGGCGCTGGCGCAGGCCACGCTCGAGACCGAGATCCCGAAGCAGGAAGTCATCCTTCCGCGCAAGACCGTGCTGGAACTGCAGCGCCTGCTGAAGGACGAAAAAGCCGACAAGCCGGCCAAGGGTGACAAGGCCGAGAAGACCGAAGACGGCGAAACCGCCGCCAGCGGCGACAATGCGCCGATCGAGATGCGTTTTGCCGGCAACCAGGCCAAGTTCAGCTTCTCGGGCATGGAGTTCGTCACCAAGCTCGTGGAAGGCAAGTTCCCCGACTACAACCGCGTGATCCCCAAGAACCACAAGAACGCCGTCGTGCTGGGTCGTGCACCGCTGCTGGCCAGCCTGCAGCGGGCCGCCATCCTCACCAGCGAGAAGTTCAAGGGCGTGCGCGTCAACATCGAGCCGGGTAGCCTGCGCATCGCCTCCAGCAACGCCGAGCAGGAAGAAGCCAAGGAAGAGCTCGAGATCGACTACGGTGGCGACACCATCGAGATCGGCTTCAACGTCACCTACCTGATGGACGCGCTGGCCAACATGAGCCAGGACATGATCCGACTGGAGCTGCAGGACACCAATTCCAGCGTGCTGATCACCGTGCCCGAGCAGGCCGGCTTCAAGTACGTGGTGATGCCGATGCGCATCTGACCGGACGACCAGCGTCCAGGACCAAGCGGGCTGCGGCCCGCTTCAGCGTTTCTTATGAGGCCGCGGCCAGCATGCCGCAGCCTGCGAAGTGAGCCCCATGACCGACCCGAACACCTCCCCCACCCCCACGCCCGACGCCTACGGCGAAGGCAGCATCCAGATCCTGGAAGGGCTGGAAGCCGTGCGCAAGCGGCCGGGCATGTACATCGGCGACACCAGCGACGGCACCGGCCTGCACCACCTGGTGTTCGAGGTGGTGGACAACTCCATCGACGAAGCGCTGGCGGGGCACTGCGACGACATCATCGTCACCATCCACTCCGACAACTCCATCAGCGTCATCGACAACGGCCGTGGCATTCCCACCGGCGTGAAGATGGACGACAAGCATGAGCCCAAGCGCAGCGCGGCCGAGATCGCGCTGACCGAGCTGCATGCCGGCGGCAAGTTCAACCAGAACAGCTACAAGGTCTCGGGCGGCCTGCACGGCGTGGGCGTGAGCTGCGTCAACGCGCTAAGCAAACAGCTGCGCCTGACCATCCGCCGCGAGGGCCATGTGCACTTCATGGAGTTCCGAAAGGGCGTGCCGCAGGACCGCCTGATCGAGGTGCGCGACGGCTTCGAGGTGAGCCCGATGAAGATCGTCGGCGACACCGACAAGCGCGGCACCGAGGTGCACTTCCTGCCCGACGAAGAGATCTTCACCAACGTCGACTTCCACTACGACGTGCTGGCCAAGCGCCTGCGCGAGCTGAGCTTCCTCAACAACGGGGTGAAGATCAAGCTGGTGGATGAGCGCAACGCGAAGGAAGACAACTTCGCCTTCGCGGGCGGCGTGAAGGGCTTCGTCGAGTTCATCAACCAGGGCAAGAAGGTGCTGCACCCCAACGTGTTCCACGCGATGGGTGACAAGCAGAGCGACCAGGGCACCAGCATCGGCGTGGAAGTGGCGATGCAGTGGAACGACAGCTACAGCGAAAGCGTGCTGTGCTTCACCAACAACATCCCGCAGCGTGACGGTGGCACCCACCTCACCGGCCTGCGCGCCGCGATGACCCGTGTGCTCAACAAGTACATCGAGGACAACGAGCTGGCCAAGAAGGCCAAGGTCGAGATCAGCGGCGACGACATGCGCGAAGGCCTGGCCTGCGTGGTCAGCGTCAAGGTGCCCGAGCCCAAGTTCAGCAGCCAGACGAAAGACAAGCTGGTCAGCAGCGAAGTGCGCGCGCCGGTGGAAGACATCGTCGGCCGCCTGCTGAACGACTGGCTGCTCGAGAACCCCACCGACGCCAAGATCATCTGCGGCAAGATCGTCGAGGCGGCCCGTGCCCGCGATGCCGCCCGCAAGGCCCGCGAGATGACGCGGCGCAAGGGTGTGCTGGACGGCCTGGGCCTGCCCGGCAAGCTGGCCGACTGCCAGGAGAAGGACCCCGCGCTGTGCGAGATCTACATCGTGGAGGGCGACTCCGCCGGTGGCTCGGCCAAGCAAGGCCGTGACCGGAAGTTCCAGGCGATCCTGCCGCTGCGCGGCAAGATCCTGAACGTGGAGAAGGCGCGCTACGAGAAGCTGCTGTCCAGCGAGCAGATCCTGACGCTGATCACCGCGCTGGGCACCGGCATCGGGCCCGAAGATTTCAACGCCGACAAGCTGCGCTACCACCGCATCATCGTGATGACCGACGCCGACGTGGACGGCGCCCACATCCGCACGCTGCTGCTGACCTTCTTCTACCGCCAGATGCCCGAGCTGGTGGAGCGCGGCTACATCTACATCGCGCAACCGCCGCTGTACAAGGTCAAGCACGGCAAGCACGAGCAGTACCTGAAGGACGGCCTGGAGCTGGACAACTACCTGCTGAAGGTGGCCTTAGAAGGTGCGCGCATCGAGACCCAGAACGGCAATGCGCCCATCGAGGGCGATGCGCTGGCCGAGTACGCCCGCCGCGCGGTGCTGGCCGACAACGTGATCGGCCGCCTGTCGAACTGGATGGACACCGATGCGCTGCGCGCCATCGCCGACGGCCTGGCCCTGAACCTGGACGATGCCACCGAAGCCGAGAAGAGCGCCGCCGCGCTGCAGGCTGCGCTGCACGATGCCGAGGTGGCCGCCGAATACGACGAGCGCACCGACAAGCACCACCTGCGCATCAGCCGCCGGCACCACGGCAACATCAAGAGCAGCGTGATCACCGCCGACTTCGTGCACGGCGCCGACTACGAGGCGCTGAGCAAGGCCGGCGAGGTGTTCAACAACCTGCTGGGCACCGAAGCCGTGGTCAAGCGCGGCGAAGGCGAGCGCCAGAAGGAGCTGAAGGTCGCCGACTTCCGCGCCGCGATGCGCTGGCTGATGCAGCAGGCCGAAGGCGCCGTGGGCCGCCAGCGCTACAAGGGCCTGGGCGAGATGAACCCCGAGCAGCTCTGGGAAACCACGATGGACCCCACCGTGCGCCGCCTGCTGCGCGTGCAGATCGACGACGCCATCGAAGCCGACCGCGTGTTCACGATGCTGATGGGCGACGAGGTGGAACCGCGCCGGGACTTCATCGAGAGCAATGCGTTGAGGGCGGCGAATATCGACGTTTGAGCGGGCGGATCAGCCTGTACCCAACCAAGGTGCATCATGTCGATCTGAGTGCCTCGGATCGACAGGTGGCGTGGATATGTCGATCATGATGACGGAATTCGACACATGGACTTGACCCTGTCAAATCCCATAACCGATTGCCGATGCTCCCGCCCGAACCGAGATCGAGTTTCGCGCGCTGCTCAAGGCATGTACTGCGGCAATCCTGCAACCAAAGAAGCCCTGCGTTAGCGAACGGCGCTGTGCGAGGCATACCAGGCTCCCAAGACACGACCCACCACCACGCTACGCAACGGCCGTACAAGGCATGTGATCTACCCGCCGCCCGAAGGCGAGGCCCTGCTCCGCGAAAAGCTGGCCAATTGGGAGAGGTGGATGCACGAGGCAATTCACCCCTTCAGCGATGGCAACGGCCGCACGTGCCGTTTCATCAGTCTGCTCTACTTGGTTGAGCAAGGGCTACTCGATATTCCCGTGCTCTCCAGAAGCGGCGCGCTGGACGATGGACAAGATCCTGGCCATCCGGAGTCTGCTCGAGGAAACCACAGAACGGGTGCGGTGCGAGGCACCTGCCATCTATTGCCGATAGTTGGCCGAGCTGGTGTTTGTGCGTCCGTACTGCCGGATTGCGCATGTGGTGGAAGCAGGGTTGGCCAAGCGTCAGACGGCCAGCGTGTACTTGAAGGAATTGGCGACGATCGGCATCTTGCTAGAGCACAAGATTGGCCGAGAGAAGATCTTTCTCAACCCAGCCTCCATTGATCTGCTGAAGCAGGATTGAGCGCCTTTTTGCGCGATCCATCAGAGGGTGGGGACGCCTATGATCCCTTGATGGCCACCCTGATTCCCGCTCTTGGCAGTTGCGTCTCACGCATGACCTCCGGCGAACGCCGTCTGGCCGAAAGGCTGGAGCAGAAGCTGGATGAGGACTACCTGGTCTGGTACGACGTGCCGGTAGGCCCCAAGCAGTCGCACCCCGACTTCGTGGTGCTGCACCCGCGTCGCGGCATCCTGGTGCTGGAAACCAAGGACTGGAAGCTGGAGACCATCCGCAGCGCCAGCCGGCAGGCCTGGGAAATCATCCCCGATGGCCGGCTGAAGGTGGTCATCAATCCGCTGGCGCAGGCCCGGCATTGCGCCATCCAGGTGGTCAATGCCTTGGAGCGCGACCCGCAGTTGGTGCAGGCCAGTGGGCCGCACCAAGGCAAGCTGGCTTTTCCTTGGGGTTACGGTGTGGTGCTGACACGCATCACGCGCAAGCAATTCGAATCAGCCGGGCTGGATGAAGCCATCGCGCCGCACTCGGTGATCTGTTCCGACGAAATGCCGGAGTCAGCGGAAGCCGCCGAGTTTCAGCAGCGGCTGTGGCACATGTTCGCGCATGCCTTCGGCGGAGTCATGAGCCTGCCGCAGCTGGACCGGGTGCGTTGGATCATGTTTCCCCAGGTGCGTTTGCCCACGCAGGAATCGTTGTTTGAGGGTGCCGATGCGAGCGACGAACTGCCCAGTGTCATGCGGGTCATGGACATCCAGCAGGAGCAACTGGCCCGCAGTCTGGGTGATGGCCATCGGGTGATCCATGGGGTGGCGGGGTCCGGCAAGACGATGATCCTCGGCTACCGCGCCGAATACCTGGCCAAGGCCAGCGGCGATAACGCCAAGCCCATCCTGGTGTTGTGCTTCAACGAGCCGCTGGCCAATCACCTCGATGCCACGTTCGAAGCCAAGGGGCTGGCCGACAAGGTGCATGCCCGGAACTTCCACAAATGGTGCCGCCAGCAATTGGTGACCTTCGGTCAGCCCGTGCCGCCGCAGGGCCGCCACATGTTCGACGCGATGGTGGACAACGTGATCCGTGCGGTCGACCGACGGCAGATTCCTTCAGGCCAATACCAGGCGGTGTTGATCGACGAGGGCCATGACTTTCGCCCGGAGTGGCTGAAGTTGCTGACACAGATGGTGGACCCCCACACCAACAGCCTGCTGCTGCTGTATGACGATGCGCAAAGCATTTACGAACGTCGCCACAGCCGGCAGTTCAGCTTCAAAAGCGTGGGTATCCAGGCGCAGGGCCGCACCACCATCCTGAAGATCAACTACCGCAACACGCAGCAGATCCTGCAAACGGCCCATCTCATCGCTGCCGATCTGTTGACCGCTGAAGACAAGGACGACGACGGCATTCCGCTGGTGCGCCCGATCAGCTATGGCCGTGATGGTGAGCCACCGTTGGTGGTCCGTTTGCCCGGCCTGCGTGAGGAGGCCTTCAAGATCGCCGAGCTGCTGGAAAACGCCCATCAGGAGGGTCATGCCTGGGGGGATATGGCGGTCTTGTGCCGTGATTTTGAAGGTCTGGACCTGTGCGCCGCCGCCTTGAAGGCCAAACGGCTGCCGCATCAGGTGCGCAAGCGGTCGGGCGACTACAAGCCATCCGCCGACGCCATCAGGCTCATGACGATGAGGGTCAGCAAAGGCCTGGAGTTTCCGGTCGTGGCGCTGCACGGCGTCGGCCAGATGCCGGTGGCCGGTGAAGAAGAGCAGGAAGAAGCGCGGCTGTTTTACGTGGCCGCCACGCGTGCCACGACGCGCCTGATGGTGACGGTGAGCGGCGAAGGCGCATTCGGGCAACGCCTGGGGGTGTAGTGCCACCCTGGGACAATCCCCCCATGTCCTATTCCGTCAAAGAAATCTTCTACACCCTCCAGGGCGAAGGCCTGCGGGCGGGCCGCCCGGCGGTGTTCTGCCGGTTCGCGGGCTGCAACCTGTGGACGGGGCGTGAGCAGGACCGGGCTTCGGCGGTGTGCCGGTTCTGCGATACCGACTTCGTGGGTACCGATGGCACGCTGGGCGGCAAGTTCGCGCAGGCCGATGCGTTGGCGGCGCTGATCGCCGCGCAGTGGCCGGCCGGGCATGGGCACCGCTACGTGGTGCTGACCGGCGGTGAGCCGCTGCTGCAGGTGGACGCGGCGCTGATCGACGCGCTGCATGCCCAGGGCTTCGAGATCGCCGTGGAAACCAACGGCAGCTTGCCGGCGCCGGCCGGCATCGACTGGATCTGCGTCAGCCCCAAGGCGGGGGCCGAGTGGGTGCAGCGCACCGGCCATGAACTCAAGCTGGTGTACCCGCAGCCGACGTTGATGCCTGACCAGGTCGACGCACCCGGCTTCGAGCACCTGCTGCTGCAGCCGATGGACGGACCGCACCGCCAGGCACACACGCAGGCCGCCATCGCCCATTGCCAGGCCGACCCGCGCTGGCGGCTCTCGCTGCAGACCCACAAGATCCTGGACATCCGTTGATGACGAGCGCTCCCGCCGCGCGCTGCGAGCTTTCGCAGCGCTTTTACTTCGAGGCCGCCCACACCTTGCGCCGCCAGGTGGAGGCCGAAGGTAGCCGCCGCATCCATGGCCACACCTACGAAGCCGAGGTCACGGTGGCCGGTGTGCCCGATGCCACCACCGGCATGGTGATGGACCTGGGGCTGCTGCGCGCCGAGATCGCCCGCGTGCGGGCGCAACTGGACCATCACTTCCTGGACGACGTGCCCGGCCTGGGCCCCGCCACGCTGGAAAACCTGTGCGCCTACCTGCGCCGCGAGCTGGCGCCGGCGGTGCCCGGCCTGTGCGCGGTGACGGTGCAGCGCCAGGCCAGTGGCGACCGCTGCGTGATGCGCTGGTAGGCGGCCGACCCGCTGCCGACAGGTGGGCGACAGCTGGGGCGGGAACGTTCGTTGCCGCACCGTCTCCAATTGCCAAGCACAGGAGAAGTTGCATGTTCCCCCGCCCGGCCCCTGCCGTTCCGCATCGCCGTTCGCCCTGGTGGCGATGGGCGGCCATGCTGCCTGCCGTCGTGCTGGCTGCGGCCTGCGCCACGGGGTACGCGCCCAGCGCGCTCAAGCCGGGCGACTCGATCCAGACGGCGGTTCAGCAGATGGGCCAGCCCACCGGGGAGTTTCCGCAGGCCGGCGGTGGCCGCCGGCTGGAGTACGCCCGCGGGCCGTACGGCAAGCACACCTACATGCTGGACTTCGATGCGCAGGGCCGGCTCATCGGCAGCCAGCAGGTGCTGACCGAAACCAGCTTTGCCCGGGTGCAGGCCGGCATGACGGTGGACCAGCTGCGCCAGACCCTGGGCCGCCCGGCGCGGGTGTGGGGCGTGCGCTACCACGACCAGACGGTGTGGAGCTACCGCTACGACACGCCCTTCTGCCAGCTGTTCCACGTGGGCATCACGCCCGCCGGTGTGGTGGAAGACACCAGCTTCGGCCCCGACCCGGCCTGCGACGTGGACGAACGGCGCTTTCCGCTGATGCGTTGAGCTTCGGAGATTCGTCTCTTCAGCTGTCCATCTTGATCTTGGCGTAGTCCACCACCGACTGCCACTGCTTGCGCTCACGCGCCAGCCGTTGGCCGAAGGCCGACGCGTCCTGGAACTGCGGCTCGATGCCCTGCTTGCGCAAGGCTTCAGCCACATCGGCCTGGGCGATGGCCTTGGCGCTGTCAGCTTCCAGGCGCCGCAGCGTGGCTGTGGGCGTGCCCTTGGGTGCCATCAGGCCGAACCAGGCGGTCACGTCGAAGTCGGGCACACCGGCTTCCTGCAGGGTGGGCACGTCGGGCAGTACCGAAGAGCGCCGTGCCGACGTGACGGCCAGCGCACGCACCCGGCCCGACTGGATGTGGGCCAGCGCGGGCGGCAGGTTGTCGAACATCAGCTGCACATCGCCGCTGATCAGCGCCGTCATGGCCGGGCCGCTGCCGCGGTAGGGCACATGCAGCGCAAAGGTCTTGGTCTTGAACTTCAGCAGTTCCATCGACAGGTGCAGCGATGTGCCGTTGCCGTTGCTCGCGTAGCTGTAGGCGCCGGGCTTGGCCTTGAGCTGGTCCAGCAGGTCCTTGACCGTGCGGGCCGGCGACGAGGCCGGCACCAGCAGCACGTTGGGCAGGCTGCCCAGCGAGGCCACCGGCACGAGGTCGTCCGGGGCGTAGGCCAGCTTGTCGTAGATGGCGGGGCTGATGGTCAGCGCGGGCGATGCGAGCAGCAGAGTCTGGCCATCGGCCGCCGCCTTGGCCACGGCCGCGGCGCCGATGTTGCCGCCGCTACCGGGCTTGTTCTCCACCACCAGCGGCTGACCCAGCGACTGGCCCAGGCTGGGTGCCACGATGCGGGCCACAGAATCGAGCAGGCCGCCCGGCGGAAACGGCACCAGCAGGGTGACGGGACCACGGGGGTAGGCCACCTGGGCCTGCAACGCCATCGGCAACCCGGCCGCGGCGCAACCTGCGGCGGCCGACTTGAGCCATTGACGACGGTCCAGGCCGGACGACGAGAGGGGGTGATGGAAAGACTTCATGGTGTGGGGGTTGTCGGCATCCCGCCGGCGCGGTTGAGGCCAGTGGACGCGAACCCCATGGCCGCGCTGACGGCCCGCGCCTCTTCGCGCAACGCCTTGGCGGCCGTGCCGCGCACCGAGGCATCGAAACCGCCCGTCGGCCCCAGCACCGTGAGTGCCGCGCACACGCGGCCGGCATGGTCGAACACCGGCGCGCTCACCGCGCTGATGCCGCGCAGGTTGGTGTCCTTCACCACGGCGCAGCCGGCGGCCAGCACGCTCTCGGCCAGCCGGCCGATGGGGTCGGCCGCATCCAGCTGGGCGCGAAGCTCGGTGGGGGCCTCGGCCAGCTCCTGCTCGGCCATCGCACGCAGGCGGGCATCGTCACGCTGCCAGGCCAGCAGCACCCGGCCGGTGGCCGACCACAGCAGCGGCAGCACCGAGCCCACCCGCGCATTGACGGAAATGGGCAGCCACGGCTCCTCGAAGCGCACGATGGTGGCGCCCTTGTTGCCCATCACCGCCACGAAGCAGGTGAGCGACAAGGCCTCGCGCAGCCGGCCCAGCGAAGCCTCGGCCGCGCGGATGGGCTCGGCCTGGCGCATGGCCGCCAGCCCCAGTGCGATGGACTCCGCGCCCAGCAGGTACTGCTGCGAGCCCGCGGCCTGGGTGACAAAGCCCTCTTCCACCAGGCTGGCCAGGTAGCGGTGCACCTTGGCCGGGCTTTCGCCCACATGAGCGGCCAGCATGCTGAGGCTGGCGCGGCCACCCAGCCGGCCCAGGCCCTTGAGCACCGCCAAGCCGGTTTCAGCGGCCTGCACGCGCTGGCGGCGTTCACGGCCACGGGGGGCGGGCGGGGGTTCGGGCAGGTCGGTCGTGCTCATGGGGCCGAGGGTATGCCCGCTGCCGGCATTACGCAATGCGTATCAAACTTACGCTATGCATGATGACGGCCACAGCGCCGAGGAGACTGGCTTGAACACTTCCCGGACCCGTGGCGCGCAGCGCCGCCTGCTGATGGGCATGGCCACCGGCCTGGCCCTGGCCGGCATCTTGGGCACCGCATCCAGCGCTTTTGCGCAGGCGGCCGCCTACCCCAGCAAGCCCATCCGCTGGCTCGTGCCTTATGCCGCCGGCGGCGGGTCCGACTTCCTGGCGCGCACCGTGGCGCAGTCGCTGTCGGCCAAGACGGGCCAGCAGGTCATCGTGGAAAACAAGCCGGGCGGCAACACCGCCATCGCTGCTTCGGAGACGGCACGTTCCGCGGCCGACGGCTACACCGTGCTGTCGGCCGACAACGGCACCATGGTGTTCAACCCGGCGCTGTACAAGAGCCTGACCTACAACGTGAAGGACCTGGCGCCGGTCACGCTGATGGGCCGCTTCCCGATGATCCTGGTGGTGGGCCCTTCCAGCACCGCCAGCAATGCCAAGGACTTCATCGCCCAGGCCAAGGCCAAACCGGGCGGCATCAACTACGCCTCGGCCGGCGCGGGCAGCCCGCACCACCTGGCGATGGAGCTGCTCAAGAGCGAGGCGGGGCTGTTCATGGTGCACGTGCCCTACCGCGGCGCCGCCCCTGCGCTGGCCGAAGTGGCCGGCGGCCAGGTGCCCGCGATGATGGTGGACCTGGCCGCGGGCGCGGCCTTCATCAAATCGGGCAAGGTCAAGGCACTGGCGGTGGCCAATGCCACCCGCCTGCCGCAGCTGCCCGAAGTGCCCACCTTCGCCGAGCTGGGCATGAAGAACCTGGAAGCCGCCGCGCTGGTGGGCGTGGTGGTGGCGGGCAGCACGCCGCCCGACACCATCGCCGCCCTCAACAAGCAGCTGGTGGCCGCCATCAACGACCCGGCGGTGAACAAGCGCATGGTGGAGTTCGGCGTCGAGCCGGTGGGCAATACGTCCGCGCAATACGCCGACCTGCTGGCCAAGGAAACCACCCGCTGGCACAAGCTGATCCGCGATCTCAAGATCACCCTGGACTGATGGCGCCCCCAAGCTCGCTGCCGCTCGCTGCCCCCCGAGGGGGCGCTTCAGTCCCTTCGGGCGGCCGGGCGGGACTGAAGGAACACCTCATGAACCAGCCTGGCAGCTGCCCGGTGGCCCACGGCGCCGCCGCTGTTTCTTCGGTGGCGCCCAACGGCTGCCCGGTGAGTGCCGGGGCCGCCGCCTTCGACCCCTTCGGCGACGGCTACCAGCAGGACCCGCCCGAGTACCTGCGCTGGGCGCGCGAGCAGGAACCCATCTTCTACAGCCCGCAGCTGGGCTACTGGGTGGTCACGCGCTACGAGGCCATCAAGGCCATCTTCCGCGACAACCTCACCTTCAGCCCGTCCATCGCGCTGGAGAAGATCACGCCCACCGGCCCCGAGGCCAATGCGGTGCTGGCCAGCTACGGCTATGCAATGAACCGCACGCTGGTCAACGAGGACGAGCCGGCCCACATGCCGCGCCGCCGCGTGCTGATGGAGCCTTTCACGCCCGAGGCGCTGAAGCACCACGAGCCCGTGGTGCGCGAGCTCACGCGCATGTACATCGACCGCTTCATCGACAGTGGCCGCGCCGACCTGGTGGACCAGATGCTGTGGGAGGTGCCGCTGACCGTGGCGCTGCATTTCCTGGGTGTGCCCGAAGAGGACATGGACACGCTGCGGCGCTACTCCATCGCCCACACGGTGAACACCTGGGGCCGGCCCAGGCCCGAGGAACAGGTGGCCGTGGCCCATGCCGTGGGCAACTTCTGGCAGCTGGCCGGCCAGGTGCTGGACAAGATGCGCCAGAACCCCGACGCCCCGGGCTGGATGCAGTACGGCCTGCGCCAGCAGAAGCTGCACCCCGAGGTGGTGACCGACTCGTACCTGCACTCGATGATGATGGCCGGCATCGTGGCCGCGCACGAGACCACGGCCAATGCCACCGCCAACGCGATGAAGCTGCTGCTGCAGCACCCCGAGGCTTGGCAGGCGCTGTGCGAAGACCCCGGCCTCATCCCCAACGCGGTGGAAGAGTGCCTGCGCCACAACGGCTCGGTGGCTGCCTGGCGGCGCTTGGTCACGCAGGAAGCGGTGGTGGAAGGCGTGCGGCTGCCCGCGGGGAGCAAGCTGCTCATCGTCACCTCGTCGGCCAACCACGACGAGCGCCACTTCGGCGATGCCGACCTGTTCGACATCCGCCGCGAGAACGCCAGCGACCACCTCACCTTCGGTTACGGCGCGCACCAGTGCATGGGCAAGAACCTGGCGCGCATGGAGATGCAGGTGTTCCTCGAAGCCTTCACCCGCCGGCTGCCGCACATGCGGTTGGCGGAGCAGCGCTTCAGCTACGTGCCCAACACCTCGTTCCGCGGGCCGGAACATGTGTGGGTGGAATGGGACCCGGCGCAGAACCCCGAGCGCCGCGACCCGACGCTGCGCGAGGCGCAAACGCCGCTGCGCATCGGCGAGCCTTCGGCCCATGCCATCTCACGGCCGTTGGTGGTGCAGGCGCTGCAGCCGGTGGCCGAGGGCATAGTGCAGCTCACGCTGACCGCGGCCGATGGCCGTGCGCTGCCGCGCTGGGCACCGGGTGCGCACATCGACGTGGTCTGCGGCGACACGGGCCTGTCGCGCCAGTACTCCTTGTGCGGCGACCCGGCCGATGCCACGCAGTGGCAGATCGCGGTGCTGCGTGAGCCCCACAGCCGCGGCGGATCGGCCTGGGTGCACGGCCAGCTGAAGGTGGGCGACAAGCTGCAGGTGCGCGGCCCCCGCAGCCACTTCCGCATGGACGAATCGGCGGCCGAGCTGGTGTTCGTGGCCGGCGGCATCGGCATCACGCCCATCAGCGCGATGGCCCGCCGTGCCCGGCAGCTGGGCCTGCGCTACACGCTGCACTACTGCGGCCGCCTCCGCGCCAGCATGGCCTATGTGAACGAGTTGCAGGCGCTGCATGGTGAGCATCTGCAGCTGTACGTGAGCGAAGAAGGCCGGCGGCTGGATGTGGCCGCCTTGCTGGCCACGCCGAGCGCCGGCGTGCAGGTGGTTGCCTGCGGCCCCGAGCGCCTGCTGCAGGCGCTGGAACAGGCCTGTGAAACCTGGCCCGCTGACACGCTGCGGGTGGAGCACTTCAGCAGCACGCTGGGCACGCTGGACCCTGCCAAAGAACGCGCCTTCGAGGTGGAGTTGAAGGACTCCGGCCTGGTGATCCCGGTGCGCCCCGACCAGACCCTGCTGCAAGCCCTGCGCGCGGCCAACGTCGACGTGCAAAGCGATTGCGAAGAAGGCCTGTGCGGCTCCTGCGAAGTGCGGGTGCTGGCCGGCCAGGTGGACCACCGCGACGTGGTGCTCACCCGCACCGAGCGTGAAGCCAACGACCGCATGATGGCCTGCTGCTCGCGGGCCTGCGGTGATCGCCTGACGCTGGCTTTGTGAAGGCCTGCGGCGCCTAAAACCGCGACTACAGCGGCGCCGCCAGCCAGTGCACCGCGAAGTGCTGCTTCGGGTCGGTCCACACCGTGCCCGGTGTGAAGCCGGCCTGCCGCGCCATGCGGCGGAAGCCTTCCACGGTGAACTTCTGCGAGTTCTCGGTGTGCAGCGTCTGCCCTTCCATCACCTGGAAGCGCTCGCTGCCCAGCCGCACGGTCTGCGTACGGCGGCTCACCAGGTGCATCTCGATGCGCTGCAGCCGTGGCTCGTAGAACGCGTAGTGTGCGAACTGGCGGGTGTCGAAGTCGGTGCCCAGCTCGCGGTTGGCGCGGGTCAGCAGGTTCAGGTTGAAGGCGGCGGTCACACCGGCAGCGTCGTTGTAGGCCGCATGCAGCAGCGCCGGGTCCTTCACCAGGTCGGTGCCGATGAGCAGGCCGCCGCCGCGCAGCAGCTCGGCCGCCTGGCGCAAAAAGCCCACCGCCTCGTCGGGCGAGAAGTTGCCGATCGACGATCCCGGGAAAAAGCCCACGCGCTGCGGCCGGCTGCCATCCGCCATCGGCGGCAGCTGGATCGGCTTGGTGAAGTCGGCCGCCAGCGGATGCACGTCCAGCCCCGGATGGTCGCGCCGCAGCGCGGCGGCGGCGCCCTGCAGGTGCTCGGCCGAGATGTCGATGGGCACGAAGCGGCGCGGCCGCTGCATCGCGGCCAGCAGCAGCCTCACCTTGGTGGCCGAGCCGGCGCCGAACTCGATCAGGTCGGCCTCGGGCCCGATCAACGTGGCCATCTCTTCGGCATGGCGGTCCAGCAGCGCCAGCTCGGTGCGGGTGGGGTAGTACTCGGGCAGCTCGCAGATGCGGTCGAACAGCGCCGAGCCGGCCGCGTCGTAGAAGAACTTGGGCGAGATGCAGTGCGGCTGCTCGGCCAGCGCCTGGCGCATCGCCCGCGCAAACTCGCGGTGGGGCGATTCACCGTCGGGCACGGAGGCGGCACGCAGCGCGGCCGCGATCGGGGGGCTGCGCAGCGGCAGTTCGGGGTAGGCCATCGTCGGTTGCTCCTTCAGCGTACGTCGCGGGCCAGGCGCAACCCGCTGAATTGCCAGCGCGCGGCTGGCGGAAAAAAGTTGCGGTAGCTCAGCCGGGCATGGCCGGGCGGCGTGGCGCAGCTGGCACCGCGCAGCACCACCTGGCCCACCATGAACTTGCCGTTGTATTCGGCCGCCGGCCCGCCCAGCGGCACGAAGCCGGGGTAAGGGTCGTAGGAGGAACGGGTCCACTCCCACACCTCGTGCAGGCCCTGCGGCACGGCACTGTCGTCGGGCACGGCGGCGCGCGGGTGGGGATGCAGCGTCTCGTCGGCCCGGCGCAAGACCGCGCCGCTGCGGCGCATCGCGGTTTCCCACTCGAATTCGGTCGGCAGCCGCGCATCGGCCCAGGCGGCATAGGCGGCGGCTTCGTACAGGCTCAGGTGGCACACCGGCTCCTGCCACTGCAGCGGCCGGGTGCCGAACAGCGTGAACAGCTGGGGCGCGTCACCTTCGCAGCCGCTCCAGCCCCACGGTGCCTGCCAGCCGCCGGCCTGCACTGCGGCCCAGCCTTCCGACAGCCACCACTGCGGGTCGCGGTAGCCGCCCGCCCGCACGAAGGCCAGGAACTCGCCACAGCTCACTGGCCGCTGCGCCAGCTCAAAAGGGCGCAGCAGCACCTGGTGGCGCGGTGTCTCGTTGTCGAAAGAGAAGCCTTCGCGCGGATCGTGGCCCACCTCGGCGATGCCGCCTTCGAAGCGCAGCCAGCGTGCGGGCGCGGCGGCCGGGCTGGCGCTGGCGGCCGGTGCGGGCAGGTAGGCCGGCTGCAGCGGGTTCTGCGACAGCAGGTGCTTCAGGTCGGTGAGGATGAGTTCCTGGTGCTGCTGTTCATGGTGCAGGCCCAGCTCCAGCGCCTGCAGCTGCGCCGGCTGCGCGCGCGGCAAAAACGCCAGCACGGCCTCGTCCACCGCGGCTCGGTAGCGCAGCACCTCGGCCTGGCTGGGTCGCGTCAGCAGCCCGCGCTGCGGCCGTGGGTGCCGCGGGCCCAAGGACTCGTAGTACGAATTGAACAGGAACGCGAAGCGCGGGTCATGGGCCTGGTAGGCCGCATCACCGGCCTGCAGCACCAGCGTCTCGAAGAACCAGGTGGTGTGTGCCAGGTGCCATTTGGTGGGGCTGGCATCCGGCATGGATTGCACGCACTGGTCTTCGGCCGACAGCGGCTCGGCCAGCGCCAGCGAGTGGCGGCGCACTGCGGCGTAGCGGCGTGCCAGTTCGGCGGCGCTGGGTGCGGCGGCGGTCGGCGGGGTCTCGGGCGAATCGGCAGGCAACGGCTATCTCTCGGTGTGATGTGGCGCTGTGCGCTGTGAGCAGCGGCTGGGGCAAGGCCCGTGCCCGTCAAGGCGGGGCGGAGGTGCGCGGCGCGCTGGCAGGTGGTGGGGGTGGGGGTGGCGCGAATATCCCGGCATCGTCGCAGCTGCGCAGGCGGGCCGCCAGTGCATCGATGAACACGCGTGTCTTGGCCGGCATCAGCCGCCGACCGGGAAACACCGCCCAGGCGGTGGCGCTGGGCAGCCGCCATTCGGGCAGCACCCGCACCAGGGCGCCGCGGCGCACCGCGTCTTCGGCCATGAAATCGCCCACCGCCACGATACCGGCGCCAGCGCAGGCCAGGCGCATCAGCAGGTCGGGCAGGTTGGCCACGGTGCGGCGCGGCGGCGTGCCCGCCCAGTGCTGCTCGCTGCCGTCGGCCAGCGTGCGGCTGAGCTGCCAGGGCATGGGGTCGCCCGATCGCGACAGGATCATCAGCGCATCCAGCGCGTCCAGCACTTCGGGCGTCTGCGGCTCGCCATGGGCGGCCAGGTAGCTGGGGGCGGCATACAGCCCGGTGCTGAAGACGGCCAGCTGCCGCGCTGCCAGCTGGCTGTCGTCGGGCGCCAGCCCCATGCGGATGGCGAGGTCGAAGTTCTCGGCGATCAGGTCCACCCGGCGCGGCGTCAGGTCCAGCTGCAGCGTCACCTCGCGGTATCTCTGAACGAACTCGCCCAGCATCTCGGCCATCACCATGTTGGCGAAGTCGGCCGGCGCCGAGACGCGCAGGGTGCCGCTGGGCATGGCCTGGCGGTGCAGCGCCAGCGCCAGCGTGCCGTCCACCTCCTCGGCGATGGCGCGGGCATGGTCCAGCACGCCCTGGCCGAATTCGGTGATCACCAGCTTGCGGGTGGTGCGCTGCAGCAGCCGCTCGCCCAGCCGGCGCTCCAGCGCGGCAATGCGGCGCGACACGGTCGACTTGGGCAGCCGCAGGCGCTCGGCCGCACGGCTGAAGCTGCCGCCCTCGATCACCCGCGCAAACAGCAGCAGGTCGTCGGCATGCAGGCTGGGCGTCAGGCTGTCGGCAGCTTCGATTGTTGCGCTCATGGAACGATGTTATCCAGAACGATGGCTAGTGATGTGACAGTTGCGCCAATACATTGACTGCACGGACACACCAACCCCTTGTCACGGAGCCACAGCATGAACATCCTGCAAGTCAATTCCAGCGCCCGCCAGAACGGCCACTCCACCAAGCTGGCCGATGAGCTGGTGCAAGGCCTGGCCGCCGCCCACACCGGCGCCACCGTCGTGCGCCGCGACCTCACCACCCAGCCGCACCCTGCGCTGGACGAAGCCGCGCTGGGCGCGCTGTTCACCCCCGCCGACCAGCGCACCCCCGAGCAGGCCGCCCGCGTGGCCCAGGACAACGCGCTGATCGCCGAGATCCAGGCCGCCGACCTGGTGGTGCTGGGCGTGCCGATGTACAACTTCGGCGTCTCGTCGCAGCTGAAGAACTGGATCGATGCCATCGCCCGCGCCCAGGTCACCTTCCGCTACACCGCCAATGGCCCCGAAGGCCTGTTGAAGAACAAGAAGGTGATCGCGGTGCTGACGCGCGGCGGCCTGTACCGCGACCAGCCGCATGACACCCAGGTGCCGTACCTGCGCAACGTGCTGGGCTTCCTGGGCATCACCGACGTGAGCTTCGTCTACGCCGAAGGCCTGGCCATGGGCCCGGACGCCGAAGCCGCCGCCCTGGCCAGCGCCCGCGAGCAGATCGCCGCGCTCCTGCCCGCCGGCAGCGCCGTCGCGGCCTGAGCTTTTTTCCAACGCCACCGCAAGGAGCCATGACATGACCACCGCCACCCCTGTTGTCACCGACACCGCCACCGTGGCGCGTCCGCGCACGGTGGAGCGGCTGGTCGCCGGCATGGCCACCAGCGACGGTGCGGGCGTCAAGCTCACCCGGGTGCTCACCCAGCCGCTGCAGCGGCGGCTGGACCCGTACCTGATGCTGGACGCCTTCGGCACCGACAACCCGGACGACTACATCGCCGGCTTTCCCGACCACCCGCACCGCGGCTTCGAGACCATCACCTACATGATCGCGGGCCGCATGCGCCACCGCGACAGCGCCGGCCACGAAGGCCTGCTGGACGATGGCGGCGTGCAGTGGATGACCGCCGGCCGCGGCGTGGTGCACAGCGAGCTGCCCGAGCAGCAGGACGGCCGCATGGAAGGCTTCCAGCTGTGGCTGAACCTGCCCGCCAAGGACAAGATGCGCGACCCCTGGTATCGCGACATCCCCAGCGCCGAGATCCCGGAAGTCGTGGCCGAAGGCGTGAAGGCTCGCGTGATCGCCGGCGAGACGCACGGCGTGGCCGGCGCGGTGCAGCGCGAGGGTAGCCAGCCGCTGTACCTGGACCTGCACTTGCAGCCGGGCGCCCGCTTCGAGCAGGTGCTGCCCGAGGGGCACAACGCCTTCGTGTACGTGTACCGCGGCGGCCTGCGCGTGGGTGAATGCCAGGTGCCGGTGCAGCGCATGGCCATCCTGGCGAACACGCCGGGCAGCGACGGTATCGTGCTGCAGGCGGGCGACGAGCCCACCCGGGCGCTGCTGATCGCCGGCCGGCCGCTGAACGAGCCCATCGCGCAGTACGGTCCGTTCGTGATGAACAGCAACGACGAGATCTTCCAGGCCGTCGAAGACTTCCGCGCCGGCCGCTTCACCTGACCTGTTTGCTGCGGCTGTCAGCCGGGCGCCTACCCGCACCGGGTTGAGGCGTTGTCCGACAACCGGTAACAGCATGTGGAGGGAGGATGCCCGCATGGGCTCCTTCCTGCGTCGTCTGCTGTACGCCGCCACGCTCTCGGGCGTGTGCTTTCTCCAGGCCTGCGCGGCCCTGCCGCCGCTGCCGCAGCGCACCGAAAGCCGTGCGCTGCCGGGCGGTACGCCCAGCGCGTTTGCGCGCAAGGTGGCGGCCGAACGCGGCAACGCAAGCGCGGCGCAGTCGGGCGTGCGGCTGCTGGCCGGCGGCGAAGAGGCGCTGTCCACGCTGCTGGCGCTGGTGGACGGCGCCGAGCACACGCTGGACCTGCAGTACTACGCGGTGCTCAACGAGGCCAGCACACGGCTGCTGCTGCAACGGGTGCTGGCCGCGGCCGACCGCGGCGTGCGAGTGCGGCTGCTGATCGACGACTTCAACACCAGCGGCACCGACGATGCGCTGCTGCGGCTGACGCGCCACCCGCGCCTGGAGGTGCGGCTGTACAACCCGCTGCCGGGCGGCCGCTTTTCGCTGCTCACACGGGTGATCGCTTCGCTGCACGACGTGGCGCGCATCAACAACCGCATGCACAACAAGCAGCTGGTGGCGGACAACGCGCTGGCCGTGACCGGCGGGCGCAACCTGGGCGACGCCTACTTCCTGCAGGGCGCCAAGGCCAACTTCGTGGACCTGGATCTGCTGGTGGCGGGGCCGGTCGTGCAGCAGCTGTCGGCCACCTTCGACCGCTATTGGGCCAGCGATCTGGCCTACCCGGCCGACGCGATCATCGCGCCGCAGGCGGGCAGCGCACCCGCGCGACCGGCCAGCGCCGAGGCCGCCCCGGTCACCGCCCCCACCCGGGCCGTGCCGCCGCAGCGCCCGCCCGCCGGCAGCGCGTCGCAGGCCCTGCCCGAGGTGCCGCCCGGTGAGCCGGCCAGCGCGCCCAACCTGCCGCCGGTGGCCTCGGCGCCGATGGATGCGCCCTCTGGCCTGGACGACAGCACGCTGGCCCGCCTGAAGGCCCAGGCCGATGCGCTGCGTGCCGGGCCGCTGCACCTGCAGTGGATGCCGGCGCGGCTGTGGGCCGACCGCCCCTCCAAGACCAGCGGCGGTGGCAACCCGTCACCCGACGAGATCATGTTCGACGACTTCGCCGGGCTGATGCGCTCTGCACGGCAGCAGGTCTTCCTGGTCACGCCTTACTTCGTGCCCGGCGAGCCCGGCATGGGGTTGATCCGCGAGCTGCGCCAGCGGGGTGTGCGGGTGCGCATCCTCACCGCGTCGCTGGCCGGCACCGACGCGCCGGCGGTGCACCTGGGCTACAGCCGCTATCGCGAAGAGCTGCTGCGGCTGGGGGTGGAGCTGTATGAACTGCGGGCCGAGCCCGGCGGCCCGAAGCCGCCCCGCTTCGGCGGCGTGCATTCGCGCACCAACCTGCATGCCAAGGCCATGCTGGTGGACGCTGGCACGGTGGTGGTGGGCTCGATGAACTTCGATCCACGCTCGGCCAACCTCAACACCGAGATGGGTCTGGTCACGCGCAGCACCCGCTTCGCCGCGCAAGTGGATCAGTTGCTGACCGAGATCACCCAGCGCGCCGCCTGGCGCCTGTCGCTGCAGGATGGCGGCCTGCTGTGGACCCACACCGACGACCAGGGCCAGCCGCTGCGCGTGACGCACGAGCCCGACACCTCGCTGCTCAAGCGCCTGGGCCTGAAGCTGCTGGGCCCGCTGGCGCCGGAAGAGATGCTCTAGCAACGAGCGGGTTCAGCCGCCGGGCCGCCCCAAGGCTGAACGCTCCCCCTCGGGGGGGCGCGAGCGCAGCGAGCTTGGGGGTCGACTTCAACGCTTCTTGACGCCGATGGTGTAGCGCCCGGTGCCGTTGCTGCGGTCGTAGTGCCGCACCTGCACCCAGTACTGCCCGGGCAGCAGCGCCTTGCTGATGCGCGCGTTCTGGCCATAGCCGCTGTCGTCGTCCTCGGCGATCAGCGCGGTCGGGCTGTCGGGGCCGAACAGCTTCATGTACACGTCGGTGGCGCCGCGGGTGTCGATCTCGTACACCGCCTCGGTGTCGGCCTGCAGCAGGAACACGTCCTCCTCGCCCGGGTGGCCGATGCTTTGCTGCAGGCGCGCCGCGCCCACCACCAGCGGTGTCGTGCGGTTCACGCCCGGGCTGCCGCGCGGGTACATCTTGGCGCCGGCCACAAACTCCTTGTCCAGCCGCGACAGCACGTCGTTCGACCGGGTGGCCACGTTGTTCAGCGTCCACTCCGCCGGAAAGGCATAGAGCATGATGGACTCGGGATCGAACTCGGTGCCGTTGATCTGGTCGACCGAATACTTGCGGAACACGTTGTGCCGCACGGTGGCCTCGTCCCAGAAGTTGGGCGGGCCGGCCAGCGCGGCGATCACCACCGGCTCGTTCCAGCGGATGCCACCCTCGGGGTTGGAATGCTCGTGCCCCAGGCCGATGGCGTGGCCGAACTCATGCGCCGCGGTGCCGCCGTCCAGAAAGCCCAGGTTCATCGTGGCCTGGTTCAACGGCACGCTGCGCGCGTCGGTGCCAATCATCGACCAGGCGCCGTCGTTGGCATCGAAGCTGATGCGGATGTCGGCATTGGGCGCATTGCCGAACTCGAAATGCAGGTTGGCCACCGCCTCCCACCAGCCCGCCTGCTCACGCGCGATGGCACGCTGGTTGGCGGTGCCGCCGATGAAGCGCACCTTCAGCGTGCTGCCGTTGACCCAGGTGGTGCCGCGTATTGCGATGGCACGGGCGCGGCCGCCGGGCCGGGGCGCGGCCAGCGGCATCGGCCGCATCAGGTTGCGCGGCAGGATGCGGTCGTAGCAGCACTTGGCCGCCGGGCGGAAGGGCCGGTCTTCGGGGGTGGCAGTGGTCATGGCAGGCTCCTGGCAAGGTGCGAGACGGACGTATGCACTCACCATAAGCCCGGCGGCGCGCCATGACCATGCTGCGCCCGACAAGCTGGGGATGCCGGCTTAGGGATATGGCCTGCGGCATCATCGGCGCCCATGCATGCCACGCCCCTGTCCGAGTCTCCTCCCTTCCTGGCGCTGCGACGGGTCAGCCGCCGCTTTGCCAATGGCGTCACCGCGCTGTCCGACGTGAGCCTGCGGGCCGGCCGCGGCGAGTTCGTCAGCCTGCTGGGGCCTTCGGGCTGCGGCAAGAGCACCGTGCTGCGCCTGCTCTCGGGGCTGGACGAGCCCAGCAGTGGCCAGGTGCAGCGCCCGCCCGATGACGTCGGCTACGTGTTCCAGGAGCCCACGCTGATGCCCTGGGCCAGCGTGCAGGACAACGTGCGCCTGCCGCTGCGCCTGCGCGGCGCGCCGCGGGCCGAGGCCGATGCAGCGGTGCAGGCGGCACTGGCGGCCGTGGGCCTGGCCGATTTCGCGCGCGCCCTGCCGCGCGAGCTGTCGGGCGGCATGAAGATGCGCGCCTCCATCGCGCGTGCGCTGGTCACCCGCCCCTCGCTGCTGCTGCTGGACGAGCCTTTCGCCGCGCTCGACGAGATCACCCGCTTCAAGCTCAACCAGGACCTGCTGGCGCTGTGGCAGCGCGATGCCTTCACCGCCCTTTTCGTCACCCACAGCGTGTACGAGGCGGTGTTCCTCAGCCAGCGCATCGTGGTGATGGCCGCGCGCCCGGGCCGTGTGGCCGCGGAGCTGACGGTGGATGCACCCTACCCGCGCACGCCGGCCTTCCGCAGCAGTGCCGAGTTCATCCGCTGCTGCACGGCCGTGTCGCAGGCGATGGAGCAGGCCAGCGAGGCGGCGCTGTGAGCCGCGCGCGCCAAGAAGCCCCCTGGCTGCGCTGGGTGGTGCCCGCCGTGGTGGCGGTGGCCGCGCTGGTGGGCTGGGAAGCGGTGGTGCGCATCTATGCGCTGCCGCAGTACCTGCTGCCCGGCCCGCTGCTGGTGGCCAAGACGCTGTGGGCCAACTTCGGCTCGCTGATGGGCAGCTGGTGGTACACGGTCAAAATCACCTTCGGCGCGCTGGGCCTGGCCATCGTGGGCGGCGTGCTGCTGGGCGGGCTGTTCGCGGTGTCGCGCTGGGTGGAGCTGAGCCTGTTCCCGTTCGCGGTGGTGCTGCAGGTCACGCCCATCGTGGCCATCGCGCCGCTGATCCTGATCTTCATCGACAGCACTACTGCGGCGCTGTTGCTGTGCGCGTGGATCGTCGCCTTCTTCCCCATCCTGGCCAACACCGTGGTGGGCCTGCGCAGCGCCGACGCGCGGCTGCGCGACCTCTTCCGGCTGTACCGCGCCACCCGCTGGCAGACGCTGGTACATCTGCTGGTGCCTTCGGCCCTGCCCTACTTCATGGCCGGGCTGCGGGTGGCGGCCGGCCTGTCGCTCATCGGCGCGGTGGTGGCCGAATTCACCGCCGGCGCGGCCGGCCGCGAGACGGGCCTGGCCTCACGCATCCTGGAAGCCAGCTTCCGCACCGAGATGCCCAAGATGTTCGCCGCGCTGGTGCTGGTGTCGCTCACCGGCATAGCGCTCTATGGGCTGATGCTGCTGCTGTCGCACTGGCTGCTGGGCCGCTGGCACGACAGCGAGCGGGGTGGGGATTAGCGCGCCGCTCGCAAGGCGGCACGTTCACTCGTAGTCGATCCGGATCTCACGGGCGGGTCCGTTCCAGCCGATCCTGCAGACATTGAGGATGTCTCGGCCGATCAGCCCGTCGAACGGTTGATTGATGAAAGGCTGTCCACCGATCAGCAGCTGAAAGCGCCTGGTGTTGGGACTGGCCTGTCCGCCCAGCGTGATACCGACCTCGTATGCTGGAAACTCGGTGGCGATGCCGCCGCCCGTGACGGTATGCACCTCAGCCCAGCTGCGCGGTTGCAGCCCCAGCGAGCGCATGTGCATCTCGTCCACCCAGGCGCAGCTGGCGCCGGTGTCGGGGATGACTGCACCGGATCGATGGATCGGTGCAGTGAACCCCCTCACTCGGCGAAGCCACGCATGAAATGCGTGGCGTGTGCCTGCACTTCTACTTGCTTGACGAAAAAGCGGTCACCGGCGTACTGGGTGTACGCCCATTCCAGCGCTTGCTCGTAGGTGTCGAACGTCGTGGCGTCCACCTTGGATCCATGGATCACGACAAACTGCCCGTCGTGCTCGTTCAATAGATCAGGCAGCGCTTCCTTGTACGCCTGAATCTCGGTTTGAAAATCCAGCATGGGGTGGCTCCTGGATGCCAGTTGTCCGCTGCTTGTGCAGTGGTTGCCCACAGTGTTGTCCACAGCCGCCGCGGCCCTCGTTTATACAAGACGAGCGGCCGGTCGGGCGCATCACGTGGGCGTCGTTGACAGTGGCGTGCGCGCCACCGCGGCCGGTGGCGGCAGCAGCGCGCTGCGCACGCGCCGGGTGGTCCAGGGCGTGCGCTGCTCGAGGCGCAACAGTTCCTGCACGCGCTCTTCGCGCGACAACGGCGGTACAGCCACCGGCGGCTTGACGGGGGAAAACAGGTCTCGCATGAACACCTCCTGAGGCAGGACGGTTCGTGAAGGGCATGGCCGGCTGCAGCAGGTGCGCGCGAGCGCACCGCCACAGCGATGAAGCGATGCGAGCAGGGAAGGCGGTGGGGCCGTTCAGGCCCAGGGTGCGGTCGGCGCGTGCGCGCCGACGGAGTCGGCGTTCAGCGCGTCAGCGGGGTTGCGGCCATCCCGGCTCGCATCGCATGACTAGAGGCACTGTCCAAGCACGGACTCCGTTGTTGAGAAGCCGAAATTGTTGCATTGCCGCACCGCCCAGGTCAAACGGCTTTGCAGGTGTGTAACACCAGGGCCCGCTCGCTATAGTCGCCCTCACCTCTTCAAGCCGTCACCACCATGCCTTCACGTGCTGTCGCTGTTGCCGCCCTCGTCGTCACTGCCTTGGGCGCGCAGGCGCAGACCAAGGTGGTGTTCGCCACCAACTGGAAGGCGCAGGCCGCACACGGCGGCTTCTACCAGGCGCTGGCCGACGGCACCTACAAGAAGATGGGTCTGGACGTGGAGATCCGCCAGGGCGGGCCGCAGGTCAACAACCGGCCGCTGCTGCCGGCCGGCAAGATCGACTTCCTGATGACCGGCAACCTGCTGCACAGCTTCGACAACGCCAAGAACGGCGTGCCGGTGATCGTCGTGGCCTCGATGTTCCAGAAGGATCCGCAGGCGCTGTTCGCCCACCCCGACCAGGGCTACAGGCAGTTCGCCGACCTGAAGACCGCGCCCACCGCCTTCATCGCCAAGGACGCGCAGTTCTCGTGGTGGAGCTGGCTGAAGGCCGAGTACGGCTTCAAGGACGAAAACCTCAAGCCCTACAACTACAACCTGGGCCCCTTCCTGGCCGACAAGAAGAGCATCCAGCAGGGTTATGCGGTGGAAGAACCCATCTCCATCGAGAAGCAGGGCGGCTTCAAGCCGATGACCTTCCTGCTGGCCGACCACGGCTACAGCACCTACAGCACCACCATCGAGGCGCGGACCGAGATGGTCAAGACCGACCCCGAGCTGGTGCGCAGCTTCGTCAATGCCTCGGTGCTGGGCTGGGTGAGCTACCTCTACGGCGATCGCCGCCGCGCCGACGCGTTGATCAAGCGCGACAACCCCGAGATGACCGACGAGCTGCTGGACAAGTCGGTGGCACTGATGAAGGGCCTGGGCATCGTCGATTCGGGCGACGCCACCACGCTGGGCATCGGCGCGATGAAGCCAGAACGGGTCAAGGACTTCTACGACAAGATGGTCAAGGCGGGCCTGTACAAGCCGGGTGAGGTCGACCTGAGCAAGGTGGCCACGATGCAATTCGTCAACAAAGGCGTGGGTCTTGACCTGAAGAAGCAGCTCGGCGGCAAGTAAGCTCGGGTTTCTACCCATCTCCAGGGCCGGCTGCATGCCGGCCTTGTCATTGCTGCCCCGTCCTCACGATGTATCTGTTCTGGCACACCGTCACCCGCCTGGGCGAAGCGCAGCTGCTGCTGCCCGCGTTGCTGGCCGTCACCGCCTGGCTGGCCCTGCGTGCACAGGCGCCGCGCGTGGCGCTGGTGTGGCTGTCCACCACCGCGGTGGCGGCGCTGCTCACCACCGCCACCAAGATCGCCTTCATCGGCTATGGCGTGGGCTATGCGCCGCTCGATTTCACCGGCATCTCGGGCCATGCGATGTTCTCGGCCGCCATCCTGCCGCTGCTGGCCCGTGAGACGGTGGGCGCCGCCCATCCGCGCTGGCATGCGCCGGCGGTGTTGCTGGGCCTGGCGCTGGCCGCGCTGGTGGCGGTCTCACGCGTCAAGGTGCATGCGCATTCGCCGTCGGAAAGCTGGGCCGGCTTCCTGCTGGGCGCCACGTCCAGCCTGCTGGCCCTGCGCTGGGTGCAGCTGCCGCCGGTGAGCGCGCCCAAGAAGCTGGTGCTCATCGTGGGCGTGTGGCTGGCGGTGGCCGTGGCCAGCGCGCCGCCCTCACGCACGCACGACTGGGTGACGCGGCTGTCGGTGCAGCTGTCGGGTGCGCCCGAGCCTTACACCCGCTGGCACATGCACCGCGACTGGCGGCGCCTCAACGGTCCAACGCCTTGATGGCGCTGCGCAGCGTGCGCTCGTAGTCGTCGAACGCCTGCAGGTCGCCATGGCCGCCCCCCGCCACCGTGTGCAGCGTGGCCCCGGGCAGCAGCCGCAGCAGCGCCTGGCTGTGGGCCAGCGGAATCAGGCGGTCGCGATCGCCGTGCACCAGCAGCACCCGCAAGCCGCTGCCGGCCAGTTGCTGCAGCGCCTGGTCGGTGCGCAGCGGGTAGCGCAGCAGCGGGCTGGGCACGTAGGGGTACTGCTCGGCGGCCATCGCCACCATGCTGCGGTAGGGTGACACCAGCAGCAGCAGGTCGGGCCGTTGCGCCGCAGGCAGGCTGGCCGCCAGTTCGGCCGCCAGGCCGGTGCCCAGCGACCGGCCCAGCAGCACGATGCGCCGGCCCGCATAGGCCGGCGCCACCTGGTCCCAGGCGGCGCGCACGTCGGCCTGCAGCTGGGCCTGGCTGGCCACCTGGCCGCTGCTCTTGCCGAAGCCGCGGTAGTCCAGCATGAAGACGTCGTAGTTCAGCGACCGGTAGAAGTCGAGGTCGACGAACCAGCGCTCCAGGTTGCCCGCGTTGCCGTGCAGGAAGAACACCAGCCCGCGTGCGCCGGGCCGCTGCAGCTGCAGGCCATGCAGCCGCGCGCCGGGTACGTCGATGAACACCTCGTGCGCATCGGCCGGCAGCGTGTAGCGGTAGTCGGCCGGCAGTGGCGTGGGGCGGAAGATCAGCGACTCCTGCTGCCACCACAGCCAACCCAGCAGCGCGGCATACACGGACAGCGCCAGCGCCGCCAGGCCCAGCAGCGCCTGGCGCCAGAAGCCGCGCCTCATTGCATCGGCGACACGCCGATCAACCAGACGTGCAGCTTGAACAGGAACAGCAGCCAGGCCGCCACGCCCACCACCACGGTGATGGCGGTGCCGGCCAGCGTGCCGGGCGGGTACACGGTGCCTTCGCGGCGGTCGCGCCGGCGCGAGGCGGCGAACAGCACGATGGACCACAGCAGGAAGCTGCCGAAGAGCAGCACGTCGGCCAGCATGCCGTTGGCCAGCAGGTGGGCGAAGGCCCATACCTTGACCGCCAGCACCATGGGGTGGTGCAGCCTGGCCTTGATCTGGTTGCGCGGCACGTAGGCAGCGGCCAGCAGTACGAATGCGAACAGCGTGAGCAGCGCCGCTGCATGGCGCATGCCGCGCGGCGGCTCCCAGATCAGCACCGGGTCGAGCCGGGCCTGACCATAGCCCCAGACGATGAGCACGAAGCCCACCAGCGAGACGATGGAGTAGACCGCCTTCCAGCCGTTGAGGCCCAGCCGCGCCATCTGCCGCTGGCGAAAGCCCTCGGCGAAGATGCGGGTGGAATGAAGGCCGAGGAACAGCAGCAGTCCGGCGATCAAGGCGGTCATGGCGATGGCGCTGTGCGCGTGAGGACGAATGGCGGCATTCTCACCGTTCAACACCAACCACGGGAGCAACGATGAGCGAGGGACCCAGCGCAGCCGTGCCGGCCGACAAGCGCTACTACTGGGAAGACTTTCCGGTGGGCCGCGTGCGCCAGTTCGGCGCCAAGCGGGTGATGCACGACGAGATCATCGATTTCGCGCGGCAGTTCGACCCGCAGCCCTTCCACCTCAGCGACGAAGGCGCGGCCCGGTCGCTGTTTGGCCGGCTGTGCGCCAGCGGCTGGCACACCTGCGCGATGGTGATGCGCATGATGTGCGACGAGTACGTGCTGGACAGCAGCAGCCTGGGCTCGCCCGGCATCGAGAACCTGCGCTGGCTCAAGCCGGTGTACGTGGACGACGTGCTGAGCGTGCGCCTGGAAGTGCTGGAAGCCCGCCCCATGGCCAGCAAGCCGCATGTGGGCCTGGTGCGCTCCCGCTGGGAGGCGCGCAACCAGCACGGCGAGCCCGTGCTGACCATGGAAGGCTGGGCGATGTTCGGGCGCCGAGCTGCGTTGGAGGCAGCAGGCGCCTAGCCAGCGCTTAGAAACGGGAGCGGTCGGCCGTCAGGGCCATGCCGCCGGCGGGCTGGCCCCGTTCCAGCCGGTCTTCCAGCTCGCCCAGGGTCGCCGCGATCGCATTGGCGTTCTGCTCGAAGGCCAGGCGCTGGCGGTCTTCCAGCTGTTCCATGCGCTGTACCAGGGCGGCGCGGGTTTGCTCGCTCGATTGCGCGATGCGCAGCGTCTCGGCCGCAATGAAGCTGCGCAGCTCGGTGAAGCGCGAGGCTTCGGCGGTGTCGGCCAGCTGGCGCTGGGCCTGCAGGTCCTTGTTCAGGCGGCGCTGTTCCATCAGCAGCGTGGCCTGCAGCGAGATGGCCCAGATCACGAACACCACGCTCAGCAGGGCCACCAGGCACAGCATGATCAGGCCCAGCGGTGCTTCCACCGTGGTGAAGCCCAGGTACAGCGGCGTGGGGGTGGCAAAAGCCGTCCAGTTCAACAGCGCAAAGCCGCCGGTGAGCACCAGCACGGCCAGCACGAGCAATGTGCGACTCATGGTCTTCTCCTTGTGCAGTCGGGCGCGCCGCTTCGCGGCTGCCGGGCTCCGAGTGTCGCCGCAGCACGGTGTTGCGCCTGTCGGACAACCACCCGTCGATTCCGCCGTTAAACTGCGCGCAGATTCAGGAGAGCGCATGCCCCGCGGCATGCCGCCGAAGGCGCAACCTCCCATGCACGCTCAGGCACCGTACTGGATCTGTTGATTGGCCGACGCTGGAGAGTGAAGCCCACCGGGCTTCCACCGAAGGAGCAAGGCGCCATGCCCGTGAGGGGCCGGCGCTGAATCTCTCAGGTACCAAGGACAGCGGGAGCGGCACGTTCGATCCCACAGGGTCGTTCGTCCTTCCCATTGCATGTTCTGCCTGAGGTGCTTCTTCATGAAAGTCATCGTCCTGGGCGCCGGTGTCACCGGCGTCACTTCCGCCTGGTTCCTGCAGCAAGCCTGCCACGACGTCACCCTGATCGACCGCCAGCCGGGCGCCGGCCTGGAAACCAGCTTCGCCAACGGCGGGCAGATCTCCGTCTCGCACGCCGAGCCGTGGGCCAACCCCGGCGCGCCGATGAAGGTGCTCAAGTGGCTGGCGCGTGAAGACGCACCGCTGCTGTTCCGACTGCGGCCCGATGCGCAGCAATGGCTGTGGGGCCTGCAGTTCCTGCGCGAATGCACGCCGGCCCGCACCCGCCACAACATCCGCCAGATCGTCAACCTGGGCCTGTACAGCCGCAGCACGCTGCAGCAGCTGCGCGGCCAGCTCAACCTGCCCTACGACCATCTCACCAAGGGCATCCTGCACTTCTACACCAGCCAGCAGGAGTTCGATGCCGCGCAGGAGCCGGCCCGCGTGATGCGCGAACACGGCTGCGAGCTGGACATGAAGACGGCCGACGAATGCGTGCAGATCGAGCCGGCGCTGGCCCAGTGCCGTGACCGCATCGTCGGCGGCAGCATGACGCCCAGCGACGAGTCGGGCGACGCCCACGCCTTCACCCAGGGGCTGGCGCGGCATGCGCAGGCCGCCGGGGTGCGCTTTCTCAACAACACCCGCATCGTGGGTCTGGAGCGCGACGGCGACCGGCTGCAGGCGGTGCAGGTGGCCGATGCCGACGGCGTGGTGCGGCGCGAGTCGGCCGACGCCTTCGTGCTGTGCATGGGTTCGTACAGCGCGGCCTTCGCGCGGCAGCTGGGCATCACGCTGCGCATCTACCCGGCCAAGGGCTACTCGGTCACGCTGCCGGTGATCGACCCGGCCCATTCGTACAACGTCTCGCTCACCGACGACGAGTACAAGCTGGTGTTCTCGCGCCTGGGTGACCGGCTGCGCATCGCCGGCACGGCCGAGCTGAACGGCTACGACACCGCGCTCAACCTAGTGCGCTGCGAAGCCATCGTGCGCCGCACGCGCGAGCTGTTCCCGCAGATGACCGACGGCCAGGGCGCCCGTTTCTGGACCGGGCTGCGCCCGGCCACGCCGTCCAACGTGCCCTACATCGGCCGCTCGAAGATCGGCAACCTGTTCCTCAACACCGGCCACGGCACGCTGGGCTGGACGCATTCGTGCGGCTCCGGCCGCGCGATCGCCGACATCGTCAGCGGCCGCGTGCCCGAGCTGGACTTCGCCTTCTGCGGCCTGCCGAAGACCGGCCTCGAAGGTCAGCTGGCTGCAGCTTGACTTCAGTCGCGCCCGAAGGTGCGGTAGCACAGCAGCGCCAACACGCCGGCCAGCGCCATCGCCAAGCCCATGGGCAGGGCGCTGCCGTCGTTCAGCAGGCCGACGGCGGCCCCGGCCAGGCTGGCCAGCGTGAACTGCAGCGTGCCCATCAGCGCCGAGGCGCTGCCGGCCTGGTGGCCCTGGTGTGCCATCGCGCCCGCGGCTGCATTGGCATTGACGAAGCCCAGCGAGCCGACGAAGAGGAACAGCCCCAGCAGCGTGCCCGGCAGCGCCACCGCCGGCCAGTGGCCGGCCAGCAAGGCCACCGCCAGCACCAGCAGGCCGGCCGCGGCGGTCCACCACAGCGCACGTTGCAGCAGCACCGGCGCGGCCAGCTGCTTCAGCCAGCGGTGGTTGAGCTGCGAGGCCGCCACCAGCCCGAGCGCATTGGCACCGAACACCAGGCTGTAGGCCTGCGGCGACAGCCCGTGCAGCTGGATCAGCACGAAGGGCGACGCCGCGATGTAGGCGAACATGCCCGCGCTGCCCAGCCCCATGGCCAGCGCATGGCCCAGGAAGCGGCGGTCGCGGCCCAGGCCCGCATAGGTGCGCAGCGCCTTCAGGGGTGAAGTGGGGCGGCGGCGAGCCGGCGGCAGCGATTCAGGCAGCACCAGCGCGCAGGCCAGCAGGCCGGCTGCGCCGCAGGCGGCGAGGATCCAGAACATCATCCGCCAGCCGGCGGCGGCCAGTACCGCCGAGCCGGCCAGCGGCGCCAGCATCGGCGCCATGCCCATCACCAGCATCAGCCGCGAAAGCACACGGGCGGATGTCTGCGGGTCGAACTGGTCGCGCACCATCGCCAGCGGCACCACCATGCACACGCAGCCGCCCAGCGCCTGCACGAAGCGCAGCGCGGTGAGCACCGCCACGTCGGTGGCCAGCGCGCAGCCGATGGAGGCGAGCAGGTACAGCGCCAGCCCGGCATACAGCGGTGGCTTGCGGCCGAAACGGTCGGCCAGCGGGCCGTGCACCGCCTGGCCCAGTGCCATGCCCAGGAAGTAGGCTGCCAGCGTGTACTGCACCTGGCCGGCCGGCACGCCCAGGTCGGCCGCGATGGCCGGGAACGCGGGCAGGTACAGGTCGATGGACAGCGGCGCAAAGGCGGCCAGCCCGCCCAGCACGAGGATGAGCGACAGCGGCGCCCGGGCGGCCGGCAGCGCGCCGGCGGTGGATGTGGACATGATGGTGAGCGCCGCGGCCGGCGCGACGGGTGGGGCGAAGCTGGCCATCTTAGCGATAAATGGTTGATGCAATCAACCAAATTCGCCGTATCATCGTTCGACAAGACCAGAACCCCGGAGACCTCCATGCCCGCCCCCCGCCCGGAAGACGATCTGCTGCAGCCGGTGATCGACGTGTTCAACGGCTACCGAGGCTGGATGCAGCGGGTGCTGGACGAGCAGGGCATTGCCGCCAGCCCGCTGGACCTGTGGCTGATGGCCGTGGTGGCCGAGGGCGAGGGCTGCTCGCAGCAACAGCTGGCGCAGGTGACCGGGCGCGACAAGGCGCAGGTCACCCGCATGGCCGCGCGGCTGGTGGAGGCCGGGCTGCTGCAGCGCGCGCCCGACGCGGCGGACGGCCGCCGCTGGCGCCTCACGCTCACCGACGCCGGCAAGGCCGCGCACCGCCAGATGCAGCGCCAGCGCAAGCGCCTGGCGGCCACGCTGGCGGCCGACCTCAGCGCCGAGGAGCAGGCCACGCTGACGCGCCTGCTGGGCCGGATGGCGGCGCGGCTGCCAAGCGCTGATTGAGGCTCTACAGTGGCGGATCCCCCGAACAAGGATCTGCTGCATGACCACCGTTCTCGTCACCGGCGCCAGCGCCGGCTTCGGACTTGCCATCGCCCAGCGCTTTCTGGCCGATGGCGCCCATGTCATTGCTGCCGCGCGCCGGCTGGACCGGCTGCAGGCGCTGGCCGAGCAGCACCCCGGCCGCGTGCTGCCGCTGGCACTGGACGTGACCGATCGCCCGGCCGCCGCCGCGGCGCTGGCCGCCCTGCCCGCCCCGTTCGCCGAGGTGGACGTGCTGGTCAACAACGCCGGGCTGGCGCTGGGCCTGTCGCCGGCCCACCAGGCCGACATCGACGACTGGGAGCGCATGATCGCCACCAACTGCGCGGGCCTGGTCAACGTCACCCGGGCCATCGTGCCGGGCATGGTGGCCCGGGGCCGCGGCACGGTCATCAACATCGGCTCCATCGCCGGTGAGGTGCCCTACCCCGGCGGCAATGTGTACGGCGCCACCAAGGCCTTCGTGCACCAGTTCACCCACAACCTGAATGCCGACCTGATCGGCACCGGCGTGCGGGCCAGCTGCGTGGAGCCGGGCCTGGTGGGCGGCACCGAGTTTTCCAACGTGCGCTTCCATGGCGACGACCAGAAGGCCGCCAGCGTGTACGCCGGCACCCAGCCGCTGACGGCCGAGGACATTGCCGACACCGTGCACTGGCTGGCCAGCCGGCCGCCGCACGTCACCATCAACGCGATCTCGATGATGCCCAACTGCCAGTCGTTCGGGCCGCTGCAGATCAAACGAGGCCAAGCCTGATCATGGCCCCACCGCCGTGACAGGCAACGGCGGTTGCCACAATGGTCGGACTGCTTCCAACTGCCAGAACAAGATGACACAGCGCCTTTCCGTCGCCAAGGACAAGCTCAAGTTCGTGCTGCTCGAAGGCATCCACGCCACCGCGGTGGATGCGCTGCAGGCCGACGGCTACACGCAGATCGTCACCTCGCCCAAGGCCTTGACGGGCGACGCGCTGGTCGAAGCCATCCACGACGCGCACTTCCTGGGCATCCGCTCGCGCACCCAGCTCACGGCTGAGGTGCTGCAGCAGGCGCCCAAGCTGGCGGCGGTGGGCTGCTTTTGCATCGGCACCAACCAGGTCGACCTAGCGGCGGCCATGCACCTGGGCATCCCGGTGTTCAACGCGCCGTTCAGCAACACCCGCAGCGTGGCCGAGCTGGTGCTGGCCGAGGTCATCATGCTGATGCGTGGCATTCCGCAGAAGAACGCGCTGCAGCACCGCGGTGGCTGGGACAAGAGCGCCGCCGGCTCCTACGAGGTGCGTGGCAAGACGCTGGGCATCGTGGGCTACGGCCACATCGGCACCCAGATCGGCGTGCTGGCCGAGCAGCTGGGCATGCGGGTCATCTTCCACGACATCGAGGCCAAGCTGACGCTGGGCAACGCCAGCCAGGTGGCGTCGCTGGACGAGCTGCTGGCGGGTGCCGACGTGGTCACGCTGCACGTGCCCGAGCTGCCTTCCACCGTCAACCTGATCGGCGCCGAGCAGCTGGCGAAGATGAAGCCGGGCGCGCACCTGATCAATGCCTCGCGCGGTACGGTGGTGGACATCGATGCGCTGGCCGACGCGCTGGAGCGCAAGCACATCGGCGGCGCCGCCATCGACGTGTTCCCGGTCGAGCCCAAGGGCAACGACGCGGTGTTCGAGTCGCCGCTCACGCGCTTCGAGAACGTGCTGCTGACACCGCACATCGGCGGCAGCACCGCCGAGGCGCAGGCCAACATCGGCCGCGAAGTGGCGGCCAAGCTCATCCGCTACAGCAACAACGGCTCCACGGTGTCGGCGGTCAACTTCCCCGAGGTGGCGCTGCCCGAGCACACCGGCCGCAGCCGCCTGCTGCACATCCACCGCAACGTGCCGGGCGTGCTGGCGCACGTGAACGAGCGCTTCTCGCAGGCCGGCATCAACATCGCCGCGCAGTACCTGCGCACCAACGACGACGTGGGCTATGTGGTGATCGACGTCGACAGCACCACCAGCGACGCCGCGCTGTCGCAACTGTGCGGCGTGCCCGGCACGATCCGCTGCCGAGTCCTCTACTGACTTTCAGTCTTCCACATACCCCAGCGCAGCACTGAGCTGCGCTGCCGCTGCCTGCACCGCCGGCCGCTGCGTGGCCGGCCGGTAGCGCGGCGTGGGCATGGTGAGCGTGAGCGCGCCCACCAGCTCACCCGAGGCGCCGAACACCGGCGCCGAGATCCCCGACAGCTCGGCCGTGCGGTCGCCCGACAGCGCGCACACGCCTTCACGGCGGATCTGTTCATACACCCGGCCGCGCTGGCCGGCAAAGGCCAGCAGCACCCGCCCGCCGACGCCCTTGTCCAGCGGCAGCAGGTCGCCGGCCTTGGTGTGGTCGCGCAGCACCTGCGGTGAATCCACCCGGTACAGGCACAGGCGCTGGTCGCCCTGCCGCACGTGGAAGGCCGCGCTTTCCTGGGTGTGCGCCACCAGCTGCTGCAGCACCGGCAGCACCAGCGCCTGCAGCGAGAACGACGACAGGTACACCGCATGCAGCCGCGCCACGCCGGGGCCCAGCGCATAGCGGCCATCGGCGCTGCGCGCCACCAGCTGCGCATGCGCCAGCGAAGCCAGCAGCCGCAGCGCGGTGCTCTTGTAGAGCTGGCTGCGTTCGGCCAGCTCGGCCAGCGAGAGCCCCGCCTCCCCCGCCCGAAAGCAGCCCAGCAGCGACAGTGCGCGATCGACCGCGGCAGCGCCGCCGGGGGCGGCATGCTGGTCGGCCAGGGAGGCGGTGGCGGCTTTGCGGGGCATCCGGATTAGAATTCTGTTGTACGAACGATCGTTCTATCTTACAGAACTTGCAGCCGGAGCGCGAGATTCCCATGGCAACCTTGTTGATCAGCGAAGTGGGCCCGCGCGACGGCCTGCAAAGCATCACCACCGTGATGCCCACCGCGGCCAAGCACCGCTGGATCGCGGCGCTGGCCGCTGCCGGCGTGGCCGAGATCGAGGTCGGCTCCTTCGTGCCCGCCAAACTGCTGCCGCAGATGGCCGACATCCAGCAGGTGGTGGCCCAGGCCCTCACGCTGCCTGGCCTGCGGGTGGCGGCGCTGGCGCCCAACTTCCGCGGCGCACAGGCCGCCTTCGAAGCCGGCGTGCACAAGCTCACGCTGCCGGTGTCGGTGACCGAAGCCCATTCGCTGGCCAACGTGCGCAAGACCCATGCGCAGATGGCCGACGAGGTGCGCAACGTGGTGGCGCTGCGCAACGAGCGCTACCCGCACATCGCGCTGGAGGCCGGTCTGTCGGTGGCCTTCGGCTGCACGCTGGCCGGCGCCGTGAGCGACGACGAGACGCTGCGCATGGCCACGACGATGGCCGCGCTGGGCGTGGACGAGGTGGGCCTGTCGGACACCAGCGGTTATGCCGAGCCGGTGCAGGTGCGGCGCCTGTTCACCCGGCTGCAGGCCGAGCTGGGCGAGCGCGCGGGCGGCGCGCACTTCCACAACACCCGCGGCCAGGGCCTGGCCAACGTGGTGGCGGCGCTGGAAGCGGGCGTCACCACCTTCGACGCCAGCCAGGGCGGCATCGGCGGCTGCCCTTACGCGCCCGGCGCCAGCGGCAACATCGTCACCGAAGACCTGGTGTGGATGCTGCAGGCCATGGGCCACCGCACCGGCATCGATCTGCCGGCGCTGCTGCAGGCCCGCAGGCTGCTGCGTGAAGGCCTGCCTGATGAACCGCTGTACGGCCATGTGCCCGATGCCGGCCTGCCCAAAGGTTTCGTCGCCACGGGCGAGGTGGCGCGATGAGTGCACCGACGCCAGACACCGCGCAGCGCGAGCTGCCCTACCAAGGCACCCGCGTCGTCGAGTTCACCCACATGGTGATGGGCCCCACCTGTGGCCTGGTGCTGGGTGACCTGGGCGCCGAGGTCATCAAGGTGGAGCCCTTGCAGGGCGATGCCACGCGTCGCCTGGTGGGCTCGGGCGCCGGCTTCTTCTCGGTGTTCAACCGCAACAAGAAGAGCCTGGCGGTGGACGTGAAGGACGCGCGCGGCCGCGAGCTGGTGCTGCGGTTGGTGGGCACGGCCGACGTGTTCAGCGAGAACTTCAAGCCTGGCACCATGGACAAGCTGGGCCTGGGCTACTCGGCGCTGTCGCAGCTCAACCCACGGCTGGTCTACGTCAGCCACAAGGGCTTTTTGCCAGGCCCGTACGAGCACCGCACCGCGCTGGACGAAGTGGTGCAGATGATGGGGGGCCTGGCCTACATGACCGGCCCCGAAGGCCGGCCGCTGCGCGCGGGCACCAGCGTCAACGACATCATGGGCGGCATGTTCGGCGCCATCGGCGCGATGGCCGCACTGGCCCAGCGTGAGCGCACCGGCCGCGGCCAGGAGGTGCAGAGCGCGCTGTTCGAGAACAACGTGTTCCTGGTGGCGCAGCACATGATGCAGTTCGCCGTCACCGGCCAGGCCGCCGCGCCCATGCCCAGCCGCATCTCGGCCTGGGCGGTGTACGACGTGTTCACCGTGGCCGGCGGCGAGCAGATCTTCCTGGCGGTGGTCAGCGACACGCAGTGGGCGCTGTTCTGCGACGCCTTTGCGCTGCCGGCGCTCAAGGCCGACCCGCGCCTGGCCAGCAACAACCTGCGGGTGGCCGCGCGCAGCTGGCTGCTGCCGCAGCTGCGCCAGCACCTGGCCGACCGCAGCGCTGCGGAAATCGCCGCCACCTTCGAGCGCCACGGCCTGCCCTATGCGCCCATCACCCGGCCGCAGGACCTGCTGGACGACCCCCACCTGCTGGCCACCGGCGGCCTGGCGCCGGTGACGCTGCCGGCCGATGCCAGCGGCGCCGGCCGCCGGATCGAGACCCGCACCGCGCTGTTGCCGCTGGCACTGGGCGGTGAGCGCCTGGGCGTGCGCCAGCCGCCGCCCGCGCTGGGCCAGCACACCGAAGCACTGTTGCACGAGCTGGGCTATCTCGATGGTGACATCGAGGCCTTGCGCGAGGCCGGTGTGCTGCTGCCCGCTGCCGGCTAGCATCCGTCGCATCCAAAGCCTGAGGGAGACGAACGCATGGGCGTGTATCAACTGGACGACCTGACCCCCCGCATCGCCGACACCGCCTGGGTGGCCGACAGTGCCCAGGTCATCGGCAACGTGGAGCTGGGCGACAACGCCAGCGTGTGGTTCGGCGCCGTGGTGCGCGGCGACCAGCCCGAGCCGGTGCGCATCGGCGCCAACAGCAACGTGCAGGAAGGCTGCGTGCTGCATGCCGACCCCGGCAAGCCGCTGACCATCGGCGAGAACGTGACCGTCGGCCACATGGTGATGCTGCACGGCTGCACCATCGGCGATGGCTCGCTGGTGGGCATCGGCGCGGTGGTGCTCAACGGCGCGCGCATCGGCAAGCACTGCCTGGTAGGCGCCGGCTCGCTGGTCACCGAAGGCAAGGAATTTCCCGACGGCTCGATGATCCTCGGCAGCCCCGCCAAGGTGGTGCGCGAGCTTTCGCCCGAGCAGATCGCCGGCCTGCAACGCAGCGCCTCGCACTACGTGGGCAACGGCCAGCGCTTTGCGCGCGGCCTGAAGAAGGTGGGTTGAAGATGGCTGCGCTGCCCGACCACATCCACAGCTACGAGCCGCGGCTGGGCCATGGCCTGCCGCACGATCCGTTCAATGCCATCGTCGGCCCGCGCCCCATCGGCTGGGTGGCCACGCACGACGAGGCAGGGCGGCTCAACCTGGCGCCGTACAGCTTCTTCAACGCCTTCAACTACACGCCGCCCATCGTCGGCTTCAGCAGCATCGGCTACAAGGATTCGGTGCGCAACGCCGAGCGCACGCGCCTGTTCACCTGGAACCTGGCCACGCGCCCGCTGGCCGAGGCCATGAACGCCACCTGCGCTGCCGTGCCGCCCGAGGTGAGCGAGTTCGAGCTGGCCGGGCTGACGCCGCGCGCCTCCACCCTCATCAGCGTGCCGCACGTGGCCGAGAGCCCGGTGAACTTCGAGTGCAAGGTCACGCAGATCGTGCGGCTGCAGACGGTGGACGCCACGCCGGTGGACACCTGGCTGGTGCTGGGCGAGGTGGTGGCCGTGCACATCGACAAGTCGCTGCTGGTGGGCGGCGTGTACGACACCGCCGCCGCCCGCCCCATCCTGCGCGGCGGCGGCCCGGCCGACTACTTCGAGATCACGCCCGAGGCGCTCTTCAAGATGCGGCGGCCGAAGTGACTGCGCTGAAGTGAACCGAGGGTCCGGCTTCACGCAGGCCGGGCCCGCGGGCACGCAACTTCATCGGTGAAAAGAAACGAAACGCGCCGATACCGTGGCGAGAGGACCGGCCGCAGCGCCGCCGGCACCATGGCTTCCATCGCAACCCCTGATGGAAAGCCCACGATGAAAGTCTGGATCCAACGTACTCTGGCCGGCGTGCTCGGCGCTTCGGTCCTCCTCGGTGGCCTGTCGGCCTTCGCGGCCGCCAACGGCGAGCCGGGCCGCCCCGGCTGGGGCCAGCACAGCCCTGAAGAACGCGCCGCGCACCAGGCGAAGATGCTGGAGCGCATCGCCAGCCGCCTGCAGCTGGACGCGGCGCAGAAGGCCAAGCTCGACACCCTGGCCGCCACGATGAAGGCCCAGCGCGAGGCCATGGGCGGGGCTGCCGGCGGCCCGCGCGCCGAGCTGCAGTCGCTGATCAGCGGCAACAGCTTCGACCGCAACCGCGCCCAGGTGCTGCTGCAGCAGAAGACGCAGGCCCTGCAGACCAGCGGCCCGCAGCTCATCAACGCGATGGGCGACTTCTACGACAGCCTGCGGCCCGAGCAGCAGCAGCAGGTGCGCGACTTCCTGAACCGCCGCGGCGGTCCGCGGGGCCACCATGGCGAGCGCGGCCCGCGCAGCTGATCGCGACAATGGCCGCATGCGACGCCTGCTGCTGATCGACGATGACGAACAACTGGCCGCGCCCCTGGCGGCCTTTTTCCGCCGCTTCGACTGCGAGCTGGTGTCGGCCACCACACCCAGCGCCGGCCTGGCGCTGTTGAAGGAGGGCGGCTTCGATGCCGCCATCCTCGACGTGATGCTGCCGGAGATGGACGGCTTCGAGCTGTGCCGCACCATCCGCAAGCACAGCGACCTGCCCATCGTCATGCTCACCGCCCGCGGCGACGTGATGGACCGCGTGGTGGGCCTGGAGCTGGGCGCCGACGACTACGTGCCCAAGCCCTTCGAGCCACGCGAACTGCTGGCCCGCCTGCAGACGGTGTGGCGGCGCAGCGGCAGCCGCGGCACCACCGCAGCGGCGCCGGCCGCCGGCCCGCGGCTGATGGCCTTCGACGGCCTGAGCCTGGACCTGGACCGCCGCCAGGCGCTGCGTCAGGGCGAGCTGCTGGACCTCACCGGCACCGAGTTCGAGCTGCTGGTGATGCTGGCGCGCGAGCCGCACAAGGTGTTCAGCCGCGACGAGATCCTGGAGCGCCTGCGCGGCCATGCGGCCGAAGACCTGCTCACCCGCGCGGTGGACATCCTGGTGAGCCGGCTGCGCAAGAAGCTGGAGCCGCTGGACTGCATCCGCACGCTGCGGGGCGTGGGCTATGCCTTCGCCGCGGGGCCGGCTGCGTGACGGCGGTGCCCGAAGCCGGCGCCGGCTGGCGCGGCCGCTGGCAAGGCGCCCGCCAGCGCCTGGGCCATTCGCTGCGCTGGCGGCTGGTGGGTCTCTTCGTGCTGCTGGCGGTGGCCACCGTCATCGTCTTCCTGTCCGGCATGCAGGAGTCGTTCCGCGGCGGTGGCGGCGGCTGGCGCGCGCTGGCGCGGCCCCTGGTGGCCCACTACCTGGACCTGGCGACGGCCGACCTGGGCACGCCACCCTCCATCGACAAGGCGCGGCAGATGGTGCAACGGCTGCCGCTGCGCATCCAGATCGACGGGCCGCAGGTGCAGTGGGACTCCCACCCCGAGCGGGCCGCCTGGGCCCGCCGCCACGGCCGTGACGACGATGGCGCCGAATGGCAGAGCCGCATGACGGCCGATGGCCACCGCGTCACCTTCCGGCTGGTGCCGCTGCCGCATGAGCGCCGCGCCCGCGGCATCGGCTGGGCGACCCTGGCGCTGCTGCTGGTGCTGGTGGCGCTGGCCTGGCGTGGCGTCAGCAGCCTGCTGCGGCCGATCGAGGGCATACGCGCCGGTGTGCAGCGTTATGGCCAGGGCAACTTCAGCCAGCCCATCGCGGTGCAGCGCCAGGACGAGCTGGGCCAGCTGGCCCAGCAGGTCAACACCATGGCCGCCGACCTGCAGCGCATGCTGGAGGCGCAGCGCGGCCTGCTGCTGGCCATCAGCCACGAGCTGCGCAGCCCGCTCACCCGCGCGCGGGTGAATGCCGAGCTGGTGGAGGACGGCGAAGCCCGCGACGCGCTGCTGCGCGACCTGGGCGAGATGCGCGACCTGATCAGCGACCTGCTGGACAGCGAACGGCTGACCGCCGGCCATGCCGCGCTGCAGACCGAGCCCACCGACTTGGCCGCGCTGCTGCGCGAGGTGGCGGCCGACGAGGCCGGCACGCCGCCGCTGCAGCTGGACCTGGCCGAAGGCCTGCCGCTGCTGCCGGTGGACCGCAGCCGGCTGCGGCTGCTGCTGCGCAACCTGATCGGCAATGCCCGCCGCCATGCGGCCGGCACGCCGGTGGTGCTGGGTTTGCAGCGCGAGGGTGGGGCGCTGGTGCTTTCGGTGCGCGACCACGGCCCGGGCGTCAGCGACGAACAGCTGGCGCGGCTGGCCGAGCCCTTCTACCGCACCGACAGCGCCCGCCAGCGGCGCACCGGCGGTGTGGGCCTGGGCCTGTACCTGTGCCGCCTGGTGGCGCAGGCGCATGGCGGGCAGTTGCGCATTGAACGGGCGCAGCCCGGGCTGCGGGTGAGCGCGCTGTTCCCGCAGGATCCGCTGCCGCCCTGAACCGTCATCGTGGCGGCCTCAATCTTGCGTAGGATCGCAGGCTTGTGAAATTTGCACCAAGGTGTCGCCGGTGAAACACACATTCGCGCCCGTGTTGTGCGCCGCTGCCAGTCTGCTGGCCGCGCTCGCAGGCCCTGTCCAGGCTGCGCCCGTCTCGGTGACGGTCGACGCCTTCAACGGCACGCTGATCGACTTCAATGCGCTGGCCGACCGCACCGCCGTGGGCAGCCTGTTCGCGGCGCAAGGCGTCACCGTCACCGGTGGCGGGCTGGTCACCAACAGCAGCAGCACCGTGCTGGCGCTGTTCGGCAGCCAGGCCGCCAGCAACTTCGATTACGGCAATGCGGCTGCACCTTCGTGGCTCAGCGTCACCTTGAGCTTTGCCGACCCGATCATCCGCATCGGCATGGACCAGCTGTCCAACGGCAGCGACTTCATCCTCGACGTGTCTGGCGAGGAGATGCTGTTCAGCAGCGGCAGCACGCCCCGCTTCGTCGGCGTGGAAGACCTGGACGGCTTCACCCAGGTCAGCCTGCGCATCACGCAGGAGAACAACCCGCGCTTTGCCATCGACAACCTGCGATTCGACTTCGCCGGCAGCGGCGGCGGCACCGTGCCCGAGCCGGGTGCGCTGGCCCTGGTCGGGTTGGCGCTGTGCGCCGCCGCGGCCGCCCGGCGGCGCTAGCCCCACAGCCGCCGGGGCGCACCCGGTTTTTCTACGCCCGAGGAACCTCCGCATGAGCACGCCGCCGCCCCTCGTCGCCGACCGGCCGGCCGCCAGCATCGTCGGCACCTTCGGCTACCGGGTGGAGGGCGACACCGCCTGCCTGAACGCCGAGATCGACTGGCGCCACGATGCCGCCGAGCAGGGCCGCTGGCACCTGCAGCTGTGGGCGCGGCCGCTGGATGCGCCCGGCCCCGCCGCCCAGGTGGCCGAGCTGGCGGTGACGGTGCCGCTGCACACCCATGGCGAGCCGCTGTGCGTGGAAGGCTATGTGATGGCCGTGCCCCCCGCCGGCACCGGCCCGCAGGCCATGACGCTGCGGCTGGTGGCGGTAACCGCCGATGGCCGCGTGGTGCAGCATGACGAGGTGGCCTTCGACCAGCCCGAGCGCTTCGTGCAGCCGCGCCTGCAGGGCGCCAGCCTGGCGCCGGTGGTCGGCCAGGGGCCGGCACTGGTGGTCGACTGGGTGCTCAACCCGCGGCCGGCCGACAACCTCAGCGGCACGCTGCAGCTGGAGCTGTGGGTGCTGGACCAACCCTACCGCGGCGGCCCCTTCGATGGGCGCTGCATCGGCTCGCTGCGGCTGGAGGCGCTGCCCGGCCAGGCCGAAGCCGGGCCGCTGGTGATGGCGGTGGACGGGCAGGCCGCCGACCTTCGCCGCCCCTGGTGCCTGATGCTGCGTGAGTGGACGGCGGTGGGCTTCGTCACCCGCGACTACACCGTGCTGGCGGCGCCCGCGCCGCTGCCGCAGCCGCCGCTGTCGGCCTGGAGCGTGGCGGCGCCCGCGGTGAAGCCGCGTGACCGGGCCGCGCCCGCCGAACTGCCGCCGGAGCCGGGCACCGCCTACATGCCGGCCGCCAGCGCCCACCGCCCCCGCCCGGCCACGCCGCGCCCGGCGCCACGGCCCGCGGGCGGCATGCCCGGCGGATTGGGTTCGCGGCTGATGGCGCACCTGCGGCAGTTCCTGCAACGCTAATACGCAATTGAGAATCGTTTGCGTTAGCATCCGATTCTCAACAGCCAGCCATCGCTCGCCACCTCCCTGCGCCCGCACCTCGTGTGCATCGGCGCGGGCGGCGCATGGCGGCTGGGTTCACCGGGTCGGCCGGGCCGCCAGCGCGGGTGCTGCACGGCGTGCAGAGGGCGCCTCAGCTGCAGGACCCCCCCGATGACCCGCCCCCGCTTTCGCGCCCACCCCGGCGCCCACCTTGGCGCCCGCCGCACCACGCTGGCCTGCGCCGCCACTTCCACCTTGTTGTTCGGCGCGCTGCCGGCCGCCTGGGCGCAGACGCCGGCAGCCACGCCCGAGGCGCCTGTGACGCAGGTGCTGATCACCGGCAATGCCGACCGCCAGACCGCCACCGGACCGGTCAAGGGCTACAACGCCCGCCGCAGCGCCACCGCCACCAAGACCGACACGCCGCTGTCGGAAACCGCGCAGTCGGTCACCGTGATCACCCGCGACCAGCTGGTGGACCAGGCCGCCACCAACCTGCAGGACGCGCTCAACTACGCGGCCGGCGTGCGTTCCGACGCCTATGGCCTGGACTCGCGCAGCGACGGCTTCCGCATCCGTGGCGGCAACGCCGACGAGTATCTGGACGGCCTGCGCAAGAACTTCGACTACTACACCAGCAACACCCGCACCGACCCGTACACGCTGGAGCGCATCGACGTGCTGCGCGGCCCGGCGGCCATGCTCTTCGGCCAGGGCTCCACCGGGGGTGTGGTCAACATGGTCAGCAAGCGCCCGCAGGACGTGGCGCAGGGCGAGGTGGGCCTGCAGATCGGCAGCTTCAACCGCCGGCAGGTCCAGGCCGATCTCACCGGGCCGCTGACCGCCGATGGCCAGTGGCTGTACCGGCTGGTGGCGGTGGCGCGGGACGCCGACACCCAGGTGGACCATGTGCGTGACGACCGCGGCCTGCTGGCGCCCACGCTCACGTGGCGGCCCAGCAACGTCACCTCGCTGACGCTGCAAGGCCTGGTGCAGAACGACAAGAGCGGCTCCACCTCGCAGTTCTTCCCGTGGTCGGGCGTCGTCACCGCCAACCCGAACGGCAAGCTGCCCACCAGCCGCTTCATCGGCAACCCCGACTGGGACCGCTACGACTCGCAGCGCCGCACGCTGGGCTGGTTGTTCGAGCACCGCTTCGACAACGGCTGGCAGCTCAACCAGGGCCTGCGTTACAGCCGCAACACGGTGGACTACCGCACGACCTATGGCGACTCGTTCAGCGTGCCGGGTGACTGGGCGGCCGACCCAACGGGCAAGCGCCTGCTGGGCCGCTATGCCAGCGCCAGCTACACGCAGACGCGGCTGCTCACGCTCGACCAGAACCTGCAGGGCCGCGTGAACACCGGCGCTGTGCAGCACGACCTGCTGGTGGGCCTGGACTACGCGCGCTACCGCAAGACGGGCACCAGCGGCTTCGCGGGTTCCGACCCCGACCAGGTGCCGCTGATCGACGCCTACAACCCGGTGTACACCCCCTTCACGCCGCCGGAAAGCTTCGCCATCGACCCCTCCACCCAGCGGCAGCTGGGCGTGTACCTGCAGGACCAGATCCGCTTCGGCGAGCACTGGCTCATCACCGCCGGCCTGCGGCACGACCAGGCGCGCAACCACACCGACGGCCAGGACGACCAGGACAGCAGCGCCACCACCAAGCGCCTGGGCGCGATGTACAACATCGCCGGCGGCTGGTCGCCGTACCTCAGCTACAGCGAGTCGTTCACACCGGTGGCCAACATCGGCAACCAGCGCTTCAAGCCGCTGCGCGGCAAGCAGTGGGAAGCCGGCGTCAAGCACGAGTCGGCCGACGGCCGGCTGATCGTCAATGCCGCGGTGTACGACCTGCGCGAGAAGAACCAGCTGGTCAGCGACCCCAGCACCAACTTGTCCAGACAAGTGGGCGAGACCAAGGCCACCGGCGTGGAGCTGGAAGTCAAGGCCGCGCTGCGCAAGGACTTCGACCTGGTGGCCAGCTACACCTACACCAACGTCGACGAGCCGCTGGAGGAAGTGCCGCACGACCAGGCCGCGGTGTGGGGCAAGTGGCGCTTCATGGTGGCCGGGCAGCCGGGCTTCTCGGCGGGCGCGGGCGTGCGCTACAAGAGCAGCTTCCACGACGGCGCGGCGCCCACGGTGCCCTCGGTCACGCTGCTGGACGCGATGCTGGCCTGGGAGAACACGCACTGGCGTGCCGCCCTCAACATCAGCAACCTGACCGACAAGACCTACGTGGCCACCTGCCTGGGCCGCGGCGACTGCTGGTTCGGCGCGCGGCGCAATGCGGTGGCTTCGCTGACCTACCGCTGGTAGGGAAGGTCAGTCCCGCGAGGGGATGTCGCTGTCCAGGCGCGGCAGGTCGCGCGGTGGCGTGGGCGCGGCCGACGGCCAGGCCGCGGCCATCGCGGCAGCCACTTCGTCGTCTTCCGGTGGCGGCGGCGTCGGTACCGCCTGCTGCACCACCGGCAGCGTGGGCGGCGCCGGGAGCGGCTGCGGCGCCGGCCGCGGTGCGGGGGCCGCCATCGGCCGTGGCGGAGCGGGCGGCGCGGCGCGTGGTGGCGCCGGCGGCAGCGGAATCTGCTGCCACTGGCCCCACAGCGGCTGGCGCTCGCCGGGGCCGGCCAGTTCCAGCTCTTCCACCAGCTCGCCGCGGCTGTCGGCGATCACCACCCGGTGCGATTGCGAATTGGCCGCCAGCGCGCGCCCGAAGCGGCGCAGCCGGTCGAGGTCGGTGTGCCAGATGCGGCCCTGCAGGCTCAGGCGGCCATTGGGTTCCCGGGTCACCTCGATCACCCGGTACACCGGCTGGCTGCCGAAGCGGCGCAAGGCCGCCGGAAACGCTGCGCGGGGCAGCGTGCGCGGCGTCGTCTCGGGCGCCCCGTCGAGCGGGGCAGGGGCGGTGTCGCGGGGCGGCATGACGTTCTCATCGGCGCGTGCTAGCCCGGCTGTAGTGGACGAACACTTTGTTTCCGCTGGCCGCCGATAGACTGCGCTGATGTCCCCGTTGCACACCATCCGCCTGGAGCCCGGCGCCCACTGTTTCAGCGCGGCGCCCGACCAGACGCTGCTGGCAGCCGCGTTGCAGGCCGGCGTGCCGTTGCGCAGCGCCTGCCGCAACGGCAGCTGCCGCGCCTGCCTGTCGCAGCTGCAAGCCGGCGAGGTGCACTACGTGATCGACTGGCCCGGCATCAGCCGCGACGAGCGCGCCGAAGGCGCCGTGCTGCCCTGCGTGGCGCAGCCGCGCAGCGACGTGGTGCTGCAGGCCGGCCGACTCGTCTGGGGATGACGTGGAAGCTGCCGACGAAGACCGTCTGCTGCAGGCCGCTGCCCATGCGCGTGGGCAGTCGCATTCGCCCTACTCGCGCTTTGCGGTGGGCGCGGCGCTGCTGGACGAGCAGGGCCGCCTGCATGCCGGCGCCAACATCGAGAACGCCGCCTACCCCGAAGGCCTGTGCGCCGAGGCGGTGGCCCTGGCCCACCTGGTGATGGCCGGCGGCCGGCGTGTGGTGGCGGCCGCCGTGGTGGCCGACAGCGGCCAGCCCATCACCCCCTGCGGCGGCTGCCGGCAGAAGCTGCGCGAGTTCGCGGCGGGCGATGCCCCGGTGCTGTCAGGCGGCGTCACCGCCGAGGGTGGCGCGGTGCTGCGCCTGCGCGCCACGATGGCGGGGCTGCTGCCGCACAGCTTCGGGCCCGACCACCTGACTTGACTGTCAAGCCACCAGCCCGGCCGCCAAGGCCCGTGTCAGCTCGGCGGCCGGCAGGGGCCGGCTCAGCGGGGCCGCCTGGCCCGCCCACAGCGGCGAGAAGTCGCCGTTGTCACGTGCCTCGGCTTCGGCGCGCAGCGGCGCCAGCGCGCTGGTGGCCAGCGGGAAACGCGGCGCTTCGTCGGCCAGCGGGCCCATCTCGCGCATCACGCGGTTCAGCACGCCGCGCGCCGGTCGGCCGGTGAACACGTTGGTCAGCGCCGTGTGCGCCGCGGCCGGGCTGGCCAGCGCGCGCCGGTGCACGGTGCTGGTGTCGGCCTCGGGGCACAGCAGGTAGGCGGTGCCCACCTGCACGCCGCTGGCGCCCAGCGCCATCGCCGCCCTGACGCCGCGTGCATCGGCCATGCCGCCGGCGGCCACCACCGGCACCGTCACCGCGTCCACCACCTGCGGCAGCAGCGCCATCAGGCCCAGCTGCAGGCTCAGGTCGTCGTCCAGGAAGTGGCCGCGGTGGCCGCCGGCTTCCAGGCCCTGGGCGATCACCACATCGGCACCGTGCGCCTGCAGCCAGCGCGCCTCGGCCACGGTGGTGGCCGACGACATCACCACCGCGCCCCAGTTCTTCACCGCCTGCAGCAGTGCCGGGGCGGGCAGGCCGAAATGGAAGCTCACCACCGGCGGCCGGAAGTGCGCCAGCAGCGCCGCCGCTTCCGCCGTGAAGGGCACACGGCCCGCGCCGCCGGGCGCGTTGCGCAGGTCGGTGCCGAACTCAGCGTCGAAGCGGTGCGACAGCCGCGTGCGCCAGGCCGCGTCACGCGCCGGGTCGGTCACCGGCGGCGTGTGGCAGAAAAAGTTGACGTTGTACGGCCGGCAGCTGGCCTGCAGCCGCTCCAGCTCGGCTTTCAAGGCCTCGGGCGAGAGCAGGGCCGCGGGCAGCGAGCCCAGCGCGCCGGCCTGCGACACCGCCGCGGCCAGCCGGCTGCCCTGGGTGCCGGCCATCGGCGCCTGGATCAGGGGCAGTTCGGTCTGCAGCAGCGACAGCAGGGTGGACATCGACATGGGGCGGCTCCGGCGACAACAGGCTGCCAGCCTAACGCCAAGCCGTGCCCCGGCTGCCGCCAGCGCCGCCGTACCCCGGCGGCGGGCGGGTTCAAGGCTGTGCCTTCTGGCGGTAGACCACCGGCGGCAGCGCCTGCGACCAGGGGCTGCGCTCGCGCGGCATCCAGGCGCTGCGTTCACGCAGCAGGGCCTGCACCCGGTCCACCAGGGCGTCCACCCGGCGGGCCAGCGCGCGGCGCGTGGGCAGGCCGGGCAGGGCGGCTTCCAGCTCGGCCTGCTGCTGCTGCGCCCACAGCAGCGCGCTGTCACGCACGATGACGGCGGCGCGCAGCCGCATCAGCTCTCGGTCCTGGGCGCGCAGCTGGCGGGCCTGTTCGTCCAGCAGGCGGCTGCAACGGCGCTGCACGCTGCCGTAGGCGTTCATCAGCGCGCAGTGCTCGCGCGCCAAGTTGTCGGGTTCGGGTAGGTCGTTGTCGCTCACCGTGCACCTCCTGTGGTGACGGGCGATCTTAGATGAGAATGATTCTCGTTTGTGCAACAACCGCGTTGCCAAAGGAAAAGCCCCCGGGGCAGTCACTGCGCCGGGGGCGGGGTCGGTCAACGCCCGTTCGTCAGGCTTCCGCCGGGGCCGAGGTGCGGATCAGGTGGTCGAACGCGCCCAGCGCGGCGGTGGCGCCCTGGCCCACGGCGATCACGATCTGCTTGTAGGGCACCGTGGTCACGTCGCCGGCCGCGTACACGCCCGGCACCGACGTCTGGCCGTGGGTGTTGACGATGATCTCGCCGCGCGGCGAGAGCTCCACGCCACTGCCCTTGAGCCAGGCGGTGTTGGGCACCAGGCCGATCTGCACGAACACGCCCGACAGGTCGATGCTGTGCAGCTCGCCGGTCTTGCGGTCCTTGTAGGCCAGGCCCACCACCTTGCTGCCGTCGCCCTTGACCTCGGTGGTCTGCGCGTTCACCAGCACCTTGACGTTGGGCAGGCTGTGCAGCTTGCGCTGCAGCACCGCGTCGGCGCGCAGCTGGCTGTCGAATTCCAGCAGCGTGACGTGGTCCACCACGCCGGCCAGGTCGATGGCGGCTTCCACGCCGGAGTTGCCGCCGCCGATCACGGCCACCTTCTTGCCCTTGAACAGCGGGCCGTCGCAGTGCGGGCAGTAGGTCACGCCCTTGGTGCGGTACTCGGCTTCGCCGGGCACGTTCATGTCGCGCCAGCGGGCACCAGTGGCCAGGATCACGCTCTTGCTCTTGAGCGTGGCGCCGCTGGCCAGCGTCACTTCCACCAGGTCGCCTTCTACCTTCAAGGCTTCGGCGCGCTGCATGTTCATGATGTCCACGTCGTAGGCCTTGACGTGTTCTTCCAGCGCCACGGCGAACTTCGCGCCGTCGGTTTCCTTGATGGAGATGTAGTTCTCGATGCCCAGCGTGTCCAGCACCTGGCCGCCGAAGCGCTCGGCCGCCACGCCGGTGCGAATGCCCTTGCGGGCCGCATACACGGCGGCTGCCGCGCCAGCGGGGCCACCACCGACGATCAGCACGTCGAACGGCGCCTTGGCGCTGAGCTTGGCCGCGTCACGGGCGGTGGCGCCGGTGTCGATCTTGGCCAGGATCTCTTCCAGGCCCATGCGGCCCTGGCCGAAGGGCTGGCCGTTCAGGAAGATCGAAGGCACGGCCATGATCTGGCGCTCTTCCACTTCGCTCTGGAAGAAGCCGCCGTCGATCGCGACGTGCTTGATGCGCGGGTTCAGCACCGCCATCAGGTTCAGCGCCTGCACCACGTCCGGGCAGTTGTGGCAGGTCAGGCTCATCCAGGTCTCGAAGACCAGGTCCTGCTCCGGCTGCAGCGCGCGGATCTGCTCGATCAGATCGGCTTCCACCTTGGGCGGGTAGCCACCGGCCTGCAGCAGCGCCAGCACCAGCGAGGTGAACTCGTGGCCCATCGGCAACGCGGCGAAGCGCACGCCCATGTCGGCGCCCTGGCGGGTGATCTGGAAGGAGGGGCGGCGGCTGTCGTTGCCGTCGGTGCGCAGCGTGATCTTGTCGGACAGGCCGACGATCTCGCTCAGCAGCTCACGCACCTGTTGCGATTCGGCGCGGTCGTCCAGCGAGGCGATCAGTTCGATCGGCTGTTGCAGGCGTTCGAGGTAGCCCTTGAGTTGGGCCTGGAGGTTGGCGTCCAGCATGGCGGCTCCTTCAGTCAGCGGTATGTGGTGTGTTCAAACGGGCGGCGTCAGACCCAGACCCGGTTGAACACGCCCCGCTGCACAAGCCGCGGGACGTTTTCAACAGGGCCCGGTTCGGGCCTGCGCAGGCCGGCACGGCCGGCTTGCGCGGGAAGCCTGGTCGGCTGGCACGGCGCCGGCCTTCAGCTTCGTCATCGGTGGTGCGTCAGATCTTGCCGACCAGGTCCAGCGACGGGGTCAGGGTGGCAGCGCCTTCGTTCCACTTGGCGGGGCACACCTGGCCCGGGTGGGCGGCGGTGTACTGGGCGGCCTTCAGCTTGCGCAGCGTTTCCTTGACGTCGCGGGCGATCTCGTTGGAGTGCACTTCCATCGTCTTGATCACGCCGTCGGGGTTCACCACGAAGGTGCCGCGCAGGGCCAGGCCTTCTTCGGGGATGTGCACGCCGAAGGCGTTGGTCAGGGCGTGGGTCGGGTCGCCGACCAGGGGGAACTTGGCCTTGCCGACGGCCGGCGAGGTCTCGTGCCACACCTTGTGCGAGAAGTGAGTGTCGGTGGTGACGATGTACACCTCGGCGCCGACCTTCTGGAACTCGGCGTAGTTGTCAGCCGCGTCTTCGATCTCGGTCGGGCAGTTGAAGGTGAAGGCGGCCGGCATGAAGATCAGGACCGACCACTTGCCCTTCAGGGTCTGCTCGGTCACGTCGACGAACTTGCCGTTGTGGAACGCCTGGGTCTTGAACGGTTGGACTTGGGTGTTGATCAAAGACATGTGTGTTCCTCGTTGTGGGGGTGGGTTGTGGACCGAGAGTGACTTTAGGCGTTCCGGGGCATCGCGTGGATTCATTAGGTCAATGTGGCCGATTGAGTTTGCCTAATGAGATGGCGCCAGAATGTCAGCTCACACCAACGGAGGCGGCCGATGCGGTACTTGCTCCTGATCCGTGAGCCCCTCGGGCAGCGCGCCGAGCGCACCGAGGCCCAAGGGCGCCAGCTCTATGACCGCATGTTGGGCTTTGCGGCCGAGCTGCAATCGCGCGGCGTGCTGCTGGCCGCCGAGTCGCTGGCCGACATGGGCCCGCAGGCGGCGCGGCTGCAGGTGCGGGAAGGGCGCCGCAGCGTCATCGACGGCCCCTTCACCGAGACCAAGGAAATGGTCGGTGGCATCTTCCTGATCGAGGTGCCCAGCCGCGAGGCCGCGCTGGACATCGCCGCCGAGTGCCCGGCCGCGCAGTGGTGCACGGTGGAAGTGCGTGAAGCCGCCCCTTGCTGGAAATGAGATGGGGCACCCGGTGCCGCGGGTACGCGGCCCCACCCTGTGTGCCCAGCATGGGCACGATCTTCGAGGTGAAAGTCCTCGCGCGAGCGGACCACCGTGAGCGAAGTGAAGTGCAACTGCGTGAGGGTGACCGAGCGTGGGGAGGAAGCATGTAGCGATGGCCGCGAGCCGATGAACAAGAACCGCATAGGAGGCGCCGTGGAGCGAGGCGAGCCGGCAGGGAACGGCGAAGCCTTGGTGGTCAAGGCGAAGCGGCGTAGATGCGGCGGTTGTGCGGTCGAAGGATCGTGTTCTTACCTGGGGAGATCTCGCCTCGTGCCTGAAAGGGCGACGGCCTATGCCGGAGCGAGAAGTCAGCAGATGCCGTAGTAGCGGCGCGGTGAGCGCGGTGAAGGGCTGAACGAGACGGAGGGCTGCAAGGCGTGGCGCTTGGAAGTGCAAGGCATCAGACGTGTGCGAGGCCGACAGGCCGGGCACGGCGGCGCGGGGCGAGTGGCGGTGAAGCCGCGGCGAGCGCGCGCAGCGATGAAGCACGGCCGGCGCGCTGCGATCTGACGGGCCCGGGGGCCGACGACCTGCTGGGGCAGGCGCTGGCCAGAGCGAACATGGCCGCGGCGTGGAAACGCATCAAGGCCAACAAGGGAGGCGCTGGCGTCGATGGACGCACGGTGCAGGACACGGCGGTGTGGCTGCAGGGCGCGTGGCCCGCCATCCGGCAGAGCGTGCTCGACGGCAGTTACCGCCCCAGCGCGGTACGGCGGGTGAGCATCCCGAAGCCGGGCGGTGGTGAGCGCGAACTGGGCATACCGACCGTGGTCGACAGGTTGATCCAGCAGGCGCTGCTGCAGGTACTGCAGCCGCTGATCGACCCCTGCTTCAGCGAGCACAGCCACGGCTTCAGGCCGGGGCGCAGCGCGCATGGGGCGGTGGTCGAGGCCAAGCGGTACGTGCAGGAAGGCTACGACGTCGTGGTGGATGTGGACCTGGAGAAGTTCTTCGACCGGGTCGATCACGACATCGTGATGCACAGGCTGAGTCTGCACGTTGCGGACAAGCGGGTGCTGCGGCTCATCCGGCGGTATCTGCAGGCACCGACGATGGTAGCGGGGGTGGTCAGCCCGCGGACGCAGGGCACGCCGCAAGGCGGGCCACTGAGCCCGTTGCTGGCCAACGTGCTGCTGGACGAAGTGGATCGAGAGCTGGAACGCAGGGGCCATCGGTTCGTGCGTTATGCCGACGACTGCAATGTCTACGTCAAGAGCCGAAAGGCTGGCGAGCGGGTACTGCAAGGGCTGCGCAAGCACTACGCGCGGCTGGCACTGAAGGTCAACGAGGCCAAGACGGCCGTGGGCGAAGTCTGGGGACGCAAGTTCCTGGGCTACTGCCTGTGGCAAGACCCGACCGAGCGAGGCCGGCGGGTGGATGACGGTGTGCGCATCGGGGTGGCCCGGCCGGTACTGGCGCAGCTGCGTCAGCATCTGCGCGGACTCACGCGGCGGCACAGCGGCTGCAGCCTGGAGCATGTGGCGCAGGGCTTGAGGGAATATCTGCAGGGCTGGAAGGCGTACTTCCGGCTGGCGCAGACCCCGCGGGTGTTTGCGGCCATGGACCAATGGCTGCGGCACCGGTTGCGTGCCATCCAGTTCAAGCAGTGGAAGAACGTCGCTACCGTGTACCGCGAAATGCGGCGGCTGGGCGCGACTCACCCACAGGCTGCGGCTGCGGCGGCACACACCGGTCGCTGGTGGCGAGGCAGCCACCACTGTTTGAACAACGTCCTGACCATCGCCTACTTCGACCGGCTGGGCGTGCCGCGCTTGGCATGACCTGATCCTCCCAAGCCGCCCACCTCAACGTCCCGAACCGCCCGGTGCGGACCCGCATGCCGGGTGGTGTGGGAGGGGTCGGCCCCACTGGGGCCGCCCCTATCCCGATCCGAGAGGGTTCCGGGCCCGCTTGGGAGCGGCCCGGCGCTGTCCCGGGGGCACCCGTGCGTCGAACCGGCGAGGTGTGATTCGTCGTGCATGAACGGGCCGCCCCGGCCCGCAGGAGCCCCACCATGCGATTCATGATCATCGTGCGCGCCACGCCCGAGACCGAGGCCGAGGACCATCCGCTGCCCGAGGACGAGACGGTGCTGCCCGCCATGCTGGCCTACCACGACGAACTGGCCCGTGCCGGTGTGCTGCTGGAAGGCAATGGCCTCAAGCCCAGCCGCCACGGCTGGCGCATCCGCTACCAGGACGGCCGCCGCCAGTGGATCGACGGCCCCTTCGCCGAAACCAAGGAACTGATCGCCGGCTACACGTTGATCCAGGTGCGCAGCCGCGAAGAGGCCATGGAATGGGCGCGCCGCTTTCCGGCCCCGATGGGCGAGAAGGTGCCGGCCGAGATCGAGGTGCGTGAGCTGTACGAGGACAGCGACTTTCCGCCGCCGCCCGCCGCGGCCGCCGCCGGATGACGCCAGCGCCGGCTGATTCGCCCACCCACCGCGCCATCGATGCGGTGTGGCGGCTGGAGTCGTCGAAGATCATCGCCGCCGTCGCCCGCCTGGTGCGCGACGTCGGCCTGGCCGAGGAACTGGCGCAGGATGCCCTCATCGCCGCGCTGGAGCACTGGCCGGCCGAGGGCTTGCCCGACAAGCCCGGTGCCTGGCTGATGACCACCGCCAAGCACCGCGCGCTCGACCGCCTGCGCCAGCAGGCCATGCAGCAGCGCCGGCATGAGGAACTGGGCGCCGATGCCGACGCGCTGGGCACCCACGTGGTGCCCGACTTCGTCGATGCGCTGGACGCCGCCCGGCAGGACGACATCGGCGACGACCTGCTGCGGCTCATCTTCACCGCCTGCCACCCGGTGCTGCCCACCGAGGCGCGCGTGGCGCTGACGCTCAAGCTGCTGGGCGGCCTGTCCACCGCCGAGATCGCCCGTGCATTCCTGGTGCCCGAGCCCACGGTGGCCCAGCGCATCGTGCGGGCCAAGCGGGCGCTGACGGCGGCCCGCGTGCCCTTCGAAGTGCCGCCGGCCGAGGCGCGCACCGAGCGGCTGGATTCGGTGCTCGACGTCATCTACCTGATCTACAACGAGGGCTACGCCGCCACCGCCGGCGGCGACTGGATGCGCCCCGCGTTGTGCGACGAGGCGCTGCGCCTGGGCCGGGTGCTGGCCGGCCTGATGCCCGACGAACCCGAGGTGCTGGGCCTGGTGGCGCTGATGGAGCTGCAGAGCTCGCGCGCCGCTGCGCGGGTGGATGCGCAAGGTGCGCCGGTGCTGCTGGCCGACCAGGACCGCAGCCGCTGGGACCCGCTGCTGATACGCCGCGGCCTGGCGGCACTGGCCCGGGCGCAGGCACTGGCCGAGGCCGGGCCCGGCTGGGGCCCGTATGGCCTGCAGGCCGCCATCGCCGCCTGCCATGCGCGCGCGCAGCGGGCCGAAGCCACCGACTGGCCGCAGATCGAGCAGCTGTACCAGGCGCTGATGACCGCCGCGCCTTCGCCGGTGGTGGCGCTCAATCACGCGGTGGCGCTGGGCATGGCGCAGGGCGCCGAGGCCGCATGGCCCTTGGTGGAGGCGCTGGCGCAGGACAAGGCGCTGGCCCGCTACCCGTGGCTGTTCAGCGTCAAGGCCGATCTGCTCACCCGGCTGGGCCGCCGCGCCGAGGCCGAGGCCGCCTTCCGCGAAGCGGCAGCGCTGACGCAGAACGAGCGCGACCGTGCGGTGCTGCTGCAGCGCGCACATGCGCTGGCCGTGGCCCGGCATTGAATCGCGCTTGTCGCGGCATGGCCTTGGCCGCCGCAGGGCTGCTGGGACAGTTACCGGCATCCGGCGGGTTGAACTGTATATTCGTACAGTGGACCTGCAAAGCAAACTCGCCATCCTGGCCGACGCGGCCAAGTACGACGCCTCGTGCGCCTCCAGCGGCACCGACAAGCGCCATTCGGTGGGCGGGCGCGGCATCGGCTCCACCGAGGGCATGGGCATCTGCCACAGCTATGCGCCCGACGGCCGCTGCATCTCGCTGCTGAAGATCCTGCTCACGAACCACTGCCAGTACGACTGCCTGTACTGCGTCAACCGCAGTTCCAGCAACGTGCCGCGGGCGCGCTTCCGCACCGACGAATTGGTGCAGCTCACGCTCGACTTCTACCGCCGCAATTGCATCGAAGGCCTGTTCCTCAGCAGCGGCATCATCAAAAGCCCCGACTTCACGATGGAGCAGGTGGTGGAGGTGGCCCGCTCGCTGCGCGAGGACCACGACTTCCGCGGCTACATCCACCTCAAGACCATCCCCGACGCCAGCGAAGAGCTGCTGGCCCGCGCCGGCCGCTATGCCGACCGGCTCAGCATCAACATCGAGATGCCCACCACCGAGGGGCTGAAGGCGCTGGCGCCCGAGAAGGACGACCTGGCCATCAAGCGCTCGATGGCGCGGCTGCGGCTGCACATCGACGACGGCAAGGAAGCCGCCAAGCCGGTGCCCATCCGGGTGCTGCCCGGCGCCCGGCCGCGGCCGGCCAAGGCGCCGCGCTTTGCGCCCGCAGGGCAAAGCACGCAGATGATCGTCGGCGCCGATGCCACCGACGACCAGCACATCCTGGCCACCAGCGCCCAGCTCTACGGCAGCTATCGGCTGCGGCGGGTGTACTACTCGGCCTTCAGCCCCATCCCCGATGCCTCGCGCGGGCTGCCGCTGCAGGCGCCGCCGCTGATGCGTGAGCACCGGCTGTACCAGGCCGACTGGCTGATGCGCTTCTACGGCTTCGCGCACGACGAGATCGTGCCGCGCGGCCAGGGCCTGCTGCGGCTGGACGTCGACCCCAAGCTGGCCTGGGCGCTGGCCCACCGCGAGCAGTTCCCGGTCGACCTCAACACCGCCCCGCGCGAGCTGCTGCTGCGGGTGCCGGGCCTGGGCGTCAAGGCCATCGACCGGCTGCTGCAGTCGCGCCGCGTGCGGCGCCTGCGCGCCGACGACCTGCCGCGGCTGCATGTGCCGCTGAAAAAGGTGCTGCCTTTTGTGCTGGTGGACGGCCACCGCCCCAGCGGCGACCCGGTGCTGCCCACTCCCGCCGCTGCACCGCCGCGCGCGCTGCCGGTGCAGGCCTCGCTGTTTGCCTGAAGGGTGGGGCTTTGGCCGCGGACCACCGCATCGTGCTGGACGGCCCCGCCGACGTGGCCGGCTTCCGGCGTGAGGCGCGCCAGCTGCTGGCGCAGCAGGTGCCGCCGGCCCGGGTGCAGTGGCAGGCCGGGGGCGACACTGCGAGCGGTGCAGGTGGCACCGCCGGCTTGTGGGACGCGCTGGACGAGGCGCCTGCCTCTGCGCCCGAGCGTGCGCCGGCCGCTGCCGCCGTCCCCGCCCCCGAAGCCCCCGCCGTGCGCGTGCCGGTCGCCTTCGTCGAGCTGTGCAACCAGGTGCTGCTGCACCGCGAGCCCGGCCGCTTCGCGCTGATGTACCGGCTGCTGTGGCGCCTGGTGCATGAGCCGGCGCTGCGCCACGACCCGCTGGATGCCGATCGGCTGAAGGCAGCCGAACTGGCGGCCGCGGTGCGCCGCGACATCCACAAGATGCGCGCCTTCGTGCGCTTTCGGCCGGTGGGCGACGACCGCCACGTGGCCTGGTTCGAGCCCGACCACCACATCGTCGAGGCCAACGCGCCGTTTTTCATGCGGCGCTTCGCGCAGATGCGCTGGGCCATCCTGACGCCCGAGCGCTGCGTGGAATGGGACGGTGAGCAGCTGCACTTCCAGCCCGGCGCCGACCGCAGCAACGCGCCGCCGGCCGACGCCGGCGAGCAGCTGTGGCTCACGTATTACGAACACATCTTCAATCCGGCGCGGCTGAAGCTGGCCATGATGGTGCGCGAGATGCCGCGCCGCTACTGGCACAACCTGCCCGAGGCCGCCTTGATCGCCCCGCTGGCCGCCAGCGCCGCCGCCCGCAGCGAGGCGATGGTGGCCGCGCCCGCGACGCCGGCGCGCAGCACCCGCACGCTGCACATCCAGCGCGCAGACGCGCCGCCCCCCGGCGAGGCGCCACGCACGCTGGAGGCGCTGAAGGCCGCCACCAACGCCTGCACGGCCTGCCCCATCGGCGCGCTGGCCACGCAGGCGGTGTGCGGCGAAGGGCCGGTGGGCGCCCAGCACATGCTGGTGGGTGAGCAGCCCGGCGACCAGGAGGACCTGGCCGGCCGCCCCTTCGTCGGCCCGGCCGGCCAGCTGCTGGATGGCGCCCTGCGCGAGCTGGGCTGGCCGCGCCAGCAGCTGTACCTGGCCAACGCGGTCAAGCACTTCAAGTACGAGCTGCGCGGCAAGCGGCGGCTGCACAAGACCGCCGGGCAGCGCGAGGCCCAGGCCTGCGGTCAGTGGCTGGCCCATGAAATCAACCTGGTGCAGCCGCAGGCCCTGGTGGCGCTGGGCGCTACCGCCGCCCGTGCGTTGCTCGGCCGCGACGTGGCGGTCGGCCGTGAGCGGGGCCGCTGGCTGCATGAACGGGCCGACGGGCGGCCGGTGTTTGTAACGCTGCACCCTTCCGCGCTGCTGCGCCAGCCGCCATCGGAGCGCGAAGCCGCCTACGCCGCTTGGCTGGAAGACCTGCGGCGTTGTCGGGAAGTTGCTTTCGAGCCAAGTTTGCCCGCCGCCACCACCCCTGATTGAGTGGATCTCGCCCGCCGGAGGGATGGCTGCCACACCCGGATGCGCATTACTGCGCAGGGCGCACGGTCACAGGCCTGGCCCGCCCGGGCGCTTGTACTTCATTCAAGGCCTTGTAGTAAATTGTGTGAAGCCTAGGATGCCGGTCCCACACCGCGCCGTTCGGGCTGCGCCAGGCCTCTTCCGGCCTGCCGCTCGCCCGGGCCCACGGCCCGGCGCCACCACAAGACAGCGAATCACAAGGGGCTCTGCGTTGCGAACTTCTTCCATCTCCCAAGGGCGTGCCTGGCGGCTTTCATCTGTACTCGCTCTGGCCGCCGTGCTGCTGGCGGGATGTGCCGGAATGTCGGGCAAGTACCCCGCCGCGCCGGCTGAAGCGGGCACTGGCGACTACGCCTACGTCATCGGTGCGGGCGACACGCTGAACATCATCGTCTCGCGCAACCCCGAGCTGTCCATGAGCGTCCCGGTGCGTCCGGACGGCAAGATCTCCGCCCCGCTGGTGGACGAACTGGTGGCGCAGGGCAAGACCTCGGTGCAGGTGGCCCGCGACATCGAGAAGCAGCTCGAGAAGTACATCCGCGATCCCGTCGTCACGGTGGTGGTGACGAACTTCGTCGGCCCCTACAGCGAGCAGGTGCGCGTGGTGGGTGAAGCTGCCCGCCCGCAGTTCCTGCCCTTCAAGCAGAAGATGACGCTGCTGGACGTGATGATCGCCGTTGGTGGCCTGACCGACTTCGCCGCCGGCAACCGCGCCACCATCCTGCGCGGCTCCGAGGGCAACAAGCAGTACGCGGTTCGCCTCAAGGATCTGATCAAGGACGGCGATATCTCGGCCAACGTCGAGATGAAGCCGGGCGACATCCTGATCATCCCGCAGAGCTTCTTCTGACCTCTGTGTGCAGGCGGTAGCAGGAATTCGCGATGCATGAACTGATTGAGCAAATCGCCAACGTCACCCGCGGCATGTACAAGTACCGCTGGCAGGGCGTGCTGGTGGCATGGATCGTGGCGATCGCCGGCGTGATCGTGGTGCTTCGCATCCCCGACCAGTACGAGGCCAGCGCGCGCATCTTCGTCGACACCCAGTCGATCCTGAAGCCGCTGATGTCGGGCCTGGCGGTGCAGCCCGACGTCAACCAGCAGGTGACGATGCTCAGCCGCACGCTGATCACGCGGCCGAACGTCGAAAAGCTGGTGCGCATGGCCGACCTGGACCTCGAGAACGGCACCCGGCTCGAGCAGGACGCGCTGGTCGACCACCTGATGAAGACGCTGCAGATCAAGAGCGCCGACCGCGACAACCTCTACCTGCTGTCCTTCCGCGACTCCGACTCCGAGCGCGCCAAGCGCGCCGTGCAGTCGCTGGTGTCCATCTTCGTCGAGTCCAGCATGGGCGCCAGCCGCAAGGACACCGACAGCGCCAAGGTGTTCATCAACGAGCAGATCAAGAGCTACCAGCAGAAGCTGGAAGAGGCCGAGGCGCGGCTGAAGGAGTTCCGGTTGAAGAACATCGACATGCAGTTCGCCGACGGCAAGGACGCTGCGACCCGCCTGAACGAGCTCAGCGCCCAGCTGGAAGCCGCCCGGCTGGAATTGCGTGAGGCGGAGAACGCCCGCAATGCAGCCAAGGCAGCGCTGGCGGCCGAAACCAGCGGCCAGAGCAACATGGGTTTTGCCACAGGCCAGAGCTTGTTGGACGAGTCGGCGGTCACCGTCTCCACGCCTGAGATCGATGCTCGCATCGAGTTCCAGCGCAAAAACCTGGATGCGCTTCTGCAGCGATTCACCGAGCAGCACCCGGAGGTGATCAGCACCCGCCGCCTGCTCAAGGACCTGGAGGCGCAGAAGGTGGTGGAGGTGGCCAAGGCCCGCAAGCGCGCGGCCGCCGTGCCCAGCATCGCCGGTAGCAACAGTGGCGTCTCGCCTGCGACGCTGGAAATGAGCCGTGTACTGGCCTCGTCCGAGGTGCAGATCGCGGCGCTGCGTGCCCGCGTGTCCGAGTACGAGTACCGCTACAACGACGCGCACTCCAAGATCCGCATGTCGCCCAAGATCGAGGCGGAGGCCGCGCAGCTGAATCGCGACTACGCGATCCACAAGAAGAACTACGAGGACCTGGTGGCCCGCCGCGAGGCTGCCGCGATGTCCGGCGACCTGGACGTGGCCTCCGGCATGGCCGACTTCCGCCTGGTGGAGCCGCCCCGCGTCTCGCCCAAGCCGGTGTCGCCCAACCGCCTGCTGCTGCTGCCGGCGGCGCTGGTCCTGTCCCTCTTTGCAGGCGTGTTCACCGCCTTCGCGGCCAGCCAGCTGCGGCCGGTGTTCCACCGCGCGGCCGAGGTGCGGGCCAAGATCGAGCTGCCCTTCCTGGGCGTGGTCTCGCTGATCCAGACCGAAGCCGATCGTCGGCGCGAGCGGGTCGACCTGCTGCGCTTTTCTGCGGCCAGTGCCGGCCTCGTCGTCGTTTTCCTGGGCGGCATGTTGGCGGTTTCGATGATGGCGGGTCGCTGATCATGAATGGCAGCCTCATTGAACAAGCGGCCCAGCGCCTGGCCCAGTTGCGGCAGGCCGGCGTCGAGATTCCGCACCTGCCCCAGGCTGTGCCCGGAGTGGCCGACACGCCGGCCCCGGCCGCTGAAGCACCTGTGCCGCCGCAGCCCGAGCCACGCACCCTGTCTCGCAAGATCAACCTGGACCTGGAAGCGTTGCAACGCCAAGGCGTGCTCACCCCCCAGGCGCCGCGTTCCACCGTGGCCGACCAGTACCGGGTCATCAAGCGGCCGCTGATTCGCAACGCCATGGGCAAGGGCGTGTCCACCATCACGCACGGCAACCTGATCATGGTGACCAGCGCGCTGGCAGGCGAAGGCAAGAGCTTCACCTCCATCAACCTGGCGATGAGCATCGCCAACGAGATGGACCACACCGTGATGCTGGTGGACGCCGACGTGGCCCGGCCTTCGCTGCCGCGCATGCTGGGCGTGCCGCAGGGGCCCGGCCTGCTGGACGTGCTCAACGGTTCGGCCGACATGCGCGACGTGCTGCTGCGCACCAACGTCGAGAAGCTGACCGTGCTGCCCAGCGGCGACCCGCATCCGCGCGCCACCGAGCTGCTGGCCAGCGACGCGATGCGCCACCTGCTGGACGACATCGCCACCCGCTACCCCGACCGCATCGTCATCTTCGATTCGCCACCGCTGCTGCTGACCACCGAATCGCGCGTGCTGGCCACCAACATGGGCCAGATCGTGATGGTGGTGCATGCCGACAAGACGCGTCAGTCGGACGTGCAGCATGCGCTGTCCACCATCGACAACTGCCCGGTGCGCATGCTGGTGTTGAACCAAGCCCGCACCGCCTCCACCGACGGTTATGCCGCGGGCTACGGCTACGGCTATGGGGCCGGTTATGGCTACGGCTACGGTTACGGCGACCAGGACCGGGGCGAGCCCGCCGCTGCGGCGCCGCAGAAGCCTTCCGGGGCTGCGGCGTGAAGGTGCGGCGAGCGAGCGAACGCGCCCTTCGGTGTGCCCAGGCCTTGACCGCGGTAGCGGCCTGTTGGGTGCCCTGCATCGGCTATGCGCAAACGTCGGCCGCGGCCGACCCTGCAGCGCCCGGCCAGGGCGTGCGGGTGTTCTCGATCTCGCCTTCCGCCAGCCTGCGCGAGACCTGGACCAACAATTACCGTCTCACCCCTGAAGCCCAGAGCGACCTCGTCAGCGAGGCCTCGCTCGGGTTTCGTGCGGTGGCCAACGGCCGGCGGCTGCGTGGTGCGCTGGACTATTCGGCCACGGCGCAGGGCTATGCACGGCATTCCGAGGACAACGACGTGCAGCACACGCTGTACGGCAACGGTACCGCCGAGCTGCTGCAGGACCGGGTCTTCCTGGACGCACGGGCCTCGGTGGCGCAGCAGCAGGTGTCGGCTTTCGGCACCACGTCCACCGACAACGCGCTGGCCAACCGCAACCGCACCGAGGTGCGCACGCTGTCGCTGTCGCCCTACCTGCGTGGGCCGCTGGGCTCGTCGGCGCAGTACGAGCTGCGCTTCAACCGCGACACCACCAGCAACTCCAGCTTCGGCGTGGGCAACTTCACCAACAGTGGTTGGCAGCTGCAGATGCAGGGCGGTGAGTCGCGCCGCACGTCCACCTGGTCGCTGACCGCCAATTCGCAGAAGGTGGACTACGACGAGGGCAGCACCAGCCAGACCGAGCTGCTGCGCGGCACGCTGAGCCTGCCGCTCACCTCGTCGATCACGGCCACCGCCATTGCCGGTGCCGAGCGCAACGACCTGCGTTCGTCCGAGATGGAAACCTCCAGCCTCAGCGGTGCCGAGCTGGCCTGGGTGCCGAGCGAGCGCACCAGCCTCACGGCGCGCGTGGAAAAGCGCTACTTCGGCACTTCGCACGCAGTGAACTTCTCGTTCCGCACGGCGCGCACCGTCTGGACCTTCACCGACAGCACCGACGCCTCGACGTCCAGCTCGAGGTCGGGATCCGGCCAGGGCACGGTGTATGACCTGCTGTACACGCAGTTCGCCTCGCAGTTTCCCAGTCCGGCAGACCGTGACGCCGCCGTGCGCAGCTTCCTGGCGCTGTATGGCATCAATCCCAACAGCGTGGCCATCCCTGGCTTTCTCACCGCTTCGCCCACGCTGCAGCGTGCACGGGCGCTATCCCTGGCGCTGATGGGGGTGCGCACCACGGTGATCTTCCAGGCATCCCAGAGCAGCACCCAACAGCTGCGCCGGGCCACCGACACCGGCGACGACCTGGCCGGCAACGGCACGGTGCGCCAGCGGGGCTTCACCACCAGCGTGTCGCACCGCCTGACGCCCAGCACCTCGGCCAACAGCAGCCTGAGTTGGCAACGCACCGAGGGCGATGACGATCGACGCAGTTCGCTGCGCAGCGGCAGCGTCGGCCTCAGCACCCAGCTGGGTCCGCGCACGCAGGCCCAGCTTTCGGCCCGCTACACCCGGTCGAACGGCTCGTTTTCTCCCTACACGGAGCGCGCCGTCGTGGCCACGCTCGGCTACCAGTTCTGACCATGTACGAAGCCTTCTACGGGTTGAGCAACAAGCCCTTCCAGCTCAATCCTGATCCCAGTTTCTACTTCGACAGCAAGCAGCACCGTCGCGCCAAGGCCTACCTCGAGTACGGCGTGATGCGCAACGAGGGTTTCATCGTCATCACCGGCGAGGTGGGCGCGGGCAAGACCACCATCCTGCGTGGCCTGCTCGACAGCCTGAACCGCAGCGACGTGGTGGTGGGCCAGCTGGTCACCACGCAGCTGGACGCGGAAGACACCCTGCGCATGGTGGGCGCGGCCTTCGGCTTCCAGGTCAAGGGCGTCACCAAGTCCGAGTTGCTGATCACGCTGGAAGCCTTTCTGATCGGCCAGGCCAGCCAGGGCAAGCGCTGCCTGCTGGTGGTGGACGAGGCGCAGAACCTGTCGCCCCGCGCGGTGGAGGAACTGCGCATGCTGTCCAACTACCAGCTGGGCACGCAGGCGCTGCTGCAGAGCTTCCTGGTCGGCCAGCCCGAGTTCCGCGAGATCCTGCAGCGGCCCGAGATGGAGCAGTTCCGCCAGCGCGTGGCGGCCACCTGCCACATCGGCCCGCTGGACCTGGAAGACACCCAGCACTACATCGAGCACCGGCTCAAGTGCGCGGGCTCCACCGGCCAGCCGGAGTTCGAGCCCGAAGCCTTCCAGGCCATCTTCAATGCCAGCCAGGGCATTCCCCGCCGCATCAACGCGGTGTGCGACCGCCTGCTGCTGCTGGGCTACTTGAACAACAAGACGCTGCTGACCGTGGCCGACGTCGACGAGGTGGTCAAGGAATTCGCCCGCGAGGGCGGTGCCTCGGCCTCGATGCCGGTGGCCCGACCGGCCAGCGCGTCTGCCCTGGGCGGCGCGACGCTGCCGGTGGAGCAGGTCGGGCCGCTGGGCGACGTGGACATCGACCCGTCGAAGCTGGCGCTCAGCGCCGAGGCGGCCGAAGGCATGTCACGGCAGCTGGATACGCTGGCGGCTCAGGCCCATGGCGACCGGCTGCAGCGGCTGGAACGCAGCCTGCTGCGGCTGGAGCGCATCAACCTCGAGACGCTGTCGCTGCTGCAGCGGCTGGTGGGCGCCTTGAAGACCCCGAACGACGGCAGCGAGCGCTGAGAACCCGAGCAAGGAAGTACCGCGATGCAGCCCACCGCCATCACCAACGCCCTGACCATCGACGTGGAGGATTACTTCCAGGTCTCGGCCTTCGCGCCCTACATCCGGCGCGACGAGTGGGACGCCCGCGAGTGCCGGGTGGAAGCGAATGTCGACCGCATCCTGGCGATGCTGTCGCGTCGCGGCACCCAGGCCACCTTCTTCACGCTGGGCTGGGTGGCCGAACGCTACCCCGCGCTGGTGCGGCGCATCGTCGAACAGGGCCATGAACTGGCCAGCCACGGCTACGGCCACCAGCGCGCCAGCGAGCTGTCGCCCGAAGCCTTCAGCCAGGACATCCGGCGCGCCAAGGGCATCCTCGAAGACCTGTCGGGCCGGCCGGTGCTGGGCTACCGCGCGCCGAGTTTTTCCATCGGCGAGGGCAACCTCTGGGCCTTCGACAGCCTGGCCGAAGCCGGCTACCGCTACAGCTCCAGCGTCTACCCCATCCAGCACGACCACTACGGCATGCCCGATGCGCCGCGCTTCGCGCACGAGGTGCGGCCGGGCCTGCTGGAGATCCCCGTCACCACGCTGCGGGTGATGAACCGCAACCTGCCGTCCAGCGGCGGCGGCTACTTCCGCCTGCTGCCCTATGCGCTGTCGCGCTGGATGCTGCGGCAGGTCAATGCCGGCGACCAGGCCTCGGCCATCTTCTACTTCCACCCCTGGGAGATCGATGCCGGCCAACCGCGCGTGGCCGGCATCGATGCCAAGACCCGTTTCCGCCATTACGTGAACATCGGCCGCATGGAACGCCGGCTCGAGCAGCTGCTCGCCGACTTCCGCTGGGGCCGCATGGACCAGATCTTCCTGGGTAGCTCGACCCATTGACGCCACCCATTGACCGCCATGCTCAAGATCCGTCGGCTGGGGCTGCGTGACGCTGCCGGCGCCGCGCGCTGGGACGCCTTCGTGCAGGCCTGCCCGCAGGCCACCTTCTTCCACCGTTCAGGCTGGCAGCGGCTGCTGCACGAGGTGTTCCGCCACCAGACCTTCTTCCTGTGGGCCGAAGACGAGCACGGCATCCGCGGCGTGTTGCCGCTGGCCCATGTGCACAGCGTGATGTTCGGCCAGTCGCTGGTCAGCCTGCCCTTCGCGGTCTACGGCGGCGTGGCCGCGCTGGACGAAGCGGCGGCTGAGGCGCTGGAGCAGGAGGCGCAGCAGATCGCCCGCCGCCTGGGCGTGGAGCATCTCGAGATGCGCAACGTGCAGCGCCGCCATGACGACTGGCCGCTGCAGGACCTGTACGTCACCTTCCGCAAGGAGATCCTGCCCGACGAAGAGGCCAACATGCTGGCCATCCCGCGCAAGCAGCGCGCGATGGTGCGCAAGGGCATCAAGAACGGGCTGCAGGCCAGCATCGATCCCGGCATCGACCGCTTCTTCGCGCTGTACGCCAGCAACGTGCACCGCCACGGCACGCCGGCCATGCCGCGGCGCTATTTCCAGGCGTTGCTCGAAACCTTCGGTGCCGATGCCGAGGTGCTCACCGTCACCACCGCCGAGGGCCAGCCCATCAGCAGCGTGCTGAGCTTCTACTTCCGCGACGAGGTGCTGCCCTACTACGCCGGTGACGACGAAGCTGCGCGCGACCTGGCGGGCAACGACTTCAAGTACTGGGCGTTGATGCAGCGCGCCTGTGCGCGCGGGCTCAAGGTGTTCGACTACGGCCGCAGCAAGCAGGGCACCGGCTCCTATGCGTTCAAGAAGAACTGGGGCTTCGAGCCGGCGCCGCTGCACTACGAGCACCGCCTCTACAAGCGCGACGCGGTGCCGCAGAACAACCCCAGCAACGCCAAGTACCAGCTGCTGATCAAGACCTGGCGGCGCATGCCCATCGGCCTGGCCAACCGCCTGGGCCCGTTGATCGTGCGCAACCTGGGCTGAGCTGCGCCCTGCTGCCATGGCCAACCTGCTGTACCTGGTGCACCGCCTGCCGTACCCGCCCAACAAGGGCGATAAGGTGCGTTCGTACCACCTGCTCCAGCACCTGCTGGCCGGTCACCGCGTGTTCCTGGGCACCTTCGTCGACGACCCCGACGACCAGCAGCACGTGCCCACGCTGCAGGCCTGGTGCGCCGAGGTGTGCGCCGAGCCGCTGCAGCCGCTGCCCGCCAAGCTGCGCAGCCTGGCCGCGCTGGCCGAGGGCCAGCCGCTGACGCTGCGCTACTACCGCAACGCCCGGCTCGACCGCTGGGTGCGCGAGGTCTGCCAGCGCGAGGCCATCGATGCGGTGATCGTGTTCTCGTCGTCGATGGGCCCGTACACCCGCCACGCCGTCGGCGTGCCGGTGCTGGTGGACCTGGTGGACGTGGACTCGGCCAAGTGGACCGAATACGCCCGCAACCGGCCCTGGCCGATGTCGTGGCTCTACCGCCGTGAGGGCCAGCGCCTGCTGGCCTACGAGCGCCAGATCGCCGCAGCCGCCCACAGCACCTTCCTGGTCACCGAGAAGGAAGCCGAGCTGTTCCGCCGCCTGGCGCCCGAATGCGCCGGCCGCGTGCATGCGGTGGGCAATGGCGTGGACGCCGACTTCTTCGCGCCCGATGCTCAGCGCGCCTCGCCTTATGCGGCGGGCGAACTGCCGGTGGTGTTCACCGGTGCGATGGACTACTGGCCCAACGTCGATGCGGTGGTGTGGTTCGCCACCGAGGTGCTGCCCGCGCTGCGCCAACGCTGGCCGGCGCTGCGCTTCCACATCGTCGGCCGCAGCCCCACACCCGCGGTGCAGGCGCTGGCGGGCGAGGGCGTATCGGTCAGCGGCACGGTGCCCGATGTGCGGCCCTACCTGCAGCATGCGCTGGCGGTGGTGGCGCCGCTGCGGCTGGCCCGTGGCGTGCAGAACAAGGTGCTGGAAGCCATGGCCATGGCCCGGCCGGTGGTGTGCGCGGCCTCCTGCGCCGAGGCCATCGCGGCCGAGCACGACCACGACCTGCTGGCGGCCGAGCAGGCCCCCGACTACGTGGCCCAGGTCGGCCGCCTGCTGGAAGCACCGGCGCTGGCGCAGCAGCTGGGTGAAGCTGGCCGCCGCTTCGTGCTGGCCCGCTATGGCTGGGCCGCCCGGCTGGCGCCGCTGGACCGCCTGCTGGCCGAGGCGCTGCAGGCCCGCGCGCCTGCAGCGCCTGCCGAGGTGGTGTCGGCATGAGCGCCGTTCCCGTCGCCCACGATTCGGCGCCCGCAGAGCCCAGTGCACCCGGCTGGCGCGAGGCCGCTGGCGCCATGGTGGCCTACCTGCTGCTGGTGCTGCTGGCCTACCGCGGCACCGGGCTGGCGATGGTCGCCATCTGGGAGCGCTCGGCCACCTTCACCCATGCCTTCCTGGTGCCGCCCATCGTCGCCTGGCTGGTCTGGCGCCAGCGCGACGTGCTGCGCCGGCTGACGCCGCGCGCGGTGCCGGCCATGGTGCCGGTGCTGGTGCTGCTGGCCTTAGCGTGGTGGCTGGGCGACCTGGCCGACGTCAATGCGGTCATGCAGCTGGCCTTCACCGCGCTGCTGGTGGCCGGCGTGCCGGCGCTGCTGGGCTGGCAGGTCACGCGGGCGCTGATGTTCCCGCTGGCCTTCCTGTTCTTCGCGGTGCCGATCGGCGAGTTCATGACGCCGGTGCTGATGCAGTACACGGCCGACTTCACCGTGGCCACGCTGCGGGCCTCGGGCATCCCGGTGTACCGCGAAGGGCTGCAGTTCGTCATCCCATCGGGCCGCTGGTCGGTGGTGGAAGCCTGCAGCGGCGTGCGCTACCTGATGGCTTCGTTCATGGTGGGCAGCCTGTTCGGCTACCTGAACTACCGCAGCCAGCGGCGGCGCTGGGTGTTCTGCGCGCTGTCGCTGGTGGTGCCTGTGCTGGCCAACTGGCTGCGCGCTTACCTCATCGTGCTGGTGGGCCACCTGTCCAACAACGAAATCGCCACCGGGGTCGACCATCTGGTCTACGGCTGGCTGTTCTTCGGCATCGTCATCACCGCGCTGTTCTTCATCGGCGCGCGCTGGTCCGAGGCCGACGCGCCGGTGGCCGACCGGGTGCAGGCCGTGGGTGGCCAGCGTGGCCGGCCGTCCGCCGGTCGCCTGCTGGTGGTGGCGGTGGCCTCCGCGGCCGCGGTGGTGTGGCCGGCCTGGCTGCAGACGCCCGACAGCCTGCCCGCCGCGCCGCCGCGGCTGGCGCTGCCCGAGCCTGCCGCGCCGGTGTGGCGCAGCGTGGACACGCCGCTGACCGACTGGCGCCCCGCCATCGTCGGCGCGCGCGCCGAGCGCAGCGGCACCTACGCCGGCCCGGCCGGTCGCGTCGGCTTGCACCTGGCCTATTTCCGTCAGCAGCAGGAGGGCAGCAAGGCCGTCAGCTCGCTCAATGCGCTGGTCGACCCCAACGACACCGCCTGGCGGGCCGAGCCGCTGGGGGCGGCCGACACCTCGGGCGCGACCGCCGCTGTGGCCCGGGCCGGCTGGCGGGCCACCGAGGTGGTGGGCATGGGGCCGCCCGTGTCCGGCGGCCGCCCCGAGCTGCTGGTGTGGCGCACCTATTGGGTGGGAGGGCAATTCGTCGGCAGCGACGTGCAGGCCAAGCTGCTGCAGGCGTGGGTGCGCATGCGCGGCGAGCCTGACGACGCCGCCATCGTGGTGCTGGTCACCGACGCACCCGAGGCCGACACCGTCGCGCGGGCGCAGGCCAGCCAGCGCCTGGCTGCCTTTGCCGCCGCTCACCAGGACGCGCTGCTGCGTGCGCTGGACGATGCACGGCGCACGCGCTGACGCCGCGTACACCGCGACCCGGAGCGCCGAGCCCGCCGATGACTGAGATGCCGTCGACCCTGGCGCACACCTCGAGCGGCGGCGACGAGCGGCCGCTGGTGCTGCACCTGATCTACCGCTTCGACACCGGTGGACTGGAGAACGGGGTGGTCAACCTCATCAACCATCTGCCGGCATTCCGGCATGCGGTGGTGGCGGTGACCGAGATCACCGCTTTCAAGGAACGGGTGCAGGCGCCCGGCACGCAGTTCATCGCGCTGAACAAACCCCCCGGCCAGGGCCTGTGGCTGTATCCGCGCGTCTTCCGCCTGCTGCGCGAGCTGCGCCCGGCGGTGCTGCACACGCGCAACCTCGGCGCGATGGAGTTCCAACTGCCGGCCTGGGCCGCGGGCGTGCCGCTGCGCGTGCACAGCGAGCATGGTTGGGACGTCAACGACCTTGGCGGCATCAGCCGCACGAATCAGCGCCTGCGCCGGCTCTACGGCCCGGGCGTGCACCGGTTCGTGGCCTTGTCCAGGGCCATCGAGACCTACCTCACCGGACCGGTGGGCTTTGCCCCCGAGCGGGTGCTGCGCATCTGCAACGGCGTGGACACGACGCGCTTCGCGCCGTCCGCCGACGTGCCGGTGGCCTGGCCGTATCGCCGCGGTGAGCACCTGGTCATCGGCGCCGTGGGCCGCATGCAGGCGGTCAAGGACCCCCTCAATCTGGTCGATGCCTTCCTGCAACTGCGTGCGCTGTGCCCCGCCGATTGGCCGCGGCTGCGCCTGGCGATGCTGGGTGGCGGCCCCTTGCTGGAAGCCGCGCGCGAGCGCCTGGTCAGCGCCAGCGCCGCCGACCGGGCCTGGTTGCCGGGCGACCGCGGCGACGTTGCCACGCTGCTGCCGCAGTTCGACCTGTTCGCGCTGCCGTCGCGGGCCGAGGGCATCAGCAACACGCTGCTGGAGGCCATGGCCTGCGGCTGTGCGCCCGTCGCGACCGAGGTGGGCGGCAACCCGGAGTTGGTTCAGGACGGTGCCAACGGGCTGCTGGTGCCGCCGTCCGACAGCCAGGCGCTGGCCCAGGCGCTCGCGAGACTGGTGCGCGATCCGGCGCTGCGGCAGCGCCTGGCGCAGGCCTCGCTGGCGCGCGCGAACGCGGAGTTCAGTCTCCAGGGCATGGTGGCCGCCTACGGGGCGCTTTACGCCTCGGCTAACCTGCGGCAAACACCCAGCGGCGAGACACCCAGAAGTTGAATCCCATCGCGACGATGGAGCCCACCGCCACACCGGCCAGCAGCTGCAGCGGACGCGTGCCCAGCACGCGCACCACAGCCAGGTAGCAGCCGATGTTGATGGCGGCGCCCGCACTCGTCAGCACGACGTAGCGCAGCCAGCTGGAGGCGCGGGCAGGCGTGCGCGCCTGGAAGGTGAACTGGTGGTTCAGCCACCAGCCTGCCGTGGCGGCGACGAGGAAGGCCAGCACCCGTGCCGGCGCCTCGCCCAGCCCCAGCTGCTGGTGGAAGAGCAGCGTCAGGCTGGCGTCGACCAGGAAGCCGACGCAGCCCACCAGACCGAAGCGCAGCAGCTGCGAGCGCAGCAGGGTGCTCCGCAGGTGGTTCAAAGCTCCCATCGCGGCATCTGCAGGTAGAGCAGCCGTTTGATCTCCTGCCGCCCGCGTGTGACCGTCTCCAGGATCACGCCGGCGATGAAGAACAGGAAGGCCAGGATCATGATGCCCGTCGACAGGATGGCCGTTGGGAAACGGGGCACCAGACCTGTCCTCAGGTACTCCAGCACCACGGGCGTGGCCAACCCGGCGGACAGCAGCGCCAGCAGGGCCGCCAGCACCGAGAAGTAGGCCAGCGGGCGTTCATGCTTGTACAGCTGCAGGATCAGCCGCAGGATGCGCCAGCCGTCGCGGTAGGTGGACAGCTTGCTGGCCGATCCTTCGGGCCGCGCGCCGTAGGGCGTGTTGATCTCCGTCACCGGCATGCGCAGCTCCAGTGCGTGCACGGTCAGCTCGGTCTCGGTCTCGAATCCCTTGGACAGCGCCGGAAACGACTTCACGAAGCGGCGAGAGAACGCGCGATAGCCGGACAGGATGTCCGTGAAGCTGCGCCCGAACAGCTTGGCGACGACGCCGGTCAGCATCGCGTTGCCGAACACATGGCCTGGCCGATAGGCCTCGGTCTGCGTATGCGTGCGGCAGCCCACGACCATGTCGAACTGCTCGGTCAGCAGGGTCTGCACCATCTTCGGGCCGCTGGCTGCGTCATAGGTGGCGTCGCCGTCCACCAGCAGGTACACATCGGCCTCGATGTCGGCAAACATGCGGCGCACGACGTTGCCCTTGCCCTGGCGACGTTCGACGCGCACGATCGCGCCGGCTTCGCGGGCGACCTCGGAGGTGCGGTCCTTCGAGTTGTTGTCGTAGACGTAGATGGCGGCCTGCGGCAGGGCTGCGCGGAAGTCCTTGACCACCTGGGCAATGGCGACCTCTTCGTTGTAGCAAGGGATCAGCACCGCCACGCGCGGCGTGGGGTCCAGGGCGACGTCCATGGGGTAGTCCTTAGCGCACTTCATAAAGGGTGACTTCGTAGCTGGGCGTCAGGATCCGCCGGCGGATGTCGGCCGGCAGCCGTTGCGCCAGGCCCAGCGAGTTCAGCAGTTGTCCCACCGGTTTTGCCGGTCCGACCAATTGTTCCGTCGACACCCAGCTGGGCTGTCGCCGGAAGGCCGAGGCCACGTCCCGGCAGCGCAACTGCGCGGCGCATTGCTCCACGCGTATCGGGCTGTAGAACACCCGGTCACCGGGCCTGGCCGGCGCGGTGGACACGGTCTGGGTGGCAACGCCTGCGATGCGGAAGAAGCCCTGTGCGCGTTCGAAGGTCTCGATGTCGGTGTGGATGGGTTGCTGGGGGTGCGACCTCACCCAGTCCACCAGCGCCTGCTCGATCGCGCGGGGCTGCGTGTTCTCGACCGACAGGCACAGCATGTTGACTGCCAGCACGGCAGCCATGACGCCGCCGGCCAGCAGCCTGCGCCGCACGGACCAGAGCCGGGCCACCCACCAGGCCGTCAGCACGGCGGCGACCCAGGCGGGCACGAGCAGGTAGCGCGGCACGAGATACAGCTTGGGATTGGCCCCGACGAACACGAACGCGATGACACCAAGGCCCATCAGGCGCATCAACAACTGGCGATCCTTGCCCTGCGGAAGCCGCCAGGCGTGCCAGGCGGCGACGACGCCGGTCCAGAACAGCAGGCCGTACTTCTGCGAGACGAACAGGGCCAGAAGGGGGTCCAGCAGCACATGGACGCTGAGGTTGCCCTCCTTGTCGATCCAGCCGCCGCTGGCCGCGACGCGCTGCACCTCGGCCACGCGGTTCACCGGGTCGTGGTTCAGGTCCAGGCTGAACCGGTACATCGGGTCGCCCGTCATGACGGTGAGGTAGGCCCACTCTGACCCGACGACCAGGGCGAAGCCCAGCACCGCCCACGGCATGCGGACGCGCGCAGGGCGCCCTGCCAGCCAGGCGGTGATGGCGAAAGCCAGCAGCGCTCCGGCGGCCGTCTGGCGATTGATCCAGGCCAGGCCCGCCAGCAGACCGGCGAGCAGCCACAGCCGGGCTGAGCCTGTCCGACCGTCTTCCCGCGGCTCCAACGCCGCCGTCAGCACCCAGAAGGTGGTGCCGATGAAGAACAGTTCGGAGACGTCCGGCGCGAGGTAGGTCGAATTGACCACCATGCCCGAAGTCGTCATCGCGAACAGTGCAAACCCGGCCGCGACCGCAAAACCGAAGTGGCGGTGCAGGGCCCACACCTGCACGGCGACAAACGCCACGAAATAGACCAGCGTGGGCAGTGCCACCGAAAACAGGCTCAGGCCCAGCGTGGAGATCGACAGCGCGGTGGGCAGCGTCAGGGTGTGGCGCAGCGTCCAGTGGCTGTTGCCGACGTAGGGACTGTGTTCCAGCCACCCCGTGGCGCCGAGCAGGTAGTTGGCGTCATCACTGGCCTGGTAGCCGACAAACACGCGCCATTGCATCAGCACCAGGCCCAGCGCCAGAAGGACGTAAACGGTCCACAGGGTGGCAGTGGACGTCGGGCCGCTGGGCCGGGGGTGCGAGATACGGGATGACGTCATGAATGGGCGTAGGTCGCAGTGAAAATGGGTCGCGGGCGGCGTTGGGGTGGTCGCCTTCTGCGCGCAGCGGATCATCGCGGATCGGCATTGTGGCGCCTGTGACCGGCCCCCCCAGTTCAAGGCTGCGAGCGTGCGCGATATCACAAACACGACAGTGGTGGCAGAGTGGAGGGCGCAGCGTCGGTAAGAATCCGTCGTTTCGTGCGACCGGTTCCGTGTCTGCACGCCCCAACCTTGCATTACCAGGCCCTACCCATGTGCGGCATCACCGGTCTGTTCGATACCCGCAGCATGCGCCTCCCCGAGCGCGAACGCCTGCACCGGATGAATGAATCGCAGCAGCACCGCGGGCCGGATGAGGGTGACCTGCACATCGAACCCGGCGTCGGCTTTGGTCACCGGCGGCTGTCGGTCATCGACATCGCCACCGGCCAGCAGCCCATCTTCAACGAAGACAAGTCGGTCGCCCTGGTGTTTAACGGCGAGGTCTACAACTACCTGGAGCTGATGGACGAGCTGCGCGGCCACGGTTACGTGTTCCGCACCAAGAGCGACTCCGAGGCCATCGTGCGTGCCTGGGAGCACTGGGGCGAGGACTGCGTGCACCACCTGCGGGGCATGTTCGCGTTCATGGTGCACGACCGTCGCCGCGATTGCCTGTTCATGGCCCGCGACCGCCTGGGCGTCAAGCCGCTGCACTATGCCGTCACCGACGACGGCTGGCTGCTGTTCGGCTCCGAGCTCAAGAGCCTGGTGGCCCATGGCGGCCTGCGGCAGGACATCGATCCCCGCGCCGTCGAGGCCTACTTTGCACTGGGCTACGTACCCGACCCCTGGACCATCTACCGCCAGGCGCACAAGCTGGCGCCTGGCCATCGCCTGCTGGTCAAGCGCGGCCAGCCGCTGGGCGAGCCGCAGCGCTACTGGGACGTGCGCTTCACCCTCGACGCCAAGCTGGATGAACAGGAAGCCGCCGAGGAGCTGCGCCGTCGCCTCACGGAGTCGGTCAAGCTGCGGCTGAAGGCCGAGGTACCGCTCGGCGCCTTCCTGTCCGGCGGGGTGGACTCGAGCGCCGTCGTCGCGACGATGGCCCAGCTGGACGGTCAACCGGTCAACACCTGCTCCATCGGCTTCGACGATCCCAAGTTCAACGAGACCGAGTTCGCGCAGATGGTGGCGGACCGTTACCGCACCCGCCACCGTGTCGAGACGGTCGGCAGCGATGACTTCGGGCTGGTGGACATGCTGGCCCACCTGTACGACGAGCCTTATGCCGATTCGTCGGCCATTCCCACCTACCGCGTCTGCGAGCTGGCCCGCAAGCATGTGACGGTGGCGCTGTCCGGCGACGGCGGCGACGAGAGTCTGGGCGGCTACCGTCGCTACAGGATGCACATGATGGAAGAGCGCATGCGCAGTGCTTTTCCACTCGCGCTGCGCAAGGGGGTGTTCGGGCCGCTGGCACGCCTTTATCCCAAGGCAGACTGGGCGCCGCGAGTGTTCCGCGCCAAGACCACCTTCCAGGCCATCGCCCGCAACTCGGTCGAGGCCTACTTCAACACCATGGGCCTGGTGCGTGACCCGCTGCGCCAGCAGCTGTTCAGCGACGGCTTCAGGCGCGAGCTGCAGGGGTGGCATGCCAGCGAGGTGTTCCACCAGCATGCCCGCCGTGCCGGCACCGACGATCCGCTGGCGCTGATCCAGTACCTGGACATGCACACCTACCTGCCGGGCGACATCAACACCAAGGTCGACCGCGCCAGCATGGCCCACAGCCTGGAGGTGCGGGAGCCGTTGATGGATCACGAGCTGGTCGAATGGGTGGCGACGCTGCCCTCCGACCTGAAGCTGCGGGGCCAGGAAGGCAAGTACCTGTTCAAGAAGGCGCTGGAGCCGATGCTGCCGCACGATGTGCTGTACCGGCCCAAGATGGGCTTTGCCGTACCGCTCGCGCGGTGGTTGCGCGGCCCGCTGCGCGAGCAGGCCCGTCAGGCGCTGCAGCACGGCGCGCTGGCGCAGACCGGCTGGTTCAACCCCGGCACCGTGGCCCGCTTGCTGGACCAGCACGAGCGCGGGGCGATGGACCATGCCCAGCCGCTGTGGGTGCTGCTGATGTTCGACGCCTTCCTTCGCAATGCCGGCCTGGGCACGACCACGGCCCGCATCGCTGCCTGATTTCGACAAGGACAACAAGATGAAGGTCTCGGTTTTCGGTCTGGGCTATGTGGGTGCCGTGTCGTGCGCCTGCCTGCCGGAACTCGGCCACGAAGTGGTCGGTGTGGACATCAACCCGCTGAAGGTCGAGCTGATCGCTTCGGGCCAGTCGCCGGTGGTGGAAGAAGGCATCGAGGAACTGATCGCCGCGGCGGTGAAGGCGGGCCAGCTGACGGCCACCAATGACGTGGCCGCCGCCGTCCAGGGCACCGAGGTGTCGCTGATCTCGGTGGCCACCCCGTCCCTGCCCAACTACATGCCCGACCTGACCGCGCTGGACGCGGTCGTCGGCCAGATCGGTGCCGAGATCGCGAAGAAGGCCGGCCACCACACCCTGGTGATCCGCAGCACCGTCGCGCCGGGCACCACGCGTGCACGCATCGCGCCCTTGCTGGAAAAGGCGGCGGGCCGCCAGATCGGCGACCGTCTGTCGCTGGTCTTCAACCCCGAGTTCCTGCGGGAAGGCTCGTCGGTGGCGGACTTCCACAACCCGCCGCAAACCATCGTCGGCAGCCTGGACGAGGCCGGCGTCGAGGTCATGAGGCGCCTCTATGCCGGCCTGCCGGGCAACTTCGTGGCGGCCGAGGTGGGTGTGGCCGAGTCGGTGAAGTACCTGTGCAACGTGTTCCACGCACTCAAGATCGTGTTTGCCAACGAGGCCGGCGCGGTGCTCAAGCAGGCGGGCCTGGACTCCCGCGATGTGCTGGCACTGTTCTGCGAAGACAAGCAGCTCAACATTTCGAAGGCGTATCTGCGCCCCGGCTTCGCCTTCGGCGGCTCGTGCCTGCCCAAGGAGGTCAAGGGTTTCCTGACCATCGCCCGCGACCAGGGTGTCGACATCCCCGTGCTGGGCTCGCTGCTGACCAGCAACGACGCCCACATCGGCCGTGCCTATGACCTGATCGCCGCCCAGGGCCGCAAGCCGGTGGCGCTGTTCGGCCTGGCCTTCAAGCCGGGCACCGACGATCTGCGCGACTCGCCGCTGGTGGTGCTTGCCGAGAAGCTGCTCGGCAAGGGGTTCGACCTGGCCATCTACGACAAGTTCGTCAAGATCGCGCGGCTGCTGGGCAAGAACAAGGAGTACATCGACCGCGAGATTCCGCACCTCGACAAGCTGCTGCACGAAACGCCCGACGCCGTGCTGGCGCGCGCCGAGATCGTCGTCGTGGGCCATGCCGATGCCGAGACGCGCCAGCGCATCATCGCGCTGGCCAAGGGTGCCCGCCTGGTCGACCTGAACGGCTATGCCGACCTGCGGGATGCCGGCTTTGCCGAATACGAGGGTATCTGCTGGTGAGCCAGCCGGAGCGCCGTCTGAAGCTGGCCTTCGTCTCGCCGGTCTTTCTGTTCCCGGCGGATGCCGGCGGCAAGATCCGCACCGGCAACATCCTTAGGGGCCTGAAAGAGAGCGGCCGCTTCGACATCACGCTGCTGTCGCCCGCCACGGCGCAGCAGCAGCGCGATTGGCAGCAGGAACTGGACAGGCTGTGCCATGCCTTCACGGCCTGGGCGCCGAGTCCCGCCCGCCCGCGCTGGCAACGTGCCCCGGACCTGCTGTCCGGGCTGCCCATCAATGTGGCGGCCGACCGCACGCCGGCTGCCATGGCAGCGGTCCAGCAGCGTCTGGCCGCCGAGCCCTTCGACGTGGTGGTGTTCGACTTCGTCCACGCCGCCGTGCTGCGGCCGGCTGACCTGGGCGGCGCCACGGTGTGTTTCACCCACAACGTCGAAGCCGAGATCTTCGAGCGGCATGCCCAGGCGGCCCGCAGCGCGCCGTTGCGCTGGCTGTGGGCCTCGCAGGCGGCCAAGATGCGCCGCTTCGAGCGCGAGGCGCTGGCGCGCTTCACGCGCGTGGTCACCGTGTCCGAGCGTGACGCGCGGATGTTCGAGCGCAACGACGGGCTGAAGACGGCTCGCGCCATCCCGACCGGCGTGGACCTGGACTTCTTCTCGTGGCAGGCGCCGGCCAGCGGCTCGCCCACCGTGGTGTTCACCGGCTCCATGGACTGGGAAGCCAACGTCGACGGCATCCGCTTCTACATCGAGGAGGTCTGGCCGCTGGTGCGGGCGCGGGTGCCCGAGGCGCAGCTGCGCGTGGTCGGCAAGAACCCGCCCGCTTCGCTGGTGCAGCGGCAGGTGCCGGGCGTGCACTTCACCGGCTTCGTGGACGATGTGCGTGATCACGCCCGCGATGCACAGGCCTTCGTGATTCCGCTGCGCGTGGGTGGCGGCACCCGCATCAAGGCCTTCGAGGCGATGGCCATGGGCTTGCCGGTGGTCTCCACCGCCATCGGCATGGAGGGGCTGGACGTGGGAGACGGCGTTCATTTCCTGCGTGCCGACAGCGCCCCGGCGCTGGCCGAGGCCACGCTGCGCCTGCTGGCCGACGACGCGCTGCGGCTGCGGCTGTCGCAGGCCGCGCGTGCGCTGGTCGAAGCCCGCTTCGGCCACCGGGTCGCGGCCGAGGTGTTCGGCCGCATCCTGCTGGAGGCGGTGGCGGCCGCGGAGGCGGGCCGGTGAAGCCGCTGAAGATCCTGACCTTCTCCACGCTGTTTCCCAGCAGCGTGCGGCCGAGCCACGGCATCTTCGTCGAAACACGGCTGCGCGAGCTGCTGAAGAGCGCGCAGGTCGAGGCCCGCGTGGTCGCACCGGTGCCCTGGTTCCCGTCGACAGGCGCACGCTGGGGCGAGTACGCACGCTTTGCCGCAACCCCCCGTCGCGAGCAGCGCAACGGGCTGGAGGTGCTGCATCCGCGTTACCTGCTGGCGCCGAAGATCGGCATGACGGCCGCGCCCCTGACGCTGGCGCTCGGGGCCCGAGCCGCCGTGCAGCAGCTCGTCGACGAGGGCTTTGATTTCGACCTGATCGACGCCCACTACTACTACCCCGACGGCGTGGCAGCGGCGCTGCTGGCCCGGCATTTCCGCAAGCCGCTGGTCATCACCGCCCGCGGCACCGACTTGAACCTCATTCCGCAGTACCCGCTGCCGCGCCGCATGATCCAGTGGGCGGCCCGCCAGGCCGATGCGTCCATCGGCGTGTGCGCCGCGCTGATGCACGTGCTGGGCGATCTGGGCATCGAGCGCGCGCGTCTGCACGTGATGCGCAATGGCGTCGACCTGCAGCGTTTCCGGCCGCTGCCACAGGCGCAGATGCGCGCCGAGCTGGGCATCGACGGCGCGCCGCTGCTGTTGTCGGTGGGCCACCTGATCGAGCGCAAGGGCCATCATGTCGCCATCGACGCGCTGGCCGCGCTGCGCTCCACGCACCCCGGAGCGCGGCTGGTGATCGCCGGCGAGGGCCAAGAGCACGAGCGCCTGCTGCAGCGCGCCCGCGAGCGCGGCGTGGCCGACCAGGTGCGTCTGGTGGGCAGCGTGCCCAACACCGAGCTGCTGCGCTGGTACAGCGCCGCCGATGCGCTGATGCTGGCTTCCAGCCGTGAAGGCTGGGCCAATGTGCTGCTGGAGGCCATGGCCTGCGGCACGCCGGTGGTGGCCACCTGCATCTGGGGCACGCCCGAGGTGGTGACCGACGATGCGGTGGGCCGGCTGGTGGCCGAGCGCAGCGGCGCGGCCTTTGCCGATGCGACGCGCGCGCTGCTGGCCGCGGCGCCCGACCGCCTGGCGGTGCGGCGCTACGCCGAAGGCTTCAGCTGGGACGCCACCAGCCAGGCACAGGTGCGCCTGTTCCAGTCGCTGGCCGGGGCGCAGGCGGGGGTGTTGCGGCATGTCTGACCTGCTCATCCTCACGGTCATCGGCATCGGCACCGTCTGGGCGCTGTGGCGGCCGTGGGTCGGTGCGCTGCTGTTCGCCTGGGTCAGCCTGATGAGCCCGCACGTGGAGTTCGGCTGGCGCGCGGCCGAATGGCCCGTGGCCACCGGCATTGCAGGCTGCACGTTGATCGGTCTGCTGGTCACCCAACAGCGGCAAAACCCGCTGCTGGGGCCGCCGGCCTGGGCCATCTTCTGCTTCATGCTGTGGACCTGCATCACGCTGCCGTTCTCCTTCTTTGTCGACGAGTCGCTGCCGCTGTGGGAGCGCTCGATGAAGATCTGGCTGATGGTGTTCGTCACCATCGCGCTGGTGAACGACCGCCGCAAACTCGACTGGCTGGTGTGGACGCTGGCCTTCTCGGTGGGCTTCTACGGCGTCAAGGGCGGCCTGTTCACGCTGATGACCGGCGGCAACTACCGCGTCTGGGGCCCGGGCGGCTTCATCCACGGCAACAACGAGCTGGCGCTGGCGGTGGTGATGACCATCCCGTTGCTGCGCTACATCCAGCTGCAGATGACCACGCCCTGGCGCCGCCGCGCGCTGGGCGCCTGCATCGCGCTGTCGGCCATCATGGTGCTGGGCAGCTATTCGCGCGGCGCCTTCCTGGCCCTCAGCGCCATGGGCTTCATGCTGTGGCTCAAGGGCCGGCACAAGTTCATCACCGCGGTTGCCATTCTGGTGGTGGGCGTGGCGGGCCTGGCGTTCATGCCCGACCAGTGGTTCGAGCGCATGAACACCATCGAGACCTATCAGAGCGACGACTCCGCGCTGGGGCGACTGCATGCCTGGAACATGACCTGGAACCTGGCCTGCGACCGGCTGATGGGCGGTGGTTTCATGATTTACAAGAAGGACGTGTACGCGCTGTATTCAGACCGCTCCGACCTCGTGCTGGCCGCGCACAGCATCTATTTCCAGGTCGTTGGGGAGCACGGATTCATCGGCCTCCTCCTGTTCTTGCTGGTGGGTCTGACCACCTGGATCACCGCCGGCCGCATGAAGAAGCTGGGCCAGGCCTCGGCCGACCAGCACTGGCTGTCGGATCTGGGCGGCATGATCCAGGTCTCGTGCATCGGCTATGGCGTGGCCGGCGCCTTCCTCAGCCTGGCCTACTTCGACCTGCCTTACTACCTGTCGGCCGTCACCTGCATCGGGCTGCACATCGGCCGCCAGCATCAGCTGGCCGCGGCCAAGGCGGCCAGCCAGCCACAGGCGCCGGGCGCAATGGCGATGGCGACCAAGTCCTACTGACATGCTGAACCCCTACACCTGGCTGTCCCCCGCCGGCTCCGGCGCCCGGCTGTCGATCTTCATCTTCCACCGGGTGCTGCCCGCGGTCGACCCGCTGCTGCCCGACGAGATCGACGTCGAGCGTTTCGACCGCGTGGTGGGCTTCATCGCCCGGCGCTTCCAGGTGCTGCCGCTGGCGCAGGCGGTTCAGCGGCTGCAGCAGGGCACGCTGCCAGCGGCACCGGCCTGCATCACCTTCGACGACGGCTACACCGACAACCTGACGCTGGCCACGCCGGTGCTGCGCCGCCATGGCGTCAGCGCCACCTTCTTCATCGCCACCGGCTACACCGGCGGCGGCCGCATGTGGAACGACACGGTGATCGAGGCGGTGCGCCATGCGCCCGCCGGCGAGCTGGACTGGCGCGATTTCGGCCTGGGTGTGCAGCCGGTGGGTGACGCCGCCAGCCGCGTGGCAGCCTACCGCGCCGCGCTGCGGGGGCTCAAGTACCTGGAGCCCGAGGAGCGCCTGGCCCGCACGCAGGCCATCGGCGCGCGCCACGGCCTGCCCGCCACCAGCGACCTGATGATGAGCGTGGACCAGCTGCGCGCGCTGCGCGAGGCCGGCATGGACATCGGCGGCCACACCGTGAGCCACCCCATCCTGGCGCGCATCAGCGACGCCGTGGCCGCCCGCGAGATCGGCGAAGGCCGCGAGCAGCTGACGCAGTGGCTGGGCGAGGCGCCCACGCTGTTCGCGTACCCCAACGGCGTGCCTGGCGGCGATTACGGCCCGCGCGACGTGGGCCTGGTGCGACGCGCCGGCTTTTCCGCCGCAGTGAGTACCGCGCCGGGCACCGCCAGCCGGGATGCTGACCTGTACCAACTGCCCCGTTTCACGCCCTGGGATACCACGATGATGCGCTTTGGCCTGCGCTGCGCGATGAACCTGATGCAGGCGCCCGCCGCCCGCGTGGCGGAAGAAGCGGCCAGCTGATCAGCTCGACCGCGCCACCTGGCTACTTGAAGATGACCTCGCGACCGGACGGCAACGGTGCCCAGCGCCCGCCGGCGCTGAGCCGGCCTGCGCGTACCAGGGACCGAATGGCCCGGGAGCGCCGCCAGTTCTTCAGCTTGAGCCAGTCTCTGAGTCGGTAGAAGGCAGGACTGCGGCGGAGCGCCGCGAAGCTCAGGGCCTGGGCGTCGTCGTTGCGTTCCGACGTGAAGGAGATGAGGCTGTGCTCGCTCACCCAGGCCAGCTTGGGTGACACGATGGCGCGGAAGTCGATCCGGTAGGGCAGGTGGTCGTAGAGATCGATGGCGCGCAAGATGGGAAACGCCGCGGACAGCCGCCGCTGCGCTGCAGGCAGCGTGATCAGGTATGCGTGCGTGGTCTGCGGACCCGCAGACAGCGCATGCGCCCTGAAGCCGCCGGGCGCGGCTACCGCATTTGCCTTGTCGTAATAGATGGGCCCCTGGTCGTTATGGTCGTCGCTGTCCAGGAAGCAGTAGTCGAAGTGGAAGGCAGCTGCCTCGGCCTGCACGAGATCGACGGCCCGCGGGCTGAGCCGGGCATCATCTTCCAGTACCAGGGCAACCGGAATCTGCTCGTCGCGCATCACCTCATAGATGTGGATGTGCGACAGGTAGCAGCCGATGGCGCCGGCGTGCATGGAGCTGTCGGCCGGCAGATAGCGATCGCGTTCGCTGGGGGACAGCTTGGCACCATCTACGGCGTCCACGAGCCGGTAGCTGATACCCAACGCGGCCAGATGCTCGCAGATGAGCCGGCGTCGTTCGGCGGCGCGGGCCAGGCTGACGACAAAAACGGGGATGGGCATGGTGGGCGGTGATGGCGTCATGCGCGCAGGCGCGCCGATCACTCGAAGACGATGACGTGGTACTCGCCGCTCTGGTGACGGGTGTGCCGCCGGACATCGACGGCACGCTGAAGTGCATCGGAACACCCCGATCGCATCCAGTCGTGCAATTCGATGGCCATGGTCTTGACCGCGCCCATCCACTCGCCCGACTGACCGTTCAGCACTTCGATCTCCGATCCCTCGATGTCGATCTTCAGCAGATCGACCTGCTTGAAGCCGCTGGCAGCCAACAACTCGGCCACACCAATAGCGGGAATACCGTCCGCCGCACCTTCTGGCGCAGGCCCGACGCGGTACGCCCAGGGCTCAGCCTCCGGGTTCAGGATCTTGAGCTTGCAGGCGTGGCTCCACAGGCCCTTCTCGAGCAGGTGCACGTTCTTGTAGGGCGCCGTGTTCCGCCGCAGCAAGGCGCAGTTCTGCGAATCGACCTCCAGCGCGTCGATGCGCGCGTCCGGGTACCGCATGGCCAGGAAGACGGAGGTCAGACCGATGTTGGCCCCTGCATCGATCATGTAATGCGCGTGGGAGGACGAGAAAAAGCCCATTTCCACGTGGCCGAAGATCTGACAGAAGGCCTCCACGTCGGAGGTTCTTGCGCGCAGCCAGATGGGCGCGCGAGCGCCAGGGACGTGCACGGAGAACGGCTGGCCGTGGGCATGGAGCTTTTCCTTCAGCAACTCTGCCCATAACAGGAAACCGCGCAGGTGACCGTACTGACGGCGGAACAGGCTCGATGCTCGTAGGACCTTACCGATCATGAGATTTCCAAAGTGAATGCCTGTCGCCGCGATGCAGCCACTGGCGAATGTGCTGCTCGTGCACGCAGTACTTCGACCCACGCAGAGCACCGCCGGCCTTGCCCGCCCTTTGGGCGGCGCAATCTAGCACACGCGGTTCCCATGCCCCAACGGCAAAAGCGCAGTGCTTGGCCATGGCGTGTGATGGGGCCGCTCGTCTCATCGATCGGACCAGTGATGCTTCACGCGTGTGATGAGCGGCAGGATGGTGCTGCGTCCGAAGGCCATCGCCAGCGCAACGTAGGTCGCCGCACCGACGACCACGCAGACACTCAGGCGAGCCAGGGGGTTGGCATCGCGCAGGTAGTGCGCCGTGATCATCATGAGGAGGGCCATGCCGAGCGAGCATGCCGTGGGCAGGACCAGCGGCATCAGCAGGCGCCACAGGGGAATCTTGGCCAGCCTGCAGCCCAGCCATGCCGTCCACAGGTGTGTGATCACGATCATGCCCAGATAACCCCACGCGGCACCTTCCAGACCGCCGTAGGCGGTACCGGCCCAGTAGCCGATGCCGCTGAGCACCGCTGTGATCACCGACGTGGTGAGCAGCAGATCGCCTCGGCCGAAAGTCAGGAGGACCGTACCCGCCGACATGAGCGGGCTTTGCACCGCCATGGCCACGCACAACAGCGGCAGCACCGTCTCGGCATCGGTCCATTGCGGGCCCAGCAGCACATGGACGACGTCGGGCGCGACCGCGGCCGCGCCCGCCATGATCGGGATCGTTGTGAGCCCCACGACGGCATTGGCGGTCAGCCATGTGTCTGCCAAGCGCATGGGCTGCTCCGTCAGCCTGGAAAGCGTGGGAAACAGGACCCGCGTGACCACGGAGGTGATCTGGTAGATCACCGTGCCGGTCAGCGCCGATGCCATCGTGAACGCGCCCAGGGGCGCCGCCCCAAGGTAGCGGCCGATGACAAAGGTGTGCAGGTTGCGGCCCACGGCGGTGATCAGGTTGCTGCCAAGCAGGTTGACCGACAGGCTGAACAGGCCTTGCAGGTGACGCAGCGCCGGCTTCAGGCCAGGCAGCCAGCGGCTGCTGCGCATCAGCCAGACACCGGTCAGCAGGTTGCCGATGAGGGGCTGCGCGGCCAGCGCCCAGACACCCACGCCTGCCCAGGCCAGCAGCAGTGCCGTGACGGAGCCGAGCACGCTGCCCACGATCTGGGCCAGTGTGATGTCGCGAAAACGCAGCTGCTGCGTCAGGATGGCCTGCGGCACCACCATGGCGCCTGCCACCAGCATGTTGACGGCCAGCGGCCAGACCAGCTGCTGAATCTCGGGTCGGCTGTAGTAGTCGGCCAGCATGGGGCCGCTGAGCGCCAGGCCCAGCCCGGCGGCCAGGCCGATGGCCACGTTGAACCAGAAGCAGGTGGTCAGCACCTCGGGCGCGCTGACCTGGCGCTGCACGATGGCCGCGCCCAGGCCGAAGGAGATGAACACCTGCGCGATCTCGGCGGCCACGTAGGTCATGCCGAACAGGCCGAAATCGTCCGGCACCAGCAGCCGCGCCAGGATCAGGCTGGTGCCGAAGGAGAAGGCCTGGCGTGCCAGCTGGCCGGCGCTCAGCCACGCGGCGCCGCGCACCGCCCGGCCGCCCAGGCGTTCGGTGTCGGGCTTGGGCGCGGCGGCATCGGGGCCGGCGGGGGCCGCGGGCGGTGCGGGGGTCTCGTTCATCCGGCTGCCAGTTCGCGGCACAGCTGCAACGCGCGCCGCTGGTACATGCCGCCCTGGAAACGGAAGGTGCCGAAGAAGTGCACCAGCGCCACGTCGCTGAGGTCGGCGCCGGGCATCCAGAAGGGATAGCGGTCCACCGGCAGCACCAGGGCGTCAGGCGCATTGGCGGCCATGAAGTTACAGGTCACCTGCTCGGTGCCCCATTCGGCCCAGCGCTGCGGGCCCACCAGCTTTTCCATGGCGGCCGAAAACACCCGGATGCGCTCCAGCGACAAGGTGCCGGCCGGAAAGCCGGTGAAGCCGGCGCAGCCGCGCACGTACTTCAGCCCGGGTGCATCGGGTAGCCGGGCCAGCACCCGCTCGGCGGCGTTCTGCACATGCGTGGAATGGTGCTGGCTGGCGTAGTCCGAGGCGGTTTGTACCGGCACCGGATGGGTGCCGCTGCTGGTGCCCAGCGTGAAGGTGCGCTGCGCAGCCACGCTGTCCAGCACTTCCTGGGGCGGCTGCAGCGTCAGCGTGTCGGAGTCGAGCTGGATGACGTAGTGATCCGCGTTCTCGCGGGCCAGCGCGGCAAAACGTTCCCAGGCGCCTCCGCGGGGCAGGGCCGGGTCTGCCGCCTGCGCGGATGACACGTAGGTGACGTTGCCCAGGTGGTGGCGCAGCCGCGCCTTGTCGGCGTCCAACAGGCCGTCGTCCACCAGCACGAAGCCGCGCGGCGCCAGGTAGCGCGCGAAGCTCTTGGCCGCCAGCAGCAGCATGGTGGTGTCGGGGTGGTACACCTGGCTGACGATGACGACGTTGCTGTCCGGGTTGCATTCCACCGGCGGCGTGCGGTCGATGGCGGCGCAACGGAAGTTGAACCAGCGCTTGTGCTGTCGCTGTCGGAAGTGGTCGAACATCGGGTCAGGTCCAGGCTAGGCAGCCGCGCAGCTGCGGCCAAAAAGAAGGTGTGTTCAAGCGGCGGGCTTCCAGCCCAGCAGGGTGGCGGCCAGGTAGGCGGCCGGTTTCACCCGCCAGGGGCAGGTGCGCAGGGCCTGCAGCATCGCACGCAGGCCGGTGGCGCGGTCGCCATGGGCCAGGTGGCCCAGGCCGAAGTCCACGTGGTAGCGCGCCAGCTGCTGGCGGAAGGTGCGTTCGTCCACACGCCGGCCGTCGGCGCTGGCCAGGCCCCAGCGGGCGGCCGTGTCGGTCAGCAGCCGGGTGCGGTAGTCGATCGGCCGCAGCACCCGGTTGCCCTGCTGGCGGTGCTGGCGGTACAGCGTGGTGGCCTGGCGCAGCTTCAGGAACTGGAAGCGCCGCGACATGCGCAGCCACAGCTCCCAGTCTTCGCTGTAGGGCAGGCTTTCGTCGAAGGTGCCGGCCTGCTCGAAGGCCTCGGCGCGGAACATCGCGGTGCTGGTCAGCATCCAGCAGTCCAGCAAGAACTCGTGGTAAATCCAGCCCGAGAACCGCGGGTCGGCGGCGTCGCCATGGGCCTCGCGCGGCACCTGGGCGGGTGGCGGGAAGTCCTGGTCCTCGGCCGGCCGGCGCCAGGGCAGGAAGGCGCTGAACACCACCGCCACCTCCGGGTGCGCCGCAAAGGCGCGCAGCTGCAGCGCCAGCTTGTCGGGGTACCAGTAGTCGTCATGGTCCATCAGGCACACGAAGGCGCCACGCGCCAGCCGCAGGCCGTGGTTGCGGGCGGCGCACACGCCGGCATTGGCCTGGCGCACCAGGGTCAGGCGGTCGCCGTAGGCGGCCAGCAGCTCGGGCGTGCCGTCGGTGGAGCCGTCGTCGATGACGATCAGCTCGAGCGGCCGGTGCGTCTGCGCCAGCACCGCGTCCACCGTCTGGCAGATGTAGGCGCTGCAGTTGTAGGTGGGGATGATGACGCTGACCAGGGCGTCGGCAGGCGCTTGCGGCATGGCGTCACTCGATGCGGAACTGCGGCGCGTGGGCGCGCAGCCACAGCTCCAGCATGGTCAGGATCCACACCATCTCGCCGTAGTAGCCGGGGTGCTCGGGCAGGCGCTGGTGAAGCAGTGAGTCGAGGAAGGGCGGGCGCACCAGGTTGCGGGTGGACAGGCTGCCCAGTGCATCGGCCGCCAGGGCCTTGAGGCCGGCATGCCGCTGCGTCCACACGCCGAAGGGCAGGCCGAAGCCCTGCTTCTTCTTGGTGATGATCTCGTCGGGCAAAAAGCCGCGCAGCGCTTCCTTGAAGAACCAGCGCAGCTTCAGGCCCTTGAGCTTGTCGTCGGCCGGCAGCCGCAGCGAGAAGTCCACCAGCCGCGCATCCAGCATCGGGAAGGCCACCTCCAGCCCGGCCAGCCGGGTGGTGCCGCACACCTTGGGCAGGTCGGTTTCGGCCAGGGTGTAGCGCCAGTCGAAGGCCAGCTGGCGGTTGAGCAGGCTGCCGGTGCGCGCTCCCTGCCACACCACCTGCTGCGCCTTGATCGGGCCCTGCTCGTCAACCTGGGCGCGGAAGGCGGGCGTCAGCACGTCGGCCAGGCCCAGCCGCAGCAGCAGGTTGTAGGTTTCCAGCCGTTGCGGCAGCGGCTCGCGGGCCTGGGCCACGTAGCTGGCGGCTTTGCGCACCAGCGGCAGCTGGCGGGCGGCGCGGGTGCCCAGCACCGGCTCCAGCAGCGCGCTGCGCAGCGGGCCGGGCACGTGGTCGTAGACGTTGAACACCCGCTGCTTGGCATAGCGCAGGTTGCCGCCGAACAGCTCGTCGCCGCCGTCGCCGGCCAGGATGCGGCGCACGCCCTCGCGCTTGGCCATCAGCGCGCAGAAGTAGGCCGGCAGCGCCGACGAGTTGCCGAAGGGCTGGTCGTAGCCGGCGGCCACCTCGGGCATGCTGCGCACCAGGTCGTCGGGGGTGACGTAGTACTCGTGGTGCTCGGTGTCGAAGCGCTGCGCCGCGATGCGGGCATAGGCCATCTCGTCGTAGCCCTCGGCGTCGAAGCCGATGGAGAAGGTGGCCGGCTTCTGGCCGGTGGCCTCGCGCAGCATGCCGGCGACGGTGGAGCTGTCGGTGCCGCCGCTGAGGAAGCTGGCCGGCCGCGCCGGATCAGCGGTGGCAGCCACCGCGTCGCGCAGCAGCCGGCGGAATTCGTCGCGCAGTTGGTCGAAGCTGGGGCGGGGCGTCGGTCCGCGGTCCTGGAAAGTGGGCACCCAGTAGGGCGTGACCGTGGCATGACGGCCATCGAACACCAGGCAGTGCGCGGGCGGCAGCCGCAGCACGCCCGGGTGGGCGGTGCCGGGCGACGGAATGGCGTGGAAGTAGAGGTAGTCGAACAGCGCCTGACGGTCGACCCGGCCGCCGGTGCCCGGCACGGCATCGGCCAGCGCATCGGCCTGCTCGGCCACGCGCAGCACGCTGCGGTCGCCCGCCGGGTCGATGCGGTAGCACAGGGTGCGGATGGCGAAGCGGTCCACGGCCAGCAACTGGCGGCCGTCGGGCAGGGTCAGCGCCACGGCGAAGTCGCCACCCACGCGGGCCAGCACCGTCGCCGGATCGGCCTGCGCGAAGGCGGCCTGCCAGGCGGCCAGGTCGCCGTTGCGCGCCTGCACGGCCTGCAGCGCGCCATCGGCAAACTGCGGGCGGCCCAGGGCCAGTGCCAGGGTGGCGGGTTCTGCAAGGGTGGCGGCGGACATGGCGTCGGATTCTTCTGAAGGTACTTAGGTGCCGGGCGGCAGCGCGCCGGGCAGCAGGGCGGCGGCCGGCGGCCGGGGTTCCCAGCCGCGCGGCGCCGTGAACATGGCGCGGGGCAGCAGGTCGGTATCGTCGCTGGTCAGGGTGACAGGCGTGAGCCGCGTGGCCGCGGCGCGGCGCAGGCGGTAGTCGCCCTGGCCCGGGTTCACCAGGTCGGCCAGCGGCAGGGCGGGGTTGTCGCGCACTTCGGTCATCGCTGCCACGTTATCGGCAGCCATCAGGCCCGGCCCCACCAGCAGGTTGCCCAGCAGCCGCAGGCGGTCGGCACCCGGCCGCATGGCCAGGAAGGCGCCGCCGTTGCGGCGTTCGTTCACCAGCGTGTTGAAGGCCATCACAAGCTCCTGCGGGCCGGTGGCGTAGCCCTCGGCGCCGAAGGAGACGATGTTCGGGTTCTCGGTCCTTGGGCCCTGCTGGATGACGTTGCCCAGTACCAGCGCGCGGCCGCCATTGGGAAACTCCAGCTCGTAGCTGGCCTGGCCCTCGGCGCCGTCGGCCAGCCGGCTCCAGGCCACGTGGTTCACCAGCGCGCGGCTCTTGAGCAGGTGGCCGCTGCGCGCGCCGTGGAAGTGGCTTCCCAGCACCGTCAGGCGACCGATGGCGCCGGCGTACACGTGGTGATTGCGGCCGTCGGCGCGCACCTGGCGGCCGAACTCGCAGCGCTCGATGGTCAGCTCGGTCGCGCGCTCGTTGCCGGTGAGGATGCCGCACTCGTTGTCGAAGAAGCGGCAGTCCACCACCGTCAGCGTGCCGCGTTCCAGCCGGATGCCGGCGCCGTTGAGGCTGGGCACGCGCGACTGCTCGAAGTCGAAGCCCTGCACCCGCAGCTGCTCGCCGCGCATCACCCAGATGGCCTTGCCTTGGCTGGACTGTCCGTCCGCCAGCAGGCGCACGCGGCCGCCGACAGCTTGGAGCACCAGCGCGCTTTGCGGCCACATGGCCACGTCGCCGCGGTAGTCACCGGCGTCGACCTCGAGGGTGTCGCCGTCACGCGCCCGGCGTGCGGCTTCGGCCAGGGTCTTGAGATCACGGCCCGGGCCCACCTGCAGCCGCTGGGCACGTGCGCGGACCGGCGGCACCGCCAGGGCCACTGCAGCGGCCAACAGCGTCCGGCGCTTCGGATGGGAACGCCGATGCGGGGCGGGGCTCATCGTGTCGTCTCCGGGGTGGGGGCGCGGCGCAGGCGCTGGCGCTGGCGCAGCGGCCCCAGCAAGCTCTTGACTGTCTGGCCCAGCAGCTCGCGCAGCATGCCGGCCAGGCCCGACAGGGTGGACGGGTCGAAGGCCACCAGACCCCAGCGTTCGTGCCGATGTGTCATCCAGTCGCGCTTGAAAGGGTCGTCGCCCGTCAGGTAGTCGATCTCGTCGACTTCGCCGCTGTTGAACATCGCCTCGATCATGCGGCCGGTGAGCAGCGTGCCCGGCGAGTGGGTCGACTGCTGCGCGTCGTGCGCAAGCTTGTAGATCCAGGCCTTGCGGCCGTTGACCAGCCAGAACTGCGCGGCGATGGCCTTGCCGTCCAGCCAGGCCACGCCCAGGCGCAGCCAGCCCCGCTCGGCGCTGGCGCGCATCAACCCCGGCACGAAGCCGGGGTGCGGCTCGGGCTGTTTCCAGCTGGCGGCATACACGTCGGCGAAGGCCTGCAGCCCGGCTTCCAGCCGTTCGCCACCCGTGATTACTTCCAGCGTGCCGCCCAGGGCCGCGAACTTGCGGCCTCTGCGCAGCAGCAGGCTGCGGGTGCTGCCCGGCCGGTTGGCGAGGTAGGTCGCCCAGTCGCCCTTCACCGGCAGATACCAGTTGGTGAAGCAGAAGTACTGGAACACCGGCAGGCCGGCGGTGATGAAGCCGTCCCGCAGCAGCGAGTATTCGCGCGAGGCCACGTCCAGCGGGAAGAACTGCGCGCGGCAGGCACCGGCCCGCCGCATGGCCTGGTGCAGCATGGACGCCATCTCGTTCCTGGTGACGTTGTCGGTCAGCACCGGCGTATACAGCGGCGAGTAGAAGTTGGACAGCGCATACAGCGCCGCCCCGCGCCAGCCCTTGCGCGGCAGGTGCTGCGTCGGCATCACGGCCAGCACTTCGCCATCGGTGCCGCGCGCCACCTCGAAGCGGCCATGCTCGGCCAGCGTGGGCACGTGGGCGCACAGATTGGCGAACCAGGCATGGCCGCGCTCGATGCCGGCCGTCTCGGCCTCACTCATCAGCCGCTCCAGGTCAGCCGGCAGCGCAACCGTGGCTGCCAGCGACGCGGACGTGCTCTGCGTGCCGGGCCGCCACATCGGCCGCAGCAACCGCGCGCGCAGCGCCCTTGCCACCCGTACCCAGGCCTGCAGAGGCTCGTAGCGGCTGTAGCTGGCATGTTGGATGTGGCGCTGTGCTGTGCTCCACAAGCGCTGTTCGCGTGTGGCATTGGTGTAGAACTCAACCCGCTTGCCGGCATGGAACTCGAACGCATGTTCCAGCGTGCGGTAGAGCAGGAGGTGACTTGGCGAGAACTCGCTGTGTACCTCGTCGTAGGTGGTTTTGAGTATCAGCACCTGCTGCGCGCTGACCAGCGTCAGGCGTGATGCCAGCTGCTGCTCGCCCAGCCACAGCTCGTACACCTCGGCGCCGCCCTGCCGCGCCTGGCGGGCCAGCAGCGTCTGATAGAAGTCGAACTGGTCGTTGCCGACGCGCAGCGCGGTGCCGGCGCGGCCTTTCCAGCCGCTGGATTCGATGACGGCGTAGCGGGCCACGGCCTGGGCCACAGCTTCAGGCTGGGTCACCACCACGAAACGCACTGGGCCTGCGGCGCTGATCTTGCGCTCGTAGCGGCGCATGTACTTTTTGAGCTTGGTCGGCCGGTCCGCCCAGTAGGCCTCGAAGCCGCCAACCAGGTCGACCGCGGTGGTCAGCGCGTGCCAGCTGGTGTTCGGCTGACGGCCAGCGGTGGCCGCCAGATCCCCGAAGTCAGGGTCGTTGCACAGGAAATCGATGCGCCAGGCAAATCCCGGCAAGGCCCGGTACATCGCGGCGATGCCCTGGCCGTCGGCCAGCAACACCGGCGCGATCTGCGCCTGCGACGGCACGAAGCTGGCCCACATACCCCCGCGGCCGCGCCGCAGCACGGCCATGCCCTGCACGGTGCCTTCCGTATTACGGCCCACCAGGAGCCATTCGCGGCCGCTGCCGAAGCGGCGCAGCAGCTCGCCGACGAAGGCGGCCGACAGCATGGGGTGGTCGCCCCACAACCGCTGCAGCAGCTGGTCCCAGGCAGGGGCGTGGGCCTCGAAATCCGCTACGCCAGCCAGCCGGTGGGCATGCCAGCGCCAGGGGGGCGGCACAGCCGGCAGCGGCGGCGACTCGGGCGTGCGTGGCATGGTCAGGCTGGGTTCGTGGACAGTCATCTTCGCTTATCGGATGCCAGTCATTGCCCGCGTGGCGGCCTGTAGCAGCCAATCCATCTGGTGGTCATCGATGGACTGGTGGCAGGGCAGGTGCACCAGGGCCAGGCGGTAGCGCCGGGCCACCGGGCAGTCGGACACCGCCATGTCGTCCCAGCGGCCCAGGGGTACGCGGGCGTACTTCAGCGCCTGGAAGCGCTCGGCCACCCGGCTGCGCAGGAACAGAGGCACCATGTAGGGCACCACCTGGGCCGGCAGGGCCGGGTACAGGGCCTGCACCTCGGGCCACTGGCGGGCCGCATCCATCCACTGTTGATAGCGCCGGCGGCGCTGCGCGGCCATGGCGGCTGCGTCCGTATGGGCCGCCAGCCAGCGCGCACCGGCCTGGCCGCTCGCGTTGCACAGGCGGGCGTCGAAATTGTCCGACGGGCCGACCGCCGTGCATTCGCTGTCGCCCGCTTCCAGGCCGCCGGTTGCGGCAGGCGGTTGGACCAGCGCGGTTTGGTCGGCCGCAGGCACCCCGGCCCGCCCCACGCGCGCCCGTTGAAGCGTGTGCCACGCACCGCGCAGTTCGTCCAGCGGCGAGCTGCCGCGCGCCGCCGGCGGCACGGGCCACTGCGGACGGTGCCACAGCAGTCCACCGTTTTCCACTGGGAAGAACTTGTTGGGGCTGGCAATGCCGAAGTCGCCGGTCAGCCCCAGACCCGTAGGAACGACCGGGTGCACCAGCACGTGAGAACAGTCTTCCACCAGCCGGATTGCCTGCGCTTGGCACCAGTCGCCCACCGCGGTCAGCTCCTGGCCGAAGCCGAAGCTGTGCGCTGCGATGACCGCGCGCACGGGTCGGCGCGCATGTGCCGCAAGTTTCGCCAGAGCGTCGAGATCGGCGCCCAATGACGGGGTGACGCGGTAGAAGGCCACCTCGGCCCCCAGGGCCAGCGCCCCGTCGATCATGCTGCGGCAATGGTATGCCGGCGCCAGCACGCAGGTGCCGGGTCCCACGCCGCTGGCTTTGAGCGCAGCGTGCAGCGCGTAGCGGCCCATCGCAAATGGCAGCACCACCCGGCCTGCCCGCTCAAGAGCCTGACCGAGAGGCTGGGCATGGGCGCGCAGTTGGTGGGTGTGCAGCCAAGGCCGCACCGGCACTGCGGGGCGCGGGAAGCCGAAGCCGGTAGGATCAAAGCGGCGGATGCGCAGCGGCGGGGCGTCTGCGTCCGCGCGCGCAGCCAAAGGGGGGGCCGCAGCGCTGGCAACGATCATCGGCTGGCCGCGGCTGTGGGCTTGTCATCGGCCGCGGAAGACGCCGCCGCGGCCGCTGGCGCGGCCTGGGCTGACGGTTCGCGCCATTGACCTGCCTGTTGCAGGCGCGATTTGAGTTCGGGCCTCGTAAAGCCGCCGGCCAGCGCGATGTGGGCCTGCCGCAGTGCGCGCGGCCAGTCCTTCATGTCGGCATAGATCATGCCCGCGTTGTAGTGGGTGAAAGGGTCGTCGTCAGCGCTTTCGAGCACGAAGTCCAACTGCTTGGCCGCGTCTTCATTGCGCTGGTGCATCACCAGGAAGCTGGCATAGATCATGCGCACGATCAGGTCGTCGGGGCGGAAGGTCATGCCCCGGATGAAGTAGCACTCGGCCGAGAAGTTGGCGCCCTTGGGCTTCAGCGACTTTTCCTTGATGGTCAGCCTTGCCATCGTCATCAGCGCACGATGGTGATTAGGGTAGGCCTTCAGCGTGTAGTCGAGGTCGGCGCCGAAAAATTCGAACATCGGTCGGATGAGTCGCTCCACCCCCGGCTGAAAGTGGCCGTACTCGACCAACGACAGCAGTTGCCTGTCGGTTCGATAGTCGAACGGTCCCACGTGCGTGGGAATGTTGATCGGCCCGCAGCTGCCCTCTACGTCGTTGCTGTTGACGCCAGCCTGCACCGAAGTGCAGGCCAGGGCCAGCAGCAGGCAGGACCAGAGCTTGTTCATGGTGCTCATACTCCTTGATGGTCTTGGCGGTGTCGGCCGGTTGCGCCCAGCCATTGCAACGTGGCCTGTGCTGCCGCAGCGCCCTGGCCCGGGGTGGAAAACGTGTGATCGGCCAGCGGCAGATCGTGGCGGCGCACCTGGGGCAGGTCCAGCGCACCCCGCCAGGCGGGTGCGGCGGCCACCTCGCCCAGGAATTCCTTGGCGGTGTAGTCGTCACCGCTGACGATCAGCAACATCTTGCCCGAAAACCGTTGCCATGCACGCGCCATCCGGTCCTGGTAACGCAGCGGCCCGGCGCCTGCGCCGCTGGCACGCCGCGCCAGCCGGCCCCGCAGCGCCGTGCCCACGTTGCCCAGCAGCTCCTGCGCAGCGTGCCGGCCCACGCCGCCCGCGGCCAGCTTGCGCCAGAACGCGCCGTCCAGCAAACGTCGCAGGTAGTAGTGCTTGACGTGGGTGGCGGCCAGGCTTTCGGCCGAGCGCACCCACGGATTGGCCAGGGCCAGCGCGGCCACCCGCGCGTCGCGCCGGCCGTCGCAGTACAGCAACGCAGCCGAGGCGCCGTCGCACAGGCCCCACAGCACCACCTGCGTCACCGGCGCTTCACGGCACAAGGTGTCGATGGCGGCGGCGATGTCCTCGTCGATCTGCAGGAAGTCATGCAGGTCGCCGCTGCTGTCGCCCATGCCGCGCACGTCGAAGCGCAGCACCGCATGGCCGGCGGTCGCCAGGGCCCGCGCCAGCTCCACGAATTGCCGGTGCGCGCCCACGCGGTACTGCGGGCCGCCCACCACCACCAGCACGCCGGGCAGGGGTTGTGCGGGCGCCGTGGCCGGGCGCGTGAGCACGCCGATCAGCTGCTCGCCCTGGCAGCCGAACACCAGCGCCGATTCGACGTAAGCGACCGTCATGCGGGCACCCCGGTGGCCGCTTCAGCGGCCAGGCCGGCCACCAGCGCCGCCGTCGTGGCCTCGATCAGCGCCGGCGCATCCTCGATTTCCACCGTCTGCCAGAAGGCCGGGCCGCGCACCGCGGCCGACTGCACCGGCACGCCCGCGGCGCGCCATTTGTTCAGCGCCAGGGTGGAGGCCGGCGTCAGTGCCGGCTCGGCCCGCGAGCTGACTTCCAGCCACAGCAGGCTGTCCACGCCCGCGCCGGGCACCAGCGTGGCGGCTTCCAGCCCCTGCGCCACCGCAGCCGGCAGCCGGTAGCCGGCCACTTCCACCGTCTGGCCGGCGGCCAGTTGCTGGCGCAGCGCCGCCGCCGCGCCCTGCTGCTTGCCGTCGATCAGGTCGGCCGCCGTCTGCAGCCGCAGGAACTGCTGCAGCGCCTGCTTGCCCGCGGTGACGGGCTGCCACAGCAGCAGCCGGCTGGGCGCCGGCAGTGCGGCGGCCACCGCGCCGGCCAGCAGCGCGCCGGTGCGCAGGCCCCAGAGCGTCAACGGCAGGCCCGGATGGCGCGCCTGCAGCCAGTGCGCGCCGGCCAGCGCATCGGCCACCCAGCCGGCCCAGCTGGCGTCGGCCAGGTCGCCGGCGCTGTCGCCGCAGCCGTGCAGGTCGATGCACAGCACGGCGTAGCCCAGCCGCGCCAGCGCACGGGCCTGCAGGGCCACCATGCGGCGCGACTTGTTCATCTCCTCCGCGAACGGGTGCAGGTACAGCACCGCGCCGCGTGCCGACGGACCGGCCGCGGACGGGTGGTGGATGCAGAAGCGGCCGCCTTCGGCGTGCGCGACGGGCAGGAAGAAGGCTTCCATCACAGCAAGGGGCGCAGCGTGCGCCGCCGCGTCATGCGGCCAGCTTGTCGTTGACGAAGTCCACCAGCGAGCCGACGGTGGCGAAGGTGCTGCCGTCGATGTCGTCGTCGTCCACGGTGATGCCGAAATGACTTTCCAGTGCGGCGATCAGGGACACCACGGCCATCGAATCCAGCTCGGGCAGCGCGCCCAGCAGCGGGGTGGACGCATCGAAGCCCGCGGCCCGGCCTTGCAGCCCCAGCGTTTCGTCCAGCACGCCGAGCAGTTCGCTCTTCACATCCATCGGGTTACTCCGGGCTTGATTCAGGGTTCGGGCAGGCCGGCGATTCTAGGAGGCGGCGCTTCCCCCAAACGGGTGGTTTCCGTGGCGGGCTGCGCACTCCCCTGCGCGGCGCGGCGCCGGTGGCGCCAAAACCGCATGCCATACTTTTTTCATGCCTGACAGTCACCTGCTGCACGAACTGGTGCATTCCGCGGCCGCGCGCGATGCCGAGGCCCCGGCCCTCACCGCCGCCGGCCATACGTTGCGCTACGGCGAACTGGACGATGCGGTGCGCCGCTTCGCCGGTGGCGTGGTGCAGGCCGGCCTGCAGCGCGGCGAGCGCGTGGCCATCTACCTGGAAAAGCGCTTCGAGACGGTGATCGCCAGCTTCGGCGCCCCCGCGGCCGGCGGCGTGATGGTGCCGATCAACCCGCTGCTCAAGCCCGAGCAGGCGGTGTTCATCCTGCAGGACTGCGACGTGCGGGTGCTGGTGACCTCGCCCGAGCGGCTGGCCACGCTGGCGCCGGTGCTGGCCCAGTGCCCGGCGCTGCGCTGCGTGGTGATCACCGAGGGCGCCGCCACCGACGCGCCGCTGCCACCCGGTGTGCAGCGGCTGGGCTGGCAGGCGCTGCTGGACGGCCCGCAGGCCGCGCCGCACCGTGTGATCGACAGCGACATCACCGCCATCCTCTACACCTCGGGCTCCACCGGCCGGCCCAAGGGCGTGGTGCTGTCCCACCGCAACATGGTGGTGGGCGCCAAGAGCGTGGCCAGCTACCTGGACAACCGCGCCAGCGACACCTTGCTGGCGGCGCTGCCGCTGTCCTTCGATGCCGGCTTCAGCCAGCTCACCACCGCCTTCCACGTGGGCGCGCGGGTGGTGCTGCTGAACTACCTGATGCCGCGCGACGTGCTCAAGGCCATGGCCAAGGAACGTGTGACCGGCCTGACCGCCGTGCCGCCGCTGTACATCCAGCTCACGCAGCTGGAGTGGCCGCCCGAGATCGACGCCCGCCTGCGCTACTTCGCCAACACCGGCGGCCGCATGCCGCGCGAGACGCTGATGGCGTTGCGCCAGCGGGCGCCTTCGGCCCGGCCCTTCCTGATGTACGGGCTGACCGAGGCCTTCCGCTCCACCTACCTGCCGCCTGAAGAGGTGGACCGCCGGCCCGATTCCATCGGCAAGGCCATCCCCAATGCCGAGATCCTGGTGCTGCGCGACGACGGCACCGAATGCGGGCCCGACGAGCCGGGCGAACTGGTGCACCGCGGCGCGCTGGTGGGCCAGGGCTACTGGAACGACGCCGACAAGACTGCGGAGCGCTACAAGCTGTTGCCGGCGGGCATCGGCGGCCGGCTGGGCGGCCTGCAGCTGCCCGAATACGCGGTGTACTCGGGCGACACCGTGCGCAAGGACGCGGAAGGCTTCCTGTACTTCATCGGCCGGCGCGACGAGATGATCAAGACCTCGGGCTACCGGGTGAGCCCCACTGAGGTGGAAGAGGTGCTGTACGCCACGCAGATGGTGGGCGAGTGCGCTGCCTTCGGCGTGGAGCATCCGGCGCTGGGCCAGGCCATCCAGGTGGTGGCCACCGCGCCCGACGGCAGCGCGGCGCTCGACGTGCCTGCGCTGCTGGCCGAGTGCCGCCAGCGCATGCCGGCCTACATGGTGCCGGCTGGCGTGGTGCCGGTGGCCGGGCCGCTGCCGCGCAACCCCAACGGCAAGATCGACCGCAAGCTGCTGGCCGCGCGCTGGGCCGATCAGACCTTGTAGTAGCCCCGGTACCACTCGACGAAGCGGCGCACGCCTTCATCCACCGAGGTGGCGGGCGTGAAGCCGGTCCAGGCCTGCAGCTCGGACACGTCGGCATAGGTGGCCGGCACGTCGCCGGGCTGGATGTCGCGCAGCTGCTTGATCGCCTCGCGGCCGGTGTGGCGCTCGATCGCGGCGATGAAGTCCATCAGCTGCACCGGCTGGTGGTTGCCGATGTTGAACACGCGGTAGGGCGCGTGGCTGGCGGCCGGGTCGGCCTGGCTGCGGTCATAGGCCGGGTTGGCCGTGGGCACATGGTCCAGCGTGCGCACCACGCCTTCGGCGATGTCGTCGATGTAGGTGAAGTCGCGCACCATCTTGCCGTGGTTGAACACCTGGATCGGCTCGCCGGCCAGGATGGCGCGGGTGAACAGGAACAGCGCCATGTCCGGTCGGCCCCAGGGACCGTACACGGTGAAAAAGCGCAGCCCCGTGGTAGGCAGGTCGAACAGGTGGCTGTAGGTGTGGGCCATCAGCTCGTTGGCCTTCTTGGTGGCCGCGTACAGGCTCACCGGGTGGTCCACGCCGTGGTGCTCGGAAAACGGCATCTGCGTGTTGCCGCCGTACACGCTGGAGCTGGAGGCATACACCAGGTGCTGCACGCCGTGGTGGCGGCAGCCTTCCAGGATGTTGGTGAAGCCGACCAGGTTGCTGTCGATGTAGGCATGCGGATCGACCAGCGAGTGCCGCACCCCGGCCTGCGCCGCCAGGTGCACCACGCGGTCGAACTTTTCCTGCGCGAACAGCGCCGGAATGGCGCTGCGGTCGGCCACGTCCATCTGCTGGAAGCGGAAACCCGACTGGCCCTGCAGCAGCGCCAGCCGGTCGTGCTTGAGCTGCGGGTCGTAGTAGGCGTTGAGGTTGTCGATGCCGACGACCTCGTCGCCACGGGCCAGCAGCAGGCGGGCGACATGGGCGCCGATGAAGCCGGCGGCGCCGGTGAGCAGGATTTTCATGATGGAGTGGGCACTAGCAGTTGCCGGCCGGCAGCGACCGGAGTGTGTGGATTGTGAGTCAATCCCCTTGTCGAACCCCGTACGTTACGTGCAGGAACCACATCCGGACCGGGCACGTACCGTGCGTGTCGCACTGCGCAGGCAGAATCGCCGTAGTGAAAGGGGCCGTTGGCCCGCATCAGGGAGAGCAGAAGCATGAAGATCACCGTCGTCGGTGCCGGTTACGTAGGTCTGGTCACGGGCGCATGCCTGGCGGAGATGGGCAACCACGTGGTGTGCCTGGATGTGGACGAGCGCAAGATCGCCATGCTCCAGCGCGGCGAGATTCCCATCCACGAACCCGGCCTGGACGCCGTGGTGCAACGCAATGCCGCTGCCGGCCGCCTGCAGTTCACCACCGACGTGGCCTCGGCCGTCGGCCACGGCACGCTGCAATTCATCGGCGTCGGCACCCCGCCCGACGAAGACGGCTCGGCCGACCTGCAGTACGTGCTGGCCGCCGCCCGCAACATCGGCCGCCACATGACCGACTACAAGGTCATCGTCGACAAGAGCACCGTGCCCGTGGGCACCGCCGACAAGGTGCGCGCCGCCGTGCGCGAAGAGCTGGCGGCGCGCGGCCTGAGCATGGATTACGCGGTGGTCAGCAACCCCGAATTCCTGAAGGAAGGCGCGGCGGTCGACGACTTCATGCGCCCGGACCGCGTGGTCGTCGGCTCCGACGACGAGCGCGCCACGCTGCTGATGCGCGCCGTCTACGCGCCCTTCATGCGCAACCACGACAAGCTGATCGTGATGGACGTGCGCAGCGCCGAATTCACCAAGTACGCCGCCAACGCCATGCTGGCCACCCGCATCAGCTTCATGAACGAGCTGGCGCTGCTGGCCGAGCGCGTGGGCGCCGACATCGAACTGGTGCGCAAGGGCATCGGCAGCGACCCGCGCATCGGCACGCACTTCCTGTATGCCGGTGCCGGCTACGGCGGCTCCTGCTTCCCGAAGGACGTCAAGGCGCTGATCCACATCGGCGCCGACAACGGCGTGCCGCTGCAGGTGCTCAACGCGGTGGAAGCCGCCAACGAGCGCCAGAAGCATGTGCTGGTCGAGCGTGTGGTCGCCCGCTTCGGTGAAGACCTGACCGGCCGCACGCTGGCGGTGTGGGGCCTGGCCTTCAAGCCCAACACCGACGACATGCGCGAGGCGCCCAGCCGCGTGGTGATCGCCGAGCTGGTCAAGCGCGGCGCCAAGATCCGCGCCTACGACCCGGTGGCCATGCACGAGGCCCAGCGCGTGCTGGAAGGCGTGCCGGGCGTCACCTTCGTCACCGGCCAGCAGGCCGCGCTGGAAGGCGCCGATGCGCTGCTGATCGTCACGGAGTGGAAGGAATTCCGTAACCCCGACTTCGAGTTCATCAAGGCCACGCTGAAGCAGCCGGTGGTCTTCGACGGCCGCAACCTCTACGAGCCGGCGCTGATGAAGGCCTTCGGCATCGAGTACCTGGCGATCGGCCGCGCCGCGGCGCTGCCGTCCGACGCCTGAGCCCCGCTATTTCTTCGCAGTACGCATGACCGACACCGCCTCGCCCCCGCCAGCGCGCCGCCTGCCCGAGCACGCGCCCATGCAGCAGTTCGCGGTGCAGGAGGGCGAGCTGGTGATCGGCGGCGAGCGGCTGTCGGTGCTGGCCGAGCGTGTCGGCCAGACGCCCTTCTACGCCTACGACCGCGGCGCGCTGCGCCAGCGCGTGGCCGAGCTGCGGCAGGCGCTGCCGCGGCAGGTCAAGCTGCACTATGCGATGAAGGCCAACCCGATGCCGGCGGTGGTGGGCTTCATGGCCGGCCTGGTCGACGGCATCGACGTGGCGTCGGCCGGCGAGCTGAAGGTGGCGCTGGACGCGGGCGCCGACCCGGCGGAGGTGAGCTTTGCCGGGCCCGGCAAGACCGAGGCCGAACTGCGCCGGGCGGTGGCTTCGCGGGTGCTCATCAACCTGGAATCGGCGCGCGAGGTGCAGCTGCTGGCCGGCATCACCCAGCGCCTGGGCCTGCCGGCGCGGGTGGCGGTGCGCGTGAACCCCGACTTCGAGCTCAAGGGCTCGGGCATGAAGATGGGCGGCGGGCCCAAGCAGTTCGGCGTCGATGTCGAGCAACTGCCCGCGCTGATGGCCGAGATCCGCGCGGCCGGCCTGGGCTTCGAAGGCTTTCACCTCTTCGCCGGCTCGCAGAACCTGCGGGCCGAATCGATCTGCGACGCGCAGCAGCAGTCCTACGCGCTGGCGCTGCGGCTGGCCGAGATCGCGCCGGCGCCGGTGCAGTTCCTCAACCTGGGCGGTGGCTTCGGCATTCCGTACTTTCCGGGTGAGCAGCGGCTGGACCTGGCGCCGATCGGCGAGAACCTGGCCGGCCTGGTCGAGCGCGCCGCGCGCGAGCTGCCGCAGGCCTCGCTGGTGATCGAGCTGGGCCGCTACCTGGTGGGCGAAGCCGGCGTCTACGTGGCGCGGGTGCTGGACCGCAAGGTCTCGCGCGGCCAGGTGTTCCTGGTGACCGACGGTGGCCTGCACCATCACCTGTCGGCCTCGGGCAACTTCGGCCAGGTGGTGCGCAAAAACTACCCGGTCACCATCGGCAATCGGCTGGGCGAAGAGGCGCGTGAGGCGGCTTCGGTCGTCGGCCCGCTGTGCACGCCGCTGGACCTGCTGGCCGACCGCATGCAGCTGCCGGTGGCGCGTGAAGGCGACCTGGCGGTGGTGTTCCAGTCAGGCGCCTATGGCGCCAGCGCCAGCCCGCAGAACTTCCTGGGGCATCCGGGCTGCGTGGAAGTGCTGGTCTGAATCCGCGGCTGGATCAGCCGCGCCCCAGATCCTGTTCCAGCGTGAAGCGAGCGCCCTCGTACTGACCCAGCAGTTCGGTCAGCAGCGGCATCAGCGCGGCCAGCGTGTCGTGCAGAACGAAGGGCGGGTTGATCACGAACATGCCGCTGCCGTGCAGGCCGAAGCCATCCCCTTCGCCGCGGTGCACGTGCAGCGTGACGTGCAGCCAGCCCTTGGGCGCCTCCTTGGCGGCGCCCATCAGCCGCTTGGGCAGCTGCGCCGCCTCCACGATCTGCACCTGCGGGTACCACACCATCACCGTGCCCTGGGCAAAGCGGCTCAGGCATTCACGCACCGCGCCCACCACCTTGGCGTAGTCGGTCTTCAGCTCGTAGGAGGGGTCGATCAGCACCGCGCCGCGGCGCGACGGCGGCGGCAGCTCCTTCTGCAGGCCGGCAAAGCCATCGCTCATCAACACCTTGGTGTGCGGGCGCTGGCCGAGGAAGCTCTCGAGGATGCGGTTGTCGGTGGGGTGCAGTTCGTACAGGCTCAGCCGGTCGGTCGGGCGCAGCAGCATCTGCGCCAGGCCGGGTGAGCCGGGGTACTGCTCGAGCGCCCCGCCGCCGTTGAACTGCTTGACCAGCGCCACGTAGTCGGCCAGCGCTGCCGGCAGGTCGGGGTGGTCCCACAGCCGGCCGATGCCGGATTCGAATTCGCCGCGCTTTTGCGCATAGCGCCCGGCCAGCGAGTAGCCGCCGGCGCCGGCATGCGTGTCGACCAGGGTGTAGGGCTTGTCCTTTTCGCCCATGTAGCGAAGCACCTGGGCGAGCACCAGGTGCTTGAGGACGTCGGCATGGTTGCCGGCGTGGAAGGCGTGTCGGTAGGCGAGCATGCGTGCACTGTAACTAGCATGGATCACCCTGGGGCGTCCGCTGCAAGGTTGAGGCGGATTGCGTAGGCTCCGGGGGTTTTCCCTTTACAGCGAGAAGTTCAACCATGCCCACCCTGTTCGACCCGATCCGCATCGGCGACATCGAGCTCGCCAACCGCGTCGTGATGGCACCGCTGACCCGCAACCGTGCCACCGGCCAGCTGCCCAACGACCTGACGGTGGCGTACTACGCCCAGCGCGCCAATCCGATGACCGGCTTCGGCCTGATCATCACCGAGGCCACGCAGATCATGCCGGAGGGCCAGGGCTACCTCGACACCCCGGGCATCCACAGCCCCGAGCAGGTGGCGGCCTGGCGCAAGGTCACCACCGCCGTGCACGCCCAGGGCGGCCGCATCGTGGTGCAGCTGTGGCATGTGGGCCGCATCTCGCACACCTCGCTGCTGCCCGGCGGCCAGGCGCCGGTGTCTTCCACCAACCGCGTGGCCAAGGGCAAGACCTACACCGCCAAGGGCTTCGAGGACGTGTCGCCGCCGCGTGCGCTGCGCACCGACGAAATCCCGGGCATCGTGCAGGCCTACCGCCATGCGGCCCGCTGCGCCATCGACGCCGGCTTCGACGGCGTGGAAGTGCATGCGGCCAACGGCTACCTGATCGAGCAGTTCCTGCGCGACAGCATCAACGACCGCACGGATGAATACGGCGGCTCCATCGCCAACCGCGCCCGCTTCCTGGTGGAAGTGGTCAAGGCCGTGACCGACGAGATCGGCGGTGGCCGCACCGGCATCCGGCTGTCGCCCGTCACCCCGGTGAACGACGCCGGCCAGGACAGCGACCCGCAGGCGCTGTTCAATCACGTCGTCGAACAGATCGCGCCGATGCACCTGGCCTACATCCACGTCATCGAAGGCCAGACCGGCGGCGACCGCGAGGTGGCCCCGTTCGACTACCAGGCCCTGCGCCAGCGCTTCCCCGGCGCCTGGATGGTGAACAACGGCTACGATCGGCAGATGGCGCTGGATGCGGTGGCCAACGGCAAGGGCGAGCTCGTCGCCTTCGGCAAGCCGGCCATCGCCAACCCCGACCTCACGCGCCGCCTGCACCAGAACGCTCCCTTGAACCAGCCCGACCAGAAGACGATGTACGGCGGTGGCGCCCACGGCTACACCGACTACCCGACCCTGGACGCGCAGCCCGCCTGATGCCGATGGCCCAAGCTCGGCAAGCTCGGCAAGCGCGGTGACGCGCCGCCCCGACAGCCGTTGGCTGCTGCGGGTGGCGGGCACGCTGGTGCTGGCCCTGCTGGCCGCCCTGGCCTGTGAGCAGCTGGGCACGCCGCTGCCCTGGATGATCGGTCCGCTGCTGGTCACCGCGCTGGGCTGCGTGGCCGGCCTGCCGCTGGCCGCCGCCGGGCCGCTGCGCAATGCCGGCCAGTGGGCCATCGGCACCTCGCTGGGCCTGTATTTCTCGCCCCAGGTGCTGGCCCTGCTGGGGCCGCTGGCGCCCGCGCTGGTGGCCGGCATCGCCTGGGCGCTGCTCATCGGCGGCTTGTTCGCGGCCGCGCTGCGCCGCGCGCTGCCGGGTGTCGACCCGGCGACGGCGCATTTCGCGGCCGCCATTGGCGGTGCTTCCGAGATGGCGGTGCTGGCCGAGCGCCACGGCGGCCGGGTCGACCTGGTGGCCGCTGCCCACTCGCTGCGGGTGTTGCTGGTGGTGCTCATCATTCCCTTCGGCTACCAGGCGGCCGGGCTGCACGGGCTGGATGCCACGCCGCTGGCCGTGCGGGCGGTGCAGCCGGCCGGGCTGGCCCTGCTGGCGGCGGCCACCGCGGCCGGCAGCCTGCTGGTGTGGCGGCTGGGCCTGCCCAACCCCTGGGTGCTGGGCTCGCTGGCGGTGTCGGCGGCGCTCAGCGGTGCGGGCGTGGAGCTGTCGGCGTTGCCCGGCTGGGTGAGCCATGCCGGCCAGTTGTTCATCGGCGTGGCGCTGGGCTCACGCTTCAATCGCCGCTTCGTGCACACGGCGCCGCGCTGGCTGGCGGCGGTGGCCATCGGCACGCTGGCGATGATCGCCGCCTCCGGCGTCTTCGCCTGGCTGCTGGCGCAGCTGATCGGCCTGCACTGGGCCACCGTGCTGCTGGGCACCTCGCCCGGCGGCATCGCCGAGATGTGCATCACCGCCAAGGTGCTGCAACTGGGCGTGCCGGTGGTCACCGCCTTCCACGTGGTGCGCTACGTGGCGGTGCTGCTGCTCACCGGGCCGATGTTCCGGCGACGGCAGCAGCGGCTGGCCGGCGTGGGTGCCTAGCGCGGCTGTGCCGGCCGCCGGGCGCGGAACAGCTCGGCGATCGACACCTCCCGCGGGCCGGGCAGCACGCTGAAGGCATCGCCCGCGGCGATGTTCCCCGGGCGGTGCACCGCCAGGTAAAAGCCGCAGAAGCCCGACTGCCACATCATCTTGCCGGCTTGCGGGAAGCCCAGCGCCGCGTTCAGCTTGCCGCAGGGGTAGCGCGGTTCGCTCACCACCAGCGTGCAGCCCGGAAACTCCAGCCGGTCGCCCATCCATACCTGGGTTTCAAGCAAGCCGCGCAGCGTCAGGTTCTCGCCCAGCAGGCCGGGCGGCGGCGCTTCGTCCCACAGGCCCGCCCGGGCCTGCGCGCGCACCGTCTGCCAGAAGGGGTAGTGCTCGGCCGGGTAGGCGTAAACCGCCTTGGCCAGGCCGCCGTGCACCGTCAGGTCGGCCTGTTCGTCGCCCGCCAGGCCCGCCTCGGTGACCGGCACCGGCCCGTCCACCGGCACCTTGCGAAAGCCGCTGGCCACCGGTCGGCCGCCCACCAGCAGCGGTTGGACGCGGCCGACGTTGACGGCTTGAGCGGTTCCAGACGGTTGCATATGTCTATGACGGTTGTGCATAACCTCCCGCAGGTGGGTGGTTACGGCAGGATTACACTCGAATTGAAATGCCTAGAGAGGCCACGGCGCGATCCGCCGTACCTCGATGAAACTTCCTGCCGCCATGGCGGCTCTTTTCATCTGGCAATGCATTCACGCCGCGGCATGCGGCGAGCCCCGAGCGCCTGATCCGGCAGTCCGAGGCTGGCCACATCCCGTTTTTTTGCAATCGACGATTGGAGTAGCCATGAACAGTCCCGTGATGGGCGGCCTGCGCCTGAATGTACCCAGCTGGGTCAAACACGACCGCCTGGTCAGCTGGGTGGCGGACATCGCCGCCCTGACCCAGGCCGCCGATGTGGTTTGGTGCGACGGCTCTCAGGAAGAGTATGACCGCCTGTGCGCGCAGCTCGTGGCCGCCGGCACCTTCCGCAAGCTGAACCCCGAGCTGCGCCCCAACAGCTACCTGGCCTGGAGCGACCCGGGCGACGTGGCCCGCGTGGAAGACCGCACCTTCATCTGCAGCCAGAAGAAGGAAGACGCCGGCCCCACCAACAACTGGACCGACCCGGCCGAGATGCGCGCGCTGCTGCAAACCGGCGACCAGGCGCTGTTCAAGGGCGCGATGAAGGGCCGCACGCTATACGTGGTGCCGTTCTCGATGGGCCCGCTGGGCTCGCCCATCGCCCACATCGGCGTCGAGCTGAGCGACAGCCCTTACGTGGCCGTGAACATGCGCCTGATGACCCGCATGGGCCGCGCGGTGCTGGACGTGCTGGGCACCGACGGCGAGTACGTGCCCTGCGTGCACACCGTGGGCGCGCCGCTGGAGCCGGGGCAGAAGGATGTGTCCTGGCCCTGCAACGCCACCAAGTACATCGTCCACTACCCCGAGACGCGCGAGATCTGGAGCTACGGCTCGGGCTACGGCGGCAATGCGCTGCTGGGCAAGAAGTGCTTCGCGCTGCGCATCGCCAGCACCATGGGCCGTGACGAAGGCTGGCTGGCCGAGCACATGCTGGTGCTGGGTGTCACCAACCCGCAAGGCGTCAAGCGCCATGTGGCGGCTGCCTTCCCCAGCGCCTGCGGCAAGACCAACTTCGCGATGCTGATTCCGCCGGCCGGGTTCGAAGGCTGGAAGGTCACCACCATCGGCGACGACATCGCCTGGATCAAGCCGGGTGCCGACGGCCGCCTGTACGCCATCAACCCCGAAGCCGGTTACTTCGGCGTGGCACCGGGCACCAACGACCTGACCAACCCGAACTGCATGGCCTCGCTGAAGCGCGACGTCATCTTCACCAACGTGGCGCTGACCGACGACGGTGACGTGTGGTGGGAAGGCATGACCGACACGCCGCCCGCGCACCTGACCGACTGGCAGGGCAAGGACTGGACGCCGGAGACCGCCAAGCAGGCCGACGGCAAGCTGCGCCCGGCCGCCCACCCCAACGCCCGCTTCACCGTGGCCGCCACCAACAACCCGGTGCTGGACCCCGAGTGGGACAACCCGGCCGGCGTGGCGATCGACGCCTTCATCTTCGGTGGCCGCCGCTCCACCACCGTGCCGCTGGTCACCGAGGCCCGCAACTGGGTCGACGGCGTGTACATGGCCGCCACCATGGGCTCGGAAACCACCGCCGCCGCCGCCGGCCAGCAGGGCGTGGTGCGCCGCGACCCGTTCGCGATGCTGCCGTTCATGGGCTACAACATGAGCGACTACTTCCGCCACTGGCTGGACCTGGGCGCCAAGCTGCAGGGCTCGGGCGCCAAGCTCCCGGGCATCTTCTGCGTCAACTGGTTCCGCAAGGGCGCCGACGGCAAGTTCGTCTGGCCCGGCTACGGCGAGAACATGCGCGTGCTGAAGTGGATCCTGGAGCGCGTGGACGGCCAGGCCCAGGGCGAAGAGCATGTGTTCGGCATCAGCCCGCGCTATGAAGACCTGAGCTGGAACGGCCTGGCCTTCTCGCAGGCGCAGTTCCAGAGCGTGATCGGCATCGACGCCACCGCCTGGCAGCAGGAACTGGCGCTGCACACCGAGCTGTTCGACAAACTGGCCTACCACCTGCCTGCCGAGCTGACCGAGACCAAGCAGCGCCTGGAAAAGCGCCTGGCCGCCTGATCAGGCCGGTGCTGCGTCCGCGGCCGCTGCCGGCCGCGGATGGGTGACGAAGCCGAAGCGCGCCGGCATCTGCGCGTGGGGCAGCTCGTTCAAGGTCCACGCGCCGCTGTCCACCAGCGTGGCGGCGGCTTCCACGTCCAGGCTGTGCAGCAGGCCGAAGCCGAGGTCGGTGTCCAGAAACAGCCGCCCCGCGTCGTCCAGCCAGGCGCTGGCCAGGGTGGCCGGTGTGCCGGTGTGGCTCAGCAGCCGGCCATCGGGTTGCAGCCGCCACACCCAGGGCGCCGCCTCCAGCGCAACGTACACCCGCTGCGGCCCGTTCTGGAAGAACCAGCAGCCCTGCCCGTCGTGCTCGTAGTTGCGGCCGATGAAGGCCAGCAGCTTCTCATGCTCGAGCCGGCTGCCCTTGACCTGGGGAAAGGGCCCGGCCGCCTGCGTCGCGTCGTCGCGCAGGTACCAGTGGCCGCGGGCATCCAGGCCCAGCCAGCCATACACGTGCGGCACGTTGGGCCACTTCTTGATTGCTTGCCTGACGATGTCATCCATCGCCCGATGCTGCCTCAGCCGTGCTGGCGCAGCCAGTCCAGCACCGCTTGCGGCAGGGTCATCACATGGCTGCGCAGGCCACCCCCGCCCGGAAAGCCCACATGGCCGCCATGCGGCGGCTGCCACAGCGTGACGTGCCGGCCCACCTGGTGCGGGCGCGGCAGGCTGGCCGCCGGCACGAAGGGGTCGTTCAAGGCATTGACCACCAGCGCCGGCACCCGGATGCGCGCCAGGTGCGGCTTGGCCGAGGCGCGCCGCCAGTAGTCCTCCACGCCCTTGAAGCCGTGCAGCGGCGCGGTGAACACGTCGTCGAAGGTGTACAGGTCGGTGGCCGCCACCAGCCGCTGCTCGTCGAACAGGCCCGGGTGCTGGGCCAGCTTGGCCAGCGCCTTGGGCTTCATCGTCTGCAGGAACATGCGGGTGTAGACCAGCTTGTTGAAGCCGCGGCCGATGGCATGGCCGCCCGCCGCCAGGTCCAGCGGCGCCGACACCGCCGCGATCGCCCGCACGGTGCGGGCGGCGCTGTCGCCGGCTTCTTCGGCCCAGCGCAGCAGCGCATTGCCGCCCAGCGACACGCCGGCCGCGAACACCGGCGCGCCGGCCCGCTCGCGCAGGCGCTGCAGCATCCAGCCCACCTCTTCATGATCGCCGGAGTGGTAGGCGCGCGGCGCCAGGTTGATTTCGCCCGAGCAACCGCGGAAATGCGGCACCGCATAGGACAGCCCGGCCAGCCGGGCCACGTGCGCAAAGGCCTCGGCATAGTGGCTGCGCGAAGTGCCTTCCAGGCCGTGGAACAGCACCAGCCAGCCGGCACCTGGCTGCGCATGCAGTTGGAAGTCGACGTCGATGAAGTCGCCGTCCGGCGTGGTCCAGCGCTCGCGGGTGTATTGCGGGGCCGGGCCTTCGTAGCGCCTGCCCCACAGGGCCGGCAGGATGGTTTGTGCATTGCCGCCCACCAGCCAGCGGGGCGCGCGGTAATCGTGCATCGTCGTCGGTCGTCGCCCCGGCTCTGGCCGGTAGCGTGTCAGTGCAGGGTGGTGGGACCGTCGTGCGGTTCGGGCACGTCGTGCGGCAGGCCGGCGGTGGCATGGTGCGCCGCCAGCCGCCAGCCCAGCGCGGTCTTCAGGTACACGTTGGTGGCCAGCACCCAGGCGGTCTGGTTGCCTTCGGCGGTGTTGGCGTCGATGCGTTCCAGCACGCTGTGCACCGCGCAGCCGGGCGCTTCCAGCCTTCGCACGCGGGCCGGCTGCACCGGCAGCACGCCGTTGGCGAAGATGGCCTCGAACGAGGCGCGGATGGCCGCCGCGCCCATCACCCGCAGGCCGCCGGGGTGCACGCAGACGATCTCGTCGTCGTCGCTCCACAGCGCCATCAGGCGGTCGATGTCGCCCTGCTGCAGGGCTTCGTAGAACTGGGCCTCGGTGTCTTCGGCCGTGGCCAGCAGCACCGACGCCGGGGCCTTGGGCTTCACCGGAACACCACGGTCTTGTGGCCGTTGGTCAGCACCCGGTGCTCCACGTGCCAGCGCACCGCGCGGGCCAGCACCACGCACTCCACGTCGCGGCCCACGGCGGTCAGGTCTTCGGCGGACAGCGAGTGGTCCACCCGCTCCACGTCCTGCTCGATGATGGGGCCTTCGTCCAGGTCGGCCGTCACGTAGTGGGCGGTGGCGCCGATCAGCTTGACGCCGCGCGCATGCGCCTGGAAGTAGGGCTTGGCGCCCTTGAAGCTGGGCAGGAAGCTGTGGTGGATGTTGATGGCGCGGCCGGCCAGCACGCCGCAGAACTCAGGGCTGAGGATCTGCATGTAGCGCGCCAGCACCACCAGGTCGATGCGCTCGCGCTCGATCAGCGCCTCCACCTGCTGCTCCTGCTCGCGCTTGGCGGCGGCGCTGCTGCCGGTGGGCAGCGGCAGGTGGTGGAAGGGGATGCCGTAGCTGGCGGCCAGCTCGGCGAAATCGGGGTGGTTGGAGACGATGGCCGGGATGTCGACTTCCAGCAGGCCGCTCTTCCAGCGGAACAGCAGGTCGTTCAGGCAATGGCCCTGCTTGCTCACCATCAGCAGCACGCGGGAGCGCTGGCCGAGGGCATGCAGCTTTGCATCCATTTCGAACTGGCCACGTACATGCTGTATCAGCCTGTCCAGCGTGGCCACGTCGGCCAGGTGCGGCGGCGCCTCGAAGTGCACCCGCATGAAGAACAGGCCCGTGGCGTCTTCGCCGGTCAGGTCGCCGAATTGCTGCGAGTCGATGATGTTGCAGCCGGCCTGGTAAAGCAGGCCCGACACCGCATGGACAATGCCCTTGGTGTCGCGGCAGGAGAGGGTGAGAACGAACTGGTCTTGGCGCGGCATGATGCTGCAGATTGTAGGAGTCAGGTGTGTCCAAAACGGCCCAGCAGGACTGGAGCGAGCGCAGCCAAGAGCTGGCGCAGTTGTTGTCGCGCACCGGTCTGGGTGATCGGCAGGCCTTTGCCCGGCTGTACCAGCTCAGCAGCGCGCATCTGTTCGGCGTCATCCTGCGCATCCAGCGTGAGCGCGCGCTGGCCGAGGAGCTGCTGCAGGAGGTGTACGTCAACGTCTGGCGTGCGGCCTCGGGCTTCGACGCCGCGCAGAGCCAGCCGCTGACCTGGCTCACCAGCATCGCCCGTCACCGCGCCATCGACAGCCTGCGCCGCGCGCAGGTGCAGGTGGTGGTGGCGCGGCCCCGCGGGCCGGCCGATGACGACGACGACCGCCCCGACGCCGCCGAGGCGCTGCCCGACGACGCCCCCGGCCCGGCCGAGCTGCTGGGCCGCGCCAGCGAGGCGCGCCAGCTCTCGGCCTGCATGGAGCACCTCAGCCCCTCGCAGCGGCAGAGCGTGGCCCTGGCCTTCTTCGATGGCCTGAGCCATGCCGAAGTGGCCGAGCACCTGGCCCAGCCGCTGGGCACCGTCAAGTCGTGGGTGCGCCGCGCGCTGGCCACCTTGAAGCATTGCCTCGAACGCGCGGTGCAACGCGACGCGCGCGGCGCCGAACAAGCCTGACGCCATGGACTACGGCAAATCCGAACGCGCCGACGCCCTGGGCGCCCAGTACGTGGCCGGCACCTTGCGCGGCGCCGCCCGCCGCCGCTTCGAGGCGCTGCTGCCCAGCCACCCTGCGCTGCGCGCCGCGGTGCAGGCCTGGAGCGAACGCCTGATGCCGCTGACCGCGGCGGTGGAACCCCAGCAGCCGCCGCCTTCGGTGTGGCAGGCGATCGAGCGCCGGCTGTTCGGCCAGGCGGCGCCGGCGCAGGCAGCCGTGCCGCTGCCCTGGTGGCGCCGGCTGGCGCCATGGCGCGCCCTCAGCGCGGCCGGAGCCCTGGCCACGCTGGTGCTGGCGGTGATGCTCACCCAACCGCCGCCGGCCCAGCCACCGGTGCTGGTGGTGCTGCAGGGCACTGGCGGGGCCACGCAGGGTGTCAACACCTTCGTGGCCAGCGTCAGCGGCGATGGCCGCTCGCTGGTGACGCGGGCGCTGCTGCCGGTGGACCTGCAGGCCGATCGGGTGCTGGAGCTGTGGTCGGTACCGCCCGAGGGCGCGCCCCGGTCGCTGGGCCTCATCCGCGCCGACGGCTCCACCGTGGTGCCGCGCGAGCGGCTGCCCAAGGGCCTGCTGAAGGGCGACACCGCGGCGCTGGCCGTCAGCCTGGAGCCGCCGGGCGGCTCACCCACCGGCACACCGACCGGGCCGGTGCTGTACGCGGGCAAGCTGCAGCTCTGATCATGAAAAAGGCCGCCCCGTGGGCGGCCTTTAGCAGGGGTTCGGGGCTCAGTGCCCGTGCAGCACGGTCCCGGGCGCCAGCTTGTAGACGGTGCCGCAGTACGGGCACTTGCCTTCGCCGGTGGAGGCCACGTCGATGAACACGCGCGGGTGGCCGCTCCACAGCTTCATCTTGGGGTTGGGGCAGAACACCACGCCATGACCCTTCAGGTCCTGCGCGGTGACTTCGACGGCTGCGGGGGCGGCAGCGGCAGCGCTTTGGCTCACGGTTCTCTCCTGATCAGGCGGTGAGGGTCAGACCTTGGTCAGCCACTCGGCGTACTTCGGGTTGCGGCCGTTGACGATGTCGAAGAACGCGGCCTGGATCTTTTCGGTGATCGGGCCACGGCTGCCGATGCCGATCTCGATGCGGTCGAGTTCGCGGATCGGCGTCACTTCCGCGGCGGTGCCGGTGAAGAAGGCTTCGTCGGCGATGTAGACCTCGTCGCGGGTGATGCGCTTTTCCACCAGCTTCAGGCCCAGGTCCTGGCAGATGGCGAAGATGGTGTTGCGGGTGATGCCGTTGAGCGCGCCGGCCGACAGGTCGGGCGTGTACACCACGCCGTTCTTGATCACGAAGATGTTCTCGCCCGCGCCTTCGCTGACGAAGCCGGCCGCGTCCAGCAGCAGCGCCTCGTCGTAGCCGTCGTCCGTGGCTTCCATGTTGGCCAGGATCGAGTTGCTGTAGTTGCTCACCGCCTTGGCCTGCGTCATCGTGATGTTGACGTGGTGGCGGGTGTAGCTGCTGGTCTTGACGCGGATGCCGCGCTTCAGGCCTTCTTCGCCCAGGTAGGCGCCCCAGGGCCAAGCTGCCACCATCAGGTGGATGGTGTTGCCCTTGGGGCTGACGCCCAGCTTCTCGGAGCCGATCCAGGTCAGCGGGCGCAGGTAGCAGCTTTCCAGCTTGTTGACGCGCACCACCTCCAGCTGGGCTTCGCACACCTGCTCGAAGCTGAAGGGGATCTTCATGCGCAGGATCTTGGCGCTGTTGAACAGCCGCTCGGTGTGCTCACGCAGGCGGAAGATGGCCGTGCCCTGGGCGGTGTTGTAGGCGCGCACCCCTTCGAAGGCGCCGCAGCCGTAGTGCAGCGTGTGGGACAGCACATGGATCTTGGCGTCGCGCCAGTCGACGAGTTCACCGTCGATCCAGATCTTGCCGTCGCGATCGTGCATGGAGGACATGGGGCACCTTTTAGTCGAGGACGCGGCGCCTGACGCCGCAAAGCCGATGATTTTAGTAGCGACTGCCGGTGCGCCACGCGCTTGCGGGGGTGGTCGCCGCCACCCCCGGGCAATCACCGTCGCGATAAAACGAACGTTCGTGCGGAAATGAGGGGGTCCCGGGGCAGTGCTGGGCCCGGGGCTTTTTGCCATGCAACGGAAGCCTTCCCATGCCCCTGACCCTCGCCACCGCACGCACCTCCTGGCGCCGCGCCGCCACCACGCTGGCTCTGGCAGCCGCCGCCATGCTGGCTGCGCCCGCCACCCGGGCCGCTGACACCTACACCCAGACCCGCTACCCCGTCGTGCTGGTGCACGGCATGCTGGGCTTCGATGCCATCGGGCCGGTCAACTACTTCTACGGCGTGCCCTCGGCGCTGCGGGCGGGGGGTGCGACGGTCTACACGCCTTCGGTGTCCGCGCTCAACACCTCGGAACTGCGCGGCGAGCAGCTGCTGGCCCAGCTGCGCCAGCTGAAGGCCGCCTACGGCCACACCCGCTTCAACCTCATCGGCCACAGCCATGGCGGCCCCACCGTGCGCTACGTGGCTGCGGTGGCGCCGGAACTGGTGGCTTCCGTCACCACCGTGGGTGCGCCGCATGCGGGCTCCAAGGTGGCCGACGGCATCGAGGCGGGGGCTGGGGCCACCGGCACCACCAGCCTCATCGCCAGCATCGTCAATGCACAAGGGGTGCTGATCTCGTGGCTGTCGGGCGAGCCGCAGCTGCCCCAGCAGTCGCTGGGCTCGCTGGCGTCGCTCAACACCCGGAGCGCGGCTGCCTTCAACGCCCGCTTTCCGCAGGGCGCACCCACCAGCGATTGCGGCCAGGGGCCGGCGCAGGTGAACGGCGTGCGCTACTACTCGGTCAGCGGCACCGGCGTGGTCACGCAGCCGCTGGACCCATCCGACGCCTTTCTGGCGCTCACCTCCACCTTCTTCGGCCGCGAAGCCAACGACGGGCTGGTGAGCCGCTGCAGCAGCCATTGGGGCACGGTGCTGCGCGACGACTACCCCTGGAACCACCTGGACGAAGTGAACCAGGCGTTCGGCCTGCGGGGCCTGTTCACGCCTGATCCGGTGGCCTTCTACCGCAGCCAGGCCAACCGGCTGAAGCAGCTGGGGCTGTGAGCATGGCCTCGCAGCCGGGGGCGCGCCGGCCGGGTCGACGCGCCGCCCTGGCGCTGGGGGCGGCCTTGGCGCTGGGCCTGGCCGGGTGGTGGGGCTGGCGGGCTGCGCCCGCCGGTGCGGCAGGCCAGCCGGCGCAGCTTGTCACGTCGCGCGCCGACGATGCGGCTGTGGTCGCATCGGTGCCGGGCGCGATGCCGGCCAGCGGGCCTGCGCAGACGCCCGACGAAGCCGCCCGGCTCGACCGCTGGGTGGCCGAGCACAGCGTGCTGCGCGGTACGGCGCTGGACGGGGGTTGGGGCCAGGATGCGCAGGGCCGGGTGCGTCCGTCCCTGGCGCTGCGCCAGCGCTTCGATCACCTGCTGCAGCTGGCCGGCCAGCTGCCGACGGCCAGCATCACCGCCTGGTTGACGCGGCAGGCCCAGGCCGAGCTGCAGCCCGACGACGTGGCCACGGTGCTGCAGGTGTGGCAGGCCTACCTGGGGCTGCTGGCGGCGCCGGGGCAGGCGGGCGCGCTGGCGGCAGGGCCGCTCGCGGCACCTTCGGCCACCACCTGGTCGGCCGCGCTGGCCGAGCGACGGCAGCTGCGGCGCCAGTGGCTGGGTGCGGCCTGGGCCGATGCGTTCTATGCCGAGGAAGAGGCCGCGTTGGCGCGCCACCTGGCAGCGATGGAGGCCGGGCCTACCGACCGTCGCCCGGCGGCCGAGGCGGCGCCGTTGATCGACCGCGCCAGCCTGCCGCCCGAAGCGGCGCAGCGCCTGGCGGAGGAAGAGGCGGCGCAGGCCCGCTGGCAGCAGCGCCTGGCCGAGGCGGCGGCGCAACTGCAGCGGCTGCGCGCCGCGCCGGAGCTGAGCGCCCCGCAGCGCGAAGCCGCCATCCAGCGCCTGGTGGCCGAGCGCTTCGAGGCCGGCAGCGAGCAGATGCGGGCTCGCGCGCTGTTGGGGCTGGCGCCCGGCTGAGCCCCGTCGCCGCGCCGCCCGTCAGAGGCTGGCGGTCTCGGCCTCGGCCGCCGCTTCCGAGGGGGCGCGCTGCAGCGTCCAGCGTTCCAACCGGCCGTTGCCGCCGAAGTGCAGGTCGATGGTGTCGCCGCCGCTGTCGGTCCAGCGCCAGACCTCGGGCTGGGTGCTGGTCTGCTCGCCCAGGCTCTTGGTCAGCACCACCACGTCCAGCATGCGCAGGCCGGCCTGCAGTTGGGTGCTCAGCATCAGCGCGCTTTTGACGTGACCCACCGGCGACCGGCCGGCCGCGCGCATCACCTTCATCGCGCGGGTGAACTGCATCACCAGCCAGAACGAGACCATGGTCAGGCCCAGCACCAGGCCTTGCCAGCCCCACTGCCACCAGCCCAGGGCGATCGCCACCGCGGCCAGCGGCCATCCGAATCTCGGGTCCATCGTCGTCAGTTCCTTCTTCAGTCAGGGCAGGTCGGCTTCGGTGCGGCCGACGCGGCCGGTGCGCAAGGCGTCGGCCCAGTCGCCACGGCCGTTGGCCTCGGCGCGGCGGGCCGCCGCCTCGACGTCGTACGGCGTGTGCCGCAGCTCGGCGCGCCAGCCGGCCGGGCCATGCACCAGCAGTGCCCAGCGTGCCAGCGGGCTGCCATTCTCGACCCAATGCGAATCACGGCCGCTGCCGGGCGGGTGCAGGTCGTCATAAGCCTGCAGGCCCACGCTGCCGGGGTTGACCACCAGCGTGCCACCCTGCGCCACCACCCGCGGCACGTGGCTGTGGCCGCAGGCCAGCAGCGGCGGTCGCACGGGGCCCAGTCGCGCGTGCAGTTCAGCCGCGGTGGCCGCGCGGATTCCGGTATGGCCTTGCACGCCCAGCCCGGGCGTGGTGGTTTCCAGCAGGTACTGCAGGTCGCTGGCCGGCGTGCCGTGCACGCACACCAGCTGCCCGCGGGCGGGCAGCGGCAGCGTCAGCGTGGCCGGCAGCGCGGCCAGCCACGCTCGCTCGGCCGCGCCCAGCGCCGCGGCGGCGAAGGCATCGCTGGCGCCCATCCGGTCGGCGGCTTGGGTCAACAGCTGGCGCTCATGGTTGCCGGCTATGGTGGGCCAGCCCAGCGCCATCAACCGCCGCGCCGTCTCCTGCGGCCACAGCGGGCCGGAGACGATGTCGCCCAGGTTCACCACCAGATCCGCCCCGGCGTCGGCGATCTCGGCGATCACCGCTTCCAGCGCCGGCAGGTTGCCGTGGATGTCGGAGACGAGGGCGATGCGCATGGCCAGCCTGGCAGGTTCAGGTGAGCCCGCGCACCACGTCGATGGCCTCTTCGATGCGCTCGACCGCATGCACGGTCAGGCCCTCGATCGGCTTCTTGGGCGCATTGGCCTTGGGCACCACCGCGATGGAAAAGCCCAGCTTGGCGGCTTCCTTCAGGCGCTCCTGGCCGCGTGGTGCCGGCCGCACCTCGCCGGCCAGGCCCACTTCGCCAAAGGCGATGAAGCCGCGCGGCAGCGGCCTGCCGCGCAGGCTGCTCTGGATGGCCAGCAGCACCGCCAGGTCGGCCGCCGGCTCGCTGATCCGCACGCCGCCCACCGCGTTCACGAACACGTCCTGGTCGGCGCAGGCCACGCCGGCGTGGCGGTGCAGCACCGCCAGCAGCATGGCCAGGCGGTCGCGGTCCAGGCCCACGCTCAGGCGGCGCGGGCTCGGTCCGCCGCTGTCCACCAGTGCCTGGATCTCCACCAGCATCGGCCGCGTGCCTTCCAGCGTCACCAGCACGCAGGCGCCGGGCACCGGGTCGCCGTGGGTGGACAGGAAGATGGCGCTGGGGTTGGTCACGCCTTTCAGGCCGCGCTCGGTCATGGCAAAGACGCCGATCTCGTTGACCGCGCCGAAGCGGTTCTTGATGGCCCGCACCAGCCGGAAGCTGCTGTGGGTGTCGCCCTCGAAATACAGCACCGTGTCGACGATGTGCTCCAGCACGCGCGGGCCGGCCAACGCCCCTTCCTTGGTGACGTGGCCCACCAGCACGATGGTGCAGCCGCCGGTCTTGGCGGTGCGGGTGAGCTGGGCGGCGCACTCGCGCACCTGGGCCACCGAGCCGGGCGCGGAGCTGAGCTGCTCCGAGTAGAGGGTCTGGATCGAGTCGATCACGCAGAAGGCCGGCTGCTCTGCTTCGATGGTGGCCAGGATGCGTTCGAGCTGGATCTCGGCCGCCACCCGCACCTGCCGGCCTTCCAGGCCCAGCCGGCGGGCGCGCAGCGCGATCTGCGCGCCGCTTTCTTCACCGGTGACGTACAGCACCTTCATCTGCGTGGACAGCGCGTCCACGGCCTGCAGCAGCAGCGTGCTCTTGCCGATGCCGGGGTCGCCGCCGATCAGCACCACGCCGCCGGCCACGATGCCACCGCCCAGCACCCGGTCCAGCTCTTCCTGGCCGGTGGGCGTGCGCGCCACGTCGGCGGCGTCGATGTCGGCCAGCGTGGCCACCGGCTGGCTGCGTGCCAGCGACTGGAAGCGATTCTTGCCGCTGCCGGCAGCCGGCTCGGCGGCGGTTTCCTCCAGCGTGTTCCAGGCGCCGCAGTGCGGGCATTTGCCCAGCCACTTGGCGCTGGTGCCGCCGCATTCGCGGCAGGTGAATATCGACTTGTCCTTGGCCATGGTGCCGATTGTCGGGGCCATGCGGCACACTCCTCGCCCTGCTCCTGTTCCTCGCACGGCTTCCCATGGCACTGTCCGTCTGGCTCACCTTCCTGCTGGCCGCCTTCGCGATCAGCCTGTCCCCCGGCACCGCGGCCATCGCCGCGATGAGCACCGGATCGCGCCTGGGCCTGCGCGGCGGCTGGCGCCTGATGCCCGGGCTGGCGCTGGGCATCACCACGCAGATGACCGTGGTGGCGCTGGGCCTGGGGGCGCTCATCGTGGCTTCGGCCACCGCCTTCATGGTGGTCAAGTGGCTGGGCGTGGCCTATCTGGCCTGGCTGGGCCTGCAGCAGTGGCGGGCGCCGGCGGTGCCGATGGCCGCCGCCACCGAAGCCGCCGCGGCCGAACGGCGCGGCCTGCTGCTGCGCGGCTGGATGATCAACGCCCTCAATCCCAAGGGCACGGTGTTCATGCTGGCGGTGGTGCCGCAGTTCCTCGACCTGTCGCTACCGCTGCCGTTGCAGTACGCGGTGATCACCGCCACGCTGTGCTTCACCGAAATGCTGGTGATGACCGGCTACATGACGCTGGCCGCCCGCGTGCTGGGCCTGCTGCGCACGCCGCGGCAGATGGGCTGGCTCAACCGCAGCTTCGGCGGCCTGTTCATGGCGGCTGCGGCGCTGCTGGCCACCTTCAAGCGGGCGGTTTAGTCCACACCCCCGCGCCGGCCGGCCTTGATGGCCGCGTCGCGCTTCTTGCCTGCCAGCCGCCGCAGCTGCGAGCCGCGGGTGGGCTTGGTCGGGCGGCGCGTGGGTGGCAGCGTGGCCACGCTGTCCACCAGCGTCTGCAGCCGCTCGAGCGCCTCGGCGCGGTTCATCTCCAGGCTGCGGTGAGCCTGGGCCTTGATCACCACCACGCCTTCCAGCGTCAGCCGGCTGTCGCGCAGTGCCAGCAGCCGCTCCTTCACGTCGGGCGGCAGCGACGAGGCCCGCACGTCGTAGCGCAGGTGAACGGCGTTGGACACCTTGTTGACGTTCTGCCCGCCCGCGCCCTGGGCGCGGATGGCCGTCCAGGTCACCTCGTGGGGCTGGACGACCGGCCGCCGGTTCATCCCGCCGAAGTGGCGGTGCCCGTGGCCGCGCCCGTGGCGTGGTCGGCCAGCAGCGTGGCCTGGCGCTGCTCCATTTCCTTGCGCAGTTGCCGGCGCACCTGGGCGGCGGCATGGCGGCGCTTCTCGTCGGGCGAGAAGGGCCGCAGCGGCGGCACGGCCACCGGCTTGCGCTCGTCGTCCACCGCCACCATCGTGAAGAAGCAGCTGTTGACGTGGCGCACCACCTGCGAGCGGATGTCCTCGGCGATCACCTTGATGCCGATCTCCATCGACGAGGTGCCGGTGTAGTTGACGCTGGCCAGGAAGGTGACCAGCTCACCCACGTGGATGGGCTGGCGGAAGTTGACTTGGTCCACGCTGAGCGTGACCACGTAGCGCGCGGCATAGCGGCTGGCGCAGGCGTAGGCCACCTGGTCCAACAGCTTGAGGATGCTGCCGCCATGCACGTTGCCGGCGAAGTTGGCGGTGTCTGGGGTCATCAGCACCGTCATCGTGAGCTGGTGGGCCGGCAGGTCCATGGCGTGTCCTTGGTTGGGTTACTTGGATTGGATTTTCTGCACCACGAACAGCAGCACCACCGCGCCCAGCACGGAAGCGATCCAGCCGGCGCCCTGGCCGGCCTGGTACCAGCCCGCCGCCTGGCCGACGTAGCCGGCGATGAAGGAGCCGGCGATGCCCAGCAGCGCGGTGAGGATCCAGCCCATCTTCTGCTCGCCCGGCATGACCAGGCGCGCCAGCGCCCCGACGATGAGGCCGACGATGAAGGTTCCGATGATGCCCATGAAGGTGTTCCCTGAGTGGTGATGAAAGGCGGCCGACCTTAGCAGCGGCCGTTGGCGGGCCTGTGTAGCAGGCCGCGGCCGAGGCCCTCAGGCGACAACTTCGACCGGCACGCGTGGCGCCAATGCACACATCAGCTCGTAGCCGAGGGTGCCGGCCGCGCGTGCCACCTCGTCGATCGCAAGCACCGTGCCGTTGGCGGCGCGGCCCCACAGCGTGACCTCGGCGCCCAGGCCGGCCTGCGGAACCGGCGTCAGGTCGACGGCCAGCATGTCCATCGACACCCGGCCCAGCGTGCGGGTGCGCACGCCGTCCACCAGCACCGGCGTGCCGGTGTCGGCCACGCGGGGGTAGCCGTCGGCATAGCCGCACGCCACCACGCCCACGCGCAGCGGCTCGGTGGCGGTGAAGCGGGCGCCGTAGCCCACGCTGTCGCCGGCGGTCAGGGGCTGCACTGCGATGAGGCGCGAGCGCAGCGTCATCGCCGGCTGCAGGCCCCAGTGGTCGATGTCGTGCGCCGGAAAGTCGGGGCTGCTGCCGTAGGCCAGGATGCCCGGGCGCACCCAGTCGGCGCGCACCGCCGGGTCGGCGCCGTAGCGCAGCACCGCGGCGCTGTTGGCCAGGCTGCGTTCGCCGGTCAGGTCGTGGGTGGCGGCGGTGAAGGTGGCCAGCTGCTGCGCCACGCCGCGCTCGCCGTCCGCCTCGGCGAAGTGCGTCATCAGCGAAATCTCGTCCACCTGTGGCAGTGCATTCAGCCGCGCCCAGGCGGCGCGGAAGGCGCCGGCCCGCAGGCCCAGCCGGTTCATGCCGCTGTTCATCTTCAGGAACACGCGGTGCGGCTTCTGCGTCTTGTGCGCGGCCAGCCAGTCGATCTGCTCGGTGCAGTGCACCACGTGCCACAGGTCGAGCCGCGAACACAGCTCCAGGTCGCGTGGCTCGAACACGCCTTCTAGCAGCAGGATGGGCCCGCGCCAGCCGAGCGAGCGAACTTTTTCGGCCTCGGACAGGTCTAGCAGCGCGAAACCGTCCGCGCCCCGCAGGCCTTCGTAGGCACGGTCAATGCCGTGGCCGTAAGCGTTGGCCTTCACAATCGCCCAGATCCGGGCGTCCGGGGCGGCCTGCCGGGCCTGTCTCAGGTTGTGGGACAGCGCTTCGGTATGGATCAGGGCCTGGATCGGACGGGGCATCTCCGGATTTTGCCCCGGTGTTGTTGCAAAAGCCGCGTGCTATAAACCCGGCGCCTTGCGTGGAGACCTCTTTTGGAAGCCTGTGTACGAATCGGGCGGCCTCACCGTCGCGAATGAAAAAAGGCTTCTACACCATCATGTCAGCGCAGTTCTTCAGCTCGCTGGCAGACAACGCCTTGCTGGTGGCTGCGATCGAGCTGTTGAAGTCGACCGGCGCGCCCGCGTGGCAGGTTCCGGCGTTGACGCCGATGTTCGCGCTGTTCTACGTGGTGCTGGCACCGTTCGTAGGCGCGTTCGCGGATGCCGTGCCCAAGGGCAAGGTCATGTTCTTCTCGAACGCGATCAAGGTCGTCGGCTGCCTGTTCATGCTGTTCGGCGGCCATCCGCTGCTGGCCTACGCCATCGTCGGCCTGGGCGCGGCGGCCTACTCGCCGGCCAAGTACGGCATCCTGACCGAACTGCTGCCGCCTTCCCAACTCGTCAAGGCCAACGGCTGGATCGAGGGGCTGACCATCGCCTCGGTGATCCTGGGCATCGTGCTGGGCGGCCAGCTGGTGGGGCCCAAGGTGGCGCCGCTGCTGCTGGGCTTCGACCTGCCGGGCATCGACACCGGCGTCGACACCGCGCCCGAGGCGGCCATCGCCTCGATGGTGCTGCTGTACATCATCGCCGCGCTGTTCAACCTCTTCATCCCGCGCACCGACGCACCGCTGCAGCCCATGATGCATGGCGCCGCCGGTCTGGTGCGCGACTTCTCGCAGTGCAACGCCCGCCTGTGGTCGGACAAGCTGGGCCAGATCTCGCTGGCCACCACCACCATGTTCTGGGGCGTGGGCGGCAACCTGCGCGTCATCGTGTTCGCCTGGGCGGCCGCGGCGCTGGGCTACAGCACCACGCAGGCGTCCACCCTGGGCGGCGTGGTGGCCATCGGCACCGCGGTGGGGGCGGTGGTCGCGTCCATGTACATGCGGCTGGACCGTGCCACCAGCGTCATCCCGCTGGGCATTGCGATGGGCGTGCTGATCATCGGCCTGAACGTGCTCACCAGCGTGTGGGTGGCGGTGCCCTTCCTCATCTTGCTGGGGGCGCTGGGCGGCTACCTGGTGGTGCCGATGAATGCGCTGCTGCAGCACCGCGGCCACAACCTGATGGGCGCCGGCCGGTCGATCGCGGTGCAGAACTTCAATGAGCAGGCCTGCATCCTGGGCCTGGGCGCCTTCTACACCGGCATGACCAAGCTGGGCCTGTCGGCCTTCGGCTCGATCGCGGTGTTCGGCCTGGTGGTGATGACCACGATGGAGCTGATCCGCCGCTGGCACCGCCGCAACCTGCAGAACCACGGCGACGAGGTGCAGCGGCTGCTGGCCATTGCCCGCAGTGACCACTAAGTCCTTGGGCCCCACCGGCGCCGCGCTGCCGGTGCTGGCGCTCATGGTCAACGCCTTCGTGTGGGGCGTGTCATGGTGGCCGTTCCGCCAGTTCGAGGCGCTGGGCCTGCACCCGCTGTGGAGCACGGCGGCCATCTATGCCCTGGTGCTGGCGGCACTGACGCTGTGGCGCCCAGGCGTGTGGCGCGGGCTGGCGCGCACGCCTTCGCTGTGGGTGTTGGTGCTTGCTTCGGGCACCACCAACGCGGCCTTCAACTGGGGCGTGACCATCGGCGACGTGGTGCGGGTGGTGCTGCTGTTCTACCTGATGCCGCTGTGGGCGCTGCTGCTGGCGCGGCTGCTGCTGCGCGAGCGGCTGACGCCGATGGCCGCGCTGCGCATGGCGATGGCGCTGGCCGGCGCCGCGGTGGTGCTGTGGCCGCCCGGTGGCGGCTGGCCCTGGCCACGCAGCCTGGCCGAGGTGCTGGGGCTGCTGGGCGGCTTCACCTTCGCGCTCAACAACGTGTGGCTGCGGCGTGAAGCGCACCGCGCCGACGTCGAACGGGCGACCGCGATGTTCCTGGGGGGCACCGTCGTGTCGGCGCTGGGGGCCACCGCGCTGATGCTGGCCGGCCAGGTGGCGGCGCCTTCGCTGCCCGGCCCGCTGGCCGGCGTGGCTTTTCTGGCGCTGGCCGCGGCCTTCGTCTGCGCCAACCTGGCGCTGCAGTACGGCGCGGCCCGGCTGCGCGCCAGCGTCACCGCGGTGGTGATGCTGACCGAGATCGTCTTTGCCGCCGGCTCGGCCGCGGCGCTGGGGGCCGGCATGGTGGACGCGCGCCTGCTGGCCGGCGGCGCCCTGATCGTGGCGGCCGCGCTGCTGTCGGTGTGGGGGCAGGAGACGCCGGCCGGCTGAGCGGGTGCGGCCCGTTCAGGCGCTCAGCGCCCGTCGGAGCCCCGCTGCGGCACGCGGTGCTCGTCGTCGGCCAGCGGATGGTCGCTGGCGCGGCGGGCCGGCATCGGCTCGCCCGGGGCGGCGGCGGGCCGCGAAGGCAGCCCCTGCACATGGCTGGCATGCGGCGGCTGCAGCGGCACGTCGGTGCCCAGCGCATCGCGCAGCGCCACCGCAGCGTCCAGCTGGCGCAGCAGGTGCAACGGGTCGATCGGCCGCATGGTCCAGGCCAGCGCACCGTCGGGCGCGTGGGCGCCCACGAACACCGTGTCTCCCTCGCGGCCGGCGGCCACGATGTCGTTGATGACACCGGGGTGGTCGGCGTCGGCAATGATGAAGCGCGCGGCTTCCAGCGCGTCACTGCACTGGTAGCGCACGCCCGCCGTGGTGGAGAGCCGGAAGCCCGACTCGATGGCACTGCGTTCGAAGTGGCTGAAACCTCTCAGGGCCACGTTGTTCTGGCCTTGCGGCGGCGCGCTGGCGCCCATGAAAAAACCTCCAGGGAAAAGGCCGGCACGAGGCGCGGCGCGGTTGACGGTCCGAGCATAGGGCGGCACGAGCAGGCGCTGTCAACGACGGCATGCGCGGACCCCCCAACTTCACCACGGCGATTAGGATGCCTGCCTTGTTGGCAAGAGGCGCGCCCTGATGAGTTCCTCCCCGATTTTCGACTTCGAAGCCACCTCCATCGACGGCCGGCCCGTGCGCCTGGCCGATTACCGCGGCCAGGTGCTGCTGATCGTCAACACCGCCAGCCAATGCGGCTTCACGCCGCAGTTCGCCGGGCTGGAGGCGCTGTGGCAGGCCTACCGCGACCGGGGCCTGGTGGTGCTGGGTTTCCCCAGCAACGAGTTCGGCGGCCAGGACCCGGGCAGCAACGAACAGATCGCCTCCTTCTGCAGCCTGAACTACGGCGTGCAGTTCCCGATGATGGCCAAGGTGAAGGTCAATGGCGCCGAGGCGCACCCGCTGTACAAGTGGCTGACAACTGAGGCCCCGGGGCTGCTGGGCACCAAGGCCATCAAGTGGAACTTCACCAAGTTCCTGGTGGGCCGCGACGGCCAGGTGATCCGCCGCTATGCGCCCACCGACAAGCCCGAATCGCTCAAGGCCGACATCGAGGCGGCCCTCGGATAATCCGCCCTTCCTTGGAGAGACCCATGTCCATGTTCCAGCACATCGAACCCTACGCCGGCGACCCCATCCTGGGCCTGAACGACGCCTTCCAGAAAGACCCGCGCCCTCAGAAGGCCAACCTGTCGATCGGCATCTACTTCGACGACGCCGGCCGCATCCCGGTGCTGGACTGCGTGCGCCAGGCCGAGCAGCAGCTGGTCAACGAAGGTGGCGCCAAGGCCTACCTGCCGATGGAAGGCCTGGCCGCCTGCCGCCAGGGCGTGCAGGCGCTGCTGTTCGGTGCCGACCATGAAGCGGTGACCAGTGGCCGTATTGCCACGCTGCAGACCGTGGGCAGCAGCGGCGGCCTGAAGGTGGGCGGCGACTTCATCAAGCGCTGGCTGCCCGACGCGCAGGTGTACGTGAGCGACCCCACCTGGGACAACCACCGCGCGATGTTCGAAGGCTGCGGCCTGACGGTGAACACCTACCCGTACTACGACCCCGCCACCGGCGGCGTGAAGTTCGGCGAGATGCTGGAAGCGCTGCAGAAGCTGCCGCGCGGCAGCGTGGTGCTGCTGCATGCCTGCTGCCACAACCCCACCGGCGTCGACCTCAGCCCCGCGCAGTGGGAGCAGCTGATCCCGGTGCTCAAGGCCGGCGGCCTGCTGCCCTACCTGGACCTGGCCTACCAGGGCTACGGCGCGGGCATCGATGAAGACGCCTTCGCGGTGCGGGCGCTGGCCAGCGCCGGCCTGTCGTTCTTCATCGCCAACTCGTTCAGCAAGAGCATGAGCCTGTACGGCGAGCGTGCCGGCGCGCTGAGCGTGGTGTGCCAGGACGCGGCCGAGGCCGAGCTGGTGCTGGGCCAGCTGCGCGCCACCGTGCGCCGCAACTACTCCAGCCCGCCGCTGCATCCTGCCGCGGTGGTGGCCAAGGTGCTGAACGACCCGCAGCTGCGTGCCTCGTGGGAAGCCGACGTGGCCGCGATGCGCGAGCGCATCCAGGCCATGCGCAAGAGCCTGCATGCGGTGCTGTCGGCCAAGCTGCCGGGCCGCAACTTTGACTACTTCCTGACCCAGCGCGGCATGTTCAGCTACACCGGCCTGACCCCGCAGCAGGTGGACCGCCTGCGCGAGGAGCATGCGGTGTACCTGGTGCGCTCGGGCCGCATGTGCGTGGCCGGCCTGTCCACCCGCAACGTCGAAGCCGTCGCCAGCGCGATGGCGGCCGTGCTGGCCTGACCGGGCCCGGTTCAGCAGGGCCTACCGCAGGCCTCCAGGATCAGTCCGCGCAGCCAGCGGTGGGCGGGCTGGTCGTCGTGGCGTGAGTGCCACAGCATCTCCACCTGCAGCCCGCTCATCTGCAGCTCGGCCGGCAGCGGGCGCGTCACCAGCCGCTCCTGGTGGCCGGTGGCCCGCATGAACGAGGTGGGCAGCACCGTCAGCAGGTCGGAGTGCGCCACGATCTGACCGGCGGTGAAAAACTGGTTCACCGTCAGCATCACCCGCCGCTGGCGGCCCAGGGCCGCCAGCGAAGCGTCGATGGGCCCGTGCGCCCGGCCCGACAGGCTCACCGACAGGTGCAGCGCCTCGCAAAAGCCGTCCAGCGTCATTTCGCCCTGCGCCAGCGGATGGTCTTCGCGCATCACGCAGTGGTATTCGCTCTCGTAAAGCCGCTCGCGCCGCAGCGGTGAATCGAGCCCCTGGCGCAGGATGGCCATCACCGCCGCCGGGAAGTAGCCGATCGCCAGGTCGGTTTCGTTGTTTTCAAGCAACTTGCGCGGATCGCGCGTGGTCAGCGGCAGCACCTGCAGATTGGCCTGCGCCTGCATCTGTTCCAGCCGCGCCACCACCGGCGGCAGCAGCGTCACCGCGGTGGCATCCGACATCACCAGCAGCAGGTTGGCCGTGTCCACCTGGGGGTCGTAGGTGGCGGGGGCGATGGCCCGCTCCAGTTGCGCCAGCGCATCACGCACGCTGGGCCACAGCGCGTCCGCCTTGGGCGTGGGCACCACGCCGAACGCGGTGCGGGTGAGCAGTTCATCGCCCAGCAGCGTGCGCAGGCGCTTGAGCGCATGGCTGACGGCCGACTGCGAGAGCGCCAGGTTCTGCGCGGCGCGGGTGAGGTTGCGCTCGTGCATCACCGCGTCGAACACGCGCAGCAGGTTCAGGTCGAGGTGGCGGAAGTTGACGCTGGCCGGCATGTCATGAACGCCATGAATATCTCATGTGCAGCGAATTCGCTTTAGAAAGCCTAGGGTAAACCCGATACTACGTACATCCCACAGACATGAGCCCACAAGGAGTCGCTATGTCCCACACCGCTGCCACCCTGCCCCTGAAGCCCGCCACCTCGGCCCAGGCACCTGCCGGTGCATGGCTGCGCCGCGCCGGACGTGGCGTCTGGAAGGCTTTGGAACAGGCCGGCCAACGCCGCGCCCAGGCCGAACTGGCCCAGTTTGCCGCACTTCACGCCAGCCAGTTTCCCGAACTCGCCGCCTTTGCGCGCCCCCAGCGCGACCGCTGAGCCCCGAGACCGGAAACGACTGCCCGCACACCATTTGTCGCCGCTGCCCGCGTGAGCAGCGCGACCTGAAGGAAACACCATGAGCACGACCAGCAACGTCTTCGTCCCCCGCTACCAAGCCACCCCGCGTGGCGCCAAGCTGGTGGGTCTGATCGTCAGCACGTTCACCAACATCGCCGAGCGTCGCCGCGCCGCCAAGATGGCCGCGGTCAAGTCGGTGGAAGCCGAGGAAGTGCGTCGCTACGCCCGCGGCGTGGCCCGCCACGACCCCGGTTTCGCGGCCGACCTGTTCGCCGCGGCCGACCGCCATACCGGGAACTGATCCGGGCCGGCGCTGATCGGCGCCGGGCTTCGGGCATCATCGGGCGCTTCAGCCCGATGGGCCCGACGACCCGGTTCCTGATTGCACCCGCCGTCCTTATCCGCCGTACCGATCGCTGACAGCCGGCCACCCGCCCACCGGGGGTGCGCATGACGCTGTTCCTGGCGCGCCGCCTGGCCGTGCTGGGCCTCACGCTGCTGCTGGCCTCGATGGCCGTGTTCGCGGTGCTGGAGCTGCTGCCCGGCAATGCCGCTCAGCTGATGCTGGGCGCCACCGCCTCGCCCGAGGCCATCGCCGCGCTGGAAAGCCGGCTCGGGCTCGACCAGCCCGCCCTCACGCGCTACGCCCACTGGGCAGCCGGCCTGCTGCAGGGCCGCACCGGCATCAGCCATTTCTACGACACGCCGTCGTCCGAACTCATCGCCGAACGCCTGGCGGTCAGCCTGCCGCTGGCCGTCATCGCCATGGCCATCACCACCATGGTGGCGCTGGGCGTGGGCGTGTACGCCGCCTCGCGCCACCGCCGGCTGGGCGACGTGGGCGTGATGGCCGTGAGCCAGCTCGGCCTGTCGATTCCCAATTTCTGGCTCGCCATCCTGCTCATCCTGTTGTTCGCGGTGAAGCTGCAGTGGGTCAGCGCCGGCGGCTTTCCCGGCTGGCGTGAGGAAGACGGCGGCGGCCTCGGCGCGGGCCTGGCCGCGCTGCTGCTGCCCGCCATCGCGCTGGCGGCGGTGCAGGCGGCCATCCTGGCGCGGGTCACGCGCTCGGCCGTGCTGGAGGCGATGCGCGAGGACTACGTGCGCACCGCCCGCGCCAAGGGCCTGAGCCGCCGCGCCGTGCTGTGGCGCCACGTGCTGCGCAACGCGATGATCCCGGTGCTCACGGTGATGGGGCTGCAGTTCGCCAACCTGCTCACCGGCACCATCGTGGTGGAGAACGTGTTCGTGCTACCCGGCATCGGCCGCCTGGTGTTCCAGGCCATCGCCAACCGCGACCTGCCGCTGGTGCGCGACGTGGTGATGCTGCTGGCCGCCGCAGTGGTCATCGTCAACTTCGTGGTCGACCTGCTGTATGCGCTGGTCGATCCGCGGCTGCGGGTACGCGGATGACGGCGGACCAGGTTGCACGGGCCCCCGGCAGCGGCTTCGTGGCGCGGGCGCTGTGCCACCCCAGCTTCGTGGCCGGCGGGCTGCTGTCGCTGCTGCTGGTGCTGTGTGCGCTGGGCTCGCTGGCGTGGTCGCCGTATCCGCCGGCCGAGATCGACATTCCCAACAAGCTGGCGCCGCCCAGCGCCGCGCACTGGCTGGGCACCGACAGCCTGGGCCGCGACATCGCCTCGCAGCTGTGGGTGGGCTCGCAGAACAGCATCGTGGTGGGCGTGGTGGCAGTGGGCATCGGCCTGCTGGTGGGCACGCTGATGGGCGCGCTGGCCGCCGCCCGGCCCGGCTGGGTGGACGAAACGGTGATGCGCCTGGCCGACTTCAGCTTCGCCTTTCCGGCGCTGCTGTCGGCCATCATGCTCACCGCCATCTACGGGCCGGGGCTGCTCACCAGCATCGTGGCCATCGGCCTTTTCAACATCCCGGTGTTCGCACGCATCACCCGTGGGGCGGCGCGCAGCGTGTGGACGCGCGACTACGTGCTGGCCGCCCGCGCCGCCGGCAAGGGCCGCTGGCGCATCACGCGCGACCATGTGCTGCCCAACATCGCCAGCGTGCTCATCGTGCAGGCCACGGTGCAGTTCGCCATCGCCATCCTGGCCGAGGCGGCGCTGAGCTACCTGGGCCTGGGCACCCAGCCGCCGCAGCCCAGCTGGGGCCGCATGCTCAACGAGGCGCAGACGCAGATGTTCCAGGCGCCGATGCTGGCGGTGTACCCCGGCGCGGCCATCGCGCTGGCGGTGCTGGGCCTGAACCTGCTGGGCGACGGCCTGCGCGACCTGCTGGACCCGCGGCTGGCGCGCAGCCGCTGAACACGCACCCCTTCCATGGCACGCAACATCGAGATCAAGGCCCGCATCCCGCACGTGCAGGCGCTGCTGCCGGTGGCCGCCGCGCTGGCCGACGCGCCCGAGCCGGTGCTCATCGAGCAGGACGACAGCTTTTTTGCCTGCGCCAACGGTCGCCTCAAGCTGCGGCAGTTCGATGCCGGCCGCGGTGAGCTGATCCACTATCAGCGCGCCGATGCGCAAGGCCCCAAGCTGTCGGACTACGTGGTCGTGCCCACCGACCAGCCGGTCGCGCTGCGCGAGGCGCTGCATCGCGCCTGGGGCAGCGCCGGCCGGGTGATCAAGCGCCGCTGGCTGCTGATGGCCGGGGCCACCCGCATCCACCTCGACGAAGTGGAAGGCCTGGGCCACTTCCTGGAGCTGGAGGTGGTGCTGCGCGACGACCAGACGGAGGCCGAAGGCCAGGCCATCGCCCAGCAGCTGCTGCGGCAGCTGGGCATCGACCCGCAGCAGCTGGTCAGCGGCGCCTACGTCGACCTGTTGCAGGGGCGGGCCGCATGACGGAAGTGCCGCTGCTCAGCGTGCAAGACCTGCGCGTGACCCTGGCCACCGCGCACGGCCCGGTGGCGGCGGTGCACGACCTGAATTTCACGTTGGCGCGCGGCGAAACGTTGGGGCTGATCGGCGAATCGGGCAGCGGCAAGTCCATCACCGCGCTGGCCTTGATGGGCCTGCTGCCCGAGCGGGCGCAGGTGCGGGGCCGCATCCTGCTGCAAGGGCAGGACCTGGTGGCGCTGGACGATGCGGCGATGTGCCGGGTGCGCGGCGCCCGCATCGGCATGGTGTTCCAGGAGCCGATGACGGCGCTGAATCCGCTGCAACCCATCGGCCGCCAGATCGCCGAGCCGCTGCGGCTGCACCGTGGCCTGGGCGCTGCCGCCGCGCGGGCCGAGGCCTTGCGGCTGATGGAGCGGGTGCAGCTGCCACAGGCCGCGCGCCGGCTCGATGCCTATCCGCACCAGCTGTCGGGCGGGCAGCGGCAGCGGGTGGTCATCGCCATCGCGCTGGCCTGTGGGCCGCAACTGCTGATCGCCGACGAGCCCACCACCGCGCTGGACGCCACGATTCAGCGTGAGGTGCTGGCACTCATCGCGCAACTGGTGGCCGAAGACGGCATGGGGCTGCTGCTGATCAGCCACGACCTGGGCGTGATGGCCGCCAGCGTGCAGCGGCTGATGGTGATGTACGGCGGCACGGTGGTGGAGCAAGGCCCGGCCGAGCGGCTGTTCAATCACCGCGCGCACCCCTATACCCGCGGCCTGTTCGAGGCGCGGCCGCGCCTGGGACTGCGCAACGGCGCCGACCGCCGCACGCTGCGCCTGCCCGCCTTGCCCGGCCGTGTGCCCGAGCTGCACCAGCTGCCGCCCGGCTGCCCCTTCAGCGACCGCTGCGCCTGGGCCATCGAGGCCTGCCGGCAGGCGCTGCCCGCCGCCGTGTCGCTGGGCCCCGACCACGACGCGCGCTGCATCCGCCTGCCGGAGGTGAACGCATGACGCTGCTGGCCGTACGCCATGTGACGCGCCATTACCGCCTGCCGCGCGAGCGGCTTTTGCAGCCCGCGCCGGTGCTGCGGGCGGTGAACGACGTGAGCTTCGAGCTGCAGGCTGGCCGCACGCTGGGCATCGTGGGCGAAAGCGGTTGCGGCAAGAGCACGCTGGCCCGCCTGGTGATGGCGCTGGACACGCCCACCAGCGGCCAGGTGCTGCTCAACGGCCAGGACCTGCATGCGCTCAAACCGGCGCAGCTGCAGCGTGAGCGACGGCATTTCCAGATGGTGTTCCAGGACCCGTATGGCTCGCTGGACCCGCGCCACACCATCGCCCGCATCGTGGCCGAGCCGCTGGAGGCACTGGCCGAAGTCAGCCGCGCCGAGCGGCAGGAACGTGCCGCCGAAGCGCTGGACGACGTGGGCCTGCGGCCGGCCGACCTGCACAAGTACCCGCATGAATTCAGCGGCGGCCAGCGTCAGCGCATCGCCATCGCGCGGGCGCTGGTCACGCGGCCGCAGCTCATCGTGGCCGACGAGCCGGTGAGCGCACTCGACGTCTCGGTGCAGGCGCAGGTGCTCAACCTGATGCAGGACCTGCAGCAGCGCCATGGCCTGGCCTACCTTTTCATCAGCCACGACCTGGCGGTGGTGGACCTGGTGTGCGACGAGGTCATCGTGCTGCAGCAGGGCCGCATCGTGGAGCAGGGCCCGCCCGATCGCCTGTTCACGCGGGCCGAGCACCCGTACACGCAGCAGTTGCTGGCTTCAGTGGGGTGATGTCCGCCCCCAAGCTCGCTGCGCTCGCGGCCCCCCGAGGGGGCGCTCAGCGCCTTGGGGCGGCCCGGCGGCGCTGAGGCCATTGCTGCGCTGTGGCAGCATGCAGGCCCTGTGGCCGGCCGCCGCCGGCATGTTTCGATCCCGGAAGGAACAGCGACATGACAGGACTGAACCGGCCCGCCATCCGCCGACGCGGGGCCATCGCCCTGGCGGCAGCGGCCCTGGTGGCCACGGTGCCCGGCATCGCGATGGCGCAGGGCAAGGCCGCCGTCACCATCGGCCTGGTGCTCGAACCGGCGCCCGGCCTGGACCCCACCACGGCCGCGGCCGCCGCCATCGGCGAGGTGGTGCACTACAACGTGCTGGAAGGCCTGACCAAGATCAACGCCGATGGCAGCGTGACGCCGCTGCTGGCCGAATCGTGGAGCATGGACCCCGACGGCAAGAGCTACACCTTCAAGCTGCGCAGCGGCATCAGGTTCCACGACGGTGAGGCCTTCGACAGCAGCGACGTGAAGTTCAGCTTCGAGCGGGCCAAGGCCGAAGGCTCCACCAACAAGGCCAAGAAGACGGTCTTCGACAACATCAGCTCGATCAGCACGCCGGACGCCACCACCGTGATCCTCACGCTGGCCAAGCCCGACGGCAACCTGCCCTTCCGCCTGGGCGAAAACACCGCCGTCATCCTCGACCCCAAGAGCGCGGCCGGCACCGCCACCAGGCCCATGGGCACCGGACCCTACAAGTTCGACGACTGGCGCAAGGGCAGCGCCATCCTGCTGTCGCGCTGGGACGGCTACCGTGATGCCAAGGCCGCGCCCATCAAGCGCGCCACCTTCCGCATCATCAGCGACCCTGCGGCCCAGGTGGCCGCGCTGCTGGCGGGTGATGTGGACACCTTCCCGCGCGGCATCGGCAACCAGGCCGTCAAGCAGCTGCAGGCCGACCCGCGCTTTGCCGTGGTGGTGGGCAGCACCGCGGGCAAGGGCATCCTGTCGGTCAACAACCGCAAGAAGCCCTTCGACGACGTGCGCGTGCGCCGCGCGCTGGCCCATGCCATCGACCGCAAGGCCTTCATCGACGGCGTGCTGGAAGGCTATGGCGTGCCCATCGGCAGCCACTTTGCGCCCACCGATGCCGGCTATGTGGACCTGACCGGCACCTATACCTACGACCCCGAGAAGGCCAAGGCGCTGCTGAAGGAAGCCGGCGTGGCCACGCCGTTGAACGTCACGCTGACGCTGCCGCCACCGCCTTATGCACGCAAGGGCGGCGAGGTGGTGGCCGCGATGCTGGCCAAGGTGGGCGTGGTGGCCAAGATCGAGAACGTGGAGTGGGCCCAGTGGCTGGGCGGCACCTTCAAGGGCAACTTCGACCTGTCCATCGTCAACCACGCCGAGCCGCTGGACTACCTGCAGTACACCAACCCGCAGTACTACTGGGGCTACGACAGCGCCGCCTTCCGCGAGCTGGCCAACAAGCACGCCTCCACCACCAACGCGAAGGACAAGCAGAAGCTCTTCGCCGACCTGCAGCGCCAGCTGGCTTCTGATGCCGTCAACGTCTACCTCTTCAACCCGCAGAACGTGGCGGTGTCTAAGAAGGCGCTCAAGGGCGTGTGGCCGAACTCGCCCATCTTCGCCAACGACCTGGCCAGCTGGCGGTGGCAATGACGGCGCTGCATGAACTGGGCGCTGCGGCGCTGACCGCGCTGTACCGCAGCGGCCAGGCCTCGCCGGTGGAAGCCACGCAGGCGGTGCTGGACCACATCCAGCGCTGGGAGCCGCAGCTCCAGGCCCTGTACGCGCACGACCCCGAGGTGGCGCTGCAGATGGCGCGCGCGAGCGAGCAGCGCTGGCGCAGCGGCCAGCCGCTGTCGGCGCTGGATGGCGTGCCCTGCACCATCAAGGAAAACATCGCCACCCGGGGCGTGCCGCAGCCGCTGGGCAGTGCCGCCACCGAACTGAAGCCCGCCCCCGCCGACGCGCCGCCGGCCGCGCGCCTGCGGGAAGCCGGCTGCGTGTTCCTGGGCAAGACGACGATGCCCGACTGGGGCATGTTGTCGTCGGGCCTGTCGAGCTTTCATCCGCTCACCCGCAACCCGTGGGACCTGCGGCTGAACCCGGGCGGCTCGTCAGCCGGCGCCGGCGCGGCGGCCGCTGCAGGCTACGGGCCGCTGCACATCGGCACCGACATCGGCGGCTCCATCCGCCTGCCGGCGGGCTGGTGCGGCGTGGTGGGCTTCAAGCCCAGCCTGGGGCGTGTACCCATCCACCCACCTTACGCCGGCCGCGTGGCCGGGCCCATGACCCGCAGCGTGGAAGATGCCGCGCTGATGATGGCCTCGCTGGCCCGGCCCGACTGGCGCGATGCGATGAGCCTGCCCGCGCAGTCCATCGCCTGGCAGCGGCTCGAGTTGTCCATGCAAGGCAAGCGCATCGGCCTGATGATGGACGCCGGCTGGGGCGACGCGGTGCAGCCCGAAGTGGCCGCCGCGGTGCAGGCCGCGGCGCGTGTGTTCGAACAGGCGGGCGCGGTGGTGGAGCCGCTGGCGCCCATCAGCACCCGCGCGATGGTCGACGGGCTGGACGGCTTCTGGCGCATGCGCTCCTGGCTGGACTACCAGGCCCTGCCGCCCGAGCGCCAGCGCCTGGTACTGCCCTACATCCGCGCCTGGGTGGAAGGCGGCGCCGGCCTCACCGGGCCGCAGGTGTTCCATGGCTACAGCCAGATGGGCGCGCTGCGCGACGCGGCGGTGGCCGCCTGCCAGCCCTATGACTTCGTGCTGTCGCCGGTGAGCCCGATGCCGGCCTTTCCGGCCGAGCAGGCCAGCCCGCTGAACGACCCGGCGCGGCCCTTCGAGCACATCGCCTTCACGCTGCCCTACAACATGAGCGAGCAGCCGGCGCTGTCCATCAACTGCGGCTACACCGCCGGCGGGCTGCCCATCGGGCTGCAGATCGCCGGCCGCCGCCACGACGACCTCGGCGTGTTGCAGGCCGCGCGCTGGTACGAGCAGCAGCGTGGCAGCCAACGGCCCTGGCCGCATCCTCCGGGGGCTTGATCCCATGCCGTTGCACGACGATCGAGGCTTGTTGACCGGTACGTCGTCGCAGCCGGCGCTGGCGGCGGCGCAGCAGGCGCTGTGGCGCATGATGAGCTTCTACGATGCGCCGCTGGCCGACCTGGACGAGGCCACCGCCCACGACCCGGCCTGGCTGCTGCCGCGGCTGATGAAGGCCGGCTACCTGCTGAGCCTGACCGAGCCCGGCATGGCCGCCGAAGCCGCCCAGCTGCTGGACGACGCCGCCCCGCTGGAAGCTGATGCCCCGCCGCGCGAACGCGCCCATGCCGCCGCTGTGCGCATGGTGCTGGAAGGCCGCTGGCAAGCCGCCTGCAAGGCCTGGGACGAACTGCTGCTGGCCCACCCGCGCGACGCGCTGGCGCTGCAATGGGCGCACCTGTGGGACTTCTACCGCGGCGATGCGCTCAACCTGCGCCAGCGCGTGGCCCGTGCCCTGCCCGAGTGGGACGAGCACGACCCGCTGTACCCGCAGGTGCTGGCGCTGCATGCCTTCGGCCTGGAAGAGTGCCACCTGTACCCGCAGGCCGAAGAAGCCGGCCGCCGCGCGCTGGCACTCGACCCGCGCACGCCCTGGGCCGTGCATGCCGTGGCCCATGTGATGGAGATGCAGGGCCGCTTCGACGATGGCGCCGCCTGGCTGCGCCAGCAGCAGCCGCAATGGGCCGAAGGCAACGGCTTCGCCGGCCACCTGTGGTGGCATGCGGCCCTGTTCAGGCTGGAGGCGCTGGACCTGGCCGGCGCGCTGCGCCTGGTGGACGCGCACCTGGCCGGCGACGCGTTGCAGATCACGCTGCAGCGGCTGGATGCTGCTTCCCTGCTGTGGCGCCTGCAGCTGCTGGGCGCCGAGGTGGGCCCGCGCTGGCAGGCGCTGGCGCAGGGCTGGCCGGTGGCCGAAGGCGCAGCCGGCCACTACGCCTTCAACGACGTGCATGCGGTGATGGCGCTGCTGGGCGCGGGTGAAGTGGGCCGCGCCGAGGCCTGGCTGGCCCGCTGCGCCGAGCGGGCCCTGTCGGCCGAAGATGCGCGCCGCAGCAACCACACGATGGCGCGCGAGATCGGCCTGCCGCTGATGCGTGCGCTGCTGGCCCACACCCGCGGCGATGCGGCCGGCGCCGCGCTGGCGCTGTACGCGCTGCGCGAAGGCGCGGCCCGCTTCGGCGGCAGCCATGCGCAGCGCGACCTGATTGACATCAGCCTGCTGGCTGCCGCGGCCGATGCACCGGGCGGCGAGCAGAGCGAGGCCCGCGCCATCGGCCGCGCGGTGCTGCATGAACGCCTGCTGGCCAAGGCCCCCACGCCGATGACGCGGCATTGGGCCGGCCGGCTGGGCCTGTCGGAACGGGCGCTGCGCCGCCTGGCCTGAAGGAGCGAAGCCATGAAGCCGCAGCCGCCCAAGCCCACCCAGGCCGAGCGCGAGGCCGAACTGCGCAGCCTCGACGAGCGCATCGGCGAAGCCCTGCGCGCCGACAGCGCCGAGCTGCGCGCCAGCCCCGCCTGGGGCAAGCCCCTGCCCGACACCGGCGACGCCCAGGTGCCGCAGGAGCTGCGCATGGCCTTCAAGCTGCTGAAGAACTCGGGCAACGTGCCCACCGAAGTGGGCCTGATGCAGGAGCTTCAGGCCTGGCGCGACGAACTGTTCCGGCTGCCGGCCGACAGCCCTGAGGCCGAACCGCTGCGCCGCCGCATCGCCGAGCGGCAACTGCTGATCCAGGTGCGCATCGAGCGGCTGGCGCGGACGCGGAGTTTGTAGGGGCGGCGTTTCACACCGCCGGCATCGCCGGCTGCTCCACCGCAAACACCTTCTGCACCGCCGGCCGGGCCAGCATGCGCTGCAGGTAGGCGCCCAGCTGCGGCAGGCTGCGGGCGGGGCGGGCAAAGCCGCGCGTCCAGCGGCACAGCACGAAGGCCAGCGCATCGGCGGCGCTGTAGTCGGTGCCCAGCAGCCACGGCCCCTGGTGCGCGGCCAGATGCGCGTCCAGCTGGTCGAGCATGCGACCGATGGCCGCTTCGGCATGGGCCTTCACCGCGGCGGCGCCGACGGCGTCGTCGGCCATGCGGTCGGGGTAGAAGTAGTGGATCAGCATGGCCTGCAGCGTGTTGCTGAGCCACAGCATCCACTTGTAGTACTGCGCCCGCTCCGGCGTGCCCACCCCGGGTGCCAGCACGGCCTCGGGGTGCGTATCGGCCAGGTGCAGCAGGATGGCCGCCGTCTCGTACAGCACCTGGTCGCCATCTTCCAGCACCGGAATCAGCCCGTTCGGGTTGAGCTTCAGGTACGCGGCCGACTTGTGCGCGGCGGCCTCGCGGTCCACCCGCACCAGCTCGAAGGGCACGCCCAGCTCCTGCAGCAGGATGTGGGGCGCCATGCTGGCGTTGCCGGGGTAGTAGTGCAGACGGATCATGAACACCAACTCCAACGCACCGGGCCACGCGCCGGCGGGCCGCAAGGTTAGCCGGTGTTCGTGGCGGTGATGCGGGCTTGGCGCCGTGACCGGGCCGGGACAATTTCGAGGACCGACCTCCTTCACCTCCAGACGCCATGAACCGCCGTGCCCTCCGCCTCACCCAACACCCCGCCGCCGGCCCTTTTGCGCTGGGTGCGCTGCTGGGCACCGTGACAGGACTGATGCTGCGCCACGGCATCGGCGGCATTGCCGGGCTGGTGATGGCGCTGCTGCTGGTGGCCTCCGGCGCGGCCTCGGGCATCTGCCTGCAGTTGCACCGCCGGCCGTTGCCGGCCGGGGCAGTGCGGCGGCAGGCGGTCAGGGCTTGGGGGGTGGCGGTGGGACTGGGGATCGCTGCGGGATTGGCTGGCATGGGCGCAGTGCTTCGCTAGGCACCGTCCAACCTGAGCGCACGCTCGCCTTGGAGATTGGCCCGCGCCCGGTGTGCGCCGCCTGAGTCCTGTCACCCACGTTGCTTGCCCGTTGCCGTGGCGGCAGGGGGCGTTGCTTTATTGAGCATTAGGGTGTCGATTTGGTCACACCGTCTGTCCCGGTGATGAACCCGCTCGTAAATGCTAGCCTGACTGGTTGTTATTATTTATAGCATTTCAACTGCGGCCTTGGATGTTGGACCGCTCAGAAATCGCCCCGTTCCGTTTCCGTCACCGTACATGGGGCGAGTATTCCGCGGCACGAGCTGGTGGGTATTTTCAGCCCGTCGCCCAAGTGTCCACGTTCTGACGGTGACCACGAGAGGGAGATCGCATGAAAAAGGGTATCGGGCGCCGGGCGGTTTTACGGGGCGGGGCGGCCGCTGCGCTGGCGGGTGGGCTGGCGACGACCAAGCCAGTGCAATCCAGCGTCTCGCTGTTACCCCGCTTTTTGCAGGAGTTGCCCCGGCCGGGCGTTGTTGCGGGCAACCTCACGTTGCCTGCCGCCGAGGGCTGGCACCGCTTCCACCCGTGGCTACCCTTGACCCGCACCTGGGGCTACGGCGGCGTGGCTTATGGCGGCCCGGTGGTGGAGGCCATGGCCGGAACGCCACAAACCCTCCGTTTTGCCAATGGGCTGGGCGCTCACCTGTTGGCCGACAACATCAGCACGGCCGTGCACGGCGCGCGGGCCACCGATGCCAACGCCCCGCGCACCACGGTGCATATGCATGGCGCAGTGGTGGCTGCATCGTCCGATGGGCATCCTGAAGACGTGTTTTTTCCGGGTCAAACCAAAGCGTACAACTACACGCACCGCCAGGAGGCTTGCCATTTATGGTTCCATGATCATTCGCTGGGCTTGACCCGGCTGAATGTGTATGCGGGCTTGGCCAGCAACCTTCTATTGCGAGATGCGTATGACCTGGGCGTGGGCAACACGCTGGGCTTGCCCAGTGGCGACTGCGAAGTGCCGCTGACCTTGCAGGACAAGGCGGTGGATGTGTTCTCCGGGAAGTACCAGTACATGCCTGCCTTGTTGGGCAAGAACAGCTGGTTTCCGGGCATTTTTGGCGACCTGTCGTTGGTCAATGGCGCCGCATTTCCCAAAATGACCGTCGACCGCGGCGTTTACCGATTGCGCATTTTGAATGCGGCCAATTCGCGGCCCTATAGCTTGGCCATGTCCAACGGCACGAAGTTTCACGTCATCGGCAATGACCAGGGCATGCTCAACGCCCCGGTGCCCACTGCAAGCTTGGACATGTTGCCAGGCGAACGCTACGACGTGCTGGTGGATTTCAGCAATACACCTGCGGGCAGCACGATCGTCGTCTACAACACGGCCATTCCACCCAACGGGGGTTTTATCTTCGGCTCGTTCGCCGAAGTCATGCGCTTCGACGTGCGCGCCACGCTGGGGCGGTTTCGCACGCTGCCCACGCGTTTGCGTGGTGGCGCCGGCCAGCGGGCCGCCTTGCCCAGTGCGAGCAGCATCGTGCCGGTGCGCCAGCGTACGGTGACCTTGGCGCAGGTGCTTGACATTGCTTGTGGCGCTACGGCTGTGCCATTGCAGCTGCGGCTCAACAACATGCGCTTCGAGCAAGAGGCCGACACGATGGCGGCGGGGCAGTGGGAGTTATGGAACGTGGTCAACACCACTACAGAGTCGCATCCGTTTCACGTCCATCTGGCCGAGATGCGCATCCTGAATCGCCAGAAGATGAACATGGCGGCGTATTTGCTGGCCCACCCGATTCCCCCGGTGGCCACCCACTGGGCGCCGCCGGCCGATGGGTTTGCCAGCGGCGCAGCCACGGCGCCTGCGGCTTGGGAGGCCGGGCGCAAGGACACGGTCAATGCGACTGCCGGGGCCGTGACGCGCATCCTGGTGCGACTGCCCACCGCTGAAGAAGCCGGTTTCGACCCGCGTGCCACTTTCACCAACGTGGAAGGGCAACGCTTGTCGGGCTACATGTACCACTGCCATCTGCTGGAGCATGAGGACTGCGACATGATGCGGCCCCTGCAGGTCGTTTGAGCGCGGCTGTTCCGCCGGGCGTGCCAGCACGCCATGGGCGCACTCACCCGAGTGTCCCCACCCGCCCCTTCAAAAAATCGATGAACAACCGCGTCTTCACCGGCAACTGCTGCCGGCGCGGGTGATAGATGTACAGCCCGTCGAAGCTCGGGCTGTACTTGGCCAGCACCTCCACCAAGCGGCCTTCGGCCACGTGCTTCGCGGCGGCTTCGGGCAGGGTGTGGCACAGGCCCAGGCCCTGGGCGGCGGCTTCCACCATCGTCAGCCAGTGGTTCACGATCAGCGGACCTTGCACGGTCAGTGAAACGATGCGGCGCTTTTCCAGAAACTCCCAGCGGTACAAGGCGCCGCTGCTGGCCATGCGGTAGTTGATGCAGCGGTGCTGCAGCAGGTCGGCGGGCGCCTGCGGGGTGCCGTGCTGCGCCAGGTACTCGGGCGCTGCGTAGGTGCGCAAGCGGAATTCCCGTGTCAGCGGCACCGCGATCATGTCGCGCTGCAGTGATTCGCCCAGCCGTATGCCGGCGTCGAATCCTTCCTTCACGATGTCCACCAGCGCGTCCTGGTAGGCCAGTTCCAGCGTCACCTGCGGGTGAAGGCGGTGAAACTCGCCCAGCAGCGGCTCGATCAGCAGCTGCCCCGCCACCATCGGCAGCGTGATGCGCAGCAGGCCGCCGGGTACGCTGGCCTGGGTTTGCAGGTCTTCGGTGGCTTCTGCCAACCCGGCCAGCAGCGGGGCCACCCGCTCCCAGTAGGCGCGGCCGGCTTCGGTCAGGTTCACACTGCGGGTGGTGCGCTCGAACAGGCGCACGCCCAGGCGGGTTTCCAGCTTGCGGATGGTTTGTGACACTGCCGCAGGTGTGACCCCCAGCAGGGCCGCCGCGCCGCTGATGCTGCGCAGCTCCGCGGTGCGTGCAAAAGCCGTCATCGCGGCCAGAATGTCGGGGTTCATTCGTAAGCGGTGCTTAAAAGGGTATGCAGTTTTATTGTGTATGCCTTTCAAGTGGGCGGCAGCACACTCGCGGCTTCCCGTGAAAGCCACCGCCATGACCACCTTGAACATCAACGGCCGCCGCATGGCCGTGGACGCTGACCCGTCCACCCCCATCCTCTGGGCGCTGCGCGACAAGCTGCAGCTCACCGGCACCAAGTTCGGCTGCGGCGCGGCGCTGTGCGGTGCCTGCACCGTGCACCTGGACGGCCAGGCCATCCGTGCCTGCGTCACGCCCATCAGCGCGGTGGGCCCCAACCAGCGCATCACCACCATCGAGGCGGTGGCCGACGACAAGGTGGGCAAGGCGGTGCAGGCCGCCTGGGTGCAGCACGACGTGGCCCAGTGCGGCTACTGCCAGAGCGGCCAGATCATGAGCGCCACCGCGCTGCTCAAGCAGAACAGGAAGCCGACCGACGCCGACATCGACGCCGCCATGTCGGGCAACGTGTGCCGCTGCGGCACCTACGCCCGCATCCGCGCGGCCATCCACGACGCCGCCAAGGCACTGGCCTGAAGGAGCCCGCGATGACCGACACCACCGTGGCACGCACCCCGGCGCTGCAGCGCCGCAGTTTCCTGAAGATGGCCGCCGGCAGCGGCTTTGCACTGGGCCTGTACCCGCTGGTGCAGGCGGCCGAGAACGGCGCCGCCGCCGCGCCGCAGGGCGCCGCCGTGGCCGCGGCCATGGCCGGCGAGCTCAAGCCCACGCAGCAGCCCGGCGCCTTCGTGCGCGTGGCCACCGATGGCACCGTGACCGTGATGGTGAACCGGCTGGACTTCGGCCAGGGCGTGCACACCTCGCTGCCCATGCTGGTGGCCGAAGAGCTGGACGCCGATTGGCGGAAGGTGCGCGCCGAGCTGGCGCCGGCCGGCGAGGCCTACAAGGACCCCGGCTTCGGCATCCAGATGGTCGGCGGCTCCAACTCCATCAAGAGCTCGTGGCTGCAGTACCGCGAGCTGGGCGCCCGTGCCCGCGCGATGTTCGTGGCCGCGGCAGCGCAGAAGTGGCAGGTGCCGGCTTCGCAGGTGAGCGTGGCCCATGGTGTGGTCAGCGCCGGCAGCCGCCGCGCCACCTTCGGTGAGCTGGCCGAGGCGGCGATGCGCCAGCCGGTGCCTGCCACCGTGGTGCTCAAGCAGCCGGCCGACTTCAAGATCATCGGCCGGCCCACGCGCCGGCTGGACGCGGCGCTGAAGTCCAGCGGCCGCCAGTCCTTCGGCATCGACCTGCGGCCGCCGAAGGCCGCGGTGGCGCTGATCGTGCGGCCGCCGGTGTTCGGCGCGCAGCTGGCCACGGTGGACGACAGCAAGGCGCTGGCGGTCAAGGGCGTGCACAAGGTGCTGCGCGTGCCGCTGGACCGCGGCGCCAGCGGCCTGGCCGTGGTGGCCGATGGCTACTGGACGGCCAAGATGGGCCGCGACGCGCTGGCCCCCACCTGGAACACCGACGGCGTGGAAAAGGTGAGCACCGACGCACTGCTGCAGCGCTACAGCGAGCTGGCGCGCCAGCCGGGTCTGAAGGCCAAGGTGGCCGACACCAGCGCGCTGGCCACGGCGCCGCGCCGCATCAGCGCCGAGTACCGCTTTCCGTACCTGGCGCATGCGCCGATGGAGCCGCTGAACTGCGTGATCGACTTCCGCGGTGATGCCTGCACGGTGCACATCGGCTCGCAGTTCCAGACCATCGACCAGGCCGCGGTGGCGGCCACGCTGGGCCTGAAGCCCGAGCAGGTGACGCTGAACACCGCGATGGCCGGCGGCGGCTTCGGCCGGCGCGGCGTGCCTTCGTCCGACTATGTGGTGGAAGCCGCGCAGGTGGCCAAGGCCTGGCGCGCGGCCGGTGGCCAGGGTGCGGTGCAGCTGATGTGGAGCCGCGAGGACGACATCCGCGGCGGCTACTACCGCCCGCTGCACGTGCACCGCGCCGAGATCGGCCTGGATGCGCAGGGCAAGGTGCTGGCCTGGCAGCACACCATCGTGGGCCAGTCCATCCTCAAGGGCACGCCGTTCGAGCCCTTCATGGTGAAGAACGGGGTGGACTCGGTGTCCACCGAAGGCGTGGTGGACACGCCCTACGGCTTCCCGCTGGCCCTGGACGTGCACCATCCGCAGGTCAACGTGCCGGTGCTGTGGTGGCGCTCGGTGGGCCACACGCACACCGCCTTCGTGATGGAGACGCTGGTCGACGAGCTGGCCGCCGCCGCGGGGCAGGATCCGGTGGCCTACCGCCGTCAGTTGCTGGGCGACCGGCACCCGCGCATCCGCGCCGCGCTGGACCTGGCGGTGGCCCGCTCGGGTTATGGCCAGCGCAAGCTGCCGGCCGGCCAGGCCTGGGGCGTGGCGGTGCATGAGTCGTTCTCGTCCGTCGTCGCCTACGTGGTGGAAGCCTCGGTGGTGGACAAGCAGCCGGTGCTGCACCGCGTGACGGCCGGCGTGCACTGCAACTTCGCCGTCAACCCGATGACGGTGGAAACGCAGGTGCAGGGCGCGGTGGTGATGGCGCTGAGCACCACGCTGCCGGGCGCCGCCATCACGCTGAAGGACGGCGTGGTGGAGCAGAGCAACTTCGGCGACTACACCGTGGCCCGCCTGAACCAGATGCCCCGGGTGGACGTGCACATCGTGCCCAGCACCGAGGCCCCCACCGGCATGGGCGAGCCCGGCCTGCCGCCGCTGGCCCCGGCGCTGGCCAATGCGGTGGCCGCGCTCACCGGCCAGCGTCTGCGGGCGCTGCCGTTCCAGCTGGCCTGAGTGCGGCGGCCAGGTGCTCTTCGATGGGCGCCGGCCGCGCGTACAGGTAGCCCTGGTGCTGCACGCAGCCCAGGGCCAGCAGCCAGTCGCTTTCGCGCGCGGTCTCCACGCCTTCGGCCAGCGGCGTGATGCCCATGCTGCGCGCCAGTTGCACCATCGCGCTGACGATGCGCAGGTTGCTGGCATCGTCGGTGCGGCCGCGCACGAAGCTCTGGTCGATCTTCAGCACGTCGATGGGCATGCGCGTCAGGTAGCTCAGCGACGAATAGCCGGTGCCGAAGTCGTCGAGGTAGATGGCCGGCCCCAGCGCCCGCAACTGGGTGATGCGGTCGATGCAGATGTCGGGGTCGTCCATGAAGGCCGACTCGGTGATTTCCAGCGCCAGGCGCCGGGCCGGCAGCCCGCTGGCCGCCAGTGCCTGACGCACCGTGGCCACGAAGTCGGTTTCCATCAGCTGCCGCGGCGACACGTTGACTGACACCCGCGCTTCTGGAAAGGCGGCGCACACGTCGCTGCGCATGAAGGTATGGCAGGCCGCGGTCAGCGCCATCTCGCCCAGCGCCAGGATGTGGCCGGTTTCTTCGGCGATGGCGATGAAGTCGGCCGGCGAGATGACCTCGCCGCTGGCGGTGCGCCAGCGCATCAATGATTCGAAGGCCAGCACCTGGCCGCTGCGGCCATCGGTGACGGGCTGGAACACCATGTAGGGCTCGCGCCGCTCGATGGCCTGCGGCAGTGCCAGCTCGATGCGGCGCGCCCGCTCGCGCTGGCGGCGGTAGCTTTCGTCGTGCACCACATAGCCCGGCCGCACATGCTGGCAGGCCCGGCGCGAGGCCAGCGTGGCATTGGTCAGCAGCACGCCCACTTCGCCGATGGTGCCCACGGCCACGCCCACGCGGCCGGGCACGTACATCAGCGCATCGCCGTAGGCCAGCGGCTCTTCGCAGGCGCGGGCGATCTCGTCGGCCTGCTGCGCCAGCGCTTCGGGCGGGCTGGCCGCCAGGCCCACCAGCGCGAACTCGCGGCTGCCCACCTGCGCGATCAGGTAGCGCTGGCCGAAGCGGGCCACCAGCTGGCCGGCCAGCGTGCGCACCAGGCCGGCCGCGAAGTCGGCGCCCAGCGTCAGCGTCACGTCTTCCAGCCGCACCAGCAGCAGCAGGAACACGGTGCAGGGCGCGGTGGGCGTGCCGGCTTCGGCCACCCGGTGCAGCAGTCCCATGCGGTTGAAGAGGCCGCTGTCGGGGTGGTGGAAGGCCTGGTGCTGCAGCAGCTGGTGCATGGCCGCGAACTCGGCCAGCGTGTCGTTGAAGCGGTCGATCAGCGCGCGCCAGTCGCCGCGGAACAGCGTGCCGTCGGCGCGCACGCTCAGATCGCCGCGGGCCACGCTTTCGCGGGTGCGGCGCATCTCGCTGCTCAGCAGGCCGATGGTGTCGATCAGCACCTGCACGCCCTGCGCCATCTGGCCCACCTCGTCGCGCCGCTGGTAGCCGACGATGGTGCCCAGGTTGCCGTTGACGGTGGCCTGGGCGGCGCTGGCCACCTGCTGCAGCGGCACGGCGATGGAGCGGTACAGCAGCCACATCGCCTGCGACAGCGTGCCGATCAGCAGCGCGCCCAGCACCGAGATCACGATCAACCGCCGGCGGGTGTCGGCGGTCTGCTGCTCGGCCAGCCGCACGAAGTTCATCGCCGCCAGCTGGCGCGACTGCTGGCTCAGCACCACCATGCGGTCGGCATCGTCCAGCAGCGGGCCCCAGCGCGGCCGGAAGCTCACCGACCAGGCGCCGACACTGAGCTTGTCCGCCAGCTCCTTGATCGACCGGTACTCATGGCGTTCGGCCAGCGCCCGCGCCTGGGCGGCGATGTCGGGGTCGGTGTGGGCCATCAGCTGTGCCAGCAGGTGGTCGGCGCGGTAGGCGGCATCCAGCAGCGGCGTCACCACCTGGCGGTCCTGCGTGAGGTTGCCGCCGCGGCTGGCGTGTTCCATGCGGCGCAGCGCCGAGGACTGGCGTGCGAGCTCCTCCACCAGCATCGCGGCCGTCACCAGGCTGTGGGTGCGTGAACCCAGCGCGGGCGAGATGCAGCGCTCCTCCACCTGCGCCGCGATGCGGAACAGCTGGCGCACCGGCATCGTGTACAGGTGCACCGCGGTGTCCTCGCGCATCACCGACTGGTCGACCCGGGCGCGCAGGCGCTGCAGGTAGTCGGGCAGGTGGGCCAGGGATTCGTCGTCGCCGATGGCCTGGCGCACCGCGTCGGAGCCGGCAATGAAGCTCGAGAGTGCGGCCGTGGCTTCGTCCACCTCGCCGCGGGCCGTGACCTGGCGGGCCTGCAGGCCTTCTTCGCCGGTGGCGACGGCCTGGGCCAGCTCGCGCTCGCGCGCCAGCGCCAGCAGCAGGCGGTCGACATGGCGGCCGAAGTGCAGGCCCTGCAACGAGCGGTCGTGCAGCAACAGGCGCTGCGCCTGGGCGTAGACGATCACGGCCAGCAAGGTCAGCACCACGGTGCCGGCCAGCACCGTCAGCAGGGCCAGCCGGTCGGCCAGCTGCCGCTGCCCCTGCCGCCGGGCGCGCCACAGCCGTTGCAGCGCGTTCATCTTGACGCTCCTTCCGCCGGTGGGGCGGCCGCGCCACGGTGGGCGCCGGCCGCGTCCTGTGTGCGGCGCCATTGCTCCCAGGCTGCATCGATGCGGTTGGTGACCGTGTTCACCGAAGCGCCCTTCACGCTGTCCACCATCGCGGTCCAGAAGGCGGCGGTGCCCACCACGGCGGGCATCAGGTCGGAGGCGTCCATGCGCATCAGCGTGGCCTGCTGCCAAGCCACCGCCAGGCGTGCCGACAGCGGCTCCAGGTAGGAGCCGGGCTGCACGTCCTTGTGGCCCGAGAGGTAGGCGCCTGCCGCCGCCCGGCGGCGGCCGAACTCGGCCGAGGCCATGTAGCGCAGCACCGTCAGCGTTTCCGGCCGCAGGTTCAGCGGTGCCGCCACGTCGCCGGCCACCAGCAGCGGCTGCTCGTCGGCCTGCTGGCCGGGCAGCAGGAAGAAGTCGATCGCTTCACCCGGACCGATGTGCCCGGGGTCGGGGAACTCGGAGGTCACCCATTCGGAGTTGCGCATCATCAGGCAGCTGGCCGGATCGCTGGCGAACTGGCGGGCCGCTTCTTCCACGTAGGTGGTGAGCACATGCTGCGGGCCGCCCGCCACCATGCCCGGCGTGCGCACCAGGCGGTCCCAGCGGGTGAAGGCGCGGCGCACTGGCGGTGAGCTGAAGGGCAGCTCCAGCGCTACCCAGCGGTCGTATTCCTCGGGGCTGGCGTCGCGCAGCATGAATTCCTCGACCCAGTCGGTGCCCACCCAGCCGGTGGCGCCGCGTGCCGCGATGCCGATGCACCAGGGCGCCAGGCCGGCCTGGATCATCTGCCGCTCCAGCGTGGCCAGCTCCGCCAGCGTGCGCGGCGGCTGCCAGCCATGCGCTTCGAACAGCGTGCGCCGGTACCACACCAGGCTCTTGATGGCCACGCGGGCCCACAGGCCGTAGTGCCGGTCGCCCTGGCGCAGCAGCGGGTCGATGAAGGGCGGGAAGTCACGCACCACCGCCTGCGCGAGGTCCTCGGGCAGCGGCTGCACCAGCCCGGCGGCCACCATCTCGCGGAACAGGCCCGGCTGCGCGAACACCGCGATGTCGGGCGCATCGAAGCCCGGCGTGGCCACGTACACATGGTCGGCAAAGTCGCCACCGACCGCGCGGATCACCACCTGGATGCCGTCGCTGTAGGCCAGCGGCGCCAGGGCCTGCTGGTAGCGGGCGCTGTCCTGCAGCGAGAAGGAGGTGAGCAGCGTGACACGGCGCGTGGCCGCGGCCGCAGCCTGCGGGCCCGGGCTGCTGGCCGTCTGGTCACGCCATTGCCACAGCAGCACCACCAACGCCGCCACACAGGCGACCAGCGCGCGTGCGGGCGTGATGCACTTGCGGATGTTCACGGGCAGCCTTCTTCAGAAGGTGCGCCGGCATGAACTGCACGGGCCGCCGGTGCGCCTGGGTGAGCCAAGGTGCGAAACGGCGGCACCGTCGCGCTGATTCAGGCGGCCGATCGTCGGCCCCGAGCGCTGGTGGGCACGGTACATGCCGGGCAAGGCGCCGTCAAACGCGGCCGGCGTGGCCGCATGGACATGGACAAGGAGAAGGGATGACGAGACGACTTGCACACGGCCTGGGCCGACGACCCACCACGGCGCCGCGCTGGCCCCGGCACGCGGCTGCGGCCCTCACGGCGGCTGCCGCCTTCGGCCTGGCGGGCTGCGCGCTGCCGCCGCTGTCTTCACCTGCTGGCGCACCGGTGACCTACGACTGCGAAGACGGTCTGCGCCTGACGGTGGCCTATGGCTCCGACGTCGCGCAGGTGAGCCTGCCCGACGGCCGCACGCTGGCGCTGCCGCAGCAGCCCAGCGGCTCGGGCATGCGCTATGCGCAAGGGCCGAACGAGCTGCGCGGCAAAGGCAGCGAGATCACCTGGGCGGTGGCCGATCGCATTCCCACCAACTGCATCGCCCGCCCGCGTTGAGCGGGCCGGCGGCCGTTACACCACGCAACCGGCCTCGGGTGCGGCGCCGCCATCGCCCACCGACAGCGGCGCCGGAATCACGTAACCGTAGCGCGAGGCCGTCAGCTCGGCCAGGATGGCCACCGCGATCTCCGGTGGCGTGCGGGCGCCGTTCTTGATGCCGACCGGGCCGTGCAGGCGGTCGAGCTGCGCATCGGTGAGGCCGAAGTGCTCCTTCAGCCGTGCCTTGCGCTTGGCCTGGTTCACGCGCGATCCGATGGCGCCCACGTAGAAGGCCGGGCTGGCCAGCGCCTCCATCAGCGCCAGGTCGTCCAGCTTGGGGTCGTGCGTCAGCGCCACGATGGCGGTGTGGCCATCGGGCTTCAGCTCGGCCACCACGTCGTCGGGCATGCCGCGCAGCAGCCGCGCGCCGGGCACGTCCCAGCCGGTGGCGTATTCCTCGCGTGGGTCGCAGATCAGCACCTGGTAGTCCAGCGCCTGCGCCATTGTGGCCAGGTAGTGCGTCATCTGGCCGGCACCGATCAGCAGCAGCCGCCAGCTGGGGCCGTGGGTGGTGGTCAGCGTGGTGTCGGTCAGCTGCAGCACGTCGCCCTCGCTGGGCGGTTGCAGCTCCACCTGGCCGTCGGCCAGCCGCAGCACGCGGCGGATGCGGTCGCCCTGCTGCAGCACCGCCAGCAGCTCGGGGATGCGCGACTGCGGGCCCACCGGCTCCAGCACCAGCTCCAGCGTGCCGCCGCAGGGCAGGCCGAAGCGGGTGGCTTCTTCAGCCCCCACGCCGTAACGCACCACTTCGGGTGCGGTGAGGGTCAAGGCACCGTCGCGCACCTTGGAGATCAGGTCGTCCTCGATGCAGCCGCCCGACACGCTGCCGGCGATCTGCCCGTCGTCGCGCACCGCCACCACCGAGCCCACCGGCCGCGGCGCCGAGCCCCAGGTGCGGGTGATGGTGCCCAGCACCACGCGACGACCTTCGGCCTGCCAGCTGGCCAGCTGCCGAAGAATGTTGAGATCCACGTTATCCATTCGGGGACGATAGCGCCAAGCACACATCCTTGCACAGGCAAGGACGCGGGTTTTCCCGTCGGTGCAAGGCCGGATGGCCTGCCCTAGCATGCGTCGGCGGCCGTGGTTGGGCTTCGATCGCGGCATTCGGCATTCCTAGGAGACAAACCCCATGGGTACGAAGATCACGCTGCAGGTCAATGGCGCGGCCGTCACGAAGGAAGTGGAGCCCGGCACCCTGCTGGTGGAGTTCATCCGCGAACACCTGCGCCTGACCGGCACGCACGTGGGCTGCGACACCTCGCAGTGCGGCGCCTGCACCGTGCACCTCAATGGCCGCGCCATCAAGAGCTGCGCGATGCTGGCGGTGCAGGCCGACGGCGCCCAGCTCACCACCATCGAAGGCATCGCCGCCGCCAATGGCGAGCTGCACCCGATGCAGGCCGCCTTCAAGGCCTGCCATGGCCTGCAGTGCGGCTTCTGCACCCCCGGCATGGTGATGAGCGCGATCGACCTCGTGCAGCACCACCCGCACGGCACCGAGCAGGAGATCCGCCACCACCTGGAAGGCAACCTGTGCCGCTGCACCGGCTACCAGAACATCGTGAAGGCCGTGCAGCAAGGTGCTGCCGGCATGGGCGTCTGACCTCAAGGGGCACAGCATGACTGCACGACAAGGCTTCATCGGCCAATCGGTGCCGCGCCGCGAGGACGCGCGCTTTCTCACCGGTCGCGGCCAGTACACCGACGACATCACGCTGCCGCAGCAGACCTACGGCGTCTTCGTCCGCTCACCGTATGCGCACGCCAGCATCACGCGCGTGGACACCACGGCCGCGCAGGCGGCGCCGGGCGTGCTGGGCATCTACACCGGTCAGCATTTCAAGGACGTGGGCGGGCTGCCCTGCGGCTGGTTGATCAACAGCATCGACAGCACGCCGATGAAGGAGCCCAAGCACCCCATCCTGGCGCTGGACAAGGTGCGCTACGTGGGCGACCGCGTGGCCCTGGTGGTGGCCGAAACCCTGCAGCAGGCCAAGGAGGCCGCCGCGCTGGTGGAGGTGGACTACGAAGAGCTGCCCGCGGTGGTGGACGTGGCCAAGGCCGCGCAGGTGGCTGCCGCCGGCGGCGTGCTGCATGCCGAGGCGCCCGACAACCAGTGCTACCTGTGGGCCATCGGCGACCAGGCCGGCACCGACGCCGCCATCGCCAGTGCGCCGCATGTCAGCAAGCTCACCTTCCGCAACAACCGGCTGGTGCCCAACGCCATCGAGCCGCGCGCGGCCAATGCCAGCTACAACCCGGCCGACGACAACTACACGCTGTACGTGGCCAACCAGAACCCGCACGTCGAACGGCTGCTGATGTGCGCCTTCGTGCTGGGCATCCCCGAGCACAAGATGCGCGTGGTGGCGCCCGACGTGGGCGGCGGCTTCGGCTCCAAGATCTTCTTGTACGGCGAAGAAACCGCGCTGGTGTGGGCCAGCAAGCAGCTGGGCCGGCCCATCAAGTGGACGGCCGAGCGCAGCGAGGCGTTCTTGTCCGACGCCCATGGCCGCGACCACCTCACCACCGTGGAGCTGGCCACCGACAAACAGGGCAAGTTCCTGGCAATGCGGGTGCACACCCAGGCCAACCTGGGCGCCTACCTCAGCACCTTCTCGTCGGCGGTGCCCACCATCCTGTACGCCACGCTGCTGGCCGGCCAGTACGCCACGCCCAAGATCAGCTGCCAGGTGCAGGCCATGTTCACCAACACCGCGCCGGTGGACGCCTACCGCGGCGCCGGCCGGCCCGAGGCCACCTATGTGGTCGAGCGCATCGTCGAAACCGCCGCGCACGACCTGGGCATCGACCCCGCCGAGATCCGCCGCCGCAACTTCGTGCGCGAGTTTCCGTACGCCACGCCGGTGGGCCTGACCTACGACACCGGCGACTACGAAGCCACGATGGCCCGCGCCATCGAGCTGGCCGACGTGGCGGGCTTCGCGGCCCGCAAGGCCGAGAGTGAGGCCAAGGGCTTCAAGCGCGGCATCGGCTATTCGGCCTACATCGAGGCTTGCGGCATCGCCCCTTCCAGCGTGGCGGGCGCCCTGGGCGCGCGGGCCGGCCTGTTCGAGGCGGGGGAGGTGCGGGTCCACCCCACCGGCAAGGTCACCATCTTCACCGGCAGCCACAGCCACGGCCAGGGCCACGAAACCACCTTCGCGCAGGTGGTGGCCGACAAGCTGGGCATTCCGCTGGACGACGTGAGCATCGAGCACGGCGACACCGGCAAGGTGCTGTTCGGCATGGGCACCTACGGCAGCCGTTCGCTGGCGGTGGGCGGCACCGCCATCGTCAAGGCGCTCGACAAGGTGGTGGCCAAGGGCCGCAAGATCGCCGCGCACCTGATGGAGGCGGCCGACACCGACGTGGTGTTCGAGGACGGCGTGTTCAAGGTGGCGGGCACCGACAAGAACGTGCCCTTCGCGCAGGTGGCGCTCACCGCCTATGTGCCGCACAACTTCCCGCACGACAAGCTGGAGCCGGGCCTCAACGAGAACGCCTTCTACGACCCCAGCAACTTCACCTACCCCGCGGGCACCTACATCTGCGAAGTGGAGGTGGACCCGCGCACCGGCGAGACGCGGGTGGACCGCTTCACCGCCTGCGACGACTTCGGCAACGTCATCAACCCGATGATCGTGGAAGGCCAGGTGCACGGCGGCCTGGCCCAGGGCATCGGCCAGGCGCTGCTGGAGCATGGCGTGTACGACGACGACAGCGGCCAGCTGCTGTCGGGCAGCTACATGGACTATGCGATGCCGCGGGCCGACAATTTCCCGCACTTCCAGGTCGAGACGGTGCAGGGCACGCCGTGCACGCACAACCCCTTGGGCGTCAAGGGTTGCGGCGAAGCCGGCGCGATCGGCTCGCCACCTGCGATCATCAATGCCATCTGCAACGCCATCGGCGTGCGCGACATGCCGATGCCGGCCACGTCGTTCACGGTGTGGAAGGCGCTGAACGCCTGAACAGGAAGCACAGCACATGCAAGCCTTCGAGTACTCCAAGCCCGCATCGGTGGCCGATGCGATCCGTGCCGCCGGTGGCGGCGATGCCAAGCTGCTGGCCGGTGGCCAGTCGCTGCTGGCGTCGATGAAGCTGGGACTGGCCGCGCCGTCGGCGCTGGTCGACTTGAGCGGCATCGGCGAGCTGAGCGGCATCACCGTCTCGGGCGGCCAGGTGACCATCGGCGCGATGACCACCCATGCCGCCGTGGCCGCCTCGGCCGAGGTGCGCCAGGCCATCCCGGCGCTGGCCAAGCTGGCCGGTTTGATCGGCGACCGCCAGGTGCGCAACCGCGGCACCATCGGCGGCAGCCTCGCCAACAACGACCCGGCCGCCTGCTACCCGGCCGCGGTGCTGGGCCTGGGCGCCACCGTGCGCACCAACCAGCGCAGCATCGCGGCCGACGACTTCTTCAAGGGCCTCTACGAAACCGCGCTGGCCGAAGGGGAGGTGATCACCGCCGTCAGCTTCCCGGTGCCGCAGCAGGCCGGCTGGGAGAAGATGCGCAACCCGGCTTCGCGCTTCTCGCTGGTGGGCGTGTTCGTCAGCCGCGGACCGGCCGGCACCCGCGTGGCCGTCACCGGCGCCGGGGCCTGCGTGTTCCGCGTCAAGGCGCTGGAAGATGCGCTGTCCGCCAACTGGTCGGCCGCCGCCTGCGATGGCGTCAAGGTGAGTGCCGACGGCCTGAACACCGACCTGCATGGCTCGGCCGCCTACCGCGCGGCGCTCATCCCGGTGCTGGCCGGGCGCGCGGTTGCGGGCGCCTGAGCAGGGCTTTTGAGCGGCCCGCGCCGCACACCCGCCTGCAACGCCGCACACTGTTGCGGCGTTCCGCTTTTCACAGGGGCTTCGTCTTTTGTCTTCCAACGCCGTTCTGCCCGCCAGCATCGACGACACGCTGAACCTGCTGCTGCAGCACGACTACGTGGCCGAGCGCACGCTGGCCACCACCGTGTTCCTGTCGCTCAGGCTGCAGCGCCCGCTGTTCCTGGAAGGGGAGCCGGGCACCGGCAAGACCGAGATCGCCAAGACCCTGGCGCGCATGCTGGGCCGGCCGCTGATCCGTCTGCAGTGCTACGAGGGCCTGGACCTGGCCGCCGCCGCGTATGAATGGAATTACCCGCGGCAGATGATGGAGATCCGCCTGGCGGACACCTCGGGCGCCGGCCGCGAGGCCCTGGGCCGCGACCTGTTCAGCGAGCGCTTCCTGATCCGCCGCGCGCTGCTGCAGGCCATCTCGCCCGATCAGCCGCTGCCGCCGGTGCTGCTGATCGACGAGCTGGACCGTGCCGACGAACCCTTCGAGGCGTTCCTGCTGGAAGTGCTGTCCGACTTCCAGATCACCATCCCTGAGCTGGGCGTGGTGAAGGCGCCCGAGCCGCCCATCGTGGTGCTCACCAGCAACCGCACGCGCGAGATCCACGACGCGGTCAAGCGCCGCTGCCTGTACCACTGGGTCGACTTTCCCGATGCGGCGCGTGAGGCGCAGATCCTGGCGCAGCGCGTGCCCGGCGCGCCCGAGCGCCTGGCCGCCGAGATCGTGGCCTTCGTGCAGCGGCTGCGCGCGGTGGAGCTGTACAAGCTGCCCGGCATCGCCGAGACCATCGAATGGACCCGAGCGCTGATGGCGCTGGACGCGGTGGTGCTGGACCCGCAGACGGTAAACACCACGCTGGGCGTGCTGCTCAAGTACCAGGACGACATCGCCAAGGTGCAGGGCGGCGAAGTGGCGCGGCTGCTGCAGCAGATGCGCGACGGCGCCCAGGCCACCTGAGACGCTAGCCCCGCCGCGCATGCACCGCCTGGCCGAGAACGTGATGCACTTCGGGCGCGTGCTGCGCCAGGCCGGCGTGCCGGTGGGCACCGACCGCATCCAGCTGGCGCTGCAGGCCCTGCAGGTGGCAGGTCTGGAGTCGCGGGTTGACTTTCGCGCCGCGCTGGCCGCCTGCCTGCTGGACCGGCATGAGCACCGTGCCATGTTCGACCAGGCCTTCGACCTGTACTGGCGCGACCCCGACCTGGCCGGCCGCATGATGCAGATGCTGCTGCCCCAGGTGCGCGCCAACAACGCCAACGCACCGCCGCCCCCGCCCGAGAACCGCCGCCTGGGTGAAGCCTTCTCGGCCAACGCGCCGCCGCGCCCACCGCAGCCCGAGCCGCCCGAGGAAGTGCAGGTCGAAGCCACGCTGACCTTCAGCGAGCGTGAGCTGCTGCAGCGCGCCGACTTCGACACCATGAGCCCCGACGAATGGCTGCAGGCCAAGCGCGCGCTGCGCCGCATGAAGCCGCTGTTCGAGCCGGTGGCCACCCGTCGCACGCGGCCCGCCGCACGCCCGGGCCGTGCCGACTGGCGTGCCACGCTGCAGGCCATGGCGCGCCAGGGCGGCGACCTGCTGCAGCCACGCTGGCGGGCACCGCGGGCGCGGCCGGCGCCGCTGGTGGTGCTGGCCGACATCTCGGGCTCGATGAGCCGCTACTCGCGCATGCTGCTGCACTTCACCCACACGCTGGCGCGGGCCGACGTGCGGGTGGAGAGCTTCGTCTTCGGCACCCGCCTGACCCGCACCACCCACCTGCTGCGCCAGCGCGACCCCGACCTGGCCGTGGCCCAGGTGGTGCGCGCGGTGCAGGACTGGTCGGGCGGCACCCGCATCAGCGCCTGCCTGCACCAGTTCAACCAGCAGTGGGCCCGCCGCACGCTCAGCGGCCGCGCCACCGTGCTGCTGGTGACCGACGGGCTGGAGCATGGCCACACCGAGGCGCTGCGCTTCGAGATGGAGCGGCTGCACAAGAGCTGCCGCCGGCTGGTGTGGCTGAATCCGCTGCTGCGCTGGCAAGGCTTCGAGCCCAAGGCCGCCGGCATCCGCACCATGCTGCCGCACGTGGACCGCTTCGTGCCCGCGCACAACTTGGACAGCCTGGAACAACTCACCCGGCTGCTGGCCGACGACACGCCAGCCGGCCGCCACTGAACAACAAGGGAGGACTTCGCGATGCAACTCACCAACCAGCAGACGCTGCCCGTCAGCCAGGCCCAGGCCTGGGAGGCGCTCAACGACATCAGCCTGCTGCAGTCCGCGATGCCGGGCTGCGAAAGCATCACGCCCACCGGCGACAACCAGTACGAGGTGCTGGTGACCGCCTCCATCGGCCCGGTGAAGGCCAAGTTCAAGGGCAAGCTCAAGCTAGCCGACCTGGACCCGCCCAACGCCTACAACATCCAGTTCGAAGGGCAGGGCGGCCCGGCCGGCCATGCCAAGGGCACGGCCGCGGTGCGGCTGGAGCCGGCCGGCCCCAACAGCACCGTGCTGCACTACACCGCCAATGCCACCGTGGGCGGCAAGATCGCGCAGATCGGCTCGCGCCTGGTGGACATGGCGGCGCAGAAGATGGCGGGCGAGTTCTTCGAGAACTTCAATGCCCAGCTGGCCGAGCGCTACAAGCCGGCGCCCGAGCCGGTGGCCGCCGCGGCGGCGGAGCCGGCCGCCGAACCCGCCAAGCCGGGCGGCTTCTGGGCCTGGCTCAAGCGGCTGTTCGGGCTGTCTTAAAAGGCCAACAGCTTGTCCAGCGGCACCGTCACGGTGGCGCCGATGCGGGCTTGAGTCTGGTGGCCGCCGTCGGTGTTCACGCGCAGCCAGCTCAGCTCGGGCGTGACTGTTGCGGCGCCCCATTGCCACTCGGTGCTGGCGGCCAGCCCCAACAGGCGCCCATCGGCCCGTGCATCGCGCGGGCTGCCCAGCTCGCCCATGCGCTGGCCCACGCGGCCGGCGTGCAGCCGCAGCGAGGTGCGGCGCTCGGCGTCCAGCCAGCCCAGCGTCAGCAGCCGGCTGTCGGGGCCGACGGCGGCGCCCATCCAGCGGCCGCCGTGGGTGTAGCCATCGGCGTAGGCGTAGTTGCGGTAGGCGCAGCCTTTTTCGGCCGGCTTGCCCACGGGCATGCGGCAGCCGGTTTCGGCGTATTCGCCGAACCAGCGGTGGCGCCCGTCGGCCGACCAGCCTTCCAGGCCCCACAGCGCCAGGAATTTGGAGGGCAGGTAGCCCGCCTCGTCCTCGCCCATCGCCTGCACGTAGCCGGCGCAGCGCCAGCCGGTGGGGCAGCTGGCGCGCAGGTCGAAGCCGGCCAGCGCATTGCCGGGGTCGGAGCCGCTGAAGCTCGTGTCGCCATCGTTGGTGCCACGCCCACCCAGCACCCGCAGCAGGCTGCGCAGCGACTGGTCGCGACCCTCACCGCCCCACTGCACCATGCGGGTGAAGCCGATCTCCAGGCCGGGCAGCGGCTTCAGCGTCAGCCGGTTGCCGATCAGGATCGGGTCGGCCGGGCGATGGGCGGCGTCGGTCTGCGCGATGAAGAACTCGAAGTTCCACGGGCCCGCCCACGACAGCCAGGGCGACTCGGACCGCGACGCCGAGCCGCGCTGCAGGCCGATGCCGAGCATCGGTGCCGTGTTCTGGCTGAGCACCAGGCTGCTCTGCCAGCCCGGCCCCCACCAGGCCTGACGCGACCAGGCCTGCAGCTGCCAGCCGGCGGCTTCGGCCACCAGCGCACTGCCGTCCAGCCGCCACTCGGTGCCGCTGTCCCAGGGCGCGGTGGCGCGGCCAGCGCGCACGCCCAGCTGGGCGGCCAGCCAGGGGCCTTCCAGCGCGGGGCTGCGCAGCGTGGCGTGGCTGCCGGGCGTGCCGTCTTCGCCGAAGCCGGCGAGGGCCTCGTCGGTGTTGCGCACCGTCAGCGAGGCGCTGCCGCGCTGCGCGCGCTCCAGCCCGGCGGCCACCGTGTCGCGCGCGGCCTGCAAGTGGGCGGGCAGGCTGCCGGGCAACTGGTCGATGGCGCTGAGCACCGCGCGGCGGGGCAGCGGCCAGTGGCTCAGCGGCAGCGGCAGGCCGGCCTCATCGGCCAGCAGTTGCAGCGCGTGGCGCTCATAAGGCGTCGGCGTCCAGGGCAGGGAGGCCTGCGCCGCGGCACCGGCCACGGTGAAGCAGGTGGCGGCCGCGACCAGCAGGGCACGCAGCGGAAAAACGGACGCAAACGACAAACTGACCCCGGAGTGTGAAGAATCGACGTGGCAATCTAGCTGAATTGTTGCTACGCAGCATCAATCGCCGGGGGGAGGCGCGGGTATCTGTGCGTACACGCCACGCTTGTCAATATTGGCGATTGACGGGGTATGGGCGCTGCCGTCACGACAGCGTCACACACCCCGGGCAGCGTGCCCGGGTGTTCCCTTGACCGCCTGGCCGCCATGAACGACCGCACCGAAGACGCCCAACTGCTGCCTTTGCAGCGCATGCACCTCGACCTGATCGACAGCTACGACGAAGAGCTGGAGATGGCAATCGACGATGGGGACGACGCCCAGGACGCCGAAGCCCGGGCGCTGCGGCGCCTGTACTTCCGCGAGCTGTTCCGGCTGCAGGGCGAGCTGGTGAAGCTGCAGGACTGGGTGGTGGCCCAGCGGCAGAAGGTGGTCATCCTCTTCGAGGGTCGCGACGCGGCCGGCAAGGGCGGCGTGATCAAGCGCATCACCCAGCGGCTCAACCCTCGTGTGTGCCGCGTGGCCGCGCTGCCGGCGCCCAACGACCGTGAGCGCACCCAGTGGTATTTCCAGCGCTACGTGAGCCACCTGCCGGCGGCCGGCGAGATCGTGCTGTTCGACCGCAGCTGGTACAACCGCGCCGGCGTCGAGCGGGTGATGGGCTTTTGCACCGACGACGAGGTGGAGGAGTTCTTCCGCACCGTGCCCGAGTTCGAGAAGATGCTGGCGCGCTCCGGCATCACGCTGATCAAGTACTGGTTCTCGATCACCGACGACGAGCAGCACGCCCGCTTCCTGAACCGCATCCACGATCCGCTGAAGCAGTGGAAGCTCAGTCCGATGGACCTGGAATCGCGCCGCCGCTGGGAGGACTACACCCGCGCCAAGGAAGCGATGCTGGACCGCACCCACATCCCCGAGGCGCCGTGGTGGGTGGTGCAGGCGGTGGACAAGAAGCGCGCGCGGCTGAACTGCATCGCCCACCTGCTGTCGCAGTTCGACTACCACGAGGTGCCGCACGACCCCATCGCGCTGCCGGCCCGCGTGCGCCATGCCGACTACATCCGCCACCCCGTGCCCGAAGAGATGATCGTCCCCGAGTTGTATTGATATCCGGGGACTTCGGGCACCCCGCTACAGTGCCCCGATGACCCACGAAACAGAGCTGAAGTTCGGCTTCGACCCCGCGGCGCTGCCGGCGCTGGCCGAGCGATTCACCGGCCCGAACAGCGCGCGCCAGCGCCTGCAGGCGCATTACTTCGACACCCCGGATCGCCTGCTGGCGCGCCACCGCATCGCGCTGCGGCTGCGGCAGGAAGGCGACCGCTGGGTGCAGACCTTGAAGGCCCAGGGCGCCGTGGTGGCGCACCGGCTGGAGCACAACGCCGAGCTGGCGGATGCCGACACCGCCGGCGCCGAACTGCCGGCGCTGGACCTGCGCCGGCACGACGGCAGCCCGGCGGGCCAGGCGCTGCGCCAGGTGCTGGCCGCTGCGGGCGATGCCGACGCGCTGGCCGCCACGCTGGGCCGCGTCTACGGCACCGACCTCTGGCGGCGCAGCCTGCAGCTCAGCGTGGCGGGCGGGCATGTGGAGGCGGCGCTGGACGAAGGCCACATCCTGGCCGGCGACCAGCGGCTGCCGGTGTGCGAGCTGGAGCTGGAACTGGTGGACGGCGAGCCTTCGGCCCTGCGGGTGCTGGCCAGCGAATGGATGCCGATGCATGGCCTGTGGCTGAGCCATGCCACCAAGGCCGAACGCGGCGAGCGCCTGGCGCAGGGCCTGCCGCTGTGGCCGGTGGTCAAGGCCGCCACGCCCACCCGTGCGCTGCCCGAGTCGGCGGCCGACTGGTTGCGCGACAGCGTGGCCGGCTGCCTGGCGCAGGTGGTGCCCAATGCCGATGCGCTAGCCAGCGGCCACGGTGGCGCCGAGCATGTGCACCAGCTGCGCGTGGGCCTGCGCCGGCTGCGCACCGTGCTGCGCGAACTGGCCGGCCACGATGCCCCGCCCGCGGTGCGCGAGGCCTTCGGCCAGCTGGGCCGCTGGCGCGACCAGGACACCGTGCTGCAAGCCACCGCCCAAACGCTGGCCGAGGCGGGCGCGCCCGCACTGACGCTGCCGGCCCGCCCGCAGGACTTGCCCACGCCGCAGGCCCTGGCCAGCGGCAGCGATCTGCAGCTGGCCTTGCTGGCGCTCACCGTTCAAAGCCTGCAGGCCGACGGCCTGCAGCCGATGGAAGCCGGCAGCGCCCGCGCGCTGGCCCGCCACCGCCTGCAGCGCCTGCACCGCCAGGTGGTGCGTGATGCATCAGGCTTCGAATCGCTGCCGGTGGCGCAGCAGCACCGCACCCGCAAGCGGCTGAAGCGGCTGCGCTACCTGGCCGAGTTCGCGGCGCCGGCCTTCGAGACCAAGGCCGTCAAGCGCTACCTGAAGCAGCTGTCGCCCGCCCAGGACGCGCTGGGCCTGCACAACGACCATGCGGTGGCCGCCGAGGCCTACCGCCAGGCGGCCGAGGCCGGCGAAGGCCGCGCCTGGTTCGCGGTGGGTTGGCTGCAGGGCCAGGCCCCGATCAGCGCCCGCCGATGCCGCAAGGCCTTGCAGCGCCTGGCGGACGCGCCGCGTTTCTGGAAGCACACCAGGTAAAGGCGCCCTTCAGAACCCCTCCAGCACGCCCTTGCCGATCGCCCGCCCGCTTTCCACCCAGGCGTGGGCGCGGCGCAGGTTCTCGGCATTGAGGGCGCCGAAGCGCTCGGTCACCGTGCTGCGCAGCACGCCCGCATCCACCAGCCGCGCCACCTCGCCCAGCAGCTTGTGCTGCTCGGCGATGTCCGGCGTCTGGAACAGCGAGCGGGTGAACATCAGCTCCCAGTGCAGCGACAGGCTCTTGCGCTTGAGGGCGGTGATGTCCAGCGGCGTGGCCGGGTCGTCGATCAGCGCCAGCTTGCCCTGCGGCACCAGCGCTTCCACCAGGGCGGCGTAGTGCTGCTCGGTGGCCGTCAGGCTGGCCACCAGGTTCACCTGCGGGTGGCCGATGCGGCGCAGCTCGTCGGCCAGCGGCTGGCGGTGGTCGATCACATGGTGCGCACCCATGTCGGCGCACCAGGCCTGGGTTTCGGGGCGCGAAGCAGTGGCGATCACCGTCAGCCTGGTCAGCCGGCGTGCGATCTGCGTCAGCACCGAGCCCACGCCGCCGGCACCGCCCACGATCAGCAGCGACTGGCCTTCGCCGCCGTCGCGCGGCACGCCCAGGCGGTCGAACAGCAGCTCCCAGGCGGTGATGCTGGTCAGCGGCAGCGCGGCCGCCTCGGCAAAACCCAGCGTGGCCGGCATCGGGCCGACGATGCGCTCGTCCACCGCCTGCAGTGCGCTGTTGCTGCCCGCGCGGTCGATGGCTCCGGCGTACCAGACGCGGTCGCCCACCCGGAAGCGCGAGACGGCGCTGCCCACCGCCCGCACGATGCCGGCCGCGTCCCAGCCCAACACCTTGGCCTGGCCTTCGGGCGGCGCCACGTTGCGGCGCACCTTGGTGTCCACCGGGTTCACCGACACCGCCTTCACCTCCACCAGCAGGTCGTTGGCGCGCAGCTCGGGCTCGGGCAGCTCCAGGTCGATCAGGCTCTGCGTGTCGGTGATGGGCAGGCTCTGGCGGTAGGCGACGGCTTTCATGGCAACTCCTTCAATGTGATGGGCCTGACTGTGCCGGCGAAGCGGAAAGCAAACCAGCCGTGCCACACTGCGGCAGCCACAAACCCAGTTTGTCAATCACATGCCCGCCTCGCCCACCGTGGCCGCTGACGGCCTGGAGCTGCCCGCGCTGCAGCTGGCGCTGCGCGCCGCCGAACTGGGCAGCGTGGCCGCGGCCGCACGCGAGCGCGACTGGCTGCCCGCCACCGCCACCGCGGCCATTCGCCGGCTGGAAGCGCAGCTGGGTGCGGCGCTTTTCACCCGCAACAGCCGCGCGCTGCGGCCCACGCCGGAAGGCGCCGCCTTCCTGCAGCGGGCGCGCGAGGCGCTGGCGTTGCTCGGCGACGGCGTGGCGGCACTGCGCGAGCCGCTGGCCCAGGTGCGCGGGCTGCTGCGGCTGGGCATGCCTTCGGACCTGGGCACGCGGCTGCTGCGGCCGCTGCTGGACGAGTTCATGGCGCTGCATCCCGCGCTGCAACTGGAGCTGCAGGTGGGCGACCGGCTGAGCGACCTGGCGCGTGAGCCGGTGGATGCCGCGCTGCGCTACGGTGAGCCGCAGCAGCCCGGCCTCATCGTGCGCCGCCTGGCCGACAACCACCGGGTGCTGGTGGCCTCGCCCGATTACCTGGCCCGCGCCGGCACGCCGCAGGCGGCCGCCGACATCGAGCAGCACGCCGGCATCTCGCTGCGCCTGGCGGGCCGGCCCGGCCATGTGTGGACGCTGCTGGACAACGGCCGGCCGGTGACGCTGCGGCCGCAGGTGCGGCGCATCGCCGACAACGGCCTGGTGACGCGTGAATGGGCGCTGGCCGGCCACGGCATCGCGATGAAGTCACGGCTGGACGTGGCCGATGACCTGGCCGCCGGTCGGCTGGTGCAGGTGCTGCCGGCGCTGCGGTCGGCGCCTTATCCGCTGGTGCTGGCCCTGGCCAGCGGCAGCCACCTCAGCGCGCGGGTGCGGGCGCTGGGCGACTTTCTGTCGGAGCGGCTGGCCGAACGGAACGGCTGAACCCTTAGGTGGCCGACTGCGCCGCGTACCAGCTGGCCGCTGCCTGCAGCCCCTGGCCGAAGCGGTGCGTGGGCGCGTAGCCCAGCAGCGTCTGCGCCTTGCCGATGTCGGCGCGCGAGTGGCGCACGTCGCCGGCGCGGAAGTCGCCGTACACCGCCGGTGCCACCTGCAGCCCGGGCCGCTGCGCGCCCAGAGCGGCCGCCAGCTCGGTGTAGAGCTGGTTCAGCGAGGTCTGGTCGCCCACCGCCACGTTGTAGACCTGGTTCAGCGCCTCGGGCGTGGTGACGGTGGCCGCCAGCAGGTTGGCCTGCACCGTGTTGGCGATGTAGCAGAAGTCGCGGCTGGTTTCGCCGTCGCCGTTGATGCGGATCGCCTCGCCGCGCAGCATCTGCGCCGCCCATTTGGGGATCACCGCGGCATAAGCGCCGTTCGGGTCCTGCCGCGGGCCGAACACGTTGAAGTAGCGCAGCCCGATGGACGCCGTGCCGTAGCAGCGGCCGAACACCTCGGCGTACAGCTCGTTCACGTACTTGGTGACGGCATACGGCGACAGCGGCTTGCCGATGCGGTCTTCCACCTTGGGCAGGCCCGGGTGGTCGCCGTAGGTGGAGCTGCTGGCCGCGTACACGAAGCGCTGCACGCCGGCATCACGCGCCGCCACCAGCATGTTCAGGAAGCCGTCGATGTTGGCCGCGTTGGTGGTGAGGGGGTCGGCCAGCGAGCGTGGCACCGAGCCCAGCGCCGCCTGGTGCAGCACATGCTGCACGCCTTCGCAGGCGCTGCGGCAGGTGGCGGCGTCGCGGATGTCGCCCTCGATGAAGCGAAAGCGCGCCTGCCGCTCGGCCGTCTGGCCCGCGGTGGCGGCCACCAGGTTGTGCCGGTGGCCGGTCGCGAAGTTGTCCAGGCCCACCACCGTCTGGTTCAGCGACAGCAGGGTCTCGACCAGATGGCTGCCGATGAAGCCGGCGGCGCCCGTCACCAGCCAGGCGCGGGGCGCGGCCTGCAGCTCGGCGCGCAGGGTGTCGTAGGTGCTCACAGGCGCCACACCCGGGCGCCTTCGGCGCGCAGGGCCGCTTCGTCGAAGCAGGCCTTCACGTCCACGATCAGGCCGCCCGGCTGCAGGCGGTCGCACAGCGCCTTGGGGCCCATCTCCAGGTACTGCGCATGGGCCACGGCGGCCACCACCGCATGGGCCTTGGGCAGCGCGTTCCAGGCGGCCGGCGTCACGCCGTACTCGTGCTGCGCCTCTTCTGGCGAAGCGATGGGGTCGTGCACGTGCACGTTGACGCCGAAGCTCTGCAGCTCCTGGATGACGTCGATCACCTTGCTGTTGCGCAGGTCGGGGCAGTTTTCCTTGAAGGTCAGGCCCAGCACCACCACGTCGGCGCCCTTGACCGGCAGGTCGGCCGCGATCATCTGCTTGACCGTCTGCTCGGCGATGTACTTGCCCATGCTGTCGTTGATGCGGCGGCCGGCCAGGATCACCTCGGGCCGGTAGCCCAGCATCTCGGCCTTGTGGGTCAGGTAGTACGGGTCCACGCCGATGCAGTGGCCGCCCACCAGTCCTGGGCGGAAGGGCAGGAAGTTCCACTTGGTGCCGGCGGCCTTCAGCACTTCCAGCGTGTCGATGCCGATCATGTGGAAGATGATCGCCAGCTCGTTCATCAGCGCGATGTTGAGGTCGCGCTGCGTGTTCTCGATCACCTTGGCGGCCTCGGCCACCTTGATGCTGCTGGCCTCGTACACGCCGGCGGTGATGATGCTGCCGTACACCTGGCTCACGGTGGCCAGCGTCTCGGGCGTGTCGCCCGACACCACCTTGGTGATCTTGGTGAGCGTGCGTTCCTTGTCGCCCGGGTTGATGCGCTCAGGGCTGTAGCCGACGAAGAAGTCGGTCTTCCACTTCAGGCCCGACAGCCGCTCCAGGATGGGCACGCACACTTCTTCGGTGGCACCCGGGTACACGGTGGACTCGTACACCACCACGGCGCCGCGCTTCATGTGGCGGCCCACGCTCTCCGAGCTCTTGACCAGCGGCGTGAAGTCGGGGCGGCGCGCTTCGTCCACCGGGGTGGGCACGGCCACGATGATGATGTCGGCCTCGGCGATGGCGGCCGGGTCGGTGGTGCAGTGCAGGTGCACCGCGGCCTTCAGGTCTTCGGTCGAGACCTCGCCGGTGGGGTCGACGTGGCGGCGGTAGGCTTCCACCTTCTCGGCCGACAGGTCCAGGCCGATCGTGCGCTGCCGTTCGCCAAACTTCACGGCCAGCGGCAGGCCGACGTAACCGAGGCCGATGACGGCGATCGTGGGGAGGGTGGGGTGTGCCATCAGGTGCTGCCAGGTCCTAGCCAAAGGAAGGGCCGCCATTATCCCGAGGCGACCCGGGGGCGGAGCATGTCAGCGAGACGGCGCTCGTGCGATGCGGCGGCGCAACAAGGACCGGGCGAAAACGCATGTCGGGCCGTGTTGTGCGCTGTAGTTCTCGGTGAGTCGCTCTACGATCATCGGGCTGTTTCCCCCGAACCGGGGATCTTGGGCCAGCGACGCATTTGTGACACTCGTAACACAAGTGCTGCGCGCCAGCATAATCATCTTTCCTCTCAGGGAGTCTCCATGAAGCGTTCCGCGATCGTCATCGCCTCCGTGCTGGCTCTGGCTGGCGCCTCGGCCCAAGCCTTTACCGACACCTGGTCCGACCTGAGCCAGGCCTACGACAACAGCGTGTCCTACGGCCGTAACGGGCTCTCGTTCACCGACACCGTCAACTTCACGCTGACGGGGTTGAGCGACGTGAGCGTCACCGTCGGCTCCACCGGCTTGTCGAACGCCGTCTTCAGCCTGTACATGGGCGGCTCCCTGCTGGAATCGACCGACATCACCGGCAAGACCGTCGTGGTGGCGCCTTACACCTCGCTGGCCGCCGGTGCTTATTCGTTCGTGGTGAGCGGCACCGTCAACAGCAAGCCGGGCGTGTACAACCTGAACGCCAACGTGGCCGCCGTGCCTGAACCCGAAACCTACGCCCTGATGCTGGCTGGCCTGGGTGCCGTCGGCTTCATGGCCCGCCGCCGCAAGTCGGCCTGACATCGCGCAGGCCCGGCAACGGGCCCACAGTGCTGAAATGCAAAAAGGGCGGTGCGTGAGCACCGCCCTTTTTCATTTCAGCCTGCGGCGACAATCCCGGGATGAAACTCGACCTGACCGACGCCGAGCTCGACGAGCTGGACACCTTGCTGACCCAGACGCCCGAGCCGGCCGAGCCGCTCGACGCGATCATGCTCGACGGCTACTTGTGCGGCGTGCTGGTGCAGCCCCGCATCGTGCCCATCGAAGAGTGGCTGCCGCCCATCTTCGACCTCGAGACCGGCACCCTGCCCGAAGGCGTGGACCCGGCCTGGCTGGCGCGCTGCCGCAGCCTGATCGAGCGGCGCCATGCCGCCCTCAATGCCGCGCTGGTGGACGATGGCTGGTTCGATCCGCTGGTGGTCGACCTGGACCGCTCGGCGCCGGTGAGCGAATACGAGCCGCAGGTCTCCGAAGCCTCACGCGCGCTGATGCCCTGGGTGGCCGGCTTCCACTGGGCGCAGGAGCGTTTCCCCGGCCTGCTGGAGCTGGACGACGATGGCGTGCAGCTGGCGCTGTCGCGCCTCTATCGCCACCTGCCGGCCGAGACCGACGAGGACAAGGAGATCATCGCCACGCTGGACCGCGAGCATCCGCTGGCCGACATCGACGCCGGCATCGAAGACCTGGTGCATGCGGTGTACGACCTGTGGGACCAGACCAGCGAAGCCCGCTACAAGGTGGAGACGGTACGCCGCGACGAGCCCAAGGTGGGCCGCAACGACCCCTGCCCCTGCGGCAGCGGCAAGAAGTTCAAGCAGTGCCACGGGCGCGGCTGATCCGGTAGCGCCCCTGCGATGCGCCTGCAGCTGCTGTCCGACCTGCACCTGGAAAGCGAGCGCTTCGAGCCGCAGCCTGCGCCCGGTGCCGAGCTGCTGGTGCTGGCCGGCGACCTGGACAGCCGCTGGCAATCGCTGCAGCGCTTTGCGGGTTGGCCAGTGCCGGTGATCTTCGTCGCCGGCAACCATGAGTTCGACCGCCGCGAGCTGACCGAGGCCCTGCCCGCGCTGCGGGCCGAGTGCGCGGCACTGGGCATCACGCTGCTGGAGCGCGACACGGCCATCCTGTGCGACGCGCAAGGCCGGCGCGTGCGCTTCGTGGGCACCGTGCGCTGGTGCGACTTCGATCTGTTCGGCCCCGCCCGCCGCGACGTGTCGCTGCGCGCCGGCAGCTACTTCCAGCGGGTGATGCAGGCGACGATCCACGGCCAGCCGTTTGATGCGCCGGCGGTGCGGCAAGAGGCGCTGGCCTGCCGCGACTGGCTGGCCCGCACATTGGCCGAGCCCAGCGAAGGCCGTTGGGACGCGACGGTGGTGGTGACGCATTTCGCGCCCAGCCTGCGCAGCGCCGACCCGCGCTATGGCCAGCAGAACGGCACCGCCAGCTTCTGCAATGCCGACGACGACCTGATCGTGCAGACCGAGCTGTGGCTGCATGGCCACCTGCATTGCCGGCACGACTACACCGTGGCGCGGCCAGGGGGTGGTGTGTCGAGGGTGGTGTGCCAGGCACGGGGCCTGGCCAAGCGGAACGAGCCGGAGGGGTTCGACCCCTTCAAGCTGATCAGCGTGTTCGGCTGATCAGGCGCGGCGGCGTTGCAGCAGCGCCATCCAGCCGATGCCACTGCCGCTGCGGGCCTGCAGCACCGGTGCCTGCAGCGCTTCTTCGGCCTGGCGTTCCAGACGCAGGTTCAGGCCCAGTTCGGCACCCATGTCGGCCGGGTCCAGCGGGCGCGGCGCCACCAGCCTCTTCGAACGACGGAACAGCAGCGAGCGGGTGGTGGCATTCATGGCGTCAGCCTCACGGGGTGTGTGACAGCAAGTTTCGATCTGAGCGCGATGTTTCTGAAGCGTGAATCCCACGTCCACCGCGCCACACGTCACATCCCCCACGAGCACGGTGGGCCGATGTCGCGCATCGGCCACACCGCCGCCCAGGGCTGACGTGATGCCCCGCAGCGTGGCAGCGCCATGTGTCAGTGCTGCGAACCGGCGTCGCCGGGTGCCAACACCTTCGCGGCGTGTTGCTTCAAGGCCGCACCCACACGCGCCAGCAGGCTGCCGCCGTGCGGCCCAGCCAGCTGCCACTGGTGCCAGTACAGCGTCACGTCCACATGCACCTCGGGCAGCACGGCCTGCAGGCGACCGGCGGTGATGGCGGGCCGCGCCTGCAATTCGGCCAGCATGCCGATGCCCCAGCCACGCTCCGCCGCTTCCGCATAGGCATCGGTGGCGGGCACGTGCCGCTCGCGCAGGCGCAGATCGGCCAGGCCAAAAGCCTGCTGCGCCCAGCGCTGCGCCAGGCTGTCCTTGCGGTTGAACACCAGCATCGGCAGCCGTGCCAGGTCGGCGGCGCGCAAGCCATGGGGCATGTGCCGGCGCACGAAGCCGGGGCTGGCCACGGCCAGATAGCGCATCACGCCCAGCCGTTCGGCGCTGCAGCCATGCATCGGCGCCGCCAGGCTGCTCACGCAGCCGAGTACGGTGCCGCCACGCAAGGCCTCGTGGGTGAAGTCCTGGTCGTCCACCCGCAGGTCGATGCCATGGCCGGCGCCAAGGCCCTCCTGCATCAAGCCGTCCAGCGCCGGCAGCACCCAGGTGGCCAGGCTGTCGGCGTTGACGCTGATGGGCACCCGCTCGCCGTGCGCGGCGTCGGCACCCAGCTGGCGCGCCGCCTCGGCCGCCAGCGACTGCCATTGGCGCGCCAGCCGCAGCAGCACCGCGCCCGAGGGCGTGAAGTCCAGCGGCCGCGTGCGCACCACCAGCGGCTGGCCCCATTGGGCCTCCAGGGCGCGCATGCGCTGCGACACGGCCGAAGGCGTCAGCGCCAGTCGCTGTGCCGCCGCGGCAAAGCTGCCGGTATCGGACAGCGCCACCAGGCAGGCGAGGGCGGCGGGATCAAAGGCGTCGGCATTCATGCAGCTCAGCTTAACTTGGATGATCGATATTCAGCATTGCTTCACATCGTGCGCGACTGAGGCACCATGCCGCCCATGCTTGCTTCCCCCACCACTTGGCTGCCTGGCGCGCCGCCGCTCACCGTCTTCCTCAATGGCTTCGTGCTGATGGCCGGGCTGATCGTCGCCATCGGCGCGCAAAACGCCTTGATCCTGCGCCAGGGGCTGATGCGCCGGCACGTGGGGCCGGTGGTGGCTTTCTGCGCCGCCTCCGACGTGCTGCTGGTGATGGCCGGCGTGTTCGGCGTGGGCACCGCGTTGACGCGCCTGCCGCTGCTGATGGAAGCGCTGCGCTGGGGCGGCGCGCTGTTCCTGGCCTGGTGCGGCTGGCGCGCGGCGCGGCGCGCCTGGCGCCCCGGCTCACAGGGGCTGACGGCCGCCACCAGCGCGCAAGGCCTGGCCGCCACGCTGGGCACCACCGCGGCGCTCACCTTCCTCAATCCGCACGTGTACCTGGACACGCTGGTGCTGGTGGGCACGGTGGCGGCGCAGCAGCCTTCGGCCGCGCGGCCGCTGTTCGCAGCCGGGGCGGGCAGTGCGTCGGTGCTGTGGTTCCTGCTGCTGGGTTATGGCGCCGCGGCCCTGGCGCCGTGGCTGGCGCGGCCGGCCACCTGGCGGGTGGTGGACGGCTGCGTGGCGCTGGTGATGTTCGGCGTGGCCGCCTCCCTGATACGGGGTCAGCTTTAAAGCCTCTCTAGAATCCCGCCCCTTTTGCCCAGGGGCCCCGCATGAAGCCAGCCGGCTGCGCCATCGACTTCGGCACGTCCAATTCCGCCATCGCCTTGCCGGGCGCCGGCCTGGTGGAGGTGGAGCCTGGCCAACGCACCATGCCCACCGCCGTGTTCTACGCGGTGGAGGAAGGCCAGCCGGGCGAGCCCGAACGCAGCTATGGCCGCGTGGCGCTGGCCTCGTACATCGACGGGCTGGACGGGCGGCTGATGCGCTCGATGAAAAGCATCCTCGGCTCCACGCTGGTGGACCAGCACACCGACGTGGGCGGTGGCAAGGCGGTGCGCTACCTCGACGTGATCGGGGACTACCTGCGCCACCTGAAGAAGCTGGCCGAAGCGGCGGCCGGCGAGCCGCTGCAGCGCGTGGTGCTGGGCCGGCCGGTGGCCTTCGTCGACGACGACGCCGAACGCGATGCGCAGGCCCAGGCTTCGCTGGAGCGGGCAGCGCGCAGCGTCGGCTTTGCCGACGTGAGCTTCCAGCTCGAACCCATCGCCGCAGCCTTCGACTTCGAGCGCACGGCCGAGCGTGAGCACCTGGTGCTGGTGGCCGACATCGGCGGCGGCACCTCCGACTTTTCGCTGGTGCGGGTGGGCCCCGAGCGGCGCGAGCGGCTGGACCGGCTGGACGACGTGCTGGCCAACCACGGCGTGCACATCGCCGGCACCGACTTCGACCGCCACCTGGAGCTGGCCGCCATCCTGCCGCTGCTGGGCTACCGCAGCCTGGGCCCGGGCGGGCGCGAGGTGCCCAACAAGGTGTACTTCGACCTGGCCACCTGGCACCTGATCAACACCGTGTATGCACCCGGCCGCGTGGCCGAGCTGCGCCGCATGCGCGACTTCTATGGCGATGTGAAGCTGCACCAGCGGCTGATGCGTGCGGTGAGCCTGCGCCTGGGCCATGCGCTGGCCGCCAAGGCCGAAGAGGCCAAGATCGCGGTGGCCGAAGGCGGCGCCGCGCCGGTGGCGCTGGACGACATCGAGCCCGGGCTGCAGGCGCTGCTGGACGAAGCCACCGCGATGCGCGCGCTGGACGCCGACCTGCAGCGCATCGTCGATGCCGGCGTGCAGACGGCGCGCGAGGCGGGCGTGCGGCCCGATCAGGTGGACGTGCTGTATTTCACCGGTGGCTCCACGGGCCTGTCGCCGCTGGCCGACCGCATCGCGGCGGAGTTTCCCAACGCGCAGCGGGTCAAGGGCGACCGCTTCGCCAGCGTGGCCCAGGGCCTGGGCGAACACGCGCGGCGGCTCTGGGGCGGCTGAGCCGCTCTGGCCGTCAGCCCCGCGGCTTGCCGCCGCGCGGGCGCTGCGGGGGCCGCGGCCCACCCGGCCGGGGACGGCCGCCGCCCGGGCGCTTGGCAGCACGGGCCGGAGCCTTGGGCCGCGCCACGTCGGCCAGCAGCAGCGTGCTGCGCACCAGGCCGTCCACCGCCTCGGTCATGTCGGCCGGTGGCTCCAGCGTCTCGATCTCGGCCAGCAGCTCGTCGGCGTCTTCCAGGTCGTCGGGGTCGAGGTGGGCGAACAGCGTGGCCAGCGGCTCCAGCAGCTCGGGGTCGTCGCGGTCCATCAGCGTGGGGAACAGCGACATCGCGGTCGCGAAGCCGGCCACCCAGGGCATCACCGCCTCCGACGGCGAGGCGTCTTCATCCGCCTCGAACAGCCAGGGGTCGAACCACTGGCGCTGGTCGATGGCGGCATTCAGCTCGGCGTGGCGGCGAAGCACCAGCGCATGCAGGCGCTCCAGCGGCACGCCAGGAGGCGCGGGCCGGCCTTCCACGTCGTGCACATAGGGCAGCCAGCGGGCGGGCGGCACCGGCCGCGGCTGCAGCAGCACGCCGACCAGGTAGCCGTCGAGCGCACTGGCTTCTAGCGGTTCCAGCGGCTCGGGCAGCGTGGCCAGCAGGCCATCGAGTTCGCCGACTTCGGCGTCGGTCAGGGGCGGTACGGCGGTCATGCCGGATTGTCGCGCGGCCAGGCGGCGCTGCTCAGGTGCCCACCACGCCGCCGTCGCGCCGCCGTATCACCACGGTGGCTGAACGCGGGCGGCCGTCGGGCCGGTGGTCGGGCCAGCTGGAAAACAGCTGTGGCGCATCCGCCCGGCTGATGTCCGATGGCGTTTCGCCGGGATGCTGCACGTTGATGAACAGCGTCGACTGATCGGGCGTCATCGCCGCGCCGGTGATCTCGCAGTTCACCGGCCCGGTGAGAAAGCGCCGCACCTCGCCGGTGGCCAGGTCGCAGGCCAGCATCTGGTTGTTGCCGATGCGCTCGAACTCGCCCTTGTTCATCTGCGTGGCATGGGCGTCGGTCTGTATCCACAGCACGCCGCGGCGGTCGAACATCAGGCCGTCGGGGCAGCCGAAGAAGTCGCCCTTCACGTTGCCGCGCGCCTCGGGCCGGGCATTGGCCGGGTCGCCCGCCAGCAGCAGGTGGTTCCAGCGCATCGTCGCGCCGTCGAAGTCGCCGTCTTCCTGCCAGCGGATGATCTGGCCCATTGCGTTCTCGGCGCGCGGGTTGGCGGCGTCGGGGCCCGGCCTGCCGGGCTGGCCGCGCTGGGTGTTGTTGGTGAGGGTGCAGTACACCCAGCGCGATTCGGTGTCGATCGCCAGCCACTCGGGCCGGTCCATCTTGGTGGCGCCCAGCAGGTCGCTGGCCTGGCGGCTCTTGATCACCACTTCGCCCTGGTCGGCAAAGCCGTTGGCCGCGGTCAGCGGGCCCTGGCCATGCACCAGCGGCAGCCAGCGGCCGCTGCCGTCGGCGTCGAAGCGGGCCACGTACAGCGTGCCGTGGTCCAGCAGCTCGCGGTTGGCCTGGGCGGCGGTCAGGCCGTTGCCGGCAGGCGCGATGCGGTCGCGGCTGACGAACTTGTAGATGTACTCGAAGCGCGCGTCTTCGCCCGAATACACCACGGCGCGGCCGTCGCGCGTCACGGCCACCCATGCGCCTTCGTGCGCGGCGCGGCCCAGCGCGGTGCGCTTGACCGGCGTGCTGGTCGGGTCCATCGGGTCGATTTCCACCACCCAGCCGAAGCGGTGGAACTCGTTGGGGTGGCGGCTGGCGTCGAAGCGCGCGTCGTGGTTGGGCCAGGGGTAGAAGGCCTTCTTGGGCAGGCCCCAGCGGGCCTGGTCCTTGGTGGTCTGCTCGCCCCCGCTGAAGTAGAAGGCGAAGTTCTCTTCGCCCGACAGGTAGGTGCCCCAGGGCGTGCGGCCGCTGGCGCAGTTGTTCAGCGTGCCCAGCACGGTGCGCCCTTCGGCATCGAAGGCGGTACGCATCAAGGCATGGCCGGCCGCCGGGCCGCTCACGCGGAAGGGCGTGAACGCGGTGAAGCGCCGCGCGAGCCTGCTGGGCCGCACCATCTGCCAGCGGCCGTCCTTCAGCTCCACCTCGATCACCGAAACGCCGTGCGAAGCCTGCGACTTGCGCACACCCGCCGGGCTGTCGGCCGACGAGCCCGGGCCGTGCAGCAGGCCTTCGTCGGTGTACTCATGGTTCATCACCAGCAGGCCGTGGGTGGAAGAGCCCTCCAGCGGATAGAACTGCAGGCCGTCGTGGTGCATGCCCATCTGCACCGCCTGGTCGTCGGCGCTGTTGCCGGCGTCGCTGCGCCAGGCCGGCATGCGGCCCGGCACGCCGATGGGCTCGCCCCAGGGCGCGATGACCTCGGCCACGTAGCCTTCGGGCACCACCAGCGTGTCGGCCTTGGAAGGCGGCACCGCGGTGAAGCCCAACCGCGAGCCGCCCGGCGCTGCAGGGCTGCCCGCACCTGGAGCGGTGGCGCAGCCCGCCAGCGCGCCCAGGCCGCCCAACGCCGCCAGTGAAGGGCCGAACCAGCCCGCCACCGCCGCGCCCGCGCCGCCACGCAGCCACAGCCGCCGGGCCGGGTCCGAGACATCATGGATGCTCGGGTTGCCGGAGCGGTTGCTGTCCTCCATCTCGTCGAAGTTCTTGGCCATGGCGGCGTCCTCCTCAGGTGTGCGGCCTCAGAGTTTCTCTGTTTCGCCGGTGCGCGGCTGCCACTTCATCAATCGACGTTCGATGCGGCCCACCAGGCCGTCCAGCACCAGCGCAAACGCGGTCAGCACCAGGATGCCGGCCATCACCGTGTTGATGTCGAAGGCGCCTTCGGCCTGCAGGATGAGGTAGCCCACGCCCTGCGAGGAGCCCAGGTACTCACCCACCACCGCGCCCACGAAGGCCAGGCCCACCGAGGTGTGCAGCGAACTGAACACCCAGCTGGTGGCGCTGGGCAGGTACACATGGCGCAGCAGCTGGCGCTGGCTGGCGCCCAGCATGCGGGCATTGGCCAGCACCACCGGGCTCACCTCCTTCACGCCCTGGTAGACGTTGAAGAACACGATGAAGAACACCAGCGTGATGCCCAGCGCCACCTTGCTGGCCACGCCCAGGCCGAACCACACCGCGAAGATGGGCGCCAGGATCACCCGCGGCATCGAGTTCAGCGCCTTGATGTACGGGTCCAGGATGGCCGCGGCCAGCGGGCTGAGCGCCAGCCACAGGCCGCAGCCGAGGCCCAGCAGTGTGCCCAGGCCGAAGGCCAGCACCGTTTCCAGCAGCGTGATGCCCAGGTGGTGGTAGATGTCGGCACTGACGAAGAACCAGTCCCACACCCGGCCCAGCACCTTCACCGGCTCACCGAAGAAGAAGGCGGCCTGGCGGTCGTTGTCGAACAGCAGCGGCGGGATCAGGCCCGGCGTGGTCAGCGCCCACCACAGCACGAACACGCCGACCAGCACCAAGGCCTGCCACAGGCGCACATGGCGCATCAGGCCGCCCCTTTCTGCAACTGCTGGGCATAGCCCTTGAGCACTTCTTCGCGCAGCACGTCCCAGATGGCCTTGTGCAGCTCCACGAAGCGCGGCGTGGTACGCACCTCGGCCACGTCGCGCGGGCGCTCGAGGTCGATGCTGAATTCGCCGATCGGGTGCGCCGCCGGACCGGCCGACAGCACCACCACGCGGTCGCTCATCGCGATGGCTTCGTCCAGGTCGTGGGTGATGAAGAGCACCGCCTTGCGCTTGGCGGCCCACAGGTCCAGCACCTCGTTTTCCATCAGCTGGCGCGTCTGCACGTCCAGCGCCGAGAAGGGCTCGTCCATCAGGATGATGTCGGGGTCCAGTGCCAGCGTCTGCGCCAGGCTCACGCGCTTGCGCATGCCGCCCGACAGCTGGTGCGGATAGCGGTCGCCGAAGCCGCCCAGCCCCACGCGCCGCAACCAGGCCTCGGCCTGCGTGCGGGCATCGGCCACGCCGCGGAACTCCAGCCCCGCCATCACGTTGGCCAGGGCGGTGCGCCAGGGCATCAGGCTCTCGGCCTGGAACATGTAGCCCGCGCGGCGGTTGATGCCGGCCAGCGGCTGGCCTAACACCTGCACGCTGCCGGCGCTGGGCTGCAGCAGGCCGGCCGCCATGTTGAGCAGCGTGCTCTTGCCGCAGCCGGTGGGGCCGACGACCGAGACGAACTCGCCCGCACCCACCGTCAGCGTCACGTCGCGCACCGCGGTGTAGCGCTGGCTGCGGTCGTCCTTGCTGATGAAGGTGCAGGCCACGCCGGCCAACTGCAGGGCCGGCACGGTGGCGTCGGCCGTCATGCCTTGGGGTACTTCTGGTTGGCCTTGCGGGCGAAGTCGTTGGTGAACACCGCCGACAGGTCGATGCTGGCCTTGGCCACTTCGGGGTCGATGCTGGCCAGCGCGCGCTGCGCGGTTTCGGGGCCCTTGTCGGGCACCAGGCCGTCGGGCGACAAGGCGCCCTTGGCCGCCAGGAAGGCGTCGATGTACACCGCGCGATCGCCCAGCAGGAAGGCTTCGGGCACCGTCTTGATGATGTCGTTGGGCCCTGCCGCCTGGATCCACTTGTCGGCCCGCACGATGGCATTGGCCAGCGCCTGCGTGGTGTTGGGGTGCTTGTCGATGAAGCTCTGCGGGGCGTACAGGCAGGCCGCGGGCATGGGGCCACCGAACACCTTCTCGGCCTCGGCCACGATGCGGGTGTCCGACACGATCTTCAGGTCGCCCGAGCGCTGCAGCAGCGTGATCACCGGGTCGAGGTTGCTGATGGCGTCGATCTGGCCGCTGCGCATGGCCGCCACCGCGCCCTGCGTGGCACCCACGCCGATGATGCTGACATCTGACGGCTTCAGGCCGGCCTTGGCCAGCACGAAATTCGTCATCACGTTGGTGCTGCTGCCCGGCGCGGTGACGCCGATCTTCTTGCCCTTCAGGTCGGCCACCGACTTGAAGTTGGGCATGGTCTTGGGGTTGACGCCCAGCACGATCTGCGGCGCCCGGCCCTGCAGCACGAAGGCGCGCAAGCGCTGGCCTTTGACCTGCATGTTGATAGTGTGCTCGAAGGCACCCGAGACCACGTCGGCGCTGCCGCCCACCACCGCCCGCAGCGCCTGCGAGCCGCCGGCGAAGTCGACGATGGAGACCTCCAGCCCCTCGGCCTTGAAGTAGCCCAACTGCTCGGCGATGGTGAGCGGCAGGTAGTACAGCAGGTTCTTGCCGCCCACCGCCAGCGTGAGCTTGGGCTTTTCGAGTGCCTGTGCACGCAAGGTGGCGGGCAGGGCCAGCAGGCTGGCAGCGCCCAGGAACGACCGTCGGACCAGCATCGTTTGTCTCCTGTGGTGTTTGCGGCCCACTGTACCCAAGCGCATGTCATCATGGGCCGATGAACACCGGAGTTGTCTACACAAGTGGGGTTGCCCCGGGGGCGCCACGGGTGGTGCTGGTCACCGGCGGCAGCCGCGGCATCGGCGCGGCCACCGCGCTGCGCTGCGCGCAGCAGGGCTGGGACGTGGCGGTGAACTACGCCCGCGACGCGCAGGCCGCCGACGCGGTGTGCGCCCAGATCACCGCGCTGGGCCGGCGCGCGCTGCCGGTGCAGGCCGACGTGGCCGACGAAGCCCAGGTGCTGGCGATGTTCGATGCGGTGGACGCCGCGCTGGGCCCGCTGGGTGCGCTGGTGAACAACGCCGGCGTGGTGGCAGAGAACCAGCGCGTGGCCGACATGACGGTGCAGCGGCTGCAGCGCATGTTCAACACCAACATCGTGGGCAGCTTCGTGTGCGCCCGCGAGGCGGTGCGCCGCATGAGCACCGTGCACGCCACCGAGGCGGCGCGCCGGGCCGGCGGCGGCCGTGGCGGTGCCATCGTCAACCTGTCCAGCAAGGCGGCGGTGCTGGGCGCGCCGGGCTGGTACGTGGACTATGCGGCCAGCAAGGGCGCGATCGACACCTTCACCGTGGGCCTGGCGCGCGAGGTGGCGCTGGAAGGCATCCGCGTCAATGCGGTGCGGCCCGGCATCATCGACACCGACATCCATGCCTCGGGCGGCTGGCCCGACCGGGCACACACTTCCAGCGCCCTGATCCCGATGCAGCGCCCCGGCCGCGCCGAGGAAATCGCAGCGGCCATCGTGTGGCTGCTGTCGGAAGACGCCAGCTACACCACCGGCGCCATCATGGACGTGGCGGGCGGGCGTTAAGAGGTCAAGCCAGCGCCGGGCACAGCCCGGGCCTTGGGGGCACCATCAAGCCAGCGCCGGGCCGCCCCAAGCTGGCTTGCTCCCCCTCGGGGGGGCGGTCCGGGCGCAGCCCGGGCCTTGGGGGCACCACTACCGTCGCTGGACGATGATGGGCGCCAACTGCAGCGTGCTGCGCAGCCGCTGCGCCACCTGGGCCGCATCGTCGCGGGTGGCGTAGGGGCCGGCCTGCAGCCGGTGCACCGCACCCTCGTTGAAGATGGCCAGCAGCGGCGACAGCATGTCCAGCTCGGTCATCACCCGGCGCTGCAGGCTCACGGCGCTGTCATGCGCCTTGAAGGCGCCCAGCTGCACCCAGAAGCCCACCGCGCCCGGCACGCGGGCCGGCGCGGTCTCCTGCGTCAGCGGCAGTTGGGTGGCCGGTGGGTCGACGGCAGGCGTGGCCGGTGCCGGCTGAGGCTGCTGCGGCGCTGCGGCTGCTTCGGCCGGCGCCGCCTGCACCAGCGCCATGTCGCCCGCGGGCGGCGCGGCGGCCATCACCGTGTCGTCCGGCTGGGCCCGGCGCCAGGTGCCGGCGCGGATTTCGTCGTTGGTCAGCCGCTCCACCTGCACCGGCGCCACGCCGCGCAGCACGCCCAGCTTCAACGCGGCGGTGTAGCTGAGGTCGATGACGCGCGAGCCGTGGAACGGGCCGCGGTCGTTCACCCGCACGATCACTTCCTTGCCGTTGGCCGGGTTGCGTATGCGTGCATAGCTGGGAATCGGCAGCGTGGGGTGGGCCGCGGTCATCGAGTACATGTTGTACAGCTCGCCGCTGGCGGTGGGCTTGCCGTGGAACTTGCGGCCGTACCAGGAAGCCAGGCCCACCTGCATCACCGGTGAATCGGTGGTGATGGGCACATAGTTGCGGCCGAACACCTCATAGGGTTTGTTGGGCCCGCCGGTGCGGATCATCTCCACCCGCGGCTCGGCGTCGGGCACGCTCATCAGGTTGGGCGGCGGGTTGGGGTCGGGGCCGTCCTTGTCGGGCCAGCTGCCCGTGGACTTGGGTCCGCTGGCGCAGCCGGCCAGCAGCAGGGCGGCCCAGGCCACCGTGGCCGGCAGCCAGGTGGCCGGAGCGGGCATGCGGGGCAGTGACAGCGGCAACGGGGGCATGGCGCGAATTGTCCAGGAAGCTTCGTGATGCCTGTCACGCCGCTTGCAACCACTTGCAGCTCTCAGAAATGAGCCGTGATGCGGTTCATGACTTTGTGACGTGCGCGCCGCAGCACGCGGCGATAACGTCGGCGCCTTCTCAGGGCAAACCCGTCGAAAGGCGGGGACGCAAAGCCACCGGCCTACCGCGCGCAAGCGCCACGGCAGCGGGGTTGCCGACCGACCGCCTGGCGCACAGGCGGCCGGCCGCATCGCGTCGCCCTGGCTGGTTTCATCTGCCGAGGCTTCGCATGAAAAACACCTTCCTCCTGTCGGCCTGCATGGCTGCGCTGCTCACGGCCTGTGGCGGCGGTGGCGGCACCAGCGCTGACAGCACCGCCAGCACCAGCGACGCGTCCGCCGCGCCCCTGGCCACCGGCGTCACCACGCTGGCGCTGGAGCCCGACACCCTGTCCGAAGCCGATGCGCAGCTGGTGGCCAAGCCTGCCTTCCACGTGGCCCCGGTGCTGCTGGACGCGCCCGACGACAGCGATGCGCAGGACCCCACCGCCTCGGCCCGCCGCGGCCCGCGTGTGCAGCAGGTGCCGGCCGGCCAGCAGGCGCTGGGCACCGCGCGGCTGACGGTGCAGGCTCTGGAAGGAGCGCGCCGCAGCCAGGCCTTGTCGGCACCCCGAGCTGCAGCCAACGACGGCACCCATGACGGCACTGCGGCGCCCCTGGCCGGCAGCACCGCGGTCTCCACCTATTCGCCGGCGCAGATCCGCGCCGCCTACGGCCTGCCGGCGCTGCCCGCGGCTGGCGTCACCCCCACGGCCGCGCAGGCGGCGCAGCTGGGCGCGGGGCAGACGATCTACATCGTCAACGCGTACCACGATCCCAACATCGTGGCCGAGCTGGCGGCCTTCAAGCAGAAGTTCGGCCTGCCCGGCTGCACCACCAAGGCCATCTCGGTCACCGCCAGCCTGCCGCTGCCGCCACCGGCCGCCGCGGCCTGTGAGCTGTCGGTGGTGTACAGCACGGCGGCCGGCGGCATGACGACCACCGCGCCCGCCTACGACGCCGGCTGGGCCACCGAGATCGCGCTCGACGTGCAATGGGCGCATGCCACCGCACCGCTGGCGCGCATCGTGTTGATCGAGGCGCCCGATGCTTCGCTCAACAGCCTGCTGGCGGCGGTGCGCCTGGCCAATGCGATGGGCCCGGGCGTGGTGTCGATGAGCTTCGGCGCCAATGAAGGCAGCTACACCGCTTCGGTCGACTCGGCCTTCACCGGCACCGGCATGACCTACCTGGCCGCCACCGGCGACTGGGGCGCTTCGGTGATGTGGCCGTCGGTCTCGCCCAAGGTGCTGGCGGTGGGCGGCACTTCGCTCACCTACACCGGCACCGGCGCCCGCCAGGAGGTGGTTTGGTCGGGCACCGGCGGCGGCATGAGCGCCTACACCGCGGTGCCCAGCTACCAGACGGCGGCCGTGCCGGGCCTGGGCAGCGTGGTACGCCGCAATGTGGCCGACGTGGCCTTCAATGCCAACCCTTCCACCGGTCAGTACGTGGCGGTGATGTCGCCAGGCAGCAGCACCGTCAACTGGATCAGCGCGGGCGGCACCAGCCTCTCGACGCCGCAGTGGGCGGGCGTGATCGCCGCGGCCAACGCGATGCGGCAGCAGGCCGGCAAGGGCGTGATCGGCGCGGCGCATGCCACGCTGTATGGCCCGGTGGCCACGGTGGCGGGCACCTATGCCTCGGCCTTTGCCGACATCACCAGCGGCAGCCATGGCACCTGCACCGCCTGCTACGCCCGTGTGGGCTACGACCCGGCCACCGGCCTGGGCACGCCCAACGTGGCCTCGCTGCTGGGCACGCTGGCGGGCAGCAGCAGTACCGCGGCGGCGCCGGTGGTCACGCCGGCCACCATCACCGGCAAGGTGGGCACGCCGCTCAGCTTCACGGTGTCGGCCAGCGGCAGCAACGCGCTGGCCTATGGGCTGACCGGCCAACCCGGCGGCATGGTGGTCGCCGGCAGCACCGGCGCGGTGAGCTGGCCGACGCCGGTGGCCGGCACCTATGCCGTCACCGTGGTGGCCAAGGACAGTGTCACCGGCCTCAGCGGCCAGGGCGTGTACACCGTCAAGATCGAGGCGCCGCAGGCCCCGGTGGTGACCAGCACCACGGTCAATGGCCGCGTGGGCACCGCGCTGGCCTTCAACGTCTCGGCCACGGCCGCCAATGCGGTCACCTACTCGCTCAGCGGCGCGCCCGCAGGCATGGGCATCGGCGCCAGCACCGGCGCGGTGAGCTGGGCCACACCGGTGGCGGGCAGCTATGCGGTCACCGTCAATGCGAAGGACAACGTCACCGGCCTGATGGGCAAGGGCGTGGTCACGGTGGTCATCGCAGCGGCGCAGGCGCCGGTGGTGGCCAGCAGCACCGTCAGCGGCCGGCCGGGCGTGGCCCTGAGCTTTGCCGCCAGCGTGACCGCGCCCAACCCGGTGAGCTGGAGCCTGTCGGGCGCGCCGGCCGGCATGAGCATCGGCAGCACGGGCGTCATCGGCTGGGCCAGCCCGGTGGTGGGCAGCTATGCGGTGACGGTGATCGCCAGGGACAGCAAGACCGGCCTGACCGGCCGCGGCGTGGTGACGGTGAACATTGCGTCGACGGTGCCCAGCATCACCGCTGCCGCCATCAACGGCGTGGCGGGCAAGGCGGTCAGCGGCAGCATCGTCATCGGTGCGCCGGCGGGTCGTTCGCTGTCGGTGTCCATCTCGGGCGTGCCGATGGGCATGAGCTTCTCGGTCAGCGGCCTGACGCTCACGGCCAACTGGCCGAAGCCGGTGGCGGGCAGCTACAGCCTGAAGGTGGTGGTCGTCGATTCGACGGGGCAGAGCGCCACGGCCAACGTGCCGGTGATCATCGCCGCGAAGTGACGACGTGACAGCGGCCTGCGAGTGCAGGCCGCTGTCGGCAGGTGGCGCGCCCGGCTGGGATCGAACCAGCGACCCTTGGCTTCGGAGGCCAATACTCTATCCACTGAGCTACGGGCGCAAAACGCGGATTGTAGCCTCGAGTTGACGCCGGCCTGCTCGGCGATGTCCGGGCAAGCCATGAAAGGCGCTGCACCAACGTGGCCCCTATACTCCGGGGGTTTTGCGTGCCCGGCACGCACTCGACCCGCTGCCGCTACCGAGGAATGCATGAGCGACGCACACAAGCCCGTCATCAACGACCCGCATGACATGCCGCACGAGGGCCCCATCAAGACGCCCAAGCAGTTGGTCGTGACGGTGGTGTTTTCATTCCTGATTCCCATCTTCCTCATCGTGCTGCTGGCCACCTACGTGGCTGGCTTCAACAAGCCCGGTGCCGGCACCGAGCTGTTGGCCGAAGAGGCGGTGGCCCGCCGCATCCAGCCGGTGGGCACGGTCGAGATCAAGGACCTGGCCGATCCCGCCGCGATGAAGACCGGTGAACAGGTGTTCAACGCGCAGTGCGCGGCCTGCCACACCACCGGCGCCGCCGGCGCGCCCAAGCTGGGCGACAACGCCGCCTGGGCGGCGCGGGTGTCCACCGGCTATGACGCGCTGCTCAACTCGGCCCTGCATGGCAAGGGCAACATGGGTGCGCAGGGCGGTGGCGATTTCACCGACTTCGAGATCGGCCGCGCCGTGGTCTACATGGCCAACAAGAGCGGCGGCAGCCTCAAGGAGCCGGTGATGGCCCCGGCCGGCGCCGCTTCCGGTGCCGAAGCGCCGGCTTCCGCCGCTTCCAACTGATCGTCGCGCCGCACCGCGGCGCACGCCCATGCACAAGGGCCGGTCGCGAGACCGGCCCTTCGTCGTTCATGTCGGCGCAGGAACGGGGTTTGCCGAACCTGGGGCTCAACAGCCTACAGGAGCAGACATGGCCCACGAACACGAGACCTTGGCGCAGCAGCGCGAACACCTCTGGTCGCTGATCAAGGACATCCGCTTTGCGATGTTCACCACGACACATGGCAACGGCCACCTGCACTCGCGGCCCATGACGACGCAGAACAAGTCCATCAACGAGGACAACACGCTGTGGTTCTTCATGTCGCGCAAGAGCGAACCGGTGGCCGACCTGCATCCGCAGGACGGCACCAGCGTCAACGTGGCCTATGCCGACACCGACAAGGACTCGTACGTCTCGGTGTCAGGCACGGCCCGTGTGGTGGAAGACCGCGCCCGCGCCGAGCAGCTGTGGAGCAAGATGGCCGAGGCCTGGTTCCCGGGCGGCCCGACGGATCCCGATCTGGCCCTGGTGCGCGTGGACATCGTGCATGCCGACTACTGGGACGTGAAGGAGAACAAGCTGACCCAGCTGTTCAAGATGGCCAAGGCCGCCGTCACCGGTAACCCGCCCACCGGCATGGGCGAACACGGCAGCGTGCGCATGGGCTGATGGGTCGCCCGGGCCGCCCGGCCACGGCCGGCGGCTGGGCCACCGGCACGGTGCTCGCTTAGCATCCCGCCTTCAGGGGGCGGGCCGTGAGCACCGAGACAGCATTCCGAGAACTGGGCTTGCAGCCCGGAGCCAGCGAGGCGGAGATCAAGGCCGCCTGGCGCCGGCTCGTCTCGCGCTGGCATCCCGACCGCAACGCCAGCCAGGCGGCCGTGGAGAAGATGCAGCGCATCAACCAGGCTTTCGAGCTGCTGCAGGCGGCCGCCGCGGGGGCAGAAGAGCCTGCCGCCCCGGCGCAGCCCGCATCTCCCCCAGCGCCGCCGGCCCCGCCCCCCGCGCCCAGCCGCACGGCCACCCCGCTCAGCCGGCGCATCAAGCTCACGCTGGAAGAGGCGGCGCTGGGCTGCGTGCGCGTGCTGCGCGGCCAGCTGGCGCAGGCTTGTGAGGCCTGTGGCGGCCAGGGCCTGCGCTTTCCGGGCAGTGCCTGCGCCACCTGCGACGGCGAAGGCGAGGTGCGCGAGCGCGCCTGGTATGGCTGGATGGCCACGCGGGTGACCTGCCCCGACTGCAGTGGCGACGGCCGCGCACGGCTGGCCTGCAGCCCCTGCGGCAGCACCGGCAAGCTGCCGCCTCGCAAGTACGAGTTGAAGGTGCGCATCCCCGCCGGGGTGCGTGACGGCGACCTGCTGGGCGTGCCGCCCACCCGCGGCGGCGCCGGCCCTGAAGGCGGGCTGGACCTGCAGATCGAGCTGCAGCCGCATCCGCTGTTCACGCTGGAAGCCGACGGCACGCTGCGCTGCACGATGCCGGTAGACGGCTTCCGCTGGCTGGGCAGCCGCCGGGTGGAGGTGCCCACGCTGGCAGGCAGCCAGCCGCTGGCGCTGCGCCATGGCGAGTGCGTGTATCGCCTGCCCGGCCAGGGCTTCCCGGCCACGCGCCGTGGTGCGCGTGCCGACCTGGTGGTCACGGTGCAGCCGGTCTTTCCGCAGCCCTGGACCAGTGACCAGCAAATCCTGCTCGATCGACTGATCGCCACCACCACGGCCGCACCCACCGGCCCGCTGGCCGATTGGCAGCGGCAGATGCAGCGGCATGCCGCAGGACGGGGGCCCGCTGCCGACGAAGGCGAAGCCGGGCGGCCGTCCGACACGAACGCTGCGCCCGACCACCCGGCGCCGCCGCGTCCACGCACGCGGCGCCCGCGCAAGGCCACGGCCTGAGGCAGGCCAGCGCTCGGCAGCGGAAACGAAACAGCCCGCGGCCGAAGGCGCACGGGCTGTCAAGGAGGGTGCCTCGGGCCCAGGCCGAGGCGCAAGGCGTCAGAACGGAATGTCGTCGTCCATGTCGTCGAAGCCGGTGTTCGACTTCGGCGCGGGGGCCGGGCGCGGGGCGGGTGCGGCCGAGCGGGCCGGGCGCTCGCGCGGCTCGTCGCCGTAACCACCGCCACCGCCGCCACCACCACCGGCAGCGCCGCGGCTGCGGTAGCCGCCACCGCTGCTGCTGCCACCGCCGTCTTCTTCGCCGCCGCCCATGCCTTCACGGCCACCCAGCAGTTGCATCTGCTCGGCCACGATCTCGGTGGTGTAGTTGTCGCGGCCTTCCTTGTCCTGCCACTTGCGGGTCTTCAGGCGGCCTTCCACGTACACCGGGCGGCCCTTGCGCAGGTACTCGCCGGCGATTTCAGCCAGGCGGTCACGGAACACCACGCGGTGCCACTCGGTTTCTTCCTGGAATTCGTTGGAATCACGGGCCTTCCAGCGGCGGGTGGTGGCCACGGTGATGTTGCAGATCGAGCCGCCGTCGGGGAACGAACGCATCTCGGGGTCGCGCCCGAGGTTGCCGATGATGATGACTTTGTTGACGGAGGCCATGGTCGCTCCTGTGCGTCGGGGTCTTGGGGAAAAAAGGGGGTTCGGACGCGGCGCGGGGGCCGGCCGGGAGCGCTCGATTGTGCCGCATGGGGGTGCGCAGGCAGCGCCGGGGGCAGGCGCGGGTACTGCTAAGGTGACGCGTATGCACGATGACGACACCCCCGATTTCTGGCGCAACCTGCGGCGCGAGGTGCGCGCCGGGCGGGCCTGGATCGACCGCGCCATCGTGCTGGCCGCTGCCGTGGCCACCGGCGCCTCGGTGGTGGGCGTCACCCTGCTGTGCGAAGCCGCCAGCCACTTGCATGAGCGCATGCGCACGTCGGGCCCGCTGGGGCCGTGGTTGATGCTGCTGTGGACGCCGGTGCTCACCGCCATCCTGGTGTGGCTGACGCGCCGCTTCGCGCCCGGTGCCGCCGGCTCGGGCATCCCGCAGGTGATGGTGGCGCTGGACGACAGCCTGGCGCCCGAGCGCCGCCGGGCGCTGGTGTCGTTGCCGCTGGCCATCCAGAAGGCGGCCTTGCTGGGTGGCACGATGCTGGCCGGCCTGTCGGCCGGCCGCGAGGGGCCGACGGTGCAGATCGGCGCCGGCGTGATGCTGTCGGTGCGGCGCTGGCTGTCCCCGGCCGCGCGCATCGACGGCCACGACCTGATGGTGGCCGGGGCGGCGGCCGGCATCGCGGCGGCCTTCAACACGCCGCTGGGCGGCGTGATGTTCGCGCTGGAAAAGCTCTCGCGCCGCCACCATGCGGCGCAAAGCGCGCTGGTCATCATCTCCATCGTGCTGTCGGGCCTGGTGGCGGTGTCGGTGTTCGGCAACCTCACCTACTTCGGCCAGCTGCGGGTGCAGAGCCTGTCGCTGCAGCTGCTGGTGCCGGGCCTGGTGGTGGCGGTGGTGGCCGGCTTGCTGGGCGGCCTGTTCTCGCAGTTGCTGGTCAGCTCGCTGGCGCCAGGGCCGGGCCGCCTCAAGCGCTGGCGGCAGCAGTACCCGGTGCGCTTCGGCGCCGCCTGCGCGCTGGGCGTGGCCGTCATCGGCCTGGTGTGCCAGGGCAGCACCTCGGGCGCCGGCTATGCGCCCACGCGGGCGATGCTGGAGGGCCAGGCCGACGTGCCGGCGCTGTACACCTTGCTCAAGTTCATGGCCACCTGGCTGTCGTCGTGGACGGGTGTGCCGGCCGGTGTGTTCGCGCCCTCGCTGGCGGTGGGCGCCGGCATCGGCCGCGACGTGGCCTGGCTTTTCGGGCTGGCGCCCGAGCACGCCATTCCATTGATCGCGCTGGGCATGGTGGGTTTTCTGGCGGCGGCCACGCAGGGCCCGCTGACCGCCTTCATCCTGGTGATGGAGATGGTGTCGGGCCATGCGATGGTGCTGAGTCTGATGCTCACGGCCTTCGTCTCCAGCGGCATCTCGCGGCTGATCTGCGGGCCGATGTACGCCGAGCTGGCCCGGCTGCTGATGCCCGGCCGCCAGCCGCCGCAGGCCCCGCCGGAGCCCGTTCGTTAAGATGACGGGCTCCCATGAACCGCCCTGACACCGCCGCCTCCTCGCCGATCGAAGTTCTCAACGAGGTTTTCGGCTACACCGCGTTCCGCGGCATGCAGGGCGACATCGTCGAGCATGTGACGGCCGGCGGCGACGCGCTGGTGCTGATGCCCACCGGCGGCGGCAAGAGCCTGTGCTACCAGGTGCCGGCCATCGTGCGGCACCGCGGCGGCCGCGGCGTGGCGGTGGTGGTGAGCCCGCTGATCGCCTTAATGCACGACCAGGTGGGCGCGCTGGAAGAAGCCGGCGTGCATGCGGCCTTCCTCAACTCCACGCTCAGCAGCGAAGAGGCGCAGAACGTGGAGCGCGAGCTGCGCAGCGGCCGCCTGGTGATGCTGTATGCCGCGCCCGAGCGGCTGCTGACGCCGCGCTTCCTGGCGATGCTGGATTCGTTGAACGAGCGCGGGCTGCTGAGCCTGTTCGCCATCGACGAAGCGCACTGCGTGAGCCAGTGGGGCCACGACTTCCGGGCCGAGTACCTGGGCCTGTCGCAGCTGCACGAGCGCTTTCCGCAGGTGCCGCGGGTGGCGCTCACCGCCACCGCCGACGACATCACCCGCGCCGACATCGTGCAGCGGCTGGCGCTGGACGAAGCACGCATCTTCGTGGCCAGCTTCGACCGGCCGAACATCCGCTACACCATCGTCGAGAAGGACAACCCGCGGGCGCAGCTGATGCGCTTCGTGCGCGACGAGCACGAGGGCGAGTCGGGCATCGTGTACTGTGGCACCCGCAAGAAGGTGGAAGAAACCGCGGTGTGGCTGGCCGACGAAGGCATCACCGCGCTGCCCTACCACGCGGGCCTGGACGCCTCGGTGCGGCAGAAGCACCAGGACCGCTTCCTGCGCGAGGACGCCATCGTCATGGTGGCCACCATCGCCTTCGGCATGGGCATCGACAAGCCCGACGTGCGCTTCGTCGCCCACCTCGACCTGCCGAAGAACATCGAGAGCTACTACCAGGAAACCGGCCGCGCCGGCCGGGACGGCGAGCCGGCCGAAGCCTGGATGACCTACGGCCTGGCCGATGTGGTGAACCAGCGCCGCATGATCGACGAGAGCCCGGCCGGCGAAGAGTTCAAGCAGGTGCAGCGCGGCAAGCTGGAAGCGCTGCTGGCGCTGGCCGAGTCGCACGACTGCCGGCGCGTGCGGCTGCTGTCGTACTTCGGCGAGCTGAGCAGCCCCTGCGGGAATTGCGACAACTGCCTGAACCCGCCCGACACCTGGGACGCCACCGAGGCGGCCCGCAAGGCGCTGAGCTGCATCTACCGCTTCTCGCAGCATGGCGGCGGCTTCGGGCCCACGCGCTTCGGCGCCGGGCAGCTGATCGACGTGCTGCGCGGCAAGCGCACCGACAAGGTGGTGCAGTACGGGCACGACCAGCTCAGCACCTTCGGCATCGGCGCCGACCTGAGCGATGCGCAATGGCGCGGCGTGCTGCGCCAGCTGGTGGCGCTGGGCCATGTGGCCACCGAGGGCGAATACAACACGCTGGGGCTGATGCCGAGCAGCCGTGCGGTGCTCAAGGGCGAGGTGCCCATCGTGCTGCGCATGCCGCGTGAAGCCACCCGTGGCGTGCGCAAGCGCGCGGTGCGGGGCGATGGCAAGGTGCCGGCCGCGGCGGCCGACCTGGATGCCGATGCCCAGCAGCGTTTTGCCTCGCTGAAGGCCTGGCGCGCCGAGGTGGCGCGCTCGCACAACCTGCCGGCCTACGTGGTGTTCCACGATGCCACGCTGGCCGAGATGGCCCGCCGCATGCCGGCCGACCTGGCAGAGCTGGGCGAGATCAGCGGCGTCGGCGCCCGCAAGCTGGAAGCCTACGGCGCCGAGATCCTGAACGTGCTGGGTCGCTGAGCGGCGCGCGCCCGCGCTTCAACGCGCGGCCACCCGGTCGCCCGCCCCGCTGGGCGGCAGCCACAGTTCGATGACACGCTGGCTGCCGTTGCGCAGGCTGGCGGGCAGCTCGCGCACCCACACCTCGCCGCCACGGCCGGGCACCCATTGCTGGCGCACCTGTTGCGCCAGCAGCTGGGCGCAAGGCAGGTCGGCACGCTGGTGCACCACCAGCGTGGGCTGAGGCCAGGGCACCGGCCGGCGCTGCTGCCGCAGCGCGGCACTGCGCGTCACGTTCTCGATCGGCGCCACCTGCAAGGTCTCGGCGCCGGCCTGTTGCAGGGCCGCCCGCAAGCCGACCGCGGCGCTGCGCGAGGCTTCGTCGTACACCTGCAGGTAGATGCGCACGGCACCGGCGCCCCCTTCGCGGCAGCTGGCCTGCAGCGCCGCAGCCGCGGCCGCCTGGGCGCTGACCGGCGGCGGGGTGGGCGCCGGTGCCGGTGCTGGTGCCGGTGCTGGTGCCGGCTCTGCCACCGGCGGCGGTGCCACGGCCACCACCGTCGGCGGCTCGTCGCCCCGCCACCGTGCCTGCAGCAAGGCCACCAGGCCGGCGCCCGTCAGCATGCGGCCCGGCGGCAGCTCGAAGGGGTGCCAGTAGCTCAGCGCATCGCGGTTGGGCAGCGTGCCCAGCGCAGCGCACAGGCCCTCCTGCGCTTGCCGTTGCGCAGCCACGCAGGCCTCGGTGGGGCTGGCAGCCAGCAGGCGGCACTGGTCGCGCGCGGCTTCCAGCAGCCGCTGCACACCCACCCGGTCCAGCTCGGGGATCACCGGGTTCTGTACCAGGTCCTGCAGCAGCGTCACCTGCTGCGTCACATGCGCGGGCACCTTGGGGCAGCTCAGGTCCACCGCCGACAGGGCACGCGACACCTCGGTGAACAGCGTGCGCACTTCGCCGCGCTGGGCGTTTTCGTTCTGGCGGATCTGGTCGCTCACCTGCCACAGCGACAGCAGCAGCGTGCCCGAGGCGCCCAGGCCCAGCGTGGTGCCGATGGCACTGTTCTTGGCGGCGCGCCGCCAGGCCGGCTCGGGCTGCGGCGTGGCCGGTGCCGGCAGGGCCTGGCCGGGCGGGCGCAGGCGGGCCGGACGCTCCAGGCCGTGCAGCGCACGCTGCCGCCAGCCCGGCAGGCGTTCCAGCCAGTCGGGGTGCAGCGCGGCACCGGCGTCCTCGCCCAGCCGGTGGTAGCTCTCCCATTGGGCCTCGTCGAAGTTCTGGTCGCCGGTGGACTCATGCGGAAAGCGCGGATGCCGCTGCGCATAGGCCAGCACGTCCACGTCCAGGGCCGCATGCAGGTTGGGCTTGATCACCAGCAGCGTGCCCTGGTGTTCCGGCGTGTCGGCCGGGCAGCCGGCCGGCCGCAGGTAGCGGATGCGGCCCAGCAGCACGCCGCGGGACGATTGGCTGTCGGCCATGTCCTGGGGCGAGAGCACGGTCACGCCGGCTTCGTCCACACCGAAGCGCTGCACCGCCTCTTCGTGCGGGTAGAACTCGATCTCGGCGCCGAAGTCGATGCGCGCCTTGCGCACCAGGTTCTCCAGGTCGGTGAACTCGTAGCGCGGGTCGCAGCTGGCATCCACCAGCACGATGAAGTCGAGCTGCCGCCGCAGCAGCGCATAGACGCCGGTGTTGTCGAAGTGGCCCCCATCGGACAGGTACCACCAGGGCCGCGCCTGGCCGCGGTAGGTGGCCGTGGCTTCCGACCACAGCATCAGCGGCTTGGCGGCCAGCTGCCACAGCGCATCGCGCCAGCGGGGCCGCGCGCGCGCCGGGGGTGCCGGCTCACGCACCCAGTGCCCCAGCCGCACGCCGATGAGAAAGAGCAGCAGCGCCCAGCCGCGCGAGGTGTAGGCACCCGCGCCCGGCGCCGCCGCTGCCCCCGAGATGGCCACCCACTTGCCCAGCGTGCCCACTTCGCTGGCGGTGGAAAAGCACACGCGCTCGCGCGGGCCGATCTCCACGCCATCGGGCCGCACCGTCAGCAGCGTGCCCTTGCGGTCGGCGTTGAACAGGCCGCTGGCGTCGTCGCGCGTCTGGTTGAGGCAAGTGTTGATGAGGTGGATCGGCCCACCGCGGCGCTCGGGCCGGTAGTCGCGCAGGTCGGCATCGTCGCGTGACACCACCTGGGTGACGTCGGCCGCCGCTTCGCCGGCGGCGGGTTGCAGCACCGGCCGGTTGGGGTTGCCCACCGCCAGGTAGGCGCGCGTGAGCCGCGCGCGGTAGAAACCGTGCAGCGACGAGGCATTGGCCATCGCATCGTTGTGGGCAGTGGCCAACCACCACAGGCCGCAGCAGGCCAGCAAGCCGCCGGCCCGCCAGGTGGGCGGCACCGCGTCCAGCCAGCCCATGGGCGCGGGCGTGAACACCAGCCACTGCACGGTGCTGAACCAGAAGCACAGCACCACGGCCAGCACCAGCACCCCCGCGGCATTGAGCAGCCGCGGCGTCCAGGTGCCCAGCGAGGTGCTGGCCTGCTGCACCAGCTGCTGCAGCGGCTGCGCCAGTGCCCGCAGCAGCAGCGCCGCGAAGCCGCCCAGACCCACGCCGCCCCACAGCCAGTCGCGGTCCGACAGCGCCAGCTTCAGCAGCCGCCAGCTCAGCAGGTCCAGCACGCCCATGAAGAGGGCCAGCGCGGCCATGAGCAGTGCGCTGCGCGTCAGCTCGGTGGTGCGGCGGCGCACGCGGGCGCTGGCCAGGCCACGGCTGTCGGTGGTGCGGCCCAGCACCACCCAGGTGCCGCCGACGCCCACCGCCACCGAGGCCACGGTGAGCAGCAGCAAAGGCATGCCGACCAGACCTTCGCTCAGCGGCCGCAGCAGCTGCAGCCGCCAGGCCAGCCACACGAGCAGCAGGGTGGCGGCCCACAGCACCGCGGCCTGCAACCGCTCGCGCAGCGCACCGGCCACGTCGCGGCGCGTGGGGTCGGGGCCTTCGCGGGCCACCCAGTAGGCGCAAGCCAGGCCGGGCAGGCTGGCGCACATCCAGGCCACCGCGGCCGGCAGCCACAGGCTGCCCCAGGCCTGCCAGGTGTTGGGGTCCAGCGTGTCGGTGCTCAGCTGCCACAGGTGGGGCGCCACCACCAGCAGCCCGAACAGCAGGGCGGCCATCATCAGCTCGGCATGGATGGCGACGAAGGCGCGCAGGTAGGTGACGGCCGCCACGCCCACGTCGTGCGAGCCGGCGGGCGTGAGGTAGCGGCCGTTGCGGCGCAGCCAGTCCAGCAGCGTGGAGCGGCGCTGCGCCAGCATCACCTGCGCCTCGCGCACGCCCAGCGCCAGGATCAGCCGGCCCAGCATGGCGCCCACGTAGCCGCCGCCCGACACGGTGGACAGGTAATCGAAGCGGGGCAGCAGGCCGCGCTGGGCCAGGCCGCGGATCAGGCCCAGGCCGTAGGTGGCGCTGCGCACGCCGCCGCCCGACAAGGCCAGGCCCACCGTGGGCAGCTCGGCCGCCTGGCGGCCGGGGCCGAGCCCGGCGCGCCGTCGCCGGCGCAGCAGCGCGGCTCGTTCGTCGCGCTGCCAGGGCGCGGCGGGCGAGTCGGCGGCTGCAGGCGGCAGGGCCGGGTCGCCCCGGCGCGGGGTGGGGCGTGCGAACGGGTCCACGGTTTGCTGAGGTGGCGCGACCACTCTAGGCCTGCGGGCGCCGCCCTGGCAAGCGGCACGTGCCGTGTGGCGTGGGATGGCGCTGCAGGCCCGTCCATGGCCGGTGCCTGCACGTGAAACCGCTGCGCACTATGATGACCGGTTGCCCTCGCCCCTTCGATGACTGCTGCCTTGCCCCCTCACAAACCCGCTGAAGCGCCCGCCATCCGCGTGCGCGGTGCACGCACGCACAACCTGAAGAACATCGATCTCGACCTGCCCAAGCATGCGCTGGTCGTCATCACCGGGTTGTCGGGCTCGGGCAAGTCCAGCCTGGCCTTCGACACGCTGTACGCCGAGGGCCAGCGCCGCTACGTCGAAAGCCTGTCGGCCTATGCGCGGCAGTTCCTGCAGCTGATGGACAAGCCCGACGTGGATGTGATCGAGGGCCTGTCGCCCGCCATCAGCATCGAGCAGAAGGCCACCAGCCACAACCCGCGCTCCACCGTGGGCACGGTGACCGAGATCCACGACTACCTGCGCCTGCTGTACGCCCGCGCCGGCACGCCGTTCTGCCCCGACCACCACCTGCCGCTGGTGGCCACGCCGGTCAGCCAGATGGTGGACGCGGTGCTGGCGCTGCCCGAGGACACCAAGCTGATGGTGCTGGCGCCGGTGGCGCGCGACCGCAAGGGCGAGTTCGTCGAGCTGTTCGCCGACATGCAGGCCCAGGGCTATGTGCGTTTCCGCGTCGACGGGCAGGTGGTGGAAGCGGCCGAGCTGCCCAAGCTCAAGAAGGCCGAGAAGCACGACATCGACGTGGTGATCGACCGCGTGAAGATCCGCGCCGATGCAGTGGCCAGCGGCCTGCGCCAACGGCTGGCCGAGAGCTTTGAGGCGGCGCTGCGCATCGCCGATGGCCGCGCGCTGGCGCTGGAGATGGACAGCGACCGCCCGCACCTGTTCAGCAGCAAGTTCGCCTGTCCGGTGTGCAGCTATTCGCTGCCCGAGCTGGAACCGCGCCTGTTCTCGTTCAACTCGCCGGTGGGTGCCTGCCCCAGCTGCGACGGCCTGGGCCAGGTCACGGTGTTCGACCCCGAGCGGGTGGTGGCCTTCCCGTCGCTCAGCCTGGCCAGCGGCGCCGTCAAGGGCTGGGACCGGCGCAACGCCTACACCTTCTCGCTGCTGGAAAGCGTGGCCAAGCACTACGGCTTCGACATCGACCTGCCGTTCGAATCGCTGACGGCCGATCAGCAGCGGGTGCTGCTGTACGGCTCGGGCACCGACGAGATCAGCTTCAGCTACACCGCCGAGGCCACCAAGCCCGGCGGCCGCGCCCGCACCGTCAAGCGCTCGCACCCGTTCGAAGGCATCCTGCCCAACCTCGAACGCCGCATGCGCGAGACCGATTCGGTGGCGGTGCGTGAAGACCTGGCCCGCTACCAGCATGCCCGCGCCTGCCCCGACTGCGGCGGCGCCCGCCTGCGGCGCGAGGCGCGCCACGTGCTGCTGCAGGGCGCCGACGGTAGCCAGGGCCGCCCCATCTACGAGGTGGAACACGCCACGCTGGCCGACTGCCAGGCCTATTTCGACGGCCTGCACCTGGTGGGCGCCAAGGCCGACATCGCCGACAAGGTGGTGCGCGAGATCCGCGCGCGGCTGCGCTTCCTCAACGACGTGGGCCTGAACTACCTCAGCCTGGACCGCAGCGCCGACACCTTGTCGGGCGGCGAGGCGCAGCGCATCCGCCTGGCCAGCCAGATCGGCAGCGGCCTGTCGGGCGTGATGTACGTGCTGGACGAACCCAGCATCGGCCTGCACCAGCGCGACAACGAGCGCCTGATCGGCACGCTGCAGCACCTGCGCGACCTGGGCAACAGCGTGCTGGTGGTCGAGCACGACGAGGACATGATCCGCGCGGCCGACTACGTGGTGGACATGGGCCCCGGCGCCGGCGTGCACGGCGGCCGCGTGATCTCTCAAGGCACGCCGGCCGAGGTGGCGGCCGACCCCGAATCCCTCACCGGCCAGTACCTGGGCCGCGTGCTGCGCATCGAACGACCGGCGCCACCGCTGCAGGCCGAGGGCCGGCCGCAGATGCGCATCGTCGATGCGCGCGGCAACAACCTCAAGGGCGTGACGGTCGAGATCCCGGTGGGCCTGCTCACCTGCGTCACCGGCGTGTCGGGCTCGGGCAAGAGCACGCTGGTCAACGACACGCTGTACCTGGCCGTGGCCCGCAAGCTCTACGGCAGCCATGCCGAGCCGGCGCCGCACGGCGAGATCGAAGGCCTGGACGCCTTCGACAAGGTGATCAACGTCGACCAGAGCCCGATCGGCCGCACACCGCGCAGCAACCCGGCCACCTACACGGGCCTGTTCACGCCCATCCGCGAGATGTTTGCCGAGGTGCCCGCCGCGCGTGAGCGGGGCTACGGCCCCGGCCGCTTCAGCTTCAACGTGGCCGGTGGCCGCTGCGAGGCCTGCCAGGGCGACGGCGTGCTGAAGGTGGAGATGCACTTCCTCCCCGACGTCTACGTGCCTTGCGACGTGTGCCACGGCGCGCGCTACAACCGCGAGACGCTGGAGGTGCTCTACAAGGGCAAGAACATCACCCAGGTGCTGGACATGACGGTGGAGGACGCCACCCCGTTCTTCAGCGCGGTGCCGGCCATCGCCCGCAAGCTGCAGACGCTGCTGGACGTGGGCCTGGGCTACATCAAGCTGGGGCAGAGCGCGACCACGCTCTCGGGCGGCGAGGCGCAGCGCGTCAAGCTGGCGCTGGAGCTGAGCAAGCGCGACACCGGCCGCACCCTGTACATCCTCGACGAACCCACCACCGGCCTGCATTTCCACGACATCCGGCTGCTCCTGCAGGTGCTGCACCAGCTGCGCGATGCGGGCAACACCATCGTGGTGATCGAGCACAACCTCGACGTCATCAAGACGGCCGATTGGGTCATCGACATGGGCCCCGAAGGCGGGGCGGGCGGCGGCACCTTGGTGGTGGCCGGCACGCCGGAGACGGTGGCCGCCCATCCTGGCAGCCACACCGGGCGCTTCCTGGCGACGCTGCTGAAGGAATAAGCCCCCGCGGCAACCGGTGCGGCGGGGGCTTGGTGTGCGTGTGACCCGCTGGCGCGGGCGGGTGGGCCGTGGGGCGTCAGCCGCGGCGGCCGGTGCGCACCGGCTGCACTGCCAGGCGTCGCTGGCGCAGCAGGGCCAGCAGGGCGATGCCGCCCAGCATCAGCGCCCAGGTGCCAGGCTCAGGCACCGGCGGCGGCACCACCGGCACGGTGGGCAGGCTGCCCGAGGGCAGCACGGGGGCCGAAGGAATCGAGATCGGGCCGCCCAGCACGGGTTGGCCGCCACCAGGGTTGCCAGCGATCGGGCCCAGCAGGCCGGGAGACACCGCGGGCACCGCAGCCAGACCCACGGCCGGTGTGCCGGCGCCGGTCGGCGGCAGGCTTTCCAGTGCGTCGGGCGCGGCGGCCACGGGTTCGCCGGCGGCAGGAGGATCAAAAGCCAGTTCACCCGGGCCCGCGGCGGCGGCGCCGGTGGCGCCCCCGGCACGGCTGATGCGGCTGACGTTGCGGCACACGGTGGGCACCAGGATGCATTCGCCGCTTTCGCAGTACACCAGGCCACGCTCTTCGGCATCAGCCGCCCACTTGTTGCGCGAGACGGTGCTGCAGACGCTGCCGTTGCCGAAGTGCATGTCGCGGATGGCGGACGAATAGACGTCCTTGCCGACGATGCTGTCGCGGCGGATGGACACCATTTCGTCGTACTGGCGTGCGGCGATGCGCTGCTTCAGTCGCTCGCGCACGGCGGGGGCGATGTCGGTGTAGCGGTCGACGGCCGAGGAGAAATCGCCCATGTACGGGTTGTGGCCGGGCTTGTCCCACGAGCACTGCTGCAGGCGCGCAGGCGCGGCGCTGACGGCCTTCGCCGGCTTGGCCGCGGTTGTTTGGCCAACGGCCGCATGCACGGACAGCGCGCTGCCCAGCAGCGAGGCGGTGATGGACCAGATGATCAAGGAGTGTTTCATGGAGCTTTCGGCCACAGAGGGCCACCGCACGACTGCCGCAGTGATTGCTAACTTTACGACTGCGCCGATTGTCCGTGGCTCTTAAGAGCACGCCGCGTGCATTTGTCGCGGATTCACGACGCGGCTGCAAAGTCACGTAGGCAAAGGGCGCACCAGCCTGCGATGCACCATGGAGGTGTGAACTTTGGCCGCAGCTTGTCTGTTCGGGGCCAATCCATCATCTAATAGCCCGCGACCCCCTGCGGGGATGGGGGTCGAGACGCTGCCTGTCCACCCGATTGTTGTGAGCTGAACCCCGATGAAGTACCTGGATGCCGAGCGCCTGGCCGACATCGCCCGTGCCGGCGGCGACGTGCTCTGGGAATGCGACATGGACTGGCGATACACCTGGGTGGCCGGCCTGCCCGAGCCGCTGGGCAGTGGCGACGCCGAGGCGCTGATCGGTCAGCCGCTGGCCGATGGTCCGCTGCTCGACAGTCATGGCGATGCCTTGGGCGACCAGCGCCTGTACCACTGTCTGGCCCAGCCGCGGCCCTTTGCCGAAGCGGTGACCGAGGTGCGCACGCCACGCAGCCGCGTGATGGTGTCGCGCTCGGCCGTGCCCCTGTTCGATGCACAGGGCCGCCACGCAGGCTGGCGCGGCACCGCCCGCGACGTGAGTGTGCGTGTGGCCCTGGCCCGCAGCGAACGTGAACGCGACGAGCGGCTGCGCAAGCTGACCGCGCTGCTGCCGGGGGCGCTGTACCAGTACCACGAGCCCGACGGGCCGGAGCCGGCATCGGGCCCGGCCGACGTGCAGGCCGCCGGGCCGATGTTCGGCCTTCAGACGCCGCTGCTGCTGGGGCCCTTGCGGCTGCATCCGGGCGACCTGCCCACGCTGCGCGCCGCCTACCTGCGGGCGCGTGGCGCGCAGCTGCCTTGGCAGGTGCAGTTCCGGGCCTTGCGCGCCGATGGCGAAGAGCGCTGGCTGGAAAGCCGGGCCATGCCCGAACGCTCGCCCGACGGCGGCTGGCTCTGGCACGGCTTCGTCACCGACATCACCGAGCAGCGGCAGGTGGAGTTGGCGCTGCGCGCTTCGGAAGAGCGCTGGCTGCTGGCGGCCGAGGCCACCGCCACCGGCCTGGCGCAGTTCCACTGCCGCGACCGGACGCTGCTGCTCGACCGCATGGGCTGCCTGAACCATGGCCTGCCGTGGCCGCATCCGCCGCTGCGCATCGATGACTGGCTGGCCACCCTGCATGCCGATGACCGGCCGCTGGCCGAGGCTGCATTGCAGCGCGCCGAGACCGATGGCGAGCGCATGGAGGCGCGCTTCCGCTTCCACCTGCCCGATGGCAGCCTGCGCTGGCTGGAGATCTTCGCTCGGGCGCAGCAGGGCCCGGACGGTGATGCCGTCACCATCGTCGGCACCTGCCGCGACGTCACCGCGCAGCAGGAGGCGGTGCAACTGCAGCGCGCCAAGGAAGAGGCCGAGCGCGCCAACCGTGCCAAGAGCGAGCTGCTTTCGCGCGTGAGCCATGAGCTGCGCACACCGCTCAACGGCATCCTCGGCTTCGCGCAGCTGATGGGCCTGGACCGCGAGCAACCGCTGGGGACCGCCCAGCGTCGCCGGCTGGAAGGCGTGGAGCAGGCCGGCCGGCACCTGCTGGCGCTGGTCAACGACGTGCTCGACCTCACGCGGCTGGAGCGCGGCGAGTTCGGCCTGCATCCGCGGCCGATCGACCTGGTGCAGTCGCTGGCCGCGGCGCTGGGCATGGTCAGGCCGCTGCTGTCGTTGCATCCGGCGCAGTTGCCGTTGCGCCTGCCGCCGGGGCCGGTGTGGGTGCAGGCCGATCCGCGCGGGCTGGAGCAGGTGCTGGTGAACCTGCTGTCCAACGCCATCAAGTACAACCGGCCGCAGGGCCAGGTGCGCTTCGAGCTGCGGCTGCTGCCGCTGCAGGCGGTGCTGACCATCGAAGACGAGGGCGCGGGCCTCACCGAGGATGAGCAGCGCCAGCTGTTCCAGCCCTTCAACCGGCTGGGCGCCGAGCGCCAGCGCATCGAGGGCACCGGCCTGGGTCTGGTGATTGCCAGCGAACTGGTGCGCACGATGAACGGTGCGCTGTCCGTCACCAGCCGCAGCGGCGTGGGCAGCCGCTTCAGCGTCGCGCTGGCGCGTGCCCATGAGGTCGCGCCCCAGGCCGATCCGGTGGCCGAGCCGCCGCCCTACCGCGTGGTCTACATCGAGGACGAGCCGCTCAATGCCCTGCTGATGCAGGAGGTGTTCCGCGCCCAGCGCGGCTGGCAGCTGGTGGTGGCGCGCAATGGCACCGAAGGCCTGGACCGTGTGCGCAGCCTGCTGCCGGACATGGTGCTGGTGGACATGAACCTGCCCGACCTGTCGGGCCTGCAGGTCATCGCGGCCCTGCGGGCCGACCCGCGCACCGCGGGCCTGCGCTGCGTGGCCCTGTCGGCCGATGCGATGGCCGACCAGATCGACGTGGCGCGCCGCGCCGGGTTCGACGACTACTGGACCAAGCCCATCGACGTGGCGCGCATGCTGCACGTGGTGGAGCAGGCCATTCGCACTCGACCATGAAAAAAGCCGGTGCTGTGAAGGCACCGGCTTTGGGTTCGAAGGCCCTGGCGGGCCCGCTCGAACGGCTTACTTCAGGTGATCGTTGATCAGCTTGGTCATCTCGAACATCGAGACCTGATCCTTCTTGAAGATCGCCTTCAGCTTCGCGTCTGCGTTGATCATCCGCTTGTTCTCGGCGTCCTGGAGCTTGTGCTTCTTGATGTACTCCCAGACCTTCTTGGTGACCTCGGTGCGCGGTGCCGGGGTGGCACCGATCACGGCGGCCAGCGCCTCGGTCGGGGTCATCGCCTTCATGAAGGCCGCGCTCGGGGTGCGCTTCTTGGCGGCCGGAGCTGCCTTCTTCGCGGGGGCCGCGGCACCAGCCTTGATCGGCGGCTTGGCGCCGCCGACCTTCTTGGCCGGAGCCTTTTTCGCCGGGGCCTTTTTAGCCGGCGCCTTCTTCGCAGTTGCCATTTGAATTTCGCTCCATCAAATAATGGGTTGATGTGCCGGGTGGAGGTGATGGCCGCATGAGCCATCGTTTCTCTCTGGGCACCCTGCGGCGCGAATGGTACTGCGTGCATCAGGGGCTGAGAAGCCGTTTTCCCTCGGAGAACACCCTCCGAAGCCCCTTTTCAAGCCCCTTTGCGCAGCCTTTGCGGTATCAGGGTGCTTCGAAGAAGAGTTGAGGGCCCGCATCGGCCACCGTGCGGCAGCCACACAAGGCCATCGCGACCTCGAGTTCGTCGCGCAGCACACGCAGCACATGGGCCACGCCGATGGCACCACAGGTGGCCAGCGCATGCATGTACGGCCGGCCGATCAGCACCGCGCGCGCACCCAGCGCCAGTGCCTTCAGCACGTCGGTGCCACGCTGGATGCCGCCATCGACCAGCAGCGGCATCGCATCGCCCACCGCATCGGCGATGCGGGGCAGCACCCAGGCCGTGGGCGCCGCGGTATCGAGCGTGCGGCCGCCGTGGTTGGAGACGATGAGGCCGGCCACCTGCTGGCGCCGCGCCTCGCGCGCGTCCTCGGGGTGCATCACGCCCTTGAGCAGCAGGGGCAGGTTGGTGTGGCTGCGCAGCGTGTCGATCTCGTCCCAGGTGGGCGCATCGGGCATCAGCGCATCGAACACCCAGCTTTGCGTGCGGTCGATCTGGGTGCGCGGTGCCGGCGGCAGCCGGGCCAGGTTCACGGCCGAAACCCCTTCGGGCAGCTTGAGCTGCGCGCGGCGCTCGCGGTCGCGCACGCCGTGGCTGGGCGCATCGACGGTGAGCACGATGGCTTCGTAACCGGCGGCCTCGGCGCGCTGCACCAGCTCGCGGGTGAAGCCGCGGTCGTGCTGCATGTACAGCTGGAACCACAGCGGCCCGCGTTCGGCCTCGGGCAGCACCGCCCGCGCGACGTCTTCCATCGAGGTGCTGGCCTGCGCGCTGAGGATGAAGCCGGCGCCTTGCGCGGCGGCCGCATGGGCGCTCGCCAGTTCGCCATCGGGATGGGCCAGCCGCTGGTAGGCCACCGGCGCCAGCAGCAGCGGATGGGCCAGCGTGCGGCCCAGCAGCTCCACGCGGGTGTGGCCACCGGTCAGGCGGCGCAGCACGCGCGGCACCAGGGCCAGGTTGTCCCAGGCCGCGCGGTTGGCGCGCAGCGTGATCTCGTCGGCCGCGGCGCCGGCCAGGTAGGCCCAGGCGTTGTCGTCCAGCCGCTCGCGCGCATGGGCGGCGTAGTCGGGCAGGCACACCACGTCGGGCGGCACCTGCTGCAGTGCGGGCACGCGGCCGGGCCGGTCGCTCATGGGCGGGCTTTCATGTGCTGGCCCACATGCGCAGCAGGTTGTGGTACGTGCCGGTGAGGGCCACCGCGGCTTCGGTCTCGCCATGCGCTTCGCGCAGGCGCATCAGGTTCATGTCGAGGTCGAACAGCAGCTGGCGCTGCTCATCGCTGCGCACCATGCTTTCGATCCAGAAGAAGCTGGCGAGCCGCTGGCCACGGGTCACCGGCTCCACATGGTGGACGCTGGTGCCGGGGTACAGCACCAGATGGCCGGCCGGCAGCTTGACGCGCTGCTGGCCGAAGCTGGTGTGCACCACCAGTTCGCCGCCGTCATAGCTTTGCGGGTCGCTCAGGAACAGCGTGCACGAGAGGTCGGTGCGCACCCGCTCGCCGGTGTCGGGCGAGAAGCGCACCGCCTGGTCCACGTGCGCACCATAGGCATTGGTGCTGCCGCCGTAGCGGTTGAACATCGGCGGCAGCACGCGGCGCGGCAGTGCCGCCGAGAAGACGATGGGGTGCCGGTCCAGCGCCTTCAGCACCAGCGCGCGCAGCTGCGTGGCCGCTTCACAGCGGTGCGGCAGCTGTTCGTTGTTCTTCACCGCGGCGGCCTGGGGGCCGGCGGTGGACCGCCCGTCGGTCCACGGTGCGCCGGCCAGCAAGGCCTGGGCCTCGCGCAGTTCGGCGGCACCGAGAACGTCGGGAACGGTCAGCAGCATGGTGGGCGAGCTTAGAACGTGTAGGTGCCGGTCAGCATCACGGTGCGCGGCGTGCCTGCAATGTAGTGGCCGCGGTACAGCATGTCGGCGTACAGCTTGTCGGTGATGTTGGTGATGTTGAGCTTGAAGGCGAGCTTGTCCATCTTGTACTCGGCCATCAGGTCGGCGGTCACCCAGTGCGGTGCGTTGATCGTGCTCTGCAGGGGCTTCATGCCGCTGCGGGCGTTCAGGCCGCCGCCGATGCGCCACGAAGGCGTCAGCTGGTACGTGGTCCACACCGTGCCGCTGTGGCGCGGCGTCAGGCCGGGGCGTGAGCCCACCTGTTCGCCAGCGGCCAGCGTGGTGCCGTCCGGGGCACCCTTGTCGATCTTGGCACTGGGAATCCAGGCATAGGACGCGAACACATCCCAGGCCGGCGTCAGGCGACCGGCGACGTTGATGTCCAGGCCGGCCGCATGGCGCTCACCCGACAGCAGGTAGTTGGTGGGGCTGGCGGAGTCGCTGTCGCGGTTGCGCTCGTTGTACTTGGTGGCGTGGAAGATCGAGACCTCGGTCGAGTACTTGCCCTCGGCCCAGTCCAGCTTGGCGCCCAGCTCGATGTTGCGGCTCTTTTCCGGCGCGGTGTTCTTGCTCAGGTTGTCGTACTGGTAGGTGTCGCCCGATGTGTTGAACGAGGTGCCGTACTGCAGGTGGAACGACGCGAACGGCGTAGGCTGGTACATCACCGCGAAGCGGCGGCTCCACAGCGAGTCGCTGCGCTCGCCGTCGGCGGTGTCGGTGGTCGAAGTGGTCTGGTACTTGCCCTTGAACTTGTCGAAGCGCAGGCCGGCCAGCACCTTCCAGTTCGGCGCGATCTGCAGCTGGTCGCGGGCGTACACGCCCAGGCCCTGCGAATCGAAGCGGCGGTTCTGCGTCACGATGCGCAGCGACTCGTCCACACCCACGCCGTTGTTCGGCGTGCCGATGGTGGTGGTGGGCTTGGTCAGCGTCACGCCGGTGGGCAGCGTGGCGGCATAGCCGATGAACTTGTCGTCGGTGAAGTCGACGCCGGCTGCCACGTCGTGCGTGCCGCCGAAGCCCTTGAACTTGCCGGTGTAGTCGCTCTGCAGCGCCACCGTGTCCAGGTCCATGATCTTGTTCTGCGTGCCGCGGGTCAGCACCGTCGCGTCGCTGATCGTGTCGCGCGTGACGGCCTGGCGGCCCGGCTGCAGGTTGGCGGCGGCGAAGCGCACCGCGCTCGCGCGCTGGTCGCGTTGGTACTTGGAGATGCGCACCACGCTGCGCAGCTCGCCGCCGTTGTCGAAGCGGTGCAGGTGGCTGCCGGTGCCGATGGTCACGTTGGCGCTGGCGTAGTCGCTGGCCATGCCGTAGTAGGCCTTCGGGCTCACCGGCACCAGGCCGGGGCCGCCGTCCTTGCCGGCGCCGTTCAGCCAGGGCAGGCCGTAGGTCACGCCGTTGTCGTTGTCCAGCAGGTACAGGCCGACGCTGAACTCGTCCTGCAGGCCGATGCCCCAGCGGAACGTGGGCGCGATGCCGCGCTTGTCGATCTTGTTGCCCCAGTTGTCGGCCACGTTGGCCATCGCGTTGATGCGCAGGGCCGAGTTGTCGCCGGTCTTGATGTTCAGGTCGGTGGTGGCGCGCACGAAGTTGCCCGAGCCGACGGTGACCGAGACTTCCTTCTGGTCGTAGCTGAACGGCTGCTTGCTCACCTGGTTCACGGCGCCGCCGGTGGAGCCGCGGCCGAACAGCATCGAAGCCGAGCCGCGCAGCACTTCCAGGCGGTCCCAGTTGAAGGAGTCACGCTCATAGAAGGCCGGGTCGCGCAGGCCGTCGATGAAGATGTCGCCGGTGGATTGCAGCGAGAAGCCACGCAGGCGGATGTCTTCTTCGCCGCCTTCGGCCGCCTGGAAGCTGATGCCGGCGGTGTTCTTCAGCGCTTCCTTCAGCGTGTCGAGGTTGCGGTCGTCGATCAGCCGCTCGGTCAGCACGGTGATGGACTGCGGCACGTCACGCAGCTCCTGCTTGCCCTTGCCGATGCGCGTGTCGGTGGCCTGCAGCTCCGTCTTGCTGGTGGTCGCGGTTTCGGCGGTGGCCTTGGCGCGCACCACGGGCAGGGCTTCGGTGTCCTTCTTGGGCGGTTCAGTCTGGGCCATGGCCAGGCTGGCAAAGCCGAAGCCGGCGGCCAGGGCGCCGAGCGGCAGCATCGCGGGGCGGGAGTTGCGTTTAGACATGGTTGTCCCTCAGTCGGTCTTGGATGGTTCTGGTCGTGACGATGGGCGGTGGCCGCGGCGCGTGCGCGGCCACCGGCTGCCGGCGGGCGATGGCTGGCCGGAATCGGGGGCGGTGGCGGCCGTGAACGGCCGCCGGGGTCAGCGCTTCTCGGGCTCGCTGACGAAGCCGATCTTGCTGAGGCCGGCGCGCGAGGCATCGGCCAGCGTCTCGGCCACGTTGCGATAGGCCACGCTCTGATCGGCGCGCAGCTGGATCTCGGGCTGCGGCTGCTTCTGGCCTTCGGCCAGGAAGCGCTCGGCCGCGACTTCACGCGTCACCGGCTCGCCGTTCCAGTAGCGGGTGCCGGCGGCGTCGATCGCGAACTCGATGCGCTCGGGCTTGGGCAGGTTGGCCTGCGAGTCGGCCTTGGGCAGGTCGAGCTTGACGGCCTGGGTGAGCAGCGGCGCGGTGACGATGAAGATCACCAGCAGCACCAGCATCACGTCGATGAGCGGCACCATGTTGATCTCGGCCACCGGCGCATTGCTGCGCTTGGCGTCGAAGGAGGCGAAAGCCATGGTCGTGGACTCCGAGCTGCCGCGTCAGGCCGCCGAGGCCGCGGGCTTGAGCGGGCGCACGCTGGCGCTGGCCGATTGCTGCGCGCCGGCGCCGGGCGCTTCGCCCAGTGTCAGGAAGCTGTGCAGCTCATACGCGAACGCATCGAGGCGGGCGGTGAGCACGCGGTTGCTGCGGGTGAAGGCGTTGTAGGCCATGACGGCCGGGATGGCCACGGCCAGGCCGATGCCGGTCATGATCAGCGCCTCGCCCACCGGGCCGGCCACCTTGTCCAGCGTGCCGGAGCCGCTCATGCCGATGGCCACCAGCGCGTGGTACACGCCCCAGACGGTGCCGAACAGGCCGACGAAGGGCGCGGTGGCGCCGACGGTGGCCAGCGTGGTCAGGCCGCTTTCCAGGCGGGTGGTTTCTTCGTCCAGCACCTTCTTGATGGTGCGGGTGATGAAGTCGTTGGCGCTGCCGGCTTCGGCCAGGCGCGCGGCGCCGTGCTTGGCATGGTGGGCCTGCGCATGCATGGAGTGGGCGGTGAGGTGGGAGAACGGGTCACGCGCGCCATGGGTGGCGATCTCGTGCTGCACCGCGTCCAGCGAGCGGGCGTTCCAGAAGAAGTCGAGGAAGGCGGTGCTGCGGCGGTTGCGCACCAGCGCCGTGATGCCCTTGAGCGCGATCAGGGCCCAGGACACGACCGACATCACGATGAGGATGCCGAGCAGCGTCTTGCCGACGGCATCGCTCTGCGCAATGAAGTGGCCGAAGCCAAGGGTGTTGGTGGGTTCCATCGAGGGTCAACGCTCCAGTTCGTAAGACAAGGTGGCCGTGCTCTCGCAGACGACGGCCACGCCGTTTTCAGTGCAGGGTTCGAAGCGGGCCTGGGCCATCGCCGAGGTGGCGTTGGCATCCAGCCGCGGATAGCCGGAAGAGCGGATCACCGACCACTGCGCGGGCATGCCGCGCGTGTCCACCACCACCCGCAGCACCACGGTGCCGCTTTCGCCCATGCGGCGCGAGGCCAGCGGCACCTCGATCGGCGGCTGCACGCGCCAGCGCAGTGCGCTGGTCGGCACCACCTTCGGCCCCACGGGGGCGGCGGGCGGTGCTGGCGGCGCGGGGGGCGCCGGCGGGGTGAACACCTGCTGCGGCACGGGCGGCTCGGGCGGTGCAGGCGGCACCACGAAGGTGGGCGGCGTGGGCGAGGGCGAGGGTGCGGCGGCGATCACCGGCGAAGGGGCCGGTGGCGTCTTGGGCCGTGGCTGCGGCGGCGGTGGTGGGGGCGGAGGGGTGGGCACCGGCGCTGGCGGCGCCACCATGTCCACCACCATCGGCGCCACCTCGGCCACCGCCTGGCGCACCGCATCCACCTGCAGCAGTGCCCACATCGCGGCCACGTGGGCGGCGACGATGCCGGCGGTGAGCGCGGCACGGGCACCGCCGGGCAGTTCGTCGCGCTGGGCCGGCGGGGCCAGGGGCGCGCGGGGCACCGAAGGCGGCGCGTCCGCGGCGGCAGGCGCGGCGGGCGCAGCGATCGATCGGGCAGGGGTCATCGGAGGGCGAGAAATAATTCGCAATATTAAGTTATCGTAACACGAATGAGAACAGTTCCTATTAAGTAGCGAGGCGCTGTCTGACAGGCGCGACAGCGCGCGTGCGGCAGCTATGCTGCGCCGCATGAAACTGATTGTTCGCTGGATGCTGCTGGCCGCCGCGCTGTTGCTGGTGGCCTATCTCTACCCCGGTGTGGTGGTGCAGAGCTTCGGCTCGGCCCTGATCGCGGCGCTGGTGCTGGGCCTGCTCAACACCATCGTGCGGCCGGTGCTGGTGCTGCTGACGCTGCCGGTCACGCTGCTGACGCTGGGGCTGTTCCTCTTCGTCATCAACGCGCTCACCTTCTGGATGGCGGCCAGCGTGTTGCAGGGCTTCTACGTCACCGGCTTCGTGGCCGCGCTGATCGGCTCGCTGATCTACAGCCTGGCCGGCATGGTGATCGACGTGGCGATGGAACGCCTCTTCTGATACCTTTTGCGGCACGCTCAGCGCGCCCGCACCGTGGCACCCCTCACCTCGAAGTGCACCTGCTGCAGCAGCCGCCCATCCGCGCTGCGCAGCGCCAGCACATGGCGGCCCGGCCAGGGCGACCACAGCAGCCGCGGGCCGCTGCCCAGGCGCTTGCCGTCGAGGTGCCACACGCCATCGGCGCCTTCGAACACCAGGCGCTGCGCTTGCGGCGGCATGTCGGGGTCGAGCGCGAACAGGCTGCCGTCGCGCGGCTGCGCGATGCCGAAGGGCGCCGCCTGCACGCTGCGCGGCTGGAACACCGCCTGCTCGGTGCCGGCGATGAACCACTCGGGGCGGTCGGGCTCGGCCACGCCGATGAAGCGCACTGGCTGGCGCAGCACGCCGGCCGGGGGCGCGGGTGGCGGCTGTGGCGGATCTTCCGCCATCAAGGCCTGCACCAGCTGACGCCACACCGGCGCCGCGCCGCTGGTGCCACTGACGTGGTGCATCGGCTCGCCGGCCGCATTGCCCACCCACACCGCCACCGTGTGTCGGGCGGTGAAGCCCACGCACCAGTTGTCCCGCATGTCCTTGCTGGTACCGGTCTTGGCGGCGGCAAAGCCGCGGGTCACCAGCGGGCTGTCGAGGCCGAAGGTCAGCGCGCGGGCGTTGTTGTCGGCCAGGATGTCGGTCACCAGCCAGGCGGCGCGGGCGTCCATCACCCGGCGTGGCGCCACCGCGGCGCCCGGCTGCCAGCGGGTGGGCGAGGCCAAGCCGCCGTTGGCCAGCGTGCGGTAGGCATTGGCCAGCGCCAGCAGCGTGACGTCGGCACTGCCCAGTACCAGCGCATGGCCGTGGTAGCCGGCGGTGTGGTCGATCTGCAGGCCCAGCGCATTCAGGCGCTCGAACACCGCATCGGGTCCCAGCATCGCGCCCACGCGCACCGTGGGCACGTTGAGGCTGGCGCCCAGCGCGGTGCGCGCCGACAGCCAGCCCTTGAAGCGGCGGTCGTAGTTCTGCGGCTGGTAGAGGCCGCCGATGCCGTCGACGCCGGTGGCCAGTTCGGTGGGGGTGTCGTCCAGCAGGCTGGCGGGCGTGAGCAGGCGCCGCTCGAAGGCCAGCCCATACACGAAGGGCTTGAGCGTGGAGCCCGGCTGGCGGCGCGCGAGCACCGCATCCACCTCGTGCGCCGACGACAGCGCGGCGCCGGCCGATCCCACCCAGGCCAGCACCTCGCCGCTGCGGTTGTCCAGCACCAGCACCGCGCCGTCCTGCACGTTGCGGCCCTGCAGCTCGGCCAACTGCTGCTGCAGCGCCTGCAGCGCCAGCCGTTGCAGCCGTGCATCGAGCGTGCTGCGCAGCGGGCCAACGGGCCGTGTTCCGGCGCGCCAGGCGGCGGCGGCCTGCCGCGCCAGGTGCGGTGCCAGCTGCGGGCTGCCGGCCGCCAGCGCGGCGGGGCCGGGGCGTCGGGTCAGCGCCTGGTCGGCCAGCAGTGCCACGCCGCCGCAATCCAGCTTCTGCAGTTGCAGCACGCCGCAGGCGCGGCGCGACACATCGGCGGCCGGTGCATTGGGCGCGCGCACCAGCGCCGCCAGCACCGCGGCCTCGGGTGCGTCGAGCCCGCTGGGGTGCTTGCCGAACAATTGCTGCGAGGCGGCGGCCACGCCCACCAGCTCGCCACGCAAGGGCACGCTGTTGAGGTAGGCCTCCAGGATCTCGGTCTTGCGCCAGCGTGCTTCCAGCTCACGCGCCAGGCTGATCTGGCCGATCTTCTGCACCACGCTGCGCCCGCCCGTGGGCCGCGCTAGACCTTCGTCCAGCAGGCCGGCCAGCTGCATGGTGAGCGTGGAGCCGCCCTGGGTGCGGCGGTTCACCGCATTGGCCCAGGCGCTGCGCGCCAGGCCCGACCAGTCGACGCCGGCATGTTCCCAGAAGCGGCGGTCTTCGCTCAACACCAGCGCGGTGCGCAGCGCTGGCGACACCTCGGCCAGCGGCACCCAGTCGCCGCGGCGCACGGTGGGGTCCACCCGCACGCTGTTCAGCGGCACGCCGGCGCGGTCCACCAGCAGCAGGTCGGAAGGGCGGTGCGCGGCGCGCACCTGCTCGAAGCTGGGGGGCGCGGCCAGGGCCGAGGTGGCCAGCCACAGCAGCGCCGCCGCAGCCAGCGCAGGCCTCAAGGCTGCACCTCCAGCGCCGCATTGGGCAGCTCGGCGAACACCTCGGGCGCGTACATCGCCTCGGCCCGCGTGGGCGGCAGCTGGAAGCGGCCGCTGCTGTTGAGCCGCAGCGTGTAGCTCATCACCTGCGTGCCGCGCGGCATCCACTCGTGGTAGGCCCGCCAGGCGGCCGGTGTGCGTTCCACATAGGCCAGCACGCCGGGGCCTTGCTGCTCTTCGCCGCGGGTGGCGATGGCGGAGTCGCGCCCACCACCGCCGCCCAGCACGGTGCCGCCCGTGGGCACGGGGTCGCTGACCACCAGCCAGCCGTTGTCGGCATTGGATTGCAGCTCGATGCGCACCCGCAGCACGTCGCCGCGCGACCAGCGGCCCGGCACCTTCTGCGACACCGGCGTGATGCTGCGGGCCAGCCGCAGGCCGGCGAACACCGGTGATTCGAGCCGCACGGCGGCCAGCGCCTGGGTGCTGACCCACGGCTTGCCGCTGCCTTGCTGGGTGAGGGTCAGCGGCGTGGGCGTGCCGGCTGGCGGCCAGGGCAGCTGCAGCACGCCGCCGGCCGGCTGCGCGGCCCAGTCGATCTGCTGCTCCGCGCCAGCCAGGCGCGCCACGCTGCGGCCGGCCACGGGTTCCTTCTCGAAGCGCTGCGCAAAGCGGCTGAGCGCCAGCGAGCCCCAGGTGTTGGCCGTGGTGGTGGACCAGGCGCCACCGCGTTGCCGCGCCAAGGCACCGGTCACCAGCCGCGGCAGGTCGGCCTGCCAGCCCGGGTCTTCCAGCGTGGCGAGGATCACGCGCACCGCATTGGCGTCGGGGCTGTCCATCAGCCACCACCAGCCGTCGGTGGCTTCGGTGCCAAAGCGCAGCGTGGTGCCGCTGACATCGAGCCGGCTGCGCAGCAGCTGGCGTGCTTCCTCCAGCCGCTGCTCACGCTGCGGCACGCCGTCCAGCCGCTGCAGGATCTGCAGCCAGTCGATCAGCGCCGCCGTGGGCCACGTGGCCGGCACGAGGTCGATGGAGCCCAGCATGCGCGGCGTGGCGCGGCCGTGGCGCGACAGTGCCTCGATCGCGGCGAGCTTGCGCACGTCCAGGTCGGGCCGCGGCGCACGGCTGCTGCGCGTGAGCCGGCCTTCGACGAAGGCGGCCAAACCTTGCAGCATCGGCTCCTTGGCCGCAGCGGGCAGCGCCAGCCGCGGGTCCAGCCGGCCGGCTTCGTCGCTCACCTGCAGCAGGTAGGCGGTCAGGCGGTCGTGGCCACGCGGCGCGTCACCCGCCGCGGGCGGGAAGTACAGCGCCAGGCCATCGCTGTCCAGGTAGTCGGGCAGCTGCGCCACCACGGCCTGCCAGCGCGCCACGTCGCGCAGGCCCAGGGCCACCGAGGTCTTTTGCTCCAGGCAGGCGTAGGGGTAGGTTTCGAAGAAGCGGCGCAGGCCCGGCAGCTCGGCACCCAGCCGTGGCTGCAGGCCGATGCGCAGGCCGCCGGCCTTGGGCCCTTGCTCGGGCAGTGCGCCGGCAGGGGGCGCCACCGGCAGGGTGAGCGTGCCTTCCAGTTGCGCCAGCGTGGCCTGCGTCACCTGCACCGGCACCGCGGGCGTGATGGCCTGCGGCAGCCGCACCTGGTCGCGGGCGCTGCCGCCTTGCTCGGCCACCGAGGCTTCCCATTGCAGCGCGCTCACGCCGCTGGGCGTGAGCACCGGCCACACCACTTCGGCCGCGGCACCGGCGGGCAGCGCGACGGTCTGCGGCTGCAGCCCGGTCACGCCTTCGGCCTTCAACGCCGCCTGCACCGTCATCGCGCGGCTGGTGGTGTTGCGCAGCGTGAAGACGGCGTTGTAGCGATCGCCTTCGCGCGCCACCGGCGGCAGGCCGGGCAGCATCTGCAGGTCTTGCGACACCCGCACCTGCGTGCTGCCGGTGCCAAAGCGGTCGGCACCCGCATCGGCGATGGCCACGAGGCGGAAGCTGGTGAGCGAATCGTTCAGCGGCACCTGCAGCTTGGCCTCGCCCTTGGCGTCCAGCGTGACTTCGGCGCGCCACAGCAGCAAGGTGTCGAACAGCTCGCGCGTGGGATTGCGGCCACCACCGCCGCCGGCCGGCACCGCCTTGCGGCCGTAGTGCCGGCGGCCGATGACTTCGCCCTGCGCGGTGGCGGTTTCCACCGACCAGGGCCGGGGCTGGAACATCGCTTCCAGCAGCTGCCAGCTGCCGTTGGGCTGCAGCGCCAGCAGGCCTTCGTCCACCGCCGCAAAGGCCACGGAAGTGCCGGCCACCGGCTGGCCGTTCTGCGTCACCTTCACCGTCACCTGGGCGGTCTGGCGCACGCCGTACTGGGCGCGGTCGGCGCTCACGTGCACGTCCAGCTTGTGCGCATCGAGCCCCACCTGCAGCTGCGTGGCGCCGAACTTGAAGGCCGGCTTGGCCAGGTCCACCATCGCGCCGGGCGGCCGCCAGTCGGGTGCTTCGTTGCGGAAGGCGCGCCACCAGTCCAGCGGTGCGCGCCAGCCCCACTGGAAGAGCGAGTACCAGGGCACTTCGCGCAGCCGGCCACGCAGGGCCAGCACGCTCACGTACACATTGGGCGCCCAGCTGGTGGCATCCGCCGTGGCGTCCTTGGGCAGCCGCGGAATGGGCACTTCCACCACCGGCTCACTGCCGCGCAGCGTGACCACCTGGGTGTGCAGCACGCCTTCGCGTTCCACCGACACCAGCACCGTCGCTTCGCGGAAGGGCATGCGCACCTGCAGCCGTGCGGTGCCGCCGGGCGCCACGCTGCGCTGCTCGGGCAGCAGGTCGATGCGGTCGTCGTTGTCCTGCGCAAACCAGAAGTCGCCCTGGCCGGTGATCCACACCGAGGTGGCGGCCTGGCTGGCGCGGCCGGCTTCGTCCTTGGCTTGGGCCACCAGTTCCACCTCGCCGGCCGCGGTGAGCGAGGCTTCGCACAGCACCAGGCCGCGTGCATCGCTGCGGCCGCTGCACAGCGTGCCCAGCGGCTGCACTTCGCGCCGCTGGTCGTAGGCGTAGAAGCCGCCCACCAAGCGCTTGCGCGAACTGATCCATTGCGTGCGGCGGCCAGTGACTTCCACCTGCTGGTTGGCCTTGGGGCGGCCTTGTGTGTCCAGCACCACGGCCTGGAAGCGCACCTGCCCAGGGCTGGCCGCCCAGGCGCGCGCACGCAGGCCCACCACCACCGCGCTGGGCCACACGGCCAGGCGCTGGGTGGCGGTCTGCACCTCGCCGTTCGGGTCGTCGAAGCGCAGTTCGGCGGTCAGCTCGGCCGGCGTGCGCGGCACGGGCAGGCGTGGCAGCTCGATGCGGGCAGCGCCGTTGGCATCGGTGGTGGCGGCCAGCTTGTCGGCCACCAGGCGGGCGCCGTCGGCGGCTTCTTCACCGGCCGCGGCATCGGCTTCCTGGCCGGGCTCCCGCGGGGGCTGGAAGCTGTAATCCTCATAGCCCGCGAAGTCGACGCTGCGCTCGCGCCACAGCGCGCTCAGCTGGACCGGCGCCTTGGCCACGCCGCCGCCCGACAGGTGGGTGAGCTGCACCGCCATCGGCAGGCTTTGGGGCGCCACCAGCGGACCGGCGGGCGCACTCAGCCGCGCATCGACCAGCGGCACACGGAAGGCTTCCACCCGAAAGCTGCCGCTGGACCAGGCGCGGTCGCCGCGCAGCAGCTCCACCTCGTACTGGCCCAGCTTGGCGGTGGTGGGCACGGCCCAGTCGGCGCTGGCATGGCGGCCTTCGGCCTGCCAGGTCAGCGGCTGCTCGTAGCGGGTGTCGCTGCCCACGTGGGTGATGCGCATGCGCGTGGGCCGGTCGGCCACCGGCAGGGTTTGCAGGCCGCGGCTGGTTTCGGCGCGCAGCAGGTGCTTCATGTGCACGGTTTCGCCCACGCGCAGCAGCGTGCGGTCGAACACCGTGTGCGCGCGTAGCGTGGGGCCTTCGGCCACGTCGTCGGGGCTGCCGGTGGGCAGGTTGAAGCGCCAGGGCTCGATGCCGCGGTTCCAGTCGCTGAACACCCAGGACAGGTCACCGCCCGCGCGGGCGGTGACGAAGAGGCCGGCGCTGTCGGCCAGGCAGGCTTCGCCACGACGCTCGTTCACCAGCGGGGCGTCGATGCGGGCCACGCCGTCAGCACCGGTGCGGCCTTGCCACAGCTGGTTGCCGCGGCAGTCGTTCACCGCCACCTGCGCGTCGGCCACCGGGCGGCCCCGGTCCAGCCGCGTCACCCACACCACGCTGGATTCACTGCCGTGCTTGAAGTGCACGGCCAGGTTGGTGGCCAGCACGCCGGTGCGCACGAACATGGTCTTGCCCTCGGGCAGCAGTTGGCGGCCCAGCTGGGGCGAGGCCACCTCCACCACGTGGTAGCCGGCGCCGGCCAGCGGCAGGCCGATCACTTCGGTATCCCCCGTGCGGCCGCTGGCCGCGGGCAGCTGCAGCCGGGTGGTGCCCGTGGCTGCCTGCAGCAGTGGCAGGCTGCGGGTGGCCAGCTGGCGCTCGCGCACCACGGTGCGGCTGCGGCCTTCGTCGTCGGTCTCGGTCACCCGCTCTTTCCACTGGCTCTGCGGCAGGCCGGCTTGCTTGGCGCTCAGCGTGGTCTCGTGGAAGCGGGCCACGCGGCCGATCCAGCGCAGCAGCTCGGCATCGGGCGTGCCGGCGTCCAGCCGCTTGACGGTGGCGGTGCCGCGCGCCTGCGGGCCCAGCAGGTCCGCCTGCACATGGCGCAGCGTGAGGGGCAGCACCGCCTGCGGGCCTTCCAGCTCCAGGATGCCGAAGGGCGCGGCCGCGAACTTGGCCAGCGGCGGCATCGGCCCGGTGGCCACCGCCATCGGAAAGGCGGCGGCATTGGTCAGCGGGCGGCCGCTGTCGTCGGCCAGCGGCGTGGGCAGCGTGAGGGTGAAGCGGGTGTCCGGCGGCAGCGGTGCCTTGAACTGCACCGAGCGCACGGCATCGTCGCCGGCTTCCAGTAGTGGCTGCAGCGCGGCGCCCTGCGCCGGCTGCAGACGGATGGCGGCGGCCTGGGCGCGCGGCAACGGGGCGGAGAAGTTCAGCACCATAGCCTGCAGCGGCAGGCAGCCGGCATCGGCCCGCTCGCGCTGGCAGCTGAAGTCGGCCGCAAAACGCGCGCGCACCGTGTACTCGAAGCGCTGCGACGTGCGGGTGAGCACCTGCGGGTTGTCGGCCGAGGCGATGCCGCTGCCCCACACCAGGCGCATGCGCGCTTCGGCCGGCAGCGGGCGCTGGCAGGTCAGCAGCAGCAGGCGGTTGGCCTCGGGCCGGCGGCGCTGGCCCTTGAACTGCTGGGCCAGCACCTGATCGCGCACCGCGCCTTCGACGATGCGCACCGGCAGGCTTTCGCCCAGGCCTTCCACCTCGCACACCGCACGCGCCTGCACGCTGGCCGGCGTGGCGGGGCCGTTGAGCGTGAGCAGGAAGTGCGCGTCCTCTTCCAGCTCGGTGCCGGGCCAGGGCTGCACCTGCAGCACGGCCGGGCCGCCGGTCGAGAAGCTGAAGTCGGTACGGCCTTCCAGCGGCGTGCCGGTGGTGGCCGGCTGCCAGCCGGCGGCCAGTTGCAGCCGGCATTGCTGGCCCGGCGCCAGCGGCGTGGCCAGGTCGAACAGCCACACCTGCGCATCGGCCCAGCGGCCGGTGCCGGCGGGCGCGCGGCCATTGCACTGCAGCGTCAGCGGCGGCTTTTGCCGGCCGTCGCCCAGCGGCACCACGGCTTCTGAAAAGCGCACGCTGATCTGCCGCACCTCGGCCACTTCCCCTTGCGGCTGCACGCGGTCGATGCGGGCGGCGTGTGCCGGTGGCGTGGCGGCGGTCAGGGCTGCGGCCAGCAGCAGGGCGGCCGGCACGGCACCGCGGCGGAGGAACGAGGGCAAGGGCATCGGCAAGGCTTCCCGGCACATGGGAAGCGCAGCCTAGCCGATCAGTCGCGGGGTGGCTGCCGGTTGGCGTCGGCGTACAGCTGTCGGCGCAGCGCGTCGATCTGCCGCAGCCGAGCGTCGATGACCGAGGCGTCGACGAAGTCGTTGCCGCCTTGCAGGCCGCTGCGCGCCATGCGCTGGCCCGCGCGCAGGCGGTCGATGGCGCCGGTGAGGTCGCCCAGGGCGGCGCGTTCTTCGGCTTCGGCGCGCACCGCGCGCAGGCGCAGGCCCTGCTGCGTGTTGGCCTGGGCCAGCAGGCTCCAGGCGGTGGCGTCCTGCGGGTGGTCGGCCACCCAGGTCTGCAGCGCGTCGGTGCCCTGGCGCAGGGGATCGGTACGGGCCATGCCGGCGGCGCGGGCGGCGTCCAGCGCGGCCTGGGCGCGCATCAGCATCAGCGGGCGCGAATGGTCGTCGATGGCCTGCAGCGCGGCCAGGGCCCGCGGGGCGGCGCCGCTGTCCAGCCAGATCTGCGCCTGCAACAGCGTGAACGCGCGCTGCACCGCGGGATCGGTGCCGGCCAGGGCGCGGGCGGCGTCGAGCGCGGCCTGCGCGCGCTGCGGCTCACGCAGCTGCTGCGAGGCCAGCGCGCTGCCATACAGCGCCGCCATGCGCTCGGCCGCGGGCGGGTGGCGGTCGGAGTCGGCCGCCTGCGACTGCGCACGCCGCAGCGCGCTGACGCCGGTATCACCCAGCACGCGAGCGCGGGCCTGCATCACCAGGTGCTCGGGCGTGACCACCGCCGGCGCGGCCTGGGCCGAGGCCTGCGCGCGCATGCGCGCTTCGCCGATGCGCTCGGTGGTCAGCGGGTGGCTGCGCAGGTAGGGGTAGTTGCCGCTGTCGTTCAGGCGCGAGGCGTTTTCCAGCTTCTCGAACATCGCGGCCATGCCCTGCGGCGAATAGCCGGCCTCGGTCATCACCTGGAAGCCGATGCGGTCGGCCTCGCGCTCCATGTCGCGCGAGAAGTTCAGCTGTCCCTGCATCATCGCGGCCTGGCTGCCGATGATGGCGGCGTTGATGCCGTCGCCGCTGTTGGCGCGGCTGGCCGCCACCACGCCCAGGATCATCGCCGCCATGCCCACCAGCGACTGCCGCGACGAGCTGGAGATGCTGCGGGCGATGTGCCGCTGCGTGACGTGTGACAGCTCGTGGCCCAGCACCGAGGCCAGCTCGTCGCGCGTGCCGGCGGCGGCGATCAACCCCAGGTGCACGCCCACGTAACCGCCGGGCAGCGCAAAGGCGTTGAAGCTGCGGTCGCGCACCAGGAAGGCTTCCCAGGCGAACACGCCGTCGGTGTCGGCGCCGATGTCGCCCCGCTCGCGCGCCGCGGCCACCAGGCGGCTCCAGACCGACTGCACGTAGTCCAGCAGCAGCGGGTCGTCGATGTAGTCGGCGTCGCGGCGCACCTGCCGCATGATCTCGTCGCCCAGCTTTTTCTCGGCGCCCACGCCCACGTCTTCCGACACCGATTCACCCAGCGACGGCAGGCGCACCTGGGCCTGTGCGGGCGACAGCGTGGCCGGCAGGCTGGTGATCACCAGGGCCAGCGCGAGGGACAGCGGGGTCAGCTTCAAGGAGAGGGTCAAAGCAGGAAGGCGGCGGAACACCGGTCGCTATGATGACACCGACCCTTTGCTGCGACGTTTCGGAATGTCCTCACCCGCCGCTGTACCCGCGCTGCCCCTACCCATGCTGACCCACTTCGACACCGAGGGCCAGGCCCACATGGTGGACGTTGGCGCCAAGCGCGAAACGCACCGCGTGGCCCGCGCCACCGGCCTCATCCGCATGCAGCCGGCCACCTTCGCGCTGCTGGCCCAGGGCACCGCCAAGAAGGGCGACGTGATCGGCGTGGCCCGCATCGCCGCCATCCAGGGCGCCAAGCGCACGGCCGACCTGGTGCCGCTGTGCCACCCGCTGCCCATCACCCGCGTGGCGGTGGAATTCGAGGCCGATGCCACCGCCAGCACCGTGCGCTGCACCGCGCAGGTGGAAACCCATGGCCGCACCGGCGTGGAGATGGAGGCGCTGACGGCGGTGCAGGTGGGCCTGCTCACCGTCTACGACATGCTCAAGGCCGTGGACCGCGGCATGGTGATCGACGGGGTGCGGGTGATCGAGAAGCATGGCGGCAAGTCGGGCGACTGGACAGCCGCCGATCTGCCGCCGACTGCCTGAAGCCACGACGCTAAGGCGTCCGGAAGTCCCGCCAGTCCAGCGGCAAACGCGATGGCGTGCACTGGAAGGGCAACGGTTCGCGCTTCGGGTTCTGGCATTCGGCAAAGAACTCGTCCGAGTTCGGGTTGCGGAACTCACGCAGCCGCTCGGCCAGGTGGCGCGCGCGTTCCAGGTCGCCCTGCTGCGCATAGGCGCGGGCCCAGGCGATCATCAGCCGCGTGTCCAGCAGGTTGTGCGCGGCCCGCTGCACCGCCGGCATCAGCAGGCCGGGCTGGTCGGTGGTGGTGGCGGCCGCGTAGTCGGCCTGGTGACCGAACAGCCAGGCATCCTGCCCCAGCCGTATGCGCTGCGACAGCGGGCTGGCATCGGCTGGCGGCGCATAGATCACCACCACGCGGCGGTAGTCCTGCATCGCAGCCAGGCCCAGCACCATCGTCAGCAGGCCGGCGGCGGGCAGCAGCAGCGCCGGCCGGCGCGCGGCGGGTGAGGCCGTGCGCGCCGCTGCCTCTGGCTGGCCGGCACCCAGGCACGCTCCCCAGGCCCAGGCGGTGGGCAGCAGGAAGTACAGGTACCACAGGGGGTACTCCAGCTGGCTGTGCAGCGCCATCATCAGCACCATCATGAAGGCGGCGCGCACACCGGCGCCTTCCGCCCCCGGCACCTGCAGGCTGCGCCGCCCGGCCTGCCACAGCGCCCAGGCCAGCAGCGCCAGCACCAGCGCCGCCAGCGGCAGGCCCAGTTCCACCGCCAGCTGCAGCGGCAGGTTGTGCGTGTGGTCGAAAAAGGCCACCGGCCGCTGCGGGAAGGGGGTCAGCGACCAGGCGAAGTTGAACTCGCCCCAGCCCACGCCCGAGCCCGGGTGCATGCGGATCAGCGACAGCGTGTCGCGCCAGATGCCGAAGCGGCTGCTGGAGATGTCGCCGCCCGCGGCCATGTGCAGCGCCGCGCCGAAGGTCTTGGCCGTCTGCCCGGCCCAGTAGGTCATCACCGCCCAGCTGGCGGCGAACATCAGCGGCACCGCCAGCAGCACGCCGCGCGCCGGCCGCTGCAGCCGCCCGTCCAGCAGGCCCCACAGCGTGAGCACCGCCATGCCCACCAGCCCGGTGCGCGAGCCCGACAACGTGATGCCGAACACCATGAAGGCCATCAGCAGCGCAGCGGCCACACGCGGCAGGCGCCGCGCTTCCAGCAGCGGCACCACCGCGATGGCCGACCACAGCAGCAGGCTGCTCAGGTGGTTGGGCTGCCGCAGGTTGCCCACGGCGCGCCCCAGCAACCCGGTGCGCGCAATGACGTTGCCATCGGCCAACTCGGGTGCAAACACCTGCACCACGCCGATGGCGGTGCTCAGCACCCCCACCAGCAGCCAGGCCGCGAACACCGCCGGCAGCACACGACCCTGCCCGCGCGCCACCGCCGCCCAGCCGGCCGCCACCATCACCAGCGCGCCGAGCAGCGACAGCGCGGACAGCCGACCCAGCGTGATCGGCAACTGGCCCCAGACCGAAGAAGCCAGCGCCGCGCCGGCCAGCAGCAACAGCGGCAGCGCCAGCGGCCACAAGGCCCTTGGCGCGCCAAATCGCGGACCCGGCTGCGCCGCAGCACCGGCGGTGCTCCACGCCACGAACAAACCCCACAGCACCGCCGCGGCGGCCTGGTTGTAGAGGGTGGAGGACGGCGGCTCGTTGAAGGCGATGAGGGCGGGGACGGTGGCAGCCAACAAGGCCAGCCATCCGGCGCCAGGCAGAAGCGGGCGCGGGCTCACCGGGTGACGACGAAGAAGAACGAAAGCGAGCGCGCCATGGAGGGTGGGGCTGTGCGGAAAGCGGGGACTTTCGCACAGGTGGAGCTGGAAGCTGGATGCCCTGGAGCGATGGCTGCGACCTGAGGCCCCTTTTCACGCGACGCTGCGCCGCAGACAAGCCATTCCGCAGCCCCCAATGGCAAACGGACACCCGAAGGTGTCCGTGTCAGCTCGCGCAGCGCCAGAAGCGCTGCACGGCAGTCATCACTTCTTCGGCAGGTATTTCGCGTTCACCGAACCGGCAACGGTCCACTCAATGCCACCCGCACCGCAGACACCTGTCCAAGTGACGGTTGCATCGTCGGCCACTGCGGAGCCGATGGCCTTCAGCACCACCGTCACCAAGGCGTTGGTCGGGCCGGTCGACGTCACCGTGACCGACTTGACATAGTTGCCTTTCATCTCGGTGTTAGCCGGCAGGCCCAGTTGGTCGTGAGTGATGCCGGAGGCCAGCGTCTGCGCACTGCAAGCAACACCAGCGGCGGTCAGCGCAGGCGAAGCGACGTTGTTCACTTCGGACACCTTGGCCTTGACCGTGTAGTCCTGATAAGCCGGCAGCGCAACGGCAGCCAGAATGCCGATGATCGCCACGACGATCATCAGTTCGATGAGGGTGAAACCTTGTTGGACGCGCTTCATGGTGTTGCTCCTGGAGAAGATGGCGGGGGTGACTTGAGACCGCAGTCGGATCCCCTGTTTGCAGTCCCCGTGCCGGGCCTTGCCAGGGGCTGCCAGGGCGCCCAGTCGTGCGGTTCCGCACATCGCCTGACATTTCTCGTCACCTGGCAGCGCCGCGTTGCGGCAGCAGGTGACGCAAAACGTCAGGTGGCAGGTGCTCCGTCCAGTTCGATCACCTGGCCGGTGTGCAGCGCGGTCAGGTCATGGCCGCTGCCCAACTGCTGCACCTGCGCCATCACCGCCTCCACCTCACCCGGCTTGATGTGGGTGATGTGCACCTGCACGCGCCCGGGCAGCTGGGCCAGTTCCTCGCCCAGGGTGCAGGGGCACAGGTGGCTGCTCAGGTCGGCCAGCGCATGTTCGTCGTCGCCGAAGGCGGTCTCGATGACCAGGTGGTCGACCTGCCAGCCGCGCAGCCGTTGCCACAGCCGCGGGTTGGGGCCGGTGTCGCCGGTGAACACCCAGCGGGCGCCGCGGCCGGGCTCGTCGTGCAGCAGCGCGAAGCCCACCGCGGGCACGGTGTGTTCGGCGGGCAGCACCTCGATGCGGCGGCCGCCCAGCGCCAGCACCTCGCCGGTGGCAAAGGGCACCAGGGCCAGGATGGGCTGCTCAGGCCTTGGCAGCTGGGTGAAGTCGGGCCAGATGACGCCGTTGAACACATGCTGGCGCAGCGCGTTCAGCGTGGGTGCCAGCGCATGCACCTGGATCGGCGGTCGGCCGGCGGCGGTGCGGCGGCGCATCACGCTGTCGGCCAGCAGGGCGATGGCCAGGATGTGGTCGAGGTGGCTGTGGCTGACCAGCACGTGGTCGATGCGGGTCAGCTCGTCCAGCGTCAGGTCGCCCACGCCGGTGCCGGCGTCGATCAGCACGTCGTCGTCCAGCAGGAACGAGGTGGTTCGGCTGCCGGCGGCAATCGACCCGGAGCAGCCGAGGACACGGATCTTCATGGGGCGGGACGGGGCATCTGCGGTGCAGGCGTCGGGTGGAAGGGCCGCCGGTGTCAGCGGCGTTTCGGGTCCTGGGCCAGCGCGTGCTGTAGATGCCACAGAAGATCGCCTTCGGTGACGACCGCCCGCAGGGCAGCCCGTCGCGCGTCGGCTTCTTCCCAATGTTGCGAGCGCGCCGCGGCCAGCGCAAGCTGCCAATTGCGCAGTTGCGCTTCTCGCGCCGAACCGGGTGGCGCTGGATGCACATCCAGCGTGAAAAGGTTCACAGGCTGCTGGCGGCCTTTGACCTGCACTTCGCCCACCTCCACCCAGGGCAGGCTGGCCGCCGTGGTCGGCTCGGTGGCGAACACCGCGTCGCGGGTGGCGGCGCTGATCAGCAGGTCGACGCCGTAGCGTCGGGTCAGGCCCTCGATGCGCGAGGCCAGGTTCACGCTGTCGCCCAGCGCGGTGTAGGCGCGGCGCAGGTCGGAGCCCATGTCGCCGACGCAGGCCACGCCGGTGTGCAGGCCGATGCCCATGGACAGCGTGGGCTGGCCGCGAGCCCGCAGTTCATGGTTCAGCGCATCCAGCGCCTGCGCCATCGCCTGCGCGGCCTGCAGCGCCAGCACCGCGTGGCGGGGCTCGGCCAGCGGCGCGCCCCAAAAGGCCATCAGCGCATCGCCGATGAACTTGTCCAGCGTGCCGCCGTGGGCGTGGATCACGGCCGTCATGCGCGAGAAGAACTGGTTCAGCAGCTCGCGCAGGGCCAGCGGTTCCAGGTGTTCAGACAGCGTGGTGAAGCCCCGCAGGTCGCAGAACAGCAGCGTCAGCTCGCGGTTCTCGGCCAGGAGCGCGGCGCGGGTGTAGCGCTCGGGCTCACGCGCCATGCGCCGCACCAGTTCGCGCGGCACGTAGCTGCCGAAGAGGCGCACCAGGCTGCGCCGCGAGCGGCCTTCCACCAGGTAGCCCCAGGCCATCACCACCGCAAAGCCGATGGCCAGCAGCACCAAGGCCGAAGCGAGCGGCAGCGCCAGTCCATGGACCTGCCAGGCGTACAGGTTGATGCCCAGCAGCGTGGCCAGCACCCCGGCGCTCAGCGCCACGCAGCCGATGGCCGACAGCCGGCGCAGGCCCACGCCCAGCACCCCGGCGGTGACCAGCAGCAGGCAGGCCTCGTAGCCGGCGGCCCAGTCGGGCCGCACCGGCAGCCGGCCCTGGTCCAGGCCGGCGATCAGCGACGCATGGATTTCCACGCCCGGCTGCGCCGGGTGCACGGGCGTGGCCCGCAGGTCGCCGAGCGCGGGCACCGTGGTGCCGACCAGCACGCGGTAGCCCGCCAGTCGGCCGGCGGGCAGGCGGCCGGCCAGCACGTCGGCCGCGCTGTGGCGCTCAAAGGCGCCCGACATCGGCCCGGCGTGGCGGCGAAAGGGCACCTGCACGGCGCCGCGTTCGTCCACCGCGATGCGCTGCGCGCCCAGGCGCAGGGCCACCAGCGCCGGCCCGCCCGGGGCGGGCGCCAGCTCCAGCGTGGGCGCGGGCACCTTGGCGCCCAGCCGCCAGACGGCCAGCGACAGCGATTCGTAGAGCTGCGGCGCCGCGGCATCGCCGGTGTAGGCGGCCACCAGCAGCGCGGAGCGGATGAGGCCGTCGTCGTCCGGCAGCGCATTGATGAAGCCGCCGGCCGGTGCTGCCGCGGTCAGGCGGTCCAGGCTGGCGCCGTGGCCGTTCCAGCGCAGCAGGCCGGCGGGCAGCGGGTCGGGCAACGCTGTCGGCAGCGCGGGGGGCAGCTGGCCGCTGCGGGCGCCCGCGCGGTCGCTGGTCAGGTAGAAGGGCAGAGCCACCGGGCGCCGGGCCAGCGCGCGGGCCAGCACGGCGTCGTTGTCGAGTTGCTCGCGCAGCGCGGGCAGGCGGGCGGCCAGCGTGGCATCGTCGCGCGCCAGCCGCTGCAGCACGGTCAGCGGGCCGGGGTCGGGCTCGGCCAGCACCAGGTCGAAGCCGGCGGCGGCCACCTGCTGGCGGTCGAACAGCTCATCGGTCAGCCGGGCCAGCCGGTCGCGCGGCCAGGGCCAGCGGCCCAGCTCGGCCAGGCTGGCTTCGTCGATGTCGATGATGGCGATGCGCGGTGGCACCGTGGGCTCGGCCGTCCAGCGGGTGCGGGCATCGGCCATGGTCTGGTCCAGCCGCTCCACCAGTTCCAGGGGCAGCAGCCGCACGGCATGGGCGATGCCCAGCAACAGCAGCACGGCCCAGAAGGCCGTGGCCACCAGCGTGGTGCGTCGACGGCCGTTCACGGTGGCTTTGGCAGCGCGCGCTTCGCGCGCCGCGCGAGGCTCAAGCCTGGATGAACTGCATCTGGGTGCCGGCCAGCTCGATCACGTCGCCGTTCTTGAGCGGCACGGATTCACCGACCAGCGGCACGCCATTGACCGTGGGGCGCGACGTGCCTTCCACGTGGGCCAGCACATAGCCGCCCGGGCGCTTGGTGATGGAGGCCACCTGCACGCCGGGCTTGCCGACGGTGGTGACGACCTTGGTGAGCGTGACTTCGCGGCCCGCCGCGGCGCCGTTGAGCACCTTGATCGACGCGGTGCCGACGGGCGCCCCCAGGTTGCCGAAGCTGGACACCGGGGCGGGCGCGGTCTGCGCATAAGACGGCGAGACACCGGGCGCCGCGCTGCCGGGGCGCACGATCATCGTCTTCTCGTACTCGTTGCCTTCTTCGACCAGGTACTTGATCTTGTACTTGCCGATCTCGACCGTGTCGTTGTGGGCCAGCAGCTGCTTCTTGATCGCCTTGCCGTTGATGTAGGTGCCGTTGGTGCTGTTCAGGTCTTCGATGAACACGTCGGCGCCCACCATCTGCAGCACCGCATGCTCGCCGCTGACCGCCAGGTTGTCGATGACGATGTCGTTGTACGGGCGGCGGCCGAGCGTGGTCTTGTCCTTGGTGATCTGGACTTCCTTGATGACCACGCCATCCAGCGAAACGACCAGTTTGCCCATGCTTGACCTTATGCGTTTGACGTCTGCCGGCGGCCGCGGCCGCCCGGCGTGTGATTGGTGATGCGGTGGTGAAGGCCTAGCGTTTGAAGCGCCACCACGGGCGCGCAGCACCGGCGGCGCTGTCCTGAACGCGGACCAGGATCACGGCGATATTATCCTTTCCACCCGCCTCATTGGCTGCATCGATCAGCCCACGGCCCGCGGCCTCCAGCGACTCATGCGACAGCAGCACCTGCGCGATGCGGTTGTCCGGCACCATGTCAGACAAGCCGTCGGAGCACATCAGGTACAGGTCGCCGGGCTCGGTGGCATGCAAGTGGGTTTCCAGCAGCACGGTGTCTTCCACGCCCACCGCCCGCGTCACCAGGTTCTTGTTGGCCGAGTAGGCCGCCTGCTCGGGCGTGATGAGGCCGGCGTCCAGCTGCTCCTGCAGCAGCGAATGGTCGCGCGTGAGCTGCGCCAGCCGCCCGGCCCGCAGCCGGTAGGCCCGCGAGTCGCCCACGTGGCCCAGCAGGGCGCGCTGCTCGCGGAACACCGATAACACCAGCGTCGTGCCCATGCCGGCGTACTGCGGGTTGGCATTGGCCGCGTTGAAGATGGCGCGGTTGGCGTTGTCCACGCAGATGTCCATCGCGCGGCGCACGTCGGCATCGGAAGCCTGGGCGCTGGCCTCGTGCAGCCAGCGGCCCAGCTCGGCCTGGATGAAGCTGGTGAGCATGCCGCTGGCCACCTCGCCGGCGTTGTAGCCGCCCATGCCATCGGCCAGTACCGCCAGCCCGGCCCGTTCGTCCAGGGCCACGGCATCTTCGTTGTTGCTGCGGGCCCGACCGGTGTCGATGGCGCTGAAAAACTCGAGAGGCATTGGGCGCGCTGTGGCGGTGGATGAGGTCGGCGGATTGTGCTCTTTTGTCACTCAACGTGGCCACGGCGCGACCGTGGCTGCGTCTTTTGACACGCCGTGGCCCTGCCAACGGGCCGCCATCTCGCGCAGCTGGCGTGCGATCGGCAGGCCATCGGCGGGCCGTGCGCGCGGGGTGCGGTCGAGCAGCCGTTCCGTCAGCTCGGCCAGCTCGGCCGGCAGGTCGGGCCGCAACAGGCGCAGCGACTGCGGAGGGCCGCCCGCGATCGCGCGCAGCAGCGTGCCCATGGATTCGCCTTCGTAAGGCAGGCGGGCGGTGAGCAGCTGGAACAGCAGCACGCCCAGCGCATAAAGGTCGCTGCCGGGGTGCGGCGGTGCGCCGGCCAGCAGCTCCGGCGCCATGAAGGCCGGGGTGCCCAGCACCAGGCCGGTCCGGGTGCGGGTGCCGTCGGTCAGCCGCGCCAGGCCGAAGTCGGTGATCTTCACCCGCCGGGTGGGCAGCTCCACCATCACGTTGGCGGGCTTGATGTCCCGGTGCACCACACCCTGCGCGTGGGCATGGGCCAGGCCGTCGGCCACGGAGGCGGCCAGCTGCAGCGCCAGCGGCTCGGGCAGCAGGTGGCGGCGCTGGGTGTAGCGCTCCATCGTGCAGCCGGGCAACGCCTGCATCGCCAGGTAGGCCAGGCCGCGGCGCTCGCCGCAGCCGTACACGCGCACGATGTGGGGGTGGCGCAGTCGCGAGGTGGTCAGCGCCTCCAGCGCCAGGCGCTCACGCGCCAGCGGCAGCTCGTCGCGCTCGAACTGGCGCACCAGGTCGATGGTCTTGAGGGCCAGCAGCTTGCCGCGCCGGTTGGACGCCAGGTACACGGCGCCGATGGCGCCGCGGCCCAGCAGGCGATGGATGCGGTAGCCGTCGAACTCGCTGTCCCGCTGCAGTAGCCGTTCACTGCCTTGGGCAGGGCCGATCGGCCGCTTCGTCGAATCCCCCATGCCCTGCCAAAACCCGTGTCCATCCTTTTGGGCGCGGACCTTAGCACGGCGCCGCCGATGGCCATCGGCGGAGATGATGGGGGCCGTTCAGCCGCCGGGCCGCCCCAAGGCTGAACGCGCCCCCCCTGGGGGGCCGCGAGCGCAGCGAGCTTGGGGGCCCTTGTCACGCCGCCCCGGTGTGCGCCTCGGCGCGGCGGGCCATCATGCGGCCGGCCAGCAGCACGCCGGCGATCACCACGGCGTACACCGCCCAGCGCGCGATCTCGTTGGGGTCGAACACCGGCTTGAGCAGCGGCTCACCCACGATCATCTTGGCCGCGGTGAAGGCCAGCACACCGGCGCCCAGGTAGCTGATGATCGGGAAGCGGTCGACCAGCTTCAGCACCACGCTGCTGCCCCACACCACGATGGGCACGCTGATCAAGAGGCCGATGACCACCAGGTCGAAGGCGCCATGCGCGGCACCGGCCACGCCCAGCACGTTGTCCACGCCCATCAGCGCGTCGGCCACGATGATGGTCTTCATCGCGCCGAAGAAGGTGGTGGCGCCGCCGCCGCCGTGCTCTTCGTCACCGCCGGGCACCAGCAGCTTGTAGGCGATCCACACCAGGCCCAGGCCGCCGGCCAGCATCAGGCCGGGGATCTTCAGCAGCCACACCACCACCAGCGTCATCAGCGACCGCACGACGATCGCGCCGATGGTGCCCCAGAGGATGGCTTTTTTCTGCAGATGGGTGGGCAGGCTGCGGGCAGCCAGCGCGATCACGATCGCGTTGTCACCGGCCAGGATCAGGTCGATCAGCACGATCGACGCCAGGGCGGACAGCCATTCGGGAGACAGGAAGGTCATGGGCAACTCCAGGGTGCGGACAGGGATCGTCGAGATCGTCCGCAACCGGGTTGCCCTTCGAAGGCGGCTGATGCACGGGTTCAGATGCAGGCAAGCCTTCGAGCGCCAACCGCCGCATCGCGGACGGAAGTGTCGAAGGTCTTGCTCGGCGGGCGCCGCTGGCGCCGCCCGACAGACCGGAAGCCTTCCCGGCTTCGTCCTGACGATCTGTCGAAGGCGCCCGCGGATCACCGCCAGGCGCCAGAGCTACTCCCCTTCAGCGGGAAATTGTATCGAGCAGGGTCCTCAGCTGGCCGAGGCCGCGGCCTGCGACGAATGGCGACGCTTGAGGTACAGGCCCAGCATCACCACCAGGATGGCGCCGATGGTGCCAGCGGCATTGACGGCCAGGTGCGACTGGTGGCCGAAGTAGTTGTCCACGGCGGGGTCGGTCAGCGTCATCTCGCCGGCCAGGAAGCCCAGCAGCGCCGCGCCCAGCGTGATGATCAGCGGGAAGCGTTCCATCACCTTGAGCAGCATGGTGCTGCCGAAGATGATCAGCGGGATGCTGATGCCCAGGCCCAGCACCAGCAGCACGGTGTCGCCCTTGGCGGCGGCGGCCACGGCCAGCACGTTGTCCAGGCTCATCACCAGGTCGGCCACCAGGATGGTGCGGATGGCGGTGAGCATGCTGGAGTGACCGGCACCCGCGCCTTCGTCTTCACCGCCGTCGTCTTCCACCAGCAGGCTGACGCCGATGTACACCAGCGCGATGCCGCCGATGATCTTGAGGTAAGGCAGGGCCAGCAGCTTGACGGCCAGCAGCGTGAGCGCGATCCGCATCACGATGGCGGCGGCGCTGCCGAAGAAGATCGCCTTTTTCTGCTGATGCGGCGGCAGCGAGCGGGCGGCCAGGGCGATCACCACGGCGTTGTCGCCCGACAGCAGGACGTTGGCCAGGATGATGGAACCCAGCGCGGCCCAGAATGTGGCGGAGGCGAAGTCCATGGGAAGCAATCTCCGAAGGGCGGCAGGAAAAGCAAAAGGCCCGATGCGTGAGCATCAGGCCCCGGGGTGCGGGGGCGCCGGGCACGAGGGCCGGCGCTGATCCGCAGTTTAGGTTTTGGTTCCGTCGCGCGCGTACGTAGCTTTACGCACGGCGCGGCGGGCGCCGGTTTACAGCAGTGCCTTGAGCAGCTTGCCCATTTCCGACGGGTTGCGGGTGACCTTGAAGCCGCACTCTTCCATGATCGCCAGCTTGGCGTCCGCGGTGTCGGCGCCGCCCGAGATCAGCGCGCCGGCGTGGCCCATGCGCTTGCCCGGAGGCGCGGTGACGCCCGCGATGAAGCCGACGATCGGCTTCTTCATGTTGTCCTTGCACCAGCGGGCGGCTTCGGCCTCGTCCGGGCCACCGATCTCGCCGATCATGATCACCGCATCGGTGTCCGGATCGTCGTTGAAGGCCTTCATCACGTCGATGTGCTTCAGGCCGTTGATCGGGTCGCCACCGATGCCGACGGCGCTGGACTGGCCCAGGCCGATCTCGGTCAGCTGCGCCACGGCTTCATAGGTCAGCGTGCCCGAACGGGACACGACGCCGATGCGGCCCTTGCGGTGGATGTGACCGGGCATGATGCCGATCTTGATCTCGTCCGGCGTGATCAGGCCCGGGCAGTTGGGGCCCAGCAGCAGCGTCTTCTTGCCGCCGGCCGCTTCCTTGGCCTTCATCTTGTTGCGCACTTCCAGCATGTCGCGCACGGGGATGCCTTCGGTGATCGCGATCACCAGGTCCAGGTCGGCTTCCACCGCTTCCCAGATGGCGGCCGCGGCGCCCGCGGGCGGCACGTAGATCACGCTGACGGTGGCGCCCGTCTGGCCGGCGGCTTCCTTGACGCTGGCGTAGATGGGAATGCCTTCGAACTTCTCGCCGGCCTTCTTGGGGTTCACACCCGCGACGAAAGCGTTCTTGCCGTTGGCGTAGGCTTGGCAGCCGAGCGTGTGGAACTGGCCCGTCTTGCCGGTGATGCCCTGGGTGATGACCTTGGTGTCTTTGTTGATGTAGATCGACATGAATCTGCTCCCGTCTTACTTCACGGCGGCGACGATCTTCGTCGCGGCTTCGGCCATGGTGTCGGCGCTGATGATCGGCAGGCCGGACTCGGCGAGCAGCTTCTTGCCAATTTCCTCGTTCGTGCCCTTCATGCGCACGACGAGCGGCACGCTCAGGTTCACGGCCTTGCAGGCGGTGATCACGCCCGTGGCGATGGTGTCGCACTTCATGATGCCGCCGAAGATGTTCACCAGGATGCCCTTGACCTCCGGGTTCTTCAGCATGATCTTGAAGGCTTCGGTGACCTTCTCGGCGGTGGCGCCACCGCCCACGTCCAGGAAGTTGGCCGGCTCGCCGCCGAACAGCTTGATGGTGTCCATCGTGGCCATGGCCAGACCGGCGCCGTTGACCAGGCAGCCGATGTTGCCGTCCAGGCTGATGTAGGCCAGGTCGAACTTGCTGGCTTCGATCTCGGCCGGGTCTTCTTCATCCAGGTCGCGGTAGGCGACGATTTCCGGGTGGCGGAACAGGGCGTTGGAGTCGAAGTTGAACTTGGCGTCCAGCGCGATCAGGTTGCCCTTGCCGTCACGGTTGAGCGGGTTGATCTCGACCAGCGAGGCATCCGTCTCCATGTAGCAGCGGTACAGGTTCTTGAACAGCGTCACGGCCTGGTCCACGGTGTGGCCTTCCATGCCGATCGCCTTGGCCACCTTCGCTGCCTGCTCGTCGGTCAGGCCGGCCAGCGGGTCGATCATCTCGGTGATGATCTTCTCGGGGGTGGAGTGGGCCACTTCCTCGATGTCCATGCCGCCTTCGGACGAGGCGATCAGGGCCACCTTCTGGGTGCCGCGGTCGGTCACCAGCGAGACGTAGAACTCCTTCTGGATGTCCGCGCCTTCTTCGATGTACAGGCGGCGGACCTTCTGGCCTTCGGGGCCGGTCTGGTGCGTGACCAGCTGCATGCCGAGGATTTCGCCGGCCAGCTTCTTGACGTCGTCCATCGAGCGGCCGAGCTTGACGCCGCCGCCCTTGCCGCGGCCACCGGCGTGGATCTGCGCCTTGACGACCCAGACGCTGCCGCCCAGTTTCTGCGCCGCTTCGACGGCTTCCTGCACGGTGAACGCGGGGTAACCGCGCGGCACCGGAACGCCGAACTGGCGCAGCACTTCTTTGCCTTGGTACTCGTGGATCTTCATAGGCTTATCTTGGAGGGGGGAGCGGACAGCGGTGCGCTGCGGCGGACAGGCCGCGATCAGCGTGCCGCGACGGGCGGAAAAGGCGGATTGTCGGCCGAATGGCCGACAGCGGGCTGACGCCACCATGCGAAACCGGCGGCCCGCTGCACCGCGATGCCCGTTCCGCCGCGCGGCGCATGCAGCGGCCGACGGCAGGAATGGCGAAGGAGGAGCGAAGAGGCCATGGACAGCGGGCAGGTCTGCGGCGCGAGGCCGCCATTCCCCAGCGCGCATGCGCCAAGGAAACCGCGGGAATGTAGCATCTTGCGCCGCAGCCAACCTGCGGCTACCCGCAGGCTTCGTCGTCCGCGCCCTGCACCACGCGCCGGATGGTTTCGCCGGAAAAGCCCCGGCCGGCGAGGAAACGCATCTGCTTGGCCCGCCCGGCGGGGTCGGTGGCCGGGCTGCCGAACCGGCGTTGCCAGAGGGTGCGGGCACGTTCCAGTTCGGACTGCCTGAGCTGCGCGGCCTGCTCGGCGTCGAGTGCCAGGCCGTGCTGCGCCAGTTCCAGCCGTATGCGGGTGTTGCCGAAGCGGGTGGCCCGCGCATGCACCCGGCTTTCGACGAAGCGCTCTTCACTCAGGTAGCGGTGCGCCTGCAGCCAGTCGAGCAGCTTGTCGAGGCACTGGTTCGGTGTTTCCAGCGGCTCGGCAGGCTGGGCGTCGTCGGGCGCCTGCTGGTCGGTGGCCTGCTCATGCGCCTGCCGGCGCGCTTCGCAGAAGGCCTGCGCATGCGGCAGCAGCTTGCGCCGCAGCTCGATCCGGCTGTGCTCCCGTTGCGCCAGGAGCTTGAGCGCCCGCGCCTTCAATGAAAGCCGGGCGGGCGCTGTGGCCATGCGATCGGCTTACTTGGTGGGCGCGGCAGCCGGCGCAGCGCCGTCGGCCTTGCCGGGCAGCAACGGGATGCCCAGTGCTTCGCGCACCTTGTTCTCGATCTCGGTGGCGACGTCGCGGTTCTCACGCAGGAACTCGCGGGCGTTGTCCTTGCCCTGGCCGATCTTTTCGCCGTTGTAGGCGTACCAGGCGCCGGACTTGTCGAGGATGCGCGCTTCCACGCCCATGTCGATGATTTCGCCTTCGCGGCTGATGCCTTCGCCGTACAGGATGTCGAACTCGGCGGTCTTGAACGGGGGCGAGACCTTGTTCTTGACGACCTTGACCTTGGTTTCGCTGCCGACGACTTCTTCGCCCTTCTTGATGCTGCCAGTGCGGCGGATGTCCAGGCGCACCGAGGCGTAGAACTTCAGCGCATTGCCGCCGGTGGTGGTTTCGGGGTTGCCGAACATCACGCCGATCTTCATGCGGATCTGGTTGATGAAGATGACCATGGTGTTGGTCTTCTTGATCGTGCCGGTGAGCTTGCGCAGCGCCTGGCTCATCAGCCGGGCCTGCAGGCCGGGCAGGGCGTCGCCCATTTCACCTTCCAGTTCGGCCTTGGGCGTGAGCGCGGCGACCGAGTCGACCACGATGAGGTCGATGGAGCCGGAACGCACCAACGCGTCGACGATTTCGAGCGCCTGCTCGCCGGTGTCGGGCTGGGAGATCAGCAGGTCCTGCAGGTTGACGCCCAGCTTTTGCGCGTACTGGGCGTCCAGCGCGTGTTCGGCGTCGATGAAGGCGCAGACGCCGCCGAGCTTCTGCATCTCGGCGATGACTTGCAGCGTGAGGGTGGTCTTGCCCGACGATTCGGGGCCGTAGATCTCGACCACGCGGCCGCGAGGCAGGCCGCCGACGCCCAGCGCGATGTCGAGGCCGAGCGAGCCGGTGGAGACGACCTGGATGTCTTCCACCACTTCGCCGTCGCCCAGGCGCATGATGGAACCCTTGCCAAACTGCTTCTCGATTTGGGAGAGGGCGGCTTGCAGGGCTTTGGCTTTTTCGGTGTTCAAGGCTTTGACGGGTGCGTCCATGGGGTTCTCCAGGCGATGGCGCCATGATACCCGAAGCTGGATATTCGTACAGTACTGGCAAAGCCCCCGAAGCTGGGAGATTGAATCCCTAAAATCGGTGGCACAGGAGACAACATCGTGCGCATTCTGATAGCCGAGGACGACCAGGTGCTGGCCGATGGCCTGATCCGCTCGCTGCGCAATACCGGTTATGCGGTCGATCAGGTCGGCAGTGGCAGCGAAGCCGACGCGGCTTTGTCCGCGCATGAATTCGACTTGTTGATCCTCGACCTGGGCCTGCCCAAGCTGCACGGCCTGGAGGTGCTGCGCCGGCTGCGCGCCCGCGGCTCCAGCGTGCCGGTGCTCATCCTCACCGCGGCCGACAGCGTGGAGCAACGGGTCAAGGGCCTGGACCTGGGCGCCGACGACTACATGGCCAAGCCCTTCTCGCTGGCCGAGCTGGAGGCACGGGTGCGTGCGCTCACCCGCCGCGGTCTTGGTTCGGCGTCCACCGTCATCAAGCACGGGCCGCTGAGCTTCGATGCCACCGGCCGCGTGGCCTACCTCAACGACCAGATGGTCGATCTGTCGGCACGCGAGCTGTCGCTGCTGGAGGTGCTGCTGCAGCGCGCCGGCCGGCTGGTCAGCAAGGACCAGCTGGTGGAGCGGTTGTGCGAGTGGGGCGAAGAGGTGAGCAACAACGCCATCGAGGTGTACATCCACCGCCTGCGCAAGAAGATCGAGCAGGGTCCGGTGCGCATCGCCACGGTGCGCGGGCTGGGCTACTGCCTCGAGAAGATTCCGGGCTGAGCGGCCCGGCCGGCTGACGGAGGCGAGCGACCGCATGCCCGGCCCCCTGCGCGAGCAGCGCTCGCTGTTCGGCGAGATCCTGGACTGGATGCTGGCGCCGCTGCTGCTGCTGTGGCCCATCAGCGTGGCGCTCACCTGGCTGGTGGCGCAAGGCATTGCCAATCGACCTTACGACCGTGAGCTGGGCGAGCTGGCGCGCACGGTGGCGCGCCGGGTGTCGGTGGAGAGCAGCGAGTTCGTGCCGCCGCTGGTGAAGGTGAAGATCCCCGAGGCCGCGGCCGAGATCCTGCGCAGCGACGACAGCGACCAGGTCTTCTACCAGGTGCTGGGCCTGCGCGGCGAGTTCCTGGCCGGCGACCGCGACCTGCCGGTGCCCGACGAAGAACGTGCCGCGCCGGGCGAGCTGCGCTTTCGCGACGACCAGGTGCTGAGCGAGCCGGTGCGCATCGCCTACATGTGGCTGGCCGATGCCAACGCCCCGAAGGACAGCGTGCCGCTGGTGCAGGTGGCGCAGACGCTGGACAAGCGCTCCCGCCTGGCCACCGAGATCTTCCGCGGCGTGATCCTGCCGCAGTTCGTCATCCTGCCGGTGGCGGTGCTGCTGGTGTGGCTGGCGCTGGCGCGCGGGCTGGCGCCGCTCAATGCGCTGCAGCGGCGCATCCGCGAGCGCGAAAGCCACGACCTCTCGCCGATCGAGGAGCGTGATGCGCCCGACGAGGTGGCGCCGCTGGTGCGCTCGATCAACGACCTGCTGGCGCGGCTGGACCTGTCCATCAGCGCGCAGAAGCACTTTCTGGCCGATGCGGCCCACCAGCTGAAGACGCCGCTGGCCGGCCTGCGCATGCAGGCCGAGCTGGCGCAGCGTGAGCTGGACAGCGGCGGCGACGTGGCCTCGGTCAAGCGCTCGCTGCAGCAGATCGCCCGTTCCACGCAGCGGGCGGCGCACATGGTCAACCAGCTGCTGGCGATGGCTCGGGCCGAGGACAAGGAGCAGGCGCGCAAGACGCAGGAGGTGAGCCTGCCGCGGCTGGCGGTGGAGACGGTGCGCGACTTCGTGCCACGCGCGCTGGAAAAGCGCATCGACCTCGGCTACGAAGGGCCGGACGCACACAGCGCTGGCCCTTCCATGCGCATCCAGGGCCAGCCCGTGCTGGTGCGCGAGCTGGTGCGCAACCTGGTGGACAACGCGCTGCAGTACACGCCTTCGGGCGGCGCGGTGACGGTGCGTGTGGTGGCCGATCCGTTTGGCCAGGTGGTGGTGCTGCAGGTGGAGGACAACGGCCCCGGCATTCCGGAGGCTGAGCGCGAGCTGGTGTTCCAGGCCTTCTACCGCGCGCTGGGCACCAACGTGGACGGCTCGGGCCTGGGCCTCGCCATCGTGCGCGAGATCGCGCTGCAGCACGGCGCGGTGGTGGCGGTGGAAGACGCCCACCCGCGCAACACGCCGCCGGGCACCCGCTTCACGGTGCGCTTTCCGGTAGCCCCTGAAGGCTAGCTCTGCATCAACCGCCGGCTCTTGGCGATGGACATCAGCATGCCCAGCCCCAGGCCCATCGTGACCATGGCGGTGCCGCCGTAGCTGATGAAGGGCAGCGGCACGCCCACCACCGGCAGGATGCCGCTGACCATGCCCATGTTCACGAAGCAGTAGGTGAAGATGCTCAGCGACAGCGCGCCGGCCAGCAGGCGGGCGAACATGGTGGGCGCTTCGGCGGCGATCACCAGCCCGCGGAACAGCAGGAAGGTGAAGCCCACCAGCAGCCCGGCCACGCCGGCCAGGCCGAACTCTTCGCTGAAGGCCGCGAAGATGAAGTCGGTGGTGCGTTCGGGGATGAACTCCAGGTGGGTCTGGGTGCCGTTCATGAAGCCCTTGCCATGGATGCCGCCGGAGCCAATCGCGATCATCCCCTGGATGATGTGGAAGCCCTTGCCCAGCGGGTCCTGCGTGGGGTCCAGCAGTGTGCACACGCGGTGCTTCTGGTACTCGCGCAGCACCGGCCACACCACGTCGGGCTGGCAGATCGCCTCCTCCGACAGCACCAGCGCGGTGATGCCGACGACGCCCACCACCAGCACCGGCAGGATGAGCTTCCAGCTCAGGCCGGCGAAGAACATCACGTACAGCCCGCCCGCCAGGATGAGGATGGCCGTGCCCAGGTCGGGCTGCTTCATCACCAGGCCGACGGGGATGGCCAGGATCAGCCCGCCCACCACGAAATCGAGCGCGCGCAGCTGGCCTTCGCGCTTCTGGAACCACCAGGCCATCATCAATGGCATGCCGATCTTCAGGATCTCGCTGGGCTGCACCACGATGCCCACGTCCAGCCAGCGCGTGGCGCCCTTCTTGGTGATGCCGAATATGGCCGTGGCCACCAGCAAGGCCACGCCCACGGCGTACACGGGCACGGCCAGCATCATCAGCCGCTGCGGCGGCACCTGCGCCACCAGCAGCAGCACCGCAGCGCCCAGCATCATGTTGCGGCCATGGTCGACGAAGCGTGTGCCGTGGTCGAAGCCGGCGGAGTACATCGTCACCAGGCCGCCTGCGGCCAGCAGCAGGATGGCCACGATCAGCCAGTAGTCGTAGCCCACGAACAGCGGGCGCAGCCGCACCCACAGCGAGGGGCGTTCAATGACGGCGCTCATCGGTTGCTGCGCTGCGCGGCCGTGGCCGCCTGCGCCAGTTGCTGCGGGCCCGAGGCGGGCACCGGCGCCGGCGTGGCGGCCGGTGACTCGGGCACCGAAGGAATGGGAGAAGGCGCGCCACGTTCGCTGCCCACGTCCAGCGCGACGCCGGGCAGGCCGGCCATCGCGGTGCCTCCGGGCAGCGGCACGTCGGCCGCCTGGCGCGGCGTGCCGATGGGGGCCACCGACTTGCCCTGCTGGGTGGCGGCCATGTCCTCGTCGCTGGGCCACAGGCCCAGCAGGCTGTAGTCGAACACCCGGCGCGCGATGGGCGCTGCCGCGGCGGCGCCCCAGCCGGCGTTTTCCACGATCACCGCCAGCGCGATGGTGGGGTTCTCGAGCGGCGCGAAGGCCATGTACACCGAGTGGTCGCGCTGGTATTCGCTCAGCTTGGCGGCGTTGTATTTCTCGTTGGCACGCACGCCCACGGCTTGTGCGGTGCCGGTCTTGCCGCCGGACTTATAGGGCGCGCCGGCAAACACCGGGGTGGAGGTGCCCTCTTGCGTCACGCCGTGCAGCGCGCGCAGCACCAGCGCGATGTGCTCGGGCTTGTAGGGCAGCGCGTCCAGCGGCTGGCCGGAGACGCGGCGCTTCTCATGGGTGACGACGTTCTCGACCTCACGCACCAGCCGCGGCTGGAAGCGCTGGCCGCCGGCCACCAGCGTGGCGGTGGCGCTGGCCACCTGCAGCATGGTGAAGTTGTTGTAACCCTGGCCGATGCCCAGCGAGATGGTTTCGCCGGAGAACCACTTCTGCTGCTCGGGCCGCTTGTAGGCCTTCTTCTTCCAGGCGGTGGACGGCAGCAGGCCGGTGCCTTCGGCTTCCAGGTCGATCCCGGTGCGGCGCCCGAAGCCCAGCGGCGACAGCTGGTCGTGCATCAGGTCCACGCCCATCTCGTTGGCCAGCGAGTAGTAGTAGACGTTGCTCGACTTGACGATGGACCGGTACATGTCCACCGGGCCCAGGCCCTTGTCGCCGTGGCTGCGGAAGGTGTGGTTGCCGAACACGAAGCTGCCGTTGTCCTGGATCACTACGTTGGGACCGCGCTTGCCGGTGTTCAGCGCCGCCAGCGCCATGAAGGGCTTGAAGGTGGAGCCCGGCGGGTAGGTGCCACGAAGTGCGCGGTTCAGCAGCGGCCGGTCGATGGACTCGTTGAGCTCCTTCCAGCTGTCGTAGTCGATGCCGTCGACGAACAGGTTGGGGTCGAAGGTGGGCTTGCTGACGAAGGCCAGCACCTCGCCGTTGCGCGGATCGATGGCCACCAGCGCGCCGCGGCGGTCACCGAACATCTGCTCCACCAGCGCCTGCAGCTTGATGTCGATCGACAGCACCAGCGTGTTCCCCGGCGTGGCGGGGTGGGTCTTCAGCCGCCGCACGGCGCGGCCGCCGGCACTGGTTTCCACTTCCTCGAAGCCGGTCTGGCCGTGCAGCTCGCGCTCGTAGCTCTGCTCCACGCCGAGCTTGCCGATGACCTCGGTGCCGCGGTAGTTGGCCTGGACTTCCTCGTCCCAGTCTTCCATGGCCTTCTTCTCGGCCTGGTTGATGCGGCCGATGTAGCCGATGACATGGGCGCCGACGTCGCCCAGGGGGTAATTGCGGAACAGCCGCGCGCGCACGTCCACGCCGGGGAAGCGGAAGCGCTGCGCCATGAAGCGCGCCACCTCGGCATCGGTCAGCTTGGTGCGGATGGGCAGCGACTCGAAACTCTTGCTCTCGTCCATCAGCCGCTTGAAGCGGCGGCGGTCGCGCGGCTGGATCTCCACCAGGTGCGACAGCGCATCGATCGTGGCTTCCAGGTCGCCGGCCTTGGAGGGGGTGATTTCCAGCGTGTAGGCCGAGTAGTTGGTGGCCAGCACCACGCCGTTGCGGTCGACGATGAGCCCGCGGTTGGGCACGACCGGCAGCACCGCGATGCGGTTGGCCTCGGCCCGCGTGGCCAGTTCCTCGTGGCGGTAGATCTGCAGGTAGACCATGCGCGTGGCGATGAGGCCGAAGCCCAGCAGCACGAACAAGGCAGCCGCCACCAGCCGGCCGCGAAAGCGGCTGATCTCGCGTTCGAGGTTCTTGATCTCGGTCACAGCGGCCGATTTTCGTCCGGATCGGGCGCGCGGCGCTGCGGCGCCAGCAGCAGCCATGTTGCCGGCAGCCACAAGGCCGCTTCCAGCACCGGGGCCCACAGGATGGGCCAGCCCGGCAACATGCCGCCCGCGATCAGCCGCACGACGATGGACACCGCATGCGCCGCCGCGAACAGCGGCAGCACGTGCAGCGCCTGCGCCGGCAGGCCGAACCAGCGCAGCCGCCGGTGGATGGTGATGGCGAAGAACGACAGCAGCGTGTAGGCCAGTGCATGCTGGCCCAGCAGGGCCGCCTCGTGCACGTCCATCAGCAGGCCGAAGACGAAGGCCACGCCCACGCCCACACGCCGCGGCTGGTGCACGTTCCAGAACACCAGCACCAGCGCCAGCAGGTCGGGCACCGCCGGTTCACGGCCGAAGGGCAGCAGGTTGAACAGCAGCGCGAACAGCAGCGTGAACCAGACGAAGAACGGGTTGGCCGGCAGCAGCAGCTGGTCCGAGCCGCGGGGCATGATCATGGCTTGCGCTTGCTCCGGGGGTCGACCGCGGGCGCCGGCTCTGGCGCGGGGGGCGGGGGCAGCTGGGCGCTGAGCGGCTCCAGCACCATCACGTGGCGCACGCCGTCCAGCACGGCCGCGGGCTTGAGCACGATGCGGGCGAAGCCTGCCTCGGCCTGGCGCTCGACGCTGGCCACCGTGGCCACCGGCAGGCCCGACGGGTACACGCCGTCCACGCCCGAGGTGGTCAGCACGTCACCGGCCTTGACGTCGGAGTTGGCGGCCATGAAGCGCAGTTCCAGCGTGGCGCCGGGGCCGCCGAAGGCGGCGCTGCGCTGCTGGGTGCGGGTGTTCAGCACCGGAATGGCGGCGTCCTTGTCGGTCAGCAGCGTGACCTCGGCGGTCAGCGGGTACAGCCGCGTCACCTGGCCCATCACGCCGCCTTCGTTGATGACGGGCGAGCCGAGCACGATGCCCTGGTTCTCGCCGCGGTCGATGAACACCTTGCGCGAGAAGGGATCGGCCGCCTCGTACAGCACCTCGGCGGCGGTGGAGCGCACGGTCAGCGCGGGGCGCAGCTCCAGCAGTGCACGCAGGCGCTCGTTCTCACGCTCCAGCAGCGCCACCTGCGACACACGTTCCGCCTGGCGCACCATCTCCAGCCGGGCCGCGTTCTCGGCCGCGCGCGCCTGGGCGATGCCCTGCAGGTAGTCACGCCCGCCGGCCAGGATCTCGCGCGGCACCAGCAGCGCCCGCTCCACCGGCAGCAGCACCGTGGCCAGCACCGCCCGTGCGCCCACCACCAGCTGGAAGCGGCCATCGGCCACCATCAAAAACACGGCCAGCGCCGCGAAGAACAGCAGCTTGGTGAGCGCGGACACGCCCTGCCGGAAGAAGGGCGGCGGTGTGCGGTCTAGGGTGCCCAGCTGCATGGTGTCGGCTCGGGGCTCGGCGGCTCAGATGACGAAAGGCCGGCCACGTCTTGCACGCGCCGGCCCGCGGTGGAAGATGACGCGGATTATTCCGAAGTGAAGATGCTGCCCAGGCGCTCCATGCGCTCCAGGGCCATGCCGCAGCCGCGCACCACGCAGGTCAGCGGATCTTCGGCCACCAGCACGGGCAGGCCGGTTTCTTCGGCCAGCAGGCGGTCCAGGTCGCGCAGCAGCGCGCCGCCGCCGGTCAGCATCATGCCGCGCTCGGCGATGTCGGCGCCCAGCTCGGGCGGCGTCTGTTCCAGCGCGTTCTTGACGCTGGAGACGATGTTATTCAGCGGGTCGGTCAGCGCTTCGAGGATCTCGTTGCTGCTGATGGTGAAGCTGCGCGGCACGCCTTCGCTGAGGTTGCGGCCTTTGACCTCGATCTCCTTGACCTCGGAGCCCGGGAAGGCGCTGCCGATGTTCTTCTTGATCGCTTCGGCGGTGGGCTCGCCGATCAGCATGCCGTAGTTGCGGCGGATGTAGTTGATGATGGCTTCGTCGAACTTGTCGCCACCCACCCGCACCGAGCCCTTGTAGACCATGCCGCCCAGCGACACGACGCCGACCTCGGTGGTGCCGCCGCCGATGTCCACCACCATGGAGCCCGATGCCTCGGACACCGGCAGGCCTGCGCCGATGGCCGCGGCCATGGGTTCTTCGATCAGGTACACCTCGGAGGCACCGGCGCCCAGCGCGCTTTCGCGGATGGCGCGGCGCTCGACCTGGGTGGAGCCGCAGGGCACGCAGATGATGATCCTCGGGCTGGGCTTGAGCACCGAGCGCGGATGCACCATCTTGATGAACTGCTTGAGCATCTGCTCGGTGACGGTGAAGTCGGCGATCACGCCGTCCTTCATCGGGCGGATGGCTTCTATGTTGCCGGGCACCTTGCCCAGCATGGCCTTGGCTTCGGCGCCGACGGCCTGGATGGTCTTCTTGCCGTGGGGGCCGCCTTCATGGCGGATGGCGACCACGGAGGGCTCGTCCAGCACGATGCCCTTGCCGCGCACATAGATCAGCGTGTTGGCGGTGCCCAGGTCGATGGCGAGGTCGGTGGAGAAATAACGGCGAAACGATTCGAACATGGCGGGGGGAGGGGTGTGCACTCAGCGGTCGCGCGCATCGACCGGGCCACCGGGCCCGGGACGCATCGCTGCAGCGGCTGGCGCATCAATGTGGAGTGTTGTTCGTTCGGAGGGCGTGGCACCCGACCCGCTCAGGGCCGTATGGCGCCGGAAATTCTGGCCCCGACACACGGAACCCTGACCCGGTGACGCGACATGCGACCCGGGTACGGCGGCGTTGCGCGGCTGCGGTGGCAAACGCGTGCGGCGGACCGTAGGCCATGTGGGGAACGGGCGATAATACCCCATCAACCCCCGCCTTCTGGTGGTCTGGCACTGCGTTTTGCAGCCAGCTTTACCCGCCCGGCGACAACCCCGACAAGCCCACACCGATGGCCCTGACCCCCGAGGACGTGAGCCGGATCGCGCATCTGGCGCGCCTGGAACTCAAGCCCGAAGCCCGCTCCGAGCTGCTGGACCAGCTCAACGGTTTCTTCGGCATCGTCGAACGCATGAGCGCCGTGGACACCAGCGGCATCGAGCCGCTGTACACCCCGCTGTCTGCGGTGCAGGCCGTGCAGCTGCGGCTGCGTGAAGACGCCGTGACCGAAGCCGATGACCGCGAAGCGAACCAGCGCAGCGCCCCCGCCGTGCAGGACGGCCTGTTCCTCGTGCCCAAGGTGATCGAATGAGCGGTGCCGATCTGCATACCCGTGGCGTGGCCGCGCTGTCGGCGGCACTGGCGGCCGGCGAAGTCTCCAGCGTCGAGCTGACGCAGGCTTTCGTGGCCCGCGCCCAGGCCCATGAGAGCCTGGGCAGCTTCCTGCACCTGGACGCCGACAACGCGCTGGCCCAGGCCCGCGCCGCCGACGAGCGGCGTGCCGCCGGCCAGGCCCATGCGCTGACCGGCGTGCCCATCGCGCACAAGGACGTGTTCGTCACCGCCGATGCGCCCACCACCGCCGGCTCGAAGATGCTGGCCGGCTACCGCAGCCCGTTCGACGCCACCGTGGTGGCGCGCCTGGGCCGGGGCGCCGACGGCGTCACCGGTGCCGGCATGGTGAGCCTGGGCAAGCTCAACTGCGACGAGTTCGCGATGGGCTCGGCCAACGAGAACTCGGCCTACGGCCCGGCCCGCAACCCGTGGGACACCACGCGCGTGCCGGGTGGTTCGTCGGGCGGCTCGGCCGCCGCGGTGGCCGCACGCCTGCTGCCGGCCGCCACCGGCACCGACACCGGCGGCTCCATCCGCCAGCCGGCGAGTTTTTCGGGCGTCACCGGCATCAAGCCCACCTACGGCGTGTGCTCGCGCTACGGGATGATCGCTTTCGCCTCCAGCCTCGACCAGGCCGGCCCGCTGGCCCGCAGCGCCGAAGATTGCGCGCTGCTGCTGTCGGCGATGAGCGGCTTCGATCCGCGCGACGCCACCAGCGCCGAGCGGCCGCCGCAGGATTTCCATGCGCAGATGCGGGCGCCGCGTGCCGGCGCCACCGCGGCCCAGCCGCTGAAGGGCTTGCGCGTGGGCCTGCCGAAGGAGTTCTTCCCGCAGGCGCTGGCCGCCGACGTCGAAGGCACCGTGCGCGCCGCGCTGGCCGAGCTGGAGAAGCTGGGCGCCACGCTGGTGGACGTGAGCCTGCCGCGCACCGAGCTGTCCATCCCGGTGTACTACATCATCGCGCCGGCCGAGGCCAGCTCGAACCTGAGCCGCTTCGACGGCGTCAAGTTCGGTCATCGTGCAGACAAGTACAGCGATCTGCTGGACATGTACAAGAAGAGCCGGGCCGAAGGCTTCGGCCCCGAGGTGCAGCGCCGGATCATGATCGGCACCTACGTGCTGAGCCACGGCTACTACGACGCCTACTACCTGCAGGCGCAGAAGCTGCGCCGCATGATCGCCGACGACTTCCAGGCCAGCTTCCGCGAGTGCGACGTGATCGCCGGGCCGGTGGCGCCCAGCGTGGCCTGGCAACTGGGCGAGCAGGGCAACGACCCGGTGGCCGCCTACCTGGCCGACATCTTCACACTGCCCGCCAGCCTGGCCGGCCTGCCCGGCATGAGCGTGCCGGCCGGCCTGGGCGCCGGCGGCATGCCGGTGGGCCTGCAGCTCATCGGCAACTACTTCGCCGAAGGCACGCTGCTGCATGCGGCCCATGCCTTCCAGCAGGCCACCGATTGGCACACCCGCGCTCCGGCGGGCTTCTGAACCGGCCCACCCCATGTCCACAGCTTCCCTGATCCGCGGCTACGAGGTCGTCATCGGCCTGGAGACGCACGCGCAGCTTTCCACCCAGAGCAAGATCTTCAGCGGCGCCAGCACGCAGTTCGGCGCGGCGCCCAACACCCAGGCCTGCGCCGTCGACCTGGCGCTGCCCGGCACGCTGCCGGTGATGAACCGCGGCGCGGTCGAGCGGGCCATCCGCTTCGGCCTGGCCGTGGGTGCCAAGGTGGCGCCGCTGTCCATCTTCGCGCGCAAGAACTACTTCTACCCCGACCTGCCCAAGGGCTATCAGATCAGCCAGTACGAGATCCCGGTGGTGCAGGGCGGGCAGATCAGCTTCTTCGTCGGTGAGCAGCGCAAGACGGTGCACCTGACCCGCGCCCACCTGGAAGAAGACGCCGGCAAGTCGCTGCACGAGGACTACCACGGCCAGACCGGCATCGACCTCAACCGTGCGGGCACGCCGCTGCTGGAGATCGTGTCCGAGCCCGAGATGCGCTCGTCGGCCGAGGCGGTGGAGTACGCGCGCACGCTGCACGGCCTGGTCACCTGGCTGGGCATCTGCGACGGCAACATGCAGGAAGGCAGCTTCCGTTGCGACGCCAACGTCTCGGTGCGGCGGCCGGGCCAGCCCTTCGGCACGCGGCGCGAGATCAAGAACCTCAACAGCTTCCGCTTCCTGCAGCAGGCGATCGACTTCGAGGTGCAGTGGCAGATCGACCAGATCGAGGACGGGCTGCCCATCGTGCAGGCGACGGTGCTGTTCAACCCCGACACCGGCGAAACGCGGTCCATGCGCACCAAGGAAGACGCGCACGACTACCGCTACTTCCCCGACCCCGACCTGCCGCCGCTGGTGATCGCGCCCGAGTGGGTGGAACGGGTGAAGGGCGAGATGCCCGAGCTGCCGGCGAAGATGGCCGAGCGCTTCCAGACCGCCGACGGCCTGCCGGCCTACGACGCGACGATGATGACGCAGAGCCTGGCGCTGGCCCGGTTCTATGAAACCACGCGCGATGCCTGCCAGCAACCGAAGCTGGTGGCCAACTGGCTGATGGGCGAGGTCTCGCGCCGGCTGAATGCCGAAGGCAAGACGATCGACGACTGCCCGGTGTCGGCCGCCACGCTGGCGCGGCTGATCGGCCGCATCACCGACGGTACGGTGTCGAACAACGGCGCGCGCCAGGTGTTCGATGCGCTGTGGGCCGGTGAGGCTGACGTCGACGCGGTCATCGAGGCCAAGGGCCTGAAGCAGATGAACGACACCGGCGCGCTGGAGGCCATCGTCGCCGAGGTGCTGGCCGCCAATCAGAAGTCGGTCGACGAGTTCCGCGCCGGCAAGGACAAGGCCTTCAATGCGCTGGTCGGCCAGGTGATGAAGGCCAGCAAGGGCAAGGCCAATCCGGCCCAGGCCACCGAGCTGCTGAAGCAAAAGCTCAGTTCCTGAAGCCGGCGCCGGGTGCTCCATCCCCCGAGGCCAGCGCCGGGCCGCTCCCAAGCGGCCTCGGCACCCTCGCGGAGGGTGGCGTCCCGCAGGGGCGCCGGGTGTTCCATCCCCCGAGGCCAGCGCCGGGCCGTTCCCAAGCGGCCTCGGGACCCTCTCGGAGGGTGGCGCCCCGCAGGGGCGCCGGGTGCCCCATCTACCGGGTGTCGCTGGCGGGCAGCGTCTGCGGCCCGCTGAGCGAGCCCGCGGGCGTGCCGGCCCACAGCCGGCGCAGGCGTTCCAGCTCGAGGTCGAAGTTGCGGTTGATGCGGTCCAGCTCGGCCGCCTGCGTCTGTGCGGCGGCGCGCTGCGCTTCCGCGGCGGCCTCGTTGGCCTCCAGTTGCTGCTTCAGCGGGCCGGGCAGCGTGCGGTCGCGGTAGAACTCCGCTTCCGAGAGCAGCGGTTTGCGCTCGTCGGCCAGGCGCTTCAGGCGCATGTCGGTGGCGCGCATCGCCACCCGTACGGTGTCGAGCGCGGCTTCGCGCGCGGCGCGGTGGGCGGCCTCGTTGGGAAAGCGGTTGAGCAGGTTGCGGTCGCGGCGCACCGCATCCATCCGCGCGGTGCGCTCGGCCTGGGCGCGCCGTTCGGCGGCTTCGCGCAGTGCGCGTTCCTCGGGCGTGAGCGAAGGCGGCAGGATGCGCTGCAGCGAGCCGTCGCTGTTGAGCACCCGCTGCTCCTGCGCATTGCAGGCCGGAATGGGTCGGTCGGAGGTGAAGCGCCGGCCGTCAGGCGTGGTGCAGGTGTAGATGCCCGCGGACGAAGACGCCGGACTCTGGGGCTGCGCCACGGCGGCTGCGCAGGCCAGGGCCATCGCCAGGGCGGTGCTCAGCCATCGTGCGGTCGCCGGCCGGTGTCTCGTTCGTTGCATTCAGATTCCGTAACGCGCCCGGTATCCGGCCACGCTGTCTGCGTGCGCCGCCAAGGCGGCGTCGCTGGTGTGGGCCAGATAGTCCAGCAGATCCTGCAGCGTCGCAATCGACACCACGCTCAAGTTGAAACGCCTGGTGACGTCCTGGACCGCCGACCACGCAACATCGGCGCCGTTCTCGGTGGCCTTTTCCTGGCGGTCGAGCGCCAATGACACGCCCACCGGCTGGCCGCCTGCGGCTTCGATCATGGTGATGGACTCGCGCACCGAGGTGCCTGCGGAAATGACGTCATCGATGATGAGAACGCGGCCGCGCACCGGTGCGCCGACCAGCGTGCCGCCTTCGCCGTGGTCCTTGGCTTCCTTGCGGTTGTAGGCGAAGGGCTTGTTGTGCCCCAGGCGCGCCAGTTCCACGCTCACCGCGGCGGCCAGGGTGATGCCCTTGTAGGCCGGGCCGAACAGCATGTCGAACTGCAGGCCCGAGGCCAGCAGCCGGCGTGCATAGAATTCCGCCAGACGGCCCAGCTTGGCGCCGTCATCGAACAAGCCGGCGTTGAAGAAATAGGGCGACAGCCGCCCCGCTTTGGTCTTGAACTCGCCAAAGCGAAGCACACCGGCCTTCACCGAGAACTCGACGAACTCTTGGGCCAGCGGGTCGGTGTGTTCGTGGGTGCTCATGAAGGAAGGTCCTCAAGGTATGTTTCGGCTCGTCACCCTCAATCTGAATGGCATCCGGTCGGCGGCGACCAAGGGTTTCGAGGCATGGGCCGCAGAAACGGCGGCAGATTGTATGGGGGTGCAGGAAGTCAAGGCCCAGGCCGACACGGTGGCCGGCCGCTTCGACACCCTCGACGGCATGCCCGGCCATTTCCACTACGCCGAGAAGAAGGGCTACTCGGGTGTGGGCCTGTATTCCCGCAAGCCGCCCACCGACGTGATCATGGGCTTCGACCCCGATGAATTCGACGCCGAGGGCCGCTACGTGGAGGCGCGCTACGACGTGGGCGGCCGCAAGCTCAGCCTGATCAGCTGCTACTTCCCCAGCGGCAGCAGCGGCGAGGAGCGGCAGGCCGCCAAATTCCGCTTCCTGACCAAGATGTACCTGCACCTGGTGCGGCTGAAGGCCGAGCGCGAATTCATCCTGATGGGTGACGTGAACATCGCCCACAAGGAGATCGACCTCAAGAACTGGCGCAGCAACCAGAAGAACAGCGGCTTTTTGCCCGAGGAGCGGGCCTGGATGACGCGCCTGCTGGACGAAGCCGGCCTGGTGGACGTGTTCCGCACGCTCAACACCCAGGCCGAGCAGTACACCTGGTGGAGCAACCGCGGCCAGGCCTGGGCCAAGAACGTGGGCTGGCGGCTGGACTACCACCTGGCCACCCCCGGCGTGGCGGCCGCTGCCCGGCGCGAGCACATCTACCTGGCGCAGCGCTTTTCCGACCATGCGCCGCTGGTGATCGACTACGACTTCAGCCTCTGAAGGCAGTCTCCGACGAGTTGGTGAGTTTTCACCTTGCGCGGTCCGCGCAATGGTGGAGTTCTTCCCGAGGCCCGTTCGCTACCCTGGTTCGCGGTGGTTGATCAGTCGAACGGGGGGAGCGGATGTTGCTTGAATTCCTGTCGCCGCTGGGCGGCGACGTGCAGGCCCTGCGGCCTCCACGCCTGCGAGAGCCTGCCTATGCCGGGCCCGAACGCCGGGGTGACGCCGGCGTGGCGCAGTGCCTGCGCGCGGTGATGGATGAGATCGACTACGGCGTGCTGGTGGTCCGCCACCCGGGTCGCGTGATCCACATGAACCATGCTGCGCGGCTGACGCTGGCGCGCGAGCATGCGCTGGAGGTGATCGGCACCCAGTTGCGCGCCCGTTCGGCCGAGGACGACCTCGCGGTGCGCGAGGCGCTGGCCGCTGCCGCCGGCCGGCACCGGCGCTGCATGCTCAGCTTGGGCCCGGCGGGCGCGCGGGTCAACGTGGTGGTGGTGCCCTTGCCGGCCTCGGCCGAGGTGCCGGAAGGCGCCGTGCTGCTGATGTTCAACAAGCGCCAGATGTGCGAGGAACTGTCGGTCGAGGCCTTCGCCCGCTGCCACGGCCTCACCGGCACCGAGACGCAGGTGCTCAAGGCCCTGTGCGCCGGCGCGCGGCCGGCGGCGGTGGCGCAGACGCAGGGGGTGCGCCTGTCCACCGTGCGCACCCAGATCAGCAGCATCCGCGCCAAGACCGGGGCGGCGACCCTGCGAGACCTGGTGCAACAGGTGGCGCGCCTGCCACCGATGACCACCACCTTGCGCGCCTTTCCCTGAGGGGCGCCGCCGAACTCCGCATTGTGGATTCAATATGTAACGGTTTGCTTCACGTGGATCCATGACCCCGCTAGCATGCATCGACGAGCATGAAGGCTCGTCTGTCGAGCATGTTGAATCAAGACCGCGAAGAAGATCCTTCCAGCAATTTCCTGAGTCCCCTTTTGCAACGCCTGGCACAACGCGGGCAAGTCTGTCATTACCGCACGGGTACTTTGCTGATTCAGGAGGGCGACCGCGACGACACGATCTACATCCTGTTGGCGGGGCGGGTGCGGGCTTATTCGGTGGGCGACAAAGGCCAGGAGATCACCTATGGCGTTTACGGGCCGGGTGAGTACATGGGTGAATTGAGCCTGGACGGTGGTGCTCGTTCGGCCAGCGTCGTGACGATCGAGCGTTGCACTTGCGCCGTGATCAATCGGCAGGCGGTGCTGGAGCACATTGCGCAATACCCCGAATTCGCTTTCGAATTGCTCGCGAAGGTGATTCGCCGTGTGCGCAGCGCCACCACCAATGCACGCCAGCTGGCATTGAACGACGTGTACGGCCGCCTGATCCACATGGTCAACACCATCGCGGAGCCTGCGGGCGACGGCACGCGCGTGATCCGCGAACGCTGGACGCACAAGGAGATGTCGAGCCGCCTCGGCTGCTCGCGGGCCATGGTGAGCCGTTTGCTGAAGGACCTGGAAACCGGCGGCTATGTGCGGCTCGAGCCCGAGTGCTTCGTGATCTGCAAACCCTTGCCCACCCGCTGGTGATGGCGCTGCCCCGCGGCGCCGGCAGCCCGTGGCGCCGTGGTGCCTGGTGGCTCACCGTGATCCTGCTGCCCTTGCTGGGCCTGCTGGCCTGGGCACTGGAGCCGCTGCTGCCCGTCGAGTCCGGCCCGGGCCTGCAGGGCCTGTTCCATTGGCGGGGCCTGCGGCCCCCGCCCGCCGGTGTGGTGGTGGTGGCCATCGACGAGCACGCAGCCGCCACCTTCGGCCTGCCCGAGCGGCCGCGTCAATGGCCGCGGCGCCTGCATGGCGAACTGGTCGACCGGCTGCATGCGGCCGGCGCGGGACTGGTCGCCTTCGATCTCACTTTTGAGACGCCGACCCCCGACGACGAGGCGCTGGGCCGCAGCCTGCGGCAGGCCGGCAATGTGCTGGTCACCTCGTCGCTGCGCCGCGATGCCTGGCGCCAGGGGACAGGTGAAGTGGTGGTGGAGCAGCTGCGGCCGGCCGTGCCGGTGATCGGCGCGGCGGCGCTGGACCAGGCGCCGTTCGTGCTGCCGAAGGACGCGCGCATCGACATGTACTGGGCCTTTCGCCGCGATGCCGGCCACATGCCCAGCCTGCCGGTGCTGGCCTTCCACCTGCAGCACCGTGACGCGGCGCAGGCCTTGGCCGACCTGGTGTGCGCGGAAGCAGCCCTTCGTCACTGCCCGTCGATGGAGCCGGCGGGCGAGCCACCTTCCGCTGCGGTGAGCCGGCTGCGCGAACGCTTCGTGGAAGACCCGACGCTGGTCGACCGGGTGGCGCATCGCCTGGACGAGATGCCCGACGTGCAATTGCCCGTGCCCCGCACGCAGATCGAGGCACTGCTGGCCTTGCATGCGGGCCACGACGTGGTGCCGCTGAACTTCTACGGCCCTTCGCGCAGCATCCGCACCGTGTCGTACGCGGACCTGCCGGCTGTGCTGGCGGCCGAGCCGGCGCTGTTCCGCGACGCGATGGTCTTCGTCGGCTTTTCCGCGCAATCGGCCGGTGCGCAGGATCGCCTGCGCGACGACTACCGCACCGTCTTTTCCGATGGCTCGGGCGTGGACATGAGCGGCGTGGAGATTGCCGCCACAGCGTATGCCAACCTGGCCGACGGACACCGGCTGAACGCGTTGTCACCCGCCGCGTGGGCGGCGTGGCTGGTGCTGTGGGGCACCTGGCTGACGGTGCTGGCCCACGGGCCGCGGCCGCGCTGGCAGGCGGTGCTGGGCGTCGGCTCCGCGCTGGCGGTGGCGGCGGGCAGTGCCTGGGCCTTCCAGGCCGACTGGTGGCTGCCCTGGGCCATTCCGCTGCTGTTGCAGTGGCCGGCGGCGGTGGGCCTGGCCCTGTGGCTGCATGCCCATCGCAATCACCAGCGTCACCACCGCCTGCGCGCGGCGTTTTCGCGCTTCGTGCCGCGGGAGGTGGCCGACCTGCTGTCGCAAGGCGCGGGTGAGCTGGCAGACCGCCACCGCATGAGCCACGGCGTGTGCATGGCCACCGACGTGGAGCAATACACCGCGCTTGCGGAGTCGCTGCCGGCGCAGGCGCTGGGTGAGCAGCTCAATGCGTACTACGCGCGTCTGTTTGAGCCCATCGGGCAGGCGGGCGGCGCCGTGATGGACATCGTGGGCGACGCGATGATGGCCGTGTGGGAGGCGCCAGCCGACGACATCGCCCGCCGGCGCGCGGCCTGCGAGGCGGCGCTGGCCATCCAGCAGCGCATGGCGGTGCCGCCCGATGCGCACACGCCGGCCTGGCCCACGCGCATCGGTCTGCATGCCGGCGAGTTGCGCATTGGCGTGGTGGGGGCCCGTCCGCACTACCAGTTCCGCGCGGTGGGGGATGCGGTGAACACCGCTTCGCGGCTGGAGGGCTTGAACAAGCTGCTGGGTACGCGGGTGCTGGCTTCGGCCGCGCTGGTGCAGGGGCTGGAGGGCCTGTGGTTGCGGCCCCTGGGCAGCTTCATGCTGGCGGGCAAGCAGGCCGCACTGGATGTGGTGGAGGTGATGGGCCGACCCGCATGGCCCGGGCAGCAACCGCCCGAGCTGCTGCGCGCTTTTGCGCAGGCCCTGGCGCAATACCGCAGCGGCCAGGTGGAGGCGGCGCTGGCGGCCTTCAGTGCATTGCAGCAGGCTCATCCCGACGACGGCCCTACGGGCTATTACGTACAGCGTTGCCGCAGCCACCTGGCCGAGCCTGCGAACCACGATCCGGCGTTACCAATTCGGGTGTTTTCCAAATGAATTCGCCCGCAATTCAGTGAACAAATGCGATAGTCTTCGCGGTTGAATATTTACGTCTGGTTGCACCGCGCGCTGTCTGTGTGCAAGCCGACTCCTGATAGCGACCGCACTGCCATGTACACACGATGGGCTGGCCCCGCCACCCGATCCTTCGCAGTCAGGTTCGCCAAGCTCCGGATCTGTTGCGCCGCGCTGGGCAGCCTGCTGCTGGGGGGCGCCCCGGCCCAGGCGGCCGACCTTTGTCCTCAGCCCATCGCCCGCATGGCGTCCGTGCAGGGCCTGGTGGAAGTGCGTCGCACCGATGCCGCCTGGCAGCGCGCCGAGCTTGACCAGCCGTTGTGCGCAGGCGACGCGGTGCGGGTGGGTGAGCGCAGCCGCGCTGCGCTGCTGATGAGCAACCAGACCACGCTGCGGCTGGATCAGCACTCCCACGTCACCCTGCGCGCGCCCGAGGCACCGCGCGGCACGGTGATCGAGCAGCTGCGCGGCATCGTCAACGTGATCACGCGCACGCCGCAGCCGTTCCGGCTGACCACGCCCTTCGTCAATGCCAACGTCGAAGGCACCGAGTTCCTGGTGCAGGTGGGCGCGACCGAGTCGAGCGTGCTGGTGGTCGAAGGGCGCGTGGTGGCCAGCAACGAGGCGGGCCGGGTATCGCTGCAGGCCGGTGAGCAGGCCAGCGGCGACGCCGTGACGCTGCCGCGCAAGACGCTGGTGGTGCGGCCGCGCAATGCGGTGCAGTGGGCTGTGCACTATCCCACGGTGCGGCCTCGCCAGACGGCCGACGAGCGCCTGCAGCGCGCCGCCCGCCTGCTGGACGTGGGTCGTGCCGATGAAGCCCTGCCGGTGCTGCAGGCCATTGCCGCGGGCGATGCCGCCTACGCCGAATCGCTGGCGCTGCAGGCCATGATCGCTCTGGTGCAGAACCAGCCCGAGGCGGCGCAGTCGCTGTCGCAAGCGGCGCTGGCGGCGGATCCGCGGTCCAGCGCGGCAATGCTGTCGGCTTCTTATGTGCAGCAGTCGCGTTTCGAGCTGGACGCTGCCGCCACGCAGGCTCAAGCCGCCGCCGCGCTGGAGCCCGATAACGCCCTGGCGTGGGCCCGGCTGGCCGAGCTGCAGCTGTACAGCGGCCGGCTGGCGGACGCGACGCAGGCCGCCCGGCAGGCCGTCACTAGCGGCCCGGCCCTCTCGCGGGCCCACCTCGTGATGGGTTTCACCCGGCTGGCGCACTTCGACACCGTCGGCGCCCGCGCCGCGTTCGAGCGCGCGTTGCAGCTCGACCAGGCCGACCCGCTGCCGCGCATGGGCCTGGGGCTGGTGTTCCTGCGCGAAGGCCAACGAACGGCCGGCCGTGAGCAGATCGACATCGCGGTCAGCCTGGACCCGGAGAACGCGCTGCTGCGCAGCTACTTGGGCAAGGTGTACGCGCAGGAGCGCCGTGGCGCCGCCGCCGAGACGCAGTTCCGCCTGGCGCGTGAGCGTGATCCGCTCGACCCCACGCCCTGGTTCTACGAGGCGCTTTACAAGCTGGTGAACAACCGGCCGGTGGAGGCGCTGGACGACATGTCGCGGTCGATCGCGCTCAACGACAACCGGGCGGTGCTGCGTTCACGCCTGCTGCTGGACGACGACCGTGCCGAGCGCAGCGTGGCATTGGCCCGCATCCACGACGAGCTGGGCTTCGGCCGCCTGGGCATCGCCGAGGCCACCAAGGCCCTGGCCATCGACCCCGACCATGCGGCAGCGCACCGATTCCTGGCCGATGCTTACACGGCGCTGGACCGGCACGAAGCCGCCGTCGCCAGTGAAAGCCTGCAGGCGCTGCTGCTGCAACCGGTGCGGCCGGCGCATCTGCTGCCGCGGCGCAGCTCCACCGCGGTGATGCGCTCGGTGGACGAATCGTTGCTCGGCACCCCGGCCGACGACTCCCGCTTCTTCGAGCGCAGCGGCGCCAGCGGCCGGTTGGGTCTGGCGGCCGGCAGCCGCGGCCTGTGGTCGGCCGAGGCCAGCGCGGCTTATGCCGGCGAGCGCTTTGCGCTGGACGCCGGCGTGTTCCGCTACCACACCGACGGCTTCCGTCCCGGTTCGCAGGTGAGCCACCGTCTGGACGATGCGCTGGTGCAATGGCAGCTGCAGACCGGCCTCATCCTGCAGGCACAACTGCGTTCGCGCCGCACGCAGTTCGGCGACGTGCGTTCGAGCTTCTCGCTGGACGGTGGCTCCACGGAAGAGGACAACCGCATCGACCAGCACAGCGCCCGCCTGGGCCTGGTGTGGCGGCCCAGTGAGCGCGAGGTGGTGACCTTGTCTTACGTCGCACAAGGCTACGACGAGCGGGCGGTGCTGTCCACGCGGCCGCGCAGGCTCGTCGTGCGCAACGAAACGCCGGCCCAGGTGCTGGAAGGCCAGTACCGGCTGGACACGTCGGCCGGCGACCTGCTGCTGGGCGTGTCCGGCACGCGGGCGCAGCCTCATACCTGGCTGCGTGCCCATGCCCCCGGCACCCCGGAGCCGACCGGCCCTTGCCGCGCCGAAGCGCGCTGCCTGAACGAGCTCAGCGACGATGCACGCCAGACCGAGGTGTATGCGTACTGGCAGCACTGGCTGACGCCGGACCTGCAGGGCACGCTGGGCCTGGCGCACCTGAGCCGGGGCACCGACCGCGATCGCAACCCCCGCTGGCTGCCCAAGCTGGGCCTGCTGTGGCAGGCGCATCCCGATGTCACGCTGCGGGCGGCCAGCTTCCGGTCGGCGAGCCGGTGGGCGCTGGTCGACCAGTCGATCGAGCCGACCTCAGTGGCCGGCTTCAAGCAGGTCTTTGATGATGCCAACGGCGTTGCCACCCGGGTGCACGCCATGGGCCTGGACGTGGCGCTGGGCCTGCGGCTCAGGCTTGTGTCCGAGTGGGTGCAGCGCAGCCTGGATGTGCCGGGCGCGGTCCTGTCGGCTGGTTTCAGCACGCCGCCCGAGCGCTTGCATGAGCAGCAGGGCCGGATCGAGCTGTTCTGGACCCCGCACTCCCGCATCGCCGCCCGTGCGGGCTGGACCACCGACCGCTACCAGCGGCAGCCCAGCTTCGATCTGCCGAGACTGCTGGACCTGCGCACCGACGCACTGCCGCTGTCGGCCCGCTACTTCCTGGAAGGCGGCTGGTTCGCCGAAAGTACGCTGACACGCGTGCGCCAACATGTGACGCAGCCGGCCAGCCAAGCGTCGCTCAGTGGACGCGAGCACTTCAGCTTGGTCGATCTGTCCATCGGCCGGCGTGCCGCCAGCTCGCCGCTGACGGTGACGTTCACTATCAAGAACCTGTTCGGCGAGCGCTTCCGCTTCCAGGACGATGCGTTCCGCTCCGGCGACCTGCGCGTGGCCCGCTACCTGCCGGTGCGCAGCGCGGTGCTGGCGGTGCAGACGGCGTTCTGACCTCCGACAAGTTGATGAGGTCACATTTGCTTCATCTGGTTACATTCAGCCTCCCCAGTCAACGGAGGTGTTTGTATGAAGCAGTACAGCAGGTGGGCGCGGGTGATGGCAGCCGTGTGCGCCGTGTGGCTCGGCATGTCGGCGGCGCAGGCCAGCCCGGAAGAGGAAGGATGCCGCCTCGTCGGCGGCATCTGGATCTGCGACTGACGCGTCAGCGCATCGCCGGCGGTCGCCTTACTTGGCGGCGGCCGGCGGTGGCGGCGCGAACTTGCGCGGGGGCTTGGCCGCCCGTGCGTACAACGGCTCCACCTTGGGCAGCTTGGCCTCGATGTCGCGGATGCGCGTCTGGCCGGCCGGGTGGGTGCTCAGGAACTGCGGCGGCGCGCCCTTGCTGGCCTGCAGCATCTTCTGCCACAGGCTGATGCCGGCGCGCGGGTCGTAGCCGGCGCGGGCCGCCAGGTCCATGCCGACGATGTCGGCTTCCGATTCGTCGTCGCGGCTGAACTTCAGCGTGAGCAGCTGGCCGCCCATGTTCAGCAGCTGGTCGCCCGCGCTGCCCAGGCCCAGCACGCTGGACAACAGGCTGGCGCCCACGCGGGTGGCCGCCGTCTTGCCCATGCGCTCGCGCGCATGCTCACGTAGCGCATGCGCCATCTCGTGGCCCATGATGGTGGCCACCTCGTCGTCGCTCAGCTGCAGCTGCTGCAGGATGCCGTAGTAAAAGGCGATCTTGCCGCCCGGCATGCAGAAGGCATTGAGCTGCTGGCTGCCGATCAGGTTGACCTCCCACTTCCACTGGCCGGCGCGGCGGTTCCAGTCGTCGGTGAACGGGATCAGCCGCTGGGCGATGGTGCGCAGCCGCACCACCTGCGGGTTGTCGTCGGGCGCCAGTGCGCGCTGCTGGGCGGCCTCGCGCTTCATCTGCGTGTACTGCTGCTGGGCGGCGGCCTCCACCTCCTCGGCGGGCACCAGCTTGGCGAACTGGCTTTCACCGCCCACGTCGCCGCGCACGCCTTCGCTGTCGCGCTGGGCCCAGGCGGGTGCCATGGCGCCGGCCACCAGGGCGCCGGTGAACAGGCGGCGGCCGTGCAGCGCACAGCGGCAGCCGGCGCCATGCGGCACGGCGATGTCGGCGTCGGTACGGAAGAGCTGGTTCATGTCGGTCGGGGTGGAACAGCGGTTGAATCAGGGCTGAGATGGGGCGCTTTGCCCATTTGGCAATCGCCTTGCCTCCAGTTCCGCCGGGCCGCCCCAAGGAACTGGGCTCCCCCTCGGGGGGCGCGAGCGCAGCGAGCTTGGGGGCGGTCCTCAGTCATCGGCGGCCACCTGCCCGGGTGGCACCTCCAGTGCGCGGATGCTGCCACGCAGCGCCCACAGCATCCCCAACGCGGGCAGCGCGGCCAGGGTGGACACGAGGAAAAAGGTCGGCCATCCGATGCTTTCGGCCAACACCCCGGCCAGCGGCCCCACCCACACCCGGCCCACCGAGGCGAAGGCCGACAGCAACGCGAACTGCGTTGCGGTGAAGCGCTGGTTGCACAGGCTCATCAAAAAGGCCACGAAAGCCGCCGTGCCCATGCCGCCCGAGAGGTTCTCGAAGGCGATGACCATCAGCAGCCCGCCGTCCACCGGCGTGGCCTGCGCCAGGTGCACGAAGCCCCAGTCGAAGACCGGGATGGTGAGGCCTGGCATGACCCCGGCGCCGTTGACCGCCAGCCACCAGAAGCCCAGGTTGCTGCCCATCTGCAGCACGCCGAACAGCAGCAGCGAACGCCACAGGCCCAGCTTGAGCATCAGCGCACCGCCCAGCAGCGCGCCGCCGATGGTGAGCCACAGGCCGATGACCTTGTTGACCACGCCCACCTCGGCCGGGCTGTAGGCCATGGCCTTGAGCAGGAAGGGCGTCATCAGCGAGCCGGCAAACGCATCGCCCAGCTTGTAGAGCACGATGAAGGCCAGGAAGGCGCCGGCCCCTGGTTGCGAGAAGTAGCTCTGCAGGCCCGACAGCAGGGTTTCGAAGCGCGCACGCCGGGCGGCCCAGGCCGCCAGCGGCAGCGTGAAGCCGATGCCGATGAGCAGCCCCAGCAGTTCGGCCCACTTGCCCTGCAGCGCGGGCGGCAGGCCGCTGCCGCCCAGCACCAGGCCCAGCAGCCAGCGGGCGAAGGGGTTGGCCAGCCGGTCGGTGAACAGCACGCCCACCACCACCGCCAGCACCACCGCGCCAAAGCCGATGAGGTCGTGCCGGGCCACGGTGCGCGGCACCGGGGCATGGCGCAGCCGCGGCAGCAGCAGGGCCGAGCAGCCGGCGGCCACGAGCATCAGCAGCGCCATCAGCTTGTAGACCTGGGGCCAGGTCCAGCCGAAGGCGGTGCCGGCGTTGCTGGGGTCGGTCCAGATCAGGGCCACGCCGCCGGAGACGATCATCGCCAGCCGGTAGCCCAGCACGTTGAGCGACGAGCCCAGGCCGCGCTCGGCCGGTGGCAGCAGGTCGGTGCGGTAGGCGTCGATCACCACGTCCTGCGAGGCGGAGACGAAGGCGGTGAGCACCGCCAGCAGCGCAAAGGTGCGCAGCGCGTCGGACGGCGAGGTGCTGGCCAGCGCATACAGCACGCCGGCCAGTGCCAGCTGGGTGAGCACCAGCCAGCCGCGGCGCCGGCCGAGCAGCGGCAGCTCGAAGCGGTCCATCAGCGGCGCCCACAGGAACTTGAAGGTGTAGGGCAGGCCCACCAGGCTGAGGAAGCCGATGGTCGCCACGTCCAGCCCTTCCAGGCTGAGCCAGGCCTGCATGGCCTGACCGGTGAGCGCCAGCGGCAGGCCGGAAGCGAAGCCCAGCACCGTCACCGCCAGCAGGCGGTGCCAGGCCGCGGCACGCTGGGCGGCCGTGCGCGGAACGGGTCGGGGCGCACGGGCGGCGGAGGCGTGATCGGGCATGCGGAGATTCTAGGCAGCGGACCCGGATGCCCCCGGGCCGCTGCGGCGCCCACGGCCGGCGCTTACTCCGGCTGCTGCTGGTAGATGGCCTCGGCCAGCGCCAGCAGCCGCTCGCGTGGCAGGCTGCCCGCCAGCGCATAGCCGCAGCCGCCTTCCACCCAATAAAACAGTCCCAGGTCGCCCTGCTGCTCATAGCGGAAGGCGGCCGGCACCTGCGGATCGGGCTTGCGCAGGTACACCGTCACCCGCTGGCCGCTGTCGTCCTGGTACATCAGCTGGGCGCCAGGGCCGTCGGTGTCCGGCAGCAGGCGGCCGCCCACCAGGGCAAAACCTTGCGCCCGCAGGTCGAACAGCTTGACCGGCAGCTGCGTGCGGCGGGTCAGCCAGCGGGCCAGGTGGTCTTCCTGGGCGCGCACCTCCACGGGGTGGCGCTGGTCGGGCACGTACAGGCTGTGGGCCAGCGCGGCGCGCTGCACCCAGGCGGGTTCGATCGGCACGGCGGCCACGCTGCCGGCCGCCTCATGCTGCTGCCACCACACCGCGCCACCGCCGGCCAGCGCGCCGGTGATCAGCAGCCCGGCCACCATGGCCGCGCGCGCCCAGGCCGGGCGCGCGGTGCCGCGCCACAGCGGGCGCTGCAGCGCCGCGGGCACCGGCTCGTCGGCCACCGGCCCCCACAGCGCACGCAGCGCATCGCGGTCGGCGGCCCAGGCCTGCACCCGCTGCGCGTCGGCGGGGTGGGCTTCCAGCCAGGCGCTGATGCGGTCGTGCTCGGCCGGTGGCAGCTCGCCATCGAGCCAGGCGCCCAGCTGGGTGTCGTCGGGGGGCAGGGGGGCGTTCATGGGCGGTGGCTCAGATCACGCGGCGCAGGGTGGGCGCCGTCGGGCCGGCGGCCGGCACGCCGCCTTCCAGCGCGGCGCGCAGCGCGGTGCGCGCGCGCGACAGGCGCGACATCACGGTGCCGATGGGAATGTTCAGCAGCTCGGCCGCCTCGGCGTAGCTGAGCTGCTCCACGCCCACCAGCAGCAGCACCTCGCGGTGGTCGGGCTGCAGGCGGCGCAGCGCTGCCTGCAGGTCGATGCGCAGGCCCGGGTCGTGGGCGGCGCCCATGGCCTGGTGGGCATCCATCTCGGCGGCCAGGTCGGCGGGGTCCATGGTGGTGGTGCGGGCGTCGCGGCGGCGGTGGTCCAGGTGGGCGTTGTGCAGGATGGACAGCGCCCACAGCACCAGGTCGCGCCGCTGGTCGAACTGGTGCCAATGGGCCAGCGCGCGTTCCAGCGCCGTCTGCACCAGGTCGTCGGCCAGGTGCACCTCCATCACCAGCGAGCGGGCATACCTTCGCAGGCGCGGAATGGCGCCCAGCAGTTGCTGGCGGAAGGCGGCGGGAGCGTGCACCTGCTGTTTACGGCGCGTGCGCCGGGTTTATTCCCGCGGCCTGGCGCGCGGCCGCGTCCAGGTCCACCCGGTGCCACCAGTCGTTCCAGAACAGCGGCCGCCGGTAGCCGATCACCCAGGGGTGCAGCAGGTCGACGCTGATGCGGTGCACCGAGGCCTTGTAGGGCATGTAGGCCACCGACAGCAGGCGGGCCTGCTGGAACAAGGCCTCACGCTCCGGGCCATCGGGCAGGGCCGACAGCCGGGCGTACAGCGCGTCGAAGGCCGGCAGCCGGAAGCGTGCGAGGTTCTGGCCACCGGCCATGGGGCCGTAGAGCCGCTGCAGCACGTCCTGCCCGTCGGGCGAACTGGCGGTGTTACCCAGCATCCACAGCATCAGCTTGCCGGCGCGGGCCTGCTTCAGCTGCTCGGGCCATTGACCGGTGAGAAAGCGCACGCGCAAGCCCACGGCCTGCATGTCGCGCTGGAACTGCTCGTCGAACTGGCGGTAGATCTGGTCGGGTTGGGTCGACATCTCCAACACCAGCGGCTGGCCGTCGGGCTGTTCGCGATAGCCGTCGCCGTCGCGGTCACGGTAGCCGTACACCTCCAGCAGCGCACGGGCACGGGCCGGGTCGTGGTCGCCGTTCTCGCTCTTGAACTGGGGGTCGTAGCCGCTGCCGTGCGGCAGCATCACCGATTGCGCCGGCACGGCCAGGCCGCGGCGGATCTGCCGCGCTTCGCGTTCGGTGTCCATGGCCAGTGCGATGGCGCGGCGCAGCGCCACCTTCTCGGGCGCCAGCCCGCCCACCAGCGGATGCTCCATGTTGAACAGGGTGAGGATGACGTCGGCATTGACCTGCCGCTGCATCACGATGCCGCGTTTGGCCAGGTGCGGCGCCAGCTGGCCATTGGGCACGGCGGTGGGCGCAAAGCTGCCGGGCAGCGAGCCATACGCGCCGGCCAGCGCATCGAGCTGACCGTTGAGAAAGCTCAGCCAGCGGGGCTGCTCCTCGTCGATCATGCTCACCTGCACCTCGTCCACCATCGGCAGCTGGCGGCCCTTCAGCCGGGCCAGCACGGCCTGGCCGGCGGCATCATCGGGCGCGGGCTGGGCGTCGTAGCGCACGTCGCGGTAGCCGGGGTTGCGCGCCAGCACCACCCGCGAGCTGCGCCGCCACTGCTGGAGCAGGAAGGGGCCGGTGCCCACCGGGTGCTCGGCAATGGTGTTGCCATAGCGTTCCACCACCTCGCGCGCCACCGCGCCGAACACGTCGCTGGTGGCCAGCAGGTAGGCAAAGCGCGGCCGCGGCTCACGCAGGTTGAACTGCAGCGTGTAGCGGTCCAGCGCGCGCACGCCGGCGATCTCGCGCTCGTAGTCGAAGGGCTGCTGGCGCTGCAGGGCGCGCTCGCGCAGCTCGGCCAGGCCCACCAGGCCGAAGCTGTCGAGGTACGACCACACCGGGCTGGCCGTCACTGGGTCGGCGAAGCGCTTGAAGCTGTAGACGTAGTCCTGCGCCACCAGCTCGCGCGGCTGGCCGCCGAAGGCCGGATCGGGCGCGAAGTGGATGCCGGGCCGGATCTTCAGCGTCCAGGTGCGGTAGTCGGCGCTGTGCTCGGGCATCGCCTGCGCGGTGCGCGGGCGCAGCAGCGGCGGGCGCGCCAGCGGGTCGTACTCCAGCGGCGCCTCGAAGATGTGGGCGATCAGCGTGCGGGAGTAGAGGTCGCTGACGCGTGCCGGGTCGAAGCCCGTCTCGGCCGAGTTGAAGGCCACGCGCAGCACCTTGGCCGTCTGGGCCAGGGCGGTGGCGGGGCCCAGCAGTCCCAGACAGAGGGCCAGCAGCAGGGTGGCTCTCACGGCTTCATCCGCTGGCGTTGCACCTCGGTGTCGATGTCGAGATACTGCCAGAAGTCCTGCCAGAACAGCGGTCGCTTGTAGCCGATCAGCCACGGCTGGGCCAGGTCGGTGGCAATGCGGTGGACCCGCGGCTTGTACGGCATGTAGGCCACGGCCAGCTTGCGCGCCTCGTCGAACAGGGCCTGCCGCTCCGGGCCGTCGGGCATCACGTTCATGCGGTCGTACAAGGCGTCCATCGCCGGCAGCCTGAAGCGGGCGATGTTCTGGCCGCCCGACTGCGGGCCGTGGTAACGCTGGTAGATGCCCAGGCTGTCCGGCGCGACGGCCATGCTGCCCACGCCCCACATCATCAGCTTGCCGGCGCGCGCCGCCTTCAGGTTCTCGGGCCACTTGGCAGGCTTGAAGTCGATGCGCAAGCCCACCGCGGTCATGTAGCGCTTCCACAGGTCGTCGAGCTGGCGACTGCGCTGCTCCGGCTGCGTGGCCATCTCCAGCAGCAGCGGGCGGCCATCGGGCAGGTCGCGCCAGCCATCGCCATCCTTGTCCACATAACCGTACAGGTCCAGCAGCGCCATGGCGCGGGCCGGGTCGTGGTCGCTCGCCTCGCTCTTGAAGCCGGGGTCATAGGCGTGGGTGTTGGGCGGCACCGGGCTTTGCGCCGGAATGGCCTGGCCGCCCAGCACCAGCCGGATCTCGGCTTCCACGTCCACCGCCAGCGAGATGGCGCGGCGCAACGCCACCTTGTCGGGCGTGTAGCCGCCGACGATCGGGTCGTCCATGTTGAAGATCGTGAGGCTGATGTCCGACCGCCGACTGCGCAGGGCCTGCAGCCCTTGCTCGGCCAGGTAAGGCGCCAGCTTGCCGCCGGGCAGGGCCTGGTTCACGAACTCGGGCGGCAGCAGTTCGATCAGGTCGGCCCGCTGCTGCAAAAAGCTCAGCCAGCGCGGCTGGTTCTCTTCGACGATCGACACCTCCACCCGGTCCAGCATCGGCAGGCGGCGGCCCTTCAGGCGGGCCAGCAGCGCCTGGCCTTCGGCATCGTCGGCGGCCGGCTCGGCGTCGTAGCGCACGTCGCGGTAGGCGGCATTGCGCTCCAGCACGATCAGCGAGCTGCGTCGCCACTGCTTGAGCACGAACGGCCCGGTGCCCACCGGGTGGGCGGCGATGTCGGCGCCGTACTTCTCCACCACCTCACGCGCGACCGCGCCGATCAGGTCGCTGAGCGTGAGGGCACTGGTGACGAAGCGCGGCGACGGCTGGGTCATGCGAAAGCGCAGCGTGTAGCGGTCCAGCGCCTGCAGGCCTTCGATCGGCTGGTCGTAGTCGAAGGGTTGCTTGTTCTTGAGCGCCCGCTCGCGCAACGCCTCCAGCCCCACGAAGCCGAACTGCGCCATCCAGCTCCAGGCCGGGCTTTTGACCGCGGGGTCGGCAAAGCGCTTGAAGCTGTACACGTAGTCGGCGGCCACCAGCTCGCGCCGCCGGCCGCCGAAGGCCGGGTCGTCGGTGAAGTAGATGCCGGGTTGCAGCTTGACCGTCCAGGTGCGGTAGTCGTCGCTGTGCTCGGGCATGGCGGCGGCGGTCAGCGGCCGCACCTTGGCCGGCCGCGCCAGCGGGTCGTACTGGTAGGGCGCCTCGAAGATGTGCGGCGTGATGGTGCGTGAGTAGGTGTCGCTGATCTGGGCCGGATCGAACCCCGTCTCGGCAACCTGGAAGGCATAGCGCAGCACCTTCTGCGGCGCGGTGGCGGCCACGGGCTGCTGCGCGGCCGCTGTGCCGCTGAACGCGCCGGTGAAGGCGGCGGCCATCAGGCCGCAGACCAGCTGCAGCGTGGCGGCCAGCTTGGTCCAGGGGCGGCGCGCGGGCGGTTGCGTCACCGTACGGCCTCGCTCTGCTTCACGGGATCGATGTCCACGTACTTCCAGAAGTCGCGCACGAAGATGTTGCGGTGATAGCCGATCAGCCATGGTTGTGCCAGGTCGGTGAAGATGCGGTGCAGGTGGATCTTGTACGGCACGTACACCACCATCAGGTCGCGGGCACGGGCCATCTCGGCCGCCCGCTCGGGGCCGTCGGGCAGGGTGCGCTGGCGTTCGTACAGCCGGTTGAAGGCCGGCAGGTCGAAGCGGGCCAGGTTGGCCGAGCCCTTGTTGCCCACGTAGCCCAGGGCCAGGAAGGTGTCACCGTCGGGGCGGGTGGCGCTCCAGCCCACGCCCCACATCATCAACTGGCCGGCACGGGCGGCCTTCAGGTTCTCGGGCCACTTCGCGGTCTTGAAGCGCATGCGGATGCCGACTTCGCGCATGTTCTTCTCCCACAGCTCGATCAGCTTGCGGCTTTGCTGGTCGGGCTGGGTGGCGTACTCGATCTCCAGCGGCTGGCCGTCGGGCTGCTCGCGCCAGCCGTCGCCGTCCACGTCGCGATAGCCGTACAGGTCGAGCAAGGCCTTGGCCCGCGCCGGGTCGTGGTCGCCCATCTCGCTCTTGTAGGCCGGGTCGTAGCCCCAGGTCATCGGCGCGATGGGCGACTGCGCCGGCACCGCCTGGCCGCCACGCACCAGACGGATCTCTTCTTCCACGTTCAGCGCCAGGGACATGGCGCGGCGCAGCGCCACTTGTCTAGGCAAGATGCCGCCGATCACCGGGTGCTCCATGTTGAAGTACGACAGCGACGCGTCGGCCCGTGGGTAGCGCACCATCGCCATGCCCTTGCGGGCCAGGTGCGGCGCCAGCTGGTTGTTCGGGATGGCCAGGTCGGCGTACTCGGGCGGCAGCTCCTCCAGCAGGTCGAAGCTGCCGGCCAGGTAGCTCAGCCAGCGGGGCTGGTTCTCCTCGACGATGGCGATCTCCACCCGGTCGACCATCGGCAGGCGCCGGCCCTGCAGCTGCCGGGCGATGGCGGTCAGGCGTGCGTTGCCGGCGGGAGGATGCTCTTCATATCGCACCTCGCGCCAGCCGGCATTGCGTTCCAGCACGATGCGGTTGCTGCGCTGCCAGCTCACCAGCTTGAAGGGGCCGGTGCCCACCGGGTGGGCCATGATCTCGTCGCCATAGGCTTCCACCACCTCGCGCGCCACCGCGCCGCTGAGCGAGGCATCGGCCAGCTCGTACAGAAACCGCGGCGAAGGCTCGGCCAGCTGGATGCGAAAGGTGTAGCGGTCCAGCGCCTTCAGGCCGGCCACCTCGCGGTCGTAGTCGAAGGGCTGCTTGCGGTCTATGGCCTGCTTGCGCAGCTCCGACAGGCCCAGGATCTTGGCGTTCTCCAGCAGGTACAGCTGCGGGCTCTTCCAGCGCGGATCGTAGTGGCGCTTGAGGGCGTACACATAGTCCTGCGCCGTCAGCTCACGGCGCTGGCCACCAAAGGCCTTGTCGTCGGCGAAGTACTGGCCTGGCCGCAGCTGGAGGGTGAAGGTGGTGTGGTCCTCGCTCACCTGCGGCATCGCCGCCAGTGTGTTGGGCCGCAGCCGGGCCGGCTCGGCCATGAACTCGAATTCCAGCGGCGCTTCGAAGATGTTGCTGATGACGATGCGCGAGTACAGGTCGATCACCTGCGCCGGGTCGAAGCCCGTCTCGGCGATGCGGAACGCGTAACGCAGCACCTTCTTCGGTGCCTCGGGTGCGACCGGTTGTGCACTGGCGCCCGCCACGACCAGGGCGCTGCCGAGCAGCAGCAGGGCCCTTCGGCGCAGGCCGCTCCAGGCGGCGATGGACAGAGGTACGGCTTTCACGCCCTGCAGTCTATCGAGCAGCCTTGTGTGACGCCTGCATGCCGGTTTTGTGTCTGGATTGTTAAATGGTTGATGCAGTCAACCAGTCATACCACAGGCATTATTGCGATGCCGCAAACAGTGCGTTGCCTGCACAGTGGCTCAATCGCGGGCGCTCACATCCCTATCGTTGCACCTGACGTTTCCACCCCGGAACTTCACGAAGGATTGCAAATGAAAAAGACCCTGTTCGCTCTTGCCGCCCTCGGTGCTTTCGCTGGCGCCGCTTCGGCTCAATCGTCGGTCCAACTGTTCGGCACGGTCGACCTGGCAGCCCGCTACGTCAAGAACGGCGACGTCAAGCGCACCGACCTGGCCAGCAATGGCAACTCCACCAGCCGTCTGGGCGTGCGTGGCGTGGAAGACCTGGGCGGTGGCCTGAAGGCCGGCTTCTGGCTGGAAGCCGCCGTGAACCCGGATTCGGGCACGGCCGACAGCAGCCGCTTCTGGGGCCGTCGCTCCACCGTCAGCCTGATGGGCGACTTCGGTGAAGTGCGCCTGGGCCGCGACAAGATGCCCACGCAGCTGGCCTTCGAAGCGTACGACGTGTTCGGCGCCACCGGTATCGCCGACATCAACACCACCTACCGCGTGCCCAGCGGCATCACCGTCGCGGCCAACAGCCGTGCCGACAACGCGGTGCAGTACTTCCTGCCCGGCAACCTGAACGGCGTGTACGGCTCGCTGGCCGTGGCGGCCGGTGAAGGCGTGACCGGTGGCAAGTACATGGGCGGCCGTCTGGGCTGGGCTTCGGGCCCGGTGGACGTGAGCGTGGCCTACGGCCAGAACGAAATCACCGACAGCGACGACTTCAAGCGCTTCGTGGTCGGCGGCTCGTACGACTTCCAGGTGGTCAAGGTGCTGGCCAACTACCAGGAAACCAAGTTCCAGGACCAGAAGGACCGCCACATGACCGTTGGCGCCTCGGTGCCTTTCGGCGTGGGTGAGTTCAAGGCTTCGTACTCGAAGATCGACGGCCGTGGCGGCGCGATCGCCGACCGCGATGCCGACCAGTTCGCCATCGGCTACGTGCACAACCTGTCCAAGCGGACCGCGCTGTACACCACCTACGCCTACATCAAGAACGACGGCACCGCCAACTACGTGGTGGCCGACAACGGTGCCACCAGCATGACGGGTCGCAAGTCGCAAGGCGTGGACGTCGGCATCCGCCACTCGTTCTGATCTTGGCTTGACGTGTGACAGCGGCGCGCCTGGCGCGCCGCTTGCATTCTTTTCTCCCCGGTTGAACAAGAGGTTTTCCCAACCTCCTTCGGGCCCTGGCGATCCAATCGCCCGGGCCCTTTTTTCTTTCTCTACACTCCGCGCCATCGTGCCGCTGGCCTGCGGCTTGCATGGAGTTGCATTCGATGACGGCCTACCTCGTGCGCCGCCTGTGGCAGATGATCCCCACCCTGGCGGGCGTCGTGCTGCTGGTGTTCCTGTTGTTCAAGTTCTTCGGCGGCGACCCGGCCGAAATCCTCGGGGGCCTCAATGCCACGCCCGAGCAGGTGCAGGCCATCCGCGACCAGCTCGGCCTCAACGAGCCGTGGTGGGTGCAGCTGGGCATCTTCCTCAAGAGCATCGCCACCTTCGACTGGGGCAAGAGCTGGGCGACGAACGAATCGGTGAGCCACCTGTTCGCCACCCGCCTGCCCGCCACGTTGACGGTGATGGTCCCCATCCTGGTGCTGGACGTGCTGCTGGCGCTGCCCATCGCGATGTGGGTGGCCTACCGCCGCGGCTCATTGACCGACCGGGTCATCATGGTGGCCACCACGGTGGCGCTGTCCATCTCGTTCCTGGTGTACGTGATCGTCGGCCAGTACGTGTTCGGCTTCCAACTGGGCTGGTTTCCGGTGCAGGGCTGGAGCGACAGCACGCTGACCAACCTGCTGACCTATGCGCCACTGCCGGTGCTGCTGGCGGTGGCCGTGGGCTTGTCACCGCAGACGCGGCTGTACCGCAGCTTCTTCCTTGACGAACTGGGCCACGACTACGTGCGCACCGCCCGCGCCAAGGGCCTGCCCGAGCGCACGGTGCTGTTCAAGCACGTGCTGCGCAACGCGATGATCCCCATCCTCACCAACATCGGGCTGCAGTTGCCGGGCATCTTCGTCGGGTCCTTCCTCATCGAGGTGTTCTTCTCCATCCCCGGCCTGGGCCGTGAGGTGCTGCTGGCCGTCAATCGCAGCGACTATCCCGTCATCCAGGCTGTCACCGTGTACCTGGCGGCCCTCACCATGGTCATCAACCTGGTGGTGGACCTGCTGTACAAGCTGGTCGATCCGCGGGTGGTGCTGAAATGAGCGCGGTGCTGACCCCGGTGGCCGCAGCGGCTCAAGACGAACGCTCCGAAGGCGTGTGGCATGCCGCCTGGCGGCGCTTCCAGCGCGACCGCATCGGCATGGCCGGCGCGGCCGTGGTGCTGGTGTTCCTGGTGGTCATCGCGCTGGCCGCGCTGGACCTGCTGGCCAGCGACTGGCAGCGCGAGGTGGGCGTGCCCAACGCACCGCCCACACTGCTGGGCCCGGCGCCGGCCGAGCAGCAGACGGCGCTGGAAGTGCCCAAGGGCCCCAACGTCGACCTGTCGGCCATCGACCCGCTGGCGCCCCGCTACCAGGAGTGGGACGAGCGCGCCCGCCAGTTCAAGACCGAGGAATTCCACAAGGCCGAGACGCTGCCGCTGGGCGGCGACCGGCTGGGCCGCGACGTGCTGGCCAAGGCCATCAAGGGCACCGAGATCTCGGTCTTCGTCGGCGTGCTGGCCGCGGTGGTGGCGGCGCTGGTGGGCACGCTGCTGGGGGCGCTGGCCGGCTTCTTCGGCCGCCGGCTGGGCGACTTCATCGAGTGGGTCTACAACGTCTTCACGTCCATCCCCGACATCCTGCTGATCTTCGCTTTCGCGGCGGTGTTCGGCCGCGGCATCGGCACCGTGGTGCTGATCCTGGGCCTGACCGGCTGGACCGGCATCTACCGCCAGGTGCGCGCCGAGTTCATCAAGCACGGCAGCCGCGAGTACGTGCGCGCGGCCGAGGCCATCGGCGCTTCCACCGGCTCGCGCATGTTCCGCCACATCCTGCCCAACGTCAGCCACGTGATCCTGGTGCGCATGTCGCTGCTGGTGGTGGGCTTCATCAAGGCCGAGGTCATCCTGAGCTACCTGGGCCTGGGCGTGCCGGTCGATCAGGTGAGCTGGGGCACCATGCTGGCCGAGGCGCAAAGCGAGCTGATCCTGGGCCACTGGTGGCAGCTGGCGGCGGCCACGGTGTTCATGGCGGTGTTCGTCACCGCGTTCTCGTTGATGGCCGATGCGCTGCGCGATGCGCTCGACCCCAAGCTGCGCGGGCTGGAGTAAGCGATGACCCTGCTGAGCATCCAGAACCTGCAGGTGGCCTTCCGCATGGGGCAGGCCGGTGGCGTGGCGCAGCGGGCGCAGGCCGTCGGCCGCGATGGCACCGGCGTCAGCTTCGACGTGCCCGAGAACACCACGGTGGCGCTGGTGGGCGAGTCGGGCTCGGGCAAGAGCGTGACGGCCATGTCCATCCTCAACCTGCTGCCCGACAACGCCGAGCGGCAGGGCCGCATCCTGTACGACGGCCGCGACCTGTTGCAGGCCACGCGGTCCGAGCTGCTGGCGCTGCGCGGGCGCGAGATCGCCTGCGTGTTCCAGGACCCGATGGGCTCGCTGAACCCGGTGTTCACCATCGGCGATCAACTGTGCGAGCCGCTGCGCCGGCACCTGAAGCTGGGCCGCCGCGCGGCGCTGGCGCGGGCCGAGGCGCTGCTGGCCGAGGTGGGCATGCCCGAGCCGCGCCGCCGGCTGGGTGCCTACCCGCACGAGCTGTCCGGCGGCCAGCAGCAGCGGGTGATGATCGCGATGGCGCTGGCCTGCGAGCCGCGGCTGCTGATCGCCGACGAACCCACCACCGCGCTGGACGTGACCATCCAGCGCCAGATCCTGGAGCTGCTGGCGCGGCTGAAGGACAAGCACCGCATGAGCGTGCTGTTCATCAGCCACGACCTGGGCGTGGTGGGCGAGATCGCCGACCAGGTGGTGGTGATGCGCCATGGCGTGGTGCGCGAGCAGGGCCCGGTGGCCCGCATCTTCAGCGCGCCGCAGGACGCCTACACCCAGGCGCTGCTGGCCTGCCGCCCCAGCCTCACCGACAACCCGGCGCGGCTGACGGTGATCGACGACCACATCGCCGGCCAGCCCACCGCGGCCACGGTGCCGGCCCGGCCGAAGGACGCGCAGGCGCCGGTGGTGCTGGCGGTGCGGTCGCTGGCCAAGAGCTTCTTCCTGCCGCAGGGCCTGTTCGGCAAGCGCGAGTTCAAGGCGGTGCGCGGCGTCAACTTCCAGCTGCGGCGCGGACACACGCTGGGCGTGGTGGGTGAATCCGGCTCGGGCAAGACCACCATGGGCCTGACGCTGCTGCGCCTGCACGAGCCCACCGGCGGCGAGGTGATCTTCGACGGCAAGAACCTGCTGACGCTCACCGACCGCGAGCGGCAGGCCATGCGGCGGCGCATCCAGATCGTCTTCCAGAACCCCTACGCCTCGCTGAACCCGCGCTTCACCATCGGGCAGACGCTGGTGGAGCCGATGACCATCCATGGCATCGGCGCCAGCGTGGCCGAGCGTGAGCAGCGCGCCCGGCAGCTGCTGGGCAAGGTGGGCCTGGACGGCCGTGCCTTCGGCAAGTACCCGCACGAGTTCAGCGGCGGCCAGCGCCAGCGCATCGCCATCGCGCGCTGCCTGACGCTGCAGCCCGAGGTGCTGGTGCTGGACGAGGCGGTGAGCGCGCTCGACGTCAGCGTGCAGGCCCAGGTGCTGAACCTGCTGAAGGACCTGCAGGACGAGCTGGGCCTGGCCTACGTGTTCATCAGCCACGACCTGGCGGTGGTGCGCTTCATCAGCGACGAAGTGCTGGTGATGAAGGACGGCGAGGTGGTGGAGCAGGCGCCGGCCGAGCAGATCCTGGCGGCGCCGCAGCAGGCCTACACCCAGCGCCTGCTGGCCGCAGTGCCCCGCGGCTGGCAGCCCGCGGCCTGACGTTTCTCGGCGCCTGCGGGCACCGCCGACGCAAAACGTCGGTGCCCACCGAGGCGCTTGTGACACTTCCCGTCACATTTGGTGGCTGGGCGTGACACAACGCACGCCGCCAGACCGTGGCACGGAGCCTGCCCTTGCCAGGGCAAGGAGTGCCCCGCCCATGACCCTGCCCACTGCCGGACCCGACGCTGCCCGCCCGCCTGTCACCCCTGTGGTGCCCCGCGGCCCGCAGGTGCCGTCGGCGCGCCGCGAGGCGCAGCCCACCCAGCCGCGCGTGCTGCAGTCGCCGCGCGCACCGGGGCAGATGTCCTTCGTCTTCCGCCGGCCGGCCTGAACAGGGACATTCCCCCGGCGGATCGATCGCTGCGCTGCGGCAAACTCGGTTGTTCCAACGAAGTTACCGAGAAAGACCAAGGCATGAGCATCTCCCGCCGCACCTGGCTCACCGCGCTGGCCGCCGCCCCGCTGGCCACCGCCCCCTTTGCCGCGCTGGCCCAAGCCGGCTGGCCCAGCAAGCCCGTGCGCATCGTCGTGCCCTTCGCGGCCGGCGGCACCACCGACATCCTGGCCCGTGCGCTGGCGCCCGAGCTGCAGCGCGCCTTCGGCCAGCCGTTCATCGTCGACAACAAGCCCGGCGCGGGCGGCAACATCGGCGCGGCCGACGTCGCCAAGTCGGCGCCCGACGGCCACACGCTGCTGATGGGTACCGTGGGCACCCACGGCATCAACCAGTCGCTGTACCCCAAGCTGCCCTACGACCCGATCAAGGACTTCGCGCCGGTGACGCTGGTGGCCGCGGTGCCCAACGTGCTGGTGTTCAACCCGGCCAAGGCCGAGCAGCTGGGCATCCGCAACGTGGCCGACCTGATCAAGTACGCCAAGGCCAATCCGGGCAAGCTGAACATGGCCAGCTCGGGCAACGGCACCTCCATCCACCTGGCGGGCGAGCTGTTCAAGGCGATGACCGGCAGCTACATGGTGCACTTCCCGTACCGCGGCTCGGGCCCGGCACTGATCGACCTGATCGGCGGCAACATGGACCTGATGTTCGACAACCTGCCTTCGTCGATGCAGCAGATCAAGGCGGGCAAGCTGAAGGCGCTGGCGGTGACCAGCGCAGCCCGCTCGCCCGCGCTGCCCGACGTGCCGACCATCGCCGAGGCCGGTCCGGTCAAGGGTTATGAAGCCAGCAGCTGGTTCGGCCTGCTGGCGCCGCACGGCACGCCTGCCGAGGTGGTCAACCGCCTGCAGCAGGAAACCGCCAAGGCGCTGGCCAGCCCGGCGCTGAAGGAGCGGTTGATGGCGCAAGGCGCGCTGCCCAGCGGCAACACGCCGGCCGAGTTCGCCAAGCTGATCGACGCCGAGACCGCCAAGTGGGCGCAGGTGGTGAAGGTGTCGGGCGCCAAGGTGGATTGAACTGAGCGCCGGGCCGCTCCCAAGCGGCCTCGGCACCCTCGCGGAGGGTGGCGCCCCGCAGGGGTGCCGGGTGCACCAGTTAAATCGTGCCCAGCGACATCGCCTCGGCCAGCGCGGCATGCAGGCGCACCGGGTCGATGGGCTTGGTGAGGAAGTCGTTCATGCCGGCGGCCAGGGCCTGTTCGCGTTCGGACACCAGGGCCGCCGCGGTCAGCGCCAGGATGGGCAGGGCGCGGGCGTCGAACTGTTCGCGCAGCACACGGGTGGCCTCGTGGCCGCTCATCACCGGCATCTGCACGTCCATCAGCACCGCATCGAACAGGCGGCCCTGGGCCGCGGCGCGGCGCACGGCCTCCACCGCCTCGCGGCCGTTGCCGGCCTGCTCCACCTCCACACCCCAGCGCTCCAGCAGGGCCACGCCGATCATCATGTTGACCGGGTTGTCCTCCACCATCAGCACCCGGCGACCGGCCAGCGGGCTGCTGGTGTCCAGCGGGCCGAAGGCCGAGGGTGCGCCGTCGTCCTCGCTGGAGGGCAGGGGCAGTTCCACCCAGAAGGTGCTGCCCTGGCCGGGCTGGCTGTGCACGCCCACCTCGCCGCTCATCAGCGTGGCCAGCTCGCGGCAGATGGACAGGCCCAGCCCGGTGCCGCCGTAGCGCCGGGTGGTGGATTCGTCACCCTGGGTGAAGGGCTGGAACAGCCGTGCCTGCGTCGCCCGGTCGATGCCCGGGCCGGTGTCCACCACCTCGATGCGCAGGCGCGCGCCGCTGGCCAGCGGATCGGGCGTGCCGTTGCGCAGCGCGCGCGCGGGCCGCGCGCGCAGGCTCACGCTGCCGGTGGCGGTGAACTTCAGCGCATTGCTCAGGAAGTTGCCGACGATCTGGCGCACCCGCACCGGGTCGCCCAGCACGCGCTGGGGCAGTCCGCCGTCGATGTCCAGGTGCAGCGTCAGGCCGCGGGCTTCGGCCGGGGCCAGGCTGCCGCGGTGCAGGTTGCCCAGCAGCGCATGCAGGTCGAAGGGCACGGTCTCCAGCCGCAGCTTGCCGGCTTCCACCTTCGACAGGTCGAGGATGTCCGAGATGATGGCCGACAGCAGCTTGGCACTGTCGACGATCTGGTCCAGATACTGGCCGCGGCGGTCGTCGTCCAGGTCGGGCTGGCGCGCCAGCCGGGCCAGGCCCACCAGGGCATTGAGCGGCGTGCGGATCTCGTGGCTGGTGTTGGCCAGGAAGGCGCTCTTGGCCTGGCTGGCGGCTTCGGCCTCGTCACGGGCCTTGGCCAGCGCGGCTTCCACGCCGCGGCGCTCGGTCACGTCGTCGGCGATCCAGATGGTGCTGCCGCCGTTCGGGTGGTGCGGGTCTACCGCGCGGGCCAGCAACCGGCACAGGAACATGCTGCCGTCATAGCGGCGCATCGGCGCCTCGTATTCCACCTGCTCGCCGCGCGCCAGCGCCGGGCCGATGGCGCGGCCCATGGCGGCATAGGCGCTGTCGTCGGGCCACACGGCGCGGCCGGGCGTGCCCACCAGCTTGCCGCGCGGCCAGCCGAACATCTGCTCGAAGCGCGGGTTGGCCAGCAGGAAGGTGCGGTCGCGGGTGAGGGCGATGCCGATGGAGGCGTTCTCGAGGATGGCCTCACGTTCCAGCCGCGCGCGTTCCACCACCGTCACGTCGCGGGCGTTGAGCACCAGGTATTGCCGCCCGTCCATCATGAAGCGCGCCGCCGAGACCTGCATGTCCAGGTGCTGGCCGTGCTTGGTGCGGAAGTGGGTGGAGACGTCGCGCACCACCGGCGCATGCTGCAGCGCGTCCACGATGTGGGCCCGGTCCTCGGGCCGCACCCAGATGCCCAGGTCCAGCGCGCTGCGGCCGATCACCTCGTCCATCGAATAGCCGGTCAGCCGCACGAAGGTGTCGTTGACCATCACGTAGCCGCCGCCCAGCTCCGACAGCGTGATCACGTCCGGGCTGGTGGCCACCAGGTGCGACAGCAGCGCCTCGGAGCGGCGCACCGCCTCCTCGGCGCTGCGGCGCTCGGTGTCGTCCAGGAAGCTGGACAGCGTGGCCGGTTCGCCGTCCGCCTCCACGCCCACGCCGGCCACGCGCACGGTGCGCTGGCGGCCGTCCTGGGTGTGCAGCGTGTATTCGGCCGGCGACAGATGGGGATTGCCGGGCATCGCCTCGAGCGACGGCGGCGCGCCGGGGTCCTCGCCGTCGGCCAGTGTCAGCGCACCGAACACGTCCTGGCCCAGCATCGAGGCCACGTCGGGGTAGCCGAACAGCGCGGCCGCCGCGGGGTTGGCGTCCAGCACGCGGCGCTGGCGGTGCAGCAGCAGCGGCGAGGGCAGGCGGCTGAACAGTTCCTGGTAGCGCACCTCGGTGGCCACCAGCGCGGCGCGGGCGCGCATGTCTAGCGTCACATCCCGCGAAACGCCCCAGTACCCGACGAAGACGCCACGCGCATCGAAGCGGGGCTCGCCGCTCAGCACCTCGTGGCGCAGGCTGCCATCGGGCTGCTGCTCGCGCACATGCACCTCGCGGAAGGCACGGCGGGCCTCCAGGTCGGCGCGCAGCGCGTCCAGCACGTCTTCGTCGAACAGGCGGCCTGGCACCATCCACGGCGGGCACAGCGGCGGCGGCAGCACCGGCAGGAAGCGGTGGTCGGGGTTGCGCATCGACAGGTGCACGATGCGAAAGCTGGTGTCCAGCTCCCAGTAGGCGTCGGCGGCGATGCCCAGCAGGCCCAGGAACCGCTGCTCACGTTCGGCGCTGGCGCCCACGTGGTGGCGCAGCACCCGCGCCAGCAGCGTGCCGCAGGCCAGGCCGGCGGCCAGCAGCAGCCACTGGTTCAGCAGCCGCCGCAGCAGCGGCATGTCGGCCACCGCCGTGGCGCCGGCGATCCACTGCTGGTGCTCGGCCCAGGCCAGGAAGGCGATGGACAGCGCGCCGCCCAGCGCCACCACGGCGCCCCGTCGCACCGTGGAAATGGCGCAGGAGGTGCAGGTCAGCAGGCTGTAGAAGCCGATGGCCGCGCTGTTGACGCCCCACTGGAAGATCAGGCTGGTGAGCGTGATCAGCACCACCGTGCCCAGGGCCACCGGCATCACGGCCAGGTCGATCACCGGGCCGCGTTGGCGCTGCAGCAAGGCGCCGGCCATGGCCAGCAGCACGAAGCCGCCGGCCAGCGGCCCCCGCTGCCACAAAGGGCCGGGCTGGGCGAGCAGCAGCAGGGCGGCTGCGGCCACGGCGCCCGCGCCCACGGTGCCGTAGAAGTAGCGCGCCACCAGCGCGCGCACCGAAGGCAGCGGATCGGCCAGGGGAGAGGCGTTCACGCGGTGCGGGCCCGGGGTGAAGCGCGGAGAGTCATGCGGCGTTGCCGCGCTGTCAGGCCGCGGGTTGCGACCGTGCCGCGTTCAAGGTGTCTCGGGTGGCCAGCGCGGCCGCCCGGGCCGCGGTGGCGAAGTCGTCCCCGCGCGAGGCGTACAGCACCGCCCGCGACGATGAGACGATGATCGGGCCATCGGGCCGCCAGCCGGCGCGCACCGTGGCTTCGGCATCGCCGCCCTGGGCGCCGACGCCGGGAATCAGCAGCGGCAGGCCGGGCGCCAGCTCGCGCACGCGGGCCACCTCGGCCGGGAAGGTGGCGCCCACCACCAGACCCAGCTGACCGTTGGCGTTCCAGGGGCCGGCCGCCAGGCGGGCGATGTGCTCGAACAGCAGCTCGCCGCTGGCCAGGCGCTGGGCCTGCAGGTCGCTGCCGCCGGCGTTCGACGTGCGGCACAGCAGAATGGCGCCGCGCCCTTCGTAGCGCAGGTAGGGCTCGATGGAATCGAAGCCCATGAAGGGCGACAGCGTGACCGCATGGGCCTGGTAGCGCTCGAAGGCCTCGCGCGCGTACTGCTCGGCGGTGGCGCCGATGTCGCCGCGCTTGGCGTCCAGGATCACCGGCACCGTGGGCGCCACCTGGCGGATGTGGGCGATCAGCCGTTCCAGCTGGTCTTCCGCGCGGTGGGCATGGAAGTAGGCGATCTGCGGCTTGAAGGCGCACACCAAGTCGTGCGTCGCGTCGACGATGGCGGCGCAGAAGTCGAAGATGCGGCTGGCGTCACCCGCCCAGGCGCCGGGAAAGCGGGCCGGGTCCGGGTCCAGGCCCACGCAAAGCATCGAATCCTGGGTGTGGGCGGCCTGCCGCAGCGCTGAGACAAAGTTCATCCGCTGATTCTAGGCAGCCCATGTTGCTGCCCGGCAAGGGACGTAGGGGGCAGCGAGTTCAGATTCGCTTGGCCAGCTCGGCCGCCTTGCCGGTGTAGCCGCCAGGGGTGAGCGCCAGCAGCCGGGCCTTGTCGGCCTCGGGGATCTCCAGCGTGGCGACGAACTGCTGCATCGCCTCGCGGGTGATGCCCTTGCCCCGGGTCAGCTCCTTCAGGCGCTCGTAGGGGTTGGGCAGCGCGTAGCGGCGCATCACGGTCTGGATGGGCTCGGCCAGCACTTCCCAGGCGGCGTCCAGGTCGTCGGCCAGCGCCGGCTCGTTCAGCTCCAGCTTGTCCAGGCCGCGCTGCAGGCTGTCGTAGCCCAGCAGCGCATAGCCCAGCGCCACGCCCATGTTGCGCAGCACGGTGCTGTCGGTCAGGTCGCGCTGCCAGCGGCTGATCGGCAGCTTCTGGCTCAGGTGGGTGAGCAACGCGCTGGCCAGGCCGAAGTTGCCTTCCGCGTTCTCGAAGTCGATCGGGTTGACCTTGTGCGGCATCGTGGAGCTGCCGATCTCGCCCGCCTTGGTCTTTTGCTTGAAGTAGCCCAGCGAGATGTAGCCCCAGACGTCGCGCGCCCAGTCGATCAGGATGGTGTTGGCCCGGGTGACGGCGTCGAACAGCTCGGCCATCCAGTCGTGCGGCTCGATCTGGATGGTGTAGGCGTTGAAGGTCAGCCCCAGCTGCTGCTCCACCACCTGGCGGGCATGGGCTTCCCAGTCGTGCTCGGGCCAGGCCGACAGGTGCGCGTTGTAGTTGCCCACCGCGCCGTTCATCTTGGCCAGCGGCTGCACCTCGGCGATGCGCGCGCGGGCATTGCGCAGCCGCGCCACCACGTTGGCCACTTCCTTGCCCACGGTGGTGGGGCTGGCGTTCTGGCCGTGGGTGCGGCTGAGCATCGGCACGTCCGCGAACTGGCGGGCCATGCCGGCCAGCTTGTCGATGATGCGGTCCAGCGCCGGCAGCATCACCTCGTCGCGCGCGGCCTTGAGCATCAGCGCATGGCTGGTGTTGTTGATGTCTTCGCTGGTGCAGGCGAAGTGGATGAACTCGCTGGCGGCTTCCAGCTCGGCCTGGCCGGCGATGCGCGACTTCAGCCAGTACTCCACCGCCTTCACGTCGTGGTTGGTGGTCTTCTCGATGTCCTTGATGGCCTGGGCGTCTTCTTCCGAGAAGCGCACCACCAGGCCACGCAGCAGCCCGCGCGAGGCTTCGGTCAGCGGCTTGAACTCGGCGAAGCCGGCGTCCGACAGCGCGATGAACCACTCCACCTCGACCTGCACCCGCCGGTGCATCAGCCCGAACTCGGACAGCAGCGGGCGCAGCGCCGCCACCTTGGGGGCATAGCGACCATCGAGCGGGGACAGGGCGGTGAGGGGGGAGGGCGTCATGGTGAGACGGCGGGCGAGGACGCCCTTTGCAAAAAGGGCGCTATTTTAGGCGGCCGGCCTGCTCGAACCGCCGCACGCGCTCGGCGTCGTCCGGGTGGCTGGACAGAGCGATGCCCAGCAGCGTGACCGGCCTGCGGGACGTGTCCTCGCCCAGCGCCGTGAACAGGCGGCGCATCTGCGCGGGGTCCTGGCCCTCGGCCAGCAGCGTGCGGATGGCTTCGTCATCCGCCTCGCGCTCGGCGTCACGCGAATAGCCCATCTGCAGGGCCGTCACCGTCAGCGCACTGGTCACGCCGCTCACGTCACCGATGGCCATGGCCACCGCCACGGCCAGCAGCGAAGCCTGCACCACGGTGCGCATGCCATGCCGGTGGGCCACATGTCCCAGTTCATGGCCGAACATCCCCACCAGCACCGGTTCCCCGTGGTCGGCATCCTGCTCGAAGGCCTGCACCATCTGGTCGGTGACGACGATGGTGCCCCCGGGCAGCGCCAGTGCATTGGCGCCCAGCTTCGGGCTGTGGCGGAACAGAACGCGGTGCGGGGGCGGTGGCTGCGGCGCATGCGTGGCCTGGGCCGCCTCGCGAAAGCGTGAGAGCCACCGCCGTTGCGTGCTCTCCGGCAGCAGGGAAGGCGCGAACACCTCATCTTCCAGCGCTGTCAGCAGCTGGTCGCCCACCTGCGCGTCGACGGTTTGCGGCAGCACGGCCACAGTGACCCTGGCCGCCGCAGGCAGGCCCCACAGGTAGGCGCTGACGCTGGCGCCGATCAGCAGCAGGCTGGCGACGACAACACCGCGCCAGCTCTGCTGGGAGCGCACGACCAGGGAATCGCCGGCCCCGAGACTGCGGCGCCATCGATCCCATGCGAGTGCATCGCTCGCGTGCAGCCTGGCACCGTTGGGCAGGTCCGCGTGGCGCGAGCCGTGACGCTGGCGCTCCGACCAGCGAACCGCCGCCAGCGCCACGTGAAGCGTGTCGAAACTCGCTTCCCCGGCCGGACGGATGACGAGTTCGCCGGCCTGGACCTGGACGAGGGCCTCATGTGCGCGTGCGCTGCGGCCGTCGAAGTACTGCGCGGCCAGGCCATGCGTCGGCGCGGTTGGGTGGGGCGCCGCCGTCACAAGCCCATGTCGATGCCGAAGGCATCGACGCCCGCATCGCCCGTGGCGTGTGCACTCCCGCCGCGTTGGCTGGACACCATTGCATCCACATCGGTGAAGAGTTCGGCGGACACCGCCTCCAAGCGCAGCCGCGCCAAAGCCACCTGCGCGAAAGGCCAGTAGAGGCCGAGCGAGAGCACCGTCAACAGCGCGTTCTTCATGTAGAGCGTGAGCGTGGGCAGGAACCCCAGCCGGCTTTGAAAGCGAATCTGGTCGCTTCCAGCGCGGCCCCACACGATGTTCTGCATGCGGCTGGCGTAATAGGCCTTGCCCGAGCACACGGCCAGCAGGTAGCAAAACGCCAGGACTGCGGCGGTCCACCATGCGGTGGACTCCAGTGCCTGCGGCGTGAACATCTGTTGCATGCCTTCGTCATCGGACGTTGCGGCGGTGAGCAGCATGACGGTGATCACCAGCACAGCGGGCACCGTGGCCAGCGTGGACACCCCGGCGGTGCCGACCAGTGCGCCGTAAAACGCGCTCGCACCGGCTTTCATGCGGACCCCGACGCCCGCGAAGGCCGCATGCTCCATGCGATAGCGCGCTTGCCGGTGCCACCACAGCGGGACGACGCCCAGCATGATCAGCATCGAGAGGGTCAGCACTGCAAGAAAGGGGACGCCCTCGAGGCCGTTGGTATAAGAGGCCGACGACACGGCGGCGGAGGCGACGATGGTCAACACCACCACGCCCGCAAAGGCACCGAGGATCGGCCAATGGCTCCGGTAGGCTTGAGCCATCGTCCCGGTGAAGCCAAACCGCAGGCCCCGCCAGCTGGTGTGGGTGAGACGGAAGCGCAGGGCGGACCGCAACAGGGCCGGCATCGCCGCCAACGCGGCCAGCGTCATCAGTGCTTGCAGCCCTGGAGATACACGGCCCACGAAGACGTAGGCCAGCAGGAAGGCCGCCACCAGCAAGGTGCCCTTGAGCATCTGGATGGGTTGGCCGTGGAACCCCATCGGATGGCCGCCGACGAGGGTGTTGCCGTGGAAGTAGCGCAGGCGTCGCGCCTTGGCCCAGGGGTGGTAGAGGCCCAAGGTCAGGATGGTCAGCAGCAGGTTGACGATCCAGATGCGGAAGTATTCGCTGCCGGAGCCGGTGAAGCGGATGTGCAGGGGCTGGCCTGCGGAAGTCGGGTTGGTCATGAAGTCCTCGTTCGTCAAGAGGTCGCGACGGACTGCATGGCGGTCGCAAGCCGGAAGACCAGTTCTCGGCAGGAGGAACAACACTTGCATGGTGCCTATTCACCCTGCTACTTTTCGCCACCTTTCGTTGGAGTGCCCGATGTCATCTGTCCTGCGCCGCACTGTTCTCACCCTGCTGGCCTGCGCTGCAGCCGCCGCCGCCTCGCCAGCTTTGGCGCAAGCGAAGATGAAAGTGGCCGCCATCTACACCGTCCCGGTGGAGCAGCAGTGGGTCAGCCGCATCGACAAGGCGCTGAAGGCGGCCGTCGCCCGCGGCGAGGTGGAGTACGTGTTCAGCGAGAACGTGGCCAACGCCGACTACGAGCGGGTGATGCGCCAGTACGCCGAGCAGGGCAACGTGCTCATCGTCGGCGAATCGTTCGCGGTGGAGGCCGCGGCCCGCAAGGTGGCCAAGGACTACCCCAAGGTGGCCTTCCTGATGGGCAGCAGCGGCAAGCCGCAGGCGCCCAACTTTTCGGTGTTCGACAACTACATCCAGGAGCCGGCCTACCTCACCGGCATGATCGCCGGCGGCATGAGCAAGAGCGGCAAGATCGGCCTGGTGGGCGGCTACCCCATCCCCGAAGTCAACCGGCTGATGAACGCCTTCATCGAAGGCGTGAAGGAGGTGAATCCCAAGGCCACCTTCACCGTCAGCTTCATCAACAGCTGGTTCGACCCGCCCAAGGCCAAGGAAGCCGCCTTCGCGATGGTGGACAAGGGCGTGGACGTGCTGTATGCCGAGCGCTTCGGCGTCAGCGACGCGGCCAAGGAGCGCAAGGTGCTGGCCATCGGCAACGTGATCAACACGCAGGACAAGTACCCCGAGACGGTGGTGGCCTCCGCCCTGTGGCACATGGAACCCACCATCGACGCCGCGCTGGCCGCCGTCAAGGCCGGGCAGTTCAAGGCCGAGGACTACGGCAAGTACTCGCTGATGAAGGTCAAGGGCAGCGAGCTGGCGCCGCTGGGCAGCTTCGACGCCAAGCTGCCCGCCGACCTCAAGGCCAAGGTGATGGCCAAGCAGCAGGCCATCCTGGACGGCAAGTTCACGGTGAAGGTGAACGACGCGGCGCCGAAGACCAAGTAACGGCGCCAAGTGACGGGTCATTCGCAGCCGGTGCTGCAGCTGCAGGGTATCTCCAAGCGCTTCGGCGCGCTGGTGGCCAACGACGACATCACGCTCAGCCTGCACCGTGGCGAGGTGCTGGCGCTGCTGGGCGAAAACGGAGCCGGCAAGAGCACGCTGGTGTCCATCCTGTTCGGCCATTACGTGGCCGACAGCGGCACGGTGCAGGCCTTCGGCCGCCCGCTGCCGCCCGGCGACACACGCGCGGCGCTGCAGGCCGGCATCGGCATGGTGCACCAGCACTTCACGCTGGCCGACAACCTGAGCGTGCTCGACAACGTGATGCTGGGCACCGAACCGCTCTGGCAGCCCTTCTCGCGCCGGGCCGCCGCCCGCGCCGCGCTGCTGGACACGGCGCGCCGCTTCGGCCTGGTGGTGGATCCGGACGCGCGGGTGGGCGACCTGTCGGTGGGGGAGCGCCAGCGGGTGGAAATCCTCAAGGCGCTGGTGCCCTTCGGCCGCCGGGCGGGGGCGCGGGTGCTGATCCTCGACGAGCCCACCGCGGTGCTGACGCCGCAGGAGAGCGAATCCCTCTTTGCCACGCTGAAGCAGCTGGTGGCCGAGGGCCTGGCCGTCATCTTCATCAGCCACAAGCTGGACGAGGTGCTGCGCGTGAGCGACCGGGTGGCGGTGCTGCGCGCCGGCCGCCTGGTGGCCACGCTGCCCACGCGCCCTGATGCCGCCAGCGGCCGGCCGCCGCTGACCAAGGCCGAGCTGGCCGAGCTGATGGTGGGCCGCCGCGTGCCGCCCGCCACCCGGGCGCCACGCGAGCGGGGCGCGCCGGTGTGCGAACTGCAGGCCGCGGTGGTGACGGATGCGCAAGGCCGCCGCCTGCTGGACGGCGTGGACCTGACGGTGCATGCCGGCGAACTGGTGGCGATTGCCGGCGTCTCGGGCAACGGCCAGCAGGCGCTGGCCGACCTGCTGTGCGGGCTGCACCGGCTGACGGCCGGGCAGCTGCGCCTGGCCGGCCGGGCTCTGCCGGCACGGTCACGCGCCTTCGTGCAGGCCGGCATCGCCCGTGTACCGGAAGACCGCCATGCCGCCGGCGTGGTGGGCGACCTGCCGCTGTGGGAGAACGCGGTGCTCGACCGCTATGCGCAGCCAGCCTTCCAGCGATTCGGCCTGCTGCGGCGCGGCCGCATGCGGGCGCATGCGCAAGACCTGGTGCAGCGCTTCGACGTGCGCGGCCTGGAAGCCGGCGGGCTGGACACCGTCACCCGGCGGCTGTCGGGCGGCAATATGCAAAAGCTCATCCTCGGGCGCGCGCTGGCCGCCAATGGCGAGGCGGTGCCGCCCTTCATCATCGTCAACCAGCCCACCTGGGGCCTGGACATCGGCGCGGTGGCCTATGTGCACCAGCAGCTGCTGGACGCCTGCGCCCACGGCGCCGCGGTGCTGGTGATCAGCGAAGACCTGGACGAGGTGCTGGCGCTGGCCGACCGCATCGCGGTGATGCACCACGGCCGGCTCACCCCGGCCCGGCCCACCGCCGACTGGACGCTGCAGCGCATCGGCCTGGCGATGTCTGGCCAGGAGACCGAACATGTCTAGACAAGCCTGGCCGCTGCGCTTCGAGCGCCGGGCCGAGCCCTCGCGCGGCTGGCAGCTGGCCGCGCCCTTCGTGGCCGTGGCCTTCACGCTGGCGGTGGCTTCGCTGCTGGTGGCCTGGGCCGGCGCGCCGGTGGGGCGGGCCTATGCGCTGCTGATCGAAGGCGCCTTCGGCTCGCGCTTTGCGATCACCGAGACGCTGACCCGTGCCACGCCGCTGATCTTCACCGGGCTGGCGGCGGCGGTGGCCTTCCGCGCGCGGCTCTTCAACATCGGCGCCGAGGGGCAGCTGTATGCCGGCGCGCTGGCGGCGGTGGCGGTGGGTGGCCTGCACGACGGCACCGGCTTCGAGCTGGCCACCTGGCTGCTGTTCCCGGCCATGATCGCCGCCGCCATGCTGGCCGGCGCGCTGCTGCTGCTGGGCCCGGCGCTGCTGAAGTCGCGGCTGGGCGTGGACGAGGTGGTGACCACGCTGCTGCTCAACTTCATCGTGCTGCTGTTCGTCTCGATGATGCTGGACGGCCCGATGAAGGACCCCACCGCGATGGGCTGGCCGCAGAGCGTGGCGCTGCAGGACACGCTGCAGCTGGGCAAGCTGATCGAGCGCAGCCGCGTGCACACCGGGCTGCTGGCCGCGCTGGCGCTGGCGCTGGCCTTGTGGCTGCTGCTGCAGCGCACCGCCACCGGGCTGGAGATCCGCGCCGTCGGCGCCAACCCGCGCGCGGCGGCGTTTGCCGGCATGCCGGTGGGCTGGGTCACGGTGAAGGTGGCGCTGATGTCGGGCGCGCTGGCGGGCCTGGCCGGTGCGGTGGAAGTGGCCGGCCGCACCAGCTACGTCACGCTGGACATGTCGCCGGGCTATGGCTACAGCGGCATCGTCATCGCGATGCTGGCGGGCCTGAACCCGCTGGGCGTGGTGGTGGCCGCGGTGTTCGTGGCCGGCATGCTGGTGGGCGCCGACAGCATGAGCCGCAGCGTGGGCGTGCCCACCTACATCGCTGACGTGATCGTGGCCGTGAGCCTGATCGCCATCCTCGTCACCAGCCTTCTGGCGCAATACCGATGCAGGCGCTCCTGAGTTCCATGGCCGAGCTGCTGGCTTCGGCGCCCTTCTGGGTGGCGGTGCTGCGCATCGCCACGCCCTTGCTGCTGGGCACGCTGGGCGTGCTGCTGTGCGAGCGGGCCGGCGTGCTGAACCTGGGCATCGAAGGCATCATGGTGGCCGGTGCCTTTGGCGGCTGGCTGGCGGTGTACCAGGGTGCGCCGCTGTGGGGCGGTGTGCTGGCGGCGGCGGTGGTGGGCATGGTCTTCGGCCTGCTGCATGGCTGGCTGACGGTGAAGCTGGCGCTGTCGCAGCATGTCTCGGGCCTGGGCATCACGCTGCTGGCCACCAGCCTGGCCAGCTATGCCTACCGGGTGAGCTTTCCGAAGGTGGACAGCCCGCCCACCATCACGCCCTTCGCGCCGATGGAATGGCTGCCCGTGCCGGTGCTCAACCAGCAGACGCCGCTCACGCTGCTGGCCCTGCTGCTGGTGCCGGCCGTGGCGGGGGTGCTGATGCGCACGCCGCTGGGCCTGGCCATCCGCATGGTGGGCGAGAACCCGTCGGCCGCGGAAGGGCAGGGGCTGTCGGTGGCGCGGCTGCGCATCGGGGCGGTGGTGGCCGGCTCGGCCTTGATGGGCGTGGCCGGTGGCTTTCTCACGCTGGCGGCCTTCAACGCCTTCTACTTCAACATGGTCAACGGCCGCGGCTGGGTGTGCGTGGCGCTGGTGGTGTTTGCGTCATGGCGGCCGGGCAAGGCCTTGCTGGGTGCGCTGCTGTTCGCCTTCTTCGACGCCTTGCAGCTGCGGTTGCAACAGGCCGATGGCGGCGCCGAGGCCGCGCTGGCCCTGCCTTACCAGCTGTACCTGATGCTGCCCTATGCCATGGCCATCGTGGCGCTGGTGGTGGTGGCGCGCCGCGCCGCCTACCCGCAGGCCTTGATGAAGCCCTACCGCAAGGGCGAACGTTGAAGCCGCGCCACACCGCACACACAGCGCCCCGCGTACGATGGTCCGCAGCGTGTTGATTCCAGATCCAGCCCTTCGGAGAGCCTGAGATGAATGCATCGACCAGCGAGCCCGCCCGGCACATCCGCCTGACCTCGCACCCCGGCCAGCAGGGCCCCACCGGGGCGCCGCCCATCCAGTGGGGCGCGGCCGATGCGCTGGCCCGCGGGCCCATCGTGGGCAGCACCACCAGCCGGGCACAGCGCAACGTCATCGGCACCCACAGCGGCGGCTACGGCGTGTACCGGGCGCTGGCGGTGGCCGCCGGCAACCTGGTGCGTGGCCACCGGGCCGACCTGACCAACACCGCGCCGACGGACGACATCGGCCCCTACCCGCAGTGGTCCGATGCCGAGAAGATCGTCTCCATCGACCCCTGGGGCGCTTCGGTGCAGTCGGTCTATGCCGACTACCTGGCGCGCGGCTACGACATCCGGCCCACCATCGCGGTGACCAAGGCCCATGTGCACCTGCCCGAGGTCAAGCAGGCCATCGCCTTCCAGCGGCTGCAGCCCGATGGCAAGTTCCTGCTGGAAGACGGCTCCGCCGTGGTCACCAAGGTGGCGGTGGAGCCGGTGTGGTGGCTGCCGGGCGTGGCTCGGCGCTTCGGCGTCAAGGAGTCTGACCTGCGCCGCGCGCTGTTCGAAGAAACCGGCGGCATGTACCCCGAGCTGGTGACGCGCAGCGACCTGGAGGTGTTCCTGCCGCCCATCGGCGGGCAGACGCTGTACGTGTTCGGCGACATCCGCGACCTGGCCAACCCGATGGTCACGCTGACGGCCCGGGTGCACGACGAGTGCAATGGCTCCGACGTCTTCGGCTCCGACATCTGCACCTGCCGGCCCTACCTCACGCATGCCATCGAAGAGTGCATCCAGGGCGCGCAAAAGGGCGGCGTGGGCCTGATCGCCTACAGCCGCAAGGAAGGCCGGGCGCTGGGCGAGGTGACCAAGTTCCTGGTCTACAACGCCCGCAAGCGGCAGGAGGGCGGAGACCGCGCCGACAAGTACTTCCTGCGCACCGAATGCGTGGCCGGCGTGCAGGACATGCGCTTCCAGGAGCTGATGCCCGACGTGCTGCACTGGCTGGGCATCCGCAAGATCCACCGGCTGGTGAGCATGAGCAACGACAAGTACGACGCCATCACCGGCAGCGGCATCGAGGTGGGCGAGCGCGTGAAGATCCCCGATGCGCTGGTGCCGGCCGATGCCAAGGTGGAGATCGAGGCCAAGATCGCCGCCGGTTACTTCACCGATGGCGGTGTGATGACCGAGGCCGACCTGGCGCAGGTGAAGGGGCGTGGCCTTGTCTGAGGTGGCTGACGCATCGACCCTGGCCGCGGTGCAGCAGCTGCGCCAGGCCGCCACCATCCGCGAGCGTTGCGCCAACATTGCCCGCGCGGTGGAGGCCGGCCGCTCGCGGCACTTCACGCTCGATCCGCGGAAGCTGGACGCGGTGGCCGACCGTGTGGCCGCGCTCACGCGCAGCCGCTTTCCGAACGGGGGCATTCCGTACCACAGCCGCTGGCGCCACTTCGAGGCCGGCGGCGTCGACCGCAAGGCCGAGATGGATGGGCTGCTGGCCGGCCGCAGCGCGGCCGAGGTGGCGCGCGCCCGCATCGACCTGGCCCTGGTGAGCGTGCTGCTGGACGCGGGTGCCGGGCCGCAGTGGTCCTACGCCGAAGTGCTGCCCGGCGGCGCTGCCGGCGGCCACTACAGCCGCTCGGAAGGTTTGGGCGTGGCCAGCTTCCGCGCCTTCCAGGCCGGCGCGTTTTCGTCGGACCCGGCCGAGCCGCTGCGGGTGGATGCGCGGGCGCTGCAGTCCATCGATGCCACGCGCCTGGCGGCGGTGTTCCAGGTGAGCGACACCAACCCACTGGTGGGCCTGGACGGCCGCGCCGCGCTGCTGCGCCGGCTGGGCGAGGCGCTGGCCGAGCAGCCCGCCTGGTTTGGGCCCGAGGGTCGGCCCGGCCGCCTCTTCGACCTGCTGCAGCCAGGCGGCACGGTACAGGCCGCGGCCATCCTGCAGGTCTTGCTCGATGCCTTCAGCGGCATCTGGCCCAGCGGGCAGCGCTTCGGCCCGGCGCAGCTGCCGGTGGGCGATGCCTGGCCGCATGCGCTGGCCGGCGGCACCGGGCCGGGCGCCGGCTGGGTGCCGTTCCACAAGCTCAGCCAATGGCTCAGCTATTCGCTGCTGGAGCCATTTGAGTGGGCCGGCGTGCCGGTCACGGGCCTGGACGCGTTGACCGGCCTGCCCGAGTACCGCAACGGCGGCCTGCTGCTGGATGCGGGCGTCATCATCCCGCGCGACACCGGCTTTGCCGACCGGCCCCGCCGGCCCGACGAGGCCTGGGTGATCGAGTGGCGGGCGCTGACCGTGGTGCTGCTGGACGAACTGGCCCCGCGGGTGCGTGAGCGGCTGGGCGTCACCGCCGAGCAGATGCCGCTGGCCTGCGTGCTGGAAGGCGGCACTTGGCAGGCCGGCCGCCAGATCGCGGCCGAGCTGCGCCCCGGCGGCGGCCCGCCGGTGCAGATCGACAGCGACGGCACGTTGTTCTAGCGTCCACCCCCAAGCTCGCTGGCGCTCGCGCCCCCCGGCACATGCTTTGCGTCAACCCGCAGGCGCGGGGCCGCATTGACATGGCGGCCTGGCCAAGCAAGGTCGGCCGCAAAGCGCCACAATTGCTGCAGTGCAGCGTAGAAGCGCTGGCGTCAAGGACCGTGCAAATATGCACCGTGTTGGCGCGCAGGGGCCACCCCTGGCGGTTCAGCCGCCAGTCCGGTGTCCGAAGGTGATTCCAAGGCGTCGGCTGGGGCCGCGCCCGTCCACACAAGAGGGTTGTTTCCATGAGTTCGCGCATCGCCTACGTCACCAGCGGGATGGGTGGCGTCGGCACTGCCATCTGCCAAGCCCTGGCGCGCAGCGGCCACACCGTGGTGGCCGGCTGTGCGCCGGATTCGCCGCGCCGCGCGGCCTGGCTGGCGGCGCAGAAGGCGCTGGGTTTCCATTTCATCGCCTCCGAAGGCGATGTGACCGACTGGGCCAGCACCACCCGCGCCTTCGGTGCGGTGCAGCGCGAGCTGGGCCCGATCGACGTGCTGGTGCACAACGCCGGCCGTTCCTGCGAACGCCACTTCCGCGACATGGCGCCCAGCGACTGGCAGGCGGTCATCCGCGGCAACATCGATTCGCTGTTCAACGTCACCAAGCAGGTGGTCGACAGCATGATGGAGCGCCGCTTCGGCCGCATCGTGCTGATGGCCTCGCTCACCGGCGGCCAGGGCCGCGTGCGCGAGGTGAACTACGCCACCGCCAAGGCCGCGGCCCAGGGCTTCACCCGCTCGCTGGCGCAGGAGCTGGCGCCGCACGGCATCACCGTCAACACCGTGTCGCCGGGCCACATCGCCGGGGCCGGCGCGCGCACGCCGCCGCCCGACGTGCTGCAGCAACTGGCCGCCGCCACCCCGGTGCGCCGCCTCGGCCGGCCCGAGGAAGTGGCCAGCCTGTGCAACTGGCTGGCGTCGGACGATGCGGCGTTCATGACGGGGGTCGATTTCCCGGTGAACGGTGGCGCCCTAACGGGTCGATAAGACCCACGGCTGCTCCCCGGTGCGGGCCGCGGCATCATCCCCGCATGCCGTTCATCCCGCCGCTCCACCACGACCGTTTCGACTATCTGCCGATCACCCGGCGTGCGCTGCCCGATTGGCCGGGCGGTGCGCGGCTGGCGGTGTACATCGGCTTCAACCTCGAGCACTTCGCCTTCGGCGAAGGCCTGGGTGCGCGGCTGGCGCCGGCGCTGCCCAACCAGCCGGACGTGCTGAACTACGCTTGGCGCGAGTACGGCAACCGCGTGGGCGCCTGGCGTTGCCTGGAGCTGTTCGAGCAGCTGCAGTGGCCGGTGGGCGCGCTCATCAACACCTCGCTCTACGACCACTGCCCCGAGCTGGTGGCGGCCTGCGTGCAGCAGGGCCATGAGCTGATCGGTCACGGCCACACCAATGCCGAATGCCAGGGCCACCTGCCCGAAGGCGAAGAACGCGCGCTGCTGCAGCACTGCCGCGAGCGCATGCTGCGCGAAAGCGGCGTGGCGCCGGCCGGCTGGCTGTCGCCGTGGATCTCGGAAAGCGCCCTCACGCCCGACCTGCTGGCCGAGACCGGCTACCGCTACACCCTCAACTGGTGCCATGACGACCAGCCGCTGCCCATGCGCACCCGCGGCGGGCAGCCGCTGTGGTCGGTGCCCTACCCGCAGGAGCTGAACGACATCCCCGCCATCGTGGCGCGGCAGATGGATGCACCGGCCTTCGCGCAGATGATCATCGACCAGTTCGACGAGATGCTGCAGCAGGCCCAGGCGCAGCCGCTGGTCATGGGCATCGCCCTGCACCCGTACCTGGTGGGCCAGCCTTACCGGCTGCGGCACCTGCGGCGCGCGCTGCAGCACATCGCGGCCCACCGCAGCCAGCTCTGGCTGACCACGCCCGGCGCGATCGCGCAGCACGTGGCGCGGTAGGCCGGGCGCCCGGCACGTGGCTTGCGTGCAGGCGCGGCCACGATGTCGTGGTCTGCCGTCCTCCCCGCAGCCGGCGCCGGCCGGGTGGCCGACGTCTGGCGTGATCGACTGAGCCTGTTGCTGGAATCCACCGGCGAAGGCATCTTCGGCATCGACCTGGCCGGTTGCTGCGTGTTCGTCAACCGCAGCGCGGCGCAGCAGCTGGGCTGGCCGGCCGAGCAGGTGCTGGGCCGCAACATGCACGAGCTGATCCACCACACCCACCCGGACGGCGCCCACTACCCCGAAGAAGCCTGCCCCATCTTCAACGCCTTTCGCCAGGGCCTCCCCTGCCGGGTGGACGGCGAAGTGCTGTGGCGCGCCGATGGCAGCGCCTTTCCGGCCGAGTACTCCAGCTACCCCATCCTGGACGACGGCCAGGTGTGCGGCGCGGTGGTCACCTTCGTCGACATCAGCGAGCGCAAGCAGGCCGAAGAGCTGCTTCGCCGCACCAACGACGCGCTGGAAACCCGTGTGGCCGAGCGCACCGCCGAGCTGAGCGCGGCCCTGGCCCAGCTGCGTGAGCTGGCCAACCACCTGGAGTCGGTGCGCGAAACCGAGCGCAAGCGCATCGCCCGCGAAGTGCACGACGAACTGGGCTCACTGCTGGTGGCGCTGAAGATGGACGTGGACTGGCTGGGCAAGCGCCTGGCGCCGCTGGCCGACCGGCCCGAGCTGCAGTGCAAGTGCCACGGCATGGGCCGCCTGATCGACACCGCGGTGGACAACGTCGGCCGCATCATCACCGACCTGCGGCCCAGCATCCTCGACCACCAGGGTCTGTGGGCCGCGCTGGAATGGCAGGCGCAGGAGTTCATCGAGGCGGCCGAGCTGCGCAGCGACCTGCAGTTGCATGTGGCGGCCGGCGTGGCGCCGCCGGAAGGCGGCGTGGCCATCGCGGTGTTCCGCATCTTCCAGGAGATTTTGAGCAACATCGCCCGCCATGCGCAGGCCACGCACGTGCACATCCGCATCACCGTGGACGACCCGCCCGAGCCGGTGCTGTACCTGGACGTGCGTGACGACGGCATCGGCGCGCCGCCGCAGGCGCTGGCCGATGCGCGCAGCTACGGCGTGCTGGGCATGCGCGAGCGGGCGGCGCACTTCGGCGGCCGGCTGGTGATCGACAGCGCGCCGGGCCAGGGCACGCGGGTGCGGCTGGTGATGCCGCTGGGCACGGAGGTGTCGCCATGATCCGTGTGCTGGTGTGCGACGACCATCAGATCGTGCGCCAGGGCATCAAGCAGATCCTGGCCGACGCCGACGACATCGGCTGGGCCGGCGAGGCGGCCAACGGGCCCGATGCCATCGCCCAGGTGCGGCGCGGCGGCATCGACGTGCTGCTGCTGGACATCGCGATGCCGCAGCGCGACGGGCTGGACGTGCTCAAGCAGCTGAAGGCCGAGTTCCCCAAGCTGCCGGTGCTGATGCTCAGCACCTACCCCGATCGCCAGTACGCGGTGCGCAGCCTCAAGCTGGGCGCTTCCGGCTACCTGAACAAGAGCGCCGATTCCGAGCAGATGATCGACGCCATCCGCACCGTGGCCCGCGGCCGGCTGTTCATCACGCCCAGCGTGGCCGAGCAACTGGCCGGCGCGGTGGGGGCCGGCCGCGGTGCCGACGACGAACTGCCGCTGCATGAGCGGCTGTCGCACCGCGAGTACCAGGTGTTCCGCCTGCTGGCCACCGGTCACAGCGTGGGCGAGATCGCCGAGCAGTTGGCGCTGGCACCCAACACCGTGAGCACCTACCGCGCCCGCATCCTGGACAAGACCGGCGTGCGCAACGACGTGGAGCTGGCCTTGTACGCGGTGCGCCACCAGCTGCTGACGTAGGGCTGGCACTACAGCAACTGCCCGGCCTGATCGATGGTGCGGGCGGCGAGGGCTTCCTAGCATGGACGGCATCCGATCCTTGCAGGAGTGACCGATGAGCCCAGGCCTGGACCCGTACGACGCCGACCGCCCGCTGCGCCTAGGCTGCGCCTGCGGCCAGCATGGCTCGGCCGACGAGCATGTGCAGGCCAAGGCCGCGGTGGCCACGCTGCAGGCGCGCAGCGAGAGCGAAGACTTCGTGGCCCGCGCCAATGCCTTCATCGAGGCCGCGGTGGTCAAGGCGCTGTTTCCGCAGGACGCGGTGCGCCGCCGCTTCCTGCGCGCGGTGGGCCGCTCCACCGCCATGGCCGCCATCGGCAGCGTGCTGCCGCTGGCCAGCCTGCAGGCCATGGCGCAGGACAAGGCTGCGCTGGAGAAGAAGGACCTGAAGATCGGCTTCATCCCCATCACCTGCGCCACGCCGCTGATCATGGCCCACCCGCTGGGCTTCTACAGCAAGCAGGGTTTGAACGTGGAGGTGGTCAAGACCGCGGGCTGGGCGCTGATCCGCGACAAGATGCTCAACAAGGAGTACGACGCCACCCACTTCCTGAGCCCGATGCCGCTGGCCATCAGCCTGGGGGCGGGCTCCAACCCGGTGCCGATGCGGGTGGCCACCATCCAGAACACCAACGGCCAGGCCATCACGCTGGCCAACAAGCACAAGGACAAGCGCGACCCGCGGCAGTGGAAGGGCTTCAAGTTCGCGGTGCCCTTCGAGTACTCGATGCACAACTTCCTGCTGCGCTACTACGTGGCGGAGGCCGGGCTGGACCCCGACCGCGACATCCAGATCCGCGTGGTGCCGCCGCCCGAGATGGTGGCCAACCTGCGGGCCGGCAACATCGACGGCTACCTGGGCCCCGACCCCTTCAACCAGCGCGCGGTGTATGAAGAGATCGGCTTCATCCACCTGCTGACCAAGGACCTGTGGAACGGCCACCCTTGCTGCGCCTTCGGCACCTCGGCCGAGTTCATCCAGAAGAACCCGAACACCTTTGCCGCCTTGTTCCGTGCGGTGATGACCTCGGCCGCGATGGCGCGCGAGGCCAAGAACCGAGAGCTGATCGCCAAGGTGATCGCGCCGCAGGCCTACCTGAACCAACCCGAAACGGTGATCGCCCAGGTGCTCACCGGCCGCTTTGCCGACGGCCTGGGCAAGGTGCAGAGCGTGCCCGACCGAGCCGACTTCGACCCCATGCCCTGGCAGAGCATGGCGGTGTGGATCCTCACGCAGATGAAGCGCTGGGGCTACGTGAAGGGTGAGGTCAACTACAAGCAGCTGGCCGAGCAGGTGTTCCTGCTGACCGACGCCAAGAAGACCATGGCCGCGCTGGACATGCAGCCGCCGGCCGGGGCGTACCCCAAGTTCACCATCATGGGCAAGGTGTTCGACCCCGAGAAGCCGGAGGCCTACGTGTCCAGCTTCGCGATCCAGCGGGCCGCGTGATGCGCAGCCTGAACCTGCGCGCGGCGCTGCTGTCGCTGGCGCTGCTGGTGCTGCTGCTGGCGGTGTGGCAGGTGGCCACGCTGCCTTCGGGCGGCAGCCCGGCACCGGCCGCCGCCAGCATGACGGCCGAGGAGATCGAATACGCCAAGCTGCTGGGCAAGGACCCGACCGCAGGCGCTGCGCCGGCAGCCGCCAGGTCGGGCTTTCCCACGCCGGCGCAGATGGCAGCCGCCGCGTGGGCGCAGCTGGCCAGCCCCTTCCACGACCATGGGCCCAACGACAAGGGCATCGGCCTGCAGCTGGCGCATTCGCTGGGCCGTGTGGCGCTGGGCTACCTGTTCGCGGCCGCGGTGGCGGTGCCGCTGGGCTTTGCCATCGGCATGAGCCCGCTGCTGTACCGCGCGCTCGATCCGTTCATCCAGATCCTGAAGCCCATCTCGCCGCTGGCCTGGATGCCGCTGGCGCTCTACACCATCAAGGACTCGTCGATCAGCGGCATCTTCGTGATCTTCATCTGCTCGGTGTGGCCGATGCTGATCAACACCGCCTTCGGCGTGGCCGGCGTGCGGCGCGAGTGGCTGAACGTGGCCCGCACGCTGGAGGTCAGGCCGATGCGGCGCGCACTGGAAGTCATCCTGCCGGCGGCGGCGCCCACCATCCTCACCGGCATGCGCATCAGCATGGGCATCGCCTGGCTGGTGATCGTGGCGGCCGAGATGCTGGTGGGTGGCACCGGCATCGGCTACTTCGTGTGGAACGAGTGGAACAACCTGTCGCTGCCCAACGTGATCTTCGCCATCCTGGTCATTGGCGTGGTGGGCATGCTGCTCGACCTGATGTTCGCCAGACTGCAGAAAGCCGTGACCTATGCAGACTGACCTCATCCAGGTGCAGGGCCTGGCCAAGACCTACCCTGGCGCCCCGGAGCCCGTGTTCGACGAAGTCAACTTCGACATCCGCCAGGGCGAGTTCGTCTGCATCATCGGCCACAGCGGCTGCGGCAAGACCACCATCCTCAATGTGCTGGCGGGGCTGGAACAGGCCAGCGAGGGCGTGGTGCTGATGGACGGCCGCGAGATTGCCGGCCCCAGCCTGGACCGGGGCGTGGTGTTCCAGGGCCATGCGCTGATGCCGTGGCTGACGGTGCGCCGCAACATCGCCTTCGCGGTGCGCAGCAAGTGGCCGGGCTGGAGCGCCGCGCAGGTGAACGAACAAGTGGAAAAGTTCGTGCAGCTGGTGGGCCTGGGCGCGGCCATCGACAAGAAGCCCTCGCAGCTGTCGGGCGGCATGAAGCAGCGCGTGGGCATCGCGCGGGCCTTCGCCATCCAGCCACGCATGCTGCTGCTGGACGAGCCTTTCGGCGCGCTCGATGCGCTGACCCGCGGCACCATCCAGGACGAGCTGCTGCGCATCTGCGCCGAGACGCGGCAGACCGTCTTCATGATCACGCACGACGTGGACGAGGCCATCCTGCTGGCCGACCGCATCTTGCTGATGAGCAACGGCCCGCGGGCCCGCGTGGCCGAGGTGGTGGTCAACACCATGCCGCGAGGCCGGCAGCGCGCCACGCTGCACCACGACCCGCAGTACTACCGCATCCGCAACCACCTGGTCGATTTCCTGGTGGCGCGCAGCCAGCACCTGTCGCATGGCCGCGCGCCGGCCCGGCCGCCCGAGGTGCGGCCCGGCCTGCAGGCCGAGCCCGACCCCATCCCATCGGCGGACGCCAAGGTCACGCCATTCACACCCCGCAGCAAGGAGCAAGCCGCATGAGCCGCATGGAAGTCACCGAGAAGATCGTCGCCACCAAGGTGGCCCAGGGCCTGAAGTGGTCCGACGTGGCCGCCAAGGTGGGCCTGAGCAAGGAGTGGGTGACCGCCGCCTGCCTGGGCCAGATGACGCTGAACGCCGAGCAGGCCGCCGTGATCGGTGAGATCTTCGGCCTGACCGAGGCCGAGCAGCGCTGGCTGATGGTGGTGCCCTACAAGGGCAGCCTGCCCACCAGCGTGCCCACCGATCCGCTGATCTACCGCTTCTACGAACTGGTGAGCGTGTATGGCACCACCTTCAAGGAATTGATCCACGAAGAGTTCGGCGACGGCATCATGAGCGCCATCGACTTCAAGATGGACCTGCAGCGCGAAGCCGACCCCAAGGGCGATCGTGTCAGCATCACGATGAGCGGCAAGTTCCTGCCCTACAAGACCTACTGAAACCGCGAGGAGATTGCCATGAGCGCACCCGAGATCCGCCCGCCCGTGCCGCCTTTCACCGCGGACAGCGCGGCGCAGAAGGTGCGCCTGGCCGAAGACGCCTGGAACAGCCGCGACCCCGACCGGGTGGTCGGCGTCTACACCCACGACACCGTCTGGCGCAACCGGGCGGAGTTTCCGCAGGGCCGTGAGCAGGTGCGCCAGTTCCTGCAGCGCAAGTGGGCGCGCGAGCTGGACTACCGGCTGATCAAGGAGTTGTGGGCCTTCGAAGGCGCGCGCATAGCGGTGCGCTTCGCCTATGAATGGCACGACGACTCGGGCCAGTGGTTCCGCAGCTATGGCAACGAGAACTGGCAGTTCAACGCGCAGGGCCTGATGGAGCGGCGCTTCGCCAGCATCAACGACCTGCCGATCCGTGAGGCCGAGCGGCTGTTCCACTGGCCGCTGGGCCGCCGGCCCGACGAGCACCCGGGCCTGTCGGCGCTGGGCCTGTAGCGTGTTGGCGGGCGGCGTGCCGGGGGCGCTGCGTCGGCGTATGCTCGCAGCGCATCAGTTCCTCGCACGCCAAGCCTCATGAGCCTGCCCCAAGTCCACCACATCACCCACCCGCTGGTTCAGCACAAGCTCACGCTGATGCGTGAGAAGACCCGCAGCACCAGCGGTTTCCGCCGCCTGCTGAACGAGATCAGCATGCTGATGGCCTACGAGATCACCCGCGACATCGGCACGCAGATGATCGAGATCGAGACGCCGCTCGAGAAGATGCAGGCGCCGGTGATCGACGGCAAGAAGACCGTGTTCGTCAGCATCCTGCGCGCGGGCAACGGCTTTCTCGACGGCATGCTCAACGTGGTGCCCGGCGCCCGCGTGGGCCACGTCGGCCTGTACCGCGACCCCAAGACCCTGGTGGCCGTGGAGTACTACTTCAAGATGCCCAGCGACATGCACGAGCGCGACGTCATCGTGCTCGACCCGATGCTGGCCACCGGCAACTCCGCCGTCGCGGCGGTGGAGCGGCTGAAGGAAACCAACCCCAAGAGCATCCGATTCGTGTGCCTGCTGGCCGCGCCCGAGGGCCTGAAGAACTTCCACGGCAGCCACCCCGATGTGCCGGTGTACACCGCCGCCATCGACCGTGGGCTGGACGAACACGGCTACATCGTGCCGGGCCTGGGCGACGCCGGCGACCGCATCTTCGGCACCAAGTGAGCGGGAGCGCCCGATGCGCGACCTGCTGATCCGCAACGCCACGCTGCCTGATGGCCGCACCGGACAGGACGTGCTGGTGCTGCAAGGCCGCATCGCCGCGGTGCAGCCCGGCCTGGCGGCGCCGGCCGGCATCGCCACGCACGACGCCCAGGGCTGGCTGCTGAGCCCGCCCTTCGTCGACGCCCACTTCCACATGGACGCCACGCTGAGCTACGGCCTGCCGCGCGTCAATGCCAGCGGCACGCTGCTCGAAGGCATCGGCCTGTGGGGTGAGCTCAAGCCGCTGCTCACGCCCGAGGCGCTGGTCGAGCGTGCGCTGGCCTACTGCGACTGGGCGGTGGCCAAGGGGCTGCTGGCCATCCGCACCCATGTGGACGTGTGCGACGACCGCCTGATGGCGGTGCAGGCGCTGCTGCAGGTGCGCGAGCAGGTGCGGCCCTACCTCGACCTGCAGCTGGTGGCTTTTCCGCAGGACGGCGTGCTGCGGGCGCCGGGCGCGCTGGCCAACCTGGAGCGGGCCCTCGACCTGGGCGTGGACGTGGTGGGCGGCATTCCCCACTTCGAGCGCACGATGGCCGACGGCGCCGAATCGGTGAAGCTGCTGTGCGAGATCGCCGCCGACCGCGGCCTGCGCGTGGACATGCACTGCGACGAGAGCGACGACCCGCTGTCGCGCCACATCGAGACGCTGGCCTTCCAGGCCCAGCGGCTGGGGCTGCAGGGCCGGGTCACCGGTTCGCACCTCACCTCCATGCACAGCATGGACAACTACTACGTCAGCAAGCTGCTGCCGCTGATCGCCGAGGCCGGCGTGCATGCGGTGGCCAACCCGCTGATCAACATCACGCTGCAGGGCCGGCACGACACCTACCCCAAGCGCCGTGGCATGACCCGCGTGCCCGAGCTGATGGCCGCGGGCGTGAACGTGGGCTTTGGCCACGACTGCGTGATGGACCCCTGGTACAGCCTGGGCTCCGGCGACATGCTGGAAGTGGCGGCCATGGGCCTGCACGTGGCGCAGATGACCTCGCAGGCCGGCATGCAGGCCTGCTTCGAGGCGGTGACCACCAACAGCGCGCGCATCCTGGGCCTGGAGGGCTACGGCCTGGCGCCGGGCTGCCGCGGCAGCTTCGTGCTGCTGCAGGCCCGCACGCCGGTGGAGGCGCTGCGCCTGCGCGCGCACCGGCTGCTGGTGGTGCGCGAGGGGCGGGTGCTGGCCGAATCGGCCCCGCTGCAGGCCCGGCTGCAACTGCCCGGCCGGCCCGCCGAGGTGGACTGGACGCTGCGCCGCGGCCCCCATGACTAGAATCAGCCGCACAGGGTGAGGGCAGCCAGAACTATGAAACTGATCGGATCGTTGACCAGCCCGTACGTGCGCAAGGTGCGCATCGTGTTGGCCGAGAAGAAACTGGACTACCAGTTCGTGCAGGAAGACGTGTGGGGCAGCGATGCCATCCTCGCGTCCAACCCGCTGGGCAAGGTGCCCTGCCTGGTGATGGAAGGCGGCGAAGCCGTCTTCGACTCGCGCGTGATCGTCGAGTACGTCGATGCCTTGTCGCCGGTGGGCAAGCTGCTGCCCTCGGCCGGGCGTGAGCGGGCCGAGGTGCGCACCTGGGAAGCGCTGGCCGACGGCGTGCTGGACGCGCTGATCCTGGCGCGCCTGGAACAAACCTGGTCGGGCCGCGCCGAGACCGAGCGCTCGCAGGCCTGGATCGACCGCCAGATGGTCAAGGTGGACGCTTCGCTGAAGGCCATGGCCAAGGGCCTGGGCGACAAGCCCTGGTGCTGCGGCGGCACCCACCTGACGCTGGCCGACATCGCGGTGGGCTGCGCGCTGGCCTACATCGACTTCCGCTTCGGCCACATCGACTGGCGCAGCCAGCACCCCAACCTGGGCAAGCTGCTGGACAAGCTGGCGGCCCGCGCCAGCTTCGCGGATACCGCGCCGCCGGCGGCCTAGGCCGTCTGCGCCGCCTGGCCCGCCTGGGCGGCAGGCGTGGGCGGCATCGGCGGGTTCGCCGCCCGCTCCAGTGCCGGGCCTTCGCCGGTTACCGGCTCGAAGCTGTCGGCCCGCGCCAGCTTCCAGTACAGGCTGTACACCGCATGCGGCCAGTCCTCGCGGCCTTCGGCGGCGGCCAGCAGCTGGCCCGGCCGCAGGAAGTGCAGCTGGTTGATCAGCAGCCGCACCTCATGGTCCGACACCCGGTGCACGATGTGCGCCGCGGTGATGTGGTTGGGGTGCTTCAGGCCGGCGGCCTGCACCAGCTCCTTCAGCGCTTCCAGCGTGTTGTGGTGGAAGCGGTACACCCGCTCGGTCTTGTCGGGCACCACCAGCGCCTTTTGCCGCACCGGGTCCTGCGTGGTCACCCCGGTGGGGCACAGGCCGGTGTGGCAGGTCTGGGCCTGCACGCAGCCCAGCGCGAACATGAAGCCGCGCGCCGAATTGCACCAGTCGGCGCCCAGCGCCATCATCCGCGCGATGTCGAAGGCGCTGATCACCTTGCCGGCGCAGCCCAGCTTGATGTGCTCGCGCAGGTTCAGCCCCACCAGCGTGTTGTGCACCAGCAGCAGGCCTTCCTGCAGCGGCGCGCCCACGTGGTCGGTGAACTCCAGCGGCGCGGCGCCGGTGCCGCCCTCTGCCCCGTCCACCACGATGAAGTCGGGCGTGATGCCGGTGGCCAGCATCGCCTTGCAGATGGCGAACCACTCCCACGGGTGGCCGATGCACAGCTTGAAGCCGGTGGGCTTGCCGCCCGACAGCGTGCGCAGCCGGTCGATGAAGCGCAGCATCTCCACCGGCGTGTTGAAGGCGCCATGGCGCGCCGGGCTGATGCACGACACCCCCACCGGCACGCCGCGCGCCGCGGCGATCTCCACCGTCACCTTGGGGCCGGGCAGCACGCCGCCGTGGCCGGGCTTGGCGCCCTGGCTGAGCTTGAGCTCGATCATCTTGACCTGCGGGTCGGTGGCGTTGGCGATGAAGCGCTCTTCGTTGAACGAACCATCGTCGTTACGGCAGCCGAAGTAGCCCGAGCCGATCTCCCAGATCAGGTCGCCGCCGTGCTCGCGGTGGTAGCGGCTGATGGAGCCTTCGCCGGTGTCGTGCGCGAAGTTGCCACGCCTGGCGCCGCCGTTGAGCGCCAGCACCGCATTGGCCGACAGCGCGCCGAAGCTCATCGCCGAGATGTTGAACACGCTGGCGCTGTAGGGCTGGGCGCGGCCGGCGCCGATGGTCACGCGAAAGTCGTGGCTGTCGATCTGCGTGGGCGCGATCGAGTGGTTGATCCACTCGTAGCCCACCTGCTTGACGTCCATCTGCGTGCCGAAGGGCCGGTTGTCGGGCTCACCCTTGGCGCGCTGGTACACCAGCGAGCGCTGCTGGCGCGAGAAGGGTGCGGCCTCGTTGTCGCTCTCGATGAAGTACTGGCGGATCTCGGGCCGGATGAATTCGAGCAAGAAGCGCAGGTGCCCGATCACCGGGTAGTTGCGCAGGATGGAGTGCTGCGGCTGCCGCAGGTCGTGCAGGCCGATCAGCACGCCGGCCCAGCCCAGCAGCGCCACCCAGCCGCCGCTGCCGGCCGCCACCCAGGCCAGGCTGCCGAGCAGTGCGGCGACGGCGCAGGTGAAGAGGGCGGTGTAGCGCACCGGGGCATGGCGGTTGACCGCGGAAATCCAGGCTGGGGCCATCGTTCACTCGTTCGGGGGCTGAAGGCGGGCCGATGGTAGGCGCTGCCGCGCCGCCGCGTGGGCGCGAAAAGCACCGGCTTTGCACCACAGGCGGCCGGAGGCAGTGCCGGTTATCGTGCGCCAGTTGTGGAACAGGAGTGCAAGTGCTGAAGATCCTGGGCAAGTCGCCCTCCATCAACGTGCGCAAGGTGCTGTGGACCTGCGCCGAGATCGGCCTGCCGTATGAGCAGGAGCAATGGGGTGCCGGCTTCCAGGCCACCGACGATCCGGCGTTCAGGTCGCTCAATCCCAACGCGCTGGTGCCGGTGATCGTCGACGGCGAGGTGGTGCTCTGGGAGTCCAACACCATCTGCCGCTACCTGGCGCGCCGCCAGGGCCGCAGCGACCTGCTGCCCACCGACGCCTTAGCCCGCGCCAAGGTGGAGCAGTGGATGGACTGGCAGCTGGGCGACCTGAACAACGCCTGGCGCTACGCCTTCATGGCGCTGGTGCGGCACAGCCCGGCGCACACCGATGCCGCCGCCATCGAGGCCAGCGTGGCCCAATGGAACGCGATGATGGGCGTGCTGGAGCGGCAGCTCGACCGCACCGGTGCCCATGTGCTGGGCGAGGGCTTCACGCTGGCCGACGTGGTGCTGGGCCTGGCCGTGCACCGTTGGTATGCCACGCCGATGGCGCGGCCCGAGCTGCCGGCGCTGGCCGCCTACTACCAGCGGCTGAGCGAACGGCCGGCCTTCCGGCTGCATGGCCGCAACGGCCAGCCGTGATGCAGGCGCCCAACCAAGCCCCACCCGCCGGCCTGCCGGTGTGGCTGTCGTTCCTGATGGCGGCGGCCTGCGGCCTCATCGTGGCCAACCTGTACTACGCGCAGCCGCTGCTGGGGCCCATTGCCGACAGCCTGGGCCTGTCGCGCGCGGCAGCGGGCCTGATCGTCACCGCCACCCAGTGCGCCTACGGCGCGGGGCTGCTGCTCATCGTGCCGCTGTCCGACCGGGTCGAGAACCGGGGCCTGATCGTGGCCTCCCTGGTGGTCACCGCCGCGGCGCTGGCCGTGGCTGCCGTCGCGCCTTCGGCATCGCTGTTCCTGGTGGCCTGCGTGGTGGTGGGCCTGGGCGCTGTGGCGGCCCAGGTCATCGTGCCCTTCGCGGCGCACCTGTCGCCCGAGGCGCAGCGGGGCCGTGTGGTGGGCAACGTGATGAGCGGGCTGCTGCTGGGCATCATGCTGGCGCGGCCGGCGGCCAGCCTGGTGGCCGACCACTTCGGCTGGCATGCCATCTTCGGGCTGTCGGCGGTGGCCACGCTGGCCATGGCGCTGGCCTTGTGGCGGCTGCTGCCGCGCCGCCAGCCGGCCGCGCAGGCCAGCTACGGCGACCTGCTGCGCTCGATGGGCCGGCTGTGGCTGGACACGCCGGTGCTGCGGCTGCGCGGCTTCTACCATGCATGCGGTTTCGCGGCCTTCAGCCTGTTCTGGACGGTGGTGCCGCTGCACCTGGCGGCCGCGCCCATCGGCTTCAGCCAGACGCAGATCGCCTGGTTCGCGCTGGCCGGCGTGGCCGGTGCCATTGCCGCGCCGGTGACCGGCCGGCTGGCCGACCGCGGCTGGGCCCGCAGCGCCACGCCCATCGCGATGCTGCTGATGGCGGCGGCGTTCTTGACCGGCCTCGTGCACACCGCCGCGGCCGGCACGCAGGTCGCGGTGCTGCTGTTGGCCGCCATCGTGCTGGACATGGGCGTGGCCGCCAGCCTGCTGCTGGGCCAGCGGGCCATCTTCGCGCTGGGCGCGCAGGTGCGTGGCCGGCTCAACGGCCTCTTCATCGCGATGTTCTTCGTCGGCGGCGCGCTGGGATCCAGCCTGGGCGCCTGGATGTACAGCGTGGGCGGCTGGCCGGGCGCCTGCCTGCTGGGCCTGGCGATGCCGGTGCTGTCGCTGGTGGTGTGGCTGGTGCACACCTCGCGCACCGCCCCTCAACCCGCTTAGACCGATTCAGCGCACGTCCTGCGGCGCGGCCAGCGTGTCGAGGATCGGGCAGTCGGGTCGGTCGTCGCCGTGGCAGCAGTGCACCAGGTGTTCCAGCGTGGCCTTCATCGCCAGCAGCTCGCGGGCCTTGGTCTCCAGCGCGTCGATGTGGGCCTGCGCCAGTGCCTTGACCTGCCGGCTGGGCCGGGCGCGGTCGCGCCACAGGCCCACCAGCTCGCCGATCTGCGCCAGCGGAAAGCCGAGGTCACGCGCGTGGCGGATGAAGCGCAGTGTGTGCACGTCGGCCCCGGTGTAGCGCCGGTAGCCGGCCTCGGTACGCGGCGGCGCCGGCAGCAGGCCGATGTGCTCGTAGTGGCGGATCATCTTGGCGCTGACGCCGCTGGCCTGGGCGGCCTGGCCGATGTTCATGACGTCGCTCATGGCGCACGCTCCTCGTTCAGGCGCCGGCACGCCAGCGGCGCAGCAGCAGCGCATTGCTCACCACGCTCACGCTGCTGAAGGCCATCGCGGCGCCGGCGATCACCGGGTTGAGCCAGCCCAGTGCGGCCAGCGGAATGCCCACCACGTTGTACGCGAAGGCCCAGAACAGGTTCTGCCGGATCTTGGCGTAGGTGCGGCGCGAGACGTCGATCGCATCGGCCACCCGCGCCGGGTCGCCGCGCATCAGCGTGATGCCGGCGGTCTCCATCGCCACGTCGGTGCCGGTGGCCATCGCGATGCCCACGTCGGCCGCGGCCAGGGCCGGCGCATCGTTGATGCCGTCACCCACCATGGCCACCACCCGGCCGGCCTGGCGCAGCGCCTGCACGGCGGCGGCCTTGTCGGCCGGCAGCACCTCGGCCCGCACCTCGTCGATGCCCAGCTGCGCCGCCACCGCCTGGGCGCTGCCGGCGTTGTCGCCGGTCAGCATCACGGTGCGGATGCCCATGGCGCGCAGCCGCTGCACCGCGGCCGCCGCGCCGGGCTTGAGGTCGTCGCCGAAGGCCAGCACGCCCAGCACGCGGGCGGGGTGCTCAGCCGTTGCCGGCGCCAGCAGCCAGGAGACGGTGCGGCCATCGGCCTGCCACTGCGCGGCCTCGGCCGCCAGCGGGCCGGCGGCAGCGCCCGATTCGGCCAGCAGCCGGCTGCTGCCCAGCTGCAGCAGGCGGCCCTGCACCACGGCCTGCAGGCCGCGGCCCGGCAGCGCCTGGGTGTCGGTCGCGGCGGGCGCGTTCAGGCCTTGCGCCTGGGCCCGCTGCAGCACCGCCCGCGCCAGCGGGTGCTCGCTGTGCTGTTGCAGCGCGGCCGTCAGGCGCAGCAGTTCGGCCTCGTACAGGTCCGCGGCCGGGCAGAGCGCCACCAGGGCGGGTTGGCCTTCGGTCAGCGTGCCGGTCTTGTCGAAGGCCACGGTGTCCACCGCATGCGCCACCTCCAGCGCCTGGGCGTCCTTGATCAGGATGCCGTGGCGCGCCGCCACGCCGGTGCCCGCCATGATGGCAGTGGGCGTGGCCAGCCCCAGTGCGCAAGGGCAGGCGATCACCAGCACGGCCACGGCATTGATCAGCGCCGCCTCCCAGCCGCTGCCGGCCAGCAGCCAGCCGCCGAAGGTCAGCAGCGCCAGACCCAGCACCACCGGCACGAAGACGGCGCTCACCCGGTCGACGGTGCGCTGGATCGGCGCCTTGGCCGCCTGCGCCGATTCCACCAGCCGGATGATGCGGGCCAGCGTGGTCTCGGCGCCCACCGCGGTGGTGCGCAGCAGCAGCGCGCCTTCGCCGTTGATGGCACCGCCGGTCACCGGCCCGCCTTCGCCGCGGGCCACGGGCCGGCTTTCGCCGGTGAGCAGCGATTCGTCCAGGTGGCTGCGGCCTTCCACGATCACGCCATCCACCGGCACGCGCTCGCCCGGGCGCAGCACCACCAGGTCGCCCACCCGCACCTGGCGCACCGGCAGCTCGGCTTCCACGCCGTGGCGGCGCACGCGGGCGGTGGCCGGGCGCAGCGCATGCAGCGCGCGGATGGCCTCGGTCGTCTGCCGCTTGGCGCGCTGCTCCAGCCACTTGCCCAGCAGCACCAGGGTGATGACGGTGGCCGAGGCCTCGAAGTACAGGTGCAGCAGGGCGCCATGGCCGCCGTGCGCCACCCCGGCCACCAGCAGCAGGTAGACCGAGAGGCCGTAGGCCGCCGAGGTGCCCAGCGCCACCAGCAGGTCCATGTTCCCGCTGCCTGCCAGCGCCGCCTTGAAGCCGGCGCGGTAGAAGCGCGCGCCCAGCACGAACTGCACCGGCGTGGCCAGCGCCAGCTGCCACAGCCCCGGCAGCATCACGTCCGCGCCCAGCGGCGACAGCAGCATGGGCAGCAGCAGCGGCAGGGTGAGCAGGGCGCCCAGGGCCACCGGCCACCAGGCGGGCAGGCCGCCGGCAGGCGCCGGGGTGGCGGGCGCGTCGTCGTCGTCCTCGTGCACTGGGGTGGCTTGGTAGCCGGCCTTCTCGACGGCCGCCACCGCCGCCGCCTGCAGCGCCTGGGCTGCCACGTCGGTGCCCCCTTGAACCGTTGCCCGCTCGGTGGCGATGTTGACCGACGCCTCGGCCACGCCGGGCACCTTCTTCAAGGCCTTTTCCACCCGCATCACGCAGGTGGCGCAGGTCATGCCGCCGATTTGCAGCTCAAGCGGTTGCGGGGCGGTCAGGACCGAGGCTGCGGGTGTGGCCGCGCCGGACGGTGGGCGGGCGGTGACGGGGGACGACATCGTGGGAGGGCCTGTGAACCCGGAGCACGACCGGGTCTGCGTGAAGTCTCAGGCTTGACATCATGGCAAGGTCAAGCGGCACCCCACCGCGCCCAGGGCCTTGACCTTGCCACGATGGCAGGCTCCACACTGGGTGCATCGCTTGCAACCCCTCCAAGGATCACCGATGACCCTCACCTTCGAAGTCAACGACATGAGCTGCGGCCACTGCGTGCGCGCCATCACCCAGGCCGTGCAAGAGGCCGACCCCGGCGCCCAGGTGCAGATCGACCTGCCCAGTCACCGCGTGCAGGTGCAGCCCGCCAAGGCGGATGCGGGGGTGCTGAAGGCGGCGATCGAGGAGGCGGGGTATACAGCGGTGGAGCAAGGCGCGGTCTGATTTCAGAGTGCTTGAAGCATCCGCTGTGCCTCGCTCTTGGCGGCGGATGCCTCCGGCGCTTGCGCAATCTTCTGCAGCTCGGTCTTGGCAGCCGCCTTGTCGCCGCTTTGTACATAGAGTTTGGCCAGTTCAAGCCGCAGCGCTGAATCCGTTTCGCGAAGGGACACGGCTTGCTTCATGACCTCCAGCGCCCGAGGCATCTGGTTCTCAGCAGCAAGCGCCTTAGCGAGGGTGTCCAGCACGGTCGGCTGCCGCGGCTGCAGCTGATTGGCCTTTTCCGCAAAGGCGACGCTTCCGGGTTGCTTGGTCTGCACCATCGCCCAGGCGATGTTATTCAATGCACCTGCATGTTGCGGCCGGAGGCTGAGCACGCGCTGATAGTGCTCGATGGCCAGTTTCCAGTTGTGTTCGCCCAATGCCACATCACCCAGATGGAAGACAAATCCAGTGTCACTCGGGTGATCCCGAGTCCAATCGTCTGCAACTTTTTGGGCTTCGGCGTTCATGCCTTTGGATTTGAGAAGCGCATGGAGTTTGATGGCCGAGACGTTGCCTCCCTGCTTGGGAAGACCCTTTCGCAGGGCTGTGATGGCAGCTGCGTCATTGCGACGAGCAGCCTCGAGTTCGGCTTCGACAATCCAGCCCACCGCTTCGAGGGGTCTAGCTGCTTGCAGCGCTTTGGCTTGCTCGACGGCATCGCTGACGCGTTTTTCGGCTGTGTAGATCCTGATCAGTCCCTGATGCGCCGCTACCGCGTCCGGCCTGATCACCAAAGCACGCTGCAGCGATTGAACCGCTTCTGCCCGCCGGTCGTTCGCCAGCTGCAACTCCGCCAGTCGCAGCATGCCCAGGGGTGACGTTGGATCCAGCGTGCTGACCTTGGAAAACGAAGCTTCCGCCTGATTGGCGTTACCCGTCGCAGCTTGCAATCGACCCAGCGCTTCGACCGCGCGGGCATCGGACGGAAAGGCGGTCACGGCATCCTGGGCTGCAGCCAGTGCCTTGTCCAAAGCCTTGCCCGAAACCAACAAGTCGATCAACCGCATGCGCGGTTCAAGGTCCTGGGGGTGCTGCCGGATGAGCGCTGTCGCAGTCTCAACAAGCGTCTCTTGGCTGGCCTGGCTACGCGTCTCAAGTTCAAGCAGCGCTAGTTGGGCAGGTAGATGGTTTGGCCGTACCTTCAACGAGTCCTGAAATCGCTTCTTCGCTTGCTCAGGCTGGGCATCCTGGATGTCAAGCTTCGCGAGCTGAGCGGTCGCTGGGAAGTAGGCAGGGTCCTTCTCAAGAGCTCGGCCAAAACTGGACCGTGCATCTTGCGCTTGCCCCATCAGGAGCTGCACGCCCCCGCGAAGGAACGACGCGCTTGGCGAGTCCGGCTGCTTCTTTTGCAGCGCGTCTATGGCTGTGAGCGCGTCTATGTAACGGCCCATCCGGGTAAGCGTGCTGACAAGCGCAAGATCTGCCACCGTGGAGGAGTCGGTTGCGGCGATTTCCTTCAGCGCTGCGACGCCACCGTCCTGGTCTCCTCTGCCGATGCGTGCTGATGCCAATGCCGTACGGGTGACTGCGTTGCCCGGATCGAGTGCCACCGCTTGGCGGTACATGCTTTCGGCCGTTGCGGGGTCGCCAGATTGCAGGTGAGCCTCCGCAGCAATCGACAGGGAAACAGCATCCACGCCCTTCTCGGCTAGCACGGGCTGCAGTGTCGAAAGAGCCTTGGCCGGCTGACCCCCGCGCACGTACGTGCGAGCCAGGAGTTGGCGGGCAATCAACTGTGTTGGCGCGTTGATCAAGGTGCGTTGCAACAGAGACTCGGCCTGTACCAGTGAGCCGGCCTGGTAGGCCTGCGCTCCTGCTAGCAAGAGCACGCCTGGATGGTCTGGCCAGATCTTTTGCAGCGGCTGCAGGAGCTCCTTCGACTTGGCAATGTCGCCCTTTTGTAGCGCGAGCTGAGCCTCAAGCAGCCGGCCTTGCGGTGACGCAGGGAACTGCTTCTTCAGCGTTTGGATTTGCGTTGCCGCTTCGTCGAGCTTGCCCTGTGCGAGCAGGATCACGGCCGGTCCCACCGCTGCTGGCAGCAGCTTCGGGTCTAGTTGATGCGCCTTCTGATGCGCGGCCAGCGCCCCTGCGGTGTCAGAGCGCACGCGCATTAGCAACTCGGCTCTCAGCTGCCAAGCAGTTGCACTGGCAGGCGACTTGGCCAGGACGTCGTCAAGAATTCTGAAGGCCTCATCCGGCCGTCCTTGCTGCGCGACGATGCGCGCCCTGAGCGTCATGGCGTCGGAGTATGCGGGGACGGAACGAAGGGCTTCTGCAATGGCTTGGTTCGCTTGGTCGAGATCCCCGCGCGCGGCCCAGGCGCCAGCGATCTGGGTCTGCAGGTCTGCGTTGACCGCGGGATCGCTTAACTTTTTGCCCGCGAGTTCGTCCGTCAGTTGCTTGGACTTTCCGGCCTCCAACAGCGCTCTGGCGTAAGTGGGCCAGACATGAGGCGGGGCCTGCGGTAACTCGATGGCTTTTTTCAGTTCAAGCGCTGCCGAGTCTGGGGCCCCGTTATCCAGCAGGGCCTTGCCGAGCAGGAAACGCGCTTGCACCGATTGCGGTGCGGCAGCCAGCGCGTTCTTAAGCTCGATGATGGCCGAACTCGTCTGACCCTCGGACAGGTACTTCTCGGCCGCTGCAACATGCTGCTCGGGCGACGGAGGTGAGCACGCTGACAGGCAGGCCGCCAACACACCCACAGAGACTATCAAGGAGTTAACACTGCCCACGACGGTTCCATTGAGATCTTCCGGGTCGCTGAGGTGCCCCGGCATTCATGGGACCATAACCGAAATCGATGCTGGGGCCGTGGCGGCGCTTGCTGGCGCGTCGTTGACTTCTGACGCTTCCAAATGAAAAACCCCGCCGTAGTGGCGGGGTTTTGAGTCGCAGATATCGATATCAGGCTTGGCGGCGACGGCGAGCAGCAGCGCCAGCGCCCACCAGCGCCAGGCCCACCAGGGCGAGGGTCGCCGGCTCGGGCACGGTACCAGCGAAGTCAACAGCGCCGTCAGCTTGGGTCAGCGCGATGAAGTTGCCGTTGGTCACGAAGCCCTGGGACGTGTTCGTGAAGCTGTTGAACGCGTTGGTGTAGAACGGGTTCGGCTGCGTGAAGAAGGTCTTGCCGAAATCCGTCAGCGTGAACGTCGTGTTGGCGTTGAATGAGGTGCCGCCGGCGGCGTTGAACGAGGCGGAGTCAGGGCCTGCCGCATCCAGGGCGCCGGTACCTAGGGTTTGGACCGTGCCAGTGCCAAGCGTCACGGAAGGTGCGGTGCCCGTGGCGATCGCATTGTTGTACGTGTTGACGCCGGCTTGCGAAGTGAACTGTTTGCCGTAGGCAGTGAAGCTCAGCGAAGTCACGTCGTACAGGCTGCCGGCGGCGCCGAAAGTACCGGACACCAGCTTGGTGGTGTAGTTGTATTCCAGCCAGACTTGGTAGCTGGTGTCCAGGCCGGTGAACAACACCGAGTTGCCGTCCAGCGAAAACGAGCTGAAACTGATCCAGCCCACGCCGGTAACCGTCTGGGTTGCCGCGTCGAGCGTCAGCAGCGTCGATGCATTGCCGCTCATCTTGTTGGCGTTGAACGGCGAGCCGGGTGCGCCCAGCACGCTAGGGGTCACTTCGAACACCGGTGCTGCAACGGCCGGGACAGCGATCGCGGCGCTCAGCGCGACGGCGGAGAGGGCGTATTTGAGGTTCATGGTCACTCCCTGATGTGAGGAAAGCATCGTTGCTCGGAGGACCTACCTCCGCGGATGCTTTCTCCAAAAGCAGATCCCGTGCCACAATAATTTTCTTAGTAAAATCAATGGCTTATAGCTCATCAAGGGTCTGGCTGACCGGTTTGTGTAAAGATTCCCGACGCTCCCTGGCGGCATATCGGCCCGGGCTGATGATGTTCAGAGGGTCGAGGGCGGCCTTCAGGTCCCCGATCGCTTGCCAGTACTCCGGCGCGGTATCCGTCACTCCTGGCATCATGTCGGCGCGGGCTCGGTAAACCTCCAGACCATGCTCGCGAATGCATGTCCACAACGCGTCGGCGCATCGATGGGCCCCGGCCACCGCCTGCGCGTCCCGTCGGTCGAACAACAGGTTGATGATGGCGACCGTCGACAGCGGCGTTTCCAGGTTGACCGTGGTGTATAGCTTGTGACCGTGACGGGCTGCGACGGTGTTCAAAACGGCCATGATGCGCGAGATGAACGCTCCGTCGGCTGGAAGCGCAGGGCTGACGTACAGAAGGCCGCAGTGAGATTCGTCGAATGCGCCGGGCGCGAGCTCTTCCTGACCGCCCCGCCACAGAAGGTTTTCGATCGCGACGTTGGTGGGCTTGCCCAGCGCGAGGCCGTGGAGCGGGCGTATCGCCGAAATTGCGGCCGCGGTCGCGCGGCACGTCGGCCAAGCACGAAGCCGGTCCGTCACTGCGTACCCGATGTCCAAAAGCTTGTCGGTGACGACGCGTACGTCGGCTAGGCGGCTTGTTCTGCTGCGAATTTCCTTCAGCGCCGCTCGCACTTGACCGGCATTACCTGTGACGGACGCGAGCGCGCTCCACTCGCCTCGGGCAGCCACTTTCAGGGCTTGGTCCGCAGCGTCTGACAGGGAGCGTCCGGACAGACCACAGCGCTGCTGCAAGTACTGGGTGATGCCGTAGCGGAGGGTGGTTTCGGTCCGTGCGCGGTTGCCGATATGGGCCACCGACGTCATCAACCCCTCGCGTTTCAGTGCGATCAGCGAATCGAGGAACGCGCTGAAGTTTTCGACATCACGCAGCGTCAACGAAACAGCCACTTCCCGAGGACGGCGCGGGACCAGCCGGAAACAGGCGCTGGTGACGATGCCAATACTGCCTTGTGACAGCAAGCCGTCCAACATCGGTCCCAGCCCATAGGGATGGCAGTGCGCCAGGGGGGAGTCCTCTCCCAAGCGGCGGAAGCCAGTCTTCAGAAGTCGACCTTGACCATCCACGAATTCAAGCCCAAAGACGTCCTCCTTGCGTGGGCCCAGGTATCCGACGCCGCGATCGAGCGCATTGCCAAGGATGCTTGTGTCTCGGCCGGAGCCGGTGACGTTGAAGGTGAGCGATGGGCAATGCGCCTCGAGGTGGTCATAGAGCTGCGCTTGCGTTACGCCAGGCTCGATCACCGCCACAGGATTTCGGGCGTTGATGGCCTCGGCATTGCGGATGTTGTTCATGCGGCTCAGATCGACGATCAAGCAGCCGTCGGTTGCGGGTGTCGCTGACCCGTAGCCCCAGTTCAGCCCGCGCGAAACCGGATATAGACGGGCGCCGGTGGAGCGAGCCCAGTGGACCAGCTCGATGACCTCGTCCACCGATCCGGGTTGCTGAACGCCGACGATGCTTTTGGCATGGCCGGTGGTGCTGGTCTGTGCGCGGGGGGATGCACGGCTGTCCCCCATATCCGACTGGTTCATGAGTACTCGTCCCAAGGAGGCGACCCGCGGCCCCAAGCCGCAGCTTATCCCTCGCTGCTCAGGCCATCGGCATGAAATTGCCCGGCTTGAACTTCAGTCCGCGCCCCCGCTGCCGAAATCCCGCCACGCCCCCCAAGCCACCGCGAGAACGACAGCGCCATGACCTCTCCCACCTACCGCCTCATCACCCGCAGCGACTTCGACGGCCTGGTTTGCGCCGTGCTGCTGAACGAGCTGAAGATGATCGACGAGATCAAGTTCGTGCATCCCAAGGACATGCAGGACGGCAAGGTGGAAGTGACGGCGCGCGACATCACCACCAACCTGCCGTACGTGCCCGGCGTGTACATGGCGTTCGACCATCATGCGTCGGAAACCCTGCGCAACACCGGCGAGCGGTCCAACCACGTGATCGACGCCAAGGCGCCTTCGGCCGCGCGCGTGGTGTACGAGCACTTCGGCGGCGCGGCGCGCTTTCCGACCATCGCGCCCGACATGATGGCCGCGGTGGACAAGGCCGACGCCGCGCAGTTCAGCCGCGACGAGATCCTGAACCCCAGCGGCTGGGTGCTGCTGAACTACCTGATGGACGCCCGCACCGGGCTGGGCCGCTTCCGCAACTTCCGCATCAGCAACTACGCGCTGATGATGGACCTGATCGCCTACTGCCGCGACCACGGCATCCAGGACATCCTGGGCCTGCCCGACGTGAAGGAGCGGGTGGACCTGTACTTCGAGCATGCCGAACGCGCCAAGGAGCAGATCACCCGCTGCGCCCGCGTGCACGGCAACCTGGTGGTGCTGGACCTGCGGCACGAGGAGACGATCTTCGCGGCCAACCGCTTCATGATCTACGCGCTGTTCCCGCAGACCAACATCTCCATCCACGTGATGTGGGGCGTGCAGCAGCGCAACACGGTGTTCGCCACCGGCAAGAGCATCCTCGATCGAAGCAGCAAGACCGACGTGGGCGCGCTGATGCTCCAGTACGGCGGCGGCGGCCACCAGGCGGCCGGCACCTGCCAGGTGGAGAACGATCAGGCCGAGACCGTGCTGGCCGAGCTCATCGAGCGCATCCGCAACGACGGCTGACTGGCGCACCCGGTCCCGCGGGTACGCGGTCCCACCCGCCGGGCGGGTGGCGCGGCCGCCTTGGGGCGGCCCTGCGCCGGCCGCTAGTACACTTCGCACCCCAGCGCCGATTTGCTTCTCAGATTGCGGGCGCTCAACAAATACTGCTAAAGAGGGATGCCCGGCCCGGTGTCCGCTTCTTTGGCGGCACCGGGTTTCTTGTTGATGGCATCCCTAGGACACGTCACACCGCAGCGCATGCACTTCGCCGAGCCGCTGCCGCTGAAAAGCGGCGCCCGGCTGGCCGATTACACCCTGGTCTACGAGACCTACGGCAGCCTGAACGCCGACCGCAGCAACGCGGTGCTGGTGTGCCATGCGCTCAATGCCTCGCACCACGTGGCGGGCACGTATGAAGGCCAGGACCGCAGCGAAGGCTGGTGGGACAACCTGGTGGGCCCCGGCAAGCCGCTGGACACCGACCGCTTCTTCGTCATCGGCATCAACAACCCGGGCTCGTGCTTCGGCTCCACCGGGCCCATGCATGCCAACCCTGACCCCGCCGCCGGCGGCCGCCCGTATGGCGCCGACTTTCCGGTGATGACGGTGGAAGACTGGGTGGACGCCCAGGCCCGCGTGCTCGACCAGCTGGGCATCACCCAGCTGGCGGCGGTGCTGGGCGGCAGCCTGGGCGGCATGCAGGCGCTGAGCTGGTCGCTGCGCCACCCTACGCGGCTGCGGCACTGCGTGGCGGTGGCCACGGCGCCCAACCTGTCGGCGCAGAACATTGCCTTCAACGAGGTGGCGCGCCGCGCCATCGTCACCGACCCCGACTTCCACGGCGGCCATTTCTATGCCCATGGCGTGGTGCCGGCGCGCGGGCTGCGGGTGGCGCGCATGATCGGCCACATCACCTACCTGTCGGACGACTCGATGGAGGCCAAGTTCGGCCGCAGCCTGCGCGCCGCCGAACTGGGCTACAGCACGCAGGACATCGAGTTCCAGATCGAGAGCTACCTGCGCTACCAGGGCGAGAAGTTCAGCGAATACTTCGACGCCAACACCTACCTGCTGATCACCCGCGCGCTGGACTACTTCGACCCCGCGCGTGAGCACGGCGGCGACCTCACCCGCGCCTTCGCGGCGGCGCAGGCCAAGTTCATGCTGGTCAGCTTCACCACCGACTGGCGCTTTTCGCCCGCCCGCTCGCGCGAGATCGTCAAGGCCCTGGTCGACAACCAGCGCGACGTCAGCTACGCCGAGATCGACGCACCGCACGGCCATGACGCCTTCCTGCTGGAAGACCCGCGCTACCACGCGGTGCTGCGCGCCTACTTCGACAACGTGGCCAAGGAGTTCTCGGCATGAGCGATCGGGCAGACATGGAGACGATCGCTTCGCTGGTGCCCTTCGGCAGCCGCGTGCTCGACCTGGGCTGCGGCGACGGTGCGCTGCTGGCGCACCTGCGCGATCACCGGCAGTGCCGGGGCTTCGGCGTGGAGATCGACGATGCCAAGGTGGCCGCCTGCATCCGACGCGATGTGAAGGTGCTGCAGCTCAATCTGGAAGAAGGCCTGGCGCTGTTCGAGGACCAATCCTTCGACGTGGTGCTGCAACTGGACACGCTGCAACACCTGCGCAACACCGAGAAGATGCTGCAGGAAACCGCCCGCGTGGGGCGCATCGGCATCGTCAGCTTTCCCAACTTCGCGCACTGGCCCAACCGCATCCGCGTGGCCTCGGGCCGCATGCCGGTGACGCGTGTGCTGCCCTACCAGTGGTACGACACGCCCAACATCCGCGTGGGCACCTATGCCGATTTCGAGGTGCTGGCGCGCAAGAACGGCCTGTCGGTGATCGAGAGCTTCGGCATCCAGCACGGCAAGCCGGTGCGCACGCTGCCCAACCTGATGGCCAGCGTGGCCGTCTTCAAATTTGAGCGACTGGCAGGCTGACCCAGCGAGGGTCAGCCGCCCCGCATCGCCTGCGCGATCAGCGTGTACGAGCGGCGGCGCACCGCCGGGTCGTGGGCCCAGGTGTTGATGACGATCTCACCCAGCTGCAGTCGGTCGGCCAGCTGGTGCAGCATGGCCGCCACCTGCGCGCCGGTGCCCACCAGGGCCTGGCGGCGCATGGCCTCCACGGTGGTGGCCATCTCCATCTCGGTGAAGCCGCGGGCCGCCACCGCGTCGGGCGGCTGCAGCGGGCCCAGCACGCCGCGGGCGCGGTCGACGCGCCAGCGTTCGCGGCTCAGCGCATGGTGGCGGGCTTCTTCTTCGGTGTCGGCGGCCAGCGCCCACACGCAGATGGTGGGCTGCGGTGCGGGGTGCCGCTCGCTCGGGCGGTAGAGCTCGCGGTAGAGGCGCAGCGCCTGCTCCACACCCTGGCCGTCCATGAAGAAGTAGGCGAAGGCATAGGGCAGGCCGAAGTGCGCGGCCAGCTGCGCGCCGTAGTCGCTGCTGCCCAGCACCCAGATCTGCGGCGCATGCGGCCCGCGCGGGTGGGCCGTGATGCCGTTGTGCGGCTGGCCGCTGGTCCAGGCCTGCAGGTCGCGCACCTGCTGCGGAAAGTGCTCGGCCGCATGGTGTGCATGCGGGTTCAGGGCCATCGCGGTGCGCATGTCGCCGCCGGGCGCACGGCCCACGCCCAGGTCGATGCGGCCGGGCGCCAGTGCCTCCAGCACGCGGAACTGCTCGGCCACCTTCAGGGCCGAGTAGTGCGGCAGCATCACCCCCGCGCTGCCGATGCGGATGCGCTGCGTGGTGGCGGCCACGGCGGCCATCAGCACCTCGGGCGCGGTACCGATGATGGCGGGCAGCGCATGGTGCTCGCTCAGCCAGAAGCGGTGGTAGCCCTCGGCTTCGCAGTGGGCGGCCAGGCTCACGCTGTCGCGGATGGCGGCGTCTTCGCTGCTGCCGGCCAGCGAGACGGACTGGTCGAGGGCGGACAGGACAAGGCTCATGCGCGGCACGCTATCACCGCCCGCAAGCCGCGGTGGGCGGCAGGGGCAACACGTTGACATCCGCCGCGCCGGGCTCCCACAATCGCCCCCGCTCCGGGGTGCAGGCCGACAGGCCCGCTGAGATGGTGAAACCGAACCCGCGAACTTGAACCGGTTAGTACCGGCGGAAGAAGAGCTGTCGTGTCAGCACGGGTGCGCGCCTTGGGGCGCGTGGGCCGGGCCGACCTTCGGAGCATGCCCTGCCACGCCCCCGAAGGAGACCCGCATGAACGCCCCCGACAAGCTTGCGCAGCTGCTCAGCCTCACGCGCGAGCCATTCCCTGCTTCCACCAAGGCCTGGATCACCGGCAGCCGACCCGACCTGCGGGTGCCGGTGCGCGACGTGGCCCTGAGCAATGGCGAGGTGGTGTCGCTGTACGACACCTCCGGTCCCTACACCGACCCCGCCGCCGCCATCGACGTGCGCCGCGGCCTGCCCGAGCTGCGCGCCGCCTGGATCGACGAGCGCGGCGACACCGAACGCTACGAAGGCCGGCTGCGCCAGGCGCTGGACGATGGCCTGAAGCACGAAGAGCGCGACAGCCCGCGCATCGCGCAATTGCGCGCCGATGCCGCCGCGCTGCAGCGCATACCGCGCCGCGCGCGGTCTGGCGGCAACGTCACCCAGATGCACTACGCCCGCCGCGGCATCGTCACGCCCGAGATGGAATACGTGGCGCTGCGCGAGAACGGCAAGCGCGAATGGATGGCCGAGTACCTGGCCGATGCGCAGCGCGAACGCCGCTTGGCCGGCAATGGCCTGGGCGCGCGGCTGCCGGCGGTCATCACGCCCGAGTTCGTGCGCGACGAAGTGGCCCGCGGCCGCGCCATCATCCCGGCCAACATCAACCACCCCGAGGTGGAGCCGATGGCCATCGGCCGCAACTTCCGGGTGAAGATCAACGCCAACATCGGCAACTCGGCCGTCACCAGCAGCATCGAGGAAGAGGTGGAGAAGATGGTGTGGGCCATCCGCTGGGGCGCCGACAACGTGATGGACCTGAGCACCGGCCGCCACATCCACACCACGCGTGACTGGATCCTGCGCAACAGCCCGGTGCCCATCGGCACCGTGCCGCTGTACCAGGCGCTGGAGAAGGTGGGCGGCGTGGCCGAGGACCTGACCTGGGCCCTGTACCGCGACACGCTGATTGAGCAGGCCGAGCAGGGGGTGGACTACTTCACCATCCATGCCGGGCTGCGGCTGCCCTTCATCCACCTCACCGCGCAGCGGCGCACCGGCATCGTCTCGCGCGGCGGTTCCATCATGGCCAAGTGGTGCATCGCCCACCACCAGGAAAGCTTTTTGTACACGCACTTCGAAGAGATCTGCGAGATCATGAAGGCGTACGACGTGAGCTTCTCGCTGGGCGACGGGCTGCGGCCTGGCTCGGCCGCCGATGCCAACGACGAAGCCCAATTTGCGGAGCTGCGCACGCTGGGCGAGCTGACGCAGCTGGCCTGGCAGCACGACGTGCAGACCATGATCGAAGGCCCCGGCCATGTGCCGATGCACATGATCCAGGCCAATATGGACGAGCAGCTCAAGCACTGCCACGAGGCGCCGTTCTACACGCTGGGGCCGCTGACCATCGACATCGCGCCGGGCTACGACCACATCGCCAGCGCCATCGGCGCGGCCATGATCGGCTGGATGGGCACCGCGATGCTGTGCTACGTGACGCCCAAGGAACACCTGGGCCTGCCCGACCGCGAAGACGTGAAGCAGGGCATCGTGGCCTACAAGATCGCGGCGCATGCGGCCGACGTGGCCAAGGGCCATCCGGGGGCGCGGGCGCGTGACGATGCGCTGTCGAAGGCGCGCTTCGAGTTCCGCTGGACCGACCAGTTCAACCTGGGCCTGGACCCGGACACCGCACGCGAATTCCACGACGAGACGCTGCCCAAGGACGCCAGCAAGGTGGCGCACTTCTGCTCCATGTGCGGCCCCAAGTTCTGCTCGATGAAGATCACGCAGGAAGTGCGCGACTACGCAGCCCGCGGCATGGGCGAGAAGTCGGCCGAGTTCCGCGCGGGCGGGGGTGAGCTGTACGTGCCCATCCAGCCCGTAGGCTGAACGCGACAGGGCCGCGGCGCGCGTTTGACCTGTGTCAAGCGCGCGGCCGCGGCGGGCGGCCGGGCGGTGGCCACTTTGCGCTGGCGCAAACGCGGCAGGGAACCTCGGCGGGCTAATGAGGGCCTTCAACACGCCACTCAAGGAGCTCACATGAACAAGCGCTGCCAAGCGCTGGCGCTCGCCGCCGCCGCCCTCACCATTGCCGCCCTGCCTGCCGCCCATGCGCAGGACAGCGGCGACTGGATCGTGCGGGCGCGCGCGCTGCACCTGGACTCGGCCGACAAGGACAACACCGGCCTGGACCTGAGCCTGAAGAACAAGACCTTCCCCGAGGTCGACATCACCTACTTCTTCACGCCCAACATTGCGGCCGAGCTGGTGCTGACCTACCCGCAAAAGCACGACCTGCGCGCCGGTGGCGACAAGATCGGCAGCCTGAAGCACCTGCCGCCCACGCTGAGCCTGCAGTACCACTTCACCGGCATGAGCTTTCGCCCCTACCTGGGCGCAGGCATCAACTACACGCGGTTCTCCAGCGTCGACCTGCCGGCCGGCGTGGACATCGACCGCAGCAGCTGGGGCCTGGCGCTGGGCGCCGGCGTCGACGTGCCGGTGGGCAACGGCTGGCTCGTCAACGTCGACGTGAAGAAGGTGCAGATCCGCACCGACGTCTCGGCCGCGGGCTCCAACCTCGGCAGCTTCAAGGTTGATCCGCTGCTCGTCTCGGTCGGCTTCGGCAAGCGCTTCTGATCAAGCCTTACCGCTTGTGGTACGGCCCCACGCGGCCGTACACGTCGGTGGGCAGGCCCTCCATGCGGGCCTTGAGCTGCAGCGCCAGGAACTGCGAGTAATGCCGCGACTGGTGCAGGTTGCCGCCGTGGAACCACATCTGCGGCTGCGCGGTGGGCTTCCACATGTTGCGCAGCTCACCTTCCCACGGGCCGGGGTCCTTGGTGGTGTCGCTGCCCAGGCCCCAGCACTTGCCCACCTTGTCGGCCACTTCGGGTGACACCAGGTCGGCCAGCCAGTTGTTCATCGAGCCATAGCCGGTGGCGTACACCAGCAGGTCGGCCGGTAGCTCGGTGCCGTCGGTCAAGGTGACCGACCGCGGGTTGATGCGCTCGATGTTGACGCCGCTCTTGAGCTTGATGCGACCGTCGGCCACCAGCTCCGAGGCACCCACGTCGATGTAGTAGCCCGAGCCGCGGCGCAGGTACTTCATGAAGAGGCCCGAGCCGTCTTCGCCGAAGTCCAGCAGAAAGCCCGCCTTCTCCAACCGGGCGTACAGGTCGGCGTCACGCTTCTTCATCTCCTCGTACACCGGGATGTGGAAGGTGTGCATGATCTTGTACGGCACCGAGGCGAAGATCAGGTCGGCCTTGTCGGTGGTGATGCCGTTCTTGACCGCCTGCTCGGAGTACAGGCCGCCCAGCGCCAGCTCCATCAGCGAGCCCGAAGGCGCGATGTGGGTGGACGAGCGCTGGATCATCGTCACGTCGGCCCCGTTCTCCCACAGGTCGGCGCAGATGTCGTGGGCCGAGTTGTTGGAGCCCAGCACCACGCAATGCTTGCCGGCCCAGGCCGCGCCGCCCGGGTGCTTGCTGGAATGGTGCTGGGTGCCCTCGAAGGTCTCGGCGCCCGGGATCCTGGGCACGTTGGGGTAGCCCGACACGCCCAGCGCAAACACCAGCTGCTTGGGCCGCAGCGTCACCGGCTGGCCGTCGCGCTCCACCTGCACTTCCCAGGTCTGCGTGGCTTCGTCGAAGCGGGCCTTCCTGGCGATGGTGGAGCTCCAGTAGTTCAGCTCCATCACCTTGGTGTACATCTCCAGCCAGTCGCCGATCTTGTCCTTGGGCGCGAACACCGGCCAGTCATCCGGGAAAGGCATGTAGGGCAGATGGTCGTACCACACCGGGTCGTGCAGGCACAGCGACTTGTAGCGGTTGCGCCAGGAGTCGCCGGCCCGCGCGTTCTTCTCGATGACGATGGTGGGCACGTCCAGCCGGCGCAGCCGTGAGGCCAGGCCGATGCCGCCCTGGCCGCCGCCGATGATCAGCACGTAGGGCTGCTCGGCATAGCCCAGCGCGGCTTCGCGGGCCTGCTTCTTTTCCAGCCAGCTCTGGCGGCCGCCGGGCTGGGCGCCATGCTCGGCACCGGCGATGCGGCGCTCGCCCTTCTTCTCCTCGAAGCCCTTGAGCTCGGTCATCGTGGTCAGCAGCGTCCAGGCGCGGCCCTGGCGCAGCCGCAGGTGGCCGCGGCCGCGCGCCACGCGGGTCTCGAAGGTGAACCAGGCTTCGGTCACGCCATCGGCCTGGCTGGCTTCTCCCTCCAGGCGGAACTGGCTGGGCGCGGTGTCGGCCAGCCGCGCCTGCAGCATTGCGCGGATGGCGTCGCGGCCTTCCTGGGTGCTGATGTTCCAGGTGAAGGACACCAGGTCGCGCCAGTAGCACTCGTCGTCGAACAGGGCCGTCACCGCGTCCAGGTCGGCAGCGGCGAGGGCGGCTTCAAGGCGGGCCAGCCAGGCGCTGGCGTCGGCGGTGGCCGTGTCGGCGGGGCCGTGGCTGGCCACGGGCGCTGTCGCAAGGTCAGTCATGCATGCGTCTCCATCGTTGTAGGTGCAGCGGCCGGCTGGCCGTGCAGGGGCGATAGATCAAGCGCCGTGCCACCGTGCCCGGCGGGCGCCGCATCGGGCTGCAGGCCGCGCCAATGCTGGGTTTGCGCCCTGCGGCGGCGCAGTTCCGGGCCACGGTGCAGGTGTCACAACGCGACAGCTGTCACAGGGCCGGCTGTGACACCTGTCTCAGCCGCTCAGTGCAGGCCGGCGTCGTCCTGCTGGTTGGGCGACACGATGCCCCAGCGCTTCATGCGGCGGTACAGCGTCATGCGCGACAGGCCAAGGCTGCGCGCGACGGCGCTGACGTTCCAGTGGGCGGCGCGCAGCTGCAGCAGCAGCTGGCTGGCCGCCGCCTGCATGGCGGCGTCGGGCGTGGGCACGGGGTCGGCTGCTGGGGCCATCGGGCCGGTTGGCGTGTGGGTCCTGGTGCTCGGGGTGGGCGCGCTGTCCAGCCATTCCGGCAGGTCGGCGCACTGCACCGGGCCTTCGCCTCGCACCGCACGCGCGTACTCCAGCACGTTGCGCAGCTCGCGCAGGTTGCCGGGCCAGGGCCGGGCCATCAGCAGCGCGCGCGCCTCGGGCGCGATGCCGCCCGGGCCGGTGCCCAGCAAGGTGTCGATCACCCAGCCGATGTCGCTGCGCTCACGCAGCGGCGGCAGGTGAAAGCGGGCGCCATTGAGCCGGTAGTACAGGTCGTCGCGGAAGCGGCCTTCGCGCACCAGGGCTTCCAGGTCGCAATGGGTGGCAGCGATGACGCGGATGTTGACCGCCACCGCGCGCGTGGCGCCCACGGGCAGCACCTCGCGCTCGGCCAGCACGCGCAGCAGCCGCGCCTGCAGCGGCCGTGGCATGTCGCCGATCTCGTCGAGGAACAGCGTGCCGCCGTCGGCTTCCTGGATCAGCCCGCGCTTGGCCCGCGGCCCTGCGCCCGAGAAGCTGCCGGGCAGGTAGCCGAACAGCTCGCTCTCGATCAGCGTCTCCGGAATCGCCGCGCAATTGACGGCGATGAAGGGCCGGCTGCGGCGCTCGCTGCTGGCGTGCAGCGCCTTGGCGAAGAACTCCTTGCCGGTGCCGGTCTCCCCGGTCACCAGCAGGCTCATCGGCGAGTTGACGAGGCGCGCCGCGCGGTCGATCTGGCGGTCCAGCATCGCGTCGCCGCCGCTCAGCGCGGCCAGCGGCGCGGGCAGGCGGCGGTCGCGCGCCACCGGCGGTGTGGCGGGGCGCGCGGGTGGCGGCGTGGCCGTCATGAACAGCAGCTGCCGGCCGCCGGCACCCATCACCGCGCGCTGGTCGGAAGGGCGCGCCTGCACGAAGCGGCCCAGCTCGCCGAAGGGCGCGTCCAGCACCTGCTCATACGGCCGGCCCAGCAGCGGGTGGCGTGGGTCGGTTTCCCACAGCAGCTGGGCGCGGCGGTTGTGGCCGATCACCCGTCCGCTGGCGTCGATGGCCAGCAGGTAGTCGGGGTTCACGTCCAGGAACTGCGGCGCCGGAGCCAGCCGCAGGATCCACTCGCCGCGGAAGCGGTGCAGAAAGTCGGCGTTCTCGATCTGGTGCGCGAACAGCTTGACCAGCTGCAGCGCCAGGTGCTGGCTGGCCTTGGGCTGCGGCGCGCTCAGGGCCGAGATGTCGAGCACTGCGTTCAACCGGCCGGTGGCGTCGAATACCGGCGCGGTGGTGCAGGTCAGCGGAATGTGCGTCGCATCGAAGTGGTCGTCCAGGTGCACCGTCAGCGCCTGTCCGGTGGAGATGCAGGTGCCCACGCCGCAGGTGCCGGCCCGCGGCTCGCTCCAGTCGGCGCCCAGCGTCAGGCCGGCGCGGCGCAGCTGGTCGGCCGGCTGCAGGTCGCCGAGAAAGTCGACCGTGATGCCGCGTGCATCGGTCAGCAGCACCACGTAGCCCATGCCGGCCACCTGCTGGTAGAGCGACTCCATGCCGTGGCGGGCGATGTGCAGAAAGGCTTCCAGCTGGTCCTGGTGCTCACGCAGCCGGGCCGAGGTGAGCACCACCGCCTCCTGCATGCGGGTGGGGTCCAGCGCATGCTGCTGCACGCAGCGCAGCCACGACTGGCGGATCACCTCGTCGTGCGAACGGGCGGCCGGGGCGTCGGCGCCCAGGGCGGCAAGCTGCACCACGGTGTCGATGTGGGCGCGCTGGAACGGCTGCATGCGCATGTCTCCTGCGGGCCTCTGGCGGGCCGCGGCACAAGGCCCGCACCATCGCCCCCGGCCCGTGGGCTGTCAATCGGGCATGCCCTGCGCCGAAAGGGCCGCGGTCACATCCGCTTTCACCTATGGTTCACGGTGCTTTCACGCTGGCCCCGCAGACTGCCCCGCGACGCAGGAGAAACCACGATGAAGAAGCAACCGTTCCGCTTCTGGATGACCGGCTGTGCCGCGGTGCTGGTGGCGTCGATGGGCGCGCAGGCCCGGGGCGACACGCGCGGCGACGACCGCGGCGCCGGCATGCGCCACAGCCGCTATGGGCTCAAGGAAACCGTGCTGCGGCTGGAGGCCAGCGCGCAGCGCCGCGGGCTGCAGGTGCTGGCCCATGTGGCGGCGCCGCGCCGCCTGGGCGATGCCGGCGAATCGCTGCTCATCGTGTTTGCGTCGGCGGCCGGTGGCACGCCGGTGGTGATGGACCGGGCCGGCGGCACACCGCAGGCGCCGCTGGCGCTGGTGGTGAGCGCCGGCCGCGCCGGCGAGGCCGAAGTGGCCGTGCCCAGCGCCGACTGGGCCGGCCTGCCCGAAGGCGTGGAACAGGAGCTGGCCGCGCTGCCACAGCTTGTCGAGGAGGCGCTCGGGCAAGGCGCTGTCTGACGCAGGTGCCACAGGGTGGGCGATATGCTGCGGTGGCAATTCCACCATTTGGGGCCGGTTCCCTGTCCACATGAACACACCCGCGTTGCACCGCAAGGCGTTCCTGCTGCTGCTCGTCCTCGTCACCCTCGCGTTCGGCTGGATCCTCTGGCCCTTCTACGGCGCCGTGTTCTGGGGCGCCATCCTGGCGCTGCTGTTCGCGCCGCTGAACCGCCGCATCCTGCGGCGCTGGCCCGGGCGGCGCAACCTGGCCGCGCTGGCCACCTTGATCATCTGCCTGGTGATCGTCATCCTGCCGCTGGCCTTGATCACCACCTCGCTGGTGACCGAGGCCTCGCTGGTGTACCAGCGCATCCGCTCCGGTGAGTGGAACGTGGGCGTGTACGCCCGCCAGATTTTCGACGCGATGCCCGGCTGGCTGGTGCAGTTGCTCGACCGCTTTGGCATGGGCAACTTCCAGGCGCTGCAGGAGCGGCTGACCTCGGTGGCCGGCGACGTCAGCCAGTACGCGGCCACGCAGGCGGTGGCCATCGGCTCCAACACGCTGAACTTCGTCGTCGCCTTTGGCGTGATGCTGTACCTGCTGTTCTTCCTCGTGCGTGATGGCGCGATGCTCTCGGCCATGGTGCGCAAGGCCATTCCGCTGGACGAAGCCCACAAGCGCAACCTGATCGGCAAGTTCGCCACCGTGGTGCGGGCCACCGTCAAGGGCAACGTGGTGGTGGCCATCACCCAGGGTGTGCTGGGTGGCATCGCCTTCTGGGTGCTGGGCATCCAGGGCGCGATGCTGTGGGGCGCCTTGATGGCCTTTCTGTCGCTGCTGCCCGCGGTGGGCGCCGCGCTGGTGTGGGGCCCGGTGGCCGTGTACTACCTGGCCACCGGGGCGCTGGTGCAGGGCTTCGGGCTGATCGCCTACGGCGTGTTCGTGATCGGGCTGGTGGACAACGTGCTGCGGCCCATCCTGGTGGGCAAGGACACCAAGATGCCCGACTGGGTGGTACTGATCAGCACGCTGGGCGGCATGGCCATCTTCGGCATCAACGGCTTCGTCATAGGGCCGGCCGTGGCGGCCTTGTTCATCGCCACCTGGGCCATCTTCGCGGGCACCGACGAAGCGGAGACCGAGCCGGGCAGCGCCGGCGCCTGAGCGCCCCCAGGCCGGCCTCGGCCGGCTGTCCCTGACCGGCCTACTTCCTGGCCGCGGCAGCGGCCGCCACGCGGGCGGCGGTGTCGGCCTTGCGGTCGGCGTCCACCCGTTGCACCGATGGGCGCTCAGCCATCAGCTTGGCGTAGCTCTTCCAGTCCAGGCCGTGTTTTTGCAGCAGGTCTTCGCCGTACACCGCCTTGGTGGACATGGCCACCAGCGGCAGGTTGGTGTAGGCCGAGCAATCGGCCATCGTGAACTGGCTGCCCGCCACGTAGGGCTTGAAGGCCGTCAGCCGCATCAGCGCCGGGATGTGCCGGTCGAGCTTCTGCTTCACGCGGGCCTGGGTCTCGTCGCTCACCGTGCCGCCGAAGAAGGCCTGCATGTACAGCTCGCGCGCCACCAGTTCCACATGCAGCTCGATGAAGGTGATCAGCTCATGCTGCTTGGCGCGGCCGAAGGCATCGGCCGGCAGCAGCGCCGGCGTGGGGTATTCGGCTTCCAGCCAGTCGACGATGACCTGGCTTTCGCACAGCGTGCCGCGGTCGGTGCGGATGAAGGGCACCTTGCCCAGCGGCGAGGCGGACAGCACGGCCTCGTCCTGGCTGCCGGTGTTGACGTACTCCTCGGTGAACTCGATGCCCTTTTCCAGCAGGGCCAGCTTCACCTTGTTGTAGTAGTTGGACACCGAAAAGCCGCACAGCGTGATCATGGTTCGTCTCCTGTCTTGAGGGTGAGTGCGCATGCTATCGACGGTTGACCAGCACCAGGCCCAGCACCACGGTGGCCAGGGCCAGCAGCAGGCGCGGGGTCAGCGGCTCATTCAGCACCAGCGCACCGGCCACCAGGCCCGAGATGGGCGTGAGCAACGTGAACGACGCGATGCGCGTGGCCGGGTAGTGGCGCACCAGCCAGAACCAGGCGAGGTAGCTGGCGAAGGTGACGATCACCGTCTGGAACAGCAGCGCGCCCCACGATAGCGCCGCCACCTGCTGCGGCCACGTCTCATGCGCGACAGGCGCGGCCATGCCCAGCAGCAAGGCCGACAGGCCGAGCTGGTAGAGCAGCGTCTTTTCGGGCGCGGCGCCGGCCAGCCGCGTGCTGCGGATGGACAGCGTGGTGGCGCCCCACACCAGCGCGGCCCCCACACCGCAGGCATCGCCCAGCCACTGCCGCTCGCCGGCCGAAGGCTGGCCGAAGCCTTCGGCAAAGGCCGCGGCCACGCCGCCGAAGGCGACCGCCAGGCCCACGAACTGCACCGGCTTGAGCTTCTCGGACCGCGCCACGAAGGGCATGCCCAGCGCCACCACGAAGGGCGCCAGGTAGATGAACACCACCATGCGCGAAGCGGTGGTGAACTGCAGGCCGAAGAAGATGAGCCCGAACTCCAGCGCGAACAACGCGCCGGCCAGCAGGCCGCCGGGCAGGGTGCCGTCGCGCGTGAACAGCGCAATGCCGCGCAGCCGCGCCCAGGCCAGCACCAGCAGCGCCGCGCCGGCCGAGCGCAGCGCGGCCTGGGTGAAAGGCGGAAAGTCGGCCAGCGCCACCTTGGTGGCCACCTGGTTCAGGCCCCACAGCACGCAGCAGGTCAGCAGCAGCGAGACGGCGAGGCCGTCCAGCGTGGATCTTCGTTCGGTCATCGGGGTACTGCGGCGGGCAGGAAAGTGGGCAACCGGTGAATGTATGCCGACCGAATGCGCATCCATCACATGTCAGCCCAGCGATTTCTTATAGAGTGCGTGTGCGTGTTCTTAGATTTCATCGACAAGGTGGGATGATGCCGACTTCAGACAAGACCATTGATCACGGTACGCTTCGTCGATTGGTCGACGCGGGTGCGCGCGTGGGTGCAGAGGTCGTCGGCAGCGGTGGCCGTTGGGAAATCGTCATCCGCCACGGCCGTACGCGCCAGACCTTGGCCGCCACCCGTGGGCGACCCAAGAGCTTCCGTCAGTTCGAGACCTTGGCCGGATATCTGAAGGATCTGGGCATCGTTGAATACCGCGTCAACGCCGCAGAGTTCCAAGGGGGTGGCTTGTCAACGGCAACACCCGACCGGCGCAGCGTGGCGGCCTCTCAGCGCATGAAGCGCGCCCACGAGGCTGTGGCTTACGACGCCTGGTTCCGCGAGCAGGTCCAGACATCGATCGACGATCCACGGCCCAGTGTGGGTGATGAGGAGGCGCGCCAGCAGATGGCCGCGCGGCGGGAGGCCTTGCTGAAGAAGGCCGGGCGTTGAGCCCAGCTCCTCGGGTGCTGCGCTGGCGCCCTCTGGCGCTGGCCGACCGCGAGGCCATCATGACCTTCATCGCGCAGGACAACGTAACCGCGGCGATAGAACTTGATCTGCAGTTCGAGGCGAAGGCGGAACTCGCCAGGCAGCGGCCGACCTTGTACAGAGCGGGGCGGATGAAGGGTACGCGCGAACTGGTCGTGAGGCCGAGCTATGTGATGGTCTACCGCGTGCTGCCCAACGCCGTGGAGTTTTTGCGGGTGCTGCACACATCGCGCCAATGGCCATCCGCCCGGGACACGCCAGACGGAGGGCCGCTCAGCTGAGTGGTTTGGAGCTGCCGGCCGGCCCCACCCGCGCCAGCCACAGCGCCACCCCGGCGCACAGCAGCGCCGCCGCCACGCCCGTCGCATGCGCGATCGGGGCGATCGGAATGTCCCAGCCGGCCACCGCCTGCACCGGGCCGCGCCAGGGCGCTTCGCGCCAGAGCTTGACGGCCACGCCGATCAGCACGCCCCAGCCGATCAGGCGCTCATGGCCTTCGCCGCGCAGCGCCACGTACAAGGCCGCCGCCGCCGCGCCGCCGTGCAGCACGCCCGACAGGCCGGCGTAGTGCTGCAGCGCAGGCTGGAACCACAGCAGCGCATGGCCCAGCGGCCAGGCCAGCAGCCAGGCCAGCGCGATCCACCACGGCACGCGGGCGATCAGCCCGAAGGCGGTGACCACCACGCAGCCCAGCAGGTTGGCCAGCAGGTGGCGGGTGCTCAGGTGCACGAAGGCGGCGCTGAAGGCCCGCCAGGGCTCGGCGCTGGCCAGCGCGGGCTGCCAGTCGAGCAGCGTGCCGGGATATTGCGTGCCGGCCAGCGCGCCGCCGGCCAGCACCAGCCCCAGCAGCAGCCAGGCCACGCCGGGGCGTGAGAGGGCCATCTCAGTCCCGCCGGGCCGCCCCAAGGGACTGAGCTCCCCCTTGGGGGGGCGCGAGCGCAGCGAGCTTGGGGGCACCACTCACTAGATGAATACCGCGCGCCAGACCGCCAGCACGGCGTCCCGCTCACGGGCCAGGGCTTCGGGCGCGAACTGCGTGGGTTGCTCGTCCAGCCGCGCCTGGTGCTGCGCGCGGCGCAGCTCGCGGTACGCATCGGCCGCCGCCATGCCGGTGCCCGGCGGCAGCAGGCCGGCGGTTTCGGCCCGCTGCAGCAGCGCGATGTTGCCCAGGTTGGGGCGCAGCTCCGGGTGTTCGGCGGCGTGCATCAGCACCAGGTACTGCACCACGAATTCGGCGTCCATCATGCCGCCGGGGCTGTGCTTGACGTCGAAGCGGCCCGGCTTGATGGGGTGGGCCGCCCGCACCTTCTCGCGCATCGCGTGGATCTCTTCGCGCAGCGCGGCCGGCTCGCGAGGGGCGGTGAGCACCGCGCAGCGGATGTCCTCGAAGCGCTGCTGCAGCTCGGGTGAGCCGGCGCACCAGCGCGCGCGGGTGATGGCCTGGTGTTCCCAGGTCCAGGCGGTGTTGCTGCCGCGGCCCACCTGGTACTTCTCGAACGAGGCGATGGACGTGACCAGCATGCCCGAGTTGCCGTTGGGCCGCAGCGCGGTATCGATCTCGAACAGCTCGCCGGCCGCGGTGCGCAGCGTCAGCCAGGTGATCAGCTTGCGCACGAAGGCGCCGTACACCTCGGCCGACTTGTCTGGGTCGGCATCGCCCTCGGCGTCGTAGAGGAACACCACGTCCAGGTCGCTGCCGTAGCCCAGCTCCTTGCCGCCCAGCTTGCCGTAGGCGATGACGGCAAAGCGAGGTTCGTCGCGGTGGCGCTGCTTCAGGTGGCGCCAGGCCCAGCGCTGGGCGCAGTCCAGCGTGGCATCGGCCAGCGCCGACAGGTCGTCGGCCACCTGTTCCACGGTGATGTGGCCTTCCACGTCGCGCACCAGGGTGCGGAACACCTCGGCATGGTGGGCGCGGCGCAGGGTGTCGAGCAGCGCTTCTTCAGACGCTTCGCCCGAGCGCTCCCAGGCCTGGTAGCGCTCGTCCAGCTCGCGCGCAAAGGCCTCTCGGTCGAAGCGGCCGTGCAGCAGCCGGTCATCGGCCAGCTCGTCGATCACGCCGGGGTGGCGCATCAGGTAGCGCATCGGCCAGCGGGCCAGGCCCAGCAGGTGCAGCAGGCGGCTCTGCACTTCGGGCCGCTCCACCAGCAGGGCCAGGTAGCTTTCGCGGCGCAGCAGCGGCTCCACCCAGTCGACGAAGCGCAGCACCGCATCCTCGGTGCATTCGCCCAGCGTCACCCGCTTGGCGGCGCGCTGCACCAGCCGGCCCAGGCGCAGCCGGCTCTCGTCGCGCAGCGCCTGCACGCGCGGGCTTTGCGACCACTGCCGCACCCGCTCGCGCAGCGCCGGGGCCAGCATCTCGTGCAGCGATTCACTGTCGATCGGCAGCGTGATGCTGCAGTTGCGGCAGCCGTTGCGGCCCGGCGCGCTGGGCGTGGGCGCCTGGCCGTCGTGCAGCAGCGCATCGAATTCGGTAGCGACGAACTCGCGCGTCTCGCCCAGGTGGTGCAGCAGCTCGCAGGGGTTGTCGGTCGTGCCCAGGCCCAGGCTGGCGGCGATCCAACCCAGGTCGTGGTCGGCCGTGGGCAGCAGGTGGGTCTGCTGGTCATCCAGGAACTGGATGCGGTGCTCCACCCGGCGCAGGAAGGTGTAGGCCTCGGCCAGGCGCTCGGCGGTGGCCGCCTTCATCAGGCCGCGGGCCACCAGGCGTTGCAGGCCGCGCAGCGTGCTGCGGGTGCGGATCTCGGGGAACTGCCCGCCGCGCACCACCAGCAGCAGCTGCACGATGAACTCGATCTCGCGGATGCCGCCGCGCGACAGCTTCACGTCGTTGGCGCGCTCCGGGCGGCCGGCCGCTCGGCGCTGGGCTTCTTCGCGGATCTTGCGGTGCAGCTGGCGCAGGCCCTCGAACACGCCGTAGTCGAGGTAGCGGCGGTACACGAAGGGCGTGACCAGGTCGCGCAGCTGCAGCGCACGGCCGCTTTCCACCGCGGCGCGCGGCGCCACCACCCGGCTCTTGAGCCAGGCAAAGCGTTCCCATTCGCGGCCCTGCACCTGGAAATACTCCTCCAGCATCGCCAGGCTGACCGCCGGCGGGCCGGAGTTGCCGTTGGGCCGCAGCATCAGGTCGACGCGGAAGACGAAGCCGTCGTCGGTGGTCTCGCCGATCAGCGTGTAGATACGGCGCACCACCTTGGCAAAGAATTCGTGCGCGCTGATGGGCTCGGGGCCGGTGGTCTGGCCGTCTTCCTCGTACACGTAGATGAGGTCGATGTCGGACGAGACGTTCAGCTCGCGCGCGCCCAGCTTGCCCATGCCCACGATCCACAGCTCGATGGGCTCGCCCGCGGCCGTCAGCGGCGGGCCATGGCGTAATTCCTCGTCGGCGCGGGCCTGGGCCAGGGCGCGTTCCAGCGTCACCTCGGCCAGCTCGGTCATGGTGTGGGTGACGTCGTCCAGCGTGGCCTGCTGCTCCACGTCGAGCACGGCCAGCCGCTCCAGCACCACCTGGCGCGCCACCCGCAGCGCGGAAGCCAGCGGCCGGCCGTCGGCCTGCAGCCGGTCGATCAATATCTGGATGGTGTCGGCACGCGGAATGCCAACAGGCAGCAAGGCAGTCTCGGGCGCGTAGCGGCGGCGGATTCGCTGGACGAAGCGGCTGTGGTCGGCCGTGGGCAGGGGCATGTTCAAGACGAGATCTGCAAGCGTGGAGAAAGCAGCCTGTGAAAAGGCCTGCGCGGGTACCTGGCGGGTGCCACGCGGGCCGCGGATGCGGAAAAGGGCTGTGCTAGATTGCCGAGACCCCGAGGCGCCTGCCTGCCGCCCGAAGGCGCCGGTGGGTACGGCCGTGATGCTCGGCCGTTGCCTGGCGTGATTTCATTCGATGCCTCCGTCCCTTGTGGCTCCCGCCGATGCCGCCCTGATGCCGCCGCGTTGGCGCTGGGCCCGAAACCTGTTGCGCCTGCTGGCCGCCGTTGTCGTCGCGGGGTGGAGCTTATTGCTCATCGCTTGGCTGACTCTGTACTGGGGAATTCTGCCGCACGTCGATGAGTGGCGCGGCCAGATAGAAACCCGCGCCAGCCGGGCGCTGGGCGTGCCGGTGAAGATCGGCGCCATCCGGGTCGAGTCGCGCGGCTGGGTGCCTTCGCTGGAGCTGTCCGACGTGGTGCTGCACGATGCCCAGCAGCGCGAAGCCCTGCGCCTGCCGCGGGTGGCGGCGGCGGTGTCGGCCCGTTCGCTGCTGGCGCTGCGCCTGCGTTTCGAGCAGCTGCTGATCGAGGCCCCGGCACTGGACGTGCGCCGCGACCGCCAGGGCCGCCTGTTCGTGGCCGGCATCGAGGTGCCGCGCAGCCAGGGCAGCGGCGACAACCCGGCCGCAGACTGGTTGTTTGAACAGCATGAGCTGGCCATCCGACACGGCGCGCTGCGCTGGACCGACGAGCTGCGCAACGTGCCCACGCTGGCCTTGAGCGATGTCGACCTGGTCATCCGCAACGGGCTGCACCGCCATGGGCTGCGGCTGGACGCCACGCCGCCCGCCGGCTGGGGCGAGCGTTTTTCGCTGCGCGGCCAGTTCAGCCGCCGGCTGCTGAGCCGCCCCGGCGACTGGCGGCAATGGACCGGCAACGCCTTCGCCGAGCTGCCGCGCACCGATGTGTCGCAGCTGCGCCGCTATGTGGACCTGCCCTTCGAGCTGGACCAGGGTGACGGCGCGCTGCGCCTGTGGGCCGAGGTGGCCGGCGGCGAGGTGCGCGGCGCCACGCTGGACCTGGCGCTGCAAGAGGTGGCCCTGCGGCTGGCGCCCGAGGTGCAGCCGCTGGCCCTGCAGCAGGTGCAGGGGCGGCTGCAGGGCCAGCGCGATGCGCGCGGCTGGCGGCTGGCGGGCCAGCAGATCGGCTTCACCACCGCCGACGGCCTGCAGTGGCCGCAAGGCAATTTCACGCTGGTGCTGCGCGATGGCGGCCCGGCCCAGCCGAATGCGCCGCAGGGCGGCGAACTGAGCGCCGACCGGCTGGACCTGGCGCTATTGACGCGCATCGGCGAGGCGGTGCCGATGGCCGAAGACCTGCGCCAGGCGCTGGCCCAGGCTGCGCCCGAAGGCCGGGTGGAGAACCTCGCCGCCCGCTGGGAAGGCCCCTGGCAGGACCCACAGCGCTACAACCTCAAGGCCCGGCTGGCCGGCGTCTCGGTGGCGGCGGCGCCCGCGCCCAAGGTCGACGAGCCCGGCCGACCCGGCTTGCGCCAAGCCCAGGTGGACCTGGAAGCGACCGAGCGCGGCGGCAAGGCCCGCCTGCGGCTGGACGGCGGCGCGCTGGAGCTGCCCGGCGTCTTCGAGCAGCCGCTGGTGCCCTTCGATCGCTTCCAGGCGCAAGTGGACTGGCGCATCGAGCCCGCGCGCACCGCTGGCGCGCCGCCGGCCCTCAGCGTCAAGGTCAGCGACCTGCAGTTCAGCAATGCCGACGCCACCGCCGAGCTGTCGGCCACCTGGCGCACCGGCCCCGGCGAGGGCCATGGCGCTGGCCGTCGCTTTCCGGGCGTGCTGGACATGAGCGGCAAGCTGCAACAAGGCCGGGCCGCCGCGGTGGCCCGCTACCTGCCGCTGGTGCTGCCCGAGGACACCCGCCGTTACGTGGCCGATGCGGTGCAGGCGGGCGAGATTCCGCAGGCCAGCTTCCGGGTGCGCGGCGACTTGTGGCAGTTTCCGTACAGCGACCCCCGGCAAGGCGAGTTCCGCATCGCCGGCAAGGTGGCCGGCGTGACGCTGGCCTACGTGCCCGCCCGGCTGATGGCCAGCCCTGCCGATGCACGGCAGCCCGCCTGGCCGCCGTTCGAGAACGTGGCCGGCGAACTGGTGTTCGAACGCAGCAGCATGGCCATCCGCCAGGCCAGCGGCCGTGTGTTCGGCGCCACGCTCAACCGCATCAACGGCGGCATCGCCGACCTGGACAAGGCGGTGCTGCGCATCGACGGCCAGGTGCGCGGGCCGGGCAACGAGCTGCTGCAGTACGTGCGCCGCTCGCCAGTGGACGGGTGGACCGGCCGCACTTTTGCCACCAGCACCATCACCGGCCCTGCCGACCTGAGGCTGGCGCTGGACATTCCGCTGGACGACACCGACCGCAGCACCGTCAAGGGCAGTGTCACGCTGGCCGGCAACGACGTGCGCCTGCGGCCCGACGTGCCGCTGCTGGCCAATGCCCGTGGCCGGGTGGACTTCACCGAGACCAGCGTCAAGCTGGTGGGCACCAGGGCCAGCGCGCTGGGCGGTGAGTTGGTGTTCGACGGCGGCACGCAGTCCGACGGCAGCCTGCGCTTCAACGGCCAGGGCACCGCCACCGCCGATGGTCTGCGCCGCGCCACCGAGCTGGGCGGCCTGGCCCGGCTGGCCCAGGCTTTGAACGGGCAGCTGCCGTACCGGCTGTCGTTGGGCTTCATCGGCGAGCAGACCGAGGTCACCCTCACCAGCCCGCTCACCGGCCTGGCCATCGACCTGCCGGCCCCGCTGCGCAAGACGGCCGAGGTGGCGATGCCGCTGCGGGTGGAAGTCAGGCCGCTGCCGGGCCAGGCGCCGCGCGACCAGTTGCGGCTGGACCTGGGCGGCGTGGTGCAGGCGCAGTACCTGCGCGACCTGTCGACGCCGCAGCCCCGGGTGCTGAGCGGCGGCATCGGCGTGCGCGTGCCCGCGCCGGTGCCGGCCAGCGGCGTGCAGGCCCAGGTGCAGCTGGCCAGCCTGGATGTGGACGAATGGGAAAAGGCGGTCGAGCGGCTGGCCGCCGTGCCGGCCACCCCGCCCACCGCGGCGTCGGCCCCGGCCCCGGCGTCGGCGTCGGCCGACGAGGGCTACCTGCCACGCAGCGTGGCCTTGCAGGTGCAACAGCTGGCCGCCAGCGGCCGCCGCCTCGACCGGGTGGTGGCCGGCGCCAGCGAGGGCGAAGACGGCCAGTGGCGCGCCTCGGTCGATGCCGAGCAGCTGGGCGGCTACATCGAGTGGCGGCCCGCACGGCCGGGTGCGGCGGCCGGCCGGCTGTATGCGCGGCTGGCCCGGCTGTCGCTGCCACCCAGCGAGGCGCAGTCGGTCGAGACCTACCTGGCCCAGTCGCCCAGCAGCGTCCCGGCCCTGGACATCGTGGTGGACGACTTCGAGCTGTCGGGCAAGCGGCTGGGCCGGGTGGAGATCGAGGCGGTCAACCGCGGCGGCGCCGGCAGCCGCGACTGGCGGCTCAACAAGCTGGAAGTGGCGGTGCCCGAGGCGCGCCTGTCGGGCAGCGGCCACTGGTCGGGCGGCGGCCGCGGCCCCAGCCGCATGGTGATGGACTTCCGGCTCGACCTGGCCGACAGCGGCGCCTTCGCCGAGCGCCTGGGCATGGGCCGGGTGTTGCGCGGCGGCAAGGGCCGCATGCAGGGCCAGATCGCCTGGGACGGCTCGCCGCTGGCACCGCACGTGCCTTCGCTGGACGGGCAGATCAGCCTGGCGCTGGACGCCGGCCAGTTCCTGAAGGTGGCACCGGGCATGGGCCGCCTGCTGGGGGTGCTCAGCCTGCAGGCCTTGCCGCGCCGGCTGACGCTGGACTTTCGCGACCTGTTCGGCGAGGGCTTCGCCTTCGACAACGTCAACGGCGACGTGACGCTGCGCGACGGCGAGGCCCGCACCAACAACCTGCGCATGCGCGGCGTGCAGGCCGCGGTGCTGATGGAAGGCCAGGCCGACATCGAGGACGAGACCCAGGACCTGCGCGTGATCGTGGTGCCCGAACTGAATGCCGGCACCGCCTCGCTGGCCTACGCGGTGATCAATCCCGCGGTGGGCCTGGGCAGCTTCGTCGCGCAGATGTTCCTGCGCAAGCCGCTGATGGCCGCCAGCACCCGCGAATTCCACATCTCCGGCACCTTCACCGACCCCAAGGTGGAGAAGGTGGCCCGCGCGCTGGATGCGCCGCTGCCCGAGATCGAGCCGCCCACGCCAGCGGCCTCCGCGCCGCCGCGGGTGGCCAACTGACCCACAACCTGGAGCGCCCATGAAGATCGCCGCCCTGCAGATGGTGTCCACGCCCGACGTGGACCGCAACCTGGCCACCGCCGAGCGGCTGATCGCCCAGGCCGCCGATGCCGGTGCCGCGCTGGTGGCGCTGCCCGAGTACTTCTGCCTGATGGGCCGGCGCGACACCGACAAGCTGGCGCTGGCCGAGGCGCCGGGTGAAGGCCCGATCCAGCAGTTCCTGCAGCATGCGGCGCGCGCGCATGGCGTGGTGGTCATCGGCGGCACGCTGCCAATGAAGACGCCCGACCCGGCCCGCGTGCGCAACACCTGCTGCGTGTACGGCAGCGACGGCACGCTGCTGGCGCGCTACGACAAGCTGCACCTCTTCCGCTACGACAACGGCCGCGAGCGCTACGACGAAGGCGCGGTGCTGGAGGCGGGCGACGCCCCGGTGGCGGCCACGCTGCCGCTGCCCGGCGGCCCGGCGCTGCGCACCGGCCTGTCGGTCTGCTACGACCTGCGTTTTCCGGAGCTGTACCGCGCGATGAGCTTCACGCCCGGTGCCGGCCCCTGCGACCTGCTCAGCGTGCCGGCCGCCTTCACCTACCCCACCGGCCAGGCCCACTGGGAGCTGCTGCTGCGCGCCCGCGCGGTGGAAAACCAGTGCTACGTGATCGCGCCCGCGCAGGGCGGCACCCACGAAAACGGCCGCCGCACCTGGGGCCACAGCATGGTGGTCGACCCCTGGGGCGAGGTGCTGGCAGTGCAGCCCGAAGGCGAAGGCGTGGTGATGGCCGAGCTGGATCTCGCCCGCCTGGCCGCGGTGCGCCAGCAACTGCCCGCACTCAGCCACCGCCGCCTGTGACCACCGTGCTGCGCCGCATGTCGCCCGAGGCCTTCGGCCCGGTGATGCAGGCCTCCATCGCCAGCTATGCGCAGGAGAACGTGCAGGCCGGCCGCTGGCCTGCCGAAGGCGCGCTGGAACGCGCGCGTGCCGACTTCCTGGCGCTGCTGCCGCAGGGCCTGGCCACGCCTGACCATCACCTGTTCGAGGTGCTGGCAGCGCCCGAAGGGCCGGTGGTCGGCCACCTGTGGCTGGCGCTGGAACGCCGACACGGCGACTGCAGCGCCTTCGTCTACGACGTCGAGATCGCCCCCGAACACCGCCGCCAGGGCCACGCCCGCCGCGCCTTCCAGGCCATGGAAGCCGTGGCCGCCGAGCTGGGCGCCACCAGCATCGGCCTGCACGTCTTCGCCCACAACCCGGGCGCGCAGGCGCTGTACCAGTCGCTGGGTTACCAGGTGACCGGGATCAACATGAAGAAGAGCCTGCCAGGCTGAAGCCCGGGCCCGCTCAGCGCCGTCCGAACATCATCTGCCGCGCCAGCAGCTTCTTGGCGGGGCCCAGCTTGTCCAGCACGGCCAGGCCCAGGCCGCGGGCGGCGGCCATGCCGGGCCAGGTCCAGGTGAAGCTGCGGGCCAGGAAGTCGGTGGCGGCGATCATGGCCCAGCGGTCGGGGGCGCGCTGCCATTCCACCTTGCGCAGCGCGGCATCCACGTCGATGGGCTGCTGCGCCAGGCGCGCTGCCTCGCTGGCCTGGCGCAGCGCGCGGGCCAGGGCGTAGGCATCGCGCAGGCCCAGGTTCAGGCCCTGGCCGGCCACCGGGTGCAGCGTCTGCGCCGCATTGCCGATGCGGATCTGCCGGCCGCGCACCAGCGTGCGCTCGGCCGCCAGGCCCAGCGCGAACTGCTTCAGCGGCGTGATGGCCACCAGCCGCCCCACCTTGGCCGGGAACACGGTGTTCAGCACCGCCAGCCGCTGTGCCTCGTCCAGGTCCTTCACCGGGTCGTCGTCGGCCGGCACGCACCACACCAGCGCCGCGCGCAGTTGGCCTTCGGCGTCGGCGCCCAGGGGCAGCAGCGCGGCGGGGCCATGGCGGGTGAAGCGTTCAACCGCCAGGCCGGGGCGGCCGCCCTGCAGCGTGACGGTGCCCACCCAGGCGGTCTGCCGGTAGTCGTGGGTCAGGCGCTGGCCCGGCGCGGCGGCCACCGCCATGCGGTCGGCGAACACGCCGCCTTCGGCCACGATGGCGAGGTCGAAGCGGTCGGCCACACCGGCGTCGATCTCCACGCCGCCGGCCACGTCCTTCAGCGCCGCCACCGGCGTGCCGAAGCGGGTGTGCAGCCGCTGCGGCGCGGCGTCCACCTCGGCCTGCCAGCGCCGCTGCAGCGGCGCCACCAGCGCGCCGTAAGGCAGCACCGCGCCCAGCATGGCCACGCCCTGGTCGGCCGCGGTCAGCCGCACCTGCGGCACCAGCGCCTGCCAGGCCAGCGTGGGCGGCTGCTGCGACACGTGCACCTCGGTGATGGGCTGGGCGCGCCCGTCTTCCCAGGCGCCCAGGTGCTGCAGCAGGTGCACGCTGCCCAGCGACAGCGCCAGCGTGCGCGGGTCGGCCGAGACGTCGCGGTCGGCCGGCCGCGCATCGAACAGCGAGACCTGCGCGTCGGGCAGCTGGCGGGCGGCCAGCAGGGCCAGCGCCAGGCCCGCGGGGCCCGCGCCGACGATGGCCAGATGAAGGGAGGAAGGGGTGCTCACGCCGCGTATTATTCGCCGCGACACCGGGCCGCCCCGCCCGGCACCAGGAGCGCCACATGGCCTTGATGGACTTCATCAAGAAACAGTTCATCGACATCATCGAGTGGACCGAGCAGCGCGACGGCGTGCTGGCCTGGCGCTTCCCGATGGCCGACCGCGAGATCCAGAACGGCGCCTCGCTCACCGTGCGCGAATCGCAGCTGGCGATGTTCGTCGACCAGGGCCAGGTGGCTGACGTCTTCGGCCCCGGCATGCACCGGCTGACCACGCAGACGCTGCCGGTGCTCACCTACCTGAAGAACTGGGACAAGCTGTTCCAGAGCCCGTTCAAGAGCGACGTTTACTTCTTCGCCACGCGCCAGCAGCTCGACCGCCGCTGGGGCACCAGCCAGCCGGTGACCATCCGCGACAAGGACTTCGGCGCGGTGCGGCTGCGGGCCTTCGGCAACTACGCCTTCCACATCGCCGACCCCAAGCTGTTCCACACCCAGGTCTCGGGCACGCGCGACACCTACACGGTGGACGACCTGGACGGCCAGCTGCGCGGCCTGATGCTGCAGCACATCAGCGATGCGGTGGCCGGCAGCGGCATTCCCTTCCTCGACCTGGCGGCCAACCAGGTGGAGTTCGCGACCCAGCTGCGCGAAGCCACCGGCCCGGCCTTCGCGGCGCTGGGCCTGGCGCTGGACAGCGTGACGGTGCAGAACGTCTCGCTGCCCGAAGAACTGCAGAAGATCCTCGACCAGAAGATCGGCATGGGCATGGTCGGCAACGACATGGGCAAGTTCATGCAGTACCAAACGGCGCAGTCGCTGCCCAAGTTCGCCGAAGGCGCGGCCGCGGGCGGCGGCGTGGTGGGCGACGCGATGGGCCTGGGCGCCGGTGTGGCGCTGGGCCAGGTGATGGCGCAGCAGCTGCAGCAGGGCCTGCAGCCGCAGGCGCCGGCCGCCGCGGCCGCCCATGCAGCTGCCGTGGGCGTCTCGCCCGACGAGGTGGTGGCCCTGCTGGACAAGCTGGGCGACCTCAAGGCCAAGGGCGTGCTCACCGACGAGGAATTCAGCGCCAAGAAGGCCGAGCTGCTGAAGAAGCTGGTGTGAACCCGCGCAGCACGGCCTGGTGACCCCCGCTCCGCAACGCGCCTGGCGCGCGGCGTGCCCGAACTGCGGCGCGCCGGTCGACTTTCAATCCGCGGCCTCGGCCAGCGCGGTGTGCAGCTACTGCCGCAGCACGCTGGTGCGCGATGGCGAGGCGCTGCGCCGCATCGGCCAGGCGGCCGAGCTGTTCGACGACCACTCGCCACTGCAGCTGGGCGCGGCCGGCCGCCTGCAGGGCGAGGCTTTCACGCTGGTGGGCCGGCTGCAGATGGCTTATGCCCAAGGCAGCTGGAACGAGTGGCATGCGCTGTTCGACAACGGCCGTTCGGGCTGGTTGAGCGAGGACAACGGCGGCTATGTGTTCGCCTTCGATGCGCCGCCGCCGGCCGATACGCCGCCGCCCGCGCAGCTGCAGCCCGGCCAGCGCCTGGCGCTGGGCGGCCAGGCCTGGGAGGTGGCTTCGGTGCAGCAGGTGCGGCTGCACACCGCCGAAGGTGAGCTCCCGAAACCGCCAGCGCTGGCCGCCCAGTTCACCGTGGCCGACCTGCGCAACACGCGCGACGAGGTGGCCACCCTGGACGACATGGCCGCGCCCGCCCTGGGCTGGTCCATCGGCCGGCCGGTGCAGCTGGCGGCGCTGTCGCTCAGCGGCCTGGTGCAGGCCAGCGAGAAGACGCTGGCCGGCCGCAGCTTCGAGTGCCCGAACTGCGGCGCGCCGCTGCAGGCGCGGCTGGCCAGCACCCGCAGCATCGTCTGCGGCCAGTGCCAAGCGGTGGTCGATCTGTCGCAGGGCGTGGGCGCCGACCTGGCGCACTACAGCCAGGCCCAGCCCGAAGGTCATGCCGAGCCGCAGATTCCGCTGGGCAGCACCGGCACGCTCGCGCTGGGTGGCGAAGCGCTGCCCTGGCAGGTGGTGGGTTATGTGGAACGCGCCGAACTGCCCGACGACCCGGACGACGAGCAGGCCTTCTGGCGCGAATACCTGCTCTACCACCGCAGCGCCGGCTTCGCCTTCCTGGTGGATGCGGAAGACGGCTGGAGCTGGGCGCGCCCGATCACCGGTGTGCCCGAGCGGCAGGGCGAGCAGGTGCGCTGGCAGGGCGCCAGCTACCGGCCGCTGTACACCTACACCGGCACCGTGACCTATGTGCTGGGCGAGTTCTACTGGCGCCTGCAGCGCGACGAGCGCACCCGCAACACCGATTACCAGGGCGTGGGCGCGCAGGCGCGGCGCCGGCTCAACCGCGAGGCCACCGGCCCCGAAGTGACCTGGTCGGCCGGCGAGGCGCTGGAAGCCGCGGTGGTGGCGCGCGCCTTCGGCCTGCCCGACGACCGGCTGGCCGCGTTGCAGCGCGACAGCGCGCCGCTGCTGCAGTTCAGCGTCAAGAGCGGCGGCGGCCTGCTCAAGCCGCTGCTGATCTTCGCGCTGCTGGTGCTGCTGATCCTGCTGGTCACCCGCTGCGGCGGCGATGATTGCGACGATCTGCGCCGCACCTTCGGCGCGGCCAGCAACGAGTACCGCGAATGCCAGCGCTCGGGCGGCGCGACCGGCGGCCGCATCGGCGGCGGATCGTTCGGCGGCTTCAGCACCGGCGGTGGCGGCCACAAGTAGGCAAGAGGAGAACACGATGATGGGTTTTGAATGGCTGCGGCCGGCGGCGGTGTTCGGCTCGCTGCTGTATGCGCTGATCGGTGTGGTGGTGTTCTGGGTGTGCTTCGTCATCATCGACAAGCTCACGCCCTACGACCTGTGGGCCGAGATCGTCGAAAAGCGCAACACCGCGCTGGCCATCGTGGTGGGCGCGATGTGCATCGCCATCGGGCTCATCGTCTCGGCCGCGGTGCACGGCTAGCGGCGTGAGCGCTTCCGCGCAGCCGGCGGCTGCAGCCCGCATCGCGCCGGCCGAGGTGGCCTTGCTGGCCTCGGTGTTCGTGGTGGCGGCCTGCGGCCTGGTGTACGAGCTGGCCGCAGGCGCGCTGGCCAGCTACCTGCTGGGCGACTCGGTGCTGCAGTTCTCCACCATCATCGGCAGCTACCTGTTCGCGATGGGCATCGGCTCTTGGCTGTCGCGCTTCGTCGAGCGGCAGCTGATCGCGCAGTTCCTGCGCATCGAGCTGCTGGTGGGCCTGGTCGGCGGCCTGATGCCGGCGGCCCTCTTCATCGCGCACAGCGTGCTGCCGGCCTCGGCGCTGCTGCCCTTCCGGGTGCTGCTGTACGGCCTGGTGCTGCTGGTGGGCACGCTGGTGGGGCTGGAAATCCCGCTGGTCATGCGCATCCTCAAGCGGCACTTCAGCCCGCGCTATGCGCTGCGCGACCTGGTGTCGCAGGTGCTCACCTTCGACTACCTGGGCGCGCTGGTGGTGGCGCTGGCCTTTCCGCTGCTGTTCGTGCCGCAGCTGGGGCTGGTGCGCACGGGCCTGTTCTTCGGGCTGCTCAACACCGCGGTGGCGGTGTGGGCGCTGTGGCTGTTCCGTGGCGAGCTGCGGCGCCTGCGCGCCCATGCGGCCGCCTGCGTGGCGGTGGCCGGCGTGCTGCTGCTGGCCTGGGCGCAGGCCGACCGCATCAGCACCTGGGCCGAAGACCGGTTCTACGGCGACAGCGTGGTGCTGCGGTCCAGCAGTGCGTACCAGCGCATCGTGGTCACCTCCAGCACGGCCGGTGTGCGCCTCTTCCTCAACGGCAACCTGCAGTTCCATTCGCGCGACGAGTACCGCTACCACGAGGCGCTGGTGCACCCCGCGATGGCCGCGCACGGCGCGCCGCGGCGGGTGCTGGTGCTGGGCGGCGGCGACGGCCTGGCCGTGCGCGAGGTGCTCAGGTACCCCACGGTGGAGCAGGTCACGCTGGTGGAGCTGGACCCGCAGGTCACGCGCCTGTTTGCCGAGCAGCCGCTGCTGCGGGCGCTCAATGCCGACGCGCTGCACTCACCGCGGCTGCGCATCATCAACACCGATGCCTTCGGCTGGCTGGACCAGAGCCGCGAGGTGTTCGACGTCATCGTGGTCGACTTTCCCGACCCCACCAACTTTGCGCTGGGCAAGCTCTACACCACCAGCTTCTACCAGCTGGTGGACCAGCACCTGGCCGCCGACGGTTATGCGGTGGTGCAGACCACCTCGCCGCTGGTGGCGCGCCGCAGCTTCTGGACGGTGGCCACCACCATCGAGGCCACCGGCCTGGCCGCCACGCCGTACCACGCGCATGTGCCCAGCTTCGGCGAATGGGGCTTCATCATCGCCAGCCGCCGGCCCTGGCGCCAGCCGCAGGCGCTGCCGCCGGGGCTGCGCTTCCTGACGCTGGAAGGCCTGCCCGCGCTGATGCAGTTTCCGCCCGACATGGCGCGGGTGCCGGCCGAGCCCAACCGGCTGTCCAACCAGTTGCTGGTGCACACCTTCGAGGAAGAATGGGGCCGCGTGCATCAGCCCTGAACCGGCGGCGGTGGCTGCGTGGCATGGCTTCGGCCATGGCGCTGCCGGGCCTGGGAGCGGTGGGCGGCTGCGACAGCGGCGCGCCTCATGAGGGCTGGAAGGGCGGCTGGGTGGGCGCCAGCGCCGAGCGCGGCCACCGGCTGCGGCAGCTGCCCGCCACCGCACCTGTTGACGGCCCGCTGCGCCGCGCCCACGTGCTGGTGCTGGGCGGCGGTATCGCCGGCCTGGCCACCGCCCGCGCGCTGCTGCAGCAGGGCGTGACCGACGTGCACCTGCTGGAGCTGGAAGACGAAGCCGGCGGCAACAGCCGTGGCCATGCAATGGGCGGCATGGCCTGCCCGCTGGGGGCGCACTACCTGCCGCTGCCCGGCCCGGCCGCGCCCGAGCTGCGGCAATGGCTGGAAGAACTGGGCCTGGCCCGCCAGCAGGCCGGCCGCACGGTGTATGACGAGCGCCACCTGTGCCACAGCCCGCAGGAGCGGCTTTTCATCGACGGCGCGTGGGTGGAAGGCCTGCTGCCGCCGGCCGAGGCGGGCTCGGCCACGCTGGCGCAGTACCGCCAGTTCGCGCAGGCGGTGCGGCAGGCGCAGCGCGAGCCGGGCTTTGCGATGCCCACGCTGGGTAGCCCCTGGACCGCAGGGCATGCGACGCTGGATGCACAGACCTTCGCTGCCTGGCTGGCTGCCCAAGGTCTGCGCGACGAGCGCCTGCGCAGCTACCTCGACTACTGCTGCCGTGACGACTATGGCGCCGGCATCGGCAGCGTCTCGGCCTGGGCCGGGCTGCACTACTTCGCCAGCCGCCATGGCTTTCATGCGCCCGGCGACGACCATGAGCCCGAGCCGGTGCTCACCTGGCCCGAAGGCAATGCCTGGCTGGCGCGCCGGCTGGCGCGACCGCTGGGCGCCGACCGACTGCACACCGGCTGCCTGGCGCTGCAGGTGCAGGCTGGCCGCCACGAGGTGACGGTGCAGGCCTGGAACGCCCGCACCGACCGGCCCGAGCGCTGGGTGGCGCCCCAGGTGGTGATGGCGATGCCGCTGTTCATCGCGAAGCGCCTGCTGGCCACGGCGCCACCCGCGTTGGCGCCGGCGGTGGCCACGCTGCGCCATGCGCCCTGGCTGGTGGCCAACCTGCAGCTGCGCGCGCCGCTGCTGCAGCGCATCGGCGCCGCGCCGGCCTGGGACAACGTGCTGCACGGCAGCCGCATGCTGGGCTATGTGGATGCGATGCACCAGACGCTGCGGCCCGAGCCGGGGCCCACCGTGCTCACCGCCTACTGGGCGCTGCCCGAGGCCGAACGCGGCGCGCTGCTGTCACGCCCCTGGCAGGCCTGGGCGCAGCCGGTGGTGGACGAACTGGCCGCCGTGCACCCCGACCTGCCGGCCAAGCTGCTGCGGGTGGACCTGACGCGCCACGGCCATGCGATGGCCGTTCCCGCCCCCGGCGTGCGCGGCCATCCGGCGCTGCAGGCGCTGGGCCAGCCCGGCGCCGGCGTGCCCGGCGGCCGCGTGCACTTCGTGCATGCCGACCTGTCGGGCTATTCGGTGTTTGAAGAGGCCTTCACCCGCGGCACGCGGATGGGGCGTGCGCTGGGTGGGGCTTAGTCCAGAGAGGAGAACCCGCTGCGCCGGTCGCGCTCTCGCCTGGCGTAGAAGCTGCGCTTGGACTCGTACATCGCCTGGTCGGCTTCGTGGATCACCGCTTCCAGCCGCGCGCCATGCTGGCCGGTGGCCATGCCCAGCGACAGGTGCAGCGGTGCGCTGGCGTGGTACTGGTTGTTCAGCGCCAGCAGGTCGCGCAGCTGTTCGATCACGCGCTGGCCGCCACGCTCGTCCACGCCCGGCAGCAGCAGTGCGAACTCGTCGCCGCCGATGCGCGAGGCGCTCATCGAGCCTTCCACCACCTTGCCCAGCACTTCGCCGGTGCGGCGCAGCAGCGCATCGCCGGCCGCATGGCCGCCGCGGTCGTTGGCGGCCTTCAGGCCGTTCAGGTCCACCATCACCACCGTCACCGGCCAGGGGCCACGGCGTTCCAGCCGCTGCAGCTCCTCGATGAAATAGGCGCGGTTGGCCAGGCCGGTCAGCACGTCGTGGCGGCCCAGGTATTCCAGGTAAGCCTCGGCCTTGCGGCGGGCGGTGATGTCGGTCAGCGAGATCAGCACCTGGTCCCAGCGCGCCTCATGCCCCGGCAGCACCGAGAACTGCAGGTACACATGCAGCTTGTCGCCGTTGAGCGCGTAGTTCACCACCTCGCGCTGGTGGCTGGTGCGGCCTTCCCACAGGTCCACCAGCTGCTCGGTGAAGTTGGCCCGCATCTCGCCGCGGAACACGGTGTCCAGCTGGTTGAGCAGCGTGCGCTTGTCGGGCGCCTGGAACATGGCCAGCGTCTGACGGTTGACGTCCAGCACGCGGATCTCGCGCATGCAGCGGTCCACGAACTCGGGGTGCACGTCCAGGAACACGCGAAAGTCTTCGATGCCCTTGGCGCGCACCTCGTCCAGCAGGCGGCGGATGCTGCTGAAGTCCTCCACCCACAGCGACACCGGCGAATGCTCGAACAGGCCGCGCGCATGGCCTTCGCTGGCGCGCAGCGCGCGTTCGATGCGGGCCTGCTCGGTCACGTCGTCGATGGCGATCAGCACCCGGCTCCAGTCATGCTCATGGCCGGGCAGCACCGTGGCCTGCAGCGTGATGGCCAGGCGCCGGCCGTCCAGGCTGTAGTTCACGGTGCGGCTGCTGAACTGCAGCTCGCCGTCCCACAGCTGGGCCAGTTCCTCGACGTGCTGGTCCAGCATGTCGTCGCGGAACACCTCGTGCAGGTTGGCCTTCAGGTGCTCAAAGCTGCTGGCGCCGAACAGGCTGAGCGTGCGCCGGTTCACCTGCAGCAGCTGGATGCACTGGGCGCATTCGGCCACCCGCGTGGGATCGGCGCGCAGCCAGCTGCGCAGGTCGGTCACGCCTTCGGCGCGCCAGCGGGCGAACAGCGGCTTCAGGCCCGAGTAATCCTCCAGCCACAGCGACACCGGGGCCAGTTCGAACATTTCCGCGTAGACGTCGGGCAAGAGGCTGCGCTCCAGGCAAGGAGAGGGGGCTGGGCATTCTGCTATGCCCGACCGGGGGTTTGTTCAGCCTAAGGCAGCGAGCCGCTCGGGCGTGCCGACGTCGGTCCAGGGGCCGTCGTACAGCTCGGCCTGCAGCCGGCCTTCGGCGATGGCGGCGTCCAGCAGCGGCCGCAGTGCCATGCGCTGGCCCACCGGCACGCCGCTGAACATCGCGGCCCGGTACAGGCCGATGGACGACCAGGTGTAGCGCGGCTCACCATCGGCGGTGGCCAGCCCCTGGGCCGAAATGCCGAAGTCGCCCCGCGGGTGGTGCGGCGCATTGGGCACCAGCCACAGGTGGGCCGATGCCGAGCCGGCCGCAAAGCGCTGCGCCGCCGCGCGGTCGAACACGAAGCCGGGCGTGAACACGTCGCCCGACACCACCCAGAACACGTCGTCCGGCCGCTCGGCCAGCCAGGGCAGGGCCTTGGCGATGCCACCGGCGGTTTCCAGCGCGCCGCCGTGGTCGCGGCCCTCACAGCTGTAGCGGATGGCCAGGCCCCAGCGGCTGCCGTCGCCCAGCGCGGCCGGAAACTGCGCTTCGAGCCAGGCGGTGTTGATCACCACCTCACGCACGCCGTCGCGGGCCAGGGCCTCCAGGTGCCATTCGATCAGCGGCTTGCCGCGCACCGGCAGCAGCGGCTTGGGGGTGTGGTCGGTCAGCGGGCGCATGCGTTCGCCGCGGCCGGCGGCCAGGATCAGGGCCTTGAGGGTCATGTTGGCAGGGGCGGGGCCCGCAGGTCGCCGCGCTGCAGCTGCTGGTGCAGCACCTGCGCGGGCTGGAAAAGATCGATCAGCGCCGCCAGCAGCCGGCGCGCGCCGGCGGTGTGGTCGGCGCCCACGTTGCACACGTACACGTCCAGCGTCACCGCGCCCAGTTCGGGCCAGGTGTGCACCGCCAGGTGCGATTCGGCCAGCAGCACCACGCCGGTCAGGCCCTGCGGCGCAAAGCCGTGGAAGACCTCGCCCACCGCATGCAGGCCGGCATCGGCCACCAGCGCGAGGCAGCGGGAGCGCAAGGCCTCGCGCTCCGTCATCGCCGGTGCGTGCGCGGGGCAGCCTTGCAAGTCGGCGGTGAGGTGCAGTCCGTGCATGGCCGGCGATTATCGTGGGGGCCCTGGCCTAAAATCCCGGGCTCTGCACCCTCCCGCGCCGCGCCCCGGCACACAGCATGAGTTCGACCCCCAACCACACCCCCCAGACCGCCGACGCCACCCTGATGGCCAACGCCGTACGTGCCCTGGCGATGGACGCCGTGCAGCAGGCCAATTCCGGCCACCCGGGCGCGCCCATGGGCATGGCCGACATCGCGGTGGCACTGTGGGGCCGCCACCTGCGCCACAACCCGGCCGATCCGCTGTGGGCGGACCGCGACCGCTTCGTGCTGAGCAACGGCCACGGCTCGATGCTCATCTACGCGCTGCTGCACCTGACCGGCTACGCGCTGCCGCTGGAGGAGCTGCGCAAGTTCCGCCAGCTGCACAGCAAGACCCCGGGCCACCCCGAGGTGGACATCACCCCCGGGGTGGAAACCACCACCGGCCCGCTGGGCCAGGGCATCACCAACGCCGTGGGCATGGCCCTGGCCGAGAAGCTGCTGGCGCATGAGTTCAACCGCCCCGGCCACACCGTGGTGGACCACCACACCTACGTGTTCCTGGGCGACGGCTGCCTGATGGAAGGCATCAGCCACGAGGCCTGCGCGCTGGCCGGCGCCTGGAAGCTGGACAAGCTGATCGCCATCTACGACGACAACGGCATCAGCATCGACGGTCAGGTCACGCCCTGGTTCATCGACGACACCGCCAAGCGCTTCGAGGCCTACGGCTGGACCGTCATCGGCCCGGTGGACGGCCATGACGTGGACGCGGTGGACGCGGCCATCGCGAAGGCGCGCAAGGGCAGCGGCAAGCCGGTGCTCATCATCGCCAAGACCACCATCGGCAAGGGCTCGCCCAACCGCGCCGGCACCGCCAAGGCCCACGGCGAGGCGCTGGGCGGCGAAGAAATCGCGCTGACCCGCGCCGCGCTGGGCTGGTCGCACGAGCCCTTCGTGCTGCCCGAAGAGGTGTACACCGCCTGGGACGCCAAGCAGGCCGGCGCCGCCGCGCAGGCCGAATGGACCCAGCGCTTCGACGCCTACCGCGCCGAATTCCCCGAGCAGGCCGCCGAGCTGCTGCGCCGCCTGCGTGGCGAGCTGCCCGCCAGCTTCGCCCAGCATGCGGTGGACGCGATGGTGGCCGCGCACGAGAAGGCCGAGACCGTGGCCTCGCGCAAGGCCAGCCAGCTGGCGCTGGAAGCCTTTACCCGCGCGCTGCCCGAGCTGCTGGGCGGCTCGGCCGACCTGACCGGCTCCAACCTCACCAACACCAGCAGCACGCCCGCGCTGCGCTTCGACGAGGCCGGCACGCCCAACGGCGGCCGCCACATCAACTACGGCGTGCGTGAGTTCGGCATGGCCGCCATCATGAACGGCGTAGCGCTGCACGGCGGCTTCATTCCCTACGGCGGCACCTTCCTCACCTTCAGCGACTACAGCCGCAACGCCATCCGCATGGCCGCGCTGATGAAGCGCCGGGTCATCCACGTCTTCACCCACGACTCCATCGGCCTGGGCGAAGACGGCCCCACCCACCAGAGCGTGGAGCATGCGGCTTCGCTGCGGCTGATCCCCGGCCTGGACGTCTGGCGCCCGGCCGACACCACCGAGACCATCGCCGCCTGGACCATGGCCATCGGCAATGCCTCGCGCCCCAGCGCGCTGCTGCTGAGCCGCCAGAACCTGCCCTACCTGCCCAAGGCGCAGCTCGACGAGATCAGCAAGGGCGCCTACGTGCTGGCCGAGCCCAGCGAGGTGGGCCTGAAGAAGAAGGCGCAGGCCGTGATCCTGGCCACCGGCAGCGAAGTGGGCCTGGCCCTGCACGCCCAGCAGCAGCTGGCGGTCGAAGGCATCGCGGTGCGCGTGGTGTCGGTGCCCAGCACCAGCGTGTTCGATCGCCAGAGCGTCGCCTACAAGACCCAGGTGCTGCCCAAGAACCTGCCGCGCATCGCGGTGGAAGCCGGCGTCACCGACTTCTGGTGGAAGTACGGCTGTGCCGCGGTGATCGGCCTCGACCGCTACGGCGAGAGCGCCCCGGCCAACGTGCTGTTCAAGGAGTTCGGGTTCACCGCGGACAACGTGGCCGCCACCGTTCGCAAGGTGCTGCGCGGCTGACGCCGCCGGCACGCAAGCTTTTGTTCTTCACCTACCGAGGAGAGTGATCTCATGGCTATCAAGATCGGCATCAACGGCTTCGGCCGCATCGGTCGCATGGTGTTCCGCGCGGCGGTTCAAAACTTCGCGAACGACATCGAAGTGGTCGGCATCAACGACCTGCTGGAGCCCGACTACCTGGCGTACATGCTGAAGTACGACAGCGTGCACGGCCGCTTCAAGGGCGAGGTCGCGGTCGACGGCAACACGCTGATCGTCAACGGCAAGAAGATCCGCCTGACCGCGGTGAAGAACCCGGCCGAGCTGAAGTGGGACGAAGTCGGCGCCGACGTGGTGGTCGAGTCCACGGGCCTGTTCCTGACCAAGGAAACCGCCGAAGCCCACCTGAAGGCCGGCGCCAAGAAGGTCATCCTGTCGGCCCCGTCGAAGGATGACACGCCGATGTTCGTCTACGGCGTCAACGACAAGACCTACGCCGGCCAGGCCATCATCAGCAACGCCAGCTGCACCACCAACTGCCTGGCGCCCGTGGCCAAGGTGCTGAACGACACCTTCGGCATCAAGCGCGGCCTGATGACCACCGTGCACGCCGCCACCGCCACCCAGAAGACCGTCGACGGCCCGTCCAACAAGGACTGGCGCGGCGGCCGCGGCATCCTGGAGAACATCATCCCCAGCAGCACCGGCGCCGCCAAGGCCGTCGGCGTGGTCATCCCCGAGCTGAACAAGAAGCTCACCGGCATGGCCTTCCGCGTGCCCACCTCCGATGTGTCGGTGGTGGACCTGACCGTGGAGCTGAACAAGGAAGCCACCTACGAGGACATCTGCAAGGCCATGAAGGCCGCCTCGGAAGGCGCGATGAAGGGCGTGCTGGGCTACACCGAGGACAAGGTGGTGGCCACCGACTTCCGCGGCGAAAGCTGCACCAGCGTGTTCGATGCCGAGGCCGGCATCGCCCTGGACAAGACCTTCGTGAAGGTGGTGTCCTGGTACGACAACGAGTGGGGCTACTCCAACAAGGTGCTCGAGATGGTGCGCGTGGTCGCCAAGTAAGGCGACGCTGCGGCGCCCGCACGGGGCGCCGGCAATCAGAACAAAGCCCGCAAACGCGGGCTTTTTCTTTGGGCGCGGCGAGGGTACGTCCAGCAACATTCGGCAACTGCGCCTTGCCTACACTCGCCCTCATGAAACCGTTGCTCCTTCCCCTGCTGCTGGCGGTGACCACCTTCGCTTCATCGGCTGCCGAATGGACACCGCGCGCTGCGCCGGTGGCTGTGGCAGACACGGGGCGGGTGATCGTCAAGTTCAAGTCCGATGCCAGCACTGTGCGTGCCAGGGCCTTGTCCGCCTCGGCGGCCGGCGAGGCGGCGGCCCAGGTGCTGGGCGAGCGTGCCGGCACGCTGGGAAGCCGCCTCGGCCTGGCGCTGAAGGCCGGCCACGCGGTGGGCGAGCGGGCGCAGGTGGTGACGGCCGAAGGCATGACCAGCGCCCAGCTGGCCGCCCGGCTGGCGGCCGACAGCGAGGTGGAATATGCCGAGCCGGACCGGCGGATGACGCGGCTGGCGACGCCCAACGACACGTACTTCCTGTCGGGGCCCACCGCCGGACCGGCCGTGGGCCAGTGGTACCTGCGCGCGCCGGACAGCTTGGCTCCTGCGGCGATCAATGCCGCGGGCGCGTGGGATCTGTCCCAGGGCGGCACGGCCGGCCAGGGCGTGATCGTGGCGGTGCTGGACACCGGCATCCGCTCGGAGCACCCCGACCTGGCGAACAAGCTGGTGGCGGGCTACGACATGGTGACCGACACCGGCATCTCGAACGACGGCGACGGCCGCGACAGCGACCCCAGCGACCCGGGCGACTGGGTGAGCGCCAGCGAGGCAGGCACCGGCAAGTTCACCAGCTGCCCCGAGGCCAACAGTTCCTGGCACGGCACCCAGGTGGCCGGCATCATCGGTGCCGAAACGAACAACGGCGCCGGTGTGGCCGGCACGGGCTGGAACGTGCGCATCCAGCCGGTGCGGGTGCTGGGCAAGTGTTATGGCCTTGAGTCCGACATTGCCGCTGGCATCCAGTGGGCGGCCGGTGTGTCGGTGGCAGGGCTGCCGACCAATCCGACGCCGGCCAAGGTCATCAACCTGAGCCTGGGCGGCACCGGCAGCTGCAGCCGCACCTACCAGGACGCCATCAACGCCGCGGTGGCCCGTGGCGTGACGGTGGTGGTGGCGGCCGGCAATACCGCCGGCCACGCGGTAGGCGCCCCTGGCAACTGCAGCAACGTCATCACCGTGGCGGCCGTGCGGCACGTCGGCACCAAGGTCGGCTACTCCGACGTGGGCACCCAGGTGACGTTGGCGGCACCGGGCGGCAACTGCGTGCAGCCCGACGGCAGCGGCCTGTGCGACTACCCCATCATGACCACGCTGAACGCGGGCACCACCTCGCCGGGTGCCTCCATCTACAGCAACGGCACCACCGATCCCAGCGTGGGCACCAGCTTCTCCGCCCCTCAGGTCTCGGGCGTGGCGGCGCTGATGCTGGCACTACAGCCCAGCCTGACGCCGAGCACGGTCAAGACCTACCTGCAGCGCGGCGTGCGTCCGTTCCCGACCACCGGTGGTTCCACCGGCATCGCTCAGTGCCGCGCCCCCAACGGCGTGGACCAGCTCGAGTGCTACTGCACCACCAGCACCTGCGGCGCCGGCCTGCTGGACGCGTCGGCTTCGGTGTCCTTGGTGCAGCAGGGCGCCGTGGCCACGCTCGCCTTGTCGTCCACCAGCACCAGCCCCACGGTGGGCACCGCCGTGACGCTGACCGCCAACACTTCGGCCAGCAGTGACCGGCTGCCGCTCACCGTCAGCTGGGCCATCAGCCAGGGCGGTGGGCTGGCCTCGCTCAGCGCCACCAGTGGCACTTCGGTGGTGCTGACCCCCACGGCCGCCGGCACCGTGGTGGTCCAGGCCACGGTGACCGACACGCTGGGCTTCCAGACCAGCAGCAGCCAGACCTTCACCGTGGCCGCTGCCGCCAGCGGCGGCAGCACCGGTGGCAGCACCGGCGGCTCCGACGGCGGTTCGTCTTCCAGCGGCGGCGGTGGTGGTGGCGGCGCGATGAGCCTCACCTGGCTGGCCCTGCTGGCCGGGGCCACCGTGGCGCTGCGGCGGGTCCGTACCGCGGCCTGAGGCCTTACTGGCGCGGCTTGCAGGTCTCGAAGCCGCCGGCCAGGGCGGCCTGCGGCATCGCGATGATCTGAGCGGCCACCGAGGTGGTGGCCCGCTCCACCCGCAGGCGGTGCTGCACCCGCGGCGGCGCCGTCTGTACCACGCGGGCCGATCGCACGCCGCGGGTGTTCAGCGCGGCCAGCGCGCTGTTCGCCGCCTCGGGCGTGTTGAACTGGCCCAGCGACAGGCCGTTGTCCAACTCGGCCGGCGACTTCACTTCCTCGAACGCCACCTTCAGCCGGCGCAGCTCTTCGGTTTTCTTCTGCAGCGCCTCGCGCGTGGGGTAGCGGCCCATGTACACCAGCCAGCTGCCCGGCAGGTCGACCGAGATGCGGTGCCAGCTGCCCATCGGCAGGTCGGCCAGCAGCTGCTCGGCGGCGCCGATGTCGGCGTCGCTGAAGGGGCCGGCTTCCATGCAGGTGCCCTGGGCGGCGCGGGCGGCCGCGGCCAGGGCATCGGCCAGCGCCGCGCTGGCGGCCTCGGGCGGCAGCAGCTTCACCGCGTCGGGCTGCAGCTGGCGCGCCACGCGTTCGGGCTCGCGTTCCCGGTGGGAGGGGCCGAGCAGCGGGTCCAGCCAGCGTTCGGTCCAGGCGAAGAAGAGGGCGTTGGCCAGCAACAGCAGCAGGGCGAGGAGTCGGAGCATTCAGGGTGCGGCAAGCCGCCGGTGGTCGGTCAACGCAGCCGGACGCTGACGTCGCCGCTGGAAACCAGGTGGAGGGGCGCGTCGGGGCCGTCGCCCACGCGCACGCGCAGCGCGCCGTCCGCGGCCACGCCATCGGCCACGCCCTGGGGCAGCTCGGGCAGCGTGGTGGTGATGGGCTGGCCGCGCAGCAGGTCGCGCTCGGCGAAGCGGTCGGCAAAGGCGGCAAAGCCTTCACGCTCGAAGGTGAGCAGCGCCTGCGCCAGCGGCACGGCCACCCGCTGCAGGGCCGCCGGGGCGGTGATCTCGGGCTCACGCTCCTGCAGGCAGGCGTAGCCGGTGGTCAGCTCGCGCAGCGACTGCGGCAGCACGTTCAGGCCGCAGCCCACGATGGCCATGCGGCGCGGGCCCACCATCACGGTCTCGATCAGCACGCCGCCCAGCTTGCGGCCCTGGCCCGGGCCGTCCATCAGCCACAGGTCGTTGGGCCATTTCAGCCCCAGGCGCGGCCCGGGGGCGGCGGCGGGGCCGTCCAGTGCCTCGGCCAGCGCCACGCCGACGGCCAGCGACAGGCCCGACCAGTCGCGCGGGGCCAGCGGCAGCGACAGCGAGAAGGTGAGCGAGGCGCCCGCGCTGCTTTGCCAGTGCCGGCCATGGCGGCCGCGGCCGCGGGTCTGCTGCTCGGCCACCAGCAGGCAGGGCTGGGTGTCGCCGGTGCGCCGGCCGTGCGGCGAGCGCTCGTCGTCGCGGCTGCGCGCATCCAGCGTGCCGGGCAGGGTGACGGGCTGGTCGAGCCGGCCGCTGTAGGCGCGGGCACGGTCGATCAGCTGGGTGTTGGTGGAATCGGCGCGCGCCACCACCTCGACCGAGATGCCGGGCAGCAGCGGCTGCAGTTGTTCCCACAGGCGCTCGGCGCCCCAGGGCAGGTGGTTGGGCTCGTTGGACATCACGGCCGGTGGAACAGGGGGATCAGCGCTTGGGCGCGAGCATGGTGCCGCGGCAGTTGGGCGCGCCGCAGTAGCAGGCGAACTGCTTCTTCACCTTGGCGGTGTGCCGGCCGTCCAGCACCAGGCCGTAGTCGAAGTACAGCTCCTCGCCGGGCAGCACCGGCCGCAGTGTCTTGATGAAGACGCGGCCGTCGACCTCGTCGGCCTCGCAGTTGGGGTCGCAGGAGTGGTTGATGAAGCGCGAGGAGTTGCCGCCGTGCGCGCCATCGATGACGTGCTGGTCGTCGATGTGGAAATAGAAGGTATGGTCGGGCTGCGACGGATCGTGTGGATGCCGGCGCAACGCCTCTTCCCAGGTGATCACCTCGCCGGTGTACTCGAACAGGGTTTCGCCCGGCTCCAGTGGCCGCAGCGCGAACACGCCCTTGCCGTGCACGCCGGAACGGCGGACCTGTGTCCGGCGGCCGCCGGCGCTGGCCTGCGTGCCGGTGGCGGCAGGGCCTTCAGTGGAGGCGGCTTGCGTGTCGGTTTTCATTCGGTACATTGAAATACGGATGCGCGCGCGTATGTGTGCGTGCGCGCGAGAAACGGAATTGTAGGCAGACGTGGCCGCCCCGCGGGTGGGCACGGCTGACCATTGAAGGCACAACAAGGCTCATGGGCAAGTCACTGATCATTGCGGAAAAGCCGAGCGTGGCCCAGGACATCGTGCGGGCGCTGACCCCGGTCTCGGGCAAGTTCGACAAGCAGGCCGACCACTTCGAGAACGACCAGTACGTCGTCACCTCGGCGGTCGGCCACCTGGTGGAGATCAAGGCACCGGACGAATACGACGTCAAGCGCGGCAAGTGGAGCTTCGCCAACCTGCCGGTGGTGCCGCCGCACTTCGATCTGGCGCCGATCGACAAGGCCAAGTCGCGCCTGACGGCGGTGGTCAAGCTGGTCAAGCGCAAGGACGTCACCGAACTCATCAACGCCTGCGACGCGGGCCGCGAGGGTGAGCTGATCTTCCGCCTCATCGTGCAGTACGCCGATGGCGGCAAGGGCAAGCTGGACAAGCCGGTGCGCCGGTTGTGGCTGCAGAGCATGACGCCGCAGGCCATCCGCGACGGCTTTGCACAGCTGCGCAGCGACCAGCAGATGAAGGGCCTGGCCGACGCCGCGCGCAGCCGCTCCGAGGCCGACTGGCTGGTGGGCATCAACGGCACGCGGGCGATGACCGCCTTCAACAGCCGCGATGGCGGCTTCTTCCTCACCACCGTGGGCCGGGTGCAGACGCCGACGCTGTCCATCGTGGTGGAGCGGGAAGAAAAGATCCGCAAGCACGTGGCCCGCGACTACTGGGAGATCAAGGCCCAGTTCGCCGCCCAGGCCGGCGAGTACGAGGGCAAGTGGTTCGACCCCGGCTTCAAGAAGAACGACGACGCCGAGCGCCGCGCCGACCGGGTGTGGACCGCCGCCGAGGCCAACGCGATTGCCGAGGCCTGCCGTGCGCAGCCCGCCGCGGTGACCGAAGAAGCCAAGCCCAGCACCCAGGCCAGCCCGCTGCTGTACGACCTGACCACGCTGCAGCGCGAGGCCAACTCGCGCTTCGGCTTCTCGGCCAAGACCACGCTGAGCCTGGCGCAGGCGCTGTACGAGAAGCACAAGGTGCTGACCTACCCGCGGACCGACTCGCGCGCGCTGCCCGAGGACTACGTGGGCGTGGTCAAGCAGACGATGGAGATGCTGTCCAACGAGGACCTGCCCGGCCCGCTGCGCGAGCTGGCCGGCCATGCCCGCAAGGCGCTGAACGAAGGCTATGTGAAGCCCGTCAAGCGCGTGTTCGACAACAGCAAGGTGTCGGACCACTTCGCCATCATCCCCACGCTGCAGGCGCCCAAGAGCCTGACCGACATCGAAGCCAAGCTGTACGACATGGTCGTCAAGCGCTTCCTGGCGGTGTTCTATCCGTCGGCCGAGTTCATGGTCACCACGCGCATTTCCACCGTGACCAACCAGGGCAAGGAGTACAAGTTCCAGACCAACGGCAAGGTGCTGGTGCGCCCCGGCTGGCTGGCGGTGTACGGCCGTGAGGCGCAGGAGGACGACGCCAACCTGGTGCCGGTGGCCAAGGGCGAGACGGTGCGCACCGAGAGCGTGGACGTCAACCAGCTGAAGACCAAGCCGCCCGCCCGTTACACCGAAGCCACGCTGCTGAGCGCGATGGAAGGTGCGGGCAAGCTGATCGACGACGACGAACTGCGCGAGGCCATGGCCGAGAAGGGCCTGGGCACGCCAGCCACGCGGGCGCAGACCATCGAAGGCCTGATCCTGGAAAAGTACATGCTGCGCGAAGGCCGCGAGCTGGTGCCCACGGCCAAGGCCTTCCAGCTGATGACGCTGCTGCGCGGGCTGGACATTCCCGACCTCACCAAGCCCGAGCTGACCGGCCAGTGGGAACACCAGCTGGCTGAGATGGAGCACGGCCGGCTCGATCGCGACCAGTTCATGGCCGGCATCGCCCGCATGGCCGAGCGCATCGTCAAGAAGGCCAAGGAATACGACCGCGACACCATCCCGGGCGACTACGCGACCCTGCACACGCCCTGCCCCAAGTGCGGCGGCAAGGTCAAGGAGAACTACCGCCGCTTCGCCTGCGTGGGCACCGAAACCGCCGCCAACCCCGGCTGCGGCTTTTCCATCAGCAAGATCCCGGGCGGCCGCGCCTTCGAGATCGCCGAGGCCGATGCGCTGCTGCGCGACAAGAAGATCGGGCCGCTGGAGGGCTTCCGCTCCAAGGCGGGCTGGCCCTTCACCGCCGAGCTGAAGCTGGCCTTCGACGGCGAGATCGACAACTGGAAGCTGGAGTTCGACTTCGGCGAGGACGCCAAGAAGGCCGAAGGCGACGGCGAGCCGGTGGACTTCGGCGACCAGCAGAGCCTGGGCCACTGCCCCAAGTGCAAGGGCCAGGTGTTCGAGCATGGCAGCAACTACGTGTGCGAACACGCGGTGGCCACGCCCGCCACCTGCGACTTCAAGACCGGCAAGATCATCCTGCAGCAGCCGGTGCCGCGTGAGCAGCTGCACAAGCTGCTGACCGAGGGCAAGACCGACCTGCTGGAGAACTTCGTGTCGAACAAGACCCGCCGCAAGTTCAAGGCGCGGCTGGCCTACGACACCAAGGAAGGCAAGGTCAGCTTCGAGTTCGAACCCCGCGCTGCGAAGGTGCCGGCCAAGAAGGCGGCACGCAAGGCGGCATGAAGTGGTAAATATGCACCACCGCCAAAAGTCGCGGTGAAGCGCGGTCGAATACGCCCATTCCAGAACATCTGAGGGATGGGTGATGAAGATCGCGTTCGTTGCGGCAGCTTGCGCGGCTGCCGTTTCGCTGTTGGTTGGCTGCGCCACTGAAGGCTCGCGCTCGGTGGAGGTGGCCAAGGTTGAATCGGCCGCCGCGCCTTACCGCGGCGCGCGCGTGCCGGTGGTGGTCGGCAAGTTCGACAACCGCTCCAGTTTCATGCGGGGCATCTTCTCGGACGGCGTCGACCGCCTGGGCAGCCAGACCAAGACCATCGTCATCTCGCACCTGCAGCAGACCCAGCGCTTCAACGTGCTGGACCGCGACAACCTGGCCGAGGCCCAGCAGGAGGCCAAGTTCAAGGCCCAGGCGCAGACGATAAAGGGCGCCGACTACATCGTCACCGGCGACGTCTCCGAGTTCGGCCGCAAGGAAGTGGGTGATCAGCAGCTCTTCGGGCTGCTGGGCCGGGGCAAGTCGCAGATCGCCTATGCCAAGGTCACGCTGAACGTGGTCAACGGCGCCACCTCCGAGGTGGTGTATTCGGTGCAGGGCGCGGGCGAGTACAGCCTGTCCAACCGAGAGGTCATCGGCTTCGGCGGCACCGCCAGCTACGACGCCACGCTCAACGGCAAGGTGCTGGACCTGGCCGTGCGCGAAGCCGTGAACAAGCTGGTGGTGGCCTATGACGGCGCGCAGTGGGGCGCTGCTGCGAAGGTGGCGCCATGAAGCGCGCAGCGGGGCTGTTGATCGCGGCTGCCTTGCTGGCCGGCTGCGCCCAGGCGCCCAAGCCGCTGTACCACTGGGGCGGCTACCAGGACAGCCTTTACGAGCACCTGAAGGGCGACGGCCGCTCGCCCGAGCAGCAGCTGCAGACGTTGGCCGAGGCGCAGCAGAAGGCGGCCGCCAGCGGCACGCCGCTGCCACCGGGCTTTCGCGCCCACGTGGGCCTGCTGCAGCTGCGCCTGGGCCGTGATGCCGAGGCGCGGGCGCAGTTCGAGGCCGAGAAGGCGCAGTTCCCTGAATCCGCACCGTACATCGATTCGCTGCTAAAGCGGATGGATGGCCGCAAGTCGTGAGTGCCGCCACCATGAAGAAGACCTTTTCCCGGCTGGGCCGCGCTGGCGCGCTCTCGCTGATCTGCGCCGCTGCACTGCTGGGCGGATGCGCCACCCCGCGCCAGCCCTACGACTACACCGCCTTCAAGCAGGCCAAGCCAGCCTCGCTGCTGGTGCTGCCGCCGCTCAACCAGTCGCCTGAGGTCAAGGGCGGCATCGGTGTGTGGTCGCAGGCCACGCTGCCGCTGGCCGAAGCCGGCTACTACGTGATGCCGGTGTCGCTGGTGGAAGAAACCTTCCGCGAGAACGGCCTGACCACGGCGGCTGACATCCATGCGCTGGACCGCGCCAAGCTGCGCGATGTGTTCGGCGCCGATGCGGCGGTGTACATCACCGTGCAGCAGTACGGCACCAGCTATGCGGTCGTCAGCAGCAACACGGTGGTGGCGGTGGAAGGCCGCATCGTCGACCTGCGCACGGGCGAGTTGTTGTGGCAGGGCAAGGCCATGGCCTCTTCGGCCGAGCAGCAACAGAGCAACCAGGCCGGCCTGATCGGCCTGCTGGTGCAGGCGGTGGTGTCGCAGATCATCGCCAGCAGCACCGACGCCGGCTACCGCTATGCGGGCATCGCTTCGCAGCGCCTGCTGTCGGGCGGCGTTTTCAACGGCGTGCTGTACGGCCCGCGTTCGCCGAACTACGGCAAGCCCTGACGAGGGGCGGCGGGCCGGCGCGGGCAAGGGTTGACCCTGAGCCGCGATACTCGCGCCCTCATGACCCTCGCCGTCTTCTACAAGCTCGTCGCCATCTTCCTCACCGCCGGCCTGGGCTGGGTGGTGGGGCGCATGCGGTGGCTGGGCGATGAGCGCAAGGGGGCGGACCCGGCGCGCACGCTCAGCAACGCGGCCTTCTACATCTTCGTGCCGGCGCTGCTGTTTCGCACCACCTCGAGGCTGGACTTCGCGCACATGCCCTGGGGGTTGATCGGCGCCTTCTTCGTGCCGGTGGTGGGGCTGGCGGTCATCGTCTACGCCATCGGTCGCCACCGCAATCGCGCCGGCAGCGGTGCCGCGGCGGCGCCGGCGGTGCGGGCGGTGTCGGCCAGCTTCGGCAACACGCTGCAGATCGGCGTGCCGATGGCGGCGGCGCTGTTCGGCGAGGCCGGGTTGGGCCTGCACATCACCATCGTCAGCCTGCATTCGCTGACGCTGCTGACCGTGCTCACCACCCTGGCCGAGCTGGACCTGGCGCGTGCCCGCGCCCGCCACGAAGAAGCCGGCGGCGGCACCCTGCTGGCCACGCTGAAGGTGACGGTGCGCAACACCATCATCCATCCGGTGGTGCTGCCGGTGCTGGCCGGCATGGCCTGGAACCTGACCGGCCTGGGCCTGCCCACCGTGGTGGACGAGGTGCTGGTGCAGCTGGGCTCGGCCGTGGTGCCGCTGTGCCTGACGCTGATCGGCATGTCGCTGGCCTACTACGGCCTGCGCGGCAGCCTGCGTGGCGCCATCGCGCTCACGGCCACCAAGCTGCTGGTGCTGCCGGCGGTGGTGCTGGTGGTGGCGCACTGGGGCTTCGGCCTGCAGGGCCTGCCGCTGCAGGTGGCGGTGATGATGGCCGCGCTGCCCGCCGGCAGCAACACGCTGATGTTCTCGCAGCGCTACGAGACGCTGGAGGGCGAGACCACCTCCACCATCGTGCTGTCGACGCTGGCCTTTGCCGCCACCGCGCCGCTGTGGTTGGCCGTGCTGGCCTGGGTGGATTGACCGGCTCGGCGACAATCGGCGCACCATGCCGAACGACACCGCCACCTCCGTTCAAGACATTCCGGCCTACATGGCCCGCGTGGGCAGCGCCGCCCGCGCCGCCGCCACGGTGATGGCCGCTTCGCCCACCCAGGCCCGCAATGCGGCGCTGATCGAGCTGGCCCACCTGCTGCGCGCCAGCGTGGCCGCGCTGGACGTGGACAACGCCCGCGACCTGGACGCCGCCCGCGCCAACGGCCTGGCCGGCCCCATGCTGGACCGGCTGAAGCTGGGCGCCAAGGTCATCGACACCGTGGCCGAGGGCTGCGAGCAACTGGCCGCGATGCCCGACCCGATCGGCGAGATCACCGGCGTCAAGCGCCGGCCGAGCGGCATCTCGGTGGGCCAGATGCGGGTGCCGCTGGGCGTATTCGGCATGATCTACGAGAGCCGGCCCAACGTGACCATCGAGGCCGCGTCGCTGGCCATCAAGAGCGGCAATGCCGCCATCCTGCGCGGCGGCTCCGAAGCCATCCACTCCAACCTGGCGCTGTGGCGCCTGGTGCAGCAGGCCTTGACCACCGCCGGCCTGCCGGCCGAGGCGGTGCAGCTGGTGGAAACTACCGACCGTGCCGCCGTGGGCCGGCTGATCGCCATGCCCGAGCATGTGGACGTGATCATCCCGCGTGGCGGCAAGTCGCTGATCGAGCGCATCAGCGCCGAGGCGCGGGTGCCGGTGATCAAGCACCTGGACGGCAACTGCCACGTGTACGTGGACGCCGACGTGGACCTGGACCTGGCCGTGAAGGTCACCGACAACGCCAAGACCCAGAAGTACAGCCCCTGCAACGCCGCCGAATCGCTGCTGGTGCATGAGCGGCAGGCCGCGGCCTTCCTGGGCCGCATCGGCGCCATCTTCGCGGCCAAGGGCGTGGAATGCCGTGCCGACGAGCGCGCCGCCGCCATCCTGCGCGACGTGCCTGGCCTGGCGGTGCAGCCGGCCACCGAGGCCGACTGGGCCGAGGAATACCTGGCGCCGGTGATCAGCGTGAAGATCGTCGACTCGGTCGACGAAGCCATTGCGCACATCAACCGCTACGGCTCGCACCACACCGACGCCATACTCACCACGAACCACCCCAACGCCATGCGCTTTCTGCGCGAGGTGGATTCGGCCAGCGTGATGGTCAATGCCAGCACGCGCTTTGCCGACGGCTTCGAGTACGGGCTGGGCGCGGAAATCGGCATCAGCACCGACAAGTTCCACGCCCGCGGCCCGGTGGGCCTGGAAGGCCTCACCTCGATGAAGTGGGTGGTGCTGGGCAACGGCGAAGTGCGCACCTGAGCGTGCGCCGCAGGGGCCGTTGAAGGCCCCTGCCGTCGAGCCTCAGGGCAGCACCACCGTCGCCGCCGCCTGCTGCTTGCGCAGCGCGGCATCGCGCGGCAGCAGCAGCCGCTGCGCCACCAGCTGGTCGGCCGCCGCCGTCACCGCCGCCACGTAGCCGGCCTGGGTGCCGTACAGCGCTTCCAGCGAAGGCCGGGTGTCGCCCGCCGCCAGCCGCGCCGCTTCCGTCTTGTGGAAGGGGATGAAGCTGCCGGTGAGGTTGGACAGGTCGACGATGCCGGGCGTGGCCACGTAGTTGAACTCGATGCTGGTGCCCAGCGGCGCCTGCGCCTCCACGCTGCGGATGCCGGCCCGGGTGAGGCCGGTGCTGGCGTCCACCTGCGGCACCAGGATCGCATAGTCGCGGCCGGTGTAGTAGGGCGGCAGCAGCGTGGCGATGCCCGATTCGTCCTGCGGGATGTACTGCGGCCCGAAGTCGAACAGCGGAAAGCCGTTGTAGCGCGCCAGGTAGTTGAAGTCCGGGATCGCGGTGGCGGTGCCGCCCACCGGCCAGGTCAGCCCCTTCATCGCCGGGAACACCAGCTGGTCGGGTCGCACCAGGGTGCCGTCGGCCAGCTTGGGCACCTGGCTGGCCGGCGGCTCGGTGCCGCGCACCACCCAGTCTTCCAGCGCGATGAAGAGCGCGCGGAAGGTGTCGTTGAAGTGCACCACGGTGCCGGCCGGGTACACGTTGCGGCTGGGTGCATAACCGATGCTGGCGGTGCCGCCCGCGCCACCGTGCTGGGTGCTGGCGTAGTAGTAGACGCGGGCGTTGTCGGGCTGCGTGAGGTCGCGGAAGCCGTAGGCATCGGTCAGCACCGGCGAGCCCTGCAGCTGCCAGAACTCGGTGCCCGACAGGCCCAGGAAGAACTTCGGGCAGGTGGCCGTGGCGGCGCAGCGCTTCATCACGCCGCCCTGGCGGCCACTGACATCGTCCACGTAATCGGCGGCCAGGCCGCGCGGGGCCGTCTGGCCGAAGGCCGTGTGGTCGGTGCGCAGGCCGCCTCCGCCACCCGGCACCGCAAAGCGGGTGTTGATGTTGGTCTGCCGCGCGGCCACGTGGGCGTACATGCCGTCGAACACCTTGCCGCCGTCCAGCGCCTGGTTGAAGCCCAGGTGCAGGAAGGTCTTCATCGCGTTGCCCGACTGCGAGGTGCCCTGCGCGATGGCGTGGGTGATGCGGCCGGCCAGCGGGTTGGCGGTGCCGGCTGAATCGGCCGCCTTGCTGCGGAAGAAGCTCACCGCGTCGCGCAGCGCGGCCAGGCCCACGCCCATCACCTTCGGGTCCTTGGCCACGTACACCAGCTCGTACAGGTACTGCGGGTCGAACCCGCCCTTCAGGCACACGCTGGTGGGGCTGGCGGTGCCCGGAAAGGGATTGGCCGCCGCGTCGCAGGTGGCGAACTTCCAGTCGGCGGGCGGTATGGCCACGCGCGGGTCGGTTTCGTTGCGGCGGCGGGTCAGGCTGTAGCCGGGCTGGGTGTTGTCCAGGCTGGCCGGCTCGTACGGGATCATGCTGCCGTTGAACACGCCACCGGGCAGGCTCATCGCGGGCGTGGCGGCGGTGGGCACCAGCTCGGCCCGGTAGGGGCCGGTGATGCTGCTGCCGTCGGCATTGCGGGCCACCGGCACCGTGGCCGTCAGCCGCGCGGGGTTGCTCTTGGGCACGTCGCCCTGCCAGGCCGCGTACAGCATCACGTAGCCGCGCTCCAGGTACACCGCATCGCTGGGCGTGGCGGTGGGGTTGAGCATGGTCAGGATGTTGCCGCGGTTGGGCGCGTCGTAGCGCAGCACGCCGCTGGCCTTGCTCATGTCCTTGGGCTTGAGCATCACGAACTCGGTGCTGTAGCTCACCAGGCCGTTGGCGTTGCGCGGCGCCAGCTGCAGGTCCTGGATCACCGCGTTCTTCGGATCGGCCGGGTCCACCTCGCCTTCGATCACGCCGGTGAGCTTTTCATACGCGCCCACGCTGCCGTAGGTGCCGGCAAAGTCTTCGGTGGCGCTGATGGTCAGGCGCAGCTGCGGCGTCTTGCTCGGGCTGTCGTTTCCGCCGTCACCGCCGCAGGCGGCCAGCAGGGTGGCGGCGGCCAGGGTCGCCAGGGGCAGATGAAGTTGTCTGTACATGTCTTGTCTCCTCGTCTTGGTCAGCGGCAGCTGAAGTTGGCGGCCTCGTCGGTGCTGCCGCTGCCCCCGTACACGGCCTTGGTGGGCCAGGCACACACCGGGCGGGTGCGCACCACCGCGCCGTTGGCCACACGCGAAGCCACGATGCGTTGCGGCGCGGTGCCTTGCTCCACCCAGCGGTCGAGCGCGGACAGCAGGTCGTGGTCGGCATCCACCACCGGCGGCGTGCCGGCATTGCCGAAGCTGGTGGCGCCCGGCCCGCCCGAGCAGTGGCCCATGCCGGGCACCACGAAGAGCTTGAAGAAGCGATCCACCTCGGCCTGCGAACCCTGGGCGGCCTTCACCTTCTCGTAGTAGGCGATGGTGTCGGTGGCCACCACCACCGGGTCGATCCAGCCCTGGTAGGTGATGAGCTTGGCGCCGGCAGCCTTGAAGGCCGAGAGGTCGGTGCTGGTCTGGTCGACCCGGCTGCCCACCTTGGCCAGCGCGAAGCTGAAGTCGCGGTCGAAGTCGAAGCCCCACCAGTTCCATTGCGGGTTTTCAAAGGCCCACAGGCGCCAGTAGTCGGTGCGCACAGGCTCGGTGCCGCCCCAGTAGCCGGGCCAGCCCGATTCGCTGCCCACCACCTGGCCGGGGTAGATCTGCGCGCCGGTGCGCGGGTTGACCGGGCCTGCGTAGATCTTGCGCGCCGCAGCCACCTGGCCCGCCGTCAGGCAGGTGGCGGCATCGGCGCCGCTGCACTGCAGCGAGCCGACGTCGAAGCGCGCGTTGGTGCATTGCCGCGGGTCTTCGATCACGCCGTCGGCCACGCCGTCGATGGTGTCGCAGGCGGCCACCGCGGCGTTGGTGATGAGCGCGGCCTTGGCCGGCGTCAGCAGCAGCGCGGGATCGGCCTGGCTGGTGCGGTTGGACAGGTAGCGCCAGAGGAACTCGGCATTCAGTGCGGTGCGGTTGTTGCCCGGCGCGCCGGCGATCACGCCGTCGAAGTCGGTCGGGTAGCGCTGCACCTGCGCATAGGCCTGGTGGCCGCCGGTGGAGCAGCCGTAGTAGTAGGCCCGCTTGGCCGGCTGGCCCTGCAGCGTGGCCACCAGCTGCTTGGCCGGCACGGTGATGGCGTGGATCGAGCGGCTGCCCCAGTCGGTGATCTTCTCGGGGTGGCCCAGGCCCCAGTCCATCGCGTTGGGGTCACCCTGGTGGCCGGTGTCGCCACCGATGGCGGCATAACCCTGCGCCAGCGCATAGGCCATGTCGCGGTAGCTCAGCGCCGGGCTGTAGCCGCCGTTGCCGGTGGTCACCAGCTTGCCGTTCCAGGCGCTGCCCTGCGGCACCCAGGCCTCGAAGTTGATCAGCGAATCGCTGCTGGGCGTCGCCTGCCCCTTGACCAGGCAGAAGGCCGGCAACCCGGTCAAGGCACTGCTGGTGCCGGGCGGTGTGTAGCTGCCAGCGGCCACCGGCGTGGCCGAGCTGATGGTGGCGTTGTCCAGCTTCAGCGCCGCGAAGCTGGCGGCTTCGCAGGCCAGGGCGACCGGCGTGGGCGTGTCATCGCCGTCGCTGCCGCCGCAGGCGGTGCAGGCTGCGGCGGCCAGCAGCGCCAGCCAGCGGGCGGGGTGGGGCTGCGCACGCGGCCCGGGCGGGGGAACGGGGAACTTGGCCAATGTCGTCTCCTGGCAGTTGTGGTTTCGGGCGGCAAGGCTGCGCCCATCCGCCGTCTGCGCGGCGGTTGCGGTCGTTGTCTAGACAGGTGGTCCGGGGTGCTCAGGCGCTTCCCGGCGCCGGGCTCATTCGGCTTCGATGCCGGCGGCCTTGATCACCTTGCCCCACTTCTGGGTCTCGGCCGCCTGGAATCTGGCCAGCTCGTCGGGCGTGGTGGTCCAGGGCTCGGAGCCGGCGGTGTCGAAGAAGGTCTTGGCCGCGGCGCTCTTCACCGCGGTGTGCAACAGCTCGTTCAGCCGCGCCACCACCGGGGCCGGCGTGTTGGCGGGCACGTAGGCGGCGAACCAGTAGCCCATGTCGTAGCCCTTGACGCCGGCCTCGTCCAGCGTGGGCACGTCGGGCAGCTGGGCGCTGCGCTTTTGCGTGCTGTAGCCCAGCGCCCGCAGCTTGCCGGCCTTGACCTGCGGCACGCCGGTGGAGGTGTCGGTGATCATCAGGTCGATCTGGCCGCCCAGCAGGTCGGTGATGCCCAGCGGGTTGCTCTTGTAGGGCACGTGCAGGATGTCCACGCCGGCCAGCTGCTTGAGCATCTCGCCGGCCATGCGGCTGGAGGAGCTGCCGCTGCCGAAGGTGAGCTTGCCGGGGTTCTTCTTCGCGGCGTTGAGCACGTCGGCCACGCTCTTGTAGGGCGAAGCGGCATTGACCACCATCACCTGCCCGCCCTTGCCCAGGCCGGTGACGGGCGCAAAGTCCTTCACCGGGTCGTAGGGCATCTTCTTGTACAGGTGCTCGTTGGCCGCGTGCGTGGTGTTGGTGGTGATGAGCACGGTGTAGCCATCGGCAGCGCTGCGCGCCGCCGACTGGGCCGCCGGCATGCCGCTGGCGCCGGCCTTGTTCTCCACCACCACCGGCTGCCTGGTCTGCTCGGTGATCGACTGGCCCAGCGCACGCGCCAGCTGGTCGGTGGCACTGCCGGCGGCAAAGGGCACGATGAAGGTCAGGGGCTTCTCAGGGTACTTGCCCTGGGCCATCGCGGCCGGGGCCAGCGCGGCGGCCAGCAGCAGGGCCAGGGCTTGCCGGCGGGGGAAGGGGTACTGCATCTTGTTGTCTCCGGTTGTTGTGGATGGTGGGGATGGGCGTCAGGCTGGCCCGCACAGCAGCGGCGCCAGGTCGGCGGGCAGGTGCAGCGGCAGGTCCAGCAGCAGGAAGGACAGCGCCTTGCCATGGCTGTCGAGGTTGAGCGCGTCGTTCACGCCGCCGTCCAGCACGTCGTCGAGCACGAAGTTCATCGCGTGCAGCGTGGGCAGCAGGTGGCGTTGCACCCGGCTGGGCCGGCGGTGCGCAAAGCGCTGCGCCACCACCGCCTCGGTGATCTGTTCGACGATGGGCGCATACAGCGCCGGCTGCCAGGCGATGACGCTGATGTTGGAGCGGTTGCCCTTGTCGCCGGTGCGGCCATGAGCGGCGCGCCACAGGGGCACGGTGATCAGCTGCCGGGTCACGGGTGCACCTCCGCATCCAGCATCTCGAAGCGCGGCTGCACCAGCGCACGCGGCATCAGGCACGAGACGGTGCCCAGCGTGGGCCGCAGCGTGGTGCGCACGCCGCCACCGCCGGCAGGGCCGCAGGTGTACAGCGCCAGCACCTCGCGCGCCAGGCGCTCGGCGCCGGCCTTGTCGGCATGGCGCAGCGCCACGCGCAACCGCACGTCGGTGGCGCCGCCGTCGGGCGTGTCGGCCAGCCAGTGGCCGGCATCGTCGGCAAACACGCTGGCCACGCCGATCAGGTCGGCACGCAGCGGGCCCAGGCCCGCCAGCCGCTCGCGCAGCACCTGGGCGGCCAGCCGGGCACGGCCCTCGGCGCGCGGGCCGGCGTAGGAGATCTCGCCTTCGGCCAGCCAGCCCGACTCGAAGCAGACGTTGACCTTGAGCGTGTCGGTGCGTGCATGGCCACGCACGCCTTCCAGCCGCACGCGGTCGGGGCCTACCGGCAGCACCTGGGCCTGGCTGAGGTCGGCCACCACGTCGGGCGTCAGGTAGGCGGCGGGGTCGTGCACCTCGTACAGCAACTGCTCCTTCACCGTGTGCTCGGTCACCAGGCCGCCGGTGCCGGCCGGCTTGCCCAGCGTGCAGTGGCCGTCGGCGTCGATCTCGGCGATGGGGTAGCCCAGCGTGGCCAGGCCGGGCACGTCCTTCACGCCGGGGTCGGCGAAGTAGCCGCCGGTGACCTGGGCGCCGCATTCCAGCAGGTGGCCGGCCATGGTGGCGCGGGCCAGGCGGTCCCAGTCGTCGCCGGCCCAGCCGAAGTGCGCCAGCGCCGGCCCCACCACCAGCGAAGGGTCGGCCACGCGGCCGCACACCACGATTTGCGCGCCGGCCTTCAGCGCAGCGGCGATGGCCTCCGCGCCCAGGTAGGCATTGGCGCTGACCAGCGGCTTGTCGGCCAGCTGCCGGCGGTCGGCTTCGCCCAGGCAGCCCAGCAGCGCGTCGCGGTGCTCGGGGCTTGACACGTCGTCGCCGCTGACCACGGCGATGCGTGGCGCCGGCAGGCCCAGTTCGGCCGCCAGCGCCCGGATGCGCCGTGCCGCGCCGGCCGGGTTGGCCGCGCCGAAGTTGCTGACGATGCGGATGCCATGGTGCAGGCAATCGGCCAGCACCGGCCGCAGCAGGTCGTCCAGCAGCGGCTCGTAGCCGGCCTCGGGGTTCTGGCGGCGGGCCAGCTGGGCCAGCGCCAGCGTGCGTTCGGCCAGCGTCTCGAAGATCAGTACCGCCGGGCCGCCGGCGTCGATCAGCGCCCGCACCAGCGGTGCGGCGGCATCGGTGCGGTCGCCGGAAAAACCGGCCGCGCCGCCGATGCGCAGGGGTTGCGCAAGCATGGGTCTCCTCGGGTTTGCGGCCACTGTAGGCCGCGCTGATTGATCAGAGAATTCGAGAATTCGGATGGCTTGATCGGCAATGCAGATGAATGTGTCCACCCGCCAGCTGCGGGCCTTCCTGGCGCTGGCCGAGCAGCGCAACTTCACCCGCGCGGCGGCGCTGTGCCACCTGTCGCAGCCCGCCTTCAGCGCCTTGATACGCCAGCTGGAGGAGTCGCTGGGCCTGCGCCTGTTCGACCGCAGCACCCGCTCGGTGGCGCTGACGGCCGAAGGCAGCGAGTTCGCTGCTTCGGCGCAGCGGGTGCTGGAGGAGTTCGAGCGCGCCGTGGCCGGCATGCACGACCATGCGGAACGGCGGCGCGGGCGGGTGTCGGTGGCGCTGCTGCCCTCCCTGGCCGCAGGCTGGCTGCCGCAGGTGCTGACCGGCTTCCAGGCGCTGCATCCGGGCATCGAGCTGCGCGTGGCCGACGTGCTGTCCGAGCCCTGCATCGAGCGGGTGCGCCATGGCGAGGCCGACTTCGCCCTGGCCGCCACCCGGGCCGAGACGCCCGAGCTGCAGGCCGAGCCCTTCTGCAGCGACGACTTCTACCTGGTGTGCCCCGCCGACCACCCGCTGTCCAGGCTGCGCGAAGTGCGCCCGCGCGACGTGGCGGCCTGGCCCTTCATCCACCTGTCGCGCACGTCCAGCGTGCGGCAGTACCTGGACGCGGCCACGCAGCCGCAGGCCATGCAGTCGGTGATGGAGGTGGACCAGCTGGCCACGGTGATGGGCATGGTGCGCGCCGGCATCGGCATCAGCGTGGTGCCCTGGCTCACGCTGTTCCACTTCCAGGCGCCGGGCGTGCTCACGCGCCGGCTGGCGTGGCCGGGGCTGCAGCGGCACATCTACCTGGTGCGGCCGCGTGACCGCAGCCTGTCGGTGGCCGCGCAGGCGTTTTATGAGTGGGTGATGGCCCGCCGGCCCGAAGGCACCCAGGCGGGCGTGGTGCGGCGGCGCGCGGCGGCGCCGCGGGCCGTCAGCGTGCGGCGTCCGGCAGCTCGATCTTGACTTCGAGCACTTCCAGGTCGTCCTGCTTTTCCAGGTGCACCTTGATGTCGTCGGGCGAGATGGAGACGTACTTGGAGATCACCGCCACCAGCTCGCGCTGCAGCGCGGGCAGGTAGTCGGCCCGTGGCGCGCCGCTGCCGCTGCGCTCGTGTGCCAGGATGATCTGCAGCCGCTCCTTGGCAACGCTGGCGGTCTTCTTCTTTTCCCCGAGCAGGAAGGAGAGGAAGGACATCGCTTACCTCCCGCCGAACAGCCGCTTGAAGAAGCCGGGCTTCTCGGCATCGATGAAGCGCATCGGCCGCTCTTCCCCCAGGAAGCGGGCCACCACGTCCTGGTAGGCCTCGGACACGTCGCTGCCCTTGAGGTGGATGGCCGGCACGCCCTGGTTGGACGCGTCCAGCACCGACTCCGACTCGGGGATCACGCCGATCAGCTTGATGCGCAGGATCTCCTGGATGTCGTTCAGCGACAGCATCTGCCCGCCTTCCACCCGCGAGGGGTTGTAGCGGGTGATCAGCAGGTGCTCCTTCACCGGCTCCAGGCCGTCGATGGCGCGCTTGGTCTTGCTGCTCAGCATGCCCAGGATGCGGTCGGAGTCGCGCACCGAGGACACCTCGGGGTTGGTCACCACCACGGCCTCGTCGGCGTAGTGCATGGCCATCATGGCGCCCGTCTCGATGCCAGCCGGCGAGTCGCAGACGATGTACTCGAAGCCCATCTCGGCGAGCTCCTTGAGCACCTTTTCCACGCCTTCCTGCGTCAGCGCTTCCTTGTCACGCGTCTGCGAGGCGGCCAGCACGAACAGGTTGTCGCACTGCTTGTCCTTGATCAGCGCCTGGTTCAGGTTGGCTTCGCCCTGGATCACGTTGATCAGGTCGTAGACCACGCGGCGCTCGCAGCCCATGATCAGGTCGAGGTTGCGCAGGCCGACGTCGAAGTCGATGACGGCGGTCTTGTGGCCCGCCAGGGCCAGGCCGGACGAGAAGCTGGCGCTGGTGGTCGTCTTTCCCACGCCTCCCTTGCCGGAGGTGACGACGATGATTCTGGCCATCGGTGGCTGGTCCTTTCTTGTGCAGACTTGGCTTGCGTACGGTGTGTCAGCGGCGACGGCGCATCAGGCGCCCAGGCGCTCGATGACGAGCTTTTCGCCTTCGAGCCGCACTTGCGCCGGCTGGCCGACGATGTCCGCTGGCAGCGGTACATCGGTGGTGCGGTAGATGCCTGCCACGGAGACGAGTTGCGCCTCCATGCAGGTGGTGAAGATGCGGGCTTCGGTGTTGCCGCGCGCGCCGGCCAGGGCGCGGCCGCGCAGCGGTGCATAGACGTGGATGTGGCCGTCGGCGATGACCTCGGCGCCGAAGTTCACGGCCGCCAGCACGATCAGGTCGCAGCCGCGGGCATACACCTGCTGGCCCGAGCGCAGCGGCTTGTCGACCACCATGGTGGCCGGCGCCTCGCCGGGCACGCGCACCTCGCGCACCACTTCCACCTCGTGGATCACCTCGCGGATGACCTCGCGCACCTCGGGTTCGGGCGCCGGTGCGGCGGCCACGGGCTCAGGTGCCGGAGCGGGCGCAGGGGCGGCGCGGGGCGCGCGGGCGGGCGGGGTGAAGTCGGGCGCCTCCACCAGGCCGGCGGCCAGCGCGGCGGCCATCTGCTCCGGCGAGCCGCCCTTGGCGGCCACCGGCATCATGCGGTGCTGGCGCAGCAGCGCCACCAGCAGCGCGAAGTCGATGGGCTCGTGTTCGTCCCGCACGGCGGTGAGGTCCACCGCCACCGGGTCGTTGTCGAACAGGCCGGGGTTGTCGGCGGTGCGGGCGTCCAGTTCGCGGGCCAGCACCGACAGGTCGGCCGTCTTCAGCACGACGGCCACCAGCGTCAGTGCGGCGCTGCGCAGGTCGAAAATGTCGGGGGAGTTCGGCGGGGCAGCGACGGCCATGTCTCGGGGCTTCGGAAAGAGGCCGAGTTTACCGGCGCAGCCGCGCCGCGCCCGCGCACCGAGTGTGTTCAGACGTAGGGGCGGCCCAGAGCCGCCGCTATGCTTTGCGCCATGCGATCTCCTTCCAGCGCCCTCGTGCTCTTTTCCGGCGGCCAGGACTCCACCGCCTGCCTGGCCTGGGCCCTGGCCCGTTATGCCCGTGTCGAGACGCTCGGCTTTGACTACGGCCAGCGCCATGTGGTGGAGCTGCAATGCCGCCAGCAGGTGCTGGCCGAGCTGCGCGCGCAGTTCCCGGCCTGGGGTGAACGCCTGGGCGAGGACCACCTGCTCGACCTGCGGCTGCTGGGCCAGATCTCCGACACCGCGCTGACCGACGGCCGCGCGATCGAGATGGCCGCCAGCGGCCTGCCCAACACCTTCGTGCCGGGGCGCAACCTGCTGTTCCTCACCTTCGCGGCGGCGCTGGCCTACCGGCGTGGCGCCAGCGTGCTGGTGGGCGGCATGTGCGAAACCGACTACTCCGGCTACCCCGACTGCCGCGACAACACGCTCAAGGCGCTGCAGGTGGCGCTGTCGCTGGGCATGGACGCGCCGATGACGGTGGAAACGCCGCTGATGTTCCTGACCAAGGCGCAGACCTGGGCGATGACGCAGGCGCTGGGCGGCGAGGCGCTGAATGCGCTGATCGTCGAGCACACCCACACCTGCTACCTGGGCGACCGCACGCAACGCCATGCCTGGGGCTATGGCTGCGGCCACTGCCCGGCCTGCGAGCTGCGCGCCCGCGGCCATGCCGAACACCTGGCGGAGGCTGCCGCTTGACCACCCGCGAGCTGACGCTGCTGGCCATCGGCGCCATCCTCATCTTCTGGATGGTGGGCGCCTACAACCGCATCGTCGCGCTGCGCAACAAGGTGGTGCAGGCCTGGGCCCAGGTGGACGAGCCGCTGCGCCGCCGCAAGGACCTGCTGGCCGCGCTGATGCCGGTGCTGGCCGAGGCCTGGCCGGCCGAGCAGGGCGCGGTGGAGGCGGTGACCGCCGCGCAGCTGCAGGTGACGCTGGCCGCCGATGCGATGCGGGCCAAACCGGTGCTGGCCACCGCGGCCGAGCGCCTGGTGCAGGCCGACCGCCACCTGGCCGCGGCGCTGGTGCGGGTGCGCGCGCTGGCCGACCAGGACACCGAGCTGAAGGCCAGAGACGACGTGCGCGGCTGGCTGGCCGAACTGCGCGAGGTGGAGCAGCGCCTGGCCTTCGGCCGCCAGCTGTTCAACGACGCGGTGCAGGCCTGCAACGAGGCCGCCCACCAGTGGCCCACGCGGCTGCTGGTCAAGCTCTACGGCTTCGAGGACACCGGGCCGCTTTGAGGGCCCGGCTGGTGGAAACCCGCCCGCCGGGCCGCCCCAAGGGCGGGTGCTCCCCCTCGGGGGGGCGCGAGCGCAGCGAGCTTGGGGGCCGACGTCAGCCGCGTTCGCCCATGATGGACGCGGTGGCCACCAGTTCCTCGAACAGCGCCATCGACGCCTGACCCGACACCGCGTACGGGTCCAGCGTGGCCGTCTCCGAGTACTTCAGCAGGATGGCCGGGTTCAGCCGCTGCAGGTTCACCTGGCCCATGGACCAGCCCGCGAAGCGGCGTTCGCGGATCTCGGCATAGTCCAGCAGCACCACGTCGGTGTGCCGCGGGTCGGACACGATCTTGTTGTAGAGCTGGTTCACCGCCATGCGGCCACCTTCCAGCACCTGCATGAAGATGCCGGAGGAAAAGCACAGCACCCCCGTGACGCCCTGGCGCGGATTGGCCGACTTGCATTGCCGCAGCAGCGACTGCAGCTCTTCCTGGTCGATCGAGGCGCTTGCGCGGCTCGCGTACATCAGTCGTACCAGCATGGTGTTCTCCGGGGCCGGGCTCAGTTGGCGTTCTTCTTCGACAGCAGCGACAGGAATTCGCGTCGCAGCGTCGAGTCCTTGAGGAAGGCACCGCGCATCACCGAGTTGGTCATCATGGACTCGTCGTCCTTGACGCCGCGCCAGTGCATGCAGAAGTGGTCGGCCTCCATCACGATGGCCAGGCCATCGGGCTTCACACGATCCTGCAGCTCGTCGGCCAGCATGGTCACCGCCTCTTCCTGGATCTGCGGCCGGCTCATGATCCAGTCGCAGATGCGGGCGTACTTGCTCAGGCCGATCAGGTTGGAGTGCTCGTTGGGCAGGATGCCGATCCACACCTTGCCCAGGATGGGGCACAGGTGGTGCGAGCAGGCGCTGCGCACCTTCACCGGGCCCACGATCATCAGCTCGTTCAAGCGCGAGAAGTTGGGGAACTCGGTCACCGCTGGAATCGGCACGTAGCGGCCGCGGAACACCTCGTCGATGAACATCTTGGCCACGCGGCGCGCGGTCTCGTTGGTGTTGTGGTCGCTCTCGGTGTCGATCACCAGCGACGACAGCACTTCCTGCATCTTGGCCGTCACCTCGGCCTTCAGCTCTTCCAGTTCACCCGGGCGCACATGGGCCGAGATGTTGTCGTTGGCGTGGTAGCGGCAGTCCGCGCCGATCAGGCGGTAGCGGATGCGTTCGGAGGCCGGCAGTCGTGCCAGGTCGTCCTCGTTCGGAAGGATCTTGGGGATGCTGCGTGACATGCTCATTCGGTGCTCCGGCCCTGCTCGGGTTCCAGGCATTGTCTGTTACAGCCCCGGTCGCTGGGTAGACTGCCCCGATGACCCCGCATGCCCTGCCGCTTTCCCGACTGCTTGACCACACGGCCGATGCCGTGATGGCCGTGCGCAGCGGCAAGTCCCTGACCGACGTGATCGCCCGCGTGCCGGCCGATGCCCGCGCCGGCACCCAGGCGCTGAGCTTCCATGCGCTGCGCTGGCTGGGCGGTGCGGCCAAGGTGCGCGAGGCGGTCGCGCCCAAGACGCCGCCGCCCAAGGTGGATGCGCTGCTGGTCACCGCGCTGGCGCTGCTGTGGCCCACCGAAGCCCCGCCTTATGGCGACCACACGCTGGTGGACCAGGCCGTGGCCGCTGCCCACAAGCGCACGCCGGCGGCGGCGGGCTTCATCAATGCGGTGCTGCGCCGCTTCCTGCGCGAGCGGGCAGCCCTGGTGGCCGCGGCCACGCACGACCCGGTGGCCGCCTTCAACCATCCGCTGTGGTGGATCGACCGCATCAAGCAGGACTGGCCCACCCAGTGGCAGCCGGTGTTGCAGGCCGCCAACCGCCGCCCGCCGATGACGCTGCGCGTCAACGCCCGCCGCGGCACGGCCCCCGCCTACGCCCAGCGGCTGGCCGCGCAGGGGCGGGCGGCCACCGTCGTCGGCCCGCAGGCGCTGGTGCTGGCCGAGCCCTGTCCGGTGCAGCAGCTGCCCGGTTTCGCGGAAGGCGAAGTCTCGGTGCAGGACGCCGCCGCCCAGCGCGCCGCGCCGCTGCTGGTGCATGGCGAGGGCACGCTGCCGCCGCTGCCCGCCGGCGCCCGCGTGCTGGACGCCTGCGCCGCCCCCGGCGGCAAGACGGCCCACCTGCTGGAGCTGGCCGAGCTGGACCTGCTGGCGCTGGACAGCGACCCGGTGCGCCTGAAGCGCGTGCAGGAGACGCTGAACCGCCTGGGCCTGCAGGCGCAGGTGGCGGCGGCCGACGCCCGCGACCCGCGCGCCTGGTGGGACGGCCGGCCCTTCGACGCCATCCTGCTCGACGCACCCTGCAGCGCCTCGGGCATCGTGCGTCGCCACCCCGACATCCGCTGGCTGCGCCGGGCCGAGGACATCATCGCGCTGGCCCAGGTGCAGGCGCAGATGCTGGACGCGCTGTGGCCGCTGCTGGCACCCGGTGGCCGGCTGCTGTTCGCCACCTGCTCGGTGTTCCGCGCCGAAGGCAGCCAGCAGACCGATGCGTTTTTGCAACGCCACGACGGCGGCGCGGCACGGCTGGACGCGGCGTCACCCGGGCATCTGCTGCCGGTGGCTGACAATCCCGCCGAAGCCCCGGTGTCCGACGGCTTCTATTACGCGCTCCTGCACAAGACCTGATTGACCTGCCCCGCCGTGATCCGCTGCCGGATGGTCCGCTCCCTTTTCGGGCCGCTCGCATGGCGGGCCCTGCTGTTGGCCACGCTGATGGCCTGGCTGTCGGCCGCCTTCCTGCCGGCCGCCGCGCAGGGCGTCGATCGGCTCGAGCTGCAGGTGCGCAAGCCCGACGGCAACCTGGTGCTCGACTACAACGTGCGGCTGCAACTGCCCCGCGCGGTGGACGAGGCGCTGCAGCGCGGCGTGCCCATCTACTTCGAGGCCCAGGCCACCACCTACCGCCCGCGCTGGTACTGGCGCGACGAGCGCGTGGGCCGCGCCCACCGGTCGTGGCGGCTGTCCTTCCAGCCGCTGACGGCCAGCTGGCGCGTCAGCCAGGGCGGTCTGCACCAGTCCTACGGCAGCCAGTCCGATGCGCTGGCCGCCATCTCGCGCGCCACCAACTGGCCCATCGCCGACCTGTCCAAGGTGGAGCCCGACCAGCCGCTGTACGTCGATTTCACATTCCGGCTGGACACCGGCCAGCTGCCGCGGCCGATGCAGATCGGCATCGGCACCTTGGCCGACTGGACGCTGCAGGTGGAACGCACCGTGCAGGTCGAGCCGCAGTGAGCGGACGATGAGCAAGTCGCTCCGCTGGGCCTGGATCGTCTCGCTGGTGGCAGCCATCGGCGTGGCGCTGGTGCTCACCTTCGTGCTGGCGCTGACCACCGACTCGCGCGTCTTCTACGAGCGCAATTTCGTCTGGCTGTTCTGGGTCAACGTCACCGTCGCGGCCCTGCTGGCGCTGGTGGTGCTGCTGGCCGCGGTGCGGCTGGTGGTGCGGCTCAAGCGCGGCAAGTTCGGCAGCAAGCTGCTGTTCAAGCTGGCCGGCATCTTCGCGCTGGTGGGCGTGGTGCCGGGCGTACTCATCTACACCGTGAGCTACCAGTTCGTCACCCGCAGCATCGAGGCCTGGTTCGACGCCCGGGTGGAGGGCGCGCTGGATGCCGGCCTCAACCTGGGCCGCAGCACGCTCGATGCGCTGGTGTTCGACCTGGGCGACCGCACCCGCGCCGCCGCCGACCGCATGGCCGAGACGCGCCTGCAGCCCGACACGCTGCAGCTGGAGCGCCTGCGCGAGCAGCTGGGCGCCGAGCAGGTGGCCGTGCTCAATGCCAGCGGGCAGAGCCTGGTGGCCGCGGGCGGCACCGCCGGCGCCTCCATCGCGCCCGAGCGGCCGTCGGCGCAGCAGATCCGCCAGGCCCGGCTGCTGCGGGCGGCCGCCCAGCTGGAAGGCCTGGACGACGAGCCCGCGCCGGGTGCATCGCCACGCGGGCGGGTGCGGGCGCTGGCGCTCATCCCCAACAACGACATCACGCTGGCCGGCGAAGACCGCTTCCTGCTGGTGGTGCAGCCGGTGCCGGCCGCGCTGGCCACCAATGCGCTGGCGGTGCAGAGCGCCTACCGCGAGTACCAGCAGCGCGCGTTGGCGCGCGACGGCCTGCGCAAGATGTACGTGGGCACGCTGACGCTGGCGCTCATCCTGGCGGTGTTCGGCGCGGTGCTGCTGGCCGGCCTGCTGGGCACCCAGCTGGCGCGGCCGCTGCTGCTGCTGGCCGAAGGCGTGCGCCAGGTGGCCCAGGGCGACCTCACGGCCAAGCCGGTGTCCACCGCCGGCGACGAACTCGGTGGCCTGACGCGCAGCTTTGCCGACATGACCGAGCAGCTGGGCCAGGCGCGCGAGCAGGTGCAGCGGGGCGTCGCCCAGCTGGAAAGCGCCCGCACCCACCTGCAGACCATCCTCGACAGCCTGACCGCCGGCGTGGTGGTGTTCGACCGTGAACGCCGCATCGAGAGCGTGAACCCCGGTGCCACCCGCATCCTCAAGCTGCCGCTGTCGGCCCACGTGGGCCAGCGGCTGGACGAGGTCTCCGGCCTGGAAGCCTTCGCCCAGGGCGTGTGGCAGCGCTTCGAGCTGCACCGCTCCAGCCCCGAAGCCGGCGAGCGCGACCACTGGCAGGACTCCTTCGACCTGCAGCCCACCGGCGCCGACCGCGACACGCTGACCCTGCTGGTGCGTGGCGCGGTGCTGCCCAACGACGCGCGGCTGATGGTGTTCGACGACATCACCGACGTGGTGTCGGCCCAGCGCTCGGCCGCCTGGGCCGAGGTGGCGCGCCGCCTGGCGCACGAGATCAAGAATCCGCTGACGCCCATCCAGCTCTCGGCCGAGCGGCTGCAGCACAAGCTGGAAAGCAAGCTCGAAGGCACCGACCAGGCGATGCTGGTGCGCTCGGTGGGCACCATCGTCGCCCAGGTGCAGGCGATGAAGCAGCTGGTCAACGAATTCCGCGACTATGCGCGCCTGCCCGCCGCCAGCCTGGGGCCGCTGGACCTCAACCAGCTGGTGGGCGAGGTGCTGGCGCTGTATGGCGCGCAGGCCGAGCAGGGCCGTTTGACCGCGCATTGCGCCCCCGCGCTGCCCGCCATCCTGGGCGACACCACGCAGCTGCGCCAGGTGGTTCACAACCTGGTGCAGAACGCGCTGGACGCCGTCGACGAGCGGGCCGACGGCCACGTCGACGTGATCACCGAAGCCGTGCGCAACGACAACGGCGACGTGCGTGCCGTTCGGCTGAAAGTGCTCGACAACGGACCCGGCTTCAACGACAAGGTGCTCAAGCGCGCGTTCGAGCCCTATGTCACCACCAAGAGCAAAGGCACCGGCCTGGGCCTGGCGGTGGTCAAGAAGATCGCCGATGAGCATGGCGCACGCGTGCGCATTGGCAACCGTACGGATGAAGTGGCCGGCTTGAGCGAATCGGCTCAACCGGCAGGCGCGCAAGTTTCGTTATCATTTTCGAACCTCGCCGCCGTACCCGCCGCCGCCGCCGTGGTGGTGGCCGGTTCTCCTCCCCTGGCGCACTGAGGATCATGGCCACAATACTTGTTGTTGACGACGAACTCGGCATCCGTGCCCTGTTGTCCGAGATCCTGACCGACGAAGGTCACACCGTCGAACTGGCAGAGAACGCCGCACAGGCACGCGCGGCCCGCGAACGCCGACGTCCCGATCTGGTGCTGCTGGACATCTGGATGCCCGATGTGGACGGCATCACGCTGCTCAAGGAATGGGGCAGCACCTCGCAGCTGACCATGCCCGTCATCATGATGAGCGGGCACGGCACCATCGACACCGCGGTGGAAGCCACCAAGTACGGCGCGATGGCCTTCCTGGAAAAACCCATCACGCTGCAGAAGCTGCTGCGTGCGGTGGAGGCGGGCCTGGCCAAGCCGGCACCGCGCGGCAACGAGGCGCCGCCGCTGGGTGGCGGCCTGCCGCTGCGTGGCGACGGCGGCCTCACGGTGGAATCGGCGATGACCGGCGGCATGGGCCTGCCGCCACCGCAGCCGCTGCAGCTGGGGCCGCAGAGCGAGCAGTCCTTCGACCTCGACCGGCCGCTGCGCGAGGCACGCGATGCCTTCGAGAAGAGCTACTTCGAGTTCCACCTGGCCAAGGAAAACGGCAGCATGACCCGCGTGGCCGAGAAGACCGGTCTTGAGCGCACGCACCTGTACCGCAAGCTCAAGCAGCTGGGCGTGGACCTCAGCCGCAACAAGCGCAGCGCGCTCTAAAAAACGCGGCGGGGTATTGCACCCCGAAGTTTTGACGCTATACTCGTGGTCTTGGCCAAGTAGCTCAGTTGGTAGAGCAGCGGATTGAAAATCCGCGTGTCGGTGGTTCGATTCCGCCCTTGGCCACCAAAATCGCAAGACCTTGAAAGCTCAGCTCTTCAGGGTTTTTCGTGAGGGCCAGGTTGTCTAGACAAGTGGTGTGCAAGGCTTGCCAAACACGCAACTTCTCGTGCTACAGTCGCGGCCCTGAAATGCCCAGGTGGCGGAATTGGTAGACGCACTAGTTTCAGGTACTAGCGGGTAACTCCGTGGAGGTTCGAGTCCTCTCCTGGGCACCAAAGATCAGCAAGGGCCGATGCGCAAGCATCGGCCCTTTTGCTTTGATCTGGTCGTTTACGGCGTCGCCTTCAGGCGACCACGCGGTGCCAGCACCATCGCCCCCACCGCCAGCACGCCGAGGCCCACCAGCGCGCCGGCTTTCACGTACAGCACGCTCGACACCAGCAGGTAGGCGCAGCAGGCGCAGAAGGCCAGCGGCAGCCAGGGGTACAGCGGCACCTTGAAGGGCCGGTTTGCGTCGGGCCGGGTGCGGCGCAGCACCAGCACCGACAGCGCGCTCAGCGTCAGAAAGCCCCAGTACACCGGCGACAGGTAGTCCACCATCGTCGAGAAGCCGCCGCGCGTGACGGTGCCCAGGCCCACCAGTGCCACCGCCACGATGCCGATGGCCGCCACTGAGGCCGGCGGGATGCCACGCGACAGGTCCCAACGGCCCAGCCGCGCGCCCAGCCAGCCACCCAGCAGCCGCGCCTGCTGCAGGTCGTGCGCCGCGGCCCAGGTGGTGCGGGCACCTGCGATCAGGATGGCGTTCATCACCGTGATTGAGGTCAGCGCCACGGCGCCGACGATGAGCAGCTCACCGGGCGTGCCGAAGGCCATGCGCATCAGCTCGGCGGCCGGTGCTTCGCTGCGGGCCAGGCCTTCCAGGCCCAGGCCGCGCAGGTAGGCGAAGTTCGCCAGCAGGTACAGGCCGGTGACGATGGCCAGCCCCAGCAGCAGCGCATGCACGATGCCGCGCCGACCGTCGCGCATCTCGGACGACAGCGTGGCCGCATCGCTCCAGCCGCCGTAGGCCAGGAACACGAAGACGAAGGCGGTGCCGATGGCCACTGGCTCGCTGCGGTCAGGCGTGGCCAGCGGCGTGGCGGGCGGCACGCCCTGCAGCATCAGCCAGCCGGCCGCGGCGCCCAGCGCCAGCATGCCGGCGATCACCAGCCCCATCAGGCCCACCTGGGTACCCAGGCCCACGTGCACGCCGCGCAAGTTCAGCAGCGTCAGCAGCACGATCACGGTGGCTGCGAACAGCGCGCTGCCGTACGCGCCCAGCTGCGGCCCCAGCCATTGCTCCAGCTTGACCACCTGGTTCAGGTAGTCGCCGAAGACGAAAGCCAGCAGCGCCATCGAGCCGGTGTGGATGACCCCGAAGCGCGACCACGCGAACAGGAAGCCGGTGCGCGCGCCGAAGGCCAGGCGCAGGAAGTGGTAGTCGCCACCCGCATGCGGAAAGGCCGCCGCCAGCTCGGCAAAGCACAGTGCACCGATGAAGGACAGCAGGCCGCCCAGGCCCCAGGCCAGGTACAGCGCATGGTCGCTGGCCAGGCTGGCGGCCACCATGGGGGAGGTCTTGAAGATGCCGGCGCCGACGACCATGCCCACGCACACGGAAACCGCGTGGCGCACGTTCAGGTGTCTTTCGGGCGCCGCATCAGCGGCGAGATCAGGCGTTGTGGTCATGGGGCGGCAGTGTCGCCGCGCTGGCGTTGCTGCCGGCCGCGCTGCGTCTGCATTTGCATATGCGCCACGGTCAGTGGCCTTCATCGCGGCGCATGGCTACGCTCGCGGCTTTGCTTTTCTTTTCCTTGGCCAGCACTCCATGAACCGTCCTGATTCTTCGGTCCGCAACCGCCTTCTGCTGGGCCTTGCCGCCGCCGCCGCCGGCGTCACCCCGGTGGCCCAGGCCGCCGACACCACCGATTCGGTGGTGGTCACCGGCACCCGCAGCCGCGACCGCACGGTGCTCAGCTCGGCCTCGCCGATCGACGTGCTGTATGCCGACGACCTGCGCCGCGCCGCCGGCCCGGAGGGCAACCTGGCCGCCGCGCTGCAGACGCTGCTGCCTTCGTTCAACTTTCCGCGGCAAAGCAACTCGGGCGCGGCCGACCATGTGCGTGCGGCGCAGTTGCGCGGCATGAGCCCCGACCAGGTGCTGGTGCTGGTCAACGGCAAGCGGCGCCATGTGTCGGCGGTGGTGAACGTGGAATCCAAGACCGGCAAGGGCACCAACCCGGTGGACTTCAATGCGCTGCCGCTCAATGCGGTCAAGCGGGTGGAAGTGCTGCGCGACGGCGCTGGCGCGCAGTACGGGTCGGATGCCATTGCCGGCGTCATCAACATCATCCTGGACGATGCGCGCGAAGGCGGCGAGGCCGTGGCCACGGCCGGCGGCTACAGCACCCGTTTTGCGCCGACGGATGAGCGCCTGACCGACGGTGCCGGCGGCGAGCTGCAGCTCAAGCAGGGCTGGCGGCTGGGCGACGGCTTCGTGCGCGCCGGTGCCGAGCTGTCGCGCCGCCAGGCCACCAACCGTGCCGGTGCCGACGAAGTGCCCTTCTTCGAGGAGCCGACGCCCGACAACCTGGCGCTGCAAGGCCGCCGCAACTACGCGGCCGGCGACCCGCAGGCCGACAAGCTGGGCCTGTGGCTGAACGGCGCCCTGCCGCTGGCCGGTGGCCAGGAGGCCTATGCCTTCGGCACCTGGACGCGTCGCGACAGCGTGGGCGCGGCCTACTTCCGCTACCCCGACAGTTCGGCCAACCCCGACCGCTTCTACCCCGATGGCTACCGCCCCGAGACCACCGGCCGCAGCGACGACCTCGCGCTGACCGCGGGTGTGCGAGGCCCGCTGGTCGGTTGGGAGGCCGATGCCAGCCTGGCCTATGGCCGCAACGACTTCGACTTCGGCGTGCGCCGCTCGCTCAATGCCTCGCTGGGCGCGGCCAGCCCCACGCGCTTCGACCTCGGCGGCTACCGTTTCGACCAATGGGTGGCCAACCTCGACCTCAGCCGGCCGCTGAACCTGGGCCTGGCCCAGCCGGCCACCTTGGCCGTGGGCGCCGAATGGCGGCGTGAGGGCTTTCGCAGCAGCGCGGGAGATGCCGCCTCCACCGCCATCGGCCCGGTGATCGCGCCACCGGGCGCGCAGGCCGGCCCGGGCCTGTCGCCCGCCGATACTGCCGACACCTCGCGCCGCATCGTCGGCGTGTATGCCGACCTTTCGGCCGATGTGAGCAAGCAGCTGTTCGCCGAAGCGGCCGCCCGCTACGACCACTACAGCGATGCCGGTGGTGCCGGCACCGGCAAGCTGTCGGCCCGTTATGCCTTCACGCCCGCGCTGGCCTTGCGCGGCGCGGCGTCCACCAGCTTCCGTGCGCCTTCGCTGGCGCAGGAAGCCTTCAGCTTCACCACCTCCAACTATGGCGATGGCGGCGTGCTCAGCCAGGTGCGCACGCTGCCGGTGGGCAGCGCCGCGGCGCAGGCCCTGGGCGCCCGGGACCTGAAGCCCGAGCGCTCGCGCAACTTCAGCCTGGGCCTGACGGCGCAGCCCGCGGCCGGCGTGTCGGTGACGCTGGACGTCTACCGCATCGACGTGAAGGACCGCATCACGCTGAGCGAGCGCTTCAGCAGCGCTGCGCTGAGCAGCCTGCTGGCCAGCCAGTACGGCCTGCTGAACGTGGATGGGGTCAACTTCTTCACCAACGCGGTGGACACCCGCACGCAGGGTGCCGACCTGGTGGGCCAGTGGCAGGGCAAGGCGGCCGGCGGCGACCTGCAGCTGAGCGCCGCGATCTCGGCCAGCCGTACCCGCATCCAGCGCACAGAGGGCCTGCCGGCGCAGCTCACGGCGCTGGGCGCCAGCGGTGGCCTGGTGGGCCTGGAAGAGGCCAACACGCTCACGTCCTCGTCGCCGCGGCAGCGCCATGTGTTCACCGCGCAATGGACCGGCGGCGCCTATGGCGGGCTGCTGCGGGCCACCCGCCATGGCAAGACCACGCGGGTGTTCGACTTCGGCGACGGCTTCACGCCCACGCAGACCTATGGCGCCACCTGGCAGCTGGACGCGGAAGTGGAATGGCGGCCCACCAAGGCCTGGGCGCTGGCGCTGGGCGGTGTGAACATCACCAACCGCTACCCCGACCGCTCCATCGCCGACATCGCCTACTTTGGCAACCTGCCCTACGACGTGCTGTCGCCGGTCGGCTTCAACGGCGCGTACTGGTACGCGCGGGCGCGGTACACGTTCTGATCAGTCTCGGCGGCGTGATCGCCAGGCCACCAGCCCGGCGATCACGGTGAAGGCGGTGACGATGCTCACCACGATCCAGAAGCCGTGCGGCTCTTCACTGAGCGGCACGCCGCCCACGTTCATGCCCAGCAGCCCAGCGATCAGGTTGATGGGCAGGGCCAGCACCGTCACCACCGTCAGCACGAACAGGCTGCGGTTGTTGTCCTCGTTCACGCGGGCGGCAATCTCTTCCTGCAGCAGCTTGATGCGCTCCTGCAGCGCCGACATGTCGCGCAGCACCACCGAGAACTCTTCGGTGGACTGGCGCAGCGCCAGCACGCCGGCTTCGTCGATCCACGCCGGCGGGTGCTGCAGCAGCCGGAACAGCGCCGCCGGCTCGGGCGCCAGCAGGCGCTGCAGCCGCACCAGCACCCGCCGCATCGCGCCCAGCTTGGCGCGGCGCGCGTCAGGCCGGTTGGCCAGCAGTTCGTCTTCCACCTCGTCCACCCGCGCGGTCACGTCGCGCACGATGCGCACCAGCACGTCGGCCTGGGCCCGCAGCAGCGCTTCCAGCAGCTCGATGGGTGAGGCAATGGTGTCACCGCGCTTGGCCGCGGTGCGCAGCGCATCGATGGAGCGCAGCGCATGGCGCCGGGCTGTCACCACCAGGTGCCGGTCCACATGCACCCACAGCGTGCTGATCTCGGACGGCTCGAACGAGAACGAGAAGTGCACGTCGTTGATCACCGCGATCAGCGCATGGTGGTCGGTGCGCTCGATGCGGGTGGAGTGCAGGTCTTCCTTCAGCGCCTCGAAAAACGGCTCGGGCAGCTGCGCTGCCTGCGCCAGCCACGGCTGGCTGCCGGTGTGCGCCAGGTTGAAGTGCAGCCACAGGAACTCGCCATGGGCCGAGGCGCCAGCCCGGCGTGCCGCCAGCCACTGCGCGGCCTCGGCCGAGCCGATGTCCTGCCCGTGGCGGCCCGGCCCCAGCCGGTAGCCACAGATCAGGCCCGATTCGTCGGCGCCGTAGGAGCTGGCGGCGGCCGGCGTCATCCGGCCTTGATGCGCTGGTCGAGGTGGGCCAGCGCTTCTTCCACCTGGTCCACCAGCACCAGGCACAGGTCGCCCGGCTGCAGGCGGTCCAGCGCGGTGTCGATGGCCAGGAACTCGCCGCGGATCTCTTCCACATGGCGGGTGCGGCGGGCCTGGCCCAGGCCTTCACGCAGCAGCGCCATCACCTCGCCGTCGGCACGGCCGCGCTGGGCCGCGTCCTGGTACAGGATCACGTCGTCGAAGGCATCGCCCAGGATCACGGTCTGCTCGCGGATGTCTTCGTCGCGCCGGTCGCCGGCGCCGCTGATCACCACGCTGCGGCGCTTGGCCGGCATCGCATCCACCGCCTGCACCAGCGCCCGCATCGCGTCGGGGTTGTGGCCGTAGTCGGCGATCACGGTGGCGCCGCGGAAATCCATCACGTTGAAGCGGCCGGGCGCGTTGTGCGCGTCGTTGACGAAGCTGGCCAGCCCGCTGCGGATGGCCGCCAGGTCCAGCCCCAGGCCCCAGGCCGCGGCCACCGAGGCCAGCACGTTCTCCACCTGGAAGCCGATGGTGCCGGCGCGCGTCAGCGGCACGTCGCGCAGCGAGATGGCTTCGCGCCAGCTGCCTTCGGCCACCACCACCGCGCCGTCGTCCACGTACACGGTGCGGCCGCCCTGGGCACGGTGCGTGGCCATCACCGGGTGGTGGCGGTCGGCCGCGAAGAAGATCACCTTGCCCGGCGAGGTGGCCGCCATCTTGGCGACGATGGGATCGGCCGCATTGAGCACCGCATAGCCGGTGGGTGCCACGTTCTGCACGATCACGCGCTTGAGCACCGCCAGGTCTTCCACCGTGGTGATGTAGTTCAGGCCCAGGTGGTCGCCGGCGCCGATGTTGGTGACCACGGCCACCTGGCAGCGGTCGAAGCCCAGGCCCTCGCGCAGCACGCCGCCGCGGGCAGTCTCGAACACCGCCGCGTCCACGTCGGGGTGGGCCAGCACGTTGCGCGCGCTCTTGGGGCCGCTGCAGTCGCCGGAGTCGATCTGCCGGCCTTCCACGTACACGCCGTCGGTGTTGGTCATGCCCACGCGCAGGCCGTCGCTGGCCAGCAGGTGCGCGATCAGGCGGGCGGTGGTGGTCTTGCCGTTGGTGCCGGTGACGGCCACCACCGGGATGCGGCCGTCTTCACCCGGCGGGAACAGGTGGTTGATGATGGCTTCGCCCACCGGCCGGCCCTTGCCGTACGAGGGCGACAGGTGCATGCGCAGGCCGGGCGCGGCGTTCACTTCCACCACGCCGCCGTGCTGCGCCTCCAGCGGCTCCAGCACGCCTTCGCACACCACGTCCACGCCGCAGATGTCCAGGCCGATCATGCGGGCCGCGGCCACCGCACGCTCGGCCACCTCGGGGTGCACGTCGTCGGTCACGTCGGTGGCGGTACCGCCGGTGCTCAGGTTGGCGTTGTTGCGCAGGATCACGCGCTGGCCCACCGCCGGCACCGACTGTTCGGTCAGGCCTTGTTCAGCCAGCCGCGCGATGGCGATCTCGTCGAAACGGATCTTGGTCAGCGAGGTGGCATGGCCTTCGCCGCGGCGCGGGTCGGCGTTGACGCGCTCGACCAGCTCGCGCACGGTGTGCTCGCCGTCGCCGATCACGTGCGGCGGATCGCGCCGGGCGGCGGCCACCAGCTGGTCGCCCACCACCAGCATGCGGTAGTCGGAGCCGGGCAGGTACTTCTCGACCATCACCGTGCCGTACTCGGCGGCGGCGCGGTAGGCGATGTCCAGGTGGTCGCGGTGCGTGATGTTCACCGTCACGCCCTTGCCCTGGTTGCCGTCCTGCGGCTTCACCACCACCGGCAGGCCCACTTCCTGGGCCACGGCCCAGGCGTCGTCGGCGCTGTCCACCGGGCGGCCGATGGGCACCGGCACGCCGGCTGCGCGCAGCAGCTTCTTGGTCAGGTCCTTGTCCTGGGCGATGGCCTCGGACACGGCGCTGGTGGAATCGACCTCGGCGGCCCAGATGCGGCGCTGCTTGGCGCCCCAGCCGAACTGCACCAGGCTGCCTTCGGTGAGCCGGCGGTACGGAATGCCGCGGGCCAGCGCCGCGTGCACGATGCTGCCGGTGCTGGGGCCCAGGCGCACGTCCTCGTCCTTCTCCCGCAGGCGGCGGATGGCGGCGTCGACGTCGAAGTCGGTGCCCGCCAGTGCGGCGCTGACCAGCAGGTGCGCCTCTTCCAGCGCCATGCGGCCCACGGCCTCTTCGCTGTACTCCACCACCACCTGGTACACGCCTTCATCCACCGTGGCCGAGGTGCGGCTGAAGGTGACGGGGCAGCCCGCTTCCTTCTGCAGCGCCAGCGCGGCTGCTTCCAGCACATGGGCCAGCGAGGCGGCGCCGGTGGCCGGCCGCAGCGCGCCGATGGCCGGGAAGCGCTGGCGCACCCGGTCCTCGAAGTCGTCGCGCTGCGACAGCGTCAGCGCCTTCTCGGAGCATTGGACGATCGCCTCGATGGCCGTGTTGCGGGTCCAGAGGTTGGGGCCGCGCAGCGCGCGAATGCGGGAGACTTGCATGGGCTTGGGGCGGTGGGTCAGACGGCGGTGGCCACGTCGCCGGCGAAGGTCTCGATGCCGGCAATCATCAGGTCGGGCGGAACATCCTGGGCCCAGGCGGCGGCGATGGCGGCCAGCAAGGCTTCGGTGTCGATCGGGTCGTGCGCGGCGCCGCGGCCCAGCGCCATGCGCTGCACCGGGGCCAGGCGGGTCTCGGCGCTGCCGGTGGCCAGCACCACGCGGCCATCGCGCACGAACACCGCGCGGCCGCCACGGGCGCCGGTGCCGCGGTGCTTGTCGATGGCCACCAGCTGCGGGTCGATGCCGTAGAGGATGGTGTCGCCATCGCACAGCTCGGCCAGCGCGGCCACGCGCTCATCGGCGGCGTTCAGCACCGCGGTGCCGTGCGACAGCACCACGTCCACCTGGGTGCGCAGCACCTTCACCAGCTGGTCGGGCTCGAAGAAGTCGTGCTGGGCCAGCGGCTCGCGCAGGCTGTCGGGCAGGTCGAGGTCGGTGACGATGCCGACGTCGCAGCGGTCATAGGCCAGGCCGTCGTTGAGGATCTGCACCGGGCCGTTCTCGATCACCGCGGTGTCCACGCTGCGGCTCATCAGCAGGCGCTGGGCGCTGTCCCAGCGGGTGGCGTCGCCGCCTTCCACGCGGCGGCGCTCCAGGTACAGGCCCTCGCGGCAGGCCAGGCCTACATGGCGGCCGGCCAGCTGCAGCAGCCAAGCCACCAGCCGTGCCACCAGCGTGGTGTTGCGGGTGCCGGCCACGCCCACGATGGGAATGCGGCCGTCTTCGCCCTCGCGGAACAGGTGGTCCACCACCGCGCGGCCCACCGGGCGCGGCATGCCCACGGCGGGCTTCAGGTGCATCAGCAGGCCGGGGCCGGCGTTCACCTCGACGATGGCGCCGCCCTGCACGTGCAGCGGGCGGCGGATGTCCTCGGCCACCATGTCGATGCCAGCGATGTCCAGGCCCACCACACGGGCGGCCAGCGCGGCCACGCGGGCCACCTCGGGGTGCACGTCGTCCGTGCAGTCGATGGCCACGTTGCCGTTGCGCTGCACCAGGATGCGCCGGCCCGCCTCAGGCACCGACTCGGGCGTCAGCCCCTGGCGCTGCAGCAGCAGGCGGATCACGCCGTCCTTCTGCAGGTCGATGAACTCCAGCGGGAATTCTTCGGCCTCGCCGCGGCGCGGGTCGGTGTTGAGCTGGTTGTCCACCAGCGCGGTGACGTTCGACTGCCCGTCGCCGGTGATCCACAGGCTTTCGCCGCGGGCGGCGGCCACCACCTCGTTGCCTACCACCAGCAGCCGGTGTTCGTCGCCGCGGATGTAGCGCTCGACGATCACGCCGCTGCCCTCGGCGTCGGCCACGTGCCAGGCGGCTTCCACTTCCTCGCGGGTGTTGAGGTCGAGGCTGACGCCACGGCCGTGGTTGCCGTCCAGCGGCTTGACCACCACCGGCAGGCCGATGTCCTCGGCCGCTTCCCAGGCGGCGGCCGGGCTGTCGGCGGTGCTGCCTTCGGGCACCGGCACGCCGCAGGCGGCGATCAGGCGCTTGGTCAGGTCTTTGTCGCCGGCGATGTTCTCGGCGATGGCGCCGGTCTTGTCGGTCTCGGCCGTCCAGATGCGGCGCTGGCGCATGCCGTAGCCCAGCTGCACCAGGTTGCCGCCGTTCAGGCGGATGTGCGGAATGCGCCGGTCGGTGGCCGCCGAGACGATGGAGGCGGTGCTGGGGCCGAAGTAGGTGTCGTCCAGCTGCTCGCGGATCTGCGCCACCGCGGCCGGCACGTCGAAGGGCTCGTCGTTGATGGCGGCCATCAGCAGCCGGTGGCCGCAGGCCAGCGCGGTGCGCGAGACATGCTCGTCGCGGGCGCGGAACACCATGCGGTAGACGCCGTGCTGCGAGGTGCTGCGCGTCTGGCCGAAGCCGGTGGCCATGCCGGCCAGGTTCAGCAGCTCGATGACGACGTGCTCCAGCACATGGCCCATCCAGGTGCCTTCATCCAGCCGCTGCAGGAAGCCGCCGCGCTCGCCCACGCCGCAGTGGTGTTCCACCAGCGCCGGCAGCAACGCGCACAGCCGGGCGTTGAAGCCGGGGATCACGTTGGACGGGTGGTTCTCCAGCTCGCCGAGGTCGAGCCAGGTCTCCAGCACGGGGCGGTAGGTCCAGATGCTGGGCCCCCGCAGGTAGTTGATGCGCAGCAGCCGGATGTCTTGGAATTTGCTCATGGGTCCGCAGGGGGTTGTGCCGCGAGGCCGGGTGATCGTGGGATTGTGCGTCGTGTGGCGACCGGGCTGTCGTCGGGCGGGGTGCTTGATGCGTTGCGGGCATGGTTCAGAATCCGTCTGCCTGGCCATCGCCCGGGCCGGCCTGTCGATGCAACCCCTCCAAGAACAATCTTCCACCGTCGGCGCCTCCGGCGCCCTCCACCTCACCCAGGCCTTGCCTTCGTTGCTGGCGAGCGACGAGAACGTGCTGGGCACGCTGGAGGTTGACCTCGACGCCCGCCAGCGCTTTGCGCCCGGGCTGCTGGTGCTCACCGACCGCCGCCTGCTGGCCGGCAGCGCCGACGGCTGGGCCGACTGGCCGCTGACGGCCGATTTGAGCCTGCGCCACACCGACCACGCCGGCGTCGGCACCATCGAGCTGCACGACGCCCAACGGCGGCTGGCGCAGTGGCGCTTCACGCTGGCGGCCAACGTGCAGGCGCTGCAGTGGCTGGCGCAGGTGGAGCGGCAGCTCGACCGGCTGCACCGCAGCCCGGCGGACGATGCCGACGACCCCTTCGAGCCCGACGACTTCAGCCGCGAAGCCACCGAGGTGCCTTCCACCTGGGTGCTGCTGCGCCTGGGGCGCTTCGCCAAGCCCTACCGCAAGCAGCTGATCGCCGGCTTTTCGCTGACGCTGGCGTCCACCGCCGCCACGCTGGTGCCGCCCTACCTCACCATCCCGCTGATGGACGACGTGCTGATCCCGTTCCAGAACGGCCAGCGCATCGACACCTGGCTGGCGATCAGCCTGCTGGCGGGGCTGCTCGGGTCGGCGCTGCTGGCCTGGGGCCTGGGCTGGGCGCGCACCTGGCTGCTGGCGCTGGTGTCCGAGCGCATCGCCGCCGACCTGCGCACCGCCGCCTTCGAGCACCTGCTGCGGCTGTCGCTCGACTACTTCGGCGCCAAGCGCACCGGGGACCTGATCGCGCGCATCGGCTCCGAGACCGACCGCATCAGCGTGTTCCTGTCGCTGCATGCGCTCGACTTTGCCACCGACGTGCTGATGATCGGGATGACCTCGGCCATCCTGTTCTCCATCAACCCGTGGCTGGCGCTGGTCACGCTGCTGCCGCTGCCCTTCATCGCCTGGATGATCCACCTGGTGCGCGACCGCCTGCGCACCGGCTTCGAGAAGATCGACCGCGTGTGGGGCGACGTCACCAACGTGCTGGCCGACACCATCCCGGGCATCCGCGTGGTCAAGGCCTTTGCGCAGGAGCGCCGCGAGGCCGACCGCTTCAAGGCCGCCAACCGGCTGAACCTGGCGGTCAACGACCGGCTGAACAAGACCTGGTCGCTGTTCTCGCCCACGGTGTCGCTGCTGACGGACGTCGGCCTGCTGGTGGTCTGGGCCTTCGGCATCTGGCTGGTGTCCAACGGCAGCATCACGGTGGGTGTGCTCACCGCCTTCATCGCCTACATCGGCCGCTTCTACACCCGGCTCGATTCGATGAGCCGCATCGTCTCGGTCACGCAGAAGGCGGCGGCCGGCGCCAAGCGCATCTTCGACATCCTGGACCACGTGTCCAACGTGCCCGAGCCCGAGCAGCCGGTGCCCCTGCAGCAGCCGCGCGGCGGCATCCGCATGCGCGCTCTGGGCTTCCGCTACGGCAGCCGCTCCATCATCCGCGGGCTCGACCTCGACATCCGCCCCGGCGAGATGATTGGCCTGGTGGGCCACAGCGGCTCGGGCAAGAGCACGCTGGTGAATCTGATCTGCCGCTTCTACGACGTGACCGACGGCGCGATCGAGGTCGACGGCACCGACATCCGCCGCTTCAGCGTGGCCGACTACCGGCGCCACATCGGCCTGGTGCTGCAGGAGCCGTTCCTGTTCTTCGGCACCGTGGCCGAGAACATCGCCTACGGCCGGCCCGACGCCACCCGCGCCGAGATCATCGCCGCCGCCCGCGCGGCCCATGCCCACGAGTTCATCCTGCGGCTGCCGCACGGCTACGACTCGCTGGTGGGCGAGCGCGGCCAGGGCCTGTCCGGCGGTGAGCGCCAGCGCATCTCCATCGCCCGCGCGCTGCTGATCGACCCGCGCATCCTGATCCTGGACGAGGCCACCTCGGCGGTGGACACCGAGACCGAAGGCGAGATCCAGAAGGCGCTGGACAACCTGGTGCAGGGCCGAACCACGATTGCCATCGCGCACCGGCTGTCCACGCTGCGCAAGGCCGACCGGCTGGTGGTGATGGACCGGGGCCGCGTGGTGGAGGTGGGTCCGCACGACGAGCTGATCGCCCGCCAGGGCCACTACTGGCGCCTCTATGAGGCGCAGGCGCGCAGGGTGGACGCCGACGACGTGACGCCCGAGCGCGAGCCCACCCACGCCGCCCACCCGGCCGGAGCCTGAGCATGCCCCCCGCTTCCTTCCAACTTGAACGCGACAGCTTCGGCCGCCTGGTGCTGACCACCGCCGAAGGCCAGCGCCACGAGGGCGTGACGCCGGTGCGTGCGTTTCCGCTGGGCGCGCCCGATGAGGGTGTGTCCATGGTCAGTGCCGAGGGCCGCGAGGTGGCCTGGATCGATCGCTTGGCCGAGCTGCCGGCGCCGCTGCGGGCGCTGATCGACGACGAACTGGCGCACCGCGAGTTCGCGCCGCAGATCCAGCGCATCCGCGCCGTGTCCACGTTCTCGACGCCCAGCCTGTGGGACGTGGACACCGACCGCGGGCCCACCCGTTTCGAGCTGAAGGGCGAAGAGGACATCCGCCGCGTCGGCACCGACGGCCGGCTGATGATCGCCAGCGGTCACGGCATCTTTTTCAACGTGCCCAACTGGCGCACGCTGGACCGCGGCTCGCGGCGGCTGCTGGAGCGGTTTCTGTAGCGGGCGCCGGCCCCGCGAGGGGCTGTTGAAAAACGCGCGGGGCTGCCCCATATCGCAGGTCACCGGTTCAACCCTCGTTGGCAATACATTCGAACGACCATGGAAAAACAAACCCTTGCCTTCCAGGCCGAAGTCCAGCAGATCCTGCATCTGGTGACGCACTCGCTGTACTCGAACAAGGAGATCTTCCTGCGCGAGCTGGTCTCCAACGCGTCGGACGCCTGCGACAAGCTGCGCTTCGAGGCGCTGGACAACAACGCGCTTTACGAGGACGCGCCCAACCTGGAAGTGCGGGTGTGGTTCGACGCTGAAGCCAAGACCATCACCATCCGTGACAACGGCATCGGCATGAGCGCCGACGAGGCGGTGGCGCACCTGGGCACCATCGCCAAGAGCGGCACGCGCGAATTCATGTCCAAGCTGGAAGGCGACCAGAAGAAGGACGCCAACCTGATCGGCCAGTTCGGCGTGGGCTTCTACTCCGGCTTCATCGTGGCCGACCGCATCACCGTGGAAAGCCGCCGCGCCGGCCTGGCCGCCGACCAGGGCGTGCGCTGGAGCAGCGACGGCTCCGGCCAGTTCGAGGTGGAGACCATCACCCGCCCCGAGCGCGGTACCGACGTCATCCTGCACCTGCGCGACGAGGAGTCCGAGTTCCTCAGCACCTGGCGGCTGAAGTCCATCATCGGCAAGTACTCCGACCACATCTCGCTGCCCATCCTGATGAAGAAGGAGGAGTGGGACGCAGAGGCGCAGAAACAGGTGGTCAAGGACGAGTGGGAGACGGTCAACAAGGCCGCCGCGCTGTGGGCGCGCAGCAAGAGCGACGTCACCGACGCCGAGTACCAGGAGTTCTACAAGCAGATCAGCTACGACACCGAGGCGCCGCTGGCCTACACCCACAACCGCGTGGAAGGTCGCAGCGAGTACACCCAGCTGCTGTATGTGCCGGCCAAGGCGCCGTTCGACCTGTGGAACCGCGACAAGCGTGGCGGCGTGAAGCTGTACGTCAAGCGCGTCTTCATCATGGACGACGCCGAGGCGCTGATGCCGGTGTACCTGCGCTTCGTCAAGGGTGTGATCGACTCGGCCGACCTGCCGCTGAACGTCAGCCGTGAGCTGCTGCAGGAAAGCCGCGACGTGAAGGCCATCCGCGAAGGCAGCACCAAGCGCGTGCTGGGCATGCTGGAGGACGTGGCCGAGAACCAGAAGGACAAGTACGCGGCCTTCTGGAAGGAGTTCGGCGCGGTGCTGAAGGAAGGCGTGGGCGAGGACCATGCCAACCAGGAGCGCCTGGTCAAGCTGCTGCGCTTTGCCTCCACCCAGGCCGACGAGGGCGTTTCGTTCGCCGACTACATCGGCCGCATGAAGGAAGGCCAGGAGGCCATCTACTACATCACCGCCGACAGCCTGGCCGGCGCCAAGAGCAGCCCGCAGCTCGAGATCTTCCGCAAGAAGGGCATCGAGGTGCTGCTGCTGACCGACCGCGTGGACGAGTGGATGCTCTCGCACCTCTACGAGGTGGAAGGCAAGCCGCTGCAGAGCGTGGCCAAGGGAGCGGTGGACCTGGGCAAGCTGCAGGACGAAGAAGAGAAGAAGCAGGCCGAAGAAGCGGCCGAGGCCTTCAAGCCCGTGCTCGAGAGGCTCAAGACCGCGCTGAAGGACCGTGCGAAGGACGTGCGCTCCACCAGCCGGCTGGTGGATTCGCCGGCCTGCATCGTGGTGGAAGAAGGCGACATGAGCGCCCACCTGGCCCGCATGCTCAAGCAGGCCGGCCAACAGGCGCCCAAGACCCAGCCCATCCTGGAAGTGAACCCGGCGCATGCGCTGGTCAAGCGCCTGGAAGCGGACGAAGCCCACTTCGACGATCTGGCGAACCTGCTGTTCGACCAGGCCTGGCTGGCCGAAGGCGGCCAACTGGACAGCCCGGCCGAGCATGTGCAGCGTGTGACGCGGCTTCTGACGGCCTGACCAGGAGGGGGGCTGTCTTCCTCAGCCCTCCATCGCTTCGATCTGCTCGCGCAGCTGCTGCGTCTGCTGCTGCCAGTAGGCGGCGGTGCCGAACCACGGAAACGCCGCCGGGAAGGCCGGGTCGCTCCAGCGCTCGGCGATCCAGGCGCTGTGGTGGATCATGCGCAGCGTGCGCAGCGGCTCGATCAGCGTCAGCTCGCGGCGGTCGAAGGGCATGAACTGTTCGTAGCCTTCGAGCAGCCATTCCAACTGCATCGACATCGTCGGCCGGTCGCCCGACAGCAGCATCCACAGGTCCTGCACCGCGGGGCCGTTGCAGGCGTCGTCCAGGTCCACCACGTGCGGGCCTTCGTCGCGCCACAGGATGTTGCCGGGGTGGCAGTCGCCGTGCAGCCGCAGCTGCCGCGCCTGCGGCAAACCGTCGAACGCGGCTTGCGCCAGCGCCAGCGCGCGGGCGCTGGCATCGGCCCACAACACATCCTGCGGCTCGGGCACGAAGCGGCCGTCCAGCAGACGCTGGCGGGCGGCGGTGCCGAAGGTGGCCACGTCCAGCGTGCGCCGGTGCGCGAAGCGGGCCTGCGCACCCACCGCATGCAGGCGGCCCAGGAAACGGCCCAGCCACTCCATCACCAACGGATCTTCCAGCTCGGGCGCGCGGCCGGTGCTGCGAGGGCTCACGCCGAAGCGGTGCGGCTGCTCACCGGCGCCCAGCGTGGCCAGCGTCGGCGGGTCGCCGGCCAGCTGCACCGCCAGCGGCGCATCGGCCACCGCCTGCAGTCGGCGCGGCGCGATCACCGGCACCTCGGCCTCGGCCAGTTCCAGCGCAAAGGCGTGTTCTTCCAGGATCTGCGCATCGGTCCAGCGGCCCGGGCGGTAGAACTTGGCCACCACCACGTCGCCGTCTTCCAGGAACACCTGGAACACCCGGTTCTCGTAGGAATTGAGCTGCAGCAGCCGGCCATCGCCGCGCAGGCCGACGGCGTCCAGCGCCTCCAGCACCAGGCCGGGGTCGAGTTCGGCGTAGCCGGTCATGATCAGCGTCCGGAAGATCCGCTGCGTGCAGCGTTGGTCGAGCGGCGCCACCCCAGCAGGAAGGAGTCGATGAAACCGCTGGACTCCGGCGTGCCGGTTTGGCGATAGGCCGCCCAGGCAGGCTCGGCGGGGGCGGGTGTGGCGGCGGTGTCGGCCACCATCAGCTGCAACTCGGGGATGGTGGGCAGGGCGTGGGCCTTGCAGCGCAGGTAGCGCACCTGGCAGGCGGCCAGCACCGATTCCTTGATGCGCTGGCCCCGGCGCGACAGCCGGCCGCCGGACTCGATGTCGATCGCCGCCAGCACCCGGCCGCTGCCGGTGCACACCGCGAACGAGACGTTCAGGCTGCCCAGCAGCTCGTACCAATAGCGCAGGCTGGCCGGGTCGTTGGGGTGGCAAAAGCGCAGCAGCGGCAGCTTGGACAGCACCACGTGCGCGGGTAGGGCCTCGCGCAGCTGGCGGTAGACGCTGCGCTCCTCGGCGCTGAACACCGGACGCGGCCCCAGCGGCCATTCATCGGGCAGCACCGGCGGTCGGTTGGCAGGGCGGCGGCGGCGAAGGACCGCCACGAGGAACAGCAAGCTGCCCAGCGCGATGGCGGCCCAGGCGATCAACCAGGGCATCGACGGGTGCATCGGTGGAGGGGGGAAGGCAAGCGGGCGATGTTAATGCCCGCTCCGCGACGCCCGGTTTCCGCGTGTACGCCCCGGCCGGCTACTCACGGGCGCCGCGGCCCGTGGTGCTGAAGAAGGTCTTGACCGACGACAGGCCGTCCAGCAGGGCATTGACCTGCCGCGCGTGCACCTTCAGGCGGTAGTCGATCTCACCCGCCTGCCGGCCCAGCAGCTGCTCCATGTTGGAGATCAGGTCTTCCGGCGGCAGCTTGAGGCGAGCCTCGGCCTCCGAGCCGCTGCGCTCCACCACCGCGCCGGCATTGCGTGCGATCTTGAGCATCGCCGTGTTCTCGCTCAGCGCATGGATCACCAGCGTGGAGACCCCCCGGTTGCGCGCATGCAACACCGCATGCTCGAACAGGCGGGCGCCGAAGCCGCGGCCGCGGGCCTTGTCCAGCACCGAAACGCCGAACTCGGCCGAGCGCGGCTGCCCGGGCACGGGGCTGAGCATTGCCAGGTGGGCCAGTGCCACCAGTTCGAGCCGTCGGTTGAAGATGCCGAACACCTCGTCGTGCACGAAGTCGATGCCGTCGACGTAGCGGCCGATCTGGCTGTCCGAGGCGGCATAGCCGAAGCGCAGGTAGCGGTCGCCGTCCTTCAGCGCCAGCAGGTGTGACAGGATGCGCGGCCGGTGGCGCTGCGCCAATGAACGCACCGGCAGCCAGCGGTACCGCGCTGCCGGGCCGGGCTCGGCGGGGGAAGTGGCAGTGCGAGTGTTCATGCGGACTCCGGGCGACAGCGGGGCGAATCAGTGTTTACCCTAGGAGTGTAGCGAGAGCGCCGGCCGCGCGCTGGGCAGCCATGCCCAGCCGGCTGCTGCACGATGCAGCAAATGCGCATATACTCGCGGGCTTGCCCTCTTTGCGGACGGGGCAAGGGCGTGCACGCCGGGGCCATGTCAATGGCGCCGGCAGCGACTGAGAGGCCACCTCGCAAGAATGGCACCGAAGAAGCAGACGCGCCATGCAAGTCCGTTTTCGGGTGTGCCACAGCGGCGCACCCCCATCGAAAGACCTCTCATGAAGACCTTCAGCGCCAAGCCGGCCGAAGTGAAGCACGAGTGGCTTGTGCTCGACGCCACCGACAAGGTGCTCGGACGTGTTGCCAGCGAAGTGGCACTCCGTTTGCGCGGCAAGCACAAGGCCATCTACACGCCTCACGTCGATACCGGTGATTTCATCATCGTCATCAACGCCGACAAGCTCCGTGTCACCGGCAACAAGGCCAACGACAAGGTGTACTACCGTCACTCGGGCTTCCCGGGCGGCATCTACGCGACCAAGTTCAAGGACATGCAGGCCAAGCACCCCGGCCGCGCCCTGGAAAAGGCCGTGAAGGGCATGCTCCCCAAGGGTCCGCTGGGCTACGCGATGGTGAAGAAGCTGAAGGTCTACGCTGGTGACACCCACCCGCACGCCGCTCAGCAGCCCAAGACGCTGGAAATCTAAGGAGCTGAGATGATCGGCAATTGGAACTACGGAACGGGCCGTCGCAAGTCGTCTGTCGCACGTGTCTTCATCAAGAAGGGCACGGGCCAGATCACGGTGAACGGCAAGCCGGTCGAGCAGTATTTCGGCCGTCAGACCTCGATCATGATCGTCAAGCAGCCGCTGTTCCTGACGAACAACGTCGAAGCCTTCGACATCAAGGTCAACGTGCACGGCGGTGGCGAAAGCGGCCAGGCCGGTGCGGTGCGCCACGGCGTCACCCGCGCGCTGATCGACTACGACGCGGCGCTGAAGTCCGAGCTGAGCAACGCCGGCTTCGTGACCCGCGACGCTCGTGAAGTCGAGCGTAAGAAGGTCGGTCTGCACGGCGCTCGTCGCCGCAAGCAGTTCAGCAAGCGCTGATCGCGCCTGCCGACGCCAAGAAGCCGCCTCCGGGCGGCTTTTTTTCGCCATCGCGCCACAGTAGCCCGCCCTGCGCGTGGGGGCAGGCCACAGTCGCGATAATGCAGGTTGAATGCAAGCGGTTCGTCCGCATGTCCTCTTTGAAGGAGCTCTCCATGAACGCTGTAGCCGAACCGATTGCCACCCCCGTTGCCGATGAAATGCCGGCGCCCATCATCTTCACCGACAGCGCGGCCGCCAAGGTCAAGGAGCTGGTGGACGAAGAGGGCAACCCCGAACTGAAGCTGCGTGTGTTCGTGCAGGGCGGCGGCTGCTCGGGCTTCCAGTACGGTTTCACTTTCGACGAGATCGTGAACGAAGACGACACGCAGATGAGCAAGAACGGCGTGACGCTGTTGATCGACGCGATGAGCCTGCAGTACCTGGTGGGTGCCGAGATCGACTACAAGGACGACCTGCAGGGCGCCCAGTTCGTGATCAAGAACCCGAACGCCACCACCACCTGCGGTTGCGGCTCCAGCTTCTCGGCCTGACCACCTAGCCCGCTGGGTGCCAGGCACCCAGCACACGTGGCTCCAGCGCCCCGGTGACCTCTTGCAGGTTGCCGGGGCGTTGTTCCATGAAGGCCTGCGCCAGCCAGGCAAAGGCCGCGGCTTCCACCTGCATCACGTCGATGCCGGCTTCGCTGGTGGGCGCCACCCGCACGCCGGGCAGCAGCGCCGACAGCCGCTGCATCAGGTGCTGGTTGAAGGCGCCGCCCCCGCATACCCACAGCTGGCGCGCGGCGGGGGCATGGCGCTGCAGGTCGGCCACGATGGGCCGCACCGTCAGCTCGGCCAGCGTGGCCTGCACATCCTCGGGCTTCAGGCCGGCCGGCACTTCGCGGTCCAGCCAGCCTGGGTCGAACAGGTCGCGGCCGGTGCTCTTGGGCGGCGCGCGGTGGAAGAAGGGCTCCTGCAGCCAGCGCGCCAGCAGCGCCTCGTCCACCCGGCCGCTGGCGGCCCAGCGGCCGCCGTCGTCATAGGCGTGGCCGGTGTGGCGCTCGCACCAACCGTCCAGCAGTGCATTGGCCGGGCCGCAGTCGAAGCCGGTGACGGCGCCCTGGGCACCCAGCAGCGTGAGGTTGGCGATGCCGCCCAGGTTGAGCACCGCCGCGGCCTGCCCCGCGCGGGCGAACAGCGCGGCATGAAAAGCCGGCACCAGCGGCGCGCCCTGGCCGCCTGCGGCCACGTCGCGGCTGCGGAAGTCGCACACCACCGGGATGCCGCAGCGCTCGGCCAGCAGCGCGCCGTTCAGCAGTTGCAGCGTGTAGCCATGGCCATCGAACTCGCCGGGCCGGTGGCGCACCGTCTGCCCGTGGGCGCCGATGGCCTGCACCTGCGCGCGCGGCAGGTCGGCCAGCAGCGCGTCCACCCGCTCGGCATAGGCCAGGGCCAGGCCGTTGGCGGCCAGGGCGGCGCGGTGCAGTTCGTTGTCGCCTGCCTGGTTCAGCGCCATCAGCTCGGCGCGCAGCGCGGGGGAGAAGGGGGCGTGCCCATGGCGCAGCACCTTCACGGTGCCGCCGCCGGCACCGATGTCGGCCAGCACGGCGTCCACCCCGTCCATCGAGGTGCCCGACATCAGGCCGATGTACAGGCCCGGCGCCGGATGGCCAAGAAGCGCCATCCGTGCGGTCGCGTCAGTCGCCGGCGCCGTGGGCGCCCGAGATCGTCTGCGCCAGGGCCAGCTGGGCCTTGTAGGTCAGTGCGCGGGCGGTGAAGTCGGCGCGCTGCGCCGACGAGATGGTGACCGCCTCGGAGCTCTTGGCGATCTTCAGCGGGTCCTGCTGCTGGCCGTCCACCTTGAACTCGAAGTGCAGGTGCGGGCCGGTGGCCCAGCCGGTGGAGCCGACGGCGCCGATGGTTTCGCCCTGGCTCACGCGCTCACCCTTGCGCACGCCGATGCGCGAGAGGTGCGCGTACAGCGTGCTGCGGTCGTTGGTGTGGCGGATTTCGATGACGTTGCCGTAGCCGTTCTGCACACCGGCGAAGGTGACGACACCATCGGCCACGCTGCGCACCGCGGTGCCGGTGGGCGCGCCGTAGTCGACGCCGCGGTGGGCGCGCCAGGTCTGCATGATGGGGTGGAAGCGCATCGCGAACCCGGAGGTGATGCGCGAGAACTCCATCGGGCTGGCCAGGAAGGTGCGGCGCTTGCTCTGGCCGTCGAAGCCGAAGTAGGCGCCCCGGCCGCCAGCGTCGCTGTACCAGACCGACTGGTAGGCCTTGCCGCCGTTCACGAACTCGGCGGCCAGCACGCGGCCGGTACCCTGGTTCCAGGTGATCGGCTCGCCGTCGGCGGTGAGTGCCTCGTAGACGATGCTGAAGGTGTCGCCCTTGCGCAATTCGCGGTGGAAGTCGATGTCCGCCGCGAACATCTCGGCCATCTGCGCCGCAATGGCGTCAGGAATGCGGGCTTCGTCGCTGGCGGCGAAGAATGAGCTTTGCACGGTGCCACTGGCCAAGCGCACCTGCGACTGCAGCGGTGCCAGCGCGATGCGGCTGCGCCAGCTGCTGCCGTCGCGCTCCACCGTCAGGCGGGTGAACTGGCTGGCGGTGCTGTCCGTCGACTCGGCGGCGTAGCGCGCCACCAGGCTCACCAGGCGGCCGTCGCCATCGGCCACCACCTGCACCATCTTGCCGGAGCGGCCATCCAGCAGCCGGCGTGCGACCGGGTCGCGGCGCAGGAAGTTGGCGGCCGCCGCGTCGGTGACGCCCATGCGCTTGAGCAGGCTGTCGGCCGTGTCGCTGGGGCGGGTGAGGTCGTTGCGGCTGAGCGTCAGCTCATGGGCGGCCAGCGCTTCCAGCTGGCTGCTGACGGCTTCGTGCGCCACCGGCTCGCTGATGATGCGTTGCGGCAGGTCGGCCGCATCCGGCGCCATGGGCGCAATGCCGAAGGCCGTGGCCGACACGCCGGCCAGGAAGGTGACGACAGCGACGGTGATCCCGCGGGGGTGACGTCTACGGAAATTTTCAACGGCGGTGCCAACACGCGCCAGCGTTCCCAAAGATTCCAATTTGAGTCGGCGGGACGATGGGCCCCGAAGGTCGTGCAGCGCAGCGCGTACTGCTGGGCCACGGTGTCGAAAGAAAAGCGTCCGAGGGGTGATCGCTAGAATCGAGATCAGGCGTCGGACGCCGTCGATAGGGACGTGTTCTCGTTGTCCTACGAGTATATCGACCGACCCCCTCGTTCGAGTAGGTTGGTCTTCTGGATTTACAAGCCCTCCATGTCAATAAATGTGAATGACGCCGAGCCGTCCGATCGCGTGCTGGAAGCGCTGGCCATCAGCCGCCGCGGCTGCGACGAACTGCTGCCCGAAGCCGATTGGTTGAAAAAACTTCAACGCTCCGAGGCCACCGGCACGCCGCTGCGCATCAAGCTGGGGCTGGACCCGACCGCGCCGGACATCCACATCGGCCACACCGTGGTGCTCAACAAGATGCGCCAGCTGCAGGATCTGGGCCACCAGGTGATCTTCCTGATCGGCGACTTCACCTCGATGATCGGCGACCCCTCGGGCCGCAACGCCACCCGCCCGCCGCTCACCAAAGAGCAGATCGAGCACAACGCGCAGACCTACTACAAGCAGGCCAGCCTGGTGCTGGACCCGGCGCGCACCGAGATCCGCTACAACTCGGAGTGGAGCGACGCACTGGGCGCGCGCGGCATGATCCAGCTGGCGGCCCGCTACACCGTCGCGCGCATGATGGAGCGCGACGACTTCCAGAAGCGCTACAGCGCCAACACGCCGATCAGCGTGCACGAGTTCCTGTACCCGCTGATGCAGGGCTACGACTCGGTGGCGCTCAAGAGCGACCTGGAGCTCGGCGGCACCGACCAGAAGTTCAACCTGCTGGTGGGCCGCCACCTGCAGCAGGAATACGGGCAGGAGCCTCAGTGCATCCTGACCATGCCCTTGCTCGAAGGCCTCGACGGCGTCGAGAAGATGAGCAAGAGCAAGAACAACTACATCGGCATCACCGAGCCGGCGAACAGCATGTTCGCCAAGCTGCTGTCGATCAGCGACGTGCTGATGTGGAAGTACTTCACCCTGCTGAGCTTCCGCTCCGAGGCCGAGATTGCGGCGCTCAAGGCCGAGGTGGAGGCGGGCCGCAATCCGAAGGACGCCAAGGTGCTGCTGGCCAAGGAAATCACCGCGCGCTTCCACAGCGCGGCGGCGGCCGAAGCCGCGGAGCAGGACTTCCAGAACCGCGCGCGCGGCGGCGTGCCCGACGAGATCCCCGAGGTGGCGCTGTCGGGCGGGCCGCTGGCCATCGGTGCGCTGCTCAAGCAGGCCGGCCTGGTGCCTTCCACGAGTGAAGGCCTGCGCATGGTGGAGCAGGGCGGCGTGCGCATCGACGGCACCGTGCTGTCGGACAAGGGGCTGAAGGTGGAGCCCGGCTGTTATGTGGTGCAGGTGGGCAAGCGCAAGTTCGCCCGCGTGACGCTGGGCTGAGCGCCACATGCTCAGCGTGGTGCAGCGCGTGGCCGAGGCCTCGGTCACGGTCGAGGGCCGCGTGGTGGGCCAGATCGGCCGCGGCCTGCTGGTACTGGTGTGCGCCGAGCCCACCGATACGCCGGCGGTGGCCGACAAGCTGGTGGCCAAGCTGCTGGAGCTGCGCATCTTCAGCGACGAGGCGGGCAAGATGAACCGCAGCCTGCAGGACGTGGGCGGCGGGCTGTTGATCGTCTCGCAGTTCACGCTGGCGGCCGACACCCGCAGCGGCAACCGGCCCAGCTTCACCGGGGCGGCACCGCCGGCGCTGGGGCGTGAGCTGTATGAAGCGGTGCTGGCCAGCGCCCGCGCCCAGCACCCGCTGGTGCAGGCCGGCGAATTCGGCGCCGACATGCAGGTGCGGCTGCTCAACGACGGGCCGGTGACCATACCGCTGAACCTCGGCGCCTGAGCGCGCCCGGGCGTCGCCGTCAGGGCAGGCGCACCTGCCCAGCTTCGGCCACCAGCGTGCCGTCGTGCAGCAGCCGGTCCAGGTTGTCGGCCGCGAAGTCGGCCAGCGCCAGGCCCGCCGGCAACTGCCGTGCGATGCCGGCCAGCAAGGGCGTGCTCGTCATCCACTGCAGCAGCGTGTCGCGCGGCCGGCTGCGCAGCTCCAGCAGGTGGAACATGACCAGCGCCCGCAGTGCGTAGCGCAGGTGGGCCAGCGGCTGTTGCGCGAACTGCGCCAGGCGCTGCCGGCTGGCGGCGATGGCCTCGGCCACCGCGGTGAAGGGCGCGCCGTGGCCGGGAATCACGATCTGCGGTGCCAGTGCCTCGATGCGCTGCAGCGCGGTCAGCGCCGGGCCGATGCCGTCTTCGCCCACCAGCTCCGAGAACACAATGGCCACGCGCTGCTGCCACAGCGCATCGCCGGAGATCAACACCCGCCGGGTGGGCTCGAACAGCATCACCGCATCGGGGTCATGGCCGGGCGCGGCATGCACCTGCCAGTCGTGGCCCCCCAGGCGCAGCAACTGGCCGTCGGCCAGGCCGTGGTGGGCGCTGAAGCGGTCGCAGCGCTGGTCGATCGCCTCGAAGCTCAGTGCACCGGCGGTGTCCCAGCGGTTGACCGCCGCCACCAGCGGCGCGGGCACCCAGCACTCGGCGCCGCTGCCGGCCTGCAGCGCGGCATTGCCACCGCAGTGGTCGGCATGCAGGTGGGTGTTGATCACCCGCGCCGGCCCCTCGGGCAGCAGCTGCCCGACCAGCGCCAGCGTCTGCGCCGCATGGCTGACGTAGCCGGTGTCCACCACCGCCGGTGGCGAGCCCGGCCGGCCTTCGAAGACGATGTTGTTGGCCGACAGCCAGCCGCGCTCGAGCACCGTGAGGCCGAGGCGCTCGAACGACGGGTGCACCGTCAAGGCTTGCGCAGTTCGCGCCGCAGGATCTTGCCCACGTTGGTCTTGGGCAACTCGTCGCGGAACTCGATGTACTTGGGCCGCTTGTAGCCGGTGAAGTTGTCCTTGCAGTAGCGCATCAGCTCGTCTTCATCGAGCGCCGCGCCGTCCTTGCGCACCACGAACAGCTTGACCGCCTCGCCCGACTTGTCGTCGGCCACGCCCACCGCGGCGCACTCCAGCACGCCGGGGTGCAGGCCCACCACCTGCTCGATCTCGTTCGGGTACACGTTGAAGCCGCTGACCAGGATCATGTCCTTCTTGCGGTCGACGATGCGCACCTCGCCCTTGGCGTCCATCACGCCGATGTCGCCCGAGCGGAAGTAGCCGTCCGGCGTCATCACGCGCGCGGTTTCGTCGGGCCGGCGCCAGTAGCCCGGCATCACCTGCGGGCCGCGGATGCAGATCTCGCCCGGCGTGCCCAGCGGCACGTCGTTGCCTTCGTCGTCGCGGATCGCGATGTCGGTGCTGGGCATCGGCAGGCCGATGCTGCCGGTGAAGCCGGTGATGTCGATGCGGTTAGCCGTGGCCACCGGCGAGGTTTCCGACAGGCCGTAGCCCTCGACGATCCAGCAGCCGGTGAGCGCATGCCACTGCTGCGCCGTGGCCTGCTGCACCGCCATGCCACCGCCGTTGCTGATCTTCAGCGCGCTGAAGTCCAGGCGGTGGAAGTCGGGGTTGTTCAGCAGCGCATTGAACAGGGTGTTGACCGCCGGGAACATGTTGGGCGGATGCTTGGCCAGCGTGGCGATGAAGCCGGGGATGTCGCGCGGATTGGGAATCAGCAGGTTGACCATGCCCAGCCGCAGCCCCAGGAAGTTGCAGGCCGTCAGTGCATAGATGTGGTACAGCGGCAGCGCGCACACGATCACCGGCGGCTGGTCGCCCAGCTTGGCCAGCGCGGGCGCGAACCAGGCCTCGCTTTGCAGGATGTTGGCCACCACGTTGCGGTGCAGCAGCATCGCGCCCTTGGACACGCCGGTGGTGCCGCCCGTGTACTGCAGGAAGGCGATGTCGTCGGGCTGCAGCGCCGGGCGCTTGAGCGGCAGCCGGCTACCGGCCTCCAGCGCGTCGTTGAAGCGGGTGACGGTGTGGCTCTCGTCCACCGGCAGGCGGAACTCGGGCACCATGCGCTTGGCATGCCGCACCACGAAGTTGACCAGCCGGCCCTTCCAGAAGCCCAGCATGTCGCCCATCGCGGCCAGCACCACGTGGCGCACCTCGGTGCGGTGAATCACTTCTTCCAGCGTGGCGGCGAAGTTTTCCAGCACCACGATGGCCTGCGCGCCCGAGTCCTTGAGCTGGTGTTCCAGCTCACGCGCGGTGTACAGCGGGTTGACGTTGACCACCACGTAGCCCGCCCGCAGCACCGCGGCCAGCGCCACCATGTACTGCGGCAGGTTGGGCATCATCAAGGCCACCCGCGCGCCGCGTTCCAGCCCGGTGGCCTGCAGCCAGGCGGCCAGCGCCTGCGAAGCCTCGTCCAGCTCGCGGTAGGTCATCGTCGCGTCCATGCAGATCGCGGCGTTGCGCGTGGCATGGCGACGGAAGCAGTCTTCGAGCAGGTCGACCAGCGAGCTGTAAGCGCTGCTGTCGATGGACGCCGGCACCCCGGCCGGGTAGTGCGCCAGCCAGGGGCGGTCGATCAGAGGTACCGTGTCGGCGATCACGCTTGAGCTTCCTTCTGTCTGCACAGGGTCATGCGAATGGAATCACCCGCAATTTGTTCCGTCCCATCTTGGCGCCTGCGCGCCGCTAATGCCACGGTAGTTGTCCTCTGTCCAGCCCTATGACGGCAGCGCGTCTGCAGCGGGCGCTGGGGCTGGCCCTCGTCGCCGCGCTGCTGCTGTGGAACGGCGCCTGGCTGCACCGCGGCCAGCCGCTGGTGGCGCTGCTGGGCAGCCTGCTGCTGGCCTTGCCGCATGCGCCGGTGCTGGCGCTGGAAATGCTGTTGATGCGCCGCGTGCATGTGCACCAGCCGGTGCCGCGTGCCTCATGGGCGGCCGTGGCCAAAGCCTGGTGGCACGAGGTGGGCTGCGGCGTGGCGGTGTTCGGTTGGCGCCAGCCCTGGCGCACGCACGCCGAGCCCGACCATTGGCCGCCCGAGGCGCAGGGCCGGCGCGCGGTGGTGCTGGTACACGGCTTCATGTGCAACCGCGCGATGTGGAACCCCTGGATGCGCCGGCTGCGGGCGGCGGGCCACCCCTTCGTGGCGGTGACCCTGTCGCCGCCATGGGCGGCCATCGAGCGCCATGCGCCCGCGCTGGAAGCCGCGGTGCGCCGGGCCGAACAGGCCACCGGCCAGGCACCGCTGGTGGTGGCGCACAGCATGGGTGGCCTGGTGGTGCGGGCCTGGCTGCGCAGCATTGCGGCGCTGCATGTGGGTGGCGCTGCGGGTGCATTGGCCAAGCGCACCGCCGGCGTCATCACCATCGGCACGCCGCACCACGGCACCTGGCTGGCGCGCTTCGGCCGCGCCGACAACACCCGCCAGATGCGGCTGCACGGGCCTTGGCTGCAAGGTCTGGCGGAAACAGAAAAGCCGGCGGGTTACGCCGGCTTCACCTGCTTCTACAGCGACTGCGACAACGTGGTGTTTCCCGTGTCGGCCGCCATGCTGCCGGGCGCCGACAACCGGCATGTTCCGGGCCAGGCCCATGTGCAACTGCTGGGGCACCCGGCGGTGTTCGCCGAGGTGCTGAGGCGGCTGGACCTCAGTCCCGCCGGGCCGCCCCAAGGGACTGAGCTCCCCCTCGGGGGGGCGCGAGCGTAGCGAGCTTGGGGGCAGATCTCAAGCGGGAGACTTGTCCGTCTTGAGCACCCCGCGGCGCATCTGGTCCAGCTCGATGCTTTCGAACAGCGCCTTGAAGTTGCCCTCGCCGAAGCCCTGATCGCCCTTGCGCTGGATGAACTCAAAGAAGATCGGGCCCAGCTGGTTCTCGCTGAAGATCTGCAGCAGCAGCTCGCCCGGCTTGCCGTCCACCAGGATCTTGCGGCGCTTCAGCTCGTCCACGTTTTCGCCGTGGCCGGGAATGCGCTTGTCGACCAGCTCGTAGTAGGTGTCGATCGTGTCCAGCAGCTTCACGCCGCTGGCGCGCAGCGCGTCCACCGTCTGGTACAGGTCGCGCGCGCCCATCGCGATGTGCTGGATGCCTTCGCCGTGGTAGTGGTCCAGGTACTCCTGGATCTGGCCCGGCGTGTCGTTGCCTTCTTCGTTGATGGGGATGCGGATCTTGCCGCAGGGGCTGGTCAGCGCCTTGCTCTTGACGCCGGTGACCTGGCCTTCGATGTCGAAGTAGCGGATCTCGCGGAAGTTGAACAGGCGCTCGTAGAACTCGGCCCATTCGTTCATGCGGCCGCGGTGCACGTTGTGCGTCAGGTGGTCGATGTAGGTCAGGCCGTGGCCCACCGGGTTCAGCTCGGCACCGGGCAGCGGCTCGAAGTCGACGTCGAAGAAGCCGATGTTGCCGATGTCGCCTTCCTTGGCGCCGTTCTTGCCGCGCCAGCGGTCCACCAGGTAGATCAGCGAATCGCCGATGCCCTTGATCGCCGGGATGTTCAGCTGGCCCGGGCCGGCCTGGTCGGCAAAGCCCCAGGCGCCCAGCGAAGTGGCGCGCTCATAGGCGGCCTTGGCGTCCTGCACGCGGAAGGCGATGGCGCACACGCTGGGGCCGTGCAGCCGCGCGAAGCGCTGCGCGAAGGAGTCGGGCTCGGCATTCAGGATGAAGTTGATCTCGCCCTGGCGGTACAGCGTCACCTTCTTGTAGCGGTGGCGGGCAATGGGCTTGAAGCCCATGCGCTCGAACACCTGGCCCATCGCGGCCGGGTCGGGTGCGGCGTATTCGATGAACTCGAAACCGTCGGTGCCCATCGGGTTGTCCCAGGGGGTGAACTGCATGGCGTGTCTCCGTTGTCGCTGTGGGGCGGATCAGCCATTCACTCTAGGAGCCCGGTGGCGCAAAGTTCCTGCGTTTTCCGGCGGGTAAGGCTATGCTGGCGCAGGAAAACTGCGTTTGGGGCGCGAATGGCGACCGAAGAGCCGCTGGACAACCTGGATCGACGCATCCTTCGGGCGCTGCAAGCCCAAGGGCGCATCACCTACGACGAACTGGCCGCCGAGGTGGGCCTGTCGCCCTCGGCCGCGCTGCGCCGCGTCAAGCGGCTGGAAGAAGCGGGCGTGATCGCCGGCTACGTGGCCCTGGTGCGCGCCGAGTCGGTGGGCCTGGGCCTGACCGCCTACGTCAACGTGCGGCTGGAAAAGCAGGCCGAGAGTTCCAAGCGCAACCCGATGGACCTGTTCCGCGCTGCGGTGCAGACCTGGCCCGAGGTGGTGGAGTGCGTGTCGCTGACCGGCGAGATGGACTACCTGCTGCGGGTGCTGGTGCAGGACATGGCGCACTACGCGCGCTTCATCGCCGACGTGCTGCTGCGCCACCCCAGCGTGCAGGACTGCAAGACCAGCTTCGTGCTCGACCGGGTGAAGGCCACCACGGCGGTGCCGCTGTGAGCCCGGTCAGTCGTTGATCTCGTGCAGCAGCGCCAGCGTGCTGGCGGGGCTCAGCCGCAGCAACTGGGCGATGTCGGCCACGTCGTCCGGCAGCGCGGGGTTCTCCCAGCCCAGCGCGGTGTGGCGGGCCACGCGCACGGCCAGCAGCACGTTGCGCACCTGGCCGGTCTCGGCGCGGCGGTCGTCGGCCAGTTGCAGCAGCAGCTCGGGCAGCGACCAGGCCTTCATCAGTGCCAGCTGCACGTCGGCCAGCGCCACGCCCAGCACCGCGCACTGGGCAGCCTCCGAGCGCAGGGCCGGGTTGGCCTGCTGGCGCGCGGCGATCTCCAGCGCCAGCGCGGGTGCATGGCACCACAGCAGCATTTCGGCCAGGTCGTGCAGCAGGGCGGCTTCGCGGATCACCATCGCATCGCGGTCCACCCGCTGCACCGCGAAGCCCAGCGCAAAGCGGGCGGCCCGGTGGGCGCGGTCCAGCACGCGGTGCAGTCCCTCCTGCGCGGCCGGCCAGTCGGCCAGCCGGTCTTCCATCGTCGGCAGGTCGGCAAAGGTGCGGAAAAAGGGCGGCACACCCATCAGCACGATGGCGGCGGTCAGGGTCTCGATGCCGGTGTCGCGGCGGTGGTGGCGGCCCACGTGGGCCAGCGCACGCGCGGTCAGCAGCGGATCGTCGCCCAGGGCTTCGGCCAGCGTGTGGGCGTCCACCGCGTCTTCGTTGACGGACAGCGCGGCCAGGATGTCGGCGCTGTCGGCCAGCACCGGCACCGGCGCATCACGGAAATGCGCCACCCAGGCATCCAGGGTGGGCAGGGGGCGGTCCAGCAGCGGTGGCATGGCGACAGGCTAGGGCCAAAGGCCCGGGTGCGATCACGGAAGTTGACCGGTGTATCGGCAACTCCCGGTGGTTTTGCACCCGGGCTGACCCTGGGCGGGCCGTGGCCCGCAGGCCCGGTCGGACACCGGGCCGGCTGCGGCGCCGCAGCCGGCCATCGGCGCGCCGGTGGCATCGAGGGCGGGCACCGTGGCGGCCAGCAGCGAGGCGACCATCACGGCGGCCGTCAACCAGACGGCATGGCGGTCGGCGCGGCGCATCACAGCCGCGACACGCCTTGCAGCGTGCCGACCCGTTGGCCGTCGACGTACAGCGCCCCTTCGGGCGCGCCGGCTTCGGCGTAGAACTCCACCACCGTATCGTCCTGGCGGGGCGGACGGCGGGGTGACGACAGGGCCAGCGACCGGGCGGCACGGGCCAGCCGGCGGCTGGCCTGCAGCATCACGGCGGCCACGAGGCGCGCCGGCAGGCTGGCGGGTTGCAGGGCGTGGCGGACCTCAGCGGCCGACCCTTGCAGGCTTTGCTGCGACATGGGGATCTCTCCTTGGCGGCGCCGGCCTGCTGCGTGGGAGGCCGGTCGCCCTTCAGTTCATGGGCTGGGTGGTTTCATGCTGTCCAGATCGCGCTGGAGGGCGCGCCGGGCCTGCTGGCGCAGCGCGCCGGGGCCTGGGCGATGCGCGCCTGCACGGCGGGAGCGGGCAGCGAGTGCCAGCGGGTTGCGCGGGCGGGAGAGGTTCAGGGTGATCTTCATGGGGTTGCTCCGAATCAGGGACAACAGAAAGCGAAACGGCCCGGGTGCGTGGGCAACCCGGGCCGTGGAGAAGCCGTCGCCCGAAGGCGTGGCACATGCGGCGGCTACTGCCGCGGATGGCCTGGCTGGCCCCTCACGGGACCTTCAACACGGTGGGATGCGAGACACCCGCGGCACGGCGGGCAGTGGCGATCGGCCTGAGGCCGACGCACAAGGACGGAAACCATGTCGCTCCTGCTGCGGGTGGTGGAAAGGGGTGTCGCCGGGTGCAGGCGTGCTGCTGCCCGCTTGCTGCGCATGATAAACAAACGATTATCTTGCGCAAGAGTCTTCATCCCTAAGACTAGGGAAGCGTGGCGCAAATGCAAATGGCAAACGCCAGCGCCAAATCCAACGCCGGCTCAGCGCTTCTTCGGCTTCAGGGGAGCGACGCCGCTCTGGGATTTGAGCCACAACGCGTGGGCGTCGTCCGTGGCGGCACGCGGCGACGGCGGCGGTGGCGCGGGTGTGGCCGGTGGCACCAGCACTTCACCCAGCAGATCAAGCAATCTTGCCCTGGCGCGCTGCGGATGGCGGCGGTAATAGGTGAGCACCAGGCCGACGATGAAGCGTTCGTCGTCGTCGCGGGGCAGGCGGGTGTCGTCCGCCGGGGCGGCCGCGGGGTTCATCGCGGCGGCCATGGTGGTCGGCGCCTGCGCGTCGGCCGCGGGTGCACCGGCCGGCTCGCGCGGCTGGTCCATCCACAGCGGCGGCTTGTGGCACAGCTGCTCGAACTGGCGCGCCAGGCGGTCGCCGATCTGGCGTGAGCGGCTCTTGATCTGGCTCCAGTAGCTCGGCTGGATCTGCAGGCGCTCGGCGAAACGCCGTTCCAGGCCGCGCAGTGTGGCGGCATCGGCATGCTTGACGGTGGAGCGCACGAACTCGTCGAACAGCACCAGGGCGTTGTCGAGCCTGATCTGCGCGACATCGCGGGGACGGTTTGACATGGGGGGATGATAAAGGCGGCTTATCCACAGCTGCGGCCTACACTGGCTGCTTCAACCCCCACCGCCCCACCTGCGATGAAAGCGCGACATGCGTGAAGTGACGTTGCCGACCGGCGAGCGTGTGCCCGCCCTGGGTCTTGGCACCTGGAAGATGGGCGAAGCGCCGCGCCAGCAGGCGGCTGAAGTGGCCGCGGTGCGGCAGGCGCTGGAAATGGGCTACCGGCTGATCGACACCGCCGAGATGTACGGCGAAGGCGGTGCCGAAACCGTGGTCTGCCAGGCGCTGGCCGAGGCGCTGCGCGCGGGCACGGTGGCGCGGCAAGACCTCTTCATCGTCAGCAAGGTGTACCCGCACAACGCCAGCCGTGCCGGCGTGCAGGCCGCCTGCGAACGCAGCTTGCGCCGCCTGGGCCTGGACCAGCTGGACCTGTACCTGCTGCACTGGCGCGGCGGTGTGCCGCTGGCCGACACGCTGGCGGGCTTTGCCGCCTTGCAGCAGCGTGGCCTCGTGCGCCACTGGGGCGTGAGCAATTTCGACCTCGACGACCTGGAAGAGCTCGCCGCGTTGCCCGGCGGCGCGGCCTGCGCGGCCAACCAGGTGTATTACTCGCTCAGCCAGCGCGGCATCGAGTTCGACGTCGCCCCCTGGCAGCGCCAGCGGCGCATGCCGGTGATGGCCTATTCGCCCATCGACCAGGGCGCGCTGGCCGCCCAGCCCGGCCTGGACGACATCGCCCGCCGCCTGCAGGCCACGCCGGCGCAGGTGGCGCTGGCCTGGCTGCTGGCGCAGCCAGGCACGATGGCCATCCCCAAGGCCGTGCGCGAAGTGCACCTGCGCGAGAACCTGGCCGCGGCCGATCTGACGCTGTCGCCCGACGACCTGGCCCAGCTCGACGCCTTGTTTCCCCCGCCGCGGCGCAAGCAGCCGCTGGCCATGCTTTAACCCTTGAACCTTCTTGCCATGACCGTCACCCTCGGCACCCCGCTGTCCCCCCACGCCACCAAAGTGATGCTGCTCGGCAGCGGCGAGCTCGGCAAGGAGGTGCTGATCGCGCTGCAGCGCCTGGGCGTGGAAACCATCGCGGTGGACCGCTACGACAATGCGCCCGGCCAGCAGGTGGCCCACCATGCGCGCACCATCACCATGAGCGATCCGGCGCAGCTGCGGGCGTTGATCGAGGCCGAGCAGCCGCAGCTGGTGGTGCCCGAGATCGAGGCCATCGCCACGCCGGTGCTGGAAGCCTTGGAAGCCGAAGGCCGCGTGCGCGTGATCCCCACCGCCCGCGCCGCCCGCCTGACCATGGACCGCGAAGGCATCCGCCGGCTGGCCGCCGAAACCCTGGGCCTGCCCACCAGCCCGTACAAGTTCTGCGATTCGCAGGAAGAGCTGCAGGCCGCCATCGATGGGGGCATCGGCTACCCCTGCGTCGTCAAGCCGGTGATGAGCAGCTCGGGCAAGGGCCAGAGCAAGCTGGACGGCCCGGCCGACGTGGGCCCGGCCTGGCAGGCGGCTATGGCCGGCGGCCGCGTCAGCCACGGCCGGGTGATCGTCGAAGGCTTCATCGACTTCGACTACGAGATCACGCTGCTGACGGTGCGCGCCCAGGGCGCCGACGGCCAGGTGCAGACGCACTTCTGCGACCCCATCGGCCACATCCAGGTCAGCGGCGACTATGTGGAAAGCTGGCAGCCGCACCCGATGAGCCCGGCCGCGCTGGACAAGGCCCGGCAGATCGCCCAGGCAGTGACCGGCGACCTGGGCGGCCAGGGCCTGTTCGGCGTGGAGCTGTTCGTCAAGGGCGACCAGGTGTGGTTCAGCGAGGTGAGCCCGCGCCCGCACGACACCGGCATGGTGACCATGATCACCCAGCACCAGAACGAGTTCGAGCTGCATGCCCGCGCCATCCTGGGCCTGCCGGTGGACACCACGCTGCGCACGCCCGGCGCCAGCGCGGTGATCTACGGCGGCGTGGAAGCGGCCGGCATCGTGTTCGATGGCGTGGACGAGGCGCTGCGTGTGCCGCGCACCGAGCTGCGCCTCTTCGGCAAGCCCGAGAGCTTCGCCAAGCGCCGCATGGGCGTGGCCCTGGCCTATGACGCCGACGTGGAGCAGGCCCGCGTAAACGCCAAGCAGGCCGCTGGGCGGGTGAGGCCGCGCCAAGCATGACCCTGGGCACTTGAACCTGCTCGCCTTCCTGCGCGAGAACGCGCGCTGGCTGGCGCTGGGCGGGCTGCTGCTGTTCTTCGGCGCTGTCGGCCAGACTTATTTCATCGCGATGTCGGTGGGCGACCTGCGGCGCGAGCTGGGCTGGTCGCACGGCGCGTTTTCGGCGCTGTACATGGCGGCCACGCTCACCAGCGCCTTCGCGCTGCCGCACCTGGGTGGCCTGCTCGACCGCCATCCGCCACGCCGCGTGGTGGCCTGGGTGGTGGCGGGGCTGGCCTTGTTCGCGGCGCTGCTGGCCTGGTCCACCCACTGGGCGGCGGTGCTGCTGGCGCTGGTGGGGCTGCGGCTCTTCGGCCAGGGGCTGATGCCGCAGACCGCCTTCCACGTGCTGGGCCGCTGGTTCGCGGCCGAGCGCGGGCGGGCGATGTCGCTGGCCACGCTGGGCTTCAACGGCGGGCAGGCCTTGCTGCCGGCCGCCTTCGTGGCGCTGGCGGCGGTGATCGGCTGGCGCCACACCTGGCTGGCGGTGGCATTGCTGCTGCTGCTGGCGGTGTGGCCGTTGCTCACCTGGCTGGCGGGGCAGGAGCGCCAGCCCCGCGCCGCCGACGTGGCCGCCGCCCGCCGCGCGGCGCCCGACCGCACCCGCGCGCAGGCACTGCGCACGCCGCTGTTCTGGCTGGCGCTGCTGGGCGTGCTGCCGCCGGCCTTCATCGCCGGGCTGGTGTTCTTTCATCAGGCGCACCTGGCGGAGGTGCGGGGCTGGTCGCTGCAGACCATGGCGGCCTCGCTGTCGGTGCTGGCGGTGGTCACGGTGCTGTCGTCGCTGGTGGCCGGCCCGCGCATCGACCGCAGCAGCGCCGCGCAGTGGCTGCCGCTGTACCTGCTGCCGCTGGGCGCCGGCTGCCTGGTGCTGGGCCTGGTGCCGCAGGCCTGGGCGGTGCCGGTGTTCATGGTGCTGTACGGCCTCACCGACGGCATCTCGCTGACGCTGATGGGTGCGTTGTGGCCTGAACTGTTCGGCGTGCGCCACGTCGGCGCCATCCGCAGCGTGGTGGTGGCGGTGCTGGTCACCGCCTCGGCGGCCGGCCCGGGCCTGGGCGGCGTGCTCATCGACGCCGGCGTGCCGTTTCCGGCGGTCATCGCGGCGATGAGCGGGCTGTGCGTGGCGGTGTCGCTGGTGATGCCGCTGGCGGTGCGATCTGCGCGAGCGCAGCAAGCCTCTTGCAGAGGTTCAGCCGCCGGGCCGCCCCAAGGCTGAACGCTCCCCCTCGGGGGGGCGCGAGCGTAGCGAGCTTGGGGGCTGACGTCAGTCCTCTTCTCTCAGCTTGAACTGTGCCGTCAGCTGCGCCTGCGCGTTGGGCGGCACCGGGTCGTGGTGGCTCAGGGCCAGCGTGTAGCGGCCCTGGCCGCTGGTCATCGCGTTCAGGCGTGACTGGTAGGCGCTCAGCTCCGACAGCGGCGCCTGGCCCTTGACCACCACCTGCCCGGCCGCGCCCGGCTGGGTGCCGCTGATCAATCCGCGGCGCGCCGACAGGTCGCCGGTGATGTCGCCCAGCGCCGCCGCAGGCGCGGTGATCTCCAGGTCGACGATGGGCTCCAGCACGATGGGCCGGGCCTCGCGCATCGCCGCGATGAAGGCCTTGCGGCCGGCGGTGGCGAAGGCCACTTCCTTGCTGTCCACGCTGTGGGCCTTGCCGTCGAACACCGTGACCTTGACGTCCACCACCGGGTAGCCGGCGATCACGCCGTGCGCCAGCACCTCGCGCACGCCTTTTTCCACCGCGGGAATGAAGGTGCCGGGGATGGCGCCGCCTTTCACCTCGTCCACGAACTGGAAGCCGGCGCCGCGCGGCAGCGGTTCCACTCGCAGGTACACCTCGCCGAACTGGCCGGCGCCGCCGCTCTGCTTCTTGTGGCGGTGGTGGCCTTCAGCCGGTGCGGTCAGCGTCTCGCGGTAGGCGATGCGCGGCGGCCGGGTGTGGGCGTCGAACTTGTAGACCTCGCGCAGGCGGTCCATCAGCACCCGCAGGTGCAGCTCGCCCAGGCCGTACACCACCGTTTCATTCGTGTGGGCGGCATGCTCCACCTTCAGGCACGGGTCTTCGTCCACCAGCTTGGCCAGGATCTCCCACAGCCGCTGCTCGTCGCCCGGCCGCTTGGGCTCGATGGCCAGGCCGTGCACCGGCACCGGAAACGGCAGCGGCTTGAGGTGGATGTGGTCGTCCTCGGCGGCGTCGTGCAGCACCGCGTCGAAGTGGATCTCATCCACCTTGGCCACGGCCACGATGTCGCCCGGCCCGGCGCGCGGCACTTCCACATGCTCCTTGCCCTGCAGCAGGAACAGGTGGTTCACCCGGAACGGCTTGCGTCCATCGCCCACGTACAGCAGGCTGTCGCGGGTGATGGTGCCCTGGTGCACCCGCATCACGCCCAGCTTGCCCACGAACGGGTCCACCGCCACCTTGAACACATGGGCCAGCACATGCAGCGCGGGGTCGGGCGTGGCGGTCAGCGGCACCGCGGCCTCGCCCTCACCGCGCAAAAAGGCGGGCAGGTTGCCTTCGGTGGGGTTGGGCAGCAGCTTGGCGATCACGTCCAGCAGCTCGGCCACACCGGCGCCCGTGCGGGCAGAGACGAAGCACACCGGCACCAGATGGCCCTCGCGCAGCGCCTGTTCCAGCGGCGCGTGCAGCTCGGCCGGGTCCACGTCGCCGTCGTTCAGGTAGCGCTCGACGAAGTCGCCGTCCACCTCCACCACCTGTTCCACCAGCGCGCGGTGGGCGGCTTCGACGCTGGAAAAGTCGCTCGGCCCCTCGCGGCGGTAGAAGCAGTCGGTCACTGTGCTGCCGCCGTCGGCCGGCAGGTTCAGCGGCAGGCATTCGGTGCCAAAGGCCTCGCGGATCTGGCCCAGCAGCGCCTGAAGGTCGGTGCCGGCGTCGATGCGGTTGACGATCACCAGCCGGTCGAGCTGCCGCTCGGCGGCGTAGGCCATCATGCGCACGGCCATCGGCTCGATGCCCACGGCGGCATTGATCACCACCGCCGCGGTTTCCACCGCCTCCAGCGCGGGCAGCGCCTGGCCGATCAGGTCGGGCGCGCCCGGCGTGTCCAGCAGGTGGATGCACAGGCCGGCATGGTCCAGGTGCAGGGCCGATGTGTTGAGTGAATGCTGCATCCGCCGCTCCAGCGGATCGTGGTCGCTGACGGTGCTGCCGCGCTCCACGCTCCCGGGTGCGGTGAGCATGCCGGCACGGTGCAGCAGGGCTTCGGCCAGCGTGGTCTTGCCGGCGGCCTGCGGGCCGACCAGCGCCAGCGTGCGCAGCGCGGCGGGATCGACGGTCGCGGAGGGCAGGCCGGGGGTGCCGTTGGATGGGCGTGGCATGGGCAGTCTCCTGGCGGTCGGGCCGCGATCGGCGGCCTTCTCGAAGATCCCTGCCGGGGCGCAGGGCGCCAGCGCAGCCTACGGGAAGCCCGGGCGCCACACAAGCGGGGCATTGGCAGGGGCCGGACAGCCCACCTACCGCCGCGGTGACCGGACCCACGGTGCTTGTCCTACAAGATTTGCCCCGCGCGGCCGACATCCCCCCGAAGTGGGATGTCGGACGATGCAGCCATCGCGCCGGAGGTCGGCGCGCCCTCAGACTCAAGGGCCGAGAGCTGCCATGCCCACCCGCTTCGTCACCCACTGGCCAGGCCGCATCCGCAGCGCGGGGGCCGCGTGGTGTTGCCTGCCGGGCGCGGTGCCGATGCTGGTGAGCGTTGCGGCCCTGACCGCTCTTCCCGCCGCCGCGGTGGAAGAGGGCTCGCCGGCGGGCGCCGGCGGCCAGAGCGGCACGGTGGCTATGGCCTCCTTGCTCGGCCGTGTGGCCGCCCAGGCGCCCGCCGCGCGAGAGGCCAACCAGGCGGCCCTGAACGACGGCGCTGGTACCACCTCACCGGCCGCGCCTGTGGCCGATGCTCAGGGCCATGTGCATGACGAGCTGTCGCGCGTCACCGTCAGCAAGTGGCTCGGGCGCGGGCGCGCCAGCCTGGGCCTGGGGCTGGGCGCGGTGGGGTACCGGGCGTTGCCAGGCAGTGCGGCGCCGGCGGCCGGCCTGCTGAACCCGGCGCCGGCTGTGACCGTGGGGGTGCGCCTGGATGTGGCGCCGCGCACCACGATGTACGCCGATGCATCCGGCACCGCCGTGTGGAACACGGCCAACGACCCCAACGCCCAGGGGGCGCTCTACAACACCCGCGTCGGCATGGAATTCAAGAGTGCCGGCGCGGCACGCGGGCTGGGTTTCGATCGCGGTGCGATCGGCATGCAGCTCGATTCGGGCTATCGCCTGCAGATGAAGCCACGCCGGGGCGGGTTGGCGGTTTACCTGAGAGGACAGTTTTGATGCCAAGCACCACAGTGCACACCACCGACCACGACAGCCAGGCGGCGCACCCGCGTGACGAGGCCGCCACCGAGCACAGCCAGAACGACCAGACCCACCGCGCCAAGGACGGCAACGACGGCCCGGACCCCAAGCAGCCCAATGAGCGCGACGAATCGGCCGACACAGCGGCCGAGCCGCAGCCGCGCATCCAGCAGGCGCATGACGACTTGAAGCGCGGTCTGCGCGACACCGACCGCGGCGCGCCGATGGACGAGGCCTACCGCAAGCAGAAATAGGCCCGGCGATAGGCCCGGCCGCCCGGCCTTACTGGAAGGCCACCTCGGCAAAACTGCGCAGCTTGCGGCTGTGCAGTTCGTCCAGCCGCAGCTGGCGCAGCAGCTCGATGGCGCGCATGCCGATCCGCAGGTGCTGGTCCACCCGCTCGCGGTAGAAGTGGTTGGCCATGCCCGGCAGCTTGATCTCGCCGTGCAGCGGCTTGTCGCTCACGCAAAGCAAGGTGCCGTAGGGCACACGGAAACGGAATCCGTTGGCCGCGATGGTGGCGCTTTCCATGTCCAGCGCGATGGCGCGGCTCTGGCTGAAGCGCCGCTCCGGCGTGGTGAGCTGGTGGTGGAAGGGCAGCAGCTCCCAGTTGCGGTTGTCGGTGGTGGCGACGGTGCCGGTGCGCATCACGCCCTTGAGCTCGTAGCCGGACAGCTGGGTGACGTCGGCCACCGCCGCCTCCAGCGCCACCTGCACTTCGGCCAGTGGCGGAATCGGCACCCACAGCGGCAGTTCTTCGTCCAGCACGTGGTCTTCGCGCACGTAGCCGTGGGCCAGCACGTAGTCTCCCAGCTGCTGCGTGGTGCGCAGGCCGGCGCAGTGACCCAGCATCACCCAGGCATGCGGGCGCAGCACCGCGATGTGGTCGGTGATGGTCTTGGCGTTGGACGGGCCCACACCGATGTTCACCATCGTGATGCCGCTGCGGTCGGGCCGCACCAGGTGGTAGGCCGGCATCTGCGGCAGGCGCGGCGGCACGGCACCCAGCTCGTCGCCCGGCTGGTGCGCGGTGCCGGCGCGGCGCGTGATCACGTTGCCGGGCTCCACGAAGTGGGTGTAGCCCTCGCTGGCGGGCTCGCCCGCGCTCATCTCCGCCGCCATCACCTCGTGGCCCAGCCGCACGAACTCGTCGATGTAGAACTGGTAATTGGTGAAGAGCACGAAGTTCTGGAAGTGCTCGGGCGCGGTGCCGGTGTAGTGGCGCAGCCGGTGCAGCGAGTAGTCCACCCGCGGCGCGGTGAACAGCGCCAGCGGCTGCGCCTCGCCGAAGGCCGCTTCGTGCGTGCCGTTGGCGATGCCGTCGTCCATCGACGTGAGGTTGGGCAGGTCGAACAGGTCGCGCATCAGCAGCCGGCGCTGGGGCGACAGCGTGCCCTCCACGTGGTCGTGTTCGGCAAACGAGAAGTGCACCGGAATCGGCTGTGCGCTCACGCCCACCGTCAACGGCACGGCGTGGTTGCGCATCAACAGGTGGAACTGTTCGCGGTAGTACTCGGCGAACAGTTCGGGCCGGGTGAGCGTGGTTTCGAACACGCCGGGCCCCGACACGAAGCCGTACGAAAGCCTTGAATCGGCGCGGCGCACGGTATCGACCTCCACCCGCACGAAGGGGTAGCAGGCGCGCACGCGGGAAGCGGGCAGCTCGCCGGCCAGGAAGGCATTCAGGTGCTGCCGCAGGTGGGCGATCGCGGCGTCGTACAAGGCCTTGGCATGCGCAAAGGCCGCGTCGGCATCGGTGAACTGAACGGGGGACGGGAGGTCGGGTTCGATCATCGGACCATTGTGGCGCGTGTCGATGACGTCACCGACCGCGCGCCACCGTGCATCACAGAGGCAGGTCGCCGGCCGGGCGGCCCAGCCAGCGCTTGGCCAGGTTGTCGAGGTCGCCGGCGGCCTTGGCCGCGGCGATGATCTCGTTGACCTTGGCGCGCAGCTTGTCTTCGCCCTTGGCGATGCCGATGAAGTTGGGCGAATCCTTTAGCACGAACTTGTACTCCGCGCCCAGATTCGGGTTGCGCGCCATCATGTTGCCGGCCACCGAAGCGCCGGTGGCGATCGCCTGCACCTGGCCCGAGACGAAGGCCGCCACGGTGGCGTTGTTGTCCTCGAAGCGCTTGATGTCGGTGGACGACGGCGCGATCTTGCTCAGCTCCATGTCTTCCATGGCGCCACGGGTCACGCCTACGGTCTTGCCGGCCAGGTCGGCAGCGGCCTTGATCGGAGTGGCCTTGGGCGCAAACACTGCCTGGAAGAAGGGCGAATAGGCGGAGCTGAAGTCGATCACCTTCTCGCGCTCGGGGTTCTTGCCCAGCGTGGAAATCACCAGGTCGGCCTTGCGCGTCTGCAGGTAGGGAATGCGGTTGGCGCTGGTCACCGGCACCAGCTCCACCTTCACGCCGAGCTTGGTGGCGATGTAGTTCGCCATGTCGACGTCCAGGCCCTGAGGCTTGAGGTCGGTGCCGACGAAGCCGTAGGGCGGGAAGTCGGTGGGAATGGCGATGGTGATGACCTTCTTGGCCATCACTTCATCCAGCGCGTTCTGCGCGGCGGCGGGCAGGGCGGCGGCCAGCATCAGGGCGCTGGCGGCAATGAGGGAGCGGCGGTGCATTCGGCAAGTCTCCAGGTTGACGGAGAGCTGCTTCGCAAGCGCCATGCCGGTCCACGTGCGCACTGCAATGGTGCGCAGTATTCAGCGTGCAGGGCCGCGGGCGCGGCCCCGGGGTCAGCGTTCGCCGGGTTCGGTCACGCGGTGGCGGGCTTCGGCCGCATCGGCGTACAGCGCCTGCAGGCCGGGCAGAGCCGCTTCATAGCCCAGGTCGACGTCGTGCATCGGCGTTTCTTCGGCGACCACGGCGGGCGAGAAATCCCAGCGTTGTCCGCTTGCTTCCATCCAAACTTGTTCGCTAGCCATGGCCTTCTCCTGCAACGGTGTGATAGTGCGTGGGGATGTCATTGGTTGCCATCCGCCGAATGGGGGAACTGCTGTAGTCGGTTTCCTACAAGCCCAACCTGGAGGGATGAATGAGCTCGACCCCCCGCATACGTGTCGGCATCGGAGGCTGGAACTTCGCACCTTGGCGTGACAACTTCTACCCCGCAGGATGGCCGCAGGCGCGTGAACTTGAATATGCCGCGCAACATGTCACGGCCATCGAGGTGAACAGCACCTACTACAGCGCGCAGAAGCCGGCCACCTACGCCAAGTGGCGCGATGCCGCGCCCGAGGGCTTCGTCTTTTCGCTCAAGGCTTCGCGCTACGCCACGCAGAAGCGGGTGCTGGCCGAAGCGGGCGAATCGATCGACCGCTTCATCGGCAGCGGCATTGCCGAACTGGGCGACAAGCTCGGCCCCATCGTCTGGCAGCTGGCACCGACCAAGGTGTTCGACGAGGAGGATCTGTCGCGCTTTTTTGCGCTGCTGCCCGGCGCGGTGGGCGGCCTTCCGCTGCGCCATGCGCTGGAGGTGCGCCACCCCAGCTTTGCCTCGCCCGACTACTTGGCGCTGGCGCGGCGCTTCGGCGTGACCACGGTGTTCACCGATGCGCTGGATCGCTTTCCGGTCATCGCCGATCTCACCGGCAGCTTTGTCTATGCCAGGCTGCTGAGCGCCGACAGCGCCATCCCGACCGGCTATGCGCCCGAGGTGCTGGACCGCTGGGCCGTGGCCGCGCGCCACTGGGCGGAAGGTGGCGTGGATGCCGACCTGCCGCGCGTGGCGCCTTCACTGCAGCCGGCGGGGCAGCCGCAGGACGTGTTCGTCTACTTCATCAACGGCGCGAAGGAGCGTGCGCCGGCGGCTGCGATGGCGTTGCTGCAGCGCCTGCAGGCGCCCTAGGGTCAGCCGCCGACCAGGCTGCCCGACGCGTGCCGGCTGTTGCCCACCAGGTGGGCCGTGCAGTTCACCAGCTCGGCGGTGTGCGGCGGCACGGCCGCGCACACGGTGAGCGCGGTGTTGCCCAGCGGGCCGGCCAAGGCCAGGGCGGCCGGCACCTGCAGCTGGTGGTCCAGCCAGGCGCGCAGCACCAGGCCGTGCGTCACCACCACCAGGGGGCCATCCAACTGCCGCTGCTGCTCGGCCAGCGTTGCCAGCGCCTCAGCCGCACGGGCATGGAAGGTAGCCAGTGATTCGCCACCGCCCGGCGGCGCTTCGGCCATCTTCAGGGGGTCGAAGCCCAGCTGGTCGTACGGCTGGCCGCGCAGGCTGCCGAAGTGGCGCTCCTGCAGCGTGTCCAGCGCCTGCACCGCCAGGCCGGTGACCTGCGCGATGGCAGCGGCGGTCTGCCAGGCGCGCGGCAACGGACTGCTGACGATGGCGGCCGGCCGCATCGCCGCGATGCGCCTGGCCAGCAGGGCGGCCTGCTGCAAGCCGGTGTCGCTCAGCGGCGTGTCGGGCGGCTGCAGCACGCGGGCGACGTTCAGCGCCGTTTCACCATGGCGCACCAGCAACAGGCTCATGCAGACCCTTCCTTCCAGGCGGTGGAGACCCGGGGCAGGGTCTGCGGCATTATGGGTGCCTGCCTGTGGGAACCTGAACGATGTATGACTCGCTGAATCATCTGGCTGCCGACCCCGTGGGGCGTGCGCCGCGGTCGTCCGCCACCCTCGTCCTGGTGCGGGAGTCGCCCGCCGGGCCCGAAGTGCTGCTGCTGCGCCGGGCCGAGCGCGGCGACCATAACAGCGGTGCCTGGGTGTTCCCGGGCGGCCTGGTGGACGAGGGCGACCAGGCCAGCGCCGGCTGCTGCACCGGCGTGAGCGCCGACGAGGCCGACGCCCGTCTGGGCGTGGAGCGCGGCGGCCTGGCCTACTACGTGGCCGCGGTGCGCGAGTGCTTCGAGGAATGCGGTGTGCTGCTGGCGCGCAGCGCCGATGGCACCCCCGTGTCGGCGGCCCAGGTGGCCGTGCTGGACGCCGCGCGCGGCCCGCTGCACCGCGGCGAAACCACGCTGCCCGCGCTGTGCGCCGAGCATGGCCTGTCGCTGGCGCTGGACGAACTGGCGTACTACGCCCACTGGCGCACGCCGGTGGGCATTCCCAAGCGTTTCGACACCCGCTTCTTCGCGGCGCTGGCGCCCGCCGGGCAGAGGGCGCTGCACGACGCGGCCGAAACGGTGGAGCATCGCTGGTTGCGGCCCGCCGAGGTGCTGGCCGACCCCGCCGGCTACAAGATGCTGACGCCCACCCTCGGCACCCTCAAGCTCATCGCCGCCCATCCCAGTGCGGCGGCCTTCCTGGCCTGGGCCCGGCAGCCGCGCGAGGTGCCGCTGACGCAGCCGCGGCTGGGCAGTGGCAGCCAGGGCAAGCGCCCGGTGCTGCCCGAGGAACCCGCCTGGGCCGAGCTGGGCCGCCTGGACCCCGAGGGCCGCGGCCATGCCAGCTACGACATCCAGACCGACGTGGCGGTGCGGCTGTCGCCCCACGTGATCCGCGTGACGGCGGGCAACGGCAGCGTGATGACCGGCCCCGGCACCAACACCTACCTGGTGGGCGGCGGCCCGAACAACGAATGGGCAGTGATCGACCCCGGCCCGGCGCTGCCGGCGCACGTGGCCGCGGTGCTGGCTGCCGCGCCCGGGCGCATCACGCAGATCCTGGTGACCCACACCCACACCGACCACTCACCGGCCTGCGTGGCGCTGAAGCAGGCCACGCAGGCGCCGGTGCTGGGCCGGGTGGCCGCGCACCCGATGTGGCAGGACGACAGCTTCGCGCCCGACCGGGTGCTGCAGGGTGGCGAGCGGCTGGCGGTGGATGAAGGCGTGACGCTGCAGGTGTTCCACACGCCGGGCCATGCGTCCAACCACCTGTGCTTCCTGCTGGAAGAGGAGAAGACCCTCTTCACCGGCGACCATGTGATGCAGCTGAGCACGGTGGTGATCAACCCGCCCGATGGCGACATGCGGGCCTACATCGCCTCGTTGCGCACATTGGCCACGACGCTGGAGCTGGACTGGCTGGCGCCGGGCCACGGCTTTCTGATGCCCCGGCCGCGGCAGGCGATGGAAGCCATCGTGGCCCACCGGCTCAAGCGCGAGGCCAAGGTGGTGGATGCGCTGCGCCGCCTGGGCCCCGCCACGGTGGACACGCTGCTGACTTCGGTCTACGACGACGTGCCGCCGCGGCTGCACCCGGTGGCGCTGCGCTCGCTGAACGCCCACCTCTTCAAGCTGCGCGACGATGCCGCAGCCGTCGAGCGTGATGCGCTGTGGGCGCTGGCGGGCCTCAGCGCACCGGCGGAAGCACCCGCCGCACGTTGACGCGCACTTCCATGCCCTCGTAGGCCTCCGGGTCACCGTACCAGCTGCCGGTGACGGGGGCGGCCTGGCTGGGGTCGCGCGCCACGCCCACGCGGATGAGCTGGTTGCCGCCCAGCAGGTTGTTGGTGGGATCGAAAGGCACCCAGCCCGCGCCGGGCAGGTAGGCCTGCAGCCAGGCGTGGGTGCTGCCGGCGCCCACCGTCGGCGTGGCGGCTGCGGCCGCGTCTTCGGCCGGCGGGTCTGCCGGCGTATCGGAGGGGGGCCTGGCGGCGCGTGCGGCCACCAGCGCGTCGTCCAGCGCCGGGTCGTACAGGTAGCCCGAGACGAAGCGGGTGGCGATGCCCAGGCGTCGGGCCGCCTCCATCATCAGCAGCGCGAAGTCGCGGCAGGTGCCACTGCCCAGCGCCAGCGTCTGCAGCGGCGTCTGGGTGCCTTCTTCGTCGCGCTGGCCGTACTCGAAGTGGTCGCGGATGAACTGGTTCATGTGCACCAGCATCTCGCGCGTGCCGGTGGGCCCGTCGGTGCGCAGGAACTGGCGCGCCCAGCGGGTCAGCTCGCCCTGCGGGTCGTCGTAATGGGGGCGCAGGTAGTGCTCGAGGTCGAAGCGCTCTTCCACGCCGTAGGCGAAGGGATAGAGCTCGGCGCTGGGCGACAGCGGCAGCTCCAGGTTGTGGCTTTGCGCATGCTCGATGCGAAAGCGGCAGACGATGCGCAGCTCCGTGGCGGGCGCCAGAGGCTGCACCAGCGCCACCGAGTTGGAATGCGGGTCCTGGATCAGCCGCACGGCGGCGTGGGGGCTGACCTCCAGGTCGGTGGCCAGTACGCGCAGGTCGTGGCTGTCGCGCGGCCTGAACATCACCCGGTGTTCACCGAAGGTGACCGGCTTGCTGTACAGGTACCGCGTGGTGTGGGTGATGTCGTAGCGGGTGAACATCGGGCAGGCCGGCGCATGGGAACGCCGGGATCATGCCGCGAATTCGTCAGGCGCGACGCCGGCGCGCGGCCACGCCGACCCCGGCGATGCCGGCCAGCATCATCGCCACGGTGGCGGGTTCGGGCACGGCGCTGGTCACGGTCACGTCGTCGATGAAAAAGTCGCCGAACACCTTGCCGGTGGGGCCGGGGTTGGAGACGATGCCGCTGAACACCACCGTCTTGGCGACACCGCTGAAGCTGAGGGTGTAGTCGGCCCAGGTGTTGTAGTCGCCGTCTTCCTTGGCGCTGAAGGCGCCCTCGAAGGGCTGATCTTTCGAGCCCAGTGCCGTCAGCGCAGGTAGAGAGCCAGAGCCCGACCGGGCGAGCACGTTGTTGTTGGCGTCCAGCACCGTCACCGTCAGTGGGTTGTCGACGGTGGAGTAGGCGAACGAGATTTGGTCGGTGATGCCCGCATCGAAGCTGATGCTCAGGCCTTCGGACGAGCTGGCGTCCCGGTACAGCGTGAGCGCGCCGTACTTGCTGGGCGCGCGGCCGAAGTTGCCGGTGCCGGGGCGACCGGGCTGGTCGGTGTCGGCGTCGATGAAGACGAAGCCGTTGCTGATGCTCACACCCGGCACCGCGTACACGCCCGGCAGACCGGTGGGTCCTTCCCGCTCGCCGGTCTCGAAGTCGAGCGTCAGCGCCGACGCGAAGGCCGGCACACAGGCCAGCGCAAAGCCCAACCATCGGGGCGTGGACGAGGTGGGCATGCGGTTCTCCTGATCCTGGGATTTGTGTTTTGGTGCCGGGGGCAACAAGCAGGAAGCTTGCCGCCACTTCGTGCAGCGTTAACAAATGTACCCAATCCGATGCGGCGGTACTTTGACACGCGCACCCCTCGGTTCAAGGGATCAACATGCGGCGCGGCCCGTGGGTGGGGTTTGCGAGCACGAACGTTTCAACGGGGGTCCTACACTCGTGGGCGTGGAAACCAAGTGGCTGGAAGACTTCATCACGCTCGCTGAAACGCGCAGCTTTTCCCGTTCCGCACAGCTGCGGCATGTCACGCAACCGGCCTTCTCGCGGCGCATTCAGGCCCTGGAAGCCTGGGCCGGCATCGACCTGGTGGATCGATCGTCCTACCCGACCCGGCTGACGCCGGCCGGCGAGACCTTCCACGCCCAGTCGCTCGAGATCATGGGCGCCCTGCAGGCCACCCGCAACATGATGCGCAGCCATCACGTCAGCGGCCAGGACATGCTCGAGTTCGCGGTGCCGCACACGCTGGCGTTCAACTTCTTCCCGCACTGGCTGATGGACCTGCGGCGCCGCTTCGGCGCCATCAAGAGCCGGCTGATCGCCCTGAACGTGCACGACGCGGTGCTGCGGCTCACCGAAGGCACCTGCGACCTGCTGATCGCCTACCACCATGCCTCGCAGCCGTTGCAGCTGCCGCCCGAGCGCTACGAGATGCTGAGCCTGGGGCAGGAGACGCTGGCCCCCTATGCCAAGGCCGATGCGGACGGATATCCGTTGTTCCGGCTGCCGCCGCTGTCGGCTGACCGTGTGCCCTTCCTCAGCTACGCCTCGGGCGCCTACATGGCCCGCATGGTCGAGCAGATCGTCAAGCACGCACCGGAGCCGCCACCGCTAGAGCCGATCTACGAGACCGACATGGCCGAGGGCCTGAAGGCGATGGCGCTGGAAGGCCACGGTCTGGCCTTTCTGCCGGCCAGCTCGGTGCGCAAGGAACTCAAGTCGCGCCGGCTGGTCAGTGCGGCGGGTGGTCCAGGCTACGAGCTGACGATGGAGGTGCGCATCTACCGGGAACGCCCGGAAAGCGCCCGCCATGTAAAGCCGGTGGCGCGGGCGGTGTGGGACTTCCTGAGTCGCCCCGCGTGAGGTCGAGGCGGCAATCTATGCGTCTGACGCATGGAACCGCACCGAAACAGAATTGGCCGTCGCAGGGTGTGCAAACGTACATTCGCGCCGGCCCCTGCGACAGGGGTGGCCCGGAAGCTGCATGAAGCCAGCGCTTGAGGTTGGGCGGGCCGTCCTGCCGCCACTGGGCTGCCTCACCCGAGGTGGGTGACGAGAAGCGGTTGTCGTCACCAAGTTGGTGCCTTCCTAGAATGGCGCCGCGTTTTGAACGTAAGTTGTTACCTTTCCATTCCCCAAGGAGCCTGTGGCATGAAGAAATCGTTGATCGCTGTGGCCGTGGTCGTCGCGGCGAGTGCTGCCACCGCACAAACCACCGACACGCTCAAGAAGATCAAGGACAGCGGCAGCATCACGCTGGGCACCCGTGAATCGTCCGGGGCCCTGGCCTACACCCTGGGTGATGGCAAGTACGTCGGTTTCCACACCGAAATGGCCGAGCACGTGGTGGCCGACCTGAGCAAGCAGCTGGGCACCAAGATCGCCATCAAGTACCAGCCGGTGACCTCGCAGAACCGCATCCCGCTCGTGCAGAACGGCACCGTGGACCTGGAGTGCGGCTCCACCACCAACAACACCGCGCGCCAGAAGGACGTGGCCTTCGCCGTCACCACCTACGTGGAAGAAGTGCGCATCGCCGTCAAGGCCAACTCGGGCATCACCTCGGTGGCCCAGCTGGCCGGCAAGAAGGTGGCCACCACCACCGGCACGACCTCGGTGCAGACGCTGCGCAAGCATGAGCGCGCCACCAACGTGAACTTCGAGGAAGTCTTCGGCAAGGACCACGCCGACGCCTTCCTGCTGCTGGAATCGGGCCGCGCCGATGCCTTCGTGATGGACGGCCAGATCCTGGCCGGCAACATCAGCAAGTCGAAGAACCCGGCCGACTACAAGATCGTCGGCGAAGTGCTGTCGGTCGAGCCCATCGCCTGCATGCTGCGCAAGGGCGACACCGCCTTCCAGACCGCCGTCAACGACAGCATCAAGGGCATGATCAAGAGCGGCGAGCTGGCCAAGCTGTACGACAAGTGGTTCATGCAGCCCATCCCGCCGAGCAACACCAAGGTGGGCCTGCCGCTGTCGGACGCCACCAAGGCTGCGTGGGCGAACCCCAACGACAAGCCGATGGAAGAGTACGCCAAGAAATAAGCCACAACCGGTTCAGGCCCGGGCCGCACGGCCCGGGCCTTGCGTATGGCCGGCGGCGTGCCACGCACGCACGGGCGACAACACTTGAGGAGGCGGCCTTTGGGCACGTGGGATTGGCAATTGTTTTTGCAGGACACCGGCGGGGGGGAAACCTACCTCCAATGGATGATGTCCGCATGGGGCTGGACCTTGAGCGTCGCAGTGCTGGCCTTGGTGCTGGCGCTGGCCATCGGTTCATTGATGGGTATTCTTCGCACCGCGCCGAGCGCGCTGCTGGTCGCGATCGGCAACTGCTGGACGGAGCTGTTCCGCAATATTCCGCTGCTGGTCCAGATCTTCCTCTGGTACCACGTGCTGCCGTCGATCTTCCTGGTGCTGCGTGACGTGCCCAGCTTCGTGCTGGTGGTGTTCGCGCTCGGCTGCTTCACGTCGGCGCGTATTTCCGAGCAGGTGAAGGCCGGCATCCAGAGCCTGCCGCGTGGCCAGCGTTATGCCGGCCTGGCCATGGGCCTGACGCTGCCGCAGACCTACCGCTACGTGCTGCTGCCGATGGCCTTCCGCATCGTCATCCCGCCGCTCACGTCGGAGTCGATGAACATCATCAAGAACTCTTCGGTGGCCTTCGCGGTGTCGATCGCCGAGCTGACGATGTTCGCGATGCAGGCTTCGGAAGAAACCTCGCGCTTCGAAGAAATCTTCATTCCCGTGACCGCGCTGTATTTCATCTCGGCTTTCGCGATCAACCGCATCGCCCAGGTCATCGAGAAGCGGCTGCGCATTCCCGGCCAGATCGGGGGCAAGTGATCATGGGTGCACTCGACTTTTCCTTCCTCAGCTGGGGCGTCATCCAGAGCTTCGTGCTCAAGGGTTTCCTGTTCTCGCTGCAGCTGACACTGATCGCCATGGTCGGCGGCATCGTGCTGGGCACGCTGCTGGCGCTGATGCGCCTGTCCGGCAAACCCTGGCTGGAAATTCCCGCCGCGGCCTACGTGAACACCATGCGCAGCATTCCGCTGGTGATGGTGATCCTGTGGTTCTTCCTGCTGATCCCCAAATTGCTGGGCCAGCCGCTGGGCGCCGAGATCTCGGCCATCATCACCTTCACGTTGTTCGAGGCCGCCTACTACTCCGAGATCATGCGCGCCGGTATTCAAAGCGTGCCGCGTGGCCAGGTGTATGCGGGTTACGCGGTGGGCATGACCTACCCGCAGACCATGCAGCTGATCGTGCTGCCGCAGGCCTTCCGCAACATGCTGCCGGTGCTGCTGACGCAAACCATCATCCTGTTCCAGGACACCTCGCTGGTGTATGCCATTGGCGCCTACGACCTGCTCAAGGGTTTTGAAGTGGCGGGCAAGAACTTCAACCGCCCGGTCGAAACCTACCTGGTCGCCGCCGTCATTTACTTTGTGATCTGCTTCAGCCTCTCCATGCTCGTGCGCCGGCTGCAGAAGAAAATCGCCATCATTCGTTGAGACAGGAAGCTCCCCATGATCGATATCAAGAACGTCAGCAAGTGGTATGGCAGCTTCCAGGTGCTCACCGACTGCACCACCACCATCAAGAAGGGTGAAGTGGTCGTGGTGTGCGGGCCCTCGGGCTCGGGCAAGAGCACGCTGATCAAGACGGTGAACGCGCTGGAGCCGATCCAGAAGGGCGACATCGTGGTGGACGGCACCTCCATCTCCGACCCCAAGACCAACCTGCCCAAGCTGCGCAGCCGCGTGGGCATGGTGTTCCAGCACTTCGAGCTGTTCCCGCACCTGACAGTGACCGAGAACCTGACGCTGGCGCAGATCAAGGTGCTGGGCCGCAACAAGGACGAAAGTCTCAAGCGCGGCCTGAAGATGCTGGACCGCGTGGGCCTGTCGGCCCACAAGGACAAGTTCCCCGGCCAGCTGTCGGGCGGCCAGCAGCAGCGCGTGGCCATCGCGCGTGCGCTGTCGATGGACCCGATCGTGATGCTGTTCGACGAACCCACCTCGGCGCTGGACCCCGAGATGGTGGGCGAGGTGCTGGACGTGATGGTGCAGCTGGCGCACGAAGGCATGACCATGATGTGCGTGACGCACGAAATGGGCTTTGCCAAGAAGGTCAGCCACCGCGTGATCTTCATGGACGCCGGCAAGATCATCGAGGACTGCACCAGCAAGGAGTTCTTCACCAACCCCGACGCACGTTCGCCGCGGGCCAAGGACTTCCTGTCGAAGATCCTCCAGCATTGACCTCTGCCCCCAAGCTCGCTGCGCTCGCGCCCCCCAGGCCCTTGTCAAAGGGCCCTTCGGACCCTGGGGAGCGTTCAGCCTTGGGGCGGCCCGGCGGCTGAACCTTCGGCCTCCAAGCTCGCTGCGCTCGCTGTCCGGCCGGGCAGAATGGCTCCATGAGCTCTTCTGCCCCCGCCTCCGAAGTCGCCAGCCAGCTCACGCTGACCCGGCCCGACGATTTCCACCTGCATGTGCGCGACGGTGCCGCCCTGGCGGCGGTGCTGCCGCACAGTGCCCGCCAGTTCCAGCGGGCGGTGATCATGCCCAACCTGCGGCCGCCGATCACCAGCGCCGCGCAGGCCGTGGCCTACCGTGAGCGCATCCTGGCCGCCCGGCCCGAAGGCTCGAACTTCGAGCCGCTGATGACGCTGTACCTGACCGACCTGCTGCCGCCCGACGAGATCCGCCGCGCGAAGGAGGCGGGCGTGGTCGCCGTCAAGCTGTACCCGGCGGGCGCCACCACCAACAGCGATGCGGGCGTGACCGACCTGCGCAAGACCTACAAGACGCTGGAAGCGCTGCAGCGTGAAGGCATGCCGCTGCTGATCCACGGCGAGGTCACCGACCCCGACGTCGACCTGTTCGACCGCGAGGCGGTGTTCATCGACCGCGTGATGCGGCCGCTGCGCGCCGACCTGCCCGAGCTGAAGGTGGTGTTCGAGCACCTGACCACCCGCGAAGGCGCGCAGTACGTGAGCGAGGCCGGCCGCTTCACCGCCGCCACGCTGACGCCGCAGCACCTGATGTTCAACCGCAACGCCATCTTCATGGGCGGGCTGCGGCCGCATTACTACTGCCTGCCCGTGCTCAAGAGCGAAGAGCACCGCCAGGCGCTGGTGCAGGTGGCCACCTCGGGCAGCGACCGCTTCTTCCTGGGCACCGACAGTGCGCCGCATGCGGCGCACCTGAAGGAGCATGCCGGTGGCCACGCCGGCTGCTACACCGCGCTCACCGCGCTGGAGCTGTATGCCGAGGTGTTCGAGGCGGCCGGTGCGCTGGACAAGCTGGAAGCCTTTGCCAGCTTCCACGGCGCCGACTTCTACGGCCTGCCGCGCAACACCGGCCGCGTGACCCTGGTGCGCGAAGACTACCCGGTGCCCGAGTCCGTGCCCTTCGGCGATGCCCAGCTCAAGCCGCTGCGCGGCGGCGAAACGCTGCGCTGGCGACAGCTCGACCCCGCCTGAGCCTCAGCCGCCACCCAGATTCAAGGTGGCGTCCTTCCAGGCCGACCAGGCCACGGCGCCGATGGCGATCAGCACCAGCAGGCCGACCAGCAACGCGATGACGCGGGCGCGCACCGACAACCCGCCAGGGCGCTGACGCGCCGACGCACGCTCGGTGGGCGCGTCCGTGTCTTCGGCCTGCGGCAGCATCAGGTCGGGCAGCTCGATGCGCGGCAGGCCGTCGGCAGCCAGGCCGGCTGCGCCCGCCGGCAGGGCGCCAGGCGCGCGGCGGGGCGGGGCGGGCGGCAGCGATCCGATGGCCGCCGCAATGGCGGCGCGCACGGCGTCGTCGATCGGCTCCTCGTCATCGGCCGGCGCGGCTGGTGCGGCGCCCGCGCGGATGGACCGGTCGGCCGGCAGGTCGATCGGCTGCAGCGTCGGTACCGCGGGCGGCGTGGTGAAGACCGCGGCCGTCAGCACCGGTGGCGGCGCGGCTGGGGTGGGCTCCGGCGGCAGCGGTGCCAGCGGCGGCGGCTCGGGCGCCTGCGGCACGGCCGGGGGCGGCGGGGCCGCCTCCACCGCATGCAGCAGCGGCTCCACGCGGGTGTGGGCGGCCGCGTTGGCCATGAACTGCGGGATCGGGTCGTGCGCGGGTGCCGCATCGTCCGCGGCCGGCGATATCTCCGGCGCGGGCGGCACATCGAACGCGGGCTCGGGCGGCCCGGCCGTGAGCTCGGCGTGCACCGGTGCATCCGCCGTCAGCGACGGTTCGCCAGCAGTCGGCTGCGTTGCGGGCGGCGGTTCGGCCACTTCAGCCGCTTCGGCTGCCGCGCCTTCAGCGGGCAGGTCGGCGCTCGCGACCACCGCTGCGGGTGCCGGCACCGGCTCCGACGGCGGCTTGTCTTCCCACGCGCGGGCCACCGGCAGCGGCGCTTCGTGCAGCGAGGGCCGCCCCGGCAACGGGTAGGCGGGCGCTGCAGCGCCTGCCGCGGAAGCGGCCGCAGCCGCGGGCGTGGGGGCTGGCGCCGCCGCCGGCCGCGGCGTGGGCCGCAGTGGCGCGGCGAAGGCCGACTGCTCGGCCACCGCGCTGCGCAGTGTGGAAGCGCGCAGTGAGGCACCGATGGACGGTGCCGGCCAAGGCCGGGTGGCGGTGGCGTCGAAGGGCTCGCCGCCGGGCAGCGTGACGTCGACCATGCCGCTGCCCAGGCCGCCGCCGGCCCGCAGGCCCATGGCCTGGCGCAAGGCGGCCATCGATTGCGGACGATCGCCGGGTGCGGGCGCCAGCGCACGCTCCAGCGCGTGCGAGAGCGCATGGCCCATCGGTGCGCGGGCGCGCAGCGCATGGGCGGTGGGCGGCTCGCTGGACGGCGTGACCGGCTGCGCCGACATCGCGAAGCGCGCCAGCGCTGCCAGCGCATACACGTCGCTCCACGCGCCGCGCGGCAGGTGGCCGCCGGACGGCAGCTGTTCCACCGGCGTGTAGGCCGGATCGAGCGCGCCCTGCAGCGACCGCCGCACGGTGCCGAAGCCCAGCAGCAGCGCCGGCCGGCCCTCGGCCAGGATCACCTGTTCGGGCAGCACATAGCCATGCACGAGGTTGGCGCCGTGCAGCGCTTCCAGCGGCACCATCAGGTCGGCGATCAGGTGGCGCAGGCCGCCTTCGTCCATGGTGTCGGTGTACATCGCCCGCCACGAGGCGAGCGTGCGGCCCGGTGCGAAGGGCATCACCCGGAACACGGTGCCGCGGTCCTCGAACAGGCCGGTCACCGGCAGCAGGCCGGGAATGTCCAGGTGCGCCAGCAGCCGCGCTTCTTCGACGAAGGCCTGGCGGCCGGTGGCGAAGGCGGCCGCCTCGGCCTCGCTGCGCGGGGTCACTTGGCCCTCGGCGTCGCGCACGCTCAGCGCGGGCACGAAGTACTCCTTCAGCGCCACCGCGCGCCGCAGCATCGGGTCCACCCCGTGGTACACGATGCCGAATTCGCCGACCGACAGCACCGAATCGATCACCACGCCGCCCACCCGGGTGCCGGGCGGCAGCGCGTACTCCAGGCCCGGCATCGCCGCGGCCGCCAACTTCAGGGGCTTGGCCACGTCGTGCTTCTTCACTCGGCCGGCAGGAAGCCTTCGACCGACAGGTAGCGCTCGCCGGTGTCGTAGTTGAAGCCCAGCACGCGGGCGCCGGCCGGCAGATCGGGCAGCTTCTGCGCAATGGCCTGCAGCGTGGCGCCGCTGCTGATGCCCACCAGCAGCCCTTCTTCGCGGGCGCTGCGGCGCGCCATCTCGCGGGCGGCCTCGGCGTCCACCTGCACCACGCCGTCCAGCAGCGCGGTGTGCAGGTTCTTGGGCACGAAGCCGGCGCCGATGCCCTGGATCGGGTGCGGCGAGGGCTGGCCGCCGCTGATCACCGGCGAGGCGGTGGGCTCCACAGCGAACACCTTGAGCTGCGGCCACTCGGCCTTGAGCACCTGCGCGCAGCCGGTGATGTGGCCGCCGGTGCCCACGCCGGTGATCAGCGCGTCCAGTCCTTCGGGGAAGTCGGCCAGGATCTCGCGCGCGGTGGTGCGCACGTGCACGTCGATGTTGGCGCTGTTCTCGAACTGCTGCGGCATCCAGGCGCCGGGCGTCTCGGCCACGATGGCCTGCGCCTTGGCGATGGCGCCCTTCATGCCCTCGGCCCGCGGGGTGAGCACGAAGCGCGCGCCGTAGGCCAGCATCAGCCGGCGGCGCTCCACGCTCATGCTGTCGGGCATCACCAGCACCAGGGTGTAGCCCTTGACGGCGGCCACCATGGCCAGGCCCACGCCGGTGTTGCCCGAGGTGGGCTCGACGATGGTGCCGCCGGCCTTCAGCAGGCCGCGGGCCTCGGCGTCTTCCACCATGGCCAGCGCGATGCGGTCCTTGATGGAGCCGCCGGGGTTGGCGCGCTCGGACTTGACCCACACGTTGGCCGACGCGCCGAACAGGCGGTTGATGCGGATGTGCGGGGTGTTGCCGATGGTGGCAAGGACGTTGTCTGCGCGCATGGCCGGTCTCCTTCTGGCGGGAAAAATTCTGAAAGACGCTTCAGCCGCGATAATCGCACGGTGAAGCAAGCCAGACCGCCGCTGGTGCGATCGTGGAAACACGGCACTGGAGGAAGGTCCGGACTGCACAGGGCAGCGCAGGAGTTAACGGCTCTCCACCGCGAGGTGAGGATCAGAGCAACAGAGACGAGTCGCCACGGTTCGCGCCGTGGCGGGTGAAACGGGCAATCTCTGCGCGCAGCAACACCAAATAGGCACACGTTGATTCGGCCCGAGGAGTGTGCGGGTAGGTGGCACCGAGCCGTGTGGGCGACCCACGGCCCAGAGGAATGGCGGTCACGCGGCGGCGCCTGCAAGGGCGACGCCGTGCACAGAATCCGGCCTATCGGCTTGCTTCACACTTTTCTTTCCACCCGCGGGCGGCAGCCCGCTTACGGACGCTCGCTGTGAATCCCCAAGCCTCCACCCTGTGGCGTGGCCCGCGCTGGACCCTGGCCGCGCTGCTCGCCTGCCTGGGCACCGTCGGGCCGTTCTCCATCGACACCTACTTGCCGGCCTTCTCCGGCATCCAGGCGTCGCTGGGCGCCACGCCGGCCGCGATGCAGCAGACGCTGTCGGCCTACCTGTTCGGCTTCGCGCTGATGAACCTGTTCCATGGCGCACTGGCCGACAGCTTCGGCCGCCGGCCGGTGGTGCTGTGGGGCATGGGTGTTTTCACGCTGGCCTCGCTGGGCTGCGCGCTGTCGCAGACCGTGGGCTGGCTGGTGTTCTTCCGTGCCATGCAGGGCTTGTCCTGCGGGGCTGGCGTGGTGGTGTCGCGCGCCATCATCCGCGACATGTTTCCGCCGGCCGAGGCGCAGCGGGTGATGTCGCAGGTGACCATCTATTTCGGCGTGGCGCCTGCGGTGGCGCCGATGGTGGGCGGCCTGCTGTTCGTGCACCTGGGCTGGCACGCCATCTTCTGGTTCCTGGTGCTGGTGGGCGCGGCTCTGTGGCTCATAAACTGGCGGCTGCTGCCCGAAACGCTGGACCCGGCGCAGCGCCAGTCCTTCCACCCGCGCCACCTGATGGCCGGCTACCTGCAGCTGGGTGCCAGCCCGCGCTTCATGGCGCTGGCGCTGGCCAGCGGCATCCCTTTCAACGGCATGTTCCTGTACGTGCTGTCGGCGCCGGTGTTCCTGGGTGAGCTGCTGCACCTGCAGCCCACCCAGTTCTTCTGGTTCTTCTGCATCAGCATCGGCGGCATCATGGCCGGCGCCTTCCTGTCGGGCCGGCTGGCCGGGCGCATCAAGCCCAAGCACCAGATCCGCCATGGCTTCACCATCATGCTGGGGGTGTCGGTGGCCAACGTCGCGCTCAACCTGCTGCTGCCGCCGCACCCGGCCTGGGCGCTGCTGCCCATCGGCATCTTTGCCTTCGGCTGGGCGCTGATGGTGCCGGTGGTCACGCTGCTGGTGCTGGACCAGGCGCCCGACCGCCGCGGCATGGCCTCTTCGCTGCAGGCCTGCGTGGGCAGCCTGGCCAACGGCCTGGTGGCCGGCGTGGTGGCGCCGCTGGTCATGCATTCGGCCATCGGCCTGGCACTCACCTCCCTGGGCATGATGCTCATCGGCGTCGTGGCCTGGCTGTGGGTGAAGCCGCGGGTGACCTGAACCCAGGGGCAATTACGCCGACCCGCGGGGGCGGGCAAGGGAGGAATCCCGCGATCTCACGGCTATGCTCGGCCACTATTCGCCAATTGCCGATGGACCAGCCGCCCACCCCCACTTCCACCCGCCCGCCGTGGCGTCAATGGTGGCGGCAGTGGCGCCACCGGCCGGCCGCGATGCCGCCCGGCCCGCCGGCCGAGGCGCCGCTGCCGGCCCCGCCCGCAGCGGCGCAGCCCGATCCCGCGCTGGATGCCGCGGCCTTGCGCCAGACCCTGGCCGCCAGCGAGGCTGCCAGCCGCGCCAAGTCCGAGTTCCTGGCCCACCTGGGCCATGAGATCCGCACCCCGATGAGCGGCATCACCGGCATGGCCGACCTGCTGGCCGCCACCCAGCTGGACGCCACCCAGCGCGGCTATGTGGAGATGATGCAGCGCTCGGCCGGCAGCCTGCTGACGCTGGTGGACCGGCTGCTCGACTTCACCCGGCTGGAGGCCGAGCCGCCGCGCCTGCGTGCCGAGCCGGTGGCGCTGCGCGGCCTGCTCGACGCCGCGGTGGCCGAGGTGTGGCCGCGTGCCCAGGCCAAGCGGCTGCTGCTGGAATGCCTGCTCGACCCGGGGCTGCCGGTGTGGGTGCGCGCCGATGCCGCCCGGCTGCGGCAGGTGGTCAACCACCTGCTGGAAAACGCGCTGGAGTTCACCCCGGTGGGCCAGGTGCTGCTGGCCGCGCGGCCGGCGCCCGATGGCGGCGTGCTCATCGAGGTCAGCGACACCGGCATCGGCATTTCGCCCGCGCTGCATGCCAGCGTCTTCGCGCCTTTCGTGCAGGCCGACGCCAGCCTGGCGCGGCGCCAGGGCGGCATCGGCCTGGGGCTGGCGGTGGTGCACCTGCTGGTGCAGGCCATGGGCGGCCAGGTGTCGCTGCAAAGCGAAGAAGGCCATGGCGCGTTGTTCCGCGTGCAGCTGCCGCTGCAGCCGCTGGAGGCGCCGCCTTCGGTGCCCGCCGCCGCACGCGAGGCGGCCGCGCTGCGCCGGGTGGCCGTGATCAGCGATGCACCGGCCAGCCAGCAGGCCTGGCAGGCCCGGCTGCGCCATCTTGGCCATGAGGTGGTGGCGCTGATGACCTGGCGCGAGCTGGCCTTTGCGCCCGAAACGCTGGGCGCGCAGGCCCCGCATGCGGTGCTGTACGACGAACCGCACGACGGCTGGCCACCCAACGGCCTGGACGACGCCCAGCCGGTGCCCTGGGAGCGGCTGCTCGTGCAGCGCAGCGAACCCTCGGCCGGCGCCACGGCCGGCGGCCCCAGCGGCACCCGGCTGCAGCGGCCGGTGGACGATGCGGCGCTGGCCCGTGCGCTGGAATCTGCCGGTCGTGGCGGCCTGCCGGCAGCGGGAGCGGCCGCCGGCCCGCTGCCGGCATCCCTGGCCACGCCGCGCGGCCGCGTGCTGCTGGTGGAAGACCACGAGATCAACCAGGTGGTGGCGCGGTCCTTCCTGGAGCACCTGGGCTTCGAGGTGGACGTGGCCTCGGACGCCGCCGGTGCCATGGCCGCGCTGGACGCGCGCGACTTTGCGGTGGTGGTGATGGACTGCCAGATGCCCGGCATGGACGGCTACGAGCTGACGCGGCGCATCCGCGACGGCGAAGCCGGGCTGCGGGCGCAGCGCACGCCCATCATCGCGTTGACCGCCCATGCCACGCCGGCCGACCGCGAGCGTTGCCTGCAGGCCGGCATGAACGACTACCTGGCCAAGCCGGTGAACGTGCAGCTGCTGGGCAGCACGCTGGAGCGCTGGCTGGCGCCCACCCGCGAATAACCGTCTTTCCGCGTCGGCGCTACCATCTCGGGTCGATGGACATCATCACCCGCGTGCTGGCCGGCATCGTCCTGGCCATTTGCCTGGCGCTGTTGCTGCGCATGGTGATCGGCGCGCGCCTGCGCGGCCGTATCGATGCGGTGGTGCTGCGCGCCTGGCACCAGCTGCGCCGCCGGCGCCAGCCCCTGCCCACGCGGCCGGAGCGGCGCGCCGACCCTAAGGAGGCGGCCCGCATGGCGCAGGAGGCCATTCGCCGCGCCTCGCGCCGCGGCAGCTGGGATGGCAACGTCTACAAGCCCGACGCCTTCCGCCCGCCCACCGACGACAAACCCACCGACCGGCGCAAGCCCCATTGAGTTTTCACCCTTCTCGCATCGCATGCTGCCACCGCCGCGCCGTACCACGCCCGAACGCTGGGTTGCCGAGACCGAGGGGCGCAGCCTGCTGAAGCTCGACATCCCGCCCGACGCCGCACGCACCCGCAGCTTCGAGATCAGCTGCAGCCTGCAGGTGCGGGCGCGGGAAGCACACGACGCCTGGCACGGCCTGAAGGTGCTGGTGGACGGCGCCCAGCAGTGGGCGCGCCGGGTGCCCACACACGAGAGCGGACGTGACAGCCTGGATGTGCGCTTCCGCAAGACGGTAGAGCCGGGCCAGCCACTGCGGCTGTCGGTGCAGGCCGAACTGCACCGCGCGGCACCGGTGACGCTGCAGCTGGTGGCCGAAGAAGAGACTTGAGCCGGCGGCCGAAGGGCCGCGGATCATGCCCCGCTCAGCCCGCTTGCCCCGTCTGCAGCAAGGCCAGCTCGTCGCGGCACCACGGTCGTTCGTCCGCCGACAGCCGTTCATGGCAGGCCAGGGCCGCGTCGCGTGCGGCGGTGAAGCCGGGTTCGTCGCCCAGGTCACGCTGCGTCACGGCCAGCAGCGCAAGCGCGAAGAAGCGTTCGAAGTCGGGCGCGTCGTTCGCCTCGCACACCGCCAGGCAGCGGCGGGCGCTGTCGCGGGCCTCGGCGAGGCGGCCGGCCGCGCGCTGGCAGCTGCCCAGCCGGTGCTCGGCCCGCTCCACCTGCAGCCAGCCGCCGGCCCGCGACCAGTAGCGCAGGCCGGTTTCGGCGGCGCGCAGCATCAGCGCGGTGTCCGCCGAGCTGCGGTGGGGGCGCTGCTGCAGCTCGGCGGCGATGTTGTTGCCCGCCACGGCCAGCGCCCGCAGTGCGGGTGATCCGTCGGGCAGGCCGGCTTCGGCCAGCGCCAGTGCCGCGTCCAGCGCCTGCGCGGCGGCTTCGGTCTGGCCGCGACCCAGCTGCATCGCGGCGGTGCCGGCCAGCACGGCGGCGCGCTCAGGTGTGGCCAGGTCGTCCAGCGCGCTGGCGTCGCCGCTGGCGCAGCGCAAGGTGCGCTCGGCGCGCATCACGGCGGCCTGGGCGGCGGCGTCGTCGGCGGCTACGCCGCGCAGGCGGGCCAGCAGGGCCAGCGCCTCGGGCCAGTGGCCCAGGTGCTCGCCGTACACATGCGCCAGCAGCGCAGCGAAGGGCGGTACCTCGGACGCGGCCTGCACCTGGGGCAGCGCCTGGGCGATGCGCTGCGCGGTGCCGGCAGCATCGTCGGCATGCTGCTCCCAGGCGGTAGCGATGAAGGTGGAAAGATCCATGGCGGCACCGTGCGCGAGTGGCGGACGGTGCCGGTTCTATCACCTGTCCGGTGCTGTCGCCAGACCCTCCACTGCCTGCCAGGCGGCCTCGACGCCCTGCTCGACGATGCGCTGCTTCCAGGCCGGTGTCTCGGTGTAGAAGGCCGCGCGCATGCGGCGTTCGATCTCATGGCGCTGCGGCGTGTCGCCCAGCTCGGGGTGGTTTTCCAGCCATTGCGCGCCGCGCAGGCTTTCCAGCATCTCGCCCAGCGGCACGGTGCCGTATTCCAGCGCGATGCCGGTGTACTCGGCCTGGGCGCAGGCCTCGTCGGCCACGCTCCACATCAGGCCCACCAGCGGCGAAGAGCTGGAGCTGCCGTCGTAGATGGAAGTCACGGCGTCGCCCCACCAGGCGCGGGCGCGGGCCAGCGCGGCAGCGTCGTTGCGGCAGGCGAAGATGCGTTCGCCATGGCCCGAGGGGCCCAGGCCGGTGTGCAGGTCGATCCAGCCCAGCCGGCTGCAGCGGGTGGCGTGTTCGGCCAGCACGTGGCGCAGCGTCTGCTGGCTCCAGGTGGGGTTGCGGCCACCGTAGAAGATGCCTTGCGGGTGGTTGTACTGGCCACCCGAGATGGCGGTCTGCAGGGCGCGCTCGCCATGCCGGTCGGCATAGGCCGTGAGCGCGGCCTGCGCCTCGGCCGAAGGCGGCCAGGTGTCGGGCACGATGAAGCGGGCCAGCTCGTCGTAGCCCGGGTTCTCGGGCAGCGGCCGGCTGAAGTCGTGCCAGTTGCGGTTGAGGTCGACGTTCTCGTGCGTGGTGCGCCGGTTGAACGAGAAGCCCCAGGGGTTGAGCGCGTGGATGTACAGCACCGCCACGCCCGACTCGGCCGCGCGGCGGGCGAAGGCGCCGTCGGCCAGCAGCGCGTTCTGCACGCCCGAGCCGCAGTAGCCCTCGATGCCGTGGCAGGCGCTGCTGACGATGAGCAGCGAAGCCGCGTCCGCCGGCCCGGCACGCGCCACGTCCATCGCCAATGCTTCGCCGTCGCGGCCCACCAGCGGGTGCGGGTGGCTGTGCACGTCCAGCCCGGCGGCATCGGCCGCGGCGAGGAACTTCTGCCGCGCCTCGGCATAGGTGGTGGCGAAGCAGCGGTCGATGTCGGTGGGAATGCTCATGGGTGCCGGGTACTCAGGCGGTGGAGGAAGAAGGCGGACGGCTCAACGCGGCGCCAGCCAGCGCTCGGCCATGCGCACCCAGGCGGTGGCGCCCAGCGGGATCAGGTCGTCGTTGAAGTCGTAGCTGGGGTTGTGCAGCATGCAGGGCCCCAGGCCGTGGCCGCCTTCGCGGTGCGCGCCTTCGCCGTTGCCGATCATCAGGTAGCAGCCGGGGATCTTCTGCAGGAAGAAGCTGAAGTCCTCGGCGCCCATGGTCGGCTCGAAGGGCACCACGTTGTCGGCCCCCACCACCTCGGCCAGCACGCCCTTGGCGAACTCGGTCTCGGCGTCGTGGTTGATGGTGGGCGGGTAGTTGCGCACGAACTCGAAATCGACCGTGCATTCGAATGCGGCGGCGGTGTGCTCGGCCACTTCCTGCATGCGGCGTTGCAGCAGGTCCAGCACCTCGGTGGTGAAGGTGCGCACGGTGCCTTCCATCACGCAGCGCTCGGGGATCACGTTGGTGGCCTCGCCGGTGTGGATCATGGTCACCGAGATGACGCCGGTGTCGATCGGCCGCTTGTTGCGGCTGATGATGGTCTGGAAGGCCTGCACCATCTGGCAGGCGGCCGGCACCGGGTCGATGCCCAGGTGCGGCATCGCGCCGTGGGCGCCCTTGCCTTTCACGGTGATCTTGAACTCGTTGCTGGAGGCGTAGATCGGCCCGCTGCTGAGCGCGAACTGCCCCACCTTCAGGCCCGGCCAGTTGTGGGCGCCGAACATCGCCTCCATCGGGAACAGGTCGAAGAGGCCGTCCTTGATCATCTCGCGGGCGCCGCCGCCGCCTTCTTCGGCGGGCTGGAACACCAGGTACACCGTGCCGTCGAAGTTCCGGTGCTTGCTCAGGTGCTTGGCGGCGGCCAGCAGCATCGCGGTATGGCCGTCGTGGCCGCAGGCATGCATCTTCCCCGCGTACTTGCTGGCATGCGGGAAGTGGTTGTGTTCGGTCATCGGCAGCGCGTCGATGTCGGCGCGGATGCCGACGGCGCGCTGGGACGTGCCGTTGCGCACGATGCCCACCACGCCGGTCTTGCCCAGGCCGCGGTGCACTTCGATGCCCCAGTCGGTGAGCGCCTTGGCGATCAGGTCGGAGGTGCGCACTTCCTCGAAGCACAGCTCCGGGTGGGCGTGAATGTCTCGTCGCAGGCTGGCAATGCTGGCAGCGTCTGCCAGGATCGATTCGATCAATTGCATGATGAACAAAGCTCCAAGCAGGGAGCGGGCCAGTTTACGCCGGGCCCATGCCCTGGCTCGGCCTGTGCCATAGTGCCCCGATGAGCTCGACCGCCATCGCTGAACGGGTCGTGCGCGGCGCCTGCCCGCACGACTGCCCCGACACCTGCGCCATGCGCGTCACCGTGGCCGACGACCGCGTGATCCGCATCCAGGGCGACCCCGACCACCCGCCCACCCACGGCGCGCTGTGCACCAAGGTGTCCCGTTACGCGGAGCGGGTGGAGCACCCCGAACGGGTGCTGCACCCGATGAAGCGCGTCGGCCCCAAGGGCAGCGGGCAGTTCGAGCGCGTGAGCTGGGACGAGGCGCTGAGCGACATCGCCCAGCGGCTGCAGGCCATCGCGGCTCGCGATCCGCAGGCCATCCTGCCCTACAGCTACGCCGGCACCATGGGCCTGCTGCAGGGTGAATCGATGGCGGCGCGCTTCTTCCACAAGCTGGGCGCCTCGCTGCTGGACCGCACCATCTGCGCCAGCGCCGGCGCAGCCGGCCTGCAGGCCACCTATGGCGGCAAGCTGGGCATGCACCTGGAGCACTTCGCGGGCAGCCGGCTCATCGTCATCTGGGGCAGCAACTCGATCGCGTCGAACCTGCATTTCTGGACCTTCGCTCAGCAGGCCAAGCGGGCGGGCGCCAAGCTCTGGTGCATCGACCCCCGCCGCAGCGAAACCGCCGACAAGTGCCACCGCCACCTGGCGCTGAAGCCGGGCACCGACGGGGCGCTGGCGCTGTCGTTGATGCACGAGCTGATCACCCACGGCTGGCTGGACGCCGCCTACATCGATCAGCATGTCGAGGGCTGGCCCGAGCTGCGCGAGCGCGCCCTGCAATGGCCGCCCGAGCGCGCCGCCCAGGTGTGCGGCGTGGCCGCCGAAGACATCCGCGAGCTGGCCCGCGACTACGGCAGCACGCAGCCCGCGGCCATCCGCCTGAACTACGGCATGCAGCGGGTGCGCGGCGGCGGCAACGCGGTGCGGCTGGTGGCCTTGCTGCCCTGCCTGACCGGCGCCTGGCGCCATCCGTCGGGCGGCATGCTGCTCAGTGCTTCGAGCTGGTTCGTGCGGGCCATCGACCATGCGGCGCTGCAGCGGCCCGACCTGCTGGCCGGCCGCCGGCCCCGCACGCTGAACATGAGCACCATCGGCGACGAGTTGCTGCGCGAGGCCGGCCCCGGCTTCGGCCCCAAGGTGGAGGCGGTGGTGGTCTACAACAGCAACCCGGTGGCGGTGGCGCCGGAGTCGCGCAAGGTGGTGCAGGGCTTTGCGCGCGAAGACCTGTTCACCGTGGTGCTGGAACACTTCATGACCGACACCGCGGACCATGCCGACTACGTGCTGCCCGCCACCACGCAGCTGGAGCACCTGGACCTGCACACCAGCTACGGCCACACCTACGTGCTGCTGAACCAGCCTTCGCTGACGCCGCGCGGCGAGGCCCGCTCCAACACCGACATCTTCCGCGCGCTGGCCGCCCGCATGGGCTTCGACGAGCCCTGCTTCGCCGACAGCGACGAGGCGATGGCCCGTCAGGCCCTGAAGCCGGGCATCCGCTTCGAGGCGCTGCAGCAGCACGGCTGGCAGAAGCTGCCGCTGCCCGAGGCGCCTTTTGCCGAAGGCGGCTTCCACACGCCCAGCGGCAAGGCCGACGCCCGCGGCGCCGACTTCGTGCCCAACTACGAGAGTGCCGACAGCGCGCCCGCGCTGGCGCAGACCTACCCGCTGGCGATGATCTCGCCGCCCGCGCGCCACTTCCTCAACTCCACCTTCGTCAACGTCAAGAGCCTGCGCAGCATCGAAGGCGAGCCGCTGCTCGAGATCCACCCCGACGACGCCAGGCTCCGCGGCATCACCGGCGGGCAGCTGGTGCGGGTGTTCAACGGCCGCGGCAGCTACCGCTGCAAGGCCGAGGTGAGCACCCGGGCGCGGCCCGGCGTGGTGGTGGGCCTGGGCATCTGGTGGCGCAAGTTCGGCGTGGACGGCACCAACGTCAATGAGCTGACGGGCCAGCAGCTCACCGACCTGGGCCGCGCGCCCACCTTCTACGACTGCCTGGTGCAGGTGGAGGCCGCCGAAGCCGCGGCCACGGCCAGCGCCCCCGCAACGGCGTGACGGCTGGCGTGAGGCGCAGCGCCCGCATGGCGATGTGGAGCGGCGCCGCGGCGCTGGCCCTGGTGTTGGTGGCCGCCGGCCTGGGCGGCTGCAGCACCGCGGGCTACTACGCACAGGCGGCGCACGGCCACCTCGACCTGCTGGCCCGCGCGCGGCCGGTGCCCGAGGTGCTGGACGACCCCGCCACGCCGCCGGCACTGCGCCAGCAGCTGGCGTTGTCGCAGCAGATCCGCGACTACGCGGTGACCGAGCTGCACCTGCCCGACAACCGCAGCTACCGCCGCTATGCCGACCTGGGCCGCAGTGCCGCGGTGTGGAACGTGGTGGCCACGCCCGAGCTGTCGCTGCAGCTCAAGACCTGGTGCTTTCCGGTGGTGGGCTGCATCGGCTACCGCGGCTATTACGACCGGGCGGCGGCCGATGCGCTGGCCGCGCAGCTGAAGGCCGAAGGCTGGGAGGTGGCGGTGTATGGCGTGCCGGCCTATTCCACGCTGGGCTGGAGCGACTGGCTGGGCGGCGACCCGCTGCTCAACACCTTCATCGGCTGGTCGGAAGCTGAACTGGCGCGCATGGTGTTCCATGAACTGGCGCACCAGGTGGCCTATGCCAACGGCGACACCGCTTTCAACGAATCCTTCGCCACCGCAGTGGAACGCATCGGCGGCGACCGCTGGCTGGCGCAGCATGGCGCGCCCGGCAGCCGCGAGGCCTACGACCAGATGACGCAGCGGCGCGCGGACTTCCGTGCGCTGACGCTGGCCGCTCGCACCGACCTGGCGGCGCTGTACGCCAGCAGTGCCAGCGACGAAGACAAGCGCCGCGGCAAGGCCGAGCGCCTGGCCCGGCTGCGTGCCGACTATGAAACCATGAAGCGTGAGCGCTGGGGCGGCTATGCCGGCTACGACGCCTGGTTCGCCCGCGCGGGCAACCCGTCGCTGGCGGTGCAGGGCGCCTACAACGACCTGGTGCCGCAGTTCGTGCGCCTGTTCGAGCGCCTGGGCGGGGACTTTCCCCGCTTCTATGCCGAGGTGCGCCGGCTGGCCGCGCTGCCCATGGCCGAGCGCCGCGCCGCCCTGCAGTCATCCCCCTGAACCCTGTTTGACCCCGACCCGCCCGAGGAGAGCCGAATGGCCCGTCAGCCCGACATCCACATCCAACGACCGCATGCCCTGGGCCTGCCGCAGGCGCGCCGCCTGGCCCAGCAGTGGATGCAGCAGGCCGGCGAGAAGTACGGCCTGCAGTTCAAGACCGAAGAAGGCAGCGACGGCGACACCGTGCGCTTCGAGCGCAGCGGCATCCAGGGCACGCTGGCGGTCAAGGCCGACCAGCTCGACCTGCAGGCCGAGCTGAGCTTCCTCTTCAAGGCGATGGGCGCCACGGTGGAAGCCGAGATCGCCCGCAAGCTGGATGCGCTGCTGGCCAAGGCCACAGGCTGAGCGCAGCGAGCTTGGGGGCCTACGGCCACCCGCCCGCCGGGCCGTCCCAAGGGCGGGTGCGCCCCCTCGGGGGGCCGCGAGCGCAGCGAGCTTGGGGGCCTACTTCAACGATTCGATGAGTTCGATGTAGTCGCTCATCGCCTGCTCGGCCGAGGTGCCGGCCAGCGATTGCCAGGCGTCGTACTTGGCGCGGTTGACGAAATCGGTGAGGCCGGGGCGGTCGCCCTGCACGTCGCCGCTGGTGGCCTGCTTGAACAGGCCGTAGATCTTCAGCAGCGTCATGTTGTCGGGCTTCTCGGGCAATTGCTTGCTCTCGGCCACGGCTTGCTCGAAACGGGTCTTCAGGTCTTCGGACATCGAACTTCTCGTCGGAAAGAAAAAGGTCAGACGGCCGGAGCCGGCACGTTGAACACCTGGCGCAGGTAGGCCAGGAAGGTGTGGTCGTCACAGATGGTCTTGCCGGGGCTGTCGCTCAGCTTGGCCACCGGCTGGCCGTTGCAGTGGGTCAGCTTCATCACGATGTGCAGCGTCTTCAGGCCCACGTCGTTGGTGAGGTTGGTGCCGATGCCGAAGCCCAGCTGCGTGCGGTCGGCGAAGTGCCGGTACAGCGCCAGCGCGCGCGGAATGTCCAGCCCGTCGGAAAAGGTCAGCCGCTTGGTGTGCGGGTTGATGCGCAGCTTCTCGTAGTGGGCCAGGGCCTTCTCGCCCCACACGATGGGGTCGCCCGAATCGTGGCGCAGGCCGTCGAACAGCTTGGCGAAGTACAGGTCGAAGTCGGCCAGGAAGGCGTCCATGCCCACCACGTCGGTCAGCGCCACGCCCAGGTCGCCGCGGTACTCCTGCACCCAGCTTTCCAGCGCCGCCTTCTGGAAGTCGCGCAGCCGCACGCCCAGCGCCTGGTAGGTCTGCAGGTACTCGTGCGCCATGGTGCCGATGGGGATCAGGTCCAGGTCGCGCGCCAGCAGCACGTTGCTGGTGCCCTTGAAGTAACGCGAAGCCTCGCGCTTGAGGGTGGTCACCACCTCGCGCTGCCAGGCACCGCTGTAGCGCCGGCGCACGCCGAAGTCGAAGAATTCGAAGGGGTGGGTGCGCGGCGCCTCGTTGTCGAAGCGGTCCAGCAGCTCCAGCTTGTCGGTGAGCCGCTGGCGGCCGCAGGCCAGGGCCTGGTCGGCGTCGAAGCGGCGGAAGTACAGCTCGTTGACCATGGCCAGCACGTAGATCTCGAAGGCCATCACGTGCACCTGCGGACCGTTGGCGATGATCTCCAGCGTGTCGCCCGAGATGCGCACGTGGATGAACTCGCGCTGGAATTGGAAGATGCGCAGGAAGTCGACGAAGTCGGTCTTGATGTAGCGCAGGCCGCGCAGGTACTTCAGCTCGTCGGGCCGAAAGCGCAGGCTGCACAGGTGGTCCAGCTGCTCGCCGATCTCCTGCTCCAGCTCGGACAGCGGATAACCCGGCTCATGCCGGCACACAAAGCGGTATTCGGCCTGCGTCTGCGGGTGGCGATGCAGCATCGCCTGCCACATGGTGAACTTGTAGAGGTCGTTGTCGAGCAGGCTGTGGATGATCGGTTGCACTCGGGTCTCTCCGGCGGCTCGCCTCGGCCGCACCCGGGGGCATTGTCGTCGCAAGCCCCGAGGTGTTCCGCCAGGCGGTGCGCCGGCCTCAGCGCGGCCCGGCCATCTCGCGCAGCCGGCGCTTGAGCGCCCGCTCGCGCCGGTCTTCCTCCAGCCAGTCGGTGCGCACGCCGCGCCACAGCGCCAGCGCCATCAGCAGGATCACCACGGTGAAGGGCAGCGCGAACACGATGGTGGCCGTCTGCACCGCCTTCAGCCCGCCGCTCAGCAGCAGGCTCACCGCAATGCCGGCGATCAGCAGGCCCCACAGGATCTTGCTGCGCGCCGAGGGGTTGGGGTCGCCGCGGTGGCTCATCATGCCCAGCACCAGCGTGGCCGAATCGCCCGAGGTGATGAAGAACACCAGCACCAGCAGTGTGGCCACCACCGACATCACGCTGCCCAGCGGCAGCGCATCGAACATCGCGAACAGGGCGGTGGACACGTCGGCCTTGACCGCCTCGGCGATGGGCGCGCCCTGCAGCAGCTGCAGGTTGAGCGCGGTGCCACCGAAGATGGAGAACCACAGCATGGCCGCGATGGTGGGTGCCAGCACCGTGCCCAGCACGAACTCACGGATGGTGCGGCCGCGCGAGACGCGGGCGATGAACAGGCCCACGAACGGCGCCCAGGACACCCACCAGGCCCAGTAGAAGATGGTCCAGCTGGCCACCCAGTCGGTCTGGCGGAAAGGCGTCATGCGCAGGCTCATGCGCACGAGGTCGCTCAGGTAGCCGCCCAGGGTGTTGGTCAGCGTGTCGATGATGGCCACGGTGGGGCCCAGCAGGAACACCGCCAGCGCCAGCAGCGCAGCCACGATCAGGTTGCCGTTGGACAGCCACTTCAGCCCCTTCTCCACGCCGCTGACGGCGGAGGTGATGAAGATGGCGGTGGTGACGGCGATGATGATCACCTGGGCGGTGTTGCTCACCGGCACGCCGAACACGCGGGCCAGGCCGCTGTTGATCTGCAGCGCGCCGATGCCCAGCGACGCCGCCACGCCGAACGCGGTGGCGATCACGGCCAGCGCATCGAACAGCGGCGCCAGCCGCTGCACCAAGGGAGAACCGAGCGACGAGGTCACCGCGCTCACCAGCGCCGGCTGTTGGCGGCGGAACTGGAAGAAGGCGATGGCCAGCGCGACGATGCTGTACACCGCCCAGGGATGCAGCCCCCAGTGGAAGAAGCTGTAGCGCATGGCCGCGTTGGCGGCATCGGGTGTGTTGGGCGTGATGCCCGGTGGCGGGGTGCCGTAGTGCGAGATGGGCTCGGCCACGCCCCAGAACACCAGGCCGATGCCCATGCCGGCGGCAAACAGCATCGAGAACCAGGAGCCCAGCGAGAACTCGGGCTCGTCGTCTTCGCCGCCCAGCTTCAGCGTGCCGTAGCGACTGAAGGCGAGCAGCACGCACATCACCACCAGCGCCAGCACCACCCACAGGTAGAACGAGCCGAAGGTGTGGGTGATGAAGCCCAGGGCTTGATCGAAGGTGGTGCCGAGCGAGGCGGGGAACAACAAGCCCCAGCCGACGACGACACCGATGAGGCCCGCGGCAATGAACGTTGGCATCGGTGGCCCTCCAGGTACAGAAGGCGACCGATGTTAAGCGCGGTGTGCCGTCAGGCTTGGCGGCTGCGGCGCGCGGCCGGCAGCAGGGCGGCCGCGCCCAGCGCCATCAGCAGCCAGGTGGAGGGCTCGGGCACCGCGGCCACCGACTGCACGCCGTTCAGGTGCAGCTGCCACAGGCCGCCCTTCTGGTCGCCGTAGTTGATGTCGGCGGTGGGCTGGGTCCACTGGCCGATGGTGATGGGCGCCTCGGCGTCGTAGCTGAAGCCTTGCGACAGCTGCGTGCCGTTGGGCGCGTTGAAGGTGGCCACCAGCGTGACCATGTAGCGGCCGGCAGCGGCCTGCGTCAGCGTCAGGCCGCTGTCGTACCAGCCTTGGGCGCCGCTGGGCAGGTCGACATCGTCGTTCTGGCCGATCAGCGTCCAGTCGTTGCCGCTCTGGCGCCACACGGCCAGCGCGGGGTCGAAGTTCAGGCCGTTCTGCCAGGAGTCGGTGAACAGGCTGACGTCGCTGCCGCCGGCGGCCACGTCGAAGGTGATGCGCACCACGTCGTTGTGGTGGGCGAGCTGGCCGCTCAACGTGAAGTCGCCCGCGTGGGCGGCCAGGCCGGTGGCGGCCAGCAGCGCGGCCACGGTGGCGCGCAGGGCGAAGGGGAGGGAGGTGGTCATGAGAGAGATCCTGCTGAACAGATGTCAGGGGGCCAGTTGCGGCGGGTTGGCGCGCGGCGTGGTCTGCGCCGAAGGCACCAGGCGGTTGGTGCCGGCCTGCACTTCGAAGGCGGTGCCGAAGGCCTGCACGTGGCTGATGCTGGCCACCGTGTCCACGTACCACCATTCGCCCACCACGCGCTGCGGCGTGGCATCGATCAGCATGTAGCCGCGGCGCATCAGGTCGATGTACTTGAAGTGCGGGTTCTGGCTGCGCAGGAAGGCGGCGGTGCTGCCCTGCGGGTCGTTCAGGCCCGGCGAGGTGACCGAGGTGCCCACGAACTCCACCGCACGCGAACCCTCGCCGGTCACGCGGTTGTAGCCGCCGCTGGCCACGTCGGCATTGTTCGGGTCCTGCGTCAGGTCGGCCGCCCAGGAGCTGTGGATGTCGCCGGTGAGCACCACCACGTTGTCCACGCCCGGCGTGGTGGCGTTGCCCTTGAGGATGTCGTAGATGCGGTTGCGGGCGGGCTGGTAGCCGTCCCACTGGTCGGCATTGAGGAAGCTGCCGCCACCGGCCGCGTTGGCCGCGCCCACGCCCTTGAGCTGCGCGAACATCACGCCCTGACCCAGGAACTTCCAGCGGGCCTTGCTGTTGCGCAGGCTGCTGGCCACCCAGGCTTCCTGCGTCTCACCCAGCAGGCCGCGGCTGGCATCGGTGAAGGCGCCGGTCTGCGTGAACTGGCCACTTTCGATCAGTTGCTGCGAGCGGGCCGACACCCGCTCTTCCAGCATCAGCAACTCCGCCAGGTCGCCATAGCGGAAGCCGCGCCAGTTCTTGCGCAGGTCGCTGGCATCGGGCACCCGGGTCGGCATCCATTCGTAGTAGGCCTTCAGGGCCTGGGCCACGCGCTCGGCCCACACGCCTTCGGCACCTTCGGTGTGGTTCTGCGCGCCGTCCTTCCACGCGTCGTTGGTGATCTCGTGGTCGTCCCAGATGGCGATCATCGGGTGCTGGCGGTGCATGGCCTGCAGGTCGGCGTCGCGCTTGTACTGCGCATGGCGCATGCGGTAGTCGGCCAGGGTCACCATCTCGTGCGCGGGCTCGGGGGTGCGGGCCGTGCCGTACTGGTTGATGCCGTACTCGTACAGGTAGTCGCCCAGGTGCATCACCAGGTCCAGGTCGGCCCGTTCGGCGATGTGGCGGTAGGCGTTGAAGTAGCCGTAGGCGTGGTTGGAGCAGCTCACCACCGCCATGCGCAGGCGGTCGACTTGGCCCACCGGCAGGGTGCGTGTGCGTCCGATGGGGGAGTCAACACCCTCGGCCTTGAACTGGTAGTAGTAGGTGGTGCCGGGCTGCAGGCCGGCGGCGTCCACCTTCACGGTGTAGTCGCGGTCGGGGTGGGTCTTGGTGCTGCCGCGCAGCACCACCTGGGTCAGCGCCGCGTCACGCGCCACCAGGTACTGCACCGTCACTGCGCCGCGGGCGGTGGCGGGCGTCACGCGGGTCCACAGGATCACGCGGTCGGACAGCGGGTCGCCGCTGGCCACGCCATGCTGGAACACGTTGGCCACGGCCGAGGCCATGGCGCCGCCCAAGGGCATCAAGGTGGAGGCGGCGAGGGCGGCGGTGCCGCTGCCGGATTGGCGGAAGAACTGGCGGCGGTTCGGCCCCTTGCGGACCGGCGGTTTGACGAGCGGGCGTCCCATGGCTGTACTCCTGGCGATGTGCTTGGCGCCCGCGGAACCGTGGGATCGCGCGCGGGCGGTGAAGCGGCGGAGTGTCGGCAGGGTGTGTGTCAGGCGTGCGACGGGGTCTTGTGCCTTTGGCAGTTGATTGCTGGAACACCCTGCGTAGTTGCGTGCTGGTTTGCTCCGGACCGTGCGGGCGGGCCCGGGGGCTTAGCTTCCGCGGTCCGCGCGTTGCGCGGACTGCCCTGCGCTACTTGGGTGGGCGGCCCGCGGCAGAACTCGCTACGTTCGCTGACGCTCACTGCGCTCGGACAACTGCCGCGAGTCAGAGCACGAAGCGCGCTGCGCGCACGGCCACCCACCCTGCGCTGCTCGGCGCTCCAGATGCGCCCCCGGGCCCGCCCGCACGGCCCTGCGCAAAAGGCCAACGGTGGCGCTCTGCGTTGCGGGCTCGCGCTGCGCGCATCGCACGCCAAGCGGTGCATGTGGCCCTCCCGACGCGTGGCTTCATTTCCCGGTTGAGCCTGCAAAGGGCTGGCACCCGCCAGTCCGAGCCGTGCGGTGGGTGGGGGGCGGTGGGGCGATTTCTGGGGCGGCGAGGAGCGCAGTGGCGAGGTCGGCGCGCGCCAGCGCGCTTCGTGAACTGACTCGCGGCAGTTGTCCGAGCGCAGTGAGCGACAGCGAACGTAGCGAGTTCTGCCGCGCGACCTCGACGCGAGCACCGCAGTGGAGTCGGCCCGCAGGGCCGACCGCCCCAGCATGAGCCCCGCCGCCCCCCGCTCAACGCATGGCGGCCGAACAAGAACAGCACCTCAAGCCTTGCCCCAAAGAGCAGCCTGCGACTCTCAGTGCGCCGGCAGCGCCCTCACCCGCGCCACCTCAGCCGCCAGATCAGGCCAGGGCGGTTGCCCAGGCGCGTGCCGCTCGCGCAGGTAGGCGGCGATGTCGGCGACCTGCTGGTCGTCTAACGCGTGCCGGAAAGCGGGCATGAAGCCCAGCTCGCGCGTGGCTGGCTGTTGAATGCCGTCGAGGATGGTGCGCAGCAGGTTGTCGGGCCGGCCGCTGTGCAGCTGGCTGTTCAAGCCCAGCGGCAGGTCGAGGCCGAACTGGCCGGGCACCGGCGTGTCGTGGTGGCAGGCGCCGCAAGCGCCTTCGAAGAGGCGGGCGCGGGCGTCGGGCAGGGGCTTGGTCGCTGGGTTGGGCGTGGCCGCGGCCGGCTGCTGCGTCGGGGGCGTGTTGAACGAAGCCAGATAGGTCGCCATCGCGCGCAGGTCGTCGTCGGGCAGCGCCTGCAGCTGTTGCACCACCGGGGCCATCGGGCCGCCGGCCACGCCGTGGTTCGGGCTGAAGCCGCGGCGCAGGTAGCTGTAGAAGTCCTCTTCGGTCCACGGGCGCGGTGCACGGGCCAGCGCGGTGAGCGCGGGGGCTTCCCAGCCGTCCACCATCGCGCCCGACAGCGTGGCGCTGCCGATGCGTTCAGCGCCGAATGCATTGCGCGGCGTGTGGCAGGCGCCGCAATGGCCAGGGCCGTTCACCAGGTAGGCACCGCGGTTCCAGGCGGCGCTGCGGCCGGGGTCGGCCGCCACCGGGCCGGGCACCAGATACAGCGCGTTCCACATCGCCATCAGCGGCCGCAGGTTGAACGGGAAGGCGAGTTGCGTCGGCGGCGGTGCATGGCGCACCGCGGGCTGGGCCATCAGGTAGGCATACAGCGCGGTCAGGTCCTCGTCCGTCATGCGGGTGAACGCTGTGTACGGAAAGGCCGGGTACAGGTGGCGGCCGTCGCGCGAAATGCCTTCGCGCATCGCGCGCTGGAAGGCGCTGAACGACCATTGGCCGATGCCCGTCTCGGCATCGGGCGTGAGGTTGGTGCTGTAGACGGTGCCGAAGGGCGTTTGCATCGCCCGGCCGCCGGCGTTGGGCGTGCCGCCGGGTGCGGTGTGGCACACCACGCAGTCGCCGGCCGCGGCCAGCAGGCGGCCACGCTCGATGGTCTCGCTTGTATAGACAAGTGCGCTGCTGCCGGGCGCCACCGGGGCGATGGCCGGGCGCCAGCCCAAGACGGCGGCACCCAGCCCCACCGCGCCGGCCAGCAGCGCACCGGCGGTGGCCCACAGGCCGCGGCGGCGGCGGGGCAGTGGCGCGTCGGGCGGCAGCGTGGCGGTGGCGGGTGGCGTTGCGGCAGGCGCGGCCAGCGCTGCAGCAGCAGGCGCCTGCGCGTCGTCCGGTGCCGGCAACGGATTCAGCGCCGCCCGCACCACCTCGGGCGTGAACGGCGGGTTGCGAAAGCGCACGCCGGTGGCGTCGAAGATGGCATTGGCGATGGCCGCCGTGCCCGGCACCGAGGCCGATTCGCCGGCGCCCAGCGGTGCTTCGCCGGGGCGGGGCATCAGCATCACCTCCACCACCGGCACCTCGCGGAAGCTGAGGATGGGGTAGCTGCCCCACTCGCGCGTGGCCACGGCGCCCAGGTTCGGGCCGGCCGGCTCGGTGCGCACCTGTTCCTTCAGCGCGCGGCTGGTGGTCTGCAGCACGTTGCCGTGCACCTGGTGCTGCACGCCGGCGGGGTTGACCATCAGGCCGGCGTCGTGCCCCACCACCACGCGGCTGACGTGCACCTCGCCGGTCACGCGGTTCACCTCCACGTCGGCCACCCAGGCGGCCCAGGCGGCGCCGAAGCCCGGGAACTTGCTGTGCACGTAGCGGGCATAGGCAAAGCCCTGTCCCTTGAGCACCTGGCCGTTGCTGCCCGGCACCGCACCCTGGCCTTGCGGCGCGTTGTGCGGCAGCCAGCCGGCCTTGGCGGCGGTGGCGCGCACCAGCTCGGCGGCGCGTTCGTCCTTCAGGTAGCGCAGCCGGTAGTCCACCGGATCCACGCCCGCGGCGGTGGCCAGCTCGTCGATGTACGACTCATGGGCGAACGAGTTCGGCAGCGCCGACACGCCGCGCAGCCACGAGGCCCGCAGGATGGGCGGCATGTCGTTGGCCGCCACGCGCAGGTTCGCATAGTCGTAGGGCGGCACCGCGGTGCGGTCGCCCATCTCGTAGGCGGTGGCCGTGGCCGGCACCGTGCCGGTGAGCAGCAGCGCGAGCGTGGGCGCGCCGTTGCTGGGGTAGCTGGTCTGGAAGTCGTAGGCCGCGGGCGAACCGTCGGCCTGCAGCCCGCCGTCGATCTGCATCAGCTGGGCGGCGCCCTTGGGCTCCCAGGCGTGTTCCTGCTCACGCGTCAGCTGCACCCGCACCGGCCGGCCCACCGCGCGCGACAGCAGCGCCGCGTCGGCGGCCACGTCGTCGGCGCCGTTGCGGCCGTAGCAGCCGGCAGCCTCCATGCGCACCACGTCCACCTGCACATCGTCCAGGCCGGTGAGCCGGGCCAGGTCGGCGCGAAGCACATGCGGGTTCTGGGTGCCGGCCCACACGGTGAGGCGGCTGCCCTGCCAGTCGGCCACCGCGCACGAAGGGCCGATGGACGCATGCAGCTGGTAGGGCCACAGGTAGCTGCGCGGCATCGGCTGCGCGGCGGTGGCGATGGCGCCCGGCACGTCGCCGCGTTCCAGTAGCAGGCGGCGGGTGGCGGGGTTGGTGCGCACGGCGTTTTCCACGTCGTGCAGGCCGGGCAGGCCGGGCCAGGGCTTCCACTGCACCTGCAGCGCGTGCATCGCGGCCTCGGCCTGGTCTTCACGTTCGGCCACGATGCCGATGAAGTCGCCGATGACCACCACGTCGACGATGCCGGGCACATGGGCGATGGAGTCGCGGTCCACGGCCTGCAGCGTGCGGCCGACGAAGTCGCCGGCGTCCACGCCGGCATAAGGCGGGCGCACCACACGGCCATGCAGCATGCCGGGCAGGCGCATGTCGTGCACGAAGGTCAGCTCGCCGGTGGCCTTGGCCGGGATGTCCACCCGCGGCACAGGCTGGCCGATCACGCGGTGTTCCTGCTCGGGCTTCAGCGCCACGCTGCCGGGCGCCAGTTTCAGCAGCACCTGCCGGCCGTGCAGGTCGGCCGGCGTGGCGCCCTGCTCGCGCAGCCAGGCACGCGCCTGGGCGGCAGCCTGGCGCAGCGGCAGGCCGTGCACCTGCAGCGAGGCACTGGCGATGGTGGCGCCCTGGTTGGGCACGCTGCAGGTGTGGCCCATCAGCATGGTCACCTGGGCCAGCGGCAGGTCCAGCTCTTCGGCCACCAGCTGCGACAGCGCGGTGCGCAAGCCGGTGCCCAGGTCCACATGGCCGTGCAGGCCGTTGGCGCTGCCGTCTTCCCACAGCGCGAGCAGGATCTCCGGGCCTTCGGCGGGGTTGGCCGGGACGGCAGCCGGCTGGCCGGGAGTGGGCGGCGGCGCGGGGGGCGGATCGCGCGTGACCAGCAGCACGCCGGTGGCAGCCAGGAAGCCGGCGCGGTCGAGGTGCTGGGCGCGATGGGCCTGTGTCATGCCGGCAGGGCCTGCTGCCGCAGCACCACCGCCCGCCGCACCGCGGCCAGGATTTCAAGGTGGGTGCCGCAGCGGCACAGGTGGTGGGCCAGCGCTTCGCGGATCTGCGCCTCGGTGGGTTGCGGGCAGTGGTTCAGCAGCGCCACCGTGGCCATCACCATGCCGTTGAGGCAGTAGCCGCATTGCGCAGCCTGGGTGTCGATGAAGGCCTGCTGCGCCCAGTGCGGCGCCTGGCGGTCGCCCAGGCCTTCCAGCGTGGTGATGGTGCGTCCCTGCACGCCGGCCACCGGGATGCAGCACGAGCGCGCCACGCGGCCGTCCACCAGCACCGCGCAGGCGCCGCACTGGCCCAGGCCGCAGCCGTACTTGGGGCCGTTGAGCTGCAAGTCGTTGCGCAGCACCTGCAGCAGCGGCGCGGCTGGCGGCACCTGCAGCGCCTGGGCCTGGCCGTTGACCTGCAGGTGGAGCGTGGCCGTGACCGGTGCGGGAGAGGGTACTGCGGCGGCGGTCACGGTCGGTGGGCTGGCTTTATGCCGTGGTGATGTCGCTCGACTGGATGCGCTTGACGCCCTTGGCCGTCATCTGCTTCCAGGCGGCTTCCAGCGAGCCGTTGAGGTCGATGGCGCGGGTGGCGTCCTCGATCACGTAGACGTTGAAGCCGGCCTTGCGCGCGTCCATCGCGGTCCAGGCCACGCAGAAGTCGGTGGCCAGGCCGGTCACGTACAGGGTCTTGATGCCGCGGGCCTTCAGGTAGCCGGCCAGGCCGGTGACGGTCTTGCGGTCGGCTTCCTCGAAGGCGGAGTAGCTGTCCACGCCCTTGTTGAAGCCCTTGCGGATGATGAGCTGCGCGGTGGGCAGCTTGAGGTCCTTGTGCAGCGCGGCGTCTTCGGTGCCCTGCACGCAGTGGTCCGGCCACAGCACCTGGTTGCCGTACTTCAGCACGGTGGTCTCGAAGGGCTTCTTGCCGCTGTAGCTGCTGGCAAACGACGCATGGCCCGGCGTGTGCCAGTCCTGCGTCACCACGATGTTGGCGAAGGCCGGTGCCAGGCGGTTGATCACCGGCACCACCTCGTCGCCGCCCTGGACCGGCAACGTGCCGCCGGGCACGAAGCAGTTCTGCACGTCCACCACGATGAGGGCCGACTTGTCGTCGGGCTTGATGCCGTCGGCCGCGAAGGCCCAGGGCGTGGCGCCGGCGGCCAGCGCGGCGGTGGCGGTGTGCAGCAGGAACTGGCGGCGGGGCAGGGGGGTGGTCATGGCGAAGGCTCCGGTCGAAAGGTTGAAGGTCGGCGTCAGACGCTCAGGTAGGCCCGCCGCACCTCTTCATTGGCGGCCAGCTCGGCCATGCTGCCGGTGTAACGCATCTGGCCCTTTTCCAGCACATAGGCGCGGTCGGACACCAGCTCGGCGAAATGCATGTTCTGTTCCGACAGCAGGATGCTCACGCCCTGCGCCTTCAGCGCCAGGATCATGTGGGCCATCTGCTCCACGATCACCGGCGCCACGCCTTCGGAAGGTTCGTCCAGCAGCACCAGGAAAGGGTTGCCCATCAGCGTGCGGGCCACGGTCAGCATCTGCTGCTCGCCGCCGCTCATGCGACCGCCGGGGCGGTCGGGCATCTCGCCCAGGTTGGGAAACAGCTGGAACAGGCGCTCGGCCGTCCACAGCGGCGCTTCGCTGCCATCGGGCCAGCGGCGCGGCGGCTGGCGACCCACCTCGAAGTTCTCCAGCACCGTCAGGTCGGTGAACACGCGCCGGTCTTCGGGCACGAAGCCCAGGCCCGCGCGGGCGATCTCGTGCGGCTGCGCGCGGCTGATGTCGCGGCCCATGAACTGCACGCTGCCGCGGCGCTTGGTGAGCAGACCCATCAGCGTCTTCAGCGTGGTGGACTTGCCGGCGCCGTTGCGGCCCATCAGCGCCACCACCTCGCCGCGGCGCACCTGCAGGCCGACGTCGAACAGGATCTGCGCGGCGCCGTACCAGGCGTTCAGGCCGCTGGCGTCCAGCAGCAGTTCGGCTGTGGTGGTGGGTGCGGTCGGGGCGCTCATGCCATCGCTCCGGTGGCCTTCTTCTCAAACGTTTTACCCGTGCCGAAGTACACCTCCTGCACCTTGGGGTGGTCGCGGATCTCGGCCGGCTTGCCTTCGGCGATCAGGCGGCCGCGGGCCAGCACGATCATGCGGTCGGCGTAGGCGAACACCACGTCCATGCTGTGCTCGGTGAACAGCACCGCGATGCCGCGCTCGATCACCAGTTGCTTGGTCAGCGCCATCAGCTCGTTGCGTTCCTTGGGCGCCATGCCGGCGGTGGGCTCGTCCATCAGCAGCAGCTTGGGCCGGTTGGCCATCGCGATGGCCAGCTCCACCCGCTTCACATCGCCATAGGCCAGCACGCTGCAGGGGCGGTCGGCTTGCGCCGCCATGCCCACCTGGGCCAGCAGCGCCAGCGCCTCGTCGCGCTTGTGGGCAGCGGCGCGGCGCCACATCGAGAACAGCAGGCCGTCGCTGGACAGCAGGGCCATCTGCACGTTCTCCACCACCGTCAGCGAGCCGAAGGTCTCGGCGATCTGGAAGGTGCGGCCCACGCCCAGGCGCCAGATGTCGCGCGGTTTGCGGCCGATGAGTTCCTGCCCTTCGAGCTGGATGCTGCCGGTGTCGGCCTTCAGCTGGCCGTTGACCATGTTGAAGGTGGTGGACTTGCCGGCGCCGTTGGGGCCGATGAGGGCCAGCAGCTCGCCCTTGGCGACCGAGAAGCTGACGCCGTCGACCGCGCGGTTGCCGCCGAAGGACTTGCCCAGGTGGGTGACGTTCAATAGGCTCATTGCACCGCCTCCTTGCGTTGGGCGAACAGCTGCCGCACGAAGCCGGCGATGCCCTGCGGGAAGGCCAGCACCAGCAGCAGGATGATGCCGCCCAGCAGGGCGCGCCAGTAGTCGGTGCTGCGGGCCACCGTGTCCTGCAGCCAGGTGAAGGTGACGGCGCCCACCAGCGGGCCCGACAGCGTCTGCAGCCCGCCCAGCAGCACCATCACCAGGCCGTCGACCGAGCGGCCCACGCCCAGCACGTCGGGCGAGATGCTGCCTTTGGAAAAGGCGTACAGCGCGCCCGCCAGGCCGGCGAACAGGCCCGCCACCACGAAGGCCACCCATTGCATGCGCTTGACGTCGATGCCGATCGCATCGGCGCGCAGCAGCGAATCGCGGCCCGCACGCATCGCATAGCCGAAGGGCGAGAAGAGGATGCGGCGCAGCGCCAGCACCGCCAGCGCCACCAGCGCCAGCGTGAGCCAGTAGTAGTGCGTCTTGTCCGAGAGCCATTCGGCCGGCCACACGCCGGTGATGCCGTTGCTGCCGCCGGTGAAGTCGTCCCACTGGAAGGTGACCGACCAGACGATCTGCGCGAAGGCCAGCGTGAGCATGGCCAGGTACACGCCCGACAGCCGCACGCAGAACCAGCCGAACAGCAGCGCGCCCACCGCCGCCGCCACCGGCGACAGCACCAGGGCCAGCTCCATGGGCAGGCCGGCGTTGCGCACCAGCAGCGCCGCCGCATAGGCGCCCAGGCCGAAGTAGGCCGCATGGCCGAACGAATGCATGCCGGCCGGGCCCATGATGAAGTGCAGGCTGGCCGCGAACAGCGCGGCGGTCAGCAGGTCGATGGCCAGCACCGTGAGGTAGGGTGCGTCGGCGGTGGCCAGCGGCATGGCGGCCAGCGCCAGCAGCAGCACCGCGCCGGCGATCTTCAGGCCGCTGCCGGCGGCGCGCAGCGGTTCTTCGGGCGGGGCCGAGTTGCGGCTGGTGCCCTGCGGCCGGCCGAAGAGGCCCCAGGGCCGCACCACCAGCACCACCGCCATCACCAGAAACTCGGCCACCAGCGTGAGCTTGGAGAACGAGAAGGCGATGCCGAACAGCTCGACGTTGCCGATGCCGATGCACAGCGCCTTGATCTCGGCGATCAGCAGCGCCGCCACATAAGCGCCGGGGATGCTGCCCATGCCGCCCACCACCACCACCACGAAGGCGTCGCCGATGGTCAGCAGGTCCAGGCCCAGGTTGGCCGGCTCACGCGGCAGCTGCAAGGCGCCACCCAAGCCGGCCAGCATTGCGCCCAGTGAAAACACCGCGGTGAACAGCCAGGCCTGGTTGACGCCCAGCGCGCCCACCATCTCGCGGTCTTGGGTGGCGGCGCGCACCAGGGTGCCGAAGCGGGTGCGGGTGAGCAGCAGCCACAGCAGGCCCAGCACGATGGGGCCGATGAAGATCAGGAAGAGGTCGTAGGTGGGAAAGCGCCGGCCCAGCAGGTCGATGGAGCCGGTGAGGCCCGGTGCCCGCGGGCCCAGCAGGTCTTCAGGGCCCCACAGCCACAGCGCCGCGTCCTTGATCACCAGCACCAGCGCAAAGGTGGCCAGCAGCTGGAACAGCTCGGGCGCCCGGTAGATGCGACGCAGCAGCGTCACTTCCACCAACGCGCCCACCAGCCCCACGGCGATGGAAGCCAGCAGCAGTGCGGGCCAGAACCAGCCGCTGCCCAGCCGGTCGGCCAGGCTGTAGGCGATGTAGATGCCCAGCATGTAGAACGAGCCGTGCGCGAAGTTCACGATGCGGGTGACGCCGAAGATCAGCGACAGGCCGGCCCCGACGAGGAACAGCGACGACGCGCCGGCCAGGCCGTTGAGCAGTTGGACGATGAAGCCGGATAGATCCATGGCGTGGGGGCTGGGTGCTCTCGGCGATCAAACAGGCGGCCCTGCCGCCGCGGCGGGCGCCGTGGCAGGGCATCGGAAAAGGGCCGGTGGGCGCGGGCGATGCCCGCGCCAGGTCGAGATCAGTCCGCCGGGCGCAGCTTCTTGACCTCTTCGTCGCTCGGCTGGAACTTGGCGCCATCGAGGTAGACGTAGTCCACCATCACGCCCTTGCCCTTGTCGTTCTTGGTCTTGCCGACGAAGGCGCCCAGCGTCGATTGATGGTCGACCGCGCGGTAGTTGAACTTGCCGAACGGGCCGGTGACCTCCAGCCCACGGAAGGCGGTGATCAGCTTCTCGGTCTCGGTGCTCTTGGCCTTCTTGATGCCTTCGGCCAGCGACTTGATCATGCTGTAGCCCACCACCGAGCCCAGGCGCGGATAGTCCTTGTACTTGCCGTGGTAGGCCAGGAAGAAGGCCTTGTGCTCCGGCGTCTGAATGCCGTACCAGGGGTAGCCGGTGACGATCCAGCCGTTCGGCGATTCATCCTTCAGCGGGTCGAGGTACTCGGGCTCGCCGGTCAGCAGGCTCACCACTTCGCGGCCCTGGAACAGGCCGCGGGTGTTGCCTTCGCGCACGAACTTGGTCAGGTCGGCGCCGAACAGCACGTTGAAGATGGCGTCGGGCTTGGCATCGGCCAGCGCCTGCACCACGCTGCCGGCGTCCAGCTTGCCCAGCGGCGGCGCCTGCTCGGCCACGAACTCCACGTCAGGCTGCGCGGCCTTCAGCAGCTGCTTGAAGGTGGCCACCGCGCTCTGGCCGTACTCGTAGTTGGGGTAGACGATGGCCCAGCGCTTCTTCTTGAGCTTGACCGCCTCGGGCACCAGCATGGCCGACTGCATGTAGGTGGAGGCGCGCAGCCGGAAGGTGTAGCGGTTGCCGTTCTGCCAGACGATCTTGTCGGTCAGCGGCTCGCCGGCCAGGTAGAAGAACTTCTTCTGCTTGGCGAAGTCGGTCAGCGCCAGGCCGGTGTTCGAGAGGAAGGAGCCGGCCAGCACGTCCACCTTCTCGCGCGAGATCAGCTCTTCGGCCGCGCGCACCGCGTCACCGGGGCTGGCGTTGTCGTCGCGGGTGATCAGCTCCACCTTCTTGCCCAGCAGGCCGCCGGCGGCATTGATCTCCTCGACCGCCAGCTCCATGCCCTTCTTGTAGGGCTCCAGGAAGGCGGGCTGCGCCTTGTAGCTGTTGACTTCACCGATCTTGATCACGCCCTGCGCATGCGCCGCGCCGGCCCAGGCCAGGGTGCTGAGGGCCAGGCCGGCCAGCGTGAGGCTGCGGCGGGTGGTCGAAGGTTGTGCCATCGGGGTTGCTCCTTGGAATCGTGCGGATCTGGGATGCGGAAGGATGGGGTGAGGTTCTGTGCTTCAGCGCAGGCCGTCGGTGCCCTGCACCTCATGGTGCTGCAGGCCGCCGATGCGCGGCAGCGGCCGGCCGCCATCGGTGACGACGACGCACACCACGATCTCGTTGGCACGCGGCGCGTCGCCGATGCGGGCCTCCATCGCGTCGAAGTGGCTGCGCACGTAGGCGGCGTCTTTATGCCCCAGCGGCACGTCGATCGCGGTGCCCAGGCCGCCGCGCTTCTTGCTGGAAGGCACCAGCGCCGCGCCCTTTTCGACCGCCGCGCGCAGCGGCGCGCCCAGCTTGGGGTGCAGGATGGCGGCGGCATGTTCCAGCTCGCCGCCTTCACCCACGATGGCGGCCTTGCCGTAGCTCTGCGCCTGGCCGGGCGCGATGCCCAGCGCCTGCACGCACCTGGCGCCCAGCAGGCCGCCCAGCTCTTCGCCGATGGCGACCAGCTCGTCCAGCTGCTCGGCATAGCGGCCGGCATACGGGTTCTCGATCACGGCCATGGCCAGGGCCTTGCGCACCGGCGGCTGCACCGGGCGGCCCATCTCGATGCGGGTCTCGTCCACCTGGACGACGATCTTGCGGATCTTGGCGGTCATGTGTCGGGGTCCTTGTACAAGTGCGCGCTCAGCGCAGGCCGTTCCATTGCGCGATGTCGGCGGCCTTGAGCCCGCCCACGCGGGCATGCACGCGGGGGCCGGTGCTCATGGCCAGGATCAGCACCAGCTCGTCGGGCAGCGGCGCGCCGGGCACGCGCACTTCCATCGCGTCGAAGTGGCTGCGCACGTAGCTGGCGTTGATGTGGGTCAGCGGCACGTCCAGCGTGGCGCCGGGCGGGCCCACCTTCTTGGTGGAAGGCACGATGGCCAGCGCATTGCCGGGCTGGCCGCTCTTGTCCTCACCCTTGCCGGCGGCGTAGGCGGCGCGGTCGCCCTTCCAGCCCAGCAGCTCGCGCATCGCATAGCCGCCCGGCACATGCCACAGCGCGCCATGTTCCAGTTCGCCGGCGGCACCGATGATGGCGCCCTTGCCATAGCCTTCGATGCGTTCGGCCGGCACGTCCATCGCGGCGCGCAGGTCCTCGGCCATGCGGATGCCCAGGGGCTGCAGCGCATCCATCATCGGCAGGATGTCGGCCACGTAGCGGCCGGCGAACGGGTTGGTCAACACGGCGCCGATGGCACCGCGCCGCAGCGGCTGCGCAGCCACCGGCCCGAACTCGTGGTGGATGTCTTCCACCTGCGTGAACACGCGTCGGATCTCGATCATCGGTACTTCCATCGCCGTTTCATTAAGCAAGTACTGAACCACTGGACGGTGCATCCAGCCACTGTCCTGCGCGGGCATTGTCCACGCTGGCAAAGCGGCCCTGGCAGGCCAGCACCGCGGCCCAGATGAGGCCGGCCGACTGCAGCCGCCGCGCCTCGTTCACACCGCGCTGCAGCGCCTGTTGCACCAGGGCCGCGGGCAGCGGCGGCACTGCCACCGTCACCGGGATCGCACCGAGGTCGCTGTCGTCCTTCAGATCGCAGGCGGGCCGCCGGTTGATGCCGGCATGCGGCACGTCCACCGCGTTGGCGATGACGGTGGCCGCCGCATCGGCCTGGGCGGCTGTGCGGGCCAGCACCGTCACGCTGTCGGCAATGCCCAGCGAGAAGCTGCGGCCGCGCCAGCCGCTGGTGGCCACGCCCCGCACCGGCAGGTGGGCCTGCACGGTGAACTGCGCATCGGTGGCCAGCAGGCCCTGCGCCTGCGCCGGCTGGAACTGCGCGATGTCGGCCAGCAGGCCCACGCGCACGCTGTGGCCTGGCGCCAGGTGCAGCGCGATGTCGCCGCCGTTGTTGATCCAGGCGCGGCGGATGCCGGGCCGTTGGTAGCAGGCGATCAGCTCCTGCGCCACGGCGCCGGCCACCGCCGCCATCGGCGTGATGAAGCCGGCCTGCAGCGGCGCGCAGGCGCGCCACATGCGCTGTGCGATGGGCCCGTCCAGCGGGCAGGGCGCGGCGCCCACCGGCTGGCGCAGCAGCGGCAGTTCGCCCACCAGCTCGGCCAGCACGCTGGCGAAGCGGCGCCAGGCCGCGGCATGGGCGGTCGCCACCGCGGCCGGCTCACCCTCGGCCTGGATCACCAGGTCGATGGGGCCGTGCTGCCAGTGCCAGCGGCCTTCGCCCAGGGGGTGGTGTTGCGGTTCCATCGTGGCCTGGCTCAACCGAGCAGCGGCGGCGCGCCCAGCGGCCAGCCGTTGGCCGGCAAGGCCCGCACGTCGCGCCGCTGCGTGGGCGCGCCGTCGTGGTGCCAGGCGCCTTGCTGCAACGCATGGGCGATGCTGCGCACATGGTCGGCGTGGCCGCCCAGCGCCTGGTAGTCGGCCATGGTCATGCTGAACTCGATGGGCGCGACGATGGCCGGCGTGGGCACGGTGCCGAAGCTGTGGTCGGGCATGCGCATCACGTCCACCATCACCGTGATGCCACCGCCCGCCCACACATAGGCCGGCGCGCCGCCGCAGGTCACGTTGACCATGCCCTGCTTGATGGCCCGCGTCAGCAGCACCGGGTTCTCGGTCACGCCCGCGCGCAGGCTGCCACCGGCGCCGGCCAGGAACATCACCGAGGTCATCGAGGGTTCGCAGTTCTCGCCGATGCGGTCTACCACGCGCTGCACCGCGGGTGGCATGGGCGCCGGCTGCGGCACCAGCTGCTCGTCTAGCACGAACCAGGCGGCATGCTCGCCAGTGGTGGACGTCATCAGCAGCCGCAGGCCGGGCCAGGCCACGGCAGCGTCCCAGCCTTCGATGATGGACAGCGGGTCGGCGATGTCGGTGCCGCCCCAGCCGGTGCCCGGGTTGGCCACCTGGAAGTAGCGGCCCGGCGTGGACTTGCGGCCGCGCACCTTCAGGCCCGAAGGCTTCATGTCCAGGCACTTGCCGGCCTGGTGCTCGGTGAGCACGCCGGTGATGTGGTCGTCCACCACCACCACCTCGTCGCACTGCCCCCAGAACTGCTTGGCGAAGATGCCGATGGTGGCCGAGCCGCAGCCCACGCGCATGCGCTGCTCTTCCACCCCGTTGACGATGGGCGGCCGGCCGGCCTGGATGGTGATCTGCGAGCCGCCGTCGATGCTGAGGTCGACCGCCTGCTTGTTGCCCAGCGCCTGCATCATCTCTACGGTGATGCGGCCCTCCTTCTTGCTGCCGCCGGTGAGGTGGTGCACGCCGCCCAGCGACAGCATCTGCGAACCGTATTCGGCCGTGGTGACGTGGCCCACCACCTCGCCCTTGCAGCGGATGTTGGCCTGCTCGGGGCCCAGCCAGCGGTCGGTGTCGATCTTCACCTTGAAGCTGCAGTAGCTGAAGATGCCCTCGGTGACCACCGTCACCATGTCCACCCCGCGCGCCTGGCTGGCCACGATGAAGGGCGCCGGCTTGTAGTCGGGGTAGGTGGTGGAGGAGCCCACGCCGGTGACGAAGAAGTCGTCGCCGCTGGCGGACGGCTGCGCCGGCGTGCTGCCGTCCAGCGGCAGCGCGTCTTCGGCGAGGGCCTGCGGGCCGCGGCGCAGGAACAGCACCGGATCCACGCGCACCAGCGTGCCTTCGTGGTTGGCGTAGCGGTCGCAGGCGCCGGTCTTGCCGGGCGAGATCTGGCACAGCACCGGGCAGGCGTTGCATTCGATCTTGCCGCTGGCCATGCGCTCATTGCGGGGCCGGGCGCGTTCCAGCACCTGCGGCATCGCCGGCAGGTCGAGGCCGGGCAGGCCATCGGTCTTGGTGTGTTCGTTCATCGGCCGCTGTGGTTTGGCGCGTGTGGTGAAGACGCTGTGTGCAAGAGGCGCGCCAGCGGTTTGGGCTTGCCGCGCACCATCCGTGTATGTAGCATTCACTTAACGCGGATGTAGTGCAGGCTACATCGGGAGCCGAGTTGGTGCAATCGGGCGAAGCACGCACCGGCGCAGGGCAAAATCGCGGCAAGCCGCCGCCTACACCACATCCAACCCTTTCGCATCAGGATCTCTCGCCATGAGCGCTTTCCACGAAGAAAAGGTGCTGAGCGTCCACCACTGGACCGACCGCCTCTTCACCTTCACCACCACGCGTGACGCCGGCCTGCGTTTTTCCAACGGCCACTTCACGATGATCGGCCTGCGTGTCAACGGCAAGCCGCTGCTGCGCGCCTACAGCATCGTCAGCCCCAACTACGAGGAACACCTTGAGTTCCTGAGCATCAAGGTGCCCGACGGCCCGCTGACCAGCCGGCTGCAGCACATCCAGGTGGGCGACACCGTGATCGTGGGCAAGAAGCCCACCGGCACGCTGCTGATCGACTACCTGCTGCCGGGCAAGCGGCTGTACCTGGTGGGCACCGGCACCGGCCTCGCCCCGTTCATGAGCATCATCCGCGACCCCGCCACCTACGAGAAGTTCGAGCAGGTGGTGCTGATCCACGGCGTGCGCCAGAAGGACGAACTGGCCTACCACGACCTGGTGACCGACCACCTGCCCAAGCACGAGTTCCTGGGCGAGATGATCAGCCAGCAGCTGCTGTACTACCCCACCGTCACGCGCGAGAGCTACAAGAACATGGGCCGCGTGACCGACCTGATGGTCAGCGGCAAGCTGTTCCAGGACCTGGGCGTGCCCAACATCGATCCGGCCGAAGACCGCGTGATGATCTGCGGCAGCCCGGCCATGCTGCGCGACCTGAAGCACCTGCTGGAAGAGCGCAAGTTCAAGGAAGGCAACACCACCACGCCGGGCGACTTCGTCATCGAGCGCGCCTTCGCCGAGCAGTGAGCTGCTGAGCGCTGAATCCCGCGAGCCCCCGAGTGCCGACCAAGCCCACGCGCCGACCCGCCGCCACCCCCGCCCGCCGCACGGCCGCGGGCACCCAGCGCCCGCCGGGCGTGCGCGAGCTGTCGGCCCGGGCCACGCGGGACAGCATCCTGAAGGCGGCCACCAAGGTGTTCGCCAAGCAGGGCTACGACGGCGGCAAGATCGACCAGATCTCCAAGGCCGCAAAGTCGTACGACCGGATGATCTATTACTACTTCGGCAACAAGGAAGGCCTGTTCGTGGCCGTGCTGGAGGAGTGCTACCGCCGCTTCAACGACGCCGAGGCCGAGCTGTCGATCGACGTCGAGCAGCCCGAGCAGGCGCTGACGGCGGTGATCCGGTTCATGTGGACCTACTACCTCAAGAACCCCGACTTCATCACGCTGCTCAACACCGAGAACCTGCACCGCGGCAAGCACATCGGCAAGTCGCTGCGGGCGCGCGAGTACTCCTCGCCGGCGGTGGACGTGATCGGCCGCATCCTGCACAGCGGCGTGGCGCGGCGCCTGTTCCGCGACGACGTGCCGGCCCGCGATGTCTACCTGATGATCGCCGGCCTGTCGTACTTCTACCTCTCCAACCGCTTCACGCTGTCGGCCTTCCTCGGCGAGCAGTTGGAGACGCCCGGCGCGCTGGTGCACTGGGAACAGTTCGTCATCGATGCGGTGCTGCGCACCGTCCGCCACAGGAGTTAACGCATGGCCGAAGCCGCCGCAGATGCCCGTTCGGGCAAGGTCGTCATCCGCAACATCGGGCTGCTGCTCTCGGGCGACCTCGACCGGCCCATCCTCGATGCCGACACCCTCGTGGTGGATGACGGCCTGATCACCGCCGTCGGCAAGCTGGCCGACTGCAACACCGAAGGCGCGAAGACCGTGATCGACGCCCGCGGCACCTGCGTGGCGCCCGGCCTGATCGACAGCCACGTGCACCCGGTGTTCGGCGACTGGACGCCGCGCCAGGGCCAGCTGGGCTGGATCGATTCGTCGATGCACGGCGGCGTCACCACCATGATCTCGGCCGGCGAAGTGCACCTGCCCGGCCGGCCCAAGGACATCGTGGGCCTGAAGGCGCTGGCCATCACCGCTCAGCGGGCCTTCGACAACTTCCGCCCCGGCGGCGTGAAGGTGCTGGCCGGCGCACCGGTGATCGAGAAGGGCATGGTCGAGAGCGACTTTGCCGAGCTGGCGGCCGCCGGCGTCAAGCTGCTGGGCGAGGTGGGCCTGGGCAGCGTGAAGGCCGGCTATGAGGCCAAGGAGATGGTGGCCTGGGCGCGCAAGCACGGCATCCAGAGCACCATCCACACCGGCGGGCCGTCCATTCCCGGCAGCGGCCTGATCGACAAGGACGTGGTGCTGGAGGCCGATGCCGACATCATCGGCCACATCAACGGCGGCCATACCGCGCTGCCCGAAGCCCATGTGTGCGAGCTGTGCGAGAAAAGCAGCCGCGGCATCGAGATCGTGCACAACGGCAACGAGAAGGTGGCCATTGCCGCCGCGCAGGCCGCGATGCAGCTCAAGTGCCCGCACCGGGTGATCCTGGGCACCGACGGGCCGGCCGGCTCGGGCGTGCAGCCGCTGGGCATCCTGCGCATGGTGGCCATGCTGTCCAGCCTGGCCAACATCCCGGCCGAGCTGGTGTTCTGCTTCGCCACCGGCAACACCGCGCGCATGCGCCAGCTCAACTGCGGCCTCATCGAACCCGGCCGCGCGGCCGACTTCGTGTTCATGGACCGCGCGCAGCACAGCGCCGGCCGCACGCTGCTCGAGAGCGTTCAGCTGGGCGACATCCCCGGCATCGGCATGGTGATGATCGACGGCCTGGTGCGCTGCGGCCGCAGCCGCAACACGCCGCCCGCCACCGAGATTCCGGTCGTGAGCTCAGTCGCTTAACTCTGCTCGCGCCCGCTCGGCATGCAGCCGCTCGGCCGCATCCACCGGCGTGCAGGCCACTGCTTCCTGGCACAGGCGGTCGGCTTCGGGCAGTCGTTTCTCGCCTTCCAGCATCACCAGGCCCTTGGCGAATTCCAGCCGCGCCAGTGCGCTGTCGGGCATCAGCCGCAGCGCCTGGCGGAAGTGGCGCAGCCCGGCTTCCACGCTGGCGCCCTGGGTGCGGCCCAGCAGCGACCCCACCTTGTCGATCACCTCGGCATGGAAGGCACCCAGCACGATGTGCGCCTCGCCGTGTGAGGGGCACAGCCGCACCGCGGTGTCCAGCGCGGCGCGCACCCGGCTGCCCATGCCCATGGCCAGCGCCTTGGCCACGCTGATGCTCTGGCTGTAGCGGCCCAGGGCCGAGGCCAGCAGGTAGTGCGCATTGGCATTGCCGGGCTCGGCCGCGGCCTGCGCCTCGGCCCGCTCGGCCGCCTGCAGGAACAGCGCGATGCGCGCCGCCTCGCGCGGCTCCAGGTAGCTGGCGTAGGCGATCTGCGCCTTGTTGGCCACGGTGGTGCCGGCGCGGCCGGCTGCGATGCCGCGGTCGCGGGCGCCCTCGAAATCGCCGGCGTGGAAGCACACCCAGGCCTGCAGCACGGCCTCGTCGGCCGGCAGCGGCTCCTGGTCGCCCTGGTGCAGCCGCGCCCACTGTGCGCGCACGCTGTCCATGTCGAACGGATAAAGCGGATAGGGAAAACCGGTCCACTGGCCCATGGGTACTTCTCTCGCGTCAGGTGGGCCTCGGTGGCCTCAAGGCAGTTGTGCGGTGGGCCGGGCCGGGGCTCGGGCCTGCAGCTGCTGGCGGGCGGGCTCGCCCAGGTAAGGCTGCAGCAGCGTCAGCAGATGGTAGACCGCGCGCGCCAGCGTGGCCTCGGCGCGCTCGGGCTCCAGCGCGTGACGGGGGTCGCGGGCGTATTCGTGGTTCAGCCAGTGGCTGGCCACCACCACCAGGCACTGCACCAGCGGCGCCCGCTCGGCCGGGGCGATGGTCATGGCGTGGGCCCGCACCAGGCCGTCCACCACGGCCTCCACCGCGCGGCCCTTGCGCTCCAGCACCGCCTGGAAGCGCGCCTCCAGCATGCGGTTCTTCGACAGCAGGTCGTTCAGGTCGCGGTACAGGAAGCGATACTGCCAGGCCACCTCGAACAGCTGCTGGAAAAAATGCCAGGCCGCTTCCAGCGAGTCCACGTCCGGCGCGGTGCCCAGGCGCTCGGCCAGCGCCTGCTCGTAGCGCTCGTACAGCGCGTTGATCAGGGTTTCCTTGGCGGGGTAGTGGTAGTACAGGTTGCCGGGGCTGATGCCCAGCTCCGAGGCGATCAGGGTGGTGCTGACGTTGGGCTCCCCGAAGCGGTTGAGCAGCTCCAATGCCGCATCGAGGATGCGCTCCGCGGTACGCCTGGGTTTTTTGGTCTGGGACTGCATGTCTCCGCCCTGGGGCCCCTCGGCCACTGGTGCGGCCACGTCTGCAGCCACCCTAGCACCGGCCGCCCGGCTTGTTGATCGGGACAAAACCAGCCCATCCCCACCCCGCCGGCATGGGCGGTGGGCACTCCCTGGTCTCCGGCAGGGGCGGCCGGCCCTCCCTACAATCGCCGCCCCATGCCCGCCGTATCGTTCCAGCACGTCGCCAAAACCTACCGGGGAGCCAGCGGCAGCTTCCAAGCCCTCGACGATGTCTCCTTCGACATCGAAGAAGGCGAATTCTTCGGCTTGCTCGGCCCCAACGGCGCCGGCAAGACCACGCTCATCAGCATCCTCGCGGGCCTGACCCGCGCCAGCACCGGCCGCGTCACGGTGATGGGCCACGACGTCGTGGCCGATTACGCCGCTGCCCGCAAGGCGCTGGGCATCGTGCCGCAGGAGCTGGTGTTCGACCCCTTCTTCAGCGTGCGCGAGACGCTGCGCATCCAGAGCGGCTACTTCGGCGTGCGCAACAACGACGCGTGGATCGACGAGCTGCTGGCCAGCCTCGGCCTGGCCGACAAGGCCGGCAACAACATGCGCCAGCTGTCGGGCGGCATGAAGCGCCGGGTGCTGGTGGCGCAGGCGCTGGTGCACCGGCCGCCGGTCATCGTGCTGGACGAGCCCACCGCCGGCGTGGACGTGGAGCTGCGCCAGACCCTGTGGCAGTTCGTCGCCCGCCTGAACCGCGAAGGCCACACGGTGCTGCTGACCACCCACTACCTGGAAGAGGCGGAGGCCCTGTGCCACCGCATCGCGATGCTCAAGCGTGGCCAGGTGGTGGCGCTGGACCGCACCGCCAACCTGCTGGCTGGCACCGCCAGCACCATGCTGCGCTTCAAGACCGACGACCCGCTGCCGCCCGAGATCGCCGCGCATGCCCGCGTGACCGGCCGCATCGCGCAGGTGACGGCGCACGACGCCGCCGAGGTGGAACAGCTGCTGGCCCGCCTGCGCGCCGCCGGCGTGCGGGTGGAAGACCTGGAGATCGGCCGCGCCGACCTGGAGGACGTATTCCTGGAAATCATGCAGGGCGCGCCGCAGGCGGCCGCCGCGCGGGCGGAGGTGACGGCATGACCACCGCTTTGTTCGCAGGCGCACGCACGCTGCTCTACAAGGAAGTGCTGCGCTTCTGGAAGGTGAGCTTCCAGACCGTGGCCGCGCCGGTGCTCACCGCGGTGCTGTACCTGCTGATCTTCGGCCACGTGCTGGAAGACCATGTGCAGGTGTACCCCGGCGTGCGCTACACCAGCTTCCTGATCCCGGGGCTGGTGATGATGAGCGTGCTGCAGAACGCCTTCGCCAACAGCAGCTCCTCGCTCATCCAGAGCAAGATCACCGGCAACCTGGTGTTCCTGCTGGTCACGCCGCTGTCGCACTGGGCCTGGTTCGCGGCGTATGTGGGCGCTTCCATGATCCGCGGCCTGGCCGTGGGCCTGGGCGTGATGCTGGTGACGGTGTGGTTCGCGCCGCCGGCCTTTGCCGCGCCCTGGTGGATCTTCGTCTTCGCGGCGCTGGGCGCCGGGCTGATGGGCTGCCTGGGGCTGATCGCCGGGCTGTGGGCCGAGAAGTTCGACCAGCTGGCCGCGTTCCAGAACTTCATCATCATGCCCATGACCTTCCTTTCGGGCGTGTTCTATTCGGTGCATTCGCTGCCGTCGGCGTGGCAGGCGGTCAGCCACCTGAACCCGTTCTTCTACATGATCGACGGCTTCCGCCACGGCTTCTTCGGCACCGGCGACGTCTCGCCCTGGCTGAGCCTGGGCGTGGTGGGTGTCAGCTTCCTGGCGGTGGCCGCGGTGGCGCTGCGGCTGCTTGCCAGTGGCTACAAACTCCGGGCATGAAGCTCACGAATCGATCACTGCCTTATGACCACATCGCCCTGCTGCTGCAGGGTGGCGGCGCCCTCGGCTCCTACCAGGCCGGCGTGTTCGAGGGGCTGGCCGAGGCCGGCATCTGGCCCAACTGGGTGGCCGGCATCTCCATCGGTGCGCTCAACAGCGCGTTGATCGCCGGCAATGCGCCTGAGCAACGGGTGGACCGGCTGCGCGAGTTCTGGAACACCATCTGCCAGCCCGCTTTCGTCGCGCCCAGCACCGACTGGATGCAGGCCGCGGCCGAGGCCGGCGGCGGCGCGCTGCGCACCGCCTTCAATGCGATGGAGGCGGCGCGGGCGGTGGTCGGCGGCCAGCACGGCTTCTTCGTGCCGCGGCTCACGCCGCCCTGGTGGCCGCAGCGGCCGTTCCATGAACTGAGCTGGTACGACGTGGCGCCGCTCAAGGCCACGCTGGAGCGGCTGGTCGACTTCGACCGCATCAACAGCGGCGAGATGCGCGTCACCGTCTCGGCCGTCAACGTGCGCAACGGCAACTTCGAGCGCTTCGACAACTCGCGCGGGCCCTGGAAGGGCCGGCTGCGGGCCGAGCATTTCATGGCCTCGGGTGCCTTGCCCCCGGGCTTTCCGGCGGTGGAGATCGACGGCGAGTGCTACTGGGACGGCGGCCTGGTGTCCAACACGCCGCTGACCGAGGTGCTGGCCGACACGCCGCGGCGCGACACCCTGGCCTTCCAGGTCGACCTGTGGAGCGCCACCGGCCCGCTGCCGGCCAACCTCTACGACATCGAGGAGCGGCAGAAGGACATCCGCTTTTCCAGCCGCACGCGGGCCATCACCGACCTGCTGTCGCGCGAGCAGAAGCTGCGCGCGCTGCTGCGCGGCGTGCTGGCCAAGGTGCCGCCCGAAGCGCGCGAAGGCTGCGAGTGGTGCGAAGAGGCGGCGCTGGAAGCCTGCGACCGCAAGCTCAACATCGTGCAGCTGATCTACCGCGACAAGGAGTGGGACGGCCTGAGCAAGGACTACGAGTTCGGCCCGCTGACCATGCGCGAGCACTGGGCCAGCGGCCTGGACGACGTGCGCCGCACCCTGGCCCATGCCGACTGGCTGAATCCGCCCACGCCCAAGGCCGCCGTGGTCACCCACGACGTGCACCGGGACAACGGCGCGGGCAGGTCTTCGCGGCGCAGGCGATAATCCGCCCGCCATGGCCGAACCCACACCCCAGCAGGTCCGCGACTTCATCGCCGCCGGACTGCCCTGCGAACACCTCGACGTCGAAGGCGACGGCCGCCACTTCTTCGCGACCATCGTCTCGGCCGAATTCAACGGCAAGAGCCGCGTGCAGCGCCACCAGCGCGTGTATGCCGCGCTCGGCGAGCGCATGCGCGAGGAAATCCACGCGCTGTCGATGAAGACGCTGACGCCCGCCGAATGGCAGGCCCAGCCCGCCAGCCCCGCCGCCGAGCCCCACCGCCACTGATCGACCCCGCGGCAAGCCGCGGGCGGCGGGCTGCCTCACGGTGCGTGATGGCCCGGCTGCCGCCAGCGGCGCCGCACAGCCAGCCCACACCCACATGGACCAACTCCTCATCCGCGGCGGCCGCAGCCTCCAGGGCGAAGTGCGCATCTCCGGCGCCAAGAACGCGGCGCTGCCGCAGCTGTTCGCCGCGCTGCTCACCGCCGAGCCGGTGCGCCTAGGCAACGTGCCCCACCTGAAAGACACGCAAACCGCGCTCAAGCTGCTGCGCAGCATGGGCGTGCAGGCCCAGCAGGACGCCGCGCGCGCCGACGAGGTGCTGCTGGATGCCAGCGACGTGGCCAACCCGGTGGCGCCCTATGACTTGGTCAAGACCATGCGTGCCTCCATCCTGGCGCTGGGGCCGCTGCTGGCGCGCTTCGGCACCGCCACGGTGTCGCTGCCCGGCGGCTGCGCCATCGGCTCGCGCCCGGTCGACCAGCACATCAAGGGCCTGCAGGCGATGGGGGCGCAGATCGTGGTGGAGCACGGCAACATCGTGGCGCAGGCGCCCGGCGGCCGGCTCAAGGGCGCGCGCATCACCACCGACATGATCACCGTCACCGGCACCGAGAACCTGCTGATGGCCGCCACCCTGGCCGAAGGCGAAACGGTGCTGGAAAACGCCGCGCAGGAGCCCGAAGTCACCGACCTGGCCGAGATGCTGGTCAAGATGGGCGCGAAGATCGAAGGCATCGGCACCGGCCGGCTGCGCATCACCGGCGTCGAGCGGCTGCATGCGCCCACCGGCGGCCATCGCACGATTCCGGACCGCATCGAGACCGGCACCTTCCTGTGCGCCGTGCTGGCCACCGGCGGCGACGTGACGCTGCGCGACACCTGCATCCACCACCTGGACGCGCTGGTCGACAAGCTGCGTGAAGCCGGCGCCGACATTACCTCTGGCGACGACTGGATCCGCGTGCGCGCCAGCGCCCGGCCCAAGGCCGTGGGCTTTCGCACCAGCGAGTACCCGGCCTTTCCCACCGACATGCAGGCGCAGTTCATGGCCGTCAATGCGGTGGCCGAGGGCGCGGCGCGCATCACCGAGACCATCTTCGAGAACCGCTTCATGCACGTCGACGAGATGAAGCGCCTGGGCGCGAACATCGAGGTGGACGGCCACACCGCGGTGGTGCAGGGCGTGGAGCGGCTGTCGGGCGCCCGCGTCATGGCCACCGACCTGCGCGCCTCGGCCAGCCTGGTGATCGCCGGCCTGGTGGCCCAGGGCGAAACCGTGGTGGACCGCATCTACCACCTGGACCGCGGCTACGACCGCATGGAAGTGAAGCTGCGCGCGCTGGGCGCCGACATCGAGCGCATCGCCGGCGCCGCCGACAGGGGCGACGCATGACCGTCACCCTCGCACTGTCCAAGGGCCGCATCTTCGACGAGACGCTGCCACTGCTGAAGGCAGCCGGCATCGAGGTGACCGAAGACCCGGAAACCTCGCGCAAGCTGATCCTGCCGACCAACCGGCCCGACGTGCGCGTGGTGCTGGTGCGCGCCACCGACGTGCCCACCTACGTGCAGTACGGTGGCGCCGACATGGGCGTGGCCGGCAAGGACGTGCTGCTGGAGCACGACGGCAGCGGCCTGTACCAGCCGCTGGACCTGAACATCGCCCGCTGCCGCATGAGCGTGGCCACCCGCGCCGACTTCGACTACGCCGCGGCGGTCAAGCAGGGCTCGCGCATCCGCGTGGCCACCAAGTACACCACCGTGGCCCGCCAGCACTTTGCCGACAAGGGCGTGCACGTCGACCTGATCAAGCTCTACGGCAGCATGGAGCTGGCGCCGCTGACGGGCCTGGCCGATGCCATCGTCGACCTGGTGTCCACCGGCAGCACGCTGCGCGCCAACCACCTGGTGGAGGTGGAGCAGATCATGCCCATCTCCTCGCGCCTGGTGGTCAACCAGGCCGCGCTCAAGCTCAAGGCCGACGTGCTTCGGCCCCTCATCGACGCCTTCGAATCCGCGATCCAGCCATGACCCTCGCCCTCCGCCAGCTCGCCACCACCGCCGCCGACTTCGAAGCCGAGTTCCAGCGCGTGCTGCACTGGTCGGCCGAAACCGACCATGCGATCGAGCAGCGGGTGGCCGAGATCCTGGCGGACGTGCAGGCGCGTGGTGACGCGGCGGTGCTCGAGTACACCGCGCGCTTCGACGGCCTGCAGGCCGACTCGGTGGCCGCGCTGGAAATCACCCGCGACGAGCTGAAGGCCGCTTTCGACTGCCTGCCCGCGGCGCAGCGCGATGCCATCGAGTTCGCGGCCCGCCGCGTGCGCAGCTACCACGAGCGCCAGCTGCAGGCCTGCGGCCTGAGCTGGCAGTACCGCGACGAGGACGGCACGCTGCTGGGCCAGAAGGTGACGCCGCTGGACCGCGTGGGCATCTACGTGCCCGGCGGCAAGGCGGCCTACCCGTCCAGCGTGCTGATGAACGCCATCCCGGCCCAGGTGGCCGGCGTGGGCGAGATCGTGATGGTGGTGCCCACGCCCAAGGGCGAGCGCAATGCGCTGGTGCTGGCCGCGGCCTACGTGGCCGGCGTGCACCGCGCCTTCACCCTCGGCGGCGCGCAGGCGGTGGGTGCGCTGGCCTACGGCACGGCCACGGTGCCGGCGGTGCACAAGATCACCGGCCCGGGCAATGCCTACGTGGCCAGCGCCAAGCGCCGCGTGTTCGGCACCGTGGGCATCGACATGATCGCCGGCCCCAGCGAAATCCTGGTGCTGGCCGACGGCAGCACGCCGCCCGATTGGGTGGCGATGGATCTGTTCAGCCAGGCCGAGCACGACGAGCTGGCGCAAAGCATCCTGCTGTGCCCCGATGCCGGCTACATCGCGCAGGTGCGCGCCGAGATCGAGCGGCTGCTCCCCGGCATGCCGCGGCAGGACGTGATCCGCGCCTCGCTGGAAGGCCGCGGCGCGCTGATCCACACCCGCTCGATGGAAGAGGCCTGCGACATCAGCAACCGCATCGCGCCCGAGCACCTGGAAGTCAGCTCGCGCGACCCGCACCGCTGGGAGCCGCTGCTCAAGCATGCCGGCGCCATCTTCCTGGGCGCCTTCACCAGTGAAAGCCTGGGCGACTACTGCGCCGGCCCCAACCATGTGCTGCCCACCTCGGGCACGGCGCGTTTTTCGTCGCCGCTGGGCGTGTACGACTTCCAGAAGCGCAGCAGCCTGATCGAGGTCAGCGAAGCCGGCGCCCAGGTGCTTGGCAAGGTTGCAGCCGAACTGGCCTACGGCGAGGGCCTGCAAGCCCATGCGCAAGCGGCGGAGTTCCGACTGAAGCGTTGACACGAAGTTCGTGTTCCACGAAGATCGCGTTACACGAACTTCGTGTTGTCCTTGCGTCCGATGAAGAACGTCACCGTCACCATGGAAGACAGCGTCGCCGACTGGGCGCGCATGGAAGCGGCGCGCCGCAACACCAGCGTCTCGCGGCTGATCGGCGAGATGCTGGCCGAGAAGATGCGCCATGACGACGCCTACGAGCGCGCGATGAACGAATGGATGCAGCGCGACCTGGGCTACGCCTCCGACGGCCGCGCCTATGCCCCACGGGCCGATCTGTATGACCGCGCGACCGACCGTCTTCGTTGACACCAGCGTGCTGGTGGCCTCGGAGGACCGCGCCGACGCGGTCCGCCATGCCGCCGCCCGCGCCTGGCTGCGCGAGCTGTGGCTGCGCCGCATCGGCCGGCTGAGCACCCAGGTGCTGAGCGAGTTCTACCTGTGCACCACGCAGAAGCTTTCGCCGCCGATGCCGGCCGGCGATGCGCGTGCCGAGGTGCGCCGCTACCAGCGCTGGGAGCCCTGGACGGTGGACCACGCCACGGTGGAAACCGCCTGGGCCGTTGAAAGCCGCTTCGGCCTGCCCTGGTGGGACGCGCTGCTGGTGGCCGCCGCGCAGCAGCAGGGCTGCACGCTGCTGCTGTCTGAATCGCTGCCGCACGACCAGCTGTTCGATGCCGTGCGCATCGTCAACCCTTTCATCGCCGGGCCTGAACTGCTCGACGCCGCCGCATGAACACCTTGCCCGACCGAATCGCCCGTGTGCTGCGCCAGGACGTGCAGTCGATGCACGCCTATGCGGTGCAGCCCAGCGCCGGCTTCATCAAGCTGGACGCGATGGAGAACCCGTTCGCGCTGCCGGCGCACCTGCAGCAGGCGCTGGGCGAGCGGCTGGGCCGCGTGGCCATGCACCGCTACCCGGCCGGCCGGGTCGATGAGCTGAAAGCCGCCCTGGCCCGCCATGCCGGCCTGCCCGAAGACTGCGCGCTGATGCTGGGCAACGGCTCGGACGAACTCATCTCGCTGCTGGCCATGGCCTGCGACGTGCCCGGCGCCACGCTGCTGGCGCCGCTGCCCGGCTTCGTGATGTACGCGATGTCGGCCCAGCTCCAGGGGCTGCGCTTCGTCGGCGTGCCGCTGACGGCCGACTTCGAGCTGGACGAGGCCGCGATGCTGGCCGCCATCGAGCAGCACCAGCCCGCCATCGTCTACCTGGCCTACCCCAACAACCCCACCGGCAACCTGTGGAGCGACGAGAGCATCGAACGCATCATCCAGGCCGCGCCCGGCCTGGTGGTGATGGACGAGGCCTACCAGCCCTTTGCCAGCCGCGATTCCATGGCCCGCCTGGCCCGCTGGCCGCAGGTGCTGGTGATGCGCACCATGAGCAAGTTCGGCCTGGCCGGCGTGCGCATCGGCTACATGATGGGCCGGCGCGAGCTGATCGAGCAGGTGGACAAGGTGCGCCCGCCGTACAACATCAGCGTGCTCAATGCCGAGGCGGCGCTGTTCGCGCTGGAGCATGCCGACGAGTACGCGCGCCAGGCCGGCGTCATCCGCGCCGAGCGCCAGCGGCTGATGGCCGCGCTCAGCGACATGCCCGGCGTGCGCCCCTTTCCCAGCGAGGCCAACATGATCCTGGTGCGCGTGCCCGATGCCGGCGCCTGGTTTGCCCGCCTCAAGCAGCACGGGGTGCTGGTCAAGAATGTCTCGGCCCTTCATCCGCTGCTGCACAACTGCCTGCGGCTGACCGTGGGCACGCCCGAAGAAAACACGCAGATGCTGCAAGCCCTGAAAGCCAACCTGTGATGGACGCCACCACCGCCCGCATCGCGGAAGTCAACCGCAACACCAAGGAAACGCGCATCCGCGTGCGCGTCAACCTCGACGGCACCGGCGAAGCCCGGCTGGCCACCGGCATCGGCTTTTTCGACCACATGCTCGACCAGGTGGCCCGCCACGGCCTGATTGACCTCGATGTGGAATGCCAGGGCGACCTGCACATCGACGGCCACCACACGGTGGAAGACGTGGGCATCACGCTGGGCATGGCGGTGGCGCAGGCGGTGGGCGACAAGAAAGGCCTGGTGCGCTACGGCCACAGCTACGTGCCGCTGGACGAGGCGCTGTCGCGCGTGGTGGTCGACTTCTCGGGCCGGCCCGGGCTGCACCTGCACATCCCGTTCACCGCGGGGGCGATCGGCAGCTTCGACACCCAGCTCACTTACGAGTTCTTCCAGGGCTTCGTCAACCATGCGCTGGTGTCGCTGCACATCGACAACCTGAAGGGCATCAACGCCCACCACCAGTGCGAAACGGTGTTCAAGGCCTTCGGCCGCGCGCTGCGCATGGCCATGGCCATCGACCCGCGCGCCGCCGGCGTCATTCCGTCCACCAAAGGGAGCCTCTGACCGTGGCCAGAACCGTCGCCGTCGTCGACTACGGCATGGGCAACCTGCGCTCGGTGTCGCAGGCCGTGATGCATGCGGCCATCGGCAGCGATGCCGAGGTGATCGTCACCGCCGACCCCGAGGCCGTGCGCGCGGCCGAACGCATCGTGCTGCCCGGCCAGGGCGCGATGCGCGACTGCATGCGCGAGCTGCGTGAATCCGGCCTGCAAGAGGCGGTGCTCGAAGCCGCTGCCAGCAAGCCGCTGATGGGCGTGTGCGTGGGCATGCAAATGCTGCTGGACCACAGCGAAGAGCAGGACACGCCGGGCTTGGGCCTGTTTGCCGGCAACTGCCTGCGCTTTCAGCTCGAAGGGCAGTTGCAACCCGATGGCAGCCGATTCAAGGTGCCGCAGATGGGTTGGAACCAGGTGTTTCAGAAGCCGCATGCGCTGTGGGCGGGCGTACCCGATGGCGCCTATTTCTATTTCGTCCACAGTTTTTATGCGCGACCGCAAAACCCGGCGCACAGCGTTGGCGAAACCGACTACGGCGCGCGCTTTACCTCGGCCATAGCGCGCGATAACATTTTTGCCACGCAGTTCCACCCCGAGAAGAGCGCGGCCCATGGCCTGGCCCTCTATCGCAACTTCCTTTCCTGGAAGCCCTGACGTTTTCTTCTCGCGCCGCGTATTCGCGCGGCGTTGCCCCTTCCTTTTTCTCCTCCTTTGAACCCGTCATGCTGCTCATCCCGGCCATCGACCTGAAAGACGGCAAGTGCGTCCGCCTCAAGCAAGGCGACATGAACGACAGCACCACCTTCGGGGAGAACCCCGCCGCCATGGCCCGCCGCTGGCTGGACGCGGGCGCCCGCCGCCTGCACCTGGTCGACCTCAACGGCGCCTTCGCGGGCAAGCCGGTGAACGAGCCGGCCATCAAGGCCATCCTGGCCGAGGTGGGCGACGAGATTCCGGTGCAGCTGGGTGGCGGCATCCGCGACCTCGACACCATCGAGCGCTACCTGGACGACGGCCTGTCGTACGTGATCATCGGCACCGCCGCGGTGAAGAACCCCGGCTTCCTGAAAGACGCCTGCAGCGCCTTCGGCGGCCACATCATCGTGGGCCTGGACGCCAAGGACGGCAAGGTAGCCACCGACGGCTGGAGCAAGCTCACCGGCCACGAAGTCATCGACCTCGGCAAGAAGTTCGAGGACTACGGCGTCGAGGCCATCGTCTACACCGACATCGGCCGCGACGGCATGCTCAGCGGCGTGAACATCGAGGCCACGGTCAAGCTGGCGCAGGCGCTCAGCATCCCGGTCATCGCCTCGGGCGGCCTGTCCGACCTGGCCGACATCGAGCGCCTGTGCGCCGTGGAAAGCGAAGGCGTGGAAGGCGTGATCTGCGGCCGGTCGATCTACACCGGCTCGCTCGACTTTGCCGAAGCCCAGCGCCGCGCCGATGAACTGGCGGCCTGACGTGCTGGCCAAACGCATCATTCCCTGCCTGGACGTGACGGGCGGGCGCGTCGTCAAGGGCGTCAACTTCCTGGAACTGCGCGACGCGGGCGACCCGGTGGAAATCGCCGCCCGCTACAACGAGCAGGGCGCCGACGAACTCACCTTCCTCGACATCACCGCCACCTCCGACGGCCGCGACCTCATCCTGCACATGATCGAGGCGGTGGCCGCGCAGGTGTTCATCCCCCTGACCGTCGGCGGCGGCGTGCGCACCGTGGACGACGTGCGGCGGCTGCTCAATGCCGGTGCCGACAAGGTCAGCTTCAACTCGGCGGCCATCGCCAATCCGCAGGTCATCCGCGACGCGTCGGACAAGTACGGCTCGCAGTGCATCGTGGTGGCCATCGACGCCAAGGGCCGTGAAGACGGCAGCGGCTGGGACGTCTACAGCCACGGCGGTCGCAAGAACACCGGCCTGGATGCGGTGGAGTGGGCCCAGCGCATGACGGCGCTGGGCGCCGGCGAAATCCTGCTCACCAGCATGGACCGCGACGGCACCAAGGCCGGCTTCAACCTGCCGCTCACCCGCGGGGTGGCCGATGCGGTGAACGTGCCGGTCATCGCCTCCGGCGGCGTGGGCACGCTGGAGCACCTGTGTGAAGGCATCCAGCAAGGCGGCGCCGATGCGGTGCTGGCGGCTAGCATCTTCCACTACGGCCAGCACACCGTGGGCGAGGCCAAGGCGCTGATGGCCGCACGGGGCATCCCCGTTCGCACATGACGGCCAAGGCGCCGGCGCGCCGCGCGCCGCCGCACGAAGTGCGCATCGTCGGCGGCCAATGGAAGCGCAGCAAGCTGCCGGTGCTGGACAAGCCCGGCCTGCGGCCCACGCCCGACCGCGTGCGCGAAACCCTGTTCAACTGGCTGGGCGGCGACCTCAGCGGCTGGCGCGTGCTCGACGCCTTTGCCGGCAGCGGCGCGCTGGGCTTCGAGGCGGCCTCCCGCGGCGCCACCGAGGTCACGCTTCTGGAGCGTGACCGCGACCTGCTGCGGGTGCTGCGCGAGGCGCAGCAACGCCTCTCGGCCACCGCGCTGCAGATCCACCAGGCCGATGCGCTGGCCTGGATGGCCCGCGGCCCGGCGGGCGCCTTCCAGCTGGTGCTGCTCGACCCGCCTTTCGACGCTGGCCTGACGGAGCCCGCGTTGGCCGCCGCTGCACCGCTGGTGGCGCCGGCCGGCTGGCTGTACCTGGAAAGCGGCGAGGCCCTGGCTGAGGCGCCCGCCGGTTTCCGCCTGCACCGCCAGCTGCGCGCGGGGGCGGTGCACGCCCAGCTGCTGCAGCGTGATGGCTAAACTGCGCGCCCCGACCTGCCTGAGGTTCGGGTTCGCCAACCAGGAGAGTGCCGCGTGACCACCGCGAAGCGACTGACTGCCGTCTACCCCGGCACCTTCGACCCGATGACGCTGGGCCATGAAGACCTGATGCGCCGCGCCAGCCGCCTGTTCGAGCGGCTGATCCTGGCGGTGGCCGCCGGCCACCACAAGCGCACCATGTTCAGCGTGGAAGAACGGCTGGACATCGCGCGTGAACTGGCCTTGGCCTACCCCAATGTGGAAGTGATCGGCTTCCAGGGCCTGCTGCGCGACTTCGTGGTTGAGCACGGCGGCAGCGTGGTGGTGCGTGGCCTGCGTGCGGTCAGCGACTTCGAGTACGAGTTTCAGATGGCCGGCATGAACCGCCAGCTCATGCCCGACGTGGAAACGCTGTTCCTCACGCCCAGCGACCAGTTCCAGTTCGTCAGCGGCACCTTCGTGCGCGAGATTGCCACCCTCGGCGGTGATGTCTCCAAGTTCGTGGCACCCTCGGTGCTCGAACGACTGAAACACCGCGTGGCACACCCGCGCACCTGATACCGAAGCGAGGACGCAGGTTTCCCATGGCCCTGATGATCACCGACGAGTGCATCAACTGCGATGTGTGCGAGCCCGAGTGCCCGAACCAGGCCATCTCGATGGGCGAGGCGTACTACGTCATCGATCCGCAGCGCTGCACCGAGTGCGTGGGCCACTTCGACGAACCGCAGTGCGTGCAGGTGTGCCCGGTGGAATGCATCCCGGTGAACCCCGAGCATGTCGAGGCCCAGGAGTCGCTCTGGGCCAAGTACCGCCGGCTGCAGGCGGCTGAATGACGCACCCGGCGCCACGCCACGCGTGACGCCACCCTCCGAGAGGGTCGCCAGCCGCCTTGGGGCGGCCCCGCGCCGGCTGGCGGGCGTTTCCCCGAGATCGGGCGGTCAGCCGCTGGCGCTCGTCAGGCTCGGCTGCTTCTGCTTCTTTTGCTTTTTCGCCGGCTTCGGCTTGGTGGCATTGGCGCGCTGCCAGTCCGCCAGGCGTGAGGCCGAAGGCTGCTCTGCCGGCACGCCGCGGATGGCGCCGGGGCCGCGTCCGGCCGTAGCGTAGCCGGCTTCCCGTTCATGGCGTTCCTCGCGCAGCCGATCGGCTAACGCCTGGTCGCGCTGGATGCTGCGCTCGGCGGCGCTGCGCTGTGCCTCGCTGCGGGCATCGTCCAGGGTCAACGCGCGGCCGTCCTGGCAGGGCAGCTGCGAATAGTGGTTGCCTTGCGGGCCACAGCGGTAGACCGTGCTTTCGGCTGCCGTGGCGGTCAGGAGGCTCAGGGCGCACAGCGCGGGAGACAACTTCAACAGCCGGGGCAGCGAAGGCTTCATGGCGTATCCGTGGGTGGCGGTGAGGGCGGTGCGGCCTCGGCGGCAGGCTGGCCCGCTTCCCGCGGGCGGGCCGGCTTCGGCGGCTTGGGCCGCGGCGGCTTGGCGTGCACCTTCATCATCGCCCGCTCCATCTCGCCGGCCAGCAGCAAGTCCAGCGCATCGGTGGACTTGGTCACGCAGTCGTCGATCGCGTTGCGGTCGGTGGGCGAGGGCTTCTTCAGCACGTAGTGCACCACTTCGGCCTTGTGGCCAGGGTGGCCGATGCCCAGGCGCAGGCGCCAGAAGGCGGCGCTGCCCAGTTGCGCGATCATGTCGCGCAGGCCGTTGTGACCGGCGTGGCTGCCGCCCTGCTTGAGCTTCATCTGCCCGGGCAGCAGGTCCAGCTCATCGTGGGCCACCAGGATTTCTTCCGGCGCGATCTTGTAGAAGCGCGCCAGCGCCGCCACCGACTTGCCCGACAGGTTCATGTAGGTCTGCGGTTCCAGCAGCCAGATCGGGCCTTCGATGCCGGGCAAGGGCCGGTTCACCCGCGCCACCAGGCCGTGGTAGCCACGCTCGTACTGCAGCGTCGCGCCCAGGCGGCGCGCCACCGTGTCGATCCACCAGAAGCCGGCGTTGTGGCGGGTGTCGTCGTATTCAGCGCCCGGGTTGCCCAGGCCAACTAGCAGTCTGATCATCTTCAATCCACAAAGCAAAAGCCCCGCACGGGGCGGGGCTTGGCAAGCGGCAGAGCTCGGCAGAAGCGGCCCGCGGGCCGCTGCAGCTTACTTCTTGTTCTGCTTCTCGTTCTTCTTGGCAGCCTTGCCCTTGGCGACCGGCGCCACGGCCACGGGTGCCACTTCTTCTTCCTCGACCGGGGCCGCCACGGAGGCGATCACCGGGTTCTTCTTGCCGCGCAGCACGACCTTGACGTTCTTGTCCAGCTTCAGGTCGTTCACGTGCAGCGACTGGCCCTTTTCCAGGGTGCCCAGGTCGACGGTGATGAACTCAGGCAGCTGGGCGGCCAGGCACTCGATCTCGAGTTCGGTGGCCACGTGGTTGATCAGCAGCTTGTCGGTCTTGACGGCCGGCGAGTTTTCTTCGTTGATGAAGTGCAGCGGCACCTTCTTCTTGATGCGGGTGCGCTCGTCCACGCGCTGGAAGTCGACGTGCAGCACCAGCTGCTTCCAGGGGTGCACCTGGAAGTCGCGCAGCAGCACCTTGTCGGTCTTGCCGTTCAGTTCCATCTCGAGGATGGACGAGTGGAAGGCTTCCTTCTTCAGCGCGAAGTACAGGGCGTTGTGATCGAGCTCGATCTGGGCCGGCTCGCCGGCGCCGTAGACGATGCCCGGCACCTTGCCGGCGATACGCAGGCGGCGGCTCGCTCCGGTCCCCTGCAGCGTGCGCTCGTAAGCGACGAATTTCATGGTTTCACTCCAAAAAAGTGAGGCGCCCGCGACCAGGCGCCTGGATGAGCGGGCCACGAAGGCTCGCAACGAAAAGGGCACGCGCCGCGAACGGCCCGTGCCCGGATCAGGGTCAGAAGTTGCTGTTCTGCTCGGCGAACAGCGACGTCACCGATTCGCCGTCCGAGATGCGGCGGATGGTCTCGGCGAACAGGAAGGCCACCGACAGCTGGCGGATCTTCTTGCAGGCCTGGCCGGCTTCCGACAGCGGAATGGTGTTGGTGATCACCACTTCGTCGAGCTGCGACTTCTGGATGCGGTCGATCGCCGGGCCCGAGAACACGGCGTGGGTGCAGTAGGCGTACACGCTCTTGGCGCCACGTTCCTTCAGCACCTCGGCCGCCTTCACCAGCGTGCCGGCGGTGTCGATCATGTCGTCCATGATCACGCAGTTGCGGCCGTCGATGTCGCCGATGACGTGCATCACTTCCGACACGTTGGCCTTGGGGCGGCGCTTGTCGATGATGGCCAGGTCGCAGCCCAGCTGCTTGGCCAGCGCCCGGGCGCGCACCACGCCGCCGACGTCGGGCGACACCACCACCAGGTCGGGGTAGCGCTTGGCCTGCACATCGGCCAGCAGCACCGGCGAGGCGTAGATGTTGTCGACCGGGATGTCGAAGAAGCCCTGGATCTGGTCGGCGTGCAGGTCCATCGTGAGCACGCGCTCGACGCCGACGGTTTCCAGCAGGTTGGCCACGACCTTGGCGCTGATGGGCACCCGGGTGGAACGCGGACGGCGGTCTTGCCGTGCGTAGCCGAAGTAGGGGACCACGGCGGTGATGCGGCGCGCGCTGGCGCGCTTCAACGCATCCGTCATGATCAGCAGTTCCATCAGGTTCTCGTTCGTCGGGGCGCAGGTGGACTGCACGACGAAGACGTCACGGGCGCGGACGTTCTGCTGGATCTCGACCGTGACCTCGCCATCGGAGAAGCGGCCGACAACGGCCTTGCCGAGCTCGATGCCGAGGTGGGTTGCGATTTCCTTGGCCAGCACGGGGTTCGCGTTCCCCGTGAAGAGCATGGTGTTGAAGAGCACGGCGAACCCTGGCGACGGCAGATGAACGAGACGGCGATCAGCGGAAGAAAGATGTTTGGCAGGGGAGGAAGGACTCGAACCCTCGCATGTCGGAATCAAAATCCGATGCCTTAACCAACTTGGCGACTCCCCTACACAGGTTGCAGCTTGCGCTACCACCCTCAACTCAATCTGCCCAGGCCCGCAGGGGGTGACTGGCCAGACTTCGGCATTCCCGACCCACCCAACCCGACGGAAGATCCGTCAGGTCTATCGCCGAAGGCGAGGCGTTCATGCCTGAATCCACTCTTGCGAACACTGCGCTGCCTGAGCCCGTCATCCGGCTGTTGCCGAAGCGGTCTGTCAGCCACTTAGCCACTTGGGCTACTTCAGCGCAACGGTCTTCAGCGGGTGGCTGTAAGTCGTTGCAACCGAAGGCGGTGTCTGCAAGTGAGCCTCGCAGTATAGACAGCTTTGTGTCGCGTGTCAGCAAGGGATGCAAAAAAATTTCGGCGGTGGCCAGGGAGGCCTGTGGCTTGACCACAACAAACCGCTGGGCCGGCACCTCGATCGGGCTCAACTGCTCGCCGATGCCCTCGACGAACGCATTGTCGCCGCCCACGAAGAAGGGCACGTCGGCGCCCAGCGCGGGCGCCAGCGCCAGCAGTTGCGCGCGGCTCCAGCCAAGGCCCCACAGGCGGTTGAGCGCCAGCAGCGTCGTGGCGGCGTCGGAGCTGCCGCCGCCCATGCCGGCGCCCCAGGGCACCTGCTTGTCCACCGAGATGTCGGCGCCCAGCGTGCAGCCGCTGCGGGCCTGCAGCAGCCGGGCTGCACGCAGGCTCAGGTCGTCGGCCGGCAGCGCGGGGCCGAGGTCGTGGCGGCGCAGCTGGCCGTCGGCGCGGCGCTCGAAGTGCAGCGTGTCGGCCCAGTCGATGAGCACGAAGACCGACTGCAGCAGGTGGTAGCCATCGGGCCGGCGGCCGACGATGTGCAGGAAGAGGTTCAGCTTGGCCGGCGCAGGCACGTCCAGCAGCGAAGAAAGACTCACGCGGGTTCTCCGGCCCGGCGCAGGCGCCGGGTGGGCTGTGGCCGCACCACGGTCATGGTGCGGCGGGCTTGTCCAGGCGCACGCGCACCGTGGTGGGCGGGCTCGCGCGCTCGGCCACCAGGGCGCCTTCGGCATAGCGGCGCAGGTCGATCTGCCAGCCCAGTTGCTGGAAGCCGGCGTCGTTGGCGTAGCTGGGCGCGGCGGGCCAGGGTCGGCCGCGCAGCCAGTCGATCAGCGCGGCCAGCGGCAGCGGCTCACCCAGCATCTGCTGCGACATGTCGTCCAGGCTGGCGAACTTGCGGGCGCCCTGCGTGGTCAGCAGTTCCGCCTCGCCGTCATGCCAGCGCGCCTGCGCCAGCGTGTTGCCCAGCGGGCCGCTGAGGTTCAGCTCGCCCAGGCGCGCGTCGCCGCGCAGCTCGAAGGCGGCGCTCATGCTGCGCGGCTCGCTGGTGCCGTCCACCGGCTGGGCCACCTGCACGGCCAGCCGGCCACTGATGGAGGCGGCGCTGGGGTCGGCCGGCGGCACGCTGGCGCAGCCGGCCAGCAAGGCCGCCAACAGCAGGGCAGTGGCGATGAGCTTCACAGGTTCACCTTCAATCGGGCCAGCGTCTCGCGCAGCACCTCGTTGCCGGCGTCGCGCTGCTGGGCATCGCGCCACAGGCGCAGCGCCTCGTCGCGCTCGCCCTGCGCCCAAAGCACCTCGCCCAGGTGGGCGGCGATCTCGGGGTCGGGGCGGGCGTTGTAGGCCGAGCGCAGCAGGCGCAGCGCCTCCTCGCGGTTGCCCAGGCGGTATTCCACCCAACCCAGGCTGTCGGTGATGAACGGGTCGCCCGGCGCCAGCGCCAGCGCCTTGGCGATCAGGTCGCGCGCCTCGGGCAAGCGTTGGTTGCGATCGGCCAGCGCATAGCCCAGCGCGTTGTAGGCATGGGCATGGTCGGGCTTGAGCTTGATCACCCGCCGCAGCAGCTGTTCCATCTCGGCCGGCTTGTTGAGCTTCTCGGCCATCATGGCCTGCTCGTACAGCAGCGTGGCGTCCTCGGGCTGACGGGCGGCGGCCGCGGCCAGCACGTCGTGCGCGGCCTGCCACTGCTTAACCTCGCGCAGCATCTGCGATTCGGCCAGCAGCTTGGCGCGGGCGTCGTCAGGGCTGCGCTCAGGGATGGCCTGGATCATCGCGCGCGCTTCGGTGATGCGGCCCTGCCGCGCCACCAGCATCGCGCGGCGCGCCTGCACTTCCAGGGCGCGCTGCGGGCTGTCGATCCTGGCCAGCCAGGCATCGGCGGCCTTGAGGTCGCCGCGCTGTTCGGCGGCCTGGGCCAGCAACAGCCAAGCTTGCGCCAGGTCGCCTTGTGCGTCGCTGCCCTGGGCGTCGTCATCGTCCGGGCCATCGGCAGCGGCGCTGGATTGGGGGCCAAGAGCGGGTCCCGAAGCGGCGCCGGCCGGCGCGGCGGCGGCCGCCTGGCGCAGGCTGATGAAGCGCTCCAGCGAGGCTTGCGCCTGCTGCGGCTGGCGCAGCTCCAGCTGCAGCGCGCCCAGCGTCAGCCAGGGGCCGGGCTGCTCGGGCTGCGCCTGGGTGACGATCTCCAGCTGGCGGGCGGCATCGGCATAGCGCTGCGCGCCGCTGAGCACGCGCACATAGGCCAGCCTCACCGCCGGTTCGGCCTTCGGCTGGTTGAGGTAGCTCTCGACGATGCGTTGCGCCTCGGGCTGGGTGGGCAGCAGCTCTAGCGCGAGCAGTGCGGGGCCGGGGAAGCTGGGGTCGTCCACCTGCGCGCGGCGGGCCAGGGCCAGTGCCTTGCCGCTGTCACCAGCCGCCAGCCAGGCGCGGGCCAGGGCCACGCGGGCCGAGGCGCGGGTGCCGTTGGCTTCCAGGTAAGGGGCCAGCACCTGCTCGAACAGGTCGACCACCTGCTTGCGGTCGGTGCTGCGCTGGAAGAAGCGCGGCAGCGAGGAGATCAGCCCCGGTTGCTCCACCACCGGCGTCTGCGCCAGCAGCTCGCGCAGCGGCTCGGCCACTTCGGGCACGCGGTTCAGCGCCATCAACAGCTGCACCTGGTAGCGCAGCGGTTCGGCCGAATCGGGTGCGGCGATGCGCCAGGCCTTGGCGGCCGACAGCGCCTGGTCACCGGCGCGGGCCTGCAGCGCGATCTCGACCGCGCGCTTGAACAGCTGCTCGTCGCGTGAGCGGCGGGCGGCGTCCAGCATCACCTGGTAGGCGGTGCCGGCTTCGCCATTGCGCAGCTCGATCTCGCCGATCAACAGTTGATAGAACAGGGGCGCGTCGAGCGCAGAGTTGTCGGGCGCCGAGGCGGCGGCCGCAGCGGGCAGGGCGGCCTGGGCGGCCGGTGCAGGGCTTTGCGCGTGAACGACGCCCGCGGCCAGCAGTGCTGCGGCTAGCGCGTGGCGGGTTGCGGCACGCCACCGCGGTGAGAGGGCAAGCATCGCGACTCCTTGAGCCGTTGGATTCTAGACATGGCCGTGTCAACGGCTGGTGAAGCGGGGGCGCTCCACAATCGGTGCATGTCCTTGCAAGAAAACATGGCACCGGCCATGGCCAGCAGCCGCCATGCCTGAAATGCCGGAAGTGGAAACCACGCGCCGCAGCTTTGCCGACCGCATTGCCGGCGCCCGGGTGGAAAGGCTGCTGATGGGCGCGCCCCTGCGCTGGCCGCTGGGCCGGGAGCCGGCCGAGCTGGTGGGCGCGACGGTGGGCGACACGGTGCGCCGCGGCAAGTACCTGTGGCTGCCGCTGCAGCTGCCGGCTGAGCCGGCGGGCGGGCTGCTGATGCACCTGGGCATGTCGGGCTCGCTCGCTTTCCTGCCCGCGCCCGCGCGCGAGGCTGGCAAGCACGATCACTTCGAGCTGCACACCAGCCTGGGCGTGCTGCGCCTGACCGACCCGCGGCGCTTCGGTGCGGTAGTGTGGTCGCCGGCCATCGATGCCGGCATGGCCGCCAAGCTGCTGGCGACGCTGGGGCATGAGCCCTTCGACGAGGCGCTGACGCCGGCCCTGTTCCATGCCGAGCTGCAGCGTCGCCGGGCGCCGATCAAGGCCGCGCTGCTGGCAGGCGACATCATCGTGGGCGCCGGCAACATCTATGCGTGCGAAGCGCTGTTCGAAGCCCGCATCGACCCGCGCACGCCCGCTGACCGCATCAGCCGCCCCCGGGCGGCGCGGCTGCTGGCGGCGGTGCGCGACGTGTTGAGCCGCGCGCTGGCACTGGGCGGCAGCACCTTGAGGGATTTTCGCGACGCCCACGGCATGGACGGGCAGTTCCAATTGCAAGCGCGTGTGTACGGCCGCGAAGGGCAGCCCTGCCCCAATTGCGGTGCCCCGGTACGGCGCATCGTGCAGGCACAGCGCAGCACTTTCTACTGTGCGGTATGCCAGAAACGCTAGCCCGGCGCTCAAGGCTTTAGCAGCCTGCGGTAGCAAGCAGTAGCCAAACCCCTCGGCAGGCAAGGCCCCCTGCGCTAGCATCGATTTCACTGCTGCTGCCGCTGCTGAAGTTTTGATGGAGTTCACTTTTGCCCACCACCTGGACGCCCTCGCCGACTGGCGCGAGGACGCCGCCCGTCAGGTGGCAGCGTTCCAGCAGACCCTGGGCAGCCACGAGTTGCTGGACGACAGCCTGCTGCAGTTGCTGGGCACCATGCGGCAGCGCCTGGCCAGCGAGCAGCTGGTGGTGGCTTTCGTCGCCGAGTTTTCGCGCGGCAAGTCCGAGCTGATCAACGCCATCTTCTTTGCCGACACCGGCCGCCGCATGCTGCCGGCCACGCCTGGCCGCACCACGATGTGCCCGGTGGAGCTGGGCCATGACGATGCGCTGCCGCCGCTGTTGGCCCTGCTGCCGATCGAAACCCGGCTGGAGCCGGCGCCGCTGGCCGAGCTGCGTGGCCAGTCGGCCCGCTGGAAGCGCCTGCGGCTGGACGTGACCGACCCCGACCGCGTGGCCGAGGCGCTGAAGGAGCTGACGCGCACCAAGGCCGTGTCGCTGGAAGAGGCCCGCGCGCTGGGCCTGGCGCCGTCGGCCGACACGGCCGAGGCCGCCAGCGGCGCCCGCCTGCGCCCCGACGGCCTGGTGGACGTGCCCGCCTGGCGGCATGCCATCGTCAACTACCCCCACCCGCTGCTGCGCCGCGGGCTGGTGGTGCTGGACACGCCCGGCCTGAACGCGGTGGGCGCGGAGCCCGAGCTCACGCTGTCGCTGCTGCCCACCGCGCATGCCATCGTCTTCGTGGTGGGGGCGGACACCGGCGTCACCCAGTCGGAGCTGGCCGTGTGGCACGACCACCTGGGTGGCCACGGCCCGGCGCGCTACGTGGTGCTGAACAAGATCGACACCCTGGCCGACCCGCTGCTGACGCCGGCCGAGGTGCAGGGGCAGGTGGAAGGCCAGTGCGCCCGCGTGGCGGAGATGCTGGGCGTGCCGCCGTCGGCGGTGCATGCCGTCTCGGCCCGCCAGGCGCTGGTGGCCCGCATCGCCAACGGCGGCCTGGCGGATGCCGCGGCCTCCGCCACTGGCGGCCTGGCCACGCTGGAAGATGCGCTGGTGACGCAGCTGCTGCCGCGCCGCCGCCAGGTGCTGGCGGAGATGGTGCTGAGCGGTACCGCCACCGTGGAAGCACAGGCCAGCCGCCGGGTGGCCGACCAGCGCCGGCAGTTGCATGAGCAGCTCACCGAACTGCGCGACGTGCGCGGCAAGAGCGCCAGCAAGGTGCAGCGCACGCTGGAGCGGCTGGACGCCGAGGCGCAGGACTTCGAGCGCTGCACCGGCCGCCTGGCGGCGCTGCGCTCGGTGCAAAGCCGCCTGGTGGCAGACGCGGTGCAGTTGCTGTCGGCCACCCAGTTGCGTGAGGAAGTGGCCCGCATGCAGCTGGAGTCGGCCGGCCGCTTGCTGAAGCTGGGCGCGCGCAAGGCCTTCACCCAGCTGTGCACGCGGCTGCGCCAGCGGCTGGAGCGCGCGGCCGCGCTGGGCGCGGAGGCGCAGGCCATGCTCACCGCCAGCTACCAGCAGCTGAACACCGATTTCGGCTTTGCGCTGGCTTCGGGCGCGGCGCCCACGCATCTGCGCGCGCTGGGCGAGATCGACCTGATCGAGCGCAACTACGGCCGTTACCTGGGCCTGCCCTATGCGCTGCGGCTGGGCGACGCCCGCCAGATGGAACAGTTCCGCCGCATGTTGGTGAGCAAGCTGGAAGTCATCTTCGAGCTGGCCGCGGCCGAGACCGAGCGCTGGAGCCAGGCGCTGACGGTGCAGGCCGACATGCAGATGCGCGACCGGCGCCGCGGCTTCCAGCGCCGGCGCGAGACGCTGGAGCGCGCCCACAGCGCTGCCGGCGACCTGGCCACTCGCATCCAGGAGCTGGAAACCCAGCACCGCCACTGGGAGCAACTGGCGGAGCAGGTGCATGCGCAGGCCGTGGGCCTGCGCGCGCTGATGCTCAACAACGCGGTGGCCGAAGTGGACATTCCGCTGGCGCTGCCCGAGCGCCGGGACGCCGCGCCACCGTTGACGCTGGTGCGTTCGGCCGCTGGACGCGGGCGCAAGGGCGGTGCCTGATCCGGTGCGCGTGCCGCCGTATCGGATGATGCGGGGATGAATGCCGCTGTTCCCGCCGCCGCCCTGAACGCCACGTCCCCCGCGACCCTCCCGCCGGCTGCCGTACCCACCCCCGACATCGCCGCCCGCGTCATCGGCTGGCAGCGCACCCATGGCCGCCACGGCCTGCCCTGGCAGCACACCCGCGACCCCTACCGGGTGTGGCTGTCGGAGATCATGTTGCAGCAGACGCAGGTGTCCACGGTGCTGGACTACTACCCGCGTTTTCTGGCCCGCTTTCCGGATGTGGCGGCCTTGGCCGCCGCGCCGCTGGACGACGTGCTGGGCCTGTGGAGCGGCCTGGGCTACTACAGCCGCGCCCGCAACCTGCACCGCTGCGCGCAGGCGGTGATGGCCGAGCACGGCGGTACCTTTCCGCCCAGCAGCGCGCTGCTGGCCACGCTGCCGGGCATCGGTCGGTCCACCGCCGCCGCCATCGCGGCCTTCTGCTTCGGTGAGCGCGCCGCCATCCTGGACGGCAACGTCAAGCGGGTGCTGTCACGGGCGCTGGGCTTCGGCGGCGACCTGGCTTCGGTGAAAGAAGAGCGCGCGCTGTGGCAACTGGCCGAAGCCTTGCTGCCCGAGCAGCACATGGACATCTACACCCAGGGCCTGATGGACCTGGGCGCCACCATCTGCACCGTGCGCCGGCCGCAGTGCCTGCTGTGCCCGCTGCAGCCGGTGTGCGTGGCACAGAAGGAGGGTCAGCCCGAGCGCTACCCGGTCAAGACCCGCAAGCTCAAGCGCAGTGCGCGCAGCAACGCGCTGCTGTGGCTGCAGCATGCCGACCGGGTGTGGCTGGTGCAGCGGCCCGCGACCGGCGTCTGGGCCGGGCTGTGGACGCTGCCGCTGTACGACGACCTGAGCGAGCCGCAGCGCCTGGGCCGTCACTGGCCGGGGCAGGGCGAGGCGCTGCCCGCCTTCCAGCATGTGCTCACGCATTTCGACTGGGCGCTGCAGCCCTACCGCCATGCACTGCCGGCGGCCTTGGGCCCGGCCGCCCTCGCCGAGGTGGCCGCCGCGCTGCCCGCCGGTCGCTGGGTGACGCTGGCCGAAGCCGCGACGATGGGCCTGCCGGCACCGATCCGCAAGCTGCTGGTGGTTTGAGGGTTCAGCTTCCGACGACGCCCTGGTCGCGCAGGAACTCGTCCACCAGCTTGAGCCGCGCCACCGGGTCGTCCAGCGCCATCAGCTTCTGCTTGGCGGGCCGGCTGATCGGCAGGATCTCGCACCAGCGGTTGGCCACCCAGCCGGCATCGTTGAACTGGTAGGGCGGGATGAAGGGCTCGGCGCCTTCGCGCCGCATCGCCTCGATGGCGTCGCGCAGTGCCTGCACGGTGGCCGCGGTGCTTTCGGGTGGCGTGGCGGGCGTGTCGGCCGGCAGCAGCTCGGCATCGGCCAGCCACAGGCCGTCGGGTTGCTGCCGCGGCTGGGTGAGCTCGAAGCGTTCACGTCCGCTGCAGCGGATGTGCAGGATGCCCGCCTGCTCGGCGTCCACCTCGTCGATGTGGGCCTGCACGCCGGTGTCGTGGAAGCGCACGGCGCCGCTGCCACCGCCGTCCTTGCGGCGCACCTCGCCGCCCGACTGCAGGCATACCACGCCGAACGGGCGGCCCTGCCGCAGGCAGTCGCCCACCATGTCGAGGTAACGCGCCTCGAACACCTTCAGGTTCAGGCGCCCGCCGGGGAACAGCACCGTCTGCAGCGGAAACAGCGGCAGCACGGTCATGGGCTACTCCCGGGCGTCCAGTTCGCGGTGGCGCAGCAGCGTGGCGCAGTGGCCGCGGAAGCGCCGGGCCAACTGCTCGGCCAGGTACACCGAGCGGTGCTGGCCACCGGTGCAGCCGATGCCCACGGTGAGGTAGCTGCGCTGGTCGTTCTCGAAGGCCGGCAGCCAGCGCAGGATGAAGTCGCCGATCTGCGACAGCATCTCGGGCACCTCCGGCTGGGCGGCCAGGTAGTCGGCCACGCCGGCATCGCGGCCTGTGAAGGGGCGCAGCTCGCGGATGTAGAAGGGGTTGGGCAGCACCCGCACGTCGAACACGAAGTCGGCGTCCAGCGGCACGCCATGCTTGAAGGCGAAGCTCTCGAACACCAGCGTCAGGCCGCCGTGGGGTGCGCCCACCAGGTCGCGCAGCCACAGCCGCAGCTGGGCCGGGCGCAGCTGGCTGGTGTCGATGACGGTGGACACCTCGCGCAACTCACCCAGCAGCTCGCGCTCCAGCTCGATCGCATCCACCAGCGCGCGGCGGCCGTCGCTGGCAGGGTCGGACGGGTCGGTGCCGGCGCGCGCAGGCGCCGCGGTGGTGGACAGCGGATGCGGCCGCCGCGTTTCCGAGAAGCGGCGCACCAGCGCATCGGTGCTGGCATCCAGGAACAGCGAGCGGATGCCCACGCCTTCGCCGCGCAGCCGGTCGATCAGCGGCAGGAGGTGCGGCAGCGAGCCGGCACTGCGCACATCCACCGCGATCGCCACCCGGCGGTCGGAGCGGTCACGTTCGATGCGCAGGAAATCGGGCAGCAGCTCCGGCGGCAGGTTGTCGATGCAGAAGTAGCCGGCATCTTCCAGCGCATGCAGGGCCACGGACTTGCCGGAGCCCGAGATGCCGGTGATCAACACCACCTCGCGCATGGTGTCAGGGGGCGGTGTGGCGTCGGCGGGGGTGGCGGTGACTTCAGGCACGTGAGCGCTTGCGGGTGGGCTTGCCGGGAGCGGCCGTTACATCATCGGCCACAACGGCCGGCGCTGCAGCCTGGGCCAGCAATTGTTCGGCGTGGGCCAGGCTTGTTGCCAGCCGCTCGCCGCCCAGCATGCGGGCCACTTCGCTCACGCGTGCCTCGCCGGCCACCGGCTGCACGTCGCTGGTGGTGATGCCGCGCTGTGCCGCCTTGGACACCACGAAATGATGGTCGGCGCAGGCCGCCACCTGGGCCAGGTGGGTCACGGCCATCACCTGCCGGCGCTGGCCCAGCTGCTTCATCAGCCGGCCGACGGTGTCGGCCACCGCACCGCCCACGCCGGCGTCGATCTCGTCGAAGATGAGCGTGCCGGCGCCTTCATCGTCGCGGGCGGCGGTAGTCACGGCAATGGCCAGCGCCAGCCGCGACAGCTCGCCGCCCGAGGCCACCTTGGCCAGCGCCCGTGGCGTGCTGCCGGCATGGCCGGCGACGCGGAACTCCACCGCTTCCAGGCCGTACGACTGCGGCGCCTCTTGCGGCAGCAGCGCCACCTCGAAGCGGCCGCCGCCCATGCCCAGCTGCTGCATCGCGCGGGTCACCGCATCGCCCAGCGGGCCGGCGGCCGCGGCGCGGGCCTTGCTCACCTTGGCCGCCTCCTGCTGGTAGCGGCGCTGGGCATCGGCATGGGCCTTCTGCAGGCCTTCGAGGTCGGCAGCGGCGTCCAGCGCGGCCAGTTCGCTGCGCCACTGGGCCAGCAGCGCGGGCAGCTCGGCCGGCGCGCGGCGGTAGCGGCGGGCCAGGCTCATCCAGGCGCCCAGGCGGGCGTCCAGCTGCTCCAGCCGCTGCGGGTCGACTTCGGTATGGCCCAGGTAGCCATGCAAGGTGTGGGCAGCGTCTTCCAGTTGCGCCTGCGCGCCGCGCAGCACCTCGATCACCTCGGCCAGGCGGGCGTCGTGGTGCACCACGTCGCCCAGCGCGTCGATCGCTCGCAAGGTCAGGCCGTCGGCGCTGGTGTCGGCGTCGGCCACCGCGTCCAGCGCCTGGCGGGCTGCGTCCAGCAGCGCCTGGGCGTGGGAGGCGCGCTGGTGCTCGGCATTCAGCTCATCCCATTCGTCGTCGCCGGGGGCCAGCTTGTCCAGCTCGCCGATCTGCCAGGCCAGGCGCTCACGCTCGCGCTCGATGCTGTCGCGCTGGGCGCGGGCGGCGTCCAGCGCGTCGGCGGCGGTGCGCATCGCGGTCCAGGCGTCGGTCAGCGGCTGGGTGACCAGGCCGGCCTGCGCGTCCAGCAGCGCGCGCACGGCGGCCGGGCGGGTGAGGCTTTGCCAGGCATGCTGGCCGTGGATGTCCAGCAGGTGCTCGGCCGCTTCGCGCAGCTGCGCCAGCGTGGCGGCATGGCCGTTCACCCACGCGCGGCTCTTGCCTTGCGCGTCGATGGAGCGGCGCAGCAACAGCACGCCGTCGTCGGCACTGCCGTCGAAGCCGGCTTCGGTCAGCCAGCCGGCCAGGGAGGGCGGCAGATCGAATTCGGCGGTGATGTCGGCACGGGCGGCGCCTTCGCGCACCACGCCGGCGTCGCCACGGCTGCCCAGCGCCAGCTGCAGCGCATCGATCAGGATGGACTTGCCGGCACCGGTTTCACCGGTCAGCACCGAGAAGCCGGGCTGGAGGTCGATCTCCAGCGACGGCACGATGACGAAATCGCGCAGAGCCAGGCGGCGCAGCATCGGTGTCAAACCCCTTCGTACCAGCGCAGCTTGCGCCGCAGCGTGGCGTAGTAACTCCATCCGCGCGGGTGCAGGAAGCGCACCTTGTGCGCCGAGCGCTGCACGCGCACCTCGTCGCCGTGCAGCAGGCTGGTCAGGCTGTGCATGTCGAAGTTGGCCGAGGCGTCGCGGCCGGCGACGATCTCCACCGTGATCTCGGCCGCATCGGGCAGCACGATGGGCCGGTTGGACAAGGTGTGCGAAGCAATGGGCACCAGCACCCAGCCCGCAATGCCCGGGTGCAGGATGGGCCCGCCGGCCGACAGCGCGTAGGCGGTGGAGCCGGTGGGCGAGGCGATGATCAGCCCGTCGGCCCGCATGTTGGCGACGAACTCCTCGCCGATGTGGATGCGCAGCTCCACCATGCTGGCGGTGGCGCCGCGGCTCACCACCACGTCGTTCAGCGACATGCTTTCGAAGATCGGCCGGCCATCTCGCCAGACGCCGCCGCCCAGCATGCTGCGGTGTTCTTCTTCGTAGTCGCCGTCCAGCATCGGCGCCAGCGCCTCGCGGAACTGCGCCACCGTGATGTCGGTGATGAAGCCCAGCCGGCCCTGGTTGATGCCGACCAGCGGGATGTTGTGGCGCGCCAGTTCGCGGGCGATGCCCAGCATCGTGCCGTCGCCGCCGACCACCACGGCCAGGTCGCACTGCTGGCCCATTTCGGCGGGCGTGAGTGCGCCGTATTCGGCGGCCATGCCGGTGTTGTTGGCGGTGGCGCGCTCCATCGAGACTTCGAGTCCGCGGCTCAGCAGGAACTGCGCGATCTCCTCGAGCAGCGCGCGCATGCCCTGGGCCTGGAATTTGCCCACGATGGCTGCATGTCTGAAGCGGTTGCCCATGGCGAAGGATTACACCATCACCGCATGGCGGCCTCGTGGCGAAGGCCTCTTCCGTACAATGAAAAACCATGCTCGACGAGCGCGCCAAAACCCTGCTGAAGACCCTGGTCGAACGCTACATCGCGGACGGCCAGCCCGTGGGTTCGCGCACCTTGTCCAAGGCGTCGGGGCTGGACCTGTCGCCGGCCACCATCCGCAACGTGATGGCCGACCTGGAGGAGCTGGGCCTGATTGCCAGCCCGCACACCAGCGCGGGGCGCATTCCCACGGCCCGCGGCTACCGGTTGTTCGTCGACACCATGCTCACCGCGCGGCCCTTCGGCGCCGCCGACCTGCCGGCCGACATGGCGGCGGCGGGCGGCCACCTGCAGCCCGACCAGCCGCAGCGGGTCATCGCCACCGCGGCGCACATGCTGTCCAACCTGTCCAACTTCGTGGGGGTGGTCACGGCGCCGCGCAAGACCAGCGTCTTCCACCACATCGAGTTCCTGCGGCTGGGCGAGCGGCGGGTGCTGCTCATCCTGGTGGCGCCCGACGGCGACGTGCAGAACCGCGTCATCTTCACCGCCCGCGACTACACCCAGAGCGAGCTGGTGGAAGCCACCAACTTCCTGAACCAGCACTACGCGGGTTTGACCATCGACGGTGTGCGCGAGCGGCTCAAGCGCGAGATCGAGGCGCTGCGCGGCGACATCGCCACGCTGATGCAGGCCGCGGTGCAGGCCGGTGGTGAGGCGCTGGAGGAAAGCGAAGATCAGGTGGTGGTGAGCGGCGAGCGCAACCTGCTGGCGGTGCAGGACTTCAACGACATGGGCTCGCTGCGCAAGATGTTCGACCTGTTTGAGCAGAAGACGCAGCTGATGCGCCTGCTGGACGTGAGCAGCCGCGCCGAGGGCGTGCGCATCTACATCGGCGGCGAAAGTCGCGTGGTGCCCTTCGAGGAGCTGTCGGTCGTCAGCGCCCCGTACGAGGTAGACGGCCAGGTCGTCGGCACGCTGGGCGTCATCGGTCCCACCCGCATGGCCTACGACCGCATGATCCAGATCGTCGACATCACCTCGCGGCTGGTGACCAACGCACTGTCGCAGCCACGCTGAGCGCGGCCTGGCCTGCCTACAATGCGCGGCTTCGCCCGGGGGCCGTTAGCTCAGTTGGTTAGAGCAGAGGACTCATAATCCTTTGGTCGTTGGTTCAAGTCCAACACGGCCTACCAAAAGGTTGAACGAAAATAGCACTTGGCTTTTTCGGCCAGGTGGACGCCCTGTTGGGGTGTGGGCTCGTGGCAGAGGGGGCCGCCCTTGAAGACCTCTGTGCAGCCGTTTGCAGGACCGGGTTCCTGAGCTTCTGGCCGCTAACGGGCTCGCTGTTGAGGTAGTGACCTCGATGGAGTTGTCCGCCAGGCGACGGCTCACGATCCCTTGACGGCGCAACACGTTTGCAACACAGTGGCGGCATGAAGACCGCCATCCTGCCGCAAGTGCGTGTCGAGCCTCAGCTGAGAGCCGACCTGGAATCAGTTCTGCGCGAGGGCGAAACCCTGTCCGACTTCTTGGAATCGACCGTCCGTCAGGCGGTTGACTATCGGCGCATGCAAGCTGAATTCGATGCTCGCGCCGATGCGGCCTGGGCGCGATACCAGCAGACGGGCAAGGGTGTGCCAGCGCAGGAGGTCGTGGCACAGATGCGGGGGCGTCTTGACGCCAAGCGGCGCGAACTGCAAGGCAAGCATCGTCCGGATGCTGCATGACGTTCCGGGTGGTGCTTGGCCCGGAGGCGAATGCGGACCTCCAGCGGCTGTACCAGTACCTGCTCGATCGAGCTGAGTACGTGGAGGACCTCGAGGTTGCGGACCGCGCATTGCAGGCCGTCGAGGAGGCCATGATTGCGCTTGCGAAGGCACCATTTCTGTTCCGCAAGGAAGCAGGGTCTCGAAGCCAACTGCGCCGCGAACTTGTCGTGCCGTTCGGGGCCTCTGGATATGTACTGAAGTATGAAATCGCTTCGCCAGCGCTTGTCGTGGTGCTGGCCGTCCGCCACCAGCACGAGGCCGACTACCAGTGATTCCGCTTCCCTACCACCCGGCCATCCCTCAACTTCAGCCCACCGCCAGCAGCGCCGCCAGCAGTGCATCCGGCGCGCTCACCATCGGGTCGTGGCCGGTCGCGATCTCCACCACCTGCCAGCCAGGCGCGGCGCGCACGCGTCGGCGCATCACATCGATGGTGGCCAGCGCCGGTGAGGTGCAGTCGATGAAAGTGCGGGGCAGCCGGTTGATGCGCTGCGCATCGAAGTGCAGCAGGTCGTCGTACACGCCGCCCGGTTGCGGTGTCTGGCGGCGGGCCACCCACGCGGCGTCTTCGCCCTGCAGACCGAAAGCCGCGGGGTCGGCCGGCGGGAGGGTGCCGGTGGCAGCGATGGCGGCGCGGCGGGCCGCCTGGGTCTCGGGCGTGTGGCCGCTGGACCAGCTTTCGCCCGGCTCGGGCACCACCGCATCCAGGTAGACCAGGTGCGACAACCGCTCCGCTAGGCGGTCAGCCACCGCGGTGATCACGATGCCGCCGTAGCTGTGGCCCACCAGCACCGCAGCCTGCAGTTCTTCGGCCTCGATGACGGCGCACACGTCGTCGGCATGCGTCTGCAGGTTGATGTCGGGCCGCAGCAGGTGGGCCCGCTCCCCTACGCCGGTCAACGATACGGCAAACGCCCGGTGGCCGGCCGCCCACAGGCCGGGCAGCACTCGCCGCCAGCACCAGGCGCCGTGCCAGGCGCCATGCACGAGTACGTAGTCCATCAGATGGCGCCTGCCTGCCGCAGCGCGGCGCAGTCGTCTGCCGACAAGCCGAATTCGGCCAGCACCTGCTGCGTATGTTCACCCAGCAGTGGCGGCGGCCGGCGCACGGTGGGCGGCGTGGCCGACAGCTTCATCGGGCTGGCCACCAGCCGCAGGCTGTCGGTGTGCGGGTGCGGCACCTGCGTCACCATGCCGCGCGCCAGCACATGCGGGTCGGCGAACACCTCTGCCAGGTTGTTGATGGCGCCGCACGGCACCTTGGCGGCCTCCAGCGCGTCCAGCCAGGTCTGCTTGGGGCGGGTGCGCAGCACCTCGGCCAGCATCGGCACCAGCACGTCGCGGTGGCGCACCCGGTCGGCGTTCTTGACGAAGCGCGGATCCGCCGCCAGCTCGGGAACGCCCGCCACCTGGCAGAACTTGGCGAACTGGCCGTCATTGCCCACCGCCAGGATCATGTGGCCGTCGGCCGCCTCGAACACCTGGTACGGCACGATGTTCTGGTGTGCATTGCCCGCCCGCTTGGGTGCGACGCCGCTGGCCAGGTAGTTGGCGCCCATGTTGGCCAGCATGGCCACCTGCGTGTCCAGCAGCGCCATGTCGATCGCCTGGCCCTGGCCGGTGGCGTCCCGGTGGCGCAGCGCCGCCAGGATGGCCACGGTGGCGTACATGCCGGTGAACAGGTCGGCCACCGCCACGCCCACCTTCTGCGGTCCGCCGCCGGGCAGGTCGTCACGCTCGCCGGTGATGCTCATCAGGCCACCCAGGCCCTGCACCGCGTAGTCGTAGCCGGCGCGGTCACGGTAGGGGCCGGTCTGGCCGAAGCCGGTGACCGAGCAGTACACCAGCCGCGGGTTCAGTTGCAGCAGCGTGGCAGCGTCCAGCCCGTAGCGGGCCATGTCGCCCACCTTGTAGTTCTCCACGAACACGTCGCACTGCGTCACCAGCCGCCGCACCAGGTCCTGGCCGGCCGGCGTGGCGATGTCGATGGTGATCGAGCGCTTGTTGCGGTTGGCGCCCAGGTAGTAGGCCGCCTCCGCCGTGTCCAGGCCGTCGCGGTCCTTCAGGAAGGGCGGGCCCCAGCCCCGGGTGTCGTCCCCGCCCGGGTGGCGCTCGCCGGGCGGCCGCTCCACCTTGATCACGTCGGCGCCCAGGTCGGCCAGCGTCTGCGTGCACCAGGGGCCGGCCAGCACGCGCGACAGGTCGAGCACACGTACACCGTTCAAGGCACCGGGCGCGGCCGGCGGGAGAGTGGGGCTGGATACGGCTTCGGTCATCCGCCCATGCTAAGCCGGCGCCCCGGGATAATGGCGCGTGCACCTTCCAACTCCGCTCCGCGCCTGCGTCGCCGGCGCCTGCATCCTGGCCGGCCTCTGGCTGGCGGGTTGTTCGCCTTCCCTCAACTGGCGCGACGTTCGGCCGGAAGGCGCCGACCTGCTGGCACTGTTTCCGTGCAAGCCCAGCGGCCCCACCCGCAGCGTGCCGCTGGCCGGCGCCCCGGCCAAGTTGACGGTGTTGGCCTGCGAGGCTGACGGCATGACCTTCGGCCTCAGCCATGCCGACGTGGCCGATCCGGCGCGGGTGGGGCCGGCGCTGCAGGCCCTGGCGGCAGGCACCGCGGCCAACCTGGGAGCCGGCAGCCTGCCCCCGCCCCAACCGCTGGAGGTGCCCGGGGCTGCGGCGGGTGCATCAGGCGGGCGCTACGAACTGGCCGGGCGTCAGCCGGATGGGCAGCCCTTGAAGGCGCAGATGCTGCTGTTCTCCCGCGGCACCCTGGTGTACCAGGCGACGGTGCTGGGGAACCGCGTGGCCCCGGATGCAGTCGAAACCTTCTTCGGGTCGCTCAAGGCCGGCGGCTGACGGCGGCACGCTCCCCCTCGTCTTGACGGGTTTGCAACGTCATTGCCGGGCCTAGGGGCAATCCCGAGTACGCTCCACCCCCCATGATCCCCGGTCTCGTCATCCTTGCCCACGCGCCGCTGGCTTCGGCCCTGCGCGACGTGGCGCAGCACACCTTTCCCGAGTGCGCCGCGCGCATCCAGGCGGTCGACGTCACCCCCGAGATGACGCCCGAGCAGGCCGAAGTGCTGGCCCGCGAGGCACTTGCCAAGGTGCGCAGCCCCCAGGCGCTGATCTTCACCGACGTGTTCGGCGCCACGCCCTGCAACGTGGCGCAGAGGCTGTCCGACGGCGTGCAGGTCCGGGTCGTCACCGGCGTCAACGTGCCGATGTTGTGGCGCGCGCTGTGTTACGGCAACGAGCCGCTCGAGAATCTCGTTTCGCGTGCGCTGGCCGGGGCGACGCAGGGTGTGATGCCGGTGGGGAACACCCGTCCGCAGAACCAGGCCTATCAAACCAACACAGATGCTCAAGACCACGCTCACCATCAGCAATAAGCTGGGGCTGCATGCCCGCGCTTCGGCCAAGCTCACCAAACTGGCAGCCAGCTTTGCCAGCGAAGTGTTTTTGACGCGCAACGGCCGCCGGGTCAACGCCAAGAGCATCATGGGCGTGATGATGCTGGCCGCAGGCATGGGCACCGAGCTGGAGCTGGACGTGGAAGGCCCGGACGAGCAGGCCGCCGTGGACGCCATCGTGGCCCTCGTCAACGACAAGTTCGGCGAAGGCCAATAGGTCTTTTTTCACCGGGCTGCCCCGGGTGGCGGCTGGCATGCTCACTGCTACATTGGCTGTATGAGCATTCAGGTGTTTGGCCTGCCGGTGTCCCGCGGCGTCGCCATTGGTCGCGCAGTGCTGGTGGCGTCCAGCCGTATCGATGTTGCGCACTATTTCATCGACGCATCGCAAGCCGATGCGGAAATCGAGCGGCTCAAGTCCGCGCGCAACGAGGTCGCCACCGAGCTGAGCACGCTGCAGCGTGACCTGCCCCCCGATGCGCCGGCCGAGTTGTCGGCGCTGCTCGACGTGCACCTGATGCTGTTGCACGACGAGATGCTGGCCACCGCCACCAAGCAGTGGATCCGCGACCGGCACTACAACGCCGAGTGGGCGGTCTCGGCCCAGCTCGAAGTCCTGGCCCGTCAGTTCGACGAGATGGAGGACGAGTACCTGCGCGAGCGCAAGGCCGACATGGAGCAGGTCACCGAACGCCTGCTGCGGGCCTTGGCGCGCAAGAGCAACCCGGCGGTCGCGCCCGTGGCGCAGGCCAGCCGCGACTTCGGCGGTGAAGATCCGCTGGTGCTGGTGGCCAGCGACATCGCACCGGCCGACATGCTGCAGTTCCGCCGCAGCGTGTTCACCGGCTTCGTCACCGACGTAGGCGGCAAGACCTCGCACACGGCCATCGTCGCCCGCAGCATGGACATCCCGGCAGTGGTCGGCGCCCGCGAGGCCAGCCGCCTGATCCGCCAGGACGACTGGATCGTCATCGACGGCGACCATGGCGTCGTCATCGTCGACCCGTCGCCCATCGTGCTGGAGGAGTACCGCTTCCGCCAGCGCCAGAGCGAGCTGGAGCGCGCCCGCCTCAACCGCCTGCGCCACATGCCGGCCGTCACGCTCGATGGTCAGGCCATCGATTTGCTGGCCAACATCGAGCTGCCCACCGATGCTGCCGCCGCCGTGGATGCCGGCGCTGTGGGCGTGGGCCTGTTCCGCAGCGAATTCCTGTTCATGAACCGCGCGCCGGACGACATGCCCGGCGAGGACGAACAGTACGAGGCCTACCGCGATGCGGTGCTGGGCATGAAGGGGTTGCCGGTCACCATCCGCACGGTGGACATCGGCGCCGACAAGCCCATCGAGCGCATGAGCGTGAGCGAGTTGCGGCATGAGCATGTGCTCAACCCTGCGCTTGGGCTGCGCGCCATCCGCTGGAGCCTGGCCGAGCCGGCGATGTTCCGCCAGCAGCTGCGTGCCATCCTGCGGGCCAGTGCCCACGGCAAGGTGCGCCTGCTCATTCCCATGGTCGCGCACCTGTCCGAGATCCGGCAGACCTTCGAGTCGATCGCCCGCGCCAAGCAACAGCTGGCAGACGCCGGACGGCCGTTCGTCGACGTCGAGGTCGGCGCCATGATCGAGATTCCCGCGGCAGCGCTGATGCTCAAGCGCTTCCTCCAGTTCTTCGACTTCATCTCGATCGGCACCAACGACCTGATCCAGTACACGCTGGCCATCGATCGGGCTGACGAGCATGTCTCCCACCTCTATGACCCATGGCACCCGGCAGTGCTGCGCCTGGTGGCCGACAGCATCGCCATGGCCAATGCAGCCGGCAAGCATGTGAGCGTCTGCGGGGAGATGGCGGGCGACGTTGCCTTCACCGAGCTGCTGCTGGCGATGGGCTTGCGCAGCCTCTCTATGCACCCGGCCCAGATTGCTTCCGTGAAGCACCGCGTTCTGCGTGCCGACACGCGCCGCCTCAAGGCAGGGCTGGAGGCGGTGTTGTCCGCGGACGATCCGATGACTGCCGCGCAGGATGCGTTCCGGCGCGTCGAGGCGGGCGCGACCCTCAGCGGGACGCCCCTGCAGTAGCCCTCTGAGGTTGAGCATCTGGGCGGCGCGCAGGTGCCGCCCTAACTTTTTTCGTGCCCCGCTTGCGCGCTCTTCAAAACCCGTGCTACAGTGCAAGGCTTCGCTGATCACTGAAGCGTTTAGCCGGAAGCGGCGACGGGGAAGGAAGTTAGCGAGAAGGTCGAAAGACCTTGCAGTTGACAGGGATTTGAAAACAACGTCATAATCACTGTCTTCGCTGATTACTGAAACGAATCAGCAGCGACTCGAAAGAGGCGCAGTTCTTTAAAAAGTTACAGCCGATAAGTGTGGGCGTTTGAAGGCGAGCACCGATAGCCGCAAGGCACGGGGTTTATAACCTCAAACGCTCATGGAAGTGAAGTTCACTTCAATTCTTTGAGCAAAAATCAAGATCGAACTAAAGAGTTTGATCCTGGCTCAGATTGAACGCTGGCGGCATGCCTTACACATGCAAGTCGAACGGTAACGCGGGGCAACCTGGCGACGAGTGGCGAACGGGTGAGTAATGCATCGGAACGTGCCCAGAAGTGGGGGATAGCCCGGCGAAAGCCGGATTAATACCGCATGAGACCTGAGGGTGAAAGCGGGGGATCGCAAGACCTCGCGCTTTTGGAGCGGCCGATGTCAGATTAGCTAGTTGGTGGGGTAAAGGCCTACCAAGGCGACGATCTGTAGCTGGTCTGAGAGGACGACCAGCCACACTGGGACTGAGACACGGCCCAGACTCCTACGGGAGGCAGCAGTGGGGAATTTTGGACAATGGGCGCAAGCCTGATCCAGCCATGCCGCGTGCGGGAAGAAGGCCTTCGGGTTGTAAACCGCTTTTGTCAGGGAAGAAACGCTCTGGGCTAATACCCTGGGGTAATGACGGTACCTGAAGAATAAGCACCGGCTAACTACGTGCCAGCAGCCGCGGTAATACGTAGGGTGCAAGCGTTAATCGGAATTACTGGGCGTAAAGCGTGCGCAGGCGGTTATGCAAGACAGATGTGAAATCCCCGGGCTCAACCTGGGAACTGCATTTGTGACTGCATGGCTAGAGTGCGGCAGAGGGGGATGGAATTCCGCGTGTAGCAGTGAAATGCGTAGATATGCGGAGGAACACCGATGGCGAAGGCAATCCCCTGGGCCTGCACTGACGCTCATGCACGAAAGCGTGGGGAGCAAACAGGATTAGATACCCTGGTAGTCCACGCCCTAAACGATGTCAACTGGTTGTTGGGAGGGTTTCTTCTCAGTAACGAAGCTAACGCGTGAAGTTGACCGCCTGGGGAGTACGGCCGCAAGGTTGAAACTCAAAGGAATTGACGGGGACCCGCACAAGCGGTGGATGATGTGGTTTAATTCGATGCAACGCGAAAAACCTTACCTACCCTTGACATGTCTGGAATCCTGAAGAGATTTGGGAGTGCTCGAAAGAGAGCCAGAACACAGGTGCTGCATGGCCGTCGTCAGCTCGTGTCGTGAGATGTTGGGTTAAGTCCCGCAACGAGCGCAACCCTTGTCATTAGTTGCTACGAAAGGGCACTCTAATGAGACTGCCGGTGACAAACCGGAGGAAGGTGGGGATGACGTCAGGTCCTCATGGCCCTTATGGGTAGGGCTACACACGTCATACAATGGCCGGTACAGAGGGCTGCCAACCCGCGAGGGGGAGCCAATCCCAGAAAACCGGTCGTAGTCCGGATCGCAGTCTGCAACTCGACTGCGTGAAGTCGGAATCGCTAGTAATCGCGGATCAGCTTGCCGCGGTGAATACGTTCCCGGGTCTTGTACACACCGCCCGTCACACCATGGGAGCGGGTTCTGCCAGAAGTAGTTAGCCTAACCGCAAGGAGGGCGATTACCACGGCAGGGTTCGTGACTGGGGTGAAGTCGTAACAAGGTAGCCGTATCGGAAGGTGCGGCTGGATCACCTCCTTTCTGGAAAACTGGTGCTTTAATTCTTGCGCCCACGCTTATCGGCTGTACTTGACGGCAGATTGGGGTCTGTAGCTCAGTCGGTTAGAGCACCGTCTTGATAAGGCGGGGGTCGTTGGTTCGAATCCAACCAGACCCACCACCTATTGGGGGGTGTAGCTCAGCTGGGAGAGCACCTGCTTTGCAAGCAGGGGGTCATCGGTTCGATCCCGTTCACCTCCACCAATTGGCTCGTTCAGGCCAGGAACTGTGATGGTTCTTGGCCTGTGCGATTCTTCAGTGGATTGCCTGTCGTTCTTTAACAATTCAAAGAGTCGAAATCAGTAATGTGCTGATGGACTGCGTGAAAGCGCGGACAAGTCAGCATAGTTCAATGATTGCGTCAAATACACAAACTTCGACGAATGCAAGTTCGAAGAAGTTCGGCATAACGCGTAAATACTCAAAGTCAACGCAAGTTGATTTTCAGTCCTTGACGATGCCTTCGGCTGAAGGTGTCAAAGTTATAGGGTCAAGTGACTAAGTGCATGTGGTGGATGCCTTGGCGATTACAGGCGACGAAGGACGTGATAGCCTGCGATAAGCTTCGGGGAGCTGGCAAATTAGCTGTGATCCGGAGATTTCCGAATGGGGAAACCCGACCGTAAGGTCATCGTGATCTGAATACATAGGGTCACGAGGCGAACCGGGTGAACTGAAACATCTCAGTAGCTCGAGGAAAAGACATCAACCGAGATTCCGAAAGTAGTGGCGAGCGAAATCGGAAGAGCCTGCACGTTTTAGCAGTCGACTTATCAGAACAGTCTGGAAAGGCTGGCCATAGCGGGTGATAGCCCCGTATGAAAAAAGACGGCTGTGGAACTAAGCGTGCGACAAGTAGGGCGGGACACGTGAAATCCTGTCTGAAGATGGGGGGACCATCCTCCAAGGCTAAATACTCGTAATCGACCGATAGTGAACTAGTACCGTGAGGGAAAGGCGAAAAGAACCCCGGGAGGGGAGTGAAATAGATCCTGAAACCGCATGCATACAAAAAGTCGGAGCCGCAAGGTGACGGCGTACCTTTTGTATAATGGGTCAGCGACTTACATTCAGTGGCGAGCTTAACCGAATAGGGAAGGCGTAGAGAAATCGAGTCCGAATAGGGCGTTCAGTCGCTGGGTGTAGACCCGAAACCAGGTGATCTATCCATGGCCAGGATGAAGGTACCGTAACAGGTGCTGGAGGTCCGAACCGACTAGTGTTGCAAAACTAGCGGATGAGCTGTGGATAGGGGTGAAAGGCTAAACAAACCTGGAGATAGCTGGTTCTCTCCGAAAACTATTTAGGTAGTGCCTCAAGTATTACCATCGGGGGTAGAGCACTGTTATGGCTAGGGGGTCATGGCGACTTACCAAACCATTGCAAACTCCGAATACCGATGAGTACAGCTTGGGAGACAGTGCACCGGGTGCTAACGTCCGGACACAAGAGGGAAACAACCCAGACCGCCAGCTAAGGTCCCTAAAATTGGCTAAGTGGGAAACGAAGTGGGAAGGCTAAAACAGTCAGGATGTTGGCTTAGAAGCAGCCATCATTTAAAGAAAGCGTAATAGCTCACTGATCGAGTCGTCCTGCGCGGAAGATGTAACGGGGCTAAGCCAGTTACCGAAGCTGCGGGTGCATCGCAAGATGCGCGGTAGGAGAGCGTTCTGTACGCCTGTGAAGGTGGATCGTGAGGTCTGCTGGAGGTATCAGAAGTGCGAATGCTGACATGAGTAGCGTTAAAGGGGGTGAAAAGCCCCCTCGCCGAAAGCGCAAGGTTTCCTACGCAACGTTCATCGGCGTAGGGTGAGTCGGCCCCTAAGGCGAGGCAGAGATGCGTAGCTGATGGGAAACAGGTCAATATTCCTGTACCGATCAATAGTGCGATGTGGGGACGGAGAAGGTTAACTCAGCCGGGTGTTGGATGTCCCGGTTCAAGCATGTAGGCGTGCCCTCTAGGCAAATCCGGAGGGCTTAGCTGAGGTGTGATAACGAGGAGGCTTGCCTCTGAAGTGAGTGATACCCTGCTTCCAGGAAAAGCCACTAAGCTTCAGCTATTGACGACCGTACCGCAAACCGACACTGGTGCGCGAGATGAGTATTCTAAGGCGCTTGAGAGAACTCTGGAGAAGGAACTCGGCAAATTGACACCGTAACTTCGGAAGAAGGTGTGCCTTTAGTAGGTGAAGTCCCTCGCGGATGGAGCCCAATGAGGTTGCAAAGAATCGGTGGCTGCGACTGTTTATTAAAAACACAGCACTCTGCAAAGACGAAAGTCGACGTATAGGGTGTGACGCCTGCCCGGTGCTGGAAGATTAAATGATGGGGTGCAAGCTCTTGATTGAAGTCCCAGTAAACGGCGGCCGTAACTATAACGGTCCTAAGGTAGCGAAATTCCTTGTCGGGTAAGTTCCGACCTGCACGAATGGCGTAACGATGGCCACACTGTCTCCTCCAGAGACTCAGCGAAGTTGAAATGTTTGTGATGATGCAATCTCCCCGCGGAAAGACGGAAAGACCCCATGAACCTTTACTGTAGCTTTACATTGGACTTTGAACAGATCTGTGTAGGATAGGTGGGAGGCTTTGAAACCCAGTCGCTAGATTGGGTGGAGCCGACGTTGAAATACCACCCTGGTGTGTTTGAGGTTCTAACCTTGGCCCGTGATCCGGGTTGGGGACAGTGTATGGTGGGCAGTTTGACTGGGGCGGTCTCCTCCCAAAGTGTAACGGAGGAGTTCGAAGGTACGCTAGGCACGGTCGGAAATCGTGCTGATAGTGCATTGGCATAAGCGTGCTTGACTGCGAGACTGACAAGTCGAGCAGGTACGAAAGTAGGACAAAGTGATCCGGTGGTTCTGTATGGAAGGGCCATCGCTCAACGGATAAAAGGTACTCTGGGGATAACAGGCTGATACCGCCCAAGAGTTCATATCGACGGCGGTGTTTGGCACCTCGATGTCGGCTCATCTCATCCTGGGGCTGTAGCCGGTCCCAAGGGTATGGCTGTTCGCCATTTAAAGAGGTACGTGAGCTGGGTTTAAAACGTCGTGAGACAGTTTGGTCCCTATCTTCCGTGGGCGCTGCAAGATTGAGAGAGCCTGCTCCTAGTACGAGAGGACCGGAGTGGACGCACCTCTGGTGTATCGGTTGTCACGCCAGTGGCATTGCCGAGTAGCTAAGTGCGGAAGAGATAACCGCTGAAAGCATCTAAGCGGGAAACTCGTCTCAAGATGAGTCTTGCCGGGGCCTCGAGCCCCCTGAAGAGTCGTTCTAGACCAGGACGTTGATAGGCTGGGTGTGGAAGCGCAGTAATGCGTTAAGCTAACCAGTACTAATTGCTCGTGAGGCTTGACCCTATAACTTTGACAGCACACCGTCAAAGTACAGTTATGCCGTGTAGGCTCAATCGTTGAACTGATTTATACTCTTTGAATTGGCTGAGTTGACCAACATGTCAACTTGGCAACCCGTCAAGCCTGATGACCATAGCGAGGTGGTCCCACTCCTTCCCATCCCGAACAGGACAGTGAAACGCCTCAGCGCCGATGATAGTGCGGATTCCCGTGTGAAAGTAGGACATCGTCAGGCTATTTACCCGCGCAGACCCCCGCTCAACCTATCGTTGAGCGGGGGTTTTGCCTTTTGGGCGATTGCGTTTTCAACAACACTGGTCTCGATCGCCCAAAGAAAACGGCCCCGAAGGGCCGTTGAGGATGGTGCACGACAAGGTCAGCAGAATCAGTCTGCGTATTGGCCCGCCGCCTTGATGATCGGCGACCACTTCTCGATTTCGGCCTGCACAAACTTCTTGTGCTCGGCGCCGCCAACGCGGCTGTCAGTCACCACCACCGCGCCAAGTGCTTCTTCACGCTTGATGAAGTCCGCATCCTTCAGCGCTGCGCGCAGGGCCGTGTTGATCTTTTCCATCACCGGTGCGGGCGTGCCCTTGGGGGCATACAGGCCGTGCCAGATGGTGACGTTGAAGCCCTTCAGGCCGGATTCGTCCAACGTGGGCAGTTGCGCCAGCGAAGGCGTCTTCAGGCGCTGAGGCGTGGTGACCGCGAAAGCCTTGACCTTGCCCGCTTCAATCTGGCCGGAGGTATTGGTGGTCTGGTCGCACATGATGTCGACCTGGCCGCCCAGGAGATCGTTCATGGCCGGTGCGGTGCCCTTGTAAGGGACGGTGGTCATGTCGATCTTCATGGTGGATTGCAGCAGCAGGCCACACAGGTGAGATGCAGCGCCCAGGCCCGCATTGGCGAGGTTGACCTTGCCTTTGTTCTGTTCCAGCCACTTCACCAGCTCGGCGTAGTTGTTCGCCGGCAGCGAAGGACGGCCGATCAGCGTCATCGGTACTTCGTTGACCATGCCCAGATACTCGAAGTCGTCGAGCGTCTTGTAAGGCAGGCTGCGGTACAGCGCCGGCGCGGTGGCGATGCCGATGTGATGCAGCAGCAGCGTGTAGCCGTCGGGGGCGGCTTTGGCCACCTTGGCAGCGCCCAGCGTACCGCCAGCGCCGCCGACGTTCTCGATGATGATGGTACCGCCGAGCGGCTTGCGCAGCGCTTCGGCCAAGTCACGTGCCACCTTGTCTGTGGGGCCGCCGGCCGTGAACGGCACGACGATAGTCACGGGCTTGGTGGGGTATTGTGCGAAGACTGCGGCGCTGATCGCCATCAACGCGCCGCCGATCAAAGATTTCTTCATGGCCATAGGCTCCTAGCTGTGCGGTGCAATCGCACGGTGGCGGAATGCTAGACAAGGGCCGACGTGTTCGGCGTCGGTGACTACGTAGGGGCTGCCCCGGGGTTGATGGATGCGCGTGCAAAAGTGCCGGACCATTTCGGCGCGCCCGACATGCAGATGACGCGCGCCCGCGCCCCTTTCAGCCGCCGCGAATGCTAGCGGTAGCTGCGTTTGTCCTCGATGACCACACCGTCGTTGGGCAAACTGCCTGCCGCTACCAGGCGGACCTCGGCACGCAGTTTGGTGATGTGTCGCACGCTGGCTGCCAGTTGGTCACCCAGTAGCGGTTGATCCACCACGCCAATTGCGGAAGCAGCATGACCTGCCGACAGCTCGGCGTGCAGCGTCATCCGGTCATTGGCCATCTCGCCTTCCACCACCAGCCGGGCACGCTGGACGTCGGGGTGGCGTTTCAACACCTCCGCCACCTGGCTGGGATGGACGAACATGCCGCGCACCTTGGTGGTCTGGTCGGCACGGCCCATCCAGCCGCGGATGCGGGTCTGGGTGCGGCCGGTGGGGCAGTGGCCGGGCATCACCGCACTGAGATCACCGGTGCCGAAGCGGACCAGCGGATAGTCGGGGTCGAAGGTGGTGACGACGACTTCGCCCACCTCGCCATCGGCCACCGGATCGCCGGTGCCCGGGCGCACGATCTCGACGATCACCTGTTCGTCCAGCACCAGGCCTTCACGGGCTTCGGTCTCGTAGGCGATGAGGCCGAGGTCGGCGGTGGCGTAGCACTGGTAGGCCTCCATGCCGCGCTCGCGCAGCCAGTCGCGCAGCGAAGGCGGAAATGCTTCGCCGCTGACCAGCCCCTTGCGAAGGGAGGCCAGCAAGAGCCGCTGCTCGGCGGCCTTTTCCAGCGCGATCTTGAGGAAGCTGGGCGTGCCGCAATACCCGTGCGGCCGCAGCTCCACCATCGCCTGCAGCTGCAGGTCGGTGTTGCCCACACCGCCCGGGAACACGGCGCACCCCAGCGCCAGGGCGCCTTCTTCCATCATCGCGCCGGCGGGCGTGAGGTGGTAGCTGAAGCTGTTGTGCACCAGGTCGCCGGCCCGAAAACCGGCGGCATGCAGTGCACGCGCAAGCCGCCAGCTGTCGCTGCCCTGGCCCTGGGGCTCATAGATCGGACCCGGAGACTGGAACACCCGCTTGGCCGGTCGCGGCAGCCGCAGCCCGTTCCAGCCGGCTGCGGCAAAGCCGGCGAACGGGTCGCCGTCAGGTTGCTCGGCCCGCTGGGCCTGCTGCAGCGCCAGCAGCTCATGCTTGCGCAGCACCGGCAGGGTGGCCAGCGCCGCGCGGCTGGTGATGGCCTGCGGGTCGATGCCAGCCAGACGCCGCGCCTGCGCGGGGCTGTGGGCCTGTGCATGCGCCAACTGGCCGGGCAGGGCGGCCAGCAGCGCTGCCTCGCGCTCCGCCGGGTCGCGGGTTTCCAGGGCGTCGAAGTACTCGGCCTTCATTCGTCGGAGCGCCAGCGCGCCAGTTGGGTTTTCAGGGTGTCGAGGAAGCGGCGCACCTCGGTGCTGGCGCCCAGGCGCTGCACCGTCCACTCCGGCGTGCGCGCCGGCCGTTTGACCACACGTGCCTCGATGGCGCTGTCGTCGGCCATCACTTCGACCACGGCCTGGCCGTCCAACTCGTAGCGGTGGCCGCGCTCGGTGAGCTTGAGGTCACGCAGCTGCCGCTTGAGCTGCACCAGCGCCTCGGCCGGCTTGAAAGCGGGCAGCGCGAAAAAGTTGTCGTCGGACATGGCCGAAGCCCTCCCAGGATGCTCAGGCCAGCCAGCGCTTGCGGCGCTTGTAGCTCTTGACGTCGCGGAAGCTCTTGCGCCCCTCGCCGCCGGTGCCCAGGTAAAACTCCTTCACGTCCTCGTTCTCGCGCAGCGCGGCGGCCGGGCCGTCCATCACCACGCGGCCGCTTTCGAGGATGTAGCCGAAGTCGGCATAGCGCAGCGCCATGTTGGTGTTCTGCTCGGCCAGCAGGAACGTGACGCCCTCCTTGGTGTTGAGGTCGCGCACGATCTCGAACACCTCTTCCACGATCTGCGGCGCCAGTCCCATCGAAGGCTCGTCCAGCAGCACCATGCGCGGATTGGCCATCAGCGCGCGGCCGATGGCGCACATCTGCTGCTCGCCGCCCGACGTATAGGCCGCCTGGCTGGTGCGCCGGGTCTTGAGCCGCGGGAAGTAGGCGTAGACCTTCTCCAGCGTCTCGGCCACCGCGGCGCGCCCGTCGGTGCGGGTGTAGGCGCCGGTCATCAGGTTCTCTTCGATCGTCAGGTGCGCGAAGCAGTGGCGGCCTTCCATCACCTGGATGACGCCACGCTCCACCAGGCTGGCCGGCGTGAGGTTCTCGATGCGCTCGCCGCGCAGCGCGATCGAGCCCTTGGTGACCGCGCCACGCTCGGCATGCAGCAGGTTGGACACCGCGCGTAACGTGGTGGTCTTGCCGGCACCGTTGGCGCCCAGCAGCGCCACGATGGAGCCTTCCTCCACCCGCAGCGACACGCCCTTGAGCACCAGGATCACATGGTTGTAGATCACCTCGATGCCGTTGACGTCGAGGAAGTCGCGGCGCGCGGTGGCGCTCGGGGAGGGCGTGGCGGCAACTTGCATGGCGTTCAGCAGCTGCGGGGCTTGATGTTCTTGTCCTTGGCGTACTTGGCGGACATCTCCTTGACCAGCGGATCGATCAGCGCTTGATCGGCCTGGTACCAGTCGGAGGTGATGTTCCACTTGCCGCCGTCCCACTGGACGATGCGTGCCCAGTCGGTGCCCATGTGGTTGCTGCACGAGGTCTTGACCGGCCGCATGATCTCGCCGAAGCCCAGTGCCTTCAGCCGTTCGGGCGTCAGGTCCAGGTTCTCGAAGCCCCACTTCACCTGCTCGGGCGTCAGCGTCTTGCCCTTGCCGAACTTCTCCTGCGCGGCGCGGATGGCCTCCACCTGCAGCATCGAGATCATCATGCCGCGGGTATGCGCCATCACGCCGACCTGGCTCGCATCGCTGGCGGTGCCCTGGCCCTTGTCGTAGACGAACTTCTTCAGGTCGTCATGCACCTTGTCGCGGGCGGCGCTGTTGTGGATGGTGATGGCGTTGTAGCCCTTGGCGCCGGCACCGATGTCCTTGACGTCGTGGTCGGAGCCGGCCCACCAGATGGCGTACATCTTCTCGCGCGGGAAGCCGCTGGCCTGCGCCTCGCGGATGCCGGCCGGGGTCATCACGCCGGCGGACCAGAACAGCACATAGTCGGGCCGCTGCTGGCGGATCTGCAGCCAGGTGGACTTCTGCTCCACGCCAGGCGGCGTGACCGGGAACATCACCAGCTCGAAGCCATCCTTGGCGGCGCGCTTCTGCAGCAGCGGGATCGGCTCCTTGCCGTAGGGCGAGTCGTGGTAGACGAGGGCGATCTTCTTGCCCTTGAGGTTGCCCTTCTCCTTCTTCAGGATGTCCTGGATCATCACGTCGGCGGCGGTCCAGTAGGTGCCCAGCAGCGGGAAGTTCCACTCGAACACCGTGCCGTCGACCGACTGCGACAGGCCGTAGCCCATGGTCTGGATGGCGACCTTGTCGTTGAAGGCCTTGTCCGTCACCGCGAAGGTGATGCCGGTGGACTGCGGGTCGAAACCGGAGGCGCCGGTGCCCTTGCCCTTCAGGCGCTCATAGCATTCCACGCCCTTGGCGGCGTCGTAGGCGGTTTCGCATTCCTCGAACACCAGCTTGACGCCGTTGACGCCGCCGTCACGCGCGTTGATGAGCTTGAGGTAGTCCTGCTTGCCGTCGGCCCAGGGAATGCCCAGTGGCGCGAACTGGCCGGTGCGGTAGACCAGCAGCGGCACGAACTGCTCGGCTGCTTGCGCCTGAGCAGCAGTGGGGGCAACGCTGAAGGACATCGCGGCAGCGACGGCCGCAGCGGTCAGGGCGAAAGATCCGAACTTCATGGTGTCTTGTCTCCGTGTGGTTTGTTGCTGGGTGAAGGGCGTCAATGCGGGAACGGCCACAGGCGCAGCTTTTCGCGGGCGGTGAGCCACAGCCGCGCCAGTCCGTGCGGCTCCACGATCAGGAAGAACACGATCAGCGCGCCGAAGATCATGTGTTCCAGGTGCGAGGCGGTGGCCGTGGACAGCGGCAGGCCCAGCCAGTGCGGCACGTAGTTCAGCAGCAGCGGCAGCAGCACGATGAAGGCGGCGCCGAAGAAGGCGCCCGAGATCGAGCCCAGCCCGCCGATGATCACCATGAACAGCAGCTGGAACGAGCGGTCGATGCTGAAAGCCGCAGGCTCCCAGGAGCCCAGGTGCACGAAGCCCCACAGCGCACCGGCCACGCCGACCACGAAGCTGCTGACCGCGAAGGCCGACAGCTTGGCGTACACCGGCCGGATGCCGATGACCGCGGCCGCCACGTCCATGTCGCGGATGGCCATCCACTGGCGGCCGATGGCGCCGCGCACCAGGTTCTTGCACAGCAGGCCGAAGACCACCACGATGGACAGGCACAACAGGTACTTCTGCGCGGGCGTTTCCACCGCCATGCCGAACAGCGACAGCTCGCGCACGCTCACCGAGCCCGAGGACGAGTTGTTGGTGACCCAGGGCACGCGGTTGGTGAACCAGTCGGTGAAGAACTGCGCCGCCAGCGTGGCCACCGCCAGGTACAGCCCGCGGATTCGCAGGCTGGGGATGCCGAACAGCACACCGAACACCGTCGCGCACAAGCCGCCGCCGATGAGCGCCACCAGCAGCGGCATGCCGTCGATGCGCACTTGCAGGTTGTAGGCGGCATAGGCGCCGATGGCCATGAAGGCGCCGGTACCCAGCGAGATCTGGCCGCAGTAGCCCACCAGGATGTTCAGGCCCATCGCCGCCAGCGACAGGATGAGGAAGGGGATGAGGATGGCCCGGAAGGCATAGTCGCTGGCCACGAAGGGCACCGCGACGAAGGCCAGCACCAGCAGCAGCTGGATGGCCACCCGGTCCTGCAGCACCGGGAAGATCTGCAGGTCGGCGTGGTAGCTCTGCTTGAACTGACCGTTTTCACGATAAAGCATCGACGGCTCCGTGAACGATGAAGGTGTTGACCCAGCCACCGCCGCAGATCCGGCTTTGCCGGGCTGCCAGCGGGCGGCCCCCTTGGGGGGTAGCGAGCGAGAGCGAGCTTGGGGGCGCCATCACACTCTGTCGATGATCTTGTCGCCGAACAGGCCTTGCGGACGAACCAGCAGGAAGCCCAGCGCCAGCACGTAAGCGAACCAGTTCTCGATGCCGCCGCCCAGGAAGGGGCCGAGGTAGATCTCGGAGAGCTTTTCGCCCGAGCCGATGATCAGGCCGCCGACGATGGCGCCCGGCACCGAGGTGAGGCCGCCCAGGATGACCACCGGCAAGGCCTTGAGCGCCACCAGCGAGATGCTGAACTGCACCCCCAGCTTGCTGCCCCAGATGATGCCGGCCACCAGCGCCACGATGCCGCCGATGGACCAGACGATGACCCAGATGCGCGACAGCGGGATGCCGATGGATTGCGCGGCCTGGTGATCGTCGGCCACCGCACGCAGCGCCCGGCCGGTGGCCGTCTTCTGGAAGAAGAGCGACAGGCTGGCCACCAGCAGGGCCGACACCAGGGCCGCGTACAGGTCTTCCTTGCTCAGCAGCAGGCCACCCTGGAACACGTCCTCGAACAGGATCATCGGGTCCTTGGGCATGCCCACGTCGATCTTGTAGGTGGCGCTGCCGAAGATGAGCTGGCCCGCGCCGTCGATGAAGTAGGTGATGCCCAGCGTGGCCATCAGCAGCGCGATGGGCTCCTGGCCAACCAGCTGGCGCAGCGCCAGCCGCTCGATCAGCCAGGCCACGCCGATCATCACCACCACCGCCAGCACGATGGCCAGCACATTGGCCAGGAAGCGGCTCTCGAAGCCCAGCCACTGCGGCAACCACTCGGAAAAGCGCGCCATCGCCAGTGCCGCGAACAGCACCATCGCGCCCTGCGCGAAGTTGAAGACGCCGCTGGCCTTGAAGATGAGCACGAAGCCCAACGCCACCAGCGCGTACAGCATGCCGGCCATCAGGCCGCCGAACAACGTCTCAAGAAAGAACCCCATGCGCTACTCCTGGCCGTGGGCGGTCAATGTGATGTGCCCAAGTAGGCGCGGACCACGTCTTCGTTCGTGCGCACCTCATCGGGCGTGCCGTCGCCGATCTTCTTGCCGTAGTCCAGCACCACCACGCGGTCGGAGATGTCCATCACCACGCCCATGTCGTGCTCGATCAGCACGATGGTGGTGCCGAACTCGTCGTTGACGTCGAGGATGAAGCGGCACATGTCCTGTTTCTCCTCGACGTTCATGCCGGCCATCGGCTCGTCGAGCAGCAGCACCTGCGGCTCCATCGCCAGCGCGCGGCCCAGGTCCACGCGCTTTTGCAGGCCGTAGGGCAGGCGGCCCACCGGCGTCTTGCGCCAGGCCTGGATCTCGAGGAAGTCGATGATGCGTTCCACCTTCTCGCGGTGGGCGATCTCCTCGCGCTCGGCCGGGCCCCAGCGCAGCGCCTGCAGCAGCAGATTGCTCTTCATGCGCAGGTTGCGGCCGGTCATGATGTTGTCCAGCACGCTCATGCCCTTGAACAAGGCCAGGTTCTGGAAGGTGCGGGCCACGCCCATCTCGGCCACCTGGCGCGAGTTCATGTGCTTGAAGGTCTTGCCGCGGAAGGTGATGGCGCCTTCCTGCGGCTGGTACACGCCGTTGATGCAGTTGAGCATCGAGCTCTTGCCGGCGCCGTTGGGGCCGATGATGGCGCGCACCTCGTGCTCGCGCACGTTGAAGCTGATGTCGGTCAGCGCCTTCACGCCGCCGAAGCGCAGGCTGATGTTGCGCACGTCCAGGATCACGTCGCCGATGTGGCGGCGGCCGGTGTCAGTGGGCTGCCCGGCCGCAGGCAGCGTGCCGCCAGCCGCTGGCGGCTGCTGCGCGAACAGGGCGCCGGGGGCCGGCGGGTGGAGGGCTTGGGCCGCATAACTCATCAGGCTGCCTTTCCAATCGGCGCGAAAGTCTTCGCGTCGATGATCTTCAACGTGGCCGAGACGACGCCGGTGCGGCCGTCTTCGTACTTCACCGCCGTTTCGATGAACTGCTCGGTGCGGCCGCCATACAGCGCTTCCACCAGCACCGCATAGCGGTCGGCGATGAAGCCACGGCGGACCTTGCGGGTGCGGGTCAGTTCGCCGTCGTCCGCGTCCAGCTCCTTGTGCAGCACCAGGAAGCGGCTGATCTGCGAGCCGGCCAGGCGCTCGTCGGCGGCCAGGTCGGCATTGACCTGCTGCACGCACTCACGCACCAGCTCCGTCACCTCGGGCTTGGCGGCCAGGTCGGTGTAGCCGGCATAAGGCAGGTTGCGCCGCTCGGCCCAGTTGCCCACCGCCTCGAAGTCGATGTTGACGAAGGCGCACACCTTGTCGCGGCCATCGCCGAAGGCCACCGCCTCCTTGATGTGCGGAAAGAACTTGAGCTTGTTCTCGACGTACTTGGGCGCGAACATAGCGCCGTCGTGCGGGCCGCCGGCCATGCGGCCGACGTCTTTCGCGCGGTCGATGATCTTCAGGTGCCCGCCTGCATCCAGGAAGCCCGCATCGCCGGTGCGGTACCAGCCGTCGGGCGTCAGCACTTCGGCAGTGGCGGCCTCGTTCTTGTAGTAGCCCTTCAGCAGCCCGGGCGAGCGCACCAGGATCTCGCCGCTGTCGCTCACCTGGATCTGCACGCCGTCGATGGGCACGCCCACGGTGTCGGCCTTCACTTCATGGTCCGGCTGCAGGCACACGAACACCGCGGTCTCGGTGCTGCCGTACAGCTGCTTGAGGTTGATGCCGATCGAGCGGTAGAAGCTGAACAGGTCGGGGCCGATGGCCTCGCCGGCGGTGTAGGCCACCCGCACCCGCGACAGGCCCAGCGTGTTGCGCAGCGGGCCGTAGATCAACAGGTCGCCCAGGCGGTACTTCAGCCGGTCGAGCGCGCCCACCGGGCGGCCGTCCATCAGGGCCGGGCCCACGCGCTTGGCCAGCGTCAGGCAACGGTGGAACAGCCAGCGCTTGAGGCGGCCTGCATCCTCCATGCGGATCATCACGCTGGTGAGCAGGCCTTCGAAGATGCGCGGCGGCGCGAAGTAGTAGGTGGGCCCGATCTCCTTCAGGTCGATCGTCACCGTGGCGCTGGACTCGGGGCAGTTCACCACGTAGCCGCAGGCCAGCCACTGCGCATAGCTGAAGATGTTCTGGCCGATCCAGGCCGGCGGCAGGTAGGCCAGCACCTCCTCGCGCTCGGTCAGCTTGTCGAAGCGCTGGCCGGCGCGCGCACGGTCCAGCAGCGAGGCATGCGTGTGCACCACGCCCTTGGGGTGGCCGGTGGTGCCCGAGGTGAAGAACATGGCCGCCACGTCGCCGGCCTGCGACTGCGCCACCTCGCCGTCGAAGAAGGCGGGCTGGCGTTGGTTGAGCGCCTGGCCCTCTTGCACCAGCGCATCCAGGCTGGCCATGCCCGGCTCGGTGTAGCTGCGCAGGCCGCGTGGATCGTCGAACCACACACGGGCCAGCTGCGGGCATTGCGGGCGGATCTCGATCAGCTTGTCCAGCTGCTCCTGGTCTTCCACCACCGCAAAGGCCACCTCGGCGTTGTTGATGGGGTAGACGAACTCGGCGGCCACCGCGTCCTGGTACAGCGGCACCGGGATGGCGCCGATGGCCTGCGCGGCCAGCATGCTGGCGTACAGGCGCGGCCGGTTCTCGCCGATCACCACCAGGTGCTGCCCGCGGCGCAGGCCGGCGGCGTGCAGGCCTGCGGCCAGTGCCCGCACCAGCTCGGCCAGCTGCTGCCAGGTCAACGTCTGCCAGATGCCGTATTCCTTCTCGCGCAGCGCCGGGGCCTGGGGCCGGTGGCGTGCGTGTTCGAGCATCAACCGCGGAAAGGTGTCTTCCAAGGCGGGTCTCCTTGTGTTGAATGCACTGTAGGAAAGAAATTGACGCCCGCTTGTCGTTCTGACGACAATCCTAGGGACAGTACGCCCCGGGGCTTTCCCGCATCGGCGGCGGCCCACTTGCCATGCCCGACACCAGCACCTCCCACCGCCCCGGCTCTGCGCTGCGTGCGCGGGCGCGCGCGGCCACCACGGCCGAGCTGGCCATGGTGCCCTGGCTGCAGGTGCTGGGCGACGAAGACCGAGCCCGCGTGGTGGCCGACCTGGAGGTGGCCGATGCCGACCCCGGCGACCTGGTGTGCAAGATCGGCCGCCGCGCCAACTACTGGTTCGGCGTGGTCGACGGGCTGCTGAAGATGACGAACGACGCGTCGGTGGAGGCAGCCATCACCTACTCGGGCCTGCCGCCCGGTGCCTGGTTCGGTGAAGGCACGCTGCTCAAGCGTGAGAGCTACCGCTACAACATCGAGACATTGCGCCGCAGCGTGGTGGCCGGGCTGCCGATCGACACCTTCGAATGGCTGCTGGCGCGCAGCATCCCGTTCAACCGCTACCTGATGAACCAGCTGAACGAGCGGGTGAGCCAGTTCATCGCCGCACGAGAGACCGACCGCCTGACCGACCCGGACAGCCGCGTGGCGCGCAGCCTGGCCGGGCTGTTCCACCCGGTGCTGTTTCCCGGCGTGGGCACGCTGCTGCGTATTACGCAGCAGGAGCTGGCCTACCTGGTGGGCCTGTCGCGCCAGCGCGTGAACGAGGCGCTGCGCGCGCTGCAGGCGGCGCAGCTCATCCGCGTGGAGTACGGCGGCGTGCAGGTGCTGGACCTGGAAGGCCTGCGGCGCTACCGGCGTTGAGCCTCAAAGGCCGTAGAGCGCCTCGGCCCGCCGGAACAGCACCCAGCTGGTGGCGATGTACTTGTGCCCGCCCAGCGGCCGGTTGCCGCGGTGGGTGTGGGTGAAGCCGGCCGGCGCGATGAGCAGCGTGCCGGTGCGCGGCGTGATGCGTCGGCCCTGGTACAGGAACTCGGTTTCACCGCCATCGAAGGCGTCGTTCAGGTACAGCGTCCACAGCAGCACGCGGTGCAGCGCCTCGCCCTGGTCCAGCTTGGGGTATTGCTCGCTGTGCCAGTAGGGGTAGCCGCCTTCGTCGGCGATGTACTTCTGCAGGTTGATGGCACCGGGCCGCAACGCGGCCGTGGCCACCTGCGTCAACACCTCGTCGGGCAGGGCGCGCAGGCTCTCTGCGTCCAGCGTGCGCGGCTGGCCCGCGGCATCGGGCAGCTGCAGGCGCAGCGGGCCCAGCACGGTGTGCGGGTAGCGCCGCAGGTAGTTCAGCAGCGCGTTGAACACCGCCAGGTTGAGCTGCCGGCGCGTCTCGGCCCAGGCCGCATGCGCGTCCAGCGCGATGTCCCAGCTGTTCTTGAGCGTGAGGTCCAGGCCGCTGCCGGCTTCGCCGCGCCGGGCCTGGCCGCTGCGCTCGAAGCCCTGCACGATGGCCTGGCAGAGGGCTGCGGGCAGCACGCTGTCGAAGGTCTCGATGAAGTCGGGCGAAGGTGTGCTCATGGGCGTACGACCAGAAAAAAGGAAGCGCCCGGGAGGATCGGGCGCTTCCTGTCAATGCCGCAGGCGGTCAGCCCTGGCGGCGGCGGCGCGCGACGAAGCCGACGACCGCCAGGCCGCCGAGCAGCAGCGCGTAGGTCTCAGGCTCCGGAACGGCCGCGATGTTGAGCTGCACGCCGCCCGCGGTGTACAGCACGTTGGCGGTGTAGCCGGCCAGCAGGCCGGTGGTGCTGATCTGGCCGAAGCTGCCTTCCAGCGTGGTGGCGCTCAGCAGGTTGTAGGTGCCGGCCACGAAGCTGAAGCCGCTGTCGAACGACAGCGACAGGTCGCCCACCAGCGTGGCGCGCTTGCCCACCTGCAGCAACGGGCCGCTGCCCAGCGTGAAACCGCTGCCCAGTTCAAGGTCCAGCGTGCCGGCAGTGCCCAGCGTCAGGTTGCCGCCCACCTGCAGCGTATCGGCGCCGCGCACGCCCAGCGTGCCGCCGAACACGTTCACGTTGCCGGTGCCGAAGGCCGTGGCCGAAGCGCCGACCAGCTTGCCGCCATGCAGGTCCACGCCGCCGGAGAACGAGTTGTCGCCGGACAGCACCAGCGTGCCTTCGCCGAACTTGGCCAGGCTGCCTTCGTACTCGCGGGTGCTGCGCGCGGCTTCACGCGCCATGCCCACGGTGTACTCGTTGCGGTCGTCGGCGCTGGCGCCGGCCGGCAGGCCGTTGGTCCAGCCCTTGGTGGCCTTGGTGGCGTTCCAGCTGGCAGCCTCGGCGTCGTCCTCGATCTTGCGGGCCTTGATGGCCACGTCGGAGATGTTGTTGGACCAGGTGTCGTTCTGCCCCTGGGTGTTGACGGCGAAGCGGCCGGTGAACTGGCCCGGGCCGTTCATCGCGTTCTTCAGGCTGATGGTGCCCCATCCGTTGCGCTCGTCGGGCACCGCCACCACCTTGCCGGCATTGGGGTTGGCGATGGCCAGGCCATTGGCATCGTTGATCGTGCCGTTCTGCACCGCGGTGGTCTTGAGCACCGTCAGTGCCTGCTCGTTGGTCATGTAGCCGAAGCGCTCCATCACCACCGCCAGCGCGCCGGAGGCGTGCGGCGCCGCCATCGAGGTGCCCGATGCGGTGGCGTAGCCGTCGTTCAGCACCGTGCTGTAGATGGTGTTGCCGGGCGCGGTGACGCAGGACCACTTGGCCAGGCCGCACTGGTTGTACAGCTGGGCGCCGGGCACGTTGACCGAGCCATCGGCATTGAGCGACTGGCCGACGGCCTGGCCGTTCACGCTGAGGTTCTGGCGGATGGCCGCCACTGCCAGCCAGTTCTTTTCCAGCGTGGGGTCGAAGTAGGCCGCCGCCGCGCGCGGGCTGGGGTTCTTGTAGCCGCCGTTGCCGGCGCTGAAGACGATGACGGTGCCGGTCTTGGCCGCATCCAGCGTGCCCTGGAACCAGGTGTCCTCGTTGGCGAGGTAGCCCCAGGCACCCAGCAGGCCGGCGCGGCCGCTGAGGTTCTGGCCGTTGCCCGCGATGGCGGTGCTGGGCATCAGGGTTTCGTACTGCTCGGTGTTGGGCTGGCTGCCGAAGCTGGTGCTGATGATGCGCACGCCCTGGGCATTGACCGCGCGGTACACGTCGGCCACGTGCTTGTTGTCGATGGTCTGGGCCGCGGTCTGCGTGGCCTGCGGAATGCCGTACAGCACGCCGTCGGTCCGGCCGGTGTTGCCCACCACCACGCTGGCGTTGAAGGCCACGCCGTGCATGTTGTTGGCCACGTTGGCGCCGTCGCGGCTGGCCGCGATGGTGCCAGCCACGTGGGTGCCGTGGCGGTCGTTGTAGGCGGCGTCATAGGCACCCGGAATGCCGTTGACCGTCACGCCGCTGTAGCGGGAGGAGGGCAGGTCGCGGTGGCTGGCGAAGTAGCCCGAGTCCACCTCGCCGATCTTGATGCCGGCGCCGCTGAAGCCGCGCGCATAAGCGAATTCGGCGCCGATGGACAGCAGGCCCCAGTCGCGGTTGAACTCGGCGGTGCGCCAGCTGGCGGGGTTGCCCAGCATGCCGGGGTCGCCGGCGTAGGTGGTGATGGCGGCGGCCTGGTGCGTGGCCACGGCGGCCAGCACCATCACGGCCAGGCGGGTTTTCTTCAGGTGGCGGGGGTGGGACAAGGTCTGCTCCTGGAACGTTCTGTTTTGAGAAACGTTCCTTTGCATTGCTTATGCCACTGTGAACAAGCGACGGAACCTTTTCTAAGTGCTTGATTCCGCTGGCGGCAGCCGCCTGCGAGAGACGGCCGACCGACTGGCCACGCGCCGGCGCGGTCGGAAAACCGCCTGCTGCGCCGCAGCAGGCCACGGCCTCTCAGCCATGCAGCCCGTATTTGCGGATCTTGTCGTTCAAGGTGGTCTTGGCAATGCGCAAGGCCTTGGCGCTGTGGGCGATGTTGCCGCCGTTGCGGGCCAGCTCGGCCGCGATCAGACTGCGCTCGAAGCCTTCGACCATCTCCACCAGCGAGGCGCTGGCATCGGCATGCTCGCCGGTGGCCGCGGGGCCGGCGCCCAGCACGTCCTTGCGGATGCCCAACACCAGGCATTCGGCCACATTGCGCAGCTCGCGCACGTTGCCGGGCCAGCTGTGGGCCATCAGGCGCTGCATCTGCTCCACCGTCACCGTGGGCTGGGTGCGGCCGTAGCGGCTGGCGGCCAGCAGCATGAAGTGCTCGGTCAGTAGCGGAATGTCCTCGCGCCGCTCGCGCAGCGGCGGCAGCTCCACCTGCACCACATTCAACCGGTAGTACAGGTCGGCGCGGAAGGCGTTCTCGTTCGCGCGCTGCAGCAGGTCGTCCTTGGTGGCCGCCACCACGCGCACGTCCACCGGCACGCTGTGGTTGGAGCCCAGGCGTTCGATGCGGCGGTCCTGCAGCACCCGCAGCAGCTTGATCTGCATGCCCATCGGCATGCTTTCCACTTCGTCCAGGAACAGCGTGCCGCCATTGGCGTACTCGATCTTGCCCACGCGGCGCTTCTGCGCGCCGGTGAAGGCGCCGGCCTCATGGCCGAACAGCTCGCTGTCCAGCAGGTTGTCGGGCATGCCGCCGCAGTTCAGCGCCACGAAGGGGCCGTGCCGCCGCACCGACATCTCGTGCAGCGATTGCGCCACCACCTCCTTGCCAGTCCCCGTCTCGCCGTGGATCAGCACGTCCACCGGGCTGTCGGCCACCTCGCGGATCAGCTGGCGCACCCGCTCGATCTGCGGCGATCGGCCCATCAACCGGCCTTCCAGCCCGCTGCGGGTGTCCAGCATGCGGCGCAGCGTGGCCACTTCCATCGTCAGCGCGCGCTTTTCCATCGCCCTGCGCACCACCTCGGTCAGCGTCTCGGGCGAGAAGGGCTTGGGAATGAAGTCGTAGGCGCCGCTGCGCATGGCTTCCACCGCCAGGCTCACGTCGCCATGGCCGGTGATCATGATCACCGGCAGGCCCTCGTCCACCTCGCGGCAGTGGCGCACCAGCTGCAGGCCATCGCTGCCGGGCAGGCGCATGTCGGTGACGATGACGCCGGCAAAGCCGTCCTGCACGCGTTGCAGCGCGGCTTCGGCGTTGTCCACCGCTTCGACCGGCAGATCGGCCAGCTGCATGGCCTGCACGCAGCCCAGCTGCACATGGGGATCGTCCTCGACGATCAGCACCGAAAGGTCGTTGTTCATCACGTCACTGTCTCCTGCACGCTGGCCGCGGCAGGCAGCCGCAGGCTGAAGCACGCGCCGCCGTCGGCATGGCCATGGGCCACGATGTCGCCGCCGAACTCGCGGGCGATGTCCCGTGAGATGGCAAGCCCCAGGCCCAGTCCGGCGCCTTGTGTCTTGGTGGTGAAAAAAGGCTCGAACAGGTGCGCCAGCGTGGTGGCGTCCAGGCCGGCGCCGCTGTCGATCACGTCGATGCGGGCCCAGCGCTCCACCGTGTCGCCGGGCTCGGGCGCCTCGTAGTCGGCGGCCAGCGTCAGCGTCTTGACCGGCGAGTCGGCCATGGCGTCGATCGCGTTGCCGATCAGGTTGATCAGCACCTGCTCCAGCCGGTTGGCATCGCACCAGGCCACCACGGCGCCGGGCTCGCACAGGTTCACCACCTCCACCTGCTCCTTGCGCAGCCGCAGGCCGAAGAGGAACAGCGCATTGCCCAGCGCCACCGCCACGTCGGTGCGGGCCGGCACCGGCTCGGACTTGCGCGCGAAGCCCTTGAGCGGATGGATGATGCTGCCCATCTGGTCGGCCAGCCGGGCGATGATGCCCAGGTTGCCCGACAGGGTCTTCATGTCGCCGCGCTTGAGGAATTCCAGCGCATTGCCCGACAAGGTGCGGATGGCCCCGAGCGGCTGCGTCAGCTCGTGCGTGATGCCGGTGGCCAGCTGGCCCAGCACCGCCATCTTGGCGGCATGCACCAGCTCGCTCTGGGTGGCGCGCAGGGTCTGCTCGGCCTGCTCGCGGTCAGCCACCTCCTTGCGTAGCCGGTCGTTGGCGGCGGTCAGGTCGCGGGTGCGCGTGGTCACCTTCTGTTCCAGGTCGGCGTTGGCACGCTCCAGCAGCGCACGCGACTCCAGTCGCTGGCGCTGGATGCGCCGCCGCTGCGCCAGGAACAGCGCCAGCAGCATCAGGAAGGCGGCCAGCACCGAGGCCATCATGCCGTTGAGGGCGGCGGTGGTGCGCACCTCGCGCAGGTCGAGGAACATCATCACCCGCCAGTCCATGCCGTCCAGCGGCCGGCTCATCACCAGCATGCCGGTGCCGGTGGCGCGGCGCAGCATCTGCTGCTGGCCGCCCGGGCCGGGGCCGTCCAGCAGCTGGCCGTCCTCGCCGATCCACAGCATCGGCGACAGCGGGAAGGGCCGGATGCGCATGCTGTTGTACATGCGGGTGAGCAGCAGGTCCACGCGCCGCTCCACCGGCAGGTCCACCAGCGCGGTGTAACGCCAGCCAGGCTGGGACGAATGGATCACCACCTGGTTGGCGTCGGCCAGCAGCGCGGGCGCGCCCACCATCTGCCAGGTCTGGTCGATCGGCTCCAGGCTGATCTTGATGGCGGCCACGCCGATGACGCGGGCACCGTCGCGGATGGGGTGCGAGACGAAGTAACCCGGCTCGCCACGAACGCCGATGGCGAAATGCCGGCCCACGCGGCCGGAGAGCGCTTCAAGGAAGTAGGGGCGGAAGGACACGTCCTCGCCCACGCGGCTGTCGTCGCTGCGGTCGGCGTTGCTGGACGCCACCACCACGCCGCGGTCGTTCAACACGAAGGCCGACATGCTGCCCACATGCGCATTGAGGCGCCGCAGGTAGCTGTCGGCCGCCTGCACCCGGCGGGGGTTGCCGGGGTTGCGCAGCAGGTTCAGCACATCATGGCTGAGCTGGATGGTGGCGGGCACATGCTCCAGCCGCTTGACCATGCCCTCCACCGCGGAGGCGAACAGGTCCAGGCGGTGGTTGGATTCCGCCCGCAGCGTGGCAATGCCCTGGTGCTCGCTCACGCTGAAGCCCAGCCAGGCACTGCCCACGATGATGGATACCGCCACCACGCTCCACAACAAACGGCGCCATACCGGCAGGACCCGCCTGCCAGGCGCCACGGAACGGATCACTTCTCTGCGTACTCTTCCATCGGCTTGTCATTCGGGTTGGCCCATGCCGCCTTGGTGGCCTCCGACAGAGGCAGGCCCACCTTGGTGTTGGTGGGCGGAATCGGCTGCATGAACCACTTGTCGTACAGCTTGGCCACGTCGCCACGGGCGATCTGGGCCTTGATGCTGTCGTCCACCGCCTTCTTGAAGGCGGGGTCGTCCTTGCGGATCATGATAGCGATCGGCTCCACCGACAGCACCTCACCCACGATCTTGTAGTCGGCCGGCGCCTTCGACTTGCTGATGTTGCCGGCCAGGATCTGGCCGTCCATCACGAAGGCGTCAGCCCGGCCCGATTCCAGCAGCAGGAACGAGTCGGAGTGGTCCTTGCCCATCACCTCCTTGAACTCCACGCCATTGGCGCGGCGGTGCTTGCGCAGCGTCTGGACCGAGGTGGTGCCGGTGGTGGTGGCCACGGTCTTGCCCTTCAGGTCCTCGATCTTGTTGATGCCCGAGTTGGCCTTGACGGCAATGCGCACTTCTTCCACGTAGGTGGTGACAGCGAAGGCAACGTCCTTCTGGCGCGTGGCGTTGTTGGTGGTGGAGCCGCACTCGATGTCCACGGTGCCGTTCTGCACCAGCGGAATGCGGTTCTGCGAGGTCACCGGCTGGTACTTGATGTCCAGCTTGGACAGGCCCAGCTGCTTCTGGATGTCGGCCAGCACGTTCTGGCAGATGTCGTAGTGGAAGCCGGTGTACTTGCCGTCGCCCAGCGTGTAGGCCAGCGCGCCCGAAGACTCGCGCGTGCCGACGGTCACCGAGCCGGTGTCCTTGATCTTCTTCAGCGTATCGGCGTGTGCGCCGCCCAGCGCCAGCAACGCGGCGATCGCAAACAGGGTCTTCGTCATGGTCGTCTCTTTCGACAGGGGGGAAAACGGGTGGGGGAAGCGGCGGTCACAGGGGCCGGTCCGACGGGTGTCGGTACAGCTCCAGCAGCGCGTCGGAAGGCGGCCAGTTCAGGTTCAGGCCACGGGGGGGAATGGGGCGCTGGAACCACTTGCCGTAGATCTTCAGCGCCTCGCCGCTCTGCATCAGGCGGGTGAGTTCACGGTCGACGATGCGCTTGAGCGAGACATCGCCGCGCCGCATCATGCAGCCATAGGCCTCGTAGCTCATGGGGCTGCCGACCACGATCCAGTCGTCGGGGTTCTGGGCCTTGGCGCGCTCGCCGTACAGCAGTGCGTCGTCCATCATGAAGGCCTCGGCCCGGCCCGCTTCCAGCAGCTGGAAGCTCTCGCCATGGTCCTTGGCCATCACGATGTTGATGGTGCCGCCCAGGCGTTCATTGAAGGTGCGCAGCAGCCGCTCAGAAGTGGTGGCCGCGGTCACCACCACGCTGTGGCCGGCCAGGTCGGCGAAGTCGCGGATCTGCGTGCGCCGGTGCGTCATCAGCCGCGTGCCGATCACGAAGATGCTGGTGGAAAACGCCACCTGCCGCGCGCGCTCTTCGTTGTGGGTGGTGGAGCCGCACTCGATGTCCACCGTGCCGTTCTGCACCAGCGGAATCCGGTTCTGCGGCGTCACCGGCACCAGCTTGATGTTGAGCGCGGGCAGCTTCAGCTCGGCCTTGATGGCGTCCAGCAGCCGCAGCATCAGCTCGTGCGAGTAGCCGACCACCTGGCGCTTGCCGTCGTAGTACGAGAACGGCACCGACGATTCGCGGTGGCCCAGGTTGATGGTGGCCGTCTCCGAGATCTTGACCAGCGTGTCAGGCTGCGCGCGCACGCACGGCGCCGCGGCCACCAGGGCCAGTGGCGCCACCAGCGCCATCACGCGACGGAGAAGGGTTCCAGACATCGACGAACCGCGGGGTACTGCTTGTATAGACGGGCGGCATTGTGTGCACAAGGCGTGCCAAGGCCATCCGTAGGGTCCACAGCAGGGTTTGCACCGAGGAACGGCACCCTTGGGCCGCATGGCTGCGCCCATGGCGCCATGGGGCCGATCGGAAATCCGTCACGGCCTTGCGCCAGCGCGACGGAAAACCGGTTGCCGCCGGCACCAGCGCAGCATGGCGGCTGCGGCCCAAGTGCGCCGAACCAAAGCGCTTTGTGCCGCGCTGGCGCCGGATACCCATGCCGATCCTGGAAGCCCGCCTTGTCATAGCGGAAACAGCAGCTGCGGCGGCCACTTGTCTAGACAAGTCGATGCGATGGATGCTGCAACGCAGCAGTGAACGCATGTGAACCTTCGTGAAGCGCTTGGCACGTTTTGCGCAATGAAGCACCCATCGGCCACCCGGCCGTCGACTCCCTGTCGGGTGTTGTTCATAGCCTTGGAGATGGGAACTGATGTTCAAGCCAACCTGCCCCTCGAAGCTGTCGGTAGCGCTGGCGCTGGCCTTTGCCAGCGTCGCGATGCCGGCGTACACGGCGGACTCGCACGACCACGCGGATGACAGCGGCGCCGTGCTGTCCATCGTGGTGCCGTATGCCAACGAGGGCCAACTCGCCTTCGCCACCAAGCTGCTCGACCACCCGTACGTCGACCAGAAGAAGATGGAGATCCATGCTGAGGTGGCCCCGGCGGAGATGGAGGCGCTGAAGGCCGCCGGCCTGTCGCCGGTGATCAACGAGGCCGAAACCGCGCGCATCCAGCACTTCATCCAGTCGCGCGCACAGGACGTCAAGTCGGGCGGCATCGCGCGCGCCCTGGGCGTGGCCAAGCCCAGCAGCATCGCCAACGGCGTGCACTCGTGCTACCGCACGGTCGAGCAGATCTACCAGACCTACGACGAGCTGGCGGCCAAGTACCCCAAGCTGGTGAAGATCAAGACCCTCGGCAAAAGCTGGATGGGCGAGAAGCAGGTGATCCCGGCCGTGGGCACCAGCGTGCCGGACAACTCGATGTCCTCCTTCGCCAACCTGCTGATCAAGTACCTGCCGCCGTCGATCGTCACGCGCTTCAACCTCAGCCTGTTCCCCGTCGACCCCAGCCCCATCAAGGCCATCGTCGTCGGCAACTTCGAGAAGCAGGATGCGCAGAGCGAGGCGCCGCCCAACATGGTGTGGACCGGCGGCATCCATGCGCGCGAGTACGCCCCGCAGGAAGTGGGCATGAAGTTCATCGAGTGGCTGCTGGCCAACTACGACACCGATGCCAACGCCCGGATGATGGTGGACACCAACCGCTACCACTTCATCGTCCACAACCCGGATGGCCGCAAGCTGGCCGAGCAGGACATCTCGGCGCGCCAGCGCCGCAACCTGAACTACGAAACCGCGGCCTGCACCACCGTCAACAACCAGGGCGTGCCGAACACCCTGAGCTCCGGCGTCGACCTCAACCGCAACTATCCCTTCGGCTGGGCCACCGGCGGTGCCGGCGGCTCCGATGGCAACGTCTGCGGCGACACCTACCGCGGCATCGCCCCAGCCTCCGAACCCGAAACCAAGGCCGTGCTGAACTACATCCGCGGCAACTGGAACCAGGCCGCCTGCAAGTGGGAGGGCGGCGCGCTGCCCGACGGCCGCCCCAAGAGCACCACCTACTGCAACCCCGAGAACCGCGACAACAACGGCACCGGTGAGCTGGACTGGAAGACCGGCGCCAGCGACGAGTACGGCGGCGGCGTGTTCATCGACCTGCACAGCAATGCGCGCGCGGTGTTGTGGCCCTGGGGCGTGGAGCGGGCGGAGAACGACTTCAACACCCACACGCCCAACAACAAGGGCATGGCGGTGATCGCCCAGCGCCTGGCGTACCACAACAACTATTCGTCTCAGCAGCTGCTGAGCTACAACACCGAAGGCACCACCAAGGATGCCGCCTACGGCTACCTGGGCGCGCCGGCCTACACGGTGGAGATGGGCCGTTCGTTCTACGAGGACTGCGGCGTCTTCGAGCGCGAGACCTACCCGGAGAACTTCAACGGCTTCCACTACCTGAGCCGGGTGCTGCATCGCGTCTACAAGCTGCCCTTCGGCCCTGACACGGTGAACGTGATGATGGGGGCCAGCTCGGTGCAGGCCGGCAACAAGGTGACGGTGACCGCCACCGTGGACGACAACCGCTACCGCTACAGCAACGCCGGCCAGTCCACCATCAAGCCGCCGCCCTATCCGGTGGTCTACAACATCACCGGCGCCAAGGCCTATGTGGACAAGCTGCCCTGGGAGCCCGGTGCCGTGGGCGTGGAACTGACGCTGTCCACCTCGTCGCAGGCCAGGTCCGACTTCCCCGATGCCACCAAGACGGCCACCGGCGAGATCAACACCGCGGGCCTGACCCCCGGCCGCCACATGGTCTACGTGCAGGGCACCAATGCCGATGGCAAGCCCGGCGCCGTGTCGGCCGCCTTCCTGGACGTGACCGCCGCGCCGGCCGACGCCGACGACGGTGACAGCGGGGGTGGTGCGCTCGGCTGGTTCGACCTGGCCGCCATGGCCGCCGGCCTGGCCGCACTGGCCGGCCTGCGCCGCCGCCGCAACCACTGAACAAGCAGAACACGAGGATTCCCATGAACCTGACGAAAAAGCGCCTGATCGATGCGCTGTGCCGTGCCTCGGTGGCGGCTTCCGTGGTGACGCTGGCCGCCTGCGGCGGCGATGGCGATGACGACACCCCCGCACCGCCGCCGCCGGCGCCCACCGCCCAGCTGAGCGGCGTGGTGCTGGACGGCGCCCTGGCCAATGCCAAGGTGTGCCTGGACACCAACGACAACCGCAGCTGCGACGCGGACGAGCCCAGCACCACCACCGCCGCCGATGGCAAGTTCACGCTGACGGCCGATGAAACCAAGCTGCCGCTGCACCCGGTGCTGGCCGTGGTGACGGCCGGCACCACCACCGATGCCGACTATGGCGCCATTGCCAAGGGCTACACCCTGGCCGCGCCGGCCGGCAAGGGTGCGGTGATCACGCCGTACACCACGCTGCTGCAGTCGGAGCTGGACGGTGGCCGGGCCGAGAACCTGGTGCAGGCCGAGCGTGACCTGCTGGACCGCCTGGTGGGCGTGGCCGGCGACGTCGGCGGCCTGACGGTGTACGACAACTACCTGCCGGTGGCCAACGAGGCGGCCACGCTGGCCACCAAGCGGGCCAAGATGTACGGCGTGGCGCAACTGCTGGCGCGGGGCTTTGCCGAAACCGCCGCCACGTCGGGCCTGACCGGCAAGCCCGGCATGGGCGCACTGGGCCTGGTGGCCACCGGCTCGCTGCAGCAGGTGGCCGCGCAGGTGGCGGCCCCGTTGTCGGCGGCCGACCGCGACACGCTGTTCAACGCGGTCAAGGACAGCCTGGTGCCCACCGCGGCCACGCTGCAGGGCATCGCTGCGGCGGCGGCCAAGACGGTCGCCGCGCCGATCGAAGGCGCCTGGACCGGCAGCCGCACGCTGCCCACCGGCGAGACGGTGAAGGAGCTGTACGTGTTCGCCGGCGACGGCACCTACGTGCACCGGGTGATCGAGACCAGCGCCGCTGCCACCAACACGGTGTTCGACAACGGTTTCGGCTACCGCTACGGCCGCTACACCTACGCGGCCAGCACGCTCACCACCACCGTGATCGAAGCGCAGGAAGTGGCCGGTCCGCAGGCCGGCGCCCTCACCGGCGTGACGGTGGCGGGCGACACGCTCACCGGCCCCAACGGCCTCAACCTCAGCCGCGTGAGCAGCGCCACCGACGCGCTGGTGGGCGCCTGGGTACGGCCCGACGGCAACAGCGAGCCCGAGGTGCTGGTGATGTTCGGTGACGGCACCTACGTGCACAGCACCTTCTACTACCAGAACGACCCGCAGACCGGCACCGCCAGCTTCTTCGAGACGGCCAAGTCGGCCGGCATGCGCAAGGGTGCTTACGCGCGTGCCGCAGCCGGCAGCTCGGTGGTGAACTTCGGCGAGACCACGGTGGCCTTCAACGGCAACCTGGCCATCCCGAGCAACCCGGGCGTGGGCACGGTGCAGCCGGACGGCAGCTTCTCGATGACCGGCCTGCGGCTGGTCAAGCTGGGCACGCCGGCCGGCGCCAAGGCGGTGATGGGCCTGTCGGAGGCCACCCGCTCGCGGCTGTGGTCGGGGCGGTACTTCAGCCGCACCGTGAGCGTGGCGGGCAGCAACCGCTTGCAGTACCTGTACGTGCGCGGGCCCAACGACGTGCTCAGCTTCCTGCAGGCGCCCACCGGGAGCAGCGCCACCACGGCCTGCAATCTGGCCGACAACAACGGTGCGGTGCGTGACTTGACCTCGGTCGATCCGGCGGACGGCAAGCTCAAGCAGTTCGTCGTGGGTACCGGCACGGCGGCCAGCGCAGGCTATGCCCAGCGCCGGCTGAATGTGGGCGTGCCCGGCAGCGTGGTGAGCTACCTGCCCATCACCCGGCCCAGCGACGCCACGGCGCGCTGCGCGCTGCCGCTGTAAGCCGAGGGTGCCCGCCGGGAGGCGGGCGCCTGTCTAGACAAGCAGGTTGGTCACGCCCGCCGCCACATGCCCCGCAGGCACATGGCTGGCGGCGTTTTCGATGTGGCCGGTCTGGTCGTCGAAGAAGAAATCGGGCTCGAACTCGCGCAGGAATTCGCCCTTGGGCAGGCCGCCCAGGAACATGGCGGCATCGACGTCGATGTGCCAGTCCATCAGCGTTCGGATGGCCCGTTCGTGCGCCGGCGCGCTGCGCGCCGTGACCAGCGCGGTGCGGATGCGCATGCCGGTGGCCTCGCCCTGCTGCTGCAGGCGGTGCAGCGCCATCAGCAGCGGCTTGAAGGGGCCGGCCGCCAGCGGCGTGACCGCATGCTCGCGTTCATGCAGCTGGAAGGCGTTGAGCCCGCCGTCGCGGAACACCCGCTCGGCTTCGTCGGAGAACAGCACCGCATCGCCGTCGAAGGCGATGCGCACCTCGTTCGGGTGCGCGTCCGAGGCGCGGCGCGAATGCGGAAACACCCGCGCCGCCGGCACGCCGGCTTCCAGCGCCGAGCGCACGTCGGCCTCGTTGGTGGACAGGAACAGGTGCGCGTTGAGCGGCCGCAGGTAGCGCCACGGACTTTCGCCGCGGGTGAAGACGCCGCGCTCGATGGGCAGCCCGTAGTGCTGCGCCGAGCGGAACACGCGCATGCCCGAAACCGGGTCGTTGCGCGAGAGGATGACCACCTCGGTCAGCAGCCGCGCCGGATCGTCGCCGTTGAAGGCCAGCAGCTTGTGCGCCAGTGAAAACGCGACGCCGGGCCGGGCCGGCTGCTCCAGTCGCTGCAGCTGCAGCTGCATGTAGGCGCGGTCGTCGTGCGCCTCGAACACGCGGTTCTCTTCTTCGAAGTCGAAGAGCGCGCGGGAGGAGAGCGCCACCACCAGGCGGCCGTCGAGCGAGGCGGGCATGCCTGGATCATAGGGTGCCTGCCCGGCCCCGCTGCAGCTTCAGTGATGAAACCCGATCGGCGCGCGCCGCGGGTTGGCGCCGGGCAGGTCGCGCAGCTCGATGCGGTCGCGGTGGTCCAGCCGGGCATTGCCGAAGGCGGCCATCCAGGCGCGGCGCATCTCGCGCGGGGCCATCTCGGCCATGCGCTCGAGCACCGGCTCGATCGGTTCGGGCTCGAAGCGGCGGCCCCAGTCGTGCGCGCCGCGGATGCTGCCGTACAGCCGCAGCGCGATGGTGCGGGCGGCGTCGCGGTCGGGCGCCTGCACTTCGTACACGTTCATGCGGTTGAGGATGGGCTCCGGGATCGCCCGCTCGTCGTTGGCCGTGGCCACCCAGATCACCTGACTGGCGTCGATCGGCACCTCGGCAAATTCGTCGGTGAAGCTGTGCGCGGTGTCATGCTCCAGCAGCGCGTACAGCGCGCCCAGCGGGTCGTAGGCCTGCTCGCCGCGCGCCTTGTCGATCTCGTCGATGACGATCACCGGGTTGGCGTAGGCGCCGTCCACCAGCGTCTCGAACACCTTGCCGGGGCGCGCACCCTTCCATTGCGAAGAGGCACCCGACAGCACCCAGCCGGCGGTCAGACTGCTCATCGAGACGAAGCCCATGCCGGTGCCCAGCAGCTGCGCCACCTCGCGCGCAAAGTGGGTCTTGCCCACGCCCGGCGGGCCCAGCAGCAGCATCGGCACGATCTCCAGCGCATCGCGGCTGTCGTGGCACAGCGCCAGCTGGCGCTTCACGTCGTCCAGCGCGTCATGGAAATTGGGCAGTTCGTCGTACAGGTGTTCCATCGCCGGCAGGCCCGACGGTTTCACCTGGAAGCGTTCCGCGCCTTTTTCGAGCATGCGCTCGTAGGTGGAGCGCAGATTTTCGTGCTCCTTGGCGGGAAGCTTGGCCAGCTTGCGCTCCACGTCGCCCATGCGGTAGACGCTGCGCATCTGCGCAAGCGGAATGGATGTTCCGGGTGAGACCGGAACCAGGTCGGTGGCGGGAGAAAGATCGCCCATGGAAGCCTCCTTGCTGTGCAGCTTGATTGCAGCGCAGCCGTGATCGCCCCAACGGGCGATCAACAGCGCAAACACGCCGCAATTGCCTATCGCCTGGCAGCAAGTATCGCGCCCGGCGCAAGGCGCCGCATCAGGTGAGCACCCGGTTGCCGCCGGCGTGCTGGGCGCGGGCCAGGGCCTCTTCGGCCAGCGCCATCAAGGCGTCCACGCTCAGGTCGCTGCCGGGCGGTGCCGTGGCCACGCCCACCGTCACGCTCACCGGCGGCAGCGCGGCCACCGCGGTGCGCACCCGCTCGCCGATGGTCACCGCGGTGTCGGTACCGGTCTGCGGCAGCAGCACCGCGAAGCTGTCGCCGCCATGGCGGGCCAGGGTGTCGTAGTCGCGCAGGTCGCGGCGGCAGGCGGCGGCCACGGCCTGCAGCGCCTGGTCACCGGCGTCGTGGCCGCGGCTGTCGTTGATGCGGCGCAGGCCGTCCACGTCGATCACCAGCACCGACAGCGGCACCTGCGCCCGCCGGCTGCGCGCCAGTTCGGCCTCGGCGAACAGGTAGAACTGCCGGCGGCTGTGGGCGCCGGTCAGCGGGTCGGTCAGGGCCAGGCGCTCGGCTTCGGCGTAGGCGTCGTGCACCTCATGCAGCAAACGCAGCAGCAGCCGCGCGGCGGAGGGCGCCACCAGCACCGCCGGCAAGGCGGCGCCGGCCAGCGGCCAGGGCCAGTGCACCAGCGGCACGTGGGCCAGCGTCAGCACCACGGCGGCCAGCCCGGCGGCCAGTGGCGCGGCAGCCAGGCAGGCCAGCGCCGCGGCGCGGCCCGGCGACAGGCGCAGCAGCCAGCGCCGCCAGGAGGCGCCCGCCGTGCTCGCGTCGCCCGTGCTCACTTCACCCAGGTGTTGAGCTGGATGATGGGCAGCAGCACCGCCAGCACGATGAGCATCACGGCCACGCCCATGGCCACGATGAGCAGCGGCTCCAGCAGCGTGGCCAGCGCCATCGCGCGGCGCTGCACCTCGGCGCCCATCTGCGAGGCGGCGCGCCCCAGCATGGCGGGCAGGGTGCCGGTCTGTTCACCCAGGCGGGCGAACATGGCCAGCAGGCCCGGAAAGCGCTTCTTGCCCGCCATGGCCGAGGCCAGCGGCGCACCTTCGCGCACGCGCACCAGCGCGTCCATCGCGTCGGCCCGCATCGCCCGGTTGGACAAGGTTTCGGCCGCGGCCTGCAGCGCCTTCAGGATGGGCACGCCCGCGCCGGCCAGCATGGCCAGCGTGCTGGCGAAGCGGGCCGCGTTGTAGCCGCGCGAAAGGCGGCCGATCACCGGCAGGTTGAGCCAGCCGGCATCGAAGCGTTCACGGAAGCCTTCGTTGCGCAGCGCCACCAGCAGCCCGCCGCCGCCCAGCAGCAGGGCCAGCAGCGCGATCCAGCCCTGGTGGCGCACGAAGTCGCTGATGGCCAGCATGGCCACCGTCAGGCCCGGCAGCGCGCGCTTGCTGTTGGTGAACACCGAGGCCACCTGCGGCACCACGTAGGTGACCAGGAAGATGACGATGACCACCGCGATGAAGGAGACGATGGCGGGGTAGAGGGCCGCGCCGATCAGCTTGGCGCGCAGCGCCTGCTGCTCTTCCAGGTCGTCGGCCATCTTCTCGAGCACGATGCCCAGCGCACCGCTCTGCTCGCCGGCGGCCACCACCGCGCGGTACACCTCGTCGAAGTCTTTCGGCGCGCTGGCCAGCGCGCGGGCGAAGCTGGCGCCGGCGTTCACCTCGCTCTTGAGGTGGGCCACCAGCTCGCGCTGGCGCTGGTCGTCGGCTTCGTCGGCCAGCGCGGTCAGCGCCCGCTCCAGCGGCAGGCCCGAGCCCACCAGGCCGGCGAGCTGGCGCGTCCAGACCGTCAGCCGGGTGGTGTTGAACACGCGCCGGCCGGTGCGTGCTGGCCCGCCTTCCAGCGACGAGCCGGTGGCCTGGGCGCCGACCTGGGTGACGGCCAGCGGCACCAGCGACTGCGCCCGCAGCTGCGCACGGGCGGCACGGGCGTTGTCGGCCTCCAGCAGGCCGGTGGAGGCCTTGCCGGCGGCGTCGAGGGCTTCGAATCGGTAGGCGGGCATGGGTCGCTAGGAGCGGGTGACGCGCAGCACTTCTTCCGGCGAGGTGATGCCGGCGGCCACCAGGCGGTCGCCATCTTCGCGCATCGAGCGCAGGCCCGAGCGGCGGGCGGCGGCGGTCAGCTCGCTTTCGGCGGCGCGTTCGTGGATCAGCGCGGTGACCTGCTCGTCCGAGCGCATCAGTTCGTACACGCCGGTGCGGCCCTTGTAGCCGCTCATGCTGCAGGCCGGGCAGCCCACCGGGTGCCACTGGCCCTGCGCGTCCTGCCGCTTGCAGGCCGGGCACAGCTTGCGCACCAGCCGCTGCGCCAGCACGCCCAGCAGGCTGGAGCTGAGCAGGAAGGGCTCCACGCCCATGTCGATCAGCCGGGTGACGGCCGAAGGCGCGTCGTTGGTGTGCAGCGTGGCCAGCACCAGGTGGCCGGTGAGCGAGGCCTGGATGGCGATCTGCGCGGTCTCGAAGTCGCGGATCTCACCGATCATGATCACGTCCGGGTCCTGCCGCAGGATGGCGCGCAGGGCCTTGGCGAAGGTGAGGTCGATCTTGGCGTTGACCTGCGTCTGGCCGATGCCGGGCAGCTCGTACTCGATCGGGTCTTCCACCGTCAGCACATTGGTGGTGCTGGTGTCCACCCGCGCCAGCGAGGCGTACAGCGTGGTGGTCTTGCCCGAGCCGGTGGGGCCGGTGACCAGCACGATGCCGTGCGGCTGCTTGATCAGGCGGTCGAAGGCCGAGAGCACGTCGCCGCTCATGCCCAGGCCTTCCAGCGTGAACTTCGATTCGGTCTTGTCCAGCAGCCGCAGCACGGCGCGTTCGCCGTGGGCGCTGGGCAGGGTGGACACGCGCACGTCGATCGCGCGGCCGCCGATGCGCAGGCTGATGCGGCCGTCCTGCGGCATGCGCTTTTCGGCGATGTCCAGCTCGGCCATGATCTTCAGCCGCGAGATCAGCGCCGCATGCAGCGCGCGGTTGGGCTGCACCACCTCGCGCAGCGTGCCGTCGACGCGGAAGCGCACCGACGAGCTGCGCTCATACGGCTCGATGTGGATGTCGCTGGCGCCGTCCTTGGCGGCCTGCGTCAACAGCGCATTGAGCATGCGGATGATGGGCGCGTCGTTGGCGGCTTCCAGCAGGTCTTCCACCGCCGGCAGGTCCTGCATCAGCCGGCTCAGGTCGACGGCGCTTTCCACCTCGCCCACCACGGTGGCGGCGCTGGATTCACCGCCCGCGTAGGCGCTGGCGATGCGCTGGGCCAGCGTGGCGCTGGGCTCGCGCTCGAAGGTGGTGATGTCGTACAGCCGCACCACCTCCGACAACGCCGAGGCGGGCGAGGTGTCGCCGCAGTACAGCGTCAGCTGCTCGCCGTTGTCTTCGAGCAGCAGCGTGTGCGTCTTGGCAAACGCGTACGGAAGAGGATGCCTCGCGCTCATCGCGACTCCTTCAGCGCGGCGCCGAGGCGGCGCCTTGCGGCGGCAGCACGCCCTGGCCCAGCGGGGCGGGCACCGGGGCGGTGGGCTGCGGCGGCAGCGCCGGCAGCACCGGCGCCTCGTTCACCGGGATCACCACGCTGGGCTTGGGTTGGCCGTCCTGCTGCAGCGCGCGGATGGATTCGTAGCGGTCGATGGTCAGCGAGTTGCTCGTGGCCTGGTCGCGGATGACCACCGGCCGCAGGAACACCATCAGGTTGCTCTTGACGCGCTTGCGCTGCTCGTTGCGGAACAGGTTGCCCACCACCGGCAGGCCGCTCAAGCCGGGTACGCGGTCCTCGCCGTCGGTGTACTCGTCCTTCAGCAGGCCGCCCAGCACCATGATCTGGCCGTCGTCCACCACCACGCTGGTCTCGATGCTGCTCTTGTCGGTGGTGGGGCCGGCGGTGGCGCTGGTGGACAGCACCGACGAGTTCTCCTGGTAGATCGTCATGCGGATGGTGCCGCCTTCGCCGATCTGGCTCTTGATGCGCAGCGTCAGGCCCACGTCCTGGCGCTCGATGGTCTGGAACGGCGTGACCGTGCTGCTGCCGGTGGTGTTGGCATAGGTGCCGGTGACGAAGGGCACGTTCTGGCCGATGACGATCTTGGCCTCTTCGTTGTCCAGCGAGATCAGGTTGGGCGTGGACAGCAGGTTGGCGCCCACGTTGTTTTCCAGGAAGTGCGCCACCGCGCCCAGCGTGAAGGTGCTGCCGATCTTGCGGACCACGCCCACGTTCAGGCCCGAGGCGATGGAGCCGACCGCGTTGGCCACGCCCGTGACCCCGCCTGCCGTGGCGGCCGTCAGGGCCAGGATGTTGTTGCCACCCACCGAAGAGTTGGTGCCCAGGCCCAGCAGCGTGCTGTCGCCGGAGTTGCCGAACAGGTGCTGCCACTGCACGCCGAACTGGCCCAGCTTGGTCGCATCGACCTTGACGATCATCGACTCCACATAGATCTGCGCGCGCCGCGAATCCAGCTGGTCGATGGCCGCGCGCACCTGCCGGTACAAGGGTTCGGGCGCGGTGATGATGAGCGAGTTGGTGGACGGGTCGGCCTGGATGAAGCCGCCGGTGGAAGGGCCCTGCGAGGCCTGCAGCGGCGCGGTGGCGGCCGAGCTGCCCGCGCCGCTGCTGTTGCTGCCGGTGCCGCTGTTGGTGATGCCGCCGCTGTTGGTCAGGCCGCCCAGGCCGGAGCCGCTGCTGCTGCTGCTGCCCAGGCCGCTGCTGCCGGACGAACTGCTGCCCCCGCCCCCGCCGCTGCCGTTGGGTGCGAAGGCGGCGCGCAGCACCGTCGCCAGCTTCACCGCGTCGGCATTCTTCAGGTACACGACCCAGATGTTGCCGGCCGGCCCGCCGTTGCGCATCGGCTGGTCGAGCCGGGCGACGATGGCGCGTATCTGCGACAGCTTGGCCGGGTTGGCGGCGCGCACGATCAACGAGTTGCTGCGCGGGTCGGCCAGCACCGAGCCGCTGCCGCCGCCGGTGGCCGCCGGTGCCGGCACGCCCGGGGTGGCGGCGCCGCCCGCGGTGTCGGACAGTCGCTGCACCAGCGCGGCCATGTCGCTGGCCACCGCATGCTGCAGCGGGATCACCTCGATGTCGGTGCTGGCCGGCTGGTCCAGCGCCGAGATGATCTTGCCCAGCCGCTGCAGGTTGTCGGCGTAGTCGGTGATCACCAGCGTGCTGTTGCTGGGGTTGGCGTTGATGGTGTTGTTGGCACTGATCAACGGCCGCAGGATGGCCACCAGGTTGTTGGGGTTCTCGTGGCTCAGCTTGAAGATCTGCGTGATCACCTGATCGCCGCGCGGCTGGCCCTGGCCGATGGTCACGGTGCCGGTCTGCAGCTTGGCGTCGGCCTCGGGCACCACCTTCAGCAGGCCGCCGCTTTCCACCACCGCAAAGCCCAGGCCGCGCAGGGCGGCCAGATAGTTCTGGTAGGCCACGGTCACCGGCACCGGCTGGTCGCTGTACACCGTGATGGTGCCCTTGACGCGCGGGTCGACCAGGAACTGGCGGTCCAGGATGGCGCCCATCGCGCGGGTCACCGCCTCGATGTCGGCATTGACGAAGTTGAGCGTGACGGGCGTGCTGGCGCGGGCGGCCACGGCGGAGGGGCTGCGCGCCGTCTGGGCGGCCAGCGGCGGCGGCAGCACCATGCCGCCACACACCAGGGTGGTGACCAGGGCGTGGACTCGGTGTTTCATGAAGTCATCCGATCGAGATGACGGACAGCGCACCCTGGCGCCGCCCGACGATGTTCAGCAGGTTGGACAGCGCACCTTCCTGGCCATCGACGGCCCGGAGCTCGCCGCGAAAGCGCAGCCGCCCTTCACCCCATTGGCCCTGGCCGCTGGCCTGCAGCGCGCCTTCGAGCGTGGTGAGCGTGATTGTGGAGGCGTTGCCGCTGGCCGCATCGCCGCGCAGCACCAGCTGGTAGCTGCCGAGCGTGTCGATGGGTGCGAGCGGCGTGGCCGCGTGCGTGAGTTCAAGCGTGGCTTCGCCGGTGAAGCGGCTGCGGCCGGCCACCTGTTCCAGCGTCAGGCCCGGCGTGCGCAGGCGTACGGTGCCGCTGAGCTGCACCGCATTCCAGGGCGTGCCCAGGCCGGCCAGCCAGGCCGCGGGCCACTGGCCCACCAGGCCGCCGTTGGCGGGCGGCAGCAGCGTCACGCGCAGCCGGTCCAGGCCGGGCTGCAGCTGCAGCACCAGCGGCGCTGCCAGGCAGCAGGGCTGGCGCAGCTGCAGCTCCAGCGACAGGCCGCGCCAGTGCAGCGACCATTCCAGCCGACCCGGCAGGGCGAGCGCGGTGCGGCTTTCGGGGCCGGCGGTGAGCACCGGCAGCGCGCTGCCCGACCACACGGTGCCACGGGTCTGCGTGAACAGCAGGTGCTGATCGGTGGCCGAGGCGATGCCACGCGCCAGCCAGGCCGCCGGCAGAAAGGCCACCACGCCGGCCAGCAGGCCCAGCGCGGCGCCCAGCAGCGCCCAGCGGCGGCTGCGCCGCGGCGTGGCCGTGTCGGTGGCGGCCGGCGCGATGGCGGCGCGTGCGGCCCGGCGTGGCCGCAGCGCAGTCCAGCGCGTCATGGGTTGTTGCCCGGCAACGCGACCACCAGCGTGCCGGAATGGCCTTGCGGGCCGCGGGTCAGGTTGGCTTCCACCGGGCGCGCCCGCGCGCCGCTGCGGGCTTCGGCCAGCCAGCGCCGCAGTTCGTCGCCATTGGCATTGGTCAGTGTCAGCGTGGCCCGGTCGCCGATGACTTGCAGCTTGCCGTGCTCGCCCAGCCGCTCGGTGCTGGCGCGCAGCGCGGCGCTGGCCTGCGTGAGGTTGATGCGCGGCGCGTTGCGCAGCTCCGCCGTCTCGGTGGCTTCGCGCCGCATCTGCTGCAGTTGGGCTTCCAGGCGGTCGATCTCGGCCGGTGCGCTGCGCAGTGTGCGCCAGGCGGGCTGCACCAGCAGCAGCCACACGACGGCCACGGCCAGCACGGCGGCCAGCGCCGCCACCAGCCGCCGTTCACGCTGGGCCAGGCTGCGCCAACGGGCGCGCAACTGGGCACGCACCGCGGCCAGGCCGCCCTGGGCGGGACTCAACACTGCATTCATGAAGTTCTTCCAGCCGGCGCGCGGCTGAGGGTCAGGGTGCCGTTGGCTTCTTCCACCTGCCAGCCGGCAGGGCGCAACTGGCCACGGAATTCTTCGATCTGCTGCGGGCCCCAGTCCAGCGCGGTGAAGCTCAGGCGGCCGGGCTCGAAGCGCAGCGAAGCGGCAGGCGCCGCGCCTTGCGGCCAGGCCGAGGCGGCCACGCTGAGCAGGCCTTCCAGGTCGGTGTCGCCGGGCTTGCCGGCGGCCACGCGCAGGAGCTCGGTCTCGCGTGACATCTGCAGCGGCGCGTCCAGCACCGCCCGCACCTGCGGATGGGCTTCCCGCAGCACCTGCTGCATGGCCAGCTTGCGGCTGTCGATCTCGCCGCGCTCATGCCAGGCCCAGAGGTTCAGGCCCACGATCTGCACCACCACCAGCGCCACCAGACCCCAGCGGGCGGGGCGGAAGGCGGGGGTCATGAAGCGGCGCCAGGCCTCACGCACCGCCTGCATGCCGCGGTGGCGCGGTGCCAGGTCGAACTGCCGCAGGTTCCAGCGCGAGCGCACGGCCTGCAGCGCGCGTTCGTCGTCCGACAGCACCTGCACCGGCGCGCCCAGCCAGGCCTCGGCCGCTGCGGCCGCGGTGGGGGTGGCGCTCCAGCGGGCGGCGGTGGCCAGCCACTGCGGCAGCATCTGGCGCGCCAGGCCGCCCTGCAGGCCCACGGTGAGCACGCCGTCGGCATCGGCCCAGGTCAACAGCGGCGGTGCCTCGCCATCGCTGCCGGCAGGTTCGCTGAAGTGGCCCAGCGGGGCATCGTCGGGCCAGGCCGAGGGCAGCACCCGTTCCACCGACAGGCCGGCGGTTTCCAGCGCCGCCAGGTGCATGGCCAGCCAGCCGCGCGGCGTGGCGGCAATCCAGGCGGGCTGGCCGGCGGCGGCGCCCGGCGCCACCGCCAGGTGCAGGGCCTCGGCGTCTTCCAGCAGGGCTTCTTCCAGCACGCCCACCAGGGCCGCGCGCAGCCGCTGGGCCGGCGCCCGGGGCAGGGTGATGCGCTGCCAGCTGACGTCGGTGTCGGCCAGCACGGCCACCACGGTGTCGGCCTTGGGCAGCAGCGCCGGGGCGCAGCGGCCCGCGCTGCCGACGGCCAGGCCGTCGCTGCTGAGCACGTAACCGTACTCGCTGGCGGTGCGCTCCACCGGGTCGCCGCGGCCCGGCATCAGCCGTTCGCGGGGCGGAATCTTGACGACGAGGATGGACATGGAGGGCGGAGGCTAACTTCTTTGGATGACAGCAGCAAATGAATAAGGAAAACGATTCCGGTTTTGCTGTCTGCTTGGGTGGTGCGTGGTCATGAGCGGGGGTTGTTCCAGCGCGCCAGGCGCTCCTCACGCACCACTGACACTTCGGAGCCGCGCCGCCGCAGCAGCCACAGGTCGCGGGTGATCTCGTCGCCGATGCGCAGCTCGGCCCGCACCTCGAAGTACGCGCTGGTGACGCCAGTGTTCTCGGTCGCGGTGTCTTTGAGCTGCGAGAACATCTCGCGCAGCTGGCCGGGGGAGGTGAAGCCGCCGTCGTTGGCGCGGCGCCGCCGCTCTTCCACCACGCGTTCCGCGCCGCCACGGTCCAGGCCGATGATGGCGGCCGACAGCACCTCCACGCCCGCGGTGTTGATGTTGAGCGTGGTGCGCTCGGGCAGCAGGTCGATGAAGGGCCGCAGCGAGTCGATCACCGACGGTTCGATGCCCAGCCAGCTGAGCTGCGACATCCGCGTGGGCGCCAGCACCGCGTCCTGCGACAAGCCCTGCGTGGCCCAGGACTGGCGCAGCCCGTTGACGATGCGCACCGCCACCTCGTCGGGCAGCCCGGCGTCGGCGCACAAGGTGCGAAAGATCAGCACCTGCTGCGCCAGCGGCTCGCCCTTGTCGTCGAACAGGTTGCGCAGGTTGAAGCGCGACTGCGCATCGATGATCTGGCCACGCATGAAGGCCCGCAGCTGCCCTTCCTGGCCGGTGGGCGAGCGGTCGTTGCCGCTGACCAGGGTGGACAGCTCGGTCTCGGGCAGCGCGGTGGCCCAGGCTTCGCCCAGGTGGTCGGTCTTGGCGCTCTTGGTGGCGTCCTGCCGCAGGATCCAGCGCGCCAGCTCCAGCCCGCCTTGCGCCACCCGCGCGCTCTGCTCGCGGGCGCGCTCGGCGGCTTCCACGCGGATGGCCCGGTCCTGCTGGTACACCATGCCGGCTGCCAGCGTGGCCACCAGGGTCAGCACGATCATGGCCAGCAGCAGCGCGGCGCCGCGCTGGCGGTGCGTGGGGGAGTGGGGCAGGCGGCGGTTCATCGGGGCGCAGCCGGCAGTGCGGTGTCGCGGGTGAGGGTGCCGACGTTTTCACCCTCGAACTGCATCACCAGCCGCACCGCCACCGGCAGCGCTTCCTGGGTGGACTCGCAGTTGTTCAGGCTGGGGCTGCCGTCGCTGCAGTAGGTCTGCCAGCTGCTCACGCCATCCAGCATCGGCAGCTGGGTGCTTTCGGTGCCCAGCAGCTGCTGGCTGCGCAGCCAGTATTCCTGCAGCTCGCCCACCAGCCGGGTGGATGGGCTGGCCCAGCGCAGCAGCCGGCCGTTGCGCACCGACCAGGCCACCACCTGCACCCCGTCGTCGGTGGTGCGCACCAGGCGAGCGATCTGGTTGGCCAGCAACATCGGCGGCACCGCGGTGCCGGGGTAGAGGGCGCGCAGATCGGCCTGCCACTGCGCCATCACCGTGCCCACGCGCAGCGTGCGGTCCACGCTGGCCTTGGCCACGGTGCGCGAGCGGGCGATGGCGTCCACGCCCTGCCAGGCCATGACGGCCATCACCGCCATGATGAACATGGCGACCAGCACTTCCACCAGGGTGAAGCCGCGTTGGGTGCGCATGGTCAGCGGTAGCGGTACATGCCGGTGGTCACGCTGACCAGCGGCACGTCGTTCTCGTCGCCCACCACCGCGTCCACCACCCGCAGGTCGGCGTTCACCGTGCCGCGCACGATCAGCCGGCCGCGGTAGCGGCGGCCCAGCTGTTCACATTCGAAGGTGGTCTCGCCGATGCCCGGGAAGCTGCCCTTGCGGGTGGTCAGCATCACCAGTTCGTTGTCGGCGCACCATTGCGCTGCCGTCACCAGCGCCAGGCGCTCGGCGTTGTCGGTCAGGGAGCCGGCGGCCTTCAGGCCGGCGCCGATGGCCACGGCCACGATGACCAGCGCCACCAGCACCTCGATCAGCGTGAAACCGCGTGAACGGTGTGCGCTCACGGCGTGCCCTGCTCGATGGTGAACGGGCCCAGCCCGTCGGTGAACAGCGCCATGCGTTGATCGTCCAGCCGCAGCAGGATGCGCTGCGCGCCGATCAGCGGCTCGGGGCCCAGCACCACATACCGCCGGCCGACGATCTCCACCGTCACGCCGGGCGTCATCCAGCGCAGCGGCCGGTCGCCCTTGGGCAGGCCGACGAAGCGGAAGTCGTTGCCATCAGCGTTGACGCCGCTGGTGGGTTCCCACAGCGCACGCAGCTGGCCGGCACGGGCTTCGGCGCGGGCGCCCTCCAGCAGCGCGGCCAGGCGTTCGGCCTCGCGTTCCAGCCGCACCTGCGAGCCGTCGCGCAGCGCCAGGCTGGCCACGCTGACGGCGATGGCGATCAACGCCACCACCACCATCAGCTCGATCAGCGTGAAGCCGCGCGCTACTGCGGCCCGGCGGTGCCGTGCCATGGATGCTTCACTGCCAGGAGCCGATGTCGGCGTTGTTGCCTTCGCCGCCGGTCTGGCCATCGGCCCCGAAGCTGAAGACATCGATGTCGCCCTTCACGCCGGGGTTCACGTACTGGTAGGGCCGGCCCCAGGGGTCGTTGGGCAGCTTGTCGAGGTAGGGCTTCCAGTTCATCGGAATGGTGCCCACGGTGGGTTTGCGCACCAGCGCTTCCAGGCCCTGTTCGGCCGTGGGGTAGCGCTGGTTGTCCAGCTTGTACAGCTTGAGCGCCTGGATCAGGTTGTTGACGTCGGTGCGGGCCGCGGTCACGCGGGCATCGTCGGCACGGTCGAGCACGTTGGGCACGATCAGCGCGGCCAGCACGCCGATGATGACCAGCACGACCATCAGCTCGATCAGGGTGAAACCGCGGCCGGACCGGCGGCGGCGAAGGGACGAACGCAGGATCGGGGACATGGACATGCGGAGGGCCGTGACAGGCGCACTTGACGACAAAACCGATCGATCATAATCGCCGCATGACGGCACGACTGTTGGCCTTTGCAATCTGGGCAGCCGCCGCGGCCACCGCGGCGTTCTGGGGCCTACGGGTGTTCGTGGCCACACCCCAGATTCCCGCGCACGCGCAGGCGGCCGGCGCCGGTGGTTTGCCGCCGGCCGATGTGTCGCGCGTGCTGGGCCAGGCGCCGGTGATCGTCGAGGCCGCGCCCGTGGCCCCCGAGGTCAGCAGCCGCTTCCAGCTGGTGGGCGTGGCCGCGCCGCGTGCCAACGACAACCGCCCCGGCGGCGTCGCGCTGATCGCGGTCGATGGCAAGCCGCCGCGCGCCTACCGCGTGGGCACCGCCATCGATGCCGGCTTCGTGCTGCAGGCGGTGCATGCCCGCGGCGCCGAACTGGGCCCACGGGGCGAGGCACCGCAGGTGCGGCTGGAGCTGCCGCCGCTGCCGCCGCCCAACACCGGCACGTTGCCGGTGGAGAACTACGGCGCGACCACGCTGCCGTCCGTTCCGGCGGTGCCCGGGGCCATGCCGTCCACGGTGCCGCCGGGCTATTCACCGGGTGTCCAGCCGCCCGCCTTGTACCGGCCGCCCACGGCCGCCGGCGGGCCGGGCCAGCTGCCCGGCGGGCGACCGGTGGTGCCCGGCCAGCAGGTGGTGCCGGCCCAGCCGGTGCCAGGCGTGCAGCCAGGCCAGCCGGTGCAGGAGTCACCGGAAGGTCAGAACACCAACTGAGCCTGACGGGCGTGCCTTGTGGGCGCCTGTTCCGCTGGCGATGGCTAAAGCGGCACGTCCGGGGCGTCCAGCGGCCCGGGCCGGGTGGCGTCTTCGCCGGGCGGGGCCAGCGGTATTTCGCCGGTGGTCATGGCCACCGGGCGTGACGGGCCGGGGTCTTCGCCTTCGGCCACCTCGGTGAGCAGCGCGGCCGCCGCGCGCACCAGCGGCCAGGCCACGGTGGCACCGGTGCCGTCGGTGCTTTCCATGCCCAGCTCCAGCAGTGCCGAGGCGCGGAACAGCCCCAGCGCCTGGTCCAGCCCCTGGTGCGAATGGCTGCGGCAGAACACGCAGTAGTCGGTCACCGGCGGCGCGATGCGCGAGGCCACCATCAGTGCCGCGCAGGCGGCCATGCCGTCCACCATCACCAGATGGCGCTTGCTGGCCGAGACCAGCATCACGCCCACCATCATCGCGATCTCGAAGCCGCCGAAGGCGGCCAGCACTTCCACGGGGTCGCTGGTGTCGCGGTGGCGGCCTTGCGCGCCCTGCACCACGGCCATCAGGTGGGCCAGGTCGTCCTGGTTCATCTGCGGGCCTTCGATCAGCAGCTCGCGGATCGACGAGTCGCTGAGCCGCGACAGCACCAAGGCCGCGCTTTCATGGCTGCCCACGCCGATGCCGGCGCAGGCCACCAGGTTGCCGCGCAGGGCATCGCCGATCTCCATGCCGGCGCGGATGGCCGCATGCGCCTGGTCGGTGCTCATCGCCGGGCCGACGCGGGCGTTGCGGGTGCCGTGGGCGATCTTGCGCATCAGCAGCCGGTCGTGCGGCAGCAGCGTCTCGGCCACGCCGCAGTCCACCACCGACAGCTCCATACCCTGGATGCGCGCGAAGACCGCCACCGGCAGCTGGGCACTCAGCAGCTGCAGCACCTGCTCACGCGTGCTGCGCTGGTGCGGGCGGTTCAGGCCATCGACGGCCAGCCCGTGGTCGGAGGCGAACAACACCACCTGCGGCTCCCGCAGGCGGGGCTTCAGCGTGTTCTGCATCAGCCCCAGGCGCACGGCCAGCGGCTCCAGTTCACCCAGGCTGCCGGTGGTCTCGCTGCGCCGCAGCAGCTTGTCGCGCAGCGCGCTCTCCAGCAGGGCGCTGGAGGTGGGCGAGATCAGCGAGCGGTTGACCGGCATCGGGCCAGTTTAAGCACCGGATCAGCGGAGGAACATGCGATAGACGGGATTGTCGGTCTCGTCGACGAAGGGGTAGTTGAGTCCGTCCAGGAACTCGCGCAAGGCCTTGCGCTCGGCCTTGGGCACCTGCAGCCCCACCAGGATGCGGCCATAGTCGGCCCCCTGGTTGCGGTAATGGAACAGGCTGATGTTCCAGTTCGGCGGCATCGCCGCCAGGAAGCGCATCAGCGCGCCCGGCCGCTCGGGGAAGACGAAGCGGTATAGCCGTTCGTCGTGCGCCAGCTCGGTGCGGCCGCCCACCATGTGCCGCACGTGCTGCTTGGCCAGCTCGTCGTCGGTCAGGTCCAGCGTCTTGAAGCCGTGGCGCTCGAAGCTGCGGGCCAGCGTGTGGGCCTCCTCGCGCTTTTGCGTGGAAACGCCGACGAAGACGTGCGCCGTTTCGGCGTCGGAGATGCGGTAGTTGAATTCGGTGACGCTGCGCGGGCCGATCAGCTCGCAGAAGCGCTTGAAAGAGCCGCGCGCCTCGGGGATGGTGACGGCGAACACCGCCTCGCGTTCTTCACCCACCTCGGCCCGTTCGGCCACGAAGCGCAAGCGGTCGAAGTTCATGTTGGCGCCGCAGGTGATGGCCACGAAGGTCTTGCCCTTGACCTTGTTCGTGTCCACGTACTGCTTGATGGCGGCCACGCCCATCGCGCCCGAGGGCTCGAGGATGCTGCGGGTGTCCTGGAACACATCCTTGATGGCGGCGCACACGGCGTCGGTGTCCACCACCACGTACTCGTCCACCAGTTCGCGGGCGATGCGGAAGGTTTCTTCACCCACCAGCTTGACGGCGGTGCCGTCGGCGAACAGGCCGACGTCGTTCAGCGCCACCCGCTTGCCGGCACGCACCGAGCGCACCATGGCGTCGGAGTCGGTGGTTTGCACGCCGATCACGCGGATCTCGGGCCGCACCGCCTTGATGTACGAGGCCACGCCGGAGATGAGCCCGCCACCGCCGATGGCGACGAACACCGCGTCGATCGGGCCTTCATGCTGGCGCAGGATCTCCATCGCGATGGTGCCCTGACCCGCGATCACGTCGGGATCGTCGAACGGGTGGACGAAGGTCAGGCCCCGTTCGGCCTGCAACTGCTTGGCGTGCTCGGCCGCGTCGGAGTAGCTGTCGCCGAACAGCACCACGTCGCCGCCCAGTGCCTTGACCGCGTCGACCTTCACGCGCGGCGTGGTCACCGGCATCACGATCACCGCCTTCGCGCCCAGGCGCTTGGCACTCAGCGCCACGCCTTGGGCATGGTTGCCGGCGGAGGCGCAGATGACGCCGCGGCCCAGCTGGTCGGCCGACAGGTGGGCCATCTTGTTGTAGGCGCCGCGCAGCTTGAAGCTGAAGACCGGCTGCTGGTCCTCACGCTTCAGGAAGACCTGGTTGCCCACCCGCTTGGACAGGTTGCGGGCATGGTCCAGCGGAGACTCGATCGCCACGTCGTAGACGCGCGCCGTGAGAATCTTGCGCAGGTAGTCGGGGTGGGGGGTACTGCCGCGGGAGGATCGCTGGGAGCTGGCGCCTGCCATGGTGACGGTCGTCTTTCTTATGATGCGGCGCCGCATCATAAAGAAAAAGGCCCGAGGCTTGCGCCTCGGGCCGAATCCACCAATGGAGGAGGTGGAGGAGACAACCGGTAGGTGGGCAGAAGGCCTCACCAGTGGGGTTTACTCTAGCAGCCCGCGTGCTGCGCTGCAATAACGGGGCGATGAAAATCTGCCCTTGCGCGCGTCGCGGCGTCGGTTCGCGTTGCAAAATTCCCATCACATAGACACAAAAGCACCGACACGGTGCAAAACAGCGATGGAATGCACGATCAACTGGGTGCCCGCGACCGGCATGGGCTTCGTGGCCGAGACGGGAAGCGGCCATCTGCTGAACATGGACGGCGCGCCCGACGGCGGCGGCCGCAACCTGGCGCCGCGGCCGATGGAGACGCTGCTGGCCGGCGCCGGCGGCTGCACCGCCTATGACGTGGTGCTGATCCTCAAGCGGGGCCGCCACGACGTGACCGGCTGCGAGGTGAAGGTGACGGCCGAGCGGGCGCCCGTCGACCCCAAGGTGTTCACGCGCATCCACCTGCACTTCAAGGTCAGCGGCCGCAACCTGCCCGAGGCGGCGGTGGCGCGCGCCATCGAGCTGTCGCACGACAAGTACTGCTCGGCCACCATCATGCTGGCCAAGACGGCCGAAGTGACGACCGGGTTCGAGATCGTCGCGGCCAGTTCAGCCGCCGGGCCGTCCCAAGGCTGAACGCTCCCCCCTGGGGGGACGCGAGCGCAGCGAGCTTGGGGGCGGCCAGTTCAGCCGCCGGGCCGTCCCAAGGCTGAACGCTCCCCCCTGGGGGGACGCGAGCGCAGCGAGCTTGGGGGCCTCATCCCTCTAGATGCGATGTGCGGTGAAGGTCATCACCTTGCTGGCTGCGCGCATCAGGCCGGTGACCGCGCGCGGCAGCGGCTGTGCGCCGGCCGCTTCGGCATGCTGCGCATGGCGGGCCTCGTCGATCTTCATCTGCGCGACGATGGCCCGTGAGCGTTCGTCCTGCGGCGGCAGGCGGTCGAGATGGCCGTCCAGGTGCTGCTCCACCTGTCGCTCCGTTTCCGACAGAAATCCCAGGCTCACCGCATCGCTGGCGCGCCCGGCCACCAAACCGATGGCGAAAGCGCCGGCATACCAGAGCGGGTTGAGCAGGCTGGGGCGGTCGCCCAGCTCTTCCAGCCGCTGGGCGGTCCAGGCCAGGTGGTCCAGTTCCTCCTTGGCGGCCTGGTTCATGGCGTCGCGCAGGGCGGGGTCGCGCGCCGTCAGGGCTTGCGCCTGATAGAGCGCCTGGGCGCACACCTCGCCGACGTGGTTCACCCGCATCAGCGCGCCGGAAAGGCGTCGATCTTCCGGCGACAGTTCCTGGGCGGCGGTCTCGGGCGCGGTGGGCAGCGGACGTGCCGCACGGGCACCGCCGGACAGCGTGCGCAGCGCGGTGTCCGCGGCGTTCAGCAGGGCATCGACTTGGTTCATGGTGCTGGAAAGGATACCCAAACCCCACCCTCCCGCCGACCGGCGCGGCTTGACGATGCGTTGCGCACAGCCAACACAAGCCTGGTTTACGCGGTCAATTCTTTGCATCGCACCGGGTCGTCTGGTGCAATCCCCTCAGCTTCCGCAAAGGAGGTTGGCCTGCGCGGCAGTCTTGGTTCCTTGGGATCGGGCAGAAGTCGTGAGCGGGACCTCTTGTTCAACCTAGGAGATCGATGCAATGAAAAAATCTCTGTTCGCTCTGGCCGTTCTGGGCGCCTTCTCGGGCGTGGCCGCTGCGCAGTCGTCCGTCACCCTGTTCGGTATCGTTGACGCTGCCGTCCGCTACACCGACAACAACGGCACCAAGCTGACCGAGCTGACCAACAGCGGTCTGGCTTCCAGCCGCCTCGGTTTCCGCGGCGTGGAAGACCTGGGCGGTGGCCTGAAGGCTGGCTTCTGGCTGGAATCCGCCATCGGTAACGATGACGGCTCCACCAACGCCCAACGTTTCTGGCACCGTCGCACCACCATCAGCCTGATGGGCGACTTCGGTGAAGTGCGTCTGGGCCGTGACCTGGTCCCGACCTTCACGGGCTACGCCGACTTCGACGTGTTCGGCACCAACGGTGTCGGCGACGTGAGCAAGCTGCACACTGGTGTCGTGACCGCTGCCGCCGCTCAGCGTCCGGCTCTGGACACCCTGGTTCGTGCTGACAACATGGTCAGCTACTTCCTGCCCAGCAACCTGGGTGGCTTTTACGGTCAAGTGTCGGTCGCTGCTGGCGAAGGCACCGTGGGCAAGAAGTACATGGGTGGCCGTCTGGGCTACGCCGCTGGTCCGCTGAACGTCGGTGGTTTCTACGGCCAGACCGAGTCGACCGGCGACGACGACTTCAAGACCGGTGGCATCGCTGCCATGTACGACTTCGGCGCCTTCAAGCTGAACGGTATCGTGTCGGAAAACAAGTTCCGCTCGGCCAAGGAGCGTCACTTCACGTTCGGTGGTTCGGTGCCCGTCGGCGCCGGCCTGATCCGCGCTTCGTACACCAAGGTGCAAGGCAAGGGCTCGATCGATGGCAACGACGCCGACCAGTTCGCGCTGGGCTACGTCCACAACCTGTCCAAGCGCACCGCGCTGTACACCTCGTACGCTCTGATCAAGAACGACGGCAACGCCTACTACACCGTTGGTGGCAAGGGCTCGGCGCTGGGCGACGATTCCTCCGGCTTCGAAGTCGGCGTCCGCCACTCGTTCTGATGTCGCGCTGCCTTCGGGCAGCTTGCGTCAGCAACACAAGAGCCGCCTTCGGGCGGCTTTTTCGTTTCCGAGTTGCTCCGAGTTGCGCAGGTGACAGGGTTGATAGGGGTTTTTTCCTGTGCAAGCGCTGCAACACGGCGAATTGAAGGATTCACGTGCTGGCAATAATGGTCCCCGCTGAGTCCATAGACAGGCGAAATCCTCATCGCTGCACGGAGACCCTCCATGAAACTAAAGATCCTGGCCGCTGCCGCCTCCCTCGTCGCGCTTTCTTCGGTGCAAGCGCAATCCACGGTTGAGATCTATGGCACCTTGGATGTAGGGGCGGACACCTCCAACCGCACGGCCGGTGTGTCGTCGGTGCTGGCAGGCCGTGTCGGCCGCCAGGAGCGCCTGACGCCCAGCATGTCCTCCATCAGCGCGCTGGGTTTCCGCGGCACCGAAGATCTGGGCGGCGGCCTGAAGGCAGGCTTCGTGCTGGAAATGCAGCCGACCCCCGACACCGGCACGCTGGGCAACGACGGCCGCACCTGGGGTCGTCAGGCGTATGTGTCGCTGACCACGCCCTACGGCGAGGTTCGCCTGGGTCGCCAGTACGCCCCGTTCTTCTACGCCAAGGCCTTCTCCACCACGGAGCGCCTGGCAGGCACCGACCTGTTCACGGGTCTGCTGACCATCAACCAGTTGCAGGTGCGCCAGGACAACCAGGTGAGCTACTGGCTCAAGGCGGGCCAGTTCACCGGCAGCGTGGCGGTGTCGCCGAACGCGGGCGTCAGCCGTTCGGGCGTGACCGGCGCCGTGCGCAACAGCACCGCTGGCGGCGCGCAGATCCTCGGCGGCCAGTCGGCCGGTGCCGAAGGCGCTGGCAAGACCTGGGGTGCTTTCGTGAACTGGGCGCAGAACCCGGTGCCGGGTGGTGAGGGTGCCAGCGTCTCCGCGGCGTACCACAAGAACCGCTTCGACGTGCCGCTGTTCCTGGGTGCCAACCCCGTGGCCGTGCTGGGTGACTACACCAGCTACGTGGTGTCGGGCCGCTACATCGCGGCTTCCGGCTGGGCGGTGGCCGCTGCCTACGGTGAAGGCTCGTACGACGTGAAGTCGTCGGCCATTGCCGCCATGCGCGGCGGCATCGACATCCGTTCCTTCGCCGTCGGCGCCCGTTATCTGGTGGGCAGCAATATCCAGGTCGGCGCGATGTACGGCATCCAGGAGTTCAAGAACTTCACCGAAGGCAAGGACAAGGCCCTGGTCATCGGCGCCGACTACCTGCTGAGCAAGCGCACCGCGCTGTACACCCGCTACGGCTGGCTGAAGGACGACGAAGGCAATTCGTCGCGGGTGAGTGCCACCGGTTTCCTGAACGGCGGCCCGGAGCCCTTCCTGGTCAGCACCGGCCTGCGTGAAGTGCCGGTGTGGAACGGCGTGGGCGTGAACCCGGGTGGCAAGTCCACCACCTTCACGGTCGGCGTGCGTCACACGTTCTGATCGTTCCACCGGCTGACGACCCTCGGTCGGCAGCCCCTGCGATACCGGCCTTGCGCCGGTATCGTCGTTTTCAGCTACGGACTTACCCGCCTTGGCGTGCGGCACGCCTTTTGCGGATGATCCGGGCTTTTCCAGGAGGAGTACCCAAGGTGGTGCATTCCAAGACATCGGCCTGGGTGCCAGTGGTGATGGCTGCTGTGTTTGCAGCAGTGCCGGCCCAGGCCAAGACTTTCAAATGGGCCAGTGCCAGTGATATCCCCACCTGGGATATCCATTCGCAGAACAATGCGCTGGCCAATGGCGTGCACGCGACGGTGTACGAGTCGCTGTTCTATTACAACGCCAAGTTCGATCTGGAGCCGCTGCTGGCCACTGGCTGGCAGCAGGTCAGCCCGACCCAGGTGCGCATCAAGCTGCGCAAGGGCGTGAAGTTCCATGACGGCTCGGCCTTCAACGCCGATGACGCGGTGTTCTCGATCAACCGCGCGATGGAGAAAACGTCCAACTACGGCGTCTTCACACAGGGCATCGATAAGGTGGTGAAGGTCGACGACGAGACCATCGACATCATCACCCGCGGGCCCAACCCGGTGCTGCTGCGCCAGCTGACCGAGCTGCGCATGATGGACAAGGAGTGGGCCGAGAAGAACAAGAGCACCTCGCCCAAGGACATCAAGACCAAGGAAGAGAACTACGCCCACCGCCATGCCAACGGCACCGGCCCCTACATGCTCAAGAGCTGGGATCCGGATGTGAAGCTGGTGCTGGAGAAAAACCCGGCGTGGTGGGGCAAGTCCAACGGCAACGTCACCGAGATCGTCTACACGCCGATCAAGTCGGAAGCCACGCGTGTGGCCGCGCTGCTGTCGGGCGAGGTGGACCTGGTGCTCGACCCTTCGCCGGCCGACCTGCCCAAGCTGCGTGCCGCCTCCAACCTGAAGGTGCTGGACGGCGCCGAGAACCGCACGATGTTCCTGGGCATGGACCAGTTCCGCGACGAACTGCCCGGCTCCAACATCAAGGGCAAGAACCCGCTGAAGGACCTGCGGGTGCGCAAGGCGCTGTACCAGGCCATCGACATCCAGACCATCCACCGCGTGACGATGCGCGGCCTGAGCCAGGTCACCGGCACGCTGATCGCGCCGCAGGTCAATGGCTGGACCAAGAAGGCCGATGCCCGCTGGCCCTACAGCCCCGACGAGTCGCGCAAGCTGCTGGCCGAGGCGGGTTACGCCAACGGCTTCGAGGTGGACTTCGCCTGCCCCAACAACCGCTACATCAACGACGAAGAGATCTGCCAGGCCATCACCGCGATGTGGGCCCGCATCGGCGTCAAGGCCAAGCTGCGCACGCTGCCGCTGGTGACCTACTTCCCAATGCTGCAGCGCTATGAACCCAGCATCTACCTGCTGGGCTGGGGCGTGCCCACCTTCGATGCGCTGTACTCGCTGCAGTCGCTGGTGCGCTCGGTGGGCGCGCAGGGTGACGGCAACTACAACATCGGCCGTTACAGCAATCCGCAGATGGATGCGCTGGTCGAGCGCATCAAGAAAGAGGTGGACCAGGGCAACCGCAACGCGCTGATCGAGCAGGCGCTGCTGCTGTCGCACCAGGACGTCTCGCACATCCCGCTGCACAACCAGGTTATCCCCTGGGCGATGAAGAAGAACGTGGAGGTGGCGCACCGGGCCGACAACCGGCTGGACATGCGCACCGTCCGCATCGATTGAACCTTCTCGTGGTGCCGGCCTCACAGCCGGGCACCGCGCCCATCGCGTCTATCCAAGGCTAGCCGGCCGCCCAGGCGGCGCCGGCTTCCTCTTCGCAGCACATGCTTGTTTTCATCTTCCGCCGGCTGGTCCAGGCCATCGTCGTCATGCTGACGGTGGCCTTCATCGCCTTCATGCTGTTCCAGTACGTGGGCGATCCGGTCACCAACCTGCTGGGCCAGGACGCCACGCCCGAGCAGCGTCAGCAGCTGCGCGCCGACCTCGGCCTGGACAAGCCCTTCCCCGTGCAGTTCGCCGCCTTCGTCGGCAATGCGGTGCAGGGTGAGTTCGGTCTCAGCCTGCGCCAGGGCCGCAAGGTCTCGTCCCTCATCGCCGAGCGCTTTCCGGCCACGCTGGAGCTGGCGCTGGCTGCGGCCGTCATCGCACTCCTCATCGGCGTGCCCATGGGCGTGTATGCAGCGCTGCGGCGGGGCAACTTCCTGGCCCAGGCCATGATGACCTTCTCGCTGCTGGGCGTCTCGCTGCCCACCTTCCTGATCGGCATCCTGCTGATCCTGGTGTTCGCGGTCACGCTCAAGGTGCTGCCCAGCTTCGGCCGCGGCGATGTGGTGACCATCGGCGGCTGGACCACCGGCTTCCTCACGGTCGATGGCCTCAAGCACCTGGTGCTGCCCGCCATCACGCTGTCGATCTACCAGCTCACGCTGATCATGCGGCTGGTGCGCTCGGAGATGCTGGAGGTGCTGCGCGCCGACTACATCAAGTTCGCCCGCGCCCGCGGCCTGCACACCCGCGCGGTGTACTTCGGCCATGCGCTCAAGAACACGCTGGTGCCGGTGATCACCATCACCGGGCTGCAACTGGGCGGCCTGATCGCCTTTGCCATCATCACCGAGACGGTGTTCCAGTGGCCCGGCATGGGTCTGCTGTTCATCCAGGCGGTGCAGTTCGCCGACATCCCGGTGATGGCGGCCTACCTGTGCCTGGTGGCGTTGATCTTCGTGCTCATCAACCTGCTGGTCGACCTGCTTTATTTCGCGGTCGATCCCCGCCTGCGCATCGATGGCAGTACCGCCGGCCATTGATCGCCCCCTGTCCCTTGTCCCTGCGTTTGCCGTGGAAGTCCTCACCATGAAGTTCAAGCCCACCCTTCTCGCCGCCGCGCTTGCCCTGGCCTGCGGCCTGGCCCAGGCCGTCACCCTGCGCGTGGCCGACGTCGGCGACGTGCAGTCGATGGACCCGCACTCGCTGAACGAGACGCTGCAGCTCAGCTTCACCCAGAACATCTACGACCCGCTGGTCAGCCGCGGCAAGGACATGTCGCTCAAGCCGGGCCTGGCCACCAAGTGGACCCAGACCTCGCCGACGGTGTGGCGCTTCGAGCTGCGCAAGGGCGTCACCTTCCACGACGGCACGCCCTTCACCGCCGACGACGTGGTGTTCTCCTTCAAGCGCGGCGCCTCCGAAGGCTCCGACATGAAGGGCTACACCAACCCCATCAAGGAAGTGCGCAAGGTCAACGACTTCGCGGTCGACATCGAGACCAACGCGCCGCTGCCCATCCTGCCGGACACCCTCACCAGCCTGTTCATCATGAGCAAGAAGTGGTGCGAGGAGAACAAGGCCGAGCGCCCGGTGGACCGCCGCAAGGGCATCGAGAACTACGCCAGCTTCAAGGCCAACGGCACCGGCCCGTACCGCCTGAAGGAGCGCCAGCCCTCCACCCGCACGGTGATCGTGCGCAACAACAACTACTTCGAGAAGTTCGAGGGCAACGTCGACGAGGTGATCTTCACCCCCATCGGCAACGACGCCACCCGCGTGGCGGCGATGCTGTCGGGTGAGGTGGACGTGATGGAGCCGGTGCCGCTGCAGGACGTGGAGCGCCTGAAGGCCGGCGGCTTCACCGTGCTGCAAGGCCCCGAGCTGCGCACCATCTTCCTGGGCATGGACCAGAAGCGCGACGAACTGCTGTTCTCCAACGTCAAGGGCAAGAACCCCTTCAAGGACGTGCGGGTGCGCAAGGCCTTCTACCAGGCCATCGACATCGACGCGATCAAGTCGCGCGTGATGCGCAATGCCTCGTCGCCCACCGCGCTGATGGTGGGCCCGGGCATCCGCGGCTTCCAGCCCGACATGAACAAGCGGCTGCCGTATGACGTGGAAGCCGCCAAGAAGCTGATGGCCGAGGCCGGCTACCCGAACGGCTTCGAGGTGGGCATGAACTGCCCGAACGACCGCTACGTGAACGACGGACCGATCTGTCAGGCCGTGGCCGCCAGCCTGGCGCGCATCGGTGTCAAGGTGAACCTGCAGACCGAGACCAAGAACACCTACTTCCCGAAGATCCTGCGCCGCGACACCAGCTTCTACCTGCTGGGCTGGACGCCCAGCACCACCGATGCGCACGATGCCATCTCGGCGCTGATGGCCACGCCCACCGACAAGGGCCAGGGCCAGTTCAACCTGGGCAGCTACAGCAACCCGAAGTTCGATGAGCTGGCCGCCAAGATCGCCTCCGAGATCGACGACAGCAAGCGCAACGCCTACATCCGCGAGGCGTTCAAGATCCACGCCGATGACGTGGGCCACATCCCGCTGCACCAGCAGGCCCTGGCCTGGGCGATGCGCAGCAACGTGAGCCTGGTGCAGCTGCCCGACAACCGCCTGTTCTTCAAGTGGGTCACGGTCAAAGCCAAATGAGCACCGCTTCTGCAGCCGCCCCTTCCTGGTGGCGCCGCGCGCTGGACAGCGACGTCTGGTTCAGCTTCCGCAGCTCGCCCATGGCCATCGCCGCGGCCCTCATCGCGGCGGTGTGCCTGTTCTGCGCGCTGTTCGCCGACGTGGTGGCGCCGCACAACCCGTTCGACCTGGCATCGCTGGAGCTGTCGGATGCGCGACTGCCGCCGGCCTGGCAGGAGGGCGGCAGCAGCAAGTACCTGTTCGGCACCGACGACCAGGGCCGCGACATCCTCTCGGCGCTGATGTACGGCGCGCGCATCTCGCTGCTGGTGGGCATCGCCTCGGTGCTGCTGTCGGTGGTGCTGGGCGTGGGCCTGGGCCTGCTGTCCGGCTTCGTCGGCGGCAAGACCGACGCCTTCATCATGCGGGTGTGCGACGTCATGCTGTCGTTCCCGTCCATCCTGATCGCGCTGCTGATCGACGGTGTCGGCCGCGCCATGTTTCCCAACGCGCATGACACGCTGGCCTTTGCGGTGCTGATCCTGGCCATCGCGATACCGGGCTGGGTGCCGTATGCACGCACGGTGCGCGGCTCCACGATGGTGGAACGCAGCAAGGAGTACGTGCAGGCGGCGCGCGTCATCGGCGTCAGCTCGGGCCGCATCATGTGGAAGCATGTGCTGCCCAACGTGTTGGGCCCGGTGCTGGTGCTGGCCACCATCCAGGTGGCGCTGGCCATCCTGACCGAATCGACGCTGTCCTTCCTGGGCGTGGGCGTGCCGCCGACGCAGCCCTCGCTAGGCACGCTGATCCGCGTGGGCAACGACTTCCTGTTCTCCGGCGAATGGTGGATCACCATCTTCCCCGGCGCGATGCTGGTGCTGATCGCGCTGTCGGTGAACCTGCTGGGCGACTGGCTGCGCGACGCGCTCAACCCGCGCCTGCGTTGATTGTTTTCACTCATGACGGCACCCTTGCTTGAAGTACGCCACCTGCGGGTGGAGTTCCCCACCCGGCGCGGCAACCTGCTGGCGCTGGACGACATCTCGTTCGAGATCCGCCCCGGCGAGATCCTGGGCGTGGTCGGTGAGTCCGGCGCCGGCAAGTCGCTGACCGGCGCCGCCATCATCGGCCTGCTGGAGCCGCCCGGCCGCATCGCCGGCGGCGAGATCCTGCTGGACGGCAAGCGCATCGACAACCTGCCGTACGAGCAGATGCGCGCCATCCGCGGCCGCCAGATCGGCGCGATCTTTCAAGATCCGCTGACCTCGCTGAACCCGCTGTACACCATCGGCCGTCAGCTGGTGGAAACCATCCGCACCCACCTGCCGCTCTCCGAGGCGCAGGCGCGCGAGCGCGCCATCCAGCTGCTGCGCGACACCGGCATCCCGGCGGCGGAAGCGCGCATCGACCAGTACCCGCACCAGTTCTCGGGCGGCATGCGCCAGCGGGTGGTGATTGCCCTGGCGCTGGCGGCCGAGCCCAAGCTCATCGTGGCCGACGAGCCCACCACCGCGCTGGACGTGTCCATCCAGGCGCAGATCATTTCGCTGCTCAAGCGCATCTGCAAGGAGCGCGGCGCCGCGGTGATGCTGGTCACGCACGACATGGGCGTGATCGCCGAGACCTGCGACCGCGTGGCCGTGATGTACGCCGGCCGCGTGGCCGAGATCGGGCCGGTGCACGAGGTGATCCACCGGCCGGCCCACCCCTACACCTATGGCCTGATGGGCTCGATTCCCGCGATGGATGAAGAGCGCGAACGCCTGTTGCAGATCGACGGTTCCATGCCCCGCCTGAATGCCATTCCCACCGGCTGCGCCTTCAACCCGCGCTGCCCGCGGGTGTTCGACCGCTGCCGCCAGGAGCGCCCCGGCCTGATGGACGCCGGCGCCACGCGGGCCGCCTGCTGGCTGGTGCAGGGGGGCGCAGCATGAGCCTCGTCGAAGTCAACGACCTCGCCAAGATCTTCGACGTCTCGGCCCCCTGGCTCAACCGCGTGGTCGAGCGCAAGCCGCGGCAGTTCGTGCATGCGGTCGATGGCGTGAGCTTCAGCATCGAGCGCGGCAAGACGCTGGCGCTGGTGGGTGAATCGGGCTGCGGCAAGAGCACCGTGGCGCGGCTGCTGGTGGGCCTGTACGGGCCCACGCGCGGCTCGGTGCAGTTCGACGGGCAGGACACGCGCACGGTGTTCGCGTCACCCGGCGCGCGGGCGCTGCGTCGGCGCATGCAGATGATCTTCCAGGACCCCTATGCCAGCCTGAACCCGCGGTGGAAGATCCTGGACATCGTCGGCGAGCCGCTGCGTGAGCACGACCTGGTGACCGACAAGGACACGCTGCGCCGGCGCGTGGGCGAGCTGCTGCAGCAGGTGGGCCTGAGCGCGGCCGACGTCGAGAAGTTTCCGCACCAGTTCTCGGGCGGCCAGCGGCAGCGCATCTCGATCGCGCGGGCGCTGGCCACGCAGCCGGAATTCCTGGTGTGCGACGAGCCCACCTCGGCGCTGGACGTCTCGGTGCAGGCGCAGGTGCTCAACATCATGAAGGACCTGCAGCGCGAGCGGGGCCTGACCTACCTGTTCATCTCGCACAACCTGGCGGTGGTGCGGCACGTGGCTGATCAGGTGGGTGTGATGTATCTGGGCCGGCTGGTGGAGCTGGCCGACAAGGCCCCGCTGTTCAGCCAGCCGCGGCACCCCTACACCCGCATGCTGCTGGACGCGATTCCGGACATCCACATGACGGGTCGCGCCCGCACGCCGGTGCAGGGCGAGGTGCCCAACCCGCTGAACCCGCCCACGGGCTGCGCCTTCCACCCGCGCTGCCCGCATGCCAACGCCCGCTGCAAGAGCGAGCGGCCGGCGCTGAATCACTTCCAGGGCATCCGCGTGGCTTGCCATGCGGTGGAAGAGGGGCGGATCTAGATTCAGCGGCCCGCCTTGGGGCGGCCCGGCGGCGGGGGTCATCTGCCCCCAAGGCGGGCCTGCGGCCCACCGTCCCCCCGAGGGGGAGCGACCCGCCTTGGGGCGGCCCGGCGGCGGGTCATCCGCCCCCAAGGCGGGGCTTCAACGCCGAATCAGCTTCTCGCCCGCGAACAGCTGCGGCACCTGTTCGCGTTCGCGGATCAGGTGCACGCTGCTGCCGTCCACCATCACCTCGGCGCCGCGCGGGCGGGTGTTGTAGTTGCTGGCCATGGTCATCGCATAGGCGCCGCTGGACAGCACCGCCAGGCGGTCGCCGGCCTTGACGGCCAGTTCACGCTCGCGGCCCAGCCAGTCGCCTGACTCGCACACCGGGCCCACCACGTCCCAGGGGCGGGTCGGCTCATGGCGCGGCTTGCAGGGCACGATGCCCATGTAGGCCTCGTACATCGCCGGGCGCACCAGGTCGTTCATCGCCGCGTCGACGATGCAGAAGCTCTTGGCACCGGGCTTGAGCACCAGCACTTCGGTCACCAGCACGCCGGCATTACCCACCAGCGAGCGGCCGGGTTCGAACAGCAGCTCGCGGTGGCCGTGGCCCCGCTCGTCCAGCCGCTTGAGCAACTGGCCGATCAGCACGCCGGCCTCGGGCGGCTCTTCGTCGGTGTAGGTGATGCCCAGGCCACCGCCCAGGTCGATGTGGCGGATCGGGATGCCGGCCAGCTCCACCGCTTCCACCAGGTCGAGCACGCGGTCCAGCGCATCCAGGTAGGGCGACAGCTCGGTGATCTGCGAGCCGATGTGGCAGTCGATGCCCACCACCCGCAGCCCGGGCAGCGCGGCCGCATGCCGGTAGGCCGACAGCGCCTGCTGGTGCGCGATGCCGAACTTGTTGCCCTTGAGGCCGGTGGAGATGTAGGGGTGGGTCTTGGCGTCCACGTCGGGGTTGACGCGCAGGCTCACCGGCGCGCGCACGCCCAGGGCCACCGCCACCGACGACAGCACGTCCAGCTCGGCTTCGCTCTCCACATTGAAGCAGCGCACGCCGGCCTGCAGCGCCTGGCGCATCTCGGCGCGGGTCTTGCCGACGCCCGAGAACACCACCTTGCCCGGGTCGCCGCCGGCGGCGATCACGCGCGCCAGCTCACCGCCCGAGACGATGTCGAAGCCGCAGCCGGCTTCGGCGAAGGTCTGCAGCACGGCCAGGTTGGAGTTGGCCTTCATCGCGTAGCACACCAGATGCGGCCGTCCGGCCAGCGCGTCCTGGTACGAGGCGGCGGCGGTGCGCATGGCATTGCGCGAGTACACGTACAGCGGCGTGCCGTATTCGTCGGCCAGCCGGTTGACGGGCACGTCCTCGACGACCAGTTCCCCGTCGGTGTAGGCAATCCAGGGGCTGCCGGGCAGGTTCATCGCGCCACCCCCGAGGCCGGCTGCGCAGCCGGCGGCAATTCGAGCGGGCCCTTCTGGCCGCAGCCTGCCAGCCCCAGCACCAGGGTGATGGACGCCAGCGCGCCCAGGCCGCGTAGCCACGACGGCCGTGTCGGCAAAGAGGCCGCCGCTACACTCGAATCAGTTATTGCATTCATGCAAAAGATTCTAGCGAGCAGCATGTCCAACACCCCCTTGAGCGACCTCGAGTACCGCCGCCTGTCCGGTGCGGTGCTGGCCACGATCGAAACCACCGTGGACCGCTGGCTGCAGGACGACGTGATCGACATCGACGCCAGCCGCACCGGCGGCCTGCTGGAGCTGTCGTTTCCCAACGGCAGCAAGATCGTGGTGAACACCCAGCCGCCGCTGCAGGAGCTGTGGGTGGCGGCGCAGGCAGGCGGCTACCACTTCAAGTGGGTGGACGGCGCCTGGCGCGAACGTGAAGGTCACGAGATCTTCGCGCTGCTGTCGGCCCGCGCGAGCGAGCAGGGCGGCCAACCGCTGCAGTTCCAGCCGGCCTGATCCGCGGCCCGGCGGCGCCCGCAGGCGCCGTCACCGGCCCTGTCGTCAGCGCCGGAACAGATCGAGGATGCCGCGCTTCTCGTCCTCGGTGGGTGCCTGCGGCGCCTTTTCTTCCAGGCCCAGGCTGCTTACGCCGGCGCCCTGCGCAAACTCGTCGAAGGCCCACAGGCCGCCGATGTTGGTCACGCCCGGCGGCACCGGGTTCTCGACCACCGGCTCACCCTTGATGGCGGTGGCCATGAACTCGGTCCAGATCGGCAGCGCCAGGCCGCCGCCGGTTTCGCGGTCGCCCAGCTTGCGCGGCTGGTCGTAGCCCACCCACACCACGCCCACCAGCGAAGGCTGCCAGCCGGCGAACCAGGCATCCAGCGAGTCGTTGGTGGTGCCGGTCTTGCCGAACAGGTCAGGCCGCTTCAGCGTGCGTGCGGCCAGGTTGCCGGTGCCCGAGCGCACCACTTCCTGCAGCAGCGTGCTCATCACGAAGGCATTGCGGGCGCTGATCACGCGGGCCGATTCATCGGGCGGTGCCAGCTTGCGTTCCATCAGCGTGCGGCCGCGGGCGTCGGTGATGAGCGAGATCAGCACCGGGTTCACTCGGTAGCCGCCGTTGGCGAACACGCTGTAGGCGCTGGCCATCTCCATGGGCGTCACCGAGCCGGCGCCCAGCGCCATCGTCAGGTAGGCGGGGTGCTTCTCGGCCTCGAAGCCGAAGCGGGTGAGCCAGTCTTGCGCATAGGGCGCGCCGATGGACTGCAGCACGCGGATGGACACCATGTTCTTGGACTTGGCCAGCGCCGTGTGCAGCGGCATCGGGCCATCGAACTTGCCGTCGTAGTTCTTCGGCTCCCAAGGCTGGCTGCCGGTGCTGCCGGCATTGAAGAACAGTGGTGCGTCGTTCACCACGGTAGCGGGCGTGAAGCCTTTTTCCAGCGCGGCGGAGTAGATGAAAGGCTTGAAGCTGGAGCCCGGCTGCCGCCACGCCTGGGTGACGTGGTTGAACTTGCTCTTGCGGTAGTCGAAGCCACCGACCAGCGCCTCGATGGCGCCGGTGGTGGGCGACATGGCCACCAGCGCGCCTTCCACCTCGGGCACCTGGGTGAGCGACCAGCCCTTGCCCACCTGCACCGCGCGCACCACGGCGCCACGGCGGATCTGCTTTTGCGGGCCGGCCTTGTCGCTCAGGCCCGAAGCCACCGGCTTCAGCCCGTCGCCGGTCACGGTGATGGACTCGCCCGACTGCAGCACCGCCACCACCTTGCGCGGCGAGGCTTCCAGCACCACGGCGGCCTTCAGGTCGTCGTTGTCCGGGTGGTCGGCCAGCGCCTCGGCGATCTGGGTGTCGATCTCGGCGGGGTCGGTGGGCAGCACCACGTAGGCCTCCGGGCCGCGGTAGACCTGCCGGCGCTCGTACTCGATCAGGCCGCTGCGCAGGGCGCGGTAGCCGGCCATCTGGTCGCCGGCCTTGATGGTCAGGAAGACGTTGAGGCCACGGGTGTAGGCGTCGTTGCCGTACTGGTTGTAGACCAGCTGGCGGGCGGCCTCGGCCGCGAACTCGGCATGCACCGGCACCTCGGACGGTGCGCGGTAGCGCATCGGCTGCGCGGCGGCCTGCTTGGCCTGCTCGGCGGTGATGAAGCCGTTGTCGAGCATGCGCTCGATGATGTACTGCTGGCGCGTGGTGGCCCGCTTGGGGTTGACGATGGGGTTGTAGGCCGACGGCGCCTTGGGCAGGCCGGCCAGCATCGCGGCTTCGGCCACCGTCACCTCGCGCAGCGGCTTGCCGAAGTAGATCTCGCTGGCCGCGGCAAAGCCGTAGGCGCGCTGGCCCAGGTAGATCTGGTTCATGTACAGCTCCAGGATCTGGTCCTTGCTGAGCTGCCGCTCGATCTTCAGCGCCAGCAGGATCTCGTAGATCTTGCGGGTGAAGGTCTTCTCGGTGGACAGGTAGAAGTTGCGCGCCACCTGCATGGTGATGGTGGAAGCGCCCTGGCTCTTGGCCTCGTTGAACTGCGCCAGGCCCGCACGCAACACGCCCAGGTAGTCGACGCCACCGTGCTGGTAGAAGCGCGCGTCTTCGATCGACAGCACCGCGTCCTTCATCACCTTGGGCATCTCGCCGATCGGCACGAAGTTGCGGCGCTCTTCGCCGTACTCGCCCAGCAGCACGTTGTCGCTGGAATAGATGCGCATCGGCAGCTTGGGCCGGTAGTCGGTCAGGCCGCTGATCTCGGGCAGGTTGGGGTAGGCCACCGCCAGCGCGATGGCCAGCAGCACGGCGATGGCGATGCCGCCGGCCGCCACGATGCCGAACAGCCAGGCCGCGATGCTGCCGAGCGAAGACGCCCAGCTGGCGCCGGCCGGGGCCGGGGAAGGGGAGGAACGGGGAGCGCGAGGCGCTGGCGGCGGCGTCTTGCCGTCGGTCTTGGGCATGAAGGATTCCGAGGGCGGGAACGCCCGAATTATAGAAAGTCGGGGTGGGGCGGCCGGTGTCGTCCGGTGAGGCTTGGGCGCCCTTTGTAAAGACCCATGGTCCTGGGGTTTACGAGGGGCCTTGACCGTGTCCTGTTACCAACGGAGCTGGGTCCGTTTTACGGCGCTTTTCCGATCTTGCACAAAGGCTTTACTGCTAGCATTGAAGTAACTTCTTAACAATCGCTGAAGTGTGCGGTGCGCAAGCGCGGCACGTGGGAGAACCCCGGTGAGCTTTCTGGACGCGCTGCTGGGCCGCAAGCACCCGCCAACGATCGGCCTCGACATCAGTTCGTCCAGCGTCAAGTTGGTGGAGCTCGGCCTCAACAAGGCCGGCGACTATGTGCTTGAACGTTTTGCGTCCGAGCCCTTTGAAAAGGGCTGGATCACCGACGGCCAGATCGAGAAATTCGACGAAGTGGCCGACGCCGTGCGCCGCGTGGTGGCCAAGAGCGGCAGCCGCACCAAGCAGGTGGTGATGGCCATGCCGCAGTCGGCCGTGATCACCAAGAAGATCATGCTGCCGGCCGGCCTGCGCGAGGAAGAACTCGAGCTGCAGGTCGAGTCCGAGGCCAACCAGTACATCCCGTTCTCGCTGGACGAGGTCAGCCTCGACTTCTGCGTGATCGGCCCCAGCCCCACCTCGATGGGCGACGTGGAGGTGCTGATCGCCGCTTCCCGCAAGGACCGGGTGCAGGACCGCCAGGGCCTGGCCGAGGCGGCGGGCCTGAAGCCGGTGGTGCTGGACATCGAATCGCATGCCTCGCGGCTGGCGATGAGCCGTGTCATCCATGCGCTGCCCAACGAGGGCAAGGACGCACTGGTGGCGCTGTTCGAGATCGGCGCCGACGTCACCAGCCTCAAGGTGCTGCGCGACGAAGAGATGCTCTACGACCGCGACCAGGCCTTCGGCGGCTCGCAGCTGACACAGCTGATCTCTCGCCAGTACGGTTTCTCGTTCGAGGAGGCGGAGCAGAAGAAGCTCTCGGGCGACCTGCCCGAGGACTATGAGTCCACCATCCTCAACACCTTCGTCGACAGCCTGTCGCAGGAGATCGGCCGGGCGCTGCAGTACTTCTTCACCAGCACGCCGCACCACAAGGTGCATTACGTGATGCTGGCCGGCGGCACGGCCACGCTGCCGGGCCTGAAGGAGCGGGTGACCGACCTCACCGGCTTTGCGTCGATGGTGGTCAACCCGTTCGACCAGATGAAGCTCGGGTCCGCGGTGCGCGAGGCCAAGGTGCGTCGCGAGGCGCCGTCGTACCTCACGGCCTGCGGGCTGGCGATGCGGAGATTCACGCAGTGATCCTGATCAACCTGCTTCCTCACCGGGAAGCGCGGCGCAAGCGCCGCAAGGCGGCCTTCTTCGCCGGCCTGGGCGCGGCCGCGATGGGCGGCCTGCTGCTGGTGGTGCTGTGGTACCTGGGCCTGCAGCACCTGAAGGCGGTGCAGGACGGCCGCAACGCACAGCTGCAGCGCGAGATCTCCTTGCTGGAGGGCCAGATCAAGGACATCGCCAACCTGCGTGGCGAGATCGAGAGCCTGAAGGCCCGCCAGAAGGCGGTGGAAGACCTGCAGACCGACCGCAACGTGCCGGTGCACCTGCTCAACGAGCTGACGCGGCAGACGCCGGAAGGCGTCTACCTCACCTCCATCAAGCAGACCGATGGCGTGGTGGCGGTGACCGGCATCGCGCAGACCAACGAGCGGGTGTCCGAGCTGCTGCGCAACGCGCTCTACAACTCCGAGTGGCTGGAGCGGCCCGAGCTGGTCGAGATCAAGGCCGCCACCGTGCGCGCCGACAACCGCGAGCAGCGCCGGCTGTTCGACTTCTCGATGCGCGTGTCCATCAAGCGGCCGGCGGCGCCGGCGGGCGCGGCCAGCGCGGCTTCGGCGCCGCGTGCGGCTTCGTGAGGGAGCGGCCATGGCAACTTCTTCCAAGCGCATGAGCTTCGACATCAACGAGTCCTTCGAACGGGCGGCGGCGCAGTTCCGCGGCCTGGACATGAAGGAGCCTGGCCAGTGGCCACTGCTGCCGCGCCTGGCCGCCTGGGCCCTGGTGGCGCTGGTGGTGGTGGCGCTGGGCTGGGTGCTGCTTCTGTCCGAGCAGTCTGACCTGCTGCAGGCCGAGCGCGACCGCGAGCCGGCGCTCAAGGCCGACTACCGCGCCAAGCTGGGCCAGGCCATCAACCTCAGCGAGCTGCGCAAGCAGAAGCTGCAGGTCGAGGAATACGTGGTGCAGCTGGAAAAGCAGCTGCCCGGCAAGGCCGAGATGGACGCGCTGCTGTCCGACATCAACCAGGCGGGCCTCGGCCGCGGCCTGCAGTTCGAGCTGTTCCGCCCCGGCCAGGTGGTGGTCAAGGACTACTACGCCGAGCTGCCGATCGCCATCCGCGTCAGCGGCCGGTACCACGACATGGGCGCCTTCGCGGCCGACGTGGCCAACCTGTCGCGCATCGTCACGCTGCACGACCTGGCCATCAGCACGCCGCAGCGCGAGGCCAACGGCACGCTGGCGATGGAAGCCACCGCGCGCACCTACCGTTACCTGGACCCGGCCGAGATCGAAGAGCAGCGCAAGGCACGCGCCGCCGCCAAGGCCGCCGCAGGAGCCAAGCGATGAGCCGCCGCCACCCGGCCCCGCTGCTGCCCGTGATCGCCCTGCTCGCGTTGACCGGCTGCGGCGCCGACGACACCGAGCTGAGTGCCTGGATGCAGCAGCAGAAGAACGAGGTGCGCCCCAGCGTGCAGCCGCTGCAGGCGCCCAAGCGCTTCAACCCGCAGGCCTACACCGGCGCTGACGGCGTGGAGCCCTTCAGCAGCCAGAAGCTGACCGTGGCGCTGAAGCAGGAGGCGCGGCAACCGAGCAGCCTGTTGGCCGCCGAGCTGAACCGCCGCAAGGAACCGCTGGAAGCCTTTCCGCTGGACAGCATGACGATGGTGGGCAGCGTCAGCCGCCAGGGCGCGCCGTACGCGCTGCTGCGGGTGGACAACCTGCTCTACCAGGTCAAGGCGGGCGACTACCTCGGCCAGAACTACGGCCGCATCACCCGCATCACCGAGACCGAGGTGGCGCTGCGCGAGATCGTGCAGGACGCCGCCGGCGAATGGATTGAACGCAGCACCAGCCTGCAACTGCAGGAGGGCAAGCGATGAAGAACGAGCAGGAGAAGCGCACTATGACCCGTTGGAAAGCCTGGGGCACGGCCCTCGTGCTGGCCGTGGGCGTCCCCGTCGCCGCGTGGGCGCAGGGGGTGATCCAGTCGATCACCAGCACCCAGCAGGCCGGCAGCGAAGTGGTGCGCATCGAGATGAGCGAGCCGCTGGCCGCGGTGCCCGCGGGCTTCGTGGTGCAGGCGCCGCCGCGCATCGCCATCGACCTGCCCGGCGTCGGCAGCGCGCTGCCGCGCTCGGTGGTGGAGCTGAACCAGGGCAACCTGCGCTCGGTCAACGTGGCGCGTGGCGGTGACCGCACGCGCCTGGTGCTCAACCTCAAGCAGGCTGCCACCTACCGCGCGCAGCTGGAAGGCAAGGCGCTGCTGATCGTGGTGGACAGCGGCGGCCCGGCCGAGGTGGCCCAGGCGGCACCGGCAACCCAGGGCGCCACCGCGGCCCCCGCCGCTCAGCAGGCGGCGGCGCCGGTGCACTTCGCGCCCAGCCAGAACGCCGATCCGCTGTCGCTGCGCGACATCGACTTCCGCCGCGGCCAGGACGGCGCCGGCCGCGTCGTGGTGGAGCTGCCCAACAGCCAGGTGGGCGTGGACATCCGCCAGCAGGGCCAGCAGCTGATCGTGGAGTTCCTGCGCTCGACGCTGCCCGACCGGCTGCGCCGCCGCCTGGACGTGGCCGACTTCGGCACGCCGGTGGGCGCCATCAGCACCGTGCAGTCGGGCGACCGCGTGCGCATGACCATCGAGCCGCGCGGCGCCTGGGAGCACAGCGCCTACCAGAGCGACAACCAGTTCGTGGTGGAAGTGCGGCCGATGGTGATCGACCCCAACAAGCTGGTGCAGGGCCCCGGCTACTCGGGCGAGAAGCTGTCGCTCAACTTCCAGAACATCGAGGTGCGGGCGCTGCTGCAGGTCATCGCCGACTTCACCAACTTCAACGTGGTGACCAGCGACACCGTGACCGGCACCGTCACGCTGCGGCTGAAGGACGTGCCCTGGGACCAGGCGCTGGACATCATCATGCAGGCCAAGGGCCTGGGCCTGCGCAAGAACGGCAACGTGCTGTGGATCGCGCCCAAGGATGAGCTGTCGGCCAAGGAGCAGGTGGAGCTGGAGGCGCGCAAGAAGATCGCCGACCTGGAGCCGGTGCGCACGCAGTCGTTCCAGCTCAACTACACCAAGGCCGAGGAAGTGGCCAAGGGCCTGACCGGCCAGAACACCAACACCCAGGGCGGTGGCGCGGGCGGCAATGCGGTCAACACCCGCATCTTGTCGCCGCGCGGCAGCGTGATCTTCGAGACCCGCACGAACCAGCTCTTCGTCTCCGACATCCCGAGCAAGCTGGAAGAGGTGCAGGCCATCATCGCCAAGATCGACATCCCGGTGCGCCAGGTGCTCATCGAGGCCCGCATCGTGGAGGCCGACGACACCTTCGGCCGTGCGCTGGGCGTCAAGCTGGGCGGCTCCGACCTGCGCGGTGTGCAGGGTGGCGTTCCGGGCTGGAGCGTGGGCGGCGGCAATTACGTGACCGTGGGCGGCGGCTACAACGCCGTCAACGGCCAGACCGGCCAGAGCCCGAGCACCGACGTCAACGCGCTCAACACCGACACCGGCCGCTACAACAACCAGTTCATCAACCTGCCGGCCAACGTCACCAACCTGGGCGGGTCGCAGGCGGCCACCTTCGCGCTGTCGCTGTTCAGCGCCTCGGCCAACCGGTTCCTGAACCTGGAGCTGTCGGCCCTGGAAGCCGACGGCAAGGGCAAGATCGTCTCCAGCCCGCGGGTGGTGACGGCCGACCAGATCAAGGCCGTGATCGAGCAGGGTGAAGAGATCCCGTACCAGGTGGCCACCTCCAGCGGCGCCACCTCCATCCAGTTCAAGAAGGCGAGCCTGAAGCTGGAAGTGATCCCGCAGATCACGCCCGAAGGCAACGTCATCCTGACGGTGGACGTGGCCAAGGACAGCCGCGGCGCGGCCACCACGGCCGGGCCGGCCATCAACACCAAGCACGTGAACACGCAGGTGCTGGTGGAGAACGGCGGCACCGTGGTGCTGGGCGGCATCTTCACCCAGGAAGAGCGCAACGACGTCAACAAGGTGCCGTTGCTGGGCGACATCCCGGTGGTGGGCAACCTGTTCAAGAACACCGTGCGGTCGAGCAACAAGACCGAACTGCTGGTGTTCATCACGCCCAAGGTGGTGACCGACCGCGTCACCGCGCGGTAAGGCCGCCTGGGCAAGCAAGCTGAGCGAGAAGGCAAGATGATCCGAACATTCAAGACGTGGCTGTCCGTCGCGGCACTGTCGCTGGTGGCAGCCTGCGGTGGGGGCGGGGGCAGCTCGGGCGATCCGGTGCTGGGTGGCGGTGGCAGCAGCAGCGGCGGCACCACCACGGCTTCCGACCTGGTGGTGGCGCTGTCGGCCGATTCGCTGGCCAACGACGGCACCTCCACGCTGAACGTCACCGTGACCGCGCTGGACGGCAACCGCAACGCACTGCCCGGTGTGGCGGTCGCCCTGTCGGCCGATGCCAATGCGGTGGTCACGCTGACCACCACCACCTCGTCCAGCGACGCAACGGCCAGCAAGTCTGTCACCAACAGCTCGGGCGTGATCACCGCCACCGTGGGCGCCGGCACCGACCGCGCCCTGCGTACCGTGACGCTGACTGCCAAGTCGGGCAGCGTGACCAAGACCGCCACGTTCGCGGTGGTGTCCAGCCCCAGCGCGGCCGCGCCGGCCACGATCGAGGTGCTGTCCTCTTCCACCACGCTGGGCACCGGCGGTGACGAAGTCACGCTGACAGCCTTCGTGAAGGATGCGAACAACAACGCAATGCCCTCGACGGCGATCTCCTTCACCACCTCCACCGGCACGCTGAGTTCGGTCAGCGCCACCACCAACACCTCCGGCTCTGCCAGTGCCAAGCTCACGGCCGGCCAGGACCGCAGCAACCGGACGGCCACCGTCACGGTGGCTTCGGGCGCGGTGCAAACCACCTACACGCTGCCGATCGTCGGCAGCCGCCTCACCTTCTCGGGCAACACCACGCTCACGCAGGGCAATGTGGCCGACCTGTCGGTGTCGGCCGTCGATTCCAAGGGCAACGCGCTGGCGGGTGTCCCGATCACCGTGTCCAGCTCGCTGGGCAATTCCTTCGGTTCCACCACGCTGACCACCGACAGCAACGGCCAGGCGACGGTGCGCTACACCGCCACCAACGCCGGCAACGACACGGTGCGGTTCACCGGCGCCGGCACCTCGGTGGCGCCGGTGATGGTGATCAGCAGTGAAGACTTCGTGTTCCTTGCGCCCACCGCGCTGCCACGCGTCGGCGCCGTCTATCCGCTGGAGGTGCGCTATCGCCGCGGCGGTGTGGCCCAGGCCAACGTGGCGGTGCGCTTCGCGGCCACGGTGGGCACGCTCAGCGCCAGCCAGACGGTGACCGACAGCTCCGGCATCGCCCGGGTGAACCTCACCTCCAATTTCGCAGCGCCTTCCACCGTCAGCGCCACCGCGCTGGATGGCAGCGGCAATACGCTGGCCCTGGCCACCACCACGGCCACCTTCGTGGCCACCACGCCGCGCGACCTGGTGCTGCAGGTCTCGCCCTCTGCGCTGGCGCCCAATACGGCCGGTGGCACCGACAGTCAGACTACTGTCGTGGCGCGCGTCACCGACGCCTCGGGCAACCCGGTGTCCGGTGTGACGGTGAACTTCAGCCAGGAGCTCGATCCGAGTGGCGGCCGCCTGAGCCAGGCGTCGTCCACCACCGACGGCAACGGCGAGGCCACCAACAAGTACATCGCGGGCGCAGCCACCACCGCCAACAACGGCGTGCGCCTGCGCGCCACGGTGGCCACCAACAGCGCGGTGACCAACACCGTGTCGCTGACGGTCAACCAGTCGGCGCTGTTCATTGTGCTGGGCACCGGCAACACCATCACCAATGCCGACGTCGACACCTACCAGAAGACCTGGACCGCCTACGTGACCGATGCCAACGGCATCCGCGTCAGCGGCGTGACGCTGACGGCCAAGGCCATTCCCACCCAGTACGGCAAGGGCGTGATGGGCTATGACGAGACCGCCCAGCGCTGGCGCTATGTCACCACCAGCGTCAACAGTTCGGGCACGACGGTCAGCACCTACAGCGACGTGATCCCGCTGCTGTGCCCGAACGAGGACGGCAACGAGAACGGTCGGCTGGACGAGACCGATACCAATGGCGATGGCCAGCTGACCCCGGGCAACGTGGTGGCGCTTACCAGCCCGACGGTGGTCACCGATGGCGAAGGCAAGGCGACGATCACCCTGCGTTATGCGGAGATGTATGCTCCCTGGATCGTGTTGAAGCTCACCGCCACCGGCATCGTGTCCGGCACCGAATCGTCCAGCTACCGGGTGTTCCCGCTCGACCGCCTGGCGGACGACTTTTCCGACAAGGCGATCACCCCCGCCGGTGCGGTCAGCCCCTTCGGCTCCACCTTGAGCTGCACCAGCCCCAACTGACCGTGCTCGTTTCCCTCGTCGGCATGCCCGGCGGTGGCAAGTCCACCGTCGGCCGCCAGCTCGCCCGGCAGCTCGCCGTGCCGTTCGTCGACACCGACCATGTGATCGAAGAACGCATCGGCGGCTCCATCCGCGACTACTTCGCCCAGCACGGCGAGGTGGCGTTCCGCGACCTGGAGGCGCAGGTGATCGACGAGCTGACGCACGACGGCACCGGTGTGCTGGCCACCGGTGGCGGCGCGGTGCTGCGCGAAGCCAACCGCCATGCGCTGCATGATCGCAGCACCGTGGTGTACCTGCGCTCTTCGGCCGAAGAGGTGTATCGGCGTCTGCGGCACGACACGCAGCGGCCTTTGCTGCAGGTGCCCGATCCGCTGCGCAAGCTGCGCGACTTGCACCGTGAGCGCGATCCGCTCTACCGGCGCACGGCCCACTTCGTCATCGAGACGGGGCGCCCCTCGGTGCCCGCGCTGGTGGGCATGGTGCTGATGCAGCTGGAGCTGGCGGGCCTGGTCGACGCCTCGGTCGTCCCTTCCCCCGTCGACCGCGTGCTCCGCTGAAGTCTTCAGGGCACGCCCGTAAACTCGGGCGCATGACCTCCGCTTCCGCCGCCCCGATCGCCGCCGCTCCCGTCGTCACCGTCCCCATTGCGCTGGGCGACCGCAGCTACGACATCCGCATCGGCGACGGCCTGCTGGACGATCCGGCCTCGTGGCAAGGCCTGCCGCGCGCCGCGGTGGCGGCCATCGTCACCAACACCACCGTGGCGCCGCTGTATGCGCAGCGGCTGGCCGCGGCGCTGGCGCCGCACTACGGCCGCGTGCTGCAGATCGAGCTGCCCGACGGCGAGGCCCACAAGGACTGGCAGACGCTGGACCAGATCTTCAGCGCGCTGTTGGCCGCCAGCGCCGACCGCAAGACCGTGCTGTTTGCGCTGGGCGGCGGCGTGGTGGGCGACATGACCGGCTTTGCCGCCGCGAGCTACATGCGCGGCATACCTTTCGTGCAGGTGCCCACCACGCTGCTGGCGCAGGTGGATTCGTCGGTGGGGGGCAAGACGGCCATCAACCACCCGCTGGGCAAGAACATGATCGGCGCCTTCTACCAGCCGCTGCGCGTGCTGTGCGACCTGGCGGTGCTGGACACGCTGCCCGAGCGCGAGCTGAGTGCTGGCCTGGCCGAGATCATCAAGTACGGCCCGATCGCCGACGCCGACTTCCTGGGCTGGATCGAGGACCACCTCGATGCGCTGCTGGCGCGCGACCGCGCCGCCATGGCCCATGCGGTGCGGCGCTCCTGCGAGATCAAGGCCTGGGTGGTGGGCCAGGACGAGCGCGAGGGCGGCCTGCGCGCCATCCTCAACTTCGGCCACACCTTCGGCCATGCCATCGAGGCCGGCCTGGGCTATGGCGAATGGCTGCACGGTGAAGGCGTGGGCTGCGGCATGGTGATGGCCAGCGACCTGTCGGTGCGGCTGGGGCTGATGCCGCCGGCTTTCCTGGACCGCATGCAGCGCCTGGTCGAACGTGCGCGGTTGCCGGTGCGTGGCCCGGCACTGGGCGCCGAGCGCTACCTGGAGCTGATGCGGGTGGACAAGAAGGCCGAGGGCGGCGAGATCCGTTTCGTGCTGATCGAGCAGCTGGGCCGCGCGGTGATGCGCGCCGCGCCGGACGCCCTGGTGCGCGAGACGCTGGCCGCCCACGCCGGCTGACGCAGCGCCCCTGCCGATGCTTGCGCCCTACGCCTGCGACCCCGCCCGCTCGCGTGGGCGCCGGGTGCCCGAGCCCGATGCGCCCACGCGCAGCGTTTTCCAGCGCGACCGCGACCGCATCGTGCACAGCACCGCCTTCCGGCGGCTGGTCTACAAGACGCAGGTCTTCCTCAACCATGAAGGCGACCTGTTCCGCACCCGGCTCACCCATTCGCTGGAGGTGGCGCAGCTGGGGCGGTCCATCGCCCGCTCGCTGGGCCTGAACGAAGACCTGGTCGAGGCCATTGCCCTGGCGCATGACCTGGGCCACACGCCCTTCGGCCATGCCGGCCAGGATGCGCTGCACGACTGCATGCGTGCGCACGGCGGCTTCGAGCACAACCTGCAAAGCTTGCGGGTGGTCGACCAGCTGGAGCTGCGCTATCCGCAGTTCGACGGCCTGAACCTGTGCTTCGAGACGCGCGAAGGCATCCTCAAGCACTGCGCCCGGCGCGATGCGCTGCGCCTGGAAGCGCTGGAGCCCGGCGGCGTGGCGCGCCGCTTCCTCGATGGCACGCAGCCCAGCCTGGAAGCGCAGCTGTGCAACCTGGCCGACGAGATCGCCTACAACGCGCACGACATCGACGACGGCGTGCGCTCGGGCCTGCTGACGCTGGAGCAGCTGGACGAGGTGCCGCTGTTCGCGCGCTACCGCGATGCGGCGCTGGCCGAGCATCCATCGCTGGCGGGGCAGGGCCGGCGGCTGCTGTTCGAGGCCATCCGCCGCATGCTGTCCGACCAGGTGTACGACGTGATTGGCACCACCGGCGCAGCGCTGCAGGCCGCCGCCCCGGCCACTGCCGACGAAGCCCGGCAGGCACGGCCGCTGGTGGCCTTCAGCCCGGCGATGCGCGCCGCCAGCACCGAGCTCAAGCGCTTTCTCACCCGGGCGCTGTACCGCCACCCGCAGGTGATGGACACCACCGACCGTGCCCGCCGCGTGGTGCGTGAGCTGTTCGACGCCTACCTGGCCGCGCCGCAGGAGATGCCGGCCGACTTCGCCGAGGCGCCCGACCGCCACCGCGCAGTGGCCGACTACATCGCCGGCATGACCGACCGCTTCGCGCTGCGCGAGCACACGCGCCTGGGCGGCCAGCCCTTGTTCAACGCCTGAGCGGCGCAGCGCCGCACCCCGTCGGAACACCCCGCGCAAAAAAGGGGGACGGGTTCCTTAGAATCGGGGCATGGCCCGCCTCGCCCGGCTCTCCCTGGGGGGAGAACTTCACCTGATCCTGCAGCGCGGCAACAACGCGCAGCCGGTGTTCCAGGACGATGCCGACCGTGCCAGCTACCTCGAGAAGCTGGCCGTGTCGGCGCCGGCCTGCGGCCTGGTCGTGCACGCTTATGCGCTGCTGCCCAACCAGGTGCACCTGCTGGCCACGCCGGCTGCGGCCGACAGCCTGAGCCAGTGCATGCAGACGCTGGGCCGCAGCTACGTGGCCAGCTTCAACCGCCGCCATGGGCGCACCGGCACGCTGTGGGAAGGGCGTTTCCGCGCCACGGTGGTGGAAGCAGAACGCCACTTTCTGGAGGCGCTGGTCTACGTGGACACCGCCGCCGAGCGCGCCGGCCTGGGCAGCGGCTGGCCCTGGGCGAGCACCGCGCACCATCTTGGTCAGCGCCACGACCCGGTGGTCACCGAGCATCGCGCCTTCTGGGCGCTGGGCAACACGCCCTTCGACCGTGAGGCGGCCTACCGCGCGCTGCTGGCCCGCGGTCTGTCGGCGGCGCAGGTCGAGCAACTGTCGCAGGCACAACACAAGGGCTGGGTGCTGGGCTCCGCCCCCTTCCTGGCCGCGATGGCCCAGCGCACCGAGCGCCCGCTGGCGCCGCGCCCGCGTGGGCGGCCGCGCAAGGCGGCGCCGGCGCATCCGCCGGCTACGGCCGACGACGCATCCGAACCCTGATTTCCCCGGGGAAACCGCGCATCAGCGCACCGACACGCGCGCCTTTGGCTTGGCACGCGCGATGCATCGTTCGCATGTCCGCGACGATTCATATCTGTCCCTATTTAAGCTAGTCGCGCAGGCGCTGCCAAATAAATTAGATCCTGACCCTAATTGTTTCGGTTGAAGCATCTGCTGCACTGCATTAAATTCACGGTCCTTTCTTCCCCTCTCACGTGGAGCGCGCCATGACGACGCCTGCCCAAAGCCCTGTGCCGAGCATGACCACCCCTGCAGACATCGACGCGCTCCGCCGCGAAGGCCTGTACGACCCCGCCAATGAACACGATGCCTGCGGCGTCGGCTTCGTCGCCCACATCCGCGGCGAGAAGGCGCACGCCATCGTCGAGCAGGGCCTGAAGATCCTGGAGAACCTGGACCACCGCGGCGCGGTGGGCGCCGACAAGCTGATGGGCGACGGCGCCGGCATCCTGATCCAGATCCCCGACGAGTTCTACCGCGCCGAAATGGCCGCCCAGGGCGTGGAACTGCCGCCTCCCGGCGAGTACGGCGTCGGCATGATCTTCATGCCCAAGGAACATGCCTCGCGCCTGGCCTGCGAGCAGGAACTGGCCCGCGCGGTGAAGGCCGAGGGCCAGGTGCTGCTGGGCTGGCGCGACGTGCCGGTGGACCGCGACATGCCGATGTCGCCCGCGGTGCGCGCGACCGAGCCGGTGATCCGCCAGATCTTCATCGGCCGCGGCCCCGACGTCATCGTGCCCGACGCGCTGGAGCGCAAGCTCTATGTGATTCGCAAGACGGCTTCCAGCGCCATCCAGGCGCTCAAGCTCAAGCACAGCCGTGAGTACTACGTGCCCAGCATGAGCTGCCGCACGGTCATCTACAAGGGCCTGCTGCTGGCCGACCAGGTGGGCAAGTACTACCTCGACCTGCAGGACCCGCGCGTGGTGTCGGCCCTGGCCCTGGTGCACCAGCGCTTTTCCACCAACACCTTCCCCGAGTGGCCGCTGGCCCACCCGTACCGGATGGTGGCCCACAACGGCGAGATCAACACCGTCAAGGGCAACTTCAACTGGATGCGTGCGCGTGAGGGCGTGATGAAGTCGCCGGTGCTGGGCGACGACCTGCCCAAGCTCTACCCGCTGAGCTTCGAAGGCCAGAGCGACACCGCCACCTTCGACAACGCGCTGGAACTGCTCACGATGAGCGGCTACCCGCTGGCCCATGCCGCGATGATGATGATCCCGGAAGCCTGGGAACAGCACACGCTGATGGACGAGCGCCGCCGCGCTTTCTACGAGTACCACGCCGCCATGCTGGAGCCCTGGGACGGCCCGGCCGCCGTGGTGTTCACCGACGGCAAGCAGATCGGCGCCACGCTGGACCGCAACGGCCTGCGCCCGGCCCGCTACATCGTCACCGACGACGACCTGGTGGTGATGGCTTCGGAATCGGGCGTGCTGCCCATCCCCGAGAACCGCATCGTCAAGAAGTGGCGCCTGCAGCCCGGCAAGATGTTCCTGATCGACTTCGAGCAGGGCCGCATCGTGGACGACGAGGAACTGAAGAACCAGTTCGCCCACGCCAAGCCCTACCGCCAGTGGATCGAGAACGTGCGCGTGCGCCTGGACGCGATCGACGCGCCCGACAGCGCCGGCCCGGGCGAGGCCAAGGAATCGCTGCTCGACCGCCAGCAGGCCTTCGGCTACACGCAGGAAGACATCAAGTTCCTGCTCAGCCCGATGGCGCAGGCCGGCGAAGAAGGCATCGGCTCGATGGGCAACGACTCGCCGCTGGCGGTGCTGTCCGATCGCAACAAGCCGCTGTACAACTACTTCCGGCAGATGTTCGCGCAGGTGACCAACCCGCCGATCGACCCCATCCGCGAAGCGATCGTGATGTCGCTCAACAGCTTCATCGGCCCCAAGCCGAACCTGCTGGACATCAATGCCGTCAACCCGCCGATGCGGCTGGAAGTGACGCAGCCCATCCTCGACTTCGCCGACATGGCCCGCCTGCGCAACATCGCGCAGCACACCAACGGCAAGTTCAAGAGCTATGAGCTGAACATCACCTACCCGCTGGCCTGGGGCAAGGAAGGCATCGAGGCGCAGCTGGCTTCGCTGTGCGCAGAAGCCGTGGACGCCATCAAGGGCGGCCACAACATCCTGATCATCACCGACCGCCACGTTGACCGTGCGCACGTCGCCATCCCGGCGCTGCTGGCGCTGTCGGCCATCCACCACCACCTGGTGCGTGAGGGTGTGCGCACCACCGCCGGCCTGGTGGTGGAAACCGGCTCGGCGCGCGAGGTGCATCACTTCGGCGTGCTGGCCGGCTACGGCGCCGAAGCCGTGCACCCCTACCTGGCGATGGAAACGCTGGCTGCGCTGCACAAGGAGCTGCCGGGCGACCTGTCGGCCGACAAGGCCATCTACAACTACGTCAAGGCGGTCGGCAAGGGCCTGTCGAAGATCATGTCCAAGATGGGCGTGTCGACGTACATGAGCTACTGCGGCGCCCAGCTGTTCGAGGCCATCGGCCTGGACAAGCCGATGGTGGAGAAGTACTTCCGCGGCACCGCCACGCAGGTGGGCGGCATCGGCGTGTTCGAGGTGGCCGAAGAAGCGCTGCGCATGCACCGCCAGGCCTTCGGCGACGACCCGCTGCTGGCCAGCATGCTGGACGCCGGCGGCGAGTACGCCTGGCGCGCCCGCGGCGAGGAGCACATGTGGACGCCGGACGCGATCGCCAAGCTGCAGCACGCCACCCGCGCCAACAAGTACGACACCTACAAGGAATACGCGCAGCTGATCAACGACCAGAGCCGCCGTCACATGACGCTGCGCGGCCTGTTCGAGTTCAAGGTCGACCCCACCAAGGCGATTCCGCTGGACCAGGTGGAACCGGCGGCCGAGATCGTCAAGCGCTTTGCCACCGGCGCGATGTCGCTGGGCTCCATCTCCACCGAGGCGCATGCCACGCTGGCCGTGGCCATGAACCGCATCGGCGGCAAGAGCAACACCGGTGAAGGCGGCGAAGACCCGGCGCGCTACCGCAACGAGCTCAAGGGCATCCCCATCGCCCAGGGCACCAAGGTGTCCGACGTCATCGGCGGCAAGGTCATCGAGGTCGACTACGAACTGAAGGCCGGCGACAGCCTGCGCAGCAAGATCAAGCAGGTGGCTTCGGGCCGCTTCGGCGTCAACACCGAGTACCTGGTGTCGGCCGACCAGATCCAGATCAAGATGGCCCAGGGCGCCAAACCCGGCGAGGGCGGCCAGCTGCCGGGCGGCAAGGTGACCGACTACATCGGCTTCCTGCGCTACTCGGTGCCGGGCGTGGGCCTCATCAGCCCGCCGCCGCACCACGACATCTATTCGATCGAGGACCTGGCGCAGCTGATCCACGACCTGAAGAACACCAACCCCAAGGCCAGCGTCAGCGTCAAGCTGGTGTCGGAAGTGGGCGTGGGCACCATCGCCACCGGCGTCACCAAGTGCAAGGCCGACCACGTGGTCATCGCCGGCCACGACGGCGGCACGGGCGCGTCGCCCTGGTCGTCCATCAAGCATGCCGGCTCGCCCTGGGAACTGGGCCTGGCCGACACGCAGCAGACCCTGGTGCTGAACCGCCTGCGCGGCCGTGTGCGGGTGCAGGCCGACGGCCAGATGAAGACCGGCCGCGACGTGGTCATCGGCGCGCTGCTGGGCGCAGATGAATTCGGCTTCGCCACCGCGCCGCTGGTGGTCGAAGGCTGCATCATGATGCGCAAGTGCCACCTGAACACCTGCCCGGTGGGCGTGGCCACGCAGGACCCGGTGCTGCGCAAGAAGTTCGCCGGCAAGCCCGAGCACGTCGTCAACTACTTCTTCTTCGTCGCGGAAGAAGCGCGCCAGATCATGGCGCAGCTGGGCATCCGCACCTTCGACGAGCTGATCGGCCGTTCCGATCTGCTGGACATGAAGAAGGGCATCGAGCACTGGAAGGCGCGTGGCCTGGACTTCAGCCGCGTGTTCCACCAGCCGGCCGTGCCGGCCGACGTGGCCCGCTACCACGTGGAAAGCCAGGACCACGGCCTGGACAAGGCGCTGGACCGCAAGCTGATCGAGAAGTGCCGCCCCGCCATCGAGCGTGGCGAGAAGGTGCAGCTGCTGGAAGCCGCGCGCAACCTCAACCGCAGCGTGGGCGCCATGCTGTCGGGCGAGCTGATCAAGCACCGCCCCGAGGGCCTGCCCGACCACACCATCTTCATCCAGATGGAAGGCACGGGCGGCCAGAGCTTCGGTGCCTTCCTGGCCACCGGCATCACGCTGTACCTGATCGGTGACGCCAACGACTACACCGGCAAGGGCCTGTCGGGTGGCCGCGTGGTGGTGCGCCCCAGCCTCGACTTCCGCGGCGATGCGGGCAAGAACATCATCGCCGGCAACACCGCGCTGTACGGCGCCACCAGCGGCGAGGCTTTCTTCCGCGGTGTGGCGGGTGAGCGCTTCGCGGTGCGGCTGTCGGGCGCCACCGCGGTGGTGGAAGGCACCGGCGACCACGGCTGCGAGTACATGACCGGCGGCACCGTGGCCGTGCTGGGCAAGACGGGCCGCAACTTCGCTGCCGGCATGAGCGGTGGGGTGGCCTACGTGTACGACGAGGACGGCCAGTTCGCCAAGCGCTGCAACACCGCGATGGTGTCGCTGGAGAAGGTGCTGCCGGCCGGTGAACAGCCGGGCGTCGACCAGCCCGCGGGCCTGCACCGCGGCCAGGCCGACGAGGTCACGCTGAAGAAGCTGATCGAGGACCACCACCGCTGGACCGGCAGCCTGCGCGCCCGCGAGATCCTGGACCACTGGGCCGATTCGCGCGCCAAGTTCGTGAAGGTGTTCCCGACCGAATACAAGCGCGCCCTCGGCGAGATGGCCAGCCGCGCCGCCTCTGCCGCGCCCGCGTCGGACGAGGCGCCGCAAGCCGCTGCCACCGCCGCCAAGGCCAAGGCGGCCGGCAAGCAAGGCAGCAAGACCGTTCCGGCCAAGTGAACTGACGACACGAAAGAAGAGCAATCGCCATGGGCAAAGTCACCGGCTTTCTGGAATACGGCCGCCTGGAAGAGGGCTATGCGCCCGTCGAGGCGCGGGTCAAGCACTACAAGGAGTTCGTGATCGGCCTGACCGCCGATCAGGCCCAGGTGCAGGGCGCACGCTGCATGGACTGCGGCACGCCGTTCTGCAACAGCGGCTGTCCGGTCAACAACATCATTCCGGACTTCAACGACCTGGTGTACCGCAACGACTGGCACAACGCCATCACGGTGCTGCACACCACGAACAACTTCCCTGAGTTCACCGGCCGCATCTGCCCCGCACCCTGCGAGGCCGCCTGCGTGCTGAACGTGAACGACGATGCGGTGGGCATCAAGTCCATCGAGCACGCCATCGCCGACCGCGCCTGGGCCGAGGGCTGGGTGCAGCCGCAGCCGCCCAAGGTGCTCACCGGCAAGAAGGTGGCCGTCGTCGGTTCGGGCCCGGCCGGCCTGGCGGCGGCCCAGCAGCTGGCGCGCGCCGGCCATGAGGTCACGGTGTTCGAGAAGAACGACCGGGCCGGCGGCCTGCTGCGCTACGGCATTCCCGACTTCAAGATGGAGAAGTCGCACATCGACCGCCGCGTCGAGCAGATGAAGGCCGAAGGCGTCAAGTTCCGCCTGGGCGTGCTGGTGGCCGGCGACAAGGGCATGGGCGATGCCTCCAAGGTCACCAACTGGGCCAAGCAAACCGTCTCGCCCGAACAGCTGAAGGCCGAGTTCGATGCGGTGCTGCTGACCGGCGGCGCCGAGCAGAGCCGCGACCTGCCGGTGCCCGGCCGCGACCTGGACGGCGTGCACTTCGCGATGGAGTTCCTGCCGCAGCAGAACAAGGTCAATGCCGGCGACAAGGTCAAGAACCAGCTGCGCGCCGACGGCAAGCACGTGATCGTGATCGGCGGTGGCGACACCGGCAGCGACTGCGTGGGCACCAGCAACCGCCATGGGGCGGCCAGCGTCACCCAGTTCGAGCTGCTGCCCCAGCCGCCCGAGCAGGAAGACCGCCCGCTGACCTGGCCGTACTGGCCGATCAAGCTGCGCACCAGCTCCAGCCACGAAGAGGGCTGCCAGCGCGAGTTCGCGATCGCCACCAAGGAATTCATCGGCGAGAAGGGCAAGGTCACCGGCCTGAAGACCGTGCGCCTGGAATGGCAGGGCGGCAAGATGACCGAGGTGCCGGGCAGCGAGCAGACGCTCAAGGCCGACCTGGTGCTGCTGGCCATGGGCTTCGTCAGCCCGGTGTCGCCGGTGCTGGACGCCTTCGGCATCGACAAGGACAACCGCGGTAATGCCCGCGCCAGCGTCGATGAGCGCGACGGCTACAAGACCAACGTCGAGAAGGTCTTCGCGGCCGGCGACATGCGCCGTGGCCAGTCGCTGGTGGTGTGGGCCATCCGCGAAGGCCGGCAGGCCGCGCGCGCGGTGGACCAGTTCCTGATGGGCAGCAGCACGCTGCCGCGCTGAGTTCAGCCGCCGCGCCCCCTGGGGGGCGCGAGCGCCGCGAGCTTGGGGGCCAAGGTCCTCGAGCCAGCCAGCCGCGGCACGTCGGGCGTGCCGCGGCTTCACACTGGGGAATTGCCGTGGCAATAGCGGGAATCCCTTGCGTGCGAGAATCTTTTCTCCCGCTTCCCCAGCACACCGAAGACGCGCCGCGGGCCACCGCAGGCGCGCTGCCTTCCCGATGCCCGACGCTTTCATCGAGATCGATCATGTGACGTTCGGCTATGACCCGAGCCGCAAGATCCTCAGCGACATCAGCCTGAGGTTCGAGCGGGGCCGCGTCACGGCCATCCTGGGCGGGTCGGGTTGCGGCAAGACGACCCTGCTGCGCCTGATCGGCGGCCTCGTCGGTGCCACCTCGGGCCGCGTGCTGTTCGACGGCCAGGTGGTCAATGCCCGCGACAAGGAGCAGCTGCTGCAGATGCGCCGTCGCATGGGCATGCTGTTCCAGTTCGGCGCGCTGTTCACCGACCTCAGCGTCTACGACAACGTCGCTTTCCCGCTGCGCGAGCACACCAACCTGTCCGAGCCGCTGATCCGCGACATCGTGCTGATGAAGCTGCATGCCGTCGGCCTGCGCGGTGCGGCCAAGCTCAAGATTTCCGAGGTGTCGGGCGGCATGGCGCGCCGCATCGCGCTGGCCCGCTCCATCGCGCTTGACCCTGCGCTGATCATGTACGACGAACCTTTTGCCGGCCTCGACCTGGTGTCGATGGGCGTCACCGCCAACCTCATCCGCAAGCTCAACGACGCCACCGGCGCCACCTCGCTGCTGGTCTCGCACGACGTGGCCAAGTGCATGGAGATCAGCGACTACGCCGTGCTCCTGGCGCCCGGCGGCCGCATCGTGGCCCAGGGCACGCCCGACGAGCTGATGAGTTCACGAGACCCCGAAGTGCGGCAGTTCGTGCGCGGTGAGCCCGACGGTCCCGTCAAGTTCCATTACCCGGCGCGCCCCATCGCCGAGGAGTACGGCGCGTGATCGACAGCATCGCCTGGCTGGGCGCCCAGACCCTGCGCCAACTGCGTGGCTTCGGCCATGCGTTCTTCTTCTTCCTCGACCTGCTGCTGTTCTCGCCGGCGGCGCTGCGCCGCTTCGGCCTGGTGGTCTCGCAGATCTACGCCATCGGCTACCGCTCGCTGGTCATCATCCTGGCCTCGGGCATGGCGGTGGGCTTTGTGCTGGCGCTGCAGATGTACTACGCGCTGACCACCTACGGCGCCACCGAGTCGCTGGGCCTGATCGTCAACCTGTCGCTGGTGCGTGAGCTGGGGCCGGTGGTCACCGCGCTGCTGTTCGCCGGCCGCGCCGGCACCTCGCTCACTGCCGAAATCGGCCTGATGAAGGCGGGCGAGCAGCTGTCGGCGATGGAAATGATGGCGGTGGACCCGCGCGCCCGCGTGCTGGCGCCGCGCTTCCTGGCCGGCGTGTTGTCCATGCCGCTGCTGGCGGCCCTGTTCTCGGCCATTGGCATCATGGGCGCCTACGTGGTGGGCGTGATATTGATCGGGCTGGACGCCGGCAACTTCTGGGGCCTGATGCAGGCCAGCGTGGACGTGTGGCGCGACGTCGGCAACGGCATCGTCAAGAGCTTCGCCTTCGGCATCATCTGCACCGCCGTGGCGCTGTACCAGGGCTACGAAACGCAGGCCACGCCCGAAGGCGTCGCCTTTGCCACCACCCGCACCGTCGTCATCGCCTCGCTGGCCGTGCTGGCCACCGACTTCGTGCTGACCGCGATGATGTTCTCCACGCCCTGATGCGGCGTCACCGGATCAAGTTTCACCATGAATAAGAAGCGCATTGAAATCCTTGTCGGCCTGTTCGTGCTGCTGGGGCTGGCGGGCCTGCTGTTCCTGGCCCTCAAGGCCGCCAACCTGGCCAGCTTCGGCCGCAGCCAGACCTACACCGTCACCGCCGCCTTCGACAACAGCGGCGGCTTGAAGCAGCGCGCTGCGGTGCGCAGCGCGGGCGTGGTGGTCGGCCGCGTCACCAGCATCAAGCTGGACAACAAGACCTACAAGGCCGTGGTCACGATGGAGCTGTTCGAGAACGTCCACTTCCCGGAAGACTCGTCGGCCAAGATCCTCACCTCGGGCCTGCTGGGCGACCAGTACGTGGGCATCGAGCCCGGCGGCAACGAGAAGACCCTCGTGGCCGGCAGCGTGATCAAGGAAACCCAATCCGCCGTGGTGCTGGAAGACCTCATCAGCCAGGTGCTCTTCAGCAAGGCCGCCGACAACGGCACCGCAGCGCCCCCCAGCCTCGACGGGAGTCTGAAATGAGTTTTGACCGCCACCTCCTCGCGCGCACGGCCGCCGCTGCGCTGCTGAGTCTGGCCGCGCCGCTGGCTGCGCTGGCCCAGTCGGCCGCCCCGGCCGCCGGTGCGGCGCCCAGCGGCACCCTGCCCGAAACCACCGCCGATGCCGACGCGCCCACCGCGCAGGTGAACGACCCGTTCGAGGGCTTCAACCGCGGCGTGTACAGCTTCAACGACGCGGTCGACCGCACCGTCGTCAAGCCGGTGGCCACCGGCTACCAGAAGGTGGTGCCCGAGATCGTGCGCGGCTGGGTGACCAACTTCTTCGGCAACCTCGACGACGCCTGGTCACTGGTGAACCTGGTGCTGCAGGGCAAGCCGCGGCAGGCCTATGACATGACGGTGCGGGTGACCACCAACACCGTGCTGGGCCTGGGCGGCTTCCTGGACATCGCCAGCGCCGCCGGCATCGAGCGCCACCAGGAAGACTTCGGCCAGACCCTGGGCTGGTGGGGCGTGCCTGCGGGGCCCTTCCTGATGCTGCCGCTGCTGGGCCCTTCGCAGGTGCGCGACGCCGCGGCGCTGCCGCTGGACATGACCTGGGACAACTCCTTCGTGGACCACGAAGCCACCAAGTGGCAGCTCACGGCCCTGAACGCCATCAACACCCGCGCCAATCTGCTGACGGCCTCGGGCCTGCTGGACACCGTGGCGCTGGACCGCTACAGCTTCCTGCGTGACGCCTATGTGCAGCGCCGGCAAAGCATGGTGTACGACGGTAACCCGCCGCAACCCAAGTGAACCGGCGCCTGGCGCCGCACGTTGATACAACCGGCAGCGCCTGCGCCCGAACTTGCGCCGGCGCGGCCGGTCTGACAGTCCATAAGCCCCGGGCCTGAACCTGGGGCAACGAGAAAGGTTCCGCTCCATGTATAAGCCGTTCATTGCCGCCATCGTCACCAGCGTGTCCATGGTGTCGGCCTTCGCGCAGCAGGCGCCCGACGCCTTCGTGAAGGATCTGGCCACCGACATCGTCGAGCAGGTCAAGACCGACAAGGCCATCCAGGCCGGCGACATCGGCAAGATCAATGCGCTGGTCGACACCCGCGTGATGCCGCACGTCAACTTCGAGCGTATGACCTCGCGCGCCGTGGGCGAGCAGCGCTGGAACGCCGCCAGTGCCGACCAGAAGACCAAGCTGCAGGCCGAGTTCAAGACCCTGCTGGTGCGCAGCTACGCCGGCGCGCTGCGCGAGGTGAAGCCCGCCACCACGGTGGCGCTCAAGCCCTTCCGCGGTGAAGCCACCGACAAGGAAGTGGAAGTGCAGACCGAAGTGCGCGGCATCGGCCAGCCGGTGGCGCTGAACTACCGCCTGGAAAACGCCGGCGGCAGCTGGAAGATCTACGACGTGAACGTGGGCGGCTTCTGGCTGGTGCCCAACTACACCAAGCAGTTCGCGCCCATCCTGCAGCAAGGCGGCGTGGATGGCCTGCTGAGCAAGCTGGCCGAGCTGAACAAGTCGGCCACCAAGAGCTGAGCACCGGCATGCTGCCCCTGCCTTCGCGCCTGACCTTTTCGGACGCCTGCAGCGTGCTGTCGCAGCTTGAATCCACGCTGCAGGGCAAGCCACCGGGCACGCTGCAGATCGATGGCTCGCCGCTGCAGTCGTTCGACTCCTCGGCGATCGCGGTGCTGCTGGAATGCCGCCGCGCCGCGCATGCCCAGGGCCATCAGTTCAGCGTCACCGGCCTGCCGGCGCCGCTGGTGGAACTGGCGGGCCTGTATGGCGTGGCGGAGTTGTTGGGGCTGGAAGAGGCGGTGGCTGCGGGCTGAGCAGCAGCCTTGCCGGGCCGGGGGCTCACCCCCCCGGCGGCGCGTAGCGTTTGGCGCGCAGGTTGCGCTTGATCTCCTGCAGCATGGGTCGCAGCGTGGGCCCCAGGCGCAGGGCCACGCCGGTGGTCAGGATGTCGATGATCAGCAGGTGCAGCAGCCGCGAGACCATCGGGCTGTAGCGGTCGTGGTCTTCGGGGTGGTCGGCTGCCAGCAGCACCTGCTGGCTGGCGGTGGTCTGCTGGGCCAGTGGTGAATCGCTGGCCGTTACCACGATGGTGATGGCGCCCTTGCGGCGGGCGATCTCGGCCACGTCGATCAGGTCGCGGCTGCGGCCGGAGTTGCTGATGATCACCGCGCAGTCGCCCGGCTGCAGCATGGTGGCGCTCATCACCTGCACATGGCCGTCGCTCACCGCGGTGGCATACACCCCCAGGCGGAAGAACTTGTGCTGCGCGTCCTGCGCCACGATGCCCGAGTTGCCGACGCCGTAGAAGTCGATGCGCCGACCTTCGCGGCCGGCCTGCGCCAGCGCGCTGATCGCGCGGTCGAAGGCGTGGCTGGCCGCGGCATTGCGGTAATGCAGCAGCGCGCTCACCGCGTTGTCGATCACCTTGACCACCACGTCGCCGGCCTTGTCGTCTTCATCGACCGCACGGTGCACGAAGGGCACGCCTTCATTCACCGTGCCGGCCAGCTTGAGCTTGAAGTCGGCCAGGCCGTCGTAGCCCACGCTGCGGCAAAAGCGCACCACCGTCGGCTTGCTCACATGGGCGCGCTCGGCCAGTTCGGTGACGGGCAGGCTGGAGAAGCTGCGGGGGTCGGCCAGCACCAGGCGTGCCACCCGCTGCTCGGCCGGCGGCAATGCAGGAATCGACGCCTTGATGCGGTCCAGCATCACTGCTCCTCGGCCCAGGCGTAGCCGTCGCGGGCCACCAGTGCGCTGGAAGCCGGCGGCCCCCAGCTGCCGGGGGCGTAGGGGCGCGGGCCGCTGTCGTCGGCCTCCCAGGCGTTGAGCACCGGCTCCACCCAGCGCCAGGCCTGTTCCTGCTCGTCGCTGCGCACGAACAGGTTCAGCCGGCCGGCGATGGCGTCCAGCAGCAGGCGTTCATAGCCGCCCACGCGTTCGGTGGCAAAGGCCTTGTCGAAGTCCAGGTCGAGGAACACCGGCGACAGCGCCTCCGACTGGCCCGAACCCTTGGCCGCCATCAGATGCAGCTCCAGGCCGTCTTCGGGTTGCAGCTTGATCACCAGCTTGTTGGCCACGTTGGCCCCCGGAAAGATCGGGTGCGGCACCGGGCGGAAGTTGACGACGATCTGCGCATCACGCGCGGCCAGCCGCTTGCCGGTGCGCAGGTAGAAGGGCACGCCGGCCCAGCGCCAGTTCTGGATCTCGGTGCGCAGCGCCACGAAGGTCTCGGTGCGGCTGCCGGCCGGCACCTTGTTTTCTTCCAGGTAGCCGGGCACCGTCTTGCCGCCCACCACGCCGTTGCGGTACTGGCCGCGCACCACGTCGCGGGCCACGCTGTCGGGCGTGAAGGGCTTGAGCGAGCGCAGCACCTTCAGCTTCTCGTCGCGGATGGCGTCGGCGTCGTTGCTGGCGGGCGGCTCCATCGCCACCATGGTGAGCAGCTGCAGCGCATGGTTCTGCACCATGTCGCGCAGCGCGCCGGTCTGGTTGTAGAACTCGCCGCGGGTGCCCACGCCGATTTCTTCGGCCAGCGTGATCTGGATGTTGGCGATGCTCTCGCGGCGCCACAGCGGCTCGAACAGCGCATTGCCGAAGCGCAGCGCCGACAGGTTCTGCACCGAAGGCTTGCCCAGGTAGTGGTCGATGCGCAGCGCCTGCTGCTCGGTGAAGGAGGCGGCCACCGCGCGGTTGATCTCCTGTGCGCTGGCCAGGTCGTGGCCCAGCGGCTTTTCCAGCACCACGCGCACGTTGGGGCCGTTGAGCCTGGCGGCGCCCAGCTGCGCGCAGATCTGGGTGAACAGGTGCGGGCTGGTGGCCAGGAACAGCACCACGGTGTCGGCCGGCGTGCTGCGGCCTTCTTCGGCGGTGGGCTCTTCGATCCAGCGCTTCAGGCCCGCGTAGTGCTCGGGCTGCGACAGGTCCATGCGGCGGTAGTGCAGCAGCTGCGCGAAGCGGTCGAACTCGGCGTCGGTGGGGCGCTTGGCGCTTTCCACTTCGCTGAAGCGGTCGCGGATGAACTCGCGGTAGGCGTCGTCGCTGCGCTCGTCGCGCGCCACTGCCAGGATGCGGCCACCCGGGGGCAGCTTGCCGTGGCGAAAGGCCTGGAACAGCGCCGGCATCAGCTTGCGCCAGGTGAGGTCGCCGGTACCGCCAAACAGCACGAGATCGAAGGACATGATCGCAGGTGTAATTAAGTTACGGGCCGAACTATGACGCGGTTTCTTGGACCGGTCAAATCCGGCCCTGCCTTCGGCCAACTGGGGTTTGTCCGGAGGCGCACCTGGCGAAATCGCATCCGTAACGCCGATACGATGCATTTTTGCGTTTGTGACAGGTTGATGAAATTGCGCCGTAACCGCCGTACCGCTCTCCGCCTTGCCGTCCTTCTGAGCTTCGTGGCCACCGGCGCCGCCCAGGCGCAGGAGGGGCAGGTCAACGTCATCTGCTCGGTGCAGGCCGAGTGGTGCAACATGATCCAGACGGTGTTCACCAAGTCCACCGGTATCAAGGTCAACATCGTGCAAAAGGGCTCCGGCGAAGCGCTGGCCCAGCTGATCGCCGAGCGGGCCAACCCCAAGACCGATGTGTGGTTCGGCGGCACCGGCGATCCGCACCTGCAGGCGGCGGAACAGGGCCTGACGCTGGAATACAAGTCGGCCACGCTGCCGCAGCTGTACCCGTGGGCGCAGCAACAGGCGCAGCAGTCGGGCTGGCGCACCGTGGGCGTGTACTCGGGCCCGCTGGGCTTTGGCTACAACACCGAACTCATCGCCAAGAAGAAGCTGCCGGTGCCGCGCAGCTGGGCCGACCTGCTCAAGCCCGAGTACAAGGGCGAGATCCAGGTGGCCAACCCCGCTTCCAGCGGCACGGCCTACACCATGATCGCCACGCTGGTGCAGCTGATGGGCGAAGACAAGGCCTTCGACTACCTCAAGGGCCTGCACAAGAACATCGGCCAGTACACCCGCAGCGGCACCGGCCCCATCAAGGCGGTGGCGCGGGGCGAAACCACCGTGTCCATCAGCTTCGTGCACGACGCGCCGGCCGAGAAGCTGCAGGGCTTTCCGGTGGACACCGTGACGCCCGCCGAAGGCACGGGCGCCGAGATCGGCTCCATGTCCATCATCAAGGGCTCGCGCAACCTGGCCGCGGCCAAGAAGTTCTACGAATGGGCGCTGACGCCGCAGGCGCAGCAGTTCGGCGCCGCGGCCAAGCAGTTCCAGCTGCCGTCCAACAAGGCCACGCCGGTGGACCCGCGGGTGCCTGATTTCAAGAAGATCAAGCTGATCGACTACGACTACCAGAAGTACGGCGCCAGCGCCGAACGCCGGCGGCTGATCGCCCGCTGGGAGAAGGACGTGAACTCGCTGCCGCGCTGACGCCCCGGTGATGGTCAACGTTCACACCGCACGCGCGGGGCGCGTGCTGGCGCTGTGGTGCGCGCTGGGTTGGGCGGCGTTTGCGCTGCTGCCCTGGTACCTGTCGCAGAACCTGTCGCTGCTGTCGTCGATGGCCGGCGTGTTCGGCGATGCCGACACCGCCTCGGGCCTGGTGCAAGGCCTGCGCCATGGCCGGCCGTGGCTGTTCACGGGCGCGCTGGGCCTGGGGCTGGCGTCGCTGGCCCTGGGGCTGCTGCCGGCGGGCCGTGCGCAGGGCCGGCTGCTGGCCGCGGGCGCGGGCCTGGGTCTGCTGGGCCTGCTGGTCAGCGGTTTTGCCATCGGCGCCACCGGCTGGGCCTTCGAGGCGCTGAACAGCCGTTTCGGCGAGCTGCCGCAAGGCCAGTACGGCATCGGGCTGGGCGGCGCGCTGGTGCTGCTGAGCCTGCTGGTGCTGCTGGGCGCGGGCCTGGCGCGCATGGGTGCTTTCCGCGGCGATGTGTTCGTGGCCGCGGCGGTGGTGTTCTGCGCCGCGCTGCTGGCCTTGTTCGTGGCGCTGCCGGTGCTGCGGGCGCTGTCCAGCGCGGCCTTCACCGAAGACGGCGCGCTGTCCGCCACCGCCATCGTCGAGCGCATCGGCAACGAGCGGGTGTGGGGCCTGGGCTGCCTGGTGGGCGGCGGCCGCTGCGGCGTGGCCTGGAACACGCTGTGGCTGGCGCTGCTCACCGCCGCCGGCACCACGGTGATGGGCACCGCGCTGGCGCTGCTGGCCGAGCGCGGCAGCCGTCGGCTGGCCCGGCCGTTGAACGTGCTGGCGCTGCTGCCCATCATCACGCCGCCCTTCGTCGTCGGGCTGGGGCTGATCCTGCTGTTCGGCCGCGCCGGGCTGGCCAACCAGTTCCTGGAATGGGCCTTCGGCATCGAGCCCACGCGCTGGTTCTACGGCCTCTTCGGCGTGTGGCTGGCGCAGATGTTCGCCTTCACGCCCATCGCCTTCATGATCGTGCGCGGTGTGGTGCAAGGCATCGCGCCTTCGCTGGAAGAGGCGGCGCAGACGCTGCGCGCCAGCCGCACCCGCACCTTCCTCACGGTCACGCTGCCGCTGCTCAAGCCCGGGCTGGCCAATGCCTTCCTGGTGGGCTTCATCGAAAGCATCGCCGACTTCGGCAACCCCATCGTGGTGGGCGGGCAGTACGCGGTGCTGTCCACCGAGATCTTCTTCGCCATCGTCGGCGCGCAGTACGACCAGGGCCGCGCCGCGTCGCTGGCGCTCATCCTCACGGTGTTCGCGCTGGGGGTGTTCGTGCTGCAGCGGCGGGTGCTGGGCAAGGCCAGCTACACCACCGTGTCGGGCAAGGGCGACGCCGGCCTGGCGATGCCGCTGCCCACGCCGGTGCGCCGCGGCGTGATGGGCCTGGCGCTGCCCTGGCTGGCCTTCACGCTGGTGGTGTACCTGTTCGCGTTCGCCGGCGGCTTCGTGCAGACCTGGGGCCGTGACTACACGCCCACGCTGGCGCATCTGCGCACCGCGTTCGACCTGCAATGGGGCGAGCATGGCCTGGTGTGGGCCGGCAGCGCTTGGAACTCGCTGCTCACCACGCTCAAGCTGGCCGGGGCGGCGGCGCCGCTGTGCGCCTTCATCGGCCTGCTGATCGCCTGGCTGCTGGCGCGCACGCAGTTCCGCGGGCAGGGCGCGTTCGAGTTCGGCGCGCTGCTGGCCTTTGCCATTCCCGGCACGGTGCTGGGCGTGAGCTACGTGCTGGCCTTCAACGTGCCGCCCTTCGAGCTGACGGGCACGGGCCTCGTCATCGTGCTGTGCTTCGTGTTCCGCAACCTGCCGGTGGGCGTGCGCGCGGGCACGGCGGCCTTCAAGCAGCTCGACCCTTCCCTGGACGAAGCCTCGGCCGTGCTGCGGGCCGGCACCTTCACCACCTTGCGCCGCGTGGTGCTGCCGCTGCTCAAGCCGGCGCTGGTGGCGGCGCTGGTCTACAGCTTCGTGCGCTCGATGACCACGGTGTCGGCCGTCATCTTCCTGGTGACGGCGGAAAACGAGCTGGCCACCACCTACATCATCGGCCGCGTCGGCAACGGCGACTACGGCGTGGCGCTGGCCTACTGCACGGTGCTCATCGTGCTGATGTCGCTGGCCACGGCCGCCATCCAGGCGCTGGTGGGCGAGCGCAAGCTCGGCCGCCGCGCCGCCTGAAAGAGCCTTTTCATGAACGGCATTGAATTCCGCAACGTCAGCAAGCGCTACGGCGCCCCCGGCACGCCGCTGGTGGTGCAGGGCATCAGCTTCACGGTGCCCAAGGGCACGCTGACCACCATCCTTGGCCCTTCGGGGTGCGGCAAGACCACCACGCTGCGCATGATCGCGGGCCTGGAAGCGCCCAGCGGCGGCCAGATCCTGATCGACGGCCAGGACGTCACCACCCTGGGCCCGGCCGAACGCAACGTGAGCATGGTGTTCCAGAGCTACGCGCTCTTTCCGCACATGAGCGTGATCGAGAACGTGGCCTACGGCCTCAGCGTCACCGGTGTGCCGCCGGCCGAGCGGGTGCAACGCGCCCGGGCCGCGCTGCAGACCGTGGGCCTGACCGGCTACGACGATCGGCTGCCCAGCGCGCTGTCAGGCGGGCAGCAGCAGCGGGTGGCGCTGGCCCGCGCGCTGGTGCTGGAGCCTTCGGTTTTGCTGTTCGACGAGCCGCTGTCCAACCTGGACGCGCGGCTGCGCCGCTCGATGCGCGAGGAGATCCGCAGCCTGCAGCAGCGGCTCAAGCTCACCGTGGCCTACGTCACCCACGACCAGGCCGAGGCGCTGGCCGTGAGCGACCAGATCATCGTGATGGACCGCGGCGTGGTGGCCCAGGCGGGCACGCCGCAGTCGCTCTATGAGCTGCCCAACAGCGAGTTCGTCGCCGGCTTCATGGGCGAGGCGATGCTGTTCCCGGCCCAGGCCGGGCTGGACGGCACGGTGGCCCTGGGCCCGCTGCGCTTTGCTTCGCGCCACCCGGTGGCGGCCGGGCCGGTGCGGGTGGCGGTGCGGCCCGAGGCCTGGCTGCTGCAGGAAGCGCCGGCCGAACCCGGCCAGACCCTGGCCGGCACCGTGAGCAAGAGCGCCTACCTGGGCAGCGTGCTGGAGCTGACGCTGGCCACCGAGCTGGGCGACATCTTCGTCGTGACGCCGCAGGTGGAACGCGGCTGGCGCCCGGGTGATGCCGCCTGGCTGCGGCTGCAGGGGCATGGCGTGTCGGTGGTGGCCGCCTCGTAACACGGTTGATGCAGGCGGGTGCCACAGTCCGGGTTTTAATTGGCGCAGGGCGCCGCCTGCGCGCCGGGAGCGAAGCACCATGAACCAGCTCGACCAACTCAAGCAATACACCACCGTCGTTGCCGATACCGGCAATTTCAAGCAGCTTGCGCAGTTCACCCCGCGCGATGCCACCACCAACCCCTCGCTGATCCTCAAGGCGGTGCAGCAGGCCGACTACGCGCCGCTGCTGGCCGAAACCGTGGCCGCGCACCGCCAGCAGCCGCTGGGCGACATCGTGGACGAGGTGCTGGTGCGCTTCGGCCAGGAGATCCTCAAGGTGGTGCCCGGCCGCGTCAGCACCGAGGTGGACGCACGCCTGAGCTTCGACACCGCCTGCACCATCGCCCGCGGCCGCCGCATCATCGCGCTGTACGAGCGTGCCGGCATCGGCCGCGACCGGGTGCTCATCAAGGTGGCCGCCACCTGGGAAGGCATCCAGGCCGCCAAGGCGCTGGAGCATGAAGGCATCCACTGCAACCTGACGCTGCTGTTCGCCTTCTGCCAGGCGGTGGCCTGCGGCGAGGCCGGCATCACGCTGATCTCGCCCTTCGTCGGCCGCATCTACGACTGGTACAAGAAGCAGGCCGGCGCCAGCTGGGACGAAGCCGCGATGGCCGGCGTCAACGACCCGGGCGTCAAGTCGGTCAGCCAGATCTACACCTACTACAAGCACTTCGGCATCGAGACCGAAGTGATGGGCGCCAGCTTCCGCAATATCGGCCAGATCAATGCCCTGGCCGGCTGCGACCTGCTGACCATCAGCCCCGACTTGCTGGCCCAGCTGCAGGCCGGCACCGAGCCGGTGACCCGCCGGCTCGACCCCGCCGCCGCCAAGAGCGCCAGCGTGCACGCAGTGACGTACAACGAAGCCGACTTCCGCTACGCACTGAACGAGGACGCGATGGCCACCGAAAAACTCGCCGAAGGCATCCGCGGCTTTGCCGCCGACGCCATCAAGCTGGACAAGATGATCGAGGAGCTGCGCAAGTGAGCGCGCCCAACCGCTGCGACCGCACCGTGGCCTGGGGTGCGCTGAAAGGCCACTTCGAGGCCCACGGCCGCGACCTGGACCTGCGCGAGGCCTTTGCCCGCGACCCCGGTCGCTTCGACAGCTTTGCGGTGCAGGCACCGCAGGTGTTTGCCGACCTGTCGAAGAACCGCTGGGACCTGGCCACCCGCCAGCTGCTGCTGGACCTGGCCCGTGAATGCGGCCTGGAAGCCCGGCGCGACGCGATGCTGGCCGGCGAGCCGATCAACACCACCGAAGGCCGCGCCGTGCTGCACACCGCGCTGCGCGCGCCGGCCGGGCAGGGCCCCTTCAGCGCCGAGGTGCACGAGGTGCTGAACCGCATGCTGGCCTATGCCGAGACGGTGCGCGACACCGCCAGCAGCGGCATCCGCCACGTGGTCAACATCGGCATCGGCGGCAGCGACCTGGGGCCGCAGATGGTGGTGCCGGCGTTGGACGCCTTCGTGCACCCGGCCATCACCATGCACTTCGTGAGCAACGTCGACGGCCACGACATCACGCCGGTGCTGCGGGGGCTCAAGCCGTCCGAGACGCTGTTCATCATCGCCTCCAAGACCTTCACCACGCAGGAGACGATGGCCAATGCGCAGGTGGCGCGCGACTGGTTCGTGGCCAACGGCGGCACCGACGTGGCCCGCCACTTCGTGGCCACCACCACCAACATCGCGGCTGCTGCCAAGTTCGGCATCGAGCACACCTTCGGCTTCTGGGACTGGGTGGGCGGCCGCTATTCGCTGTGGAGCGCCATCGGCCTGCCGATCGCCATCGCCATCGGCTCGGAGCACTTCCGCGCGCTGCTGGCCGGTGCCCATGCGATGGACCGGCACTTTGCCACCGCGCCGCTGCAGGCCAACCTGCCGGCGCTGCTGGGCCTGCTGGACGTCTGGTACCGCAACTTCCACGGCTTTGGCAGCCGCAGCGTGGCGCCTTACCACCAGGGCCTGAAGCGCCTGCCCGCCTACCTGCAGCAGCTGGAGATGGAGAGCAACGGCAAGCAGGTGGACCTGGCCGGCGAGGCGCTGCCCTTCGGCACCAGCCCGGTGGTGTGGGGCGAGCCCGGCACCAACGGCCAGCACGCCTACTTCCAGATGTTGCACCAGGGCACCGACGTAATTCCGGTGGAGTTCATCGCGGTGAAGACGCCCACCCATGCCCATGCCGACCTGCACCGCAAGCTGCTGGCCAACTGCCTGGCGCAAAGCCAGGCGCTGATGCTGGGCAAGAGCACCGAGCAGGCGCTGGGCGAAAAGGCGCCCACCGCCTCGGCCGAGCTGGATGCGCAGACGGTGGCGCGCCACCGCACCTTCCCGGGCAACCGGCCCAGTACCACGCTGGTGCTGGACCGGCTGACGCCCGAGTCGCTGGGCGCGCTGATCGCGCTGTATGAGCACCGCGTGTTCACCAGCGGCGTGGTGTGGGGCATCAACAGCTTCGACCAGTGGGGCGTGGAACTGGGCAAGGCCTTGTGCAACGACCTGCTGCCGCGCCTGGCCAGCGGCGACACCGCGGGCCTGGACGGCTCCACCGCCGGGCTGCTGAAGCGGCTGACCGCCGCATGAGTGCTGCAGTGGGCAAGACCGCCGTCGACACGGTGGTGTGGGACTTCGGCGCGGTGCTGTTCCGCTGGCGGCCGCGGGTGCTGCTGGCGGCCAGCCTGCCCAGCCGGGTGAAGGACGACATCAGCGCCGCGCACTGGCATGAGCAGTTCTTCCAGAGCTTCGGCGGCGACTGGGCCGAGTTCGACCGTGGCACGGTGGAAGTGGACGACCTGGCCGGCCGCATCGCCCGCCGCACCGGCCTGACCGAGGCCGAGGCGCTCGCCGTCATCGAGGCGGTGCCGCATGAACTGCAGCCGCTGGTCGACACCGTGGGCCTGGTGCATGCCCTGCATGAGCGCGGCGTGCGGCAGTTCTACCTGTCCAACATGCCGGCGCCGTATGCCGACCACCTGGAACGCGAATACGCCTTCGTGCGCGACTTCGAGGATGGCCTGTTCTCGGGCCGGGTGCAGTTGATCAAGCCCGATGCCGCGATCTTCGCGCTGGCCGAGCAGCGCTTCGGCCTGGTGCCCGAGCGCACGGTGTTCATCGACGACCATCCGAAGAACGTGGAAGCCGCCCGCGCCCGCGGCTGGCAGGCGGTGTTGGCCACGCAGCACGCGGCCATCCACCAGGGGCTGGACGAGCTGGGGCTGCTGGGCTGAACTAAGCCTCGGCGCCTGGCGCGCCCGCCTGCCGGGTGCGCGCCCGCCGCCATTGCCGCGGTGAGCTGAAACCGCCCACCTCGCTGGCCGCCTGCAAGGCCAGGCCGCTGCGCGCGGCCTCGTGCGCCAGCGCGCTGCGCACCTGCTCCACATAGGCGCGCGGCGAGCTGCCCACATGCTCGCGGAACAGCCGGCCCAGGTGGCGCGGCGTGACATGGGCCACCGCGGCCATCGCTTCGGCCGACCAAGCGGCGCCCGGCTGCTCGCACACCGCGTCCTGCACCCGGTGCAGCGCCGGATGCAGGTGGTTGCGGCCGGTGAGCAGGGGCGAGAGTTCGGGGTCTTCGGTGCCGCGCCGCAGGTACACCACCATGTTGCGCGCGATGGCGCTGGCCGCCGCCTCGCCGCATTCGCGCGCCACCAGGTACAGCGCCAGGTCGATGCCGGCGGTGATGCCGGCACTCGAGGCCACCGGGCCGTGGTCCACGAACACCCGGTTGCCCACCACCTCGGCCGCCGGGGCCTGCTGGCGCAGCTGGTCCACCACCTCATGGTGCGTGGTGCAGCGCTGGCCCGGGCGCAGCAGCCCGGCATCGGCCGCCAGCAGCGCACCGGCGCAGATGGTCAGCAGGCCGGCCGTCGGGCCCTCGTCGGCGCCGCCGGGCAGGCGCTCGCCCAGGCGCGGCGCCACCACCTCGGCCAGCCAGCGGCGGGCGCCGAACCAGGCGGGTGCCTGCAGCATGCGGGCTTCGCTCGGCTGGCCCATCAGCACCACCCAGGTGGGGCCGCTGAGCGTGGCGGGCAGCGGTTCCAGCACCAGCGGCAGGCCCACCGACGAATCGGCGGTGCCGGCCACGCCGCCGTAGCGCAGCCGGAAGCGCGGCGCCAGGCCCTGCCGCGCCAGCCGCTGGTTGGCCATGCGAAAGGCCTCGGCCGGGCCGGCCAGGTCCAGCAGCAGCGTGCCCGGCAGCACCACGAACCAGACGTCGATCACGGGCGGCCTGCGGGCATCACACCGCGCGCTGCAGCGCTTGGTCCACGCTGCACAGGGTGGCGAAGCGGCCGGCCAACACCGTCTCGGTTCGCTCGCGGAGGGCGGCGGCGCTGATCGGTGCGCCGGCCGGCGTGGTCATGTCGAAGGTGAGGCAGGCATCGCCGACGAAGTCCACCTCCCAACCTTCGTCCGACGCATGGCGGGTGGTGGTCTCGCAGCACTGCTCGGTGCGGATGCCGGCCACGATCAGCCGGCGGATGCCCTGCTGGTGCAGCCACACCGGCAGGCCGGTGCCCACCAGCGCGCTGTGGCGGTGCTTGTGCACCGTCAGCGCGGCGTCGAAGGGCGCCAGGCCGTCCAGCGGACGCACATGGCCGCTGACCAGCGCAAAGGGGTTGTCGGGCGTGTCCGGTCCATCGCTGTGGAACACCCGCACGATGGGAATGCGGCGCGCCATCGCGCCCTGCAGCAGTTGGTGGGTGGCCGCCAGGAAGGGCTGGGCCTGTGCCTCCTGCCAGTAGGGGCGGTGGCGGAAGGATTGCTGGACGTCGATCAGGAGCAGGGCGGTGTGCATGGCAGTCAGCGGTCAGTTCAGTTGACGGGCTGCCATCGTGCCGGCGGTTCAGCCGGCTGACAGTGTCGCCGATGGACCGGTGGCGGTCATTTCCGGACATGACGGGAGCACCAGCGCGCGGGCCACCGCCTCGGCGTTCATCTCGGCCCAGCGGGCGTACTGCGCCGGCCCCGGGTGAAAGCCGTCGGGCGCCATCTCCGCGCCCTTTGCCCAGTCCAGCGGCAGATAGCGCAGCCGCCCCTCGCGGGCGCAGAAGTCCTGCAGCGCCTGATCCAGCCGGCGGGCGCACTGGCCCAGGTACCAGCGCAGCGGCTGTGGCGCGGCCGGCAGCAGTTGCATCGGCGGCACACCCGACAGCACGCAGATGCGCGCCCGGGTGCGCTGGCGCAACTCGCGCAGCAGCACCTGGTACTCGCCCACGAAGCGCCGGGCCGAGCGCTGCGCGGTCACGTCGTTCACGCCCAGCGCGCAGATGATCACGTCGGCCCGGTGCAGGTGCAGCGTGCGCACGTAGGCGCGGGCGCCCACGGTGTCCAGGCCCGACTGTGCGGCCAGCTGCCAGTGCACCTCGCAGCCGGTGCGCCGCGCCAGCGCCTGCGCGATGGGCTCGGCCAGGGCCTGCTGCTGGTGCGCCACGCCCACGCCCGCGGCCGATGAATCGCCCACCACCAGGATGCGCGCCACGCCGCGCTCGGCATCGCCGGGCACCGTGCCACGGCGATCGCCCTCGGGCTCGGGCAGGCGCAGCGCGGTGCGGCGCAACCGGCGGCCCTGCCACAGCAGGGCGGGCGCAAGGGTGGTCTTGTAGAGCAGCAGCATGGGCGCACCTTTTCAGGGGCCGCAGCTTCGCGCAAAACGGCCGCTGGCGGTAGCGGGCCTGCCCCGGGTCAGGCCTGAGGAGGCAGGGCCTCCAGCCGGTAGCCCATGCCGCGCAAGGTGTGGATCAGTGGCTGCGGGTGGCCGTCGTCGATCTTGCTGCGCAGGCGGCGGATGTACACGTCCACCACGTTGGTCAGCGGATCTTCGTGCGTGCCCCACACGTTGGCCAGGATGCGCTCGCGGCTGAAGAGCCGCCCGGGTGCGGCCATCAGCAGCTCCAGCAGCGCCAGCTCGCGGGCGGTGAGCTGCAGCGGCCGGCCGGCGCGGCTGGCGCGCATGGTGTCGCGGTCCAGCACCAGGTCGGCCACCACCAGTTGCTGGGCCGGCGGCGGCGCCTGGTCGCGCGCGCGGCGGGCCAGCGCGTCGATGCGGGCCAGCAGTTCTTCGAACTCGAAGGGTTTGACCAGGTAGTCGTCGGCGCCCAGCCGCAGGCCGGCCACGCGGTCTTCCAGGCCGCCCAGCGCGGTCAGCATCAGGATGGGCAGCTGCACGCCGGTGGCGCGCAGGGTCTGGCACACCTCCAGCCCGCTCATGCCGGGCAGCATCACGTCCATCAGCACCAGGGTGCGGGTGCCTTCGGCCTCGTCCTGGCGCGCCGCGTCCTGCGCCAGCGCCACGGCCTCGGGGCCGGTGGTGGCCAGCTTGGTGCGGTGGCCTTCGGCCCGCAGCCCGCGCTCCAGGAAACCGGAGATGCGGGCATCGTCTTCCACGATCAGGATGTTCATTCGGTCAGTTCGCGCTGGGGCGTGTGCAGGCTGAGCACCGGTAGCCGCAGGCAGGCGGTGGTGCCGCGGCCGGGCGGCGACTGCAGCGTGATCTGCCCGCCATGGGCGCGGGCCAGCGCCGCGCCGATGGACAGGCCCAGGCCGGTGCCGTCGGCCCGGTGGCGGCGGGCGGCTTCGCCGCGGAAATTGCGTTCGAACACGCGGTGGATCTCGGCCGGCGCAATGCCGATGCCGTGGTCCACCACTTCCAGCCGCCATTGGTCGGGCTCGTCGTCGCCGTCGGCGGGCTGCGGCTGCAGCGTCAGCCGCACCACGCCGCCCGAGCGGGAATAGCGCACCGCGTTGTCCAGCAGCAGCGCCACCAGCTGGCGCAGCCGGGTGGCATCGCCCAGCACCGGGGCCGGCTCATGCGGCAGCTGGGCATCGATGCGCACGTCGCGCTCATAAGCCAGCGCGCGGGCCTGGCTCAGGGCCTCGGCCACCGGCTGGCGCAGGTCGGTGGGCGCGCGGTGCAGCGCCAGCGCATCGATGTCGCTGCGCGCCATGGTCAGCAGGTCGTCGATCACCAGCGCCAGCTCGCGCGACGTGCCCACGATGCGTTGCAGCGCGGTCTTGTAATCAGCCAGCGGCTTGTCGGCGCCGCGCAGCGTTACCTCGGCTTCGCCGCGGATGGCGGTGGTGGGCGTGCGCAGCTCATGGCTGATGTCGGCGAACAGCTGGCGCCGCCGGGCGTCCACCTGCTGCAGGGTTTCCAGCGCGGCCTGCAGCTCGGCGGTGCGTGCATGCACCAGGGCTTCGAGGTCGTGGCGGGCGCGGGCTTCGCGCTCGCGGTGCTGCTGCAGCTCGGCGGCCATGCTGTTGACGCTGGTGGCCACGGCCGCGAATTCGTCAGCGCCCTGCACATGGATGCGGTGCTGCAGCTCGCCCCGCTGCAGCGCGGCGGCGCCGCGGCTCAGGCGGTCCAGCGGCTGGCGTAGCGCGCGGGTGAAGTAAGCGCCCAGCAGCAGCGCGCCCAGCGCCAGCGTGGCGGCGGCACCCAGCCACAGCGCGCGCATCCAGCGCAGCGTGGCATCGGCGGCGGCGCGCTCGCGCGCCATGGCGGCCGATTCACGCTCGATGCTCTCGCGCAGCAGCGTGCGCAGGTCGCGGCCGTGCGACACCTCGAAGAGCGCCGACACCGCCGCCCAGGCGGCGCGGCCGTCGGTGCCCGGCATCAGCGGGCCGGCGCGGTTCACGGCCTCCTGCAGGTCCTGCAGCGTCACAGTCAGCACCTTCAGCGCATCCTGGCGCTGCAGGTGCTCCACCTGGCTGCCGTCGCGGCCCTCGTCCAGCACCTGCGCGCGCTGGGCCAGGTCTTTCAGGCGCTGCAGCGTGCCGCGCATGTCGGCCTGCAGGCGGTCACGCTCGGCGATGTCGGCGCCGGCATCCATCTGGCGCTGAGACACCCAGGCCCGCAGCCGCTGCTTGCTGGCCGACATCTCCACGAAGCCCAGCTGGATGTCGCTGTGCACCCGGCCGCGCTGCACCTGGCGGTCGGCCACGCCCAGCGCCCACAAGGCCACCACGCCTTCGAGCACGGCGGCGGCGGCCAGCAGGGCCAGGGCGATGGTCAGGCGGCGGCGGAACATGCCGGGATTGTCGGCCGCGCCGTGGCGGCCCGCATGAACGCCAGATGAACGTCCCCGGCTGTCATCTGAGGTTCATGCGGCGTTCAGTGCAGGCTCATGCGGGCTTCATGGGTGGTTCAGTCCAGCGGGCTGCAATCACGTCATCGCAACTCGACTGGAGCACACCATGACCGACCGCAGCATCCATCCCCGCCACCTGCGCTGGCAAGCCGCCGCCTGGATGACCCTGGCGCTGGCGGCGCTGCCGGCCGCCGCCAAGCCGCCCATCCTCAACAACACCGTGCAGGAGCAGGAGGTGCTGGCCGCGCAGCAGGCCTGGGGCGAGGCGCTGGTGGCCATCAGCAAGACCTACGAAACGCAGGGCCGCGAGGCGGCCAAGACGCTGGCCGGCAAGGTGATCGACGGCGCCTACGGCTACCAGATGGGCCCGGTGCTGTTCAAGCCCACGCTGACCACGGCGCCGCAGACCTTCCGCACCACGCGTGAAGGGGCGCTGGCCTACTTCGTGGGTGGCGACAAGGCCTACCCCAACGACACCGGCTTTGCGCTCAAGGGCTGGCAGAAGGTGGAAGTGACCAACGTGGGCATGGTGATCGCGGCCAACACCGCCACCACGATGGGCAACGTCACCTTCACCGACCGCGAAGGCAAGCGCACGACGGTGGACAAGACCTGGCAGTTCCTGAAGGACGACAGCGGCAAGCTGCGGATCGTGGTGCACCACTCGTCGCTGCCGTACGCGGCCCCCTGAACCTGCAGCGGGCGCTGACGCGCTCTCTCAGCCCGCAACCTGCGTGCACAGCTCCACCAGCAGGCCGTCGGGGCAGCGCACGTAGGAGACGGTCTGCCCCCAGGGCTTGGTCTTCGGGGCGGCCATCTCGGTGGCGCCGGCCTGCAGCGCCGCCTGATGGGCCGCCGCCACGTCGTCGGTCACCAGCCCGATCTCGAAGCCCAGCGGCCGCGGCGAACTGTGCGCCGCCACATGACCGCCCGTGAAGTTGGCCTCGCCCAGCGCATGGTCGGCAAAGGCCAGCGTGGTGCCGCCAGTGTCCAGTTCCCCATAGGTGCCCGACTCATGCAGGAAGCGCCGGCGCAGCCCGAACGCGCGCTCGCAGAAGTCCAGCGAGGCGGCCACGTCGGGCACGTAAAGGATGGTGTAGCCGAGTTTCATCGTGTGGTGGGGCCAGCAGGGCTGGCGGGCGTAGATCAAACATCATGCCCCATCGGGTCCAGGCTGATGAACACGCCAGCGCCGCGCTGGCCGGCGGCGGCGGTCATCGAAAGAAAGTGCTTGAGGGCGCGCACCGAGGCATCGTCCTGCGGCATGCAGGCCATGCCGGCGTCGACCCGCGGCTGCTGATGGTCGTCGAGGTAGCCCAGCGCGCCGGCCAGCAGCCGGGCTTGCGACGGCAGCAGGCTGCCCGCATGCAGCGCCACCTGCAGCAACTGGCTGGAAGTCACCGTGGTGTGGTGACCGAAGCGGCGGCCCCAGCGCCTTTGCACCGGCCGGCGCAGCTCGTAATGGCGATGCAGCGCCCGCAGGCGGTCGACCATCTGACCATCGGCTTGTGCCTGCTGCAGGCCGGCCATCAACTGGCGGGCGGCGGGTGCTTCGAGGTCATGGGGCAGGCGGTGAAGCAGCCAGCGCTCGGCCGCGGCCGAGATGGGGTGGCGGATGACGCCGGCGCAGCCCATGTCGCGCAATCCCAGGTGGAAGGGGCAGCGCCGGCAGCCCTGCGCGAGCTCGGCCCGCAGGCCTTGCTGCAGCTCGGCGGCGGGCAGGGGTGCCAGGCGCAGCTCCATCAACCGGCCGTCGCCCAGGCGTTGGCGGGCAGTGCAGGGCAGCGATGCGCAGAAGTGGACGGCCATGGCGCCTCCGACGGTGTGAACTGCCGGGGGCGTCGCAACTGCACGCGTCAACGAAGCCGCCCTGTTCGCCTGGACGGTGGCGTGAGAGGCCCTTTTAGCGGGTGGTGGAAGCGGCCGGTTTGCGTTGGATCAAGGTCGGCCCGCGGGCCCCAGGTCCTTCGACCGCGCCGCCATCAGACTCAGGCCCACCCAGTCGATGAGCACATGCAGGGCCACGGCCACGAGCAGGCCCAGGTGCAGGTAGACCAGCCCCAACGCCAGGCCGGCCAGCAGTGTTTGGGCGATGTACAGGCCGCGCAGGCCCCAGCCAGGGCCGGCCAGCAGCGCGGTGCGCACATGGGCAAGCGCGAACAGCGCCGACGAGCCCGGCAGCCCCAGGGCCGGCAGCAGCGCGGCACGAAACAGCAGCTCCTCGCCGATGCCGGCCAGCAGCGCGACGGCCAGTGGACGGTAGCCCGACAGGTCGAGGCCTTGCATCGATGACGGCGCGGACACCCGCTGCAGCCAGTGCGGACTGCGGCGCACCAGCACGATCAGCCACCAGGCGGCAGCCGTGGCGGCGGCAGCCAGGGCCAGCTGCACGGGCAGCGCCCATCCGGTGCGGGTGTCGGCCAGCCAGTCGTGAGGGTGACGCCAGGCCATCACCGCCAGTGCCAAGGCGCAGAAGAGCGCGCAGGTGGCGGCCTGCCGGCCCAGGCGCAGCGTGGGCGCAGGTGCCACGCTGTTCAGCCTGGCGCCTTGCACACCGCTTCGATGGCGTGGCCGGCCGGGCCGATGACGAAGGCCGCGTGGCAGGTGTCGCGGCCGCCGTTGGCCAGCGCGGCATCGCAGCAGCGGCCGGCCAGTGCCAGGTCGGCCACGCCGAAGGAGAGGTGGTGGAGCGGGTGCATGGGCGCAGTATCTGCCCCCGATCTTTCCCGGTCCTGCCTGCGCCGTCAGGCCGTGGTGGCCACGGTGAACCGCCACACGCCATCAGCGCCGCGGCTGCGTTGCACCCGCCCTCCATGCCACAGCATGTTCAGGTGGGCCAGCGACTCGGCCATCGCGAAGGTGGTCTGGTGGGCGTCCAGCTCGCGGCGGAACAGCACGGGCAGCATGTCGGCGGCGCTGCCGGGGCGCTGGCGCAGGGCCTGCATCAGCTCGGCCAGGCGTTCGTCGTGGTGGCGTTGCAGTTGCTGCACCCGCGTGTGCAGGCCGCGGAAGGGCCGGCCGTGTGAGGGCAGTACCAGCGTGTCTGCCGGCAGCTCGGCGGCGGTGCGGGCGATGGAGTCCAGATACAGCGGCAGCGGGTTGCCTTCGGGCTCGCTGCTGTGCACGCCCACGTTGGTGCTGATGCGCGGCAGCACCATGTCGCCCGCGATCAGCAGGCCGCCCTGCGCATCGTGCAGCGACATGTGCTCGGGCGCATGACCATAGCCCGCCATGCAGCGCCACGGCCGGCCGTTGATGTGCAGCACCATGCCGTCCAGCAGCCGCCGGTAGCTGGCGGGCAGGGCCGGCACCAGCTGCGCGAAATGATCGCTGCGGTGGCGTATCAGCTCCAGCGTCTCGCCATCCGCCAGGCCGTGCGCGGCCAGGAAGTCGGCGTTCTCGTCGCCGCCCTGGCCGGTGGCGTTGCGCGCCAGCTGGGCCACGCCGAAGTCGGTGGCGCTGATCCACATCCGGCATTGCCAGCGCTCGGTCAGCCAATGCGCCAGGCCGATGTGGTCGGGGTGCATGTGGGTGACGATCACGCGCAGCACCGGCAGGCCTTGCAGCGCGGTGGCAAACACCTGCTCCCACGCCGCGCGGGTGCTGGGGCTGTCGATGCCGCAGTCGACGATGGTCCAGCCCTCGCGCCCGTCCTGCCGGTCGCGCAGCAGCCACAAGTTGATGTGGTCGAGCGCAAACGGCAGCGGCATGCGCAGCCACAGCACGCCCGGCGCCACCTCCAGCGTGCCGCCGGAGGCGGGCAAGGTGTCGCCAAGGGGATAGACAAGCTGCAGTTCGTCGGCGTTTGCCATGGTCATGGTGCGGTGCGGGCCGCAGTACATTTACGTTTACGTCAACGTCAGTGTAGACATGCCCGCCGCCCCCCGCCCCGCCAAGGAAGGCAAGACCTTCAGCATCACCGAGCTTTCGCAGGAGTTCGATGTCACGCCGCGTGCCATCCGCTTCTACGAGGACATGGGCCTGCTGGAGCCGGAGCGCCGCGGCATGAACCGCGTGTACAACCACCGCGACCGCACGCGCCTCAAGCTCACGCTGCGAGGCAAGCGCCTGGGGCTCAGCCTGTCAGAGGTGAAGCAGCTGGTGGACATGTATGAATCGCCGTCCGACACCACGCAGCAGCTTGAGGCTTTCCTGGCCATGCTGCAATCGCACCGGCAGCAGCTCGAGCGCAAACTGGCCGACCTGCAGCTCACGCTCACCGAGATCGGGCAGCATGAGGCCCGTTGCCGCCGCATGCTGACGGACGCGCGCCGCACCCGCACCAAGAAGGAGGCCCCATGACGCCCGGAACGCCGCTGCCCACGCTGGTGGGCCAGCGCTGCACCCTGCGCGAGCTCACGCCCGCCGACGCGCCCAGCCTGCAACGCCATGCCGACGACGTGGAGGTGTGGCGCAACCTGTTCGAAGGCTTCCCGCACCCCTACACGCTGGCCGATGCCATCGCCTGGTGCGACGGCGGCGCCCGTGAATCGCACTACGGCCATGTGTGGGGCATCGATGTGCGCGGCGAAGTGATCGGCTGTGCCAACGTGGCGCCGCAGCAGGGCCCGCTACGCTGCAATGCCGAGGTGGGCTACTGGATCGGCCAGCCGCACTGGCGGCATGGCATCGCCACCGAGGCGCTGGGCCTGATCACCGAGTGGGTGTGGCAGGAGCTGCCCGAGATCACGCGCCTGTTCGCGCCCATCTTCGCGTGGAACACCGGCTCGCAGGCGGTGGCCCGCAAGTGCGGCTACATCAAGGAAGCCGACATGCCGCGCAGCGCCTTCAAGGATGGTCGCGTGATCGACCGCGTGCAGTACGCCATCTACCGGCCTTGACCGCCTTCACTTCCACTCCCTCTTTGTCCAAGGCCTTTTGATGAGTCAAGACTCCCTAGCCGACCTGCTCGACAAGAACCGCCAGTGGGCGGCCGATGTCGAGCATCGTCAGCCCGGCTTCTTCAGCAGCCTGCTGAAGCAGCAGGAGCCGCAGTACCTGTGGATCGGCTGCGCCGACAGCCGCGTGCCCGCCAACGAGCTGGTGGGCCTGGCGCCCGGTGAGCTGTTCGTGCACCGCAACGTGGCCAACGTGGTGGCGCACTCCGACCTCAACTGCCTGTCGGTGGTGCAGTTCGCGGTCGACCAGCTCAAGGTGCAGCACATCATGATCGTCGGCCACTCCAACTGCGGTGGTGTGCGGGCGGCGCTGTACAACAAGCGCGTGGGCCTGGTCGACAACTGGCTGCGCCATGTGCAGGACGTGCGCAGCCGCCACCAGGCCTGGCTGGACACCGTGCCCGAGGCCCGCCGCGTGGACGCGCTGTGCGAGCTCAACGTGCTCGAGCAGGCCCGCAACGTGTGCGAGACCACCGTGGTGCAGGACGCCTGGCAGCGTGGCCAGACCGTGGTGATCCACGGCTGGTTCTACGGCCTGCACAACGGCCTGCTCCAGGACCTGCGCATGACGGTCGGCAACTCCGACGACGTCAACACCGCTTACGAAACCAGCCTTGCAGCAGTTCAGCAGCGCTACACCCCTGCCACCTGACCCCCTGCTTCGCCCACCCATGTTTCCGCACCAGCTCACCGACGGCCGTGCCTTCCACATCGCCCAGGCCCTGCGTGATGGCTTCAACCGCCACTACACGCTGTTCAGGCAGACCAGCGCCGAAGCCAAGCAGCGCTTCGAGCAGGCCGACTGGCAGGGCCAGCAGCGCGCGCAGCGAGAGCGGATCGAGTTCTACGACCTGCGGGTGGACGAAGCAGTGCAACGGCTGCTCAACGAGTTCGATGCCAACGACCTGCCGATGGACGTTTGGCAGCAGGTCAAGCTGCACTTCATCGGCCTGTTGACCGACCACCACCAGCCCGAGCTGGCCGAGACCTTCTTCAACTCGGTCACCACCCGGGTGCTGCACCACAGCTACTTCCTCAACGACTTCATCTTCGTGCGCCCGGCGCTGAGCACCGAGTACATCGAGAACGACGAGCCGGCCGCCACGCCCACCTACCGCGCCTACTACCCCACGCGCGACACGCTGCACGAAACGATGGTGCGGGTGGTGCACAACTTTCAGCTGCAGCGCCCCTTCGAAGACCTGGAGCGTGACATTGCCCGCGTGCTGGAAGTGCTGGAGCCCGAGATGGGCATGAGCCGGCTGCGCGCCAATTTCCAGATCCAGGTGCTGGCCTCGCTCTTCTATCGCAACAAGGGCGCCTACCTGGTGGGCAAGGTGATCAACGGCTTCCGCGAGCTGGGCTTTGCGCTGCCCATCCTGCACAACGAAGCGGGCCAGCTGGTGATCGACACCGCGCTGCACGGCGAAGACGACCTGCAGATGCTGTTCAGCTTTGCGCGGGCCTACTTCATGGTGGACATGGAGATTCCCAGCGCCTACGTGCAGTTTCTTCGGTCGCTGATGCCGCGCAAGCCGCGGGCCGAGATCTACAGCGCGCTGGGCCTGCAAAAGCACGGCAAGAACCTGTTCTACCGCGACTTCCTGTACCACCAGCGGCACAGCAGCGACCGCTTCCGCATCGCGCCCGGCATCAAGGGCATGGTGATGCTGGTGTTCGACCTGCCCTCGTTCCCCTATGTGTTCAAGTGCATCAAGGACTTCTACCCGCCGCAGAAGGAAACCACGCGCGAGCAGATCCAGGGCAAGTACCAGCTGGTGAAGACCCACGACCGCGTGGGCCGCATGGCCGACACGCTGGAGTACAGCAACGTGGCCTTTCCGCGATCGCGCTTCGAAGATGAGCTGATCGCCGAGCTGAAGCACTTCTGCCCCAGCCTGATCGAGGAAGACGGCGACTGGCTGGTCATCCGCCACGTGTACATCGAGCGGCGCATGATCCCGCTGAACATCTTCCTGCAAGAGGCCACGCCCAGCCAGATCGAGCATGCGGTGCTGGAGTACGGCAACGCCATCAAGGACCTGGTGGCGGCCAACATCTTCCCGGGCGACATGCTGTGGAAGAACTTCGGCGTCACACGCCACGGCAAGGTGGTGTTCTACGACTACGACGAGATCGAGTACCTGACCGACTGCAACTTCCGCCGCGTGCCTGCACCGCGCAACGAAGAAGACGAGATGTCGGGCGAGATCTGGTATTCGGTCGGCCCGCGCGACGTGTTCCCCGAGACCTTCGAGCCCTTCCTGCTGGGCAACCCCGCGGTGCGCAAGGTGTTCATGGCGCACCACGCCGACCTGCTCGACCCCGCGTTCTGGCAGGGCCACAAAGAGCGCATTGCCGCCGGCCATGTGCACGACGTGTTCCCGTACGAGCCCGAGCGCCGCTTCCACCTCCGTCACGCTGTTTGAAAGGACGAAACCATGAGCGCACCTGATCCCATCGTCATCGTGTCCGCGGCCCGCACGCCCATCGGCGGCCTGCTGGGCGACTTTGCCGCGTTGCCGGCGTGGGAGCTGGGCGCCGTGGCCATCCGCGCCGCGGTGGAGCGGGCCGGCGTGCCCGGCGACGCGGTGGACGAAGTGCTGTTCGGCAACTGCCTGATGGCCGGCCAGGGCCAGGCGCCCGCCCGCCAGGCCGCACGCAAGGCCGGCCTGCCCGATTCGGCCGGCGCCGTGACGCTGAGCAAGATGTGCGGCTCCGGCATGCGGGCCATGATGTTCGGCCACGACATGCTGGCCGCCGGCAGCGCCGGCGTGGTGGTGGCCGGCGGCATGGAAAGCATGACCAACGCGCCGCACCTGATGTTTGCGCGCAAGGGCATCAAGTATGGCGCCTCGGCCGTGTACGACCACATGGCCATGGACGGCCTGGAAGACGCGTATGAACGCGGCAAGGCCATGGGCGTGTTCGCCGAATCGTGCGCGGCCAAGTACCAGTTCACGCGCGAGGCGATGGACCAGTTCGCCATCACCTCCACCCAGCGCGCCAAGCAGGCCAACGAAGATGGCAGCTTCGATTGGGAGATGGCGGCCGTCACCTTGCCCGGCAAGGCCGGCGACGTGCAGATCACCCGCGACGAACAGCCCTTCAAGGCCAAGCTGGACAAGATTCCGGGCCTGAAGCCCGCCTTCAAGAAGGACGGCACCATCACCGCCGCCACCTCGTCCAGCATCTCCGACGGCGCCGCCGCGCTGGTGATGATGCGCGAGAGCGATGCGGTGCGCCGCGGCGCCCGGCCCATCGCCCGCATCGTGGCGCACAGCGTGCACGCGCAGGCGCCCGAGTGGTTTGCCACCGCGCCGGCCGGCGCCATCGACAAGGTGCTGAAGAAGGCCGGCTGGCAGCCCGGCCAGGTCGACCTGTGGGAAGTGAACGAGGCCTTTGCCGCCGTCACCATGGCGGCCATGGCCGAGTTCAAGCTGCCGCACGACATCGTCAACGTGCATGGCGGCGCGGTGGCGCTGGGCCACCCCATCGGCGCCTCGGGCGCTCGCATCGTCGTCACGCTGCTGGGCGCGATGAAGAAGCGCAACGCCCAGCGTGGCGTGGCCTCGCTGTGCATCGGCGGCGGCGAGGCCACCGCCATGGCGCTGGAACTGCTGTGACCGGGGCCGCACGATGAAGGTCCTGGTGATCGGCGCCAGCCGCGGGCTGGGGCAAGAGCTGGTGCGGCAATGCCTGGCCGACCGCGCCCAGGTCACGGCCACCGCGCGCAGTGCCGAGGGTGTGGCCGCACTGCAGGCCATGGGCGCCGAAGCCTTTGCGCTGGACGTGAGCGATGCCGCCAGCGCCTCGGGCATCGCCTGGCGCTGCGACAACGCGGGCTTTGACCAGGTGTGGCTGATGGCCGGCGTGTACGGCCCGCGCACGCAAGGCCTGCAAACGCCCACGGAAGCCGACTTCGACGCGGTGATGCACACCAACGTGCTGGGCGCCATGCGGGTGCTGCCGCAGCTGGCCGATGCGTTGGCGCCCGGCGCCAAGGTGGCGGTGCTGTCGTCGCGCATGGGCTCCATCGGCCTGCGCTCGGCCACCGCCGGCTGGCTGTACCGCGCCAGCAAGGCCGCGCTCAACTCGGTGGTCAAGGACGTGTCGCTGGCCTGGCAGGGCAGGGCCGTTTGCGTGGCGCTTCACCCCGGCTGGGTGCAGACCGACATGGGCGGCAGCCAGGCCGACCTGACGCCGCAGCACAGCATTGCTGACCTGCGCCGCACCGTGGCGGGCCTGACGGCCCAACACAGCGGCGGCTTTTTCAACCACGACGGCCAGCCGCTGGCCTGGTAGTACCGCAGGAACCCCGCGCATGCATCTGTCTGAAGACCACCGCGCCATCCAGGACGCCGTGCGCAGCTATGTGCAAGACCGCATTGCGCCGCAGGCGGCGCAATGGGACAAGGCACACCACTTTCCGAAGGCCGAGCTGCAAGGCCTGGCCGAGCTGGGCTGCTACGGCGTGGCCGTGCCCGACGCATACGGCGGGGCGGGGCTGGACTACCTGTCGCTGGCCCTGATCCTGGAAGAGATCGCGGCCGGCGACGGCGGCACCTCTACCGTGGTCAGCGTCAACAACTGCCCGGTGTGCTCCATCCTGCTGGCCTGGGGCAACGAGCAGCAGAAGCAGCAGTGGCTGGTGCCGCTGGCCAGCGGCCGCATGCTGGGCGCCTTCTGCCTGACCGAGCCGCACGTGGGCTCACAGGCCGACGGCCTGAAAACCACCGCCGTGCGCGATGGTGACGACTACGTGATCAACGGCGTCAAGCAGTTCATCACCAGCGGCCAGAACGGCGACGTGGCCATCGTGATGGCGGTCACCGACAAGGCCGCCGGCAAGCGGGGCATCAGCGCCTTCCTGGTGCCCACCAAGGCGCCCGGCTACACCGTGGCGCGGCTGGAAGACAAGATGGGCCAGCACAGCAGCGACACCGCGCAGATCCTGTTCGAGAACTGCCGCGTGCCCGCTGCCAACCGCCTGGGCGAAGAAGGCCAGGGCCTGAAGATCGCCCTCTCGGGCCTGGAAGGCGGGCGCATCGGCATCGCTTCACAAAGTGTGGGCATGGCCCGCGCCGCCTTCGAGGCCGCACTGGCCTACAGCAAAGACCGCGTGGCCTTTGGCCAGCCGATCTTTCAGCACCAGGCCGTGCAATTCCGCCTGGCCGACATGGCCACGCAGATCGAAGCGGCCCGCCAGCTCATCTGGCATGCGGCCAGCCTGAAGGACGCCGGCCAACCCTGCCTGAAGGAGGCCGCGATGGCCAAGCTGTTTGCCAGCGAAATGGCCGAACGCGTCTGCAGCGCCGCCATCCAGACCCTGGGCGGCTACGGCTACGTCAGCGACTTTCCCCTGGAGCGCATCTACCGTGACGTGCGGGTGACGCAGATCTATGAGGGCACGTCGGATGTGCAGAAGATCTTGATTGGCCGGGCGTTGGGGTAGGGCGGGTCAGGGTGTGGGTGCGCCGCCCGCTGGGCCGCAGATCGCGCGGCGGGAATCGATGCCTTTTTCTGCGCAGACCTGAAGGTAGACGGCCAGGGAGTTCTTGAACTCCTGGCGCAGTTCCGTTGGGCTCTTTGCATAAAAGTCGGCACCTCCCGAGAGGCCCAGGATCTCACCGCAATACAGGCCGCTTTCAGGGTCGTATGCCATGCGCGCTGTGTAGCCCTGGACCGTCATCAAGTTCATAGCATCAGTCCCCGCCGCGGCGCACTTGTCCTGCTGAACGACTCGGCCTCACTTTCTCGACACCGCCAGCACCGCCTTCGGGTTGGTGCGAGCGATGGCCAGCAGCGTGCGCGCTGCACCGCTGGGCTGCTTTCTGCCTTGCTCCCAGCCTTGGAGCGTGCGAACCGAGACGCCCAGCAGGCTGGCGAACTGCGACTGGGACAGGCCGGTCGCTTCGCGAGCTTCGGTGGCCGACGAAACCACCACCTTGCCCTTGCCTGCCTTCATGTCCTTGATGGACTGCAGGATCTCCGCGCCCAGGTCCCGCTGTGCCTCGAACGCAGCGACTTCGGCAGGGTTGAGCTTCTTAGATTTCAAGGGCACGACGAATCTCCTTGAGTGTGCTGGGCGAAATGTTCGCAGACTCCGCCTTGGCATACAGCGTCAGCAGATAAACCTCACCCGCTTCGTTCCGAGCCAGATAGACGATCCTGACGCCGCTGGACTTGCCGGTTCCTTCCCGGGCCCAGCGCACTTTGCGGACACCTCCGGAGCCACGAATCAGCGACCCGGCGTCCGGGTTGCGGGATATGAAGGATGCGAATTCAGCGCGCTCGTCCTCGTCCCAGTACCGGGGCCACATCCTTTGAAAGATGGGGCTTTCGACGACGGTGAGCATGGTGGGACTGTACGCCTTAGGCGTAGGGCCGTCAATCAGTCGTTTTGCGCGACGACCAGCGCTCGGGTTTCCCGCAGCGCCTCCACCGCCCAGGGATTCCGCCACCCCCGCCCCCCACCCCCGCGTGCTACGTTCACCCCACCATGAACGCCCCCACGCCCGTCAGCTTCTATTTCGACTTCTCGTCGCCCTATTCGTACATCGCCTCCGAATGGATCGAGGCCCTGGCCGCGCGCCATGGGCGGGCGGTGAAGTGGCATGCCATCTTGCTGGGGGCCACGTTTCAGTACACGGGGCTCAAGCCGCCGGTGGATTACCCGTTGAAGCGCGAATACGCGCTGCGCGACTTCGCGCGGTCGGCGCGGGCCGAAGGCATTCCGTATCTCCAGCCGGCGCAATTTCCCATTGCCACCCAAAACGCGGCGCGTGTCTTCTATTGGCTGCAGTCGCAAGACCCGGCGCGGGCCGCATCGTGGGCGCATGCGGGGCTGCGGGCTTACTTCACCCGTGGCGTGCGGCTGGACGATGCATCGGCCTTGAAGGCCTTGGCCGAAGCTTCGGACATCGACCCGCAGGCGGCCGAAGCGGCCTGGTCCGATCCGCAATGGAAGCTGCGCCTGAAGCAGGCCAATGAAGAGGCCATCGCCGCTGGCGTGTTCGGCACGCCCTGGTTCGTGGTGGACGGTGAGCCCTTCTGGGGCAACGATCGCAAGTCGCAGATCGAGCGCTGGCTGTCCGGCGATCCCTTCTAGGAGCGGTGATGGACCTGCCCGGCCACTTGTCCATACAAGCGCATGCCAACAGGCTGGCCAACCATCGGCTGCATGGCGCGATGGCGGCGCTGGGCGCTGATGAGTTTCATGCGCCGCGCACCAGCTTTTTTCCCAGCCTGGCGGCCACGCTCAACCATCTGCTGGCGGTGGACCTGTATTACATCGGCGCCCTGCATGGCGATGCCGGCATCGTGCAGGCCTACCAAACCTTCCAGCCGGCCGGCACGGTGGCCGAACTGGCCGGTCGCCAGGCTGTCAGCGACCAGCGGCTGATCGACTTCTGCCTCTCGCTCACGCCCGAGGGCTGCGCGGCCGAAGTGGCGCTGGACCGCGGCGACCATGTGCAGCGCGATGCGGTGGGCCATGTGCTGGCCCATTTGTTCATGCACCAGACACACCACCGCGGCCAGGCCCACGCGATGCTGGCGGGCACCGCCATCGCGCCGCCGCAGCTCGACGAATTCCTGATGCCCAGCGAAGCGCACCTGCGCGTGGCCGAGATGCAGGCGCTGGGCTGGCGTGAAGAAGACGTCTACCGCCAGGCCGATTCCACCCACGGGCGGTAGGCCTCGCGCATCCGCGCGAAGGACGACCAGAAGGGCCGCGGCGTGCGCCCGGCCAGCCGGTCCAGCAGCACGCCCAGGTGGGTGTGCCAACCGCCCGCCACGCTGAGCATCGATGCGCTGGAAGCCAGCCGTCGGTGGGTGATGGTCAGCCGCACCTGCTGGCCGCCTGCTACCGGCGCCAGGTCGAATTCCACCGTGGAAGGCGGCGCGCCACCGGGCTCGGGCCAGCTCAGCACCAGGCGCTGCGGCGGCTGCCAGGCCAGCACCTGGCCACCGTGTTCGCCGATGTCGCCATCGCTGCACAGCTGGCTGGCATCGGGCGCCGGCTCGGCCACCGGCGAGAGGTCTTCGTTCTTGAAATGCAGCGTGTAGCGGCCGCCTTCGTGCGCTGCCATCGGCCCGCCGGCCAGCCACAGGGCGCGCTTGTCGGGGTCTACCAGGTAGGTCCACAGCCGCTCGGGCGTGCCGGGCAGCAGCCGCTCGATGCGCACCGTGGCGGGCGCGATCACCGCGCCCAGCGGCTCGGCGTCGGTGGAGGAAAGGGGGGTATGGGCAGTCATCGTGAGGGTCCTCGGGCAGGTCGGCGCGCCTTCTTGCGTACGGGCTCAGGCGCAGGGGCAGGGGCGGAAGCCGCGGCCGCGCTGGCGTCTTCGGCCAGCAGGGCGGCTTCCAGGGCATCGAGCCGCTGCGACCAGAAGGCCTGCTGCTCGTGAATCCAGGCGCCGGCTTCAGCCAGCGGGGCGGGGTTGAAGGACAGCAGGTGCTCGCGGCCCACCACCCGGCGCTGCACCAGCTGCGCACGCTCCAGGATGCGGATGTGCTTGGACACCGAGTTCAGCGAGATGGCGAACGGCGCCGCCAGCTCGGTGACGCGGGCCTCGCCGCGCGCCAGCCGCCGCAGGATGGCGCGGCGCGTGGCATCGGCCAGCGCGGTCATGGTGTGGTCCAGCAGGTCGGTTGTCGTCATGTCATTCACCGTTATGGGTGAATATAGAAGGCGACCGGCGCCTGTCAAGGCCGCTAAGCTGCGGCCCATGAAACAGCCTGCCTTCTCCTGCCTCCTTCGTCATGCCGCGCTGGCCCTTGGCCTGCTGGCGGCCACCGCCGCGCGGGCCGAGCCCGTGGGCGAGGTGGACACCGTCTTCAAGCTCATCGGCCCCGACCACAAGATCGTGGTCGATGCGTATGACGACCCCGGCGTGCAGGGCGTTACCTGCTATGTGTCGCGCGCCAAGACCGGCGGCGTGAAGGGCGCGCTGGGCCTGGCCGAAGACAAGGCCGAAGCCAGCATCGCCTGCCGCCAGACCGGGCCCATCAGCTTCAAGAAGCCGCTGCCGGCGCAGGAAGAGATGTTCACCGAGCGCATCTCCCTCATCTTCAAGAAGCTGCGCGTGGTGCGCATGGTGGACAAGACCCGCAACACGCTGGTGTACCTGACCTACTCCGACCGGGTGATCGAAGGCTCGCCGCAGAACAGCGTGACCGCGGTGCCGGTGGATCGGGGCACCGTCATTCCGCTGAAGTAAGGCCATGGACGAGCTGGTGCTGCGGCCGCTGGCCGACGCTGATTCGCTGGAAGCCATCACCGCGCTGCTGCACCGCGCCTATGCGCCGCTGGCCGCGATGGGCCTGAACTACACCGCGGTGGACCAGACGGTGGCCATGACGCGCGAGCGGGTGCTGGGCGGCCAGTGCTACGTGCTGGCCCGCGGTGCGCAGGTGGTGGGCACCATCACCGTCAACGGTCCGTTCGACCCGCAGCGCCATGCCTGGGCGCGGGCCACGCCCTGGTACTTCCGCACCGACGTGGCCCACATCCACCAGTTCGCCATCGAGCCGGCCCTGCGCGGCCAGCGGCTGGGCGAGCGGCTGTTTGCGGCGTGCGAGGCCTGGGCCCGCGCGCAGGGCCACCGCGCCATCGCGCTGGACACGGCGGTGCCGGCCCACCACCTGCGCGCGCTGTACGGCCGCTGGGGCTTTGCCGACGTGGACGAGGTGCAGTGGGACGGCAAGCATTACCGCAGCGTGGTGATGGTCAAGCCGCTGCAGCCGGGCACGCCGCCGGGCCTGGACGATGCCGAGCACCATTGCGCCGTGGTGCGCACGCTGTGGACCCGCGTGCAGGCCCGCGACTGGGCCGGCATGCGCGCGCTGTACGCCGCCGATGCGGTGACGCACTGGCCTTGCAGCGGCGAATGGTTCCTCGATGGTGATGCCATCGTGCGTGCCAATGCCGCTTACCCCGAGGGCTGGACCATCACGCTGCAGGCGGTGGACGCGCTGGCCGACGGCCGCGTGCATGCCGTGGTGCGGGTGGATCACCCGCCCGGCGTGTTCTTCTGCAATGCCCGCTACCGGCTGAACGGTGGCCCCACAGGCCCGGTGATTGCCGAGGCGGTGGAACACTGGGCCACGGCCGAAGCACCGCCGGCCTGGCGTACCGCCGAAGCCGTGGGGGCCTACCGGCGGGAGCCTGTCTGATCCACCCGCCCCGGGGCCCACTCAACACATGCACCTCGACACCACGCAACTGATGGCCCTGGCCGCCGCCCTGGGCTGGGCCAGCGGCCTGCGCCTCTATGCGGTGGTATTTCTCACCGGGCTGGCCGGCTGGCTGGGCTGGGTGCAGCTGCCGGCCGGGTTGCAGGTGCTGCAAAGCCCGGTGCTGCTGGCCGTCAGCGGCGCGCTGGTGCTGGTGGAGTTTCTCGCCGACAAGATCCCCTGGGTGGATTCGGCCTGGGACACGGTGCACACCGCCATCCGCATTCCGGCCGGGGCGGCGCTGGCTTACGGTGTGTTCGGCGGTGACGAGGCCACCTGGGGCGCCGTGGCCGCGCTGCTGGGCGGCAGCCTGGCGGCCACCGCGCATGCGGCCAAGGCGGCCACGCGGGCGGCAGTGAACACCTCGCCCGAGCCCTTCAGCAACATCGGCCTGTCGCTGCTGGGCGATGCCTTCGTGCCTTCGATGCTGTGGCTGTCGGTCCACCAGTCGCTGTGGTTCTTCGCGCTGCTGGCCGTGGGCGTGGTGGTGATGGTGGCAGCCATCGTGCTGCTGTCGCGCTTTTTGCGCGGGCTGGTTGGCCGGGTGCGTGCGGCTGCGGCCGGCGCAAGTGGCACCGCCGTGCCATGACAATGGCGCCATGAGCACTGCCGACACCCCCACACCGTCCGCCGAGGCCAGCACGGCCGGTTCTGAAGGTTTTCAGCGCGTCACCGCGCTGCTGGCCGAGCTGGGCCACCCGCATGCGCCGCGCTGGCTGGGCGTGCCGGCCCGCACCTCGCAGGAGGCGGCCGATGCGCTGGGCATCTTGGTGGGGCAGGTGGCCAAGAGCGTGATCTTCAAGCGCAAGGCCGACGAGGCCGCGGTGCTGGTGGTGGCCTCGGGCGACCGCCGGGTGGACGAGAAGAAAGTGGCCGCGCTGGTGGGGCCGGTGGGCCGCGCCGACGCCGCCTTCGTCAAGGCCCGCACCGGCTTTTCCATCGGCGGCGTGTCGCCGGTGGGCCATGCCGAAAAGCTGGTGACGCTGATCGACGACCAGCTGTTCCGCTTTGAAGCAGTGTGGGCCGCCGCCGGCCATCCCAACGGCGTGTTCATGCTGACGCCGCAGCAGCTGGCCAGCCTCACCGGCGCGCCGGTGGTGGACGTGGTGCAGGCATGACGACCGCTTTGGTGCCTTCGCCCTGCAACAGCGTGTGCCGCATGGACGAGACCAGCGGCTGGTGCCGCGGCTGCGCCCGCACGCTGGACGAGATCGCCAGCTGGAGCCGCCTGCCCGACGACGACAAGCGCGTGGTGTGGGCGCAGCTGCCGGCGCGGCGCGAGGCCTTGCGCCAGCGCGGCCTACTGGTGCTGGCGGGCCAGAGGCGGCCATGAAGTCGCTGCGCTTCTGGTTCGACGTGATTTCGCCCTACGCTTGGCTGGCCTTCGACCGGTTGCCGCAGGCGCTGGAAGGGCATTCTTACCTGGTGGAATACCGGCCGCTGCTGCTGGGCGCGGTGCTGCAGCACTGGGGCCAGCGTGGCCCGGCCGAGCTGGCGCCCAAGCGCGACTGGACCTACCGCCAGGTGCTGTGGCTGGCGCGCCAGCAGGGCACGCCGCTGCAGCTGCCGGCGCAGCACCCGTTCAACCCGCTGGCGCTGCAGCGGCTGGCGCTGGCCTGCAGCCCGCCGGGCGGCGCGCCCAACCGCCGCGTGGTGGAGGCCCTGTTCCGCCACGTGTGGTGCGAAGGCGGTGACGCCAACGACCCGCAGCGCCTGGCTGCGCTGGCGGCCCGGCTGCAGCCGCAGCGCGACCCTTCCTCGGCCGAGGTGAAGGAAGAGCTGAAGTTGTCTACACAAGCCGCCATCGAGCGCGGCGTGTTCGGCGTGCCGGCCATCGAGCTGGACGGCCGGCTGTTCTGGGGACTGGATGCGCTGCCCATGGTGGCCGCGGCGCTGGCGGGCGATCCGTTCTTCGATCAGCCGTGGGCGGAGGCCGCCGCGCCGCGGCCCGCCGTCAAGCGGCCTTAAAGGCCTGGCGGCGTTCCTAGTAGGAGTTCGCGCAGCTCATCGGCCCCGATCGCCTTGCCCTCGTCCTGCCCCTCCAGCAGCCCATCGGCCAGGCCGCGCTTGTCGCGGTGCAGTTCGACGATGCGCTCCTCGATCGAGCCGGCCGTGACCAGCCGGTACACCGTCACCGGCCGCTGCTGGCCGATGCGGTGGGCGCGGCCCATGGCCTGGTCTTCGGCGGCCGGGTTCCACCAGGGGTCGACGATCAGCACATAGTCGGCCATCGTCAGGTTGAGGCCGAAGCCGCCCGCCTTCAGGCTGATGAGGAACAGCTCGCCCTCGCCGCGCTGGAAGGCGGCCACGCGGCGCGCCCGCTCGGGCCCCGGCGTGCTCCCGTCCAGGTACTGGTAGGCAATGCCGGCATCGTCCAGCCGCCGGCCCAGCAGCTTCAAGAAGTCGGTGAACTGGCTGAACACCAGCGCCTTGTGCTGGCCGTCCACCAACTCGCGCACCAGGGTCTCGAACTCCTGTGCCTTGCTGCCTACGATGCCCAGCTCGGGCGCCACCAGCCGCGGGTCGCAGGCGGCGCGGCGCAGCCGTGTGAGTTCGGCCAGCACGTGGAAGGCGGTGTCGGGGCCGCCCTTGTCGCCCATGGCCTGGATGCGTTCGACGGCATTGCGGCGCAGTGCTTCCAGGAAGTTGCGCTCGGCCTCGCCGGGCTGCACCTGGTGGACGATCTCGGTGCGCGGCGGCAGGTCGGTCAGCACCTGGGCCTTGGTGCGCCGAAGCAGGAAGGGCGAGACCAGCCGGCGCAGCCGGGCGCGGGCCGCGGCGTCCTGCTGTTTCTCGATCGGGCTGCCGAAGCGTTCGTTGAACTGCGTGGCCGTGCCCAGCAGGCCGGGGTTCAGCATGTTCATGATGGACCACAGGTCGGCCAGCCGGTTTTCCACCGGCGTGCCGGTGAGTGCCAGGCGGAAGTCGGCCTTCAGCTCGGCCACCGACTTGGCGCGCTTGGTGGCGGCGTTTTTCACCGCCTGGGCCTCGTCCATCACCAGCGTGGCCCAGGTGCGCCGCGCAAAGCGCTCGGCGTCCAGCTGGACCAGTGCGTAAGAGACGATGAGCAGGTCGCCCGGCCCGGCTTCGTCGATGCTGGCGTCGCGGTTGCGGTCGTTGCCCGCATCGCCGTAGATGGCGGCGCGCAGGCCGGGCGCGAAGGTCTGCGCCTCGGCCAGCCAGTTGCCGGCCACCGACGTCGGCGCCACCACCAGCGCCGGGCCCAGCTCGGCGCGTGCCAACAGCATCGCCAGCGTCTGCACCGTCTTGCCCAGGCCCATGTCGTCGGCCAGGCAGGCGCCCAGGCCGGCATGGGCCAGCCGTGCCATCCAGGCATAGCCTTCGGCCTGGTAGCTGCGCAGTTCGGCCCGCAGGCCCTTGGGCAGTTCGGGCTGCAGCCGGGCGGCAGCCTGCAGCGCGGCAAGCCGCTGGCGCCAGGGGTTGTCGCCGTCCACCTGCATGCCGTCCAGTGTGGCTTCCAGCCAGGCGGCACCGGCGGCCGGCAGCGCAAACACGCCGTCGGGCCGCTGCGCGCCCAGCGCCGAAAGGTCGGCCAGCTGCTGGCGCAGCCGCTCGGTCAGCGCCAGGTATTCACCTTCGCCCAGCGCGACGAAGCGGCCGGTCTTGGCCCGTTGCGCCATCTGCAGCAGCTGCTGCAGGCCCACCACGCGGTGGTCGTCCACCTTCAGCTCACCTTCCAGCGCAAACCATTGCCGCTCGCTGCTCACGCGCACGGCCAGCGCATGCGGCGCCACGGTGGTCACGCGCACCGGCTTGCCACGCGGCCAGTCCAGCGCGGCGATGGCGGGCAGCGTGGGCAGGGCTTCCACCGTCTGCAGCGCCAGCTCTGGCGTGTCCAGCAGCCAGCCGGCCTCACCGGCTTCGCTGCCTTCCAGCCAGGGCAGGGCATCGAGCACGCTGCGCAGGTGGGCGGCCTCCTGGGCCAGGTCGCGGCGGCTGGCCAGGCTCAGGCCTTCGTGCACGGTCATCAACCGCTCGCGGCCCACGGCCGGCGGCACCGCGGGGCCGAAGCCGCCGAAGGGCATCACCACCAGGCGCAGCTGCAGCGCATCGCCCACCGGCACCAGCTGGGCGCGCAGGCGGCTTTCGCCGGGTACTTCGGTGCCGGCGGCGGCATCGCTGTGCAGCTGGAAGTGGCCGGCCAGCACCTTGAGCGCGGCTTCCAGCTCGGCCTTGGCGCCCACCGGCACCGCCCAGTCCTGCGACACCAGCTCGGCCACGCGGCGCTGCGCCGGGGTGATGCGGATCAGCCGCGCACGGTCAGGCGCATCGCGCACCACGCGCAGGCTGTTGCGGCGCTCCACCTCGGCCTGGCGCTCGTCGGCATAGAACCAGCCTTCGCCCAGGTGCGGCGGCGTGGCGGGCTGCAGCGGCGGATCGATGCGGAAGACGTACTGCTCGCCCGCCTCGTTCAGCCGGCGGGCCACTTCGATGATGGGCAGGGCTTCGTTCAGCTCCACCAACTGGCCCGGCGCGTCGTGGAAGAACACGCCGGGGTGGCGCACCAGCGACTGCGCGGCGCCGGTCACGTCCAGCACCAGCTGGCGCGCCGACCAGCGCGAGCGCTCGATGTTGCGGGCCACGGCGGCGTCGCGCGCATCCAGACGGGCGCTGGCCTTGACCTTGTTCAGCGTCAGCGGCTTGGGCTTGCGGGCGCCGGGCGGCTGCTCATAGGGTTGCACCGCCTGTACGCGGCCTTCTTCGTCCAGCGTCAGGCACCACAGCAGTGTGGGCACGGCGGCCTGCAGCGGGTGGTCGGGCGTGCCGTCGCCGCCCAGCGCGGCGATCGCGGCCAGCGCATCGCGCCAGGCTTCGCGCGGGGCGGCCAGGAAGGGTGCCGGCGGCGTTGCGCCGGGCGGCGGAGCGTGTACATCGGCGGCCGCCATCAGGCCCAGGCGCACCGCGGCTTCACGCACCAGCGCAGCCATCCAGTGCTGGCCCAGGTCGGCCAGGCCGTCGATCAAGTGGCGAGCGCGCAGCGCCGTCCAGCCGCCGGGCGTGTGGCCTGCCCAGGCGGCCAGCAGCAGCCGGCTGGCCTGCATCAGCAGGTGGTCGGGGTCCAGCGCCTGGCTGCTGGCAAAGGCAAAGGCCTGCGGGTCGATGGCCTGGTCGCCCAGGCGTACCGCCGCGGCATGCGCCCACAGGCCCCAGAAGCTGTGCGGGGCCGGGCTGCGGCTGCCCGACTCGGCCACGCACAGCTTGCGGGCGGTGGACCAGGCGGTGGCTTCGGGCTGGGCCAGCAGCGAGAGCACCAGCGGCCACACCAGCTCCTGCGGCAGCGCCGCCTGCCGCTTGCCGGCGCCCTTGGCGGCGGCCTTCATCGCGGCCTGGCCGTCGGCCGCGGCCTGCGGCCACTGGCCGGCATGGGCCAGCGCCAGCGCATCGAACAGGTCGATCAGCGGGCCGGCCAGGCCCACCAGCGCCTGGTGCATGCCTGGCACGTCGCCGGCGTGCAGCCGGTGGGCGGCCAGGCGGCAGCGCACCGGCGGCGGCACTTCGTCGGGCGCGCGGCGCAGCCAGTCGTCCACCGCCTCGCGCAGTGCCGCGGGCGTGTCGGCTTGGGCGGCCATCACCAGATGGGCCAGCAGGCCGCGATGCTCGGCCGGCAGGCTATCGAACAGCGGCCGCAAGAAGGGCTCGGTCAGCGCCGCAGTCAGCGTGGCGGCGCTGCTGGCTTCCACCAGCGGGCCCTCCAGCAGTCGCATCAGCTCGGCGGCTGGGCGCGGGCTGTACAGCACCAGCCGCAGCAGGCCCACGCGGTCGGCGGCGGTGGGCAGGCGCACCCAGGCCGGCTCGCCATCGGGCCGCATCGGCGTGCCGCCGTTGGCGGCCGCGAAGGCGCGCCAGTAGTGGGGTGCGGCGGGGTGCTGCATCAGCGCGGTGAAGCGGGTGTGCCAGGCGGCATCCACAGGCACCGTCACGCCCAGGCCTTCCACCCGCTGGGCGCGGCCCTGTTGCACCAGATCGTCCATGGCTTCGGTCACGGCGGCCAGCGAGGGCGGGCGCTCGGGCGCGTGGCCCCGCGCTTCCAGCAGCCAGCGCGCCATCTGCAGCAGCCAGCCGCGCGGGCGTGGGCTGGCAGCCAGGCACAGCGCATCGTGCACGACGTCGGTCAGGGGGTCGGGTGGCAGGTCGTCGAACAGCGAAGGTGAGGTCATGCGGCGGGGCGGAGGATGTTTGTCCCGAGCGGGCAAACCCGGACGAATTGCATATGGAGAAACGAAGCCTCAGGGTTGGGCCCGAGTTTGTCAGCGAACGTTCAGCTTGCCGTCAGGCCGCGGTCAGGCGGGGCTTTGACAGTGCTTGCCACGCCGGGCATTCACTCCGGTATTTTCGAGGGGACAAGCATGGCAATGGCAGGAACTGCCGGCAGCAGACCGGCAGCCGACACGCCCATGACGGCGGAGGAGAAGAAGGTCATCTTCGCCTCATCGCTGGGCACGGTGTTCGAGTGGTACGACTTCTATCTCTACGGCTCCTTGGCGGCCATCATCGCCAAGCAGTTCTTCAGTGCGCTGGACCCGACCTCGGCGTTCATCTTCGCGCTGCTGGCCTTTGCGGCGGGCTTCCTGGTGCGGCCCTTCGGCGCGCTGGTGTTCGGACGCCTGGGCGACATGATCGGGCGCAAGTACACCTTCCTGGTCACCATCCTCATCATGGGCCTGTCGACCTTCATCGTCGGCGTGCTGCCCAGCTATGCCTCCATCGGCGTGGCTGCGCCCATCCTGCTGATCGCGCTGCGCATGCTGCAAGGCCTGGCGCTGGGCGGTGAGTACGGCGGTGCCGCCACCTACGTGGCCGAGCATGCGCCGCACGGCAAGCGCGGCGCCTACACCTCGTGGATCCAGACCACCGCCACGCTGGGCCTGTTCCTGTCGCTGATGGTGATCCTGGGCACCCGTACCGCGCTGGGCGAAGACGCCTTCACCGCCTGGGGCTGGCGCATCCCGTTCCTGGTGTCCATCTTCCTGCTGGGCATCAGCGTGTGGATCCGCCTGTCGATGAACGAGTCGCCCGCCTTCAAGAAGATGAAGGAAGAGGGCAAGACTTCGAAGGCGCCGCTGAGCGAATCCTTCGGCCAGTGGAAGAACCTGAAGATCGTGATCCTGGCGCTGATCGGCCTGACGGCCGGCCAGGCCGTGGTCTGGTACTCGGGCCAGTTCTACGCGCTGTTCTTCCTGACGGCGGTGCTGAAGGTGGACGGCGCCACCGCCAACATCCTGCTGGGCGTGGCCCTGCTGCTGGGCACGCCGTTCTTCGTCATCTTCGGCACGCTGAGCGACAAGATCGGCCGCAAGCCCATCATCATGGGCGGCCTGCTGCTGGCGGCGCTGACCTATTTCCCGCTGTTCAAGGCGCTGACCGAGGCGGCCAACCCCAAGCTGGCGGCGGCGCAGACCTCGGCCCAGATCAGCGTGACGGTGGATCCGGCGCAGTGCTCCTTCCAGGGCAGCCCGATCGCCCGCGAGGTGGACTTCACCTCCGGCTGCGACATCGCCAAGCGCACCCTGGCGCAGGCCTCGGCCAGCTACGAGACGGTGGCCCAGCCGGGCGCGCCGGCCACGGTGAAGATCGGCGAGAAGGTGCTGCAGGTGCCCACCGGCACGCTCACCGCCGGCGGCCACAAGTTCGACGAGGACAGCGCCAAGAAGATCGCCGCCTTCAAGAAGGAGGTGGCCGACGCGATGAAGGCCGCCGGCTACCCGGCCAAGGCCGACCCGATCCCGTTCGGCTCCAGCCAGTGGTTCACCGTGGTGGGCATCCTGTTCATCCTGGTGATCTACGTGACCATGGTGTACGGCCCGATCGCGGCCATGCTGGTGGAGATGTTCCCGACCCGCATCCGCTACACCTCGATGAGCCTGCCGTACCACATCGGCAACGGCTGGTTCGGCGGCCTGCTGCCTTCCATCAGCTTCGCGATGGTGGCGCAGAACGGCAACATCTACTACGGCCTGTGGTACCCCATCGTCATCGCGGTGGCCACGCTGGTAATCGGCATGCTGTTCGTGCGCGAGACCAAGGACGTGGACATCTACGCCAACGACTGAAGGCCTGCGCATGTGGAAGATCTTCCTGGGCTTCGTCGTCTTTGCCGCAGTGGCCATCTGGGTGCTGAGCAAGGCCGGCGGCAGCGTGGACATGGGCGGCGAGAAGCACGGCATCGACGCCGGGCACACGCCGGCCCCGGCCGCATCGGCGGCCTCACAGTGATGCAGCCCCCAAGCTCGCTGCGCTCGCGGCCCCCCGTGGGGGCGCACCCGCCCTTGGGGCGGCCCGGCGGGCGAGGCCGCTGATACGTCATGTTGCGACGGCCCGGGAATTCCCCGGGCCGTCGTCTTTTCTGGGGATGTGACTATGCTTGCGTGTCTCAGGGGACACCCACCATGGCTGCATCCGAGCTTCCGTCCGAGCTGGTGCCCGCCGCCGGCTCGTTGCGCGGCAAGGTGCTCTACATCGAAGATGCAGAGACCAGCATGGCCGTGGTCGAAGGGATGATGCAGCACTTCCCCGGCGTGCAGCTGCTGCAGGCCACCACCGGCCGCCAGGGCGTCGAGATGGTGCGCCAGGAGCGGCCCGACCTGGTGCTGCTGGACATGCACCTGCCCGACATCTCGGGCCTGGAGGTGGTGCGCATCCTCAACCAGGAGATCTCTGACCGCGGCCTGCGCGTGACCATCCTCACCGGCGACAAGCTGTCGATGGACATCATCAAGGCGATGAGCCTGGGCGCGTTCGAGTACTGGATCAAGCCGGTGGAGCTGCGCGTGCTGGCCTCGGGCCTGCGCCGCGCGCTGGGCGGCCGCACGGCGCACCCGGCGCGGCACTTCCCGGTAAGGTGACCCTGCTGCTGGCAGACTCCCGGGTCTTGTCATGCAGTCACAGGATCACCGATGCCCGAGAACTCATCCGCCCCGCAACACCGCATCGCCATCGTCACCGGCGCCGGCAGCGGCATCGGCCAGGCCGCCGCGCTGGCGCTGCTGAATGCCGGCTGGCGGGTGGCTTTCGCCGGCCGCCGCCTCGAGACGCTGCAGGCCGCCATCGCCGCTTCTGAAGACCCGCAGGGCGACATCGCCGAACGGGCGCTGGCCGTGCCCACCGACGTGGCCGACCCGGCCTCGGTGCAGGCGCTGTTCGACACCGTGGTGGCCCGCTTCGGCCGGGTCGACCTGCTGTTCAACAATGCCGGCATCTCGGCCTCGGGCTTTGCGCTCGAAGACCTGCCCATCGAACGCTGGAAGCAGGTGGTGGACACCAACCTGAACGGCGTGTTCTACGGCATCCAGCAGGCCTTCCGGGTGATGAAGGCGCAAAGCCCGCAGGGCGGCCGCATCATCAACAACGGCTCCATCTCGGCCTATGCGCCGCGGCCGCAGTCCATCGCCTACACCGCCACCAAGCATGCGGTGACGGGCCTGACCAAGACCGCCGCGCTGGACGGCCGCCGCTACGACATCGCGGTGGGCCAGATCGACATAGGCAATGCCGCCACCGACATGACCGAGCGCATGGCCGCCGGCGTGCCGCAGGCCGACGGCAGCATGAAGGTGGAAGCCCGCATGGACGTCAAGCACGTGGCCGACGCCGTGGTGCACATGGCCAGCCTGCCGCTGGACGCCAACGTGCTGTTCATGACGGTGATGGCCACCAAGATGCCGTACGTGGGCCGCGGTTGAGCGAGCGGCCTCTGCCCCCGCCGACGGCCACCCTGCCGCCCGCCGGCGCGCTGGCGCGCATGCGGCTGCGCCACCTGCAATGCCTGCTGGCGGTGGCCGACACCGGCAGCCTGCGCCGCGCGGCCGAGCGGCTGTCCATCACCCAGCCCGCCGTCACCAAGACCATCCACGAGCTGGAAGAGATCCTGGGCGTGCGGCTGCTGACGCGTGGCCGCCGCGGCACGCTGCCCACGCCCGAGGCGGCGCTGTTTCTGCGCCATGCGCAGGCCAGCATCAGCGCGCTGGGGGAGGCGGTGCGCAGCGTCAGCGCCGGCGCGGTGCAGCGGCCGCTGCGCGTGGGTGCGCTGCCCACGTTGGCGCCCTCGGTGATGGCGCGGGTGGCACTGGCCTGGCGCCAGGGCATGGCCGCCAGCGCGGGCGAGGCGGCGCAGCTGCAGGTGGTCACCGGCCTCAACACCACGCTGCTGCAGGCGCTGCGCGCGCAGGAGCTGGACCTGGTGATCGGCCGCCTGGCCGACCCCGACGACATGGTGGGCCTGAGCTTCGAGCTGCTGTACGCCGAGCCGCTGGTGCTGGCCGCCCGACCCGGCCACCCGCTGCTGGCCGCCGGCCGCGTGCCCGCCGCCGCCGACGTGGCCGCCTGGCCGCTGGTGCTGCCGATGCCGGGCACCGTGATCCGCCACGGCGTGGACAGCTTCTTCAGCGCCCGCGGCGTGATGCCGGCGGCGGGGCTGACGGAAACCGTCTCCGCCTCGCTCGGGCGGGCGATGGCGCTGGGCAGCGATGCCCTGTGGTTCACCGCGCTCAGCGCCGCCGAGGCCGACTTCGAGGCCGGCACCCTGCAGCGCCTGCCGGTGGACACCGGCGGCACCGAAGAGCCGGTGGGCCTGCTGCTGCCCACGCAGCAACCCCCCTGGCCGGCGCTGCAGGCGATGGTGGAGGCGGTGCGTGCCGAAGCGGCGCGGCGCCGGGCGCTGGCGGCGGCCGCCTTGCGCAAGCCATAACCGGGCGTAATCACTGGGCGGCGCGCTTTTCAATTGCGCCGCAGCGGGCGGCTTTCAACAGTGGCGGTTCCGACCTGCCACCGCGGACAACCAGAAGGAGACGCCCATGGCCCAATACGGCCCCTTTGTGATGCGCGACAGCGCCCAGCACGCTCCGGCGCTGACGCCGACCTACAAGACCAGCGTGCTGCGCTCGCCGAAGAACGCGCTGATCTCGATCCCGCAGACCCTGACCGAGATGAGCGGCCCGCTGTTCAAGGCCAGCGAGCTGGGCCCGAAGGACAACGACCTGATCCTGAACTTCGCGAAGGACGGTCTGCCGGTGGGTGAGCGCATCATCGTCCACGGCTATGTGCGCGACGAGTTCGGCCGCCCGGTGCCCAACGCGCTGGTGGAGGTGTGGCAGGCCAATGCCAGCGGCCGCTACCGCCACCGCAAGGACACCTACATCGGCGCGCTGGACCCCAACTTCGGCGGCTGCGGCCGGGTGCTGACCGACGAGAACGGCTACTACCGCTACCGCACCATCCGCCCGGGCCCGTACCCCTGGCGCAACCGCATCAACGAATGGCGCCCGGCGCACATCCACTACGCGATCCATGGCGACGGCTGGGCGCAGCGGCTGATCACCCAGATGTACTTCGAGGGTGACACGCTGATCAACACCTGCCCCATCCTGGCCACCGTGCCCAATGACGAGCAGCGCCGCGGCCTGATCGCGCTGGAAGACCGCGCCAACTTCATCGAGCTGGACAGCCGTGCCTACCGCTTCGACATCTACCTGCGCGGCCGGCGCATGACCTGGTTCGAGAACAAGGCCTGAGGCAGGAGACGACGATGCACACCCAACCCCAACAACAGCTCACCCACTACCGCGAAACCGCCTCCCAGACCGGCGGCCCGTACGTGCACATCGGCCTGGCGCCGCAGCAGGCGGGTTTCGAGATCTTCGAGAACAACTTCGGCAACGTGCTCGCCAAGCCCGACACCCCGGGCGAGCGCATCCGCATCGAAGGCACGGTGTACGACGGCCTGGGCCTGCCGCTGCGCGACGTGCTGCTGGAGATCTGGCAGGCCGACGCCGAAGGCCACTATGCCCACCCGGCCGACCCCAAGCCCAGCAGCTTCCGCGGCTGGGGCCGTACCGGCGCCGACTTCGAGACGGGCCTCTACAGCTTCGAGACCATCAAGCCCGGCCCGGTGGCGCTGGCCAACGGCGGCACCCAGGCGCCGCACATCGCGGTGTGGGTGGTGGCGCGTGGCATCAACCTGGGGCTGCACACCCGCATCTACTTCAGCGACGAGCAGCAGGCCAACGAGCGCGACCCGGTGCTCACCGGCATCGAATGGGCCACCCGCCGCAAGACCCTGATCGCCCAGCGCGAGCAGCGCGGCAGCGAAACCGTCTACCGCTTCGACATCCGCATCCAGGGCCAGGGCGGGGCGGAGGATCTGGAGACGGTGTTTTTCGACGTTTGAGGGATCGGCGCGGCGGCCTCAGCGCTGCCGCGCCTTGGCGCGCCCGGCGGGCCGCGCGGTGTACGCCGCAGCCGGCTCCTGCACCGCCTGGCTGAATGGGTTGACCACCTCCAGCTCACCGAAGCGCATGCCTGCCTGCAGGTCTTCGGTGAGCAGCGTGGTGCAGTGGGCATCCAGCGCGGCCTGCACGATCAAGGCGTCCCAGCAGCTGAGCTGGTGCCGCTGCGCCAGCGCAAAGGCACGCAGCACGCTGTCGGCATCGGCCGGCACCACGCGCTCGCGACGAAACACCGCCAGCGCCTCGCTCACCGCCTGCGGCGGCAGGCGCTTCTTGCGCGTGAGCACCGCATAAGTCTCTTGCAGCACCTGGGTGCTGATGACCAGGCTGCGCCGGGTCAGGTGCTGTTCCAGCAGCGCGTCGGCCACCGCATGGCGCAGGCCCTGGGTGGCGTCCAGCGCATACACCAGCACATTGCTGTCGAAGAAATGGCTCACGAGCGGCCGCGGCGGGACAGCGCCTCGTCGTACAGCGCGGCCCGGCCGGGCCAGGTGTCTTCGGTATCGTCCCCCGCGCGGGCGCGGCGGGCCAGCGCCCGCAGGCGCGCCAGCCGGTCGGCGGGCGTGTCCGCGCCTTCCAGCGCGTAGCGCTCGATGGCCTGGCGGCACACCTCGTTGACACTGGTGCCGTCTTGCACGGCCTTGATGCGCGCCTGGCGAAGCAGGTCGTCGTCCACGGCAATCGTGAGGTTGGCCATCATCGGCTCCTGGTAAACACGGGATCAGTGTAACGCGGGTCCTGTGTTCATGCCGCAGACTTGATCGCCGGCCGCTGCAGCAGTTCGCGCCGCAGCCAGCCCATCAGCACCTCGAAGTCGTCGGTGCTGCCCAGCGCGCCGCGGCGCACCGATTCGGCATGGTGCTCGGGCCGCACATCGCGCGAGAGGATGATGAAGGGCGTGCTGACGTGCTGGTCGCGCATGGCCTGCAGCAGCGTGTAGCCGGCCTGCGGGTCGGGCGGGCGGCCCATGTCGGAGATGACGGCGGCGTACTCGATGGGGCCTTCCAGGGCTTGCAAGGCGCTTGCCGTGTCGCGCGTGGTGGCCACGCGGAAGCCGCGTTCCTGCAGCGCCCGCACGCCGCCCAGGTTGTGCTGCGGCTGGTCGTCCACCCACAGCAGCGGCAGGCCGGGCACAGCCCAGTCGTCGGGTGGGGGTTGGCGGTTGAGCCACGCCAGGCGGGTGGCGACGATGGCGCCAACGAAGCGGATCAGCGCGGGTACCTGCGGGCAGGGCAGCGACCAGGGGCTGCCCGAGGCGGCCCATTGCAATCCCACTTCCAGCGGTGCCAGCAGCGGCGCCATCTGCGCCAGCCGCCAGGCGGGCACTTCGGAGTGCACGGTCAGCATGTCGCGGCCTTGCAGCAGCAGCTCCGCCTGCTGCGCGAAGGCGCTTGCGAAGCGGCTCACCAGCTCGGCCGAGCTGGGGCAGCCGCTGAAGACCGACGTGCCGCATTCCGCATGCAACAGCATGGCGCGGGCTAGCGGCGCCGAGATCAGGTCCGCCACTGCCTGCGAACGCAGGGCTGGCAGGTGTTGTGCCACCCGCTGCAGAAGGGGCTTGAGCTTGGTCAACGGCGCCCGGGTATCGCGCGCCAACCGGGGGTCGCGCAGCGCGGCGATGGCGGCAAACCAGCGCCACAGTGCAAAGCCGGCCGTGTCGTCCAGCTGCGCCTGCTCGTCGGACGACATGCCGGCCAGCGCACCCTCCAGTTGCGAGAGCCAGGCCTGCAGGAAGGCCAGGGCGCGCTGGCGGTCGCTGGCCGTACCGCGGCCCGAGAGCATGGGCAGGTCCTTGTCCAGTCGGTCCAGGCTGCTGTGCCAGTACTGGTCAGCGCCGTCGACATCAGGGTGTCGCAAGCGGTCGCCTTCTCCCTGCAGCATGCGGTGCAAGGGCTCGGTTAAGGTGTCGTTGGCGAGGAGCAGCAGCGTGTGCAGCAGGGTCCAGTCGGGCTGGCCGGGCTGCACGCCGAGCCGGCGCGCATAGTCGTCGAGGGCGCCGGACCGGCCGCCTTCACCGAAGCCACCATCGCGGTACGCCATCGCCAGTGCCATCAGCAGGTGGTGGGCGCTGTCCACCACTTCGTCGGGGTCGGGGTGCGCCGGTTCGGGTGGCGCCGGCGCCTCGGGCACGGCGCCCGCTTGCAGCGCGGCGCGGTCGATGCGCAGCAGCGTGAGCGTGCTGCCGCAGGCCAGGGCCAGGGCATCCTGGCCACCGCCGATGGGCTGGGGCGCAAAGGCCAGCTGGGGCGCGCCGCCGTCTGCGTCGGCATTCGGCACTTCCTGCGTGGCGGGCCGGCCCGAGCTGCCGCCGTGCACGAGTTGCAGGCCGCCGCCGTGCAGGCCGCAGGCCAGCACGTCGTCGTCGTGCGACCAGGACAGGCTGGTCACCTCGTCAGGTGCGGCCCAGCGCGCCAGGGACTGGCGACCGTTCTGCACCTGCACGTTGCCGTCGGTCCGCCAGACCGCCAGGGCGTCATCCGCCAGCGTCGTCCAGGCAGGGCCGCAGCCGATGCCGTGCAAGTCGTCCCGCTCGGCATCGTCATCGGGCTTCTCGCTGGCCCACAGGAACCGCACCGTGCCGTTGGCCAGCAGCAGCGCCAGGTGCTCGCCGTCGGCGGACCAGGCCAGTGCGGCGATGGGCGCTTCCATGCGGTCGGCACCGCGCTGCAGTGAGGCGTAGCCGGGCAGCTCGGCATTCAAGTCCTGGCCGCGGGCCAGGGTCAGGCTGCGTTCGCCGGGGCGCTGGGCCAGCAGCAGCGGGTGTTGCCGGTCCCAGCCTGGCGGTGCGCGGTCGACGGTGGCACTGGTGTCGGCGTCGAGGACCTCGCCGCTCAGGCCGTCGGCCACGAGCAGGCGGTCGTCGGTGGTCCAGAGCAGGTCGGTGGTGGTAGGGCCGGTGAGCACCTGCGAGAGGTAGCGAGGGGCCTGGTCGGCCAGCAGCTGCGTGATGGTGCGGGCGGCGCCAGGGGCCATGGCCGCCTCGATGCGGGCAGCCGCCGGGCCGTTGAACATCGACATCAGCTTCCAGTCGGCGGCGGGCGCGGCGGCGGCGCTGGCCGGTGTCATCCGCAGCGACAACGCCGGCACACGCTGTTGCAGGTCGAAGCGCCGCAGGCACTCTTCCTGCGCGGTGCCCACCCAGGCCGATTCGAAGAAGCGCGTGCCGCCCACGCACAGCATCAGCCCTTGCTGGCGTTCGACCAGGTCCAGCAACTGGCGCAGGTCCTGCTCGGGCCGGCGGCGCAGGTCTTCGCCATAAGCGCTGCCCACGGTGTGGAACTGCAGCTGCAGCGGCTGGTTGAACAGCGCCGGCCAGGTCGCCTGGAAGGCTTCGACAAAGGCCTGGAACAGCGGCTGCGGTACATCGAAGCCTTGCACCATGAACACCGTGCTGGGCCCGCGCATGGCCAGCGGCTCGCGCTGCCACCGGCGCTGACCGGGGCCGGTGGGCTGCAGCTGGAAGGTGACCAGGCCTTGCTGGTGCAGCACCGCCAGGCGCTGGCCGTCGGGTGACCAGGCCAGCTTGCGGGCGTCGGCGGGCAGGGCCGTTTCGGCCTGCACCGTGACGCCGGGCGCCCACTGCGGCTCACGCACGCTGGGCGCTGGCGGCCCTGCATCCGCTGGCGGTGCGGCGGGCGGCTGGTACAGCGCCTGCACCTGCCGCGTCACCTCGGCAAAGGGCCGCGCCCAGGCCGGCAGCCGCAGAGCGCCCTGCTCGTCGCGCATCAGCGCCTGGAAGTCCAGCGGGCTGCCGCTGCGTTCGGCGATGTAGCCGGAGACGGCCCGGCGCACCGCGTCGGCCTCGTGCTTCAGCAGCGCGGCCTGCAAGGCCTGGCGCACGCCGGGCGCGAAGTCGAACACCACGTCGTCGTCACCGCCGGTGGCCTCGTCGGCCGGCGGGGCAGGCTGGCGTTGCAGCAGGCCGCCCAGCAGCAGCAGCGGCAGGTCTTCGGCCGGTGCGCCAGGCTGCATCACGCGGTGCACCAGGCGCACCACCGGCAGCGTGAGCGGCGCGGCGGCCGACAGCTGCACCGCGGCCTGCAGCAAGCGCGCGCTGCCCACGGCGCGGAAGCGGCTGATGCGCTGCTCGGGGTTGAGCTGGGACAGGTCTTCTTCGCCGGCCGCCGCGCCTGGAGGCGGGGCGGACGTGGCCGGCCACAGCAGCGCGGCGGCCCCGCGCACGCCGGGCTTGGCCATCAGCATCGCGGCCAACCGGCCCAGCGAAGCGGGCGTGAGCGCCGCCACCGGCATGGGCTGCACCGGGCGATGGGCGCGCAGCCAGCGTGGGCGGGTGAGCCGCAGTTCGGCCAGCGGCGCGCCAGGGCGTGGCGCTTGCACGCCCAGGTCGGCAGCGCCCAGCGCGCTGTGCGGCCACAGGCGCTCGGGCATCCACTGCAGCACGGCCACGCAGGTGCGCGGGGCCAACAGGCCGGTGAGGGCCGCCAGGCGGCCATCGGCCCACGCGGCGCTGGTGCCGTCGGTGGCGATGAGCACCAGCGAGGCGTCGTCTTCCAGCAGCATGCGCGGCGATTGCAGCGCGCCGCTGCGGCTGCGCAGCATCGGCTGCGCGCCGTCGGTCAGCAGCGCCAGGCGGCGCAAGCGGCGGAAGCCGCCCTGGCGCGCCAGCAGGGTTTCCAGCTCGTCGGCCAGGCCGCGCCACAAGGGCATCGCGGGGCTGTCTTCCACCAGCAGCGTGGCGCTGAAGAAGCGCTCGCGCTCGGGCACCAGCACCGGCGCCAGCAGGCCGGTGTCGGCCAGGCGCTCGGCGGTGGCGGCCTCGTCGATGACGAAGCGGGTGGTCGAGCGGCGGCGCTTGCCCAGCGGGCGCAGCGCACGGGCCAGGGCCGGCCCGTCGCGCAGCGCAGGCACACCGGCCACCCGCAGCGCGCGGGCGCGCCAGGCGTCGTCGGCGGGGGTGCCGGCGCCGCGGGCATAGACGCCGGCGCCTGCATCGGCCACGGTCGGGGCTGCGCTGGGCAGCGGCACCTCGGCCTCGGGCCCGCGCGTGCGGGGCGGCTGCACTGGCGCGGCGGGCGGCGGGGCCGTGGCCGCTTCGGGGCGGGGCTCGATCGGCGGGGCCGCCGACTTCGGCTCGTCCATCGCCGCCACCGGCCCGGGCAGCCAGCGGCTGAGCCACAGTGCGTCCAGCAATTGCGTGGCGTCGTCACCCAAGCCGGCGGCCTGCAGCTGCGCCAGCAGCGGGCGCAGGTCGGGCGTGAGGGGGTCGTTCACAGATTCTCAGCCCAGCGGCTGCGTCACCCGCTTGACCAGGGCTTCCTTCTGCTCGGCCGGCAGCCCGGCGCGGCCCACCACCAGCAGCACCGCGTTCAGCAGCTGGTCGGTGGCCAGGCGTTCGGTGGCGGCGCGCTGCGCGAAGTCGGCGATGCGCTGCTGCACCTCGGCCGCCAGTTCGCCCTGGAAGTACTCGGCCAGATGGGCCTGCACCACCTGCGTCAGGCGGGTCACGTCCTGGCAGGGGTCGGGCATCTGCAGCCGCAGGCAGCGGCGCAGGAAGGCGGGCGGAAACTCGCGCTCGCCATTGCTGGTGAACACCACCAGCGGAAACTGCTGCGCCTGCACCCGGCCGCCGGTAACGGGGTAGGTGTCGCCAGGGCCGCCGCCGTGCAGGCGCACCGGCACCGTGGCGTCCTTCTGGCGGGCCAGTTCGGGGATCTCGAACTCGCCTTCTTCCAGCACGTTGAGCAGGTCGTTGGGCAGGTCGAGGTCGGCCTTGTCGATCTCGTCGATCAGCAGCGCGCGCGGCACCTGCGTGGGCAGCAGCGCCGTGCCCAGCGGCCCCAGCCGCAGGAACTGCGACATCGGCAGTTCGTCGGGCACCGGCTGGCCGGCCTCACGCTCGGTGAGGGCCTGCTGCGTGGCATGCAGCCGGCCCACCGCGTCGTAGGTGTACAGGCCGTCGCGCAGCGTGCTGCGCGAGGTGATGCTCCAACGCAGCGGCTCGCCCAGCCGCAGCTCCCAGGCCACCGCGTCCACCAGCGACGACTTGCCGGTGCCCGGGTTGCCGGTGACCAGCAGCGGCCGCCGCAGGTAGAGCGCGGCATTGACCATCTCCACGATCTCGGGCGTGGCCTGGAAGGTGCGGCCGCGCTGCTGCATGGCCGGCGGCAACTGGTCGTCTGCCGGGATGTGGCGCTCGGCCACCACGTGGTCGGTACGGTAAGGCCGCCAGGGCGGCGGATCGGGCAGGCGCGTGATGCCGTCGTGCGGCACGCGGGTGCCGAGGAAAAGGCGCCAGTCGGTGGGCTCGGTCATCGCGGTTAGGCGCCCAGGCGGGTCGCATAGGGGTTGTGTTGGGGATCGTCCCACAGCAGCCGCAGGCGACTGCCGGGGTGCTGGCGGGCGATGGCATCGGCGCGCCGCAGCTCGAACAGCTTCTTCAGCGCCTGCGGGCCGCGGCAGGCCTGCAGGTCCTGCTGCAGCTGCTGCGTGTCGTCATCGGTCCAGGGGCCGGTGCTCCAGCACGCGAAGGGCAGGCCGTCGACGTACATCACCTCGCGCGATTCGTCGTCCAGCGGGGCGGTGGCCTGCGTGCGTGTGAGGCCGATGCAGCAGCCGGCGGCATCCGCCTGCAGCCGGCCGTGCAGCAGGCCGTCGGCGATGTCGGCCAGCGCCAGCCAGTGGATGCACAGGCCATGCTGGGCAAAGCGCTGGCGCAGCAGGTCGGCGGTGTCGCACCACTGCAGGATTTCAGGCGTGTGGCGGCTGTGGGCATGGGCCAGCGCTTGCAGCCGCTCGGCCAGCCGGCGCACGATCAGGTAGCGGCTGCCCAGCGGGCGCTGCATGCGGCCTTCGCCGACGGCCAGCGGCTGCTCTTCCACCGCGTCGTCCAGCCGCTCGGGCGGCAGCGCGTATTCGATGATGAATTCGGGCCGGCCGGCGTGGGGTGCCGCCTCGGCGGCTTCGATGCCGGCGCGCAGCAGCAGCTGGCGCAAGGCGGCGGCGCGGCCGCTGCCATCCGCCTTCACCCACAGCGGCGCCGCATCGTCGTGCAGCGTGCGCACCTGGGGCTTATCGCCGATGAACAGCCAGCCCTGCAGCTGCGCCGCGGCGTCTGGCGCCGGCGCATCCGCGAGCTTTTCCAGCACCAGCACGAAGCCGGGGCCGGGTGGGGCTTGTTCGGCGGCGATGGCCTCGCGGTAGTGCTGCACCCGATCGGCTTGGCCCTGCTGCTTGATCCATACCAGCAGTTCGGGATGGTGTTGCGCGGCCTGGTCGCCCAGCCGGGCCTGCAGCTGCAGCGCCCAGCGCAGCAGCGGCGCGGGCGCGGTGGGCTGGCCGGGTATCTGGTGCGGCAGTGCGCACAGCAGCGCGGCCATGTCGGCCACACCGCCCTGGGCCGCCTGCAGCTGGCTGTCGGTGAGCGGCACGCCGGCCAGCGCGGCCTGGAAGGCCTGCTGCAACCGCTCGGCCGGCACATCCCGCAGCGCCGCCAGCAGCCGCGTGCTGGGCACGTCGGGGCCCAGCAGCACGCCACTGTCGTTCAAGGCGTCGTCAGGGATGCCATGGCACCAGTCCACCGGGGTCTGGTCGCTGCCGGCGAAGGCCTGGCGCACCTGCTCGTACGCCTGCCCGAAGTCGGGCCACTGGCCGGCGGGCGGCTGGCCCAGCGCGGCCAGCAGGCGGCTGCTGAACAAGGCCACCGACTCGCGCACGGCCAGCCCTTCGGCCGACTGCGCCACCTGGCCCGGTGCGGCGGCCAGCAGCACGCGCTGCTGGATCTGGCCGTCGGCGTTGACGGTGTTGAAGCCGGTCGGGTCCGTCAGCCGCCGGTCGCGGGCGGTGGTCATCACGAAGTTGGCGCAGGCATCCACCACCAGCAGCTGCTGGCGCAGGCCGGCAAAGGGCCGCGTGCGCAGCGCTTTCATCAGCGACACCGGCTCCAGGTTGCGCGGCACCTGGGCATGAGCGTCGGCATGGAACAGGCGGCGGCTGCGCCCGGCATCGCGCTGGTCGATCACGCCATGGCCGCTCCACATCAGCAGCAGGCTGCCGTCGGCATGCTCGGCGGCCAGCGCGGGCAGGCCGCTGTCCAGGCTGATGAAGTCGAGGAACGCGGCTTCGGTGGCGGGCAGCAGGCGGGGCTGCGCATGCGCGGGCAGCCCTGTCCATGACTGCCGCCACGCGTCCACCAGCGGCTGCGACACCGGCTTGGGCGACAGCATCACGGTGATGCGGGCCGGTGGCACGCCGCGCGCCACCAGCCAGTGGTACCAGCCGATGGCGTCGCGCACTGGGCCCACCAGCGGGTCGTCGGCATACACGCCGCATTGCTCCACGCCCACCAGGACGGCGCAGGCATGTTCGGGCGGTCCGTCGAACCTCATGCCATGAAGCTGCGGACGTGCTGCCACAGCTGGTCGTTGGCCCAGTAGGCGCTGTGGCTGTGCGGGAAGGGCTGGCGGCTTTGCACCTCGGCATCGGTGACACGGCCGGGGAACAGGCCGCCGCCGACGTAGCTCAGCAGGTCGTTGAGGTCGTACACGTTGAGCCAGCGCGGAAACCCCTCGGGCAGCGGCTGGCCGCGGCGCAGCAGGCTCAGTGCATCGGCCTCGTACAGATAGGGTGCTTGGCTGCCGCAGGTGATGAGGCCGGCCACCGGCAGCCCGGGCTGGGTGGCCAGCAGTTCGACGCTGGCGATGCCGCCCAGGCTGTGCGCCAGCAGCCACACCGGGCCCTGGCTTGCGCAGGCGCGGATGCGCTGCTCGATCAGCCCGCGGATGGCGGCGCCGCCGTGCGGGGTCTGGTAGCGCAGGATGTCGTGGGTGGCCGCGAACGAGGCATCGGTGACGCCGGTGCGCCGGCGCCGCAGCACGGGCGTGGCCAAGCGCGCGGCCAGGCCGCCCAGCGCGCCCAGCAGCTCGTCCTTCAGGCCCTTGGTGGGGCCGCCCAGCACGGCCACGGCCTCTTCATACAGGCGGTCGCGCAGCGCGCCGTCCAGCACCGGCAGGCCCCGGGTTTCGGCGGCCTGTGCCCAGGCGGCGACAAAGGCCCGGGCCACCAGCGCGCGGCTGCGCTCGGGCGCGGCCAGCGAGTCGGCTTCCAGCGCGTCGTCGAACACGCCGCCTTGCCGCAGCAGCGCCACGGCCGCGGGCACCAACTCGGCGGCGGCGTGGCCGCTGCGGGCCAGGGCCGGGTCGGCGGGTTGCAGGCTGGCCAGCTGCGCCAGCGCGCGCCGGCCGGGCGGCTGCGCATGGGGCGAGCGGGCCACCCGCAGCTCGTCGGCATCGGCGGCCAGCGCGGCATAGGCGCGCAGCTCGTACAGCGGGTCCTGGTACAGCAGCTGCCAGCGCAGCTCCTGCTCACGCGCCGACGGACCGGCACCGGCGCTGGAGCGGCCCAGTTCGTAGCCCGGCACCGACAGCGCGTTGTCGGCGATGGTGGCGCCCACGTGGTCGCCCCAGGGGCAGGGCTGCACATCCACCCCGTCGCCCAGGTGGTGCGCCACCTGGGACCGGATGACGGCGAAGCTGGCGTCGTAGGCGCCGCCGCGCACGCCGGTGCCGTGGACAAAAAGCAGGGTGGTCATCGGTGCCCTCCGCGATCCATCGTGTGAGACAGGAGCGAGGGTAGCCGCAGTGCAGGCGATCAGAGCGCCAGCTTCGCACTGACCAGTCGGTTGAGGCTGACTCCCTGCTCGCTGGCTTCGATGGCCAGGCGCCGGTGCTGCTGCGGCGGGATGCGCACCTTGAACTCGCCGCTGGCCTGCATGTCCCGCACGCAGTCGGCCACCAAGCTTCGCATGCCGGCCAGGGCTTTTTCGGGGGTCTTGGCGAGCCAGGACAGCGACGGGAACTCTGCACACAGGCCGACGTGCTCGTCGTCTTCCGCAGACCAGGTGACTCGGTAGGTGTAGTGGTCAGGGTTCATCGCTTTGCGTATTAGCCATGCACCAAAGGCGCCGACCGGGCGTTCTAGTCGGTGCCGCCGTGTGCGGCCAGCTCGGCCAGGCAGGTCACGCACAAGCACCCGCTGTACTGCCGCCGCAGCTGCGCCTGCAGCTCGGCGCTGAGCACCAGGGTGCTGCAGGCGCAGGGGCCGGGGTCGGCGGCGCCGCAGTGGAAGCGGCCGCCGCAGCGGGGGCAGGTGTCGTCCAGCGCCGCGGCCGGCCCGGGCGTGGGCCGCGCCGCGGGGTCAGGCACTGAACAGGCCCTTGTGCTGCTCGCGCAGCAGGTTCTTCTGCACCTTGCCCATGGTGTTGCGCGGCAGCTCCTGCACCACGAACAGCTGCTTGGGCACCTTGAAGTTGGCGATGCGCTGCTTCAGCGCGGTGACGATGCCGGCCCCGTCCAGCGTGGCGCCGGCACGCGGCACCACCACGGCCACCACGGCCTCGCCGAAGTCGGGGTGCGGCACGCCGATCACCGCGCTCTCGGCCACGCCGGGCATCTCGTTGATCACGCCTTCCACCTCGGCAGGGTAGACGTTGTAGCCACCGCTGATCACCAGGTCCTTGCTGCGGCCGACGATGGTCACGTAGCCCTGCTCGTCCACCTTGCCCACGTCGCCGGTCTTGAACCAGCCGTCGGCGGTGAACTCCTCCTTCGTCTTCTCGGGCATGCGCCAGTAGCCCACGAACACGTTGGGGCCCTTGACCTGGATGCCGCCGATCTCGCCCACCGGCAGCGGTTGTCCCTGGTCGTCGTGCACGCGCAGGCCCACGCCGGGCAGCGGAAAGCCCACGGTGCCGCCGCGGCGGTCGCCGTCCTTCGCGTGGTAGGGGTTGGAGGTGAGCATGGCGGTCTCGCTCATGCCGTAGCGCTCGACGATGGTGTGGCCGGTGCGCTGGCGCCACTCGTTGAAGGTCTCGATCAGCAGCGGCGCCGAGCCGGCCAGGAAGAGGCGCATGCGCGCGCAGCTGTCGCGGTTGACCGCCGGCTCGGCCAGCAGCCGCACGTACAGCGTGGGCACGCCCATGAACACCGTGGCTTCGGGCAGGCGCGCGGCCACGGCGCGGGGGTCGAACTTCGAGAACCAGATCATCTTCGCGCCGGCCAGCAGCGCGCCGTGCGAGGCGACGAAGAGGCCGTGCACGTGGAAGATGGGCAGCGCATGGATCAGCACGTCGTCGGCGCGCCAGCCCCAGTAGGCATGCAGCGTCTGCGCGTTGGACAGCAGGTTGCCATGCGTCAGCATCGCGCCCTTGCTGCGGCCGGTGGTGCCGCTGGTGTAGAGGATGGCAGCCAGTTCGTCGGCGCCGCGCCGGGCCGGTTCATGCTCCACACCGTGGTGCTGGGCGCGCTCCAGCAGCGTGCCGGTGCGGTCTTCGTTGAGCGTGAACACATGCTGGGTGCCGGCCTTGAAGGCGATCTTGCTGACCCAGCCGAAGTTCTTGCCCGAGCACACCACCACGCTGGGTTCGGCATTGCCGATGAAGTACTCGATCTCGCTGCTCTGGTAGGCGGTATTGAGCGGCAGGTACACATAGCCCGCCCGCAGCACGCCCAGGTACAGCATCAGCGCCTCGACGCTCTTTTCCGTCTGCACCGCCACGCGGGCGCCGGCCGGCAGCTCCAGCGACTGCAGCAGGTTGGCGATCATCGCGGTGGCGTGGTCGATGTCGCGCCAGCTGTAGACCAGCCGCTCGGGCGTGTCGGCCGTCTCGATGGCCGGTGCATCCAGGTCGGCCGGGAAGGCCGCGCGCCGCGCGGCAAACAGGTTGTCGTTCTTCATCGTGGGGTGCGGTCTGTGCGGTGGGGTCAGTCGAGCTTGGCCCCGGAGGCCTTGACCACCTCGGCCCAGCGCTTGATCTCGGAGCTGACGAATTTACCGAAGGCGTCGCCGTACAGGTCGGGCGGGTTGGCGCCGAGGCCGTTCCAGGCGGTCTTCATCTCGTCGGAATTCAGGGCCTTGCGCATCTCGGCCTGCATGCGTTCGATGGCTTCCTTGGGCGTGCCCTTGGGCGCCCACAGCCCGTACCAGGTGGCCACCTGGTAGCTGGGCACGCCACCTTCCACCGTGGTGGGCAGGTCGGGGAAGCCGGGCGCGCGCTTGTCCGAGGCCACGGCGATGGCCTTGATGCGGCCACCCTTGATGTGCGAGGCCGAGGAGCCCAGGCCGTCGAAGGCCATGTCCACCTGGCCGGCCATCAGGTCCTGCAGCAGCGGGCCGGCGCCGCGGTAGGGAATGTGGGTGATGAAGGTCTTGGTCTGCAGCTTGAACAGCTCACCGGCCATGTGGTGCGAGGTGCCGTTGCCCGCCGAGCCGTAGTTCACCTTGCCCGGGTTCTTGCGCAGGAAGTCCACCAGCTCGGGCAGCGTGGTGGCCTTGATCTTGGTGGGGTTGACCACGATGACCTGCGGCACGCTGGAGATCAGCCCGACCGGGATGAAGTCGGTTTCCAGGTTGTAGTCGAGCTTGGGGTACATCGCCGGGGCGATGGAGTGGTGCACCGCGCCCATGAAGAAGTTGTAGCCATCGGGCGCGGCGCGGGCCGCCACGCTGGCGCCCAGCGTGCCGCCGGCGCCGCCCTTGTTGTCGATGATGAACTGGTGGCCGGTGTTCTTGGTCATCAGCGCGAACAGTGGCCGCGCGAAGGCGTCGGTGCCGCCGCCGGGCGGGAAGGGCACCACGATGGTCACCGGCTTGCTGGGCCAGCTCTGGGCCTGCGCCAGCGGGGCGGCCAGCAGAAGGCCGCCGGCCCATGCAGCCAGGGCGAGGGCCGCGCAGGTCCGACGACGTAGCGTGTTCGAAGGGTTCATGGTGTCTCCAAGGTTGCGCCCGGTGGTCCGGGTCTGCGGTGGGGTCAGAGCAGCGAAGTGACGGCGCGGGCCGCCGCGATCTCGCCCTGGGTGAAGGCCTCGTGGTGGGCTTCCACGCGCGACAGGTCGTACAGGTAGTTGACCATCATGCCGAAGGACTGCTTGAGCCCCGGCTTGGACAGGTTGCCCATGGGGTTGAGCCGCTCCAGCCGCGCGCCGTTGTCGAGGTGGAATCGGGCCACCGGGTCGCCGCCGGGCTGCGGCGTCTGGTGCACCAGGTAGAAGGCGCACAGCCGCTGCAGCGCGCGTTGCGCCTCGGCCGGCAGCGCCTGCAAGGCCGGGGCGCTGGCCAGCTTGGACCAGTCGCCGCCGCAGGCTTCCTTCAGCTGGATGCGGGCCTCCAGCGCGCGTTCGGCCACCGGCTTTTTCACGCCGGGCAGGGCAGCCCAGTCGCCGTCCTTGGCCAGCCAGCCGGCAAAGCCGGGAATGGGTGACAGCGTGCAGAAGGTGCGCAGCTGCGGCACCTCGCGCTTCAACTCGTCGGCCACGCGCTTGATGAGGAAGTTGCCCAGCGACACGCCCTTGAGCCCCGGCTGGCAGTTGCTGATGGAGTAGAACGTGGCCACCTTGTAGGTGTCGGGGTCGGCCGAGGGGCTGGTCTTGTCGATCAGCGGCGCCACCGCGGCCGGCATGTCGGGCACCAGCGCCACCTCCACGAAGATCAACGGCTCGTCGGGCAGCTGGGGGTGGAAGAAGGCAAAGCAGCGGCGGTCGGGCAGCAGCCGGCGGCGCAGGTCGTCCCAGCCGTCGATCTGGTGCACCGCCTCGTGGCGGATCAGCTTTTCCAGCAGCTGCGCGGGCGAGTTCCAGTCCACCTTGCGCATTTCCAGGAAGCCGGGGTTGAACCAGCTGGACAGCAGGTGCAGCAGGTCGGCTTCCAGCGCCTTCAGGCCGGGCTGCTTGGGCAGGCGGTCGAGCAGCGCGCGCCGCATGCGCACCACCGCCTCGGTGCCGCCGGGCGTGCGGTTGATGCGGCGCAGCAGCTCCTGGCGCGGCGGCTCGGCGCGTTCGGTCAGGCGGATCAGGTTGTCGGCCGTCGGCTTTTCGGCATAGGCCAGCGCGCTGTCCAGCACCGCCTGCGGGTCGGGGCTGAACTCGCTGGCCAGCTTGTCGAAGAAGCTGGACTGCTGCTCGGCCGGCAGGCTGTCGAAGCGGGCCACCAGCGTGCGGGCGATGGCCACGCTGTTGGCCTCGCCGCGTTCGGACAGCAGGCGCCGGCAGTCGGTCATCAGGCTGCGCAGCGCGTAATCGCCACCCATGCGGCGGGCGGCACTCTTCAGTTCATCGAGCATGGACGTCACTCTCTTCGGCGGGTGTGGCGGATCGGGCTTCGCGTTGGCGCAGCGCCTTCAGCGCCTGCAGCTGCGCCATCAGGTGGTCGTGCATCAGACGTTCGGCCTGGGCCGCATCGCGGGCCACCAGGGCCTGCATCAGCGCCCGGTGCTCGGCGATGGAGGCCTGCATGCGGCCGGGCCAGGCCAGCTGGCGGCCGCGCAGCAGGCGGATGAAGCGGCGCAGGTCGCCGGTGGTGCGGTCCAGCCAGCGGTTGGCCGCCAGCGCCTGCACCCGGCTGTGGAACACGTGGTTGTGGCGGTAGTAGCCGTCGGTGTCGCCGCGGGCGGCGCAGTCTTCCAGCGCGGCATGCAGGGTCTGCAGCTCGTCGATGTCGGCGGCGGTGGCCTTGCGCGTGGCCTCGTAGGCGCAGCGGCCTTCCAGCAGCGCCATCACCGGAAACAGGTCGGCCGCGTCGTCTTCCGACAGCTCGGCCACCTGGCAGCCGCGGCGCGGCACCAGCGTCACCAGGCCTTCGGCTGCCAGCACCTTCAGCGCCTCGCGCAGCGGCGTGCGGCTGATGTGCCACTGCTCCACCAGCGCCATCTCGTCGATCCATTCACCCGGCTGCAACTGCCGCTCGAACACCATGGTGCGCAGGCGGGCGGCCACTTCCTCGTGCAGGGAGGTGGGGCGCAGCGGCTCGGTGAGGTCCATGGCTGAAATCTAGAACTCAAAATTCATAATTACAAGCGCGGGTGTTCCCTCTCCGGGTCGGCCCTGCAGCAGGCCCTGCAGGCACGTCAGGGCTGCTCGGGGCTCAGCCGGCGGCCTGTGGCAGCCAGCGGCGCAGCTCGCTGCGCAGCGCGTCCAGCAGCAGCGGCTTGGTGAGGTAACCGTCCACGCCGGCGGCCATCGCGCGCTGGCGGTCGCTTTCCAGCGCGTGCGCGGTCAGCGCCACGATGGGGAAGTGCCGCAGCTGGCCCGCCTGCTGCAGCGCGCGCAGCCGGCGCGTGGCCTCCAGGCCGTCCATCACCGGCATCTGCAGGTCCATCAGCACCAGCGCCGGGGCCTGGCGTGCGCAGGCGTCCAGCGCCTGGGCGCCGTCGTCGGCGGTGCGCGACACCAGCCCCAGCGCCTTGAGAAAACCCTCGCCGATCATGCGGTTGACGGGGTTGTCTTCCACCAGCAGCACATGGCTGTCGGCCGTGGCGGCGGCGGCATCGCCGGCAGGCTCGGCCTGCGGGGCGGGCGCTGCAGCTGGTTCCGCGGCGGGTGGGGCCGCTGCCGCTATCGGCGGGGGCCGCAGCAAGGCGTCCAGGGCCCGGGGCGTCAGCGGCTGCTGGGCGGTGGTGATGTGCAGCGCCTGCGCCGCCTGCTCGATCTCGGCCTGGTGCCAGTCGGGCCGCAGCAGCACCGACAGGTGCGCCTGGGGCAAGGCCTGCCGCAGCAGCTGCAGGTCGTCGGGGCTGGTCAGCGCCCATTGCGAGATCAGCACCGCCACCGGTCGTTCGGGCGGCGGCAGCGGTGCGGCCCGCTGGGCGGCCTCGGTCAGGCTGGTCAGCACTTCCACCTCGCTGGCGCGGCGCAGCAGCAGCTGCAGCAGCCAGGTCACGCGGGCGGGGTCGGTGGCCACCATCCACACCGGCCCGTCGGGCGGCGGCGGCTCCGGCTCCAGCGGCCCTTCGGTGGGCAGGGTCAGCACCAGCGTGAACACCGAGCCTTCGCCCGGCTGGCTGCGCAGCGTGATGTCGCCGCCCAGGCCATTGGCCAGCGCGCGGGCGGTGGCCAGGCCCAGGCCGGTGCCGCCATGCCGGCGCGACAGGCTGGCATCGCCCTGCACGAAGGCGTCGAACACCTGCGCCTGCTTGTCGGGCGCAATGCCGGGCCCGGTGTCCTCCACCCGCATCGTCATGCGGCAGCTGCCGTCGCCCAGGTCCACCACCTCGGTGGTGACGCCCACATGGCCTTGCTCGGTGAACTTGAGGGCGTTGCCCAGTAGGTTGACCAGGATGTGCCGCAGCCGCGCCGGGTCGCCGCGCACGCGGGTGCGCCGGCCCACCCAGTCGAAGTGCACGGCCACCTGGCGCCCGCGGGCCAGCGGCATCAGGCTGCGGGTGGTCACGGCCAGCAGCTCGGGCAGGTCGATGGGCTCATCGGCGGGCGGGTGGCCGCCTTGCGCGCGCGAGAAGTCCAGCACCTCATCCACCACCTGCAGCAGCGAGCGGCCCGACTGCAGCGCCACCTCCAGGTGCCGGCGCTGGGTGGGCGAGCTGGCCATCTGCAGCGCCAGCTCGGTGAGGCCCAGCACGCCGTTGAGCGGGGTGCGGATTTCATGGCTCATGTGCGCCACGAACAGCGACTTGGCCGCGGTGGCGCGCTCGGCCTGGTCGCGCGCCTGCTGCGCCTCGGACAGCGCCGCCTCCAGGCTGGCGGTGCGCTGGGCCACCAGCCGCTCCAGCTCGGCGCGGTCGCGCTCCAGCGCCTGGCGGGCCCGCACCTGCTCGTCCACGTCGATCATCACGCCCGTCACTCGCACCCGGCCGTCGGCTTGCACATGCGGCGTGGCCATCTGGCGGAACCAGCGGTAATCGCCCGACTTGCAGCGCATGCGGTACTGCACGTCCAGGTCGAGCAACTGGCTGGCGGCCTCGCGGGCGGCTGCCTCGTACATCGGCCGGTCGTCGGGGTGCAGCAGCTCCAGCAGCGCGCTGCGGCTGGAGGGCAGCTCGCCGGGCTCGTAACCCAGCGCCTCCCACACGCGGTCGGCCACCACCATGCGGTCTTCGTCCAGCATGCGCTCGAACATCGCGTGCGAGGTGGCCAGCATCGCGCGGCCGTAGCGCTCGCTCATGCGCTGCAGCGCCCGGCGCGATTCGCGCGTGGCGTGCACGTCGGTCAAGGAGCCGGCCAGCAGCGTGCGCCGGCCGTCGGGGCCGGCCCACATCTGGCCGCGGCTGCGCACCCAGTGCCAACGCTCGCTGCTGTCGCGCAGCCGCACCTCGATTTCGAAGGGCACGCCGTCGCGGGCCGACTGGTCGGCCGCCGCCTCGAACACCGGCACGTCGTCGGGGTGCAGATGCTCGGCCAGCCGGCCGGTGCCGTCGGGCAGTTGTTCGGGCGTCAGCCCCAGCATGCGGCGCAGGCTGTCTGAGTACCACGCCGCATCGGTGCGGAAGTCGTACTCGAAGAAGCCGTCCATCGCGCTGGCCAGCGCCCGTTCCAGGCGGGCCTGCAGGTCGGCGCGGTCGCCGGGCAGGGCTGTCGAGCGAGGCTGAGGCGTACTGCTGGGGGCCATCAAGACTTCCGCCGGTGCCACGGGGGCGTGGAATGGCCGGATGGTAGTGCCTGCATTGAATTCGCGGCAACGGCCTCGATGTGCAGGCCTGATGCCTGCTGTACAGCGCATGCCCTTGGCCCGGTCGCGGTTGGGGTGCCCCTCCTAGAATCTTCCGCCCCGGACCGCTCCGGGCGCACTACAGAAGGACTCCATGACCTCCGGTGTCATCCGCATCCGCGGCGCTCGCCAGCACAACCTCAAGAACCTCGATCTCGACCTGCGCACCGGCGACATGACGGTGGTGACGGGGCCCAGCGGCTCGGGCAAGTCGAGCCTGGTGTTCGACACGCTGTACGCCGAAGGCCAGCGCCGTTACGTCGAAACCTTCAGCGCCTATGCGCGCCAGTTCCTCGACCGCATGGACCGCCCGGCGGTCGACCGGGTGGACGGCGTGCCCCCGGCCATCGCCATCGACCAGACCAACCCGGTGCGCACCAGCCGCAGCACGGTCGGCACGATGACCGAGCTGAACGACCACCTGAAGCTGCTGTTCGCGCGGGCCACCCAGCTCTTCGACCGCGAGACCGCGCTGCCGGTGCGCCACGACACGCCGGCCAGCCTGCAGGCCGAGCTGCTGGCCCGCGCCGCGGCGGCGGGTGACCCGCGGCTGGTGCTCACCTTTCCGGTGGAACTGCCCGGCGACACCAGCCCCGAGCAGGTGGAGCAGTGGCTGGCCGCCAGCGGCTTCACGCGGGTGCAGGCCGAGCGCATGGTGGCGCCCGCTGCGGGCGATGCCAAGGCCGGCCCTCGCAAGGTGCTGGATGTGGTGGCCGACCGCTTCCGCGCCAGCACGGCTGAGCCTGTGCGCGTGGCCGAGGCCATCGAGCTGTCGCTCAAGCGCGGCAGCGGGCGCCTCAACGTGTATGCGCTGAAGGACGAGGGCGAGCCCGACATCTGGCGCTGGTCCACCGGCCTGCACTGCCCCGAGAGCGACATCCGCTACGCCGACCCGACACCGGCGCTGTTCTCCTTCAACTCCGCCTTCGGCGCCTGCGAGGCCTGCCGCGGCTTTGGCCGCGTCATCGGCGTGGACATGGGCCTGGTGATTCCCGACGAGCGCAAGACCCTGCGCAACGGCGCCATCAAGCCGATGCAGACGCCGGCCTGGAAAGAGTCGCAGGACGACCTGATGAAGTACGCCGGCGAGGCCGGCATTCCGCGCGATACCGCCTGGGGCCAGCTCACGCAGGCCCAGCGCGACTGGGTGATCAACGGCTCGCCGCACTGGAACGGCAACTGGCACAAGCAGTGGTACGGCGTGCGCCGCTTCTTCGAGTACCTGGAGAGCAAGGCCTACAAGATGCACATCCGGGTGCTCTTGTCCAAGTACCGCAGCTACACCGAATGCCCCACCTGCGCCGGCGCGCGGCTGAAGCTGGAGCCGCTGCTGTGGCGCATCGGCAGCAAGGCCCAGGCCGATGCGGTGCTGCCGCCCGAGCAGCGCTTCATGCCCCGCGGCGTGAAGTGGAGCCGCGAGCAGCTGGAAGCCTTGCCCGGCCTGTGCCTGCACGACCTGATGCAGCTGAGCATCGACCGTCTGCGCCGCTTCTTCGACAGCCTGCAGCAGGACCCGCGGGTGCTGGGCAGCGCGCAGGACACGGCGCTGCAGCTCATCCATGAAGAGATCGGCACCCGCCTGAAGTACCTGTGCGACGTGGGCATCGGCTACCTCACGCTCGACCGGCAGAGCCGCACGCTGTCGGGCGGCGAGGTGCAGCGCATCAACCTCACCACCGCGCTGGGCACCTCGCTGGTCAACACCATGTTCGTGCTCGATGAGCCCAGCATCGGCCTGCACCCGCGCGACATGAACCGCATCGTGCAGGCCATGCACCGCCTGCGCGATGCGGGCAACACGCTGGTGGTGGTGGAGCACGACCCCGCGGTGATGCTGGCCGCCGACCGCCTGATCGACATGGGCCCCGGCCCCGGCGAGCGGGGCGGCCAGATCGTGTTCGACGGCGACCCCGACTCCATCCGCAAGGCCGACACGCTGACCGGCGCCTACCTGGGCGGCCGCAAGCACGTGGGCTCGGGCTTCACCCGGCTGGTGGACGAATCCACGCCCAAGCTGGTGATCGAGGGCGTGCGCGAGCACAACCTGAAGAACGTGTCGGTGAGCTTTCCGCTGCAGCGCATGGTGGTGGTCACCGGCGTCTCCGGCTCGGGCAAGAGCACGCTGATGCAGGACGTGCTGTACCCCGCGCTGGCCCGCCACTTCGGCCAGCCTACCGAAAGCCCGGGCCAGCACGACCGGCTGCTGGGCGCCGACTGGCTGACCGATGCGGTGTTCGTGGACCAGAGCCCGATCGGCAAGACCGCGCGCTCCAACCCCGCCAGCTACGTGGGCGCCTTCGACGAGATCCGCAAGCTGTTCGCCGACGCGCCGCTGTCGCGTGAGCGGGGCTACGGCGCCGGCATGTTCAGCTTCAATGCCGGTGATGGCCGCTGCCCCACCTGCGGCGGCTCGGGCTTCGAGCACGTGGAGATGCAGTTCCTGTCGGACGTGTACCTGCGCTGCCCCGACTGCGACGGCCGCCGCTACCGGCCCGAGCTGCTGGACGTGAAGATCGAGCGCCGGCTGCCCGGCCAGGTGGACCGTGCGCTCAGCATCGCCGACGTGCTGGAGCTGACCGTGAGCGAAGCGGTGCAGCTGTTCCGCGACGACCGCGAGGTGGTGCGCGTGCTGCAGCCCATCGTGGACGTGGGCCTGGACTACGTGCGCCTGGGCCAGCCCGTGCCCACGCTCAGCGGCGGCGAGGCGCAGCGCCTCAAGCTGGCCGGCTTCCTGGCCGAGGCGGCGGGCGCACCGCGCCAGGCCATGGCCAGGAAGGGCCGGCTGTTCCTGTTCGACGAGCCCACCACCGGCCTGCATTTCGACGACATCGCCAAGCTGATGCGGGCCTTCCGCAAGCTGCTGGACGCGGGCCATTCGCTCATCGTCATCGAGCACAACCTCGACGTCATCCGCGCGGCCGACTGGATCGTGGACCTGGGCCCCGAAGGCGGCGAGGCCGGCGGCGAGCTGGTGTGCGCCGGCACGGTGGACGACGTCAAGGCCTTCGCCGGCTCGCACACCGGCGTGGCGCTGCTGGAGTACGAAGCCGCGCTGGGCCTGGGCGCCCACAAGGTGGAAGACGCGGGCGTGCCGCTGCAGCGGGTGATCCGCCAGCGCCGGCAGGAGGACGAGGCCATCCGCATCGTCAACGCCCATGAGCACAACCTCAAGGGCCTGAGCGTGGACATCCCGCGCGGCAAGTTCAGCGTGGTCACCGGCGTCTCCGGCTCGGGCAAGAGCACGCTGGCCTTCGACATCCTGTTCAACGAGGGCCAGCGCCGCTACCTGGAAAGCCTGAACGCCTATGCCCGCAGCATCGTTCAGCCGGCCGGCCGGCCGGAGGTGGACGCGGTGTACGGCATTCCGCCCACCGTGGCCATCGAGCAGCGGCTGTCGCGCGGCGGCCGCAAGAGCACCGTGGCCACCACCACCGAGGTATGGCACTTCCTGCGGCTGTTGTGGGTCAAGCTGGGCATCCAGCACTGCATCCACGACGGCACGCCGGTGATGCCGCAAAGCGCCGAGAGCATCGCCGCCCAGCTGCTGCGTGACCACCGCGGCCAGCACGTCGGCCTGCTGGCGCCGCTGGTGGTCAACCGCAAGGGCATCTACACCGACCTGGCCAAGTGGGCCAAGGCACGCGGCCACAGCCACCTGCGCGTGGACGGCGAGTTCATGAAGGTGGACCCGTGGCCGCGCATCGACCGTTTCAAGGAACACACCATCGAACTGCCGGTGGGTGACGTGCTGCTGGTGCCCGAGAACGAAGCCCGGCTGCGTGAGCTGCTGGCCAAGGCGCTGGACCTGGGCAAGGGCGTGCTGCACCTGCTGCACCCGCTGGACGGCCTGGCCGAGGCGATGGACCAGGGCCTGAGCGGCGCCGGCATCGGCGAGGTGAAGGTGTTTTCCACCAAGCGCGCCTGCCCCACCTGCGGCACCAGCTACCCCGAGCTGGACCCGCGCATGTTCAGCTACAACAGCAAGCACGGCTGGTGCACCGGCTGCGTGGGCACCGGCCTGGCGCTGACGCGCGAGCAACGCAAGGCCTACGACGATTCGGTGCGCGACGACGACAACCGCGGCCGCGAGCAGAGCTTCCCGGCCGAGGAGGCTGAGGTCGAAGGCCTGCAGGAAGACGCCGAATGCCCCGAATGCGAAGGCACGCGGCTGAACCCCATCTCGCGCGCCGTCACCTTCGCCGGTGAGGCCATCAGCACCATCGCCGCCTCGTCGGTGAGCGACACCCATGCCTGGATCGACGGCCTGGCGCTGGAAGGCCGCGACGCCGGCATCGCCCGCGACGTGGTCACCGAGATCAGCAACCGCCTGTCCTTCCTGGGCGAGGTGGGCCTGGGCTACCTGACGCTGGACCGCGCCGCGCCCACGCTGAGCGGCGGTGAGGCGCAGCGCATCCGCCTGGCGGCGCAGCTGGGCAGCAACCTGCAGGGCGTGTGCTACGTGCTGGACGAGCCCACCATCGGCCTGCACCCGCGCGACAACCAGATCCTGCTCAATGCGCTGCACCAGCTGGGCAGCAAGGGCAACACGCTGGTGGTGGTGGAGCACGACGAGGACACCATCCGCCGTGCCGACCACATCATCGACATCGGCCCCGGCGCGGGCAAGCGGGGTGGCCGGGTGATTGCCCAGGGCACCGCGGCCGAGCTGGCCGAGCACCCCGACTCACTCACCGGCCGCTTCCTGCGCTCGCCGCTGCACCATCCGCTGCACGAGCGGCGGGCGGTGGCCGCCGACACGCCGCGGCTGCAGCTGCGCGGCGCCGACCTGCACAACCTGAAGCAGATCGACGTCGACGTGCCGCTGCACCGGCTGGTGGCCATCACCGGCGTCAGCGGTTCGGGCAAGAGCACGATGGCGCGCGACGTGCTGCTGCACAACGTGCAGGCGCTGGTGCAGCATGGCACCCGCGACAAGGGCAAGGCGCCGGCGCTGCAGGGCTGTGAGGCGCTGGAAGGCTGGACCGCGGTGGACCGCGTGCTGGAAGTCGACCAGACGCCGATCGGCAAGACGCCGCGCAGCTGCCCGGCCACCTACATCGGCTTCTGGGACGCGGTGCGGCGCCTGTTCAGCGAAACGCTGGAAGCCAAGGCGCGCGGCTACGGGCCGGGGCGCTTCAGCTTCAACACCGGCGAAGGCCGCTGCCCGGCCTGTGAGGGCCAGGGCATGCGCACCATCGAGATGAGCTTCCTGCCCGATGTGAAGCTGCCCTGCGACGTGTGCCACGGCCAGCGCTTCAACCCCGAGACGCTGGCGGTGAGCTGGCGCGGCAAGAGCATCGGCGACGTGCTGAACATGGAGGTGGACGAGGCGGTGGAGTTCTTCGCCTCGATGCCGGCCATTGCGCACCCGCTGCAGCTGCTCAAGGACGTGGGCCTGGGCTACCTGACGCTGGGCCAGCCTTCACCCACGCTGAGCGGCGGCGAGGCGCAGCGCATCAAGCTGGTGACCGAGCTGAGCAAGGTGCGCGACGAGGTGGGCCGCCGCGGCCAGAAGGCACCGCACACCTTGTACGTGCTGGATGAGCCCACGGTGGGCCTGCACATGGCCGACGTCGAGCGCCTGATCCATGTGCTGCATCGGCTGGTGCAGGGCGGCCACAGCGTGGTGGTGATCGAGCACGACCTGGACGTGATCGCCGAGGCGGACTGGGTGATCGACCTGGGCCCCGAAGGCGGCGATGCCGGCGGCCGCATCGTGGTGGCCGGCACGCCGGAGCAGGTGGTGCTGGCGGGCAGCCATACGGGGAAAGCCCTGGCGCCGGTGCTCCGGCGCCAGTAGGCAGGGCTCGCCGGTGCTCCGGCGCCAGTAGGCGGGGCTCGCCGGTGCTCCGGCGCCAGTAGGCGGGGCTCGCCGGTGCTCCGGCGCCAGTAGGCGGAGCTCGCCGGTGCTCCGGCGCCAGTAGGCCGCAGGCGGTCGGCCTACTGCGCCGACCGCGCCCAGCTCGACGCGTCGTTCGCGGCGGTGAGGGTGCGCAGGTCGCGCGCCCGCAGCATGCCCGCGCGCTCGCGCAGTGCAGCGGCGTCGTCGGCGTCGCCGCAGCGGTCCAGCACGCGGCTCACCCGCTGCAGCACCGCAGCTTCCCATTCCCAGTCGCCCATCAGGCTCACCATCTGCGCGGCTTCGTAGCCGTGGTCGCGGGCGCGCTCGCGCACCGCATGGGCGCCGCGCGGGTCGTCGCGGCAGATTTCGGTGGCCAGGATGGACACCAGCTCGGCCAGGTCGCACAGCAGCTCGATGCACGCTTCCGGCGCGCACAAGGTTCGTGCCTTGCGCAGGCCCTGCTGCAGGTACCACTCGGCGGTGGCGCCGTCGCCCATGCGGCGGTAGCAACGCCCCACCTGGGCCAGCGCCAGCGCCAGGATGGCGGGCTGATCCTGCAACTCTGCTTCGTCCAGCTGGTGAAGTGCATCGGCCAGCGCATCGCGCGCACGGCCCGGTAGCACTTCAAGCGCCCGGTGGCGCGGTACCGGGCAAGGCGGCACGGCATTCCTGTTCACGTACATGCGGCTCCCCTTGGCAACTGCTGCATGGTGCTAAGCACGTCGCGGGCCTGCCCTGCATGCTGCTTCACGGTGCAGCCGCGGCCGGTCAGGCGCCCTGCGTGGATCGCCCGGGCGCCGCTGGCGTTCCTTGGTGCTTGTACGGAGGCCGGCCGGCCCTCACACGCCCAGGTAGCGTCCGGGGCGGTGGTTCATCATCAGCACGCCGCTCAGCGCCACCACGCCCAGCACCGACAGCAGGATGCGCTGCGGCGGCAGCACCAGCATGGCGGCCAGCACGATGAGGCCGTCGATCACCAGCTGCACCTTGCCGGCGCTCCAGCGGCGGCGCTCCTGCAGGTACTGCGCGAGGATGTTCACGCCGCCCACGCTGGCGCGGTGGCGCAGCAGGGCCAGCAGCCCGAAGCCCACCAGAATGCCGCCCAGCACCGCGGCCACCACAGGGTGCAGCCGGTCAAAACTCACCACCTGCGGTGCCATCGCGGTGAACACCGACACCAGGCCGATGGCCAGAAAGGTCTTGAAGGTGAAGGCCGGCCCCAGCCGCTTCCAGGCCAGCCAGTAGAACGGCAGGTTGAGCACGAAGAACAGCAGGCCGAACGACCAGCCCGTGGCGTAGCTGAGCAGGAAGGCCGCCCCCGCCACGCCGCCGGTGATGAGGCCGGCATGCTCGTACATGGTCAGGCCCAGCGCCACGAACAGCGTGCCGGCCAGCAAGGCCTGCGCGTCGTCCAGCAGGGTGTGGCGTTCGGCGGGGGGTAGGGTCGCAGTCGGGGAGGCCATGCGGCCGCTGCAAGCATGCAGCGTGCCTTGGGGCGAGACCTCAGTCCCGCCGGGCCGCCCCAAGGGACTGAGCGCCCCCCTGGGGGGTAGCGAGTGCAGCGAGCTTGGGGGTGGTCATCCTTGCCCGGAGCAGCCGGTCGCCCAGCAGCACGGCCACGATGCCGGCGTACACCGACCATTCGCCGAAGTTGTGCTTGGCCGCCCGCATCCAGAAGAAGTGCAGCAACCCCAGCAGCACCACGGCGTAGATGGCCTTGTGCAGCGCCTGCCAGCGCTTGCCGCCCATGGCCTTGATGGCGCGGTTGAACGAGGTGGCGGCCAGCGGCGCCATCAGCAGCAGCGCGGCGGTGCCCACCAGGATGAACGGCCGCTTGGCGATGTCGGTGACGATGTCGCCCACCACCAGGCTCATGTCCAGCCAGGCGTAGCACAGGAAGTGCAGCACGCCGTAGAAGAAGGTGAACAGGCCCAGCATGCGCCGCAGCCGCACCAGGGCCGGTTGCTTGAACCAGTGCCGCAGCGGCGTGATGGCCAGCGTCAGGCACAGAAAGCGCAGCGTCCAGTCGCCGGTGCTGCGGATCAGCGCCTCGGCCGGGTTGGGCCCCAGCGTGCCCGCCACCGCGCCCCACACCAGCCAGGCCAGCGGCAGCAGGCTGGCGATGAACACCAGCGGCTTGACGGCCGGGTGCAGCAGCCAGGGTCGGGTGCGGGCGGCGCCGGTGCGGGCGGGGGCGGTGGTGGTCACGGTCAGAAGTTCTTGGCCAGGTCCATGCCCGCGTACAGCTGGCCCACCTGCGGCTCATAGCCGTTGAACATCAGCGTGGGCCGGCGCTTGGCGAACAGGCCTTCGCCGATGCGGCGCTCGGTGGCCTGGCTCCAGCGCGGGTGGTCCACCTTGGGGTTCACGTTGGAATAGAAGCCGTACTCCTGCTGCGCCGCCTTGGTCCAGCTGCTGGTGGGCTGCTTTTCCACGAAACGGATCTTGACCAGCGACTTGGCCGATTTGAAGCCGTACTTCCAGGGCACCGTCAGGCGCACCGGCGCACCGTTCTGGTTGGGCAGCACCTCGCCGTAGAGGCCGAAGCTCAGCAGCGTCAGCGGGTGCATGGCCTCGTCCATGCGCAGGCCTTCCACGTACGGCCACTCCAGCACGCGCGAGCCCACGAAGGGCATCTGCTTGGGGTCGGCCAGCGTCACGAACTCGACGAACTTGGCGTTGCCGGTGGGTTCCACCTGCTTGATCAGCTCGGCCAGCGAGTAGCCCACCCACGGAATCACCATCGACCAGCCTTCCACGCAGCGCATGCGGTAGATGCGCTCTTCCATCGGCGCCAGCTTCAGCAGCTCGGCCAGGTCGTAGACCTTGGGCTTCTTCACCTCGCCTTCGACCGCCACCGTCCACGGCGTGGTCTTGAACTTGGTGGCGTTGCGCGCCGGGTCGGCCTTGTCGGTGCCGAACTCGTAGAAGTTGTTGTAGGTGGTGACGTCTTCGTAAGCCGTCGGCTTTTCCATGGTGTTGGCGCCGGCCACGGCGCTGCGCACCGCCGGCAGCTTGGCCAGCTTGCCCGGCGCGGTCACCGTCTGCGCGTGGGCGCGGCCCAGGTGGCCGGCGCCGGCCGCCAGCGCGGCACCGGCCGCGGCCATCTGGATCCAGCGGCGGCGCTCCTCATACACCGCCTGCGGCGTGATCTCGGAGGCGATGCGGTGCTGGAAGCCGCGGTCTTTGAGGAAATGCATGCGGGGTGACTCCGTCCATTCAGCCGGGTGAGCGGGCCTCACCCTGTGGCTGTCTGTCGGGGTGGACCCTCGATCCTTACGCCGGGTTCAGTGCCCCGGATGCAACTTCACAGTTCGCCGTACGAGTGCAGGCCCGACAGGAACATGTTCACACCCAGAAACGCGAAGGTGGTGACGGCCAGGCCCACCAGGGCCCACCAGGCCGAAGGCACGCCGCGCAGGCCCTTCATCAGCCGCATGTGCAGCCAGGCCGCATAGTTCAGCCAGACGATCAGCGCCCAGGTTTCCTTGGGGTCCCAGCTCCAGTAGCCGCCCCAGGCCTCGGCCGCCCAGAAGGCGCCCAGGATGGTGGCCACGGTGAAGAAGGCGAAGCCCACCGCGATGGACTTGTACATCACGTCGTCCAGCAGCTCGAAGGCGGGCAGGCGGGCGGCGATGCGGCGGCGCGCCATCAGGATGCCGGCCACGATCAGCGCGCTGATGCCGAAATACACCATCCAGTAGGCGGTGCTGGTGCTGCTGGCGCCCTGGCGGAAGACGATGGGCTCGAAGCACAGCACCACGCCCAGCAGCCACAGCGGCGCCAACTTGTACCAGCGGGTCTCGGAGGCCTGCTGCTTGATGAGGTACGCAAAGGCCACCATGGCTGCCAGCGCAAAGGTGCCGTAGCCGATGAAGTTGGCCGGCACATGCAGCTTCATCCACCAGCTTTGCAGCGCGGGCACCAGGGGCTGGATCTCGTGCGCCTCACGCACCACGGTGTACCAGAGCAGGAAGCCCACCGCCGCGCTGACCACCAGCATCACGAAGGCGCCCAGCGCACGGGTGCGGTAGTGCTGCTCGAAGTACAGGTAGAACAGCGCCGTCATCCAGCAGAACAGCACGAACACTTCGTACAGGTTGCTGACCGGGATGTGGCCGATGTCGGGCGCGATCTGGTGGCTCTCGAACCAGCGCACCATGGTGCCCACCAGGGCCATGAACACCGCCGCCCAGGCCATGCGCGAGCCGATGCGCTGCGCGGTGTTGTCGTCGGCCCGCACGAAGAAGCCGATCCAGTAGAAGATGGTGCTCATGAAGAAGAGCACGCTCATCCACAAGATGGCGCTCTGGCTGGACAGGAAGTACTTGAGCAGGAAGACGTTGTCGGCCTGCGCCAGGTCGGCGCCGAAGCCGTCCAGGTGGCGGTTGTACAGGCCGATGGCCAGCAGCGTGGCCGCGCCCACCGCCAGGCCCAGCAGCCGCAGCGCGCCCCAGAACCAGCCGAGGGCGATCATCACCGGCGCCGCGCCGATCAGGATGGCCTTCTCGTACACATCCATCGACGCGTTGTAGCGCTGGAACGCGAAGGCCGTGCCGGCCAGCACCAGCAGCGCGAAGATCCAGTTGAAGGCGCCGGGGCTCGCGTAGCGTCGCGAGCCTTCCAGGGTGAGCGTGGTGGTGTTCATGCGGCGTCCTTCAGGATGTCTTGCTTCAGGCGGTCGAACTCATGGTCGGCGTCCAGCGTGCGCCGCGTGGTGGACAGCGCCGTGCTGACACGGGTGCCGCCCTGGCCGTCGTCTTGGAGCCAGATCCACAGGCGGCGTTCCCGCACGTAGAGCATGGCAAAAACCCCGATGATGAGCAGAACTGCGCCGATGTACACCAGGGTCTTGCCGGGGGCCCGGGCCACCTGGAACACGCTGGCCTGCACCTGGGTGAAGTCGGCCAGCTGCAGCAGCACCGGCGAGGGGTAGAGGAAGCTGTCGCTGAGCGACAGCACCGCCAGCGACATGAAGCCCTGCGACGCCTCGCCCGGCTCGGCGGCCTTCAGGCCGGCCTGCTCGCGCGCGGTGTTGTAAAGCTCGAACAGCGCGCCGTTGAGGATGCGCAGCAGCACCTCGGAGATGCGCGGCCGCTCGGCCTCGGGCACCGTGGTTTCCAGGAAGCGCGACAGCGACATCAGCCCGCCCGGGGCCTGGCTGGCGTCGTCCTTGGCGCCCGGCACCTCGGCGCCGGAGAACAGGCCCAGCACCCGCTCGGTGGTCACGGTCAGCTGCTGCGCCATCTCGGGCTTGTCGGTCGGCGTGGCCTTGGTCACGTAGCGGCGCACCGCCTCGGCCCGCAGCGCGGGGTCGGTCAAGGCGCGGCGCAGCATCATCCAGCCGTCCATCGAGTCCTTGTCGTCCACCGGGATGCGCAGGTAGCGGAAGTTCTCGTTCGGCGTGTCGCGCACGCCCGCCAGGTACACCCGCTGGCCGTCGATTTCCACCGGCAGCATGTAGTTGTTGAACTCACGCGCCTGGCCGGCCGCGTCGCGCAGCCGGTACGAGACCGAAGGGCCGACGTTGTGCAGCGTCTTGCCGGCCTTGGTCTTGGCGCCGGACCCGAGGTGTTCTTCCAGCGAGCTGATCAGGTCGACCTTGCGCACGTCGGTGGGGCCGGTGGTGGCCGCGCCCAGGTTCTCGACGTTGATCACCCGCAGGCCGGCCAGCTCCAGCGTCAGCTGCTGCTCGGCGCTGGCCAGGGTGGTGCTTTCGCCCACGCGGCCTTCGATGTCGAAGGGCGGCGTGCCGGCCTTCAGCGGCAGCGCATGCAGCTTCAGGTGCGAGCCGCCGTCGTCGAAGCTGCTCTGGTAGATGGCGATGCCGCGGTGGAAGGCGGGCTGGTTCACCTTCACCGTGGCGGGGATGGCCTGGCCGGTCTCGCGGTCGTGGATCACGATCTCGCTGGCGAACAGCTTGGGCATGCCCGTTTCGTAGTAGTCGACGATGAACTTCTTCAGCTCGATGTCGAAGGGCAGCTCCTGCAGCACCACGCCGTCGGACATGCTGATCAGCGCGGTGCCGGCGCGGCCGCTTTCGGGCACCAGCAGGTTGGCACGGAAGGTGGGGTTGCGCTCGCTCAGCCGGTGCTCGGCCGAGACGTCGCGCAGCATGCCGCCGCCGGTGAAGGGCGTCTTGCCCAGCAATGCCATCTGCGCCCGCACGACCAGGTCGCCGTCGAACAGCCCGCCCAGGCAGATCAGCACGATGGAGCTGTGCGCCGCCAGGTAGCCCAGCTTGTTGGCCATGCCCTTGCGCGCCGCGATCATCGTGCCCTCGGGGCGCATCTGCACCTTGGCCTTCCAGCCGCTGGTGGTCAGCAGCGTGCCGATGCGGGCATAGGCGGCGTCGCGGCCTTCGGCCAGCCGGCCCTGGGCCTTGTGGTGGAAGGCGTTGAGCGACTGCTCGCGCAGGTTTTCCTTGTAGGCGCGCAGGTCGGCGGTGATCTTGGGCAGGTTGCGCGCGATGCACAGGCTGGTGGAAATCACCAGGAAGGCCAGGATCAGCAGGAACCACCAGGCGCTGTACACCGCGTACAAGCCGACGGCGCCGAACACATCGGCCCAGAACGGGCCGAACTGGTTCACGTAGTTGTTCGCCGGCTCGTGCTGCTTGATGACGGTGCCGATGACCGAGGCGATGCAGATCACCGTCAGCAGCGAGATGGCGAAGCGCATCGAGGACAGCAGCTCGACGGCGTCGCGCCACGCCCGTGAGCGGCTGCTGACTTCAAGGCCGGTGGTGGGCAGGCTCATGGCGGAAATTATGGTGCGGACGGAAAAAAGGCCGGTCGCGGACCGGCCTTGGCGTGAGGCGTTCGAAGGGTCTTAGCGCAGGCCGGCGATGTAGTCGGCCACGGCCTTCATCTCGGCATCGCTCATCTTGCTGGCAATCGCCATCATCTGCGGGTTGTTGCCGCGGGCGCCGCTGCGGAAGGCCACCAGCTGCGCTTCGGTGTAGGCGCCGTGCTGGCCGCCCAGGCGCGGGTACTGCGACGGGATGCCGGCACCGGTGGGGCTGTGGCAGCCGGCGCAGGCCGGCACGGCCTTGGCCGCGATGCCGCCGCGGTAGATGCTTTCGCCCAGCGCGACGGTGTCCTTGTTGGTGGCAAAGCCGGGCTTGGCCTGCTTGGAGGCGTAGAAGGCAGATACGTTGCGCATGTCTTCGTCGCTCAGCTGGGCGGCGAAGCCCTGCATGATCGCGTTCTTGCGCTTGCCGCTCTTGAACTCATGCAGCTGCTTGGACAGGTACTCCGGGTGCTGGCCCTGCAGGATGGGGTAAGCCGGGCTGCCGCGGTTGCCGTCCACCGCGTGGCAGGCCACGCACACCTGCGTCGCGATGGCTTGCCCCTTGGTCAGGTCGGGCTTGGCAGCGGCGGTTCCCTCAGCGGCGAACGCGGGCGCCAAGACGGCGGCGAAGATCAGGGCAATGAGCGACTTCATATCTTGGCGGCAGCGTTGGAGGTTCAAACCTTCGGATTTTACAATGCCGGATGATCGAATCACCTGACGCCCGCACGGCACTGGCCTGGACGCACACCGCGCGCTTCCTCACCACGGCCAGCAAACTCGACCAGCTGCCCGTCTCGGAGCTGCCCGAAATCGCCTTCGTCGGACGCAGCAACGCCGGCAAGTCCACCGCCATCAACACGCTGGCGCAGCAAAAGCGGCTGGCCTTCGCCTCCAAGACGCCGGGGCGTACGCAGCACATCAACCTGTTCCACCTCGGCCCGAAGGACGCGCCCGACTGCCTGTTCGCCGACCTGCCGGGCTACGGCTATGCCGCGGTGGCGCGCACCGCCAAGCTGCGCTGGCAGCAGGTGATGGCTGACTACCTGGAGGTGCGCCGCAGCCTGTCGGGCGTGGTGCTGATGGTCGATTCGCGCCTGGGCTTCACCGAGCTGGACCAGCAGCTGCTGCAGTTCGTGGCGCCGCGGGTAGGCACCGGCGAGGTGAAGCTGCTGGTGCTGCTGACCAAGGCGGACAAGCTTTCGCGCAAGGAGGCCGATGCCGCGGTGCGTGCCGCCACCGACGTGCTGGGCCAGGTGAGCACCGACGATGCCGACGTCAGCCTGAGCCTGTTTTCCGCCTTCAAGCGCAGCGGCGTGGGCGATGCGGCCGAGACGCTGTATGGCTGGGTGCACCAGGCGCCGGCCGCCGCGGCCCCGGCCGGTGAAGAAGGGCCCGCAACCGCCGAGGAGTCAGCGCCCCTGGGCGATCTGGCGCATCAACCGGGCAGCGGCACGGCGCACGAGTGAGCGCGGGCGCAGCTCGCGCAGCAAGCCTTCGCCGTGCAGCCGTTCCAGCGCCGACTGGCGCAGCGCCCAGGTCTGGCGCGTCGGGTTGGCCAGCTCGGCATACAGCCACAGGTCGTCGGCATGCCACAGCAGCTGCAGCATGCGCCAGTGGCCGTTGATGAACACCCGCACCCAGTGGCCGGGCTGCTGATCGTCCAGCCAGCGCTCGTCCACCAGCGCGCTGCCGGCCGTCACCTGCGAGTTGGCGGTGTCCAGCAGCGCCGATTGCACCGTGGCCAGTGAATGCGCTTCCAGCGGCAGCGTGTGCCCGGCTTCGGCCGTGGTGGGCGTGAAGCTGGGCCCCAGCGTGTCCAGCGTCGCGATGTGATCGGCCGCGGCCTGCAGCCGCTCGTCGAACTGCTGCTGCGCCTGGGCCGTCAGTCGCTTGAGCGCCCAGCGGAAAGAGGCGCCATCGGGCTGCGCTTCCTGCGCCATCGCTTCCACCAGCTGGCCGGCCTGCGCCAGCAGCTGCTGGCGCTGCGGGTCGGTGGGCTGGGTGTGCACCTCGGCCAGAAAGGCGATGCGGTCCATGAACTCCCACATCGGGTGGGTGTAGGCGTCCAGCGTGGTGGGGTCGCGCTGCGCCACGCGCAGGGCCACCGGCTGCAGCCGCTGCACCAGGGCCTGCACGTCGGGCGCCAGTTCGCCTGACTGCAGGATGGCGCCGAAGATGCGCGGCAGCAGCGCCAGGCCTTCCTGGCCGGCCGGCAGCATCGCGGCCGATTCGGTGGGCAGCGTGTGGCGCAGCCCGGTCAGGTCGCCGGGCGGCGGGTGCTGCCGGTGCCAGCTGCGCGACAGCGTGCCGGTGACGATGGTGCGGTAGCTGCTGGGCGTGACGCCGGCATCCTCCAGCCGCGTGCAGGCCGCCGCGTAGAACAGGCGCAGGCCCTGGGCCAGCGGCGGCGTGGCGCAGCGAAGGAAGGCCAGCTGCAGCCGGGTGGAGGTGGGCAGGTCGCCCAGCGCCAGCCACAGCGCCCGCACGAACAGCTCGGGCTTCAAGGGGTTGGTGTCGCGGGCCACGTGCAGATCGCCCACCAGCGCCGAGGTGAAGGCGCGAAGCTCACGCAGCGAGGCTTCGGCGGTGCTGCGCACGGCTTCCACGCTGCGCGACAGCTCCACATCGGTGGCCACCGCCTGGTCTTCCACCAGCGACAGCGTGACCAGCCGACGCAGCGGCTGGTTGGGGGCCGGCGGCTGGGGCTGCAGCAGCTCCGACAGCTGGCGGGTGAACTGGCTCACCAGGTCGGCCCGGTACAGCCGCACCAGGCGCTGCACGTCGGGCAGCAGCATCGGCACCGGGCTGTGGCTGAGCGCAGCCACGCCGCTGAGCACCTCCTGCATCAGCAGGGGTGCGCGGGACAGCGCGTCGTCGACGAACTGTGGCAGGGTGGGGCGGTGCGGCATGGCAAAAGGGCGGACCAATGCAGCATTCTCGGCAGCCGCCCGGCTGCACTAAGCGCGGATAAGGGGTGAAAAACGGCAGACGACAAAAAGCCCGCGGCTTGCACCGCGGGCTTTTCGTGGAGGTTGTGGAGCCTGGACTTACATGTCCATGCCCATGCCGCCCATGCCACCCGGCATGGCGGGCGCAGCGGCCTCGTCCTTCGGAGCTTCGGCAACCATGCACTCGGTCGTCAGCATCAGCGAAGCGACCGAAGCGGCGTTCTGCAGCGCGGTACGGGTGACCTTGGTGGGATCCAGGATGCCCATCTCGATCATGTCGCCGTAGGTGTCGTTCGCGGCGTTGAAGCCGTAGTTGCCCTTGCCTGCCAGCACGGCGTTCACGACGACGGAGGCTTCGCCACCGGCGTTGTAGACGATTTCGCGCAGCGGGGCTTCGATGGCCTTCAGCACCAGCTTGATACCGGCTTCCTGATCGGCGTTGTCGCCCTTGATCTCGCCAGCGGACTGCTTGGCACGCAGCAGGGCCACGCCACCACCAGCCACGATGCCTTCTTCCACGGCAGCGCGGGTGGCGTGCAGCGCGTCTTCCACGCGGGCCTTCTTTTCCTTCATCTCGACTTCGGTGGCGGCACCGACCTTGATGACGGCCACGCCGCCGGCCAGCTTGGCCACGCGCTCTTGCAGCTTCTCGCGGTCGTAGTCGCTGGTGGCTTCTTCGATCTGGATGCGGATCTGCTTGACGCGGGCTTCGATGTCGGCAGCGGCACCGGCGCCATCGATGATGGTGGTGTTTTCCTTGCCCACTTCCACGCGCTTGGCCTGGCCCAGGTCGGCCAGCGTCACCTTCTCGAGCGTCAGGCCCACTTCTTCAGCGATGACCTTGCCGCCGGTCAGGATGGCGATGTCTTCCAGCATGGCCTTGCGGCGGTCGCCGAAGCCAGGCGCCTTGACGGCCACGACCTTCAGGATGCCGCGGATGGTGTTGACCACCAGGGTGGCCAGCGCTTCGCCTTCGACTTCTTCAGCGATGATCAGCAGCGGACGGCCGGCCTTGGCGACTTGTTCCAGCGTGGGCAGCAGGTCGCGGATGTTCGAGATCTTCTTGTCGAACAGCAGGACGAACGGGTTGTCCAGCAGCGCGGCTTGCTTCTCGGGGTTGTTGATGAAGTAGGGCGACAGGTAGCCGCGGTCGAACTGCATGCCTTCGACGACATCCAGCTCGTTGTCCAGGCTCTTGCCGTCTTCGACGGTGATGACGCCTTCCTTGCCGACCTTGTCCATCGCGTCAGCGATGATCTTGCCGATGGATTCGTCGCTGTTGGCCGAGATGGAGCCGACCTGCGCGATTTCCTTGCTGGTGGTGGTGGCCTTGGAAGCCTTCTTCAGCTGCTCGACCAGGGCGGTGACCGCCTTGTCGATGCCGCGCTTCAGGTCCATCGGGTTCATGCCGGCGGCCACGTACTTCATGCCTTCGCGCACGATGGCCTGGGCCAGCACGGTGGCGGTGGTGGTGCCGTCACCGGCGTTGTCCGAGGTCTTGGAAGCAACTTCCTTGACCATCTGGGCGCCCATGTTCTGGAGCTTGTCCTTCAGCTCGATTTCCTTGGCCACCGAGACACCGTCCTTGGTGACGGTGGGGGCGCCGAACGAGCGCTCGAGGACCACGTTGCGGCCCTTGGGACCCAGGGTGACCTTGACCGCGTTGGCCAGGATGTTCACGCCTTCGACCATGCGGGCACGGGCCTCGCCGCCGAAGATCACGTCTTTAGCTGCCATGTTGCTTCTCCAAATTCAATCAATGTGTCTGGCGGGGGAGCCGAGCCGGATCCGGGTCGCCCGGTCCGGCGAGAGCCCCCTCGGGGGGTGGCGAGGATCGCGGCAGCGCCGCGACCGCAGCCTGGGGGCCCCGTTTACTTCTCGACGACGGCGAAGAGGTCTTCTTCGCGCATGACGAGCAGCTCGTCGCCGTCGACCTTGACGGTCTGGCCGCTGTACTTGCCGAACAGCACGCGGTCGCCGACCTTGATGTTCAGGGCCACGAAGTCGCCCTTGTCGTTGCGCTTGCCGGGGCCAACCGCCAGCACTTCACCCTGGTCGGGCTTCTCGGCGGCGTTGTCGGGGATCACGATGCCAGAGGCGGTCTTGGTTTCTTGTTCCAGGCGCTTGACGATCACGCGATCGTGCAACGGACGAAGTTTCATGGGATCTCCTAGTGCAATGACACTTTGGGTGGGCTCACGGGCCGTGGCGGCAGGCGCCCCCAACCCGTCTGTCGGTCTCTTTTGGAGTGTTAGCACTCAACCCTGTCGAGTGCTAGCAAACGGATTATAGGGACGGCGAACGCCGATTCAAGGGGTGGGCGTCGGCCTACGTGGATTCGGCGGCCAGCCGGCGCAGCCGCTCGGCCGTCGCTTCGTCCGCCGGGTAGAAGGCTTCCAGCGCCAGCTCGGCCAGCGTCACGTCACGCGGCGTGCCGAACACGGTGGTGGTGGACAGCAGCGACAAGGGCCCCACCGGCGTGGCCAGGCGCAGGGGCACCGCGATGCCGCCCCAGGCGCCGGTGTCGGCGTCCTCGGCCAGCGGCGCCGGCCCGGGGTAGTCCTGCAGTTCCTTCAGAAGTTCCACCAGCACGGCATCGCCGGTGGCCAGGATCTGCAGCCGCAGCCGCTCCAGCAGGTGGGCGCGCCACTGCGCCAGGTTGAGGATGCGCGGCGCCAGCCCCTGCGGGTGCAGGCTGAGCCGCAGCACGTTGACCGGCGGTGCCAGCAGCCCCGGCTCGGCGCCGGACAGCAGCATCGGCAGCACGCGGTTGGCGGCCAGCAGCTGCCAGTGGCGGTCAACGGCCAGCGCCGGCCACGGCTCGTGGCCCTGCAGCACCGCTTCCACGGCTCGCAGAGCCGGTGCCATCGCCGGGTCGTGCAGCGGGCGCTCGGCGTACAGCGGGGCGAAGCCGGCCGCCACGAGCATGGCATTGCGCTCGCGCAGCGGCACGTCCAGCCGGCCGGCCAGGCGCAGCACCATCTCGCGGCTGGGCGCGGCCTTGCCGCTCTCGATGCAGCTGAGGTGGCGCTGCGAGATGTCGGCCTCCATCGCCAGCGCCATCTGGCTCAGGTGGCGACGGGCGCGCCACTCGCGCAGCAGGTCGCCGATGCTGGCGGCTTTCACGCGGTCGGCAGGGCGTCGATGAAGCCGCTGACGGCCTGCAGCCGGCCGCCGTTCAGCGTCGCGAAGTCGGTGCCTTTGATCGGCGCTTCCACGCCGGCCGGCCCCAGGTGCCAAGAGAAGCGGAGCCGGTCGCCGTGGCCGTCGGCACTGCCTTCGGCCAGCCGGAAGCGAAAGTCCGGGAAGCGCTGCTGCACCGCGGCGATCAGGCCCTCGATCTGGCCGTGGCCCTGCGCCTGCATCATCGGGTCGACGTAGCTGCCGTCCTCCGCCCACAGCGCCTGCAGCTGCTGGCGCCGGCGCGCGGGGTCGGTTTCGTTCCACAGGGCAACGTAGCGCTCGGCCAGCTGGCGGGCGCGTGCGGTGGGGTCGGTCGGGGTGCTGGAAACATCGGTCATGGTCTGCTCCTGGGTGGGTGCCGGCTTGGTGACGGCGCCGCCAGCTTCTCGCGCCCGGCGCAGGCGCTCAACGACCTCGCAGGTCATCGGGCGCTGCCGGCGGCCGCTCAACCCGCGGTGTCGCCGATCGTCACCAGCGGTGCGAAGCCGCCCCAGAACATGCGCTGGCCGTCGAACGGCATGTTGCTGGCGTCCATGTCGGCCAGGCGCGGGTCGGCCATCACCTGGGCATTGATGCGGTCGCGCGCCTCCCGCGACTCATAGACGATGTAGGCGAACACCACCGTCTCGTCGTCCTTCAGCTGCACGCTCTGCGGGAAGGAGGTCAGCTTGCCGGGCTTCACGTCGTCGGCCACGCATTCGCAGTAGGCCAGGGCGCCGTATTCCATCCACACCGCGCCGGCTTTTTCGGCCAGTTGGCGGTAGTCGTCCAGCCGCGCCCGGGGCACGGGCACCACGAATCCATCCACGTAACGGGACATCGTCTTCTCCTGGTGGTCAGGCGCCGTGAGAAGCAGCGCCGGGTGAAGCCGCCGCGGCCGCGGCAGCAGGGGTGCGCAAGCCCAGCGCACACAAGAGGCTGGCCGCGCCTGCGCACACGGCGCCCAGCCACAGGGCCAGCTGGTAGCCGGCGTGCAGCGCGGCCGTGGGCGCCAGGCCGGCAGCCAGCGCCTGGGCGCTGAGTGCGGCGGCCAGGCTGGCCAGCAGCGCCAGGCCCAGCGCGCCGCCCATCATGAAGGCGGTGTTGACCACGCCCGAGGCGAGGCCGGCGTCTTCGGGCGGCACGTCGCTCATCGCGGCCAGCAGCATCGGGTTGAAGGCCACGCCGGCGCCCAGGCCCAGCAGCAGCATGGGCGGCAGCACATGCAGCAGGAACTGGCCCTGCACCGGCGCGCGGGCGAACCAGGCCAGGCCCAGCGCGGCGATGCCCAGGCCCGCGGCCAGCGGACCGCGCAGCCCGAAGCGCATGACGATGCGGGCCGACAGCCCGAGTGAAAACGCCGCCATCAGCAGGTTGGCCGGCAGAAAGCCCAGGCCCACCTGCATCGGCGAGTAGCCCAGCACCGCCTGCATGTACAAGGCCGAGATGAAGAACCAGGCGAACATGGCGGCGGCCCACAGCACGCCGGCGGCATTGGCCGTGGCCACGTTGCGCAGCCTGAACAGCCCCAGCGGCACCAGCGGCGCGGCCACCCGCCGCTCGATGGCGATGAAGGCCGCGAACAGCAGCGCCGCCACCAGCAGGCCCAGCGTGCGCGCCGACCACCAGCCGGCCGCCTGACCATCGACCACCGCGTACACCGCCAGCATCAGGGACAGCGTGATGCTGCCCGCGCCCGCCAGGTCCAGCCGCAGCCGTACCGCCGGACCGCGGGCCGAAGGCAGCAGCCGCCAGGAAGCGACGAACACCAGCAGCCCGATCGGCAGGTTGACCAGGAAGATGGCCGGCCAGCCCAGCGTGCCGGTGAGCAGCCCGCCCAGCAGCACGCCGATGCTGCCGCCGCTGGCGCAGACGAAGCCGTAGACCCCCATCGCCTTGGCCCGGTCGGCCGGCGTGGTGAAGAGGGTCATGATCAAGGACAGCGACACCGCCGACACCACCGCGCCGGCCACGCCCTGCAGCGCCCGCGCGGCCACCAGCGCCCCCTGCGTGTGGCTGAGGCCACAGCCCAGCGAGGCCAGGCTGAAGGCCGTGATGCCGGCGAGGAACAGCCGCCGGTGCCCGTACAGGTCGCCCAGCCGACCGCCCAGCAGCAGAAAGCCGCCGAAGGTGAGCATGTAGGCATTGACCACCCACACCAGCGTGGTTTCGGTGAACTGCAGGTCGGCGCGGATGGAAGGCAGCGCCACGTTCACGATCGTGGTGTCCAGCACGATCATCAGCACGCCCAGGCACAGCACGGCCAGGGCCAGCCAGCGCTGGCGGGCGGGTGCGGCAGAGGGTTCGTTCGCGGGTGGGTGCGCCATGCCGGTTCGCCTTCGACAACAAGGGTGGGGCTCCACGAGCCTTCCACCCTACGACGAACACGGCAGCGGCGGATCGACAGCGGTCAGTCCAAAGCGCTGGCGGGCCCGAAAAATTCGTAACGCATCTGCTCCGCAGGCACTCCCAGCGCGTGCAGCGAGCGCTTGACTGCCCGCATGAAGGGCTGCGGACCCAGGAAGTACGCCTCCACCTCGGCCGGCGCCGCGGGCAGCCAGGCCTGCAGCCGATCGGTGGTCAGCCGGCCGCTGGCTTGGTCGCCGGGCGCCGCCTCGTCGTACAGGTAAAAGCGCTGCAGCCGCGGATGCTGCCGGGCCAGCGCATCGACCTGCGCGCCGAAGGCCTGCACGCCGGGGTGGCGCGCGCAGTGGATGAAGTGGATCGGCCTTTGGTCAGCCCCGTCGGCCTCGTCGGCCAGCGCCGCCTCCAGCATGGCCAGCGTGGGTGTGATGCCGACGCCGCCGCTGATCAGCAGCAGCGGGCGCTGGCTGCCTTCGGCCAGCGTGAAGTCGCCGGCCGGCGGGAACAGCACCAGCGTGTCGCCGGCCTGCACCCGGTCATGCAGGTGGTTGGACACCACGCCGCCCGCCTCGCGCTTGACGCTGATGCGGTAGCTGCGACCGTTGGGTGCGGCCGACAGCGAGTAGTTGCGCCGCACTTCCTGCCCATTGATCACCAGCCGCAGGCCGATGTACTGGCCGGGGCGGAAATCCACCACCGGCCCGCCGTCCACCGGCAGCAGGTGGAAGCTGGTGATCTCGTCGCTCTCGCGCACCTTGTCGGCGACGCGGAAGTCGCGGCCACCGCGCCAGCCGCCCGGGGCGGTGGCCAGTGCGTCGTACTGCTGCGCCTCGGCGCCGATGAGCAGGTCGGCCAGCTGCTGGTAGGCGGCGGCCCAGGCGGCGATCACGTCGTCGGTGGCGACGTCCGCGCCCAGCACCTCGCGGATGGCGCGCAGCAGGCAGCCGCCGACGATGGGGTAGTGCTCGGGCTGCACCTGCAGCGCCACGTGCTTGTTGACGATCTGCGCCGCCAGCGGGCCGAGGGCTTCCAGCCGGTCGATGTTCTTGGCATAGGCCAGCACGCCATTGGCCAGCGCGCGCGGCTGGGCGCCGCTGGCCTGGTGCGCGGCATTGAACAGCGGCCGCACTTCGGGGTGCTCGGCCAGCATCAGCCGGTAAAAGTGGGTGGTCAGGGCTTCGCCGCCGGTTTCGAGCAGCGGCACGGTGGCGCGGATGATGACGCGCTGGGCTTCGGTGAGCATGGGGGCTCCAGGGTTGACGATGCCTGCACAAGCGCAAGCATCGGGCCATGCGGCCAGGCCTTGAAAATCAATGACTTGGCGTGCCGCGTCGTCTGAATGACCGCGTCACAATGAGGTCATTAAAACTCAGTGAGGTCGAAATGACACCGACACAGCTGCTGGACGCCATCGTGCCGCTGGTGGCCGACCTGTCGCGCGAATTGCCGGAGGCCGAGCGCTTCCGCCGCCTGCTGCAAGGCCTGCGCAGCGTGCTGCCCTGCGACGCCGCCGCTTTGCTGCGGCTGGAAGGCGACGCCCTTCGCCCGATGGCGGTGGACGGCTTGAGCCCTGACACGCTGGGCCGGCGTTTTCGCGTGGCCGACCACCCGCGGCTGCAGGCCCTGCTGCAGGCGCCCGGCCCGCTGCGCTTTGCCGCCGACTGCGAGCTGCCCGACCCGTATGACGGCCTGGTGGAAGGGCTGCAAGGCCACCTGCCGGTGCACGACTGCCTGGGCTGCGCGCTGCACCTGGCCGACGGCAGCGGCCGCCCCTGGGGCCTGCTGACCCTGGATGCGCTGCGGCCGCAGCAGTTCGACCAGGTGGACCTGAAGGTGCTGGACACGCTGGCCAGCCTGGCCGCGGCCACGGCGGCAGCGGCCGAGCGCATCGGCCAGCTCACCACCAGCGTCGAGCGCTACCGCCTGGCCGCGCAGCCCGCCGGGCAGCGGCTGATCGGCCAGAGCGCCGCCCACCGCGCGCTGTTGAAGGAGATCGCGCTGGTGGGCGCCAGCGACCTGTGCGTGCTGATCCAGGGCGAAACCGGCGTGGGCAAGGAACTGGTGGCACAGGCGCTGCATGCCGCTTCGCCACGGGCCGGGCAGCCGATGGTCAGCATCAACTGTGCGGCCCTGCCCGATACCCTGGTGGAAAGCGAGCTGTTCGGCCATGTGAAGGGCGCTTTCACCGGGGCCACCGCCGACCGCGCCGGCAAGTTCGAGCTGGCCCACGGCGGCACGCTGTTCCTCGACGAAGTGGGTGAGCTGGCCAAGCCGGTGCAGGCCAAGCTGCTGCGCGTGCTGCAAAGCGGCCAGCTGCAGCGCCTGGGCTCCGACCGCGAACGGCATGTGGACGTGCGGGTGATCGCGGCCAGCAACCGCCACCTGGCGCAGGAGGTGAAGGCCGGCCGCATGCGTGCCGACTTCTACCACCGCCTCAGCGTGTACCCGCTGCAGGTGCCGCCGTTGCGTGAGCGGGGCCGCGACGTGCTGCAGATCTGCGGCCACTTCCTGGAGCAGAACCGCGCCCGCCTGGGCCTGGGCGGCCTGCGTCTGGAGGCCGATGCCCAGGCCGCGCTGCTGGCGCACGACTGGCCGGGCAACGTGCGGGAGCTGGAACACCTGGTGGGCCGCAGCGTGCTGCGGGCGGTCGGCCGGGCGGGCAGCTCGGGCGCCGGGCAGCCGCGCATCCTCAGCCTCACGGCCGGGGACCTGGGCCTGCCCGCGGGGGCGGATGGCGGGGCCGTGCTGGCCGACGAGCGCCTGGCCGCGGAGGAAGCCGCGCCGGCCACCGCCGCGGGCCTGCCGCTGCGCGAGGCGGTCGACGCCTACCAGCGCCAGCTCATCACCCAGGCGCTGCAGCGCCATGGCCAGCGCTGGGCGCCGGCCGCGCGCGAGCTGGGCCTGGACCGTGGCAACCTGGCGCGGCTGGCCCGCCGGTTGGGCCTGAGCGGTCCGGCGGCGCCGGGCTGAGTACAGCCGCCTCGTGCGGCGCCGTGCTTACAGCACGTCGGCGACCAGGTGCGTGTCGATCTGGATGTCGCCCACCAGCGTCTTGTGCACCGGGCAGGCCTCGGCCACCCGCAGCAGCGCGGCGCGCTGGTCGTCGGTGAGGGCGCCGAACACCTGGATGCTGCGCTGCATGCGGTAGGCGCCGGCCGCATGGCTGTGCGTCACCTTCACGTCGATCTGCCGCACCTCCATCGCCTTGCGCTGGGCGTAGAGCTCCAGCGTGAGCGTGGTGCAGGCGGCCAGGGCCGCATCCAGCAGGTCGTGGGGGGACGGCGCCGTGGCCGCCTCGCCGGGCTTGGCGTCGATGTCCACCGACAGCAGGCCGCCCGGCAGGGCCACTTCGCAGGCGGTCACGCCGCGTTCGCTGTTCCATTGCGCCTGGATCGTCGTCATGCCTTCACCTTCGCTTTGCTGCACACCACGGGTTCATTCTCGTCGTCTGGCAGCACCTGCGTGGGCAGGTTGCCGATCTTCTTCATGTGCTTGCTGCCCCACTCGCACAAGGGCGTCAGTGCCGTCATCAAAGATTCACCGAAGGGCGTGATGGTGTATTCCACCCGCGGCGGCACCTCCTGGTAGTCGCGGCGGTTGACCACGCCATCCAGCTCCAGCTCCTTGAGCTCCTGCGTCAGCATCTTCTCGCTGATGTGGCCGATGGCGCGCCGCAGCTCGCCGAAGCGGCGGGGCTCGCCACCCGTCAGGTTGTAGAGGATCAGCAGCTTCCACTTGCCGCCGATGAGCGACAACGCGGCTTCCAGGCCACAGCCATAGGTCTTGCGAATCACGGGGCCTCCGGAAAAATTTCTGGCACTTACCAAAAGGTGGGTACTTGCCTTTCGGAAACTGAGATCGCATTGTAGAGCCCAGGTTCCTTGGCATCACGCCACGCACCCCTCACAAGAAACAGCCGGGCCGTCGACGAATGCGCCCGCGGTCCCGTCTTTCCAGCAGGAGTACCTCATGAATCGCCCCTTCCTGAGCCGGCCACGCGCCTGGTGGCTCGGCGGCATTGCCGTCACCGCCATCGCCGCCGCCGCGGCCTTGTCCCTTTCGCCGCGCAGGCGGCACCACCGGCGGTGCCGGTGTCCGTGGCCACCGTGGAAGCCCGGGAGGTCACCGCCTGGGACGAGTTCTCGGGCCGGCTGGAAGCCGTGGACCGCGTGGAGGTGCGCTCCCGCGTGGCCGGCGCGGTGCAGGCGGTGCATTTCCGTGAAGGCTCGCTGGTCAAGGCGGGCGAGCTGCTGGTCAGCATCGACCCGGCGCCTTTCGCCGCCGAGGTGGACCGCGCCGAAGCCCAGGCCGCCGCCGCGCAGGCGCGCCTGGCCTTCACCCAGAGCGAGCTGGAACGCGCCCAGCGCCTGTGGCAGGAACAGGCCATCGCCCAGCGCGAGCTGGACGAGCGCCGCAATGCCCACAACGAGGCCGCCGCCAACCTGCGTGCGGCGCAGGCCGCGCTGCAGTCGGCACGACTCAACCTGGGCTACACCCAGGTGCGCGCGCCGGTGGCCGGCCGCGTGGGCCGCATCGAGGTGACGGTGGGCAACCTCATCGCTGCCGGCGCCGGCGCGCCGGCGCTGACCACGCTGGTGTCGGTCAACCCCATCTATGCCAGCTTCGATGCCGATGAGCGCATCGTCGCCAAGGCCCTGGCCGAGCTGCCGGCGCAGCAGCGGCAGGCGCAGCTGCACCGCATTCCGGTGCGCATGCAGACGGTGGACGGCAGCGCGGTGGAAGGCCGGCTGCAGCTGGTGGACAACATGGTCGATGCCCGCAGCGGCACGGTGCGTGTGCGCGCGGTGTTCGACAACCCGCAGGGCCAGCTCACGCCCGGGCAGTTCGCACGGCTGCAGATGGGCCAGCCGCGCAGCGGCCAGGCGCTTCTGCTGAACGAGCGCGCCGTGGGCACCGACCAGAACAAGCGCTACGTGATGGTGGTGGGCGAAGGCGACAAGCTGGTGTGGCGCGAGGTGAGCCTGGGCGCCACGGTGGACGGCCTGCGCATCGTCACCCAGGGCCTGAAGGCCGGCGAACGGGTGGTGGTCAACGGCCTGCAGCGGGTGCGGCCGGGTGTGCAGGTGGCGCCCAAGCTGGTGCCCATGGATGCCAAGCCCGACGTCACCGCCGCCACCGAGCGCAAGGCCGCGCAGGCCAATTCGTGATCAGGGGCAGGCCATGAACCTATCCAAGTTCTTCATCGACCGGCCGATCTTCGCCGGCGTGCTGTCGGTGCTGATGCTCATCGGCGGCCTGCTGGCGCTGCGGGTGCTGCCGGTGTCCGAATACCCCGAGGTGGTGCCGCCTTCGGTGGTGGTGCGCGCGCAATACCCGGGCGCCAACCCCAAGGTGATCGCCGAGACGGTGGCCACGCCGCTGGAAGAGTCGATCAACGGCGTGGAAGGCATGCTCTACATGAGCAGCCAGGCCACCACCGACGGCGTGATGCAGCTCACCGTCACCTTTGCGCTGGGGGTGGACCCCGACAAGGCGCAGCAGCTGGTGCAGAACCGCGTCTCGCAGGCCGAGCCCCGGCTGCCTGAAGAGGTGCGCCGGCTGGGCGTCACCACCGTCAAGAGCTCACCCGACCTGACGCTGGTGGTGCACCTCTCGTCGCCCACCGGCCGCTACGACAACACCTACCTGCGCAACTACGCCGCCATCAACCTGAAGGACCGGCTGGCCCGGCTGAAGGGCGTGGGCCAGGTGCAGCTGTGGGGCAGCGGCGACTACGCGATGCGCGTGTGGCTGGACCCGGCCAAGGTGGCCGAGCGCGGCCTGGCCGCGGGCGACGTGGCCGCCGCCATCCGCCAGCAGAACGTGCAGGCCGCGGCCGGCGTGGTGGGCGCCTCACCCGGCCTGCCGGGCGTGGACTTCCAGCTGTCGGTCAATGCGCAGGGCCGGCTGGAAAGCGAGGAGCAGTTCGGCGACATCATCGTCAAGACCGGTGCCGATGGCGCGGTGACGCGGCTGCGCGACGTGGCGCGGCTGGAGCTGGGCGCGGCCGACTATGCGCTGCGCTCGCTGCTCGACAACAAGGAAGCGGTGGCCATCGCCATCCTGGCGGCGCCGGGGTCGAACGCCATCGACATCGCCGACCAGGTGCGCGCCACCATGGTCGAGGCGCAGCAGGCCATGCCCGAGGGCGTGGCGTACAGCATCGTCTACGACACCACGCAGTTCGTGCGCGCGTCCATCGAGTCGGTGGTGCACACGCTGCTGGAAGCCGTGCTGCTGGTGGTCATCGTGGTGATCGTGTTCCTGCAGACCTGGCGCGCGTCCATCATCCCGCTGCTGGCGGTGCCGGTGTCGGTGGTGGGCACCTTCGCGGTGATGCACCTGTTCGGCTTCTCGATCAACGCGCTCAGCCTCTTCGGCCTGGTGCTGGCCATCGGCATCGTGGTGGACGACGCCATCGTGGTGGTGGAGAACGTCGAGCGCAACATCGAGGCCGGCCTCAGCCCGCGCGAGGCCACCTACCGCGCGATGCGCGAGGTGTCGGGTCCCATCATCGCCATTGCGCTGGTGCTGGTGGCGGTGTTCGTGCCGCTGGCTTTCATCAGCGGCCTCACCGGCCAGTTCTATCGCCAGTTCGCGCTGACGATCGCCATCTCCACCGTCATCTCGGCGGTCAACTCGCTCACGCTGTCGCCGGCGCTGGCGGCACTGCTGCTCAAGGGCCACGACGCGCCCAAGGACGCGCTCACCCGCGGCATGGACCGGGCCTTCGGCTGGTTCTTCCGCCGCTTCAACCGCGCCTTCGGCCGCGGCTCGCAGGCTTATGGCGGCGGCGTCACCCGGGTGATCGGCCGCAAGGCGCTGATGATGGCGCTGTACCTGGCGCTGGTGGCCGTGACCTTCGGCCTTTTCAAGGCGGTGCCCAGCGGCTTCGTGCCGGCGCAGGACAAGCAGTACCTGATCGGCTTCGCCCAGCTGCCCGACGGCGCCACGCTGGACCGCACCGACGAGGTCATCCGCCGCATGGGCGAGCTCACGCTCAAGCAGCCGGGCGTGGAGCACGCGATCTCCTTCCCGGGCCTGTCGATCAACGGCTTCACCAACAGCTCTAACTCGGGCGTGGTGTTCGTCAGCCTCAAGCCCTTTGAAGAGCGCACCGGCGCGGCCCTGAGCGCCGGCGCCATCGCCGGGGCCTTGAACCAGCAGTTCGCGCAGATCGAAGACGCCTTCATCGTGATGTTCCCGCCGCCGCCGGTGCAGGGGCTGGGTACCACGGGCGGCTTCAAGCTGCAGCTGGAAGACCGCGCTTCGCTGGGCTATGAGGCGCTGGACGCCGCCACCAAGGCCTTCATGGCCAAGGCCTACCAGACGCCCGAGCTGGCCGGCATGTTCAGCAGCTACCAGGTCAACGTGCCGCAGCTGTACGCCGACATCGACCGCACCAAGGCGCGCCAGCTGGGCGTGGCGGTGACAGACGTGTTCGACACGCTGCAGATCTACCTGGGCAGCCTGTACGTGAACGACTTCAACCGCTTCGGCCGCACGTACTCGGTGCGGGTGCAGGCCGATGCCGCCCACCGTGCGCGGCCCGACGACATCGGGCTGCTGAAGGTGCGCTCGGCCAGCGGCGAGATGGTGCCGCTGGCGGCGCTGCTGAAGGTGCAGCCCAGCTTCGGGCCCGAGCGTGCGATGCGCTACAACGGCTTCCTGTCGGCCGACATCAACGGCGGCCCGGCCCCGGGCTACTCGTCGGGCCAGGCGCGTGAAGCCATCGAGCGCATCGCCAAGGAGACGCTGCCGCCCGGCATCGGCTTCGAGTGGACCGAGCTGACGTACCAGGAGATCCTGGCCGGCAACTCCGCGGTCATCGTGTTCCCGCTGGCCATCCTGCTGGTGTTCCTGGTGCTGGCCGCGCAGTACGAGAGCCTGACGCTGCCGCTGGCCATCATCCTCATCGTGCCCATGGGCCTGCTGGCGGCGATGACGGGCGTGTGGCTGTCCGGTGGCGACAACAACGTGTTCACCCAGATCGGCCTGGTGGTCCTGGTGGGGCTGAGCGCCAAGAACGCCATCCTGATCGTGGAGTTCGCCCGTGAGCTGGAGTTTGCCGGCCGCACGCCCGTGCAGGCCGCCATCGAGGCCAGCCGCCTGCGGCTGCGCCCCATCCTGATGACCTCGCTGGCCTTCGTGATGGGTGTGCTGCCGCTGGTGCTGTCCACCGGCGCCGGTGCCGAGATGCGCAGCGCCATGGGTGTGGCGGTGTTCGCCGGGATGATCGGCGTCACGGCCTTCGGCCTCTTCCTCACGCCGGTGTTCTACGTGCTGCTGCGCCGGCTCACCGGCAACCGCCCGCTCAAGCTGCATGGCGAGGTGCCGCACCTGGAGGCCTTTGCCACCGGCCACGGCGGTGCCGGCCTGCAGCCGCACCCGGCCGCGCCCCGCCACCCGCATGAGGCCTGAGCGCCACTCTCCGGAGAACCACATGAACAAGACTCTGAATCCCTGGCTGCGCCTGCTGCCGCTGGTGGCCGCGCTGGTGATCGCCGGCTGCGCCATGCCGCTGCCGCCGGTGGAAGACCGGCTGCTGCCGGCCACCCCTGCCGCTTTCAAGGAAACCGACGGCCGCTGGGCCCAGGCCCGGCCGGCCGACGCGCAGCCGCGCGGTGAATGGTGGAAGAGCTTCGGCGATGCCGAGCTCAACCGCTGGGTGGCGCAGGCCGCCGAGCAGAACACCAGCATCCAGCAGGCGGCGGCGCGGCTGCAGCAGGCGCGGGCCCTGGCCCGCCAGACCGACAGTGCGCGTTCGCCGCAGGTGGGTGTCGGCGCCGGCGTGTCGCGCCAGGCGGGCCTGACCAACAACGGCCCGGCCAACACCGTGGCCAGCGTGGGGGTGAACCTGCAGTACGAGCTGGACCTGTTCGGCCGGCTGTCACGCGCCAGCCAGGCGGCCGAGCTGGATGCGCAATCGCGTGCGGCGCTGCTGCAGAGCACGCGGCTGCTGGTGCAGGCCGAGACCGCGCAGACCTACTTGGCGCTGCGCACGCTGGACGAAGAACGCGCCCTGGTGCGCGACACCGTGGCCGCCTACCGCGACACCCTGCGCCTGACCGAAGCCCGCCAGCAGGCCGGCGACATCGCCGAGCTGGACGTCGTCCGCGTGCGGGCCGAGGTGGCCGCCACCGAGGCCGAGGCGCTGGCGCTGGACCAGCGCCGGGCGACGCTCGAGCATGCACTGGCGGTGCTGGTGGGCGAGGCGGCTTCCAGCTTCCAGCTGCCGCCGCTGGACTGGAACGCTGGGCTGCCGGTGGTGCCGCCCGGCGTGCCCAGCACCGTGCTGCAGCGCCGGCCCGACGTGGCCGCCGCGCAGCGCAGCATGCTGGCCGCGCAGGCGCGGGTGGGCGCGGCGCAGGCCGCCTGGTTCCCCAGCGTGTCGCTCACCGGCAGTGCGGGGCAGGCGTCTTCCGACCTCGGCGACCTGTTCAAGTGGTCGATGCGCAGCTGGGGCGTGGGTGCGCTGCTGTCGCTGCCGGTGTTCGACGGCGGCCGCCGCCAGGCCGGGGTCGACAGCGCCCGCGCCGAGCTGGACGCGGCCCTGGCCGGCTACCGCGAGCAGGTGCTGGTCGCCTTCCGCGACGTGGAAGACCAGCTGGCCGCGCTGCGGCTGCTGGCCGACCAGGCCGAGGCGCAGTCGCGCGCGGTGGCCTCGGCCAGCCGGGCCACGGCCTTGTCGGGCACGCGCTGGCGCAACGGCTACATCAGCCAGCTCGACCTGCTGGACGCCCAGCGCACCGAGCTGCGCAACCGCCGCCAGGCGCTGCAGGTGCGGGCCGCGCAGTACCAGGCCACCGTCGGACTGGTGCGGGCTTTGGGCGGCAGCTGGGACGCTGCGGGCGCCTGACGCGCACACTGGCCGCTGTATGGCGATGATCTTCCTGGCCCTGGCGGGCCTGCTGCTGGCGGCCTGGCTGCTGGGCCAGCCCTGGTGGCGCGAACAGCGGCGCCGGCGCTGGCGGGCGCAGCCGTTTCCGGCCGCGTGGCGCCGCATCCTGCGGCGGCGCGTGCCGCTGGTGCGGCGGCTGCCGGCCGACCTGCAGCTGCAGCTCAAGCAGCGCATCCAGGTCTTCCTGGCCGAGGTGCCGATCATCGGCTGCCAGGGGCTGGAGGTCACCGACGAGATGCGCGTGACCGTTGCCGCCCAGGCCAGCCTGCTGCTGCTCAACCGGCCGCGGGCGGCCTTCACCGAGCTGCGGCAGGTGCTGCTGTACCCCGGCGCCTTCGTGGTCGACCGCGTGCGGCCTGGGGGTGCCGGCGTCCAGCACGACGACCGGCGGGTGCTGTCGGGCGAATCGTGGTCGCAGGGCCAGGTGCTGCTGTCGTGGGCCGATGCGCTGCAGGGCGCGGCCGACCCGGACGATGGCCACAACGTGGTGATCCATGAATTCGCGCACCAGCTCGACCAGATCACCGGCACCGCCAACGGTGCGCCGCCGCTGAGCGGCCGCCGCCACTACGAGCGCTGGTCGCGGGTGCTGGGCGAGGCCTTCGGCCAGCTGCGCCAGCGCCTGGCCGAAGGCGAGCCCACCTTGTTCGACCCCTATGGCGCCACCGACCCGGCCGAATTCTTCGCGGTGGCCACCGAGGTGTTCTTCGAGCAGCCCCGGCGCCTGGCCGCCGAACACCCGGCGCTGTACCAGGAACTGCGCGGCTACTACCAGGTCGATCCGGCGAAGTGGTAGGGGGCGATCAGCGGCCCGTCCCGTCGTGACCCGCCAGCGGATGCGCGATGCGCCCGTCGCCGTAGCTGCCCAGCACCTGGGCGATGACCACCTGATAGCCCTTCAGCCACCGCGATTGCGCCTGCTTGGCTTGCAGGTGCGCCGGGTGCTGCATCAGCGCCTGCAGCGCTTCCATCGAATCCCAGTAATACACATTGGACACCAGCCCGGTTGCCGCGTTGTCCCAGGCCTCTTCGCCCAGTTACCCGGGGATGCTCCGCGCGACCTCTGCGATCACCCGGTCCAGCGCATGGAAGGCCTCGTCGTAGTCGCCGGGCAGGAAGGTGAAGGTGGAGGTGTACACGTGATGGTCAGTGCTCCAGCGCATCGCGCAGGGCTTCGGTGGCCCACTGGTTCAGGCTCTTGCCCTTGGCTTGGGCGGCCACCAGGGCGCGGCTGTGCATTTCCGGCGGCACGCGCAGCAGCAGCTTGCCCGAGGCGGGCTTCTCGGGCTCCACGCCCTGCTCGGCGCAGTCTTGCAGGTAGTCCTTCACCGCGCTGGCGAACTCGCGGCGCAATTGCGTCACCGTTTCGCCGTGAAAGCTGATGATGCTGCGCAAGCCGAGGATGCGGCCGACGAAGAGGTTGTCGCGCTCATCGAACTCGATGCGCGCCGTGTAACCGCCGTGGGTCATCGTGTTCATGGACGTACTCCTGCTTGCTCGAAAAACTCGCGGGCTTCTTCCACCTGGTAGCGCTTGGCTTCCTTACCGGGGTGTGGCCGATGGCAGCGCCACTGTTGGCCAGCCAACTCGATCCTGACGCGTGATCCTTCCCGCTCGGTCACCGTGCCGCCCAAGGCTTTGACCAGGGCCTCGATGTCGGCAAACACGATCGATGCCGACGTGGGCTTGGCGAAGAGGGCAGACAACGTCTTTCGGTGTCGGGCGTTCACCGTCCAAACGATAGCATGAAGTGCTAGCGCTGGGCGCGCTTGCTACTCCTCCAACGCCCCATGCAGTGCCACGAACTCCTGCGTCAGCTTGTGGCGCGGGTCCAGGTGCACCATGGGGCGGGCCTGCTCGTGGGATTCCTTGATCTTCACGCTGGCGCTCAGGTAGGGCTGCAGCACGGGCAGGCCTTCGTCGATCAGCTCCTGCACCGTGCGCTGAGGCAGGCTGGCGCGGGGCTGGAACTGGTTGACCACGATGCCCTCGACCTGCAGGCCCGGGTTGTGGTCGGCCTGGATCTCCTGCACCGTCTCCATCAGGCCGTACAGCGCGCGGCGGGAGAAGTCGTCGCAGTCGAACGGGATCAGGCAGCGCTCGGCCGCGATCAGCGCCGAGCGGGTGTAGAAGTTCAGCGCCGGCGGCGTGTCGATCCAGATGGCGTCGAACTCATCGGCCAGGTCGGCCAGCGCGTCGCGCAGCTTGTAGATCTTGTAGCGCGACTCCAGCTTGCCGTGCAGCTCGTCCAGGTGGGTGCTGGCCGGCATCAGGCTCAAGTGCTCCCAGGGCGTGGCCACGATGAAGTCTGTGGTGGCCGGCGGCCGCACGCTGAACTTCAGCGTCTGCTCAAAGAACTCGGCCGCACCATCGCCCAGGCCATCGGCCGCGGCGGCGCCCATCAGGTAGTGGGTGGTGTTGCCCTGCGAATCCAGGTCCACCACCAGCGTGCGCAGGCCCTGTTGCGCGCCGATGGCGGCCAGGTTGCAGGTGATCGTGGACTTGCCCACGCCCCCCTTCTGGTTGAACACGACTCGGCGCATGCGGCTTCCCCTGGTGCTGGTGGCTGGGGGCCGATTGTGCAATGCAGCAGTGGCGGTGCCCACGGGCTGGCCGCAGGCGGATCAGACCACCGCCACGGGGTGGCCGGCTGCGGCCCAGGCCTCCAGCCCGCCGGCCAGCGGCCGCACTCGGGTGAAGCCCTTGCCCGCCAGCCGCTGGGCGGCCACCGCGGCCGAGGCTTCGTTGGGGCAGTTGCAGTACAGCACGATGTCGCGGTCGCGCGGCAGCCGCGCGGCATGGGCCGCGATGTCGGGCAGCGCCACCCGCTGCGCTCCGGGAATCACCCGCGGGTCCAGCTGGTTGGCGGTGCCCGAGCGCACGTCGATCAGCAGCGGCGCTGCCTCACCTGCTCCGGCGGCGCCCAGCAGGGCATGCAGCTCGTCGACGCTGATGCGCACCATGGCCAGCGACTTCAGGAAGGCGCGGCGGCGCCACCAGCGCCAGCCGGCGAAGCCGGCCGCGCCGCCCAGCACCACCACGGCGGCCACCAGGCCGGCGTCGGCCAGGTACACCAGCACCGCGTCCACCTGCTGGCTGAACACCGCGCCCAGCCCGAGGAACAGCGCCGACCAGATGGCACCGGCCACCACGTCGAAAGCGACAAACCGCGGCACCGACATGCCCAGTGCACCCGCCATCGGCGCGGCCACCACCGAGACGCCTGGCACGAACTTGGCGGCCAGCAGTGCGCTGCCGCCCCAGCGGGCCATCAGCGACTCGCTCTGCCGCACGCAGGAGTCGGGCGACAGCGACAGCCGGCACAGCAGGCCCATCACCCGGTGGCCGTAGCGTCGGCCGGCTGCGAACCAGACCGCATCGCCGGCCAGGTTGGCCAGCACCGCCACGCCCAGGGCCAGCAGCCAGGCGGCCCCCGAGGGCAGGGAGGGCGCCATCGACACCCCGCCGGCCATCACCAGCAGCGGCGCGGCCGGTACCGGGGCACCTGCGCGGGCGGCCAGCGTGACGAGGAACACCACCCACAGACCGTGCTCGACCAACAGCGACATCAATGCATGCATGCCCGGATTCTTGCCGCTGTCAGCCGAGCCTTGTCGGCGTCAGGCGAAGTGGTCGCCGCCGGTGCAGGCGCACAGCGTGTCGGGCGCGGCGCTGCCGGGGGTGGCCGGGCTGCGCTGGTCAACGGATTGCGGGCGCGCCGCAGGGGCGGCGGGCGCACGCTGCGTCCGGGCCGACGGTGCGGTGGCGGCCGGGGCGCTGATGCGGGCAGGCTGCAGCGGCAGCTCGGTGCGCGGCGGGGCTTCGGCCGCCCAGGCCACGCTGACGGCAAAGCCCAGGGTGGCGACGGCGAAGATGAGAGCGGTCTTCATGATGGTGGGCGGCGTCAGCCGCGGGAGTAGATCGAGGCGTTGCCCTGGCTGAGGCTGCCGTGCTTCATCGCCTCGATGGTTTCGGCACGCACTTCCTCGCGGGTGCGGGTGGAGGCGGTGGCGCGCTGCTGCAGGTAGCCGTAGCCGTCGGCATCGGTGCGCAGCTCGCCCTTGGCACGGGCCTGCGCCAGTTCAGCCTGCACCTGGGCGCGGGTCTTGGTGGATTCGACCTTCTGCACGGCCAGGTCGTAGCCATACAGGTCGCCGGGGTGCGACTGCGCGAAGCTGGCGGTGCTCAGCAGTGCGAAAGAGGCGGCAACGGCGGCGGCGGCGAAGTGCTTGGCGTTCATGGTGTTCTCCGTTTGGTTGATGGAGTCAACTTTAGGCCCGCGGTCGCGACAGATAAATGGCGCGGTGTCGAATGGGCTGTTGCAGGAAGAGGAACAGTGCGGGGCACAACACGCCGTGCACCAAACGCAAAACGCCGCACGGGCCAGCCGTGCGGCGTCAGGTTGAGCACTGTTCGCCGGGGCCGCAGCCCCGCAGGGTCAGCCGCGCGAGTACTCGCCGTTGTTGCCCTGGCTCAGGTTGCCGTTCTTCATGGCTTCCAGGGTCTCGGCGCGCACTTCGTCGCGGGTCTTGGCCGATTGCGTCGGGGCCACGCGGTCGACGATGCCGTAGCCGTCGGCGGTGGTGCGCAGTTCGCCGTTGGCGCGGGCCTGCAGCAGCTCGGCCTGCACCTGGGCGCGGGTCTTGGTGCTCTTGGCTTGCAGTTCCGGCACGTTGTAGCCGCCGGTGTCGCCGTAAACCTGGGCGTTGGCAGCGGCCGAGCCCAGCAGGGCGATCAGCGAAGCGGCGACGGTGGAAGCGATGCGGGTCTTGGTGTTCATGTTCTATCTCCGAGAGGTCGACGGGACATGCCGTCGATGGAAAGGACTTTAGGCAAGGCGGCTGTTCAGAAAAAGCGGAGCCCGGTCAATGGGTCATTGCGTAAATCGAAACAGTCGCCGGCTTGCCTAGACAAGTGCGGCTCAGCCGCGGGTGTAGTTGCCGAAGGCCGAGGCTTCGCCCGACTTCAAGGCCTTGGCGGCTTCGGCCTGCACTTCGGCGCGGGTCTTGGTGGAGGCCGTCGTGTTGCGGGCGGCGAAGTCATAGCCCTCGGCGTGGACGGCCAGTTCGCCGTTGGCGCGGGCCTGTTGCAGCTCGGCCTGCACCTGGGCGCGGGTCTTGGTGCTCTTGGCTTGCAGCTCCGGCACGTTGTAGCCGCCGGTGTCGCCGTAGACCTGGGCGTTGGCGGTGCCTGCTGCCAGCAGGGCGATCATGGAGGCGGCCAGGGCGGAGGCGATGCGGGTCTTGGTGTTCATGATGACGATTCCTTCAAGTGAATGTGTTGTCGAGTCGGTTTCGTCGGCGGGGGCACTGCGCTGTCGTCGTGGCCCTGTCGATGGGATGAACTTTAGAGATCGAGGCCCTTGGGAAACAGCCTCGAAACGCCAATGCGCCATTGCGCTTTTCATCAACAAAGGGCCGTTTTCCCGGGGCTTGAATGACAATCCGGTCATGCAAGTGCCCACCACGCCCGGCTTCGATGGCCCATCCGTGCGTTTGTCCACAGCTCATGTGGAACTCGTCGCTTCGACCTTCGTGCAGGCCGCGGCGGTGGCCGACTACTACCGCCGCAACGTGGCCCACTTCAGCCGTTGGGACCCGCCTTCGCCGCCCGGTTTCGACAGCGCCGAGGTGCAGGCCGAACGGCTGATGCAGAGCACGCTGGCCTTCGGCATGGGAACCGCCTTCCGCTACTGGCTGATCGAGCCGCACGCGCCTTCGCGGGTGGTGGGCAGCATCCACTTCTCCAACGTGGCCCGCGGGCCCTTCCAGAGTGCGTCGGTGGGCTACTCGGTGGACCAGGGCCTGGAAGGCCGGGGCGTGATGGCCGCCGCGCTGGCGTGCGCCATCGCCGAGATGTTCTCGCGCCGCGGCCGGCTGCATCGCATCGAGGCGGCGATCCGGCCCGAGAACGACCGCAGCCTGGCGCTGATCCAGCGGGTGGGCTTCACCCGCGTGGGCCTGGCGCCGCGTTACCTGATGATCGACGGCGACTGGCGCGACCACGTGCTGTGGCAGCGCTTGAACGACGATTGGGTGGGCTCGGCGGCACCCTAAACTGGGGTTTCTGGCTTGCGGCCGCCCCCGCCGGGGCGCGGGCCCCGGCCGTAGGGGATGCCACATGACTTCATACACGCTGGGCCGGTGGCTGTGCGCCGCGGCCCTGGCCGGCACCGCCGCGCTGGCGGGCGCACAGCCCGCGGCCGGCGCCTCGGCCCCCGAACCCATGCTGCGCGGTGGCGACGTCACCGAATCGGCCCTGGTGGACGCGCTGGCCATCGAGCCGCCGGAACCGCCGGCCGATGCCAAGACACGCGGCTTCCGCCCCGCGGTGCGCCCGCCCAGCAACAAGCCGGCAGCGCCGGGCAAGGCTTCGCTGCTGATCACCTTTCCCACCGATTCGGCCGAGCTGACGGCCGAGGCCAGGGCCACGCTGGACACGGTGGCCAAGGCGCTGCAGTCGGACAAGCTGGCCGGCTTCGGCTTCCGCGTGGAAGGCCATGCCGACCCGCGCGGCCAGGCCGACCGCAACATGAAGCTGTCGCAGCTGCGCGCGCAGGCGGTGGTGGACTACCTGGTGAACGTGCGTGGCGTGCTGCCCGAGCGGCTGGCGCCGCAGGGCAAGGGCTCCACCGAGCTGGTGGACCCCGCCCGCCCCGAGGCGCCGGAAAACCGCCGCGTGACCATCGTCACCAATCGGTGAATGGAGCACCCGGTCCCATGGGTACATGGGACCACCCTGTGTGCCCAGCATGGGCACGATCTTCGAGGTGAAAGTCCTCGCGCGAGCGGACCACCGTGAGCGAAGTGAAGTGCAACTGCGTGAGGGTGACCGAGCGTGGGGAGGAAGCATGTAGCGATGGCCGCGAGCCGATGAACAAGAACCGCATAGGAGGCGCCGTGGAGCGAGGCGAGCCGGCAGGGAACGGCGAAGCCTTGGTGGTCAAGGCGAAGCGGCGTAGATGCGGCGGTTGTGCGGTCGAAGGATCGTGTTCTTACCTGGGGAGATCTCGCCTCGTGCCTGAAAGGGCGACGGCCTATGCCGGAGCGAGAAGTCAGCAGATGCCGTAGTAGCGGCGCGGTGAGCGCGGTGAAGGGCTGAACGAGACGGAGGGCTGCAAGGCGTGGCGCTTGGAAGTGCAAGGCATCAGACGTGTGCGAGGCCGACAGGCCGGGCACGGCGGCGCGGGGCGAGTGGCGGTGAAGCCGCGGCGAGCGCGCGCAGCGATGAAGCACGGCCGGCGCGCTGCGATCTGACGGGCCCGGGGGCCGACGACCTGCTGGGGCAGGCGCTGGCCAGAGCGAACATGGCCGCGGCGTGGAAACGCATCAAGGCCAACAAGGGAGGCGCTGGCGTCGATGGACGCACGGTGCAGGACACGGCGGTGTGGCTGCAGGGCGCGTGGCCCGCCATCCGGCAGAGCGTGCTCGACGGCAGTTACCGCCCCAGCGCGGTACGGCGGGTGAGCATCCCGAAGCCGGGCGGTGGTGAGCGCGAACTGGGCATACCGACCGTGGTCGACAGGTTGATCCAGCAGGCGCTGCTGCAGGTACTGCAGCCGCTGATCGACCCCTGCTTCAGCGAGCACAGCCACGGCTTCAGGCCGGGGCGCAGCGCGCATGGGGCGGTGGTCGAGGCCAAGCGGTACGTGCAGGAAGGCTACGACGTCGTGGTGGATGTGGACCTGGAGAAGTTCTTCGACCGGGTCGATCACGACATCGTGATGCACAGGCTGAGTCTGCACGTTGCGGACAAGCGGGTGCTGCGGCTCATCCGGCGGTATCTGCAGGCACCGACGATGGTAGCGGGGGTGGTCAGCCCGCGGACGCAGGGCACGCCGCAAGGCGGGCCACTGAGCCCGTTGCTGGCCAACGTGCTGCTGGACGAAGTGGATCGAGAGCTGGAACGCAGGGGCCATCGGTTCGTGCGTTATGCCGACGACTGCAATGTCTACGTCAAGAGCCGAAAGGCTGGCGAGCGGGTACTGCAAGGGCTGCGCAAGCACTACGCGCGGCTGGCACTGAAGGTCAACGAGGCCAAGACGGCCGTGGGCGAAGTCTGGGGACGCAAGTTCCTGGGCTACTGCCTGTGGCAAGACCCGACCGAGCGAGGCCGGCGGGTGGATGACGGTGTGCGCATCGGGGTGGCCCGGCCGGTACTGGCGCAGCTGCGTCAGCATCTGCGCGGACTCACGCGGCGGCACAGCGGCTGCAGCCTGGAGCATGTGGCGCAGGGCTTGAGGGAATATCTGCAGGGCTGGAAGGCGTACTTCCGGCTGGCGCAGACCCCGCGGGTGTTTGCGGCCATGGACCAATGGCTGCGGCACCGGTTGCGTGCCATCCAGTTCAAGCAGTGGAAGAACGTCGCTACCGTGTACCGCGAAATGCGGCGGCTGGGCGCGACTCACCCACAGGCTGCGGCTGCGGCGGCACACACCGGTCGCTGGTGGCGAGGCAGCCACCACTGTTTGAACAACGTCCTGACCATCGCCTACTTCGACCGGCTGGGCGTGCCGCGCTTGGCATGACCTGATCCTCCCAAGCCGCCCACCTCAACGTCCCGAACCGCCCGGTGCGGACCCGCATGCCGGGTGGTGTGGGAGGGGTCGGCCCCACTGGGGCCGCCCCTATCCCGATCCGGGAGGGTGGCGCGGCCGCCTTCGGAGCGGCCGGGCGGCGGCCGCGGGGCGCGTTGCTGAGTCAGCGGGTGAGCTCGCGCTTCTCGAACAGGTAGTCCGCCCCCGCCGCGTAGCCGCTGTTCGAGAAGGCGCCGTACTGCGGGCGCTGGGGCAGTTCGCGTGCCACCGCGAAGCGCACGCGCTCGAACACGTTGCCGCCGGGTTGCCAGGTCGGCACCTGCTGCAGCGTGCGCATCAGGTTCCAGGCGAAGGTGCTGTGGCCTTCCTTGCCGGCGTCGAACACCGGCTCATTGCCGCCCGAGGACATCACCACCGCCGTGCGGCGCGACAGCACCTGCGTGGGGTCCAGCGCCGCGGTGGTGGCCCGGATGCGGGCATCGGACACCAGCGTGCCCGAGTAGCAGCTGTCCGAGATCAAGGCCACCTGCGTGGCGCCCAGCCGTTCCACCGCGCGGCCGATGTCGGCATTGCTGATCCAGGTCTCGGGCCGGTTGGCATCGGCATCGGCGGGCTGCCAGTAGCCCTCGCCGGTGGTGGGCACCACCGCGCCGTGGCCGGCGTAGTACAGCACCACCGAATCGTTGGGCCCCACCTCGGTGGCCAGCCGGTTCAGCGTGCGCATCACCGTGTCTTTGCTGCCGTTCTCGATCACCAGCGTCTCGTAGCCCAGCGACGACTGCAGCATCGCGGCCACGGCGCGTGCGTCGCGGGCGGCGTTGTCCAGCTGCGGGATGCGGCTGTCGCTGTAGCGGTCGGTGCCGATCAGCACCGCCAGCTTGCGCTGGATCTGCGGCAGGGCGGCGCTGCGCACCGCGGCGCGCACCGGGAACAGCGGTGGGGCCGCCTCGGGCCGTTGGACCTGCGCCGGGGCCGGGGGCGGGCTCACGCCGGGCGCTGCGGCGGGGGCGGGCGCCGGCGAAGGCGCGTTGTCGGCCTCCACACCCCCGGCCTGCTGCAGCCGGGCCTGGCGGGCGGCGCGGATCTCGTCGCGCTGCTTCACGGTGATCATGCACAGGCCCGTCTCGGCCTGCGCGGGGGTCGCACAGGCCGGCACGTCGGCAGCCTGCGGCCGGGCCGCCAGCTCGGCCAGCGCCTGCGCGAAGATCTGCTGCTTGAGGCGATCACGTGAAGCCAGCAGCGCCGCCAGGGCGTCCTGCGACATCGCGCCCACCTGCACCGTGCCGAAGCGCGGGCTGCTGCCGGTGGCAGCGGTCTGCGGCGCCAGCGCCTGGGTGGCGTCCAGCGTGCGGTTGGCCAGCGGCGTGGGCAGCGTGGGTTCGGGCAGCAGCGTGGCCAGCGCCACGGCCAGCTCCACCGGGGTCGATTGCTGCAGCGGAGCCGTTGCCTCCGCAATAGGCGCGGGCGGCGGGGCCGGTGGTGGCACCGTCACCGGCAGCAGCGTCAGCGCCGTGGCATTGGCGGCGGCCTGCTGGAAGCGGTAGTTCAGCGCGGCCAGGCCGCCGCCTTCGATGGCGTAGCTGCCGGCGGGCGAGGCGTTTGTGGCCGGGCTGCTGAAGCGCAGCGTGCCGGTGGTGGCATTGGCCAGGTTCTCGCCTTCGATGAAGCCGCCGACCTGGCCGGTGAAGCCGGGCAGGGTGCTGCCCGCGGGCAGGCTCACCGGCGTGGCGGTGTAGGTGAGGGTGCGCAGGTCGATGTCGGCCGTGGTGGCCAGCGTGCCGGGCACCTGGTAGTTGGCCAGCCGGCCGCCGCTGCCGTCGGCGGCACTCACCGCCACCTGCACCGTCTTGCCGCTGCCGGCGTTGGCATCGCTGAAGCGCCCGCTGACGCCCAGCGTGAGCTGCTCGCCGCTCACCAGGCCGCTGATCGTCGACAGCCGCACCGTGGCCGCATCGCTGCCGTCGTAGGTCTTGCCGTCGGCCACCGCAGCCAGCGTCAGCGGCCGGGGCGTGATGCTGGCCGTGGCACTGGCGCTGGTGGTGGCCAGCACATAGTCGCTGGCCAGCCCGCTGCCACCCGTGCCTGCTGCACCGTCCGCCAGGCCGATGGCCACTGCCACCGCCTTGCCGGTGCCGGCATTGGCGTCGCTGAAGCGGCCGTCCAGCCGCAGCTGCAGGTTCTCGCCGGGCACCAGGCCCACCAGGCCGCTGCTGCTCACGCTGGCGTCGGTCAGGCCGTCGTACACCTTGTCGGCCACCTGCAGGCCAGCCACGCTCAGGCTGCGCGGCGTGATCTCGCCGGTGACGGCGCCCAGGCGGTAGCCGTACACCGGCTTGCCGCTGGCGTCGGTGGCGGTGATCAGCGAGGGGTTGACCGTCACCGCCTTGTTGCTGCCCACGTGCGCATCGGCATAGGTGCCGGCGCCGCTGCCCACGGTCACGGTATCGCCGGCCAGGTTGCCGGTGCCGGCCTGCACCTCGGCGGCCGACAGCAGCACCGTGGTGTTGCCGTCGTACACCTTGCTCACGGCGCCGCTGAGGGCCAGCGTGGGCGCCACCGAGAACAGCAGGCCGTTGCCGCTGCCCAGCACCGTGGGCGCGCGGCCGTACACCGCGTCGTACTGGCGGAAGTCGTGCACCAGGGAGCCGGCGTCGAAGTCGCCGTTGTCGGGCTCGGTGGCGTACACCAGCCAGCGGCCGTTGGGCGTGTTGAAGGCGGGGCTGGCTGCGGTGTGCTGGAAGCGGGTGACGTTGGCGCCGCCGCTGCCGGCCACCACCAGCGCATCGCCGCTGGCATCGGCGCTGAGGGTGCTGCTGCCCGCGATGGACACCTCGGGCGCCAGCAACCGCACCGTGCCGCCGCTGGCCACGAAAGGGGCGCCGCTGAGGCCGATGCTGCCGGCCGTGGACTGCAGCGTGACGGCGGTGTTGCTGCCGCTGAAGTTGACGGCGCTGCCGCCGGTGAGCAGCAGGTCATCCTGCGCCTGCATCAGCAGGCTGCTGGCACCGCCGTTGATGGAGGCGGAAAAGCCGCCCGACTCGTCCACCATGTCGATGCCGCCGGCCGAGACGATGGTGGCAGGCCCCCCCGTGGGCGTGACGACGTTGCCGCCGCTGATGCCCAGACGCTGGCCGGCGCCATTGGCCGTCAGCGTGAGCGATGAGGCGCCGGCCGCATCGATGATGTCGCCGCCGTAGTCGGACGCCGCCACCAGCAAGGCATAGCCACCATCGGCCGAGTCCAGCGTGCCCTCGACCGACAGGCTGGCGCCGTTGGTGGCGCGCAGCTGGCCGCCGCTGGCACCGATGCCGTTGCGCGCCAGGCTCACGCCGAAGCCCAGCACCGCGCGTCCGCCGGCCGAAGCGCTGCCCGACAGCGTGGCCGTGCCCTGCACCGCCAGCGAGGCGCTGCTGTCGGCCGCGGGCGGTTGCACGATCAGCTGCGCCTCGTTCACCAGCACGCCGGCCACCAGGCTGGGGTTGGAGGGGTTGCTGCCACCGGGGTCGGTGGCAGCCAGCGCGGTGCCTTCCACCCGCAGCGAGTGGGTGGCGATGAGCGTGCCGCTGGACAGGTGCACGCCGGTGCGCAGCAGCCCGCCATTGCTCCAGCCCTGCACCACGATGTCGCGGGCCTGCACGCTGCTGTTGTCCTCAACCAGCACGCCGGCGTTGAAGCTGCCTTCTTCCACCGTGGCGCCGCGCAGCGTGATGCTGCCGTTGCCCGCCTGCAGCAGGCTGTTGCTGCGCAGGTGGATGCCGCTCGGGAAATCGGGGTCGGCGCCCACCGCGGCGCTGAAGCCGGCGCTGCCCTGCGGCCCGCTGGCGATGCCGCCACCGCCCAGCACGATGTTGCCGCCGTTGCTGTCCAGCGTGGTGTTGGACACGAAGATGGAGCCGGTACCGCCGTCCTTGGCCGCGTTGAGCGTGATGCCCAGGGCCACGCCGCTGGCGCTGACGCTGCTGTCGCGCAGCTGGATGTGGTTGTGCGCGTTCAGCGTCAGCGTGACCGGCGTGGACAGCACCGGGCTGATGGTCACGTTCTGCATCAGGATGTCGCCGGCCTGGCTGTCGTTGCCGCCGGTGCCCGTGGTGATGCTGACGTTGTTGCCGGCCTGCAGAGCGCTCTCGATGGTGGTGGCGCTGATCTGCGCGCCGTCGTCGGTGCTGCTGAAGTCGGGGCCGCTGCCGATGTTGGTGTCGCCGCTGCCGGGCACGATGGTGATGTCGTTCGGGTCCAGCAGCCAGGTGCCGGCGCGCCCGCGCGGCGCCTGCACGCGCACGCTGGCCGGCCGCGCGTCCAGCCAGCCGCCCGAGGTTTCCACCAGCCCGCCGTGGCCACCCAGTGGCCCGCCCAGCGCGCTGAAGCGGCCATAGGCCCGCGTCGCCTGGTCGGACCACACCACCACCTGGCCGCCATCGCCCAGGCCGGTGGCATCGGCCGCCAGCGTGGCCTGCGGCGCGATGTACGCCGCCTGGGCGTTGCGCAGCGCCGGATCGGCCCCCTGCGCACCCCCACCCACCAGCAGCTGGCCGCCGCCGGTGCGGCCCGAGGCGTCCAGCACCCCGCCGTCCAGCACGCCCACCTGCCGGCCCAGCAGCTGCAGCGTGCCGCCCGTGCCCTGCGGGCTTGTCACGGCGGCGCTGCCGGCCACCAGCGCCGTGCCCTGCGGCCCGGCGTCCAGCGTGATGCGGCCGCCGGGGCCACCGCCCGCACCGCCCTGGGCCGTGGTCTGGCTGCCGGCGGCCAGGTTGACCTGCTGCGTGGCCTGCAGCACCAGCTCGCCACCCGGGCCTACGGCCAGCGCATCGGCGCGCATCACGCCCTGCTGGTTGACGATGGCGGCCTGCACGTCGATGCGGCCCGAAGGCGCGATCACCCGGCCCAGGTTCAGCGCCTCGCCCGCCGGCGCAGTGACGCGCAGCGCCAGGTTGGGTGCCTGGGTGTCCACCAGCTCGATCTGCTGGCCCGCGGCCAGCAGCACCTGGCCGCCGGGCGCTTCGATCAGGCCTTCATTGGCCACGCCGGCCGCCGACGCCAGCAGCGCCACCCGCCCGCCGGAGGCGGTGCGCAGCTCACCCTGGTTGACGATGCGGCCCTCACCGGCCAGTGCCTCGGCCGCCGGGCCCAGCCGGTAGCGGCCGGCCAGGAAATCGGCATCGGCCAGGTTGAGCGTGGAGACCACCAGCCCGGCCACGTCCACCCGCGCACCGGCGCCGAACAGCACGCCGTGCGGGTTGAGCAGCCACACCTTGCCGTTGCTGGACAGGCTGCCCAGGATGGACGAGGGGTCGGTGCCGGTGACGCGGTTGAGCACCTGGCTGGCGCTGCTGGCCTGGTTGAAGTGCACCGACTGCTGCGCGCCGATGGAGAACGACCGCCAGTTGAGGATGGCGTTGTGGCTGTTGGTGATGGTCATGCGCCCGCCGGCGGTGTCCACCGCGGCCTGGCCCTGCATCACCTGCAGGCCGCTGGGCAGGGCTTGCGCCTGGGCCTGAGCCTGGGCCTGAGGGGCCGCGGGCCCGGCCAGGCACAGCGCCAGCGCAGCGGCCAGTGGATGGGGTTGCGGCCGACGGGCCGGCTTGCGCGGGGATGTGCTTCGCATCGTCGTCACCTCGTCGGGCATGCTCAAAAGCTCGTGCTCACGGCCACGTGGGCACGCAGGTCGTGGCGGTCGGTCTGCGGCGCGGCTTTCAAGGCCTGGGCCAGCACCAGCTGCGCCTGCCAGCGGCCCAGGCTGCCGCGCAGCCCCAGGCCCAGGGCACGCAGGCTGCAGTCGTCGCGGTCGGTGGCGCAGGGCAGGCCGCCGCGGTTGGCCACCCAGCCGGCATCGAAGAAGCCCAGCGCCCGCAGCGTGGCGCCGCCGCCGCTGCGCAGCAGCTCGGGGCCTGCCAGTTCCAGCGTGGCCTGCAGGCCGCGGTCGCCGGCCACTTCACGCTCGCGGTAGCCGCGCACCGAAGCCGCGCCGCCAATGCCGAACTGCTCACCGGGCACCAGCGCGTCGTCGGTGAACTGGCCGGCGGCCCGCAGCTGCAGGTCCCAGCCTTCCAGCGGCTGGCCGCCGACGAAGAAGGTGCCGCGCAGCGCCGTGAAGCGGGGCTCGGCGCCGGCACGCACCGCCTCGAACTGGCTGCTGCGGCCATGGCCGCCGCCCAGCTGCAGGTTGTGGTGCAGGCCCACGGCCAGGCCGAAGGCCACGGCACCGGCCCGCTGCAGCGAATACTCCAGCGACAGCGGCTGCACCGACACGCTTTCACCCGCCGGCCCGCAGGCGCCCGGCGGCAGGCCGGCGATCTCGCAGCTGTTGAGGTAGGCGCGGTAGTCCAGGGCCAGCGCCAGCCGTTGGTCGGCCTCGCCCCAGCGCGGCAGCAGCATCGTGCCGCGCACGCCGGCCAGGCGGCCGCGGCCCGCAAAGCTCAGGGCGCCGGCCACGGTGCTGGTGGTGCCGCCGTCCACGTCGGACCAGGCGGCATAGGCGTCCACGAAGCTGCGCTGCGCATACAGCGGCAGCCGGTAGCTGCCGCTCAGCACCTTCACGGCGCTGGGCTTGTCGGGCGCGGTCTGGGCATTGAGCGTGAGCACGTCGTCGCGGTCGCTCAGGTTGGCGTGCTGCCAACCCAGGCTGGCGCGCAGCCGACCGGTGCGCTGGTTGCCGCGGTTGTCCAGCGTGGCGGTCCAGCGTCGCACCGGCTGCTCGGCCACCTCCACCCGGGCATCGGTTTCGCCGGGGTTGGCGCCGGGCTGTAACAGCAGCTGCAACTGCTTGGCCGGGTTTTCGTTGGCCATGGTGATCTGCGCGTCCAGCAGGTTCAGCCGCGGCGTCTGGCCCTCGGTCAGCGCCGGCAGGCTGGCGCGCACGTTGCCTTCGCTGAACTGGCGCTGGCCGGTGACACCCACCCGGGCCAGCCGGCCCTCCACCACGGTGATGGTGATCACCCCATCGGCCGCCGACTGCGGCGCCACGAAGGCCACCACGCCGCCATAGCCGGCCTGGGCGTACAAGGCCTGCAGCGCGGCGGCCGCGCGTTGCAGCTCCTCGGCACTGCGCTCGCCCGTGTAGGGCGCCAGCGCGGCGTCCACCTGGGCGGCCGGCAGCAGGCTGTTGCCCTGCACGCGGAAGCCGGCCACGCGCAGCCGTGGCGTGTCGGCGGGCGCGCTGTCGGCGGGCGGGTTGGGCGCCACCAGCGGCGTGGCCTGTGGCCAGGCCGGTGGGGTGGCCGCCAGGCAGCCGATCAGGGGGATGCACCGCCAGCGCAGGCGGCGGTCCGGGGAAGCATTCATGCCGTCCTTTCGTCCCCGTGCCGGGCGGGGCGGACGAGGATACGCCGGCCCCGTGGCGGCGGGCATCCCGATAAGTGCGCGGGCGGCGTGTCAGGTGGAGCCGCTACCCTTGGCCCATGAGCCTGCATCGCCCCCGCACCGAACCCCTGCCCGCTACCGTGCTTGGTACCACGCTCGACATCATGCCCGGCCTGCCGCGTCGCCAGCTGCTGAAGCTGGCCGCCGGCGCCGGGGCCGCCGCCTGCCTGCCGGCCGCCGTGCGCGCCCAGGCCACCTGGCCCAGCCATGCGGTGCGGCTGGTGGTGCCCTTCGCGCCTGGCGGCAGCTCCGAGATCGTGGCCCGCGCCACCGCGGCCGAGCTGACCAAGAGCCTGGGCCAGTCGGTGTTCGTCGACAACAAGCCCGGCGGCGCCGGCAACGTGGCCATGGCCGAAGTGGCCCGCGCCGACGACCAGCACACGCTGGTGCTGGGCCACATCGGCACGCTGGCGGTCAACCCGTACATCTTTGCCAAGCTGCCCTACGACCCGGTGCGCGACTTCCGCCCGATCTCGCTGCTGGCCAAGGTGCCCAGCCTGTACGTGGTGCACCCCGACCTGCCGGTCAAGAACCTGCAGGACTTCATCGCGCTGGCACGCAGCAAGCCCGGGCGGCTGAACTACGGCTCGGCCGGCAACGGCAGCGCGGGGCACCTGGCCTTCGAGTACCTGAAGGCGGCCACCGGCACCTTCGTGCTGCACGTGCCCTACCGCGGCACCGGCCCTCAGCTCACCGACCTGATCGCCGGCCGGCTGGACGCGGCGGCGGTGGGCGCGCCGGCCATCCTGCAGTTCATCAAGGCGGGCAAGCTGCGCTGCATTGCCACCGGCACCACGCAGCGCATCGCGCAGCTGCCCGATGTGCCCACCGTGGCCGAGCAGGGCTTCCCCGGCTTTGAGATGACGCAGTGGTACGGCCTGATGGCGCCGGCCAACCTGCAGGCACCCTATGCCGACAAGCTGGCCGCGGCCGCCGCCCGCGCGGTGAAGGAACCGGCCGCGCTGGAGCGGCTGTCGAACGATTCGGCGATTGCCGTGGGCAGCAGCCCGCAGGAGTTCGCCCGCTTCATCGCCGAGGAACAGCGGCGCTGGCAGCCGGTGATCGCGCGGGCCCGCATCAAGCCGGACTGAGGCACCGGGCCGGGCTACCGGCTCAGGTCACGGGTGCCGGGTTGAACAGCACCAGCGCGTTGTGCAGCTTCCAGTGCTCGGCCCAGGTCTTGCGGCCGCTGGCCACGTCCAGCATCAGGTGGAACAGCTCCCAGCCCACCTCCTCGATGGTCTTGTCGCCGGTGGCGATGCGGCCGGCGTCCACGTCCATCAGGTCGTGCCAGCGCCGCGCCAGGTCGCTGCGGGTGGCCACCTTGATCACCGGCACCTGGGCCAGCCCGTAGGGCGTGCCGCGGCCGGTGGTGAACACATGCAGGTTCATGCCGGCGGCCATCTGCAGCGTGCCGCAGATGAAGTCGCTGGCCGGCGTGGCGGCGTACAGCAGGCCGCGGGTGGTGGCCTTCTCGCCCGGTGACACCACGCCCGAGATCGGCGCGCTGCCGCTCTTGACGATGGAGCCCATCGCCTTCTCGACGATGTTGGACAGGCCGCCCTTCTTGTTGCCCGGCGTGGTGTTGGCGCTGCGGTCCACGCGGCCGCGGGCGAGGTAGGCGTCGTACCAGGCCATCTCGCGCACCATGGCCTCGGCCACCTCGGGCGTCGTGGCGCGGGCGGTGAGCTGGGCGATGCCGTCGCGCACCTCGGTCACTTCCGAGAACATCACCGTGGCGCCGGCGCGCACCAGCAGGTCGGTGCAGTAGCCCACCGCCGGGTTGGCGGTGACGCCCGAAAAGGCATCGCTGCCGCCGCATTGCACGCCCACCACCAGCTCGCTGGCGGGCACGGTCTCGCGGCGGCGGCGGTTCAGGCGTTCCAGGTGCAGCTCGGCCTGGCGCATCACCGCGTCGATCATCGACATGAAGCCGACGTGCGCCTCGTCCTGCAGGCAGGTGACGTCCAGCCGCGGCTCAGCCGTGGTGCCCACGTCGGCCACGTTGCGCTCGTCCACCAGCGCGATGCTGCCGGGTGGCAGCAGCCGCTCGGGCTGCAGCTTCTCGCAGCCCAGGCTCACCACCATCACCTCACCACCGAAGTTGGGGTTGAGGCTGATGTTGCGCAGCGTGCGGATGGGGATGACGGCATCGGGCGCGTCGATGGCCACGCCGCAGCCGTAGCTGTGTTCCAGCGCCACCACGTCGTCCACGTTCGGGTAGCGCGGCAGCAGCTCGGCCTTGATGCGCTGCACCGCGAAGTCGGTAACGCCGGCCACGCACTGCACCGTCTGCGTGATGGCCAGGATGTTGCGCGTGCCCACCGAGCCGTCCGGGTTGCGGTAGCCCTGGAAGGTGAAGCCTTCCAGCGGCGGCTGCGGCTCGGGCTGGACGGTGGCCATCGGCAGGTCGTCCAGCGAGCGGGCGTCGGGCATGCGCAGCAGGCGTTCATGCACCCAGCGGCCGGCCTCGATGGGCTGGGCGGCATAGCCGATGGCCACGTCGTAGCGGCGCACCGCATCGCCTTCGGCCAGGTCCACCAGCGCCACCTTGTGGCCTTGCGGCACCTGGTCGCGCAGCACCAGCCCCGAGGGCAGCACCGTGCCCGGCGGCAGGCCGCCATCGTTGGCCACAATGGCGACGTTGTCGCGCGGGTGCATCGAGATGAGCAGCGGCGCGCGCGCCGCGGAGGGGGTGTCGGGCTTCACTTGTCTAGTCAACCTTGACGTTGCCGTCCTTCACGATCTTGGCCCACTTGGCCTGCTCGCCGCGCTGGAAGGCGGCGAACTGCTCGGCCGTGTTGGGCGAGTATTCCAGGCCCAGGCCGTCCATGCGGGCCTTGGTGTCGGGTTGGGCGATGATCCTGGCCAGCTCGGCATTGAGCTTGTTGACGATGGCCGGCGGCGTGCCGGCCGGTGCGTACAGCGCCTGCCAGCTGGCCACGTCGAAGCCGGCGATGCCCGCCTCCTGCATCGTGGGCACGTCGGGCAGCACCGCGCTGCGCCTGGCGCTGGTCACGGCCAGCGCCTTCACCTTGCCGGCCTTGATCTGCGGCAGCGCCACCAGCGCGGTCTCGAAGCTCATCGGCACCTGGCCGCCCATCACGTCCTGGATGGCGGGGGCGCTGCCCTTGTAGGGCACGTGGGTGATGTCGACGCCGGCCAGCAGCTTGAAGGTCTCGCCCGACAGGTGCTGCGAGGTGCCCTGGCCGGCCGAGGCGAACTGCAGCGTGCCCGGCTTGCTCTTGGCCGCGGCCACCACGTCCTTGACCGTCTTGAAGGGCTGCTCGGGGCCCACCAGCAGCACGTTGCTGATGCTGCCCAGCAGCATCACCGGCGCGAAGTCCTTGGCGGCGTTGTACGGGATCTTGGGCAGCAGCGCCGGGTTGATGGCGTGGGTGGCGATGGTGCCCAGCAGCAGGGTGTAGCCGTCGGCCGGCGACTTGGCCACGCTGTCCGCGCCGATCACGCCGCCGGCGCCGGCCTTGTTGTCGATGATGACCGTCTGCTTCAGCGCCGTCTGCAGCTGTGCGCCCAGCGCGCGGGCCAGCACGTCGGAGGTGCCGCCGGCCGCGAAGGGCACGACGATGCGGATCGGCTTGGCCGGCCAGTCGTCCTGCGCGCTGGCAGGCAGGGCGAGCAGGGCGCCGAAGGCCGCCATGCAGGCAGCGCCGAGGAACGAAGAAACAGCCATTTTGTCTCCGGTACTGGTAGGTTGTCGTACAACATCTTCGTGCTCGAAGGGTTCATCGTCAAGCGGGATCGCCCTGTTTTCCTTGTACGCAGTAATACCGATGTCGCCAGGTCTTGAGTTCCAAGCGGCTTACGTTGTACGATGACCGACAACAAACACCGCTTTTCAACCGGAGAACCCATGAGCCCCCAGGAACTCAAGCAAGCCATGTCGTCGGGTCTGCTGTCCTTTCCGCTGACCGACTTCACTGCCGACCTGAAGTTCGACCCGCGCGGCTATGCCCAGCGGCTGGAATGGCTGATGCCCTATGGCGCGACCGTGCTGTTCGCGGCCGGCGGCACGGGTGAGTTCTTTTCGCTGGAGCCGGTGGAGTTCAGCCAGGTGATCAAGGTGGCCAGCGAAACCTGCCGCGGCCAGGTGCCCATCGTCGCCGGTGCCGGCGGCGGCACCACGCTGGCGGTGCGTTACGCGCAGGAAGCCGAGCGCGCCGGTGCCCAGGGCATCCTGCTGCTGCCGCACTACCTGACCGAAGCCACGCAGGAAGGCCTGTTCCAGCATGCCAAGGCGGTGTGCGACAGCGTGAAGATCGGCGTCATCGTCTACAACCGCGGCGCTTCGCGCTATGCCCCCGAGACGCTGCAACGCCTGGTGGACGCCTGCCCGAACATGATCGGCTACAAGGACGGCGTGGGCGACATCGAGAAGATGGTGGGCGTGCGCCGTGCACTGGGCGACCGTGTGGCCTACCTGGGCGGCCTGCCCACCGCCGAGGTGTATGCCGCAGCCTATGCCGCGCTGGGCGTGCCGGTGTATTCGTCGGCCGTCTTCAACTTCATCCCGCGCACGGCGATGGACTTCTACAACGCGCTGGCCGCCGGCGACACCGCCACCACCGATCGCCTGATCGACCAGTTCTTCCTGCCTTACCTGGCCATCCGCAACCGCGGCGAAGGCTATGCGGTGAGCATCGTCAAGGCCGGTGCCACCATCGTCGGTCATGGTGCCGGCCCGGTGCGCCCGCCGCTGTCGGACCTCAAGGCCGCCGAGTTCGAGGAACTCAAGGCCCTCATCGCCACCCTCGGCCCGCAGTGAGCAGGACCCGGCCATGCACAAGAACCTGATCGGCGGCGAATGGGTGGCGGGTGCCCGCACCAGCCGCAACATCAATCCGTCGGACACGCGTGACCTGATCGGTGAATACGCCCAGGCCGATGCCGCCCAGGCCCGCCAGGCCATCGCCGCCGCCCATGCGGCCGCGCCGGCCTGGGGCCTGTCCACGCCACAGCAGCGCTTCGACGTGCTGGACGCCGCAGGCAGCGAGATCCTGGCCCGCAAGGCCGAGCTGGGCGATCTGCTGGCCCGCGAAGAAGGCAAGACCCTGCCCGAGGCGATCGGCGAAGTGGCCCGTGCCGGCGCCATCTTCAAGTTCTTCGCCGGTGAGGCGCTGCGCCCCGGCGGCGAGTTGATGCCCTCGGTGCGCCCCGGCGTGGGCGTGGAGATCACGCGTGAACCGGTGGGCGTGGTGGGCCTGATCACGCCCTGGAACTTCCCCATCGCCATCCCGGCCTGGAAGATCGCGCCGGCGCTGGCCCATGGCAATGCGGTGGTGTTCAAGCCGGCCGACCTGGTGCCGGGCTCGGCCTGGGCGCTGGCCGACATCCTGTCGCGCAGCGGCCTGCCGGCCGGCGTGTTCAACCTGGTGATGGGCCGCGGCTCCGAGGTGGGCGCGGTGCTGCTGGAAGACCCGCGCGTCACCGCCATCAGCTTCACGGGGTCCGTGGCCACCGGCCAGCGCGTGGCGCAAGCCTGCGTGGCCCGCATGGCCAAGTTCCAGCTCGAGATGGGCGGCAAGAACCCCTTCGTGGTGCTGGACGATGCCGACCTGGACGTGGCGGTGAATGCGGCCGTCAACAGCGGCTTCTTCTCGACCGGCCAGCGCTGCACGGCGTCCAGCCGCATCATCGTCACCGAAGGCATCCACGACCGTTTCGTGGCGGCGGTGGCCGCGCGCATCCAGACCCTGAAGGTGGACGATGCCCGCAAGCCGGGCACCGACATCGGCCCGGTGGTGGACGAGAAGCAGCTGGCGCAGGACCTGAAGTACATCGGCATCGGCCAGCAGGAAGGTGCGCGGCTGGTGGCCGGCGGCCAGGCCATCGCCACCAATGCCGACGGCGCGCCGGGCTTCTACCTGCAGCCCGCGCTGTTTGCCGAAACCACGCCCGGCATGCGCATCAACACCGAAGAGATCTTCGGCCCGGTGGTGAGCGTGCTGCGCGCCAAGAACTACGAAGAAGCGCTGGCCCTGGCCAACGACACGCCCTTCGGCCTGGCCTCGGGCATTGCCACCACCAGCCTCAAGCACGCCACCCACTTCAAGCGGCATGCGCAGGCCGGCATGGTGATGGTGAACCTGCCCACCGCGGGCGTGGACTACCACGTGCCATTCGGCGGCCGCAAGGGCAGCAGCTACGGCCCGCGCGAGCAGGGCCGTTACGCGGCCGAGTTCTTCACCACCGTGAAGACCGCGTACACGCAGGCGTGATGCGCCAGGCGGGCCGCGACGGCGGCATGATGCGGGCCAAGGAGTACCCATGAGCCACCCACACCGCATCCTGCAGATGGGCCCGTTGATGCCGGGCCTGGAAGCCCGCCTGGCGGCCGAGTTCGACCTGCAGCGGCTGGACACCCAGCCCGACGCCGAAGCCTGGCTGGCCGAGCACGGCGCCGGCATCGTAGGCATGGCCACCTCGGCGGTGCATGGCTGCAGCGCCGCGCAGATCGCGGCCCTGCCCGACCTGAAGGTGGTCTCCAGCTTCGGCGTGGGGCTGGACCGCATCGACCTGCCGGCGGCGGCGCGGCGCGGCATCGCCGTGGGCTACACGCCCGACGTGCTGAACGACTGCGTGGCCGACCTGGCGATGGCGCTGCTGCTGGACGTGGCGCGCGGTGTCAGCGCCGCCGACCGCTTCGTGCGCCGGGGCGAGTGGCTGGAACGCCGCTTCCGGCTGGGCCGCCGCGTCAGCGGTGCGCGGCTGGGCATTGTGGGCCTGGGCCGCATCGGCCGCACCATCGCGCAGCGCGCCACCGGCTTCGACATGCCCACCCGCTACCACAGCCGCCGGCCCGTGGCCGGCGTGCCCTGGCCTCATGAGCCGCAGCTGCTGGAGCTGGCGCGCTGGGCCGACTATCTGGTGGTCATCACTGCCGGCGGCGCCGGCACCCGCCACCTCGTCAATGCCGAGGTGCTGGACGCGCTGGGGCCGGAAGGCTTCCTGGTCAACGTGTCACGCGGCAGCGTGATCGACGAGGCGGCGCTGGTGAAAGCGCTGCAGGAAGGCCGCATCGCCGGTGCCGGGCTGGACGTGTTCGACCGCGAACCGCATGTGCCCGGCGAGCTGATGCAGCTGGACAACGTGGTGCTACTGCCCCACATGGCCAGCGGCACCGTGGAAACGCGGCATGCGATGGCCGACCTGACCTTCGACAACCTGCAGGCCTTCTTCCGCGAAGGCCGGGTGCGCGCCTCCGCGCTGTAAGCCGGGTCGGCTTACTACACCACCGCGGCCACGCCGGCGCCCACGCCCAGCAGCCCGGCCACGGAACCCAGCAGCGCCACGTCGCGGCGTTCATTGCCGATGCGCCAAGCCTGCCAGGCGGCAAAGCCCAGGGCGGCGGTGAGGGACAGCAGGACGAGGACGGACGATTCCATGGTGGTGTGTGTGCAGTGACGCCAGCATGGAGTGGGGCCTGATGCCGAAAGTTCCGGCGGCCGCGGGGCCAGGCGCCAGAATCGCCGCCAGCGCGCGCTGCCGTCTGGCGCGCCATGGCCGCGGAGATCGCGATGAACCTGCATCGCCTGGACCTGGTGTCCTTGTCCCTGTTCAACCTGATCGTGCGCACCGGCAGCATCAGCCGCGGGGCCGAACGGGCGCACCTGGCGGTGGGCGCCGCCAGCAAGCGCATCTCCGACCTGGAAGACACCGTGGGCGCCGAACTGTTCGAGCGCCATTCGCGCGGCGTCACGCTCACGCTGGCCGGGCAGGCGCTGCACCGCCATGCGCAGCGCATCCTGATGGACGTGGACCACCTGGCGGCCGACCTGTCGGACCATGCCTCCGGCATCGTGGGCGTGGTGCGGCTGGCGGCCATCACTTCGGCGGTGACGCAGTTCCTGCCGACCGATCTGGCCGGTTTCATCGCCGCGCATGCCGGCATCCGCATCGAGCTGGATGAATCCAACAGCCGCGAAGCGGTGCTGGCGGTGGTGGACGGGCGGGCGGACATCGGCCTGTTCGCCGAGCGCACGCCGGCCCTGGGCCTGCAGACGCTGCCCTACCGGCGCGACCGCCTGGTGGTGGTGGTGCCGGCCGGCCATGCGCTGGCGGCGCGGGCGGGCGACGCGCCGCTGGCCTTCGTGGAGGTGGCCGACCACGACTTCGTCAGCCTGCCGCAGGAAACCTCGCTGGCGCAGCGGCTGGCCGCCGAGACGGCCAGCCTGGGCCGCCGGCTGCGGGTGCGCATCCACGTGCGCAGCTTCGACGCGATGTGCCAGATGGTGGCCGCGGGGCTCGGCATCTCGGTGCTGCCCGAAGCGGCGGTGCAGCCGCACCTGCGCTCGATGAATCTGGTGTGCCTGGCGCTCAGCGATGCCTGGGTGCACCGCGAGCTGCTGCTGGGCGTGCGCGACCTGGCCGCGCTGCCGCGGCCGGTGCGCCTGCTGCTGGACCACCTGGTGGCCGGCGCGCCCGCTGCCGCCCCGGTGACACCCGCGGGTTAACCTGGATTTCTCGGTTCGCGAAAGCTGGGCTCGCGAACCGGTCATTCCGCGCCAGGGCGCGGCTTCGCAGAATTTCCGCCAGACGCTCGAACCCCGAAGCGCCACCACGGAGACTCGACGATGCAACCCACCCGCCGCCTGGCCGCCCATGCCGTCACCGCTGCCTTCGCCCTGCTGGCCATCGGCGCCGCCGGCAGCGCCTTCGCTGAAGACAAGTACCCCAGCAAGCCCGTCACGGTCATCGTGCCGCAGGCCCCGGGCGGCGCCAACGACGCCATCGCCCGCATCGTCGCGCAGAAGCTCACCGAGACGCTGGGCCAGCAGTTCCTGGTGGACAACCGGCCCGGCGCCGGCGGCAACATCGGCACCGCCGCGGCCGCCAAGGCCCGCAACGACGGCTACACGCTGCTGCTCACCGTCAACAGCGCGCACGTCATCAACCCGGCGCTGTACAAGTCCACCGGCTTCGATCCGGTGAAGGACTTCGAGCCCATCTCGCCGGTGGCCACGGCCGGCTACGTGCTGGTGGCCAACACCGGCTTCGCGCCCAGGACCGTTGCCGAGCTGATCACCGCCGCCAAGGCCGCGCCGGGCAAGTACACCATCGCCTCGGCCGGCAACGGCACGCTCAACCACCTGATCGGCGAGATGCTGGGCAAGGCTGCCGGCATCGAGCTGACCCACGTGCCCTACAAGGGCGCGTCGGCCGCGGTCACCGACCTGGTGGGCGGCCAGGTGCAGGTGAGCGTGCAAAGCCTGCCGTCCAGCATCTCCTTCATCAAGAGCGGCAAGCTCAAGGTGCTGGGCGTGGTCAACGAGCACCGCGTCTCGGCGCTGCCCGACTCGCCCACCATCGGCGAGACGATCAAGGGCTTCGGCAGCACGCCGTGGTACGGCCTCTTCGCGCCCGCCGGCACGCCCAAGGCCGTGATCACGCAGCTGTCGGCCACGCTGGCCAAGGTGCTGGATGCACCCGACACCAAGGAGAAGCTGGCCACGCTGGGCTGCGAGCCCTTCAAGGGCAGCCCCGAGCAGTTCGCCACCCTGGTCAAGGAAGACCTGCCCAAGTGGGCCCGCATCGTCAAGGAAAGCGGCGCCACCGTCGACTGAGGCGCGCCGCGCCCGCCGCACAACACCGCCAACTGCTGGAGCCAAGCACATGAGCACAGGCATGACCCCCCAAGCCCTGCAAGGCCTGAAGGTCGTGGAGATGGGGCAACTGATCGCCGGCCCCTTCGCCGGCAAGACGCTGGGCGACTTCGGCGCCGACGTCATCAAGATCGAGGCCCCGGGCAGCGGCGATCCGCTGCGCAACTGGCGGCTGATCAAGGAAGGCACCTCGGTGTGGTGGCAGGTGCAGTCGCGCAACAAGCGCTCCGTTGCGCTGGACCTGCGCAGCCCCGAGGGCCAGGACATCGCCCGCCGGCTGATCAGCCAGGCCGACGTGCTGATCGAGAACTTCCGCCCCGGCACGCTGGAAGGCTGGGGCATGGACTACGAGACCCTGTCGCGGGACAACCCCGGCCTCATCATGCTGCGCATCAGCGGCTACGGCCAGACCGGGCCCTACCGCGACCTGCCGGGCTTCGGCTCCATCGGCGAAGCGATGGGCGGGCTGCGCCACCTCACCGGTGAAGCCGGCCGCGTGCCGGTGCGCTGCGGCATCAGCATCGGCGACACGCTGGCCGCGCTGCACGGCACGCTGGGCGTGCTCACCGCGCTGTACCACCGCAAGGTCAACGGCGGCCGCGGCCAGGTGATCGACGTGGCGCTGCACGAGGCGGTGTTCAACGTGATGGAAAGCCTGGTGCCCGAATACAGCGCCTTCGGCGTGGTGCGCGAGCCCGCCGGCTCGGCGCTGCCGGGCATCGCGCCCAGCAATGCCTACCGCTGCGGCGACGGCGGCGTGGTGCTGATCGCCGGCAATGGCGACAGCATCTTCAAGCGGCTGATGAGCGCCATCGGCCGCGACGACCTGGGCCAGGACCCGGCGCTGGCCGACAACGCCGGCCGCGTGCGGCGCGTCGAGGAACTGGACGCCGCCATCGAGGCCTGGACGCTGCAGCGTGGCACCGCGGAGGCACTGGCGGTGCTGGCCGAGGCCCGCGTGCCGGCCGGCCGCGCCTACACCGCCAAGGACATCGTCGAGGACCCGCACTACCAGGCGCGCGACATGATCCTGAAGCAGGCCACGCGCGACGGCTACGAGGTGGACGTGCCCGGCATCGTGCCCAAGCTGATGGGCACACCCGGCGCCGTGCGCAGCGCCGCGCCGCGGCTGGGCGAAGACACCGACGCCGTGCTGGCCGAAGCCGGCTACGCGCCGCAGGACATCGCGGCGCTGCGCAACCGCGGGGTGGTGGCGTGAGCGGTCGTCGTCTGCATATTCAGGAGGTGGGCCCGCGCGACGGCCTGCAGGTGGAGACGCGTTTCGTCGAGACGGCCGACAAGATCGCGCTGGTGGACCTGCTGTCGCAGGCCGGCCTGGCCAAGATCGAGGTCACTTCCTTCGTCAGCCCCAAGGCCATCCCGCAGCTGCGTGATGCCGAGGTGGTGATGCGCGAGATCCAGCGCCGGCCCGGCACGCTGTACACCGCGCTCGTGCCCAATGCCCGCGGCGCCGAGCGGGCAATCGAATCGCGCACCGACGAGCTGAACCTGGTGATGTCGGCCAGCGTGAGCCACAACCTGGCCAACCTGCGCATGACGCAGGCACAGAGCTTCGCCGCGCTGGCCGAGACGGCCCGCATGGCGCAGTCGGCCGGCGTGGCGGTGAACGTGTCGCTGTCGTGCAGCTTCGGCTGCCCGATGGAAGGCGACGTGCCCGAAGCCGCGGTGCTGGACTGGTGCAGCCGCTACGTGGGCGAGCTGGGCTGCGGTGGCGTGACGCTGTGCGACACCACCGGCATGGCCTACCCGACCCAGGTGGAGCGGCTGGCGCAGGCCTTCCGCGAGCGCCACCCGGGCACCGAGCTGACGCTGCACTTCCACAACACGCGCGGCATGGGCCTGGCCAATGTGCTGGCCGGCATCGCGGCCGGGGCCGACCGCTTCGACGCCAGCTTCGGCGGCATCGGCGGTTGCCCGTATGCGCCGGGCGCCACCGGCAACGTGTGCACCGAAGAGGTCGTGCATGCGCTGCAGCTGATGGGCTACGACACCGGCGTCGACCTGGCGGTGCTGCTGCAGGCCAGCCGCCGGCTGCCGGCGCTCATCGGCCATGACATTCCCAGCCAGCTGGTCAAGGCCGGCCGCCGGCTGGACCTGCATGCGCTGCCCGCGGATTTCGACGAGATCCGCACCCGCGCCGAAGCACGAGGTTGAACCGCATGCCCACCACCGCCATACCCGACGCCGCCGCCCCGCAGACCCTGTTCGACAAGCTCTGGCAGCGCCACCTGGTCGAGCAGGCCGACGACGGCGAGGCGCTGCTGTACGTCGACCGCCACCTGGTCTACGAGGTGACCAGCCCGCAGGCCTTCGAGGGGCTGCGCATCGCCGGGCGCCGGCCCTGGCGGCGTTCCACCGTCATCGCCACGGTGGACCACAACATTCCCACCCTCCGGGCCGAGCGCAACGGCATCGACGCCATCCGCGACCCGCTGTCGCGCGAGCAGGTGCGCCAGCTGGACACCAACTGCCGCGAGTTCGGCGTCACGCAGTTCGGCATCGGCAGCCGGCAGCAGGGCATCATCCACGTGGTGGGGCCCGAGCAGGGCGCCACGCTGCCGGGCATGACGGTGGTGGCCGGCGATTCGCACACCAGCACCCATGGCGCCTTCGGGGCACTGGCCTTCGGCGTGGGCACCTCCGACGTGGAGCATGTGCTGGCCACGCAGACGCTGGCGATGCAGCCGATGCGCCGCATGCAGGTGGTGGTGGAGGGCAGGCTGCCGCGCGGCGTCTCGGCCAAGGACCTGATCCTGGCCATCATCGGCCGCCTGGGCACTGCGGGCGGCACCGGCTTCGCCATCGAGTTCATGGGCAGCACCATCCGCGCGCTGTCGATGGAAGGCCGCATGACCTTGTGCAACATGGCCATCGAGGCCGGCGCCCGCGTGGGCCTGGTGGCGGTGGACGACAAGACCATCGCCTACCTGCAGGGCCGGCCCTTTGCGCCCAGCGGCGCCGCCTGGGACGCCGCGGTGGCTTACTGGCGCACGCTGGCCAGCGACGAGGGCGCACGCTTCGACCACGCGCTGCACGTCGATGCCACCACGTTGCGGCCGATGGTCACCTGGGGCACCTCGCCCGAGATGGTGGTGCCGGTGGACGGCCGTGTGCCTGACCCGGCCTACGAGGCCGATCCGGTGCGACGCGCCGGCCTGCAGCGGGCGCTGCAGTACATGGGCCTGCAGCCGGGCACCCGCATCACCGACCTGGCGCTGGACAAGGTGTTCATCGGTTCCTGCACCAATGCCCGCATCGAAGACCTGCGCGCCGCCGCGGCGGTGATCCGCGGCCGGCGGGTGGCCGCCAGCCTGAAGCAGGCACTGGTGGTGCCGGGCTCGGGCCTGGTCAAGGCACAGGCCGAGGCCGAGGGCCTGGACCAGGTGTTCATCGCCGCCGGCTTCGAATGGCGCGAGCCCGGCTGCTCGATGTGCCTGGGCATGAATGCCGACCGGCTGGGCGAGGGCGAACGCTGCGCCTCCACCTCCAACCGCAACTTCGAGGGCCGGCAGGGCGCCGGTGGGCGCAGCCACCTGGTCAGCCCGGCGATGGCGGCGGCCGCGGCCATCGCCGGCCGTTTCGTGGATCTGAGCCAGGAGGTGGCGTGATGGAAGCCTTCAACCGGCTGGACGCGGTGGTGGTGCCGCTGGACCGGGCCAACGTCGATACCGACGCGATCATTCCCAAGCAGTTCATGAAGTCGATCCGCCGCACCGGCTTCGGCGACAACCTGTTCGACGAATGGCGCTACCTGGACCGCGGCGAGCCCGGCCAGGACTGCAGCCGCCGCCCGCGCAACCCCGACTTCCCGCTCAACCAGCCCGCCTACGAAGGCGCGCGCATCCTGCTGGCGCGCGAGAACTTCGGCTGCGGCTCCAGCCGCGAGCATGCGCCCTGGGCGCTGCACGGCTTCGGCATCCGAGCGCTGGTGGCCCCCAGCTTCGCCGACATCTTCTACAACAACTGCTTCAAGAACGGCCTGCTGCCGGTGGCGCTGGATGCAGTGACGGTGGACCGGCTGTTTTCGCTGGTGGCGGCCCGGCCGGGCCTGCGCCTGGCGATCGACCTGCCGACGCAGACGCTGACGCCCGAAGGCGAGGCGCCGATCGGCTTTGCCATCGATGCGCAGCGCAAGCACCGGCTGCTGCACGGCCTTGACCCCATCGGCCTGACCCTGCAGAAGGCCGACGCGATACGCGCCTATGAAGCGCGGCGCCGGGCGCAGGAGCCCTGGCTGTTCGACTGAAGGCCCGACCCCAGGGCCCACCACAAGGAGACAAGGGCGATGCCCACCTTCCAGATCCAGGTCAACGGCCGCCGCCGCCAGGTGCAGGCCGATGCCGACAGCCCGCTGCTGTACGTGCTGCGCGACCAGTGTGAACTGCACGGCCCCAAGTTCGGCTGCGGGCTGGGCCAGTGCGGCGCCTGCACCGTGCATGTCGATGGGCAGGCCATGCGCGCCTGCGTGTACCCGGTGTCGGCGCTGGGCAGCGGCGCGCAGGTCACCACGCTGGAAGGGCTGGGCAGCAGTGCGCGGCCTTCGCCGCTGCAGCAGGCCTTCATCGACGAGCAGGCCGCGCAATGCGGCTACTGCATCAACGGCATGGTGATGCAGGCGGCCGACCTGCTCAAGCGCATTCCCAAGCCCACCGAGGCACAGATCCGCGAGGGCCTGGCGATGAACCTGTGCCGCTGCGGCACGCACCAGCGCATCGTGCGCGCGGTGCAGCGCGCATCGGGCCAGCCGGTGACGGCGTGAAGGGGACCGGCATGGACAAGACCTCGCGCATGCAGCCGGGCCGCCGGCAGTTCCTGTTGTCCTCGGCCGCGCTGGTGGTGGGCTATGCCTGGGCCGGCGAAGCCGCCGCCGCGCCGCCGGCCGCAGCCAAGGTGCTGGACAAGGCCCGCGTGGAAGCCTTCGTGGCGCTGCAGCCCGATGGCCGCGCCACCATCTACACCGGCAAGGTGGACCTGGGCAACGGCTCACGCACGGCCATGATGCAGCTGGCCGCCGATGAGCTGGACCTGCCGCTGGACCGCATCTCGCTGGTGATGGGCGACACCGACACCACGCCCGACCAATGGCTCACCGGCGCCAGCACCACCATCGCACAGGGCGGGCTGGAACTGCGCCGCGCCTGCGCCACCGCCCGTGGCGTGCTGCTGGTGCGTGGCGCCGCCCGGCTGGGCGTGCCGCCCGAGCAGGCCGGCTGCCGTGACGGCCTGGTGTTCGTCAAGACCGATCCGGCGCGCCGCGTGGGCTATGGCGAGCTGGCCGCGGCCGAGCCGCTGCTGCTGGCCGTCGACCCCAAGGTGGCGCTGAAGAAGCCCGCCGACTATCAATGGATCGGCAAGCCGGTGGCGCGGGTGGACATTCCCGGCAAGCTCACCGGCGAGTGGACCTACGTGCACGACTTCCGCCTGCCCGGCATGCTGCATGCGCGGGTGCTGCGGCCGGCGGCCACCGGTGCCACGCTGCTGTCGTTCGACGATGGCGCGGCGCGCCAGGTCAACGGCTTCGTGCGCAGCGTGCGCAAGGGCAATTTCCTGGCGGTGGTGGCCAGCACCGAATGGAGTGCCATCAAGGCCATGCGGGCGATGAAGGTGCAGTGGGGCGCGGCCGAGGCCCTGCCCGAGCCGGCCACGGTGTTCGAGCACTGGCGGCAGCGCCCGCTGGCCAAGCAGGACCTGACGCAGAACGTGGGCGATGCGCCCGCGGTGCTGGCGCAGTCGACGCGCAGGCTCAAGGCCCGCTACGACTTCGCGGTGCAGACGCATGCCTCCATGGGCCCCAGCTGCGCGGTGGCCGAGCTGCGCGACGGACACCTCACGGTGTGGAGCGCCTCGCAGGCCACGCATTCGCTGGTCACCGAGATCGCGCCCATCGTCGGCCTGCCGGCCGAGCGCATCCGCATCGTGTACCTGGAAGGCTCGGGCTGCTACGGCCGCAACGGCCATGAGGACGCATCGGCCGATGCCGCGCTGCTGGCGGTGCTCACCGGCCAGCCGGTGCGCGTGCAGTGGATGCGCGACGACGAGATGGCGCGCTCGCCCAAGAGCCCGCCGCGCTCGATGGACCTGGAAGCGGCGCTGGACGAGTCGGGCCGCATCGTGGCCTGGAATGCCGAGTTCTGGATCGCGCTCAACCACATCGTGGCCTTCAAGCCGCTGGACTTTCCGCTGCTGGCGGCCAGCGACACCGGCCTGCCGCGGCCGGGCAACTGGGTGGGTTTCCTGTTCCAGAACTCGGGCGTGGGTTACACCCTGCCCAACGTGCGGGTGAACACCCGACATGTGGAGAAGGCCTTCTTCCGCAGCGCGCACCTGCGCAGCCCGGGCCGCATCGAGAACACCTTCGCCAACGAGAGCTTCATCGACGAGCTGGCCTTCGCGGCGCAGGCCGACCCGGCCGAGTTCCGGCTGCGCCACCTGCAGGACCCGCGCGGCATCGCGGTCGTCCGGCAGGCCATGGCGCGTGCCGGATGGTCGCCGCGGGTGGGCATCCAGCCGGCCGCGGCGGGCCAGGCCGAGGTGGCGCGGGGCCGGGGCATCAGCTACCTGCGCTACAGCAACAGCAGCACCTACGTGGCGGCGGTGGCCGAGGTGGCGGTCAACCGCAAGACCGGCGAGATCCGGGTGGAGCGGGTGTGCGTGGCGCACGACTGCGGGCTGGTGGTCAACCCCGACGGCACGGTGAACCAGGTGGAGGGCGGCACCATCCAGACCGTCAGCCGCACGCTGATGGAGGCGGTGCAGTGGAACACCCGCGAGGTGCTGTCACGCGACTGGGCCAGCTACCCCATCCTGCGGCACGACCAGGTGCCGCGGGTGGAGGTGGACCTGATCGACCGGCCCGACCAGCCCACCTACGCGGCCGGCGAGCCCACGCCCTGCGCCATCCCGGCGGCCATCGGCAATGCGGTGTTCGACGCCACCGGGGCCCGGCTGCGCGAGGTGCCCTTCACGCCGGAGCGGGTGAAGGCCGCGCTGGCGCGGGCCTGAGCCGGTCAGCGGAACATGTTGGGCAGCCAGAGCGAGAAGGCGGGCACGTAGGTCACCAGCATCAGGCACACGGTGAGGGCGCCGTAGAAGGGCAGGATGGACCGCATGACCTCCCCTACGGAGACACCGCCGATCGCACAGCCCACGAACTGCGTGGTGCCCACCGGCGGCGTGTTCAGGCCCAGCGCGCAGTTGATCAGCATCATGATGCCGAACTGCACCGGGTCCATGCCGAAGTGCTGGGCGATGGGCAGGAAGATCGGCGTGCAGATCAGGATGGTGGCCGCCATGTCCAGGAAGGTGCCCAGCACGAACAGCAGCACGTTGATCATCAGGAAGATGACCCAGGGGCTGGTGGTCACCGACTGCATCAGCTCGCCGGTCTTCTGCGGCACCTCGTACAGCGCCATGAAGTAGCCGAACGCCGAGGAGATGCCCATCAGCAGCAGCACCACGCCGGTGGTCTTGCAGGCCTTGGCGCAGGCCTTGAGAAAGTTCTCGAAGCTCAGCGTCTTGTAGACCAGCGCGGTGACCAGCAGCGCCCAGAACACCGCGGTGGCGGCCGATTCGGTGGCGGTGAAGATGCCCGACAGGATGCCGGCCAGGATGATCACCACGATCAGCAGGCCGGGCAGCGCGCCCAGGAAGGACAGCAGCACCTCGCGCCAGCCGGGGAAGCGGCCGTGCGTGGCGTAGCCGCGCTTGACGGCCACGTAGTAGGCGGCGGCCAGGTTGCACAGGGTCAGGATCACCGCCGGGATGACACCGGCCAGGATCAGGCTGAACACGCTGACCGAGGCGATGCCGGTGGTGGCCAGCGTGAAGATGATCAGGTTGTGCGAGGTGGGCATCAACGCGCCCACCAGGGCCGCGTGGGTGGTCACGTTCACCGCGTAGTCGGCGTCGTAACCCTCCTTCTTCATCAGCGGGATCATCACCGAGCCCATGGCCGACACGTCGGCCAGCGGCGAGCCGGCGACGCCGCCGAACAGGGTGCAACCCAGCACGTTGCTCATGCCCAGGCCGCCACGCACATGGCCCACCACGCTGTTGGCAAAGCGCACGATGCGATCGGCAATGCCGCCGTACAGCATCAGCTCACCGGCGAACACGAAGAACGGGATGGCCAGGAAGGAGAAGATCTGCATGCCGCCCACCATCTTCTGGAAGACGATGGCGATGGGCATGCCCGAATACAGCACGGTGGCGATGGACGCCAGGCCGATGGAAAAAGCCACCGGCACGCCCAGCAGCAGCAGCAGGCCGAAGACGACGGAAAGTACGGTCAGTTCCATGAGGGGCTCCGCGGCTTCAGTGCCAGGCAGGCAGCACGTCTTCGCCGGCGATGAGGGCCAGGATGTGCTCGATCGAGAAAAGGACGATGAGGGCGCCGGCCACCACCAGGGCCAGGTAGTCCAGGCCCACGGGCACGCCCATCATGGGCTTGATGTCGGTCCACTTGAGCACCGTCCAGGTCCAGCCGCTCCAGCACATGATGGCGCCGAAGAGTGCCACCAGCCCGTGGATCAGGATCTCGATCTTCAGCCGCACGCCATCGGGCAGCAGCGACACCAGCGACTCCAGGCCGATGTGGCCGGCATCGCGCACGCCCACCGCCACCCCCAGCGCGGTGACGTACAGCACCAGCTGCAGCGCCAGGCCTTCGGCCCAGGTGGGGGTGTCGTTGAAGACGTAGCGGCCCACCACCTGGTACTGCACGCAAACGATGATGGTGATGAGCATGATCACCGCCCCGATCAGGCTGGCCTTGGACAGCCAGGCACACAGGCGGTTGAAGGCGTGGTCGGCCTGCGGGCGCTGCGCGCCGTCGGGATCGGTGGCCGGGGCCACCGGGCTGACGGCGGCGGTGGTGGATGCACCGTGCACGGTCGCGGAGACCGTGCCGGCGCCGGTGGGCAGGGCGGTGTTCATGCTGCGGTGGCGCTGGGGCTTACTTGTTGTCCTGCACGGCCTTGACCAGGCGCTTCAGGTCGGGCGTGGTGATGAACTTGGCGTACACCGGCGCCATCACGGCCTGGAAGGAGGCCTTGTCCACGCCGTCGACGATGGTGGCGCCGGCGGCCTTGACGGTGGCCAGCGACTTGGCTTCCTGCTCGTCCCACTTCTGGCGCTGGAAGCCCACCGATTCCTTGGCGGCGGCGCGGAACAGGTCCTGGTCGGCCTTGGGCAGCTTGTCGAACACCACCTTGGACATGACCAGCATCTCGGGCGCCATCGAGTGCTCGGTGCGCGAATAGAACTTCACCGCCTCGTAGTGCTTGAAGCCTTCGTACGACGGGATGTTGTTTTCGGCGGCGTCGATCAGGCCGGTCTTGAGGCCGGTGTACACCTCGCCGATCGGGATGGGCGTGGCGTTGGCACCCATGGCGCTGATCAGCGACACCCACAGGTCGGACTGCTGCACGCGGATCTTCAGGCCCTTGGCATCGGCCACGCTCTTGATCGGCTTCTTGCTGTAGATGCTGCGCGCGCCGCTGTCGTAGAACGCCAGGCCAATCAGGCCTTCGGCTTCGCAGCCCTTGAGGATCTCTTCGCCGATGGGGCCGTCGAGCGTCTTGCGCATGTGCTCGATCGAGTCGAAGAGGAAGGGCATGGTGGGCACCAGCGTCTTCGGGCAGATGGAGTTCAGCGCGCTGATGTTCACGCGGTTGAGCTCCAGCGCGCCGATCTTCACCTGGTCGATGGTTTCCTTCTCGGTGCCCAGCGCGCTCTTGTTGAAGACCTTGATCTTGTACTTGCCGTTGCTCTGCTTGCTGAGCACGTCGCTCATGTGGCGCACGGCGGCCACGGTGGGGTAGTCGTCGCTGTTGTGCACGTCGGCCGAGCGGAACTCGACGGCATGCACGGCGGGGGCGATGAAGGCGGCGGCGATGAGCGCGGCCAGCAGCAGGGGTTTACGCATCGGTCAGTCTCCTGGGGGTGGTATCGGGGGTTCCGGGGGTCGGGCAACGGGCTCTTCAGGCCTTGCAGGGGGCTTCGGGCAGCCCGCGGGCGCCCGGGCAATCGACGAACAGCGCGCCGGCCAGCGCCGCCTGCTCGGGCGGCGGCGAAGCGGGGCGGATCGAGGTGACGTACAAGGTGTCCAGCGCCGCGCCGCCGAAGGCGCACATCGCGGGCTTGGCCACCGGCACGGCGATGGAGCGGTCCAGCCGGCCGTCGGGCGTGAAGCGGTGCACCAGGCCGGCGTCGTTGGCGCAGATCCAGTAGCCGCCCTCGGCGTCCACCGCGGCGCCGTCGGGGCGGCCGGGGTGCTCGTTGAAATCGATGAAGAGCCGGCGGTTGCGCGGCGTGCCTTCGTCATCCAGGTCGAAGGCCCAGACCTTCTGCACGCTGGGGTGCGAGTCGCTCAGGTACATCGTGCGGCCGTCGGGGCTGAAGCCCAGGCCGTTGGGCGTGATCAGCCCGTCCAGCACCTTCACCAGGCCGCGCTCGTCCCAGCGGTACAGCGCGCCGGCATCGCTGGCCAGGCTCATGTCGCGCACCATGGTGCCGGCCCAGAAGCGGCCCTGGCGGTCGGTGCGGCCATCGTTGAAGCGCATGTGGTCGCGCGCATGGCCCACCGGCGCGACGAGGGCCGCGTCCAGGCGGCCGTCGTCCTGCGGCTGCAGCCGCCACAGGCCGGTTTCCATCGCCGCGATCAGACCGCCCTGCGCATGCAGCGCGATGCAGCCGGTGCGCTCGGGCGTGGCCCAGCTCTGTGTGCGGTCGGTGGCCGGGTGGTGGCGGCGCAGCCACTGGCCGTCGATGTCCACCCACCACAGCGCCTGTTCCTCGGGCGACCACACCGGGCTTTCGCCCACCTGGTCGCGCAGATCGGACACCGGCTTCATTCGAAGGGCCCCGTGCGCACGAAGGGGCCGCCCTGGTAGACGTTGGCCGGGTCGTTCATGTCCAGCACCGGCTCGCCGGCTTCCACCTTGGCGCGGAAGGGCTCGGAGCTGTCCTGCGGCCGGTAGCCGATGTGGGCGCCGTAGGTGTTGTCGTAGAAGCGGGTGTGGTTGTCGCTGATGCCGAAGATGATGCTGTGGCCCACCACCGGCGCGGTGAGCGCGGCCACCACCAGGCGCTCCAGGTCGTCGTAGCTCATCCAGGTGGCCAGCATGCGGCGGTTGCGCGGCTCGGGGAAGCTGGAGCCGATGCGCAGGCACACGGTCTGGATGCCGTAGCGGTCCCAGTAGAAGCGCGACAGGCTTTCACCGAAGGCCTTGCTCAGGCCATAGAGGCCGTCGGGCCGCATCGGGTCGCGGGCGTCGATCACCTCGTCTTGCCGGTAGAAGCCGGTGACGTGGTTGCTGCTGGCAAACAGCACGCGCTTGACGCCCTGCTTGCGGGCCGCTTCGTACAGGTTGTAGATCCCCACGATGTTGGCCTGCAGGATGGGCTCCCAGGGCTGCTCGGTCGACACGCCGCCCAGGTGCACCACCGCGTCCACGCCTTCCAGCAGCTGCAGCACCGCGGGGGCATCTTCCAGGCGCGCGGGCATCACTTCCTCACGCGGGCCGGCGCTGCCCAGGTCGGCGATGTCGGAGAGGCGCAGCGTCTCGCAGTAGTGGGGCAGGCGTTGGCGCAGCTCGCGCCCCAGGCCGCCGGCAGCGCCGGTGAGCAGCAGGCGCTTGAAACGCAGGGGCGTGGTGGCGACCGGGGCAGAGGTCATGGGGCGGTTGTCAGTTGTCATACAACGGCGGCAATGGTCGATGACCGGCTACGTACTGTCCACAGGGTTTACCCGGCGCGTCTGCCAGCGTCGGCGGCATGAGGCGCGGCGAGCCCCCGGCCTGGATGGCGAAGAGGCCGGCGGGGTGGATGACTTGCCCTCGGCGGCATCGGGGAAATCGGCAACTTGTGACCGCCGGTACGCATAGATCGACGCGTGCGCGCGCGGGCGCGTGCGCCGGTGCGATGGCACGCCCAAGACGCCGTTTTGCAGCGGAGTTGTGCGGGTGAAGCCCGTGAGGTCGACTTGTACGATGACTTACGACAACGAGGAGACACCCATGCTCAAGCGCCGCAGCTTCATGCTGTCCACCCTGGCCCCCGCGGCCCTGGCCGCCTGTGGTGGCAGCGACGACGACACGCCCGCCAACCCCGACACCGGCAGCGGCACCGATGCCGTGGCCCAGGCCCGCGATGCGATGAAGCGCGCTGCGGTGTACATGGACCAGACCGTCTCCTACCGCGGCGGCTATGTGTGGCAGTACCTGCCCGACCTCAGCATCACCTGGGGCGAGATGGAGGCCAAGCGCAGCATGTGCTGGATCCAGCCGCCCGGCACGCCCACCGCCGGCCATGCGCTGCTGGACGCCTACCACGCCACCGGTGACGAGACCTTCTACACCGCCGCCGAGCGCACCGCGCTGGCGCTGGTGCAGGCCCAGCATCCGGCCGGCGGCTGGAACTACATCTACGACTTCGCGGGCGAGGACTCGCTGCGGCACTGGTACGAGACCATCGGCGCCAACGGCTGGCGGCTGGAGGAGTTCCAGCACTACTACGGCAACGCCACCTTCGACGACGCCGGCACCGCGGTGTCCTCGCAGTTCATGCTGCGCATGTACCTGGAGAAGAAGGACCCGCGCTTCCTGGCCTCGGTCGACAAGGCCATCGGCTTCGTGCTGGCGGCGCAGTTCAGCGGCGGCGTGGCCGACGGCGGCTGGCCGCAGCGCTTTCCGGTGGCCAACGGCATCAGCAGCATGCCGCAGCCCAACCCGCAGCTGCTGCCGGCGGGCGCCACCCAGGGCATGGAAGACGGCGACTACACCCGCCACGTGACCTTCAACGACGACGTGGCCGGTGAGAACATCAAGTTCCTGCTGCTGTGCATCAAGGGCCTGGGCCGCACCGAGCTGGTGGCGCCCGTACAGCGCGCGATGGACTGCCTGCGCCGCCTGCAGCAGCCCGGGCCGCAGGCCGGCTGGGGCCTGCAGCACCTGGCCACCGACCACGGCGGCCGGGCGGCCGGCGCCCCCGCCGGTGCCCGCAGCTACGAGCCGCGCGCCCTGGCCACGCACACCACGCAGACCAACGTCCAGCAGCTGTTCAACTACTTCCGCATCACCGGCGACCGCAGCTACCTGGCCCGCGTGCCCGAGGCCATCGCCTGGCTGGAGAGCTGCAAGCTCACCGCCCAGCAGATCGCCGACAACCCGCTGCTCAATGGCCGCACCCATCCCACCTTCATCGAGCTGGGCACCAACGTCGGCCGCTTCGTGCACCGTTACGGCTCCAACATCCACAACGGTGCCTATTACGTCGACCACGATCACCGCAACACGCCCAGCCACTACTCGGCCGGCCGCAACATCAACATCGCCGGCCTGCAGCGCACCTATGACGAACTGGCCGGCATGAGCGATGCGGCGGTGGCCGAGATGGCCGCCCGTTCACCGCTGAAAGTGACCACCGCCGGCGCGTTGCCCAAGTACTTCTCGCTGCGCGAGGTGGACTTTGCCGACCTGCTGACCGGCGCGGTGATGACCAGCCCGACGGTGAGCGAGGCCGATGCAGCCAAGCTGGTGGCCGACCTGGGCACCAAGAACCACTGGCTCACGCCGCTGGCGCAGGTGACCAACCCGTACCGCGGCGACGGCCCGGCGGCCGAGTACGCCGGCACCGCCTACCGCAGCAAGCATGTGGGCGACATCTACGACACCTCGCCTTACGACCCGCAGGACCCGCCGCTGGTGGATCCGTACGTCAAGAAGGACCGGCCGCTGGGCATCAACACGGCCGATTTCGTGGCCAACCTGGGCAAGTTGATCGCCTTCGTGGCGCCAGTGAAGTAGGGTGCGCGAACGGCCGACGATGCTACGTAGAAACCAGCGTTGTCGGTTGTCGTACAACCAATCACAATGCCCACGTGAAACCGAACCTGCCCTCGTCCCTCCCGGTCTCCACCCCGGTCGTTCCGACCGCCGACGGCACCGTCGTGCGCCGCCGCCCCCGCACCCTGGCGCTGGAGCTGGTGGATGCGCTGGGCGACCGCATCCGCGAAGGCCATCTCAAGGTGGGCGACAAGCTGCCCACCGAGGCGGCCATCATGGGCGAGTTCGGCGTCAGCCGCACCGTGGTGCGCGAGGCCATCTCCAAGCTGCAGGCCTCGGGCCTGGTGGAAACGCGCCACGGCATCGGCACCTTCGTGCGCGGCGTGGGCGACGAGGCCGAGCCCTTTCGCATCGACCGTGAGCAGCTGGGCACGCTGCGCGACGTGATCGCGCTGCTGGAGCTGCGCATCGGCATGGAAACCGAGGCCTGCGGCCTGGCCGCCCAGCGCCGCACGCCCGACAACCTGGCCGCGATGCGCCAGGCGCTGGACGCCTTTGCCAAGGCGCTGGAAGAAGACGGCGACACCGTGGGCCCCGACTTCCAGTTCCATGTGGAGATCGCCCGGGCCACGCAGAACACCCACTTCATCGGGCTGATGAACTACCTGGGCGCGATGATCATCCCGCGCGCCCGCCTCAACGGCGCCGACGTGCTGGACGCCGAACGGCGTGAATACCTGCGCCGCGTGAACGGCGAGCACGAAAGCATCTACGACGCCATCGTCCACCAGGACCCCGAAGGGGCCCGGGCCGCGATGCGCACCCACCTGGCCAACAGCCGCGAACGCCGACGCCGAGCCACGGCGCTGGCCGAGCGGGGCTGAAGCCACCCGCTTTTGCCAACTCAGGCGTGCCGCTGGCCGCCGACCCGGAGACAACCGCGATGAAGTACACCACCCGCCGATTTCTCCAGTCCACGGCCGCCCTCGGGCTGCTGGCGGCTGCCGGATGGGCCAGCGCGCAGGCCGACGCCTGGCCCAGCAAGCCCATCCGCATCGTGGTGCCCTACACGCCGGGTGGCTCGTCCGACATCATTGCCCGCATCATCAGCCAGCCGCTGCAGGAGGCGCTGAAGCAGACGGTGATGGTCGAGAACAAGCCGGGTGCCAACGGCAACACCGGCAGCGACATGGTGGCCAAGGCCCCGGCCGACGGCTACACGCTGCTGCTGTGCGACGTGGGTGCGCTGTCCATCAGCCCCTCGGTCTACACCAAGCTGCCCTTCAATCCCTCCAAGGACTTGAAGGGCGTGACCATGCTGGCCTACTCGCCCCACCTGCTGGTGGTGCATCCGTCGGTCAAGGCCAACAACCTGAAGGAGCTGGTGGCGCAGTCCAAGGCGGGGCAGATGGACTTCGCCATCACCGCCATCGGCAGCGCGCCGCACCTGGCCGGCGTGGCGGTGGAAAAGGCCACCCAGGCCAAGTGGCAGTACATCCCGTACAAGGGCGGCTCGCAGGCGCTGAGCGACACCGTCGCCGGCCAGACCCAGGTGGTGATGAACGGCATGCTGGCCACGCTGCCTTTCGTGCAGTCGGGCAAGCTCAAGGTGCTGGGCGTGAGCAAGGCCACCCGCGTGCCGCTGCTGCCTGACGTGCCCACCATCGCCGAGCAGGGCGTCAAGGGCTTCGAATCCGGCACCTGGCAAGGCATTCTGGTGCCGGCCGGCACGCCGCAGCCGGTGGTGGACAAACTCAATGCCGAGCTGACCCGCATCATCCGCTCGCCCGAAGTGCGCTCGCGCCTGACCGCGCAGGGTGCCGAGGTCTACACCATGACCCCGGCCGAGTTCGGCAGCTTCTTCGAGCGCGAGCGCAAGCACTGGGCCACCGTGGTGGCGCAGGGTAACGTCAAGCTCGACTGAGCCAACTGGAGGGCGTGATGAGAGAAAACCGCTTGCGATCGCTGTGGGCCGAAGGCAAGGCCGCCGTCAACGGCTGGCTGGCCATTCCCAACAGCTTCTCGGCCGAGACCATGGCCCACCAGGGCTGGGACACCCTCACCATCGACCTGCAGCACGGCGTGGTGGACTACGCCGCCATGGTCGGCATGCTGCAAGCCATCTCCACCACGCCCACGGTGCCGGTGGTGCGCGTGCCCTGGCTGGAAGCCGGCATCCTGATGAAGACGCTGGACGCCGGCGCCTACGGCGTCATCTGCCCGATGATCAACAGCCGGCAGGACGCGCAGAACCTGGTGGCCTGGACCCACTATGCGCCGCGCGGCACCCGCAGCTTCGGCCCGGTGCGTGCGCTGCTGTACGGCGGCCCCGACTATGCCGAGAAGGCCAACGACACCATCGTCACCTTCGCGATGATCGAGACCGCGCAGGCGCTGGACCACCTGGACGACATCCTGTCGGTGGAAGGCCTGGACGCCATCTACATCGGCCCTTCCGACCTGTCGCTGGCCCTGGGCTGCAAGCCGGTGTTCGACGACGTGGAGCCGCTGGTGGCGCAGGCCATCGACCACATCCTGGCGCGTGCCAAGGCCCACGGCTTGCGGGCCGGCATCCACAACGGCCGCACCGACGTGGCGCTGGGCCGCATCGCCAAGGGCTTCGACTTCGTCACCGTCAGCTCCGACGCGCGGCTGATGGCCGCCGGCGCCCAGGAGACGCTGGCCCGCATGCGCGCCGGTGGTGCTGGTGCTCCGGATCAGAGCGGCGGCTACTGAGCTTCTTCTTCACCCCATCGCACACCAAAGGATCAACGTCATGAAACTCGGATTCATCGGCCTGGGCATCATGGGCACGCCGATGGCGGGCCACCTGCGCGCCGCCGGCCATGAGCTGTACGTGCACACCCGCAGCAGCGTGCCGGCCGTGCTGGCCGAAGCCGGCGCCGTGGCCTGCGCCAACGCCACCGAAGTGGCGCAGAAGGCCGACATCGTCTTCTTGATGGTGCCCGACACGCCCGACGTGGAGAAGGTGCTGTTCGGCGAGAACGGTGTGGCCGCGGGCCTCAGCAAGGGCAAGACCGTCGTCGACATGAGCAGCATCTCGCCCATCGAGACCAAGGCCTTCGCCAAGCGCATCAACGAGCTGGGCTGCGACTACCTGGACGCGCCGGTGTCAGGCGGCGAGGTGGGTGCCAAGGCGGCCAGCCTGACCATCATGGTGGGCGGCGAGCCGGCGGTGTTCGAGAAGGTGAAGCCCCTCTTCGAACTGATGGGCAAGAACATCACGCTGGTGGGCGGCAACGGCGACGGCCAGACCACCAAGGTGGCCAACCAGATCATCGTGGCGCTGAACATCGCGGCGGTGGGTGAGGCGTTGCTGTTCGCCAGCAAGGCCGGCGCCGACCCGGCCAAGGTGCGCCAGGCGCTGATGGGCGGCTTCGCGGCCAGCCGCATCCTGGAGGTGCATGGCGAGCGCATGGTCAAGCGGACGTTCAACCCGGGCTTTCGCATCGGGCTGCACCAGAAGGACCTGAACCTGGCGCTGCAGGGCGCCAAGGCCATCGGCGTGGCGCTGCCGCAGACCGCGGGCGCCGCGCAGCTGATGCAGGTGGCCGCCGCCCAGGGCTGGGATCAACTGGATCACTCCGCGCTGGTCAAGGCGCTGGAGGTGATGGCGGGGCATGAGGTGGCGAAGGGGGACTGAGATCCCCAAGGGTCCGAAGGGCCCTTTTACAAGGGCCCCGGGGGACGCGAGCGCAGCGAGCTTGGGGGCGAATCTCAGTCCCGCCGGGCCGCCCCAAGGGACTGAGATCCCCCTCGGGGGGGCGCGAGCGCAGCGAGCTTGGGGGCGAATCTCAGTCCCGCCGGGCCGCCCCAAGGGACTGAGCGCCCCCTCGGGGGGCAGCGAGCGCAGCGAGCTTGGGGGCGAACCTCATTCCCAGGGGTTCAGTACCTGTACGCCGAGGTCTGACACGTCACGCACGTTGCGCGTGACGAGGATCAGGCCGTGATGCAAGGCGGTGGCGGTCAGCAGTCTGTCAACGGCGGGCAAGGGGCGCGCCAGCCGCCTCACCGGGTCGGGCGACTTGCGCCGCAACTGCGGCAGCACTTAGGTGTCGATCAGGTAGCTCACAGTGACACGTCGCGCGTCAGACTCGCGTCGCGCTCGATCACCAGCTCGTCATCCAGCCCTGCCAAAGGCGACGCCTGCATGAACGCCAGCAGTGAAGCCTGCTGGCCCGACATGCGCTCGAACGCCGCCCGGGAGAGCACCACCGCCACCGACTTGCCGTGCACCGTGATGTCCTGCGGGCCATCCTGTTCCGCGCGCTTGACCACTTCCGACAGGCGCGCCTTGGCGTCCTGCATCTGCCACGTCTGCATGGGAACGTGCTGGTCTGACCAAACAGGTCTGACTGTATCGAGTTGAGCCTGGCCGGTGTGAGTCGGTAGGCACACGTCAGCGCACGTGTTGCGAAGGCCTCCTGACCTGGGAGTCGGTCACGCACGAGGGCTGCTGCCCGGCCGAGTCGCCCACCACGCCGAACCCACGATCAGCAAGCCGCCCAGCCAGCCCTGCAGGCTCATCGGCTCGCCCATCCAGAAGACGGCGATCAGCGCGCCCCAGAGCGGCTCGCTGCCCATGAGCAGGGCCACGCGCGAAGGGCTGGTGCGACTGGCCGCGTAGTTCTGCGCGAAGAAGGCCAGCAGCGTGGACAGCAGCACCAGAAAGGCCATCGCCCACCAGAAGCCGGCGTCGGCCGGCAGCGGCTGCCACGCGGTACCGTGCAGCGCCAGCATCAAGGCCGTGGCGCCCAGCGTCATCACGCCCGTCTGCACGGCCGTGAGCGTCAGGGCCGGCAGCGCGTGGCGGGCGCCGTGGCGGCGCGTCATGCACACCATCACGCCCCGCAGCAAAGCAGCCAGCACCATCAGCGCGTCCCCGCCATTGAGCCCGGCAGTCCCGCCGTGCTGGAAGGCCAGCAGCCCGGCGCCGCACAAGGACAGGCCGGCCGCTGCCAGCATGCCGCTACTCGGTCGGGTCTTCAGCAGCACCCATTCGCACAGCGGCGTGAAGGCCACGCACAGGCTGATCAAGAAGGCCGCGTTGCTGGCCGTGGTCAGTGACACGCCGAAGGTCTCGCAGACGAAGATGGCCAGCAGGTTGAGCCCCAGCCCCGAAGCGCCGACCAGCGCGGGCCGCCAGCCCGGAACGGCCAGCCCGCGCAAGGCCGGCAGCAGCAGCAAGAAGGTGAGCCCGAAGCGCAGCACCAGGAACTGCAGCACCAACAACTGCCCGGTGGCCACCTTGGCGGCGCTGTAGCTGCCGCCCCAGATGATGGCCACCAGCAGCAGCAGGGCGTCGATGGGGCTGAAGATCGTGGGGGCGTGAACGCGCCGGTCGGCCTGCATGCCGCGTCCTTGGTGTCGTCAGGAAGCACGCATTCTTCGAAGGCGCCCTGGCGCTGACTAGACTGCCCGCCAGAACAGGAGTTGTGCTCCGTGGGCAACGATGATTTCTTGAAGGTGATGCACGAGCTGGTCGCCTTCGTGCGGGTGGCGGAGGCGGGCAGCTTCTCGACCGCGGCGCGGCGCCAGGGCCAGACGCCTTCGGCCGTGAGCCGACAGGTGGCGCGGCTGGAAAGGGCCATGGGCGTTTCGCTGCTGCAGCGCTCCACCCGGCAGCTGCGGCTGACGGATGCCGGACTGGAGGTGCTGGAGCGTGGGCGCGAGATGGTGGCCGCCGCGCAGGCCACGCTGCGGGTGGCCGAAGGCCATGTCGGCGAGCCCCGCGGGCGCGTGCGCATCAGCGCGCCCAAGGCCTTTGCGCGCCACGTGCTGCACCAGCCGCTGCTCGACTTCCTGCAGCGCCATCGCCAGGTCGACGTGCAGTTGCTGGTGGCCGATCGGCCGGTGGACCCGCTGCGCGAGGGCATCGACCTGGTGGTGCGCCTGACCGACGACCCACCGCAAGGCCTGGTCGCGCGGGCGCTGATGCCGGTGCGCCAGTGGGTGGTCGCCAGCCCGGGCTACCTGGCAGCGCATGAGGCCATCCAGCGGCCCGAGGACTTGATGGCGCACAGCTGCCTGTCGCTGGGCGAACAGGCCCGCGACAGCCGCTGGCGCTTCAGCCGCGCCGACGAGGCGGTGGAGGTCGTGGCGGACGGCCGCTACACCGTGAACCACAGCGAGATGCGCCTGGCCGCCGTCGAGGCCGGCCTGGGCGTGGGCTGCGTGCCCGACTTCGTGGCCCATGAGGCCCTGGCCGCCGGCCGGGTGGTGCGCCTGTTGCCCGAGTGGGCCTTCGACACCAACTACCAGGGCGTGGCTTACCTGCTGTTTTCAGCCAGCTGCTACACGGCGCCGAAGATGCGCGCCCTGATCGACCATCTGGTGGCGGCGCTGCGGCCGGCGCCGGTCACTGCGGCCGGATGATCCTGCTTTCCAACCCCTCCCACACCGGCTTCAACTGCCCCGGCAGGTAGGGCAGGGCGCCCAGGTCGGTGTGGCTTTCTTCGGGCGAGTGGAAGTCGCTGCCGCGCGAGGCGTAGAGGTCGAACTCCTTGGCCATGTCGGCGTACTTCACGTAGTCGGCCTGGTTGTGGCTGCCGGTGATCACTTCCACGCCTTGCCCGCCGTGGGCGATGAATTCGGTGAAGAGGGCGTATTCCTCGGTGGGCGTGAAGGCGTAGCGGCCCGGGTGGGCGATCACGGCCATGCCACCGGCATCGACGATCCAGCGCACCGCGTCGCCCAGCTTCGCCCAGCGGTGGGGCACGTAGCCGGGCTTGCCTTCGGTGAGGAAGCGGCGAAACACTTCAGAGGTGTCGGCGCACACGCCGGTGGCCACCAGGTGCCGCGCGAAGTGGGTGCGGCTGATCAGCTCGGGGTTGCCCACGTACTGCAGCGCACCTTCGAATGCGCCGTGAATACCCACCTGCGCCAGGCTGGCCGCCATTTCGCGCGCCCGCTCCTCGCGCCCGCCTCGGGTGCGTTCCAGGCCCTCGCGCAGCGCGCGGTCGTCGATGTCGAAGCCCAGGCCCACGATGTGTACCGTGATGCCGGCAAAGGTCACCGAGATCTCGGCGCCGGTGAGGTAGTTCAGGCCCACCGCCAGCGCCGCGTCGCGGGCGCGGTGCAGGCCGCCCACTTCGTCGTGGTCGGTCAGCGCCCACAGCTGCACGCCGTTGGCGGCCGCCCGCGCAGCCAGCCCCTCGGGCGTCAAGGTGCCGTCCGACACTTGCGAGTGGCAGTGCAGGTCGGCGTTCAGCAGGTCGGTGGCGGCAGTGGCTGTGGTCATGGCCCGATTGTCTCAGGCCACTCCCATCCGCGATGCTGTCAGGGCTGCAGCCGCAGGATGCGCCCGTCGGCGTTGTCGGTCAGCACGTACAACCAGCCATCGGGACCCTGGCGGACGTCGCGGATGCGCTGGCCCAGGCGCGTCAGCAGCCGTTCTTCGCCGACCACGCGCGCGCCGTCCAGCTGCAGCCGCAGCAGCGCCTGGCCGCGCAGCGCGCCCATGAACAGGTTGCCCTGCCAGCCAGGGTAGCGGTCGCTGGTCAGAAAGGCCAGGCCCGAGGGCGCGATGGACACCGGCACCCAGTGGCGCAACGGGGGCACCACGTCGTCGCGGGTCTCGCCTTCGCCGATGCGGGTGCCCAGGCCGTAGTTGCGGCCGTAGGTGATCACCGGCCAGCCGTGGTTGCGGCCCTTCTCCACCCGGTTGAGTTCGTCGCCGCCCTGGGGGCCGTGTTCGGTGGCCCACAGCTCGCCCGTCTCGGGGTGCAGCGCCGCGCCCTGCACGTTGCGGTGGCCGTAGCTCCACAGCTCGGGCCGGGCCTCGGCCTTGGCGGCCGGGCCAGTGAAGGGGTTGTCAGGCGCCGGCTCACCGTCGGTGGTGATGCGCACGATCTTGCCGATGTGGTTGCCCAGCACCTGGGCATCGTCCTTGAGCGAGAAGCGGTCGCCGAGGGTGACGAACAGCGCACCGCTGCGGTCGAACACCAGGCGCGAGCCGAAGTGGCTGCCGCCGTTGTGCTTGGGGGCCTGGCGGAAGATCACCTTCACGTCGGACAGGCTGTCGCCCTGCAGCGTGGCGCGGGCCACCGCGGTGCCGTTGAGGCCGCCGTCGCCGGGCTCGCTGTAGCTCCAGTAGACGCGGCGGTTGTCCGCGAAACGCGGGTCCACCACCACGTCCAGCAAGCCGCCCTGGCCGCCGGCATCCACCTTGGGCAGCCCGGCCAACGGCTTGCCCACCGTGCCGTCGGCCGCCACGATGCGCAGCCGCCCGGCCTTTTCGGTGACCAGCATGCGGCCATCGGGCAGGAACGCCAGGGCCCAGGGGTTCTGCAGCCCGCGGGCCACGGTGACGGTGCGCGGCTCGGCCGCGTGCACCGCCATCGTGGCCGCCCACAGGGCGCAACCGGCGGCAAAGGCGAGCAAAGAGCGTTTCATGGCGACGGCCTGGGCGGCGGGGTGATGCACATGGTCGATGGACCCGCCCGCGGCCCGCCGGTTCCGCAACGGGAGCAGGTTCAGCCGCCGGGCCGCCCCAAGGCTGAACGCGCCCCGAGGGTCTGAAGGGCCCTTTTACAAGGGCCTGGGGGGCAGCGAGCGAAGCGAGCTTGGGGGCACCACCCGCCCGCCGGGCCGCCCCAAGGACGGGTGCTCCCCCTCGGGGGGACGCGAGCGCAGCGAGCTTGGGGGCACCCTCACACCGAAGCTTCGACCATCATCTGTACCCGCTGCTGCCCCTGGTATTCGTCCAGGCAGATGCGGTAGGCCAGCCGCGCGCGGGGCGGCAGCGGCTCCACGCGGCCGAACCAGATGGCGTCGCGCAGCTGGCCGCCCAGGCGCAGCCGCAGCTTCAGGTGCTTTTCGCCCACCAGGCGCTGGGCCACCACGTCCACCTCGTCGCAGAAGGTGGGCGCTTCGAACGATTGGCCCCACACCTGGCCGTCCAGCACCTGCACCGTCTCGGCGTTGTAGTACTCCACCGGCAGCGCGCCGTCGGTGCGCAGCCGGCGTTGCAGGGTGTCGGCGTCCAGCCATTCACGGGCCACCTGCTGCAGCGCCTCGGCAAAGGTGGCAAAGCCGCTCTCGTCCAGCGTGCAGCCGGCGGCCATGGCATGGCCGCCGAACTTCTTCAGCACGCCAGGGTGGCGCTTGCTCACCAGGTCCAGCGCATCGCGCAGGTGAAAGCCCGGAATGCTGCGGCCCGAGCCCTTGAGCAGCCCGTCCTGCCCACGCGCAAACACGAAAGTGGGCCGGTGCAGCCGGTCTTTCAGGCGGCCCGCCACGATGCCCACCACGCCCTCGTGGAACTCGTAGTCGAAGATCGCCAGCGCGGGCGGCGCCTCGCCGTCCGGCATCAGCCGGTCGAGCAAGGCCTCGGCCTGGTCGCGCATGCCGCTTTCCACGGTGCGCCGCTCACGGTTGATGGCGTCCAGCTGCGCGGCCAGCTCGGTGGCGCGGGCGCTGTCGTCGGTGATCAGGCATTCGATGCCCAGTGTCATGTCGGCCAGCCGGCCGGCCGCGTTGATGCGCGGGCCCAGCGCAAAGCCGAAGTCGAAGGCGCTGGCCCGGCTGGCATGGCGCCCGGCTGCGCTGAACAGCGCCGCCACGCCCGGCTGCATGCGCCCGGCGCGGATGCGCTTGAGCCCCTGGGCCACCAGGCGGCGGTTGTTGGCATCGAGCTTCACCACGTCGGCCACGGTGCCCAGGGCCACCAGGTCGAGCAGCGCATCCAGCTTGGGCTGGCTGGCGGCGTCGAACACGCCACGTGCACGCAGCTCGGCCCGCAACGCCAGCAGCACGTAGAACATCACGCCCACACCGGCCAGCGACTTGCTCTCGAAGCTGCAGGCCGGCTGGTTGGGGTTCACGATCACGTCGGCCTCGGGCAGCACCACCTGGGTGCCTACCAGCGCGGGCAGGTGGTGGTCGGTCACCAGCACCTGCAGGCCCAGTTTGCGGGCATGGGCCACGCCCTCCAGGCTGGCGATGCCGTTGTCCACCGTCACCAGCAGGTCGGGCTGCTGCTGCATCGCCAGGTCGACGACGGTGGGCGTGAGGCCGTAGCCGTGCAGCGCCCGGTCGGGCACCACGTAGCGCAGCGTGCCGGGCCGTGCGCCCAGCATGGCCAGGCCGCGCAGGGCCACGGCGCAGGCCGTGGCGCCGTCGCAGTCGTAGTCGGCCACGATGCAGATGCGGCCGCCGCGGGCCAGGGTGTCGGCCAGCAGCACCGCGGCGGCCTGCGTGCCGTGCAGGCTGGCGGGCGGCAGCAGACGGCCCAGGCCGTCGTCCAGGTCGTCGGGCGTGCGCACGCCGCGCGCCGCGAACAGGCGGGCCAGCAGCGGGTGCACGCCGGCCTGCTCCAGCGCAAAGGCCACCCGCGGCGGCACGTCGCGGGCTTCCAGCAGGATGTTGGCGGTGCTCACAGGTTCTCCAGCAGCGGCGCCAGGGCGCGGCGCGCGGGGCGCAGCCGCTGCCACAGCGTGGGTTTGGCATAGGTATAGGTGACGGCGCTGGCCTCGCCACACAAGGTGAGGCGGGCGCCGGGCTGCGCCGCCAGGGCAGCGATCGGGCCGGCGTCCAGCGCCTGCCAGGCCTGCAGCCAGGCACCCCAGTCTTCGGCCAGCGCCGGGGCGGTCAGGCGCTGGTCCAGCTGCGGCGCGGCGGCTTCGTCGGCGGCCTGCCAGGCGCCGGTGGCGCTGAGCCAGAACGAATTGACCGGCAGCAGGCCCTGCGCTTCGCGCGCCTCGTTCAGCGGGTGGTGGTGCAGCAGCATCTGCATCTCGTTTTGCAGCCGGCGCCACAGCCGCGCCGGGCCCTGGCCGGCGGCCCGCGGCAGCCACAGGTCGATGCCGCGGTGGGTCACGCGGTCGAGCGAGGCGGTGGGCAGCGCCGCCAGCGAGTCATGGCGCGCCGCCCAGCGGTCGGCGCCTTGCCACACCAGCTGCACGCCTTCGCTTTCGAACAGCGGCAGCATCGCGTCGAAGGCGGCGCGTGAGCCGGCTTCGTCGAGTTGCATGGCCGCCGGCGGCAGCAGCGTCACGCTGTCGCTGCCCACGGCCCAGTGCGCGGGCGTGATCCAGCCCCAGCCGCCAGCGGCTTCGGGCGGTTTGCCCATCTCGCGCGCGGCCCAGGGCAGCAGGCCGTCAACGGCGGGCCAGCCCAGCGCGCGGGCCAGCGCACGCTCATGCGGCGGCGACAAGGTGGTCTCGTCGCCGCTGTCGCGGTCGGTCTCGGCCCAGCGGGCCAGCAAGGTTTCCAGGTGGGGCAGCTGCAGTTGGCTCAGCGCATGGCGGCCAGCGTCGGAGCCGGGCGCCGCATGGGGAATCAGCAGGTGCATGGCGCGATTATCCCGGCTGGCGCCGCCCTGCAAACCGGCAACCTCGCTGGGCTACCATGCGCCCCGCATGACAAGACCCACGAGTTCCTGGCCCTACGAGTGGCAGATCGGCTGGCGCTACACCCGTGCCGGCCGGGCGGGGCGCCGCAACGGCTTCATCTCCTTCATCTCCGGCGTGTCGATGCTCGGCATCGCGCTGGGCGTGGCGGCGCTCATCATCGTGCTGTCGGTGATGAACGGCTTCCAGAAGGAGGTGCGCGACCGCATGCTCAGCGTGATCCCGCACGTCGACCTGTTCGATGCGCAGGGCGCGCCGCTGGCCGACTGGCAGGCCACCGCCGCCAAGGTCAGGCAGCTGCAGCCCCAGGTGATCGGCGCCGCGCCCTTCGTGGCGCAGCAGGCGCTGGTGGCCCGTGGCGACGACATGCGCGGCGTGCTGGTGCGCGGCATCTCGCCGGCCGACGAGGCGCAGGTCACGCCGCTGGCCGCCAGTTCGCAGGGCCATGTGTTCAGCCTGCTCCAGCCTGGGCAGTGGAACATCGTGCTGGGTGCCGAGCTGGCCCGGCAGCTGGGCGTGGTGCCGGGCTCGCAGGTCACGCTGGTGGCGCCCAATGGCCAGGTCACGCCGGCCGGCGTGGTACCGCGGCTCAAGCAGTTCACGGTGGCAGGCACCTTCGAATCGGGCCACTACGAATACGACAGCTCGCTGGTGATGGTGCACCTGGACGACGCTGCGGTGTTGTTCCGCACCGGCGGCCCGACCGGCCTGCAGCTCAAGCTGCGTGACCTGAATGAGGCCCGCAGCGTCGCCGCGGCGCTGGGCACCGGCCTGGGCCCCGAGGTGGTGGTGCGCGACTGGACGCGCACCAACCGCAACTGGTACGACGCGGTGCAGCTGGAAAAGCGGATGATGTTCATCATCCTCACGCTCATCGTCGCGGTGGCAGCCTTCAACCTGGTGTCCACGCTGGTGATGACGGTGACCGACAAGCGGGCCGACATCGCCATCCTGCGCACGCTGGGCGCCAGCCCGCGCAGCATCATGGGCATCTTCATGGTGCAGGGCGCGGCCTCGGGCATCGTCGGCACCGTGGCCGGCGTGCTGATCGGGCTGCTGGTGGCCTTCAACATCGACATCATCGTGCCGGCCATCGAGCGGCTGCTGAACACCAGTTTCCTGCCGGCCAGCGTGTACGTGATCAGCCGCATGCCCAGCGATCCGCAGTGGAACGACATCGCGCCCATCGGCGTGATCTCGCTGGTGCTGGCCTTCGTGGCGACGATTTATCCGAGCTGGCGCGCCAGCCGCATCAACCCGGCGGAGGCGCTCAGGTATGAGTAAGGTCATCCTGCGCAGCACCGGCCTGCGCAAGCGCTTCCATGAGGGCCAGATCGACGTCGAGGTGCTCAAGGGCATCGACCTGGACGTGCGGGCCGGCGAGACGCTGGCCATCGTCGGTGCCTCGGGCTCGGGAAAAAGCACGCTGCTGCATCTGCTGGGCGGGCTGGACGCGCCGAGCGCCGGCAAGGTCGAGCTGATGGACCGCGACTTCGCGGCCATGGGCGCAGCCGAGCAGGGCCGCTGGCGCAACCAGCACCTGGGCTTCGTCTACCAGTTCCACCACCTGCTGCCCGAGTTCACCGCGCTGGACAACGTGGCCATGCCGCTGCGCATCCGCCGCCTCGGCGTGCCCGAGGCGCAGGCGCGTGCGCGCGAAGCCCTCGGCCGCGTGGGCCTGGCCGGGCGCGTCAGCCACCGGCCATCGGAACTGTCTGGCGGTGAACGCCAGCGGGTGGCCATCGCCCGGGCGCTGGTCACCGGCCCGGCCTGCGTGCTGGCCGACGAGCCCACCGGCAACCTCGACCGCGAGACCGCGCAGGTGGTGTTCGCCGAGATGCTGGCCATGGCCCGCGAACGCGGCACCGCGTTCGTGCTGGTGTCGCACGACGAAACCTTGGCGTCACGCTGCGATCGCATGCTGCGGATGCGCAGCGGCGTGCTCGGCGAAGGCTGATCGAGCTCTGCCGCGAACGCGGCGCCGTCCTACACGCAGACGCGGCACGGGCTGACAGTCTGTTCACCACCTCGCCCGGACGATGAAGGGCCGGCCCCGGCACGTCCGTGGGTCGTCTCGGCCATCGCTGCCCATAAACACGACAACGAGGAGAGTGCATGACCGATTCGCTGTGGTCCTGGTTGATCACTGCCCCGTGGGCGTTGCGCCCCGACACCTTGCTGGGTGCCAGCTTGCTGATGGTGGCCGCCGCCCTGCTGGGTGAAGTGGCCTGGCGCCGCCTGCGCTGGCCGCGCCTGACCGGCTATGCCGCCGTGGGCACCGTGCTGGCGCTGGCCGGCCTGGGCGCCGATGGCAACGAAGCCGCGTTGCGCCTGGCCGTGGACGTGGCGCTGGCGCTGCTGTTGTTCGAAGCCGGCGCACGCCTGAACTTGCGCTGGCTGGCCCGCAACCCGTGGCTGCTGGCCACCAGCCTGTGCGAAGCGGCGCTGGCCGGCATCGCGGTGCTGATCGCCGCGCGGCTGATGGGCGTGCCGCCCACGGTGGCCGGTCCGCTGGCCATCATCGCGATGGGCGTGTCGCCCGCGGTGATCCAGCGGGTGGTGGGTGAATGCGATGCTGCTGGGCAGGTGACCGAGCGGCTGATGGCCTTGTCGGCGCTGAACACGCTGTATGCGGTGCTGGGCCTGAAGCTGCTCAGCGCGGGCCTGCTGTTGAGCGACCCCGGCACCTGGCTGAGCGCGCTGCCCGAGGTCATCGTCTCGTTCTTCGGCTCCTTCCTGCTGGGCGCGGCGCTGGGCTCCTTGCTGGCCTTGATCGCGCGCCGGCTCGACCTGCGCAACGAGAACTCGGTGGTGCTGGTGCTGGGCTGCGTGATGGTGGCGCTGGTGTTGGCCAAGACGCTGAAGCTGTCGCTGCTGCTGGTGCCGCTGCTGGCCGGCATGTGGCTGCGCAACCGCACCGACCGGCCCTGGGTGTGGCCGCGGCACTTCGGCACCGTGGGTGGCGTGCTGGTGCTGGTGCTGTTCGTGGCGGTGGGCTCGGGCTGGTCGCCTTCGGCGCTGGCCACCGCCGGCCTGGTGGCGGCGGTGCTGGTGCTGGTGCGCTGGGTGGCCAAGTTCGCGGCGGTGTTCGCGCTGGCCCGGCCCAGCGGCCTGGCCTGGAAGCAGGCGGGCGCGCTGGGCGCCTCGCTGCTGCCGCTGTCGGCCACGGCCTGGGTGCTGGCGCTGGACTTCGGCGTCGCCCACCCGGCCGTCGGCCCCGCGTTGATGCCCTTCGTGCTGGCCATGCTGGCCTTCATCGAGCTGCCATCGCCGCTGGTGGTGATGTACAGCCTGCGCGCGGTGGGCGAGATCGAGAAGGAACCCCGATGAGTCTTGAAGCCTTTGCCTCTTCCAGGGCCTTCACCATGGGGGTGGAGCTGGAGCTGCAGATCGTCAACCGCCATGACTACGACCTGACCAACGGCGCCGCCGACCTGCTGCGCGTGATGGAGCGCCACAAGCTCGAGGCCGACGTGAAGCCCGAGATCACCAGCAGCATGATCGAGACGTCCACCGGCATCTGCGAGCGCCACCACGACGTGATCACGCAGCTGAGCGACGTGCGCGACGCGCTGGTGGACAGCGCCGGCCAGCTCAACCTGCGGCTGTGCGGCGGCGGCACCCACGCCTTCCAGGACTGGAGCCAGCGCCGCATCGTCGACACGCCGCGCTACCTGCAGGTCTCGCAGCTGTACGGCTACCTGAGCAAGCAGTTCACCGTGTTCGGCCAGCACGTGCACATCGGCTGCCCGTCGCCCGACGATGCGCTGTGGCTGCTACATGCGCTCAGCCGCTACGTGCCGCACGTCATCGCGCTGTCGGCCTCGTCGCCCTACATCCAGGGCAGCGACACCGGCTATGAGTCGTCGCGCCTCAACACCGTGTCGGCCTTCCCGCTGTCGGGTCGGGCGCCCTTCATGCTGAAGTGGAGCGAGTTCGAGCACTTCTTCAGCAAGATGGAGCACACCGGCGTCGTCAAGTCGATGAAGGACTTCTACTGGGACATCCGGCCCAAGCCCGAGTTCGGCACGATCGAGGTGCGGGTGATGGACGTGCCGCTGACGGTGGAAAAGGCCGCCGCCATCGCCGTGTACCTGCAGTGCGTGGCCCGCTGGCTGCTCACCGAGAAGCCCTTCGAGCCGCAGGACGACGACTACCTGGTCTACAGCTACAACCGCTTCCAGGCCTGCCGCTTCGGGCTGGATGGCGAGGTGGTGGACCCGCGCACCGCCGAGCACAAGCCGCTGCGCCAGCTGATCGCCCAGACCCTGCAGCAGGTGGAGATGCATGCCATCGAGCTGCGCGCCGAAAAGGGCCTGCTGCTGCTGCGCGACCAGCTCACCCGCGACCAGCCCAGCGACGCCGGCTGGCTGCGCGCCACCCAGCAGCGCGAACAGTACCTGCCCGAGGTCGTGCGCCAGCAGTGCATGCGCTTTGAAGGGGTGCGGACGCCGGGGCGGTGAGGGCGGCGGAAGTTCATCGGCGTGCGCATAATGAGTGCGCACGCCATTACGCCACACTTCCTCCAAAGCCATGCCTTACGCCCGATCGCACCAGTCCGCGGCCATGGTTCGCCCCACAGCCCGGGACCGCAAGCCGGCCAACTTGAGCCTGCCGGTCGACTTGATCGACGAAGCGCGGAGCTTGGGCATCAACCTGTCTCAAGCCGCTGCATCGGGCATTGCGGCCGCCATCACCCAGCATCGGCAGGCGCGTTGGGTGGCTGAAAACCAGGACGCGCTGCAAAGCTCCAACGCCTTCGTCGACCAGAACGGACTACCGTTGGACCGTTATCGCCACTTTTGAGCATGGCCAGGTTCCACGTGTATGCCAACTCAGAGGGCGGCGGGTTGCTGCTGGATGTGCAGGCCAACTTGCTGTCGCATCTGAACACTTGTGTCGTGGTGCCGCTGCTCCCGCTGGCCCAGGCGCCCAAGCCAGCGATGGTGCTCAATCCTGTGTTCAAGATCGACGGCGTGGATTGCATGATGGCCACTCAGTTCCTGGCTGCCGTACCACGCCGCGTGCTGGGCCCTGAGAAGGCTCGCCTCGTGGATCAAGCCGACGTCGTGGTCAGCGCGCTGGATTGCCTGTTCCAGGGCATCTGATCGCTGGCGGCTGCGGCCGCGTCAAATCCCCTGCGCCCGCCGCAGCGTCTTCATGCGGTCCACGCTGTGCAGCGTCACGCGCTGGGCCTCGCCCTCGCGCACGATGTCCAGTTGCACGTCACGCTCGGGCTGACCGCCCTGCCACAAGCTTTGCCACAGCGCGGCCAACGTCTTCACGCTCGCGCCGTCGATGCGCAGGATGCGATCGCCCGGCTGCAGGCCCGCCACGTCGGCCGGGCTGTCGGTGCTCACACGGGCCACACGCAGCTCACCACCCAGCTCCACGCAGTTCAGGCCCAGCCAGGCCCGCTTGCTGGCCGCCGACATGCCGGCGCGCCGCAGCTCGGGCAGGATGGGCGTCAACAGGTCGATCGGCACGAACATGTTGCCCGGCATCGAAGGCGCCTCGTCGCCCAGCGCCTGCGCCACCACCAGCGAGCCGATGCCCACCAGCTCGCCGCGTGAGTTGAAAAGGCCGGCGCCGCTGTGGTCGGCCCGGGCCGGCGCGGTGAACAGCGCGCCGTCGATCAGGTACTCCCAGTAGCCGGCAAAGGCCCGGCGCGAGACCAGCTGCGCGATGCCGACGATCGCGCCGCCGTCGCTGCGCAGTCCGCCGGGGCCGCTGGCCATCATCAAGGGCTCTTCCACCTGCAGCGCGCCGGCCGAGCCCAGCGGCACCGGCGCCACCTTCAGCGGTGCCAGCGCCTGCAGCAGGCCGAAGCCGGTGGCCACGTCGTAGGCCACCACGCGGGCGGGCACCCGGCGCTCATCGTCCAGCACCAGCTGCACCTGGTCGGCTTCGAGGATCAAATAGCCGATGGTCAGCACGAGGCCGTCGTCGCTGATCACCACGCCCGAGCCGGCGCGCACCCGGCCCAGCGTGGCGGCCGAACTGGCATCGGCCACCGCCATGGCCTGCACGCCCACCACGGCGCGGTGCGCACGCTGCAGGGCCTGCAGCTGCTGCGGGTCGACCGCGTCAGCGCCTTCCTGGGAGGCGGCAGAAGGGGAGGCCGCGGGGGCGGCCGGCGCAGGCGCTGCCCACGCGGCCACGTTGACCAACGCGCCCAGCAGGGCGATCAGCAACGCGGCCAGCATCAGCGATGCTTCCATCCACGTCTTGCGATCGAAACCCATGGCTTCCTCCGCTCGCCGTGAATCACCGGCGATGGGAAAAAGCATGAGGCATCGCGCGCGCCCTACGCGCGTCAGGGTTTAACCCGGGCAGGCCTTCAGCGGCGGCGGCGCGGGAAGGGGGCCTGGCCGCGCCAGTAGCGAATCATCAGGAAGCCGCCCAGCATGCCGCCCAGGTGGGCGAAGTGGGCCACGCCGCTGGGGCCGCCCAGGCCCATCAGCAGTTCCAGGCCGCCGAAGATGGCCACGTACACCTTGGCCTTCATCGGGATCGGCGGGATCAGCAGCTGGATGGTGCGGTTGGGAAACAGCATGCCGAAGGCCAGCAGCAGGCCATACAGCGCGCCCGAGGCACCCACCGTGGGTGCGCTGGAGCCGATCAGCGCCGTCCAGCCCAGCTGCACCACGGCGGCGGCCAGCGCGCTGGCCACCAGGAACTGGATGTAGCGGCGCTGGCCCCAGAGGTTTTCCAGCTCGGAGCCGAACATCCACAGGCCCAGCATGTTGAACAGCAGGTGGAAGGCGCTGCCGTGCAGGAAGGCATAGGTCACCACCTGCCAGGGCTGGAACAGCCCGGTGCTCAGCGGCCACAGCGCGGCCAGGGCTTCGTACTGGGGCGGAATCAGCAGACCCAGGCAGAAGATGCCCACACAGATCAGGATCAGCGTCTTGGTGACCGGCGGCAGAGGCGGCATTCGGATGATCTCAAGGAGGCGGAGCGTTCGCCGGATGCCGGAGGCCAGGCGCCCGGCGGCGTGCTTGCATGGTGCCCGCGGCCAGACTCGAACTGGCACGCCTTGCGGCGGCGGATTTTGAATCCGCTACGTCTACCGATTTCGTCACGCGGGCATGAGGCGCCGTGGAGCGCTTGCGTGGGCGCGGATTATTGCATGGGGTTCGGGGTGCCCCGCCCGCACAAGCGGCGCGCGGGCGCTGCTGCCACAATTGGCGTATGCCTCAATACCAGACCTTGGAAGACGTGATCGGCGGCACGCCGCTCGTGCGGCTGCAACGCCTGCCCGGGCCCGAGATCGCGCAGCGCAACAACGTGATCCTCGGCAAGCTCGAGGGCAACAACCCGGCCGGCTCCGTGAAAGACCGTCCGGCGATCAACATGATCCGCCGCGCCGAGGAGCGTGGCGAGATCCGCCCCGGCGACACGCTGATCGAGGCCACCTCGGGCAACACCGGCATCGCGCTGGCCATGGCCGCCGCCATCCGCGGCTACCGCATGGTGCTGATCATGCCGGAGGACCTGTCGATCGAACGTGCGCAGACCATGAAAGCCTTCGGTGCCGAGCTGGTGCTGACGCCGCGCTCCGGCGGCATGGAGTACGCCCGTGACCTGGCCGAGCAGATGCAGAAGGACGGCAAAGGCCGCGTGCTCGACCAGTTCGCCAATGCCGACAACCCCGCGGTGCACTACGACACCACCGGCCCCGAGCTGTGGCAGCAGACCGAAGGCGGCATCACCCACTTCGTCAGCGCGATGGGCACCACCGGCACCATCACCGGCGTGTCGCGCTACCTGAAGGAGCGCAACCCGGCCATCCGCATCGTCGGTGCCCAGCCCAGCGAGGGCTCGCGCATCCCCGGCATCCGCAAGTGGCCCGAGGCCTACCTGCCCAAGATCTACGACCCCAAGGCCGTGGACGAGCTGGTGTACGTGTCGCAGGCCGATGCCGAGCACATGGCCCGGCGCATGGCCAGCGAAGAAGGCCTGTTCGCCGGCATCTCGGCCGCCGGTGCCTGCTGGGCCGCGCTGCAGCTGGCCCGCACGGTGGAAAACGCCACCATCGTGTTCGTGGTGTGCGACCGGGGCGACCGCTACCTGTCCACCGGCGTGTTCCCGGCCTGAGCCCACCGCATCCCGCGATGAACGCACACAAAGAGATCGACACCCGCGGCATGAACTGCCCGCTGCCCATCCTCAAGGCCAAGAAGGCCCTGGCCGACATGGCCTCGGGCGAGGTGCTGAAGGTGGTGGCCACCGACCCGTCGTCGACGCGCGACTTCCAGGCCTTCGCCAAGCAGACCGGCAACGAGCTGCTGGAGCAGACCGCCGCCGGTGGCGAGTTCACGCACTACCTCAAGCGCCGGTAGATGGAGCACCCGGCGCCCCTGAGGGGCGCCACCCTCCGGGAGGGTGCCGAGGCCGCTTGGGAGCGGCCCGGCGCTGGCCTCGGGAAGGCGCAGCCGGCGCCTGAAGATCAGAGGTCGATGCCCTTGAGGTATTCACGGAAGCCGGGGCCCAGCGTCGGGTGCGCCAGCGCCAGGGCCACGTTGGCTTCCAGGAAGCCTTCCTTGCTGCCGCAGTCGTAGCGCTGGCCTTCGTAGCGGTAGGCAAACACCTTCTCGCGGCGCAGCAGGCCGGCGATGCCGTCGGTCAGCTGGATCTCGCCACCCACGCCGCGCGGCTGGTTGGCGATCTCGTGGAAGACGCCCGGCGTCAGGATGTAGCGGCCAGCCACGCCCAGGTTGGACGGGGCGTTCTCAGGCGCCGGCTTCTCGACGATGCGGGTCAGGTCCAGCAGGCGGTCGCTGACCGGCGTGCCGTCGACGATGCCGTAGCGGCGGGTGTGCTCGGGCGGCACTTCCTGCACCGCGATGATGGAGGCGCGCCACTCCTTGAACTGCTCGACCATCTGCGCCAGCACCGAAGGCTTGCCCACCATCAGGTCGTCGGCCAGCAGCACGGCGAAGGGCGAATTGCCCACCAGGCGCTGCGCGCACAGCACGGCGTGGCCCAGGCCCAGGGCCTGCGCCTGGCGCACGTAGATGCACTCCATGTCCTTGGGCTTGACGCTGTGAACCACATCCAGCAGCTCTTTCTTGCCCGCTTGTTCAAGGGCTACTTCGAGCTCGAAGGTCATGTCAAAGTGGTCCTCGATCGGCCGCTTGTGCCGACCGGTCACGAAGATCATCTCCCGCACGCCCGCCGCATACGCCTCTTCCACGGCGTATTGGATCAGTGGCTTGTCCACCACGGGGAGCATCTCTTTCGGCTGCGCCTTCGTGGCCGGGAGAAAGCGAGTACCCAGGCCTGCTACGGGGAAGATGGCTTTTGTGACCGGCATAAATCGTTGAGGGTGAGGGAGTCGTTGGATTGTGGCACGCAGAAAATATGCCATCGGGCAAGTTTGCCTACCGCATGTGACATGGACGTTCTGATCCTGGACACATTCGACGGGCCGGTGTTGCGGTGGTTGTCCGAGCGGCACCGCGTGCACCATGCGCCCGAGCTGGCGCACGACCCGGAGGGGCTGCGCCAGGCGCTGGCTACCACCGCCGCGCTGGTGGCGCCGCCTTCGCTGCGCATCGACGGCCTGCTGCTGAGCTGGGCGCCGCACCTGCGTGCCGTGGCGCGCATCGGCGCCGGTCAGGCCGCCCCGATCGACTTCGATGCCTGCGAACGCGCTGGTGTCGAGTTGCTGCGCAACGGCGCCGCCCACGCCACCGCCCATGCCGAGTTTGCGATCGGTGCGCTGCTGGCCCAGTGGCGCCGCAGCGATGCTGCGCAGGCCGATGGCGCCGCGGCGGCGCGCGAGATCGGGGGCGCCACCGTGGGCCTGTTCGGCATGCAACCGGGCTCGCGGGCGCTGGCCGCCCTGCTGCAGGCCTTTGGTGCGCGCGTGGTGGGCTACGACCCCTCGCTGCACGCCAGCGATGCGCTGTGGCCGCGCTGGCAGGTCGAGCCGTTGCCGCTGCGCGACTTCATGGCCGCCTGCGACGCGGTGTGCGTGCTGCTGCCCATGTTCAGCCGCTACCGCGGCCTGCTGGGCGAGCGGGTGCTGGCCAGCTGCAAGCCTGAGCAGGTGCTGGTCAGCCTCACGCATTCCTCGGTGTTCGACGAGCAGGCCCTGGCCGAAGCGATGGGCGACGGCCGCGTGGCCGGCGTGTGGTTCGACGATGCCGAGGCCGGCCTGTGCGACGACGGCCGGCCGCTGCACGGCCTGCCCGGCGTGCACGTGACGCCGCGGTTGGCCGATGCCACCCGCGAATCACGCGAGCGCAGCGCCTGGGCCGTGGCGCGCCGCATCGACACGCTGCTGACGCCCTGGCGTGCCCATGGCGACAGCACCGCGGCGGCGCCGCTGATGGCGCTGTCGCCGCGCGCGGCCTGAGCCAGCGCAGCGAGTTAGGGGGCCGTGGCTTCCAGGCGCGCCACCTGCGCCTGCAGGCGCTGCACCGTCTGGCTGAAGTCGGCCAGGCGCTGCTTTTCCTGCTCCACCACCGCGGCCGGGGCGCGGGCGACGAAGCTCTCGTTGCCCAGCTTGGCATGGGCCTTGGCGATCTCGCCTTCCAGCCGCGCGATTTCCTTGGCCAGGCGCGCCTTCTCGGCGGCCACGTCCACTTCCACGTGCAGCGCCAGGCGGATGTCGCCCAGCACCGACACCGGGGCGGTGGCGGTCGCCTGGTCGAAGGCGGCTTCGTCGGCCAGCACCTGCACATCGGACAGCTTGGCCAGCGCCTTCAGCAGCGGGGCCACCTGCTGCACGAAGGCGGCGTCGCCCAGCGTGATCAGCGGCACCCGCTCGGCGGGCGACAGGTTCATTTCGGCGCGCAGGTTGCGGCAGGCGCCCACCGTGGCCTTGAGCCGCGCCATCCAGGCGATGGCGGCTTCGTCGATCTTCTCCGGTTGCGCCTGCGGATAGGCGGCGGTGACGATGGACGGGCCTTCGCGGCCGGCCACCGGCGCCACCGTGTTCCACAGCTCGGCGGTGATGAAGGGCGTGATCGGGTGCAGCAGCCGCAGCACCGCTTCCAGCGTGCGGATCAGCGTGCGGCGGGTGGCGCGCTGCTGGGCTTCGGTGCCGGTCTGGATCTGCACCTTGGCCACTTCCAGGTACCAGTCGCAGTACTCGTCCCACACGAAGCTGTAGATCGTGTTGGCCACGTTGTCGAGGCGGTACTCGGCAAAGCCCTGGGCCACCGCGGCTTCCACCTTCTGCAGCTCGCTGCTGATCCAGCGGTCGGCCTGGCTGAACTGCATGTAGCCGTGGAAGGCGCCGCCGGGCGCGCATTCGGCCTTGGTGTGCTCGGCCAGGCCGCAGTCCTGGCCTTCGCAGTTCATCAGCACGAAGCGGGTGGCGTTCCAGAGCTTGTTGCAGAAGTTGCGGTAGCCCTCGCAGCGCTTGCTGTCGAAGTTGACGCTGCGGCCCAGCGTGGCCATGGCCGCGAAGGTGAAGCGCAGCGCATCGGCGCCATAGGCCGGAATGCCCGCCGGGAACTCCTTCTCGGTGGCCTTGCGCACCTTGGGCGCCGTCTCGGGCTTGCGCAGGCCCACCACGCGCTTGTCCAGCAGCGGCGCCAGTTCGATGCCGTCGATCAGGTCCACCGGGTCGAGCACGTTGCCTTCGCTCTTGCTCATCTTCTTGCCCTGCGCATCCAGCACCAGGCCGTGGATGTACACGTGGCGGAAGGGCACCTGACCGGTGAAGTGCTTGGTCATCATGATCATCCGGGCGACCCAGAAGAAGATGATGTCGTAGCCGGTGACCAGCACGCTGCTGGGCAGGAAGAGGTCTTGCAGGGTCGTCTTTTCGGGCCAGCCCAGGGTGCTGAAGGGCACCAGCGCCGACGAGTACCAGGTGTCCAGCACGTCCTCGTCGCGGCGCAGCGCGCCGGTGTAGCCGGCGGCCGTGGCGCGCTCACGCGCTTCTTCTTCGCTGCGGGCGACGAAGAGTTCGCCGCCGTCGCCGTACCAGGCCGGAATCTGGTGGCCCCACCACAGCTGGCGGCTGATGCACCAGTCCTGGATGTTCTTCATCCATTGGTTGTAGGTGTTCACCCAGTTCTCGGGCACGAACTTCACCTCGCCCGAGCTCACGGCCTCGATGGCTTCTTCGGCGATGCTCTTGCCGTTGGCGCCGGCCTTGCTCATGGCCACGAACCACTGGTCGGTGAGCATGGGCTCGATCACCTGGCCGGTGCGGGCGCAGCGCGGCACCATCAGCTTGTGCTTCTTTACCTCCACCAGCAGGCCTTCGGCCTCCAGCTGGGCGACGATCTGCTTGCGCGCGACGAAGCGGTCCAGGCCCACGTAGGCGGCCGGGATCTCGGGCACTTCGGCGCCGCTGACCTTGGCTTCCAGGTCGAAGATGGTGAGCATGGGCAGGCCGTGCCGCAGGCCCACCTGGTAGTCGTTGGTGTCGTGCGCCGGGGTGACCTTGACCACGCCGGTGCCGAAGGCCTTGTCCACGTAGTCGTCGGCGATCACCGGCACCAGGCGGCCGGTGACGGGCAGGCGCACCTGCTGGCCGATCAGGTGGGTGTAGCGCTCGTCTTCCGGGTGCACCATCACCGCGGTGTCGCCCAGCAGGGTCTCGGGCCGGGTGGTGGCCACCACCAGCGACTCGCTGCTGCCCTCGATCGGGTAGCGGATGTGCCACAGGCTGCCGTCTTCCTCTTCGCTTTCCACCTCCAGGTCGGAGACGGCGGACTTGAGGATGGGGTCCCAGCTCACCAGCCGCTTGCCGCGGTAGATCAGGCCTTCTTCGTACAGCCGCACGAAGGTCTCGGTGACCACCTTGGACAGCTTGTCGTCCATGGTGAAGTACTCATGGTGCCAGCTCACGCTGTCGCCCATGCGGCGCATCTGCTGCGTGATGGTGGAGCCGGACTGCTGCTTCCACTCCCACACACGCGCGACGAAGTTCTTGCGGCCCAGGTCGTGGCGGCTCTGGCCCTGGTCCTGCAGTTGGCGCTCCACCACAATCTGCGTGGCGATGCCGGCGTGGTCGGTGCCCGGCACCCACAGCGTGTTGAAGCCGCGCATGCGGTGGTAGCGCGTCAACGAGTCCATGATGGTCTGGTTGAACGCATGGCCCATGTGCAGCGTGCCGGTGACGTTGGGCGGCGGCAGCTGGATGCTGAAGCTGGGCTTGGACGCATCCAGCGTGGGCTCATAGACGCCGCTCTTCTCCCACAGCGGCCCCCAGTGGGCCTCGATCGCGGCGGGTTCGAAGGACTTGGCGAGTTCGGTCATGGCAGGAAAGTCCGGTGCGCCGGCCCGCGGTGGCGGGCTGGCGCGAGGGCGTTGCAGGGGATGACCGATTGTAGGCGGGGCTACATCAGCAGATGCTCGCCGGCGTTGTCGCCGCCCAGGATGACGTAGTTGACCCGCCGCACGTCTGCCAGCCCCGTGCCGCCGGCGTACGAGATCGAGCTTTGCAGGTCTTCGCGCATCTCGCGCAGGGTGTCGGCCAGGCGGCCCTTGACCGGCTCCAGGATGCGCTTGCCTTCCACGTGCTTGTACTCGCCCTTGTTGAAGTCGGACGCCGAGCCGTAGTACTCCTTGTACAGCTTGCCGTCGACTTCCACCGTCTGCCCGGGCGACTCTTCATGGCCGGCGAACAGCGAGCCGATCATCACCATGCTGGCACCGAAGCGCACGCTCTTGGCGATGTCGCCATGGTCGCGGATGCCACCGTCCGCGATGATGGGCTTGGTGGCCACGCGCGAGCACCACTTCAGCGCCGACAGCTGCCAGCCGCCGGTGCCGAAGCCGGTCTTCAGCCGCGTGATGCACACCTTGCCGGGGCCGATGCCCACCTTGGTGGCGTCGGCGCCCCAGTTCTCCAGGTCGATCACCGCCTCGGGCGTGCCCACGTTGCCGGCGATCACGAAGGTCTTGGGCAGCTTGTGCTTGATGTGCTCGATGGTGCGGCGCACGCTTTCGGCATGGCCGTGGGCGATGTCGATGGTGATGTAGTCGGCGCCCACGCCTTCGGCGGCCAGGCGGTCGATCACCTCGAAGTCGGCCGGCTTGACGCCAGAGCTGATCGACACGAACAGCCCCTTGTCGCGCATGCGGCGGGCGTAGGCCACGTTGTCCACGTCGAAGCGGTGCATCACGTAGAAGTAGCCGTTGGCCGCCAGCCACTGGCTGATCGGCTCGTCCACCACCGTCTTCATGTTGGCCGGCACCACCGGCAGGTTGAAGCGGCGGCCGCCAAACTCGATGGACGTGTCGCATTCGCTGCGGCTGTCCACGCGGCATTTGCGCGGCAGCAGCAGCACGTTGTCGTAGTCGAAGATTTCCATGGTCAGGCTCCTTTGAAACGTCGGAACCTGTGACCAGACCGATCGCGCCCGAGCGGCACGCCAAGGCGTTCCGAATCTAGGCGCCAAGCGCAGCCATAGTCTGACTATGGCGAGCATTGGCAACGACGAGTCGGGGCGACAGGGCGCGTCGAGCGGGGGTGAGTGGTTTGGTCGCAGGTTCCAGTAGTGAGCGCTTGACTTGGAACCCGGCCCGGGCACCGGAAGTGCCCCAGAAAAAACCGGGCACCAAAATTTGGGCCCGGTGACTGATTCTACGCGCCAGCCTGAGCAAGGACCTTCTCGTGCTTGATACCCGCACACGCCGACTGCTGCCCTGGCTGGCCGCGGTCGCGTTCTTCATGCAGACCCTGGATGCCACCATCCTGAACACCGCGCTGCCCAGCATGGCGCGCAGCCTGGGCGAGAGCCCGCTGCGCATGCAGTCGGTGGTGGTGGCCTACATGCTTACCACCGCGCTGCTGATCCCGGCCTCGGGCTGGCTGGCCGACCGCTTCGGCACGCGGCGGGTGTTCCTGTCGGCCATCGGGCTGTTCTCGCTGGGCTCGCTCTTCTGCGCGCTGGCGCCCACGCTGCCCACGCTGGTGGCCGGGCGGGTGGTGCAGGGCCTGGGCGGCGCGCTGATGCTGCCGGTGGGCCGGCTGGCCATCCTGCGCAGCTTTCCGCGGGCCGAGCTGCTGAAGACGCTGGCCTTCGTCTCCATCCCCGGGCTGTTCGGGCCGCTGGTGGGTCCGCCGCTGGGCGGCTGGCTGGTGGAAGTGGCCAGCTGGCACTGGGTGTTCCTGATCAACCTGCCGGTGGGCCTGCTGGGCCTGGTGCTGACCACCCGCTACATGCCCGACCTGCGCGCACCCGAGCGGCCGCGCTTCGACGGCCGCGGCTTCATCCTGTTCTCGCTGGGCCTGATGATGGTGTCGCTGGCGCTACAGGGTCTGGGCGAGCGGGCCTTCAGCACCGCGGTGTCGGTGCTGCTGCTGGTGGCCGGCCTGGCGGCCATGTGCGGCTACTGGCTGCATGCGGCACGCGCCGACCACCCGCTGTTCGGGCTGCAGCTGTTCCGCATCCCCACCTTCGCGGTGGGCATCGCCGGCAATCTGTTCAGCCGGCTGGGCAGCGGGGCGATGCCTTTTCTCACGCCGCTGTTCCTGCAGGTGGGTCTGGGCTATTCGCCCTCGACCGCGGGGCTGAGCATGGTGCCCACGGTGGCTGGGGCCATGGTGGCCAAGCGTTTTGCCGAGCGGCTGATCAACCGCTTCGGCTACCGGCAGGTGCTGGTGGTCAACACCTTGCTGCTGGGCAGTCTGATCGCCGGCTTCTCCCTCATCGGGCGCGGTACGCCGCATGCGCTCATCCTGCTGCACCTGGCGCTGTTCGGCGTCGTCAACTCGCTGCAGTTCACCGCGATGAACACGCTGAGCCTGAGCGACCTGGACGACCGCAACGCCAGCAGCGGCAACAGCCTGCTATCGGTGGTGATGCAGCTGTCGATGAGCCTGGGCGTGGCCGCCGCCGCCAGCCTGCTGCTGGCCTTCAATCCGCAGGCGCTGGAAGGCGAGGCACTGATGCCGGCCTTCCACCGCACCTACCTGTGCGTGGGCGCGCTGTCGGTGATGGCCTCGTGGATCTTTTTCCAGCTGGGCCGGCACGAGCGGCCCAGCGGCCCGGCCTCGCAGGAGGTGGAGGCGTGATCAAGGCTGCGTGAGCCGCTCCACCATTGCGCGGATGGCCGACAGCTGCACGCCGCTGCGGGTGGCGAACACCGGGCTGGTGTAGCCCCACCAGTCCCAGCAGCCCTTGGGGTTGAAGGGCACCTGGGTGGCCACCGCCTGCGGGTACAGCACGACCAGGCGGTTGCTGTCGGCCCAGCGGTTGTAGCCCGCCGACTTGTAGACGTCGCTGCCCACCACGGCGGCGCCCTGACGGCAGCCGTGGAACACCACGTGCACCGCGCAGCCGCGGCCCTGCGGCTGGCAGGCCTGCGGCACGTAGACGAAGCCGGTGGCATCGAGCCCGCTGGCCTCGTTGCCGAAGGCGCGCTGGTCGAAGGGCCGCACCGTGGCCGACAGCGGCTCGGCCGCGGGCCGCAGCCGGCCCTGCAGGTGCTGCAGCACGGCCTTCGGCTGGTCGTAGGGCTGGCCGCGCACGGTGCAGCGCTCGATGTAGGGCGGGCCGTTGCTGCCGCAGGCGCCGCCGAAGTCGGGCGCCAGGAAGGCATGGCCCGCGGGCAGCCGGCCCACCCATTGCAGCCGCGTGGGCGGCACGCCGGCCGCGACGTAGAAATCGCGGGTGGCCGCCATCACCGGCGGCTTCACCGTCTCGTCATGCGTGCCGCTGAACAGGTAGATGCGCTGCGCAGCCACCCCGGCGGCCGGGTCTGCCTGGCCCAGCGCGGACTGCACCAGTGCTGCGCCCCAGGAGGCACTGCCCAGCGGCGTGCCGCTCATGCAGCCTTCGACGCCGCCGTTGCCCGGCAACCAGGCACACAGGTAGGGCCCGCCTGCGATGACGCCGACACCCCGCACGCTGGCCGAGAACGCCACGCCGTACTGCACGGCCATGAAGCCGCCCGACGACAGGCCGGAGACGGTGGTGCGGTCGGCATCGGCATGCAGCACCGGCAGCTCGTCGGCGGCCTGAGCGGCTTGTGCGGCCAGCACCAGGCACGCCAGCAGACACGCCAGCCAGGCCAGGCGCCGCCAGCGCGCCGGCAGGGGAGCGATCAGGTTGTTGCGGTGCAGCATGTACCGCAGCATCCTGCGGCACCGGCCGTGGCGCATCCGTCAAAGTGTGGATGACGCCACCTGGGCCAGCGATACACCGCTGGCCTGGCCTACACGGGCGGCGGGCCCGGCCAGCCAGGCCTGGGCCTCGGCGCGGCCGGCATCGCGCAGGCGCTGCAGGAAGGGCAGGTGGGCGATCAGCCGTGTTTCACCGTTCAGCGCCGCCAGCGTAGCCTGGCCGTCCACCAGGTGCCAGCGGGCGCGCGCCAGGCGGCCCGCCAGCCCGGGTTGCGGCCACCACGGCTGGCCAAGGGCCGATTGCATCTCGTGCAGGAGCGCCAGCTCGCGCAGGAAGGGCGCCTGGAAGGCGATGTCCATGGCCCGCTCGCGGATCTCGGCCGCACTGCGCGGTGTGCGGGCATGGCTGCGCGGTGCCAGCAGCACCAGCAGGGTGTCGGGCGCGCAGGCGGGGTCCTGCAGCAGCGGCAGCAGCGCGGGGTTGGCGCTGTAGCCGCCGTCCCAGTAGGGTTGGCCGTCCACCAGCACCGTGTGGTGCAGCGTGGGCAGGCAGGCCGAGGCCAGCACGGCCTCCACGCTCAGCCGCGGGCGCTCGAACACCTGCAGCCGGCCGCTGTTCACCTCGGTGGCGGCAATCTTCAGCCGCGGGCCGCGGCGGTGGGCGCGCAGCCGCTCGAAATCCACCTGCGCGGCCAGCACGTCGCGCAGCGGGTTGCGGTCCAACGGGTTGAGCTGGTGCGGCGCAAACGCCTGGGTCCAGCGCATCAGCAGCCGCGCGGCCGGGCTCAGGCTGGGCGACTCGTCGCCGCCGGTGGTCAGCCACTCGAAGGGCAGGTGGCTGCCGATGGCGGTCCAGAAGCGGTCGAGCGCCGCGCGGGCGCCCTCGGTTCCGCCCTCCATCAGGCCCTGCGCCAGCACCACCGCGTTCATCGCCCCGGCGCTGCTGCCGCTCAGCGCCTGCAGCGCGAAACGGTCGGCTTCCAGCAGCGCGTCCAGCACGCCCCAGGTGAAGGCGCCGTGAGCGCCGCCGCCCTGCAGCGCCAGGTTCAGCGGCGTTCTTGCGGCGCCGCGCCGCCATGTCAACCAGGAAGACAAGCCCATCGGCCCAGCATGCCACGCGGGCGTGGCAGCCGGCTCGTCGGCACCCCCCTCCTAGAATCGGGCCGATGCAAGACGACCCGCTGCTGCGCAACCTGAACCCTGAACAACTGGCCGCGGTGACGCTGCCAGCCCAGCCGGCCCTGATCCTGGCCGGTGCCGGTTCGGGCAAGACCCGCGTGCTGACCACCCGCATCGCCTGGCTGCTGCAGCAGGGCGCCATCACGCCCGGCGGCGTCATGGCCGTCACCTTCACCAACAAGGCCGCCAAGGAGATGATGACGCGGCTGTCTGCCATGCTGCCCGTCAACGTGCGCGGCATGTGGATCGGCACCTTCCACGGCCTGTGCAACCGCTTCTTGCGCGCGCACTGGAAACTGGCGGGCCTGCCGCAGTCGTTCCAGATCCTGGACACGGCCGACCAGCTGTCGGCGGTCAAGCGCATCGTCAAGGCGATGAACCTGGACGAAGAGCGCTATGTGCCCAAGCAGCTGAGCTGGTTCATCGCCGGCAGCAAGGAAGAAGGCCTGCGCCCGCGCGACGTGCCGGTGCGCGACGAGCACACCCGCAAGATGGTGGAGGTGTACCAGGCCTACGAAGACCAGTGCCAGCGCGAAGGCGTGGTCGACTTTGCCGAGCTGATGCTGCGTACGTATGAGCTGCTGCGCGACAACGACCCGCTGCGCGCGCACTACCAGCACCGCTTCAGCCATGTGCTGGTAGACGAGTTCCAGGACACCAACCGGCTGCAGTACGCGTGGCTGAAGATGTTCGCGCCCCCCGGCAACGGCCAGGGCGTGTTCGCGGTGGGAGACGACGACCAGAGCATCTACGGCTTCCGGGGTGCGCTGGTGGGCAACATGGCCGACTTCGAGCGCGAGTACCGCGTCGAGCGGGTGGTCAAGCTGGAGCAGAACTACCGCTCCTTCGGCAACATCCTCGACGCCGCCAATGCGCTGATCGCCCACAACAGCCGCCGCCTGGGCAAGAACCTGCGCACCGATGCCGGCCCTGGCGAGCCGGTGCGCGTGGTGGAAAGCACCAGCGACTTCGGCGAGGCGCAGTGGGTGCTGGAAGAGATCCAGCAGCTGCACCGCGGCGGCCTGGCGCGCAAGGAAATCGCGCTCCTCTACCGCAGCAATGCGCAGTCGCGGGTGATCGAGAGTGCGCTGTTCAATGCCGGCATTCCGTACCGCGTGTACGGCGGTCTGCGCTTTTTCGAGCGCGCCGAAGTCAAGCATGCGCTGGCCTACCTGCGGCTGATCGAGAACCCGAACGACGACACCAGCTTTCTGCGGGTGGTCAACTTTCCGGCCCGCGGCATCGGCGCGCGCACCATCGAGCAGCTGCAGGACGCCGCCCGCGGCACCGGCCGCAGCCTGTACCAGAGCGTGGGCGCGGTGGCCGGCAAGGGCGGCAGCAATCTGGCCGGCTTCGTCGGCCTGGTCGAGCGCCTGCGCGAGCGCACCCGTGGCCTGACGCTGCGCGAGATCATCGAGCACATGCTGCACGATGCCGGCCTGATCGACTTCTACCGCACCGAGAAGGAAGGCCAGGACCGCATCGAGAACCTGGAGGAACTGGTCAACGCCGCCGAGGCCTTCGTCACGCAGGAGGGCTTCGGCAAGGACGCGGTGGCGCTGCCGGTGGACGAGCATGCGCCCGGCACGCTGAGCGGCGATGCGCCCGCACCCGGCCCCGACCTGACGCCCGATGCCGAGACCGGCGAGATCGTCTCGCCGCTGGCGGCCTTCCTCACCCACGCGGCGCTGGAGGCCGGCGACAACCAGGCCCAGGCCGGCCAGGACGCGGTGCAGCTGATGACCGTGCACTCGGCCAAGGGCCTGGAGTTCGATGCGGTGTTCATCACCGGCATGGAAGAGGGCCTGTTCCCGCACGAGAACGCGCTGAGCGACAGCGACGGGCTGGAAGAAGAGCGGCGGCTGATGTACGTGGCCATTACCCGGGCACGGCAGCGGCTGTACCTGAGCTTCAGCCAGACCCGCATGCTGCACGGCCAGACGCGCTACAACGTCAAGAGCCGCTTCTTCGACGAGCTGCCCGAGCATGCGCTGAAGTGGCTCACGCCCAAGCAGCAGGGCTTCGGCTCGGGCTTTGCGCGCGAGTACCAGCAGGCCTGGCAGCGTGGCAGCGGCTTCGGCTCGATGGTGGGCGCCGGCCGCGTGGCCCCGGCGCCGCCGCCGCTGGTGCCCAAGGCGCCCAGCCATGGCCTGCGGGTGGGCCAGTCGGTGTTCCACACCAAGTTCGGCGAAGGCCTGATCCTGACGCTGGAAGGCCAGGGCGACGATGCCCGCGCGCAGGTGAACTTCGGCCGCCACGGCATGAAGTGGCTGGCGCTGTCGGTGGCCAAGCTGACGCCGGTGGATTGAGTGCGGCTGTAGACCGTGGCTTAGGGTACCAGCGGGACCAGCGAGCGCCGAGCCACCTCGGCGACCCACTTGCTTACCGCGCCTTGACGGTTGGCAAGGGGAGTGCGCCACAGGGCTTTCATGGCCCCTGCGGGAGGGTCGAACAGCACCACGCAGTCTTGTGCGAAGTGCTGTGCAGAGCGGTAGATCAACCCGCTGAAGCCCGCCTGCTTGGCCTCTGCGGCAAGCGCTTGTGTCTCGGAGAAGCGCAGCGACTGCAGCACCGGCCATGCTGATGCGTGTGGCCGAAGGTCGCCCAGAACGAACTCAGACCGCGTCTGAACAGCGAGTAGCTCACGGAACTGAAGCCCGGCGATGGACACGCCGGTGCTTTCGCGTCGGAAAACCGCCTCGAGCAATGCAGTGTCTGGCGCCTCCGCCAAGTAGGCGCATGGGACCCTGGCAAGGTCGAATCGACCAGAGAGTGAGCCGATCGGCGCAAGGTGCAAGGGACCGCGCGCGACGCTTTCTCCAACCAAAGCAGTGCGCTGCGTGCGGAACAGGGATTGGCCCTGGGCCAGGAGATGAGGTGCAAGGTATTCGAGGTCTGCGAGCTTCATGAGCTGGGGCGTCAGCTGCTCTCCGTTCCAGCCAGGGTGATCGCACGGTCCTGCAGGCCTCGCTCGATGGCTTCGCGCGGCGTCGCGCCGTCCAGACCCGGGTGAGGCGTTTCCAAGAAGGTGAGCACGGCCCATCCTTCTGCGGTGCCCAGGGCCTTGGTCAGCTTCGGCAGCGCTTCCCACATGGGGACCTCAAACTGCCACTTCGGCAACCTGAACCCCCGCTTGACGCGGGTCAGCCCAATGGCTCGCCCGCTGCCAATCCAGGCATTCATCGTCACGCGACTGGTACCGGTCATTTGCGCTGCTTCTTCCGTCGACACCATGTCGCCAGCGTCCAGCCGCTGCTGGCGCATCGCCAGGCTGTCGGCCAGCAGGGCTTTGGTAGCTGCGACGGAAACGAAGTCGTTGGAGGTCGTGGACTTGGTGCGGACCCTCACGCTGCCGCGGGAGTCCGTTGAGATAAGGTGAGGTGCAAACTTCATCGGGGCAACTCTGCTCAGGGAAGGTTGCGTGCGTCAACCTTCGCCGCGTGGAAAAACGCCCCGTTGCGTTGCGCGGCGGTTGTCACGAACGCAGCGCGCGCCTTCACCATCGGAAGGCGGCCGGCCAGCTTGCGCAGGAGGCGTGATGCTTCTTGAAGCCGTCGTGCAGCCTCAGCGAATGCGTTGGCATTCAGGTCATCGAACACCGAGCAAAAGCCAGCCAGGGCAGCTAAACAACTGTCAAAGGCTGTCTGACCGCTCTCGTCCAATGAGCTACGGGAGACTCGCCCGAGGTTGCCGATGATGATGACGCTATTGACGGAGGCCATGTCAAGTACGATAGGTTCGTAAAGTTGGTAGTGTAGGCCGATTCCACGAGCCCGCGACCAACCGGTCCCTTTTAGCCGTCTTTCGTAGGTCGTCCATCCAGCCAGTGCAGCAGCAGCCGGTACAGCGCCGCCGGGTCCACCGGCTTGCTGATGAAGTCGTCCATGCCGGCGGCCTCGCACAGCGCGCGGTCCTCGGCAAAGGCGTTGGCGGTCATCGCGATCACCGGCAGCGTGTCGTTCGGCATCTGCCGGCGGATCTCGCGGCAGGCGTCCAGGCCGTCCAGCACCGGCATCTGCATGTCCATCAGCACCAGGCGGTAGCCACCCTGCAGCGCCATGGCCACGGCCATCTCGCCGTTCGTGGCCACGTCCACCAGCAGGCCCGCTTCCTCCAGGATGGCCTGCGCCACCTCGGCATTGACGGGGTTGTCCTCGGCCACCAGCACCCGCGTGCCGGCATGGCGGCGGCGCAGCGCCTCCTCGGCATCGCCCTCAGGCCGCGGCGCCGCGGCATCGACGCCGGCCGCTGAACGCTGCAGCCGCGCCGTGAACCAGAAGGTGCTGCCACCGCCCGGCCGGCTGGTGGCGCCCGCATCGCCGCCCATCAGCCTGGCCAGCCGGCGGGTGATGGCCAGGCCCAGCCCGGTGCCGCCAGCGCGCCGCGTGCGGGCACGGTCGGCCTGCTCGAACGGCTCGAACAGCCGCGGCATGGCCTCGGGGTCGATGCCGGTGCCGGTGTCTTCGACCTCGAAGCGCAGCAGCGCGCTGCGGCCGTCTTTTTCCAGCAGACGCGCGCGCAGGGTCACGCTGCCGCGGTCGGTGAACTTGATGGCGTTGTTGGCGTAGTTCAGCAAGGCCTGCTGCAGCCGCGTGGGGTCGCCCAGCAGGTCGCGCGGCATGTGGTCCACCTCGCTGTGCAGCCGCAGCTGCCGGGCCTCGGCCCGCTCGCCAAGCATCGACAGCACGTTGGACACGGTGGATTCCACCCGCAGCGGCACCGTCTCCAGCGTCATCTTGCCGGCCTCGATCTTCGACAGGTCGAGCACGGCGTTCAGCACTTCCAGCAGGTGGCGGGCCGCCACCTCCAGCTTGAGCAGGCGGTCGGCCTGCCGGGGGCTCAGGTCCTCGCGCCGGATCAGGTGGGCCATGCCGATCATCGCGTTCAGCGGCGTGCGGATCTCGTGGCTCATGTTGGCCAGGAAGGCGGTCTTGGCCAGGCTGGCAGCCTCGGCGCGCTGGCGGGCCTCGGCCAGCTGGGCGGTGCGGCGCTCCACCGTCTCCTCCAGCTGCTGGCGGTGGGCGTCCAGCGCCTGCTGGGCTTGCCGGCGGTCGGCTTCTCGGTCGAAGTTGTCGAGCGCAAAGCTGATGTTGGCTGCCAGGTCCACCAGCAGGTGCCGAGTCTCAGGGTCGAAGGCCTGGGTCTCGCCGGCGCAGATGGTCAGCGCACCCACCACGCGCCCGCCACGGCGCACCGGCAGCGCGGCCAGGGCCTGCAACTCGGCCTGTGTCGCCAGGGTCTGCCAGGCTTGCGCAGGGGCGTCGGTGGGCAGGTGCTGGCACCACAGCGGCTCGCCGCTGCGCAGGGCCTGCTCATCGGGCGCCTGCATGGGCGCTTGCATAGGTGCGGGGCTCTCCGCCAGCAGGCGCTGCGGCAGGTCCGCGGGCGCGCCGGCCTGGGCCTGCAGCTGCAGGCGGCCATCGGCATCGGCCAGGCTCACCCAGGCCAGGCGCATGCCGGCTGCTTCGATGATGGCGTCGCACACCGCAGCGAACAGCGTGGCCTGGCTGTCGCTGCGCGCCACCGCTGCGTTGCACTGCGACAGGCAGCGGTAGAAGCCGGCCTGCCGCACGACCTTGGCTCGCGCAGCCATGGTGTCGGTGACGTCGAGCGCCACGCCGTCCCAGAAGATGGCGCCGTCGGGGCGGCGCTGCGGGTGCGATCGCACGTCCAGCCAGCGCACCGTGCCGTCAGGCAGGTTGAAGCGCTGCGTGGCGTGGAAGTCGGTCAGCTGGGCGGCGCTGCGGGCCTCTTCCTCGGCGTAGCGCGGCTGCATCTCGGGCGCCAGCATCGCGAACAGTGGGCTGGCGTCACGCATCACGTCGGCGGGCGACAGGCCGAAGGTGCGCTGGATGCCGCTGCTGACATGGTCGAAGTGGCGGTGGCCATCGGCCAGCGTGTAGCGGTAGATGAAGCCGGCCGGCAGGTTGTCGCCGATCAGGCGCAGCTGCTGTTCGCGCTGCTGCAGGTCGGCCGCGCCGGCCCGGTGGTCTGCCTCGATGCGCTGGGAGTTGATGCTCACCAGCGTCAGCGTGACCAGCTGCACCGACAGGATCTGCGCCAGTGCGTAGACGCTGCCGAAGCTCTTGATGGTTTCGAAGGCGGTGCTGACGTCGGCCAGCTCCTGGGCCGCCCGCACCAGCGTGATCAGCGCAAACAGCAGCAGCCACAGCGCCAGCAAGCGGTCGTTGGAGCCGAAGTAGGGTGGGCGCCGCCGCAAGGTGACGGCCACGGTGGCGCTGTTGATGGCGGCCGAGAAGAGGCAATAGCAGACGATGCGGGCGCCCAGCTGTCCGGCGTCCAGGCTCAGGTAGCTGAAGGGCAGCAGGAACGCCAGCGCCACCGCCGCCTCCAGCCCCGGGCCGACGCGCCAGCCGCGGAACTGCAGCATGCCGCGCAGCAGCATCAGGTGGCCGGTCATCAGCACCGCATTGCGGCCCACCCGGGTGGCCCACGTGGGGGGCAGCACGCCCGGCACCAGCAGCGCCGCGCCCAGCGCCAGGCAGGCGATGCCGCCCGTCCAGAAGCCGAAGCCGGGGTAGGTCCTGCGGGTGCACAGCACCACGGCCATCACCACGGCGGCTGCCGAAGACAGCAGCGCGTTGGTGATCAACAGCGTGGTCGCATCCACAGTGGAGGTCCCTGATCCCGGTTGGACGCGCATCCTAAGGCGCCCCGCAGCGGCGGCGCCAGGGGCGCTTGCCGCGGTCTTCCGACGGGTCGCCCAATTGGTTGCTTTACGCACGCATTCGTGCGCGCAACCTGGCTTCACACGGGCACGATCGTTGCGTTCTGCCGGCACCTGCCCGTGTGACGGTCTTCCTCGTGGTGAGGCGCCGGCGCGGGTGGCAGGAGCAGTACCCCCATGACCCGAGCCCCCGATTCCACGTTCTTCGCTGGCCGCCGCCGCTGGCTGGCCCTGGGCACCAGCAGCCTGATGCTGGCCGTGCTGGCCGCCTGCGGCGGCGACGATGGCGTCTATCTCGATCCCAACCGCAAGCCGTTCCCGCTGGTGGAAACCACGGTGGCCCAGTTCCATGAGGCCATGAGCAAGGGCCAGGTGTCCTGCCGCGACATCGTGCAGGGCTACCTGAATCGGATTTCCGCCTACGACAAGGACCCGAGCACCGCTTTTCCGTCCAGCCCCGCGCTCAAGAGCGTGATCCTGGCCAACCCCAAGGCGCTGGCCGAGGCCGATGCGCTGGACCAGCGCTACTTCGGCAGCGGCCGCCTGGCCGGCCCGCTGCACTGCGTGCCGGTGATCGTCAAGGACAACGTCGACACCGGCGACATGCCCACCACCGCCGGCTCGCTGGCGCTGGCGGCCAACCAGCCGCCGGACGACGCCTTCATCGTCAAGAACATGAAGGCCAAGGGTGCCATCGTGCTGGGCAAGGCCAACCTCGATGAGTTCGCCTTCGGCTTCGGCGGCGCCTCGGCGCTGGGCGGCCGCGTGGCCAATGCCTACATCCCGGCCAACAGCCCGGGTGGCTCGTCGTCGGGCACCGGCACCGCGGTGGCGGCCAGCCTGGCGATGATCGGCATCGGCACCGACACCGGCGGTTCGGTGCGTGTGCCTTCGGCGGTGGAAGGCCTCTTCGGCATCCGGCCCACGCTCCGCCTGGTCAGCCAGGACGGCATCGTGCCGCTGGCCCACTCGCAGGACACGGCGGGCCCGCTGTGCCGTGCGGTGGCCGACTGCGCGCTGCTGCTCGATGCGATGGTGGGCTACGACGCCAGCGCCTTCAGCGGTCAGCGCAGCGCCAAGGCCTACGACGCGCCGCTGGTGGCCGACGCCGCCGCCTACGCCACGATGACCCAGGTGCCCAAGAGCTACACCGCCGAGCTGAAGGCCGATGGCCTGAAGGGCGCACGCATCGGCGTCGTGCGGGCGATGTTCCCCACCGCCACCGCGGCCAACCAGGCCTTCCTCGACACGCTGGAAGCCGCGCTGACCAGGATGCGCGAAGCCGGCGCCATCGTGGAAGACGTGGTCATCACCGACAACCGCATCGTCATCGGCGCGGCGTCGGCGCCGATCGAAGGCAACCCGGGCAGCTTCGCCAGCCTGTCGGCCTACGAGTTCTCGGCCGACCTGACGGCCTACCTGTCGTCCTGGCCTTCCACCACCGACCAGCACCTGCGCAGCACGCAGGAGGTGGCCACCGCGCTGGCGGCCTTCCCGTCGGAGGCCACGGTGCTGCGCTCATTCAACGGCTACCTGGCCAATGGCGCCGCGTTGTCCGACACCACCAGCGCTGCCTACCTGACCTGGCAGCGCAACCTGAAGCCGCGTGACGCCTACGTGATCCCGCGGGTGCTGGCCGCGCTGGACAACAAGGACTTTGCCACCGGCACCGCCAAGGGCCCCGCATACGACGTGCTGGTGTACCCGGTGCTGCAGGGCTTCAACGGTGCCAGCGTCAACTCGGGCAGCAACAACCGGTTGAGCCCGTTCAGCGGCTTCCCGGCCATGGCCTTCCCGGCCGGCTTCGCCAAGGCCACGGCCAGCGCCACGGTGGCCGAGCCGGTGGCCTTCGAGATGCTGGGCCGCGAGTTCGCCGAGGGCACGCTGATCCGCCTGGGCTATGCCTGGGAGATGCTGGCCAAGCCGCGCGTGGCGCCGCCCACCACGCCGGAGCTGTAAGCCGGCTGTCCGTGCAGGGGCGTGTCATGCGTTGGTCACACGCATGTCACGTCCCTTTCATCGTCGGCCGAGAACATCGCGGGCTTGTCTGCCCTAGCACCCGCGAGGTTTTCCTTGATCAAGCCGAACGACTACGAACTGCGCTACGTCGACCCCGATACCGTCGACCACAACCCCACCCGCAACGCCAGCTTTGACACGGTGCTGCAGGCGCGGCTGTCGCGCCGCTCCATCCTGCGCGGCAGCATCGGCACGGCCGCCACCGCGCTGCTGGGCGGCATCGGCCTGTCGGCCTGCGGCAGCGACAGCGACGACGACACCCCGCAGATGGTGACGGCGCTGTCTTTCACCCCCGTGGCCAAGAGCGTGGCCGACGTCTGCAGCGTGCCCACCGGCTACACGGCCACCGTGATCTACGCGCTGGGTGACCCGCTGACCGCCAGCACCACCGCCTACAAGAACGACGGCACCGACGGCGACTTCGACAACCGCGCCGGCGATCACCACGACGGCATGGAGTACTTCGGCCTGTCGTCCGACGGCACCCGCCGCGACCCCAACGGCTCCGACCGTGGCCTGCTGGCCATGAACCACGAAGCCACCAGCCACGCCGGCAACGAGCGCGCATCGGCCTTCGTGCATGCCAACGGCGGCACCAACACGCTGCCGCGCCCGGCCGCCGAAATCGACCGCGAAGTGCCGCTGCACGGGGTGTCGATCGTGGAGGTGCGCAAGACCAACGGTGTCTTCGGCACCGTGCAATCCTCTGGCTACAACCGCCGCATCACGCCGCTCACCCCGGTGGAGCTGTCCGGCGCCGCCCGCGGCAACGCGCTGATGAAGACCCGCTTCTCCACCACGGGCACCAGCGCCCGCGGCACGCTGAACAACTGCGGCACCGGCATCACGCCCTGGGGCACGCTGCTCACCGGCGAAGAGAACTGGGCCGGCTACTTCTTCCGCTCCAGCACCGACAACGCGGCCCGCGGCGACAAGAGCGTGACTTCGCTCAACCGCTACGGCCGCACGCAGGGCTCGGCCAGCCGCCACGGCTGGGAAACCGGCGGTACCGACGACAAGTACGTGCGCTGGAACATCAGCAAGACGGGCACCTCGGCCGACGGCAGCGACGACTACCGCAACGAGCTGAACACCTTCGGCTACCTGGTCGAGATCGACCCGTACGACAAGACCAAGGCCATCAAGAAGCGCACCTCGCTGGGCCGCTTCGCGCACGAGAGCGCCGCCTTCAGCAAGCTGGTGGAAGGCAAGCCGCTGGCCGTGTACATGGGCGACGACTCGCGCGGCGAGTACATCTACAAGTGGGTGTCGGCCGCCAACTGGGCCGCCGCCGATGCCAACGCCAGCGACCGCGTGGCCGTGGGCGACAAGTACCTGGACAGCGGCAAGCTGTATGTGGCCAAGTTCAATGCCGATGGAAGCGGCACCTGGATCGAGCTGTCGATCGACAACGCCACCATCAAGAACTACACCGGCTACGCCTTTGCCGACCAGGCCGACGTGGTGGTGAATGCCCGCCTGGCGGCCGACGCCGTGGGCGCCACCAAGATGGACCGCCCGGAGTGGTGCGCCACGCACCCCACCACCGGCGAGGTGTACTTCACCCTCACCAACAACAGCAACCGCAAGGTGGACGCCAGCGGCAGCTCGCAGATGGTGGTGGACGCGGCCAACCCGCGCGCCTACACCGACAGCTACGCCGGCGGTGCCGCCGGCTCGCCGGGCAACCTCAACGGCCACATCGTGCGCGTGGCCGAGACCGGCGGCGACGCCGCGGCCACCGGCTTCAAGTGGGACGTGTACCTGTTTGGTGCCGAGTCGGGTGCCGATGCCGGCAAGGTGAACCTGTCGTCGCTGACCGCCGACCAGGACTTCTCCAGCCCCGACGGCCTGTGGTTCAGCAAGGCCAGCGGCCTGTGCTGGATCCAGACCGACGACGGCGCCTACACCGACGTCACCAACTGCATGATGCTGGCCGGCATCCCTGGCACGGTGGGCGACGGCGCCGCCAAGACGCTGGCCTACACCAAGGCCGACGGCAGCGCGCTGAACGTGACCACCTACGTGGGCAAGACGCCGACCCCGGCGACGCTGCGCCGCTTCCTGGTGGGCCCGAAGGACTGCGAGCTGACCGGCTGCACCGAGACGCCGGACGGCCAGACGCTGTTCGTCAACATCCAGCACCCGGGTGAGACCATCACCTCCGCCAACGTGGCGGACCCCAGCAAGTACCTGAGCCACTGGCCGGGCAACGCCGGCTACGGCGCCGGCGGCACCACCGCCCGCCCGCGCTCGGCCACCGTCGCCATCACCAAGAACGGTGGCGGCGTGGTGGGCAGCTGAGGCCTCAAAGCCCTGAGATGCAGAAAGCCGGCGTGAGCCGGCTTTTTTGCTTTGGGCGGGGGCTGGGTTACTCCGGCTGCCCGAACGTATCGACAAAGCTGAAGTACAGCGACACGTAGAAGGCCACGGTGAACATCAGTGCGGCGGGCATGGCGGCCACGCCCACCAGCTGGCGGGCGCCGATCAGCGAGAACACGGTGGCGGTGATGATGCCGAAGGCGCCCACCACCAGCGCCCAGGCCACGCCGTACATGAAGAAGGCGCCCTTGGTGCGCCACACCGCCAGCGTGCTGGAGAACAGCGACTGCGCCAGCCCCTGGCCGCCCCACCACACCAGCGCCGGCGCATGCCAGAACGGGATGGCCAGCAGCGCCGCCAGGCCGAAGCGCACCAGCAGGCCGTTGACCAGGGCCGGGTCGGCCAGCAGGCGCTGCACCTCGGCCTCGTTCGCGCTGTCGGTGCCCTGGCCACCGGCCATCAGCTCCTGCAGGCGGTCGAAGCGGCCACCGTCGATGCTGTTGCTCAGCCAGATGATGAGCAGCGTGACCAGGGCATAGAGCGCGCACAGCATCAGCAGCGACTTGCGGCGGCGCTGGGCCTCGGGCTGGCCGGCGCCCGCGCGCAGCGGCTCGATCAGCTGGCCCGGGTGCACCGGCCCGCCGGCCAGCGCCGAGCGGGTGGCGATCATGTAGCCCAGCGACAGCAGCGGCAGCGCCAGCACCAGCAGCAGGCCGCCGGCCGGCAGCGCCATGGCCAGCACGCCGACGAACATGAAGCTGATGAACAGGCTGGCCAGTGCCATCGGCCGCTTGAAGAAGGCGCGAAAGCCTTCGCGCGTCCAGGCGATGCCCTGGCGCGGGGCAACCTCGTGAAGATGGAACGTCATGGCGATGGGGCGGGGTTCAGCGCGCCGGGTGCCAGGGCTTGTCGATGCGTGCCCGCAGCACCCGTTCGAAGTGGGTGGGATCGTGGGGCTTGAGCAGCGCCGCATCACGCGGCAGGTGGAAGTCCCACAGCCGCGAGGTCCAGAAGCGCAGCGCCGCGGCCCGCAGCATCGCCGGCAGCAGCCGGTGCTCGTTGCCGTCCAGCGGGCGTTGGCTCTCGTAAGCGGCCACGAAGGCGGCGGCGCGTTCTTCCACCAGGGCGCCGCTGTCCAGGTCGATGCACCAGTCGTTCAGGCACACCGCGATGTCGAACAGGAAGCTGTCGACACCGGCGAAATAGAAGTCGAAGAAGCCGGTGAGCCGCTCATGGCCGGGCAGGCCCGCGAACATCACGTTGTCGCGGAACAGGTCGGCATGGATGGGCCCGCACGGCAGCGCCTGGCACGCGGGCGAGGCGGCCAGCGACTGCTGGAAGGCCAGCTCCTCGGTGATCAGCGCATGCTGGCCGGGCTGCAGGTGCGGCAGCACGGTGGGAATGGTCTCGGTCCACCAGGCCAGGCCGCGCAGGTTGGGCTGCTGGCGCGGGTAGTCCTGTCCGGCCAGGTGCATGCGCGCCAGCATGCTGCCCACCTGCTGGCAGTGGTGCAGGTCGGGCGCCAGTTGATGGCTGCCTTCCAGCTTGTCCACCAGCGCGGCGGGCTTGCCCTTGAGGGTGTGCAGGATGCGGCCCTGCGCATCGGCGCGAGGGTTGGGCACCGGAATGCCGCGCTGCGCCAGGTGCTGCATCAGGTGCAGGTAGAAAGGCAGCTGCTCGAAGCTCAGCCGCTCGAACACCGTGAGCACGTATTCGCCACCGTCGGTGGTGACGAAGTAGTTGGTGTTCTCGATGCCGGCGCGGATGCCGCGCAGTTCAGTCAGCTGGCCGACGCCCAGCGGGGCGATGAAGTTGCGGGCCTCGTCGGTGGAGACCTCGGTGAAGACGGCCACTTCGCGTCAGAACGAGAGCACGGTCCACACCCGCTGGCCGGCCGCGCCGCGGCTGGCCCCGGCGGCCTGCACCATGTTGCGGGCGCCGTCGGCGGGGATGATCTCGTACTCGGCGGCGCCGCCCTTGGGGCGCACCACCAGGCGCTGCGTCTGTCCGCGCACCCGCAGTTCCTCGATGCGCACGCCGTCGTCCTCGATCACGGTTTGTTGCACCTTGGGCTCGATCGGCTCGGCCACGGCGTTGCCGTGTACGGCCGACAAGGCCAGGAGGGACGCCGCATACGGCAGCAGGAAACGGGCGGGGCTCATACCCGGGATTCTAGCGAGGCGGCTGCCGGCGCCGTCGCACAATCACCCAATGACCGAGACGACCAACGCCCCCGGCAACGACGCCCACCGCACGCCCGAGCCCGACGTGGCGCCGCCCACCACGCTGCTGCTGGTGGACGGCAGCAGCTACCTGTACCGCGCCTACCATGCGCTGCCCGACCTGCGCGGGCCCGACAATTTCCCCACCGGCGCACTGCACGGCATGGTGTCCATGCTCACCCGGCTGCGGGCGCAGTTCCCGGCGGTGCATGCCGCCTGCGTGTTCGACGCGCCGGGCAGGACCTTCCGCGACGACCTGTACCCCGAGTACAAGGCCAACCGCGCCAGCATGCCCGAGCCGCTGGCGCAGCAGATCAAGCCCATCCACGAGGTGGTGCGGCTGCTGGGCTGGCCGGTGCTGGAGGTGCCCGGCATCGAGGCCGACGACGTCATCGGCACGCTGGCGCGCACCGTGGCCGCGCGCGGCGGCAAGGTGGTGATCTCCACCGGCGACAAGGACCTGGCGCAGCTGGTGGACGAGCAGGTGGTGCTGATCAACACCATGAGCAACGAGTCGCTGGACATCGCCGGCGTGCAGGCCAAGTTCGGCGTGCCGCCCGGGCGCATCGTCGACTACCTGACGCTGATCGGCGACACCGTGGACAACGTGCCCGGCGTCGAGAAGGTGGGCCCCAAGACCGCCGCCAAGTGGCTGGCCGAGCACGGCTCGCTGGACGGCGTGGTGGCCGCGGCCAGCGGCATCAAGGGCGTGGCCGGCGAGAACCTGCGCAAGGCCCTGGACTGGCTGCCGATGGGCCGCGAGCTGGTGACCATCCGCACCGATTGCGACCTGGCCGCCCACGTGGCCGGCTGGCCGGGCGAAGACGCGATGACCGCGCTGCACTTCGCCGAGCCCGACAACGCGGCGCTGCTCGACTTCTACGCCCGCTACGGCTTCAAGACGCTGCGCCGCGAGCTGGAAGCGCGCATGTCGGCCACGCGGCAGATGTTCGCCTCGGCCGACGAGCCCTTTGCGGAGGGCCGCGGCGACCCGGCGCAGCCCGCGGTGGGCGCGGGCGAGTCCGCCAAGGTGGAGGGCAGCTACGAGACCGTGACCACCTGGGAGCGGCTGGACCACTGGCTGCAGCGGCTGCAGGCCGCGCCGCTGGCGGCGCTGGACACCGAGACCGATTCGCTGGACCCGATGCATGCGCGCATCGTCGGCATCAGCTTCGCGTTGCAGGCGCATGAGGCGGCCTACGTGCCGCTGGCCCACAACTACGCCGACGCGCCCGACCAGCTGCCGCTGGACGAGGTGCTGGCCCGGCTGAAGCCCTGGCTGGAGGACGCCGCCGCCGGCAAGATCGGCCAGAACGTCAAGTACGACACCCACGTCCTGGCCAACCATGGCATCCATGTGCGCGGCTGGCGCCACGACACGCTGCTGCAGAGCTATGTGCTGGAGGCTCACCTCACCCACAGCCTGGAAAAGCTGGCCGACCGCCACCTGGGCCGCAAGGGCCTGAGCTACGAGGACATCTGCGGCAAGGGCGCCAAGCAGATCCCGTTCGCGCAGGTGGACGTGCAGACCGCCACCACCTACAGCGGCGAAGACAGCGAGATGGTGCTGGACCTGCACCGGGTGCTGTGGCCGCAGATCGAGCAGCAGCCGGCGGCCGCCCCCGGCCTGCGCTACGTGTACGAGCAGATCGAGCTGCCCACCAGCGAGGTGCTGCAGCGCATCGAGCGCCACGGCGTGCTGGTGGACGCGGCCGCGCTGGCGCGCCAGAGCCAGCAGCTGGCCGAACGCATGATGGCGCTGGAGCAGGAGGCCTACGAGATCGCCGGCCAGCCCTTCAACCTGGGCAGCCCCAAGCAGATCGGCGAGATCCTGTTCAACCGCCTGGGCCTGCCGGTGCAGAAGAAGACCGCCAGCGGCGCACCGTCCACCGACGAAGAGGTGCTGGAGAAGCTGGCCGCCGACTACCCGCTGCCGGCCCGGCTGCTGGAGCACCGCAGCCTGTCCAAGCTCAAGGGCACCTACACCGACAAGCTGCCGCTGATGATCAACCCCAACACCGGCCGCGTGCACACCAACTATGCGCAGGCGGTGGCGGTGACGGGCCGGCTGTCCAGCAACGACCCCAACCTGCAGAACATCCCCATCCGCACGCCCGAGGGCCGGCGCGTGCGCGAGGCCTTCATTGCGCCCGAAGGCCATGTGATCGCCAGCGCCGACTACTCGCAGATCGAGCTGCGCATCATGGCCCACATCAGCGAAGACCCCGGCCTGCTGGCCGCTTTTGCCGAGGGCCGCGACGTGCACCGGGCCACCGCGGCCGAGGTGTTCGGCGTGGCGCTGGACCAGGTGCGCAACGAGCAGCGCCGCTATGCCAAGGTCATCAACTTCGGGCTGATCTACGGCATGGGCGCCTTCGGCCTGGCCAGCAACCTGGGCATCGACCAGAAGGCGGCCAAGAACTACATCGACCGCTATTTCGACCGCTTTGCTGGCGTCAAGCGCTACATGGATGAGACCCGCGCCAGCGCCGCCGAACGCGGCTATGTGGAAACGCTGTTCGGCCGCCGCATCGTGCTGCCCGAGATCCAGGGCGGCAGCGGCCCGCGCCGGGCCGCGGCCGAGCGCCAGGCCATCAATGCGCCGATGCAGGGCACCGCGGCCGACCTGATCAAGCTGGCGATGATCGCGGTGCAGGCCGAGATCGACCGCAGTGCCAAGGCCACCCGCATCGTGATGCAGGTGCATGACGAACTGGTGTTCGAGGTGCCCGAGGCCGAGGTGGACTGGGTGCGCACCGAGGTGCCGCGCCTGATGGCCGGCGTGGCGCAGCTCAAGGTGCCCTTGCTGGCGGAAGTCGGACTGGGTCCGAACTGGGACAAGGCCCACTGAAATCACGCCTTCAAGCGGCGCCCGCGGCCGCTGCTTGAGCCGGAACAGAGATGTAAACGGAGTGTTACTCGCGGGAACCGAGTTGTAACAGCAGGCCGAAGATCCTCGGGTCGCCAGAGCGTGCGTGCTGCAGCGCTGGCCTGACGCCAAGATCGGGCCGGTTGTTCGTTGCCTTCGCGAAGTACAGCCGCCCGGAGCATCACAACGCTTCGAGGATTGCTGTACATGACCATCTCGCACGCGGTCCGGGTCCGCCTGGTCGCCGTCGCCGTCAGCGCATTGCTGGCGGCCTGCGGTGGCGGTGGCGGCGGCGCAGAAACGCCGACCCCCACCAGCCCCACCGACACCGGCACCGTCTCCCAGGGCGTCGACATCACCAACGTCACCACCGCGCAGGTGGAGGCGGCCAAGGCCCAGAAGCACTTCGCGGCGCTGGGCGTGCTCGTCGGCGCCAAGGTCGAGGTGCGTGATGCCTTCGACAAGTCGGGCACCGTGCTCTACGAGACGGTGACCGACGACAACGGGCAGTACACCGTCACGCTGCCCGACTATTCCAAGTACGCGTTCTTCCGCGTCACCGTCTCGGGCGGCAATGACTGGGACGTCAACGACACCGGCACCCGCGACGCCACGCCGACGCCCTTCAAGGGCGAGATCAACGCCCTGGTGGACGCCAGCGACCTGCTCAACGGCTCGGTGCGGGTGACCATGCTCAGCGATGCGGCCTACCGCCTCATCGGCGGCGACCTGACGCGCTTCGACGCCAGCTCGCTGAACATCGAGCTCAACCGCGTGGCCGGCCTGCTGATGAAGCGCAGCCTGGGCAATGCCAACGCCGCAGCGGTGTCGTCCGACCTGCTGCAGTTCGACGCCACCCGCACCGAGCACCGCGATGCGCTGGCCTTTGCCTTCACCGAGCTGCAGCAGCCGCTGGGTGGCGATGCCAACCAGCGCTCGCTGCTGCAGAAGTACCACGCGGGCGAAACCACCGAAATGGCCGCCGCGTGGCGCCAGATGACCAGCACGCTGGGCGTGGCCAAGAGCCTGTCGGCCGAGATCGACCGCAACACGGTGAAGTTCCAGGCCGGCGTCACCGGCGTGGGCAGCATCACCGGCAGCCCCTTGCCCAATGGCAGCTACGGCGAAGCGAAGGAGCCCTACAGCACCGTGCTGCCGCGTGACGGCAGCACCGTCAACCTGACCGCCGCCGAGATCGACGGCAACTGGCAGTTCCATTCGTGGACGGGTTGCAAGCAGGTGGTGGGCACCCGCTGCGAGCTGGAGCTGTCTGCCGACGTGACCGCGATCGCCCGCTTTGCGCTGAAGGAAGCCAAGGTCAATGCCGAGGTCACCTCGCTGGGCCGCATCGCCCCGCAGGACAGCGTCACCGGCATCCGCTTCAATGCCGACGGCACCGCCACCATCGTCTCGCGCGATCCGGCGACCGTGGCCTACCTGAACACGCTGATCGTCGGCTCGTTGGTGCAGACGGGCCATGTCGACCACCCGACGGTGCGCATCAGCCAGATCGTCACGCCGGCCACCGTGGTCACGGCCAATGCGCCGGAGGCCACCACGGCGCCGATGACCACCATCAGCTTCCGCTGGACGGAAGCCTCGCCGGTGGATGTGTACGAGAGCATCTCCATCGTGGCCGACGCCACGCCGATGGCCTTCGACGAGGTGCGCGCCATCGAGGTGGGTGACGGCGTCTCGGGCTCGGTGCGCACCGTGATTCCGGCGCCCGACTTCACCACCAGCGTGGTGGCCGGCTCGGTGCTGGGCACCGCGCCCACTTGGTACGTCACCCTGGCGCCCGATGCGCGCAGCTGCCGCGGCTTCGGTGCCGACGCGGTGGCGCGTGCGGCGCTGCAGACGGCCTGGGAAGCCTCGCCGCGTGGCTACCCCTTCAACACCGCCGCGCTGGCCAACTGCGTGGCCACCGGCAACTTCAGCATTGCCGGTGACCTGACCGACTACGTGATGGGCAAGTCCACCGGCGACGTGGACCAGTTCTCCGGCCGCCACGACGGCACCGGCAAGCTGGCCATGCGCCTGCCCAAGGACGTGTTCAAGTACGAAAGCAAGGGCACCATGCTGGCCAGTGCCGCCGGTGCCGAGGGCGGCCGCAGCGCCGAGCCGGTGTGGGTCTCGGGCGTGGGGGTGGCGGTGCCGCTGGGCAACAACCTGTTCCTGGCCAGCCGCGAGCGCGAGGCGGGCTTCCGCCTGGTGGCGCTGAAGGACACGGCCAAGATCACCACCCAGCAGGCGGTGCGCCAGGCGCGCAGCGACTGCGCCATGCAGGGCCTGCCCAGCGCCTGCGGCCTGCTGGCCGGGCTGGAGCGTGAACGCCAGGGCCTGAGCAACGTGGGCATGATCCCGCTGCTGTCGTCGCCGCTGTCGGTCACGCTGTCCAAGCCGGGCACCAACCTCAGCGGCACGGTCTCGCTCAACCTCAACATCGACCTGCGGCCCAAGGCTTCGGTCGACTGGAGCCTGCGCAGCCTGTGGATCCGCGCCAGCGCGGGTGCCGACTACGAGATCAAGCCCGAGCTGGGCCTGACCGCCACCTACGGCAAGACCCCCGGCGGCTTCCGCGTGCCGGTGGAAAGCAAGAAGAAGAAGTTCGATGCCAAGCGCGCCAAGGAAAAGGTCGGCACCACCAAGGTCCCCTTCAAGAAGACGCTGATCAAGATCGACCTCGGCCGGGCCATTCCGTATGCCGGCGCGGTGCTCGACCTGAGCCTGAACCTGGAGGTGGGCGTGGACTTCACCGGCGAAATGTCGGTGACCATCACGCCCACGCTGACGATGGCCGGCGACTTCGGCGTGCGCGGCTACTACGAGTGGCGCTGCTGCCGCTCCAACGACCGCGAGTTCTCGGCCTGGTTCAACATGCCTACGCGCCAGCCCGGCATCTCGGGCGAGCTCAAGGGCACGCTGGCGGTGGAGCCGTATGCCGAGCTGAACCTGGCGGCCGGCCTGCGCGGCGTGGCACCCGAGGTGGCCAAGGTGTTCGTGCGCGGCGGCGTGATGTTCCGCGGCGAGGCGGCCACCAGCTTCAGCTACGCGACCTTGTTCCGCGACCAACCCGGCCCCGACACCTGGGCCGAAGGGCGTGTGTTCGGCAACTCGCGCAAGTACTGGGAGGACTGCTCGCTCGACACCCGTGTGCGCAATGGCGGCTCCTGCACCTGCGACCGGGACGAGACCCGGCGCCATTGGTGGGGCGGATCGTACGTCTCGCGCAAGTGCGTGCAGCGCGGTGATCCGGTGCGCGTGCCGGGCGTGGTCAAGAAGATCCCGCAGCGCTGCGTGAACGAGCCTGAGCTGGCCCTGGGCGTGTACCTGCACGGCAAGGCGGGCGTGGTCACCTCGTCCAGCAACTTCGCATGGCCCTTCCGCGGCTGGTTCGACTTCCTCAACCGCGAAGTCAACTTCTTCGACCAGGAATGGCCGATCTGGGAGTACCCCGCCAAGGACAACAGCCCCGATGCCGAACTGGTCGGCTGCAGGGACATCACGTGAGGCTGCACGCCCAATGCGGCGCCGCCGCGCGCTGGCGGCGCACGGCAGTGGCCGTGGCCACCTGCGCTGTGGCCGGTGCGGCCCCGCCGGTGGCAGCGGCCGAGCCAGCGCCGCCTGCCGCCGCCGCTGCCGAGCCCACGGTCACGGTGCAGGCCTTCGAGATCGAAGGCGCCGAACAGGTGGGCTTTGAAGAGCTGCAGGCCGTGCTGGCGCCCTGGCGCGGCCGGCCGCTCACCCGGCAGGCCCTGGGTGAAGCCGCCCGCGCGGTGGAGCGCCACTACCAGCAGGTGCACCGCCGCCTGGCGCGGGTGACGCTGCCGCCGCAGGACGTGACCGAAGGCCGGGTGCGCCTGCGCGTGGCCGAAGGCCGGCTGGGCCGCGTGGTGGTGCAGGCCGATGGCGTGCGCGCCATCGCCCCCGAGCGGGCACGTGCGGCCGTAGAGGCGCTGCAGGCCCCCGGCCAGGCGCTGTCGCTCAGCGCGGTGGAACGCGCCACCATGCAGCTGGCCGAATGGCCGGGGCTGGAGGTGCGCAGCAGCCTGGTGGCCGGCAGCGGCGCGGGTGAAACCGACGTGGCGCTGGTGCTCACCGACCGCCGCCCCTGGGACCTGCAACTGCGCGCCGACAACGAAGGCGCCCGCGCCACCGGCCATGCCCGCGTGGCGGCCGACGGCTGGGCCGTGCTGCCCGGTGGCGGTGGCCATGCCGTCACCGCCGGCACCATGATCAGCGAAGGCAGCCGCCAGCTGCGCCTGGGCGCCAGCACGCCGCTGCCGGCCAGCGGCTGGCGCGCCTCGGCCTATGGCAGCGCGCTGGACTACCGGCTGGTGACGCCCGAGTTCAATTCGCTCGATGTCAAGGGCCCGTCCAGCACGCTGGGGCTGGGCCTGTCCTGGGCCATCGATCGCAGCGCCACCGGCAGCCGCGATGCGTCGGCGCAGCTGGAGCGGCGCTGGTTCCGCAACAAGGCGCTGGACACGGTGCTGTCGGACTACCGCATCGACGTGCTCACGCTGCGCTATGCGCGCCTGTGGTCCGACGAGGCCGGTGACGCCCGCCGTGCCTGGGAGTTGAGCCTGGCGGTCGGCGATGTCGACCTGTCCGGCTCGCCCAACCGCGAGGCCGATGCCCTGACCGCCGACACCGCGGGCGGCTATGCGCTGCTGCGCGGTGCCTGGCAGCACAGCCGCCAGGCCGGTGCGCACGGGCGCTGGTCGCTGCGGGCCAGCGGCCAGTGGAGCGCGCAGAACCTGGACGTGTCCGAGCGCATGCTCATCGCCGGCCCGGCCGGCGTGCGCGGCTACCCGGTGGGTGAAGCCACCGGCAGCCGCGCGCTGCTGGGCACCGCCGAATGGCAGCAGGGCCTGGCCGGCCTCGGCCAGCCTTCGCTCACGCTCTCGGCCTTTGCCGATACCGGCGTGGCCTGGCAGTACGCCGATGCCGACTTCGCCGGCGCGCCGCCGCGCAACCGGCTGCGCCTGTCGGCCGCCGGCCTGTGGCTGGAGTGGCGACCTGCGGCCGTGCCGCTGGTGGCCCGCTTGACCGTGGCACGCCCGCTGGGCCATCACCCCGACCCCACCGCCAACGGCGACAACCAGGACGGCAGCCGCTTCGGCACCCGCTGGTGGCTCAGCGCGCAATGGTCGCTGTGAGCCCCGCCGCCCCTTCATTCCTTTCCCCTGAATCCCTGCGAGGAGTCGCACGATGAGTACTTCTGCGAGCCTGAATACCGCTTACCGCCTGGTGCGCCGCGCCGATGCGCAATGGGTGCCCGTGCCCGAGACCGCCACCGGCCACGGCGCCGCCCGCGCCGGTGCGCAGCTGGTGGCCCACCTGCTGCTGGCGGCGCTGCCGCTGGTCGCCAATGCCGGCCCGCCCGGCGCCGGCACCTTGCCCACCGGCGGCACGCTGGCCGCGGGCCAGGCCAGCTGGCAAGCCCAGGGCAGCACGCTGACCGTCAACCAGGCCAGCCAGCGCGCCGTCATCGACTGGCAGCGCTTCGACCTGGGCAGCCAGGCCAGCGTGGTGTTCAACCAGGCGGCCGGCCGCAATGCCGCCACGCTCAACCGCGTGCTGGGCAACCAGCCCAGCCAGATCCTGGGCCGCATCCAGGCGCCGGGGCAGGTGTTCATCAGCAACCCGTCCGGTGTCATCTTCGGCGCCAGCGCCCGCGTGGACGTGGGCGGCCTGGTGGCCACCACGATGTCCACCAGCAATGCCGACTTCATGGCCGGCAACGGCCTGTGGCAGCGCCAGGGTAGCACTGGCGCAGTGGTCAACCAGGGCACGCTGACGGCGGCCGATGGCGGCTACGTGGCGCTGCTGGCGCCCGAGGTGCGCAACGAAGGCGTGGTGCTGGCACGTGCCGGCACCGTGGCCCTGGCTGCCGGTGAAAGCGTGCGGCTGGACTTCGACGGCCCGGGCCTGGCCAGCGTGCTGGTGACGCCCGCAGCGCTGAAGACACTGGTGGACAACCGCCAGGCCCTCCTGGCGCCCGAAGGCGTGGTCATCCTGTCGGCGCGCAGCGCCGAATCGCTGCGCAGCGGCGTGGTCAACCAGGCGGGCCTGATCGACGCCTCCAGCCTGGTGTCGCGCGGCGGCCGTGTGCTGCTGGAAGGCGACAGCCTGACGCTGGCCGCCGGCAGCCGCATCGACGCCACCGGCGCCACCGGTGGCGGCACCGTGCATGTGGGCGGCGGCTGGCAGGGTAGCGGCCCGCTGGCCGGCGCCACCACGGTGGTGATGGCCGAAGGCGCCAGCATCGACGCCAGCGCCACCCGGCGCGGCGACGGCGGCGAGGTGGTGCTGTGGAGCGACGTGGCCCGCAACGGCACCCGCACCGCGGTGCAGGGCCGCATCAGCGCCCGCGCCGGTGCCGAAGGCGGCGACGGCGGCCGGGTGGAAACCTCGGGCCACACGTTGGACATCCGCGGTGCCACGGTGGACGCATCCTCCGCCAAGGGCCGCGGCGGCCGCTGGCTGCTGGACCCCACCGACCTGACCATCGATGCGGCGCAAGCCGCCACCATCGTCACCGCGCTGGAAGGCGGCACCGACACGACGGTGCAGACGGTGGCAGGCGGCAGCGACGCCGGCCACCTGACCGTGGGCAGCGGCATCCGCTGGACCAGCAGCGCCGACCTGACCCTGCAGGCGGACGGCGACATCTTCGTGCGTGCGCCCATCCTGGCCGAGCATGCCAACGCGGTGCTCACCTTCCAGTACGGCCAGGGCGCTGTGGCCGCCGGCAACACGGCCGACTACCACGTGCTGGCGCCCATCGGCCTGAACGGCGGTCCCAATTTCGTCACCCTCAAGGGCAGCGACGGCACGCCCATCACCCACACCGTGATCAATGCGGTGGGCACGGAAAACGACAGCGGCGGCCTGACGCTGCAAGGCATGCGCGGCAACCTGGCCGGCCACTACGTGCTGGGCGCGTCGCTGAACATCGGCCATGTGAGCGGCTGGAACAGCGGCGCCGGCTTCACGCCGGTGGGCGACAACAGCACGCCCTTCACCGGCAGCTTCGACGGCCTGGGCAATACCCTCATCGGCCTGACCATCAACCGGCCATCGGCCGAGTACCAGGGCCTCTTCGGCAAGACGCAAGACGCCAGCATCCGTAACCTCGGGTTGGCTGATGTGAGCATCACGGCTTCGGCGCGTGGCGGCGCCCTGGCCGGCGTGGTGGGTGCCAACACGCAGGTGTCCACGGTGTATGCCACCGGCACGGTGGCGGGCGGAAGCATGCTGGGTGGCCTGGCCGGGTCGCTGTCCAGCGGCGTGGTGGTCAGCGACAGCTACCTGAGCGTCAACGTCGGCGCCAGCGGCGGCTGGGCGGGTGGCCTGACCGGCGACCAGAGCGGCGCCACCGTGCAGCGCGTGTTCTCCACGGGTTCGGTGAGCGGCAGCTTCAACGCCGGCGGCCTGCTGGGCGGCAAGAACGGCACCGTCACCAACAGCTTCACCACCGGATCGCTGTACGGCTACAACTTCGGCGGCTCCGAAACCAACAGCGGCACCCGCAGCGCCTCGCAGCTGAAGCAGGCCAGCACCTTCGCCAGCTACGACCTCGCCAACGTCTGGACGATCTACGAAGGCCGGACCACGCCGCTGCTCAATGCCTTCCTGACGCCGGTGACGGTGACCGCGGCCGCGCAGAAGACCTACGACGGCACGCTCGATGCCGTGCTGGCCGATGCCACGCTGTCCAGCGAAGGCCTGCGCAACCAGCTGCAGGGCACGCTGGTGTATGGCGGCGGGGCCAACTCGGCCAATGCCGGCAGCTACGCCAGCACCACCGCTTCGGGCCTGTACTCCGGCCAGCAGGGGGTGCGCATCAGCTATGCGCCGGTGGGCACGCTCACCATTGATCCGAAGGCCTTGACCGTGGTCGGGGCGGCGGCCGCCAACAAGGTGTACGACCGCAGCACCGACGCCACGGTCAGCGGCACGCTGCAGGGCGTGGTGGGCAGCGATGCCGTCAGCCTGCAGGCCTCGGCCAGCTTTGCCGACAAGAACGTGGGCACCGCCAAACCCGTGACCGCCACCTTCACGCTGGACGGCGCAGCCGCCGGCAATTACACCGTGGCGCAGCCGACCGGGCTGACCGCCGACATCACCCCGGCCCAGCTGACGGTGAGCGGCGTCACCGCGGCCAACAAGGTGTACGACCGGGAGACCGTGGCCAGCGTCAGCGGCGGCACGCTGTCGGGCGTGCTGGGCGGTGACACGGTCACGCTGGGCGCCGGCAGCGGCAGCTTCGCCGACAAGAACGTGGGCACGGGCAAGGCGGTGACCGCGGGCTTCAGCCTGGCGGGTGCCGATGCGGCCAACTACGTGGTGGCCCCGGTCACCGGTCTGACCGCCGACATCACGCCGGCCACGGTGGCGCTGGCCAGCACCTCGGTGGGCAGCAAGGTGTACGACGGCCAGACCGCAGCCACGCTGAGCGGCGGCGCCCTGACGGGGGTGCTGGGCAGCGATGCCGTGACGCTGCAGGCCAGCCAGGTGAGCTTCCTCGATGCCAACGTCGGCACCGCCAAGCCGGTGACGGCGCAGCTCTCGCTGGCAGGTGCCGATGCCGGCAACTACGTGCTGGCCGCCGGTGCGGCCGATGCGCTCACCGGCGACATCACCCGCCTCGGCTCGGTCAGCTGGGTGGGCGGCAGCCGCGGCAGCTGGTTCGACGCCAGCAACTGGGCCGGCGGCGCCGTGCCCATCCGCGACAACGTGGCCAACGTGGTGATTCCGCAGGGCACGCTGGTGACCGTGGCCGACGGCGCAGCGGCCGATGCGCCGATGCTGGCCAGCCTGACGGGCGCCGGCAGCGTGAGCGTGGCGCGGCAGGCCTTGTCGGCCAGCGGCGCCATCAGCCTGGCCAGCCTGGCCGTGGGTGCGGGCGGCGAGCTGGCCGCCGGCAGCCTGACCGTGCCCAGCCTGACGCAGACCGGCGGCCGCATCAGCGTGAACGGCGCGCTGACGGTCAACGGCCAGTTCGCGCAGGTGGACGGCCAGCTGCGCGCCGGCGGTGCCGCCAGCGTGACGCAGGCGGCGGGCGACCTGTCGGTGCGCCATCTGGTGGCCGGCAGCCTGGTGCTGCGCGCCAACGACGGCGCGCTGACGCTGGGCAACGTGGGCAGCGTGGCCGATGCGCGGCTGCATGCCGCGGCCGACATCACGCAAACCGACGGCGGCTCCCTGACCGTGCTGGGTGCGCTGGACGCCACCGCCGGTGGCGACGTGCGGCTGGCCCAGGCGCGCAACATGGTGGTGGGCACGGTGGCCGTGCAAGGCCGCCATGTGCAGCTGGTGCAGGCCATCGACGACCTGGTGCTGGGCAACGTGGTGGCCAGCGGCGACCTGGCGGCCACGGCGGCCACCGGCCACCTGCGCCAGGCCACCGACACCACGCTGAGCGTGACCGGCAGCACCACGGCCGTGGCCAGCCAGGGCTCGGTGTACCTGATGAACGAGGGCAACCGGCTGGTGGGCACCGTCTCCGCCCGCGGGCAGGACGTGGGTCTCACCCAGGGCGCGGCACCGCTGGTGCTGGGCACGGTGACGGCCGGCGCCAACCTGGCCGTCAAGAGCGGTGGCACCGTCACCCAGGTGGGCGCGCTGACCGTGGGTGAGCGCACCAGCCTCGATGCGGTGGGGCAGGACGTGCGGCTGGACCGCCGCGACAACGACTTCACCGGCGCCGTCACCGCCCGCACCGGCGCGCTGACGCTGGTGGACGGCAGCGGCGGCCTGCAGCTGGGCGGCGTGCAGACCAGCGGCGCCACCCTGGTGGAGTCGTATGGCGGGCCGATCAGCCAGACCAGCAGCTTCGCCACCACTTCGGGCCTGCTGTCGGTGTTCAACGCCTGGCAGGACGGCAGCTACACCTCGGTGAGCCTGAACACCGAGGCCGCGGTGCAGATCAACGGCCAGGTGGCCAGCACCGCCAGTGCTGGCGTCAGTGCGGGCATTGCGCGGGCGCTGAGCGCGCTGTCGTGGAGCACGCTGCCCACCAGCCTGGCGGCGGCCCAGGACACGGCACGGCCGGCCGACCAGAAGCTGACCCTGCCGGCCACCGTTCCGGTCAAGGCAGAGTGAGCCTGCAGCCGGCACGCGGCGCCATGCCGCGTGCCGGTGCTTGTCACCGATCTGTCGCAGAAGGTTCATAAACTGAGCCCTATGCCGGAAGTCTCAGATCAGCCGTATCCCACCGCCACGGCCGAGGCGGCGCCGCAGGAGCCGGCGCCCACGCTGGCGCCGCTCAACCGCGAACAGGCCATCCTCGAGTTCAACCGCCGGGTGCTGGCGCAGGCCAGCCGGCCCGACGTGCCGCTGCTCGAGCGGCTGCGCTACATCACCATCGTCTCGTCCAACCTGGACGAGTTCTTCGAGGTGCGCTACGCCGATTACCTGGAAGCCGCGGCCGCGATGGGCTCGGCGGCCGATGCCGACCTGCAGGCCCTGTCGGCCGACGCACATGACCTGATCGACCAGCAGTACACGCTGTTCAACGAGCTGGTGATGCCGGCGCTGGCCGCCGAGGGCATCGTGGTGCTCAACCATGCCGAGCGCAACGAAGCCCAGCGCCAGTGGGTGGCCCGCTTCTTCGAGCGGCAGGTGATGCCGCTGCTGGTGCCGGTGGGCCTGGACCCGGCGCACCCGTTTCCGCTGGTGGCCAACAAGAGCCTGAACTTCATCGTGCGGCTGAGCGGGCGTGATGCCTTCGGCCGCGCCAGCAGCATCGCCATCGTCAAGGTGCCGCGGGTGCTGCCGCGCGTCATCCGGCTGCCGGCATCGGTGTGCAAGCCGGGTGAGCAGGGCTTCGTGCTGCTGTCCAGCGTGATCCGCGCCCACCTGGCCGACCTGTTCGCCGGCCGCGAAGTGGAAACCTTCTCGCAGTTCCGCGTCACCCGCGACTCCGACCTGGAGGTGGACGAAGACGACGTGACCAACCTGCGGCAGGCGCTGCGCTCGGGCCTGACCACCCGCCACTTCGGCCAGGCCGTGCGGCTGGAGGTGGTCAAGAGCTGCCCCGAAGAACTGTCCGGCTTCCTGCTGCAGCAGTTCGCGCTGCCGCCGGCCGCGCTGTATCGCGTCAACGGGCCGGTGAACCTGGTGCGGCTGAACCAGCTGATTGACCAGGCTGCCGCCGACCGCTTGCGCTTCGAGCACCATGAGCCGGCCTGGCCGGCGCAGCGGCTGCCGCGCTCGCAGTCCATCTTCGCGCGGCTGCGCCAGGGCGACGTGCTTCTGCACCACCCCTTCGAGAGCTTCGAGCCGGTGGTGCAGTTCCTGCGCGAGGCGGTGCACGACCCCGATGTGCTGGCCATCAAGCAGACCATCTACCGCACCGGCACCCAGAGCGTGCTGATGGACCTGCTGATCGAGGCGGCCCGCCGCGGCAAGGAAGTGATGGTGGTGGTGGAGCTGAAGGCCCGCTTCGACGAAGAGGCCAACATCAACTGGGCCGAGCGGCTGGAAGCCGTGGGCGCCCAGGTGGTGTACGGCATCGTCGGCCTCAAGACCCATGCCAAGCTGCTGCTGGTGACCCGGCGCGAAGGCACCCGCCTGCGCCGCTATGGCCACCTGTCCACCGGCAACTACAACCCGCGCACCGCGCGGCTGTACACCGACGTCGGCTACCTCACCGCCGACGAGCACCTGACGGCCGATGCCGATGCGGTGTTCCACCAACTGGCCAGCCTGACGGCGATGAAGCCGCCGCGCCACCTGCTGACCGCGCCTTTCGTGCTGCATGGCCGCATGCTCAAGCACCTGCAGCAGGTGACCGATGCGGCGCGCGAGGGCCGGCCGGCGCGCGTGGTGGTCAAGTGCAATGCGCTCACCGACCCGCGGCTGATCGACGGCCTGGTGGCCGCGGCGCAGGCCGGCGCGCAGATCGACCTGGTGGTGCGGGGCGCCTGCATGCTGCGGCCCGGCGTGCCCGGCTTCACCGAGCGCATCCGCGTGCGTTCGGTGGTGGGCCGCTTCCTGGAGCACACCCGGGTGCTGTACTTCCGCTGGGGCGAAGACGACGCGCACGAGGCGCTGTACCTCAGCAGCGCCGACTGGATGAGCCGCAACATGTTCCGGCGCATCGAGCTGGCCTGGCCCATCCACGACCGCGCGCTGCGCCAGCGTGTGATCGACGAATGCTTGGTGCCCTACCTGCACGACACCAAGGAAGCGTGGCTGCTGCGCTCGGACGGCCACTACGAGGCCGTGACCACCACCGGTGAGCCGGTGAGCGCCCAGCAGGCCCTGATGGCCCGCTTCGGCGGTTGATACCCAGACCAAGGAAATCGGCGATGGACCTTATTCTGTGGCGCCACGCCGATGCGGTGGAACTGCACGAGCCCGGCGACGATCTGGCCCGCCCGCTGACCTCCAAGGGCGAGCGGCAGGCCGCGCGGGTGGCCGCCTGGCTCAACCAGGTGCTGCCCGAGAGCACCCGCATCCTGGCCAGCCCGGCCCGCCGCACGCAGCAGACGGCGCAGGCACTGGACCGCAAGTTCAAGACCGCACCCGGCCTGGCCCCCGACGGCACGGTGGAATCGCTGCTGGCCGAGGCGCGCTGGCCCGATTCACGCCACCCGGTGCTGGTGGTGGGCCACCAGCCCACGCTGGGGCTGACGGCCTCCTACCTGCTCACCGGCGGCACGGTGCAGCCCTGGAGCATCCGCAAGGCCGGCGTCTGGTGGCTGCGCCTGCGCGAGCGCGGCGGCAGCTCCGAGGTGGTGCTGGCCAGCGTGCGCGGGCCTGAGCACCTGTAGTTTTCAGCCAGCTACTTTCAGATCCACCGCGCCGTTGCGCTGCCACGCGGCGGCTTCTTCCTGCAGCAGGTACAGCGTGCGCGGGTTGCTGCTGGCCCAGTCGGCCGGCAGCTGGATGGTGGCGCCGCGCCCGTGGCGCTCGATGTCGATCGCATGGCCGGCGAAGGCGCCGCGTGCATGGCATTCGATGGCGGCCAACCGCAGTGCCACCACCTGCCAGGCAAAGCCTTCGTTGGCCAGCGCCGCCTCGATCTTGCGCAGCCCGCCGCGCTGGCCCAGCACCAGGTCGGCGATGCGGCGCTGCTGGTTCTGCGAGAAGCCCGGCGCGTCCACATGGCTCAGCAGGTAGGCGCTGTGGCGGTGGTGATCGTGGTGCGAGACCATCATGCCCAGCTCGTGCAGGTCGCAGGCCCAGCCCAGCTCGCGCACCGCATCGGCATCGGCCTGCGGTGCCAGCTGGCGGTACAGCGCCAGCGCCACCACGCGCACCCGCTCGGCCTGGGCCACGTCCACCTGGAAGCGCTTCTGCAACTCGCGCACCGAGTGGTCGCGCACGTCGCCGTGCTGGCCGTCGCGCGGGGCATGCACCCGGTCGTAGAGGTCGATGATCACGCCCTGGCGCAGCGCGCCGCGGGCCGGCTGCAGGTGCTCGATGCGGAAGTGCGCCGCCAGCGTGTACAGGATGGCCAGGCCACCGGCGATGACCGCGCGGCGGTCTTCCTTCAGGCCGGGCAGGTCCAGCTTGTCGATGTGGCCGGCGCTGATGCATTGCTGGATCAGCCAGCGCAGGCCCTTGGGCGTGATGCTGCCGTCGGTCACGCGGCTGGCGGCCAGCAGCTGCGACACCGCGCCGGCGGTGCCCGATGAGCCCAGCGCCTCGGTCCACAGCCGCGGCGCGAAGGCGTCCAGGCCTTCTTCGAACTCGGCGCCGGCGGCGATCTGCGCCTCGCGGAAGCCGGCTTCGGTGAGCCGGCCGTCAGGGAAGTGCCGCATCGACAGGCTCACGCTGCCCACGCGGAACGACTCGGCGGTGGTGGGCAGGCGGCCGGTGCCCAGGATCATCTCGGTGCTGCGGCCGCCGATGTCGATCACCAGCCGCGGCGCGTCGCTGGGCTGCAGGTGGGCCACGCCCGCATAGATCAGGCGCGCTTCTTCACGGCCCGAGATCACCTCGATCGGCTTGCCCAGCGCCTCCTGCGCGCGCGCGAGGAAGGCGTCGCGGTTGCTGGCTTCGCGCAGCGTCTGCGTGGCCACGGCCCGCACCTGCGCCACTTCAAAGCCCTGCAGCCGCTTGGCAAAGCGTTGCAGGCAGGCCAGGCCGCGCTGCGCGGCGGGCTCGGTCAGCAGGCCGTCGGCGTCCAGCCCGGCGCCCAGACGAACGGTTTCCTTCAGGTAGTCGATGCGGCGGTAGCGGCCGTGCTGCATCTGGCCGATTTCCAGCCGGAAGCTGTTCGAGCCCATGTCGATGGCCGCGAGCGGGCCGGAGGTCAAGGTGCGCTGAAGGTCCATGCCGGCATTGTCGTGGCTGGCCATGGCGACACCGTGGCGCGCGCGCATCGCGGCGCGGCACAAGGGCCGGCTTCTAGAATGCCGCTCCCCCACGTTTGTCGACCGCCCGTCACGCCGCTTCATGACCTTGCTGTACATCGTCCTGGCCACCCTGGCCGGCGGCCTGCTGTCGGTGGGCATCGCGGCCAGCCTGACGGTGCATCTGCTGGGCCGGGTGGTCAAGAGCCTGGTCAGCCTGTCGGCCGGCGTGCTGCTGGCCACCGCGCTGCTCAACGTATTGCCCGAAGCCTTCGAGAGCCAGGCCGAGCCGCATGCGCTGTTCGCCACGCTGCTGGGCGGACTGCTGTTTTTCTTCCTGCTGGAAAAGGTGGAGCTGTACCGCCACACCCACCACCATGAAGGCGACGGCCACCACCACCATCACCACTTTGATGCCGAGCAGGCGGGCCGTGGCGGCTGGAGCGTGCTGCTGGGCGACAGCATCCACAACTTCTGCGACGGCGTGATCATCGCCGCCGCCTTCCTCACCGACGTGCGGCTGGGCACGGTGACGGCGCTGGCCATCATCGCCCACGAGATTCCGCAGGAGGTGGGCGACTACATCGTGCTGCTGAACGCCGGGCTGTCGCGTACCCGGGCGCTGGTCTACAACGCGCTGTCGGGCGCGGCGGCGGTGGTGGGCGGCGTGGTGGGCTACTTCGTCGTGGGCCCGTGGGAGGCGCTGTTCCCGTACCTGCTGGTGGTGGCAGCCAGCAGCTTCGTCTACGTGGCGGTGGCCGACCTCATCCCGCAGATGCAGCGGCGCCTGTCACTGCGCGACACGCTGCTGCAGGTCGGTTGGCTGGCTGCGGGCTTGGTGATCGTGCTGCTGGCCATGAGCGGCCTGCAGCACAACCACTGAACCACGTTCACTTCACCACCAGCACCGGCAGCTTGCTGTGGATCAGCACGCGCTGGGTTTCGCTGCCCAGCAGCAGCGCGGCCATGCCGCGGCGGCCGTGGGAGGCCATCACCACCAGGTCGACGCCTTCCTTTTCAGCCACCTCCAGGATGGCTTCCCAGGGGTGCAGGGCTTCCACCGTGCTGCCGCTGCAGGACAGGCCGGCCGCGGTTGCCGTCTCGATCACCGACTTCACGCGGCCGGCGGCGATGCGTTCCTGCGCGTCGAAGAATTCCTGCGGCGGCACCGGCTGCATCTCCGAGATCGCGCTGTAGGGGAAGGGCTCCTTCACGCTCACGGTAGACAGCTTGGCGCCCGTGGTGCGGGCCAGGGTGGTGGCCGTCTGTACCGCCTTGGCGGTGATGTCGGAGCCGTCGGTAGGGACCAGGATGTGCTTGAACATGCCTTACTCCTCGTACGCTGAATGCGTTGCTGTGTGAGCACTGTCCCGCCAAACCGGTTCCCGGCTTTTGACCTGGATCACGAACCCCGGGCCACGGGCCGCGCCGGATCGGCCGACCATTCACTCCAGGAGCCGGGGTACAGCGTCGATTCGCCCAGCCCCGCATGCGCCATCGCCAGCAGGTTGTGGCACGCCGTGACGCCCGAGCCGCACTGCTGCACCACGCCCCATTCTGAACCCGGGCGCCCGATCAGGGCAGCCCATTCGGCCCGCAGGGTCTCGGCCGGCTTGAAGCGGCCGTCCGCGCCCAGGTTGTCCTTGAAGAAGCGGTTGCGCGCCCCGGGGATGTGGCCGGCCTGGGCGTCCAGCGGTTCCACCTCGCCGCGGTAGCGCTCGGGCGCGCGGGCGTCGAACAGCCGCACCCGGCCGGCCTGCTGCAGCAGCTCGGCCGCGCTGATGGTGGGCATGCCCGCTTGGGCGGTGGCCGGGTAGGGCGGCTGCGCCTCGGGCGATGAGGCTGCCTCGGTGCTCAGCGTGCCGCCGTCGGCCTGCCAGGCGGCCGGGCCGCCGTCCAGCACGGCCACGTCGGCATGGCCCAGCCAGCGCAGCAGCCACCAGGCGCGGGCGGCGTAGGGGCCGCCCTGTGCGTCGTAGGCCACCACCGGCACGCCCGGCCGCACGCCCCAGCGGCCGGCGGTGGCCGCGAAGGCTTCGCGCGTGGGCAGCGGGTGGCGGCCGCCCTGGGCGGGGCCCGCCGACTTGTCGCCCGACAGGTCGCGGTCCAGGTGGGCGTACACGGCGCCGGGCAGGTGGCCGGCGGCATAGGCGCGCTCGCCGGCAGCGGCGTCGGTGAGGTCGAAGCCGCAGTCCAGCAGCACCACGGGCTGGCCGGCAGCCAGCAGGGCGCGCAGCTCGGGCGCGGAGATGAGCGGGCGGGTGAGGTTCATGTTTCCACCGAGTTGTTGGACACGGCGGGCGCCTGGCGGGCCCGCAGCAAGGTGGCGCCCAGGCCGGCGCCGACGATCAGCAGCATGCCCCCGAGCGCCATCCACGTCACAGGGTCGTCGAACAGCAGCACCCCATAGCCGAACGCGAAGGCGATGCCCAGGTACTGCAGGCTGGCGTTGGTGAGCGCATGGCCGATGGCATAGGCGCGGGTCATCATCATCTGGGCGCTGGTGGCCAGCAGGCCGGTGGCCACCAGCAGTGCGAAGCCCTGCCAGGTGTGGCCGTGCAGGCCGTTGACCACCATCGAGGCCGCGCCTACGGTGCAGCTGCCCAGCGAGAAGTAGAAGACCACGCGGTACTCGGGCTCGCCGATGCGGCCCAGCGCGGTGACCTGCAGGTAGGCCATCGCGGCCAGCATGCCGGAGATGAGGCCGGCCACGCCGTACCAGAGCTGGTGGCTGTCCATCGTGGGCCGCAGCACCAGGGCCACGCCGACAAAGCCCAGCACGATGGTGATCACGAGCCGGCCGTCGATGCCGTGGCTGGCGGGCTGGCCGCTGCCGTTGAAGCTCACCAGCACCGCGCCGCCGATGAGGAACATCGCCATCCAGATCGACGACATGTAGTTCAGCGTCATCGCCGTGGCCAGCGGCAGGTTGCCCAGCGCATAGAACCACAGCACCAGCGAGGCCACGCCGACCACGCTGCGCCACAGATGCATCATCGGCACCGGCGTGCGCAGCGTGCCGCCGCGCGCCCGGGCCACGCCGGCGATGAAGAGCGCGCCGATGAGGCCCCGGTAGAACACGATCTCACCGGCCGGGTAGTAGGCCGAAGCCAGCTTGACGCACACCCCCATCGTGGCAAACAGGAAGGCGGCGGCGACCATCAACATCGGAGCGGACATCATCCGCCCGATTGTGGCAAGTGCTTGCTCACCGGGCTGTCACCCCGGTGCGCGGCTCAGCGCTTCATTTGGAAGGAGGCGCGATACCACTCGTGGAAGTGCTTCATGCCGTCTTCCATCGGGCTCTGGTAGGGGCCGCATTCGTCGTCGCCGCGTTCGTACAAGGCCTTGCGGCCGGCGTCCATGCGCAGCGCGATCTCGTCGTCCTCCACGCAGGTTTCCATGTAGGCGGCCTGCTGGGCTTCGACGAACTCGCGCTCGAAGGCGACGATCTCCTCGGGGTAGTAGAACTCCACCACGTTGGTGGTCTTCTGCGGGCCCTTGGGGTAGAGCGTGCTCACCACCAGCACGTGCGGATACCACTCGACCATGATGTTCGGGTAGTAGGTCAGCCAGATGGCGCCGTGCGGCGGCGTCTGGCCGCCACTGAACTGGCGGACCGCGTCGTGCCAGCGGCGGTACACCGCCGAGCCGGGCTTTTCCAGGCCCTTGTGCACGCCCACCGTCTGCACCGAGTGGTGGCGGCCGAACTCCCAGCGCAGGTCGTCGCAGGTGACGAAGCTGCCGAGCCCGGGGTGGAACGGCCCGACGTGGTAGTCCTCCAGGTAGACCTCGATGAAGGTCTTCCAGTTGTAGTCGCACTCGTGGATCTGGATCTTGTCGAGCACGTAGCCGTTGAAGTCCAGCGCCGCGCGCGGGCCCAGCTGGGCCAGGTCGGCGGCGACGTCACGACCGTTGTCCTCAAACAACATGCCGTTCCACTCGCGCAGGCGGTAGTTGTTCAGGTGCAGGCAGGGGTCCTGCTGGAAGTGCGGCGCACCCACCAGCTGGCCATGCAGGTCGTAGGTCCAGCGGTGCAGCGGGCAGACGATGTGGCTGCGCGTGTGGCCGCGGCCACGCAGCATCACCGCCTGCCGGTGGCGGCAGACGTTGGACACCAGTTCGATGCCGTCCCGGGTGTGCACCAGGGCCCGGCCTTCGCCTTCCTGGGGCAGCGCGTAGTAGTCCCCCACCTCGGGCACGGCCAGTGTGTGCCCGACGTAGCGGGGACCATGCTGAAAGATGAGTTCCTGTTCCCTGCGGAACCGGTCCTCGTTGAAGTAGGTGTCAACCGACAGTTGCGTGCGGTTGCGTTCGAGCGCTGCAAGCTTGATGCTCAGGTCGGACATGATCCCCAGGATCTCCAAAAACCAATGTCAACCCCCCGCCACGAGATGGCGGGTTTGAAGGAATCTCTCCGGGAGTACCCCCCGAAAAGCGAGCGCGGGATTGTACCCAGGGGGGGTGTCCGTGGGGCGCGAGGGGCAACCGGGCGAAACAACCGTCTTCAATCCGTCAAGGATGGGATACGGACCCCGGGGGCGGGGGTCGGGCTGTCTACAATGATCGACCTGACTTTTCACAAGACGAGATGCCCAGCCGAATGACCGCGAAGCCCGAGGCGGCCGACGCCGAGCTGCCAGCGCTTCGCTACGAGGATGCGCTGGCCGAGCTCGAACAACTGGTGCAGACGATGGAAAGCGGCCAACTGCCGCTGGACCGCCTGCTCGAAAGCTACAAGCGTGGTGCCGACCTGCTGAACCTGTGCCGCTCGCGCCTGCAGGCCGTCGAGGAACAGGTCAAGGTGCTGGAAGACGGGCAGCTCAAGCCCTGGACGACCGCCTGAGGGCGGCCCGGCATGCACAGCGTGAGGGACACGATGAAGGTGGACGATTTCGACGCCTGGACACGCTCCGAACTGGACGCGGTCGAGGCTGCGCTGGACGCATGGGTGCCGGCTGACGCGCCGGCCGGCGTGGGCGTGGCCATGCGCTACGGCGTGCTGGACGGTGGCAAGCGGCTGCGGCCGCTGCTGGTGCTGGCCGCCTGCGAGGCGGTGGGCGGCTCGCGCGAGGCCGCGATGCGCGCCGCCTGCGCGGTGGAGCTGATCCACGCCTATTCGCTGGTGCACGACGACATGCCCTGCATGGACAACGACGTGCTGCGCCGTGGCAAGCCCACGGTGCACGTGCAGTTCGGCGAGGCGCAGGCCATGCTGGCCGGTGATGCGATGCAGGCGCTGGCCTTCGAGGTGCTGACGCCCGACGCCGGCGTGGCGCCCGCTCTGCAGGCGCGCCTGTGCTCGCTGCTGGCCCGTGCGGCCGGCCATGCCGGCATGGCCGGCGGCCAGGCGATCGACCTGGCCAGCATCGGCAAGCCGCTGGACGAAGCCGCGCTGCGCGACATGCACCGCCGCAAGACCGGTGCACTGCTGCAGGCCAGCGTGCTGATGGGTGCCGCCTGCGGCGACACCACGCCGGCCTCGTGGGCCGCGCTGTCCGATTACGGCTCGGCCATCGGTCTGGCCTTCCAGGTGGTCGACGACATCCTGGACGTCACGCAGGCCTCCGAAACGCTGGGCAAGACCGCCGGCAAGGACCTGCACCACAACAAGCCCACTTATGTGTCCGTGCTCGGCCTGGATGCCGCACGGCGCCACGCCGACGAACTGCGCGACCAGGCCCATGCGGCCCTGCAGCGCAGCGGGTTGGCCGATGCGCTGCGCCTGGCGATCCTGGCCGACAAGGTCGTCGAGCGCCACAGCTGACGCCAGGCCCGCCCCCTCGCGATGACCACTACGCTGCTACAAACCATCCACAGCCCGGCCGACCTGCGCCGGCTGCCCCGCACCAGCCTGCATGCGCTGGCCCGTGAACTGCGCGAATGCGTGCTGCAGAACGTCAGCAGCACCGGCGGCCACCTGTCGAGCAACCTCGGCACCGTGGAGCTCACCATCGCGCTGCACTACGTCTTTAACACGCCCGAAGACCGGCTGGTGTGGGACGTGGGCCACCAGACCTACCCGCACAAGATCCTGACCGGCCGCCGCGAGCGCATGAGCACGCTGCGCCAGCTGGGTGGCATCAGCGGCTTCCCGCGGCGCGACGAGAGCGAGTACGACAGCTTCGGCACCGCGCACTCGTCCACCTCCATCTCGGCGGCGCTGGGCATGGCCATGGCCGCCAAGCTCAAGGGTGAAGACCGCAAGGCCGTGGCCGTGATCGGCGACGGCGCGATGACCGCCGGCATGGCCTTCGAGGCACTGAACAACGCCGGCGTGCCGCATGCCGGCCTGCTGGCCGACATGCTGGTGGTGCTGAACGACAACGACATGTCGATCAGCCCGCCGGTGGGCGCGCTCAACAAGTACCTGGCGCGGCTGATGAGCGGCAAGTTCTACAGCGCCGCGCGCGAAGGCGCCAAGAGCGTGCTGAAGAACGCGCCCAGCCTGTTCGAGCTGGCCCGCCGCTTCGAGGAGCATGCCAAGGGCATGGTGGTGCCCGGCACCATCTTCGAGGAATTCGGCTTCACCTACGTCGGCCCCATCGACGGCCACGACCTGGACGCGCTGATCCCGACGCTGGAGAACCTGCGTGACAAGAAGGGCCCGCAGTTCCTGCACGTGGTCACCAAGAAGGGCTACGGCTACAAGCTGGCCGAGGCCGATCCCATCCTGTACCACGGCCCCGGCAAGTTCGACCCCGCCAAGGGCCTGCCCAAGCCGGGCGTGCCGGCCAAGCCGGCCTTCATGCACATCTTCGGCCAGTGGCTGTGCGACATGGCGGCCACCGACCAGCGGCTGGTGGCCATCACGCCCGCGATGCTGGAAGGCTCGGGCATGGTCGAGTTTCAAAAGCGCTTCCCGCAGCGCTGCCATGACGTGGGCATCGCCGAGCAGCATGCGGTGACCTTCGCGGCCGGCCTGGCCTGCGAGGGGCTCAAGCCTGTGGTGGCGATCTACTCCACCTTCTTGCAGCGCGCCTACGACCAGCTGATCCACGACGTCGCGATCCAGAATCTGCCGGTGGTGTTCGCGCTCGACCGCGCCGGCATCGTCGGTGCCGACGGGGCTACCCACGCCGGCGCCTACGACATCGCCTACCTGCGCTGCATCCCGAACATGGGCGTGCTGACGCCGGCCGACGAGAACGAGTGCCGCAAGGCGCTGACCACCGCCTACCGCCGTGACCACCCGGTGGCGGTGCGCTACCCGCGCGGCACCGGCGCCGGCGTGGCCACCGATGCCGACCTGCCCGACTTCGAATGGGGCAAGGGCGAAGTGCGCCGCAACGGCCAGCGCATCGCCATCCTGGCCTTCGGCACCCTGCTGTACCCGGCGCTGGCCGCCGCCGACAAGCTGGACGCCACCGTGGCCAACATGCGCTTTGCCAAGCCGCTGGACGAAGCCCTGGTGGCCGAGCTGGCGCGCACGCACGACGCCATCGTGACGGTGGAAGACGGCTGCGTGATGGGCGGCGCGGGCGCGGCGGTGATGGAGGCGCTGCAACGCGCCGGCCTGCAGAACCCGGTGCTGTCGCTGGGCCTGCCCGATGAGTTCATCGAGCATGGCGACCCGGCCAAGCTGATGGCCGGCATCGGCCTGGATGCCGCCGGCATCGAGCAATCGATCCGCAAGCGCTTCCTGGGCGGCAAGCCGGCGCTGGTGGTGGCGGCCTCGGCCGGCTGAGGGCGGCGCGCGTGGCCAGCTACCCGCCGCAGGGCCTGAAGCCCACGCACGAACAGATCCTCAAGCACCTGCGCCGCTCCAACGAAGTGGCGCAACGGGCGGTGGTGCTGGGCCACCACCCGTTCGGCGCGGTGCTGGTGGGCCCCGACCAGGAAACCGTGTTGCTGGAGCAGTGCAACATCGACACGGTCAACCATGCCGAGTCGACGCTGGCCCGCGTGGCGGCCACCAACTTCACGCCCGAGTTCCTGTGGGGCTGCACGCTCTACACCGCGGTGGAGCCCTGCTGCATGTGCGCCGGCACCGCCTACTGGGCCAACATCGGCCGCATCGTCTTCGGCATGACCGAAGAGCAGCTGCTGCAGGCCACCGGCAGCCACGAAGAAAACCCGACGATGAGCGTGCCCTCGCGGTACGTCTTCGACCACTGCCAGAAGCCGGTGGACCTGATCGGCCCGGTGCCCGAGATCGCCGCCGAGACGGTGGCGATGCAGCAGGCGTTCTGGTCCAGCCGCTAGGCCACCGCGGGCGGGTTCAGCGGGTGGCGCGCCGCCGCACGCATTCCAGGTAGGCCTGGCCGTCGGGCGGCAGGCCACTGCGCTGCGAGGCCCAGATCATCTCGCCCAGGCAGTCCATCATCTGGTGCTGCGCCTCGTGCGCCGAGCCCAGCTTGGCCGCCAGCAGCCCGAAGGCCTGCTTGATGCCGGTGGGCTGGTCGATCGACACCTGTTCGCTGATCGACAGGTGCATGCTCAGGTGCAGGAAGGGGTTGGTGCGGCCTTCTTCCACCGTATAGCTGGCGGCCAGCGCCGCCTCCAGGTCCGACAGGTCGGCGTGGTACTCCGGATGCTCGTCGATCCATGGCGCCGCCACCGCCTCCATCGGGACCAGCGGCATGCCCTCGCGCTGCTTGCGCAGCACCTCGCAGAAGAAGCGGCGGACGTCGTGTTGGCTGGGCTGGAACATGGCGGGATTGTCGCGCTTCAGCCGCCTGATGGCAGCGCGTTCGGAGGCAGGCCCACCCGCCCGCCGGGCCGCCCCAAGGGCGGGTGCGCCCCCTCGGGGGGCAGCGAGCGCAGCGAGCTTGGGGGTAGGCTTACCGGCCAACCGGGCATGTTCAGGTAGTAGCGCAAGGCCTTGCCCTGTCCATGCGTCCACAGCATTCCGGCCGCCACCAAGTCGGCCAGATCGCGCGTTGCGGTGGGCTTGGAGGCACCGGTGAGCTTGATGTACTTCTGCGCATTCAAGCCGCCCAGGAAGCCACCGTCTCCGTCGTCCAGCAGCCGCTGCACCACCTTGCGCTGTCGTTCGTTCAAAGCAGCGGCGGCCGGCGTAGTCCAGAAGCGGGCTTTGGCAAGCACCGTGTCGACCACGCGGCCCGACTGCTCGGAGGCCAGCGCTACCTGTTGCGCAAACCAGACCACCCAGGCCGTCGCGTCGGTGCTGCCGCGTTGAGCGGCGTTGAGTGCTTCGTAGTAGCCGTTGCGCTCGGCCAGCAACTGCCGGGACAACCCATACAGCCGCACTGGCGCCTGGTGATGTTGTGCCATCGCCAAGTCGACGATGGCACGGCCAATGCGGCCGTTGCCGTCTTCAAACGGGTGGATGGTCTCGAACCACAGGTGCGCCAGCGCCGCCCTTGCCACGCCGTCCATCGCCGGCGCCTCGCCAGCTCGTGGGGTTGGTTGGTTGAACCAGGCGAGGAAAACCGTCATCTGGCCAAAGACCTGCGAGGAAGGCGGCGCTTCATAGTGCACCACTTCCTTGCCCGGGCGCCCACTGACGATTTGCATGGGGTCGGCATGGCTGCGGTAACGACCGACCTCGATGCGGCGGATGCCGCTGGTGCCGCCCGGAAACAAAGCCGATTGCCAGCGCCACAATCGGTCGTGGTCCAGGGGCTGGTCAAAACTGCGGATGGCGTCGTCGATCACCGCCACCTGGCCGTCGGCATGACGATCCTGGGGTCCAGCATTGGACAGGCCCAGGCGGCGCATGACCGAAGACCGCACGGCATCCGGCGACAGCCGTTGGCCCTCGATGGCGGCTGTGGCGATGGTTTCTTCCTCCATCAAGGTCTGCAACACCGAGACATCGCTTTGCAGACCAATGGCCTGCGCCTTGCCTTCGAGGCGCCCCTGCATGCGATGCGCATGAGCCAGCACCGGGCCGGCCTGCGCGGCGTTGAAGGTCAGCGCGGGCCAGTCGGGCTGCTGCCACACCCAGCGTGGTTTGCGGAAGCTCATGAGCCGCATTTTAGACAATTCGGCTCAAATCATGAGCCGTATAGGTCGAATTGGGGCTCATGAGCCCCAGCGCCTAACATGCACCCGGCCCGACCTGCCGGCCGGGTGCACAAGAACACGACGAACAAGACCGACAAGTTGGAGACAAGCCCGGCATGCCTGAAGCAATCTACGACCATGTCATCGTGGGCGGCGGTACCGCCGGCTGCCTGCTGGCCAACCGGCTGAGCGCCGATCCGCGGCGGCGCGTGCTGCTGCTGGAGGCGGGGCCGGCCGACAACTACCACTGGATCCACATCCCGGTGGGCTACCTGTACTGCATCGGCAACCCGCGCACCGACTGGCTGTACCAGACCGATGCCGACGCCGGCCTCAATGGCCGCCAGCTGCGCTACCCCCGCGGCCGCACGCTGGGTGGCTGCAGCAGCATCAACGGCATGATCTACATGCGTGGCCAGTCGCGCGACTACGACGGCTGGGCCGCGGCCACCGGCAGCGACGACTGGGCCTGGCGCCAGGTGCTGCCCTACTTCCTGCTGCACGAAGACCACCACGGCGGCGCCAGCGAACTGCACGGTGCGCAGGGCACCCTGCCCGCGGTGCTGCGAGGCCAGGCCGATGGCGACCGCGACGACGCCTACCTGCAGTCGCTGCGCGCCCGCGGCGCCGGTGGCGAGTGGCGGGTGGAGAAGCAGCGGTTGCGCTGGGACATCCTGGACGCCTTCGCCCGCGCGGCCGAGCAGGCCGGCATCGCCGCCACGCCCGACTTCAACCGCGGCAGCAACGAAGGCGTGGGCTACTTCGAGGTGAACCAGCGCGCCGGCTGGCGCTGGAATACCGCCAAGGCCTTTTTGCGGCCGGCGCAGGGCCGGCCCAACCTGTCCATACAAGTGGGCGCGCAGGTGCAGCGGCTGCGGCTGCAGGCCGATGCCGACGGTGCCATGCGCTGCACCGGCCTGCGCTATTGGAACGGCCGCGAATCGGTGGAAGTGCGGGCGCGGCATGAGGTGGTGCTCAGCGCCGGCAGCATCGGCACGCCGCAGATCCTGCAGCTGTCGGGCATCGGGCCGGGTGCGCACCTGCACGAGCAGGGCGTGGCCGTGCTGCACGAGCTGCCCGGCGTGGGTGAGAACCTGCAGGACCACCTGCAGATCCGCGCGGTGTTCAAGGTGCAGAAGGTGAGCACGCTCAACGTGCTGGCCAACAGCCTGCTGGGCAAGGCCCGCATCGGGCTGGAGTACGCCGTCAACCGCAGCGGGCCGATGAGCATGGCGCCCAGCCAGCTGGGGGCGTTTGCGCGCAGCGACCCGTCGCGCGCCTGGCCCAACCTGCAGTACCACGTGCAGCCGCTCAGCCTGGATGCGTTTGGCGAGCCCTTGCACGGTTTTCCAGCGTTCACCGCCAGCGTGTGCAACCTCAACCCCACCAGCCGCGGCCGGGTGCGCATCCGCAGCCCGCGCTTCGAGGACGCGCCTTCGATCGCGCCGCAGTACCTGAGCACCGAAGAAGACCGCCAGGTGGCCGCGCAATCGCTGCGGCTGACGCGGCGCATCGTCGCGCAGCCGGCGCTGGCCGCCTACCAGCCGCAGGAGTGGAAGCCCGGCACCCAGTACCAGACCGATGAGGAACTGGCCCGGCTGGCCGGCGACATCGCTACCACCATCTTCCACCCCGTCGGCACCACGAAGATGGGCCGTGACGATGACCCGATGGCCGTGGTGGATGCGCGGCTGCGGGTGCGCGGCGTGCGCGGCCTGCGGGTGGTGGATGCGGGCGTGATGCCCACCATCACCAGCGGCAACACCAACTCGCCCACGCTGATGATCGCCGAGCGCGCCGCGCAGTGGATCGCACAGGACGCGCTGCGCGAGGAGGCCGCTCTCACGTGATCACTGATCCGTGGTTTTACGCCGTGGCGGTGCCCGCGGTGCTGCTGATGGGCCTCAGCAAGACCGGCTTCGGCGCCGGCTTCGGTGCGCTGGCAGTGCCCCTGATGGCGCTGGCCGTGCCGGTGCCGCAGGCGGCGGCCATCATGCTGCCGTTGCTGGCCATCATGGACGCTCTGGGCCTGGCCGCCTTCATCAAGGAGTTCGACCGGCAGCTGATCAAGCTGATCCTGCCCGCCGGGCTGCTGGGCACCGTGATCGGCACGCTGCTGTTCGGCGTGCTGCCGGCCAAGGTGGTGGCCGGCGTGGTGGGTGCGATCACGCTGCTGTTCCTGGCCATCCGCACGGTTTTTCCGCCGCGCGCCGATGCACCGCCGCCGCCGCGCTGGCTGGGCTTCGGGCTGGCCACGGTGTCGGGCTTCACCAGCTTCGTCGCCCATGCGGGCGGGCCGCCGATCAGCTTCTACGTGCTGCCGCTGCGGCTGCCGCCGGTGCGCTTCACCGCCACCATGGCGGTGTTCTTTGCGGCGGTGAATGCCTCCAAGTGGATTCCGTATGCGTGGCTGGGTTTGATCGACCTGGGCAACCTCAGCACCTCGGCGGTGCTGGCTCCGCTGGCGCCGGTGGGGGTGTGGATCGGCGTGAGGCTGGTGCGACGGGTGTCGCCGACGCTGTTCTACCGCCTCTTTTCCCTCGGAATGCTACTGACCGGCTGCAAACTGCTATGGGATGGCATTCGCTAGCAGATCATTTCTGATTTGATGTGAAAATTCGTTCAAGACGCTAACGGATGGTTCGATAAGACAGTTGCAGCAGTTTTGCTGCTCGTCTTTGAGACCCAAAATGCGAACCAATCTGCCAGTGACTGGCCGCGAGCATGTGCTGCCTGCCGGTCAGACCCTGCTGTCCACCACCGATACCCGCAGCATCGTGACCTACGCCAACGCGTCGTTCTGCGATGCCAGCGGCTTCACCCTGGAAGAGCTGCTGGGACAGCCGCACAACCAGGTGCGGCACCCCGACATGCCGCCGGAGGCCTTTGCGGACATGTGGCGCACGTTGAAGGCGGGGCGCTCGTGGTCGGCCCTGGTCAAGAACCGCCGCAAGAATGGCGACCACTACTGGGTGCGTGCCAATGCCGCACCGGTGCAGCAGGGCGGGCAGGTCACCGGGTACATGTCCGTGCGCACCCATGCGCCGGCGCAGGAGGTGCAGCAGGCCGAGGCGCTGTACCGCCGCTTCCGCGAAGGGCGGGCCGGTGGCCTGGCCTTCCGTGAAGGCATCGTGGTGCACACCGGCTGGCGCGCCTGGCGCAGCCTGCTGCGCACCATGCCGGTCAGCTGGCGGGTGCAACTGGGCACGCTGGCCATGGGGCTGGGCAGTGCCCTGACCCTGTGGCAGGTGGCGCCGGCCGGCGCCGCAGGGGGCGTGGCTGCGGGTCTGGCGACCATCGCCGGCCTGACCGCGCTGGCCGGCCTGTGGCAGCACCGGCAGATCGTGCAGCCGCTGCAGCGGCTGCAGCAGCAGGCCCTGCAGGTGGCCGCCGGCCAGACGCACGAGACCGCCTCGCTCAACCGCATCGACGAAATCGGCACCGTGGCGCGGTCCATCAACCAGGCCGGCTTGAACCTGCGGGCGCTGCTGGACGACGTGAAGGCGCAGGCGGTGGGCGTGCAGACGGCCAGCGAGGAAATCGCGCAGGGCAACGTTGACCTGAGCCAGCGCACCGAAGAAGCCTCGGCCAACCTGGAAGAAACCGCCGCCTCGATGGAGCAGATGACGGCGGCGGTGCAGCAGTCTTCTGCCCAGGTGCGTGAGACGGCCGCGCTGTCGGCCAGCGCCAGCGCGGCGGCCGCCGGCGGCGGCGAGCTGATGCGCGAGGTGGTGCAGACCATGCAGTCCATCTCGCAGTCCAGCCAGCGCATCGCCGAGATCATCGGCGTGATCGACGGCATCGCCTTCCAGACCAACATCCTGGCCTTGAACGCGGCGGTGGAAGCCGCCCGCGCCGGCGAGCAGGGCCGCGGCTTTGCGGTGGTGGCGGGCGAGGTGCGCAGCCTGGCGCAGCGCAGTGCGCAGGCGGCCAAGGAGATCAAGTCGCTGATCGCCAGCAGCACCGACCATGTGGAGCGCGGCTCCAAGCTGGTGGATACCGCAGGTGGCGCGATGGCCGACATCGTCGACCAGGTGGCCCGCACCCGCCAGCTGATCGAGCAGATCAACGCCTCCAACCAGGAGCAGGCGCTGGGCATCGAGCAGGTGAACCGCGCCGTGGGCACGCTGGACGAGATGACCCAGCGCAATGCCGCGCTGGTCGAACAGTCGGCCGCCGCTTCCGGGGGCCTGCAACAACGCGCCAGCCGACTCGTCGATGCAGTTGTCGCCTTCGCGCGCTGAAGTCGTCGGCGTTCAGCGCGGCGGCGCCGGGTCCTCCGGCGCGGGCGCTGCGCCTTCGTCTTCGCGCTGGGCGTACCAGTCCACCTGGCCGCGGCCCTGGGCCGCTTGTTCGCGCTCACGCGCCCACAGCTCGGCCAGCTGCTGCCGGCCCTGCTTGGTGATGGCGATGAGCTTGGCCTCGTCGCGGAAGTGCGGCGCCATGCGCTCCAGCAGCGCCAGGTTGTGGCGGCGGAACACCATCGCCCGGTTGCGCGCCGCATGCGGCTGCCAGCCCAGCACCTCCAGCGCGCTGCGGCCGGTCATCAGCGCCGCGTCGAAGGTTTCGCGTTCGATGTGCTCGACGCCGCGGTCGCGCAGGCCGTAGTAATGGGTCACGTTGCGGGCGCGTGCCACGATGGTCAGCGCCGGGAAGTGCTGCTTGACCAGGTCCACCAGCTTCAGGCTCTGGTCCACGTCGTCCAGCGCGATGACGATCAGCCGCGCCTCGGCCGCGCCGGCCGTGCGCAGCAGGTCCAGCCGCGTGGCGTCGCCATAGAAGGCCGGTATGCCGAAGCGGCGCACGGTGTCGATGGCGTCGGCGTCGTGGTCCAGCACGGTGGAGGGAATGCCGTTGGCGAACAGCAGACGGCCGACGATCTGCCCGTAGCGGCCGAAGCCGGCGATGATGACCGGCGCGGTCTGCGGCTCCTTCAGCTCGCTTGCGGGGTCGTTGGGCTTGCGCGGCGTCTGCCGGGCCAGGCGCGGCACCAGCCAGCGGTCCGACAGCACCAGCAGCAGCGGCGACATCAGCATCGACAAGGCCACCACCGCCGCCAGCAACGACGACTGCGGCGCGGTGATGACGCCGGCCTGCTGCGCGGTCTGGAACACCACGAAACCGAACTCGCCGCCCTGCGCCAGCAGGATGACGAACACCGGCCGCTCGGCCAGCGGAATGCCCATGCCGCGGCCCATGCCCACCAGCACCGCCACCTTCAGCAGCAAGAAGCCGAACACCAGCGCCACGATCAGCCCGGGTGAGGCCAGCACCACGTGGAAGTCGATGCTCATGCCCACCGCGATGAAGAACAGGCCCAGCAGCAGGCCCTTGAAGGGCTCGATGTCGGTTTCCAGCTCGCGCCGGTACTCGCTTTCGGCCAGCAGCACACCGGCCAGGAAGGCGCCCAGCGCCATCGACAGGCCCACCGCCTGCATCAGCGCCGCGATGGCCACCACCAGCAGCAGCGCCGCGGCGGTGAAGATCTCGGGCGTGCGGCTGCCGGCGATCCAGCGCAGTGCCGGCCGCAGCAGCAGCCGGCCGCCCAGGATGATGGCGACGATGACGCCGATGACCTTCGCCCCTTCGGCCCAGCCGTGGCCGTGCGGTCCGTCGGCGCCGCCGAAGGCCAGCAGCGGGATCAGCGCCAGGATGGGGATGGCCGCGATGTCCTGCAACAGCGCCACGCTCAGCACGCTGCGGCCGGCGCCGGTGGCCATCAGGTTGCGCTCGTTCAGCACGCCCAGGCCGATGGCGGTGGACGACAGCGCCAGCCCCAGGCCGGCCACCAGGCCCAGCCGCCAGTCCACGCCCAGGGCCAGGGCCACGCCCAGCATCAGCGCGGCCGAGCCCAGCGTCTGCACGCTGCCCCAGCCGAAGATGGGCCGGCGCATGGCCCACAGCCGGCGCGGCTCCAGCTCCAGCCCCACCAGGAACAGCATGAGCACGACGCCGAATTCCGCGAAGTGCAGCATGTCCTGCGGGTCGCTCACCAGGCCGATGCCGAAGGGCCCGATGACGATGCCGGCCGCCAGGTAGCCGACGATGGAGCCCAGCCCGATCGCGCGGGCCAGGGGCACCGCGATGACCGCGGCCGCCAGGTAGATGAGGCTCGTGTCGAGCCAGGTGCTGCCGTGTTCCATGCCGTGTGCCTGCCTTATTCCGCCGGGGGCCGGTCGCTGTCCGACACGGGCAGGGTGAATTCCTCGGGCAGCGAGAGGTGCAGCGTCCAGTCGGGCCAGCGGCGCAGCTTGGTCAGGTAGGCCTGGGCGAAGGTCTGCAGCTCGGCGTCGGTGGCGCGCTGGGCGCTGTGCAGCACCTTGGGCGGCAGAAAGCGCATGCCGCACAGGTCGGCGGTCTGGGCGTAAGGGGGCATGAAGGCGTCGAACGGGTGGCGGTTGTAGCCGGCTTCGCTGTAGGCATGCACGCTGCCGCCGGTGGAGGTGACCAGCCACAGGTCCTTGTCGCGCAGGTGGTGGCCGCCGGGGCCGTAGGCCCAGCCGAAGGACAGCACCTCGTCCACCCACAGCTTCATCAGCGCCGGCATGCCGTACCAGTGCATCGGGTGCTGCCACACCACCAGCCGGGCCCGCGACAGCGCCTCCTGTTCGGCCTGCACGTCGATCACGTAGTCGGGGTAGAGCGCGTAGAGGTCGCGCACCTCCAGCTCGGCCAGCCCGGCCTGCTGCAGCGCCTGCAGCAGGCCCCGGTGCACGCGCGAGTGTTCCAGGTGGGGATGGGCGAGCAGGACGAGGGTGGGGGCCAAGGCGTGTGAGGAAGGGTGGCGTCTTCGATACCATAACCTTTCGAGACAAGGAGGTTCGGATGCCGGTGGTCGTGATCGCAAATCCAAAGGGCGGGGCCGGCAAGAGCACCGTGGCCACCAACACCGCCGGCTGGATGGCCCGCCAGGGCCATGCCGTGATGCTGGGTGACGTGGACCGCCAGCAGTCTTCCCGCCATTGGCTGGGGCTGCGGCCGCCCCAGCTGCCGACCATCCGCGGCTGGGAGGTGCAGCGTGACCACATCGTCAAGCCGCCCAAGGGCACCACCCATGTGGTGCTGGACACGCCGGCCGGCCTGCACGGCAAGCGGCTGGACGAGGTGATGAAGATCGCTGACCTGGTGCTGGTGCCGCTGCAACCCAGCCTGTTCGACATCCATGCCACCTACGCCTTCATCCAGGAGCTGCAGCGCCACAAGCGCAGCGACCGGGTGCGGGTGGGCATCGTGGCCAACCGCGTGCGCGAGCACACGCTGGCGGCCGAGCAGCTGCGCCATTTCCTGGACGAGCTGGGCGTGCCGGTGGTGGCCCAGCTGCGCGACACGCAGAACTACGTGCAGCTGGCGGCCCATGGCCTGACGCTGTGGGACGTGGCCCCGAGCCGCGTGGAACGCGATTTGCCCCAGTGGCAGCCGCTGACGCAATGGATCGCCCAGGCATGAAGAAGACCTACCGTTTTGACGAGCTGCCCGAGCGGGTGGGCCAGGTGCTGGGCACCAGCGACTGGATCACCGTGGACCAGCGGCGCATCGACCTGTTCGCCGAGGCCACCGAAGACCGCCAGTGGATCCACGTCGATCCGCAGCGCGCGGCCGAGGGGCCGTTCAAGACCACCATCGCGCACGGTTTCCTCACGTTGTCGCTGCTGCCCGAGTTCGGTGCCACCGCCTTTGAGGTGACGGGCACGCGCATGGGCGTGAATTACGGCCTGAACCGCGTGCGCTTCACTTCGCCGGTGCCGGCCGGCAGCCGGCTGCGCGGCCACTTCAAGCTGCTGGCCTGCGATGCGATCGAAGGCGGTGTGCAGCTCACTTGCGAGGTGACGGTGGAATGCGAAGGCATGGCCAAGCCTGTCTGCATCGCCGAGTCGCTCGGCCGTCGATATCACTGATCCGCGCCTGATGCACATCACCATCGAGCCGGGCGTCCGGCTGTTCGTCGACATCGAAGGTCCGGGTCTGGTGCCCGACGGCGCCGGTTGGCGCGAGAAGCCCACGCTGATCGTGCTGCACGGCGGGCCGGGCTTCGACCACAGCAGCTTCAAGCCGCTGTTCTCGCAGCTGGCCGACGTGGCGCAGATCGTCTACTACGACCATCGCGGCCATGGCCGCAGCAGCCCGCGGCCGCTGGCCGAATGCACGCTCGATCTGCTGGCCGACGATCTCGTGCGGCTGTGCGAGGTGCTGGGCATCGCGCGGCCCATCGTGCTTGGCCAGTCCTTCGGCGGCTTCGTCGCGCAGCGCTACATCGCCCGGCATCCGTCGCATCCGCTGCGGGTGGTGCTGTCCAGCACCTCGCCGCACCTGGGGCTGGCGCGCAAGCTGGCGATGTTCGAGCGGCTGGGCGGTGAGCCCGCCCGCGCCGCGGCCGAAGCCTTCTGGAGCCGACCCGCCGCCGACACCTGGGCGGTGTACGACCGCCTGTGCATGCCGCTGTACAACACCCGGCCACCGGCCGATCCGCAGGCCAAGGCGCGCGCGCATTTCACGCCCGAGATCCTGTTCCACTGGGCCGCGGGTGAGCAGCAGGGCATGGACCTGCTGCCCGGCCTGGCCCGGGCGCAATGCCCGGTGCTGGTGCTGGCCGGTGAACAAGACCCGGTGTGCCCGCTGGCCGATGCCCAGGACATCGCCGCCGCGCTGCCGCTGCGCTGGTCGCGTTTCACCGGCATCGCCGACGCCGGCCACGGCACCTGGCGCGACCAGCCCGAGGCCGCGATGGCGCGGCTGCGCGCCTTCATCGACGAGGGCGTCTGACGCAGCGCCACGCATGGTCACCGCCCGCATCCCGCCGATCAACTGCCTGCTGAGTTTCGAGGCGCTGGCGCGGCTGCGCAGCGTGAGCCAGGCGGCCGATGAACTGAGCGTGACGCCCAGCGCGGTGAGCCACCGCATCCGCCAGCTGGAGTCGCAGCTGGGGCTCAAGCTGTTCGAGCGCGGCGACTTCAGCCTCACCGCCGACGGCAGCGCTTACCTGGGCCAGGTGCGCTCGGCCATCAAGCTGCTGGCGCAGCCGCCCGAGGCGGTGCGCTCGCCGCGCATGACGCAGCTGCGTCTGGCGGTCACGCCCACCTTCTCGCGGCAGATCCTGCTGCCCAAGCTGGCGCTGTTCCGCCACGCTTACCCCGACGTCGAGCTGATCCTGCAGGTGTCGATCCCGCTGCTCAACATCACCGCCGAGAGTGCCGACCTGGAGCTTCGCTACGGCCATGGCGGCTACCCGGGCTTCGAGAGCCGGCGCGTGCTCAGCGACGAGGTGTTTCCGGTGTGCAGCCCCGAGTACCTGCACGAGTTCGGGCCCTTCGACGGTTTCGACACCGCCGAGCGGGTCGGGCGGGCGCGCCTGATCCGCAGCCCGCTGGAGCCCTGGCGCACCTGGTTCGACGCCTGCGGCATCCACCTGCCCGAGCCGCGCGAAGGCTCGCAGTTCAACGACGTGGGCCTGATGCTGGACGCGGCCGTGGCCGGCTTCGGCGTGGCCTTGTCGCGCAGCAAGCTGGGCATGGCCTGGGTGGACTCGGGCCGCCTGGTGCGGCTGTCGCCGCGCAGCGTGGCCTCGCCCTACCACCACTTCATCTGCTGGAAACCCGGCACGCTGGAGCGGTGGGAGTGCGCCGCCTTCGTCGACTGGCTGACCGAGACGCTCACCTCATCTTGAACACGTCGATGGCCTCTTCCAGCCGCTGTGCGCGGGTCTGCAGCGAAGCGGCCGACTGCGCACTCTGCTGAACCAGGCTGGCGTTCTGCTGGGTGGCGTCGTCCAGGCTGGCGACGGCGGTGTTGACCAGCACGATGCCGCTGATCTGCTCGTTCGACGCCTCGCTGATGTGCGAGATCAGGTTGGTCACCTGCGACACCTTGCTCACGATGTCGGTCATCGCCTGGCCGGCGTCATCCACCAGCGCCGTGCCGGCTTCCACCTTTTCCACGCTGGCCTGGATGAGCTGCTTGATCTCCTTGGCGGCATCGGCCGAGCGCTGGGCCAGGCCGCGCACTTCGGAGGCCACCACCGCGAAGCCGCGGCCCTGCTCGCCGGCGCGCGCGGCTTCCACCGCGGCGTTCAGCGCCAGGATGTTGGTCTGGAAGGCGATGCCGTCGATGGTGCCGATGATGTCGCTGATGCGGCGTGAACTGGTGCTGATCTCGCTCATCGTGCCCACCACCCGGCCCACCACGTCGCCGCCGCGGCTGGCGGCGCTGCTGGCTTCGGCCGCCAGGCTGCTGGCCGAGCGGGCGGTGTCGGTGTTGTTGCGCACCGTGGTGGTCATCTGCCCCATCGATTCGGCCGTCTGCCGCAGCTGGCCGGCCGTCTGTTCCGTCCGCGCGCTGAGGTCGTGGTTGCCATCGGCGATCTCGTCGCTGGAGCGGCGCAGGCTGTCGATCTGCTGGCCCACGTCGTCCACCAGCGACTTCAGGTTCAGGCCCGACTGGTTGACCGCCCGCATCAGCATGCCGATCTCGTCGATGCGGTTGAAGTGCAGGTTGCGGCCGGTGGTGCCGGCCGCCACCGCCTGCGCCTGCTTGAGCACCTGGCGCAGCGGCTTCACCACCTGGCGCTGCAGGGTCCACAGCATCAGCGCGGTCACTGCCGACAGCAGCAGGCCCAGCTCCAGCAGGCCCACGGCCGGCAGGCCCAGTCCCCAGGCGCCCAGCAGGCCGGTGGCGGCGATGGCCAGCACCGGCAGCGCCAGCCGCCAGCGGATGGGCATGGTCTGGCCGATCGAGCGCCAGGCCATCAGGCCGCCGTACACGATCAGCCCGCGGTGGAAGCGGCGGCGGCCGGCCCGGCCTTCGCGGAAGTCCTTGTACGCGGCCTCGGCGGCCTGCACCTCCTCGGTCGAGGGCTTGGTGCGCACCGACATGTAGCCCACCACCTGGCCACCCCGCACCACCGGCGTGGCATTGGCACGCACCCAGTAATGGTCGCCGTCGCGGCGGCGGTTCTTCACCAGCGCGGTCCAAGACTGGCCGTCCTTTAGGGTCGCCCACATGTCGGCAAAGGCCTCGCGCGGCATGTCGGGGTGCCGCACCAGATTGTGCGGCTGACCCATCAGGTCGTCGCGCTCGAAGCCGCTGACCTGGATGAACGCTTCGTTGGCGTAGGTGATGTGGCTCTGTGTGTCGGTGCTCGACATCAAGGTGGCGTCGGCGGCGTAGTCGAACTCGCGTTGGGTGACCGGCAGGTTTTGTCTCATACAAACTCCAGAGGTGCAGCGGTTGTCGGCTGGAGAAGCTGAGGACTGAAGCCAGAAATGATGTTGAGGTGGTTTTGTCCAATACAAACGCGACAAAAGTCCGGCGTCGAGCGGCACCCAGGGTTTGTCCTGATCCGTGAAAAAGTCTCACGCGGGCGGCCAAGAACTTTCAGCCGCCGCGGCGGGCGCATTCCTACAGTGCGCCACGCGGTACCTCGCCCTTGTGAGGTGGCCAGCAGTTCAACCACCACAACACGCGAGGAGAGACACCTTGGTCTGGCAACAGGTATACGACCCGTTCGGCAACATGCTCATCAGCACCCTGCTCGGGGCCATCCCGGTGGTGGTGATGCTGGTGGGTCTGGGCTTCCTGCACATGAAGGCCCACATCGCCGCTGGTGCGGGCCTGGTGGCCGCGCTGCTGATCGCCATCTTCGCGTACGGCATGCCGGCCGGCATGGCCGGCCGCGCGGCCATGCTGGGCGGTTTCACCGGCCTGCTGCCCATCGGCTGGATCGTGCTCAACATCATCTTTCTGCACCAGCTGACCGAGAAGCATGGTTCCTTCAAGGTGCTGCAGGACTCCATCGCCGGGATCACCCAGGACCGCCGGCTGCAGCTGCTGCTCATCGCCTTCGCCTTCGGCGCCTTCTTTGAGGGCGCGGCCGGCTTCGGCACCCCGGTGGCGGTGACGGCCGCGATCCTGATCGGCCTGGGCTTCTCGCCGCTGGCCGCCTCGGGCCTGAGCCTGATCGCCAACACCGCGCCGGTGGCCTTCGGCGCGCTGGGCACGCCGGTGATCACGCTGGCCAAGGTGCACGGCTACGACCTGATGGAAGTCACCGCGATGATCGGCCGCCAGCTGCCGTTCTTCTCGCTGCTGGTGCCCTTCTGGCTGATCTGGGCCTTTGCCGGCCGCAAGGCGATGTGGGAGATCTGGCCCGCCATCCTGGTGACCGGCGGCACCTTCGCCATCGCGCAGTTCGGCGTGTCCAACTACATCGGCCCCGAGCTGGTGGACATCATCGCGGCCATCGTCTCGATGGTGGCCCTGGTGGCCTTCCTGCGCGTGTGGCAGCCCAAGAAGATCTGGACCAGCACGTCGCTCAAGGGCCATGAGGAAGGCAGCGGCCCGGCCAAGCCGCCCGAGGCGATCACCCGCCATTCGCGCGAAGCGGTGATCCAGGCCTGGACGCCCTGGGCCATCCTCACCGTGTTCGTGTTCGTCTGGGGCCTGCCGCCGGTCAAGACCTACCTGAACAGCCTGTTCGCGCCCGCCTTCCCGATCGCCGGCCTGCACAACATGGTGCAGAAGATGCCGCCGGTGGTGCCCACGCCGCACCCTGAAGCCGCGGTCTACACCCTCAACCTGCTGTCGGCCACCGGCACCGGCATCCTGCTGGCCGCGCTGCTGGGCGGGCTGATCATGCGCTTCAACATCGTGCAGCTGGTGGGCCAGTTCCTGCGCACCATCTGGCTGGTGCGCTACTCGCTGCTCACCATCGTGCTGATGCTGGCGCTGGGCACGCTGACGCGCTTCTCGGGCACCGACACCACGCTGGGCCTGGCCTTCGCAAACACCGGCGTGTTCTACCCGTTCTTCGGTACGCTCATGGGCTGGATCGGCGTGGCGCTGACCGGCTCCGACACCGCATCGAACGTGCTGTTCGGCGGTATGCAGAAGGTGGCGGCCGAGCAGCTGGGCCTGTCGGCCAACCTGATGGGCGCAGCCAACAGCTCGGGCGGCGTGATGGGCAAGATGATCGATGCCCAGTCCATCGTGGTGGCCTCCACCGCCACGCGCTGGTTCAACCATGAAGGCGACATCCTGCGCTACGTGTTCTTCCATTCCATCGCGCTGGCCAGCCTGGTGGGAATCCTGGTCACGTTGCAGGCGTACGTCTATCCGTTCACGTTGATGGTGGTGCATTGAGCCACCCAGGAGGAGCAGTCACATGCCGGTGATCACCAACATCGAAGACCTGCGGGTGCTGGCCGAAAAGCGCGTGCCCCGCATGTTCTACGACTATGCCGATTCCGGCTCGTGGACCGAAGGCACCTACCGCGCCAACGAAAGCGACTTCCAGCGCCTGAAGCTGCGCCAGCGCGTGGCGGTGAACATGGAAAACCGCAGCACCGCCACCACCATGGTGGGCGTGCCGGCGCGCATGCCGGTGGCCATCGCCCCGGTGGGGCTCACCGGCATGCAGCATGCGGATGGCGAGATCCATGCCGCCCGCGCGGCGCTGAAGTTCGGCATCCCGTTCACGCTGTCGACGATGAGCATCTGCTCCATCGAGGACATCGCGGCGGCCACGCAGCAGCCCTTCTGGTTCCAGCTGTACATGATGCGCGATCGCGATGCGATGGCCCGCATGATCGACCGCTGCAAGGCCGCGAACTGCAGCGCGCTGGTGCTGACGCTGGACCTGCAGGTGATCGGCCAGCGCCACAAGGACCTGAAGAACGGCCTGACCGCGCCGCCGCGGCCCACGCTGCGCAACATCCTCAACCTGATGACCAAGCCCGCCTGGTGCCTGGGCATGGCGGGCACGCGGCGCCGCACCTTCGGCAACCTGGTGGGCCATGTGAAGGGCGTGAGCGACATGAACTCGCTGGCCTCCTGGACCAACGAGCAGTTCGACCCGCGCCTGTCGTGGGCCGACATCGAGTGGGTCAAGAAGCAGTGGGGCGGCAAGCTCATCCTCAAGGGCATCATGGAGGTCGAGGACGCGCGGCTGGCCGCCGACATCGGCGCCGACGCCATCGTGGTGAGCAACCACGGCGGCCGCCAGCTCGACGGCGCGCCTTCGTCCATCACCGCGCTGCCGCCCATCGTGGAAGCGGTGGGCCACCGCACCGAGGTGTGGATGGACGGCGGCATCCGCAGCGGCCAGGACGTGCTCAAGGCCTGGGCGCTGGGCGCGCGTGGCACCATGATCGGCCGCGCGATGGTCTATGGCCTGGGGGCGATGGGCGAAGCCGGTGTCACCCGCGCGCTGCAGATCATCCACAAGGAGCTGGACGTGACCATGGCTTTTTGCGGCCACACCAACATCCAGAACGTCGACGCCAGCATCCTGCTGACGCCGCAGCGCACGGGCGATTCGCGTTACTTCGCCTGACCCGCAGGGGACCGACATGACCGACCGAGCAAACCGCCAGGCCCAAGTGGTGCAGGCCCTGGCGCAGGTGCTGCCACCGCATGCGCTGCTGTGGCGCGGCGAGGACACCGTGCCCTATGAGTGCGACGGCCTGACCGCCTACCGCGAACAGCCGCTGGTGGTGGTGCTGCCCGAGACCGAAGAGCAGGTGAGCGCGGTGCTGCGCACCTGCCATGCGCTGGAAGTGCCGGTGGTGGCGCGCGGTGCGGGCACCGGCCTGTCGGGCGGCGCGATGCCGCACAAGCTGGGCGTCACGCTGTCGCTGGCCAAGTTCAACAAGATCCTGAAGGTGGACCCGTATGCCCGCACCGCGCTCGTGCAGTGCGGCGTGCGCAACCTGGCCATCAGCGAGGCGGCGGCGCCGTACGGGCTGTACTACGCGCCCGACCCCAGCAGCCAGATCGCCTGCACCATCGGCGGCAACGTGGCCGAGAACTCCGGCGGCGTGCACTGCCTGAAGTACGGGCTGACGGTGCACAACGTGCTCAAGGTGCGCGGCTTCACCGTGGAAGGCGAGCCGGTGACCTTCGGCGCCGATGCGCTGGACGCCGCAGGCCTGGACCTGCTGGCCGTGATGGTGGGCAGCGAAGGCATGCTGGCCGTGGCCATCGAGGTCACGGTCAAGCTGGTGCCCAAGCCGCAGCTGGCCCGCTGCATCATGGCCAGCTTCGACGACGTGCGCAAAGCCGGTGATGCGGTGGCCGCCATCATCGCGGCCGGCATCATCCCGGCCGGGCTGGAGATGATGGACAAGCCGATGACCGCCGCGGTCGAAGACTTCGTGCGCGCCGGCTACGACCTCGACGCGGCGGCCATCCTGCTGTGCGAAAGCGACGGCACGCCCGAGGAAGTGGCCGAGGAGATCGAGCACATGCAGGCGGTGCTGCAGGGCTGCGGCGCCACCCGCATGGAGGTGAGCGAGAACGAGGCCCAGCGGCTGAAGTTCTGGAGCGGGCGCAAGAACGCGTTCCCGGCCTCGGGCCGCATCAGCCCCGACTACATGTGCATGGACTCCACCATCCCGCGCAAGCGGCTGGCCGACATCCTGCTGGCCATCGCCGAGATGGAGAAGAAGTACGGCCTGCGCTGCTGCAACGTGTTCCATGCCGGCGACGGCAACCTGCACCCGCTGATCCTGTTCGATGCCAACGACCCCGACCAGATGCACCGCTGCGAGCTGTTCGGCGCCGACATCCTGGAAACCAGCGTGCGCATGGGCGGCACCGTGAGCGGCGAGCATGGCGTGGGCGTGGAGAAGCTGGGCTCGATGTGCGTGCAGTTCACGCCCGCCGAGAACGCCCAGATGATGGCGCTGAAGGCCGCCTTCGACCCTGCCGGCACGCTGAACCCCGGCAAGGTGATTCCCACGCTGCAGCGCTGCGCCGAGGGCGGCAAGATGCATGTGAAAAAGGGCCTGCTGCCCTTTGCCGACCTGCCGAGGTTCTAGGCCATGACGCTCAACCTGCCTGTACAAGTGGACGACGTGGCGCACAACCCGGTGATGCGCCGGCTGATCGATCAGGTGCGCAGCGCCGATGCCACCGCGCCTTTGGCCATCCGCGGCGCCAACACCAAGCATTTCTACGGCGAGGCCATTGTCGGCGATCCGCTGGACATGGCGGGCCTCGCCGGCATCAGCAGCTACGAGCCCACCGAGCTGGTGGTCACCGCCCGTGCCGGCACGCCGCTGGCCGAGCTGGAGGCGGTGCTGGCCGACAAGGGCCAGTGCCTGCCTTTCGAGCCGCCGCGCTTGACCCATGCGGGCACGGGCGCCGACGGCGGCACCGTGGGCGGCATGGTCGCAGCCGGCCTGGCCGGCCCTTCGAGGGCCGCGGTGGGTGGCGTTCGCGACTACGTGCTGGGCGCCACGCTGCTCAACGGCCAGGGTGAGCTGCTGAGCTTCGGCGGCCAGGTGATGAAGAACGTGGCCGGCTACGACGTCTCGCGCCTGCTGGCCGGCTCCATGGGCATCCTGGGCGTGATCTGCGAGGTCTCGCTCAAGGTGCTGCCGGTGCCGCCGGCCGAGGCCACGCTCGCCTTCACGCTGGACGAAGCCAGCGCCATCCGCCGCCTGAACGACTGGGGCGGCCAACCGCTGCCCCTGAACGCCAGCGCCTGGCGCGACGGCCACCTGTACCTGCGCCTGCGCGGCGCCCGTGCCGCCGTGGCCGACGCCTGCCGCCGCCTGGGCGGCGACGGCGTGGAGCCGGAGGTGGCGCAGGCGCTGTGGAATGGCCTGCGCGACCACACCGGCACCTTCCACACCCGCGCGCTGGAAGCGGTGGAGGCCGGCCAGTCGCTGTGGCGGCTGTCGGTGCCGGCCATCGCGCCGCCGCTGGGCCTGCCCGGCGAAGTGCTGGTGGAACATGGCGGCGCGCAGCGCTGGCTGGTGGCCAGCCTGCCCGCCGCCGAGGTGCGCGAGGCGGCCACACGCGCAGGCGGCCATGCCACGCTGTTCCGTGCGCTCGACAAGTCGCCTGGCGTCTTCGCGCCGCTGGCCCCGCCGCTGGAGCGGCTGCACCGCCAGCTCAAGCAGGCCTTCGACCCCCGCGGCGTCTTCAACCGCGGCCGGCTCTACCCCGGGCTCTGAGACCCTATGCAAACCACGCTGTCACCGGAATTCAAGGGCACGGCCGCTGGCGAAGAGGCCGAGGCCATCCTGCGCAAGTGCGTGCACTGCGGCTTCTGCACCGCCACCTGCCCCACCTACCAGCTGCTGGGCGATGAGCTGGACGGCCCGCGCGGCCGCATCTACCTGATGAAGCAGGTGCTGGAAGGCGCAGAGCCCACCCGCGCCACCCAGCTGCACCTGGACCGCTGCCTGACCTGCCGCAACTGCGAGACCACCTGCCCCTCGGGCGTGCAGTACGGCCACCTGGTGGACATCGGCCGCCAGGTGGTGGAAGCCAAGGTGCAGCGCCCGGCCGGCGAGCGCGCGGTGCGCTGGCTGCTGAAGGAAGGCCTGACCTCGCCGCTGTTCAAGCCGGCGATGCAGCTGGGCCAGCTGGTGCGGCCGCTGCTGCCCGAGCTGCTCAAGGACAAGGTGCCCGAACGCCAGCCGCCGCGCGCGCATGAGTGGCCGCAGCGCGAGCATGCCCGCAAGGTGCTGATGCTCACCGGCTGCGTGCAGCCGGCGATGGCGCCCAACATCAACGCGGCCACCGCCCGCGTGCTGGATGCGGCCGGCATCCAGGCGGTGGTGGCGCCTTCGGCCGGTTGTTGCGGCGCCATCAAGACCCACCTGAACGACCAGGCAGGCGGCCATGAGCACATGCGCCGCAACATCGACGCCTGGTGGCCGATGGTGTCGCAAGGAACGGCGGAGGCCATCGTCGTCAATGCCTCGGGCTGCAGCGTCACGGTCAAGGACTACGGCCATGCGCTGCGCCACGACGCCGCCTACGCGGCCAAGGCAGCCAAGGTCTCGGCGCTGGCGCGCGACCTCAGCGAGCTGCTGCCCGAGCTGGCGCCGGCACTGGCCGGCAAGCTGCGCGAAGGCGGCCCGCGCAAGGTGGTGTTCCATCCGCCCTGCACGCTGCAGCACGGCCAGAAGGTGCGCGGCCCGGTGGAGACGGGCCTGTCCACGCTGGGCTTCGACGTGTCGCTGGCCGCGACCGAAAGCCACCTGTGCTGTGGCTCGGCCGGCACCTACTCGGTGCTGCAGCCCGAGCTGTCGCACCAGCTGCGCGACCGCAAGCTGGGCCACCTGCAGGCCAGCGGCCCCGACGTCATCGTCTCGGCCAACATCGGCTGCATCCAGCAACTGCAGTCGGGCACCCAGACGCCCGTGCGGCATTGGGTGGAGCTGGTGGACGAAGCGTTGGGCTGAACCGGTTCATGGTCAAGCGAACCCGCGCTTGACGTCTGGGCGCGTTCGGACGAAATTAGCTGGGCCCGATGAAGTCTCCGGGCCGAAACGTCTCTTGCAGTAGCAGTCTGGCCGGCCCGAGCGGTTTTTCTCGGTGCCTCGTTCCATGCAGACCTGTCACGCAACATGAACGAGAGACTTCCCCTCGCGCGTCCGTTCAGCGGCGAACGCGCGCTGACGATCAGCAGCCCTGCAATTCCGCGGCACCTGGCCCGGCCGGCGCTGGTGCCCCTGCGGCTGAGCGGCCGCGAGGCGATCAACGGCCTGTTCGAGTACCAGCTGGTGTTGCAGACGCCGGATGAGGTGGCAGAGCTTGGCGGCCTGCTGCGCGGCGCCAACTTCAGCCTGCCGGACATGGTGGGGCGGGAGATCTCTTGCGCCATTGAGCTGGAAGGCCACGGGTCAGGCCTTCTTGGCAATCAAGGCGCAGGCGAGCGCCAGATCAACGCGCTGATCGCCGAAGCCCGCCTGCTGGGCGAAGACAGCCGCCACGCGCTGTATGAGCTGACGCTGCGGCCCTGGCTGTACCTGGCCACGCTGAGCACCGACTGCAAGGTGTTCCAGAACCAGACGCCGGTGCAGGTGCTGCGCGCGGTGCTGGACGACTACATCTTCCCGGTGGAGTGGCGGCTCATCGAGCGGTACCCGGTGGTGGACTACCTGGTGCAGTACAACGAAACCGACTACCAGTTCCTGTGCCGGCTGATGCAGGCCTGGGGCATTAACCACCACTTTGAGCACACGAACGGCGTGCACCGGTTGGTGCTGAGCGACTACAACGGCGCCTTCAGGCCCTTGCAGGCGGACGACCCCGACAGCAGCTACCACGCCATCGCCTACTACCCGCCGGGCCACAAGATCGACGAGGAGTACATCCACGCGTTCGCACCGGTGGACCGGCTGACCGCCGGGGCCTACGAAAGCCGCGAATACGACCACACGCGCCCGGGGGCGAGCTTGACCGCCACCGCCCGTGCAGCGCGTCCCACCGGGCAGGCCGGCCAAGACGTGTACCTGTGGCGCGGCAGCCAGACGCTCGGCGAGGGCGAAGCTGCCGTGCACCTGCCCGCCAGCGACTGGAGCCAACCCAACCGCGGCGCCGACAAGACCGCGAACCAGACCGAAGCCCAAGGCCGGCACCTCGCCAGGCTGCGCATGGACGCGCTGCGGCAGCTCGGCCACCGCGCCCGCGGCCAGGGCCATGTGCGCGGCATCGCCGCTGGCCACAGCTTCCAGTTGCGCGAGCATCCGCAGCACGCCGCCAACATCTACTACCTGACGCTGGCCGCCGACCTGGTGGTGGAGAACGTCAGCGAAGACACGGCGCGGGCTGCAGCGCCCAAGGCGCTGTCAGACGCCCAACGCCTGGGCGGCCAGTGGCGCTGCACGGTGGACTTCGAGGTGCAGCCCGCCAGCGAACTGCTGCGGCCCGAAGCCACCCAGCCCAAGCCCCACATCCCCGGCCCCGAAACCGCCCTTGTCTGCGGTCCTGACGCGGGGACAGCGGAGACCAACCTCTACACCGATCACCTCGGCCGCATCAAGGTCCAGTTCCCGTGGGACCGGTACGGTCCCAACACCCACCACAGCAGTTGCTGGGTGCGCGTGAGCAGCGAGTGGGCCGGCAATCAACTGGGCGGCATGCACCTGCCCCGGGTGGGGCAGGAAGTCATCGTCAGCTTCATCGGCGGCGACATCGACCGGCCGATTTGCACCGGCCGGGTCTACAACCAGACCAACCTGCCGCCGTGGGAGCTGCCGGCGCAGCAGGCGCTCAGCGGCCTGAGAAGCCGGGAACTCACGCCCGGCGGCGGCAACAGTGCCGCGGGCCGGTCCAACCACCTGGTGCTGGACGACACCCACCAGGCCATCCAGGCCCAACTCAAGAGCGACCATCAGCACAGCAGCCTGAGCCTGGGCCACATCACCCGCATCGAAGACCGGCAGGGCCGCAAGGATCACCGCGGACAAGGCTTCGAGCTGCGCACCGACGGACACGGCGCCATCCGCGCCAAGGACGGCTTGATCCTCAGCACCGAAGCCAGAAGCAAGGCCACAGGCCACGTCACCGACCTCAGCGAAACCATCGCGCGGCTGAACCAGGCCCAGGGTCAACACGACAGCCTGGCCCACCTGGCGCAGATGCACCAAGCCCAAACCCAAGGCGACCAGGACGACGTGGCGCAGGCGCTCAACGCGCAGAACCAAGGCATCGCAGGCAAAGCCCAGGAAGGCCGGTTCCCTGAACTGCAGGAACCGCACCTCATCCTCGCCAGCCCCGCAGGCATCGAGAGCACCACCCCAGCCACCACCCACCAGCACAGCGGCCAGCACCACGCCATCAGCAGCGGCGGGCACACCAGCGTCAGCGCGGGCAAGAGCCTGCTGGCCAGTGCGGACCAGGCGATTCGCCTGTTCGCCTACAAGGCCGGCGTCAAGCTCATCAGCGCCACCAGCGGCATCGAACTCAAGGCCGTGGAAGCCAGCATCCACCTGCTGGCCAAGCTCAAGATCACCGCCACCGCGCAGCAGGTGCACATCGAAGCCAAAGAGGCGGTGACCATCAACGGCGGCGGCAGCGCCACGCAGTGGCAGGCCGACGGCATCACCGAAAACACAGCAGGCACCTGGGCGGCGCATGCGGCGGTGCATGGGATGCCGGGTGGCAAGAGCATGCCGGTGCGGCCGCAAGACGAGGCTGCGCCGTACAACGAGTTGCTGGTGCTGCGAGACCGGAAGGGGCGACCCGTCGCCCATTTTCCGTACCGCCTGACCTTGGCCAACGGTCGCATCGTGAGCGGGGTGACCGACAGCCAGGGACGCACTCAGCGCCTGGGCAGCGGCGAGCGGCCCATGTCCATCCGGCTTGAACACGACATCACCCCTTGATGCGCGACGCATAGGGTGAAGGACCTGATATGTCAACGCAGCCCCACACGCAAGGCCTCCACGAGCACACGACGGTCACGACACCGGGCGACGACACGCAGCATGTGGTCGAAGTCGACAAGGTGCAGGTCAATCTGTTCTTCGACGGCACGTTCAACAACTACTACAACGTCACGACCGAAGACGCTGGCATCCGCAGGCAGTACGGCGGAGAGAACACCAGTTATGACAACGGCTTGTCCAACGTGGCGCGCATGTGGAGCGCGCTTCATAAAGACCGAGACAGCCCCGATCTTGGTATCTACATCGATGGCATCGGCACCACCCGCCTGCAAGCGGACAGCCTGAGGGGGGCGGCGCTGGGCACCGGGGATACCGGCGTACGAGCGCGTGCCCAGCAGGCATTGGGTTCGTTGATCAGTGCCGTCAAGCGTAAGCGCCGCAATGGCGATCCGCCCGCAGTTCTTGAGCTCAACCTGTTTGGCTTCAGCCGTGGCGCTGCCGCGGCCCGCCATTTCGCGAGCTTGCTGCGGCAGCGCGAGGATATTGCCAAGCACTTTCTGGACGAATGGCGGCGCGTCCTGGTGCAGGTGAACTTCGTCGGTCTTTTCGACACGGTCTCTGCCGAAGGCGCGGTTCGCACCAATGACGTGGAGGGTCTGGGTCTCCGATTTGTCGATGACTCCGCCCGCCGTGTCTTTCAGTTGGCGGCGATGGATGAATACCGCCGCCACTTCGCATTGACGACCATCGACAGCGCTTGCTGCGCGAAGACGACGGTGGATGGCATCCGGCGGCCCATGGGCTTTGAGCTGGGCATCCCCGGCTCGCATTCCGACGTGGGGGGAGGCTACAAAGCCGGCACGGCGGCTGACGAGCCGCCGGAGACCGTGGACTTGCCTCCAACCAGGCAGACAGTCGACGGAGATGGCACTGGACAAGCAGTGCGGGGCCCCCAGGCCTTCGTCTACGCGCAGGGCTGGTACGCCTCCGAAGACCTGAGGGCAGGTGCGCTGCATCCGTACCGCCACCAGCGGCAGGTGGGAGGTGACTACTACAAGGTGGGTCTGTCTCTGATGGTGGATGTGGCAGAGCGGTGCACGACCACCTTGTATCCCCCATCGCTCAAGGCCCACATGCAGGCACGGACGCCCGACATTGCAGCGGTCCAGGCTCAGCTGCGCGAGCTTGCGCGGCAGCGGGTGTTTGCTGCCGCCGGTGGCACCCGGGTCAGCCGGTCGCTGGAGGAGTTGGTGGGTCGACACAAGGCGCGGGCGTTTCGACGTGCTTACCTGCACTTGTCACTGCGAGACGACTACGCGAATCAACCCCGCTACAAGAACGACACAGAACTGGAGCGACAACATGTGCCCGGTTGAGCTGCATGGCCGGCGTCGCTGGCTTCAGCGTGTCGCTGCGCTGGGCTTGTTCAGTGGTCCTTGTGCAGGCAGCGCCCAAATTCTTCGAGGACTGTTCATGAATAACGAAACGCCGGAAACCGCGTTCATGGAGTGGACCGTGTCCTTCTGCAGTTACGGCATCGACATCGCCCGGCGCGACCAGACAAACCTGGAGACCTTGACCGGCAACAACTGGCTCAAGGATGTCGACGGCAAAACGGTGGCTGTTTTCTACACCGGCTTTGGGGCTGCCTGGGGTCTGGGCAGTTTCGGGATGGGGGGTACACCCGCCCAGGGTGCCCGCCTGCCCAAGACGCTGCGGCTGAGCTACCACGATTACCTGGAGGACCGCTTCTACCGGCTGGATGCCGAGCTGCCGTTGCAGCGCCTGTTTGAGTTGTTCGTCAGGGCGCCGAAGATCGTGGCGCGTGAGATCAGGTACGGCGAGGTGACGCCACGGTATGAAGACTTGCGCATCGGCGTTGCACCCGATGGGCATGTGATGCTGTGGGTGTGGGGCGTGGGCAGTCAGGTGGAGCTGGGCACCTACCGCGCCCGGGTGTTGGAGGGCATGACACGCCAGAGCTACAACGCAAACGTGCCTGCTGGTGCCTTCACGCTGACCGAGGACCGGTGGCTGGCGCTGGACCGGATGAAACCCGAGACCGTCGAGCGTGTGAAGGCGGGATGGCGACCGGATCCCATGTGGTACATGCGGCACATCCGGGTGAAGTACCCCTGGCGCCATGTGCTCAGCGGCAATGTCTCGCGTGTGACCGAGCTGCAAAGCGCCCATGGCAATGCAGAGGCGGAGAACGTGGGGCAGTGGGAGCTGGGTACCTACATGCAGGTCAACCGGTTGCGAGCAATTCCGGAGGCGGCCCTCTTCTGGTTCCATGACCGCCGGGGCCAGCGCCACTATCTGTCAATCAATTTTTCACTGCGCGAGCGCGCGGTGAGCGAGCCCGATCTGAGCGAGGTACGCGCCGCGTTCGAAGAGGTGTTCCCCGGCCGTACCCTGGAGGACAACGACTGGTTGCCGGGTGATCAGGACATGGCGCTTGTCGAGGTGCAGGTGCCCGACGACTTTCAGCGCTTCACCGCATTCCTCGTCAAGGGCGAGCGCCGCATACCCTTGCCGGTTGGCCGCGTCAAGCACTTCGAGCTTGAGCCGTTCACCCATTGGGCCGGCCAGACCTCGGAGAGGCTCACGCCCGAGATGCGCAAGCTGTTTCAGCTGGGCCCGCCTTAGGCGGGCTGGGGGTTGCCGCCGCCGCCAGCAAGCTACCATCCCCCTCAGAAAGCCGCCGCAAGGCGGCCACGAGGAGCTTGCCATGAAGGTGCTGTTGGTCGATGACCATCCCCTGATCCTGTCCGCCCTGCAGGGCGTGATCCGCGGCCTCGGTGACGACGTCACCGTCGTCGGCGTGGCCAGCGCAGCCGAGCTGCGCCAGCAGCTGGCCACCGACGCCGAGTTCGACCTCGTGCTGCTGGACCTGCAGCTGGGCGATGCCAACGGCTTCGACGTGCTGACCGAGCTGCGCAGCCAGCATCCGGCGCTGCCGGTGGTGGTGGTGTCGGCCTCCGACCGCGCCAGCGACGTCATCCAGGCCATCGACCTGGGCGCGATGGGCTTCGTGCCCAAGCGTGCCTCCAACGAGATGCTGTTCGAGGCGCTGCGCCTGGTGATGTCGGGCGGCATCTTCGTGCCACCGATGTCGCTGGGCGGCGACTACAGCGCCGCGCCGCCGCCGGTGGCCGAGGACGAGACCGTGCCCGACGTGATGCGCATCGCCCAGCAGGCCGAGGCCACGCCTTTCCAGCAGAACGCACCGTCGCTGGCCTCGCTGGGCCTGACGCCGCGCCAGGCCGACGTGCTGGCGCAGCTGCTGCAGGGCAAACCCAACAAGCTCATCGCGCGTGAGATGAACCTGTCGGTGGAAACGGTCAAGGACCATGTGGCCGCGGTGCTGCGGGCCCTCAACGTGAGCTCGCGCACGCAGGCGGTGCTGGCCGTCAGCCAGATGACGCAGGGCCAGCTGCCCAGCTTCCAGGCCTGGAAGCCGAATCGCCGCGGATGAAGGCCGACCAGATCCGGGCGCTGATTGCCCAGAGCCCCGCGTCGCTGACCGGCAACGCGGTCGGCTTCGGCGTGATGGTGGGCGTGTTCTTCCCGCTGGCCCACCCGCTGGTGCTGGGCGGCTGGGTGGCCGCGGTGATGCTGCTGTGGCTGCTGCGCCTGGGCCACTGGTGGCGCTACCGCCAGCGCGAGCTGGCCGGCACGCTGGACGATGCCACCTTGCTGGGCTGGGTGCGCAGCTACGTGGTGCTGGTGCTGCTGCAGGGTGCGCAATGGGGCGCGGCGGTGTGGCTGTTCTGGAACCTGGGCACGCCATACCACCGGCTGGCGCTGATCCTGGTGGCCTATGCCTACACGCTGGGCGCGGTGCAGCTGCTGGTCACCCAGGGCAAGGTGTTCAACGCCTTCATCAGCCTGATCCTGGTGCCCACCATCGCCCGCATCGTCACCGACCGCAGCGAGCCCTTCCACTGGCAGCTGGCCGTGGTGCTGGGCGTGATCTTCGTGGCCACGCTGGTCATCGGCCGCACGCACCGCAGCGCGCTGGCGCAGGCCATCTCGCTGAAGGCGCGCACCGACCAGCTCGCGGCGCAGCTGCGGGTGGAAAAGGCCGCGGCCGACGAGGCCCGCCGCGCGGCCGAAGCGGCCAGCCGCGCCAAGACCCAGTTCTTCGCGGCGGCCAGCCACGACCTTCGGCAGCCGCTGCATGCGATGGGCCTGTTCGCCGAGGCGCTGCGCCAGCGCATCCGCGACCCCGAGGTGGCCTCGCTGGTCAACAGCATCAACGAGAGCGTGGACGCGCTGGAGGGCCTGTTCGGCGAGCTGCTGGACATCACCCGCATCGACAGCGGCGGCGTGGACGTGAACCCGCACCCGGTGCGTATGAAGGAGGTGTTCACCCGGCTGCGTCTGCACTTCGAGCCGCTGGCCTTCGAGAAAGGCCTGGCGCTGAGCTTCCATGGCGACCAGCGCGTGGCCCAGACCGACCCGCTGCTGCTGGAGCGCATCCTGCGCAATCTGGTGAGCAACGCCATCCGCTACACCGAAGATGGCGGCGTGCTGGTCAGCTGCCGGCAGCGCGGCGAACGGCTGCTGGTGCAGGTGTGGGACAGCGGCATCGGCGTGTCCGAGGCGGCGCTGCCCCGCATCTTCGAAGAGTTCTACCAGGTGCACACCAGCCGCCCGCTGGAGGCGCACCACCGCAAGGGCCTGGGCCTGGGGCTGGCCATCGTCAAGCGCCTGGCCGACCTGCTGCAGGCACCGCTGACGGTGCGCTCGCGGGTGGACCGTGGCACCGTGTTCAGCCTGGAGCTGCCGGTGGGCATCGAGCAGCGCCGGGTCGAGCGCGACCTCACCCGCAGCAAGGCGGCCCTGGGCCTGACCCTCAACGGCCGCCGCATGGTGGTGGTGGAGGACGAAGCCGCGGTGCGCGAGGGCCTGGTGGTGCTGCTGCAGGCCTGGGGCGCGCAGGTGGATGCCTTCGAGACGGTGGAGGCGGTGCAGGCCTGGGCCGCCCAGCCCGGCACGCCGCAGCCCGACTTGCTGATCGTCGACTACCGGCTGCCGGCCGGCACCACCGGGCTGGAGGCGCTGGCCGTGCTGCGCGCACGCTGGCCCCGTGCGCAGCTGCCGGCCATCGTGGTCACCGGCAGCAGCCTGGGCGGGCATGAGGACGAATCGGCGACGCACGACTTCCACCTGCTGATCAAGCCGGTGCTGCCCAACAAGCTGCGGGCGATGATCGCTTTCAAGCTGGGGATGCGCTGATCGGCGGCCTGCGGCTAGAGTGCCCGCTTTACCCCGGGGAGAAGTCGCATGCCGTTCCGTCGTCCTTTTCTGGGGGGGCGCCTGCACCCGCTGACCTTGGCGCTCAGCCTGCTGCTGGCAGCGCCGCTGGCCCAGGCGGCCGGCAGCTTCAGCGGTCTGTACGTGCTGGGCGACAGCCTGTCCGATGTCGGCAATGCGGCGCTGGCGGTCGGCACCGATCAGAACCAGGTCATCCTTTCCGACCTGTACGTGCCGCAGCGGCCTTATGCCAGCGGCACCTTGTCCAACGGGCCGGTGTGGGCCAGCTATTTCTCCAACAGCCTGGGCCTGGGCGACTCCCTGCCTTCGCTGGGCGGCGGCACCAACTACGCCTTTGGCGGCGCCCGCACCAGCGGCGGCAGCGCGCCCAGCCTGACCACGCAGGCCGGGCAGCTGCTGGCTGCGGCAGGCGGCAAGCCCTTGCCGTCGGATGCGCTGTACGTGGTGGCCGGCGGCGGCAACAACGCCCGTGATGCGCTGGCCGACATCCTGGGCGGTGCCAACGTGGAAAGCACCCTGTCTGCGGCGACCAGCACCTATGCCAACGACATCGGCAGCATCGTCGATGGCCTGCAGGCGGCGGGGGCCCGCCACATCGTCGTGTGGAACACGCCCAATCTCGGGCTGGTCCCTGCGGCCATCGCGTCGGGGCCCGTCGCGCAGTTCGGTGCCAGCTCCCTGGCGCAGCAGATGAACGTGGCGCTGGCCGCCCGACTGGCCAGCGAAGCCGACGTGCTCACGTTCGATCTTTATGGCCTGTTGACCAACGTCGTCGCGCAGACGCAGCAGTCGCCGGCCACCTCCAGCTTCACCAACGTCACGCAGGCCTGCGGCAACCCGGCAGCGTTCTGCGACCCGGCCACCGCGCTGTTCTGGGATGGCATCCACCCCACCACGCTGGGGCATCAGGTCATCGCCGCCGGGATGGTGGCCACGGTGGCGGCCATCCCTGAGCCGCAAACCTATGCCCTGATGCTGGGCGGCTTGGCCATGGTGGGATGGGCTGCGCGCCGCCAACGCACCAAGATGTAACAGGCGCGACCAAGTAAGCGGGCACTCGCTCGCGGTTTATCGTGCTTTAAGCCACAGGTTGCTGCGGTGCGGCAGCCGGTCGGGCTATCCTTCGGACACCTAGGCGAAACAAGTGTTACAGCCTGCGTCCAAGGAGCGTCCGTTGAAGCATCGAAATTCTGTCAAACGCGTACTGGCAGCTGCGCTGCTGGTGATGGTGAGCAGTGCCCAGGCCGGCTTTTCCGGGGTGTACCTGTTCGGCGACAGCCTCACCGACACCGGCAACGACGGCGTGGTGCTGACCCAGATCCAACAGGCGGGCATTCCCGTCGCGACTACCACCGACCCGGCCTGGGTGACCAGCAACGCCTATGTGTCCACCCGCCCGTTCGACCAGGGTTCGTTCACCAACGGCGTGGCCTGGGCGGTGCCCTTCGCGCAGGCGCTGGGCGTGAACCTGATGCCCTCGCTGCTGGGCGGCACCAACTACGCGTACGGCGGCGCCGAAACCGGCCGCGACGGCACCGATCTGTGTCCGGTGCTGTGCGACTTTCCGTACAGCCTGAAGAGCCAGGTGGGGCAGTACCTGAAGCCGGGGACGTCGGCCGATCCCAACGCGCTGTATGTGGTGGCCGGCGGGGGCAACAATGCCCGCAACACCATCGGAGCGATTGCCGCAGCGAGCACGCCGGCCGAGCGCTTGGGCCAGATCAACGCGCTGGCCGAGGCCTATGCCAAGAACGTGGGCGACATCGTCGACACGCTGCAGGCCGCGGGCGCCCAGCACATCGTGGTCTGGGACACGCCCAACATCGGGCTCACGCCCTCGGTGGCCAGCTTCGGTGCCGATGCGCAGACGCTCGGTCTGGCCATGACCGGCGCGATGAACTCCGCGCTGGCCGAGCGGCTGGGCGGCGAGGCGGGCGTCACCACCTTTTCGGTCTTCAGCCTGCTCAACCAGGTGGCCGCCGATCCCACGGCCTACGGCCTGAGCAATGCCACCGATGCCTGCGCCGCGCTGGGCACCGCCTGCGACCCGACGCAGTACCTGTTCTGGGACGGCGTGCACCCCACCGCCACCGGCCATGAACTGCTGGCCGATGCCATGCTGGCGCACGTGGCCGCCATCCCGGAGCCGTCGACCTATGCGCTGATGCTGGGCGGCCTGGCGGCCGTGGGCTGGTTCGCCCGGCGCAAGGCGCGGTAGTGGAGGACGGCCGGGGCCGCATCACCCGCCCGCCGGGCCGCCCCAAGGGCGGGTGCGCCCCAAGGGTCCGAAGGGCCCTTTGACAAGGGCCTGGGGGGCCGCGAGCGCAGCGAGCTTGGGGGCTCCGTCAGCTGGGTGAGTAGGCCAGGCGCACGTAGATCGGCGCGAAGGCCTCGGCCTGCGTGATCTCGAGCAGGCGCTCCCGCGCCAGCTCGAGCATCGCGATGAAGGTGACCACCAGCACCGGCGCACCGCGCGTCACGTCGAACAGCTCCTCGAACTCAACGAAGCGCTTGCCCTGCAACCGGCGCAGCACGATGCTCATGTGCTCGCGCACCGACAGCTGCTCGCGGCTGATCTTGTGGTGCTGGTTCAGCTTGGCGCGCTTGAGGATGTCGGCCCAGGCCTCGCGCAGCTCGTCGATCGAGACGTCCGGGAAGCGCGGCTTCAGGCTCTGCTCGATCGTCACCTGCGCCCGCAGGAAGTCGCGGCCCAGCACCGGCAGTGCGTCGAGCTTGAAGGCGGCCAGCTTCATCTGCTCGTACTCGATCAGCCGGCGCACCAGCTCGGCCCGCGGGTCTTCGGGCTCATGCCCGTCAGCCGACTTCTTGGGCGGCAGCAGCATCCGGCTCTTGATCTCGATGAGCATCGCGGCCATCAGCAGGTATTCGCTGGCCAGCTCCAGGTTGCTCTTGCGGATCTGGTCGACATAGGCCAGGTACTGGCGCGTCACGTCGGCCAGCGGAATGTCGAGGATGTTGAAGTTCTGCTTGCGGATCAGGTACAGCAGCAGGTCCAGCGGGCCTTCGAAGGCCTCGAGGAACACTTCCAGCGCGTCCGGCGGGATGTAGAGATCCTGCGGCATCGCGAACAGCGGCTCGCCATACAGGCGAGCCACCGCCACCGTGTCGACCACGTTCGGCTGCGCTTCCAGCACCGGGGGCGGCAGCGGGCCGCCGGTGGGCGGCGATTCGTCGGACATCGGTGGTTGGCGGGGCGCTTACTTGCCCTTGGTCTGGTAGACGTAGGGCTGCTGCGGCACGCGGGCGTCCTGGTACTCGGCCTGGGCCTGGCGGTCGATCGGGCGGTCCCACAGCAGCGAGCGTCCGGCGCGCTGCTCGGCTTCCAGCGTGGGCTTCTTCTCCTTCAGCGAGTCGATGAACTGGGTCACGTCGGACTTGTAGGGCTTCCAGAAGAGCGGCATGGCACGGTGGACAAGAATGGGCGGAACCTGAGAGTTTACCCGGGGCACCCATGACACACAGGAACTGGAACGGCCGATGGGCCGCGGCCGCCGGCCTGGCGCTGGCGCTGCTGGCCGGCTGCGACGCCGAGCGCATCGCCAAACTGGAAGAGGGCGTGGCCACCGAGGCCGACGTGCGCCAGCAGTTCGGCGAGCCGGCCGCGGTGTTCGACGAGCCTGACGGCTCGCGCACCTTCGATTACCCGCGCCAGCCCGAAGGCGCGGTCAACTACCTCATCACCATCGGCCCCGACGGCCGCATGAGCGCGCTGCGCCAGGTGCTGACGCCGCGCAACTTCGAGCGCGTGCAGCCCGGCATGACGGCCGAGCAGGTGCGCCGCCTGCTGGGCCGACCCGCCCAGCAGCAGACCTATGCGCTCAAGCAGCAGACCGAATGGGACTGGCGCTGGCGCGACGGCCAGCAGGCCAAGGTGTTCAACGTGGTGTTCGATGCGGACATGAAGGTGCTGCGCAGCGCGGTCATGGACGATCCGCGGCTGATGTCGCCGGGTTGACCGGACCACCGGCCGCAGGCGCCAGTGCCGCCAGTGCCTCGGCCAGCGTGTCGGCCACGCCGCCTGCGCCCAGCGCCGCCTCCAGCCCGCCGCGCCGCACCAGGGAGCGCGGCTGCTCGTTCAGGTCGGCCAGCACCAGCCGCACGCCGCGGCGCTGCAGCACCCGGTGCAGCTGCTGCATGGCGTCCAGGCCCGAGGCGTCCATCGACACCAGCCGCTGCATCTCCAGCACCACGGCGCGGGTGCCGGCCGGCACCCGGTTCTCCAGCTCCTCGATCTTGCCCACCGCGCCGAAGAAGAGGGCGCCGTACAGCCGCAGCACCACCACGCCGGGCACCGGCACTTCCAGCGGCTGCGCGCGGAACAGCGTGCCCATGCGCCAGATGAAGAACACGCAGGCCGACACCAGCCCCACCTCCACTGCCACCGTGAGGTCGAACACCACGGTGAGCACGAAGGTGCCCAGCAGTGTGGTGCGGTAGCCCAGCGAGAACTGCCGCAGCCGGGCGAACTCGTGCCACTCGCCCATGTTCCAGGCCACGAACAGCAGGATGCCGGCCAGCACCGCCAGCGGCACGTACAGCGCCAGCGGCGCGGCCAGCAGCACGATGGTCAGCAGCGCCAGCGCATGCACCATGCCCGCCACCGGCGTGGTGGCGCCGGCCCGCAGGTTGGTGACGGTGCGTGCGATGGTGCCGGTGGCCGGGATGCCGCCGAAGAAGGGGGCCACCACGTTGGCCACGCCCTGGGCCATCAGCTCCTGGTTGGGGTCGTGGCGCGGAAAGGCCGACTGGCCCAGGCTGTCGGCCACGCGCGCGCACAGCAGCGACTCGACCGCGCCCAGCAGCGCGATGGTGACGGTGGGGATGAACAGCTGCTGCACGGTCTGCCAGCTGAAGGCCGGCAACGCGAACGTGGGCAGCCCCTGCGGAATGCCGCCGAAGCGGCTGCCGATGGTTTCCACCGGCAGCGCCAGCAGCGTGGCCGCCAGCGTCAGCGTGACCAGCGCGACGATCTGCCCCGGCAGGCGGCCCGCGGCCTTGACCAGCGGCGGCACGTCACGCCGGAACAGCCGCGGCCACAGCATCAGCCCGCCGAAGCACAGCAGCCCCAGTACCAGCGCATGCGGGTTGAAGCTGGGCAGCGCGGCGCCCAGCGTGTGCAGCTGCGCGAAGAAGTCGGCCGGCAGCTTGTCTACCTTCAAGCCCAGCAGGTCGCGCACCTGCGACAGCGCGATCAGCACCGCGATGCCGTTGGTGAAGCCGATGACGATGTTGACCGGCACATAGCGCACCAGCGCGCCCAGCCGCAGCAGCCCCATCAGGAACAGCAGCACGCCGGCCAGCACGGTGGCGATCAGCAGGTTGGCCAGGCCGTAGCGCTCGACGATGCCGTAGACGATGACGATGAAGGCACCCGCCGGCCCGCCGATCTGCACGTTGCTGCCGCCCAGCGCGGAGATGAGGAAGCCGGCGATGATGGCCGTGAACAGCCCCGCCTCGGGCTTGACGCCGCTGGCAATCGCAAAGGCCATGGCCAATGGCAGCGCGACGATGCCCACGGTGAGGCCGGCGCCGGCATCGGCGAAGAAGCGGTCGCGCGTGTAGCCCTTCAGGCTGCTGACGAGGCGCGGGCGAAAGCGGTGAAGCGGAAGCGGGGGCATGCGGTCTCCGGAGGGCTGCGGGAAGGAACGGGCCGACACGCCGCCGCCGGAGGACCGCAGTGGTGCACCCGCGCCATGAAGCGGCGCCGCCGGGAGGGCGGCAACAGCGGCAGGGTGCGGGGTACCTCGGTCACAGCCCGGATTGTGCGCCGGAGCGTCCGCTTTCATGCGCAGGTCATGCAGCGCGGCCAGCATGCGCGGTCGTTTTCAACCGCTGCCACACCATGACCGCACCTGCCTCGCTCCTTCGCCCACTGGCCGCCGCCGCGGCACTGGCCTTTGCCGCCTCGGCCTCGCTGGCCGCCAGCCCGCTGGACTACATCGGCCAGGCCACGCTGGCCACCGGCACCATGTTCGCCGGCACCCAGGTCGGCGGTCTGTCCGGCATCGACTACGACGCCGCCACGCAGAGCTACGTCGCCATCAGCGACGACCGCAGCCAGATCAACCCGGCGCGCTACTACCGCATGACGCTGGACGTGGCGCAGTTCCAGCGCGCCAACAACGCCAGCGGCGCCGGCGTTCAGTTCACCGGCGTCACCACGCTGCGCGATGTCAACGGCCAGCCCTTCGCCGCCAACGGCGTCGATCCGGAATCCATCCGTCTGGTGCGCGGCGCCAATGGCCCTTCGCTGCTGTGGACCAACGAAGGCCTGCGCAGCGGCAACACCTACCAGAACCCCACGCTGCGCCAGATGTACCTGGACGGCACGCCGATGCGCAGCTTCGAGGTGCCCACGGCCTACCTGCCGGCCGGCAGCGCCGCCGGCACCGTGGCGGGGGACCGCGGCATCCGCAACAACCTGGCCTTTGAAAGCCTGACCCTGTCCACCGACGGCAGCCGCGCCTACGTGGCCACCGAAGGGGCGCTGGTGCAGGACGGCCCGGCCGCTTCGCTGGCCGCCGGCAGCAACAGCCGCGTGGCGGAGTTCAACCTGGCCAGCGGCCAGCGCAGCGCCGAATACGTGTACCGCACCGACGCCATCGTCAACGCGCCCACGCCGGGCGGCTTTGCCGACAACGGCCTGGTGGAACTGCTGGCGGTGAGCGAGGGCCGCTTCATCGCGATGGAGCGCTCGTTCGCGGCCGGCTCGGGCTACAACATCCGCCTGTACCTGACGGACACCGTCGGCGCCACCGACGTCTCGTCGCTGGCTTCGCTGCAGGGCGCCAGCTTCAGCGCGATGCGCAAGTCGCTGCTGCTGGACCTGGGCACGCTGCGCAACGATGACGGCACGGCCCTGGTGCTGGACAACGTGGAAGGCATCACCTGGGGCGCCGACGCGGGCGGCCGCAAGACGCTGATGCTGGTGGCCGACAACAACTTCTCGGGCAGCGAGTTCACCCAGTTCATCGCACTGGGTGTCAATGCCGACCTGGCCACCGCGCCGGTGCCCGAGCCGGGCACCTATGCGCTGATGCTGGGCGGCCTGGCGCTGCTGGGCGCGTTTGCCCGTAACCGCCAGGCTCGCTGCGCTCGCTGAGCCTTACCGCACCCGCATGCCGGGTTGCGCGCCCAGGCCGGGCTCCAGCACGAAGATGCCGGGCTCGGCCTTCTCGTCGGCATGCGAGGCGGCCAGCACCATGCCTTCGCTGACGCCGAACTTCATCTTGCGCGGCGCCAGGTTGGCCACCATCACCGTCAGCTTGCCGATCAGGTCTTCCGGCCGGTAGGCCGACTTGATGCCGCTGAACACGTTGCGGGTGCGGCCTTCGCCCACGTCCAGCGTCAGCCGCAGCAGCTTGTCGCTGCCTTCCACGGCTTCGGCGTTCACGATCTTGGCGATGCGCAGGTCGACCTTGGTGAAGTCGTCGATCTTGATCTCGGGCGCGATGTCCTCGCCGCCCGGCACCACCTTGGGCGCGGGCGGCGGCGCCAGCAGTTCGTCCAGCTGCTTGGTGTCCACACGCTGCAGCAGGTGCTTGAACTCGCCGATGCGCTCGACCTGCGAAGGGCCGATGCTGCGCTCGAAGCGCACGTTCAGGAACTGGGCCGCACTGGCCGCCGTGGCCGGCAGCACCGGCGCCAGCAGGCGCGTCAGCAGCTCGAAGGCGCGGATCAGCGTGCTGCACACCTGGTGCAGGCGCTCGGCCTGCTCGGGCTTCTTGGCCAGTTCCCAGGGCTTGTTCTCGTCGGTGTAGCCGTTGACCACATCGGCCAGCGCCATGATGTCGCGCAGCGCCTTGCCGTACTCACGCTCGTTGAACAGCTGGCACAGCGCCGGCTGCGCCGCCACGATCTGGTCGTGGATGGCGGCATCGGCCGCCGGCAGCTCGGCCACCGGCAGCACCTGGCCGCCGAAGCGCTTGTTCAGGAAGCCCGCAGCCCGGCTGGCGATGTTGACGTACTTGCCCACCAGGTCGGAGTTGACCCGCGCCACGAAGTCGTCGGGGTTGAAGTCCACGTCTTCCACCCGGCCGTTGAGCTTGGCCGCCAGGTAGTAGCGCAGCCACTCGGCGTTCATGCCCAGCTGCAGGTACTTCAGCGGCGACAGGCCGGTGCCGCGGCTCTTGCTCATCTTCTCGCCGCTGAGCTGCAGGAAGCCGTGCACGTAGATGTGGTCGGGCGTCTTGCGGCCGCTGAAATGCAGCATCGCCGGCCAGAACAGCGTGTGGAAGTAGGTGATGTCCTTGCCGATGAAGTGGATCTGCTCCACCGTGGGGTCGGCGAAGAAGGCGTCGTAGTCGCGGCCGATCTTGCCGAAGTAGTTCTTCAGCGAAGCCAGGTAGCCCACCGGCGCGTCCAGCCACACGTAGAAGTACTTGTCCTCGGTGTCGGGGATGCGGATGCCGAAGTACGGCGCGTCGCGGCTGATGTCCCAGTCGGCCAGGCCGCCGTGGCCATGCTCGTCCACCGCGAACCATTCGCTGATCTTGTTCAGCACTTCCGGCTGCAGGCGGCCGGCCGAGTGCGTCCACTCCTTCAAGAAATCCAGGCAGCGCTGCGACGACAGCTGGAAGAAGTAGTGCACGCTGGTCTTGAGCACCGGCGTGGCGCCGGTCAGCGCCGAGAACGGGTTCTTCAGCTCGGTGGGCGAATACACCGCGCCGCACACCTCGCAGCTGTCGCCGTACTGGTCCTTGGCACCGCACCTGGGACACTCGCCCTTGATGTAGCGGTCGGGCAGGAACATGTTCTTCACCGGGTCGAAGAACTGCTCGATCGAACGCTCGGTGATCAGGCCGGCCTTGCGCAGCGCGCGGTAGATGTCCTGCGCCAGTTCGTGGTTCTCGGGCCCGTCGGTGGAGTGCCAGTTGTCGAAGGCGATGTGGAAGCCGTCGAGGTACTGCTGGCGGCCGGCGGCGATCTCGGCCACGAAGGCCTGCGGCGTCTTGCCCGCCTTCTCGGCCGCGATCATGATCGGCGCGCCGTGGGCATCGTCGGCCCCCACGAAGTGCACTTCGTGGCCCTGCATGCGCTGGTGCCGCACCCAGATGTCGGCCTGGATGTACTCCATCATGTGGCCGATGTGGAAGGGCGCGTTGGCGTAGGGCAGGGCGGTGGTGACGAAGATTTTGCGGTGGGTCATGTGGTGCACGCCGGGGCATTGGGGCCGCCGGGGCGATCTGGGATTGTAGGAAAGCCCTGCCGGCCGCGCCGGGCTGCGGGCGTCTCCTTCCGATGCAGGAGGCAACGGACCGTGCTCCTGCGGCTTGCGGATGCCGGCGCCGGTCTGGGCGCCGCAGATTGGGCGCCGCAGCAGTGGCCGGATGGACCGGCCACGCACTCGCCAGGAGCACCTCATGTCCCACCTGCTTCGTCCGCACGGCCGCCACGGCCCTTCGCACTTCGCCAGCCCGCCTCGAGCGCGGCGGCCCCTGCTCGTCAGCCTGGTCACGGCCGTGCTGGCCGCCGGCCTGGTGGCCGGCTGCGGCAGCGATGGCGGCGACGCCAGCGTGCTGGACGCCAACCCCGACTCCGCCGCCACCGCATGGAACACGCCGGTGACGGTGGACGTGCTGGCCAACGACACCAGCAACGAAGGCCCGGTGACCGTGGCCGCCGTGTCCAAGCCCGCGCACGGCACCGCCCGCATGGTGGACGGCAAGCTGGTCTACACGCCCGATGCCGGCTGGTTCGGCACCGAGACCTTCAGCTACACCGCCAGCGGCGCCAGCATCCGCACAGACGTGGCAGTGACGGTGGCCGTGCAGGCCCGCATGACGCTCAGCGGCACCGTGGCCGATGCGCCGCTGGCCAACGCACCGGTGACGGTGGCGGTGGGCAAGAGCAGCTTCAGCGCCACCACCGATGCCGATGGCCGCTACCGCGTGGACGTGACCGCCGCCAGCCAGGCGGATGTGGTGCGGATCGAGGCCACCGGCACCGGCGCGCAGGCGACGGTGCGGCTGGTGGGCTTTGCCGGCAGCGCGGGCGAGGTGGCCGCCGGGGTGGACGGCAGCGGCCTGGTGACGGCCACCGCGGCGCCGGGGCTGAACGTGTCGCACCTCAGCACCGCGGTGGCGGCGCTGCTGTCGCGGCCGGCTGCGGGTGCGCCGACGACCAGCTCTGCCCTGGCCACGGCGCTGGACACGGTCGATGCCGACGCCGCCCTGGCGCTGGCCACCGCGCTGCACCTGGTGATCGACGGCGGGCAGGCGCTGCCGGCGGGAAAGGCCGACAGCTGGGCGCTGGCGCTGGACGCGGCGGCGGTTCGCGCGTTGCGCGACCGCTGGCAGGCTGAGGACTACGACCGCTGGTACCAGGGCTACCTCGATGCGCTGGCAGCGGCGCCGACATCGGCTTTTGCGGGCCCAAGCGCCGCGCCTGCGCTGATGGTGCTCTACGCCGGCAGCAGTGGCGGCGAGCACTGGCAGCTGCGCCCTGGTGGCACCGGCACCGCCACCAGCGCTGCCGGCACCAGCGAGTTGACCTGGCAGGTGCAGGACGGCCAGCTGCTGCTGCGCTATGCCACGCCCTTTGCCAGCGAGGTGTACGACCTGCTGGACGCGACCACGGGCACCTACGGCATGGTGCGCCAGGAGGTCACGGGCCTGCAGGTGCAAGGCCTGGGCGGCCCGCTGGTGAAGGTGCAGCAGACGCTGCGCCAGACCGCGCTGGAAGGGGCGAAGGCCGGCCAGGTGATCGCCGACGACGTGGCCAGAGGCTGGTATGTGCAAAGCCTGGCGACGCGGCTCGATGCCTACCCGGTGGCCGCCGCCGACCTGCCGGTGGGCACCCGCTGGGCCGGGCCCGTGGTGAAGGAAGCCACCGAGCGCTTTGTCTCGCTGGACAGCGACGTGATGGAGGTGACCGCTGCCAACCAGGTCAAGCTGGCATTCGCCAACGAGACCCGCAGCCTGAGCGTGGCCGACGGCAGCTTCGTGCTCAAGAACGCAGCCGGCGTGGAGTGGCGCTACACCCGGCTGCGGCCAGCGGATGCACAAGGGCTCGAAGCCTGGCTGGTGCAAGGCCGCGTCGGCACGCCGCAGGCCTGGGCCGAGGTGGTGCCGATGGCGCCGCTGGCCAAGGTCTACACGCCCGCGGCGGCCGATCTGGCGCGCGACTGGGTGATCGACGCCGACTCCGGCTTCAACAGCTACCACGTGGTGCTGCGGGCCGACGGCACGGCCAGCCGGGGTGGCGCAGACGCCACCTGGTCACTGCGGCCGGACGGCGAAGTGCGCGTGGTGCAGGTGTACGGCGGCGGCTACCAGCGCTGGCTGCAATGGTGGCCGGTGGCCCTGGCCGACGGCCGGTTGCTGGTGCTGCGGCGCATCGTGGACACGGCGGATGGCACCGAGCCGTCGCCGGAGCTGGCCGCCCAGGTGGGCCGCTATCTGCAGGCCTGGCAGGCGAGCGACGGCAGCTGAAGCGGCGGGGGTCCGCTCAGTCCCGCCGGGCCGCCCCAAGGGACTGAGATCCCCAAGGGTCCGAAGGACCCTCTTACAAGGGCCTGGGGGGCGCGAGCGCAGTGAGCTTGGGGGCCACATTCAGCCGACTGCCCGCTCCGCCGCGGGCGGCGGCTGCAGCTGGTACAGCCAGGTCTCGGTCAGTGCCCGGTCGCCGCTGCGCAGGTACAGGCGCAGCGTGATCTGCTCGGTGCTGCCATCGGGCGGTACCAGGTCGAACATCGCGCGGTAGCCGTTGATGGCGTCCAGCGGCCGCGCCGAGGTGATCTCCACCTTGCCGCGGCTGACGCTGATCACCGGCTCCACCTTGGCGCCGGCCGGCAGGCGCGCCAGTTCGCCGCCCGCGAAGTCGATGGCGAAGCGCCACGACCAATACGGGCGCGGCTGGCCCACCACGCCACCCAGGCCGGTGCGGGTGGCCACGCAGCGGGCCAGCGGCGGCTGCACCGGCGGCTCGGCGCCCCAGTGCAACCGGTAGGCGAACAAGGCCTCACGCCCCGGCACCAGCGGCTGCGCGGGGTTCCAGAAGGCGACGATGTTGTCGAAGGTCTCGTCCACCGTGGGGATCTCGGTCAGCTGCACCGAGCCCGCGCCCCAGTCGCCCTTGGGTTCCACCCACAGGCTGGGCCGGCGGTCGTAGAACACACCGTCGTCCTGGTAGTGGTTGAAGTCGCGGTCGCGCTGCAGCAGGCCGAAGCCGCGCGGCTGCTGGTCGGCAAAGGCGTTGAAGGCCAGCGTGCGTGGGTTGGTCAGCGGTCGCCAGATCCATTCGCCGCCGCCGGTGTGCATCGCCAGGCCGTCGGAGTCGTGGATCTCCGGCCGCCAGTCGTTGGCCATGCGGCGGTCGTTTTCGCCCGCCTGGTACATGCTGGTGCAGGGCGCGATGCCCAATCGCTCGATCGACTTGCGGGGGTACAAGGCGGCGTCCACGTCCATCACCGTGGTGTCGCCCGGCGCGATGGCAAAGCGGTAGGCGCCGGCCACGCTGGGCGAATCCAGCATCGCGTAGACCACGACGGTGCCCGACGCCGGGTCGGGCCGCTCCAGGTAGAAGTCGGTGAAGTCCGGAAACTCCTCGGGCCGGCCCAGCGCGGTGTCGATGGCCAGGCCGCGCGCCGACAGGCCGTACTGCTTGCTGGCGCCCACCGCGCGGAAGTAGCTGGCGCCCAGGAACGCGGCCATGTCCAGCTTGAAGTTGGTGTCGAAGTTCAGGCGAAAGCCGGCGAAGCCCAGGTTGGGCGGCTGGCGGCTGCCGTCCAGCCCGCTCTTGCCGTAGTCGAACATCGCCGGGTCGTAGGCCAGCTCCTGGGCGCGGCCGCCGCGTACTTCGAACATGCGCACCGGGCGCTTGAAGAACAGGCCCAGGTGGAACAGCTTGACCTGGAAGCGCAGCTGCTCGTCGGCCCACAGCGCATGGTCGGCCTTGAACTGGATGGCCTGGTACTGGTCCCAGTTCAGCGCAGCCACGTCGGCGGGCAGGGCCGCGCCGTGCGGCTGGTAGGGCGCGCTGGCCAGCTGCCTTGCCGCGCCTTTGAGCCAGGCGTAGTCGAAGGCCTGGGCGCTGCCCAGGGGCTTGAGGCCCGCGGCGCGTGCGGCGGGCGAGAGCATAGAAAGCGCGGCGGCGCCCGCGGCGCCGAGCAGGGTCCTGCGTTGCATGAAGGCCTTGTCATGGGACATGGCCCTGGCCGGGGCAACCGCAGTGCCCGGCCCTTCGGTCACAGGTTCAGAAGGGTCGGTACTGGTAGAGCCAGGTCTCCGACAGCGTCTGGTCGCCGTTGCGCAGGTACAGGCGGATGTCCACCGGCTGCGTGCCTTCGGCGGTGAAGTCGAACTGTGCGCGCCAGTGGCCGGGCACGCCGTCGGGCACCGCCTCGGTGAACACGTACGAGAACTTGCCGCTGGCGGCGCTGAGCACCGCCTCGGGCTTGACGCCGAAGGGCAGGTCCTTCAGCGGGCCGCCGGTGAACTCGACCATGAACTTGCGCACGCCGGCCGGCCGCGGCTGGCCCGGCTGGCCGCCGCGGCCCAGCCGCGTGCCAGTGCAAAAGGCCAGCGGCGTGGGGTAGGGCTCCTTGTCGGTCCAGTGCAGGCGGTAGCGCAGGCTGTAGCGGCTGCCGGCTTTGGCGGCCTGGCGCGGCACCCACATGGCCACGGTGTTGTCGTGGATCTCGTCGTCGGTCGGGATCTCGATCAGCTGCACGTCGCCTTCGCCCCAGCCGCCGTCCAGCGGCTCCACCCAGAGGCCGGGGCGGCGGTCGTACATCACGCCGTCCAGGTAATGGTCGAAGTTGCGGTCGCGCTGCCAGAGGCCGAAGCCGCGCGGGTTGTTGTCGGCGAAGGCCGACGCCGTGGTGGCATTCGGGTTGTTCAGCGGCCGCCAGATGCGCTCGCCGGCGCCGTTCCACATCGTCAGGCCGTCGGAATCATGCACCTCGGGCCGCCAGTCGATGGCGGTGGGCTTGACCGTCTCGGAGTACCAGTACATCGACGTGAGCGGCGCCAGCCCCAGCCGCGCCACGTCCTTGCGCAGGAAAAGGCGCGCGTCCACGTCCATCAGCACCGCGGCCTCGCGCTTCATCACGAAGCGGTAGGCGCCGGTGATGCTGGGGCCTTCCAGCAGCGCATGCACGGTGACGCTGGTGCTGCCCTCGGCCGGCGGCTCGAACCAGAAATGGGTGAAGGACGGGAATTCCTCGTCCTGCCCCGGCACCGCCGGGTTGATGGCCACGCCGCGCGCCGACAGGCCGTACTGGTACAGCTCGCCGATGGCGCGGAAGTAGCTGGCGCCCAGGAAGGCCACCCAGTCGTTGCTCTTCCAGTCGAGCTTTTTCTGGTCGCCCAGCCGGCTTTCCTGGAAGCGGAAGCCGGCGAAGCCTGCGCCTTCGGGCAGCTCGCGGGCGGGGCTGTCGGCCGGCATGTCGAAGTAGCGCGGCGAGTACAAGATCTCGCGCGCGCCGAAGGCTTCGCCCTGTTTGTCCAGCACGTGCATGTGCACCGGCGTCTGGAAGAAGCGTCCCATGTGGAAGAAGGTCACCGGGAAGGGGCCGGGGCCGTCCTTGAACAACGCGCTGTCGGTGTCGAAGCGCAGCTTGCCGTGCGCTTCGTAGTCGATGCGCTCCAGCACCTCGCGCGGCAGGTTCACCAGCGCCGTGGGCGCCTGGCGCGACATGGCTTCGGCCCGCGCCACCAGCGCCTCGAACGAAAACGGCTTGCGCGGCCCCAGGCGCAGCCCGGCGGCGGCGGCCGGCTGCGCCTGCGCTGGCAGGCCCAGCGCGGCCAGGCCCAGCGCACTGCCGGCGGCGGTGATGAAGTGGCGTCGGTCGAGGCGGGTGGTGTGCTGGTCGTCCATGCGATGAGGGGGATGGTTACAACGGCGCCGAGGATATGCGCGATGCCGCGGGCACCTGTAAGCAGCCGCCATACCCGGTGGCGGCGCTCGGATGCCCGCCCAAGCCCCCAGCGGGTGGCCGGCGGCGGCCGGTCGTTAGACTGGCGGGCGCGATTTTTCGCCCGTCTTTTTGCCGTTTGCCGCCCTCATGCCCACGCCCACCGAAGCCGCGCTGCTCGCAGCCCTCCAGTCCGTCGTCGATCCCAACACCGGCGAAGACTTCGTTACCACCCGGCAGCTGCGCAACCTGCGCATCGACGGCGGTGACGTGGCCTTCGACGTGCAGCTGGGCTACCCGGCGCAAAGCCAGTTCCCGGCGCTGCGCAAGGCCCTGGTGGCCGCAGCGCGCAGCGTGGCGGGGGTGGAGAACGCCAGCGTCAACCTCAGCACCCAGATCGTGGCGCATGCGGTGCAGCGCGGCGTGCAGCTGCTGCCGGGCGTCAAGAACGTGATTGCCGTGGCCTCGGGCAAGGGCGGCGTGGGCAAGAGCACCACGGCCGCCAACCTGGCGCTGGCGCTGGCCGCCGAAGGCGCCACCGTCGGCCTGCTGGATGCCGACATCTACGGCCCCAGCCAGCCCACGATGATGGGTGTGCAGGGCCAGCCGCAAAGCCTGGACGGCAAGAGCATGGAGCCGCTGGAAGGCCACGGCGTGCAGCTGATGTCGATCGGCTTTCTGGTGCAGCCCGACCAGGCCATGATCTGGCGCGGCCCCATGGTCACACAGGCGCTGGACCAACTGCTGCGGCAGACCAACTGGAAGAACCTGGACTACCTGATCGTCGACATGCCGCCCGGCACCGGCGACGTGCAACTGAGCCTGTGCCAGCGCGTGCCGCTGACGGGCGCGGTGATCGTCACCACGCCGCAGGACATCGCGCTGCTGGACGCGCGCAAGGGCCTGAAGATGTTCGAGAAGGTGGGCGTGCCCATCCTGGGCATCGTCGAGAACATGGCGGTGCACGTGTGCTCGCAGTGCGGCCATGCCGAGCACATCTTCGGCGCCGAGGGCGGCAAGAAGATGGCGGCCGAATACCACGTGGACTACCTGGGCGCGCTGCCGCTCAAGCTGTCGATCCGCGAGCAGGCCGATGCCGGCCGGCCCACCGTGGTGGCCGAGCCCGACAGCGAGGTGGCGGGCCTGTACAAGGCGGTGGCCCGCCAGGTGGCCGTGACGGTGGCCCGCAAGGCCAAGGACTTCTCGTCCAAGTTCCCGACGATCACGATCAGCAAGGGAACCTGAATGAAAAAAGGCCCCGCGAGGGGCCTTTGGTTTGTGTGCGCGGGTCGCCGCCGGCTTACGGCGTCACCTGCACCAGATCGGCTTCGCGGCCGGCCTTGGCATCACGGTGCAGCAGCAGCAGGCCGGTCTGGCTGTGGGCGTTGGCCGCCACACCTGCCGTCTTGTTGACCGGCACTGCACCCTGCGCGTTGGCCGGCAGGGTGAAGGCTTCGAAGTTGCTGATGGTGAACTTCGGCTTGGCCGGGATGAAGCTCTGGCCCAGCACCAGGTCGGTCACATTGCCGCTGTGGTAGTTGTCAAAGGCCACCACGTCGAAGTTGATCTTCTTCGTGAGGTCGGTGATGCCCAGGTCCGAAGCCAGCGCCGTCAGGATGGCGTTGGACGAATCCAGGTCGGCGTCGACGTAGAAGTTAGCCACCGCAGGCCCGTTGTTGCTGCCGTTGGGGTTGAGCTTCTGCACGTACACCAGCGTGCGGCCGGTGCTGCCGAAAGTGCCGCTTTCCTTCGTGTAGATCACCGCGTCGGCCACACCGTCGTTGTTGGCGTCCACGAACACGTCGAACTCGGCCGGGTAGGCCGGGTGGGCCCGGCGGCCGAAGGTCGTCACCGCGAACTGCAGTGCCGGCTCGCCCACGTCGACCGTGCGCACGCCCGTGGCCTTGATGTCGATCACCGCCGCATCGCTGCCAGCCGCCGGTTGCACGACGCTGATCTGCGGGCTGACGCCGGTGAGTGCGAACACGTCGGTGTAGCCGGGTGCCGAGCCGCCTTGATTGCTGACGCCCAGCAGCGCGCTGCTGCCGCCGCCCAGCGCCACCGAGGTGGTGGCCGGCGTCACGTTCGAGGCCTTGTGCGGCAGGATGTGCCAGGGCACCGTCACGGTTTCCTGGGCATCGCCCACCGACACGTAGCCGTCGTACTCCACGTCGTTCAGCAGCGCGCCGGTGCCCTGGTCACCCGCGAAGCCGAGGTTCCAGCCCGGCAGCTTGCTGGCGTCCAGCGTCATCGTGATCACGAAGGCGCCGGTGCCGTTGGCCGGCACAGTGATGGTGGACGGCATGCTGAAGCTCACCGCCCCGCTGGCCTCGTCATTCGCATAACGGAAGCTGCGCTGGATGGTGTACGTGCGCGACGAGCTGCTGTAGTTGCGCACCGCCACCTTCTTGCTGAACTTGCTCAGGCCGGCCGCCCGCACCACACCGAAGGACAGGCCCACGCTGTAGGGGTTGGTGGCGTCCCACAGCCCGGTGGTCAGCGCCGCGCTGCGGTCCACGCGCAGCTCGCCGCCGCCGATGCGGGTGATCGGTGCCAGCACGCCCGGCAGCGTGGCCGGGTTGGTGTACAGGGTGGTGTTGGCCGCGTTCATCAGGCGCGACTTGATCTCGATCGGCGTGGCCCCCGGGAACTTCTGCAGCAGCAGGGCTGCTGCACCCGCCACCATCGGCGTGGCGCCCGAGGTGCCGCCGAAGGCTTCGGTGCCGGTGCCGGTGCCGAACACCGCCGACACCGAGGCGCCCGGCGCGGCGATCTCGGGCTTGATGGCGCCGTAGCTGATCGACGGGCCGCGGGCCGAGGTGCTGGCCATGCTGCCCACCAGCGGGATCACGTTGGCGCGGTTGACCGTGACGGTCACGCCTGCGCCCAGCGCGGACTTGATGCGGGCGCCCACCTCCTGGCCGATGACCAGGGCCTGCACCAGGTCGGTTTCACCGCCGGTGCTGAACGAGGGCGCTTCGCCGGGGGCGTTGTTGGCGATCAGCGCGCCGATGGCGCCACGCGCCTTGGCGTTGGCCACCTTGGTGCTGATGTTGCACGAGCCGCGGTCGATCAGCGCCACCTTGCCGGTGAAGTCCGGCGTGCTGGCCAGCTCGCAGGCGATGGCCGCCGCGCCGCTGCCGCCGTAGGCCACGGTGCCGCTGAAGCCGCTGGTGATCGGCGCCCAGTCCAGCGTGGCGGTGTTGCCGTAGTTGCCCGCAATGCCGGCGGGCGAGTTGACCACCAGCGCGATGGCGCCGGCCGAGGGCACCGCCGTCTGCGCCACGCTGATGGCTTCCGGCGCGGTGGACGAGGAGCTGACGATGTACGGCCGGTCGGCCGCATTGCCGGCGGCTGCCACCACCACGATGCCGAAGCGCACCAGGTTGCTCACCGCCTGCGCGCTGGAATCTTCGCGCTGGCCGTAGTTGCCGCCCAGCGAGAGGTTGACCACGTCGGCCGCGTCGGAGAAGTCGAGGTCGCCGTTCGGGTCCATCGCCCAGTCCAGGCCCTGCAGCGTGGCCAGGCCGTTGCAGCTGGTGCTGACGCTGCTGCACACCTTCACGGCGTAGATCTTGGCGCCCGGGGCCATGCCCTTGTGCTGGCCATCCAGGCTGCTGCCCGCCGCGATGTCGGCCACGTGGGTGCCGTGGCCGGCGTCGCTGCCGGCGTCGATCGGGTTGGGGTCGGGCGCGGTGGGGCCGTTGGGCCAGTTCTCGCCGACGAAGTCGTAGCCGCCGATCACCTTGGCGGTGGGAAACACGCCGGGGGTGACCACGGTGGGGTTGGTGGCTGCCGCGGCATAGGCTGCCGCGGTGCCGGCGCCGCCCAGGTTGCGGTGGGTGTAGTCCACGCCGCTGTCCAGCACCGCGATCTTGATGCCGGTGCCGTTGAAGCCCAGCTGCTGCAGTGCTTTGCCGCCCACGTAGGGCACGGTGTCGTCCAGCGAGCGCTGGGTGTCGGGCACCGGCAGGATGGCCGTGACGCCGGCCAGCTTGGCGATCTTGGCCACGCTGCTGGCCGGGGCTGAGACGATGACCGCGTTGTAGGCCTTGCCCACGCGGCCGAGTTCGGTGCCGCCCAGGGCGCGCACCTGCGTCATCAGGGCGTCCTGCTTGGTCTTGAGGTTGGCCATGTAGGCCTGGCGCTGGCTCAGGCTCATCAGGCCCTGGCCCTGCTTGGCATTGGCGCCCACGGCCAGGGCCAGCGGTGCGTCGGACAGGCGGACCACCACCTGCACGGTGCCGTTGAGCGCGTTGATGCGCGGTGCGGTGGTGGTGGTGGCAGGGGCGGGCAGCTTGAGCGCGGCCGCGCGTGCGCCAGCGGCTGTCTGTGCGGTGGCGGGCTGCAGGCTCAGCAGCGTGCCCAGCGCCAGGCCCAGCGCCGTCAGGGCGCGAGGAATCGAATGCATACCGGTCTCCGTGATGGTGAGGAGGAAGGCTTGCCGTGGGGCCAGGGGCCTTGTGGGCCCGCGGCCGGTGGGCTTCAGGCCGCGGTGCGGCGGCGGCGTTGGAAGGCGACCAGGCCAGCGAGGCCCGCGACCATCATCAGCGCGGCGCCGGGCTCGGGCACGGCGGCCACGGTGGCACCGGTCAGCGAGATGGCGTAGCTCTGGGCGGTTTCGGTGAACGAGGAGAAGTCGTAGCTCCACGACGCCACCGGTCCGCTGGAAGCGCCGCTGGCGAAGATGTCGTTGCCGTTGCCATCCAGCGCGTGGTAGCCACCCAGCGAGACGCCCAGGTAGTAGGTGCCGCCCTGCGTCAGCGAGCCCTTGGCGAAGGCGCCGGACAGGCCGATCGCATCGTCGCTGGCCAGCACACCGTGGCCGGTGGCGTCGAACAGGAAGAGCGCGGAGTCGAGCTGTGGATCCTGCACCGTGGCGCTGAAGTCCGCCGCGCTGTTCACCTGGATGCGGAACAGGTCCACCTGGTAGACAAAGCGGCTGTCGGTCCCGTTTTCCATGAAGGGCGTGGATCGCAGGAACCCGGTGATGCCGGACAAGGGCGTCGACAAGGACGCGCCGGTGGTGATTTCGGCCGTGTCCAGCAGATCGCCGGCATCGATTTCGGCCCAAGTGAGGGCGTGCGCGCCCTGGGAGAAGCTCAACGCTGCCAGGCAGGCGGCGGCAGCGACGGACAAACACTTCATGCGGAGGTCCCTTCTGGGTGAGAAGAACGACTGTCTTAACCCTTCGAAACCGATGAGCAACGAAGGGCCAGCAGTTGTCACATATTTCACGCCAGCTGGCCCCCCTCATTCAGGGGGAGAATCCCGCAGCCAGGGAACTTTCGGTGTAACCAGTCGCTTATTTCAGCGCCAAGCCGGTGCGCAGCACGCACCGCTGTTGGACACAGGCGGCGCCCGGATCGGTGACCACCGAGCAGGTGGACATGCGACCCGCCGGTGCGCCGGCGGTCTGCGCCTGCGTGTACTGGTCGGCCAGCGCCTGGATGCGCGACGCCTGGGCCGTCTGGCTCGACCAGGGGAAATAGGCCTCGGGCCCACCGCAGGCCTTGGCACCCACCGCCACCGTGCGGCACTGCGCGTCGCTGCTGCAGGTGGCGGTGCCGATCGCTTCGGCCAGCGCCTGGCGGGCGGCGGCGGCCGGTTGCGCCGCGGCGGGTGTGCCGGCCACCGGCGCCTCGGGCGCGGCGCGGGCGCAGGCGGTCAGCAGCCCGGCGGCCAGCGGTGCGCAGGCCAGGGCCAGCAGCAGCGGGCGCAGGCGGGCGCGGATCATGCGGGGCTGTGCAGGTCGCGCAGCACCGTGGGGCCTGCGCGGTGCTCGATGTCGGCCAGCAGCTGGCGGCACCAGCCCAGCGCGAACAGCAGCTCGGCGGCCACGAACATCGGCCCGATCAGCAGGCCGGTCAGGTCGTCGACGAAGGCCGGCTTGCGCCCTTCGTAGTAATGGCCGACGAACTGGATGACCCAGCCCAGGAAGAAACTGCCCAGACCCCAGCCCAGCCACTGCGCGAGGCTGCCGTCGGCCACCGTATGGCCCAGGCCCACCAGCAGCGCGTTGAGCAGGCTCACCGCGATGCCCACCACCAGCTGGCCGCGGCTCAGGTACCACAGCGTGGCCAGGCCCCAGGCGATCCAGGCCGGTGTGAGCGACACGCTGCCGGCGCCCAGCACCGGGCGGGCCAGCAGCACGCCGATGGCGAAGACGATCAGCGGAATGCCCACGAAGTGGGTGGCGATGTTGCGTCTGTCCCGGTGGTAGGTGGCGTATTGCACCAGCAGGTCGGTGGCGTTGCGCATGCTGCAGTCTCCGTGAGGCGTATGTGCGTGAAACGAGTTGAGGATGACGATAGCAGCGGCGGCGCAGGCTTGCAGCGGAACTAACCCGCCAAACCTGCATCCGCCAGGGGTTCGTGAAAGAGGAGCGAAGAGGCCGATCCATGTCTGACCGTGATCTGTTCGAGGTGTTCAATGCGTCGGCGGGGCTGCACGGCAGCCTGCTGTGGCTGCTGCGCCTGCTGTCCAGCCATGTGTCGTGGCTCACGCTGGTGGCCTTGTGCGCCACGCTGGTGTTCGGGCCGGTGTCGCTGCGCCGCGCGATGGCGCGGCTGGTGCAGGGCGCGCTGCTGGCGGCGCTGCTGGGTCTGGTGATCTCGCTGCTGCTGCAATCCCCGCGGCCGGGTGACCTGGCGCTGGGCCACCAGTACCTGCATCCGCTGCTGCCCTCGGGCTTTCCCAGCGTGCATGTGACGGTGCTGTGGGCGCTGGCCCTCGGCGCGCTGACGCTGCGGCCCGCCTGGCCGCGCCTGGGGGCGGTGATGCTGCCGCTGGGCCTGCTGGTGGGCTGGGCGCGCATCTACCTGGGCGTGCAGTTCCCGTCGGACGTGCTGGCGGCATTTCCGGTGGCGGCGGTGGCCGTGGGCCTGACCTGGCTGCTGCGCCGGCCGCTGGAGGTGGAGCTGACGATCCCGCTGATGCGCTGGATCGACGGCCTGCGCGCCCGCCACCGCCGAGAGCGGTCCTGAGCCCGGGCGCCCCGGAGTGCCGCGCCGCGCGCGGGGCGCGCTGCCTACAATCCGCCGCTCGACAGGAGCAGCCCCCGCATGAGCATAAAGAGCGATCGATGGATCCGCCGCATGGCTGAAGAGGCCGGCATGATCGAACCGTTCGAGCCCGGGCAGGTGCGCACCGCGGCCGATGGCCACCGCATCGTCAGCTACGGCACCAGCAGCTATGGCTACGACATCCGCTGCGCGCCCGAATTCAAGATCTTCACCAACATCAACTCGACGATCGTCGACCCGAAGAACTTCGACGAGAAGAGCTTCGTCGACTTCCAGGGCGACGTCTGCATCATTCCGCCGAACAGCTTCGCGCTGGCGCGCACGGTGGAGTACTTCCGCATTCCCCGCAACGTGCTCACCATCTGCCTGGGCAAGAGCACGTACGCGCGTTGCGGCATCATCGTCAACGTCACGCCCTTCGAGCCGGAATGGGAGGGCTATGTGACGCTGGAGTTCAGCAACACCACCCCGCTGCCGGCCAAGATCTATGCGGGCGAAGGTTGTGCGCAGGTGCTGTTCTTCGAAAGCGATGAAGTGTGTGAAACCAGCTACAAGGACCGCGGCGGCAAATACCAGGGCCAGCGCGGCGTGACCTTGCCGAAGGCCTAGGCACTGCCCTTGCCGCGGCACCGCGAACACGAAGGCAGGAGGCGGCAATGAAGTGGGAAGGCGAACAGCAGAGCAGCAATGTGGAGGACCGCCGCGGGGGTGGTGGCGGCTTCGGCCTGGGGGGCGGCAGCATCGGTCTGGGCGGCGTGGCCGTGGCCCTGGTGGCCGGCTGGATCTTCGGCATCAACCCGCTGACCATCCTGGGTCTGATGGAAGGGGGTGGCGGCGCCCCCAGCAGCCAGAGCGCGCCGGCGCATCCGCCGCCGGCCAACGACCGCGAGGCGGCCTTCGTCTCCACCGTGCTGGCCGACACCGAGCAGGTGTGGCGCGCCCAGCTGCAGCGGGGGGGCGTGCAGTACCGCGACCCCAAGCTGGTGCTGTTCCGCGGCCGCATCGGCACCGCCTGCGGCACCGGCCAGTCGGCGATGGGGCCGTTCTACTGCCCGGGCGACCAGAAGATCTACATCGACCTTGGCTTCTTCGACACGCTGCGCCAGCAGCTGGGCGCGCCGGGCGACTTCGCCCAGGCCTACGTCATCGCGCACGAGGTGGGCCACCATGTGCAGAACCAGCTCGGCATCACCGACAAGGTGGACGCCATGCGCGGCAAGGTGAGCGAGCGGCAGATGAACCAGCTGTCGGTGCGGGTGGAACTGCAGGCCGACTGCCTGGCCGGCGTCTGGGCGCATGATTCGCAGCAGGGCAAGGGCTGGCTGGAGCAGGGCGACCTGGAAGAGGCGATGAATGCAGCCTCGCGCATCGGCGACGACACGCTGCAGCGCCAGTCGCAGGGCACGGTGGTGCCTGAAAGCTTCACCCACGGCACCAGTGCCCAGCGGGTGGCCTGGTTCCGGCGCGGCCAGGCCTCGGGCAACATGAACGACTGCAACACCTTCGACGCGCGCAACCTGTAGCCCCGATCCAGCCCCGGAGGGCCTCCATGCGTCACCTGGTGCGTTCCGCCGCCCTGATCGAAGCCTGGTTCGACATGCTGCCGCCGCAGCAGCAGCCCAGCGCCCGTGCCCTGCAGGCGGCGGTGCTGCGGGCCGCGCCGTCGCTGGGCCAGGCGGTGAAGTGGGGCAACTTGGTCTTCACCGTCAACCACTTCCATGCGCTGGCGATCGCGCCTTACAAGACGCACGTGCACCTGCAGGTGTTCCGGGGCGCGGCGCTGCTGCAGCGCTTTCCGATGCTGGAGGGCACGGGCCGCGGCCTGCGGCACCTGAAGTGGCGTTACAGCCAGCCGTTGGACGACGAGTTGATCACCGACCTGGTGCTGGCCACCGTGGCCTTGATGCAGCAGCCGCCCGGGCCGGGCGACGAGAACCTGTAGGGCCTGCGCAGGCCGTGGGACCGGATCTCAGTCCCGCCGGGCCGCCCCAAGGGACTGAGCTCCCCCTCGGGGGGGCGCGAGCGTAGCGAGCTTGGGGGCACCCTTAAGCTTGCACAACGCCGGACGACGCGCCGCGGTCGGCCACGCCGCTGGCGCCATAGAGGGCGGTGCCCTGGCCGGGCATCAGCGCGTCGATAGCGCGGTCGAGTGCGGCGGTGGCGCGGGCCAGGCTCTCGCGCTGGGCCGCCACGCGGCCGCTGGCGGTGGCCAGCCGCTGGCGCAGGGCCGGCGGCACTCCGCCCTGGCGTGCGGCCTGGGCGAAACGGTTCACCGCGGTGGCCAGCGAACGGTGCAGCTCGGTCGCCTGCTTCTCGATGGCGGCCGTGTTGCTGTCCTGCAGCGCCTGCCCGAGGCTGCTGAGGTGCAGTTCCACCGCGGCGAGCGCAACCTCCAGCTCCTGGCTCTTGGACGACGGGCCGGCGGTGGTGGAGGGGTTCAGCATGGCGGCGAAAGCTGCGGGGTTGATCAGTGGGAACCGCGGCTCAGCAGTTCCTGGGCGTTGGAGATCAGCTTGTCGGCGATGGCTTCAGGATTGACCTTGTACTGGCCGTCGCGGATGGCGTTGGAGATGCGCTCCACCTTGGCCGCGTCGAACTCGGCACTGCCGTCGCCCAGCGACTTCGCGGTGGACGACAAGGTCACCTGCGCGCTGGCCTCCGGGGTGGCGGCTTTCTCGGGCTTGGCAGCGGGGGCGGCGGTGGGCGCATTGCGCTCACCGGTCACCGGCGCCAGCGCCTTGTTGTCGATGGAACCGATTTTCATGGGGTGCTCCTGTCAGCGGGGAGGGGCCGCCTTTTCAACATGCTCGTTGTATCGGTGGCCACTGACGGGACTTTAGGGCTTGCGGGCTGTAATTTGTGGATCACAACGTCACCTCCACCTGGCGTTCCGCCACGGCCACACCGTTGAGCACGCGCCCGTTTTCGGTGCGAACGCGCACGACTTGACCCTCGATACCGGGGGTCATCGCCTGCGCTTCGCCGGCCACGCTGTAGCCCTGGCCCTGCGCCACCACCTTGACGGTGTCGCCGGCGGCGAACCACTGGCGGGCGCGCAAGTCGCGCTGGTGCAACGCTTCTCCGGCCGCCAGCGGGCGCGCCAGCGTGCGGCCGACGGCCAGCACCGTGTCGCGCACGGCCGGCGACGGGTCGGCCGCGATGTCGGTTTCGGTCAGCTGCAGGTCGCCGGCTTCCAGCGTGGCACCGGTAGGCAGCGCCCGCGTGGCCACCAGGGAAGGCGCATACACCTGCACGGTGACGGGCAGGAAGACGTTCCAGCGGGTGGGCCCCTGCAGGCAGCGCAGCCCGATGCGGGCCTTGCCCCACAGGCGCACGCCGGTGGGCAGGTAGGGCTGCACCTGCTGGCAGGGGGCCAGCTTCAGGCGCGGGTCCAGCTCGCCCAGCTCGATCTCCACCCGCATGCCGGGCACCGCGGTGCGTGAGGCGGCCTGGGCCAGCTCGCGCACCTGGCGCGCCAGTTCGGCGTCCACGCCGCGCGGCGGCGGCGTTTCGCCGGCCCAGGCGACCCCCAGGCCGGCGGCCAGCAGGGGCAGCGCGGCCCATGCCCGGCGCGCGGCGGCAAGCGGATGCCGACGGCGTTGGGCGAGGGGGCGGGCGGGAGATTCCACGGCAGCCAATGTAGGGCCGCACGGGCGTGCGCAGGCCGCGAAGTGGCGGCGGAAGACCCCGCTATTCGCGCTGATGGCGCCGACACCCGCTGCCGACAATGGGCCGCAACCGGTAGACCCGGCAGAGCCCATCCGAGGGACTTCGATGATCGAACGCCTCACCGACACGCTGAACTTCCAGACGCAGGCCTTGCAGCTGCGCTCGGAACGCCAGCAGATGATCGCCAGCAACATCGCCAACGCGGACACGCCGGGCTATGTGGCGCGCGACATGAACTTCTCGCAGGCGCTGCGCCAGGCGGTCGGCGACCGCAGTGCCGCCTCGCAGCTCAAGACCACGGCCGCCGGCCACCTGCCCACCGGTATCGGCAGCCTGGGCGGTGGAGTTGAGGCCCGTTACGCGGCCGCGGCGCAGACCAACCTGGACCGCAACACCGTCGACATGGACCGCGAACGCGCCACCTTCGTGGACAACACGCTGAAGTACGAGGCCTCGCTGCGCTTCATCAACGGCAGCGTGCGCACGATGCTGGACGCCATCAAGGGGCAGCAGTGATGGCTGATTCGGCGTACCCGACGAACCGGGGGCTCCAATGAGCATGTTCCAGATCTTCAATGTGTCCGGTAGTGCGGTCAGCGCGCAAAGCCAGCGCCTGAACACCGTGGCCTCCAACCTGGCCAACGTGGACACCGTGGCCGGCCCCGACGGTACGGCCTACAAGGCGCGGCAGGTGGTCTTCCAGACCGAGCTGATGGGCGCGCGCCAGACGCAGCGGCCCATGGGCACGGGCATCGGCCCGATGGACCCGGCCACCGAAGGCGTGGTGGGGGCGGCCGGCGTGCGCGTCTCCACCGTGGTGGAGGACAACAGCCCCGGCCGCCGGGTGCACGACCCCAAGAACCCCAGCGCCGATGCCGACGGCTACGTGACGTACAGCAACGTCAATGCGGTCGAGGAGATGGTCAACATGATCTCCGCCTCGCGCAGCTACCAGAACAACATCGAAGTGATGAACACCGCCAAGACCCTGCTGCAGAAGACGCTGCAGATGGGCCAAGGCTGATCCGCCCGCTGAACCAGGAACACCATGACCACCACCTCCACGACGCCGGTGTCCGGCGTCACGTTCAACGGCAGCAGCTTCAACTACACCGGCACCGAGACGGCCGAGGCCACGGACGGTAGCGACCGCTTCCTGAAGCTGCTGGTGGCGCAGATGCAGAACCAGGACCCGTTGAACCCGATGGACAACGCCCAGGTGACCAGCCAGATGGCGCAGATCAGCACCGTCACCGGCGTGGAGAAGCTCAACACCACCGTCAACGGCCTCAACGCGCAGTTCGTGCAGATGCAGGCGCTGCAGGGCGCCACGCTGGTGGGCAGCGAGGTGGTGGTGGCCGGCAACAAGCTCACCACCAGCGAGGACGGCAAGATCCAGGGCGCCTACGACCTGGGTGGCGCAGCCGACACCGTGAAGGTGGAAGTGCTGTCGGGCAGCGGCCAGGTGATCGACACCATCAACATCGGCGCCGAGAAGTCGGGCCGCCACAGCTTCGAATGGACGCCGTCCGAAGGTGTCAGCGCCTCCAACGGCAAGACCTTCCGTGTGGTGGCCAAGAGCGGCACCTCCGACGTCAGCGTGACCACGCTGATGCGCGACAAGGTGGACGCGGTGACCACCGGCGACACGCTGCAGCTGGAGCTGCGCAATGCCGGCACCGTGAAGTACACCGACATCAAGTCCTTCAACTGATCCACTGACCGCGGGACCGCACCATGAGCTTCCAGCAAGGCCTGTCGGGCCTGAACGCCAGCAGCAAGAACCTCGATGTCATCGGCAACAACATTGCCAATGCCAACACCTTCGGCGCCAAGACCTCGCGCGCCGAATTCGCCGACATGTACGCCACCGCCCTCAACGGCACCGGCACCAACAACATCGGCATCGGCGTCAACCTGCAGACGGTGGCGCAACAGTTCACGCAGGGCAACATCACCAGCACCGAGAACGCGATGGACCTGTCCATCAACGGCGGCGGCTTCTTCCAGGTGACCGATGGCCTGAACCCGGTGATGTACACCCGCAACGGCCAGTTCAAGGTCGACCGTGAAGGCAACATCGTCAACAACGACCAGCTCAAGCTGATGGGCTACCCCGCCGACGGCGCGGGCGTCATCCAGCCCGGCCTGGCCCAGCCGCTGAAGCTGCCCACGGCCGGCATCGCGCCGCAGCCCACCACCACCATCGACCTGGAAATGAACCTCGATGCGCGGCTGGGCGTCACGGCGCCCACCAGTGGCGTGGCCATCGACTTCACCAACGCCACCACCTACAACAACGCCACCTCGCAGACGCTGTACGACGCCAAGGGCCAGGAAGTGGCGATGACCTACTACTTCCAGAAGGCGGCCTCCCCGGCCGACACCTGGAACGTGTTCGCCACCGCCAACGGCACCTCGGTGGCCGGCACCAATGCAGCCCCGCAGCCGGTGACCACCCTCAATTTCACCAGCAACGGTGGCACGGTCACCAGCCCCACCGGGGCCATCAGCATCGACATCCCGGCCTCCACCAACACTGCGGGCGCCGCCACCCTGCCCATCACCGGCATCCAGCTCGACCTGAGCAAGTCCACGCAGTACGGCTCGGGCTTCCGCGTCACCGACCTGTCGCAGGACGGTTATTCGGCCGGCACGCTGTCGGGCATCTCGGTGGAAGACAGCGGCATCGTGATGGCGCGCTACTCCAACGGCGAGAGCAAGCCGGTGGGCCAGGTGGAACTGGCCAACTTCCGCAACACGCAGGGCCTGCAGCCGCTGGGCGGCAACCTGTGGGCGCGCACCTTCGCGTCGGGCGACCCCATCGTCAACGTGCCGGGTGAAGGCACCATGGGCAAGCTGCAGGCCGGTGCGCTGGAAGAATCGAACGTGGACCTGACCGGTGAGCTGGTGAACATGATCACCGCGCAGCGCATCTACCAGGCCAATGCGCAGACCATCAAGACGCAGGACCAGGTGCTGCAGACCCTGGTGAACCTGCGCTGACGGCCGCGCCGGCCGCTGATTCGGGGAGCGCGCGATGGACCGCATGATCTACCTGTCGATGTCGGGCGCCAAGGCGGCCATGCAGCGGCAGGACGTGCTTTCGCACAACCTGGCCAATGCCACCACCACCGGCTTCCGCGCCGAGCTGCAGGCCTTCCGCGCGGTGCCCATCCGTGGCGACGGCGCCACCACCCGGGCCTATGCGCTGGAGTCCACCGTGGGCTACAACCAGCTGCCCGGCGCGGTACAGGCCACCGGCCGCAACCTGGACGTGGCGATGAAGGGCAACGCCTGGATGGCGGTGCAGGCAGTGGACGGCACCGAGGCCTACACCCGCGCTGGCAACCTGGACGTCAATGCCGAAGGCACGCTGATGACCCAGTCCGGCCAGACGGTGCTGGGCGATGGCGGCCCGCTGACCATCCCGCCCAACAGCGAGGTGAGCATCGCCGCCGATGGCACCGTGAGCGCCAAGGCGGCCGGCCAGGCCGCGGTTCAGGTGGGCCGCATCAAGCTGGTGACACCCGAGGCGCCGATGACGCGGGGTGACGACGGCCTGTTCCGCGCCGGCCCCGACCCGCTGGACGCCGACCCCAATGCGCGGCTGCAGGACGGCGCGCTGGAAGGCTCCAACGTCAGCGCGGTGGAAACCATGGTGGCGATGATCTCGGCCGGCCGCCAGTTCGAGCAGCAGATGAAGCTGATGCAAACCAGCGAGCGCCAGGAGCAGACGGCCTCGAAGCTGCTGAGCACCGGCGGTTGAGGTGCCGGTCCCGCCGGGCCGCCCCAAGGGACCGGACGGCCCCTCGGGGGGCCGCGAACGCAGCGAGCTTGGGGGTACCAGTCAGGGCTTCTTTTCCAGCCGCAGCGTGTCGTTCACCTGCTTCATCTGGAAGCGGCTCAAGAAGCTGTTGCCCAGCAGCACGAAGGGCATCTGCTCGGGCAGTACCACCGCGGGCACCTGGTACACCTCGGCCCCGCCCACGCGCACCGAGGTGAGCACCACCTGGTGCACCGGCACCGGGCCGTTGGCCGTCTGCGTCATGCCGCGCGGGCCACGCTTGTAGTCCAGGCCGATGCGGTCGGCCTCGGCCTGCGACAGGGCCACCACGCTGGCGCCGGTGTCCACCATGAACTGCACCGTCTTGCCATTGATCTGGCCACCCGACATGAAGTGGCCGCCCGGCCCGGCGGTGAGCACCACCTCGCTGTCGGTGCGGGCGGCGCCGGCACCGCCCAGGTTCACGGGCGCGGCGCCGATGCGCAATAGCAACTGGCTGCCGCCCACCTCCACCCGTGCGCCATCGGCCGCCACCGACAGCAGCTTGACGCCGCCATGGCTGCTGCCCACGGTCAGCGTGCGCGGCTGGCCGTCGATGACCAGCAGCGCAGCCCGTTCGCCCATGCTGCCGTTGAGCGAGACCTGCTGCGCCACCGCGGGCAGGGCCGCGGCCAGACCGGCCAGCAGCCAGGCGATTCGGTGCATGGCGCCCGTCAGTCGCGGAAGTTGTTGAAGGACAGCGGCACGTCGATGTCCTTGCGGATCAGCGCCATCGCCGCCTGCAGGTCGTCGCGCTTGGCGCCCGTCACGCGCACCGTGTCGCCCTGGATGGCGGCCTGCACCTTGAGCTTGCTCTGCTTGATCAGGCCCTGCAGCTTCTTGCCCAGCTCGGCGTCGATGCCGGCCTTGAGCACCAGCACCTGCTTGACCTTGTCGCCGCCGATCTTCTCGATCTTGGCGCTGTCGTCGATGAAGCGCGCGTCCACGTTGCGCTTGCTCAGCTTGCTGACCAGCACGTCCTTGACCTGGCCGATCTGGAAGTCGCTGTCGCCATAGAGCGTGATGCTCTTGTCGGTGCCCTTGTCCTGAAGCTCGACCTTGGCGCTGGTGCCCTTGAAGTCGAAGCGGGTGGTGATTTCCTTGCCGGCCTGGTCGACCGCGTTGCGGACCTCGACGAGATTGGGTTCAAGAACGGTGTCGAAGCTCGGCATGGGACCACCTGGTACAGAGAGAAAAGGACCGTAAGCACAGGCTCACAGGGGAATCGGCGAAAATTCTGCCATGCAACGCTTGGCACCGGCCCTTCAGATCGAGCACGACGCCAGCCTGCGCGCCTACAACACCTTCGGCCTGCCGGCCGTTGCGCGCACCCTGGTCCACATCCGCAGCGCGCTCGACGTGCGGCGTGTGGTCGACCACCCCGAGTTCGGCCGCGCGCCCAAGCTGGTGCTGGGCGGCGGCAGCAACATGGTCTTCACCCGCGACGTGGCGCCCGTGGTGCTGAAGATGGACGTGCGCGGCCGCCGATTGGTGGAAACGCGCGACGATGCCTTCATCGTCGAAGCCGGGGCCGGCGAGCCCTGGCACGAGTTCGTCGAATGGACGCTGGCCAACGGCTTTCCGGGGCTGGAGAACCTGGCGCTGATCCCCGGCACCGTGGGCGCTTCGCCGGTGCAGAACATCGGCGCCTACGGCATCGAGCTGAAAGACCGCTTTGAATCGCTGAGCACCGTGGACCTGGTCACCGGCCGCAGCGTGACGCTGGACGCACGCACCTGCGCCTTCGGCTACCGCGACAGCGTGTTCAAGCAGGAGGGTTTCGGCGGCCTGGCCGGCAAGAGCGTGATCACGCATGTGCGCTTCCGCCTGCCGCGCCCGTGGCAGCCGGTGCTGGGCTACCTGGAGCTGGAGCGCCGCATGCAGGAGTCGGGCAACTTCCAGCCGGATGCGCAGACGGTGTTCGAGTGGGTGTGCGACATCCGCCGCAGCAAGCTGCCCGACTGGCGCGAGGTGGGCAATGCCGGCAGCTTCTTCAAGAACCCGGTGGTGACGATGGAGCAGTGCCGCGACATCATCGGCCGCGACCCCGAGATCGTGCATTACCCGATGCCCGACGGCACGGTGAAGCTGGCCGCCGGCTGGCTGATCGACGCCTGCGGCTGGAAGGGCAAGACGGTCGGCCGTGCCGGCGTGTACGAAAAGCAGGCGCTGGTGCTGGTCAACCGTGGCGGCGCCAGCGGCGCAGAGGTGGTGACGCTGGCACGCGCCATCCAGGAAAGCGTGTACGGCCGCTTCGGCATCCGGCTCGAGCCCGAGCCCTTGATCGTCTAGCGCTGCGGGCTCGCCACCGGTTCGGTGCCGGCCAGCAAGCCCTCGCGCCGCAGGGCTTCAGCGCTGTCCTCGCGCACCGCGTCCAGCTCATCCAGCGCAGCCAGCAGCGCCGGCGTGTCGGCCGCCACCGCCAGCTCGCGCACCGCCTGCGCGGTGGCGGCCAGGCGTTGCAGGCCCAGGTTGAGGGCGGCGCCCTTGGTGCTGTGCAGTGCGGCGCGCATCGGCTCACGCTGGTGCTGGCGCGCCTGGCGCAGCAGCTCGTTCAGCTGCTGGCGGCAGTCCTGCAGAAAGCCCTGGGCCAGCGCGCCGAAGCGATCGCGCGGCATCACACCCAGCACATTGGCCAGCACCTGGCGGTCGAGCAGCGGCACCTCGGCCGGGCGCGGCAGGGCGGCGGGCGCCGGCGGGGCCACCACCGGGGCCGCAGCGGCAACTACCGGGGCCGCAGCAGCCATGGGCGCGGGCGTGACCACGCTGGCCAGCGTCTGCACCAGCAGCCGCGCCTCCACCGGCTTGGTGAGAAAGGCGCTCATGCCCGCGGCCAGGCAACGTTCGCGGGTCTCGGGGAAGGCGTCGGCCGTCAACGCGATGATGGGCAGGCGGCTGCGCGGATCGTCCAGCTGGCGGATGGCCAGCGTGGCGCCCACGCCGTCCAGCTCGGGCATGTGCAGGTCCATCAGCACCACGTCGAACTGGCCGCCGCGCACGGCCTGCACGGCCTCATGGCCGTTGGCCGCGAAGGTGACGGCGTGGCCCAGGCTGCTGAGCAGCGCTTCCAGGTACTTGCGGTTGACGGCATGGTCCTCGGCCACCAGCACCCGCAGCCGCGGCTGGCCGGCGTAGGGTCCCAGCACCACGGGCGTTGCATGCCCGTCGCCGTCGTCGGGCGCGCTGCGCAGCGGCAGCACGAAGACGAAGGTGCTGCCTTCGCCGGCCCGGCTGCTCACGCGGATGTCGCCGCCCATCAGCCGCGCCAGGTTGCGCGAGATCTCCAGCCCGAGCCCGGTGCCGCCATACCGGCGCGAGCGCGAGGTGTCGCCCTGGGTGAAGCGCTGGAACAGCCGCGACAGGGTCGCGTCGTCCATGCCGATGCCGGTGTCGCTGACGGTGAAGGCCAGCTGGCCGTGCTGCGTGGCGGCGGCCAGCGTCACCGTGCCGCTGTCGCTGAACTTGATGGCGTTGCTGATGAGGTTGAACAGCACCTGCTTGACGCGTGTGGCATCGGCCACCACCCGCTGCGGCAGGCCGGCGCCCAGCTCGATGCGCAGCACCAGGCCCTTGGCCGTGGCCTGCGGGCGCATCAAGGCCTCGATGTCGTGCAGCAGGCGCGCCAGCGGCACGGTGTCGTTCACCAAGGTCAGCGTGCCCGACTCCAGCTTCGACATGTCGAGGATGTCGTTCAGGATGGCCAGCAGGTGGTCGGCCGATTCGGTGGCGGTGCGCAGGTAGTCGCGCTGGCCGTGGTCCAGCCTGGTTTCGCGCAGCAGCGACAGCATGCCCAGCAGGCCCTGGAAGGGCGTGCGGATCTCGTGGCTCATGTTGGCCAGGAACACGCTCTTGGCCTGGCTGGCGGCCTCGGCCTCATGGCGGGCGTCGCGCAGCCGGCCGGCCAGCGCCTCCAGGCCCAGCTGGCGGCGTTCCAGCTGGCGCATCTGGCGCACGGTGATCAGCGCGAACACCAGGGTGCTCACGCACAGCACCAGCGTCAGCGCCACGCTGACGATGTTGTGCTCGCGCACGGTCTGGTTGCGCCGCGCGATCTGCGCCGCCACCTCGTGCGAGGCCGACAGCGACAGCGAATGGATGGGCGCGGCCAGTGCGTCCAGCGCGCGCGCCAGCGTGGCCACGGCCGTGGCATCCAGCACCAGCTCGGCATCGGGGCCCAGATAGCGGTCGGCCTCGGTCACGAAGACCTGCAGCTGCTGCACCGTGCGGTCGAACTCCGAGCGGTCTCGAATCAACCGCGCGGCGCGCTCGGTTTCCAGCAGATTGGCCATGCTGACGAACAGGTCGTAGCGCAGCTGCAGCGCCTGCCGGTCCACCGGCTGCTGGCGCCGCGCCTCGCGCCACTGCATCTGCAGCCGCAGGTATTCGGCTTCCAGCTGGTTGAGGTTGACCAGCAGATAGTCGCCCTGGAACTGCACGGCCGAGGTGAGCGAGCGGAACTGGTGCACCTGCACCGTGGCCGCCAGCGCGAAGGCGGCCACCAGCACTGCGCCGACGATGCCGATCAGCCATCCCCGGCGCGGGGCGGCGGACGTGGCGGAACGGCTGTTCACTGCACCTCGAGCTTGACGAGCTGCCAGGCGCAGCGGCTGAAGTACACCGCCGTGCGCAGCTCGGGCCGGCGGTCGAAGGGATACATGATGAAGAGCGGGCCCTTGTCACGCACCTGCATCGGCTTGCCGTCCAGCAGCGTCGCCAGCACCACGTCGTAGCGCATCAGGTCGTCGAACGGGATCTCCACCCGGTAGTCGTTCAGCGCCACCGCCTGCACCTTGTCGCCGCGCGCACCGGCGGCGGCCATCACGTCGCGCACCAGGGGGCCGCTGAAACTGCGCGGCGTGGCGTACCAGGGCGTGCGGGTGACGATCTCGGTCTGCGGCAGGCGCTGCAGCATCGGCATGTCGAACGCGGCCTGCCCGGGCTGGTTGGGCCGGCGCAGGCGGCCGGTGATGGTCAGCAGCACGTCCGAGCCGGGCGCCTCCAGCGCCTGCGCGCGGGACAGGCCGGCACAGCCCAGCGCCAGGCCGGTGAGCAGGGCAGCGCGTCGGCGAAGCAGAAGCATCGACTGATGAATGCAGGTTGAGGCAGGGCCCCGTTGCGGCGGATTCTAGGGGGGTGGGCTGAGGTGTTCCCGCTCCCGCAGCGCGGGAAAGAGCCGCATCCACAGCGCCACCACCACCAGCGTGCCGGCGCCGCCCAGCACCACCGAGCCCACCGGCCCCAGCCAGGCCGCGGTGGCGCCCGACTCGAACTCGCCCAGCTGGTTGCTGGCGCCGATGAAGACGGAGTTCACCGCCGCCACCCGGCCCCGCATCTTGTCGGGCGTGTCCAGCTGCACCAGCGACTGCCGCACCACCACGCTGACCATGTCGGCCGCGCCGGCCACCATCAGCGCCACGAAGCTCAGCGGGAACACGGTGGAGACGCCGAACACCAGCGTGGCCACGCCGTATACCGCCACTGCCGCGAACATGCGCCGGCCCACACGGTCGCGGATCGGCCAGCGCGTGAGCAGCAGCGACACCAGCAGCGCCCCGCCCGCCGGCGCGCCGCGCAGCAGGCCCAGGCCCCAGGGTCCGGTATGCAGGATGTCGCGGGCGTAGATGGGCAGCAGCGCGGTGGCGCCGCCCAGCAGCACCGCGAACAGGTCCAGCGAGATGGCGCCCAGGATCACCGGCCGCTGGGCGATGAAGCGGAAGCCCGCCAGCAGCGTGGCCATGTTCACCGGCTCCTTCGAGGGCGGCCGCGCCAGCCCGCGGATGGACAGCACCAGCGCGCCGCCCACCAGGAACAGCGCCGCGCACAGCCCGTACACCGCTGCCGCGCCCGCCACGTAGACGAAGCCGCCCACCGCCGGCCCGGCGATGATGGCTGCCTGGATGGCGCCCGAGCTGAAGGCCAGTGCCCGCGGCAGCACCACGGCCGGCACCAGCGCCGGCACCACCGCCTGTTGCGCCGGCTGCTGGAAGGCCCGCGCCACGCCCAGCAGCAGCGAAACCGCCAGGATGGTTTCGCGCCCCACCCAGCCACCCACCGTGCCCGCAGCCAGCGTGCCGGCCACCGCGGCCTGCAGCACCAGGCAGGCGGCCAGCACATGGCCGCGGTTGCTGCGGTCGATCACCGTGCCCGCCACCAGCGACAGCAGCAGCGCGGGCATGAACTGCGCCAGGCCCACCAGGCCCAGGTCCCAGGCACTGCCGGTGGTGTCGTACATCTGCCAGCCCAGCGCCACCATCAGCATCTGCGCGGCCATGGTCCCGGCCAGCCGGCCCCACCACATGCGCATGAACGACGGAAACGCGCGCAGTGGCGCGTCCGCCGCGAAAGCCGCCGCGCTCACTCGCGCACGTCGGCGACGGGCGCGTTGCCGAAATCGGGCCGGGCCAGGTAGGCCAGCACCTTGGCGGCGGCGGTCTCGGGCGAATCCAGCGCGCCGGTGGCCGCCAGGTTGGCAAAGCGCGCCTGCTCGGGGAAGCTGGCCGGGTCGCTGCCGCGCAGCTGGCGCTGCATGTCGGTGTCGATCACGCCGGGGGCCAGCGACACGGTGCGCGCGCCGTTGGGCCGCAGCGCCTCGTCCAGCGCCAGCGAGCGCGAGAAGTGGTCCAGCCCCGCCTTGACGGCGCAGTAGCTGCCACTGCCCGCCATCGCCCGCCGGCCCAGGCCGGACGAGATGTGCAGCAGCTTGCGCTGGCCGGGCCAGCCGCGGGTGGCGCGCAGGAACGCGGCCGACAGCAGCAGCGGCGCTTCCAGGCCCACGCGCACCGCGGCCGACAGGGCCTCGGGCGCCTCGGCTTCCAGCGGACCGGGGGCGTTCAGCAGCGCGGCGTTGTTGATCAGCGAGGCGCTGGCGAAGCGGTCGGCCGGCATCGCGGCCAGCCAGGCTTCCAGCCGCGCGGCCACGGGCAGCGGGTCGGCCAGGTCGGCCTGCCACTGCTCGGCGCCGGCCAGGTTCGGGTGGGCGGCGCGGGCGATGCCCAGCACCGTGTGGCCGGCCTGCAGCAGCTGCGCGGCCATGGCGGCGCCCATGCCACGCGAGCTGCCGGTGACGATGAAGAGGTGGGAAGACATCGGGCGAGGTTACACCCGAGCTGACGGGCCCGCCCGCCGGGCCGCCCCAAGGGCGGGCGCGCCCCCCTGGGGGGCAGCGAGCGAGGCGAGCTTGGGGGCCGACTCAGAATGGAGGGGGGCTGTTGAACTGCACCGGCTCGCCGCTGCGCGGATGCACCAGGGCCAGGTGCTCGGCATGCAGCATCAGCCGCGGTGCCAGCGCCTGCACTTCGGGCGGTGCATACAGCTCGTCGCCCAGCAGCGGATGGCCCAGCGCCTGCATGTGCACCCGCAGCTGGTGCGAGCGGCCGGTGACGGGCTCCAGCGCCACGCGGGTGTTGCCGTCGGGCCGGCGCTGCAGCACGCGGTAGCGGGTGAGGCTGGGCTTGCCCTCCACCAGGTCCACCATCTGCCGCGGCCGGTTGGGCCAGTCGCAGATCAGCGGCCAGTCCATGGTGCCGGCGTCGTCGGCCAGGTGGCCATGGGCCAGCGCCACGTAGCGCTTGGCCACGTGCCGTTCCGCAAAGGCGATGCTGAGCTGGCGGTGCCAGGCCGCGCCGCGGGCCAGCACCATCAGGCCCGAGGTGGCCATGTCCAGCCGATGCACGATCAGCGCATCGGGCCAGCGGGCCTGCACCCGGTGGGCGATGCAGTCCTGCCCCTGCGGGCCGCGGCCCGGTACCGAGAGCAGCCCGGAGGGCTTGTCGACGACGACGAGCGCGTCGTCCTGATGCACGACCGTGAGGTCGGGCAGGGCGCTCACCGCGCCGTCATGCCGCGGGCGGCTCTTGGCCCGGGGCGGGTGTGTCGTCGGCCGGCCGGTTGTCGCTGGCGTTGGGGTCCGACCCTTGCTGGCGGTCCGAAGCCTTCTTCTGCCGCTTCTCTTCGGCCTTGCGCTTCTTGGCCAGCTCGCGCTGTCGCTTTTCGTATGAATAGTTGGGCGTCGCCACCGGGCGTCTCCTGTTGCTGCGAATGGCCGCGGTGCCAGCATAACCCCCAGGGCGCCGAAGGCGAAACGGCGGGCCCCTGCGTCCTTGTTCAAGCCCTGGGGGTATCGGTTGCTGCTGGACAATCCCGCGCATGTTGCCGAAGGTATCTCGTTGGGTGTGCGCAGGCTGTCTGACCGGGCTGGCCGCTGGCGTGGCGGCCCAGGCGGGCGGCGCGCCAGCGTCCCCGCCCCTGTCCCCTCCCTTGCCACCCGCTGCCGCCGCCTCGCGCCCCGCCGCGACGCCCGCCGCCGCTGCTGCTTCGGCCCCGGCCGAGGCGCCGCAGCGGGTGGAGGTGACCGGCAGCGCCACCCGCAGCGATGCCGACGAGCGCCGCCAGTCGACCGCGGCCAAGGTGATCGTCGGGCGCGAGGAGATCGAGCGCTATGGCGACGCCAACGTGAGCGACGTGCTGCGCCGCCTGCCCGGCGTGACGGTGCAGGGCACTGCCGGCCGCGGCGGCACGCCGCGCATGCGCGGGCTGGGCAGCGGCTATACACAGATCCTGGTGGACGGCGAGCCGCTGCCGGCCGGCTTCAGCGTCGATTCGCTGTCGCCCGAGCAGCTGCAACGCATCGAGCTGCTGCGCGGCCCGACCGCCGAGACCGGCGCGCGCGCCATCGCCGGCACCATCAACATCATCACGCGCGAGAACCAGCGCAAGCCGCTCAACGACCTGCGGCTGACGGCCGCGGTCGACCGCGGGCAGCTGTCGCCTTCAGTGGCGTGGACGCGGGGCGACAAGCTGGGCGAGCGGCTGGACTACACCGGCTCGGTCTCGATCTATGGCCGCTCGGACGACACGCCCAGCAGCAGCCGGACCACCAGCGACACCATTGACCGGCGCACCAGCCTGCTGGTGCAGGACCGCCGGCAAGGTCTGCGCGGCTCGGGCCGGCTGCGCTGGCGGCTTGGTGAAGGCGCGGGCGAGGGCGGCACCGACAGCCTGACGCTTTCGCCCTTCGTGCTGTGGTCGCAATCGCAGCCGCGGCGCAGCGGCGACCTGGTGCAGACGCTGGGGGAGGCCCCGTACGAGCAGTTCAACACCCGCTTCAACAACGACTTTCACCTGCTGCGGCTGAACGCGCAGCTCAACCGCAGCCTGGGCGAGCATCGCCTGGAGTGGCGCGTGGGCGGCACCGGGGCGCGCTGGACGTCTTCGGGCCGGCGTGTGGAAACCGGCGGTGCCACGCCCGGCCTGCGCACCGACGATTCGGCCACCGACAACCGCGAAGCCAGCAGCACGGTCAAGCTCACCTCGCCGCTGGGCAGCGCGCACACCTTGGTCAGCGGCCTGGAGCTGGCACGGCAACAGCGGGATGAGCGCCGCGTCACCACGCTGGACGGTGTGCCCGCGCTGGCCGACTTCGGCGAGAACTTCGGGGCCACGGCCACCCGCTGGGCGGTGTATGCGCAGGACGAGTGGGCGCTGAACAAGCAGGTCGATCTGCAACTGGGGCTGCGCGGCGAAAGCATCCGCACCGAAAGCCGCGGCGGATCCGATGGCGGCGCGCGCAACGTGAGCACCGTCTGGACGCCGCTGCTGCATGGTGTGTGGCGCCCCGACCCGCAGCGCAAGGACCAGCTGCGGCTGAGCCTGACCCGCAGCTACCGCGCCGCGCCGCTGAACAGCCTGATGGGGCGTGTCGCCCTCAGCACCCAGAACCCCACCGGCAGCAACGAACCCACGACCGCCGACCAAGCCGGCAACCCCGCGCTGCGTCCCGAGATCGCCACCGGCATCGACCTGGCTTTCGAGCGATACCTGGCCGGTGGCGGGCTGCTCAGCGTCAACCTGTTCCACCGCCAGATCCGCGACCTGATCCGCACCACCACCACGCTGGAGACGGTGAGCTGGTCCACCGTGCCGCGCTGGGTGGCGCGGCCCAAGAACATCGGCGACGCCAGCAGCAGCGGTGTGGAGCTGGAGGCGCGCTTGCGCCTCAACGACGTCTGGCGCGAAGCACCGGGCGTAGACCTGCGCAGCAACCTGAGCCTGTTCCGCTCCGACGTGAAAAGCGTGCCCGGCCCCGACAACCGGCTGGACCAGCAGCCTGCCGCCACGCTGAACCTGGGCGCCGACTACCGCATGGCCGACTGGCCGCTGACGCTGGGCGCCACCTTCAACTACACGCCGGGCTATGACGCCCGGCTGGCCGAAGACCAGTACGCCACCCAGGGCCGCAAGCGGGTGGTCGATGCCTATGCGCTGTGGCGCATGCGCCCCGGCCTGCAGCTGCGCCTGTCGGCCAGCAACCTGGCGCCCCTGGACGACCTGACCAGCAGCACCGTGGCCGGCGAGCAGACGCGCACCACCACCGGCACCGCGGTGAACTGGCAGCTGCAGCTGGAAATGAAGCTGTAGCGCGCTTCAAGGGTTGCGGCAGACGAAGCTGCTGAACGCCTCGACGCTGCCGCTGCCGCTGTAGCGCGCGATCTGAGGCCAGGCGCAGATCGGTCGCTCACGGCCGGGAAAGCGCGTGCCGGTGGCGCGCAGGTGGTCGGGCGCGATGCCTTTTTCCACCCAGTCGTGGATGGCGGTGACGGGGTCGAAGATGTCCAGCGAGCGCCCGCCGTCCGAATGGGCCATGCCCGGCACGTTGAACAGGCGCACGAAGCTGCGCGTGGCTTCCACCCCGCCCTGGGCCTGCACCAGGGCGCGGTACCAGCGGTTGACGCCGCTGGGGTTCACCAGGTAGTCCGACAGGCCCATGTAGACGATCTGCTTGCCCTGGCGCGCCTTGAAGCCGGCGTAGTCGGTCGAGTTGGTGGCGCTGAAGCTGGCCGAGGCCAGCATGCTGGCGGGGTCCTTGTCGAAGTCGAACTTCAGGTAGTCGAAGCCGGGCGCGGGCGGCGTCATGAACACCATGCGGATCGATTCGTTGGTGTACTTGCGCGAGTTGGGCACCGGCCCGGTGGCGCTGCCGATCTGGTCGGAGCGCCATTCCGGCTCGCCGATGCCGGTGTCCCACGGGGCGCCGGGGTACAGCAGCGTGCCCGCGGAGTTGCGCGGCCCGGCCATCACGCGGGTGAAGGCGTCCACCTGCTCGGCGCTCAGGCAGCTGGCGTCCTTGGCGCCGGTGCATTGCAGCTCGGCCACGTCGTACTGGCAGGCCGGGTAGGCCTCGATCAGCCCGTCGGCCACGCCGTCCAGCGCGTCGCAGCGGCGCAGCACGCCTGCGGCGATCAGCTTCAGGTCGTCGTCCGAGAAAGACCGGCTGAGGATGGGCTGGTCGCTGGCGTTGCGCGGGGCGATGGCGGTGAAGGCCTGCAGCATCTGCATCGAGCTCACCTGGGCCAGGTGCTGTTCCAGGATGGGTGCGCCCGAGACGATGCCGTCGAAGTGCGCCGGAAAGCGCTGGGCCATCATCATCCCCTGGCGGCCGCCGCCCGACGAGCCGATGTAGTACGACCAGCGCGGCCCCTGGCCGTAGAAGCGCTCGATCACCGTCTTCGACAGCCTCGTCACCTTGTCCATGGCCTGGTAGCCCCAGTCCAGCCGCGCCTGCGGGTCGGCACCGAAGCTGGCGTCGCGGCTGTTGGTGCCGGTGTGGCCCATGTCGCTGGACACCACCGCGGCGCCTTGTGCCAGCGCCGGTGTGACGCCTGCGCGCAGCGTGCCGTAGGCCGGGCGCAGCACGCCGTCCACGCCGCCGCCGCCCTGGAAGTGGAAGCGGCCGTTCCACTGCAGCGGCAGCCGCAGCTCGAAGCCCACGCTGCGGTGCATGCCGCGAACACCAGGCCGCGGATATAGCTGGCTTGCCGGCCGCGCATACCGCGCGTGCTTGGCGGCAGAGAGCTTGGGTGCCAGCACACCCAACAAAAAAGGCGGCCGAAGCCGCCTTTGGATGCAGAAGCCGCGCTTACAGCGGCTGGATGCCGGCAATCGCCCAGTCGCCGCCCGTGGCGGGCTTGACGAAGTGCCACAGCTCCTTGAAGGGCTGGGCGCCGCCATCGGCTTCCTCGCGGATCAGGCCGTGGAAGCGCACGGTGACGATCTGCTGGCCGTTCTCTTCCGCGTAGTCGGCGAGGTCGGCGTCCAGCTGCACCACGTCGGTCTGCTGCGCCTGCGCGCCGCGGTCCTGCAGGTCCAGCCGCAGCGAAGCGAACAGCTCCGGAGTCGTGAACTTGCGCAGGTCGTCCACCTGGCCGGCGTCATTGGCCGCCTGCATGCGGATGAACAACATCTTGGCGATGCGCTCGAAACCGGCGCCGTCGAAGTCGGCCGGCAGCGTGGCCCGCGCATCGGCGAACGAAGCCGGTGCGGCTGCGGCAGCGCTGGCGCCCAGATGGCTGGACGACGGCGCGTTGCCGAAGCTGTTGTTGGCCGACTGGGCATCGAAGCCCTGGCGCTGCATCGGCGTGGGTTGCTGCCACGACGGCTGCGCATCGGCGCTGCGGTTGAAGCCGCCCGCACCAGCACCGGCGCCAGCACCGGCACCGGCCATCTGCAGGCCGCCGCGGTTGGCGTTGCCGCCGCCCGCGAAGCGGCGCATCAGCCAGCGGATGGCGAAGAAGGCGACCACGGCCAGCAGCAGCATGGTGACGAAGTTCGCCAGGCCGGCGCCCCAGCCCAGGTGGCTGAACAGCGCGGCCAGGCCCAGGCCGGCGGCCAGGCCGGCGATCGGACCCATCCATGAGCGCTTGCCCGCGGCGGCGGCGGCACCGGCGGCGGCCGGCGCAGCGGCGCCCGCGGCCGGGACGGCATTGCCCGGCTGCTGGGCCGGCGTGCCCGGCGTGGACTGCGGCTGCTGGGCCGGCGCCTGACGTTGCATGCCCGACGACCGGCCGCTGCCCAGGCGCTTGGCCTCGGCATCGAATGAGGCGAGCGGCAGTGAGGCTGCCGCCACCGCCACGGAAAGGGCTACCAACCAGGTCTTCACAGGGTCTCCTTCGAGTGAGCAGATCGCCGCGTCATGCGGCACAGGCGTGTGAGTGCGCTCACGCGATTTGGTTCACTGCGGCAGGGTTTTCAAGGGGCTTCACCGGTTTTCAGCAGGGATAAGTCACCAGGGTCAACCCTGAGCGCCGACAATGGAGGGTTAGCCGCCGCCTGCCGCGCCCGCCATCCGGCCCCGAACTTCGGAAAGCCCGCCCGTGTCCACCGCCCTCGCACCCACCGCCCCGGCCGTCCCCACGGCCAAGCCGATCACCGCCTACCGCCCGTACTGGGCCAAGCGCTTCGGCACCGCGCCCTTCCTGCCGATGAGCCGAGCCGAGATGGAGCGGCTGGGCTGGGACGAGTGCGACGTGATCATCGTCAGCGGCGACGCCTACGTGGACCACCCCAGCTTCGGCATGGCGGTGATCGGGCGCACGCTGGAGGCGCAGGGCTTCCGGGTGGGCATCATCGCCCAGCCCGACTGGCACAGCGCGGACGCGTTCAAGGCGCTGGGCCGGCCGCGCCTCTTCTTCGGCGTGGCGGCCGGCAACATGGATTCGATGATCAACCACTACACGGCTGACCGGAAGATCCGCAGCGACGATGCCTATACGCCGGGCGGCGTGGCCGGCAAGCGGCCGGATCGGGCGACGCTGGTGTACACCCAGCGCTGCCAGGAAGCCTACAAAGACGTGCCGGTGATCATCGGCGGCATCGAGGCCAGCCTGCGCCGCATCGCCCACTACGACTACTGGCAGGACAAGGTGCGCCGCTCGGTGCTGGTGGACAGCAAGGCCGACCTGCTGCTGTACGGTAACGCCGAGCGCGCCATCATCGAGGTGGCCCACCGCCTGGCCCAGCGCCAGCCGATCGAGCAGATCACCGACGTGCGCGGCACCGCCTTCATCCGCCGGCCCGGCGATCCGTCGGCCGCCGGCTGGTTCGAGCTGGATTCCACCGAGGTGGACCGCCCGGGCCGGGTGGACGAGCACATCAACCCCTACCAGACCACCAGCGAGCAGGCGCAGGCCCAGGGCAGCACCTGCGCCAAGGAAGAGGGCGGCGAGCCGCCCGCGCCGGCCGCGGTGCAGCCGATCAAGATCGTGCCGCGCAGCCGGGTGGTGATGCCGCCGCGCGATCGCACCGTGATCCGCCTGCCGGCCTACGAGCAGGTCAAGAGCGACCCGGTGCTGTACGCCCACGCCAACCGCGTGCTGCACCTGGAAACCAACCCCGGCAATGCCCGCGCGCTGGTGCAGCGCCATGGCGAGGGCCATACCGCGCGCGACGTGTGGATCAACCCGCCGCCGGTGCCGCTGGCCACCGCCGAGATGGACCATGTGTTCGACCTGCCGTATGCGCGGGCGCCGCATCCTTCGTACGCCGACGCCAACGGCAGCCACGACGGCGAGACCAAGATCCCGGCCTGGGAGATGATCCGCTTCAGCGTGAACATCATGCGCGGCTGCTTCGGCGGCTGCACCTTCTGCTCGATCACCGAGCACGAGGGCCGCATCATCCAGAGCCGCAGCGAAGACTCCATCATTCGCGAGATCGAGGAGATCCGCGACAAGGTCAAGGGCTTCACCGGCATCATCAGCGACCTGGGTGGCCCCACGGCCAACATGTACCGCATCGGCTGCAGGAGCCGCGAGATCGAGGCCGCCTGCCGCAAGCCCAGCTGCGTGTACCCCGGCATCTGCCCCAACCTGGACACCGACCACGGCCCGCTGATCCAGATCTACCGCCGCGCGCGCGGGCTCAAGGGCATCAAGAAGATCCTGATCGGCTCGGGCCTGCGCTACGACCTGGCCGTGAAGTCGCCCGAATACGTGAAGGAGCTGGTGCAGCACCACGTGGGCGGCTACCTGAAGATCGCCCCCGAGCACACCGAGGGCGGCCCGCTGTCCAAGATGATGAAGCCGGGCATCGGCACCTACGACCGCTTCAAGCAGCTGTTCGAGAAGTTCAGCGCCGAAGCGGGCAAGCAGCAGTTCCTGATTCCGTACTTCATCGCCGCCCACCCGGGCACCAGCGACGAGGACATGATGAACCTGGCGTTGTGGCTCAAGCGCAATGGCTTCCGGGCCGACCAGGTGCAGACCTTCTACCCCAGCCCGATGGCCACGGCCACGGCCATGTACCACTCGGGCATGAACCCGCTCAAGGGCATCAGCCGCGACGAGACGCGCGCCGAGCGGGTGGACATCGTGCGCGGCGAGCGCCGCCGGCGGCTGCACAAGGCCTTCCTGCGCTACCACGATGCCAACAACTGGCCGCTGCTGCGCGAGGCGCTGAAGGCCATGGGCCGGGCCGACCTGATCGGCAACGGCAAGCACCACCTGATCCCGACCTTCCAGCCGGCGACCGACGGCAGCTACCAGAGCGCGCGCCGCAAGAATTCGACGCCCGCGCCCACCAAGGCATCGGCCGCCACCAAGCCGGCGCGCCCGGTGGCCGGCCGCTTGCTGACCCAGCACACCGGCCTGCCACCGCGTGACAACGGCAGCCGCCCCGCGGCGCCGGGTCCGCGGCCGGCCGGCAAGCCCACGCACACCGCGGGAGGCAAGCCGCTGCGCACCAGCCTCAGCGGCACCGCCGGCCCACGTGCCCAGGGCGCCGGCCAACCGGCGGGCAAGGGCCGGCTGCGCGGGGCGGTGAAGGGCAAGGGCAGGGGGTAAGCCGCCGACACCGTGCCGCAAGCAAGGGTGTCACACGGGATGGCTGCGCAGCCACTCCCGCAGCACCTGGTTCAAACGGGTCTGCCAGCCGGCGCCTGTGCTGCGGAACGCACGAACGATGTCCGCGTCCAGGCGCAGGTTGACATGCTCTTTGGGCTCAGCCAACGGGGGGCGACCGCGCTTGGGCGCCACCAGCTCGGCCGCTGCTTCCTGCCCCATCAGGTGAGACAGCACGTCGGTGGCTGGGCGCGCCTGCGCGAACCACGCGTCGGTGGCTTCCGGTGCGTCATCGTCCAGGCGCTCGGGATCAGGCTTTCGCGTGGGCATATCGCGTCCTTTCACGGCGGTTGCAGCGACGCAGGCTGATGACATGCAGGCTGTCTCCGCGGGGGGTGAACACCAGCATGTGCAGGTGCTCGCCGATCCGCCCCAGTGCCTGAAAGCGTCGCTCGGGGTACATCTTCCGGGTGTCTTCAGCGATCAAGGCGCTTGACCAGTCGAACTCCTCCGCCAGAGTGAAAGGCAGGCCGCGTTCAGCGACGTTGCGCTCGCTTTTGGCAGGGTCGAAGGTGAAGCGCACTCAGTTATCGTACCCACAAAAAATTGATCAGTCCACCTGCTCTTGCCCGGTCATCAGCGCCACGAAGCGGTCGATGCCGATGTTGCCGCCCGACAGCGTGACGCCGACGCGGCGGCCGGCGAAGCGGTGGCGGTGGTGCATCAGCGCGGCCAGGGCGCAGGCGCCGGAGGGCTCGACCACCAGCTTCAGGCGCTCGAAGACGAAGCGCATCGCTTCCACCACCACCGGGTCGGCGACGGTCAGCACGTCCGTCACCAGCGCCTGGATCACTTCGAAGGTGTGCACGCCCACGGCCTGCGTCTGCTGGCCGTCGCAGATGGTGCGCGGCACGTCGATGTGCACGATGCGGCCTTCGCGCAGCGATTGCTGCATGTCGTTGCCGCGCTCCGGCTCGGCCCCGAAAACCTGGATGTCGGGCAGCAGGTGCTTGGCCGCCACGGTGCAGCCCGAGAGGAAGCCACCGCCGCCGGCGCACACGATCAGCGCGTCCAGCTCACCCGCGTCCTCGATCAGCTCCAGCGCCGCCGTGCCCTGGCCGGCCATCACCGGCAGGTGGTCGAAGGGCGGAATCAGCGCGGCGCCGGTCTCGGCCACCAGCTGGCGGGCGATGGCGGCGCGGTCTTCCTTGTAGCGGTCGTAGATCACCACCTCGGCGCCATAGCCACGGGTGGCGGCCAGCTTCAGCGTGGGGCTGTCGTGCGGCATCACGATGGTGGCCTTGCAGCCGTGCAGGCGCGCAGCCAGCGCCACCGCCTGGGCATGGTTGCCGGATGAAAAGGCCACCACGCCCTTGGCGCGCTGCTCGTCGCTGAGCACGTTCACCGCGTTGTAGCCGCCACGGAACTTGAAGGCGCCCATGCGCTGCAGGTTCTCGGCCTTCAGGTGCACCTCGCAGCCCAGCAGCGCATCCAGGGTGTGCGAGCGGATGACCGGCGTGCGGTGGGCCACGCCCTTCAGGCGGTGGGCGGCGGCTTCGACTTCTTGGTAGGTGAGCATGGTGGCGGTTCTCGCAGGATGGATTCGGGTCAGATCCGCGGCACGCTGCCGGCGCCGGCGGGCCGCAGGCTGGCTGCGGCGGCGCGGGCGGCGGTGGCCGCGGCCTGCAGCAGCTCGCGCGCGGCCCGGCGCCAGAGGGCGGCAGCACCGGGCACGGGCAGCCCCAGCAGCAGGCTGCTGCGCTCGGCCTGCAGCCACTGCCAGCCGGTCAGCAGCACGGTGTCGCCGTCGCTCAGGCGTTGCGCCGGCGGGCGGATCGCCGGCCATTGTGGCGCGGCGGTGCAGGCCAGCCGGCCGTGCTGCACCACCAGCCGAACGCCGCGGCCGGCGTCCAGCCAGCGGCCTTCGCCAGGCTGCAGGGGCAGGGTGAAACGGTCGGTGCGCATGAGGGGGCTTTCTGGGATCGATGGGACGCCAGCGTACGCAGCGGTGGCCGATCGCAACAGGCACAGCGGCTGGCGATCTGTTGCGTAGCAGATGGGCCTGAGACGGCGCTGTACTGGTCGTTCCAGCCCCCATCTGTTCCGGTCCGCGCCCAGGCCGGCGCGGCATCATCGGCCGCATGGAAGTTGCCGTTGCCGAAGACCCGCTGTACCAGCGTATCGCCCAGCATTACCGGGGCGCCATCCGTTCAGGCCTGATGCCGGCCGGCGAGCGCATGCCGTCGGTGCGCAGCCTGCAGCGGCTGCATCAGGTGAGCCTGTCGACCGCGCTGCAGGCCTGCCGCCGGCTGGAGGACGAAGGCCTGCTGGAAGCACGGCCGCGCTCGGGCTATTTCGTGCGTTCGCTGCGACGCGCCGGCATGCAGCCGGCCAGCGAGCCCGACCTGCGCCGTGCGCCCGATCCGGCGCAGTACGTCGGCATCCACGACCGGGTGTCCGATTTCGTGGCCCGCAGCGAAAGCCGGCCCGCGGTGGCCGACTTCGGCGCCACCTACGCTGCCGGCAGCCTGTACCCGGCCGATGCCTTGCGCGCCGCCGCGCTGCGGGCGCTGCGCCGCCAGCCCGAGCTGCTGGTGCAACCGGCGCCTGCGGCCGGCGATCTGGCGCTGCGCACCGCCATCGCCCGCCGCGCGCTGGACGGCGGCATGCAGCTGACGCCGGACGACATCACCATCACCCATGGCTGCATCGAGGCGCTGAACGTGGCGCTGCGGGCGGTGGCCCAGCCGGGCGACGTGATCGCGGTGGAGTCGCCCACCTACTACGGCCTGCTGCAGGTGCTGGAAAGCCTGGGCCTGCGCGCGCTGGAGATCCCGTGCAGCCCGCACACCGGCCTGTCGATCGAGGCGCTGGAGCTGGCCTTCGACACCCACCCGGGCATCAAGGCGGTGGTGGCCTCGCCCGACTACAACAACCCGCTGGGCTGCGTGATGCCCGATGCCGACAAGGCGCGGCTGGTGGCCCTGTGCGAGCGGCGGCAGGTGCCGCTGATCGAGGACGACACCTACGGCGCGCTGGGCGGCAGCGACGTGCCGCTGCGCGCCCTCAAGGCCTGGGACGCCACCGGCAACGTGATCCGCTGCGTGTCGCTGCGCAAGACCATCGCGCCCGGCCTGCGGCTGGGCTGGGTGAGCGGCGGGCGTTGGCAGGCCCGCATCCACATGCTGAAGTTTGCGCAGAGCCGCGCCAACGAGGCGCTGCCGCAGCTGACGATGGCCGAGTTCATGGCCAGCAGCGCCTACGACCGCCACCTGCAGCGGCTGCGCCGGCAGGTCAAGCAGCAGCGCGAACGCATCGCGGAGGTCATCGACGCCAGCTTCCCGGCCGGCACCCGGCTCAGCGTGCCGGCTGGCGGCATGCTGCTGTGGGTGGAGCTGCCGCCCGGCGTGCAGGCCCATCCGCTGTTCGAGGCGGCGCTGATGCGTGGCATTCGCGTGGTGCCCGGCACGCTGTTCTCCAACACCTCGCGCTTCGAGCGCTTCGTGCGCTTCAGCTGCGGCCACCCGGTCACGCGCGAGGCGGAACAGGCGCTGCGCGACCTGGGTGCGATGGCCGCGGCGCAGGTGTAGCCGCATTGCCGACAATGCGCGGCATGACTGCACCCGCCAGCCTGCTCGACCACCCTCTGCCCGCCCGCACCGCAGCGCCGGTGCTGGCCGCCCTGGTGCTGCTGCCCCTGGTGGCCGCGGCGCTGGGGCAGGACTTCTACATCGGCCTCGCCAGCCGCATCCTCATCTTCGCGCTGGCGGCCACCAGCCTGAACCTGATCCTCGGCTTCGGCGGGCTGGTGAGCTTCGGCCATGCGGCCTTCGTCGGCATCGGCGCCTATGCGGTGGGCATGCTGATGCAGGCGGGCGTCACCTCGGCCTGGGTGGGGCTGCCGGTGGCGGTGCTGGCCAGCGCGGCGGCCGCGGCGCTGGTGGGCGCGGTGAGCCTGCGCACCCGCGGCGTGTACTTCATCATGATCACGCTGGCCTTTGCGCAGATGCTGTACTACCTGATGGTCTCGCTGAAGGCCTACGGTGGTGAAGACGGGCTGCCGCTGGCCGGCCGTTCCACGCTGGGCATCGGCCCCTTCGCGGGCCCCGACCTGGCCGACGACCGCACGTTCTACTACGCGGTGCTGGCCGTGGCGGCGACCTGCTTCTGGCTGATGCAGCGGCTGCTGAACAGCCGCTTCGGCCACACGCTGCAGGCCCTGCGCGAGAACGAGCAGCGCATGGCCGCCATCGGCCACTCGCCGCTGCGCACGCGGCTGGCCGCCTTCACGCTGGCCGGCGGCATGGCCGGGCTGGCCGGTGCGCTGCTGGCCAACCAGAGCAGCTTCGTCAGCCCATCGCTGATGCAGTGGAGCCAGTCGGGCATGCTGATGATCATGGTCATCCTGGGCGGCGTGGGCCACCTGTGGGGCGGCGTGGTGGGTGCGGCGGTGTTCCTGCTGCTGGAAGAGGTGCTGGCCGGCTACACCATCCACTGGCAGTTCGGCCTGGGCGCGGCGCTGCTGGCGGTGGTGCTGCTGGCGCCCAACGGGCTGATGAGCCTGCTCGGCCAGCGCAAGGCCCGCGCATGACGGCGCCGCTGCTGCAGGTGCAAGGCCTGGTCAAGCGCTTCGGCGGCCTCACGGCCACCGACCAGGCCACGCTGGATGTGCGGCCGGGCGAGATCCATGCGCTCATCGGCCCCAACGGCGCGGGCAAGACGACGCTGATCCAGCAGTTGTCCGGCGTGCTGGCGCCGGATGCCGGTCAGATCCGCTTTGCGGGGGACGACATCACCGCGCTGCCGATGTCGCAGCGGGTGCGCCGCGGCCTGGTGCGCAGCTTCCAGATCACCAGCATCTTCCGCCGGCTGAGCGTGCTCGACAACCTGGCGCTGGCGGTGCCGGCAGGCCCCGGGAGTGGCGGTTTCTGGCGGCCCGCGCGGGCCGAGCGGGCGCGCTACGAGGCCGCCGCCGCGGTGGCCGAACGGGTGGGCCTGGGCGCGCAATTGCACCGCCTGGCCGGTGAGCTGGCGCATGGCGAACAGCGCCAGCTGGAGCTGGGCCTGGCGCTGGCCACCCGGCCGCGGCTGCTGCTGCTGGACGAGCCCATGGCCGGCATGGGCGCCGACGAGTCCGAGCGCATGGTGGCGCTGCTGCAATCGCTGCGGGCCGAACTGGGCATGCTGCTGGTGGAGCACGACATGGACGCCGTCTTCCGGCTGGCCGACCGCATCAGCACGCTGGTGGCCGGCCGCGTGATCGCCAGCGGCACACCGCAGCAGATCCGCGAACATCCCGAAGTGCGACGTGCCTACCTGGGCGACGAGCTGGAAAGCGGGGTCAGCTCGTGACGGCATTGCTGGAAGCAGAGGGTCTGCAGACCGCCTATGGCAGCAGCCAGGTGCTGTTCGACCTGCACCTGCGCATCGAGGCGGGTGACGTGGCCACGCTGCTGGGCCGCAACGGCATGGGCAAGACCACCACGGTGCGCACGCTGATGGGCCTGACACCGGCCCGCGCCGGCAGTGTGCGTTTCCTGGGTGAGCGCATCGAGCGGCTGAGCGCCGACCGCATCGCCCGCATGGGGCTGGCGCTGGTGCCCGAGGGCCGGCAGATCTTCGGCAACCTGTCGGTGGCCGAGAACCTGCAGGCCTTTGCCGCCAACCGCCGCGCCGCCCGCGAGCCGTGGACGATGGACCGCGTGCTGGCGCTGTTTCCGCGCCTGGGCGAGCGGCTGCGCCACATGGGCCACCAGCTGTCGGGCGGCGAGCAGCAGATGCTGGCCATCGGCCGCGCGCTGATGACCAACCCGCAGCTGCTCATCCTGGACGAAGCCACCGAGGGTCTGGCGCCGCTGGTGCGTGAAGAGATCTGGCGCTGCCTGCAGACCCTGCGTGCCCAGGGCCAGAGCATCCTGGTGATCGACAAGTACGTGCAGCGGTTGCTGGCGCTGGGCAACCGGCACACGGTGATCGAGCGTGGCCGCGTGGTGTGGCAGGGCAGCTCGGCCGAGCTGTCGGCGCAGCCCGAGGTGTGGCAGCGCTACGTGGGCGTGTAGGCGCCGGCCGCTGGCGCGCGCGCGCCGCGGGCCGACAGCCGCCACCGGGGGCGGGGGCTATCCTTTGCGCCATCTGAAGCAGCCTCGAGAACCTGCGTGATCCAACCTGCCCGCGATGCGCCTTTCTTCGTCGTGCTCAATCCCGGCTCCGGCCGCGGCGACCCGGACGAAACCCGCGCGCTGATCGAGCGCGTGTTCACCGAAGCCGGCCGCGAGCACCAGGTGCTGATGTGCAAGGACCGGCCGGTGTCCCAGGTGGCGGCCCAGGCCGTGGACCTGGCCTGCGCCCGCCAGGGCATCGTGGTGGCGGCCGGCGGCGACGGCACCATCAACGCGGTGGTCAATGCGGTGCTGGGCCGGGGCTGTGCCTTCGGCGTGCTGCCGCAGGGCACCTTCAACTACTTCGGCCGCACGCATGGCATCTCGGCCGATACCGAGATCGCCACCCGCGCGCTGCTGGAGTCGAGCGTGGAGCCGGTGCAGGTGGGCCAGGTCAATGGCCGCGCCTTCATCGTCAACGCCAGCCTGGGCCTGTATCCGCAGCTGCTGGAAGACCGTGAGGCCTACAAGCAGCGCTACGGCCGCCACCGGGTGGTGGCCTTGTGGTCGGCTGTGGTCACCGTGGTGCGCGGCCACCGGCCGCTGCGGCTGCTGATGAACTGCGAGGGCGAACAGCGCAAGGTGCGCACGCTCACGCTTTTCGTCGGCAACAACCCGCTGCAGATGGCGCAGATCGGCCTGCCCGAGGCGCCGGTCACCGGCGCCGGCCAGTTGGCCGCGGTGATGCTGCGGCCGGTCAGCACCTTCCAGCTGCTCAAGCTGATGCTGCAGGGCGCGCTGGGCCGGCTGGGCGAAGCCGAGGACGTGCGCAGCTTCGCGTTCGAGGAACTGGCCGTGCGGCCGGCCACGCCGCGCCGCAAGGTACGGGTGGCGATGGACGGCGAGCTGTTCGAGATGCGCCCCCCGCTGGTGTTCTCGGTGTCGCCGCATGCGCTGCCGCTGCTCAAGCCCCGGGCCCTGCCCGGCGATGCAGCGGCCACGCCGCCATGACGGGCCTGCTGCAGATCTCCGATCCCCACTTCGGCACTGAGCGGCCCCAGGTGGTGGAGGCGCTGCTGCAGCTGGTGCGCGACCAGGCGCCCGAGTTGGTGGTCATGTCGGGCGACATCACCCAGCGCGCCCGGCGCGGCCAGTTCGATGCGGCGTGGGCCTTCGTGCAGCGGCTGGCACCGGCGCCGGTGCTGGTGGTGCCGGGCAACCACGACCTGCCGCTGTTCAACCTGGTGGCGCGGCTGTGCTGGCCTTATGCGCAACACCGGCGGGTGTTCGGCCCCGAGCTGGAACCGGTGCATGCCAGCGCCGGCTGGCTGGTGATCGGCGTCAAGACCACGCGCCGCCGCCGCCACAAGGACGGTGAGGTGTCCGATGAGCAGATCGAACGCACCGCCCGCCAGCTGCAGGCGGCGCGGCCCGACCAGCTGCGGGTGGTGGTGCTGCACCATCCCATCGCGGTGTGCCGCGAGCAGGACGCCGAGAACCTGCTGCACAACCGCGAAGCCGCGATCGAACGCTGGTCGCAGGCCGGCGCCGATGTGGTGATGGGCGGCCACATCCACCTGCCCTACGTGGTGCCCTTGCATGAGGCCGAAGGTGGGCTGCCGCGCCGGCTGTGGGCGGTGCAGGCGGGCACCGCCCTCAGCCACCGGGTGCGGCATGAGGCCGGCAACTCGGTGAACCTGCTGCGCCGCGTGGGGCCGGGCGCCACCGGCGCGCTGCTGGAACGCTGGGATTTCGACGAGGCCCGTGGCCGTTTCAGCGTCGCGACGGTGAACCAACTGGCGCTGTCGCGCTCGGAAGGTGTCCGTTGAGCATTTTGTCGTGACCCTTTGATGACTCCCTCCCTGTCCGACCCGGCGATGCAGCTGGGCGCGCGGCTGGCCGATCAGGCGCTGCTGCTGTATGGCGCCGGCCTGCTGTCGGTGCTGCTGCTGGCGGGCGGCGGCTGGCTGCTGCTGCGCCGCGTGGTCAAGCCGCTGGAGCCCGGCGTGCCGCTGCCGCCGCTGCAGCTGGTGCTGCGCCTGGGCCTGGCGCTGCTGGGCATCGTGGCCACCGCCGCCGCCTTCGCTGAGATGGCCGAGGCCATCGGCCCCGGCGACAGCCTCGGCCGTTTCGACGAAGCGGTGGCCGCCCGGCTGGCGCAGACGCTGTCGCCGGCGGCGCTGCAGGTGTTTTCGCTGCTCACCCACCTGGGTGACGTGATCACGCTCACGGCCGTCAGCATCGCCACCGTGGTGTGGCTGCTGTGGCAGGGCCGCCGCCGCATGGCGCTGGCCTTTGCGCTGGCCACGGCCGGCGGCGGGCTGCTGAACCGGCTGCTCAAAGTCACCTTCGAGCGCGTGCGCCCGCTGCACGACCACGGCTACGCGGTGGTGGCCGAGGGCTACAGCTTTCCCAGCGGACACAGCGCCGGCGCCGCGGTGGTGTACGGCATGCTGGCCTTCGTGCTGCTGCGGACCACGCCGCGCCAGTGGCATGCGCCGCTGGTGGCGGCCGCGGCCGCACTGGTGTTCACCATCGGCTTCAGCCGCGTGATGCTGCAGGTGCACTGGGTCAGCGACGTGGCGGCGGGCCTGGCCTCGGGCACCGCCTGGCTGCTGACCTGCGTGCTCATCATCGACTGGCTGCGGCGGCCGCGCCGGACGTAGCACACTCGGGTCTCCCGAAGAACAACACAGGAGACCCGATGAAGATCCGCGCTGCCGTCCTTGAGCGCATGGGGGCCGAACCGCCGTATGCCCGTTCCCGGCCGCTGGCCATCCGCCAGGTGGAGCTGGCGCCGCCCGGCCCCGACGAGGTGTTGGTCAAGATCGCCGCTGCCGGCCTGTGCCATTCCGACCTCTCGGTGATCAACGGCGACCGGCCGCGGCCGATGCCGATGGCCCTGGGCCATGAAGCCGCCGGCATCGTCGAAGCCCTGGGCCCGGGCGTGCGCGACCTGGCGGTGGGCGACCATGTGGTGGTGGTTTTCGTGCCCAGCTGCGGCCACTGCGCACCCTGTGCCGAAGGCCGGCCCGCGCTGTGTGAACCCGGCGCCGCGGCCAATGGCGCCGGCACGCTGCTGTCGGGCGAGCGCCGGCTGGCCGACGAGGACGGCCGGCCGCTGAACCACCACCTGGGCTGCTCGGTGTTCGCGGAATACGCCACCGTGTCGCGCCGCTCGCTGGTCAAGGTGGACAAGGCCGTGCCGCTGGAAGAGGCGGCGCTGTTCGGCTGCGCGGTGCTCACCGGCGTGGGCGCCGTGGTCAACACCGCCAAGGTCAGCGCTGGCGCCTCCACCGCCGTCATCGGTCTCGGGGGCGTGGGCCTGGCGGCGGTGCTGGGCGCGCATGCGGCCGGTGCGCGGCAGATCGTGGCCATCGACCTGTCGGACGCCAAGCTGGAAGAAGCACTGCGCCTGGGGGCCACCCATGCGGTGAACGCCGGCGCGGCCGATGCCGCCGAGCAGGTGAAGGCGCTGAGCGATGGCGGCGTGGAATTCGCATTCGAGTTCGCCGGTGCGGTGCGGGCGCTGGACCTGGCCTGGCGCATCACCCGCCGCGGCGGCGGCACCATCACCGCCGGCCTGCCGCCGCCGGGCGCGGCCTTCGCGCTGCCGGCCGTCAGCCTGGTGGCGGAGGAGCGCACGCTGCGCGGCAGCTACATCGGCACCTGCGTGCCTTCGCGTGACATTCCGCGCTACATGGCGCTGTACCGCCAGGGCCGGCTGCCGGTGAACCGGCTGCTCAGCGGCCGGCTGGCGCTGGACGAGATCAACGAAGGCTTCGACCGCCTGCACGAGGGCAAGGCGGTGCGGCAGGTGGTGGTGTTCTAGGCCCCCAAGCTCACTGCGTTCGCTGCCCCCCAAGCAACTGTGTTCGAAGTCAAGCCTCTGACGCGGGCTGCAGGTGCTTGGCGGCGTCCCAGGTGGCCTGGTCTCGCAGCATGGCGTTGAGCACGGTCAGCAGCTTGCGCATGCAGGCCACCAGCGCCACCTTCTTGGGCTTACCGGCGGCCACCAAGCGCGCGTAGAAGGCCTTGACGGCCGGGTTGAACCTGACCGCCGACAGCGTGGCCATGTACAGCACCGCGCGCACATCGGCGCGCCCGCCCCATGTGCGTCGCTTGCCCTGGCGCTTGCCGGAGTCATTGGCCAGCGGCGCCACCCCCACCAGCTTGGCGATCTGGCGGCGTTGCAGCTTGCCCAGCTCCGGCAGGATCGCCGTCAGGGTGATGACCGTCACCGGCCCCACGCCCTTGACGCTGTCGAGCAAGGTGCGCTGCTGCTTGAAATGGCGGTCCAGGTGGTCGTCGGTGTCCTTGTCCACCATCTCGATCTGGCGGTCCAGCAGGCGCAGCACCTGTTGGATGCTGCGTACGGCCTTGGGCAAGGTCGTCTGCTGCAGCCGGTTGGCCTCGGCCACGCGCATGTCCACCAGCTGCCTGCGGCGCGCCACCAGCGCCGCCAGCTCGGCGCGCTGCGGCTCCTGCGGGGCGGTGATGTAGGCGGCACGGTCCGGATGCACGGCCAGCACGTTGGCGAAGTCGCGCAGCACGCGGGCGTCGACCTGGTCGGTCTTGGCCAGCACGCCCATCGACTTGGCGAAGTCACGCGCCTGGCGCGGGTTGATCCGCACCACGCTGAAGCCCGCTTCCTGCAAGGCCAGCACCAGCGCGCGTTCGTAGCCACCGCTGGCCTCCAGCACCACCAGGTCGACGTCGGCCTGCCGGCACATCGCGATCACCTCGTCGTGTCCCGCGGTGTCGTTGCCCAGGCGCCGCATCGAGGTGTCCAGGCTGACATCGAAATGCTGCTTGGCCACGTCGATACCGACGTTGATGCGACGATCCACGTTCGCTACCCCACCTTGCGGATGCATGCTCATGATTGGCAACTGTTCGGGCTACACGGTTGGACAAGACGGGCCGCTGCGTTGACCTCAGGCTTGGGGACGAGCTGCAAGCTCGAGGGGGCATCAGGTTTGGCGCAGCAACCGCGACACGGTCGGCCTTCAGAGAAACTCTGGAGGGCTGGGTCGGGAAGATACAAGGGGGCGCACCCGCCCTTGGGGCGGCCCGGCGGGCGGGTGGAGGCTAACCGCCCTGTTCAGGCAGCTCGTCCTCGCCGGGCATGCCGGTGGTCACGCGGATGCGTTCCGGGCCCACCTGCACCACCTGGCCGGCGCGGATCTTGGCGGTCTTGCGCAGCTCCACCGCGCCGTCCACCTGCACCAGGCCGTCGGCCACCATGAGCTTGGCGGCGCCGCCGCTGTGGGCGATGCCGGCCACCTTCAGCAGGTTGTCCAGCGTGATGTAGTCGCCGCGCAGCGGAATCTGGGTGTCGGGCATGCCTCATTGTGGCAGCCCGGACATCCATCGGTCAGGCCGCGGGCTGCAGCAGCGGCGCCTCGGGCAGCGCAACGGTCATGATCGGTGCCAGCACGGCGATCGTGGCCTCGCGGTCGGCCAATGCCAGCGCGGCGGCCAGCGGCGAGCGGGCGGGTTCCAGACCCTGCGCCAGAATGTCTTCGCCCAGCGCGGTGAGTGAGGCGCTGATCTGCCAGCCCGCGGCGGCGCGGCCGAAGAGCTTGTCCTTGCGCAGCACCAGCTGCTGCACGAAGGCCTGGCTGAAGGGCGTGCTCACGCCGCCGTCCATGCGGTCGAAGGCGCGCCAGGCAATCGACCAGCCGGCGTTGTGCATCAGCCCGGCCAGGTAGCCCTCGAAGGGTTCCAGGCCGCGCTGCCCGGCCAGCGCGGCGCACAGCACCGCCTTGCGCTCGCCGTGCTCCCACAGGCGCGGCGCGGCACGGGCCGACAGGCGGCCACCCTGGCCTTCGTACAGCGGCTTCAGCACCACACGGGCGATGGCGCGCTGCACGCCATCGGCGCCCAGTGCGGCCACCGCCTGCGACAGGTCGGAGACGGCATGGCTGGCGCGCTGGCGGTAGTGCGCGGTGTTGGCCAGGCGCAGCACTTCGGCCGTCAGCTGCACGTCCTTGGTGATGCGCTCGGTCACGGCGGCCAGCGGCAAGTCGTCCTGGCGCAACAGATTGAGCAGCTGCGGCACCACCGCGGGCGTGCGCGGCAGCAGGTCGGCCGGCGTCTGCGGGTCGGCCAGCAGCGTGTCCAGGTGGCGCAGCGCGCGCAGCTCACGCGGGCCGATCGGCGTTTCGCGCGAGGGGGCGCTGTCCTGCAGCCACTCGACGAAGGGCGCGCTCAGGTCCGCCGGCAGGGCGGGCGCGGGAAACGGGGTGACGGTGGGGCGCGCGGCCGGTTCTGCGGCGGCGGGGGCGACGAGGGCAGCAGCCCCGCGCGGGTGGGTACGGCGACCGGTTAGACCGGACAGCATCACGGCCAGCCAATTCCTCATGCCAAAACTCCCTTGCTTGTGTTTGCAATTGTCAGCCACGCAACCGGGGGTGGGGCGAATCCGCACCCCCTAGGCCGGCGTTGCCAACTGAGACAAAGTTGGCATTCCGTGGCCGAGAAAACGTGAATAGCGCCCGGCTGCGGACATGCACGGTGAGGCGCCGCCCGACCACCACGGCGCCTTTTCCCTGGGATCTTCGGCGCGCGGCCGGCCGGATAAAGTCGCGGCTCTGCTTTCCGGCCGCCCGGCCGCACCAGCCCTGTGACAACCTGCCGCCGCCCGCACCCGGGCCGGCCGCACCAGGAGCGCTTCGCTTGCTGCACTTTTTCGAGAAGCTCGTCCATCCCTACCCGGAGGCCGAGCCCACGCTGCCACCGCGGCGGTTTTTTGCCTTCCTGTGGGCCTGCACCGAAGGCATCCGCCCCTGGCTGCTGCTGATGACGCTGGCCAGCGGGCTGATCGGCGCCTTCGAGGCCGGCCTCTTCGCCATCCTCGGCGGCGTGGTGGACTGGCTGTCCACCACCGCGCCCGACCGGCTGTGGGCCGACCAGGGCCACATGCTGCTGCTGCTGGCGGCGGTGATGGCCGCCAGCGTGCTGCTGGTGGGCGTGCAGTCGGCGCTCAAGCACCAGAGCATGGCGGGCAACTTCCCGATGCTGCTGCGCTGGAACTTCCATCGGCTGATGCTCGGCCAGAGCATGCACTTCTACCAGGATGAGTTCGCCGGCCGCATCGCCACCAAGGTGATGCAGACCGCGCTGGCGGTGCGTGACACCTGGATGATCCTGTGCGAACTGATGGTGTTCGTGATCATCTATTTCGTCACCATTCTGGCCACGCTGGGCAGCTTCAGCGGCTGGCTGATGCTGCCGTTCGCTGGCTGGGTGGCGCTGTACGCGGCGGCGGTGTGGTACTTCGTGCCGCGGCTGGCCAAGGTGTCGCAGGCACAGGCCGACGCCCGCTCGCTGATGACCGGCCGCATCACCGATGCGTACACCAACATCGCCACCGTCAAGCTGTTTTCGCATAGCCAGCGCGAGGCCGGCTACGCCCGCGCCGCGATGCGCGAGTTCATGGTCACCGTGCACGGCCAGATGCGGCTGGTGACGGGCTTCGAGATCGTCAACCATGCGCTGAGCATGCTGCTGATCGCGGCCACCGCCGGCGCGGCGCTGTGGTTGTGGACCCAGGGCCACGCCACCGTGGGCGCTCTGGCGGCGGCCACCGCGATGGCCCTGCGGTTGAACGGCATCTCGCATTGGGTGATGTGGGAAATGGCCTCGCTGTTCGAGCACATCGGCACCGTGCGCGACGGCATCAACACCCTGGGCCGGCCGCGCACGGTGCTGGACGCGCCCGACGCCCGGCCGCTGCAGGTGGCGCAGGGCGAGATCCGCTTCGAGCATGTGAGCTTCGGCTACGGGGGTGACAAGCGTGTGATCGACGAGCTGAACCTGCTGATCCGCCCGGGCGAGAAGGTGGGGCTGGTCGGCCGCTCGGGCGCGGGCAAGAGCACCATCGTCAACCTGCTGCTGCGGCTCTATGACGTGGAGAGCGGGCGCATCCTGGTGGACGGCCAGGACATCGCCCACACCACGCAGGACAGCCTGCGGGCGCAGGTGGGCATGGTCACGCAGGACACGGCGCTGCTGCACCGGTCGGTGCGCGACAACATCCTGTACGGCCGCCCCGACGCCGACGACGCCGCCATGGTGTCGGCCGCGCAGCGGGCCGAGGCGCATGACTTCATCCAGGGGCTGACCGACCCCAAGGGCCGCAGCGGCTACGAGGCCCACGTCGGTGAGCGCGGCGTCAAGCTTTCGGGCGGGCAGCGCCAGCGCATCGCCATCGCGCGCGTGATGCTGAAGGATGCACCCATCCTGCTGCTGGACGAAGCGACCAGTGCGCTGGATTCCGAGGTGGAAGCCGCCATCCAGCAAAGCCTGTACAAGCTGATGGAGGGCAAGACGGTGGTGGCCATCGCGCACCGGCTGTCCACCATCGCGGCGATGGACCGGCTGATCGTGCTGGACAAGGGCCGCATCGTGGAGCAGGGCGACCACCGTTCGCTGCTCGCGCAGGGCGGTCTGTACGCCCGGCTGTGGGCGCACCAGAGCGGCGGCTTCCTGGGTGAGGAGGCGGAGGAGCCGGAGGAAGTCGGCGCCGGCTGACAGCGGCGCGGGCCGCCCGCCGCTACTGTCGGCGGCGCTGCCTCCCTAGGCTGGAGACTCTTTTCACCAGCCAAGGAGACAGCCCATGGGCACCAGCAGCATTCTTGGCGGCACGCCGGCCCCCTCGCAGGCCGAAGGCCGCGACGTGGACGCACTCGGCCCCAGCGACAGCTCGGACAGCGGCAGCGACGTCCAGGGCGAGCGCTTGGCCGCTACCGAGTCGGACGACGGCGACTTCATGCACGCCACCCCGGCGGTGCAGCACAGCGACAGCGATGCCGGCGGTACCGGCGAACGCGGTTCGGCGATCCCCGGCGAGGACGCGGCCGGCGCCGACATCGGCACCGACCACATCGAGACCCTCGGCGGCGGCGACGACGCGCTGGACGACGCGGTGTCGCTGGACGCCGACGAAGAGCTGGAGGCGCTGGCCGCCGACAACAGCGCGGACCCGAGCGACCCGGACATCGACGCCGACAACCGGCCCGACGCCTGAAGCCACGTGGAGGACGCGCTCCCGGGCGGCTACTTCGCCCAGGTGTCCTTGAGGCCGGTGACCTTGTTGAACACCGGCTGCTCGGCGCTGTGGTCTTGCAGGTCGGCCACGAAGTACCCATGCCGCTCGAACTGGAAGCGGCTTTCCGGCGCGGCGCCGCGCAGCGAGGGCTCCAGGTAGGCCTGCACCACCCGCTTGCTGTCGGGATTCAGCTCGGCGGCCAGTTCACCTTCACCGGGGTGGGGCACGGCAAATAGGCGGTCGTACAGCCGCACCTCGGCTGCCAGCGCATCGTGTGCGCCCACCCAGCTGATCACGCCCTTGGTCTTCACGCTATCGGCACCCGGGGTGCCGCTGCGGGTGTCAGGAATCAGCTCGGCCTGCACCTCGGTCACGGTACCGTCGGCATCGGCCGTGTGGCCGGTGCAGCGCACCACGTAGCCGTACTTCAGCCGCACCACCGCGCCGGGTGACAGCCGGTGGTAGCCCTTGGGCGGCACGGCCTGGAAGTCTTCGCGCTCGATCCACACCTCGGGCCCCAGGCTGAAGGCGCGGCGGCCGCGTTCGGGCTGGGCCGGGTGCACCGGTGCATCGCAGGGCAGGGTCTGGCCGGCGCCGATCACCTCGTCCCAGTTGGTCAGGCGCAGCTTCAGCGGGTCCAGCACCGCCATCGCGCGCGCGGCCTTGGGGTCCAGGTCGTCGCGCAGCGCGATGTCCAGGTTGCTGTAGTCGATCCAGCCGCCGGCCTTGCTGACGCCGCTGCGTTCGCAGAACAGCTTCAGCGCTTCGGGCGTGTAGCCACGGCGGCGCAGGCCCACCAGCGTGGGCATGCGGGGGTCGTCCCAGCCCGTCACATGGCCTTCTTCCACCAGCTGGCGCAGCTTGCGCTTGCTGGTGATCACATAGGTGAGGTTGAGCCGCGCGAACTCGTACTGTTTGGGCAGCGGCGCTTCCAGCAGCCCCAGCTTGGCCAGGTTGTCCAGCAGCCAGTCGTAGAACGGGCGCTGGTCTTCGAATTCCAGCGTGCAGATGCTGTGGGTGATGTGCTCCAGCGCGTCCTCGATCGGGTGCGCGAAGGTGTACATCGGGTAGATGCACCAGGTGTCGCCGGTGTTGTGGTGCGTGGCGTGCTTGATGCGGTAGAGGGCCGGGTCGCGCAGGTTGATGTTGGGCGACGCCATGTCGATCTTGGCGCGCAGCACCATCGCGCCGTCGGGGTGCTGGCCTTCGCGCATCTCGCGCAGGCGGGCCACGTTCTCTTCAGGGCTGCGGCTGCGGAAGGGGCTGTCGACGCCCGGCCGGCTGAAGTCGCCGCGGTTGGCGCGCATCTGCTCGGGCGTCTGCTCGTCCACGTAGGCCAGGCCGGCGCTCACCAGTGCCTCGGCCGCGCGGTACATGAAGTCGAAGTAGTTGCTGGCGTAGAACAGGTGCGACTTGCCGTGCGCCTGCCAGTCCCAGCCCAGCCACTTCACGGCTTCCACGATACCGTCGACGTACTCCTGCTCTTCCTTCTCGGGGTTGGTGTCGTCGAAGCGCAGGTGGCACACGCCGCCGTACTCCTGCGCCAGGCTGAAGTTCAGCCAGATGCTCTTGGCGTGGCCGATGTGCAGGTAACCGTTGGGTTCGGGCGGAAACCGGGTGCGGATCGCGGCCGGGTCGTGCCGGGCGGCGTAGGCGCCGGCTTCCAGGTCGCGTTCGATCACGCTGCGCAGGAAGTTGCTGGCAGCGGGCTTGTTGCTGGTGTTGTCGTCGTGGGGTGCAGCCATGAAGGATTCTATGCACGGGCGTTTTTCGATTGCTTACCAGCGGCAACAGCTGGTGGTGCACCGGCCAGCGCCTGGCGCGTTCAATCAGGGTAGTCACAGATCAGGAGCATCTCCATGAGCCTTCGCAAGACCTTGAGCGCCGTCACGCTGCTGTCGGCGGGTGTGCTGGCCGCCGGTGCGGCGCAGGCGCGCGACGTGTACTGGTCGGTGGGCATCAATGCGCCCGTCGCCGGGGTGGGGGTGGGTACCGTCATCTCCAACGCGCCGCCGGCGCGTTACTACTCCCCGCCGCCGGCGCGTTACTACGCGCCGCCCGCGGTGGTGTACCAGCCCGCGCCGGTGGTGGCCGTGCCGGCCTACCCTGTGTACCAGCCAGCGCCGGTGCTGTATGCGCCGCCGGTGCGCTACTACCGCCCGGCACCGCCGCCGCCGGCCTACGTGGTTGTGCCGCAGCGCGCGCCGCGCCACTGGCATGGTGGCCGCTGGGCCGACCGTGACGGTGACGGCCGCTGGGACGGCTGGCGTCACGGCCGGTAAAACTTGCTGGCGCGCACGGCGCGTGCCTGAGGCACTGCGCAGAGGGTGACATCACCCATCAGGCCTCCCTCCATAGGGGGAAGCGAGGCGCTTTGGAACTTCCTACAGTGATAATGTTCACAGCAGGGAAGCAAATCATGGCGCCTTCGCAACACCGCCCCTCCACCCCGGGTTTCACTCCGGAATGCCAGGAATTGCGGGATGAACGCGCGCCGCGCCGCCTGAAGGCCTTGCGCGCCTTCGTCGCCGTCTCGGCCCTGGGCTGGCTGGCTTTTGCCGTGCTGGTGTCCGCCACCACACCCGAGCCGCTGCCGCCCGACCTGGCTGCCAGCATCGCCCTGGGCGAGGCCGGCAGTGCCGACGTGCCCGCGCCGCGCAGCGCCCTGGCGCAGCAGGCCGAGCCGATCCTGGTGTCCCAGGACACGTCGCAACGCTAGTCACGGTTCACAGCCCCAGCAGGGCGCGCCAGCCCACGCGGGCCAGCGCCAGCACGCCCAGCGCCGCCAGCACCACCAGCGGCACGCCCAGCGCCCAGGCGCTCTTGGCTTTCCAGCTGCGCCGCGACTTCAGCACATCGGCCACCAGCAGAATGGCCAGGTGCAAGGTGGCCACCACGCCCAGGCCGGTGACGGCCGCGGTGCGCACCGGCTCCGAGGCCAGCAGCAACCCAGCGGCCAGCATCACCAGCAGGAAGGCGTAGAGCACCTTCATCACATGCGACCACCAGCGGGCGCGCAGGCTGCCGGGCAGCGAGACGGCCAGCAGCCCCTGGCCCGCCAGGCCCAGCCGGGCCACCCAGCGCAGCGCCGGCACATCCTGGCCGCGCTGGGCCACCACCGTCTGCAGCAGGCGGCCGGTGATGGTGGTGGCGCGGGCCGCGCTGTCCAGCAGCGGCGCCGGGTCGGGTGACTGGCGGCCCTCGCGGCTCACCTTCACCCATTGCAGCAGCGCGTCGTCTTCCAGCAGCGAGGCCACCACCTGGTCGAGCCGGCGGCGGGCCTCCGGCGTGCCGGGCTGCAGCCCGTCCACCAGCTGGCGGCGCAGGCGGTCGCGGCGGGCGTTGGGGTCGTCGGCCGGCGGCACCGGCAGCCTGGCCTGCACCTCGGCCACCGCGCCGCACAAGAGTCCGGTGATCTGCTCATAGCCGGCGGGGCGCAGCGCCTCGCGCACGATGGCGCGGTGCGCCTGGCCGATGAGTACGCCACGCACGCTGCGGGTGGCCGGCTCCGAGCCGGGCAGCAGCGCGGCGATCAGCCGTTCCGCACCGTCGAGCCGGCCCCAGAGGATGTCGTTGGTGCGCCAGTGCCGCTGCAGGAAGGCGCCGAAGTTGGCCAGCGCGGTGCCGTCCAGCTTGCGCAGCCCGCTCCCGCGCTCGTCGATCAGCGTGGTCGCGTCCTCGGGGCTGATGCGCACCACCTCCACCGTCGCGGGTTCGCCGCTTTCGGTGTCGTAGTACAGCGGAAAGCTCATCTGGTCGTAGGTGTCGAAGCGCAGGTAGTACTCGCCCAGGAAGCGCCGCAGCTGCCTGGCGGCGGTGGTGTCCAGCTCGGGCAGGCCGGTGTCGTCCACCTTCACCGTCACCACTTGCTCGCCACCGGTGCCGAGGTCTGCGACGCCCAGCCGCGGGCCACCCAGCCGCTGCCACACCAGGGCGCCGCCTTCGGGCGCCGTGCCGGGGCGGCCCTTGACCAACGCGCGCACCGTCTCGCCCATGCGCTGCAGGTCGGCTTCCAGCATGTTCTGCAGCGCCGTGAGCGCGGTGGTGCGGGTGAGCTGCAGCAGCGCCTGCGCGCGCAGGAAGATGCCTTCCTGCAGCGTGCGGGTGGCCGAGGGCAGCTTCAGCAGCTCGGGCGGAAACAGCACCCGCACTGTGGCGCCGTCGGTGGTGGTGAGGGTGGGCACGTCGTCGGGTCCGCCGGGGCCGTGGGTGCGGCTGAGCAGCAGCAGGTCCAGCACGTCCTGCAGTTCCTTGCGCAGCCGGCCGCGGCGCTCTCGTGTGGCCGGCTGGTCGTCCACGCCGCCCAGGCTGTCGCGGTTGCGCAGCGTGGTGTGCGCCTGCGACAGGTCCACCTTCAGCCGGTGCAGCGCCGTCAGCAGGTCGTGCAGCTCGGCGTCGTCCACCTCGCCTTCCACCAGGTTGGGGCCGGCGCGGCGCCGCAGTCGGCGGGCCAGGGCTTCGTCGGCCTCGCTCATCTCGCCCAGCGGGCCGCGGCGGCGCCGGCCCACCAGGCGGGTGAGCTGGTCGATGCGGCGCAGCAGGAAGGCGGTGCGCCGGGTGCGGTAGGCCAGGTCGTAGTCGTCGAGGAACGCGTTGAGCGTGCCCACCCAGGTGCCGCCCTGGGCCACCGGCAGGCCGGGCTTGTCGCTGTAGCGCTCCTCGCGCCAGGCGCGCACCAGCGCGCGCAGCGCATACACATGGTCGGAGTTGCGCTCGATCTTCCAGGCACGGGCCAGGCAGTCGGCCAGGTCGTCGGTGACGGTGTACTGCCGCAGCCGGTTGTAGGGCAGGAAGGCATCGCCGTAGTACTGGCGCATGCGTTCCATCGTCAGCTCGCGCCAGGGCGGCACGCCGTCGTCGTCGCCGGGCACCACCTCGCGCACCACGCGGGCCAGCGGGTCGTCCTCGGCGGCGTCCAGGTCGCGCTCACCCAGGCGCACGATGCGGTCGATGCGTTCGATGCGGCGGTTGCGGCGCAGCACCGCCTCCAGGTCTTCGCGGATGGTCTCGTAGCTGGGGATGCTGGTGAGCGCGGCCAGCGCATTGGTCAGCGCATCGGGCGGCGCCGTGGGGTCGGCCGGGTCGGTCTCGGGGTGGGCGGGCGCGGGCTCGATGTAGACCAGCTTGCGCTCCACCGGCACTGCCGCGCTGCGCTGCGACAGCGCACCCACCACGTGGGTGAAGGGCTTGTTGTCCAGGTAGCCGCCGTCGCCGAAGGCGCGGGTGACGTGGCCGCCGGCCTGCACTTCGGCCACCGGCACGCCGGTGAAGAAGTCGTCCCACTGGCGCAGGGCCTGCGCATCCAGGTTGCGGTCGAGCCGGCGCAGCGCGTCCAGCGTCATCGGCTCGAAGGCGAAGGGGAAGGACGAGGTGCAGCGCGCCGCGAAGGACAGAAAGGCGTTGTGCCGCGGCGCCAGGTCGTTGGCCACCACCTGTCGGCCGTCGTCGGTGTAGCGGAAGCGGAACACCTGCCGGTGGCGCTTCTCGTGCACCACCTTGTCGAACAGCCGCAGCGTGACCAGCGAGCCGCGGATGTCGGTGGTGGTGACGAACAGGTCCAGCTCGTCGACGAAGGGCGAGGGCGCGCTGCCGCGACCCTGCGTGCCCGACATCAGCGTCATCGCCTTGCGCAGCTTGCGGTACATGCGGTCGCTGTTGAGCAGCGACGTGGGCGCGGCGGTGCGGTCGTCCAGGCCTTCCATGTCGGGGTCGCCCTGGTAGCTGCGGCGGTCGTTGAGCAGACGGCCGATGTCACCTTCGCGCACCCACAGCTCGCGCAGCGGCGCGAAGGGCTCGTCGTTGGCCAGCGCCTTGCCCAGGAACAGGCCGTTGATGCCGCCGGCCGAGGTGCCGGCGATCACGTCGATGACGAAGCGGGTGGGCAGGTCGCCGGGCGCCTCGGCGGCCAGCGGATCGGGCTGGCCGGCCGGGTCGGCCAGCCAGTCGGCATAACGCTGCTGCAGCGGCGGGTCGTTCACCAGCCAGGCCAGGCGGCGATACACCTCGCGCGTGCTGTCGGGCGTCTGGCTGGCAGGCTGGGCCGGCGCGCCGCCGTCCAGGTTGCGCGGCGTGGCGCGGGCCAGCTCGTACATCTCGTTGGTGACGCCGTTGATGTAGATGGCCAGCGACACGCCGCCATACATCACCACGCCAAAACGTATTTCGGCGCGGTAGTCCATCGCGGCCATGCTCCGTCTCCTGCCGTGCTTGTGGTGGCCACCATGATCGCAGCCCCAGGCGGCAGGGCCATCCCTACCGCCGACGGTGGGCGCGGGCGGCTACATGCCCTTGAACAGGTGCGCGTACAGCCGGCTGGCGGTCAGCGTTTCGGGCCGTTGGCGCAGGGTCAGCAGCACCTTGCCGCTCGGCTCACGCTGGGCGGTGGCGATGGCACGCGCCTGCACCACCAGGCCGCGGTGCACCTGCCAGAAGCGCTGCCCATCCAGCTGCGGCAGCAGTTCGCGCAGCGACAGGCGGATGAGGTGTTCCTTGTCGGCGGTGACCACGCGCACGTACTTGTCGGCCGCCTCGAAGTACAGCACCTCGTCCACCGGCACCAGGTGCAGCGTGTGGCCCACGCCGGCCTGGATGACGTCCAGCCGCGGCGCGGCGGACTGCGGCGCGCTGGCGCCCAGCAGCTGGCGGATCTGCGCCAGCGTGTCGTCCAGACCGCCCGGTGCGGCGGGCTGGGCCAGCAGCCGCTGCAGCCGCTGCACGCACTGGGCGAGCCGGGCGGCGTCCACGGGCTTGAGCAGGTAGTCCACCGCCTCACGCTCGAAGGCCTGCAGCGCGTACTGGTCGTACGCGGTGATGAAGACGATGAGCGGGAAGGGCGCGTCCTCGGGCCAGTCCTCGGCCAGCGCCTGCGCGGCCTGCAGCCCGTCCATGCCCGGCATGCGGATGTCGAGGAAGCAGATGCGCGGCCGCAGCGCCAGCGCCTGCTGCACGGCCGACAGGCCGTCGCCCACCTGGGCCACCAGCTGCAGCCCGGGCCAGGCCTGCTGCAGGTCGGCCTGCAGCGCGGCGGCGATCAGCGGTTCGTCTTCGGCGATGAGGGCGGTGACGTGGGTCATGGCGAGGTGGGGGTGGCGGCGTTGGTGTCGGCAGCCAGGGGCAGCCGCAGCGTGGCCAGCGTACCGCCTTCGGCATCAGCGGCCGCTGCCAGCTGCAGGCTGGCGGCCGCGCCATGCAGCGTGGCCAGGCGTTCGCGCACCTGCTGGGTGCCGAAGCCGTGGCCGGGGGCGGGCGCGGCGTTGGCCCCATCGGGCAGGCCGCGGCCGGTGTCGCGCACGGTCAGCACCAGGGTGTCGGCCTCGCGCCGGGCGCGTACCTCGATGCGGCCGCCGGCCACCTGCGGCTCCAGCCCGTGCTGGATGGCGTTTTCCACCAGCGGCTGCAGCAGCAGCGGCGGCACCGGCACGCGGGCCAGCGCAGGCGGTAGGTCCAGCTCGCAGGCCAGGCGCGGGCCCATGCGCACGGCCATCAGCGCCAGGTAGTCGGCGATGCGGTCGAACTCGGCCTGCAGTGGATGCGACTCCACCCGAGAGGCGCCGAGGGTGGACCGCAGGAAGCCGATCAGCCGGTCCAGCATCTGCTGCGCGCGCGGCGGGTCCAGCGAGATCAGCACCCGCAGGTTGGCCAGGGTGTTGAACAGCATGTGCGGCTCCAGCTGCGATTGCAGCAGCCGCAGCTGGGTTTCGGCGGCCAGGCGGCGGGCCGACTCGGCCTCGGCCCGGTGCTTCTGCAGCATGGCGGTGGCATGCCAGAACAGCGTGGCCGTGAGCCCCGCCACCGCGGTGACCACCAGGGTGCTGCCGCGGCTGAACATCGGCGCCAGGTGCACCCCCAGCAGCAGGTGCGACAGCTGGCGGCCCAGCTCGTAGCCGCCGATCACGCCCAGGCCGATGACCGGCAGCATCCAGCGGTAGCCGGGCCAGGGCAGGCCCTGGCCGGTCCAGCGCATCAGCGTGCTGCCCACCAGCCAGCGGCCGCCGTCCACCAGTAGCCACACCGCGTTGCCGATGAACATGGACACCAGGATGTTGAGCAACAGCCCCGCCGAACCTGCCAGCCACAGCGCCACGCCGATCAGCGTGCAGAAGAGCTGGTTGAAGATCAGGATCGTCAGCAGCCGGTTGGGCGAGTAAAAGCGTGCGGCGGGCAGGGCAGGCATGGGCTGCATTGTGGTCATGCCCAGCCCAGGGTTTGCACCCACAGCCAGTGGCCGAGGAAGCGGCTGGGCAGCAGCGCGAAGGCGCCGGCCACCAGGCAGCCGCCGATGTAGGTGCGGCGCATGGCCTTCTGGTGGGTGCTGATGCGCCGCTTCAGCGCCGCCACGATGCCCGCCGACAGACCGGTGAAGGTGAGCACCGTCACCAGGTGGATGGGCGTGTAGCCCGCGATGTTGGGCAGCCGGAAGTCGCGGATGAAGAGGCTGGTGATGGCGGCGGTGAGCATCAGGCCCACCCACACGTAGCCGGCGCTGCGGTGCACCGGCGAGCCCTTGCGCGACCACAGGGCCACCGGGCCCAGCACCAGGGCGCCCACGGCGGCGGCGATGTGCAGCTGGACGGACATGGGCAGGGCGCTGAGGCTGGCGGCGGTGGTCATGGGCATCTCCGGGAGGCGTGAAAGCTGTCGATGGGGGGCATCGTCGGCCTGCCGGCGGTGGCGGGCCAGCGGCTTGCGACGGTGCGGCGGCGGCCGGCGCGAAATGCGGATGGCGCGGCGCGAACGGCAGGCGCCGCGGCGTGGTGTTTCAGGGCTGCGGCTGCAGGGCGCGGCGATGGAACTCGACGATGCGGGCCTGGGCGGCCACCCGCTGGGCGGCATCGAAGCCCGGCACCGGCAGGCCTCCGCGCACCTGTTGCGCCGCCACCTGGGTGGCCACTTCGGGCGGCCAGGGCCACAGCACGTCGAAGTGGCCGCCGCCTTTCAGCTCGCCGAGCGAGGTGCACGTGCCGCAGTGGCGCAGCACGTGGCGGCTGTGGAAGTCGGGCGCCAGCACTTCGTCGCGGTCGGCGCCCAGCACGCCCACCGGGATGCGGATGCGCGCCAGGCTCTCGGCCGAGAAGATCGCCGCCACCGGCACCGCCAGCGTCACCACCGCGATGCGGGGGTCGGGCCGCGGGTCGGCATCGGGTTGCCCGGCGGGTGGCGTGCGGCCGCCTTGCCAGCGCGTGAGTTCCGGCGGCAGGTAGGCTTCGGGCACGTCACGGGCGTGGTCGAAGCTGGCTTGTCGGGCCGCCTGCTGCTCGGTCGTCAGCGCGCCGTTGAAGCAGAAGCCGAGGTCCTGCCGCAGGTGCTGCTGGCAGTGCTGCACCAGCGACAGCGTGCGCCACTGTGCGCCGGCCAGCGCGAGCCCGGTGACGCCGCCGGCCGACATGCCGTGCACGCCCACGCGGTCCAGCGCCAGCCGCGGGCCCCAGGCCGGGTGGGCGGCCAGCGCGTCGATGAGCTGCACCACCTCCTGTGGCCGCCGGCGGAAGGCGACCGGGCCGGCCTGGGAAGCATCCTGGTAGTTGTCGCCGGCATGCAACGGCTGGGCGACGACGAAGCCGGCTTCGGCCAGCGCGCTGGCCAGGGCCTGGTCGGGCAGGGCGCTGCCGGCGGTGCCGTGCGACATCACCACCAGCCGCCGCGGCGCGGCCGCCGGGCGCGGCGGCGCATCGGGCGCGGCCTGGATCTCGAACGGGCCGTAGCGCAGGGATTGCGTCGGCGCGTCGGTGGGGTAGCTCAGCACCACCGGGCCGTTGGCCAGGGTCAGGGTGCTGCGGCCGACCTGGGCCGCGGCCGGCGTCAGCTGGCTGGCCAGGGCCAGCAGCGCGGTGGCGGCCAGCAGCGGAGTGCGAAGAGCGTGGTGGGTCATGGCGGGGCTTCGGCAGTGGCGATGAGGTCACTGTGTCGAGGCCCGGTGCCGCCCGCCAGCGCCGTGCGACAGGCGGGCGTCAGGCTGCGCCAGATGCTGGGCGCGGGGTGCGATCGGCTCAGCGCCGCCGGCGCGTGGCGCCACCGCCGAGCAGCGAACCTAGCACGCCGCGCACCAGCTCGCGGCCGACGGCCGAGCCGATCTGCCGCACCGCCGAGCTGGCGGCGGCGTCGATCAGGCCGGGCTTGCGGCCGCCGCGCGGGCCGGTGCTGCCGAACACCAGGTCCTTCAGCCCGTCCATCAGGCCGCCGCCCGCGGCTTCCGCCGCCGCGCCGCCGCCTTGCTTCGCGGCATCGGCCAGCCGGTCGCCGGCTTCGGCGCTGGCCACGCCGCGGCCCTTGAGCTTTTCGTAGGCCGATTCACGGTCCACCACCTTCTCGTACACGCCGGCCACCAGCGAGCCGGCGATCAGCGCCTGCCGCTGCTCGGGCGTGATGGGCCCGATCTGGCTGCCCGGCGGCAGCACGAACACCCGCTCGGTGATGCCGGGCCGGCCCTTCTCGTCCAGGAAGCTGATCAGCGCCTCACCCACCGCCAGCTCCGTGATGGCGGTCTCGATGTCCAGCTTCGGGTTGGCGCGCATGGTGCTGGCCGCGCTCTTGACGGCTTTCTGGTCGCGCGGCGTGAAGGCGCGCAGCGCATGCTGCACCCGGTTGCCCAGCTGGGCCAGCACGGTGTCGGGCACGTCCAGCGGGTTCTGCGTCACGAAGTACACGCCCACGCCCTTGGAACGCACCAGCCGCACCACCAGCTCGATGCGTTCCACCAGCGCGGCGGGCGCGTCCTTGAACAGCAGATGCGCCTCGTCGAAGAAGAACACCAGCTTGGGCTTGTCCGGGTCACCGATCTCGGGCAGCTGCTCGAACAGCTCGCTCAGCATCCACAGCAGGAAGGTGGCGTACAGCCGCGGCGCGTTCATCAGCTTGTCGGCGGCCAGGATGTTGATGACGCCCTGGCCATCGGCGGTCTGCATGAAGTCGGCGATGTCCAGCATCGGTTCGCCGAAGAACTGGTCACCGCCCTGCTGCTCGATCTGCAGCAGGCCGCGCTGGATGGCGCCTACGCTGGCGGCGCTGACGTTGCCGTATTCGGTGGTGAACTGGCTGGCGTTCTCGCCCACGTGCTGCAGCATGGCGCGCAGGTCCTTCAGGTCCAGCAGCAGCAGGCCCTGGTCGTCCGCGATCTTGAACACCAGGCTCAGCACGCCGGCCTGCGTCTCGTTGAGCGCCAGCATGCGGGCCAGCAGCAGCGGCCCCATGTCGCTGACGGTGGCGCGCACCGGGTGGCCCTGCTGGCCGAACACGTCCCACAGCGTGGTGGGGCAGGCGGCGGGCGTGGGCGCCTCCAGCCCGCGCTCGGCCAGCACCGCGGACAGCTTGGGGCTGATGCTGCCGGCCTGGCTGATGCCGGTCAGGTCGCCCTTCACGTCGGCCATGAACACCGGCACGCCGATGCGGCTGAAGCCCTCGGCCATCGCCTGCAGGGTGATGGTCTTGCCGGTGCCGGTGGCGCCGGTGATCAGGCCGTGGCGGTTGGCCAGGCCCGGCAGCAGCTGGCATTCCACGCTGCCGTGGCGGGCGATGAGAAGGGGTTCGGGCATGGGCGCTCTCCGGGGGAAACCGGCCGCAGTCTAAGCCGCGGTGGGCGCCGTTTTCAGCCCGCGTCGCGGCTGTCCACCAGGCCGACGATGGGCAGGCCCAGTCGCCTGGAGCAGGCCCGCAGCGCCTTGTAGACGCCTTCGGGCAGGGCCAGGTCGCCATTGCGCTTGGTCAGCGGGGAACCGTCGGGCTGGATGCGCAGGAACAAGCCCTTGACCTTGAGCATCGGCCCGGCCTGCACCACCTCGTTCCAGCCGGTGATCTTCTTTTTCTTGGCCTCTTCCAGGTTGGTGTGCGCCAACACCTGCTCGGGCGACATCAGGCGCATCGGCTGGCTGTCGAACAGGTGGTTGGTCTCGTAGAACTTGCGCAGCACCTCCTCGTTCAGCCGCCCGTCGTCCAGCGGCTTGTTGCCGGTGTGCGGCGCGGCCCGGGTGTTGGTCTGGGTGCCGGTGTGGTTCTCGAAGTTCTGGTCACCGCCGCTGGCCGTCAGGATGCCCATCGGGTGGCACTGCAGGATGAGCCCGCAGTTGCCGTAGATCACGGCGTTGTCGTGGGCGATGACCGAAGTGGACACCGCGCTCCACTTGTAGATCGTCTTGTCGAAGTCTTCCAGCGTGGGCACCGCGCGCTCGTCGTTGGGCAGCGAGGTGATGCTGAAGCGGTACTGCGCCTTGCGGCCGTCTCGGGTGATCAGCACCGGCGGCTTGAGCTTGTCGAACGCGTGGAAGGGCGGCAGCGTGTTCGGGTTGGTGAAGTTGGTGGGCATCCAGGCGGTGCGGCCCTGCACCGACAGGATGCTGGGGAACATCGAGCGGAAGGCGCGCCGCAACGCCTCGGTGTCCTTCATCGCCAGGTAGCGCTTGCGCAGCTCCGGCGCTTCGCTCAGCGGGCGGCCGCGCACGGTGAATTCGGCCAGCATCGTCGCCCGCATCACCTTCCGCTGCTCCTGGCGCTCGTCGCTGTTCTTGAAGGATTCGCTCAGCGACAGCGCGCTGTCCAGATCCTTGCGCGACAGGCCGAGGGTGAGGATCTTGTCCTCGATCATCCGCGCGTAGTGCTTGTTGATCGCGCTCTGCTGGTCGCGCTCGAATGAGGAGCTCTGGTGCCGGCTCTCGTAGGCGCACAGCGGCCCGCTGCTGCGGATGAAGTCCAGGGTGGCGTTCAGACGGTCGTTCATCTTCTGCGGTTCGCGGCCGGGCCGCGCATGCTGGCGCCCGTGCCGGGCCGGCGCCCTCGCCCCACGGTACGACTGCAGGTGGGGCAGGGGGCACCGCTAAAATCCGGCGCGAGCATATCCAAACCACCTGCGCCTTCCGAGGTTTTTCGGCCTGGGCGCCGCGACGAGAAAGAGATTCATGGCCGGACATTCCAAATGGGCCAACATCCAGCACCGCAAGGGCCGCCAGGACGAAAAGCGCGGCAAGGTCTGGACCCGGGTGATCCGCGAGATCATGGTGGCCGCGCGCCAGGGCGGCGGCGACCCCGCCGCCAACCCGCGGCTGCGGCTGGCCGTCGACAAGGCCAAGGCCGCCAACATGCCGGCCGACACCGTCAAGCGCAACATCGACAAGGCCACCGGCAACCTCGAAGGCGTCAACTACGAGGAAATCCGCTATGAGGGCTACGGCATCGGCGGCGCGGCCATCATCGTCGACTGCATGACCGACAACCGGGTGCGCACGGTGGCCGAGGTGCGGCACGCCTTCAGCAAGTACGGCGGCAACCTGGGCACCGAAGGTTCGGTGGCCTTCCAGTTCAAGCACTGCGGCCAGCTGGTGTTCGCACCCGGCACCGACGAAGACAAGGTGATGGAAGTGGCGCTGGAGTCCGGCGCCGACGATGTGGTCACCGGCGACGACGGCTCGATCGAGGTGCTGACGCCCCCGGCCGAGTTCGAAGCCGTGAAGAACGCGCTGGAAGCCGCCGGCCTGAAGGCCGAGATCGCCGAGGTGACGATGCGCGCCGAAAACACCATCGAGCTGGCCGGCGAAGACGCCCAGCGCATGCAGAAACTGCTCGACGTCATCGAAGACCTGGACGACGTGCAGGACGTGTTCCACAACGCGGTCCTTGACGACCAAGCCTCATGAAGATTCTTGTCATCGGCGGCGGCGGCCGCGAGCATGCGCTGGCCTGGAAGCTGGCGCAGTCGCCCCGGGCCAGCAAGGTCTACGTCGCACCGGGCAACGGCGGCACCGCGCTGGCCCCGCAGTTGCACAACATCGCCATCACCGACCCGGCCGCGCTGGCCGACTTCGTGGTGGCCGAGAAGATCGCGCTCACCGTGGTGGGCCCCGAGGCGCCGCTGGCCGCCGGCGTGGTGGACGTGTTCCGCGCCCGCGGGCTGCGCATCTTCGGCCCCACGCAGGCCGCCGCGCAGCTGGAAAGCTCCAAGGCCTTCGCCAAGGCCTTCATGAAGCGGCATCAGATTCCCACCGCCGCTTACGAAACCTTCAGCGACGCCGCCCAGGCCCACGCCTATGTGGACGCGCAGGGCGCGCCCATCGTCATCAAGGCCGACGGCCTGGCCGCCGGCAAGGGCGTGGTGGTGGCCATGACGCTGCAGGAAGCGCATGAGGCCATCGACTTCATGCTGCTGGACAACAAGCTGGGCGTGCAGCACAACGCCGACGGTGCCCGTGTGGTGATCGAAGAGTTCATGCAGGGTGAAGAAGCCAGCTTCATCGTGCTGTGCGACGGCAAGAACGTGCTGCCGCTGGCCACCAGCCAGGACCACAAGCGCATTGGCGACGGCGACACCGGCCCCAACACCGGCGGCATGGGCGCGTACTCGCCCGCGCCGGTGGTCACGCCCAACGTGCATGCGAAGGTGATGCACGAGATCGTGCACCCCACCATCGCCGGCATGACCAAGGACCACATGCCGTTCACCGGCTTCCTGTACGTGGGCCTGATGATCGATGCGCAGGGCAACCCGCGCACGGTGGAGTTCAACGCCCGCCTGGGCGACCCCGAGGCCGAAGTCATCCTGATGCGCCTGAAGAGCGACCTGGTGGACGTGCTGATGCATGCCACCGACGGCACGCTGGACAAGGTGTCGCTGGACTGGGACCGCCGCTTCGCGCTGGGCGTGGTGATGGCGGCCGAGGGCTACCCGGCCAACCCGCGCAAGGGCGACGTCATCACCGGCCTGCCGGCCGCCACCCACGACGCCATCGTCTTCCATGCCGGCACCACGCAGCAGGCCGATGGCAGCATCGCCGTCTCCGGCGGCCGGGTGCTGTGCGTCACCGTGCTGGGCGAATCGGCCAAGACCGCGCAGCAGCGGGCCTACGAGTACCTGCGGCCGATCCAGTTCGCTGGCGCGCAGTACCGCAACGACATCGGGCATCGGGCCATCAAGCGATGAGCTTCGAGGCGGTACGGGCCTACCTGCTGGGCCTGCAGGACAGCATCGTCGATGCGCTGCAGGCTGAAGACGGCAAGCCTTTTTTCACCGACGCCTGGGTGCGTGAGCCCGAAGAAAAGCTGCAGGGCGACGGCCGCTCGCGGCTGGTGGAAGACGGCGGCCTGCTGGAGCGCGGTGGCTGCAACTTCAGCCATGTGCGCGGCCCGCAGCTGCCGCCTTCGGCCACCCAGCACCGGCCCGAACTGGCCGGCGCGCCATTCGAGGCCATGGGCGTATCGTTGGTGATGCACCCGCGCAACCCCTATGTGCCCACGGTGCACATGAACGTGCGCATGCTGGCCGCGCTGCCTGAGGGCAAGCCGCCTGTCACCTGGTTCGGCGGCGGCATGGACCTGACGCCCTACTACGGCTTCGAGGAAGACGCGGTGCACTTCCACCGCAGCTGCGCGCAGGCGCTGGCACCGTTCGGCGAAGGTTTGTACCCGCGCTTCAAAGCCTGGTGCGACGAGTACTTCTTCCTCAAGCACCGGCAGGAGCCGCGCGGCGTGGGCGGCATCTTCTACGACGACTTCGCCGAAGGCGGCTTCGAGCCCGGCTTTGCGATGACACGCGCGGTGGGCGATGCCTTTTTGAAGGCTTACCTGCCCATCGTGCAGCGCCGCCGTGGCCTGGCCTGGGGGGAGCGTGAGCGCGAGTTCCAGCTGTACCGCCGCGGCCGCTACGTCGAGTTCAACCTGGTGTGGGACCGCGGCACGCACTTCGGCCTGCAGTCGGGCGGCCGCACCGAAAGCATCCTGATGTCGATGCCGCCGCACGCCACCTGGCGCTACGACTGGCAGCCCGCGCCGGGCACGCCCGAGGCGCGCCTGTACACCGACTTCCTGCGCCCGCGCGACTGGGCCGCTGAAGCGCTGCCCGCGGCCGGGCCCGCCGCTTGAGACCCGAAGCTTGAGCCGCATCGGCATCTTCGGCGGCAGCTTCGACCCGGTGCACAACACGCACCTGGCGCTGGCGACGGCCGCCACGCAGCACCTGCAGCTGGACGAACTGCGCTGGGTGCCCACCGGGCATCCGTGGCACAAGACCAGCCGGCCGGCCGATGCCGCGCACCGTGTGGCCATGCTCAAGCTGGCGCTGGCCGGCCAGCCGCAGTGGCGCATCGACGAGCTGGAACTGCACCGCAGCGGCCCCAGCTACACCATCGACACCGTGCGCTGGCTGCAGGCGGCCGAGCCGGGCACGCACCAATGGTTCCTGGTCATCGGCCAGGACCAGTACGAAAAGTTCGCCACCTGGCACGGCTGGCAGGAGTTGCTGCAGCGCGTGACGCTGGCGGTGGCCAACCGTGCCGGCGTGCCGCCGGTGGCGCCGCCGGCGCTGCAGGCCGTGCCGCATGCGCTGGAAGTGGTGCCCATGCCGCCCAGTGAACTGGCCGCCACTGATATCCGATCCCGATTGGCACAGGGATTGCCGATCGATATGCTGGTGCCGCCCCAGGTCGCCAGCTATATTGCCCAAAACGCTCTGTACCGAAAATAACTGAATGGACATCCGCAAACTGCAGCGCGCCATCGTCGATGGCCTGGAAGACGTGAAGGCCCAGAACATCGTGGTCTTCAACACGGAGCACCTGTCGCCGCTGTTCGAACGTGTGATCGTCGCCTCGGGCACGAGCAACCGCCAGACCAAGGCGCTGGCTGCCAGTGTGCGCGATGCCGTCAAGGCCAGCGGCATGCAGGTGCTGCGCACCGAAGGCGAAGACAACGGCGAATGGATCATCGTGGACTGCGGCGCCGCCGTCGCCCACATCATGCAGCCCGGCATCCGCGAGTACTACCACCTGGAAGAAATCTGGGGCGGCAAGGCCGTGCGCGTGAAGGTCGAAAGCAAGCGCAAGGGCCTGCCGCAGGCCAGCGAACCGGACGACGAGGACGAGGCCGACGAGGCGCCCGCCCCCAAGGCGGCTGCCAAGAAGGCGCCGGCCAAGAAGGCCGCTGCCAAGAAGGTGCCTGCCAAGAAGGTGCCTGCCAAGAAGGCCGCCGCCAAGGCCGCGTTCGCCAAGCAGGAAGCCGACCCCGCCAGCCGCCCGGCTGCGAAGAAGGCGGCCGCCAAGAAGGCACCGGCGAAGAAGGCGGCCGCACCCGCCGCGCCTGAGCGTGTGCAGAAGGTGGTGGTCAATGCACCGGCCGCCAAGAAGGTGGCCGCGAAGAAGGTGGCTGCCAAGAAGGCACCAGCCAAGAATGTGGCTGCCAAGGCACCAGCCAAGCAGGTGGCCGCCAAGGCGCCCGCCAGGAAGGTCGCTGCCAAGGCACCGGCCAAGAAAGCCGCCGCCAGGAAGACGGCCAGCCCGCGCGGCTGACGGCTGCGGTGCGGCTGGTCATCGCCGCCATCGGCCAGCGCCAGCCGGCCTGGGCCGAGGAGGCTTACGCCGATTTCGCCAAGCGCTTTCCGCCCGAGCTGAAGCTGGAGCTGAAGCCGCTGAAGGCGGAGCCGCGCACCGCCGGCAAACCCGCCGCGGCCATGATGGCCGCCGAGGCCCAGCGCCTGGAAGCCGCGGTGCCCAAGGGCGCCCGCCGCGTGGTGCTGGACGAGCGCGGCGCCCGGCTCACCACGGTGCAGCTGGCCGAGCGCTTGCGCTTCTGGCTGGGGGACGGCCGCGACGTGGCCTTCCTCATCGGCGGGCCCGACGGCCTGGACCCCACGCTCAAGGCCACCGGCGACGAGACGCTGCGGCTGTCGGACCTGACGCTGCCGCACGCCTTCGTGCGGGTGCTGCTGGCCGAGGCGCTGTACCGCGCCTGGTCGGTCACCGCCGGCCATCCTTACCACCGGGAATAGCGCATGCCCCCAGCCTCGATGCACGGCTTCATCTACCTGGCGTCGCAAAGCCCGCGGCGGCGCCAGCTGCTTGAGCAGATCGGCGTCAGGCACGAGCTGCTGCTGCCCGACCGCATGGAAAACGCCGAGCGGCTGGAAGAAGAGCGCAGCGGCGAACTGCCGGCCGACTACGTGCGCCGCGTCACCCGCCTGAAGCTGGATGCGGCGCGCAAGCGCCTGGCCAGGCGCGGCCTGCCCGAGGCGCCCATCCTCACCAGCGACACCACGGTGGCCATCGGCCGCCGCATCCTGGGCAAACCGGCCGATGCCGAGCAAGCGGCCGAGATGCTGGCCGCCTTGTCGGGCCGCAGCCACCGTGTGCTCACCGCGGTGGCGGTGAGCAGCGGCCGCAGCACGCTGCTGGAGATGAACGTCTCGCGCGTGCGCTTCGCCGAGCTGTCGGCGCAGGACATCCGCCGCTACATCGACAGCGGCGAGCCCTTCGGCAAGGCCGGCGCCTATGGCATCCAGGGCCCGGCGGCGGTGTTCATCGCCCACATCGAAGGCAGCTACTCCGGCATCATGGGCCTGCCGCTGCATGAAACCGCCACGCTGCTGCGGCGTGCGCGGGTGGTGTTCTAGCAGCCCGCTTCGGACAAACACCGATAACAGCGCGTTATCGCGCACCGCTTCCTGCGATCTTCTGCAGGCGGGGGGTCGTCCCTAGGATTTCTGCGTCCCCATGGACACAGGAAACAGAGGAGACCCATGACCCCGAACCCCCATCATCGATCCGCTGCCGCCGGCCTGGCCGTGCTGCTGGCCCTGAGCACGGCCCTCACGCCGCTGGCCCAGGCCGCCGCCACCACGCCACAAACCGGCACGCTGGCCGCGCTGCCCGCCGTGCCCGCGCTGATGGATTGCTCGCTGGCCGCCTTCCAGGCGCTGAACCTCAATGGCGTGGCCGACGACAACGGTCAGGTGAGCTTCACCGCCGTCTCGCTGGTGCCGGCTTCGTCCACCAACCCGGCGGCCTACTGCTCGGTGCGCGGCGTCATCGGTCCGGGCGCCACGTCCATCGTGATGCGCCTGCCGATGACGGGCTGGACGCAGCGCTATGTGCAGAACGGCTGCGGCGGCGAGTGCGGCAACGACAACCTGGGCAACCCCACCCAGTCCACCGGCTGCCTGCCAGTGATCAACGGCGAGCTGGTCACGGCCACCACCAACATGGGCCACACCAGTGCCCAGGGCGCGACCTGGATCGTCGACAACCCGTGGGCCGGCGTCGATTTCGCCTACCGCGGCGTGCATGTGACGGCGCAGGTCGCCAAGGCGGTCATCGGCCTGTTCTACGGCCGCGGCCCGGCCTTTTCGTACTTCGACGGCTGCTCGGACGGCGGCCGCGAGGCCTTGATGTCGGCCCAGCGCTACCCGAACGACTTCCACGGCATCGCCGCTGGCGCGCCAGCGAACAACATGGTGGTGCAGAACACCTACCACCATGCCCACCGCGTGCTCACCAACCAGAGCACGCCGGGCACCATTCCGCTGCCGGCACGCGACAGCTACCTGCTGCTGCAAAGCCACCTGCCTTACGTGCACAGCAAGGTGGTGGCGGCCTGCGACGCGCTGGACGGCGTGGCCGACGGCATCCTGGACGACCCGCGCCAGTGCAAGTTCAACACCAACACCCTGGTGTGCGCCAACAACGGCAACGAGACCGGCTGCCTGAGCCAGGCCCAGGCCGACGTGGTGGCCCGCATCCACGACGGGGCCCGCACGGTCGATGGCCAGCGGCTGGAGCCGGCCATCTCCACGGAATGGGGCTCGGAGCTGGACTGGACGCTGTTCGTGCCGGCAGCGCAGGGGCGCGCTGCGCAGGGGGAGAACTTCGTCAACAGCTGGCTGTACAAGGCCTTCCTGAACCAGCCGTACAAGGACGCTGGCGCCAGCACGCCGCGCACGCTGAACGACCTGGTGTGGACGGCGCAGGGCTTCCTGGCCACGCTGAAGTCGGCGCCGCTGTACGCCGCCACCAACCCCGACCTGCGGCCCTTTGCCAACGCGGGTGGCAAGCTCATCCTGTGGCATGGCTGGGCCGACCAGCACATCTCGCCCCAGGGCACCATCCACTACTGGGACACGATGAGCAAGCTGACGAAAACGCCCGAGCGCTTCGCCCGCTTCTACCTGTTCCCCGGCATGGGCCATTGCGGCAGCGGCCTGGGCCCCAACACCTTCGACGTGCTGACGCCGCTGATGTCGTGGGTGGAAACCGGCCAGGCGCCGGCCGGCCTGGTGGCCAACAACGCGTCCACCGGTGTCTCGCGCCCGGTGTACCCGTACCCCACCGTGGCCCGCTACATCGTCACCGGCAGCACCAGCGATGCGGCCAACTTCGCGCCCTACACCCCGGCGGCGCCTTCGGACGTGAGCACCAGCAGCCTGGGCAACTTCCAGTACACGCCGTTCTTCAAGCAGGCCAGCTGCACCGGCAGCGGCACCCAGATCGTCTGCGCGCCTTGAGCCGCCACGGCCTGAACACGAACAGAAGGTAGACCCATGCATCTCCATATCTCCACCCGGCCGCTGGCGGCCATGAGCGCAGCGGCCGCCCTGGCGCTGGCCCTGCCTGCCACCGCGGCCAGCGACCTGGTGAACAACGGCGGCTTCGAGGACGGATCGCTGGCCGGCTGGTCGGGCACCGTGCTGGACAGCCCCTACAGCGGCGTCGACTGCGTCAGCGGCACCGCGGCCGCCGGTACATGTCAGGCCTTCCTGGGCACCTTCGGCAGCACCGACACCCTGAGCCAGGACCTGGCCACCACCGCCGGCCAGACCTACGCGGTGAGCTTCGCCTTCACCTCCGACGGCAGCGTGCCGGCCACCTTCTCGGTGAGCTTCGGCGGCCAGACGCTGTACAGCGCAGGCAGCCCGTCCGCCGGCACCCAGCTCCTCAGCTTCACGGGCACGGCGGCGGCGTCCAGCACTTCGCTGGTGTTCAGCTTCAGCAACGACCCGGGCTACTACACCCTGGACGCCGTGTCGGTGACGGCGGTGCCGGAGCCGGCCACGGCGGCGCTGATGGGCGTCGGGGCGCTGGCGCTGGCGGCCTGGCGCCGAAGGCCGCACCGCCGCCGCTGAGGCGCGGGCCAGAGGGCGCCGGTATGATGGGCCGGCCCCTATCCGCAGACGGGCTTCACTCCACGAGACAAGCGCTGCCGGGCCGCCCGGGGGCGCCGCTCCGCACAAGAACAGAACCGTCATGCAAGACATCCTCATCAACTGGACCCCCCAGGAAACCCGCGTCGCCATCGTCGAGAACGGCGCGGTGCAGGAGCTGCACCTCGAACGCGCGCTGGAGCGCGGCCTGGTGGGCAACATCTACCTGGGCAAGGTGGTGCGGGTGCTGCCCGGCATGCAAAGCGCGTTCATCGACATCGGCCTGGAACGCGCCGCCTTCCTGCACGTGGCAGACCTGCACACCAACGGCCCGCGCAGCGACCACGGCGGCCTGCAGGCGCCGGTGCCCATCGAGCGCCAGGTGTTCGAGGGCCAGACGCTGACGGTGCAGGTGATCAAGGACTCCATCGGCACCAAGGGCGCGCGGCTGTCCACCCAGGTCAGCATCGCCGGGCGGCTGCTGGTGTACCTGCCGCAGGACAACCACATCGGCATCTCGCAGAAGATCGGCAGCCATGAGCTGCGCGAGCAGCTGCGCCAGCGCATGGCGGCGCTGGTGGGCAAGCCGGAAGAGGGCGGTGGCGGCGGCTTCATCCTGCGCACCAATGCCGAAGATGCCAGCGACGAAGAGCTGGCCGACGACATCGCCTACCTGCGCAAGACCTGGGCCTCGATCCGCGAGCGCAGCCACGCCCGCCCGCCCGGCACGCTGCTGCACCAGGACCTGACGCTGGCCGAGCGGGTGCTGCGCGACCTGGTGACCGACACCACGCATTCGGTGCGCATCGACTCACGCCTGCAGTACGAGCACCTGGCCGCCTTCGGCGCCACCTACACGCCCACCGCGGTGCGGCGGCTGGAGCTGTACCGCGGCGAGCGGCCGATCTTCGACCTCTTCAACATCGACGACGAGATCGCCCGCGCGCTGGCCCGCCGGGTGGACCTGAAGAGCGGCGGCTACCTGATCATCGACCAGACCGAAGCGCTGACCACGGTGGACGTGAACACCGGCGGTTACGTGGGTGCGCGCAACTTCGACGACACCATCTTCAAGACCAACCTGGAGGCGGCCGGCGCCATCGCGCGGCAGCTGCGGCTGCGCAACCTGGGCGGCATCGTCATCGTCGACTTCATCGACATGGCGCGCGAGGAACACCAGGCCGCCGTGCTGGCCGAGTTTCGCAAGCAGCTGGCGCGCGACCGCACCAAGACCACCGTCAGCGGCTTCACCCAGCTGGGGCTGGTGGAGATGACGCGCAAGCGCACCCGCGAAAGCCTGGCCCACATGCTGTGCGAGCCTTGCCCCACCTGCGCCGGCCGCGGCCAGGTGAAGACGCCGCGCAGCATCTGCTACGACATCCTGCGCGAGATCCTGCGCGAAGCCCGCCAGTTCGACCCCAAGGAGTTTCGCGTGGTCGCCAGCGCGGCCGTGGTGGAGATGCTGCTGGACGAAGAAAGCCAGCACCTGGCCGGCCTGTCGGACTTCATCGGCAAGCCGATCTCGCTGACGGCCGAGCCGACGTCGAATCCGGAGCAGTACGACATCGTGTTGCTGTAGCCGAGCGCCGGACGGAACGATATGGCCATTGCCACAGAGTCGGTCGCGATCTACTGGGACTTCGAGAACCTGCATGCCAACCTGATGGACCAGGCCCATGGCCAGGGCGCTTACCTGGCCAGCCGCTTCAGGCCGCAGGAAGAGGTCATCCACGTCGAGACCATCGTCGAGTACGCGCTGTCGCTCGGGCCCATCGCGATCAATCGGGCCTTTGCCAACTGGGTGTCCTTCAACCGCTACCGGCAGTCGCTGCTGCAGTCGGCGATCGAGCTGATCCAAGTCTTTCCGCCTGGCGCCAATGCCAAGAACGGGGCTGACATCAAGCTGTGCCTCGATGTCATGGAGGACATGGGGCGCTTCCCCCACATCACGACCATCATCGTGGTGGGCGGCGACAGCGACTACATGCCGCTGTCGTACAAGGTGAAGGCGGCCGGGCGCACGCTGGTGGGCATCGGCAGCCGGCGCGGCACCAACCAGCACTGGGCCCGCAGCTGCCACGACTTCAAGTTCTACGAGGCGCTGCTGGCGCCCGCGGTGACGGCGACCGAGGCCGTGGCCGAGGTGCCGGCCCCCCCGTTGGCGCAGGTGGTCGCCGCCGAAGCGCCCGTACCGGAGGTGGCTGTGCAAGCGGCTGTGCCGCTGGATGAGATGCGCGCGCTGCTCGACCTGGCCGAGACGGCCGCCGCCCAGCGCAAGGCCGCGCGTGAGCTGGTTGGCAAGGCGATCGCGCGCCTGGCGCAGAACCGCGGCGAGACCTGGGTTCAAAAGGCACGGCTGCGGCCGTTCATCAAGCGCATCGACCCGACCTTTGAAGAGTCGAGCTATGGCTTTTCGACCTTCAACGAGATGCTCGGGTCCATGGGTGACCTGGTCGAGGTGCGCCGGGGTGAGTTCGATCATGAACTGCGGCTGCGGCCCTCGGCCACGGAGCCGGCCACCTGAAAATGCGGCATGCGCCTGCCGGCCCGCCGCCTCGCAGCTCGCGGCCGCGTCGTTGGCATCGTTCTTCCCGCTTTTGCCGGCCGGCGATCAGCCGTGGATCCAGACCCAGCAGGCACAAGCGCCGCGCCACGCATGTAACCTCGGCCATGACTTCCCCTTTCCGCTTAGATTGAACTTCCGCAACAGCTCAATCTTGGTACCTTGATACCGTGGCTGAACTGGGAAAGTCCCTTCGCATCCGCTCGAGCGCATCGAGCGCGGGAAAGCCGTTGAACTGACATGCCCAAGCACAAACTTCCTCCCTGGCTGCGGCCGAAGCCACGCACGCCCATGGTCCAGGTCGGCGTCACGTGGTACTCGGAAGACCAGTGGCAACTGGTCAAAGCTTCGGCCACCGACGCGGAGCGCTTCGAGGACACCTACGCCGACTGGGTGGCGATGGCGGAGGACTCCCTCCGGCGCATGCGGGCCGCCGGCATCGCCGCCGAGCGTGTGCCCATCATCGCCTCCGAGCTTCTTGCGTGGTGCCTGGCGCATGGCAAGGTGAATGATGCGTCGGCCCGGGCCAAGTACGTGTCGGAAGTGCAGTCTCGGCGCGATGAGAACGGCGCCGCTCCAGAGCCGCCCGGCCATTGACCGACGCCGCAGCCACTGAGCCCGCGGGCCGGATCGCTACCCCCTCAACACCCCATTGAACAAAGCCACCGTCCGCGCCCACGCCTGCTGCGCCGCGGCCTGGTCGTACCTCGGCGTGGTGTCGTTGTTGAAGCCGTGCTGCGTGCCCGGGTACTTCACGGCCTGGAAGGGCACGTTGGCGGCCTTGAGGGCGGCTTCGTAGCCGGGCCAGCTGGCGTTGATGCGCTCGTCGTTCTCGGCATACACCAGCAGCAGCGCGGCCTTGATGTTGGGCACCTGGTCGGCCGGCGGTGCCATGCCGTAGAAGGGCACGGCGGCGCCCAGGTCGGGCAGCTTGGTGGCCAGGAAGTTGGCGATGCCGCCGCCGTAGCAGAAGCCCACCACGCCCATCTTGCCGTTGGTGTTGCTCACGTTCTTCAGGTAGCTGGCCGCGGCGATGAAGTCTTCCTGCGTCTTCGACTGATCCAGCTTGCTGAACAGCTCGCGGGCCTTGTCCTCGTCGCCCGGGTAGCCGCCCAGCGGATCCAGCGCGTCGGGGGCAAAGACCACGAAGTTCTCCAGCGCCAGCCGGCGGGCGATGTCTTCGATGTGCGGGTTGAGGCCGCGGTTTTCATGCACCACCAGCACCGCGGGCAGCGCGCCGTTGGCAGCCGCCGGCCGCACCAGGTAGCCGCCGCCCTGGCCGTAGCCGCGCGGCGACGGGAACTTGACCTTCTCGCCGCGGATGCGCGCGTCGCCCGGCGGCACCTGTTGTGCCTGCGCAAAGCGCGGGCTCAGCGCGGCCAGCAGCGCCGCGCCGCTGACGCCGCCCGCCGAGAACCGTGCCGCGCCCTCGATGAAGCCCCGCCGGTCGAGCAGGCCGTGCACGTAGCGGTCGAAGAGGCGCAGCACTTCGGGGTGGAAGTCTGCGGCGGTCTGGCGAGGGGGCTCATGGGCCATCGGTCATCTCCTGCAACTGCTGAGGTGCCACGGTGTACCCCACTGCCGGCATCCTGTCAGCCGGCGGGGCATCATGCGCCACCCATTGCCTTGCGAGCACCTCATGATCGACCTGCACTACTGGACCACGCCCAACGGCCACAAGGTCAGCATCTTCCTGGAAGAAGCCGGCCTGCCTTACACCATCCACCCGGTGAACATCGGCAAGGGCGAGCAGTTCCAGCCCGAGTTCCTGCGCATCTCGCCCAACAACCGCATCCCGGCCATCGTCGATCAAGACCCCGCGGGTGGCGGCGGGCCGCTGTCGGTGTTCGAGTCGGGTGCCATCCTGCTGTACCTGGCCGACAAGACCGGCCGCTTCATCCCGCAGGACCTGCGCGGCCGCACCGAGGTGCTGCAGTGGCTGTTCTGGCAGATGGGTGGCCTGGGCCCGATGGCCGGGCAGAACGGCCACTTTCACATGGCCGCGCCTGAAAAGATCCCTTACGCGATCGAGCGCTACGTGAAGGAGACGGCGCGTCTGTATGGCGTGCTGAACAAGCAGCTGGAAGGGCGCGAGTACATCGCGGGCGACTACAGCATCGCCGACATGGCCTGCTACCCCTGGGTGGTGCCGCACAAGATGCACGAGCAGAAGCTGGAGGACTTTCCGAACCTGCAACGCTGGTTCAACACGGTGCAGGCACGGCCGGCGGTGCAGCGTGCTTATGCGCTGGTGCAGCAGGTGAACCCGCCGCGCGAGCTGAGCGCCGAGGAGAAAGAAGCCCAGCGCAGGGTCTTGTACGGCCAGGGCAACAGCGGCCCCGCCATCGTCAAGTAAGCGGCGGCGAGTGCGGCCTCGGTGGCCGCACCATGCGGTCCAGGAGCCGCTCGATCGCCTGCGGCAGGTCGTCGCAGCGGCCGGTGTGCACCTGCGAGGTCTGGATGCTGGCGCTGCGCGGCGCCACCAGCCAGTGAAAGCGCTCACGCAGCGGCAGCAGGCCCAGTGCACCGGCCGCGGCGCCGCCTTCGCAGATGCGCGGAATCGCGGCCAGCGCCGCACGCAGCGCGGGCAGGTCGGCCGATGGGTCGAGCGCCAGCAGCCGCGCTTCGTCCAGCTCGATGCGGGCCTGCAGGAAGCGCCGCGCCGCGCACGACAGGATGACGCCGGCATTGATGAACTCGCCGCGGTCCACCCGCGGCACCACCCGCACGATGGCGTAGTCGTAGTGGCAGGTCAGGGCGGGCTTGGCGGCCTGGGGCGCAGCGGCGGCGGTGTCGGTCAGGGTGCTCATGGCTTCGGATGGGCCGCCGCCCAGGCGGCATGGGCGCGCACCGCCTCGGCCGCAAAGGCACGGGGCTGCTGCAGGCGCCGGCAGAAGTACTGGCGGTAGGCGTCGCGGTGCTCGGCCACGCTGGCAAAGGGCACGTCGCCGCCCAGCCAGGCGTCGGGAATCAGCGAGACGATGTGGGCGATCAGGTCTTCGTTCAGCATCGCGGCCAGGCGCGCATCGGCCTCGGGCAGGCGGCTGGCAAAGGGCAGCAGCACATGGTCCTTCACGTGCGCGAACGGGCTGGTCGCGCGTGCCAGGTGGTCGTGCCAGTCGTGGTGGAAGAACAGCGCCGCGCCATGGTCGATCAGCCACAGCCGGCCGTGCCACACCAGCAGGTTGGCATTGCGCGGCGTGCGGTCGATGTTGGTGGTGAAGGCGTCGTGCCACACGATGGCCGAGGCTTCGTCGGCATCGGGTTGCAGCACCAGCGGGTCGAAGGTGACGCTGCCGGGCAGGTAGTCCAGCGCCAGGTTCAGGCCGTCGCTGGCGCGGATCAGGTCCTGGATCTCGGGGTCGGGCTCGGTGCGGGCCATCTCCGGGTCCAGCTGCATGAACACGATCTCGGGCACGCGCAGGCCCACGGCACGCGCCAGCTCGCCGGCCACCAGCTCGGCGATCAAGGCCCGCGGGCCCTGGCCGGCACCGCGGAACTTGAGCACGTACAGGCCCTGGTCGCAGCCTTCCACCAGCGCGGGCAGCGAGCCGCCTTCACGCAGCGGCGTCACGTAGCGCGTGGCGGCGATGGTGCGCAGGGAGGTCATGCTCATGCGTTCCTGAACTGCATCGCATGCAGGCGCGCATACAGGCCACCGCGCGCCAGCAGCTCGGCATGCGTGCCTTTCTCCACCACGCGGCCCTGCTCCATGGCCACCACGCGGTCGGCATGCTCGATGGTGGACAGCCGGTGCGCAATGACCAGCGTGGTGCGGCCCACCATCAGCCGCTCCAGCGCCTGTTGCACCGCGCGCTCGCTCTCGCTGTCCAGTGCCGAGGTGGCCTCGTCCAGGATCAGGATGGGCGCGTTCTTGTAGATGGCGCGGGCGATGGCCACGCGCTGGCGCTGGCCGCCCGACAGCTGGTTGCCGTTGTGGCCGATCACGGTCTGGATGCCCTGGGGCAGCCGTTCGACGAAGTCGTGCAGGTTGGCATCGCGCAGCGCGGCCTGCACCCGGGCTTCGTCCATCGTGTCGCCCAGCGCCACGTTGGCGGCCAGGGTGTCGTTGAACAGCACCACGTCCTGGCTGACGAGCGCAAACTGCCGCCGCAGCACGTCGATGCGCCAGTCCTGCAGCGGCACGCCGTCCAGCGTGACCACGCCGCTGGTGGGATCCACGAAGCGCGGCAGCAGGTGCACCAGCGACGACTTGCCGGCGCCCGAGGGGCCGACCAGCGCCACGGTCTCGCCGGCGGCCAGCTTCAGGTTCACGTCGTCCAGCGCGGGCGCCTGGTCGGCCCGGTAGCGCAGGCTCACCTGCTGCAGCGCCAGCTCGCCGCGGCTGCGGCCTTCGGGGGCGTGGCTGCCGCCGGTCTCGGGCGCCACGTTTTCCACCAGCTCGATGCCGCGCTCCAGCGCGGCCAGGCCGCGGGTCAGCGGCGCGGCCACGTCGGCCAGGTGCTTCATCGGCGAGGTGAGCATCAGCATCGCGGTGACGAAGGCGACGAAGTCGCCCACGCTGGCGCTGTCGCCGCTGCGGGCCTGCCACAGCGCCAGCGCAATCACCGCCGACAGCGCCAGCGCCGCCAGCAGCTGGGTGATGGGCGAGACGATGGCACCGGCCGCGGCCGACTTCATCACCAGCCGGCCCAGGCGCCGACCCTGCTCGCGAAAGCGCGGCATCTGCGCGCGGCCTGCGCCGTGCAGCCGCACGATGCGCCAGGCCAGCACGTTCTCCTCCACCACGTAGGCCAGCTCGTCGGTGGCGTTCTGGCCCAGCACCGCCAGCTTCTGCAGCCGGCGCGAGACCAGGCGCATCACGCCGGCCACGGCCGGCGCCATCACCACCACGAACAGCGTCAGGTGCCAGTTCAGCCACAGCAGGTAGCCGAACAGGGCCACCACGGTGAGCGAATCGCGCACCAGCGTCAGCAGCGCGCTCACCAGCTGGCCGGCGCCCTGCTGCACCTCATACACCACGGTGTTGGTCAGGCCGCTGGCGGTGTGGGTGCTGAAGAGCTGGGGCGACGCATCGAGCAGCCGGCCGAACATGGCTTCACGCAGGTTCAGCACCGCGCCGTTGGCCGCCCAGGACAAGCCGTACTGGGCCACGAACGAAGCGGCGCCGCGCACGATGTAAAGACCGACGATGGCCAGCGGCACCATCCACAGCGAGAAGGCCGCCGCCCCGGCGAAACCCTTGTCGAGCAAGGGCTTCAGCAGGGCCGGAATCATCGGCTCCGTGGCGGCGCTGATGGCCGCGGCCATCATGGCAATCACGATGCCTGGACGGCTCGGTCGGAAGTAGGGCGCCACGCGCCCCAGGCGTTGCAGCAAGGTCGGCATCGGGGACGATTATCAGCGCCGGTGCCTACAATCCCGGGTATCAAGGCCAGCCTATTCCACTGAGTGAACCGATTGCCGCCTTGCGGGTCCATCCCCGCCATGACCCGTCGTAGAACCCTTCTGGGCGCACTGGGCGCCTCCTTCTCGCTGCCCACGCTGGCGCAGTTCCGTGTCGAGATCAGCGGCGTCGGCGGCACTCAGCTGCCGGTGGCCATTGCCGGTTTCCGCGACGAGGACCGCTCCGGCCAGTCCATCTCGGCCATCGTGCGCGCCGACCTGGAGCGCAGCGGCCGCTTCCGCAACATCGACGCGCCCGGCGCGCTGGACGAAACCTCCGCGCCCGTCATCGCCGACTGGCGCGGCCGTGGTGCCGATGCGCTGCTGGTGGGCTCGGTCACGCGCCTGGCCGACGGCCGCTTCGACGTGCGCTACAAGCTCTGGGACACCGTCAAGGGCACCGATCTGGGCGGCCAGAGCCTGCCCGTGGTGGCCGGCGATCTGCGCCTGGCCGCGCACCGCATCGCCGACGCGGTGTACGAGAAGCTCACCGGCGAGCGCGGCGTGTTCTCCACCCGCATCGCCTACGTCACCCGCAGCGCCAACCGCTACAGCCTGCGCGTCACCGACGCCGACGGCGAAGGCGGCCAGGTGGCGCTGGCCAGCCCCGAGCCCATCATCTCGCCCGCCTGGTCGCCCGACGGCCGCGAACTGGCCTACGTGTCGTTCGAGACGCGCAAGGCCGTGGTCTGGGTGCAGGACGTGGCCTCGGGCCAGCGGCGGCAGATCGCCAACTTCCGCGGCAGCAACAGTGCGCCCGCCTGGTCGCCCGACGGCTCGCAACTGGCGGTCACGCTGTCGCGTGATGGCGGCTCGCAGCTGTTTTTGATGGGCCGTGACGGCGGCAACCTGCGCCGCATCACCAACACCATGGCCATCGACACCGAGCCGGCGTTTTCGCCCGACGGCCGCACGCTGTACTTCGTCAGCGACCGTGGCGGCAGCCCGCAGGTATACAGAATGCCAGTGGGCGGTGGAGGCGCAGAACGCGTGAGCTTCACCGGCAACTACAACATCAGCCCGGCCATCAGCCCGGATGGCCGCAGCATGGCGTGGGTCACCCGCCAGGGCGGCAGCTTCCGCCTGGTGGTGGCCGATGCAGCTGGCGGCAACGCGCAAACCATCACCGACACCACCGCCGACGAAAGCCCGAGCTTCGCGCCGAACGGCCGGCTGATCATCTTCGCCACCCGGGCCGGCGGCCGCGACGTGCTGATGACCACCACGCTCGACGGCAAGATCAAGGCGCGGCTGCTGTCCTCCGGTGTCGACGTGCGCGAGCCCGTGTGGGGCCCGTACGGCCGCTGATCCGCTTCGTTTTCCAACCCCCGTCCCCTCTCGCACCACCAAAGGAAGCACCATGACTTCTCTGCGTCTCTCCCTCAGTGCCGTGGCCATCGCCGCCGTGCTGGCCGGCTGCGGCTCCAACGTCAAGCTCGACGAGAACGCCGGCAATGCGCCGGTCGAATCGCGCAACCCCGCGGGCAATGCCGGCGGCGCCACCGGCGGTGCCGGCCAGTCGGGCGTGGCCACCGTCGACCTGGGCGCCTCGCGCAACAACGCCGGCAGCAACCTGCCGCGCGTCGTGTACTTCGACTTCGACAGCTTCACCGTCAAGGACGAGTACCGCAACGTGATCGAGGCCAATGCCAAGGCCCTGACCGCCGACCGCAACAAGCGCGTGGCCGTGGAAGGCCACACCGACGAGCGCGGCGGCAGCGAATACAACCTGGCTCTGGGCCAGAAGCGCGCCGAGGCCGTGGCCCGTGCGCTGACGCTGCTGGGCGCCAACGCCGCGCAGGTGGAAGCCACCAGCTTCGGCAAGGAACGCCCGGCGGTGCAGGGCAGCGACGAGGCCGCCTACGCGCAGAACCGCCGCGCCGAGATCAAGGACAAGTGACATGCGCCGCACGCTGATCGCGGCGGCACTGGCGGCGCTGGCCTTCAGCGCCAACGCCGCCTTGTTCGAGGACGAGGATGCGCGCCGCGCCATCCTCGACCTGCGCGCCAAGCAGGAAGCCAGCGACAAGCAGGCCAAGGAATCGCAGGCGGCCCTGAGCGCCACCATCGGCCAGCTGCGCAGCAGCCTGCTCGACCTGAGCAACCAGATCTCCGGCCTCAACGGCGAGATTGCCCGCCTGCGTGGCCAGCAGGAGCAGCTGCAGCGCGACGTGGCCGAGCTGCAGCGCCAGCAGAAGGACATGGCGCAGGGCGTGGACGAGCGCATGCGCAAGCTCGAGCCGCAGAAGGTCAACGTGGACGGCAAGGAATTCCTGGCCGACCCCGAGGAGACGCGCCAGTACGACGCCGCCATCAAGGTGCTGCGCAGCGGCGACTTCGCCGGTGCCGCCAACGCGCTGGGCGCCTTCGTGCGCACCTTCCCGTCCAGCGGCTATGGCGACAGCGCGCGCTTCTGGCTGGCCAATGCCCAGTACGGCAAGCGCGACTACAAGGAAGCCATCGCCGGCTTCCGCAGCTTCCTGCAGGCCGCACCCACCCACCCGAAGGCGCCCGAGGCGCTGCTGGCCATGGCCAACACGCAGGTGGAAATGAAGGACAGCAAGGCCGCCCGCGCCACGCTGAACGAGCTGCTGAAGAACTACCCGCAATCCGAAGCCGCCGTGGCGGCCAAGGACCGGCTGGCTTCGCTCCGGTAAGCCGCCGGCATGCAGGCAGACGACGCCGACCTGGAACGCCGCTTTGGTGGCCTGCGACGCCTGTATGGCGACGCGGGCTATGCGCGCGTGCGCGGCGCCCGGGTGGCCGTGGTGGGCCTGGGCGGCGTGGGCTCCTGGGCGGCCGAGGCGCTGGCGCGCAGCGGCGTCGCCACGCTGGTGCTGATCGACCTGGACCACGTGAGTGAGTCCAACGTCAACCGGCAGATCCAGGCGCTGGGCAGCACGCTGGGCATGTCGAAAGCCGAAGCCTTGAAGGCCCGCATCGCCGACATCCACCCGGGCTGCGAAGTCGTCTGCATCGAAGAGTTCGTCGAGCCCGCCAACTGGCCGGCCCTGCTGCCGGTGCCGGTGCATGCGCTGATTGATGGCTGCGACCAGGTGCGCGCCAAGGCCGTGCTGGCCGAATGGGCGCTGCGCGAGCGGCTGCCGCTGGTGACCGTGGGTGCCGCCGGCGGCAAGCAGCTGGCGCAGCGGGTGGAAGTGGACGACCTGGCCGCCACCACGCACGACCCCCTGCTGGCTTCATTGCGGCAACGCCTGCGCAAGGCAGGGGCGGCGCCGCGGCAGGGCGCCATCGGCGTGCGCTGCGTGTTCTCGCGCGAGCCGGTGCGCGCGCCCGACGGCCAGTGCGACGTCGACGGCACGCTCAACTGCCATGGCTACGGTTCCACCGTCACTGTCACGGCCACGTTCGGCCTGGTGGCGGCCGGTGAAACAATTCAGCAGCTGATTTCTCAAAAACCGCTTGCCAAAGCCGAAACGCATGCTATAGTGCGTGGCTCTGCAGACGAGTTCATTACTCAGTTGGGTTGTTAGCTCAGTCGGTAGAGCAGCGGACTTTTAATCCGTTGGTCACAGGTTCAAGTCCTGTACAACCCACCAGTTCGCTGAGTCAGGAATTGGAACAGATCAGGGGCTCTTAGCTCAGTTGGTAGAGCAGCGGACTCTTAATCCGTTGGTCGAGTGTTCGAGTCACTCAGGGCCCACCAAATCTCGGAAGAAAAAGGCTTGCACGAAAGTGCAGGCCTTTTTTCATTGGCCCGGCGGGCCCTTTATGCAGACTTCACCATCTGCAGGATCTGCCCGGCATCCAGCGTGGCGGCCTTCTGCTGGATCTGCGGCAGGTACTGCTGTTGCAGGTCCTTGGCCGGCCCCAGCAGCGACTGGAAAGTCTGCTGCAGCACGGCGGTGTTCATCTGCCGGCCGCCGCCGTAGTAGCGCTTGGCCAGCTGCCCCAGCGCATAGGTGCTGGCGAACGAAAACGCGATGCCGGTGGCCGCGCTGCCCACGCTGCGGCCGATGCCGCCGCCCACCTTGCCCAGCAGCCCGCCCAGCAGCTTGCGGCCGAACTGCTCCAGATACTGCGAGGTGAGGCCCACGCCCGCCGCGGCGATGAATTCCTTGATGTGACCCTTGTCCAGCGTGTGCCCGTGGGCCTGGCCGATGCGGTACACCATCTTCATCTGCAGCGGGATGATGGCCATCGAGGCCCAGCTCTGCGGCAGCAGTTCCAGCGCGCCATTGAGGATGGCGTACTGCAGGATGCTGCGGTCCAGCGCTTCGGTGTTGGCTGCCGACTGCACCGCGGCCGGCACCGGGCCTGCCGGCGTCACCGGCACGGCGGCGATGGCATCGGCCTCATGCTCGGCGTGTGCCGTTTGCGCGGCGCCCAGCTTGAGCACCGACTTCAGCTGCGCCAGGAAGGCCTGCTCGGCCGTGCTTTGCGCGCCATCGGCATCGCACACGCACAAGGCCATCTCGTAGGCCAGCTGGCGGTGGCCGGCTTCGGGCAGTGCGGCCGCGGCCTGGGCCAGGTTCACGCGCTTGAGCAGCACGTCCTGGTACAGCCCGGCCATCTGCGGCATGCCGCTGTCGCCGGCCAGCGAGTCGGCGATGCGCTTGATCTCGGCCCGTTCGGTGTCGGCCTTGTCGCCGTCGGCAAAGGCCGCCAGCAGCGCGATGGTGAGCAGGGCACGTTGTTCGGTGGCTTGCATGGAGGTCGGGCCGCGAGGCCGTGTGCGTCTATCAGGCCCATTGGGACCCACCGCCGCCCGGCGGAGTTCCGGTATCCATTCGTGCCGGCCGCTCAGCCGCCGCTGGCGGCCAGCTCGTCGTCGCCCACCACCGACACCAGCGCCGGCCGGCCGACGATCAGCGGATCGACCGGGCCGACGGTGGCCAGGTCGCGCTGGCCATAAGGCAGCCGGTGCAGCAGGTAGCGCATCGCGTTCAGCCGCGCGCGCTTTTTGCAATCGCTCTTGATCACCGTCCAGGGGGCGTCCGAGGTGTCGCAGTGCACGAACATCGCCTCCTTCGCGCGGGTGTAGTCGTCCCACTTGTCCAGCGAAGCCATGTCGATCGGGCTCAGCTTCCACTGCTTGAGCGGGTGCACCTTGCGTTCCTTGAAACGGCGGCGCTGCTCTTGTTGGCTGACCGAGAACCAGAACTTGAACAGGTGCACGCCCGAGCGCACCAGCTGCCGCTCGAACTCCGGCGCCTGGCGCAGGAACTCGTCGTACTCGTGGTCGGTGCAAAAGCCCATCACCCGCTCGACGCCGGCGCGGTTGTACCAGCTGCGGTCAAACAGCACGATCTCGCCGCGCGTGGGCAGGTGCTGGATGTAGCGTTGGAAGTACCACTGGCCGCGCTCCACCTCGCTGGGCTTTTCCAACGCCACCACGCGCGCGCCGCGGGGGTTGAGATGCTCCATGAAGCGCTTGATGGCGCCGCCCTTGCCGGCGGCGTCGCGGCCTTCGAAGAGGATGACCACGCGCTGGCCGGTGTCCTTCACCCAGGCCTGCAGCTTCAGCAGCTCGACCTGCAGCCGGTACTTCTGCCGCTCATAGCTCTTGCGCGACAGCAGGTTCTTGTACGGATAGCTGCCTTCGCGCCAGCCGGGGCTGAGTTCGGTGTCGGGGTCGATGGCGGGTCGCTCGCCGCGGCCCGGTGGCGCCTCGAACAGGGCATGGCGCAGCGCCTCCACCTCGTCGGGCGATGCCCCGGCGATCAACGTCTGCAACTGGCGCAGCGCTTCACCGGCCGGCGTGTCGCGGCCGCTGTGGGCCAGCAGGTCGCCCACCACCATCGACTGCACCGCGGTGGTGGTGCTGCTGCGGCGCCGCACACGGTCGGCCTCAGCCGCGCGGGGCGTGAGCGGCGAGACGGTGTCGCCGGCTTCAGCGGGGCGGGGCAGCGCGCTGCGTGAGGGCAGGCGCTGGCGGCTGCGCACCCGGGCGGGTGCGGACGCATCGGTAGGGGCTGCGGGGGGTCTGGCCATGGGCGTCGCCTTTGCAGTGGAAACCGCGCATCTTGCGCCTGCCGGCGGGTGGCCTCAAGCGCCCAGGCCGCGCAGCACGTCCCAGCAGGCGCCCATGGTGTGGTAGTCCGTCTTGCCGGCGGGGCTCTTCTCGTCGGAATAGGGCCGGTTGTCGGGCGTGCGGATGCGGTACCAGGCGCCATGCTGGTGGTCGATCATGTGGGCCCAGCTGTAGGCCCACAGCCGGTCGTACCACTGCCAATAGGCCTCGTCGCCGGTGCGCACGGCCAGCAGCGCGGCGGCGGCCAGGCTTTCGGCCTGCACCCAGAAGTACTTGTCGGCATCACACACCTCGCCGCCGGGCGCAAAGCCGTACACCAGGCCGCCATGCTGCGCGTCCCAGCCGTGGCGCACCGCGGTGTCGAAGAAGCGCTGCGCGGTGGGCAGCAGCCAGGCGGGGCGCTGGCCTTCGGGCAGGCGCGCTTCCAGTTGCAGCAGCAGCATGGTCCATTCCGTCAGGTGGCCGGTCTGGAAGCCCCAGGGCCGGAAGATGTTGCTGCGGTCGTGGCGGTTGTAGTCCCAGTCCACCTGCCAGTCGCCCTGCGGGCCCTGGCGGTAGTGCTCCCACACCATGCCGTCGGCCAGTCCGGCCAGCCGCTGTGTGACCGATTCGGCCAGCTGCAGTGCACGCTGCAGGTAGCGGGCGTCGCCCGTGGCCTCGTGCGCGGCCATCATGGCCTCGCAGCCATGCATGTTGGCGTTCTGGCCGCGGTAGGCGCTCAGCTGCCAGTCGGGCGTGGCCTCGTCGGCATACAGGCCGTTGGCAGGCTCCCAGAAGCGTTGCTCCATCAGCGCGAAGGTGGCTTCCAGCCCGGGCCGTGCCTCGTCGATGCCGGCCATCAACGCATGGGCATGCGCCAGCAGCACGAAGGCCTGGCCGTAGCAGTGCTGGGTGCCGTCCTGCACGCTGGCGCGCTGGCCGTCCCAGGTGATCTGCCAGGCATGGCCACCCTGCGGCAGGGCATGGGCCTGCTGCAAGAAGGCCAGGCCGTGGCGCGCGGCCGACTGGTCCTGCGGCTGGCGAAAGCGCCGCCAGGCCATCGCATGGTTGAAGACGAAGCGGGTGCTGCTGACCAGGTGGCGCGTGCGCCGGTCGTACACCGTGCCGTCGTCCTTGAAGAAGTGGAAGAAGCCGCCGCTGGCATCCAGCGCGCGCCCTTCGTAGAAAGACAGCGTGTGCCGGATATGGCCGAGCAGGAACTCGGGCGAGCGGAAGTCGGGCAGGGAGGGGCTCATCGTGCTGTACTGCGTGGGGAGCGGCGTGGGTTGGCGCCCATTCTGCGCGGTGGCGCCTTCTGTGCGAAGCCGCGTAGCACCGTCAGCACCTCGCGCGCGGCGGCGTCCAGCCGGGCTTCGGCACGGTGGGCGATGCCCAGCGTGCGCACCAGCGCCGGCTTCAGGGGCCGCAGCTGCATGCCGGCGTCCAATGCCGACAGCGGGCCGCCCACTTCCTCCATCGGCAGCAGCGCGGCGCCATAGCCGGCGGCCACCAGGCTTTTCATCGCCAGCGTGTAGTTCAGCTCGATGCGGGCGCGCGGGCTGTGGCCGGCGCTGGCGAACCAGGCCATCGTCAGCCGGTACATGCGGGTGCTGGCGTCGTTGAAGATCAGCGGCTTGCCGGCCAGCCAATCGGGCGTGATGCTGCGGGGCACCTGCCAGCCCGAGGGCAGGAAGGCCATCATCGGGTCGCTGCGCCAGGGCGTGACCAGCACCTCGTCGCTGGCGGGCTGCGGCAGCGCCACCACGCCGATGTCCAGCGTGCCGGCCTGCAGCCGCGCGATCGTCTCGTTGGAGCCGAGGATGGCCAGGTCGACGTCGATGTCGGGCGCATGCTCGGCCAGCGTGCCCAGCACATGGGGCAGCAGGTGCACGATGACGCCGGTGGAGGTGCCCAGCCGCACCTTGCCCGCGCGGCCCTGCGCGATGCGGCGCACGGTGGTGGCGGCTTCGTCGGCCTCCTTCAGCAGCCGGCGCGCATGGTCCAGCAGGGCGGCGCCGGCCGCTGTGGGCAGCGCCCGGCGCGGGCCGCGTTCCAGCAGCGGCACGCCCATGCGGGCTTCCAGCTCGGCGATGTGCAGGCTGACCGTGGGCGGGGCCAGGTGCAGCGCCCGCGAGGCGGCGGCGAAGGTGCCGAGGTCGGCGATGGACACCAGCGTCTGCAGCTGGTCGAGGTTGAGGGCGCGCATTCAGCAATGCTGAAGTAAAGCGTCAGATCATTCAACTTTTCATTCATGCCCTGCGCCAGCACCATCGGCTTCCTGTTGAGAGGAGAAGCGATGGAGACCCTGCTGAAGACCGCCGCCGTGACCCCTGCCGCCTGGAACCGACGTGGCCCTTTGCGTTGGCTCCAGTCCGCGCGGCGGGCCTGGCTGGCGATGCGCCGCCGCGCCGCCGACCGTCGCGCGCTGCAGGCGATGAGCGAGGCCGAGCTGCGCGACATGGGCATCGGCCGCGGCGAGGCCGACCACCTGACCCGGCCCTGCGACAGGCTGCACCGGCCGTGGTGACAAGCCCCCGGCGGTACGATCGGCGCCGCCATGTCATACACCGCGCCGATCTCCGACCTGCACATCGCCCACGACGAGCTGCTGCCCGAGCCGCGCGCGCTGCGCGAGGCACTGCCCGCGGGTGAGGCCGCAGCCGCCCACATCCGCCGCTCGCGCGAGGCGGTGCGCGCCATCCTGCGCGGCGAGGACGACCGGCTGCTGGTGATCACCGGCCCGTGCTCCATCCATGAGCCTGCATCGGCGCTGGAGTACGCGGGCCGGTTGCTGCCGCTGGCGCAGCGGCTGCAGGGCGAGCTGCTGGTGGTGATGCGGGTGTACTTCGAGAAGCCGCGCACCCGCATGGGCTGGAAGGGCCTGATCTACGACCCGGGCCTGGACGGCAGCGGCGACATCGGCCAGGGCCTGCACGAAGCGCGGCGCCTGCTGCTGGCCTGCGCCGCGATGGGCATGCCCACCGCCTCCGAGATCCTGGACCTGGTGACGCCGCAGTACTACGCCGAGCTGCTGACCTGGGGCGCCATCGGCGCGCGCACCGTGGAAAGCCCGCTGCACCGGCAGATGGCCTCGGCGCTGTCGGCGCCTGTGGGCTTCAAGAACACCACCTACGGTGGCCTGGCGCCGGCCATCGACGCCATCCACGTGGCGATGCAGCCGCACACCTTTCCGTCGGTGTCGCTGGAAGGGCGGGCCATGGTGGTCACCACCACCGGCAACCCCGACGGTCACCTGATCCTGCGCGGCGGCAGCGACGGCCCCAACTACCAGGCCGACAGCGTGGCCCGCGCCGCCCGCGCGCTGCGCGAGTCCGGCCTGCCCGAGCGCGTGGTCATCGACTGCAGCCACGGCAACAGCAGCAAGGACTACGCGCGCCAGCCGCTGGTGGCGGCCGACGTGGCCGCGCAGGTGGCGGCCGGCTCCACGGTGCCTTGCGGCCTGATGCTGGAAAGCCACCTGGTGGAAGGTCGGCAGGACATCCGCGACGGCCGCCAGGGCCTGCGTTATGGCCAGAGCGTGACCGACGCCTGCATCGGCTGGGACGCCACCGTGCAGGTGCTGGAAGGCCTGGCCGCCGCGGTGCAGGCGCGCCGCCTGCCCCGTTGAACGGCGCCTTCTTCTCTTGCATCCACTTCCCGAGCCGGAACTTCGCATGACCGCTCCTGACCTCGACACCCTGCGCGCGGCCTTTGCCGGCCGCCTGATCACCGCGCCCGACGACATGGCGCCCTTCCTGACCGATTGGCGCGGCAAGTGGCGCGGCGCGGCCATCGCGGTGGCGCAGCCCGACAGCGCCGCCGACGTGGGCGCGGTGATGGCCTGGTGCCACCAGCACGGCGTGCCCGTGGTGCCGCAGGGCGGCAACACGGGCCTGTCGGGCGGTGCCACGCCCGACGACAGCGGCCGCGCGCTGCTGCTGTCGCTGGTGCGGCTGAACAAGGTGCGCCGCATCGACGCCAGCAACAACACGATGGAGGTGGAAGCCGGCGTCACGCTGCAGCAGGTGCAGCAGGCGGCGGCCGAGGCGGGGCGGCTGTTTCCGCTGAGCCTGGCGGCCGAAGGCACCTGCACCATCGGCGGCAACCTGGCCACCAATGCCGGCGGGGTGCAGGTGCTGCGCTACGGCAATGCGCGCGAGCTGTGCCTGGGCCTGGAAGTGGCCACGCCAGAGGGTGAGCTGTGGAACGGCCTGCGCGGCCTGCGCAAGGACAACACCGGCTACGACCTGCGCGACCTGTTCATCGGCAGCGAGGGCACGCTGGGCGTCATCACCGCCGCGGTGCTCAAGCTGTTTCCGCCGCCGGCGGCCAAGGTGGCGGCCTTCGTGGCCGTGCCCTCGCCCGAGGCTGCGGTGGCCTTGCTGCAGCTGGCCCAGGCGAAGCTGGCGGCCAGCCTGACGGCCTTCGAGCTGATCAGCGAGGTGTGCATCGGCCTGGTGTTGAAGCACATGCCCGGCAGCCGCCGGCCGCTGGCCGAGCCCAGCCCCTGGTACGTGCTGATGGAAGTGTCGGACGCGCACGACGAGGCCCATGCGCAGGCCGCGATCGAAGGCGTGCTGGAAGCCGCGCTGGAAGAGGGCCATGCCACCGATGCGGCGGTGTCGGCTTCGCTGGCGCAGTTTGAGGCGCTGTGGGCGCTGCGCGAGAACATCTCCGAATCGCAGGGCGCCGAAGGCAAGACCATCAAGCACGACATCGCGCTGCCGATCTCGCGCATCCCCGAGTTCATCGCCGCCACCGATGCCGAGATCGCCGCGCAGTTCAGCGGCGTGCGCATGGTGGTGTTCGGCCACCTGGGCGACGGCAACCTGCACTACAACGTGTCGCCGGCCGAAGACCGGCTGGGCCCGGTGCATGCGCCGGCCTTCGTGGCGCTGGAGGGCCCGCTGAACAAGCTGGTGCACGACGCGGTGGCCGCCCGCGGCGGCTCCATCTCGGCCGAGCACGGCCTGGGCGTGCTGCGCCGCGACGAAGCCGCCCGCTACAAGAGCCCGGTGGAGCTGCGGCTGCAGCAGGCCGTCAAGGCCGCGCTGGATCCGCAGGGGCGGATGAATCCGGGGAAGTTGCTGCCGCCGGCTGGCTGAGGCCGGCCAGAGGGCCACCCGCCCGCCGGGCCGTCCCAAGGGCGGGTGCTCCCCCTCGGGGGGGCGCGAGCGTAGCGAGCTTGGGGGCTCGAATGCTTGGCGTCACCTTCGTGACCGCGGGGCGGCGCCTGCGGTGGTTCAATCCTGTCACCGGCCGCGGCAGTCCTGCGGTGGCCAGCGTGTCAGCGAAGGAGACAACCATGCCCTGGGACTATTCGGCCAAGACGACCGATCTGCTGGAACGCCTGAATGCGTTCTTCGACCGGTACATCTACCCCAACGAGGCGCGCTACCACGCCGAGATGGACGCCTTCCGCCGCGCCGGCAACGCCTGGCAGCAGCCCGCCGTGGTGGAGGAGCTGAAGGTCATCGCACGCGAGCAGGGCCTGTGGAACATGTTCCTGCCGCATGAATACCGCGGCGTGCCCGGCATCAGCAACCTCGACTACGCCCCGCTGTGCGAGGTGATGGGCCGGGTGAGCTGGTCGAGCGAGGTGTTCAACTGCTCGGCGCCCGACACCGGCAACATGGAGACGCTGGAGCGCTACGGCACCCCGGCGCAGCAGGACCGCTGGCTGGGACCTTTGCTGGACGGCAAGATCCGCTCGGCTTTCCTGATGACCGAGCCGGCGGTGGCCTCGTCCGACGCCACCAACATCCAGTGCGACATCCGCCGCGACGGCGACCACTACGTGATCAACGGCCGCAAGTGGTTCTCGTCGGGCGCCGGCAGCCCGCATTGCGCCATCTACATCGTGATGGGCAAGACCGATGTCGACGCGCCGCGCCATGCGCAGCAGTCCATGGTGCTGGTGCCGGCCAACACGCCGGGCGTGAAGGTGGAGCGCCACATCAGCGTGTTCGGCTACGACGACGCGCCGCACGGCCACATGGAGATTTCGCTGACCGACGTGCGCGTGCCGGTGGACAACATCCTGCTGGGCGAAGGCCGCGGCTTCGAGATCGCGCAGGGCCGCCTCGGCCCCGGCCGCATCCACCACTGCATGCGCAGCATTGGCGCCGCCGAGCGCGCGCTGGAGATGATGATCGACCGGCTGCAGACCCGCATCGCCTTCGGCAAGCCGCTGGCCGACCAGTCGATCTGGCATGAGCGCATCGCCGAGTCGCGCTGCATGATCGACCAGGCCCGGCTGCTGACGCTGAACGCCGCCCACCGCATGGACACCGTGGGCAACAAGGCGGCGCAGGCCGAGATCGCGATGATCAAGGTGGTGGCGCCCAACGTCTCGTGCAAGGTGGTGGACTGGGCCATCCAGGCCCACGGCGGCGCCGGCGTCAGCCAGGACTTCTGGCTGGCCGAGGCGTATGCCCACCAGCGCACCGTGCGCATCGTCGACGGCCCGGACGAAGTGCACCGCCGCGCCATCGCCAAGCTGGAGCTGGCCAAGCGCACCGCGGCCCGCGCCGCCCGGGGTGGCCAGGCGGGCTGACCCGCGCTGCGTGCAGGGCTTTGGCGGGCGGCGCAGGATGGTCGCCCTGCCAAAGCCACATCCTGCACATCATGTCTAGACAAGCGATCGCCGCCGCGGCGCTGGCGCTGCTGCTGGCCGGTTGCGCCAGCTATGGCACCGGCGGCCTGCAGAGCGGCCAGACGGCCGACGAGGTGGCCGCCCGCATGGGCGCACCCACCGGCCGCTACACCCTGCCCGATGGTGGTACGCGGCTGGAGTACGCCCGCGGCCCGCTGGGCAAGCACACCTACATGGTCGACCTGGACGCCCAGGGCCGCGTGCGCGGCTGGCAGCAGGTGCTGACCGAAGCGCGCCTGCAGCAGGGCATCCAGCCCGGCATGCCGGTGGACCAGCTGTTGCGCGAGTTCGGCCGCCCGGCCGAGAAGCGCTCGGGCGGGCGGCAGGGCGGCGAGGTGTGGTCGTACCGCTACGATGCCTGGGGTTGCTTCTGGTGGCAGGTCTCCGTCACCGGCAGCGGACCGGACGCGCAGGTGCGCGATGCCGGGCCCAACACCGACCCGATGTGCGACACGGGCAACGACAGCAAACCCTCATGACGATCACGCTCTACGGCATTCCCAACTGCGACACGGTGAAGAAGGCGCGCGCCTGGCTCGATGGCCAGGGCGTGGCCTACCAGTTCCACGACTTCAAGAAGGCGGGCGTGCCGGCCGCGCCGCTGCAGCGCTGGCTGGCCGCCGCCGGCTGGCAGACGCTGCTCAACCGCAAGGGCACCACCTGGCGCAAGCTGGACGAAGCCACCCAGGCCGCCGCGGCCGACGAAGCCGGCGCCGCCGCGCTGATGCAGGCTCAGCCCAGCGTGATCAAGCGCCCGGTGGTGGAGTGGGCCGACGGTGCGGTGACCGTGGGCTTCGACGCCGACGATTGGGGCGGCCGGGTCTGATGAACGCGCCAGGCCAGGGCTTCGGCTCAGGCCTCCGCCAACGCGGTGAATGCATGCGTCTGGTGATGCAACTGCACCTCGCCGGGCGCAGCGCCGGCCGTCAGCTCGCCCAGCGAATGAAAGCCCACCGCCGGTAGCGCGTCGCGGCTCAGGCTCAGCGGCCAGGGCATCGCGGGCGGGGCTTCGGCCAGGGTGCCATCGGCGCCCGGCAGGGCCGGCTGGTCCAGGCAGCCCACCGACAGCAGCAGATGGCGTGCGCCTGGTGGCAGCGCCTCCACCGCCCGCTCGGCCGCCTGGCGGGTGCTGGCGGCCAGGTCGCCGGCTTGCCGCTGCATCACCAGCACCCGGCTGCCTTCGGCCAGGCTGGTGGCCAGCAGCAATGCGCCGCGGTGCTCGTCCACCGTCAACACGCTGCGGATGGTGGGCGCCTGGCCGTCCGCCGCGGTCAAGGCCAGCGGGTGCAGCAGCGCTGACGCCGGCAGGCGTGCCGCCTCGGTGCCCAGGTAGTCCCGGTAGACCTCCAGCGCGGGCCGGCCATCCAGCTCATACACCACCGGCCCGTGGGCGCGAGTGACGTGGTGCGCCATGCCCATCGGCTGCCAGCCGGCAGCATGGCCCTGGCCCACATGCAGGCGCGGGCCGTACAGGCCCACCACGCAGGCGCGCCCGGGCGCCGGCAGCCGGCCGTCGCAGCCATACACCCAGGCCGGCCCGGTGGCGCCGCGGTCGCCGGCCAGGCCACCGGTGATGCGCGCTGCCAGCGGCAGGCCGCCGCGCAGGCCGCGCAGCAGGGCTTCGCCGTCTACGCCCTGTCCGTCGGACAGCAGCAGCGCCAGCCGCAGCGGGCCCTGGCGCTGCAGCGGGGCAACGGCCGCCTGCCGGTCCTGGCGCAGCATGGGCACGCTGGGCAGCTGGGCCGCCAGTGCGGCGCCCATCAGGCCGCTGTCGCGGCGCTGGCGCACCTCCACCGCGGCGCCGTGCAGGTGCGTGTCCTGGAAGCGGATGATGGCCGCGGTGAGTTCGCCGGGGCGCCAGCCGCAGGCGCCGTGCACCGGGCCCGACGAGCAGCCCGCATGCACCGCCTGCACGAAGCGGTCGGCCAGCTCCAGGAAGGGCGCCGGCTCTTCGACGAAGGCGCTGTCGCCGAACACCAGCACCAGCGTCTGCGGGCTGTCGAGGTCCGCCGGCAGCGGTGGAAACCAGCCGGTTTTGCGGCGGTAGATGGACAGGCTGATGTGCATGGCGGGCCCCTTTCCCAAGGTGCCGCCATCATGGATCTGCCACCACCGATGAATCGGTGGAAATGGCAGATCAAATCATTGCTATCAATTCAGGCTGCGAGCAGTTGGCGCAGCACGAAGGGCAGGATGCCGCCGTGCTGGTAGTAGTCCACCTCGATCGGCGTGTCGATGCGCAGCACCACCGTCACCTCCTGCGTGCTGCCGTCGGCGCGGGTGATCACCAGCGTGGCATCGGCCTGCGGCCGCAGCGCGCCGGCGATGCGCACGTCGATCTGCTCGTCGCCCTTCAGGCCCAGCGATTCCCAGGAATCGCCCGCCTTGAACTGCAGCGGCAGCACGCCCATGCCCACCAGGTTGGAGCGGTGGATGCGCTCGAAGCTGCGCGCCACCACGGCCTTGATGCCCAGCAGCTGGGTGCCCTTGGCCGCCCAGTCGCGGCTGGAGCCGGTGCCGTACTCCTCACCCGCGAAGATGACGGTGGGCACGCCCGCGGCCATGTACTTCATCGCCGCGTCGTAGATGAACATCTTGTCGCCGCCGGGCTGGTACAGCGTCACGCCGCCTTCTTCGCGCGAGCCGTCCTCGCCGGGCGGGATCATCAGGTTCTTGATGCGCACGTTGGCGAAGGTGCCGCGCATCATCACGTCGTGGTTGCCGCGGCGTGAGCCATAGCTGTTGAAGTCGGCCTTGAGCACGCCGTTCTCCTTCAGCCACTGGCCGGCGGGCGAGGTCTCCTTGATGGAGCCGGCCGGCGAGATGTGGTCGGTGGTGATCGAGTCGCCGAACAGCGCCATGATGCGCGCGCCCTTGACGCCCACTTCACCCTCCACCGGCGGCTGCATCTGGAAGCCCTGGAAGAACGGCGGCTCGGCGATGTAGGTGGAGGCGGGCCAGTCATACACCTGGCCGGTGGTGCCCTTGATCTTGCCCCACAGCTTGCCGGGCTCGGTCTTCACCTTCTCGTAGTTGGCCTTGAACACCTTGGCGTTCATCGCGTACTTCATCAGCGCGGCGATCTCGTCGCTGCTGGGCCAGATGTCGCCCAGGTACACCGGCTGGCCCTTCTTGCCGTAGCCCACCGGCTCGGTCATCAGGTCGCGGCGCACGTTGCCGGCAATCGCATAGGCCACCACCAGCGGCGGGCTGGCCAGGAAGTTCGCCTTCAGGTTGGGGTGGATGCGCGCCTCGAAGTTGCGGTTGCCCGACAGCACGGCCGCGCACACCAGGTCGTTGCGCCAGATCACCTCGTTCAGCTCGGCCGTCAGGTCGCCGGCGTTGCCGATGCAGGTGGTGCAGCCGTAGCCGGCCAGGTTGAAGTTGAGCTTTTCCAGGTAGGGCAGCAGGCCGGCCCGTTCCAGGTACTCGGTCACCACGCGCGAGCCGGGGGCCAGCGAGGTCTTGATGTGCGGCTTGACCTTCAGCCCCGCCTCTACCGCCTTCTTGGCCAGCAGGCCGGCGGCCAGCAGCACGCTGGGGTTGCTGGTGTTGGTGCAGGAGGTGATGGCCGCGATCAGCACGTCGCCGTTGCGCACTTCCAGGCCGCTCTCGGTCTTGAACACCTGGTCCAGCTTCTCGGCCGGCTGGTTGAAGCCGTTGGCCGAGACCGGCGCGCTGTAGAGCGAAGCGAACTGCTCGGACAAGTGCGTGATCTCGATGCGGTCCTGCGGCCGCTTGGGGCCGGCCAGGCTGGGCGCCACGGTGGTCAGGTCCAGCGTCACCACCTTGCTGTACTGGATGTCGGCCAGCTCCTTGGAGGCGCCGGCCGCGCCCGGCACGCCGTACATGCCCTGGGCGCGGAAGTAGGCCTCGAAGGCCTCGATCTCGGCCTTGGTGCGGCCGGTGCCGCGGAAGTAGTCGATGGTCTTGTCGTCCACCGGGAAGAAGCCCATCGTGGCGCCGTACTCGGGCGCCATGTTGCCGATGGTGGCGCGGTCGGGCAGCGGCAGCGTGGCCACGCCGGGGCCGAAGAACTCGACGAACTTGCCGACCACCTTCTCCTTGCGCAGCAGCTCGGTCACCGTCAGCACCAGGTCGGTGGCGGTCACGCCCTCGCGCAGCGATCCGGTCATCTCGAAGCCCACCACGTCGGGCGTCAGGAAGTACACCGGCTGGCCCAGCATGCCGGCCTCGGCCTCGATGCCGCCCACGCCCCAGCCCACCACGCCGATGCCGTTGATCATCGTCGTGTGGCTGTCGGTGCCCACCAGGCTGTCGGGGTAGTACACGCCGGCTTTCGTCTTGTGCACGCCGCGCGCCAGGTACTCCAGGTTCACCTGGTGCACGATGCCGAAGCCCGGGGGCACCACACCGAAGGTGTCGAAGGCCTGCATGCCCCACTTCATGAACTGGTAGCGCTCCTGGTTGCGCTGGAATTCCAGCTTCATGTTCAGGTCCAGGGCGTTCTTGGTGCCGTAGTAGTCGACCATGATGGAGTGGTCCACCACCAGGTCCACCGGCACCAGCGGCTCGATGGCCTTGGGGTTCTTGCCCAGGCTGGCGGCCACCGAGCGCATCGCGGCCAGGTCGGCCAGCAGCGGCACGCCGGTGAAGTCCTGCAGCACCACCCGGGCCACCACGAAGGGGATCTCGTCGGTGCGCTCGGCCACCGGCTGCCAGTTGGCCAGCTGCTGCACGTGCTCGGGCGTCACCTTCTGGCCGTCGCAGTTGCGCAGCACCGACTCCAGCACGATGCGCATCGACACCGGCAGCCGGTTGACGTTGGGATAGGTCTTGGCCAGGTGCGGCAGCGAAAAGAACTGGCCCGTCTTGCCAGAGGCGGTGGTGAAGGTCTTGACCGTCTTGGAGAAGGCGTGGGCTTTCGGCATGTACTGACTCCGCGTTGGATGACCGATCGATTGTGCCGACTGCCCGCGACAAAGGTGCTGCTGGCGCGCAATAGTTCTCTTCGCAGCGGTGCCGGGCGGCCGAAACACAGGGCAGGAGGGCACACCCCATGCCGCATTCCCCAAGCAGGACCCGTCGCCGCTTGGTGGCGGCCACACTCGCTTCCTTCATTCCGCTGCCGCACATCGCGTGGGCGGCATCAGCGCCCGGCTGGCTGCTGGCCCGCGAGTTCGGCCTTGCGGACGACCCCACGGGCTACCTGGTGAGCGAGAAGTACGACGGCGTGCGCGCCCAGTGGGACGGCCAGGCCCTGCGCCTGCGGGGCGGCGGCACGGTGGCGGCCCCGGCCGACTTTTTGGCGCGCCTGCCCGCCACGCCGCTGGACGGTGAGCTGTGGATGGGGCGTGGCCGCTTCGATGCGGCCTCGGCCGCGGTGCGGCGAGAGCGGCCCGATGCGGCCGAATGGCAGGCGCTGCGTTACATGGTGTTTGAACTGCCCGGCGCGCCCGGCCCCTTCAGCGAGCGGGCGCAGGCCATCGAGCGCCTGGTGGCCGCGGCAGCCTGGCCGCGACTGGTGGCGGTGGCGCACAGCCGCGTGGCCGACCGCGTGGCCCTGATGCATCGGCTGCAGCAGGTGGTGTCCAGCGGCGGCGAAGGCCTGGTGCTGCACCGGGCCGATGCGCCTTACCTCACCGGCCGCGGCGACGTGCTGCTCAAGCTCAAGCCCGAGCAGGACGCCGAGGCCGAGGTCATCGGCCACCTGCCCGGCCGCGGCCGCCATGCCGGCCGGCTGGGTGCGCTGCGGGTGCGCACCGAGGCGGGCGTGGTCTTCCAGATCGGCACCGGCTTCACCGATGCGCAGCGCGAGGCGCCGCCGCCGCTGGGCAGCTGGGTCACCTTCCGCCACCGCGGCTACACGCCGCAGGGCGTGCCGCGCTTCGCCAGCTTCCTGCGGCTGCATCCCCCGCCCTGATGTGCGGCAAACTGCCCGCCATGACGACCGAACAAGCTGCGCTGCCGCGCATCGCCACGCTGCGCGCGCAGATCGCCCGCGGCACGCTGACCCATGAAGCCCTGGTGGCCCAGGCGCTGGAAGGCGCTACCGCCCCGGCCGCCCGCCATGTGTTCACCCGCCTGTATGCCGATGCCGCACTGGCCGCTGCCCGCCATGCCGATGCCGCGCTGAAGGCCGGCGTGCAGCTGCCGCTGCTGGCGGGCCTGCCGGTCAGCATCAAGGACTTGTACGACGTGGCCGGCGAGCCCACGCTGGCCGGCTCCATCGCCTGCCGAGACGAGGCGCCGGCCGCGGCCGACGCACCGGCGGTGGCGCGGCTGCGCGCCCAGGGCGCGGCCCTGGTCGGCAAGACCAACATGACGGAGTTCGCGTTCTCGGGCGTGGGCCTCAACCCGCACCACGGCACGCCGGTCAACCCGACCGATGTGGCGGTGGCCCGCATCCCGGGCGGTTCTTCGTCGGGCGCCGCGGTGTCGGTGGCGCTGGGGCTGTCGGTGGCGGGCCTGGGGTCCGACACCGGCGGCAGCATCCGCATTCCGGCGGCGCTCAATGGCCTGGTGGGCTTCAAGAACACGCAGGCCCGGGTGCCGCGCAGCGGCGCCTTCGAGCTGTCGCGCACGCTGGACACGGTGTGCGCGATGGCCCGCTGCGTGGACGACTGCCTGGCCGTCGATGCCGCCATCGCCGATACGCCGCTGGCCGTGCGCCGCCGGCCCGCCGCCGGCCTGCGGCTGGCGCTGCCGCAGACCCTGGTGCTGGACCAGCTGGACGCCACCGTCGCCCGGGCCTTCGAGCGCACGCTGGACCGCCTGTCGGCCGCGGGCGTGCAGATCGTGCCGCTGCCGCTGGCCGAGCTGGCCGAGATCAGCACGCTGAATGCGCCGGGCGGCTTCTCGGCGGTGGAGGCGTTTGCGGTGCACCGCCAGCGCCTGGCCCAACGCCGTGCCGAGTTCGACCCGCGCGTGGCCGCCCGCATCGCGCTGGGCGAAGCGGTGAGCGCGGCCGACTACATCGGCCTGCACGACCGGCGCCGCGGCTGGATGGCGCGTGTGGAGGCGCAACTGCAGGGCTTCGATGCCCTGCTGTGCCCCACGGTGCCCATCGTGGCGCCGCCCATCGCCGAGCTGCAGGCCTCGGACGATGCCTTCTTCAAGGCCAACGGCCTGCTGCTGCGCAACACCTTCACCATCAACTACCTGGACGGCTGCGCCTTCAGCCTGCCCTGCCATGCGCCCGATGAGCTGCCGGTGGGGCTGATGCTGGCCTCGGTGCGTGGCGACGATGCGCGCCTGGCCGCGGTGGCGCTGGCGGTGGAAGCGGTGCTGCAAGACGGGGAGGGCGCACGATGAGCTTCTTCTGGCACGACTACGAGACCTTCGGCATCTCGCCGCGGCGCGACCGGCCTTCGCAGTTCGCTGGTGTGCGTACCGACGACGAGCTGAACGAGATCGACGACCCGGTGATGCTGTACTGCGCGCCGGCGCCCGACTACCTGCCCAGCCCCGAGAGCTGCCTGCTCACCGGCATCCTGCCGCAGACCTGCCTGGAGCGTGGCCTGCCCGAGCATGCGTTCGCCGATGCCATCGAGCAGCAGCTGGCGCGGCCCGACACCATCGGCGTGGGCTACAACTCCATCCGCTTCGACGACGAGGTGACGCGCCACCTGTTCTGGCGCAACCTGATCGACCCCTATGGCCGTGAATGGCAGAACGGCTGCGGCCGCTGGGACCTGCTGGACGTGGTGCGCGCCTGCTGGGCGCTGCGGCCCGAAGGCATCGAATGGCCCACGCACCCCGACGGCCGCGCCTCCTTCAAGCTGGAGCACCTGACCGCCGCCAACGGCCTGGCGCACGAGGCCGCGCACGATGCGTTGTCCGACGTGCGGGCCACCGTCGCGCTGGCGCGGCTGTTGCGCCAGCGCCAGCCGCGGCTGTGGGACTTCTGCCTCAAGCTGCGCCGAAAGGATGCGGTGATCGCCGAGATCGAGAGCGCCCAGCGCCAGGGCCGGCCATTGCTGCACCTGAGCGGCATGTACGGCCCCGAGCGCGGCTGCATGGCCCTGGTGTGGCCGCTGGCGCCGCATCCGAAGAACAAGAACGAGCTGATCGTCTGGGACCTGGCGCAGCACCCGGGCGAGCTGTTCCAGCTCAACGCCGCCACCATCCGCGAGCGCATGTTCACCCGCAGCGAAGACCTGCCCGAAGGCGTGACGCGGCTGCCGGTCAAGAGCATCCACCTCAACAAGAGCCCGGTGGTGGTGGGCAACCTGAAGACGCTGACACCCGCGGTGCTGCAGCGCTGGAACCTCGATGTGGACCAGGCGCTGCGCCATGCCGAGGTGGCCGCGGCCGGCGTGGGTGCTTTGGCCGGCGTGTGGGCCGAGGTGTTCGACCGCGCGCCGCCGGCCGAGGCGCCCGACGTCGACGAAGACCTGTACGGCGGCTTCATCGGCAACGAAGACCGGCGCACGCTGCAGCGCCTGCGCGGCCTGTCGCCCGACGCGATGGCGGGCAAGCGCCCGGCCTTTGCCGACGAGCGACTGGAAGAGCTGTTTTTCCGCTTCCGCGCCCGCAACTTCCCGCACACGCTGGACGAGGCCGAGCAGGCCCGCTGGCAGGCCCATCGGGTGGCCCGGCTGCACCATGGCGCGGGTGGTGCGCTGTCGCTCACCGCCTTCTTCGAGCAGATCGACACCCTGGGCGAGGCCGCCGACGAGCGCGGCCAGGACATCCTGGGCGCGCTGTACGACTACGCCGAGCAGATCGCGCCGGAGCTGTAGCGCCCGCACCGCGCCGTCACGGGGGCGTCACGCGGCCCCGGTAGCTTCCGCCGGTTCTGCCCACCCCCTGAACCTGCGGCATGCTGCCGAGAAAGTTGAACGCCACCTTCGTTGGAACCGGTCTGATGTGGGGGGCGATCGCCTTGCTCGCAGGCTGCGGCGAGTCCGACAAGAGCGACGTCGCCCACACCTACTACCAGACCAAGACGCCCTACGCGCCGCAGCAGGACGCGGCCACGTACGAGGCGCCGCCCAGCGGCTTCGTGCCGGTGTACACCGAGCTGGTGGCGCGCCATGGCTCGCGCGGGCTGTCCAGCCTCAAGTACGACCTGGCCGTCTACAACATGTGGAAGAAGGCCGAGGAGGACGGCGCGCTGACCCCGCTGGGCGCGCAGCTGGGGCCCGACGTGTTGAAGATCATTAAGGCCAACTTCCTGCTGGGCTACGGCGTCAGCGGCATCAGCACGCCCGGCTATGGCAACGAGACCCAGCTGGGCATCACCGAGCACACGCAGCTGGCGCAGCGCCTGCTGAGCCGTCAGTCCGCGCTGTTCCAGGCGGCGGCCAGCGCCGCCGGCAGCGCCCCGCGTCAGATCGTGGTGGTGACCTCGGGCGTGGACCGCGCGGTGGACAGCGGCGCCTTCTTCGTCAAGTCGTTGCTGGCCGGCCAGTCTGCGCTCACCCCGCTGGTGACCTATCCGCCCGCGCCTTCGCCGTACCCCGAAGGCGGCAAGGCCGTGGCCCAGCCCGCGGGGACGAACCGCTTCCTGCTGTACTTCCACAAGCTGGTGGCCAAGACCGATGCGGTCACGAACACGGCCAATCCGCTGTACACCACCTACCAGGACAGCCAGGCCTTCCAGAAGTGGCTGACCGATCCCGATCTGGCCGCCAAGCAGGCGGCGATCCAGGCGGATACCGCGGCGCAGGCGGCGGGCCGGGCGGTGCTGGAGCGCCTGTTCACCAAGGCCTTCGTCGACAAGATCGCGGCCGGCACCTACAGCTTCGCCAACACCGGCAGCATGACCTTTGCCAGTGACGACGGCAAGTTCACGAGCACCCTGACCGGCGACGGCAAGACCGGCATCACCGACCTGGCCAGCGGCGGCTCGTTGATCTATGAGCTGTACGCCATCGCCCCGGCGATGAAGGCCGAGGCCGCGGTCGACTTCACCGTCTACATGCCGCAGGAGCAGGCCCGCTACTTCGCCTACATGCAGGACGCGTCCGACTTCTACAAGATGGGCCCGAGCATCCAGGAAAAGGGCGACGTCACCTGGCGGATGGCGCAGATCCTGGAGGACGACTTCTTCAACGAGGTGGACGCCATCGCACGCGGCGACCTCAGCCACGTGGCCAAGCTGCGCTTTGCGCATGCCGAGATCGTGGTGCCGTTTGCTTCGCGCATGGGCCTGAAGAACGTGCTGCAGCAGCAGCCGCTGGCCACGATGTACAGCTACGACAACAACCCCTGGCGGGGCGACTACGTATCGCCCATGGCCGCCAACATGCAGTGGGACGTGGTGCGTGACGGCCGGGGCACGTTGCTGGTGAAGATGCTCTACAACGAGAAGGAAACCGACTTCAAGGCCGCCTGCGATGGTGCACGGTACGCCGCCGGCAGCCACTACTACGACTACGGCAAGCTCAAGGCCTGCTACGGCCACAACGCCAGCTGACGCGCTGGCCCCAGCGCAAAGAAAAAGGCCCGCGCGATGCGGGCCTTTTTGCCAGGGGCGTGCCTGGATCAGGCAGCGACACCCTTGGCCGCTTGCGCGTATTCCTCGATCTGGTCGAAGTTCATGTAGCGGTAGACGCTGGCCTTGTCGGCGTCGATCACGCCCATCTCCTTCAGGTACTCCTCCTTGGTCGGCAGGCGGCCCAGGCGCGAGGCGATGGCGGCCAGCTCGGCCGAGCCCAGGAACACGTTGGTGTTCTTGCCCAGACGGTTCGGGAAGTTGCGGGTGGAGGTGGAGATGACGGTCGCGCCTTCACGCACCTGCGCCTGGTTGCCCATGCACAGGCTGCAGCCCGGCATTTCGGTGCGTGCACCGGCGGTACCGAAGGCGGCGTAGTGGCCTTCCTTGATCAGCTCGCTCTGGTCCATCTTGGTGGGCGGTGCCACCCACAGCTTGACCGGGATGTCGCGCTGGCCGCCCAGCAGCTTGGCCGCGGCACGGAAGTGGCCGATGTTGGTCATGCACGAGCCGATGAAGGCCTCGTCGATCTTGGTGCCGGCCACTTCGGACAGGAACTTGGCGTCGTCCGGGTCGTTGGGGCAGCAGACGATGGGTTCCTGGATGTCGGCCAGATCGATTTCGATCACGGCGGCGTACTCGGCGTCCTTGTCGGCTTCCAGCAGCTCGGGCTTGGCCAGCCAGGCTTCCACCTTCTCGATGCGGCGCTGCAGCGTCTTGGCGTCGGCATAACCGTCGGCGATCATGTTCTTCATCAGCACCACGTTGCTGGTGAGGTACTCCTTGATCGGCTCGGGGTTGAGCTTGATGGTGCAGCCGGCGGCCGAGCGCTCGGCCGAGGCGTCGCTCAGCTCGAAGGCCTGTTCCACCTTCAGGTCGGGCAGACCTTCGATCTCGAGGATGCGGCCCGAGAAGATGTTCTTCTTGCCGGCCTTGGCCACGGTCAGCAGACCGGCCTTGATGGCGTACAGCGGAATGGCATGCACCAGGTCACGCAGCGTGACGCCGGGCTGCATCTCGCCCTTGAAGCGCACCAGCACCGATTCGGGCATGTCCAGCGGCATCACGCCGGTGGCCGCGCCGAAGGCCACCAGGCCCGAGCCGGCCGGGAAGCTGATGCCGATCGGGAAGCGGGTGTGCGAGTCGCCGCCGGTGCCCACGGTGTCGGGCAGCAGCAGGCGGTTCAGCCAGCTGTGGATCACGCCGTCGCCCGGGCGCAGGGCCACGCCGCCGCGGTTGCTGATGAAGGCGGGCAGTTCGCGGTGGGTCTTCACGTCCACCGGCTTGGGATAGGCGGCGGTGTGGCAGAAGCTCTGCATCACCAGGTCGGCCGAGAAGCCCAGGCAGGCCAGGTCCTTCAGCTCGTCGCGGGTCATCGGGCCGGTGGTGTCCTGGCTGCCGACGGTGGTCATCTTGGGCTCGCAGTAGGTGCCCGGGCGCACGCCCTGGCCTTCCGGCAGGCCGACGGCGCGACCAACCATCTTCTGCGCCAGCGTGAAGCCGGCCTTGCTGGCGACGGGCGCCACCGGCAGGCGGAACACGGTGGAGGCGGGCAGGCCCAGGAACTCACGCGCCTTGGCGGTGAGCGAGCGGCCGATGATCAGGTTGATGCGGCCGCCGGCACGCACCTCGTCGAACAGCACGTCGCTCTTGAGCTTGAACTCGGCCACGGTCTCGCCGTTCTTGACCAGCTTGCCGTCGTAGGGCAGCACGTCGATGACGTCGCCCATCTCCAGCTTGCTCACGTCCACCTCGATCGGCAGCGAGCCGGAGTCTTCCTGCGTGTTGAAGAAGATGGGGGCGATCTTGCCGCCCAGCGTGACGCCGCCGAAGCGCTTGTTCGGCACGAAGGGGATGTCCTGGCCGGTGGCCCAGATCACGCTGTTGGTAGCGCTCTTGCGGCTGGAGCCGGTGCCCACCACGTCGCCCACGTAGGCCACCAGGTGGCCCTTCTTCTTCAGGTCCTCGATGAACTGCATCGGACCGCGCTTGCCGTCTTCCTCGGGCTTGAAGGCCGCGTCGGGGCGGGTGTTCTTCAGCATCGCCAGGTAGTGCAGCGGAATGTCCGGGCGGCTCCAGGCGTCGGGCGCGGGCGACAGGTCGTCGGTGTTGGTTTCACCGGGCACCTTGAACACGGTGACGGTGATCTTCTTCTCGACCTCGGGGCGGGTGGTGAACCACTCGGCGTCGGCCCAGCTTTGCATCACTTCCTTGGCCTTGGCATTGCCGGCCTTGGCCTTGTCGGCCACGTCGTTGAAGAAGTCGAACATCAGCAGGGTCTTCTTCAGGCCCTCGGCCGCGACGGCGGCCACGTCGGCCTCGGCGTCCAGCAGTTCGATCAGCGGGTGCACGTTGTAGCCGCCCACCATGGTGCCCAGCAGCTCGGCGGCCTTGGCCTTGGAAACCAGCGGCACGCTGATGTCGCCATGCGCCACGGCGGCCAGGAAGCTGGCCTTGACCTTGGCGGCGTCGTCCACGCCGGGCGGCACGCGGTAGGTCAGCAGCTCCAGCAGGAAGGCTTCTTCGCCGGCCGGCGGGTTCTTGATCAGCTCAATCAGGTCGGCGACCTGCTTGGCGTCGAGCGGCAGCGGCGGAATGCCGAGCGCGGCGCGTTCGGCGGCATGTTGGCGGTAGGCTTGCAGCATGTGGTCAGGCTCCATGGGGCTCGTGCGGATAGGGTTCACTGCAGGGCTCAGGCCTTGGGCACGATGAGCTTGAGACCCTTGAAATACTCGCGGAAGAAGGCGTCGTCGCGGGTGATCAGGCCGTTGCATTGAAGCAAGGCATGGGCCCCGATGAGGAAGTCGGCGACGACGCGTTCGCGCTTGCCGCCGCGGGCGCGGAAGCGGCGGTTCATGTGGCCGGCGCGCATGGCGGCCTGTTCGGTGCCGGGCAGGTGGCGGATGCCCAGCGTGGCCAGCGTGTCCATCAGGCTGACCGAGGTGTCGAGCATGGCCTGCACTTCGGCCACCACGGCGTCGGACACCACCACGTCGTCGGCGGCCAGGGCCTCGGCCACGCAGGCTTCCGATGCATCGGCGTAATGTTCGTCGCCGATCAGCACGTCGATCAGCACCGAGGAATCGATGGCGATCATTGATCGACGGGATCGCTAGGGGCGCGGCCACGGATGGCGCGCAGCGCCTCGTCGGTCGTCGTCAGGCCGTCCACCAGCTTGAACTTGCCGCGCACCTTGCGCAGCGCCTCGCTCACGTCCTTGCGCAGGACGATGCGGCCACCGTCCAGCTCCACCTTCAAGACGCTACCCTTGACCAGGCCGAGTGCATCGCGCACCGCCTTGGGGAGGGTGATCTGTCCGCGTTCGGCGACGGTGGCTTCCATGGCGGTGGCGTTTGAAAGATTCGGTATGCACGCATTGTACGTACCGAACCTTTCCTACGAAAGCGCGCGGAGATCATGCATCCGACGAATGGCGTCGGATGCCGCGTGTCGGCCGTGGCCGATCAGCGCGGTGCGGCGGCCGACGCGGCGTTGGCGGCGGCGCTGGCCGCGCGAGCGGCCTGGTCGGCGGCCGAAGCTGCGGTGGCCGCGGCCTGGGCGGCGCTGGCGGCCGACTGGGCGGCCACGGCAGCGGCCCTGGCCGGGTCGATGCCCAGCGACGAGGTCGGCGGGTTGGCCTGCATCTCCAGCCGCGCGGTGCGCTGGCGCTCGTGCATGCATTCATCGACCAGTCGCTGGCCCGCCTTGACGTCCATCAGCATGGACTTGTTGGCGATCTGGATCATCAGCGTGCGGCCCTTGACGTCTTCCAGGCGCAGTGCGCCGGTGGTCGAGAGCACCGGCTTCATCGTGTAGACCTGCTTCTTGAAGTCCACGTCCACGTAGCCCGGCGCCTTGGGGTTCATCGCGATGGCCAGGGTCTGGTCGAACTCGCAGCTGTAGCTGCCGAAGTAGGTGCGCTCGGCCGCGGCCAGCTGCTCGGGCGATGCGTCGGGCAGCGGCGCTTCCACCGGCGGCGGGGGCGGGGCCTTCTTGGCCACGGGCTTCTTGCTTTGGGGCGCCTTGGCGGCGGGCTTGGCCGCCGGCTTGGCGGGTTGCTGGGCGAAGGCGGGTGCCAGCAGCGCCGCGCAGATCAGCGAGGCGGCGAGCTGGGAAGAGCGAAAGGTCATCAAGGATCTCCGGAGGGAATCGGTACTGCGGCCGGCATTGTCGCGCCGGTGGCGCGGCGGCCCGGTGAGCTCATGTTGCCGTGCGGCGCAGGCGGAACAGCCGGTGGCGACGCAGCGGCTGGCCGGGCGCGATCAGCGGGTGGTCGAAATCGTCGGCCGCATCGTGCTGCATGCCCAGCCGCTGCATCACGGCCTGGGAAGGCAGGTTCTCTTCGGCGGTGTAGGCGGTGAGTTCGTCCAGCTGCAGCTGATCGAATGCGAACTGCATGGCTGCCTGCGCCGCCTCGGTGGCCAGGCCGCGGCCCCAGGCCTCGCGGCACAGCCGCCAGCCCAGTTCGACCGTCGGCACGAAGGGCGCATCAATGGTGGTGACGTGCAGCCCCACGGTGCCGGCAAAGGCCATCTGGCCTGGTAGCTCCAGCGCCCACATGCCCCAGCCGCGCTGGGCGATGGCGGCGCGGATGCGGCCGGCCTCCTGCACGGCCTGCTCGAAGCCCAGCGTGGCCGAAAAGTAGCGGCGCACCTCGGCATCGGCATTCATCGCGCACCAGGCGGGCAGGTCGCTGTCCTTCCACTGGCGCAGCAGGGTGCGGCGGGTGCGCAGCTCCAGCGGGGCCGCGAAGGTCTTGAGCACCAGCACGCGGTCCTCGCCCATCGCCAGTCGTCAGTCGAAGAAGGCGGCGCGGATCTGCGCCGGCAGCTGCGGGCCGCCTGCGTACGAGGTGCGGTGCGCGCGTTCCAGCACGTGCCAGAAGTAGCGGAAGCTGGCGCGGTCGTGCAGGGTGTCGTTGTGGCGGATCGGCGCCCACTGGGCGGCCTGCGCGGCCATGATGATGTCGATGGCCGTGTCCACCTCGGCGGTGGTGGGCGTGAAGGCATCGACGATGGGCTTGATCTGCGCCGGGTGGATGCTCCACATGCGGGTGTAGCCGAACTGCCGGCAGGCCTTGGTGGCCGCTTCCTGCAGCGCCGAGGGGTGCTTGAACTCGGTGACCACGCAGTGCGAGGGCGTCTTGCCGTGGGCATGGCAGGCGGCGGCGATCTCCAGCTTGGCGCGCACCACCAGCGGATGCTCGAACTGGCCCTTGACGCTCATGCCCGCGGCCGGAATGGCACCGCGGTGCGCCGAGACGAAGTCCATCAGCCCGAACGACAGCGACTGGATGCGCGGATGCGCCGCCAGCGCATGCACCTCGTGCAGTGCGCCGTGGGTTTCCACCAGCGCATGCACCGGCAGCGGCTGAGGCAGGCTGGCGGCGCTGGCGGCGGCGTCCACCGCGTCGATGCCGCGCTGCAGCTCGGCCAGGCTGCGCACCTTGGGCAGCATCACGTAGGCCAGGCGGGCGCCGGCGCGGCCGACGATGGTCTGCACCACGTCGCTGAAGGCGGGGTGGTCCACCGTCACCACCCGGGCGCCGACGCGGCCGAAGCAGTTCTGCGGCGAGTCCACCAGCTCGGCGATCAGCGCCGCATGCTCGCGCTCGCCGCCCACGGGGGCACCGTCCTCGCAGTCCAGCGTGATGTCGAACACCGGCCCCATCTCGGCCTGCAGCTCCAGGCTCTTGCGCATGCGCACTTCCACGCCGGCGTAGTGGTCGCACACCGGCAGCACGTCGGCCGCCTCGCCAGCTTCGAAGAGCGCGTCGCGCGGATGGACCTTGGGGATCATGGGCAGTGCAGCAATGGGGGCCGTGAATGACAAAGGCCGGCGCTTCGGCCGGCCTTGGGTTGCTTTACAGCAGGTGCTTGACGCCGTCCTGCTCTTCCAGCAGTTCCTTCAGCGTGAAGTCGATGCGCTCCTGCGAGAAGCTGTCGATGTCCAGGCCTTCGACGATCTTGTACTCGCCGTTTTCGGTGGTCACCGGGTAGCCGAAGATCACGTCCTTCGGGATGCCGTATTCACCGTTGCTGGGCACGCCCATGGTGACCCACTTGCCGTTGGTGCCCAGGGCCCAGTCGCGCATGTGGTCGATGGCGGCGTTGGCGGCCGAGGCGGCCGACGACAGGCCACGCGCTGCGATGATGGCGGCGCCGCGCTTCCCGACGGTGGGCAGGAAGGTGTCCTTGTTCCACACGTCGTCGTTGATCAGCTGCTTGACCGATTGGCCGCCGATGGTGGCGAAGCGGTAGTCGGCGTACATCGTGGGCGAGTGGTTGCCCCACACGGCCAGCTTCTCGATCGCGTCCACCGGCTTGCCGGTCTTGGCGGCGATCTGCGAGGCGGCGCGGTTGTGGTCCAGGCGCAGCATGGCGGTGAAGTTCTTGGCCGGCAGGTCCGGGGCCGACTTCATCGCGATGTAGGCGTTGGTGTTGGCCGGGTTGCCCACCACCAGCACCTTGACGTTGCGCGAGGCGACCTTGTTCAGGGCCTTGCCCTGGGCCGTGAAGATCTGCGCGTTGGCCGACAGCAGGTCCTTGCGCTCCATGCCGGGGCCGCGGGGGCGGGCGCCCACCAGCAGGGCGTAATCGGCGTCCTTGAAGGCCACTTCCGGATCGCCGGTGGCCACGATGCCGGCCACCAGCGGGAAGGCGCAGTCGTCCAGCTCCATGATCACGCCCTTGAGCGCGTTCTGGGCCTTCTCGTCGGGGATCTCGAGCAGTTGCAGGATCACCGGCTGATCCTTGCCCAGCATTTCGCCGGAGGCGATGCGGAACAGCAGGGCATAACCGATTTGACCGGCGGCGCCGGTGACGGCCACGCGAACGGGCGACTTGCTCATGGAGAACTCCTGATGGGGAAGGAAAAAGGAGAGGGTGAGGGCGCTAAGGTCCGACCAGCCCATGAGTTTAGCCCCCGCCAGGGCGATTGACGAAACGGTCGAGGATCTTATGTCTTATGTAAGACATCGGATCTGTGATGGAATGTGAGGATGTCTTCCGTGTTGCCATCGCCCGAGCCGGCCGGCGGCCCTGCCGCCGTGGCACCTTCGTTCAGCCCGCTGTACCAGCAGATCAAGGCCTTGATCACGCGCAGCCTGCAGGGCGGCGAATGGAAGCCGGGTGAGCCCATCCCGAGCGAGACCGAGCTGGCCCAGCGCTTCAAGGTCAGCCAGGGCACGGTGCGCAAGGCCATCGACGAGCTGGCCACCGAGAACCTGTTGGTGCGCCGGCAGGGCAAGGGCACCTTCGTGGCCACCCACGCCGAAGAAAAGGTGCAGTTCCGCTTCCTGCGCCTGATCCCGGACGAAGGCGAGGCCGGCAACATGCCGCGCCGCTTCCTCGACTGCCGGCGCCTGCGCGCGCCGGCCGACGTGGCCAAGGCGCTGGAAATCAAGAGCGGCGAGCCGGTGGTGCAGGTGCGCCGGCTGCTTTACTTCCGCGACCGGCCGGTGGTGCTGGACGATATCTGGCTGGTCGGTGCGCAGTTCAAGGGCTTGACGGCCGAGCGCCTGTCGGAGCTGCGGGCGCCGCTGTACCGGCTTTTCGAAAGCGAGTTCGGCGTGCGCATGATCCGCGCCGAGGAAAAGATCCGCGCGGTGGCCGCCAGCGGCGCCTCCGCCCAGCTGCTGGAAGTGCCCGAGGGCGCGCCGTTGCTGTCGGTCGAACGGCTGTCCTACACCTACGGCAACCGGCCGGTGGAGTGGCGCCGCGGCCTCTACGACACCACGACCCACTTCTACAGAAACGAGCTGAACTGACGATGGCAGTGGGGAAGCAACGGCACCCCGTACTTTCCCTGCTGCGTTGCAATAAACTCCCGCGGTTTCACTGCGATTACAACCCTCCCCAGCCGGCCCAAGGATGCATATGGCAGACACCCTGAAAACCCGTCCCGTCTACCGGAACATCCACGTCACGCAGATCTTGAAGTACCGCTTGCCGCCTGCCGGCATCGTGTCGATCCTGCACCGCATCAGCGGCGTGATCATGTTCCTGTTGTTGCCGTTCGTGATCTGGATGTTTGACGCGAGCGTGACATCCGAGATCTCCTACGACGGCTTCGCCAGCGCCTTCTCGGCCGGCATCGGCTTCGTGCCCGGCTGGTTCCTCAAACTGGTCTCGCTGGCGCTGATCTGGGCCTACCTGCTGCACTTCACCGCCGGCGTGCGCCATCTGTGGATGGACGCCACCCACGCCGTGACCAAGGGCGCCGGCCACCACTCGGCCGTGGCCACCCTGGCCATCAGCAGCATCCTCACCGTGCTGCTGGGCGCCAAGCTCTTCGGCCTGTACTGATCCCCGTTCCACAAGAAGATTCAGCTCACGATGTCCACCAACTACGGTTCCAAGCGCATCGTCGTAGGCGCGCACTACGGCCTTCGCGACTGGCTCAGCCAGCGCGTCACTGCGGTCCTGATGGGCCTTTTCACCATCGTCCTGCTGGTGCAGGTGCTGATGCCGGGCGAACTCGGCTACGACCGCTGGTCCGGCATCTTTTCCCACCAGTGGATGAAGGTGCTTACGTTTGTCGTCATCATCTCCCTGCTGTATCACGTGTGGGTCGGCATCCGCGACGTGTGGATGGACTACGTGAAGCCGGTCGGGGTGCGCCTGGGCCTGCAGGTGGCAACGATCGCGTGGCTCGTCGGCTGCGCCGGCTGGGCAGTGCAAGTGCTCTGGAGACTTTAAGAAATGGCCCTCAACGCTTCTTCCCTTCCGCGCCGCAAGTTCGACGTCGTCATCGTCGGCGCCGGTGGTTCCGGCATGCGCGCCTCGCTGCAGCTGTCCCGCGCCGGCCTCAACGTGGCCGTGCTCAGCAAGGTCTTCCCCACCCGCTCGCACACCGTGGCGGCGCAGGGCGGCATCGGTGCCTCGCTGGGAAACATGAGCGAGGACAACTGGCACTACCACTTCTACGACACGATCAAGGGCTCCGACTGGCTGGGCGACCAGGACGCCATCGAGTTCATGTGCCGTGAAGCGCCCAAGGTGGTGTATGAGCTCGAACACTTCGGCATGCCGTTCGACCGCAACCCCGACGGCACCATCTACCAGCGTCCGTTCGGCGGCCACACCGCCAACTACGGTGAAAAGCCGGTGCAGCGCGCCTGTGCCGCGGCCGACCGTACCGGCCACGCGATGCTCCACACGCTCTACCAACAGAACGTCAAGGCCCGCACCAACTTCTTCGTCGAATGGATGGCGCTGGACCTGATCCGCGACGCCGAAGGCGACGTGGTGGGCGTGACCGCGCTGGAGATGGAAACCGGCGACATCCATATCCTGGAAGCCAAGACCACGCTGCTGGCCACCGGCGGCGCGGGCCGCATCTTCGCCGCCAGCACCAACGCCTTCATCAACACCGGTGACGGCCTGGGCATGGCCGCACGCGCCGGCATTCCGCTGCAGGACATGGAGTTCTGGCAGTTCCACCCCACCGGCGTGGCCGGCGCGGGCGTGCTGCTGACCGAAGGCTGCCGCGGTGAAGGCGCCATCCTGCGCAACAGCGATGGCGAGCGTTTCATGGAGCGCTATGCGCCCACGCTGAAGGACCTGGCGCCGCGCGACTTCGTCTCGCGCTGCATGGACCAGGAGATCAAGCAAGGCCGCGGCTGTGGTCCCAACAAGGACTATGTGGTGCTGGACATGACCCACCTGGGCGCCGACACCATCATGAAGCGCCTGCCCAGCGTGTTCGAGATCGGCCACAACTTCGCCAACGTCGACATCACCAAGGAGCCGATCCCGGTGGTGCCCACCATCCACTACCAGATGGGCGGCATCCCGACGAACATCCATGGCCAGGTGGTCACGCCCAACGGCCAGATCCCCAACGCCATCGTCAACGGCCTGTACGCGGTGGGCGAATGCTCCTGCGTGTCGGTGCACGGCGCCAACCGCCTGGGCACCAACTCGCTGCTCGACCTCGTGGTGTTCGGCCGCGCGGCGGGCAACCACATCGTCGAGTTCAACAACAAGAACAAGAACCACAAGCCGCTGCCGGCCGACGCGGTGGACCGCACGCTGGAACGCGTCGCCCGCCTGGACAGCAGCACCAGCGGCGAGTACGCGCAGGACGTGGCCAACGAGATCCGCTCGGTCATGCAGCAGCACGCTGCGGTGTTCCGCACCCAGGCCTCGATGAACGAAGGCGTGACCAAGATCCTGGAAGTGGCCAAGCGCGTGCCCAACATCGCGCTGAAGGACAAGTCCAAGGTCTTCAACACTGCCCGCGTCGAGGCCTTGGAAGTCGAGAACCTGATCGAAGCCGCGAAGGCGACGATGATCTCGGCTGCGGCGCGCACCGAATGCCGTGGCGCCCACACCGTCGAGGACTACGAGCGTCCGGCGGACGACCCGCAGTTCCCGCTCGGCCGCAACGACGCCGAATGGATGAAGCACACGCTGTTCTTCAGCGAAGACAACCGGCTCGAGTACAAGCCCGTCAACCTGAAGCCGCTGACCGTCGAATCGGTGCCGCCCAAGGTCCGCACGTTCTGATTCAGTCCCCCGAACCGGCACTGCAAGGCTCTGCAAGGATTACCCAGCCATGACGAAGCGTACCTTCCACATCTATCGCTACGACCCCGACAAGGACGCCAAGCCCTATATGCAGGTCGTCGAGATCGAACTCGACGGCCACGAGCGCATGCTGCTCGACGCCTTGAACAAGCTCAAGGCGCAGGACCCGACCATCTCCTTCCGGCGGTCGTGCCGCGAGGGCGTGTGCGGCTCCGACGCGATGAACATCAACGGCAAGAACGGCCTGGCGTGCCTGACCAACATGCGCACGCTCAAGGACCCGATCGTGCTGAAGCCGCTGCCCGGCCTGCCCGTGATCCGCGACCTCATCGTGGACATGACGCAGTTCTTCAAGCAGTACAACTCGATCACGCCCTACCTCATCAACGACACGCCGCCGCCCGACAAGGAGCGCCTGCAGTCGCCCGAGGAGCGTGAAGAGCTGAACGGCCTGTACGAGTGCATCCTGTGCGCCAGCTGCTCCACCAGCTGCCCCAGCTTCTGGTGGAACCCCGACAAGTTCGTGGGCCCCGCCGGTCTGCTGCAGGCCTACCGCTTCATCGCGGACAGCCGCGACCAGGGCACGGCCGAGCGCCTCGACAACCTCGAGGACCCGTACCGCCTGTTCCGCTGCCACACGATCATGAACTGCGTCGACGTCTGCCCCAAGGGCCTGAACCCGACGAAGGCGATCGGCAAGATCAAGGAACTGATGGTTCGGCGCGCCGTTTAAGGGCGCACGGATGCACATGGTCAGGACGACGCAAGGGTGACGATGGACACTGTGCTTGATGCTGGTGCGATCAATCGCCTGAAGTGGCGCTGCCGCCGCGGGCTGCTCGAGAACGACCTGTTCATCGAGCGGTTCTTCCAGCGGCATGAAGACCACCTGACCGAATCGCAGGCCCAGGCCTTGCTGGCATTGATGGATCTGTCGGATAACGATCTGCTGGATCTGCTGTTGATGCGTACAGAACCGAGCGGCGAGATGGACCGGCCAGAAGTCCATCAGCTGCTCGGGATGATGAGAACCCCCGGAACCATCCTCCAGAAAGGGAATTGAGATGACCCCATCCGACGTGAAAGCCACCCTGTCGTTCACAGACGGCAGCCCCAGCATGGACCTGCCCATCTACAAGGGCACGGTGGGCCCGGACGTCATCGATATCCGCAAGCTGTACGCCCAGACCGGCAAGTTCACCTACGACCCGGGTTTCCTGTCGACGGCTTCGTGCAACTCCACCATCACCTACATCGACGGTGACAAGGGCGAGCTGCTGTACCGCGGCTACCCCATCGAGCAGCTCGCCACCAAGTGCGACTTCCTCGAGACCTGCTACCTGCTGCTGAACGGCGAACTGCCCAACGAGACGCAGAAGAACGACTTCGTCAAGACGGTGACCAATCACACGATGGTCAACGAGCAGATGCAGTTCTTCCTGCGTGGCTTCCGCCGTGACGCGCACCCGATGGCGGTGATGACTGGCCTGGTGGGCGGCCTGTCGGCCTTCTATCACGACAGCACCGACATCACGAACCCGCAGCACCGCGAGATCTCGGCGATCCGCCTGATCGCGAAGATGCCGACGCTGGTGGCGATGGCCTACAAGTACGGCATCGGCCAGCCCTACATCTACCCGAAGAACGACCTGTCGTACACCGCGAACTTCATGCGCATGATGTTCGCCACGCCGTGCGAAGAGTACGTGCCCAACGACGTGCTGGTGCGCGCGATGGACCGCATCTTCATCCTGCACGCCGACCACGAGCAGAACGCCTCCACCTCCACGGTGCGGCTGTGCGGCTCTTCGGGCACCAACCCGTTCGCGGCCATTGCCGCGGGCGTGGCCTGCCTGTGGGGTCCGGCGCACGGTGGTGCCAACGAAGCCGCGCTGAACATGCTGGAAGACATCCAGCGCCAGGGCGGTGCCGAGAAGATCGGCGAGTTCATCAAGCAGGTGAAGGACAAGAACTCCAACGTCAAGCTGATGGGCTTCGGCCACCGGGTCTACAAGAACTACGACCCGCGCGCCAAGCTGATGCGCGAAACCTGCCACGAGGTGCTGGACGCGCTGGGCCTGCACGACGACCCGCTGTTCAAGCTGGCCATGGCGCTGGAAAAGATCGCCCTGGAAGACGACTACTTCGTGTCGCGCAAGCTGTACCCGAACGTCGACTTCTACTCGGGCATCGTGCAGCGCGCGATCGGCATCCCGGTGAGCCTGTTCACCGCCATCTTCGCGCTGGCCCGCACCGTCGGCTGGATCGCCCAGCTGAACGAGATGATCGGCGACCCCGAGTACAAGATCGGCCGTCCGCGTCAGCTGTTCTCGGGCGCCACCGCCCGCGACGTCAAGCCGATCGATCAGCGCTGATCGTTCTTCGCTCCCTGCAGACGCCCCGGTCCTCCGGGGCGTTTTTCATGTGCGCCCCCAAGCTCGCTGCGCTCGCGCCCCCCCCCCAGGCCCTTGCGAAAGGGCCCTTCGGACCCTTGGGGAGCCCCCGCCCTTGGGGCGGCCCGGCGGGCGGGTGGTGCAGCCTTCGCGCCGCGCGAAGGCTCGATCGTCCAATGCCGTACGACGCCCCGTCCCCAGGCGTCTATGCTTCCGAGATGCGCGAAAACTGCATGAAACTCGTCATGAAATGGCTGGCAGCCGGCCTCACCGCCGCTGTCCTGCCTGCACTGTCGCCGGCCGCCCAGCCTGCCTATCCGCAGCGCGCCATCACCTTCGTGGTGCCCTTCCCGGCCGGCAGCGCCACCGACCAGCTGGCCCGTGTGATGGGCGAGCGCATCGCCCAGTCTGCCGGCCAGCCGGTGGTGGTGGAAAACCGCCCGGGCGCCAACGGCTCCATCGGCACCGCGCAGGCCGCCAAGGTGGCGCCGGATGGCCACACCTTTCTGATCGCCACCAGCACCACGCACGCGGCCAATGCGTCGCTGTACCGCAAGCTGCCCTACGACCCGATCAAGGACTTCACCCCGGTGTCGCGCCTGGGCGAGATCCCGTTCGTGCTGCTGGTCAACCCCACCGTGCCCGCTGACACGGCGCCCAAGTTCATCAGCCATGTGCGCGCCAACCCCGACAAGCTGGCCTGGGGCTCGGGCTCCAGCGGCAGCCTGGTGCCGGGCCATGCGCTGGTCTCGGCCAACCAGCTGAAGATGGTGCACGTGCCCTACAAGGGCGTGCAACCGGCCATGACCGATGCCATCGGCGGGCAGATCCAGCTGGTGTTTGCCGACCTGGCCTCGGCGGTGCCGCAGATCAAGGCCGGCAAGCTGCGGGCGCTGGCCGTCACGTCGGCGGCCGAGCATCCGATGCTGCCCGGCGTGCCGCCGATGTCCACGGTGGTGCCCGCGTTCGAGATGACCGCCTGGTTCGCGATGTATGCGCCGGCCGGTACCGCCCCGACGCAGGTCAACCAGATGAACCAGTGGGTGCGCGCCGCATTGACCGATCCGGCCTTGCAGTCCAAGCTGGCGGTGTCGGGATTCCGGCTCACGCCGGGCACGCCGGCGGACCTGGGCCTCTTTGCCGCCAAGGAAACGGTGAAGTGGGCCAAGGCCGTCAACAGCGCGGGCATCACGCCCGAGTAGCCTCGGCCACCGCCAGCCCGCGCGCCGCCGCCCATGCGCTTTGACCTCGTCACGCTGAACCTCGTGCTCGCCATCGCTGAAACCCGCAGCATCACCGCTGGCGCCCAGCGGGAGCACCTGGCCCTGGCCGCGGCCAGCCGGCGGCTGTCCGACGTGGAAACGCGGCTGGGCGTGAAGCTGTTCGACCGCCGCGCCCGCGGCGTGGAGCTGACCGAAGCCGGCCACGCGCTGGTGCGCCACATCCGCAGCCTCCATGCCTCGCTGCATGCGCTGGAGAGCGAGGTGATGGAGTTCTCGCGCGGCATCCGCGGCCACCTGCGCATCGCGGCCAATGCCGGCGCCATCGCCGAATCGCTGCCCGCCGACCTGGCGGCCTTTTCGCAGGCGCATCCCGGCATCCGCATCAGCCTGGAAGACCTGGGCAGCGCCCAGGTGCTGGCCGCGGTGGCCGACGGCCGCGCCGACGTGGGTGTGTACGTGCCGCCGCAGCACCTGGAAGAGGGCCTGCGCACCCATGCCTACCGCGAGGCACTGCTGCGCGCCGTGGTGCCGCGCGGCCATGCGCTGGCGCGCCGCAAGTCGGTCGATTTCGACGCGCTGCTCGACCACGAGATCGTCGGCCTGCCCATCGGCAGTTCGCTGCACCAGACCATGCTGGAGCATGCCCAGCGCTCGGGCCGCGTGCTGAACGTGCGGGTGCAGGTGCGCGGCTTCGACGCCGTGGCCCAGCTGGTGGAAGCCGGCCTGGGCGTGGCCCTGCTGCCCGCCGGCGTGGCCGACCGTCTGCAGCGCCTCTTCGACCTCAAGGTGCTCGGCTTCACCGAACCCTGGGCCTGCCGCCAGTACCGGCTGGCGGTCCGTGACCAACCCGTGCTGCCCACCGCGGTGCAGCGCTTCATCGATGCGCTGGGCGCACCCGCCGTGCCCGCCCCGGCATCGCCCCCATCCCCGTCCAAGACCCCCCGCCTGGAGTAGCCACCATGACCGGCCGCACGCTTTACGACAAGATCTGGGACGAACACGTCGTCCACGCCGAAGAAGACGGCACCGCGGTGCTGTACATCGACCGCCACCTGCTGCACGAGGTCACCAGCCCGCAGGCTTTCGAGGGCCTGGACATCGCCCGCCGCAAGGCCTGGCGCATCTCGGCCAACCTGGCCGTGAGCGACCACAACGTGCCCACCACCGACCGATCGGGCGGCATCGCCGACCCGGTGTCGCGGCTGCAGGTGGACACGCTGGACAGCAACTGCGACCGCTTCGGCATCACGCAGTTCAAGATGAACGACCTGCGCCAGGGCATCGTGCACGTCATCGGCCCGGAGCAGGGTGCCACGCTGCCCGGCATGACGGTGGTGTGCGGCGACTCGCACACCTCCACCCACGGCGCCTTCGGCGCGCTGGCGCACGGCATCGGCACCAGCGAGGTGGAGCATGTGCTGGCCACCCAGACGCTGCTGGCCAAGAAGGCCAAGAACATGCTGGTGAAGGTGGAAGGCAAGCTGCCTGCCGGCTGCGGCGCCAAGGACATCGTGCTGGCCATCATCGGCAAGATCGGCACCGCCGGCGGCACCGGCTACACCATCGAGTTCGCCGGCTCCGCCATCCGTGCGCTGAGCATGGAAGGCCGCATGACGGTGTGCAACATGGCCATCGAGGCCGGCGCCCGTGCCGGCCTGGTGGCGGTGGACGAGACCACGCTGGCCTACGTCAAGAACCGCCCGCTGGCCCCCGCCGCGGGCGTGGAATGGGACCAGGCCGTGGCCTACTGGCGCACGCTGCACTCCGACGCCGATGCCCACTGGGACGCGGTGGTGGAGTTGGACGCCGCGGCCATCCGCCCGCAGGTCACCTGGGGCACCTCGCCCGAGATGGTGCTGTCCATCGAAGACCGCGTGCCCGACCCCGATCGCGAGAAGGACGCCAACAAGCGCGGCGCGATGGAGCGTGCGCTGCAGTACATGGCGCTGCAGCCCAACCAGGCCATCACCGACATCCGCGTCGACAAGGTGTTCATCGGCTCGTGCACCAACTCGCGCATCGAGGACATGCGCGAAGCCGCCGCCGTGGTGCGCCGCCTGGGTGGCCGCGTGGCCTCCAACGTCAAGCTGGCGATGGTGGTGCCCGGCTCGGGCCTGGTGAAGGCGCAGGCCGAGAAGGAAGGTCTGGACCAGGTGTTCAAGGCCGCCGGCTTCGAATGGCGCGAGCCCGGCTGCAGCATGTGCCTGGCGATGAATGCCGACCGGCTGGAGCCCGGTGAGCGCTGCGCTTCCACCAGCAACCGCAACTTCGAAGGCCGCCAGGGCGCCGGCGGCCGCACCCACCTCGTCAGCCCGGCGATGGCCGCGGCGGCGGCTTTGCAGGGCCACTTCGTGGACGTGCGCCGCATCGCCTAAGGTCAGGAGAAAAAGCCATGCAAGCCTTCACCGTGCACCAGGGGCTCGTCGCCCCGATGGACCGCGAGAACGTCGACACCGACGCCATCATCCCCAAGCAGTTCCTGAAGTCGATCAAACGCACCGGCTTCGGTCCCAACCTGTTCGACGAATGGCGCTACCTGGACCACGGCGAGCCCGGCCAGGACCCGGCCAGCCGCAAGCCCAACCCCGACTTCGTGCTCAACCAGCCGCGCTACCAGGGCGCCTCGGTGCTGCTGGCGCGGCAGAACTTCGGCTGCGGCTCCAGCCGTGAGCACGCGCCCTGGGCGCTGGAACAGTACGGCTTCCGCGCGCTCATCGCGCCCAGCTTCGCCGACATCTTCTTCAACAACTGCTTCAAGAACGGCGTGCTGCCGATCCGCCTGCCCGAGTCGCAGGTGGCGCAGCTGTTCGACGAAGTGGCCGCCTTCATCGGCTACCGCCTGACCATCGACCTGCAGCGCCAGGTGGTGATCAAGCCCGACGGCAGCGAGCTGGCCTTCGAGATCGAGCCCTTCCGCAAGTACTGCCTGCTCAACGGCTTCGACGACATCGGCCTGACGCTGCGCCATGCCGACAAGATCCGCGCCTTCGAGGCCGAGCGCCTGCTGCGCAAGCCCTGGCTGGCCCGCACGCTGTAAACCCGACCGAAAGAACACACACCATGAAGATTGCAGTGCTGCCGGGTGACGGCATCGGCCCCGAGATCGTCGACGAGGCGGTCAAGGTGCTGAAGGTGCTCGACCTGAACTTCGAGCTGGAAAGCGCGCCCGTGGGCGGCGCCGCCTACGAGGCGGCCGGCCATCCGCTGCCCGAGGCCACGCTGAACCTGGCCAAGGCCGCCGACGCGGTGCTGTTCGGCGCCGTCGGCGACTGGAAGTACGACAAGCTGGACCGCCCGCTGCGGCCCGAGCAGGCCATCCTGGGGCTGCGCAAGCACCTGGGTCTGTTCGCCAACTTCCGCCCGGCCATCTGCTACGAGCAGCTGACGCATGCCTCCAGCCTGAAGCCCGAGCTGGTGGCTGGCCTGGACATCCTCATCATCCGCGAGCTGACGGGTGACATCTACTTCGGCCAGCCGCGTGGCCGCCGCACCGCGGTGGACGGGCACTTCCCCGGCACCGAAGAAGCCTTCGACACCATGCGCTACAGCCGGCCGGAGATCGAGCGCATCGCGCACGTCGCCTTCCAGGCGGCGCGCAAGCGCGGCGGCCGCGTCACCAGCGTCGACAAGGCCAACGTGCTGGAGACCTTCCAGTTCTGGAAGGACGTGGTCACCGAGGTGCATGCCGACTACCCCGACGTGCAGCTGGACCACATGTACGTGGACAACGCCGCCATGCAGCTGGTGAAGGCACCGAAGAAGTTCGACGTCATCGTCACCGGCAACATGTTCGGCGACATCCTGTCCGACGCGGCGGCCATGCTCACCGGCTCCATCGGCATGCTGCCCTCGGCTTCGTTGGACAAAAACAACAAGGGCCTCTACGAGCCCAGCCACGGCAGCGCGCCGGACATCGCGGGCAAGGGCATCGCCAACCCGCTGGCTACAATCTTGTCTGCCGCCATGATGCTCCGCTTCTCCCTCAACCAGCCCCAGGCCGCCGACCGGATCGAGTCGGCTGTCAGCGCTGTGCTGTCCGCAGGGTTGCGCACGCCGGACATCTGGAGCGAAGGCACGAAGAAGGTGGGCACCCGCGAGATGGGCGACGCCGTGGTCGAAGCGATCAAGACCACCAAGGGCATTACCAAGAGCTAGCAAGCTCCGGTTCGTCTCGCCCCAACCCTGGATCCCGGCGAAGCGAGCCGGGACACCAGGTTTCTCAACACGAAAGGGCGAACTGAAATGGCACTCACAGGTCTGGTTGGTTGGCGCGGCATGGTCGGCTCCGTGCTGATGGACCGCATGGTGGCCGAAGGCGACTTCGACCACATCGAGCCGGTGTTCTTCAGCACCAGCAACGCGGGCGGCGCGGCCCCCGCGATGGCGAAGAACGAAACCAAGCTGCACGACGCCTACGACATCGAGGCGCTCAAGCGCTGCGACATCATCCTCACGGCCCAGGGCGGCGACTACACCACCGAGGTGTATCCCAAGCTGCGCGCCGCCGGCTGGAACGGCCACTGGATCGACGCCGCCTCCACGCTGCGCATGAAGGACGACGCCGTCATCGTGCTCGACCCGGTCAACCTGCCGGTGATCAAGAATGCGCTGGCCAAGGGCGGCCGCAACTGGATCGGCGGCAACTGCACCGTCAGCTGCATGCTGATGGGCGTGGGCGCGCTGTACAAGGCCGGCCTGGTCGAGTGGATGAGCACCCAGACCTACCAGGCCGCTTCGGGCGGTGGTGCGCAGCACATGCGTGAGCTGCTGACCCAGTTCGGCACCCTGAACGCCGCGGTGCGCCCGCTGCTGGACGACCCCAAGAGCGCCATCCTCGAGATCGACCGCCAGCTGCTGGCGCAGCAGCGCAGCCTGTCGGCCGACGAAACGCAGCACTTCGGCGTGCCGCTGGGTGGCTCGTTGATCCCCTGGATCGACAAGGACCTGGGCAACGGCATGTCCAAGGAAGAGTGGAAGGGCATGGCCGAGACCAACAAGATCCTCGGCCAGGGTGAAGGCTTCGGCAGCCCCGCGACGCCGGTCGATGGCTTCTGTGTGCGCATCGGCGCCATGCGCTGCCATAGTCAAGCGCTCACTTTCAAGCTCAAGAAGGACGTGCCGCTGGCCGATCTTGAAAGCCTGATCGCCAATGACAACCCATGGGTCAAGCTCGTTCCCAACACCCGCGAAGCCACGCTGCGCGACCTGACGCCGGTGGCCACCACCGGCACGCTGACCATCCCGGTCGGCCGCCTGCGCAAGATGGCGATGGGCCCCGAGTACGTCGGTGCCTTCACCATCGGCGACCAGCTGCTGTGGGGCGCCGCCGAGCCGCTGCGCCGCATGCTGCGCATCCTGCTGGAAGCCTGAAGCTGACCACCGTCGACCGCACACATCAGAACTTGCATGAGCTGACTAGGCTATATGCTTGCTGATACTGTGAAATCGACGGTTTTCAGGCTGCCGCGGACATCCCGGCGCCACCTCATAGAACACATCGTTGGCGCCGGACCCGCGGGTGCGCGGTCCGCCGAGTGCACCCGGGAGACATCTTGAAGAAACGCTCATTGACGGCGCGTGGCCCCGCCTTGTCGGCCGTTGCCGTGGCCGCGCTGCTGTGCGCGGTGGCGCCGGCCAGCTGGGCGCTGGGCCTGGGCCGTGTGACGGTGCAATCCGCGCTCGGTGAATCGCTGCGCGCCGAGATCGACGTCACCAGCATCTCGCCGGAAGAAGCCGCCACGCTGCGCCTGCGCGTCGCCTCGCCCGAGGCCTACCGCGCCGCCGGCGTCGACTACAACCCGGTGCTGCCGGGTACCTCGGTGCAGCTGCTGCGCCGCCCCGACGGCCGGCCCTACGTGCGCCTGACCAGCGACCGCGCGGTGCAGGAGCCTTTCGTCGACGTGATCCTCGACATCGGCTGGTCCAGCGGCCGCCTGGTGCGCGAGTACACGATGCTGTTCGACCCGCCGGGCCGTGTGCCGCCGCCGCCCGCGGTGGCCGCCGCACCGGTGCCGCCTGCCATCTCGCCCGCGCCGCTGCCGCAGGCCACGCCACGGGCGCCCAGCCCGCGCCCGGCGCCGGTGCCGCCGCCGATGGCGCAGGCCCCCGCCGGCGCGCCGATGCCCGCGCCCGCGCTGCCCGCCACGCCGGCACCTGCCCCGCAGGCCCCTGCGCCGGCCCTGGCCCAGCGCCCGGCCAGCCCGCCGCCGCGGGCGCCGCAGCCGGCGCCCGCGCCCACGCGGGGTGGTGAGGCCTACACCGTGCGCCAGGGCGAAACGCTCTACCGCATCGCCAACAACACCCAGCATGCGGGCGTCTCGCTCGACCAGATGCTGGTGGCGCTGTACCGCAGCAATCCGCAGGCGTTCATGGACGGCAACATGAACCGGCTGCGCGCCGGCGCCGTGCTGAACGTGCCTTCGGCCGACGAGGTGCGCCAGATCAACGGTGGCGAGGCGCGCCAGGTGATCCAGGCGCAGAGTGCCGATTTCGGCGCCTACCGCCAGCGCCTGGCCGGCGTGGTGCCCACCGTGCGGCCCGACGAGCCGGCCCGCCAGGCCCGCGGCCAGGTGCAGGCCCAGGTGGACGACCGCAAGCAGGCGGCGGCCGCCGCGCCCGACCGGCTCAAGCTCTCGCAGGGCTCGGTGCAGGCCTCGGCGCCCGACGCGCGTGCCTCCGGCGACACCCAGCGCCGCGACGATGCCGCCCGCGTGGCCGAACTGGCCCGCAACGTGGAAGATTTGAAGCGGCTGCAGGCCGGCGCCACCGGTGGCGCTGCGTTGCCGGGCGCCGCGGGCAGTGCCGCGGCCACCGTGCCGGGCGCAGCCGCCAGCGCCGGTGCGGGTGCCGGCGTTGGCGTAGGTGCCGGTGCAGCGGCCGGGGCAGGTGCCCTGGCCGGCGCCGGTGCGGCCTCGGCCAACCTGCCGGCCGGCTCTGCGGTGGCGGGCGCCACGGCCCCCAGCCCGGCGGGCTCGGTGCCGGCTGGCGCCACGGTCGCGGCCGGTGCTTCGGCGCCGCAGGCGGCGGCCTCGGCCGCCGTGCCGGCGCGCCCGGCCTCGGTGCCGCCGGCCGTCACGCCGCCGCCCACCGAGCAACCCAGTCTGCTGGCCGACAACCCGCTGCTGCTGCCCGGCGGCGCGCTCATCCTGCTGCTGCTGGGCGGCCTGGGCTACTACCGCTGGCGGCAGAAGAAGCAGGCCGACAGCGGCGAGACTTCGTTCCTGGAAAGCCGGCTGCAGCCCGATTCCTTCTTCGGCGCCACCGGCGGCCAGCGCATCGACACCCGCGAGGCCACCGGCCATTCGTCGTCGTCGATGACCTATTCGTTGAGCCAGCTCGACGCCATCGGCGACGTGGACCCGGTGGCCGAAGCCGACGTCTACCTGGCCTATGGCCGCGACCTGCAGGCCGAGGAAATCCTGAAGGAGGCGATGCGCAGCGACCCGGGCCGCCTGGCGGTGCGCAGCAAGCTGCTCGAGGTGTACGCCAAGCGGCGCGACACCAAGGGCTACGAGCTGCTGGCCACCCAGCTGTACGCGATGACGCGCGGCGAGGGCGAGGACTGGGAAAAGGCGCAGCAGCTGGGCCTGCAGATCGACCCCGACAACCCGCTGTACCAGCCGGGCGGCTCACCGTCGCCCGCACAGGCCGGTGGCAGCACGATGAACGAGCCGCTGGGCGCCAGCACCATGCCGCAGTCGGTGCTGCCGGCCATGGGCTTTGCCACCACCAGCCCCAGCCTGGACGCCGACCTGCCGCCGATCAGCTCGCTGGAACTGGACCTCGACCTGGACCAGCCTACGCAGCCGGGCGACCTGACGCCGCTGTCGATGGAGGCCACCCGCCCGATCGGCCTGGTGCCTTCGTCGGGCCGCGACGACAACAGCCTCGACTTCGACCTGCCCATGACGGCGCCGCCGTCTGAATTCGCGCAGCCGCCGTCGTCGGCGGTGAACACCGCGCCGATGGACCTGGACCTGGATTCGATGTCGCTGGACCTCGACCTGCCGCCCGAGCCGGCGCCGACGATCGACCGCCGCAACACCATGCCGGCCGACCTGGAGTTCGACCTCGACAGCCTGGACGACTTCGGCACCGCCAGCCAGGACACGGCCGCCGCCGACCTGCGCGAAAGCGCCGACGATCCGCTGCAGCGCAAGTTCGAGCTGGCCGACGAGTTCCGCCAGATCGGCGATGTGGAAGGCGCCCGCGACCTGCTGGAAGAGGTGGTGGCCAAGGCCGGCGGCCCGCTGAAGGCGCGCGCGCAGCAGCTGCTCGACAGCCTTGAGTGACGCGCCGACCGCCGGGCGCCGCATCGCGCTCGGCGTGGCCTACCGCGGCACCGGCTACCGCGGCTGGCAGAGCCAGCCCGATGGCCGCACGGTGCAAGACCACCTGGAGCAGGCGCTCAGCAGCTTTGCCGCGCAGCCGGTGCACACCCTGTGCGCCGGCCGCACCGATGCCGGCGTGCATGGCCTCAACCAGGTGGTGCACCTGGACGCGCCGGTGGCGCGCGAGCCGTTTTCCTGGGTGCGCGGCACCAACCGCCACCTGCCGTCCGACATCGCGGTGCAGTGGTGCCGCCCGGTGGGCGACGACTTCCATGCCCGCGCCAGCGCCCGCGGCCGTCGCTACCGCTACGTGCTGCTCGAGTCGCCGGTGCGGCCGGCGATCGAGAGCGGCCAGTGCGGCTGGGTGTTCCGCCCGCTGGACGGCGAAGCGATGCAGGCGGCCGCGGCCCACCTGATCGGCGAGCACGACTTCAGCAGCTTCCGCGCGGCCGACTGCCAGGCGCTGTCGCCGGTGAAGACGCTGCGCGGCCTGCAGGTCAGCCGCCGCGGCGCCTACTGGCGCTTCGATTTCGATGCCAGCGCCTTCGTCTACCACATGGTGCGCAACATCATGGGCTGCCTGCTGCAGGTGGGGCAGGGCCACCGGCCGCCGGGCTGGATCGCCGAGGTGCTGGCCGCGCGCAGCCGCCAGGCCGCGGCGCCGACCTTCCCGGCAGACGGGCTTTACTTCGTGGGCCCGTACTACGATGCGCGGCATGAGATCCCTGACCACACGCCGGCCCAAGACTGGCTGCCCTGAATGAACCGCACCCGCATCAAGATCTGCGGGCTGACCCGTGAAGAAGACGTGGACGCGGCCGTGCAGGCCGGCGCCGACGCCATCGGCCTGGTGATGTACGAGCGCAGCCCGCGCCATGTGACGCCCGAGCGGGCGCGGGCGCTGGCCCGGCGGCTGCCGGCCTTCGTCACCCCGGTGTGCCTGTTGGTCAATGCCTCGGCCGACCACATCGCGCGTGTGCTCGACGCGGTGCCCAACGCCACGCTGCAGTTCCATGGCGACGAGACGCCCGAAGCCTGCGATGCACCGGCAAGGCCCTACCTGCGGGCGGCCCGCATCGGCCCCGGGTTCGATTTGTTAGACTTCGCAGCCCGTTTCCCGGCAGCCCAGGCCATCCTGCTCGACGCTTTCGTCGACGGTTATGGCGGCGGCGGAAAGGTTTTCGATTGGTCCCTCATTCCCGCCGACGTCCCCGCTCCGGTCGTTTTGTCTGGTGGGTTGAGTCCTGCAAACGTGATCGATGGGGTGCTGCGCATCCGGCCCTCGGCCGTTGATGTGAGCTCCGGCGTCGAGGTCAGCAAGGGCATCAAGGATGCCGAGCTGATCCGCCGGTTCTGTGATGCGGTGAGGCAGGCCGATGCGCAGATGGCGCAGCAGGCCGCTGCAGCCGCCCACCACCCCGAACACTGATTGCCATGACCACTTCCAGCTATGCACAGCCCGATGCCCAGGGGCATTTCGGGCCCTACGGCGGCACCTTCGTCGCCGAGACGCTGATCCACGCGCTCGACGAACTGAAAGAGGCCTACGCCCACTACGCGAAGGACCCCGAGTTCCGCCGCGAATTCGAGTACGAGCTCAAGCACTTCGTCGGCCGGCCCAGCCCGATCTACCACGCGGCGCGCCTGTCGCGCGAGCTGGGCGGCGCGCAGATCTACCTCAAGCGCGAGGACCTGAACCACACCGGCGCCCACAAGGTGAACAACACCATCGGCCAGGCGCTGCTGGCCAGGCGCATGGGCAAGCCGCGCGTGATCGCCGAGACCGGCGCCGGCCAGCACGGCGTGGCCACCGCCACCATCTGCGCCCGCTACGGCATGGAATGCGTGGTGTACATGGGCAGCGAAGACGTCAAGCGCCAGTCGCCCAACGTCTACCGCATGCACCTGCTGGGCGCCAAGGTGGTGCCGGTGGAAAGCGGCAGCAAGACGCTGAAGGACGCGCTGAACGAGGCGCTGCGCGACTGGGTCACCAACGTCGAGAACACCTTCTACATCATCGGCACCGTGGCCGGCCCGCACCCGTACCCGATGATGGTGCGCGACTTCCAGCGCGTGATCGGCGACGAGTGCCTGGTGCAGATGCCCGAGATGCTGGGCCCGCAGCGCCAGCCCGACGCGGTGATCGCCTGCGTGGGCGGCGGCAGCAATGCCATGGGCATCTTCTACCCCTACATCCCGCACGCCGGCACGCGGCTGATCGGCGTCGAAGCCGCCGGCCACGGCCTGGACAGCGGCAAGCATGCGGCCAGCCTGTCGGCCGGCACGCCCGGCGTGCTGCACGGCAACCGCACCTACCTGCTGCAGGACGCCAACGGCCAGATCATCGAGACGCATTCGGTCTCGGCCGGCCTGGACTACCCCGGCGTGGGCCCCGAGCACGCCTACCTGAAGGACATCAACCGCGCGGAGTACGTCGGCATCACCGACGACGAGGCGATGGCGGCTTTTCACCGGCTGTGCCGCATCGAAGGCATCATCCCCGCACTGGAGTCCAGCCATGCGGTGGCCCAGGCCATCAAGATGGCGCCCACGATGCGGCCCGACCAGAGCCTGCTGGTCAACCTCAGCGGCCGGGGCGACAAGGACATCAACACCGTGGCCGAACTCTCCGGCGTCTCGCTGATGAAGGGCTCGCTGTCATGAGCCGCATCGCCGCCACCTTCGCCGCGCTCAAGGCCCAGGCCCGCAAGGCGCTCATTCCCTACGTCACCACCGGCGACCCGTACGCCGACGTCACGCCCGAGCTGATGCTGGCGCTGGCCGGCGCCGGTGCCGACGTCATCGAGCTGGGCGTGCCGTTCTCCGACCCGATGGCCGACGGCCCGGTGATCCAGCAGGCCTCCGAGCGCGCGCTGGCCAAGGGCATCGGCCTGCCGCAGGTGCTGGCCGCCGTGCGCGCCTTCCGCGAGCGCAACACCACCACGCCGGTGGTGCTGATGGGCTATGCCAACCCGGTCGAGCGCTATGGCGTCGAGCGCTTCGTCACCGACGCGGCGCAGGCCGGCGTCGACGGCGTGCTGATCGTCGACTACCCGCCCGAGGAGTGCGAAGCCTTCGCCGCGCTGCTGCGCAAGGTGAACCTCGACCCCATCTTCCTGCTGGCGCCCACTTCCACCGAGGCGCGCATGAAGAGCGTGGGCCGCATCGCCAGCGGCTATGTGTACTACGTGTCCCTGAAGGGCGTGACCGGCGCCGGCCACCTCGACACCGCCGCGGTGGCAGAGATGGTGCCGCGCATCCAGGCCCATGTGAAGGTGCCGGTGGGCGTGGGCTTCGGCATCCGCGACGCCGCCACCGCACAGGCCGTGGCCCGCGTGTCCGATGCGGTGGTCATCGGCTCGCGCCTCGTCCAGATCCTCGAAACCCAGTCCCGCGACCAGGTCGCCCCGGCGGCGGCGGCGTTCATCGCCGAAATCCGCGCCGCGCTAGACGAAGGAGTGTCCTCATGAGTTGGCTTGAAAAGCTGCTGCCGCCCAAGATCCAGCCCACCGACCCGAACGAGCGCCGCACGGTGCCCGAGGGCCTGTGGATCAAGTGCCCCTCCTGCGAGACGGTGCTCTACAAGACCGACCTGGAGCAGAACGTCAACGTCTGCCCCAAGTGCAGCCACCACCACCGCATCGGCGCCCGCCAGCGGCTGGACGCCTTCCTCGACCCCGAGGGCCGCTACGAGATCGGCCACGAGGTGCTGCCGGTCGACGCGCTGAAGTTCAAGGACAGCAAGAAGTACCCCGAGCGGCTGAAGGACGCGCTGGAAACCACCGGCGAGACCGATGCGCTGGTGGTGGTGGGCGGCGCGGTGCACACCGTGCCGCTGGTGGCCGCCTGCTTCGAGTTCGACTTCATGGGCGGCTCCATGGGCTCGGTGGTGGGTGAGCGCTTCGTGCGCGGCGTGGAAGCCGCGGTCGAGCAGCGCGTGCCCTTCGTCTGCTTCACCGCCACCGGCGGCGCCCGCATGCAGGAAGGCCTGCTGAGCCTGATGCAGATGGCCAAGACCAATGCTGCGCTCACCCGGCTGGCCAAGGCCCGGCTGCCCTACATCAGCGTGCTCACCGACCCCACCATGGGCGGCGTGTCGGCCAGCTTCGCCTTCATGGGCGACGTGGTGATGGCCGAGCCCAAGGCGCTGATCGGCTTTGCCGGCCCGCGCGTGATCGAGAACACCGTGCGCGAGAAGCTGCCCGAAGGCTTCCAGCGCTCGGAATTCCTGGTGCAAAAGGGCGCGATCGACATGATCGTGGACCGCCGCCAGCTGCGCGCCACCATTGCCAGCGCGCTGAGCATGCTGCAGCGCCAAAGCGCCGACGCTGTGGCCTGAAGCGCCAGCGCAGGGTCGCCCGACCCTGCGGCGCAGCGTCTTCGGCCGGCGCGCTACCATGCGCGCCCATGCTGACGACGCCCCCCCGCTCGCTCGCCGACTGGCTGGCCCACTGCGAGCGCCTGCACCCCAAGAACATCGACATGACGCTGGACCGCGTGCGCGCGGTCGCCCAGCGCCTGGGCATCCGTTTCAGCGTGCCCGTGATCACCGTGGCCGGCACCAACGGCAAGGGCTCCACCTGCGCCATGCTGGAAGCGATTGCCCAGTGCGCCGGCTACCGCGTGGGGCTGTACATCAAGCCGCACCTGGTGCACTTCGAGGAGCGCTGCCGCATCAATGGCCGCATGGCCGACGAGGCCACGCTGCTGCCGCACTTCGAGGCCGTGGAAGCCGCCCGCGGCGACACCACGCTGAGCTACTTCGAGTTCACCATGCTGGCCATCCTGCGCACCTTCATGCATGCGCCGCTGGACCTGGTGATCCTGGAAGTGGGCCTGGGCGGCCGGCTGGACGCGGTGAACATCATCGACACCGATTGCGCGGTGATCACCAGCATCGACCTCGACCACACCGAGTGGCTGGGCCCGACGCGTGAAGACATCGGCCGCGAGAAGGCGCACATCATGCGGCCGGGCAAGCCGGCCATCGTCAGCGACCCGGTGCCGCCGCAGACGGTGATCGACCATGCGCAGGCCATCGGCGCCGACCTCTGGCTGGCGGGCCGCGATTTCCGCCACAGCGGCGACCGCCAGCAGTGGCAATGGGCCGGCCGCCAGCGGCGCTTCAGCGCGCTGGCCTACCCGGCGCTGCGTGGCGCCAACCAGCTGCTCAATGCCGCCGGTGCGCTGGCGGTGTTCGAGGCGCTTTACCAGCAGCTGCCCATCACCGCGCAGGCGGTGCGCCAGGGGCTGGCGCTGGTGGATCTGCCGGGCCGTTTCCAGATCGTGCCCGGCCAGCCGACGCTGGTGCTGGACGTGGCGCACAACGCGCAATCGGTGGCGGCGCTGGCGCTCAACCTCGACCAGATGGGCTTCTTCCCGCGCACGCATGCGGTGTTCGGTGCCATGCGCGACAAGGACCTGCCCGCGCTGCTGGCCAAGCTCTCGCCGCTGGTGGACCACTGGCACCTGTGCAACCTGGACACCGCCCGCGCCGCCACGGCCGACGAGCTGGCCGCCGCGGTGCAGGCCATGCCGCGCCAGCAGCCGGTGACGGTGCAGACGCACGCCGATCCGGCGGCCGCACTGGCGGCTGCGGTGGCTGCCGCAGACCCGGCTGATAGAATCGTGGTCTTCGGTTCTTTCTACACCGTAGGCGGCGTGCTGAAGGACGGTTTGCCGCGGCTGAGCGCCAAGCACACGGGTTGACTCCCAGGGGTTGACTCCACGGCCGGCAGCCTTGCCCAGGCCGGGGCCGCCCGGCCAGCCCTTCCGATCGCCCCGACCCCTTCCCACGCATGGGCCTGCTGTCCTTCTTCAAGCGCCAACCTTCCGCAGCCCGCGAGCCCGCCGATCCGGCCGAGGCCGTCCAGCGGGCCCGCACCGTCGCCCGCCGGCGGCTCATCGGCGCCGTGGTGCTGCTGGGCGTGGGCGTCATCGGCTTCCCGATGCTGTTCGAGACCCAGCCGCGGCCGATCCCGGTGGACATCCCGATCGAGATCCCGCGCAAGGAAAGCGCCGCTCCGCTGGAAGTGCCGCCCGCCCGCAGCGCCCAGCGCAGCCAGCCGCCTGCCGAAGAGGTGCTGACCGAGAAGGCTGGCGAAGCCGGCCGCGAGGTGCCGCCGCCGGCCGCTACGCCCGCGCCGGCGCAGGCCGCCGCGGCGGCCTCGGAGGCCGACAAGCGCCATGCCGCCGACAAGCGTGAGGCTGACAAGAAGGAAGCCGAGCGCCGCGAAGTCGAGAAACAGCGCGAGGCCGAACGCCGTGAGCTTGCAGAGAAGGCCGCCGAAAAACGCGAGCGCGAGCGCGCCGCTGCCGAGCAGGCCGCCAAGGCCGCTGCGGCTGCAGCCGCCAAGCCCAAGGACGACACCCAGCGTGCCCGCGCCCTGCTGGAAGGCAAGGCCTCGGAGCCGACTGCCGGCCGCTTCGTTGTGCAGGTGGGCGCCTTCGCCGATGCTGATGCAGTGCGCGAAGCCCGCGCCAAGGTCGAGAAGCTGGGCCTGAAGACCTACACCCAGGTGGTGGAGACCAGCGGCGGCAAGCGCACCCGGGTGCGCGTGGGCCCCTTCAGCACCCGCGACGAAGCCGACAAGGCCTCTTCCAAGATGCGTTCCGCCGGCCTGGCGCCGGCCGTGCTCACCCTGTGACGGGCGGGCCATGACGCCGGTGGAAGTCGCCTCCTCGCTCGGCTGGGTCGATCTGGCCCTGCTGGTAGTGCTGGCCGTCTCCGTCATCGTCGGGCTGTGGCGGGGCTTGATTTTCGAGGTCTTGTCCCTCATAGGTTGGGTGGTGGCCTACATCGCGGCGCAGGCCTTCACCCCCTCGGTGGCGGCCCACCTGCCGCTGGGCGAACCGGAGAGCATGGTCAATTACGGTGCGGCGTTTGCACTCACCTTCGTGCTGGCCTTGATGCTGTGGAGCCTGCTGGCCCGGCTGGTCAGCCTGCTGGTGAAGGCCACGCCCCTGAGTTTCGTGGACCGCGTGCTGGGCGCGGGTTTCGGGCTGTTGCGCGGCGGCGTGCTGCTGCTGGCGCTGGCCACGGTGATTGCATTCACGCCTGCGGCCGCCTCGGCGCAGTGGCAGGAATCTCGAGGTGCGGCATGGCTCGGTGCCATGTTGCAGGAACTCAAGCCGGTGTTGCCGGTGAACGTGGCCCGGCACCTTCCGGGCTGAAGGAAACATCATGTGTGGCATCGTCGGCGTCATCTCGCATGCGCCCGTCAACCAATTGATCTACGACGCGCTGCTGCTGCTGCAGCACCGCGGCCAGGACGCCGCCGGCATCGTCACGATGCAGGGCACCAAGTGCTTCATGCACAAGGCGCGCGGCATGGTGCGCGACGTCTTCCGCACCCGCAACATGCGCGGCCTGCCGGGCGACGTGGGCCTGGGCCAGGTGCGCTACCCCACCGCCGGCAACGCCTACAGCGAAGAAGAGGCGCAGCCCTTCTACGTCAACGCGCCCTTCGGCATCGTGCTGGTGCACAACGGCAACCTCACCAACGCGCTGGCGCTCAAGCAGGAGCTGGCGGACGTCGATCGCCGCCACATCAACACCGAGAGCGACACCGAGGTGCTGATCAACGTGCTGGCGCACGAACTGGCCCGCGCCGCGCGTGACAAGACGCTGAACCCCGAAGTCATCTTCGAGGCGGTGGCCGCGGTGCACAAGCGCATCAAGGGCTCGTACGCGGTGGTGGCGTTGATCGCCGGCTACGGCCTGCTGGCCTTCCGCGATCCGTTCGGCATCCGCCCGCTGGTGTACGGCGAGGCCGTCACCCCCGAGGGCCGCACCGTGATGGTGGGCAGCGAAACCGTGGCCATCGAAGGCACCGGCCATGCCGTCACCCGCGACGTGGCGCCGGGCGAGGCGATCTTCATCGACCTCGAAGGCACCGTGCACAGCAAGCAGTGCGCCGAATCGCCCACGCTCAACCCCTGCATGTTCGAGTTCGTCTACCTGGCGCGGCCCGATTCCGTCATCGACGGCATCTCGGTCTACCAGGCGCGGCTGAACATGGGTGAGACGCTGGCCCAGCGCGTCATCTCCACGATGCCGCCGAACGAGATCGACGTGGTGATCCCCATCCCCGAGTCGAGCCGGCCTTCGGCCATGCAGCTGGCGCAGAAGCTGGGCAAGCCCTACCGCGAAGGCTTCGTCAAGAACCGCTACGTGGGCCGCACCTTCATCATGCCGGGGCAGGGCGTGCGCAAGAAGAGCGTGCGCCAGAAGCTCAACGCCATCGGCGTGGAGTTCAAGGGCCGCAACGTGCTGCTGGTGGACGACTCCATCGTGCGCGGCAACACCAGCAAGGAAATCGTGCAGATGGCCCGCGAAGCCGGTGCCCGCAAGGTGTACCTGGCCTCGGCCGCGCCGCCGGTGCGCTTCCCGAACGTGTACGGCATCGACATGCCCACGCGTGAGGAGCTGATCGCCCACGACCGCACCATCGAAGAGGTGCGCGAGTACATCGGCGCCGACGCGCTGATCTACCAGGACGTGGACGCGATGAAGCGCGTGGTGCGCACGCTCAACGAAAGCATCAACACCTTCGAGGCTTCCTGCTTCGACGGTCAGTACATCACCGGCGAAGTCTCGGCCGCCGACTTCAGCGCGATGGAGCAGCAGCGCCGCTCGCAGGGCGGCGACGAGGAAGAAGCCAACCGCAGCCGCCTGGCCCTGCAGAGCGCCACCGAGCAGGCCTGAGACCGCATCCGCATGAAAAAACCCGTTCGCACCCGCATCGCGCCGTCGCCCACCGGCTTTCTGCACCTGGGCACCGCGCGCACCGCGCTGTTCTCCTGGGCCTATGCCCGCCACTACGGTGGCGAGTTCGTGCTGCGCATCGAGGACACCGACGTCGCCCGCTCTACCCAGGACTCGGTCGACCAGATCCTGCAGGCCATGCGCTGGTTGGGGCTGGACTACGACGAAGGCCCGATCTACCAGATGCGCCGGCTGGACCGCTACCGCGAGGTGATAGCTCAGATGCTGGCCGCCGGTACCGCCTACCGCTGCTACGCCACGCCGGCCGAGCTGGACGAGATGCGCGAAGCCCAGCGCGCCCGCGGCGAGAAAACCCACTACGACCGCCGCTGGCGGCCCGAGCCGGGCAAGGTGCTGCCGCCGCCGCCCGAGGGCGTGGCGCCGGCCATCCGCTTTGCCAACCCGGTGGACGGCGTGGTGACCTGGGACGATCTGGTCAAGGGCCCCATCAGCATCGCCAACCGCGAGATCGACGACCTGATCATCGTGCGGCCCGACGGTGTGCCCACCTACAATTTCGCGGTGGTGGTGGACGACTGGGACATGAACATCACCCATGTGTTCCGGGGTGACGAGCACGTCAACAACACGCCCTGGCAGATCAACATCTTCAACGCGCTGGGCGCGCCGCTGCCGCTGTTCGGCCATGTGCCGGTCATCCTGGGCGACGACGGGCAGAAGCTGTCCAAGCGCCGTGGCGCCGTCAGCGTGACGGCGTACGAGGAGGGCGGCTACCTGCCCGAGGCGATGCTGAACTACCTGGCGCGCCTGGGCTGGAGCCATGGCGACGACGAGCTGTTCTCGCGCCGTGAACTGGTGGAGTGGTTCGACGGCGAACACCTGTCCAAGAGCCCCGCGCAATGGGACCCGGCCAAGCTGAGCTGGGTCAATGCCCACTACATCAAGCAGGCCGACAACGAGCGCCTGGGCGCGCTGGCTGCGGTGCAACTGGGCAAGCGCGGCATCGAGGCGCCCAACGACGCGCTGATGCAGCGGCGCGTGGCGCTGCTGAAGGACCGCTGCGCCACCACGGTGGAGCTGGCCGACTGGCTGGCGATGTACTTCACCGAGCCCACCCCCAGCGAGGCGGACGCCGCCCAGCTCACCGACGCCATCAAGCCGGTGCTCAAGGCGCTGGCCGATGCCTTCGAGGCGCTGCCCACCTGGGACAAGGCCGCCATCGGCGCTGCCTTCAAGCAGGTGCTGCACGCCCATGGCCTGAAGATGCCCCAGCTGGCGATGCCGGTGCGCGTGGCCGTGTGCGGCCGCGCCCAGACGCCGTCGGTCGATGCGGTACTTGAGCTGTTTACTAGGTCAATCGTGTTGAAGCGCTTGCGCGATCTTTAAAGATCCCTCTATACTCATGTTCTCGCTTGAACACGCAGCAACTTTCAAGACGAACCGCACAAAATGCGGTACGGCACTTAAGGGGGGTATAGCTCAGCTGGGAGAGCGCTTGCATGGCATGCAAGAGGTCAGCGGTTCGATCCCGCTTACCTCCACCAAGTAAGCGTGTTCAAGAGGTACGAAGAACAAGTCCCCTTCGTCTAGAGGCCTAGGACACCACCCTTTCACGGTGATTACAGGGGTTCGAATCCCCTAGGGGACGCCAAGTCAAGTGGCACTTGCGCAGCGATGCGGAAGCCGCATGGAGTGGTAGTTCAGTTGGTTAGAATACCGGCCTGTCACGCCGGGGGTCGCGGGTTCGAGCCCCGTCCACTCCGCCAACAACCAGCCTGCTCTGGCAGTCTGTTGAAACCAGGGCACCTTCGGGTGCCCTGTTTCATTGAAGTGAAAGCTTTGCGAGTCCCCTTCGTCTAGAGGCCCAGGACACCACCCTTTCACGGTGATTACAGGGGTTCGAATCCCCTAGGGGACGCCACATGGAGTGGTAGTTCAGTTGGTCAGAATACCGGCCTGTCACGCCGGGGGTCGCGGGTTCGAGCCCCGTCCACTCCGCCAAACATGCGGTTCACGCGTTGAACTGTTGAAATCAGGGCACTCTCACCGGGTGCCCTTTTTTCTTGGCTGGCCGCATGCCCGACTACAACCTCGCCCGTTTCGACTTCGTGTCCATCCGCCTGGCGGTGGCCTGCGCCCGCACCGGCAGCCTGACCGAGGCGGCGCGCGAGTGCCACCTGGTGCTGCCCGCCGCCAGCCGCCGCCTGCGTGACCTGGAGCGCGCGCTGGGCACGCAGCTCTTCGACCGCCATTCGCGCGGCCTCACGCCCACCGCCCTGGGCCGTGCCTTCATGAAGCGCGGCATGGCCGTGCTGCAGGAGCTGGACAACCTGATGCTGGAGCTGGCCGATGCCGGGCAGGGCGTGGTGCGCCATGTGCACCTGCATGCCAGCACCGCGGCCATCACCCAGTTTCTGCCGCCGCTGCTGGCCGGTTATGCCCAATTGCGGCCCGAGGTGCAGGTGGACGTGGAGGAGCAGGTCTCCGGCCAGGTGGTGGCCGCGGTGCGCGAAGGGCGCGCCGACCTGGGGGTGTTCGTGGCCGGGCCCGACCTGCGCGGCCTGGAGGTGCGTGACTTCCGTGCCGACGAGCTGGTGCTCATCCTGCCCGCCGGCCACCGGCTGGCCGGGCGCAGCGCTGTGGCCTTCGTCGACACGCTGGACGAGCCCTGGATCAGCCTGAATGCCGGCGCCGCCATGCTGCAAGCCCAGCAGCAGGCGGCGATGGCCGCGGGCCGCAGCCTCAAGCTGCGCATGCAGGTGCGCAGCTTCGATGCGGTGGGCCACATGGTGGCCTCGGGCCTGGGCATCGCAGCGCTGCCCAAGGCGGCGGCGCTGCCCTTCGTGCGGGCCATGCAGCTGCGCTGGCGGCCGTTGGCCGATGCCTGGGCACGCCGCCAGCTGCTGGTGGCGGTGCGGCCGGAAGCCGACGCCACGGTGCTGGCCCTGCGGGATTACCTGCTGCCGGTTTCGCGAAACGCTAAGTCAGGCCGAACCAGAATCGAATAGACGCCACCGGGCCTGCGGCGGGACACTGGCCGCATGGCATCCACCCCCCCGCAAGCACAAGCCCCGGCCGCGTTGGCCGGCCTCAAGGTCCTGGAGCTGGGCCAGCTCATCGCCGGTCCGTTCGCGGCCAAGACGCTGGCCGACTTCGGCGCCGAGGTCATCAAGATCGAGCCGCCCGGCGCCGGCGATCCGCTGCGCAAATGGCGGCTGCTGAAGGACGGCAACTCGGTGTGGTGGCAGGTGCAGTCGCGCAACAAGCGCTCGCTGGCGCTGGACCTGCGCAAGCCCGAAGGCCAGGACGTGGTGCGCCGGCTGGCGGCCGAGGCCGACGTGCTGATCGAGAACTTCCGCCCCGGCGCGATGGAAGGCTGGGGCCTGGGCCCCGACGCGCTGCTGGCGGCCAACCCGCGGCTGATCATGCTGCGCATCAGCGGCTACGGCCAGACCGGCCCCTACCGCGACCGCCCCGGTTTCGGCGTGGTGGCCGAAGCCATGGGCGGCCTGCGCCACCTGACGGCCGAGCCCGGCCGCGTGCCGGTGCGGGTGGGCGTGAGCATCGGCGACACGCTGGCCGCGTTGCACGGCGTCATCGGCATCCTGCTGGCGCTGCAGCACCGCCATGCCACCGGCCAGGGCCAGGTGATCGACGTGGCCTTGTACGAGGCCGTTTTCAACTGCATGGAAAGCCTGCTGCCCGAGTACAGCGCCTTTGGTGCGGTGCGCGGGCCGGCGGGCAGTGCGCTGCCGGGCATCGCGCCCAGCAACGCCTACCGCTGCAGCGACGGCGGCTACGCGCTGATCGCCGGCAATGGCGACAGCATCTTCCGCCGCCTGATGGCGCTCATCGGTCGCCAGGACCTGGCCGACGACCCCGCGCTGGCCGACAACGCCGGCCGTGTGCAGCGCGTGACCGAGATCGATGACGCCATCGGCGCCTGGACCGCCCGCCTGACGGTGGACGAGGTGCTGGAACAGCTCAACGGCGCGGCGGTGCCGGCCGGCCGCATCTACACCGTGGCCGACATCGCCGCCGATCCGCATTACCGCGCCCGCGGCATGCTGGACGAGGTGGAGATGGCCGACGGCAGCCGGCTGGCGGTGCCGGGCATCGTGCCCAAGCTGTCGGCCACGCCGGGCCGGCACCGCCGGCCGGCCCCCACGCTGGGCCAGGACTCGGACGGCGTGCTGCGCGAGATCGGCCTGACCGAAGCGCAGATCCAGGCGCTGCGCGAACGCGGCATCGTGAACTGAAGCCCCGACGCACCCACCCCAGGAGACCCGATGCAACGCATCCATTTCAACGAGGTCGTCACCCGCGACGGCTTCCAGAACGAGCCGGCCTTCGTGCCCACCGACGACAAGGTGGCGCTGATCGATGAGCTGAGCGCCTGCGGCTACGCCAAGATCGAGGTGACCTCTTTCACCTCGGCCAAGGCCATCCCGATGCTGCGCGACGCGGAGGAGGTGATGGGCCGCATCCGCCGCGTGCCGGGCTTGGAGACCACGGTGCTGGTGCCCAACGTGCGCGGTGCCGAGCGGGCGCTGGAGTGCCGGGCCGACGAGCTGAACCTGGTCATGTCCACCTCCGAGACGCACAACCTGGCCAACCTGCGCATGCCGCGCGAGCACAGCTTCGGCGGCCTGCGGGAGGTGGTGCAGATGGCCCATGGCCGCGTGGCGGTGAACGTCTCGCTCTCTTGCTGCTTCGGCTGCCCGATGGAAGGCGACGTGCCCGAAGCCGAGGTGCTGCGCTGGGCCGACCGCTTCGCCGAGCTGGGCGTGCGCGGCCTGACCATCTGCGACACCACCGGCATGGCGCACCCCGGCCAGGTGCGGCAGATGGCGCGCACGCTGCGCCAGCGCTACCCGGGGCTGCAGATGACCTTGCACTTCCACAACACGCGGGGCATGGGCTTGGCCAACCTGCTGGCGGCGGTGGAAGAGGGCATCACCCGCTTCGACGGCTCCTTGGGCGGCCTGGGGGGCTGCCCGTATGCACCGGGTGCCACCGGCAACATCTGCAGCGAAGACGCCATCCACATGCTGCAGGCCCTGGGGCTGGACACCGGCATCGACCTGCCGCGGCTGCTGGCCGCCGCGCGCCGGCTGCCCGACATCGTGGGCCATGACGTGCCGGGCCAGGTGGCCAAGGCCGGGCCCATTCAGCAACTGCACCCTGCACCGGCCTACGTGCAGGAACTTCGGGAGCGTTTTGCATGATCGACCACCTCGACCACCTGGTGCTGACCACCGCGCGCCGCGAGGCCTGCGTGGACTTCTACACCCGCGTGCTGGGCATGCAGCTGGAGACCTTCGTCGGCGGCACGCCACCGGTCGAGCGGCAGGCGTTCAAGTTCGGCACGCAGAAGATCAACCTGCATGTGCAGGGCAGCGAGTTCGAGCCCAAGGCCCACCTGCCGGTGCCGGGCGCGCTGGACCTGTGCTTCATCGCCAGCATCCCGCTGGAAGCCGTGATCCAGCGCCTGCAGCAGCAGGGCTGGCCCATCGTGGAAGGCCCGGTGATGCGCACCGGGGCCACGCAGAAGATCCGCTCGGTCTACGTCCGCGACCCGGACTTCAACCTGATCGAGATCTCCGAGCTGGCGGGCTGAGCCGCCGCCGACCCTGAACGCCGGGCCCGACCCGGCCCCCTGGAGACAACCCATGAACCGTCGACATGCCGTGGCCCTGGCGGCCACGCTGGGCAGCGCTTGGCCTGCTGTTTTTGCACAAGGCCGTTACCCCGAGCGGCCGGTGACCCTGGTGGTGCCCAGCGCGCCCGGCGGCACCACCGACTTCACTGCCCGGCTGATCGCAGATGCGCTGACGCGCGGGCTGGGCCAGACGGTGATCGTCGACAACAAACCCGGCGGCGCGGGCAACATCGGCAACCAGTTCGTGGCCAAGGCCAAGCCCGACGGCTACACGCTGCTGGTGGCCTACAGCGGCTACCAGGTGGGCAACCCGCACTTGTTCGCCAAGGCGGGCTGGGACCCGATCAAGGACTTCACGCCGGTGGCAATGCTGACCCGCGCGCCCCAGGTGGTGGTGGTGCGGCCCACGCTGGGCGTGGCCAATCTCGGTGAGCTGGTGGCTTACGCCAAGGCACACCCGGGCAAGCTCAACTATGCGTCCTCGGGCAACGGCTCCATCCAGCACATCGCGGGCGAGCTGTTCAAGCAGCTCACCGGCACCTTCATCACCCACATCCCGTACCGCGGCGCAGGCCCGGCGGTGCAGGACCTGATGGGCGGGCAGGTGGACATGTTCATCACCACGCCGGCTTCGGTGATCGGGCAGATCAAGGCCGGCAAGCTGCAGGCGCTGGCGGTGACCAGTGCCGGCCGCCTGGCGGCGCTGCCGCAGGTGCCCACCACGGCCGAGGCCGGGGTCAACGGCTTCACGCTCGACTCCTGGTTTGCCTTGTATGCGCCCACCGGCACACCGCCCGAGGTGGTGCAGCAGCTCAACGCCGCGGTGGGCCGTGCGCTGGCCATGCCCGAGCTGCAGCGCAAGGCCGAGGAGGCCGGCACCACGGTGGAACAGATGACGCCTGCGCAGCTGGGCGAATTCACCCGCAAGGAATTGGCGTATTGGGGCCGTGTGATCAAGGCCTCCAACATCACCGCGGACTGACGCAGGAAGGCCCCGATGCACCCCCTTCGTCTTGCGCTGGTGCTGGTCACCATGCTGGCCCTGGGCGCCTGCGCCACGCGGCCGCCCATGGCGGCCGATGCACCGCTCGATCAACCCGTGGCCACCGACCAAGGCCGGGTGGCCGGCAGCGGCAGCGACGTCCGCGCCTTCCTCGGCATCCCGTATGCGCAGCCGCCGGTGGGCGAGGGGCGCTGGCGGCCGCCGCAGCCCGCCCTGCCGTGGGCCGGCGTGCGCGACGGCAGCCGCTTCGGCCCCGACTGCATGCAGCCTGCCGAATACCCCGAGCTGCGAGGCGGCCGCGGCCGCAGCGGGGCTGCTGGCGAAGGCCCGACCATGAGCGAAGACTGCCTGTCGGTCAACGTGTGGACGCCTGCCCGCCGCAGCGGCGAGAAGCTGCCGGTGCTGGTGTGGGTGTATGGCGGTGGCTTTACTTACGGCTCGGGCTCGCACCCCAGCTATGACGGCGAGGCGCTGGCGCGTCGCGGCATCGTGGTGGTGAACTTCAACTACCGCACCGGCCTCTTTGGCTTCATGGCGCATCCGCAGCTGTCGGCCGAATCGCCCGTGCGCAGCTCGGGCAACTACGGGCTGATGGACCAGCTGGCCGCGCTGCAGTGGGTGCAGCGCAACATCGCCGCCTTTGGTGGCGACCCCGGCCGCGTGACAGTCGCCGGCCAGTCCGCCGGTGCGATGTCGATCAGTGCGCTGATGATCTCGGGCCGCGCGCAGGGCCTGTTCCAGCAGGCCATCCTGCAAAGCGTGGGCGTGATGCGGCCGATGGCCGATCTGGCATCGTATGAGCCGCTGGGCTTGACCGTAGGCCCCGACTTGCGGCAGCTGCGTGCGATGAGCGCCACCGCGCTGGTGGAGCGGCTGACAGCGGTGTTGCCGCCCGGGCGTGAGCTCACGCGGCCGCGCGGCCTGGGCATCATCGTGGACGGCGACCTGGTGCGCGCCAACGACCACAGCGCCTACACCCAGGGCCGCTACCTGCGGGTGCCGATGATCGTCGGCACCGTGGCCAACGAAGGTGGAGGCCTGGCGCGCTCGCTGGGCATCCGCGACGCCGATGCCTTGCGCCGCTATGTCGCCACCAGCTTCCCCGGGCAAGAGGCCCGTGCCGCCCAGCTTTACCCGGTGGCTGGCAATGACGAGGTGTTCCAGGTGCTGTCCGATCTGGTGTCCGACACCCAGTACCGCCACGGCACCCGTGCCTTGATGCGCATCGCGGCGCCTGCCGAGCCCCGGCTGTGGGGCTACCGCTTCACCCAACGGCGCGCGGGCGATGCGGCCGAGCCCATCCACGGCGCCGAGCTGCAGTACCCGTTCGACAACCTGCAGGCGCCGCACCGCGGCCGCGTCCGTCCGTTCGACGCCAGTGACCAGCAGCTGGCGCGGCAGATGGCCGATGCCTGGGCGCGCTTCGTCAAGACCGGTGACCCGAACGGCGCAGACATGCCGGCCTGGCCCCGCTACCGCGTGACCGACGAGCAGCTGCTGGAACTCGGCACGCCGGTGAGGGCCGTGGCGCAGCCCTCGGCGCCCCGACTCGATTTCCTGCAGGACTACCTCTACCCGAACCGCCGCTGAAGGCCGCCGCCCATGAACATCGTCTTCCTCGACCGCGACACGCTCGCCCCGCAGATCCGGCTGCGTGAGCCGGGCTTTGCCCACCGGCTCACCAGCCATGGCCGCACCGCACCGCCAGAGGTGGCGGCCCGCATCGCCGATGCCGACATCGTGATCACCAACAAGGTGAAGGTGGACGCCACCGCATTGGCCGCCGCGCCACGGCTGCGCTGCATCGCGGTGGCCGCCACCGGCACCGACCCGATCGACCTGGCGGCCTGCCGTCAGCGCGGCATCGTCGTCACCAACATCCGCCAGTACGCGGTGAACACGGTGCCCGAGCACACCTTCGCGCTCATCTTCGCCCTGCGCCGCAGCATCTGCGCCTGGCACGATGCGGTGCGGGCCGGCCGTTGGCAGGCGGCAGGCCAGTTCTGCTTCTTCGACCACCCGATCCGCGACCTGGCCGGCGCCACGCTGGGCGTGATCGGCGATGGCGTGCTGGGCCAGGCGGTGGCCGCGATCGGCCGCTCGCTGGGCATGCGGGTGCTGATGGCCGGTTTCAAGGGCCGCCACGACCAGGGGGCGCTGTACACGCCCTTCGATCGGGTGCTGGCCGAGGCCGACGTGCTGACCCTGCATTGCCCCTTGCTGCCCGAGACCCGGCACATGATCGGCGCGCCCGAGTTCGCCGCCATGCGGCGCAAGCCCTTGCTGGTGAACACTGCGCGCGGCGGCCTGGTGGACGAAGCGGCGGTGGGCCCGGCGCTGCAGGCCGGCCAGATCAGCGGCGCGGCCTTCGACGTGGTGAGCGTGGAGCCGCCGCCGGCCGACCATCCTTTCATGGCCCTGCTGCACCGGCCCGATTTCATCCTGACGCCGCACGTGGCCTGGGCCAGCGATGAAGCGATGCAGACCCTGGCCGACCAGTTGGTGGACAACATCGAGGCCTTCGTGCGCGGCCAGCCAGTCAACGTGGTGGCCTGAGCATCCCGCTCAGCGCCGCCACGCCACGCAGGCCAGCACCAGCGCGGCCAGCCACAGCGTCTCGATCAGGATGAGCGCAAACGGCCGCCAGCCGGCGCTGGCCAGCTGCTTGAACGAGGTCTTCATGCCCAGCGCGGCGATGGCCACCACCAGGCAGGCGCGTGACACGGTGTTGAGCCCGTCCTGCACCACCGGCGAGAAGGCGCCCACGGAGTTGAGCAGCACCATCGCCACGAACACCCACAGGAACCACGGCACCAGCGGCTGGCTGCGGCCTGTGCCGCCGCCGGCCTGGTGGGCGGCCTCGCGCGCCGACTTGAAGGCGGTGGACACGCCCACCACCACCAGCGTGAGCATGGCCACGCGGAACAGCTTGACGATGGTGGCGATGTCGCCGGTGGCCGGGCCCAGCATGTAGCCCGCGCCCACCACCTGCGCCACGTCGTGGATGGTGCCGCCAATGAACAGGCCTGCCAGCTCGGGCGGCAGCGCCAGCAGCCGCGCCACCGGCGGGTACAGCACCATGGCCAGCGTGGACATCACCGTGACCGTGACCACCACCACCAGCGTGAAGCGGTCCGAGTCCTTGTCGCGCGGCAGCACGGCCGAGATGGCCAGCGCCGCTGAGGCGCCGCAGATGGCCACCGAGCCGCCCGACAGGATGCCTTGCGCCCGGTTCATGCCCATCCAGCGCGCCAGCAGCAGCCCCATCGCCAGCGTGCTGAGCACGCCGGCCACCACCACGCCGGCGGTGAACCAGCCCAGCCCGATGATCTGCGTGGCGGTGATGCGCGCCCCCAGCAGCCCGACGCCGAAGCGCAGCAGCGTGCGTGAGCAGAACTCGATGCCCGGCTTGGTCTTCGCGTCCTGGCTGAGGTAGTGGAAGGCCACGCCGAAGAAGAGGGCGTACAGGAGCTGCGGCCCGCCCTGCAGCGTGGCCACGAAGGTGGCGGCCAGCGCCACCACCACCGTGAGCGCGCTACCCGGCAGCAGACCTACCCACGGTGACCGGAGCGCCCAGGCCGCGCCATCGGCCATGCGGTGGCGCACCGTCATGCCGGCCTCGACAGCAGGTGCACGTAGTCGTGCTGCGTGGTGTTGATGGTGGACAGCCGGTGCTCCACCGGCTTGTCGCCGAAGGTGAGGGCGGTGCGCTGCACCTGCATCATCGGCATGCCCTGCGGCACGCCCAGGATGCGGGCGGCGTTGCGGTCGGCCGCCACCGCGCGGGCGCGCTCCTGCGCGCGGGTGACGGTGATGCCGAACTCGGTCTGGTACAGGTGGTAGATGGTGCTGGGCCGGTCTTTGAAGCGCTTTTCGGTCAGGCCCTTGAACAGCGGCGCCGGCAGCGTGAGCCGGTCGTGGATGACGGCGCGGCCCTGCAGCAGCAGCCGGTTGTCCACCTGGATGGCCGGGTCGCCGGCCTTGATGCCCAGCACCGCGGCTACGTCGGGCTCGGCGCGCACACGCTCGAAGGCCACCAGCTCCACCTTGGGGGCTTCGCGCAGGCCGTCGCTGCGTTCCACATGGAAGAACTGGAACAGGAAGCGGTCGGTGTTGTGCATCGCCACATAGGTGCCGCGGCCCTGGCGGCGCACCAGGATGTGCTCGGCCACCAGCTCGTCGACCGCATGGCGCAGCGTGCCGATGGACACGCCCAGCGCGGCCGACAGCTCGGCCTCGCTGGGCAGCGCGCCACCGGCGGGGTAGCGCCCGGCCTCGATGGCCTGCAGCAGCGCCCGCTTGACCACGCGGTACAGCGGGGCGCCGGCGGCGTCGGGGGCGATGGGCTTGAAGTCGGGTGCGGCGGTGTCGGTGGCAAGCGGCATGGCGCGATTGTGGCGGTGGTTCGCGGCTTCATCCAAGTCATCTAAATGACCTGTTTGACACTCGATCACCCGCGCTCCAACACTGCGACCCGTTGCAACCCGACAGCACAGGAGACAAGCACATGATTCACTTCGTACTGCACGACGCCAAGGACACCGTGGCCGTCGTGGTCGTCGAGGGCGTGAAGGCCGGCATGCAGCTCACCGGCTGGATCATGGACGAGGACAAGACGATCAGCGTCGATGCCAAGCAGGACATTCCCATCGGCCACAAGGTGGCGCTGCGCGACATGGCGCCGGGCGACACGGTGTGGAAGTACGGCATCGACATGGGCAAGGTGGTGGCGCCGATCAAGGCCGGCGAGCATGCGCACGTGCAAAACATCAAGACAAAACGGTGGTGAGCCTCTGCGCCGCACAGCTTGATTAGACAACCCCATTTGGACACCACCATGAGCATCATTTCCAAGGACACCACCTTCCTGGGCTACCGCCGCGAGAACGGCCGCGTGGGCGTGCGCAACCACGTCGTCATCCTGCCGCTGGACGACTTGTCGAATGCCGCGGCCGAGGCCGTGGCCCACAACATCAAGGGCGCGCTGGCCATTCCGCACCCCTACGGCCGGCTGCAGTTCGGCGCCGACCTGGACCTGCATTTCCGCACGCTGATCGGCGCCGGCTGCAACCCCAACGTGGCCGCGGTGGTGGTCATCGGCATCGAGGACGGCTGGACCAAGAAGGTGGTGGACGGCATCGCCACCACGGGCAAGCCGGTGGTGGGTTTCGGCATCGAAGGCCATGGCGACCACGACACCATCCTGCGGGCCAGCAAGGCCGCACGCGAGTTCGTGCAGTGGGCCAGCGAGAAGCAGCGCGAGGTGTGCCCCATCCATGAACTGTGGGTCAGCACCAAGTGCGGCGAGAGCGACACCACCAGCGGCTGCGGCGCCAACCCCACCGTGGGCAACGCCTTCGACAAGCTCTACGAAACCGGCAACACGCTGGTCTTCGGCGAGACCTCGGAGCTGACCGGCGGCGAGCGCATCGTGGCCGAGCGCTGCCGCACGCCCGAAGTCAAAGAGCGCTTCATGTTCATGTTCAACCGCTACCAGGACATGATCAACCGCCACAAGACCAGCGACCTGTCGGACAGCCAGCCCACCAAGGGCAACATCGCCGGCGGCCTGACCACCATCGAAGAGAAGGCGCTGGGCAACATCCAGAAGATCGGCAAGAAGTGCCTGGTGGACGGCGTGCTGGACAAGGCCGAAGTGCCCACCGGCCCCGGCCTGTGGTTCATGGATTCGTCCAGCGCCGCGGCCGAGATGGTGACGCTGTGCGCCGCCTCGGGCTATGCGGTGCACTTCTTCCCCACCGGGCAGGGCAACGTCATCGGCAACCCCATCCTGCCTGTCATCAAGATCTGCGCCAATCCGCGTACCGTGCGGCTGATGAGCGAGCACATCGACGTCGACACCTCGGGCCTGCTGCAGCGTGACATCAACCTCGACCAGGCCGGCGACCAGCTGCTGGAATGCATGCTGCGCACCGCCAACGGCCGCCTGACCGCCGCCGAGGCGCTGGGCCACCGCGAGTTCGTGATGACCCGCCTGTACGAGAGCGCGTGATGGCAAGAGTGGTCATCACCGAGTTCATGGACATGCCGGCCGTGGACCGGCTGCGGGCGGCGCACGATGTGCTGTACGACCCGCAGCTGGTGGACGACCCGGTGCGCCTGCATGCCGAGGCGGCCGGCGCCGACGTGCTGATCGTGCGCAACCGCACCCAGGTGCGCGGCGAGTTGCTGGCCGCGCTGCAGCGCTGCCGCGTGTTGGGCCGCCTGGGTGTGGGCCTGGACAACATCGACGTGCCGGGCTGCGAAGCCCGCGGCATGCAGGTGATCCCGGCCACCGGCGCCAATGCGGCCAGCGTGGCCGAGTACGTGATCGGCACCGCGATGCTGCTGCTGCGCGGCGCCTACCAGTCCACCGCCGAGGTGGCGGCCGGGCGCTGGCCGCGCACCGCGCTGTCCAACGGCCGTGAGCTGGGCGGCAAGACGCTGGGCTTGATCGGCTTTGGCGCCATCGGCCAGCTCACGGCGCGGCTGGCGCGCGGCATGGGCATGCAGGTGCTGGCCTTCGACGCGATGATGGCCGCGGACCATCCGGCCTACGCGGCGGCGGGCGTGCAGTGCGTGGCCCTGGACACGCTGATCAGCCAGGCCGACGTGGTGAGCCTGCATGTGCCGCTGGTCGAGGGCACGCGCGGGCTGCTGAATGCGCAGCGCATCGGCGCGATGAAGGCCGGCGCCGTGCTGGTGAACACCGCACGCGGCAGCATCGTCGATGAAGTGGCGGTGGCCGAGGCCTTGCGCCAGGGCCGGCTGGGCGGCGCGGCGCTGGACGTGTTCGATGCCGAACCTTTGAAGCAGGCGCCGCACTTCGAGGGCTGCCCGAACCTGGTGCTGACGCCGCACATCGCCGGCGTGACCACCGAGTCGAATGAACGGGTGAGCAGCCTGATCGCCGACAAGGTGCTGCAGGCCTTGGCGGAGGCCCGCTGATGGCCCGCCTGACCTTGCCCCAGGCGCGCGAGGCCGTGGCTGCCGCACTGCGCCAGGCCGGGGCCGACGACACCATGGCCGAGGCCACCGCCCGGGCGCTGGTGCTGGCCGAGGCCCAGGGCCTGGGCTCGCACGGGCTGAGCCGCGTGGCACAGTACGTCAAGCACTTGCGCAACGGCCGCGTCAACGGCCGCGCGCAGCCGCGGGTGCACAGCCCCAAGCCCGCCGCGTTGGTGGTGGATGCGGATGAGGGCCTGGCCTTTGCCGCTTGCGAACTGGCGGTGCAGCAGGCGGTGCAGCGCGCGCGCGAGCAGGGCATCGCCATCGCCGGCGTGGCCAACAGCCACCACTGCGGTGTGGTGGTCGACCACCTGCGCCCGGCCGCCGCGGCGGGCCTGGTGGCGCTGGGCTTTGCCAACTCGCCGGCGGCCATGCCGGCCGCGGGTGGGCGCCACCCCATTTTTGGCACCAATCCGGTGGCGGCCGTGTTCCCGCGGCGCGGGGCCGATCCGCTGCTGATCGACCTCAGCCTGAGCGAGGTGGCCCGCGGCAAGGTGATGGTGGCGGCCCAGGCCGGCCGGCCCATCCCGGAAGGCTGGGCGCTGGACGCGCAGGGCCGGCCCACCACCGATGCCAAGGCCGCGCTGGAAGGCTCCATGCTGCCCATGGGCGCCGCCACCAGCCCCAAGGGCGCGATGCTGGCGCTGGTGGTGGAGCTGCTGGTCACCGCGCTCATCGGTGCGCAGTTCGGCTTCGAGGCTTCGAGCTTCTTCGTCGACGAAGGCAACCGGCCGCGCATCGGCCAGGCCTTCATCGTCATCGATCCTGGCGCGCTGGCCGGTGCCGACCACTACCTCGACCGCATCGAGGTGCTGGTGGCCGAGATGCTGCGCGACGAGGGCGTGCGCCTGCCCGGCGCACGGCGTGAACAGCTTCGGCGCCAGGCCGAAGCACAAGGACTGGAGGTGCCGGACGCCCTGCTCGCGCAGTGGCCGATCACCAGCGGTTGACGGACCGCATTCACCGTCGCGCCTTCATACATCAACAACGGAGACAAAGGCATGCAACGACGACACCTGATGCGGCTGCTGGCCGCGGCGGCCAGCGCGGCCACCTTGCCGGCGGCGGTGAACGCCCAGCCGGGCGCAGCCGACTATCCCAAGCCCGGCGCCACGCTGCGCTACGTGGTGCCCTTTCCGCCCGGCGGGCTCACCGACATGATGGCCCGCAGCGTGGGCCAGCAGCTGGCCGAGCGCTGGAAGGTCAGCGTGGTGGTCGACAACAAGCCCGGCGGCGGCGGGCAGATCGGCGCCGACGCGGTGGCCAAGGCCCCGGCCGATGGCCACACGCTGCTGGCCATCACGCTCACCCATGCGGCCAACGTCACGCTGTTTCCGAAGGCGGCGTTCGACTTCCGCAAGGACCTGAAGCCGGTGGCCCTGCTGGCCGGCAGCCCGATGCTGGTGGTGGTGCCGGCCAACAGCCCGATCAAGGACCTGAAGGACCTGGCAGCGCAGGCCAAGCAGCGGGCGTTGAACGCCGGCTCCAGCGGCAACGGCACGCCGCCGCACCTCACGCTGGCGCTGTTCAACGACCTCAACAAGACCAGCATCCAGCACGTGCCCTACAAGGGTGGTGCGCCGTCGATGACCGACCTGATCGGCGGCCAGCTGGACGTGATCTTCTCCAACTTCCCCGAGTCCATCGCGCATGTGAAGGCGGGCAAGCTGCGCGCGCTGGCCGTGAGCACCGAAGCCCGCCACCCCGCGGTGCCCGATGTGCCCACCACCGCCGAAGCCGGCCTGCCCGGCCTGCTGGTGGAAAACTGGACCGCCGTGATGGTGCCGGCCGGCGTGCCCGATGCGCTGGTGCAAAAGCTGGGCAACGAGGTGGTGGCCATCGTCAAGCAGCCCGACATGGAGCAGCGCGCGGTGCAGCAGGGCTTCCGCGTCGATGCGCGCGGGCCCGAAGCCTTCAAGACCTTCCTCGACGGTGAGGTGACGCGCTGGGCCGGGGTGATCCAGAAGGCAGGGATTCGGCCGGACTAGGCGCGCCCGCGCACCAGGGCCGCCGGCAGCTTGAGCACGCCGGTGGCCAGGCTGGTGCCCAGCAAAATCACCGCGCAGCCCAGCACCATGGCGCCGGTGATGGGCTCGCCCAAAAACAGCGCGCCCCACAGCACCGCAAAGGCCGGGATCAGGAAGGTGACCGTGATGGCATTGGCCGGCCCCACGTTGGCGATGAGGCGGAAGAACAGCACATAGGCCACGCCGGTGCACAGCACGGCCAGCATCAGCGCCGCGGCCCAGTGCGGCGCGCTGGGCGTTTGCGCGGGCCAGAAGAAGAAGGCCGGCAGCGCCAGCACCAGCGTGGCGCTGAACTGGCTGCCCGCCGCCACCGCCATCGGCGGCACGCCGGTGAGCCAGCGCTTGGTGAAGCTGGCCGACAGCCCGTAGCAGAAGGCCGCCAGCATGCAGGCGCCGATGGCCGAGGCCGCGCTCACGCCATGGTCGCCGGGCTTGAAGCTGGCCTTGTCCCAGGCCAGCCAGGCCACGCCGGCAAAGCCGATCACCAGGCCCAGCACGCGGGAGGCGGAGAGGCGGTCCTTCAACCACAGCCAGGCCACCAGCGCACCCCACAGCGGCGTGGTGGCATTGAAGATGGACGAGAGGCCCGCATTGATGGCCAGCGCCGCGTAGCTGAAAAGCAGAAAGGGCAGGGCGCTGTTCAACACGCCCACCACCATCAGCGGCTTCCAATGCGCGCGCAGCGCCGGCACTTCGCGCCGCCACACCAGCAGCGGCAGCAGGAAGCAGGCGGCACCGGTGACACGCACCGCCGCCAGCGCCACCGGGCCAAAGGCCGCCGCGCCCATGCGCATGAACAAGAAGGCCGCGCCCCACAGCGCGGCCAGCATCACCAGGTCGATCCCATCGCGCGCCTTCATGCAGCCACCGCCACGCCTTCCAGCTGCAGCAGCGCGCGCTTGCGCGGCAGTCCGCCGGCATAACCGGTGAGGCCGCCGCTGCGGCCGATCACGCGGTGGCAGGGCACGATCACGCTCACCGGGTTGCGGCCGATGGCCGCGCCCGCGGCCCGCACCGCGGCGGGTGCGCCGGCACGCGCGGCGATCTCGGCATAGGTGGCGGTGCGGCCCGGCGCGATCTGCAGCAGCGCCTGCCACACCGCGCGCTGGAAGGGCGTGCCCAGCAGGTCCAGCGGCACGCTGAAGGGCGCGCGTGCGGCGGCCGACCAGTAGCTTTCCAGCTCCTGCCGCGCCTGCGCGATGAAGCGCTGGCCGTCGTCCACGGGCACGTCCAGCAGGCCGGGGTGGTGGGCCTGGTCGTCGAACCACAGGCCCGCCAGGCCCTGGTCGGTGGCGGCCACGGTGAGCGGGCCCAGGGGCGTGTCGATGCGCGATTGCGCGGTCAAGGCAGGAAGTCGAGCGTGGGTCATAGGGGTTCTCCAGCGGGCGCTGCAGGCGCTACAGGCGCTTTGGGGGTGGGCTGTTCTTGCCACAGCCGCATCACGGCATAGGCACGCCAGGGTCGCCAAGCTTCGGCTTGCGCCAGCACGGCCTTGGCATCGCGGGTGCCCAGGGCATTGAGCAGGCCGATGTCGGTGGCCGGAAAGGCGTCGGGCCAGGCCAGCACACGCAGCGCCACCAACTGCGCCGTCCAGTCGCCGATGCCGGGCAGCGCCCGCAAGGCGTCCAGCGTCGCGGCCAGCGGCGCGCCGCGGTGCAGCGTGATGCGGCCGGCGTGCACCTCGGCAGCCAGCGCCTGCAGCGCACGCACGCGCTGGCGCACGATGCCCAGCTGGCCCAGTTCGGCGGGGTCGGCTTCGGCAATGGCCTGCGCGCTGGGCGCCAGGCGGGTGAGGTCTTCAAACGGCGTGGTGATCGGCTCGCCATAGCGCTCGGTCACGCGGCCGGCCAGCGTGCGGGCGGCGGCCACGGTGACCTGCTGACCCAGCACCACGCGCATCGCGGTCTCGAAGCCGTCGAAGCTGCCGGCCAGGCGAATGCCGGGCACCGGCGGCAAGGGCAGACCGGCCATCACCGGGTCGATCTGCGCCGGGTCGGCGTCCAGGTCCAGCGCCTGCCGCAGCCGCTGCAGCAGTGCGCCGATGGCCGGCACCAGCGTGGGTGCCAGGCTCAGCTGCACCTCATGCCGCTCAGGCCGGTAACGCAGGCTGATCCAGCCCTGCAGCCGGCCGCCGCCATGCGGCAGCGCCAGCGTGCGGCGCAGCGTCAGCGCTGGCACGTCCACCGTCTCCACGCCCGGCACCGCGCGCTGCGCGAAGAAGGCCAGCATGCCGGCCACGTCGTAAGGCGGGCGGTAGGCCAGCTTGAGCGTGATGCCGGCGGCTTCAGGCGCCGCATCGCCCCGCTCGCGCCGCAGCGCGCTGGGGCTCAGGCGGTAGCGCTCGGCAAACGCGGCATTGAAGCGGCGCAGGCTGGCATAGCCGCTGGCCAGCGCGACCTGCGTCACCGGCAGCGGCGTATCGGTGAGCAACTGCTTGGCCAGCAGCAGCCGCTGGGTGGTGATGAAGTCGATCGGCGAGACGCCATGCGCCTCCTGGAAGATGCGGCGCAGGTGGCGATCAGTGACGCCCAGGCGCGCGGCCACCGCGGGCAACGACAGCGGCTGGCCTTCATGCACAGCCTGCACCATGGCCTGCGCCGCATGGCGGGCCAGCACCTGCGAGCTGTCGGTCAGCGACAGGCCGGGCGCCAGCTCGGGCCGGCAGCGCAGGCAGGGCCGAAAGCCCGCCTGCTCCGCCGCCGCCGCATGCGGGAAGAAGCGGCAGTTGCGCTGCTGCGGCAGCCGCACCCGGCACACCGGCCGGCAGTAGATGCCGGTGGAGGTGACGCCCACGAAAAAGCGGCCGTCGAAGCGGGCGTCCCGGGCGGCCAGCGCGGCATAGCGGGCGTCGGTGAGTCCGTCGGCAGCAGGGGCGGTGGCAGTGACCATGGCGGGCATTGTGGCCGGCTGACGCGGGCGCACTCGCCGTTTTCGGACCTGTGCCCGGCCGGGGTTGTGCGACCCTTCGGCTGGGCGGCCGGGCGCCAACCGGGTTTACACGGAGGCTGCCTACAATCGATCGCAGGAGGAAATGAATGAAAGTTGCAGCTTCGGCCTTCAAGGCCTACGACATCCGCGGCATCGTCGGTCAGGCCCTCGACGAGGACTTCGCCGAGCACCTGGGCAAGGCCTTCGGCACCGAAGCGGTGGCCGCCGGTGAAAAGGCCGTGGCCGTGGGCCGCGACGGGCGCCTCTCCGGCCCCGGCCTGGCCGCCGCGCTGATCCGCGGCCTGGCTTCCACCGGGCTGGACGTGGTGGACCTGGGCGCCGTGACCACGCCGATGCTGTACTACGTGGCCGCCACCCGAGGCCAGCATGGCTGCAACAGCGGCATCCAGGTGACCGGCAGCCACAACCCCAAGGACTACAACGGCTTCAAGATGGTGCTGTCGGGCCGCGCCATCTATGGCGACGAGATCCAGGGCCTGCGCCGACGCATGGAGGCCGAGGACTACACGGTGGGCAAGGGCCGCTCGGCCGCGATGGACATCGTGCCCGAGTACATCGCCCGCATCACCGGCGACTGCAAGCTGGCCCGCCCGCTGAAGGTGGTGGTCGATTCGGGCAACGGCATTCCCGGGGCTTCGGCGCCGCAGCTGCTGAAGGCGCTGGGCTGCGAGGTGATCGCGCTGTACAGTCGCGTGGACGGCGACTTCCCGAACCACCACCCCGACCCCTCCAAGCCCGAGAACCTGCAGGACCTGATCCGCACGGTGCACGCCACCGAAGCCGACCTGGGCCTGGCCTTCGACGGCGACGGCGACCGCCTGGGCGTGGTCACCAAGGACGGCCAGATCATCTACCCCGACCGCCAGCTGATGCTGTTTGCGCAGGACATCCTGACGCGCGTGAAGGGCGGCACCATCATCTTCGACGTCAAGTGCACCCAGCGCCTGGCGCCGGCCATCAAGGCTGCCGGCGGCGTGCCGCTGATGTGGAAGACGGGCCACTCGCTGGTCAAGGCCAAGATGAAGGAAGTCAAGGCCCCGATCGCCGGCGAGATGAGCGGCCACGTGTTCTTCGGTGAGCGCTGGTACGGCTTCGACGATGCCTCGTACACCGCGGCGCGCCTGCTCGAGATCCTGAGCCGCCACGACGACCCCAGCGCGGTGCTCAACGGCCTGCCCACCAGCTTCAGCACGCCCGAGCTGAACGTGGCCTGCGCCGAAGGCGAGCCGCGCGAGGTGATCGACAAGCTGCTGGCCGATGCCAACTTCCCGGGCGGCGAGATCGTCACCACCGACGGCCTGCGCGTGGACTACGAAGACGGCTTCGGCCTCATCCGCGCCAGCAACACCACGCCGGTGCTGGTGCTGCGCTTCGAGGGCCATACCGAAGAGGCGCTGCACCGCATTCAGGACGACTTCATGGCGCGCCTGAAGGCCGTGAAGCCCGACGCCGAAGTGGCGGCCGCCGCCCACTGACGACGATGCGATGACGCCCTGGCTGGCGCGCTTCCTCTACAGCGCGCTGCTGGTGGCGCTGACGCCGCTGTACCTGCTTCGCCTGTGGTGGCGGGGCCGCGCCGAGCCGGCCTACCGCCGCCGGCTGCGTGAGCGGCTGGGCTTTTACCGCACCCGCCGCCGCGCCATCGAAGGGCGCGTGGTGTGGCTGCATGCGGTGTCGCTGGGCGAAACCCGCGCCGCCGAGCCGCTGGTCAAGGCCCTGCGCGCGCAGATCCCGGGCATGCGGCTGGTGCTCACCTGCAGCACCGCCACCGGCCTGGAAGCCGGGCGCGCGCTGCTCACCGACGACGACATCCAGACCTGGCTGCCCTACGACACGCCGGGGGCGGCGCGCCGCTTCTTCCGCCGCTACCGGCCGCTGGTGGGCGTGCTGATGGAAACCGAGATCTGGCCCAACCTGCTGCACGCCGCGCGCCAGGCCGGCGTGCCGATGGTGCTGGCCAATGCCAGGCTGTCTGAGCGCAGCCAGCGCAAGGGCCAGCGCCTGGCCGCGCTGCTGCACCCCGCGGTGCAACAGCTCACCTGGGTGCTGGCGCAGACCGAAGCCGACGCCCGCCGCCTGCGCGAAGCCGGCGCGCCGCAGGTGGAGGTGTGCGGCAACCTGAAATACGACATCGAGCCGCCGCCCAAGCTGCTGGCCCGTGGCCTGCAATGGCGCCAGCAGCTCAACGACCCGCCGCGCGCGGTGGTGCTGGCCGCCAGCACGCGCGAGGGCGAAGAGCAACCGCTGCTGTCGGCCTGGCGCGCACTGCCGGCGCCCAGGCCGCTGCTGCTCATCGTGCCGCGGCACCCGCAGCGCTTCAACGAAGTGGGCCTGCTGGTGGACAACAGCGGCTTCACCCTCTCACGCCGCAGCAGCTGGGCCGAAGGCCCCACCCCCGAGGCCGCCCGCGCCGACGTGTGGCTGGGCGATTCGATGGGCGAGATGCCCCTGTACTACGCCCTGGCCGACGTCGCCCTGCTGGGCGGCAGCTTTGCGCCGCTGGGCGGCCAGAACCTGATCGAAGCCGCCGCCTGCGGCTGCCCGATGGTGATGGGCCCGCACACCTTCAACTTCGAGGACGCGGCCGAGCTGTCGCTGAAGGCCGGCGCCTCATTGCGCGTGGCCGAAATGGCCGACGGCGTGCGCCGCGCTGCGGCACTGGCGGCTGATCCGCAGCGCAATCAGTGGGTGCAGAGCGCGTTTGGGTTTGCGGCGGCGCATCGCGGGGCGACGGGGCGGATGGCGCGGCGGATTGTGGCGTGTGCGATTCGGGGGCGGGGGGATGGGGTGGGCGGGCTGTAGTTCTCGGACCGCAGCGACTCGGCAACGCAGACAAGCTTGGCGCCTGGTGGCTTACGACGAGCCCTGACGACGAGGTGGAATCGCGTGCTGTCTTCGTCCGGGATTCATTAGCGCGAGCGCCAGTGGCCATTCTGGGTGCTGACATCGCACCTCCCTGCCGTTGCGGCACCCGTTCTCGACGGCGTCGGTCAAGCAACGGACTTCATCGGCAGGCGTATCCGAAGACGCCTGACAGGAAGGTGGGCGTATTCGGTTACGCTGAGTGCGTTACGCTTGAGATCGGTTAAGCGGCACAATCCGAACGCATCTCCTACCGGAATGTCGTTGAATGGCACTTACCCTTCCCGAAATCGAAGAAGCTGTTCTTCGCGCTGGCTTCGTCCGCAACTCATCGACATCGAAAGTGATTGAGTTCAAATCGAAGCGATCCGGGCGACGGCTATACGTCTATCAGAAGCAGGGGCTACCTGATCACGCAGACGTAATGGTCCATCCAGAGATGGATCCAGCCAGCCTGTTTGCCATCGACGGAGTGCGCCCGAACAAGCGCGTGGAGTTCAGGTTCGGAAGCAACATGGCTGAGTTTCCAAAACGCTTGAACAAGGGCGCCGCCCCGGAACACTTTGGCAGAGCACTGTACGTGCTGTCCCCCGCTGCGTTGAGCAGCCTCTGCCGCGTGTATGACAACTAGGTATCGCACTGCGAAGTGCCGCCTAACCGGTTGTTCAACCGGAGCGCCAACCGCTGGCCACCTTGCCCGCGAGGCGTTGTGTGCCTATCCTGCGCCTCGCGGGCAAGGCGTCCATCCGTCGTCGCCCGGTTAACTCTGCTACAAGGGCTTCCCCGCCTGTCAAGCGAAACTGATCCGTTGAATCACGCCAGTGATTCAATCTGGGTCATACGGCTGAATAAAAGACTCCACCACGCGCTATTGCGGCGGGCGTTGATGCAGGATGCGCAGGGTGCGGACGGAAGAAACTACAAGCGGTCACTGTGCAGCACGGCATGCCGGCTGCGGACCCTGATGGAAGAAGCGCATGGGCGACCCATTCGTTAGCCGAGTTTGTCGGGCCATTGCTGGCGCGCCAGAGGCTCCTTGAGCTAAACGGTCACTGCCCATGCCGGGCCAACCTGTGCACATCAACGAGTGCCATCACGCAGTGGAGGAAACCGGGCTGCGGCTCAGGGCGGGGCCGCAGCAAACTGATGGGTGTAGGCCGGGGACTGGTGTCTGGGTGTCATGTCGGCGCCCCCGCTCAGGCCGCCAGCTTGAAGGCTTCGCCCTTGGTCAGCACCGCCCAGGCCAGGCGAGCGTTCTTCGCGGCGATGGCCACCACCGCCTTCCAGTAGCCGCGCCGCTGCTCGACGGCCAGCGCCCAGCGGCTGATGCCGTCGGTCTTGTTCTTCGCCGCGTTGAGCACTGCCCGAGCACCCATCACCAGCAAGCTGCGCAGGTACGGATCACCGGCCTTGGTGATGCGCCCCAGGCGCGCCTTGCCGCCGGAGCTGTACTGCCCCGGCACCAGCCCGATCCAGGCCGCAAACTGCCGTCCGCAACTGAACTCCGTGGCATTGCCCACCATGGCCACCAGCGCCGTGGCCGTGGCTTGGCCAATGCCCATCAACTGCATCAACTGCTGCGCGGGCGTGCTCTGCCGGGCCATGGCGTGCACATGCCGGTCGTACTGGGCAATGCGCTCGTCCAGGTGCGCCACCTCGCTGAGCAAGTCGCCGATGACCAGGTTGGCGTAGCCGGGCAGGTCCTCCAGGTGCTCGCGGGCCTGGCGGCGCACCACCTCGGCCTTCAGCGGCAGCACGATGCCGAACTCACAGAGCAGGCCGCGGATGCGGTTGATGCAGGCCGTGCGCTCGGTGACGAAGCCCTGCCGCGCGCGGTGCACCATCAGCTGTGCCTGCTGCTCCTCGGTCTTGATCGGAACGAAGCGCATGTTGGGTCGCTGCATCGCCTCGCAGATCGCAGCCGCGTCGGCCGCGTCGTTCTTGCCCCGCTTGCCGCTCATGCGGTAGGGCGTGACCAGCTTCGGCGCCATCAGGCGCACGGTGTGGCCGTGCGCCTGAAACTGCCGCGCCCAGTGGTGCGCTCCAGAGCACGCCTCCATACCGATGACACCCGGCGGCAGTGCAGCGATCAGCGCTTGCAGCTTGCTGCGCGCCACCTTCGGCTCACGCAGTTGCACCACCCCAGTGGCGTTCACGCCGTGCACCGCAAAGACGTTCTTCGCCAGATCGATACCCGTGGCAATAATGGTCATGGGCCTTCCCCTTCCAGGTGAGTTGATGAGAGTTCGCACTTCCCATCTTGGCGCCGTTACTCGACGCTTCGCACTGCGGATCACTCAAGGCGGGGAAGGCCCTTCCATTCGTTAGGCGTCGGGGAGACAGAGTGGACGCAAAGCTCGCCAAAGAACTTGGTTCAAAAATCCAAGAGCTTCAAGCTCTCATGGTGGCATTTGCGACCGATGGACGCACTAGCGATCAACCGCGCCTATATCGCGAACTCTATGCGGACGTAACTATTGAACTTGAGAAGGCCAAGTACGAGAATCCTAATCCACACAAATCGCTTGAGGTGTTCTACGCGCACTGTAAACTTCAGGAAATGAAGAAATATGCAGAGCGGAGGGCCTGTGTGGAGGAATTGTACTCGGCCATTCTACTCGACCTTAAGCGAGTAGAGCGCCATGCTCCAAATCCAAGGAACTGGGCTAAGGCTAATGACGTACTGACTGATGAACTATCGCCTGTTCGCACGCAGTGGCTAAAAGCAAAGAACTTCATCTTTTCCAAACCACCAGACTACGAAAACTCTATCAAGGAATCAATCAGTGCCGTAGAGTCATGTTTGATGGTGCTTCTCCATGAGCCCAATGGGACTCTGGGTAAAATTATCAAGCAAGCAAAGCTTGACCCGGACATTGAGCGCTTAGTAAGTCAAGCGTATGGATATGCTAGCAACAAGGACTTCGTCAGACATGGTGGAACTGAGGAGTCGAAATTGACAAAGGCTGAGGCGGACTTCTTTCTAGATTTTTCTGCATCATCAATCGTTTACATTACCTGCAAGATCAAGCGCACAAGCACCGACGCCTAACCAGTTGCTCAACCGGACCCATTGCGGTGTGTGGCTAAAGGCCCGCCATTTCATTCTGGGCCTTTAGCCACACACCGCAAGGGTCCGGTTAGCTCAAACTACAAGGGCTTCCCCGCCTGTCAAGCGAAACTGATCCGTTGAATCACGCCAGTGATTCAATCTGGGTCATACGGCTGAATAAAAGACTCCACCACGCGCTATTGCGGCGGGCGTTGATGCAGGATGCGCAGGGTGCGGACGGAAGAAACTACAAGCGGTCACTGTGCAGCACGGCATGCCGGCTGCGGACCCTGATGGAAGAAGCGCATGGGCGACCCATTCGTTAGCCGAGTTTGTCGGGCCATTGCTGGCGCGCCAGAGGCTCCTTGAGCTAAACGGTCACTGCCCATGCCGGGCCAACCTGTGCACATCAACGAGTGCCATCACGCAGTGGAGGAAACCGGGCTGCGGCTCAGGGCGGGGCCGCAGCAAACTGATGGGTGTAGGCCGGGGACTGGTGTCTGGGTGTCATGTCGGCGCCCCCGCTCAGGCCGCCAGCTTGAAGGCTTCGCCCTTGGTCAGCACCGCCCAGGCCAGGCGAGCGTTCTTCGCGGCGATGGCCACCACCGCCTTCCAGTAGCCGCGCCGCTGCTCGACGGCCAGCGCCCAGCGGCTGATGCCGTCGGTCTTGTTCTTCGCCGCGTTGAGCACTGCCCGAGCACCCATCACCAGCAAGCTGCGCAGGTACGGATCACCGGCCTTGGTGATGCGCCCCAGGCGCGCCTTGCCGCCGGAGCTGTACTGCCCCGGCACCAGCCCGATCCAGGCCGCAAACTGCCGTCCGCAACTGAACTCCGTGGCATTGCCCACCATGGCCACCAGCGCCGTGGCCGTGGCTTGGCCAATGCCCATCAACTGCATCAACTGCTGCGCGGGCGTGCTCTGCCGGGCCATGGCGTGCACATGCCGGTCGTACTGGGCAATGCGCTCGTCCAGGTGCGCCACCTCGCTGAGCAAGTCGCCGATGACCAGGTTGGCGTAGCCGGGCAGGTCCTCCAGGTGCTCGCGGGCCTGGCGGCGCACCACCTCGGCCTTCAGCGGCAGCACGATGCCGAACTCACAGAGCAGGCCGCGGATGCGGTTGATGCAGGCCGTGCGCTCGGTGACGAAGCCCTGCCGCGCGCGGTGCACCATCAGCTGTGCCTGCTGCTCCTCGGTCTTGATCGGAACGAAGCGCATGTTGGGTCGCTGCATCGCCTCGCAGATCGCAGCCGCGTCGGCCGCGTCGTTCTTGCCCCGCTTGCCGCTCATGCGGTAGGGCGTGACCAGCTTCGGCGCCATCAGGCGCACGGTGTGGCCGTGCGCCTGAAACTGCCGCGCCCAGTGGTGCGCTCCAGAGCACGCCTCCATACCGATGACACCCGGCGGCAGTGCAGCGATCAGCGCTTGCAGCTTGCTGCGCGCCACCTTCGGCTCACGCAGTTGCACCACCCCAGTGGCGTTCACGCCGTGCACCGCAAAGACGTTCTTCGCCAGATCGATACCCGTGGCAATAATGGTCATGGGCCTTCCCCTTCCAGGTGAGTTGATGAGAGTTCGCACTTCCCATCTTGGCGCCGTTACTCGACGCTTCGCACTGCGGATCACTCAAGGCGGGGAAGGCCCTTCCATTCGTTAGGCGTCGGGGAGACAGAGTGGACGCAAAGCTCGCCAAAGAACTTGGTTCAAAAATCCAAGAGCTTCAAGCTCTCATGGTGGCATTTGCGACCGATGGACGCACTAGCGATCAACCGCGCCTATATCGCGAACTCTATGCGGACGTAACTATTGAACTTGAGAAGGCCAAGTACGAGAATCCTAATCCACACAAATCGCTTGAGGTGTTCTACGCGCACTGTAAACTTCAGGAAATGAAGAAATATGCAGAGCGGAGGGCCTGTGTGGAGGAATTGTACTCGGCCATTCTACTCGACCTTAAGCGAGTAGAGCGCCATGCTCCAAATCCAAGGAACTGGGCTAAGGCTAATGACGTACTGACTGATGAACTATCGCCTGTTCGCACGCAGTGGCTAAAAGCAAAGAACTTCATCTTTTCCAAACCACCAGACTACGAAAACTCTATCAAGGAATCAATCAGTGCCGTAGAGTCATGTTTGATGGTGCTTCTCCATGAGCCCAATGGGACTCTGGGTAAAATTATCAAGCAAGCAAAGCTTGACCCGGACATTGAGCGCTTAGTAAGTCAAGCGTATGGATATGCTAGCAACAAGGACTTCGTCAGACATGGTGGAACTGAGGAGTCGAAATTGACAAAGGCTGAGGCGGACTTCTTTCTAGATTTTTCTGCATCATCAATCGTTTACATTACCTGCAAGATCAAGCGCACAAGCACCGACGCCTAACCAGTTGCTCAACCGGACCCATTGCGGTGTGTGGCTAAAGGCCCGCCATTTCATTCTGGGCCTTTAGCCACACACCGCAAGGGTCCGGTTAGCTCAAACTACAAGGGCTTCCCCGCCTGTCAAGCGAAACTGATCCGTTGAATCACGCCAGTGATTCAATCTGGGTCATACGGCTGAATAAAAGACTCCACCACGCGCTATTGCGGCGGGCGTTGATGCAGGATGCGCAGGGTGCGGACGGAAGAAACTACAAGCGGTCACTGTGCAGCACGGCATGCCGGCTGCGGACCCTGATGGAAGAAGCGCATGGGCGACCCATTCGTTAGCCGAGTTTGTCGGGCCATTGCTGGCGCGCCAGAGGCTCCTTGAGCTAAACGGTCACTGCCCATGCCGGGCCAACCTGTGCACATCAACGAGTGCCATCACGCAGTGGAGGAAACCGGGCTGCGGCTCAGGGCGGGGCCGCAGCAAACTGATGGGTGTAGGCCGGGGACTGGTGTCTGGGTGTCATGTCGGCGCCCCCGCTCAGGCCGCCAGCTTGAAGGCTTCGCCCTTGGTCAGCACCGCCCAGGCCAGGCGAGCGTTCTTCGCGGCGATGGCCACCACCGCCTTCCAGTAGCCGCGCCGCTGCTCGACGGCCAGCGCCCAGCGGCTGATGCCGTCGGTCTTGTTCTTCGCCGCGTTGAGCACTGCCCGAGCACCCATCACCAGCAAGCTGCGCAGGTACGGATCACCGGCCTTGGTGATGCGCCCCAGGCGCGCCTTGCCGCCGGAGCTGTACTGCCCCGGCACCAGCCCGATCCAGGCCGCAAACTGCCGTCCGCAACTGAACTCCGTGGCATTGCCCACCATGGCCACCAGCGCCGTGGCCGTGGCTTGGCCAATGCCCATCAACTGCATCAACTGCTGCGCGGGCGTGCTCTGCCGGGCCATGGCGTGCACATGCCGGTCGTACTGGGCAATGCGCTCGTCCAGGTGCGCCACCTCGCTGAGCAAGTCGCCGATGACCAGGTTGGCGTAGCCGGGCAGGTCCTCCAGGTGCTCGCGGGCCTGGCGGCGCACCACCTCGGCCTTCAGCGGCAGCACGATGCCGAACTCACAGAGCAGGCCGCGGATGCGGTTGATGCAGGCCGTGCGCTCGGTGACGAAGCCCTGCCGCGCGCGGTGCACCATCAGCTGTGCCTGCTGCTCCTCGGTCTTGATCGGAACGAAGCGCATGTTGGGTCGCTGCATCGCCTCGCAGATCGCAGCCGCGTCGGCCGCGTCGTTCTTGCCCCGCTTGCCGCTCATGCGGTAGGGCGTGACCAGCTTCGGCGCCATCAGGCGCACGGTGTGGCCGTGCGCCTGAAACTGCCGCGCCCAGTGGTGCGCTCCAGAGCACGCCTCCATACCGATGACACCCGGCGGCAGTGCAGCGATCAGCGCTTGCAGCTTGCTGCGCGCCACCTTCGGCTCACGCAGTTGCACCACCCCAGTGGCGTTCACGCCGTGCACCGCAAAGACGTTCTTCGCCAGATCGATACCCGTGGCAATAATGGTCATGGGCCTTCCCCTTCCAGGTGAGTTGATGAGAGTTCGCACTTCCCATCTTGGCGCCGTTACTCGACGCTTCGCACTGCGGATCACTCAAGGCGGGGAAGGCCCTTCCATTCGTTAGGCGCCCGAAATCACACCCATGGCCAGTTCTACTACCGTCGATTGTCCCCAATGCTACGTTCGCGTCAAAGCGGAGATCAAAAGCTGGATAGGCGACGCTGAGGACGACGCGTACTTCCTATCCGAGTGCCCCAGTTGTAAGAAACCCCTGTTCGGCAGAGCCTTTGTCTATCGTGACGAGCACAACAACTGGGAGTGGAATCACGCTGAACGACTCTGGCCGATTCCCGCTTCGACGGAGGTGTCTGCTGCCATCCCTGAGGCCGCAAGACGGGACATCAAAGATGCGCAAAAATGTTTATCTCGCGGCATCTATTCTGCTTCAGCGGTACTTTGTGGTCGGGCATTGGAGCGATTGATTAAGGAGAAATCCGGCGCAAACATGATCGGCAAAGGTCTTGCAGAGCTAAAGACAAAAGGAATCATCGACGAGAGATTGTTCGCCTGGGCTGAAGCGCTGAGGAAGGAGAGAAACATTGGTGCACATGCTTCCGATGAAGATACCACGAAAGAAAACGCTCAGGACATTGTTGATTTCACCATCGCCATATTTGACTACGTGTACACCCTCACCGAGAAGTACGAGAAATACATTGCACGCAAAGCATCCGCATAGCGCGCGGGTGCCCAACCCCTCTACAGGGACTCCCCTCTCGGTCAACGGTTTGATTTGATTCCTCAGTCAGTTCCGACCAGTAGTTGCGGCGCGCTATGACAACAACGACATGGAACAGACTGCACATCTACATGCGGGCTTGTTTCGGTCGATGCCGAGGCCCCAGATAAGAACCGCTCGGCAGTGCTCCATTCGCTCGTCGGGCATCGCGCCCTTGATGGTTACCGGGTTTGGCTGCCGCCGGTCTGATCTGTGGTGCTATCTGCGCTTCGCGTCTGCGGGTGGGAACGAATTCTTCAGATGGCCAGTCGTTGGCTCAAAGCGCAGTGCGGCGCCGGTGCCTCGGGAACATGGTTCGGATCGAATCGGCCATCCCGGGTCAGCAGGCCCACAGGATGCGCGCATTCTTGTTGGCCAGCGCCACCACGGCCTTCTGCCAGCCGACCCGTTCTTTCAATTGCACCAGCCACTGGCTGATGCGGTCGGATCGTTTGGCGGCGGTCATCACCGCCGACTTCGCGCCCCTGCATCAACAGCGTTCGCAGGTAGTCATCGCCTCGTTTCGTGATTCTTCCCAGCCGGGCCTTGCCTCCCGTGGAGTTCTGGCTCGGCACCAGGCCCAGCCACGCGCCGAACTGTTTGGCACTGCTGAACTGCCTGAAGTCTCCGACGCTGGCCACCAGCGCCGATGCGCCAATGGGGCCGATCCCCTGCAGCGCTGCGGCCTTGGCTGCGCGCTCTTCGCTTCGGGCGTGGGCCTCGATGCGCTCGTCGCACCATTTCATCTGCAGATCCAGGTCGATCCAATGCAGGTGCGCTCGCTGCAACACCAGACGCGCGATGCCCGTCAGCTCGTTGCCGGCATCCTCCTGCATCTCGGCCAGCACCCGGCGCAGCGCCTCGGGGCTTTGCGGATAGACCAAACCGAACTCGGCCAGCACGCCGCGGATGCGGTTGATCAGCGCTGTGCGCTCGGCCTTGTAGCCCTCGCGCAGGCGGTGCACGCTGAGCTGGCCCTGCTGCTCGGCCGTCTGCACAGGCACGAAGCGCATGTGCGGCCGGCAAGCGGCCGCGCAGCAGATCGCGGCCGCGTCGTTGGCATCGTTCTTCCCGCCCCTGGCGGCCATGCGGTGTGGGGTGTCGAAGTGTCCGGCAATCAGCCGCGCATCGAGACCCAGAAGGCGCAAGCGCCGCGCTACGTGGTGCGCACCACCGCAGGCTTCCATCGCCACCAGGCAGCCGGCAGGCAACTCGGCGCACCACGCCAAGAAACGCTCGCGCGACAGCGACTTGGCCATCAACACACGCCCCGACCGATCCACTGCGTGCACCTGATACACCCGCTTCGACAGTCCTACCCCTACCCGCGCCACCAATCCCCAGGTAATCTCCGCCATAACTTCCCCTTTCCGATCAGATTGAACTTCCGCAACAAGTAATCTTGGTACCTCGATAGCGTTACTGGACTGGGGAAGTCCCTCCGCACGCGGGTGAACTCAACTACAAGGGCTTCCCCGCCTGTCAAGCGAAACTGATCCGTTGAATCACGCCAGTGATTCAATCTGGGTCATACGGCTGAATAAAAGACTCCACCACGCGCTATTGCGGCGGGCGTTGATGCAGGATGCGCAGGGTGCGGACGGAAGAAACTACAAGCGGTCACTGTGCAGCACGGCATGCCGGCTGCGGACCCTGATGGAAGAAGCGCATGGGCGACCCATTCGTTAGCCGAGTTTGTCGGGCCATTGCTGGCGCGCCAGAGGCTCCTTGAGCTAAACGGTCACTGCCCATGCCGGGCCAACCTGTGCACATCAACGAGTGCCATCACGCAGTGGAGGAAACCGGGCTGCGGCTCAGGGCGGGGCCGCAGCAAACTGATGGGTGTAGGCCGGGGACTGGTGTCTGGGTGTCATGTCGGCGCCCCCGCTCAGGCCGCCAGCTTGAAGGCTTCGCCCTTGGTCAGCACCGCCCAGGCCAGGCGAGCGTTCTTCGCGGCGATGGCCACCACCGCCTTCCAGTAGCCGCGCCGCTGCTCGACGGCCAGCGCCCAGCGGCTGATGCCGTCGGTCTTGTTCTTCGCCGCGTTGAGCACTGCCCGAGCACCCATCACCAGCAAGCTGCGCAGGTACGGATCACCGGCCTTGGTGATGCGCCCCAGGCGCGCCTTGCCGCCGGAGCTGTACTGCCCCGGCACCAGCCCGATCCAGGCCGCAAACTGCCGTCCGCAACTGAACTCCGTGGCATTGCCCACCATGGCCACCAGCGCCGTGGCCGTGGCTTGGCCAATGCCCATCAACTGCATCAACTGCTGCGCGGGCGTGCTCTGCCGGGCCATGGCGTGCACATGCCGGTCGTACTGGGCAATGCGCTCGTCCAGGTGCGCCACCTCGCTGAGCAAGTCGCCGATGACCAGGTTGGCGTAGCCGGGCAGGTCCTCCAGGTGCTCGCGGGCCTGGCGGCGCACCACCTCGGCCTTCAGCGGCAGCACGATGCCGAACTCACAGAGCAGGCCGCGGATGCGGTTGATGCAGGCCGTGCGCTCGGTGACGAAGCCCTGCCGCGCGCGGTGCACCATCAGCTGTGCCTGCTGCTCCTCGGTCTTGATCGGAACGAAGCGCATGTTGGGTCGCTGCATCGCCTCGCAGATCGCAGCCGCGTCGGCCGCGTCGTTCTTGCCCCGCTTGCCGCTCATGCGGTAGGGCGTGACCAGCTTCGGCGCCATCAGGCGCACGGTGTGGCCGTGCGCCTGAAACTGCCGCGCCCAGTGGTGCGCTCCAGAGCACGCCTCCATACCGATGACACCCGGCGGCAGTGCAGCGATCAGCGCTTGCAGCTTGCTGCGCGCCACCTTCGGCTCACGCAGTTGCACCACCCCAGTGGCGTTCACGCCGTGCACCGCAAAGACGTTCTTCGCCAGATCGATACCCGTGGCAATAATGGTCATGGGCCTTCCCCTTCCAGGTGAGTTGATGAGAGTTCGCACTTCCCATCTTGGCGCCGTTACTCGACGCTTCGCACTGCGGATCACTCAAGGCGGGGAAGGCCCTTCCATTCGTTAGGCCGCATCAAAGATGCCTCGTCAGTTTCTCTACAAGCCGCCCATTCCCCAGACGGAACCTTGGCCGCCGGAGCGGTCCGAGCCAGGGTTACTGAGTGACGAGCCTGCCAGAGACGTGTATCGAGCAGCATGCGCGCACCTCGGGCGAGCGCTTGAGCCTCTTGGCTTCAAGTACCTGAAGAGCAAACAACGCTGCATCGCAAGAAGGTCGCGATTCACAAATGAGGTGGCGTTTCAGTCAAGCCACTACAACGTCTCTGGCAGGCATGTGCAGCTTTGGATGCATGCCACGGTAGCCTCCGAAGAACTCCAAGCTTGGCGAGCTAGGTGCCTGCCGCCTGAGCTTTCGAGTGCACATGTCGCCGGCGGCATGGTCCACCTGCTCGGTACAAGGTTCGCGATGGTTCAATGGGAGTTGGCGGATCCACAAGACCGAGAACAGACGATCCAAGACGCCATTCAGTTCATCCACTCGGAAGTCTTGCCCTACTTCGAGAGATTCGAATCAGTCGAGAATCTTCTCGCCGAGCTTGCAACTGCAGCTGTTCCCGCATTCGACTTGGTACCCTCGGTGGAGTTCTCGTGTTGCTTCGGAGGCACTGCTCAGGCTCAAGCAACACTTGACCGATTCCTCCGCGATCGCCCGGATCTTCAAGCGGCAATCGCGGCAGAGTCGGTATCGCCATCCCCCGCTGCTTTGTCGCGTCCAGGGGGCTATGCGCAACAGGTTGTCTTTTTGCGCCATCACTACAACCTGCAGTGAGGCCTAATACTGCTGTGGCGCCTACACCCCACACGCCGTCGCTGCAGGAAAATACACCTTGCAGATTTTGGTTGTTGATTCGCGGTGCGACTGTGGATGCGATAGTGTTGGCTTTCTCACTGAAGACGATCGACCGAGCCGCGACACCAAGTTCATTGCCGACGGTATCGGCCTGTTGGCGGGCAACAAGCAGATGAGCGTTATCGTTTACGGCTCCGCAGGCCAAATGGTGGAACTCGGGTTGCATTGGGCCTACGACGGTGGCGCACCGTTGCCCCAGCCGGAAACTGTAGCTCTTGGGAGCGAGGGCGCGAAGTCGCGGAGGCCCAGCAATGACGCCCGACCCATCATTGCAGCGGACTTGTGCCGGCTTCGCTGGCTGGTCCGCTTACCCTGAACGTTGGAGCGCACAAATGGATATTGTCGCGATCACTAACGCTGCAAACCCCTCGTTTGCACTGCTTGGTTGCCGCCGCTTGGACGCGTCGGACTACCAAGCTGAGCTTTCAGTGCGGTCCGGCGCATTTAGGGGCGGTTGCCGTTCTGGTTTGATCGCAGCTCTCTTGATCGCGTAGTGGCATCGCTGAATGCAATGTGCCGGGGCGTGGAGGGAGAATGCAAACTCAGCTATCGGTACGAGGAACCGCATGTGAGTTTCAGTTTGAGAAAGTTGGGGCATGTTGCGGTGTCCGGGTTGGTCCTCGACGGTGAGCAACGCCTTGAGTTCGTTGTGCACACGGACCAAACAGCACTATCTGCGCTTCTCGCGGGGTTCCAGGAACTTGCCGCAGCGTGAAGGTGCGCTTTGAACTCTTGGTCAAGCTGGTCCGCCACGTGATGCGCTAATTGACCTTGATTTCGGTGTGGGCAACGGCATCACACCGTAGTGGTCGGCTCACGGTGAACTTTAGATATCAGCATGCAATCGTCGGAAGACCTTCGAGCTATAAAGCAAATAAAAGCAGTCGCCCGTTCGATGGTGGCGCTGCAGGTAGGCTTGCGCGCGGGATCGCAACAGTTGGTTGGCAGCATCAAGATGTTGAATGACCCAACAGAATTCAACCATCGATGCATCGACGCCTTCCTGGCGGAATACCCGCACGACTTGCCTTCAGGTGAATCTAGGCTTTATGTCTCAGATGACGCTCTGGCTGCGGCTGATGCCAAAGCTGCCGCGATTGAGACAAAGCATCGGCAGAACGTGTTGTTCGAATGCAAGCGCATCTACTTCCACTGTTCGAGCCTCCAGCGACAAGCTGAAGCATCGTTGTCAAGCGAGGGCAGCATTGACGTCCTTCAAGAAAATCTCAGTGAGTGACTGACGCTCAACGGATTTTTCAACCCGTCTGCGCTTCACGAGGAAAAGGCGTATGCACAGTTCAAACTTTTGCGATTTGCGCGCAAGCTGTGGGCCGCAGAAGTTGAACGCGTCCAGCGCCCGGCGCGGTGCGAACAGATGCTCGGTGCGCCTGGGCTCCTGCAGCCTGCCGTATTCCTACCGCCTCTCACACCCCACCCCCACCCCTCAACAACTCCCCCTGCACCCTCGCCAACCCCCCACTCCCCGGCAGCACCTGCCGGTCCAGCGCGGCGGTGCTGATCTTCAGGTGCTCGGCCAGCAGGGGGCGCAGCACGCTGCGCAGGTCGGTGGTGATGCGCAGGTCGCGGCCTTCGTAGCGTTGGGTTTCGGCCAGGCCGGGCCAGTCGGCCAGCACTCGGCCGCCTGGGCGGCCTTGCACGGCGCCACCCAGTAGGAAGGCGGCGCCGCCGCTGCCGTGGTCGGTGCCGCCGGTGCCGTTGATGGTCACCTGACGGCCGAATTCGGTGGCCACCACCACCACGGTGTGGGGCCAGGCGCCGCCGGCCACGAGGGACTGGCGCAGAGCGGCCAGGGTGTCGTCCAGCAGGCTCAATTGGCTGGCCAGGATGCGGGCTTGCGCGGCGTGGGTGTCCCAGCCGCCGATATCCAGCACTGCCACCCGCGGGCCGCTGGGCTGTGAGAGGAACTCGCCGGCGCGCTGGGCCAGGGCCACGGTGGCGCGGGGGGGTGTGGTTCCACCGGTCATGCCGCCGGCCATGCCGCCGCCCGCGGTCATCGCGGCCGGCTCGCCGTGCAGCATGCGGGCGCGCTGCAGGGCCTGGCCCAGGGCGGCGTCGTCGCCGTAGAGCTGCTGCAGGCGGTTCAGCAGGTCGGGCGGGGGTTCGGCCAGGGTGGAAGGGGCCCAGCTGTCCACCCCCTCGCTGCCACGCAGCACCAGCGGCACGCTGGCGCCCAGCGCCAGGCCGCCGATGCCGGGCACGCCGCTGCTGCGCAGCGCGCGGCCCAGCCAGCCGTCGGTCAGTTCATAAGGCCGGCTGCCGCCGGATTCCAGCACCTGCTGCGCATCGAAGTGCGAGCGCTCGCGGTAGGGCAGGCCGGCCGCATGCACCACCACCACTTCACCGGCCAGCACCAGGCCGTGCAGCTGGGCCAGCGCCGGGTGCAGCGCCAGCGGGCCGGGCAGCGGCAGCGCGGGGGAGCCGGGCACCTCGGCCAGCGTGCCGCGGGCGGCGGCAAAGGCCGGGTCGCCCGGCGCCGGCACGGCCGAGAGGCCGTCCATGCCGCCGCGCAGGATGACGAAGACAAAGCGCGGGTCGTCGGGGCGGGCCGCGGTGGTGGTGGCGGCCAGGCTGAGCATGGGCCATGCACCGGCCGCCAGGCCGGCGGCCAGCAGCCGGCGGCGCGGCGCGTTGATGGGGCTGGCGGCCTGGCGGTGGCTGCGGCGATCGGTGGTCATGGGGATGACTCCAGTTCGGGGCGCTGGGCGGGCGGTGCGCGGCAAGGGCGTGGCGCGGCAGGGCCGGGGTGGCGTTGCAGCAGCCGCCTCAGCGCCGCTGGAACTCGGGCGACAGCAGCAGCAGGGCCAGCGCCTGCGGCCCGTCTGCGGCGCGCTGGATCTGCAGCCGTGTGGGCTCGGTCAGCCAGGGGCCCAGGCTGGCCGGGGCCAGCGCCCGGGCGTCGGTGGTGCGGGCGGCACGGTCGGCCAGGCGGGTGGCCCATTTCACGCGCTTCCACACGGCTTCGGGGCCCAGCCAGTCGGCGGCCTGGTCGGGCCAGCCGGCGGGCGAAGGCGCTGCCTGCAGCCGCTGGCCCATCTGGCCGATGGCGGCGTCAGGCTGGCGGGCCCACAGCGCATCGGCGCCGCCCAGCAGGCGCAGGCTGCTGATGGCCAGCTCTTCGGGCGTCTTGAGCTTTTGCGGCTCGGGCGCCCAGGCCTCCGGGCTGTTGAGCAGCGCCTGGTACACGGTGGGCAGGTCGCCGCTGCTGCGTTGCCAGGCCTGCACCATGCGGTCGACCAGCGCCGGCGGCGGATCGTCGGCCACGAAGTGGCGGGCCAGCTGCCCGCAGACGAAGCGGGCGGTGGCCGGGTGCTGCGCCAGGTGCTGCAGCACGGCCAGCAGGCTGCTGCCGTCGTCGGCGTCGTCGAAGGCTTGGCCGAGCAGTGTTTGCGCGCCAGGCTCATGCCAGGCCGGGTCGAAGCGGGTGGGCACGAAGGCGCCCTGCGGCGCTGCCGCGCTGTCGGCTTGCGCAGGGTTGCCCGGTGCCGGCGGCGTGACCACCCGCCAGCCGGTGAGCACCTTGGCGAAGGCGGTGACGTCGGCCTGGGTGTACACGCCCTGGCGGGCCGAGACGGCGCCCAGCGTGTGCAGTTCCAGCACCTCACGCGCCAGGTTCTCGTTCAGGCCCACGCGGCGGCTGGCCAGGGCGGCGTCTTCTGGCTGGCGGGCCTGGCGTTGCGCCAGCCGCGTGGCCAGGCGGGAGCGGGGGCCGGCGGAGCTTTCGTTGTCCAGGTAGCGCAGCATGGCTGCATGCGTGGTGCTGGCCACCAGCATCGTCTCGAAGCGGCCGGCAATGTGCGGGCGGATGGCCTCGCGCTCGAAGCTGCCGGCCAGGCCGCGCATGCTGGCCTTGCCGGTGGACACGGTGAAGTGGTTGCTCCAGAACATCGCCAGCCGCTCGGCAAAGGGCCGCGGGCTACGCACGGCGGTGGCCAGGCGGGCACGCTGGTCGGCTTGCAGCGCGTCACGCAACGGCTGATCTGAGGGCCCCAAGGGTCGGGCTGGGCCCGGCCCGCCCCCCGAGGGGATCAAGGAAACTTGGGGCGGCCCGGCGTTTCCTTGGGAAACAGCGGCCGCAGGGGCAGAAGCGGCCGCATCCACCTCACGCGCCATGCGCCGCCGTCGCACCACTTCGGCCTGCAGCGCCACCGCCTCGGCGCTGCTGGGCAGCGCGGGTTTGCCGGGCAGGTCGAGCTGGGGCTCGGCGGGCCCGACTTGCGCCAGCAGCCAGGCCAGCGGATCGGGGCGGACGTTGGCCAGCGTGGCTTCACCCAGGCCGAAGCGGTGGGCGGCGATGGCGGCGCGGCGGGCGGCGTCGGGGTACTGCATGCCTGACCAACGCAGCGGGGCGGGTGCCGGTTGAAGCCGCCGCCCCGCTGAAAGGCTTTTTTACGCAGCCGGCAGGTCGGCCAGCGGCGCCGGGTCGTAGTCGCCGGCCAGCGCGCGCCACACGCGCTCGGCGGTCACCGGCATCTGGATGCGCTCGGCCGCGGCGCCCTGGCCGGCCGCGTCCAGCGCATCGATCACCGCATTGACCACGGCCGGCGTGGCGCCGATGGTGCCCAGCTCGCCCACACCTTTGACGCCCAGCGGGTTGGTCAGGCAGGGCACCGAGGTGTCGAACTGCGTCTTGAAGCCGACGAAGCCATCGGCATGCGGCATCGCATAGTCCAGGAAGCTGGCCGTCAGCAGCTGGCCGCTGCCGGGGTCGTACACCACCTGTTCCAGCAGCGCCTGGCCGATGCCCTGCACCGCGCCGCCTTCGATCTGCCCGCGCACGATGGCGGGGCTGACCACGCGGCCGATGTCGTTGACCGAGGCATAGGCCACGATGGCCACCTGGCCGGTGGCGGTATCGATCTCCACCTCACAGATGTGGCAGCCGTTGGGCCAGCTGGGGGCGCTGACGGCGTTGGTCACGTCCACGGTGATGCGCTGCGTGGGCTGGCGGCCGGCCAGCTCGAAGAGGCCAATGCCCAGGTCGGTGCCGGCCACGCTCAGGCGGCCTTCGCGGTACTCGATGTCGCCGGCCGGGGCTTCCAGCGCTTCGGCGGCCAGCTGGCGCGCCGTGTCCACCGTACGCTCGGAAGCCACCCGCACCGCCGAGCCGCCGGTGAAGAGGGACCGCGAACCCGCGCTGCCAAATCCGTTGGCGCGGTCGGTGTCGCCCTGCAGCACGCGGATGCGGTCGATCGGCACGCCGAACACGTCCACCGCCAGCTGCGCATAGCTGGTGGCAATGCCCTGGCCCATGGCCTGCGTGGCCGAAGTCAGCTCGATGTATCCATCGGCCGTCACGTCCACCACCACGCGCTCTTCCAGCGCATTGCCGCCGGTCCATTCCAGGAAGGTGGCGATGCCGCGGCCGCGCAGCCGGCCCCGGGCCTGGCTCTCGGCGCGCCGGGCCGCAAAGCCTTGCCAGTCGGCCAGGGCCAGGCCCTGGTCGAGGATGCGCGCGAACTGGCCGCTGTCGTAGGTCTGGCCCATCGGGTTGCGGTAAGGCATCTGCTCGGGCCGGATCATGTTGCGGCGGCGCAGCTCGGCCGGGTCCATACCCAGTTGGCGCGCAGCCGCGTCCATCAGCCGTTCCATCAGGTAGATGGCCTCGGGCCGGCCGGCGCCGCGGTAGGCGCCGGTGGGCGCGGTGTGCGTCATCACGCCGGTGTAGTGCAGGTCGATCGTCTGCAGGTCGTAGATGCTGGTAGACACCCAGGGCCCGATCAACAACTGGATGGCCAGGCCGGCCGTGGTGGCGTAGGCGCCCACGTTGGCCAGCGAGCGCACCCGCAGCGCCAGCGCGCGGCCGTTGGCATCGAGCGCCAGTTCGGCATGGGTGAGCACGTCGCGGCCGTGGGTGGAAGCCAGAAACTCTTCCAGCCGCTCGGCGCGCCAGCTCACCGGCCGCTGCAGTTGCAGCGCGGCATGGGCCACGGCCACGTCTTCGGGGTACAGGCCGGTTTTCATGCCGAAGCCGCCGCCCACGTCGTCCACCTTCACCCGCACGTTCTCGGGCGTGCGGCCAGGGATGAGGCCGGCGATGCCGTTGCGCACACCGGTGGGCATCTGGCTGCTCAGGCGCACGGTCAGGCGGCCGGTGGCCGTGTCCAGCTCGGCCTGGGTGCAGCGCGGCTCCATCGGGCTGGCGGCCAGGCGCTGGTTGCGGATGTCCACCTGCACCACATGCGCCGCGGCGGCAAAGGCGGCGGCGGTGGCCGCGGCGTCGCCATGGCGCATCTCGGCCGCGATGTTGTCGGGCGCGGCTTCGCACAGCACGGGCGCGCCGGGGCTCACCGCCTGCACCGGGTCGGTGACGGCGGGCAGCTCTTCGTAGTCGATCCACAGCGCGGCGGCGGCGTTGCGCGCAGCCTCGCGCGTGTCGGCCACCACGGCGGCCACGGCCTCACCGACGAAGCGCACCACCTCATGCGCCAGCGCATGCCGCGCCGCGGTGGCGCCGGGGCTGCCGTCGGGCCGCTTGAAGCCGCCACCGGGCAGCGGCTTGACGCCGGCGGCCACCAGGTCGGCGCCGGTGTACACCGCCAGCACGCCGGGCTGGGCCAGTGCGCCTTCCACGTCGATCGACAGGATGCGGGCATGGGCGTAGGTGGAGCGGGCGAAAGCCAGGTGCACCTGGCCGGCGGGCGCCACGTCGTCGGTGAAGCGGCCGCGGCCGGTGACCAGCGCCGGGTCTTCGATGCGGCGCACGATGTGGCCGCTGCCGTAGCGGCCGGTTTCCACGGCGGCGGCGCTCATCGTGCGCCCCCTTCGGCCATTGCGCGGGCGGCGGTCTGCACCGATTCGACGATGTTCACGTAGCCGGTGCAGCGGCACAGGTTGCCTTCCAGCGCATGGGCGATGCATTCGGCGCTGGGCTGCGGCTCACGGGACAGCAGGTCGACGGTGGTCATCACCATGCCGGGGGTGCAGAAGCCGCACTGCAGGCCGTGGCATACCACGAAGGCCTCCTGCACAGGGTGCAGGGGCGCGCCTTCGGCCGCCAGGCCTTCGATGGTGGTGATGGCCCGGCCTTCGGCCTGCGCGGCCAGCACGGTGCAGCTTTTCACCGCCGCGCCGTCCAGCAGCACGGTGCAGGCGCCGCACTGGCTGGTGTCGCAGCCGATGTGGGTGCCGGTCAGGCCCAGCGGGCCGCGCAGCAGGTCAACCAGCAGGGTGTGGTCGGCGGCATCGACCGACACCGGCCGGCCATTGACGATGAATGGCATCTGTCGCATGGGCTTCCTTCGCTTTGGCGAAGGGCCATGCTAAACGGACGCCTTGCTTCCCGCAGACTCAGGGCATCAACAGCGTGTTGATGGCCAGCAGGTCATCGGCGCGCAACTGGCCGGCGGCCTGCTTCAGCCGCAGCGTGCCCAGCAGCACGTTGTAGCGGGCAAAGGCCAGGTCGCGCTGGGTGGTGAACAGCTGCGTCTGCGCATTCAGCACGTCGAGGTTGACGCGCACGCCCACCCGGTAGCCCAGCTGCGTGGCTTCCAGCGCCAGCTTGCTGGAGGCTTCGGCCGCTTCCAGCGCACGCGCCTGCGCCAGGCCCGACTGCACCTGGAAGAAGGCCGTGCGGGTGGCGGTGGCCACGCTGCGGCGGGCGGCGTCGAGGTCGTTGCGGGCGCGCTCTTCCAGGGCCAGGGTTTCCTTGACCCGGTTCTGGATGGCGAAGCCGGCGAACAGCGGCAGGTTCATCTCCACGCCCACGCTGGCCGGCACGCTGTTGCCGGGCAGGTCGGCGGCATTGCCGCGCTGGCGCTGGCCGCCCAGCTGGGCCGTCAGTTCCACGGTGGGCAGGTGGCCGGCGCGGGCCTTCTCGGTCTCGAGCCGGGCGGTTTCCAGGCCGGCCAGCGCGCGCCGCACGCCGGGGTGGGTGTCCCAGGCGCTGGTCACCCAGGCCTCGGCGTCGGTGGGGGCCAGGTCGGGCAGCATCACCGGCTGCTTCAGCGGGTTGGGCTGCACGTTGGCGCGGCCCACCAACTGGTCGAGCACCACGCGGCGGGTGCGCAGGTCGTTCTCGGCGGCCAGTTCCTGGGCGGTGGCCAGGTCGTAGCGGGCCTGGGCCTCGCGGGTGTCGGTGATGGTGGCGGTGCCCACCTCGAAGTTGCGCTTGGCCGAGGCCAGCTGCTCGTTGATGGCCTTCTTGTTGGCCTGGGCGGTGCCCAGCGTGTCCTGTGCGGCCAGCACGTCGAAGTAGGCCTGGGCCACCCGCACCACCAGGTCTTGTTCGGCGGTTTCCAGCTCGGCGGCGCTGGCGTCCAGCAGCACCTGCGCCTGGGCGATGGTGGCGCTGTCGGCGCGGTTGAACAGCGTCTGGCGGCCGCTCAGCCCCACCACCGTGGTGCGCGACTTCAGCTCCAGGTCGCGGGTGCGCCAGTCGGTGCGGGCATTGGTGTGGCTGGCACCCACGCCGATGCTGGGCAGCCGCAGCGCGTCGGCCTGGGCGGCGCGGAACTGGTTGCTGTCGGCCAGCGCGCGGGCGGCCAGGTAGGTGGCGTCGTAGGGGCGGGCGGCGTTGTACAGCTCGATCAACGATTCCGCGCGCGCCGCGGCCGAAGCGCCGAGGGCCAGCAAGGTGGCCAGCATCAGCCGGCCGGGTCGCAGCCGCGGGCAGGGGTAGGGCATGGGGCTCCTCACTTCACAGAAGGTGGCGTTATCGACGACGAAGGGCTGCCAGGCACCCGCGATGCGACCACCTGCGTGGTGCGGGCCATGAACGGGGGCAGGCGCGGCATGAACGGTGGCTGCCGTGCCTGCGGGCCGCGGTCAGAACGCGAAGCGGGTGGGTTCGCCGAAACCGTTCAGGCGCGGCGCGACGGTGTCGAACAGCACCTGGCGCTGGAAGGCGCTGGCGCCGGTGCGGGTGACCAGCACCGCCTGCATCACCGGCTGCTGGCCGACGATGGCGACCAGCCGGCCGCCTTCTTTCAGCTGGTCGAGCAGGGCCTGCGGCAGCTCGGCCACCGAGCCCGACAGCACGATGACGTCGAACGGTGCTTCACCGGGCAGGCCCTTGCTGCCATCGGCTTCCACGACCTTGGCGTTGACGACACCGGCACGGCGCAGGTTCTCGCGGGCCAGGGCCGCCAGCGTGGCATCGGTTTCCAGCGTGGTGACGCGCTGGGCGCGGGCGGCCAGCAGCGCGGCCATGTAGCCGGAGCCGGCACCGACTTCGAGCACGCGGTCGTCGCGGGTGACTTCCAGCTCCTGCAGCAGGCGGGCCTCGATCTTGGGCTCCAGCATGCTCTGGCCGCCGGGCAGCGGCACCTGGGTGTCGACGAAGGCCAGTGCGCGGTGCGCCTCGGGCACGAACGCCTCGCGCTTGACCTGGGTCAGCAGGGTCAGCACGTCCTGGTCGAGCACGTCCCAGGGGCGGATCTGCTGCTCGATCATGTTGAAGCGGGCTTGTTCGATGTTCATGGCGTTAGGCGAAATGAGGCGGGCGAAGCCCCTGAGTTTATTTCGGCAAGCTGTCGTCCACGCTCACACCGCGCAGCACCAGCGCAATGTGGTCGCGGATGAACTGCGCGGGCTCGAAGCTGCGCTCCGGCAACTGCATGCAGGCGCCCACCGCATGCTTGTGCAGGCACAGCATCACCATCGGCAGGATGACCGAGTGGGTGACGCTTTCGATGTTCATCGGCCGCAGCCGGCCGCGCTGCACGCCACGTTCCAGCATCTGGCCGATCAGGCGTGAGCCGGGCTCGATCACCTCGCTGAGGTAGAAGGCCGAGATATCGGGGAAGTTGCGCGCCTCGGTCATGATCAGCTTGAACACGCCGCTGGCGGGGCTGTCGTACACCCGCTGCCACCAGTCGGCCAGCACGCCGAACAGCACGGCCGGCTCGGCGTCTTCGTGGCGGGCCACTTCCAGCGCGCCGGCGCGCACCTCTTCGCCCAGATAGTGGCGGATCACCGCCTTCAGCAGCTCTTCCTTGCTGGGGTAGTAGAGGTACAGCGTGCCCTTGGACACGCCGGCGCGCGCGGCCACTTCTTCGGAGCGGCTGGTGGCGAAGCCCTTTTCGACGAACACCTCCAGCGCGGCGGCCAGCAGCTCGTGCGGCCGCGCTTCCTTGCGGCGCTGGCGGACGGCTCGGGCAGGTTCGGCTGAACCGGTGGGCATCGGGTGGTTCTTTGTTACTGACTGGTCAGTCATTAATGTAGCCCTGGGTGGTGGCAGGGTCAACCGGCGGGCTTGGGTAAGCTGGGCGCATGCAAAGAAGAGTCCTGTTGATGGCCGCAGCGGCCACGGGTGCCGGCCTGCTGGCCGGCTGTGCCGCCCTGCCGCGCACGGTGGTGATCACCGAAGCGCAGCTGCAGGAAAGGCTCGCCGGCCAGTTCCCGCAGCGGCGCCGGGTGATGTCGCTGCTGGACCTGGACATCGGCGCGCCGGCGCTGAAACTGTTGCCCGAGCAGGGCCGGGTGGCCGCGCGGCTGACCGTGGACGCCAGCGAGCGGCTGACGCGCAAGAGCGCCACCGGCACGGTGGACGCCGACAGCGCGCTGCGCTTCGAGCCTTCGGACATGTCGCTGCGCCTGTACCAGGTGCGCGTGGCCCGCTTCGAGCTGGCCGATGCCGGCGGCGCCTGGCCCGCGCCGGTGCGCCAGGCCGCCGCGGTGGTGGCCGAACAATTGCTTGAGGACCAGCCGGTGTGGCGCGCTTCCAGCAGCCAGGCCGACCGGCTGCGCCGGGCCGGCGTGCGCGACGTGCAGGTGCGCATCACCGCCGCCGGCATCGAGCTGACTCTGGACGAAGGCACCCCCCGCTGACCACCCGGCATCCGCCACGGGTCTGGCGGCGTGGCTGTCCCGCCGCTGTCGGCGGCGGACGGCTCGCAGGACCGTCATGACCCCGCCGCTATGATCGCCGGCTCTTTTTTTGACCGTGAACGCCCGTGGGGCGGGAGGCTGCTAAGTGGATGTGATGTTGCTGGTGAAGGCTGCAGTGATGGGCCTGGTGGAAGGTTTCACCGAATTCCTTCCGATCTCCTCGACCGGCCACCTGATCCTGGCGGGGTCGCTGCTCAACTTCACCGGCGCCAGCGCCAAGGTGTTCGAGATCGCCATCCAGACCGGCGCGATGTTCGCCGTGGTGTGGGAGTACCGCGAGCGGCTGGCGCGCACCGTGTCCGGCCTCACGCACGACCCGGTGGCCCAGCGCTTCGCGCGCAACGTGCTGATCGCCTTCATCCCGGCCGTGGTGCTGGGTCTGTCCCTCGGCAAGGTCATCAAGGAAAAGCTGTTCCACCCGGTGCCGGTGGCCATGGCCTTCATCATCGGCGGCCTGATCATCCTGTGGGTGGAAGCGCGGCACCGCCGCCGCTACGGCAGCCAGGACCAGGGCGGTGAGCGCCACGCCCGCGTGCAGACGGTGGACGACATGACCGCGATGGACGCGCTGAAGGTCGGCTTCATCCAGTGCCTGGCGCTGGTGCCGGGCACCAGCCGCTCGGGCTCTACCATCATCGGTGGCCTGCTGCTGGGCTTCTCGCGCAAGGCCGCGGCCGAGTTCAGCTTCTACCTGGGCATTCCGACGCTGATGGGCGCCGGCGCCTACTCGGTGTGGAAGGAGCGCGCGGCGCTGAGCATGGCCGATGCGCCGATGTTCGCCGTCGGCCTGATCTTCGCGTTCGTCAGCGCGCTGATCTGCATCCGCTGGCTGATCCGCTACGTGTCCAGCCACGACTTCACCATCTTCGCCTGGTACCGCATCGTGTTCGGCGCGATCGTGCTGTTGACCGCCTACACGGGCTGGGTGGAGTGGGCGGCCTGAAACCGTGCTCGCGCATCAATCCGATGCGCGGATTTCATGCCTGAACGAGCGCGGCGGCCGGTGAGCCGCCGCTAGCATGGCCGGTCAATGGAGAACCCCATGCTCGAACTCGTCATCGGCAACAAGAACTACTCGTCCTGGTCCATGCGGCCGTGGGTGCTGCTGAAGCACTTCGGCATCGCGTTCACCGAGCGCAAGCTGCGCTTCAGCCGCGACCCGCAGTCGCCGTTCCACACCGAGCTGGCCCGCATCTCGCCCGTGGGCCTGGTGCCGGTGCTGGTGGACGACGGCTTCGCGGTGTGGGACACGCTGGCCATCGTCGAATACCTGGCCGAGCGCCACCCCGAGCACGCCATCTGGCCGCGTGAGCGCCAGGCCCGGGCGAGGGCCCGCAGCGTGGTGGCCGAGATGCACGCCGGCTTTGGCGCGCTGCGCCAGCACCTGCCGCAGAACATCGAGGCGCGGCTGCCCGAGGTGGGTGCGCGCGTGCTGGCCGAGCAGCCGGCCGTGCAGCGCAACCTCGACCGCGTCGTCGGCTTGTGGACCGATGCACTCCAGACCTCCGGCGGCCCCTTCCTGTTCGGCGAATTCAGCGCCGCCGACGCGTTCTACGCGCCGCTGGCCGGCCGCCTGATCACCTACGGCATCGCGCTGCCGCCCGAACTGCAGGCCTACGTCGACCGCCTGTGGGCCTCACCCGGCGTGGCCGCCTGGGTGGCTGATGCGCTGGCCGAAAAGGACTTCATCGACTTCGAGGAGCCCTACCGCCAGCAAGCGTGAGTCACAGGCGCGTGAACACCAGGTCCCACACGCCATGGCCCAGATTCAGGCCGCGCTGCTCGAACTTGGTCAGCGGCCGGTAGTCGGGCCGCGGGGCGTAGCCTTCGGCGGTGTTGCGCAGGCCGGGCTCGGCGCCCAGCACCTCCAGCATCTGCACCGCGTAGTCCTGCCAGTCGGTGGCGCAGTGCAGGTAGCCGCCCGGCGCGATGTGGCGGATCAGGTTGGCCACGAAGGCCGGCTGCAGCAGCCGGCGCTTGTGGTGCTTCTTCTTGTGCCAGGGGTCCGGGAAGAAGATGTGCACGCCGGCCAGTGAGGCGGGCGGGATCATGTCGCGCAGCACCTCCACCGCGTCGTGCTGCACCAGCCGCAGGTTGGTCAGGCCTTCTTCGCCGATGCGCTTGAGCAGCGCGCCCACGCCGGGCTCATGCACTTCCACGCCGATGAAGTCGGTATCGGGCCGCGCGGCGGCGATCTGCGCGGTGGCCCCGCCCATGCCGAAGCCGATCTCCAGCACCACCGGCGCACGGCGGCCGAAGGCGGCGGCGTAGTCCAGCGGCGCGGCCTGGTAGGGCAGCAGGAACTTGGGGCCCAGCTCGGCCAGGGCCCGCTGCTGGCCGGTGCCCATGCGCCCGGCGCGCAGCACGAAGCTGCGGATCGGTCGGCGGTGGATGGGTTCGTCGGTCATGGCGTCGGGCAGGGCAAGGGTCGAAAGGGCCGGCATTGTCGCCGAGCGCCAGCGCCCGCCTTGACGGGCGTCAATCCACCGACGGCCTGGCTGCCCGCAGAATGGGCCGGCTGCCCGGCCCGGGGTGGCGCCCACCGCGATGTTGTCTTGATGAACCCCACCCTTGCCCGCCCCCGCAGCCTGCTGGTGGCCACCGACCTCAGCAGCCGCTGCGACCGCGCGATCGACCGCGCGGTGCTGTTGGCGCGGGAATGGGGCGCCCGGCTGGTGGTGGTGACGGTGCTGGAAAAAGCCCAGCTGGGCGAGCTGCAGGCCCAGGGTCCGCTGGCCTTGAGCGCCGAAGAGGCGCTGCAGCTGCAAGACCAGGCGCGGCGCCGCCTGCAGGCCGAGCTGGGTGATGCCGCGGTGCCGTTCGATCTGGAAGTGGCCCACGGCGCCGTGGGCCCGGCCTTGTTGCGGGTGGCTGCCGAACGCGGGTGCGATCTGATCGTCACCGGCAGTGCGCGCGCCCATGGCCTGGGCCGGCTGGTGCTGGGCTCGACGGTGGACCTGCTGGTGCGGCGCTCGCCGGTGCCGGTGCTGGTGGTGCGCCAGCGCGGCCGCCGGCCCTACCCCCGGCTGGTGGTGGCCAGCGACTGGTCGGCGCCCGCACGCCGGGCGCTGGAGGTGGCCGCCGCCAGCTGGCCCGAGGCGCCGATCACGGTGTTCCACGCCTATGGCGCGGCTTACCCGGCGCGCGCGGGTGTCGACCTGGCGCTGGCACGCGATGCCGGCGGCGAGCAGGCCACCCGTACCGCGGTGGACTTCATCGCTGCCAGCACGCTGCCCGAGGCGGTGCGCCGCCGCCTGCAGTTGTGGCTGGCCTCGGGCGACCCCGGCCTGCTGCTGCAGGCCCATGGCTGGCGCCACCCCTATGAGCTGGTGGTGCTGGGCACCGCGGGCCGCAACGGCCTGGCGGCCATGCTGCTGGGCAGCGTGGCAGAGCGGCTGCTGGACATGGTGGAAAACGACGTGCTGCTGGTGCGGCCAGTGTGAAGCCAGGCTTCACAGTGAACGAAGCCGCCAGCGACTGGCGCGGGGCCGCGCCCAAGCGGAAGATGCCGTCCATCGCAACCCGTTGGAACCCCTCACCATGAAGATCGCATTGATTGGCGGCACCGGCTTCGTTGGCAGCGCCGTGCTGGAGGAACTGCTGCGCCGTGGTCATGCCGTGACCGCGCTGGCCCGCAATACCGGCAAGTACGCCGCCCGTGACGGTGTGACCGTGGTGCAGGCCGATGCGCAGGACGCCCAACAGGTGGCCCGTGCCGTGGCTGGGCATGACGCGGTGATCAACGCCTACAACCCGGGCTGGGGCGAAGCGCAGATCCACGACCTGTTCCTCAAGGGCACCGACGCCATCCTGGACGGCGTGCAGGCCTCGGGTGTCAAGCGGGTGCTGGTGGTGGGCGGCGCCGGCAGCCTGTACGTGGCGCCGGGCGTGCAGCTGGTGGACACGCCGGAGTTTCCGGCCGAGTGGAAGCAGGGTGCGCTGGCCGCGCGCGAGGCATTGAACCGCATCCGCGGCCGCCAGCAGCTGGACTGGACCTTCCTGTCGCCGGCGGTGTTCCTGCAACCCGGTGAGCGCAGCGGCGCCTACCGCATCGGCGGCGACGAGGTGCCGATGGCCGATGGCAAGCCGGCCAGCATCACCGTCGCCGACCTGGCCGTGGCCATCGTCGACGAGATCGAGTCACCGAAGCACGTGCAGAAGCGCTTCGTGGCGTACAGCTGACTTCGAGTTCGTCAGCAAGTCTTTGAGCTGAAGCGGCGCCGCCAGGCCAGCAGCCCGGCGCCGCCCAGCATCAGCGCCCAGGTGGCCGGCTCGGGCACCGCGGCCACCTGGAAGTCGCTGATCACCAGGCCCTGGCCGCTGCCATAGCGCACCAGGAAGCTGCCCGCGCCGTCGGCCGTCAGCAGCCGTGCGCCATCGGCCACGTTGGCGAACTCGCCAAACAGCCCGCCGCCGGCCTGGATCAGCTCGAACTGCTGGCCCGCGCCGGCCTGGAAGCCGTCGATGAAGCTGAGCCGCAGCACGGTGTCGCCACCCAGGTCGACGCTGCCGCCCACGTTCAGCGCGTCATAGCCGCTGCCGCGCAGCAGCCCGCCCAGCTCCAGGTTCAGCAGCGCGCCGCCGCTGAAGCTCAGGTCCTGCCGCACGCTGAACAGGCCCGCGCTTTCGCCCGGAGCCAGCTCGGCGCCTTGCACCGCCAGCCGTTCCACCGCGCCATGGCCGCCCAGTGCGCCGGCTCCCACGGTGGTGAGGCCGGTGTAGGCCTGCTCGCCATGGAGCACCAGCGTGCCGGTGCCGGTTTTCAGCAGACCCAGGTCGGCGCTCAGCTGCCCGATGCTGCCGGCCACCACCACGGTGTGGCCGTTGGTGTCGATGAAGCCGGCGGTGCTGCCCGCTTCGCCATCCAGCAGCACGGTGCGCGTGGCCGCCAGCGTCAGCGAATCCCAGGCGCGCAGGCCGCCTTGTGCGCTGCGCGTGGTTTCGCCGTCGAACACGTTCTTGCCGAGGATGACGCGGTTGCCCGCCGCACCCAGCGAGCCATCGGCGGTGATGCCCAGCACCGCGGTGCCGAAGCCTTGCGGATCGCCCAGTTGCAGGTCGCCGGTGAAGCTGTTGGCGCGGTTGGCCAGGCGCACGTCGGTCTTGCCGCCGTCGCCGCTGAGGCTGCGGGGCAGGCTGCCGCCCTGGATGCGCAGCGTCAGCGAGCCGGTCAGCGCGCGCTCGATGACGATGGACTGGCCTTCGGCCGCAAAGCCCGCGCCGCCGGTGCCGATCTGCAGGTTCGTGGCCGCGCTGATGACCAGCGGCGCGCTCAGGCGGCTGTTGGCGGCCAACGTGCCGTTGTCCAGCAGCAGCAGGTTGCCGGCCGCGCCCAGGGCCTGCGTGCGGCCCAGGCTGAGTGTGCTGCCGTGCAAGACCTGCACCGTGCCGCTGAAGCTGTTGGCGCCGTTGAGCGTCAGGCTGCCGGCGGTGAAGCCCTCGCGGCCGACGATCACGCTGCCCTGGCCCGTGAGCACGCCGTCCAACTGGCCGGTGCGCAAGGTCAGCGTGCCGCCGGTGCCCAGGTCAACGGTGCTGCCGGCATCGCTGCTGAGGCTGCTCACGGTCAGCGCATGTCCAGCCAAGGCCAGCTGGGCCCCGGACGCCACGCTGGCGCTGGCGCGCGGACCCAGCGCATCGTCCACGCCCAGCCTCAGCGTGCCTTGCTGCACCATGGCGCCGTTCTCGTTGCTGCCGTTGGTATTGGCCGTGTTGAGCGTCCAGGTGCCGGCGCCGGTCTTGGTCATGCCCAGCCCGCTGATGGGTTGGTTGAACACGACGTCGAAGCCGTTGGTGTCCACCGTCATGTTGCGGAAGGTGGTGCTGCGCGTGGCGGCGATGTCCAGGTGGCCGGCCGCCACCAGCGTGCCGGGCTGCGTGACCAGCACGTTGTTGGCCGCGATGCGGCCGATGTCGAGCACGCCGCCGGCCGCGCCCAGGCGGGCGTCGCTGTCGATCACCAGCACCGCCGCCTGCCCGTTGGACTGACCGGCCAGCGCCACACCGCCGGTGTGGGTGTTGGTGCCGGTGAGCACATAGCGCGCAGTCCCGCCCAGGTTGAGGCGGCCGTCGCCGCTGATGGCGCTGCTGATGACGTGGGTGCCGCTGCCGCTGAGGTTGGCGGCCGTGCCCACCAGCGTCAGCGGGCGGCTCAGGTCGTAGCCATCGGGCAGGGCCAGGCCACCGCCCAGCGTGATGCCCGCGCCCGCGGCGCCCAGGTTGCCATCGTGCGTGAAGCGCAGCGTGGTGGTGTTGGGCTGGCCGGCTGCGTTGATCGAGCCGTCGTTGAAGACGCCCAGGCCGCCGGCGAAGCTGTTGTCGCCGGTGAGGGTGACGATGCCGCCGGTGAAGCTGATGCCGCCGTTGCCGCTGATGCTGCCGCTGACGGTGTTGGTGCCGCGGCCGAAGGTCACGCTGCCGTTGCCGCCCTGGGTGTTGATGTCGCGCGTGACGCCGAAGCCGTCACTCAGCACCAGCCGGCCGCCGCCGTCGAACTGCAGCACGGGGCTGGCGCTGCCGAGGTAGCTCTCACGGCCCAGGCTCAGCGTGCCCTCGCCGCGCAAGGTGACTTGGCCCGTGAAGCTCAGCGGCGTGACGCTGCCCAGGTTCAGCGTGCCGCGGCGCACGTCCAGGTCGCGCTGACCGCTTAAGGCGCCGGTGATGGTGAGCTGGCCGAAGCTGTTGTCGAAGTCCACCAGCACGCGGCCATCGCCGGCCAGGCCGGCCACGGTGGCCGAGCCCGCGGCGCCGGTGGCCCGCAGCTCGCCGTTGCCGGTCACTGCGCCCACGGTGATCGCGCCGCCGGCGGGTCGCAGCGTCAGTGAGCCGTTGCCGCTCACCGCGTTGACGCTGACGGTGCTGCGAACGCCGGCGGTGGCGATCGTCAATGCCTGGCCAGCGCGGTCCACACCTCCGCTGACGCTGAAGTTCACCGGCCGCGCGAACGTGCCGCCCAGCGCCAGGATCTCGGCGCTGTCGGTCAGCGCGACCTGACCCAGCACGGCGCCACCGTCGATGGGGCCGAACTGCGTTTGCACGGGCCCCGCGCTGCTGCTGAGCCGCCCGCCGAGCGCGATGGGGTTCTGCAGCCAGGTGGCGACGTTGGCGTGGACGATCTGCAGTTCGCCGCCGTGGGCCACCTGCACGCTGCTGGTGCCGGCCAGCGCCTGGCCGGCGACGCCCAGCACGGCGCCGGCTGCGATGGTGGTGGCGCCGCTGAAGCCGTTGTCGCCGCTCATCACCGTGAAGCCGGACAGCACGGCCAGCCCGCCGTTGCCGCTGATGTCGCCGCGCAGGAACAGCTGGCTGGCAGCGCCCGGGCCGCCGCTGAGCTGCAGCGTGCTGTCCAGCACCAGCGCGTTGTCCACCGTGCCATGGCCGGCGTTCGACAACATGCGCAGGTAGGCGCCGCTGCCCTGGAAGCGCAGGGCGTTGCCGCTGAGCGCGGGTGCCGGTGCGCTGGCGCCCAGCGTCAGGCCCAGCAGCGGGAACACGCCGGCCAGGTCGTTGAACGTGGTGGGGCGGCTGGCGGCGTCCAGCAGCAGCTCGCCACCGGCCAGCGGCAGGCCACCGGTCCAGTTGGCGGCGTCGGCCCAGCTGCCGCTGGCCGCGCCGCTGAAGCTGTGCACGGCGGCGGCGCCCGGGGCGGGCAGCAGGCCGGCGAGCGCCAGCAGGGCGGGCAGCGTACGCAGCGCTGGCGGAAGGCGGCGGGTGGGCATGGGTCGGCTCCTGGCATCGGCAGGCAAGCTCATCCGGTCTTGCCTTGGCGGCCATGTTGTCCGACCAGCGTCTCAGCGGCGTCTCATCCAGCGTCTCGTCAAAGCGCCGCAGCCCCCTAGTTTGGAGGGGCCCGGTTCAGTACTTGGCGAAGTTCGCGTTCACCCGGCGGTACAGATAGTCCTCCGCCGTGATCGGTTCGTACTTCTTCGCCGGGCCCTGGATCACCACGTCGCGGTTGGCCTGCGCGAAGAAGGCCAGGCTGTAGCGGGCGCCCTGGTACTCGTCGGGGCGCGGGTTCTTCACGCGGTGGAAGTTGCTCTTGAGCTGGTCGTCGCTCCAGCGCATCAGCATGTCGCCGATGTTGCAGGTGATCACGTCGTCGGCCGGCTCGATCGGCGTCCAGGCCTGCTGCTCATGCTCCTTGCCCGGCAGCACCTGCAGCCCGCCCTGGCCGGCCTGCTGGAACAGCAGCGTCAGGCAGTCGAAGTCGGTGTGCGCGCCCGCGCGCCACAGGCCCAGATGATCGCGCTGCTCGGGCGGGATCGCGAAGTAATGCAGCAGCCGCAGCGTGCTCTGGTAGGCCGGCACCGCGGGGTCGTGGGCGTGGGTGAAGAACTCGCTGCCGAAGCCCAGCTTGTCGGCAAAGCACGAGAGGATGCGCATCGCCACCTGCCAGCACTGCGCCTCGAAGGCCAGCATGGTCTGCTGGAAGTCGGGCAGCGCGGCTTCGCCGGGCCACAGGCCTTCCATGTGCGGGCGGGTGATCTGGTACGACTCCTTCTGGTCCGGCGTGCCGGTGGAAGGGCGCACCTGGGCCCGGCTTTCCCAGCCGGCGTTGAAGGCCTTCTTCAGCGGGTGGCGGGCCTTGACCTCGTCGGGCAGCGCGAAGAAGGCTTCGGTCATCGCAAAGGCGCGCTTGACCTCGGCCAGGTCGATGCCGTGGTTGGTCACCTGGAAAAAGCCGATGTCCACCGAGGCGGCCCACAGCTGCTCGGTGATCTCGGCCTTGCGGGCCTCGAAGTTGGACAGGTCGATGCGGCGGATCTCGCGCGCATGGGTTTCGGAGCCCATCGCGCCCATGCGCGATTCCTTGGCCAGTTCCTGCATCGTGGTGGTGTCGGTCATGGGGTGGTTCTCACATCTTCCTGGTCACAGCTTCCAGTAGGCGCGGTGGGGTGCCGCCGCTTCGTCCCGCAGCGCGGGGCCGATCACTTGCATGTCGTGCGGTGCGGCGGCAAACACCTCGCGGCACGACATCTCGATGTCGCCGGCCGCGGCCTGCGACGCGCGGAACGTGCGCAGGCTGACCGCATCGATGCCGAACACCACGCGGCGGATGTTCGACCAGAAGATGGCGCCGGCGCACATCACGCAGGGCTCGCCCGAGGCGTACATCGTGGCGCCGGCCATCACCTCGCGGCCATGGGCCGGTGTGGCCAGGCGCAGCGCCTCGGTTTCCGCATGGGCGGTGCAGTCGCCGGTGACGGCGTTGTTGTTGGCGGCTTCGGCCAGCACCCGGCCGTCGGCCGCCACGATCACCGCGCCAAAGGGCCGGTTGCCGGCCTGCGCCGTCCGGGCCGACAACGCGATGGCACGGCGCAGGTACAGCGCGTCCTGCTCGGTCAGGTCGGCGGTCTGTTCGTTCAACTCGCTGGCCATGGCATCAGGCCTTGGGCAGCCGCTCGGCCTTGGGCGGCAGGAACGACAGGTTGTACAGCGCATCGGCATTGGGCGTCTGCTTGAGCGCGAAGGTCTGGCTCACCTCGGCCACCTGCGCACGCACCAGCTCGGGCCGCACGTCGCCCAGGCCGTGGCTGCGGGCATCGGCCGTGGCCACGTAGCCGGCGGTGATCTTGAAGCGCTCGGCCTCCACCTTCTCGTCCACCATCGGCTCGCGGCGCTTGACGTACGCCATCGCGCCGGCCGGGTCGGCCAGGCATTCCAGCAGCGCGCGGTTGGTGGCCTTGAGGAAGCCGCGCACCGCCTGCGGCTTGTCGGCCATCAGCTTGGTGGCGGCCAGGATGGCGTTGCCGTACAGGTTCAGGCCCGCGTCGGCGTACGAGAGCACGCTCAGCTGCGCCGGGTCCAGCCGCTGGAACAGCGACAGCGCCGAGTCGTGGAAGTAGGTGGCGCCGTCCACGTCGCCGCGGATGATCACGTTGTCGCGCTGCGAGAAATCGGTGGTCACCCACTCGATGGCTTCGGGCTTCATGCCGGCATGCTTGGCGGCCATGGGCCAGGCGCGGCGGGTGCTCTCCACCGCGGCGGCGGCGATGCGCTTGCCCTGCAGGCTCTTGAAGTCTTGTGTGATGCCGCGGTCCTTGCGGCCGATGATGACGAAGGGCGCGCGGTTGTAGTACTGGTAGACGGCCTGCAGCAGCGGCGCGCCGGCTTGCGAGGCATTGAACTCGATCAGCGCGCTGATGTCACCGAAGCCCATGTCGTAGGCGCCGCTGGCCACGCGGGTGATGGCGGCCACCGAGCCGCTGCCCACGTCGAAGCTGGGCTCCAGGCCTTCAGCCTCGTAGTAGCCCTTGTACAAGGCCACGAAGAAGGGCGCCACCTGGCCGCTGATGCGGAAATCCAGCGTGAACTTGAGCTTGGTGAGCGGTTGGGCCCGCAGCAGCGGCGCGGCCAGGCCGGCGGCGCTGGCGGTGCCAAGTTGCAGGAAGTGGCGGCGTTGCATGGCGTGCTCCTGATGACCGATGCGGCCAGTCTAGGAAGTGCACCGTCATGGCGGCAGGCCATGCCGGGCCATACCCGGCATAACAGATCTGTTATGGCAAGGCTTCGGCCACCGCCGTCACCTGCTGGCGCAGCCAGCGGCTGGCGGCGCTGGTGTGGTTGCGCTCATGCCAGAGTTGGTAAAAGCGCATCGGCGGTATCTCGCTGGGCGCGCGCACCACGGCGATGGGCGCCGTGGCGGCGTAGTGATCGGCGAAGCGGCGCGCGGTGGTGAACACCAGGTCGGTGGCCAGCAGCACCTGCGGCACCAGGTTGAATTCAGGCACGGTGGCGGCAATCTGCCGTTGGTAGCCGGTCTTGGCCAGCTCGCCGTCGATGGGTCCGGTGCGCGGCGTGCTGCTGGCCGCCGGCGCCAGGTGGCGCATGCGCAGGTAGCGCGCCAGCGGCAGCCGCCGCTCCTGCTCGAAGGGGTGGCCGCGCCGCATCATGCACACCACCTCGTCGGTGTACAGCATGCCGGTGCGCAGGTCTTCGCGCGGGCGCGGGTCGTTGCTGATCACCAGGTCCACGCCGCCTTCGTCCAGCGCCTGCGCCACGTCGAAGGCGGGGTTGGATGGCCGGATGTGCGCGCCGATGCGGCTGCCCGCGCCGGTGAGCCGCGCGATCACCTGCGGCAGGAAGGTGGGCGGCAGGCAGTCGGCGCAGACGATGTTGAAGGCCTTGTCGGCCGCCGCCGGGTCGAAGGTGGAGATGCCTTCCAGCCGTGCCACCTGGCCCAGGATCTCGCGCAGCGGCGCCTTGAGCGTGGCCGCCCGCTCGGTGAGCACCATGCGGCCACCGCTGCGCACCAGCAGCGGATCGCCCAGCACTTCGCGCAGGCGTTGCAGCTTGCGGCTGACCGCCGGCTGCGCCTGGCCGGCGCTGTCGGCCACCCGGGTGATGCTGCATTCCTGCAGCAGCAGCGACAGCAGGCGCAGGTCGTTCAGGTTGAGCGAGAGCAGGGCTTCTTGCATGTAAACTGCGGCCATCCAAGCGGGTGTAGTTCAATGGTAGAACGGCAGCTTCCCAAGCGTGCGACCTGAGTGTCGTTCGGTAGCTGAGCCGGTCGCTACGTAAAGCGACTTAATCAGCCCTTCAATCGCCCGGTCTTCGGACCGGCCCAACGGGTCTTCGGACCCCGCATCTCTGACCCTCGGGTCAGGCGGCTCCGTGAAAGCGGAGACGGAAGAGAAAGCCGACGGCGTAAGCCGTGTGGTGAGTTGTCGCACAGGCGCAAGCCTGGATGCGACCGGGCGTTCAGCCGCCCGTAGCCTAGGTGCAGTGCGAGGTTGGCAACGACCTCGTGCCGAGCGCACCGACAACGTAGCCGCCCCCGAGGGGTGCGCGGCAGCCGTGAGGCGGGCCGCGTGATTCTGGAAGTCGAGATCCGGATGAGGCGCAAGGCTGGGCCAAAGGGCCAACATCTGTGAATCGCTGATAAATGCCGTCAAGCTTGAACGAGCCAAATCGACTGACAGGCTCGAACCAAAAGGTGTGTGACCGGCTGCCTCCCTGCTTGGTGGGGGCACGCTGACATGACGGTCACCGGCAGAAAGGCGAGGCCCTCCTGGCCCGTGCTCACCGCACGGAACAGGGTAAGCCCATAGCGGTGTCGCGCCGCAAGGTGCGACAAGCGGCGGTGTAAACTGCCGTGCATCTGTTGTGGGTAGAGGATCGCGGAAAAAGCGAAGGCCGGGCTGTAATGGTCCGGATAGGGGATGCAACGATTGCCCCGGCCCGAAAGGGCGCTGACTTCCGCTTGGTGGTCTGTCGCGAGACAGGTCTGAGTCCTACCGCCCGAGGGGTTGTCTGCCCTTCGGGGCAGACGTCCATCCTTCGGGACCGGGCGGGCGTAGCTCAATGGTAGAGCTGAGGCTTCCCAAGCCTATGACGAGGGTTCGATTCCCTTCGCCCGCTCCATTTCAACGGAGGTTGATATGGACGCAAGCGATTGTGATGTCGCCTCCACCAACTGGTCGCACTGGCACGGAATTCCGTGGCAGGACGCACATCAGGTGGTCGGCAGGCTGCAGGCACGCATCGCGAACGCAGCAAAGGCAGGCGACTGGCGCAAAGCCAGGCAACTGCAGAAGCTCCTGACCCGCTCCATCAGCGCGAAAGCGCTGGCGGTCAAACGGGTCACCGAGAACCAGGGTCGCAAGACCCCGGGCATCGACCGGCAGACTTGGAGTACTCCGGACGAGAAGTGGCAGGCCGTGCAGTCCTTGCAACACAAGGGCTACCAACCACGGCCGATGAGACGGGTCTACATCCCGAAAGCGAACGGTGATCGGCGCCCCCTGGGCATCCCCACCATGCGTGACCGGGCCATGCAGGCGCTGCACTTACTGGCGCTTGACCCCACCGCCGAGACAACCGGCGACATCCACTCCTACGGTTTCCGCCGTGGGCGCTCGACGGCAGACGCGATCGAACAAGTGCGAAACGCGCTTGGACGAAAGCACTCGCCGCAATGGGTGCTGGAGGCGGACATCAAGGGTTGTTTCGACAACATCAGTCACGACTGGCTGCTCGCCCATGTCCCCATGGACAAAAGCGTGTTGCGCAAGTGGCTGAAAGCCGGGTATTTCGAGGGGAACAACCTCTTCCCGACAGAGAGCGGGACACCGCAGGGCGGGATCATCTCGCCCGTGCTCGCGAATCTGGCATTGGACGGCCTGCAAGACGTGCTGGCGGGGATCTTCCGCACGGTGCGTGAAGCACGGTCGGCCAAGCTCAACTTCGTTCGCTACGCCGACGACTTCATCATCACGGGCAGTTCACGCGAACTGCTGGAGGACCGGGTCAAACCGCTGGTGCAGGACTTCCTGCGCGAGCGTGGCCTGGAGCTTTCGGAGAAGAAGACGCTGGTCACGCACGTGACCGATGGCTTCGACTTCCTGGGGTGGACGGTCCGCTGGCAAGGCGGCATGCTGTTGACGAAGCCGGCCGAGAAAAACGTCAAGAACTTCTTGGCAAAGGTCCGCGGGACATTGCGGGACATGCGCACGAGCCGGCAGGCCGACGTGATCGACAAGCTCAACCCGGTGATACGGGGCTGGGCGGGGTATCACCGAAGCCAGATGGCGACGCGCACGTTTGCGAAAGCCGACCATGCGATCTGGCAGGCGCTGTGGCGCTGGGCCCGCCGCCGGCATCCGAACAAGGGTGAACGGTGGATCAAGGCCCGGTACTTCCGGTGCATCCAGGGTCGCGACTGGCGATTCGCGGAGAAGGACAAGGCGCTGCTGACCTTGGCGAGCTTCCACAAGAAGCCGCACGTCAAGGTGGATGGCAACCGGAATCCCTACAGCCCCGACGACGAGGACTACTTCGACGCGCGCCTGGCGCGCAAGATGGAGTCGGACTTGAAGGGGCGCCGGAAACTGGCATGGTTGTGGTACTGGCAGAACGGGCTCTGTCCGAAGTGCGCCCAGAAGATCACGAAGGAGACGGGGTGGCACATCCACCACGTCGTCAAGCGGTCGGCTGGCGGGTCGGATCAGACGAGCAACCTCGAGTTGCTGCACCCGAACTGCCACAGGCAACACCATGTCAACGAGTGAGCTTCACAAACACGAGGAGAACGATGACCAGTGAAGAAGAAGCCCAGGCGGACCGGCGTGACCTGCAACCCGTCGTCATCGACGGCGAGCGGGAAGCGCTGGAACGGCGGCTGATGTGGGCAATCCTGTTCGATCATCCGGACAAGGAAAGGCTCGCACGGCAACTGACGCCAGCGGCCAACTCGACGTTGGCTCTGAAGGATCCGAGTGAGTAAACTTTGCGGCGGCCGTCGTACCCGGAGTGGGTGGACGGTTCAGGCTGCTTGAGCCGGATGCGGGGAAACCTGCACGTCCGGTTCTTAGGGGGGAGGGATACCGCGAGGTATCCTTCCTACCCGACTTCATACGAGGGTTCGATTCCCTTCACCCGCTCCACTCTCCTTCATAGGAGAAACGGCCTCCCGACCCTAGCGCTACTGCGCCTCTACCGCGGAATCGCCTTCCGCGCTACCGGCGTCAGTGATGCGTTGACCGCCGCCAGGTTCCTGCCGCGGTCCGCCTGCGGGATGTACTTGGCATAGTCCTTCATCATGGTCTGCACGCTATGCCCGTGCTGGGCCGCCACCCAGTAGGGATCGGCGCCGGCCATGAGCGCCAGCGTCACGCTGGTATCGCGGCATTCCTTCGGCGGCCGGTGGCGCACGCCGACGCGGCGCAGGCAATCCATCCACTCGCGGCGCTGTTCCTCGCCGTTGTTCCAGGCCTTGCCCGTGAAGGGGTTCAGGAACACCTTGCCCGCCAGCAGCTGCGTGCGGGCGCGCTGGCGCTCGAGGGCGGCCCAGGCGCGGGCGTTCAGCTCCACATGCCGCGCGCGGTGGGTCTTGGTGCGGTCCTTCTCCTGCTTGAGCACGCGCGCCCGCTGGACTGTCACGGTGTGGGCGCGCAGGTCCACGTCCGACCACAGCAGGGCAATCTGCTCGCTGGGTCGCAGGCCGGCGAAGAAGGCGAACTCGAAGTAGTCGGCCAGCGCCTGGGCCTGGGCCGCGGTGGTGCGGCCGCGCGGCTTGCGCAGGTCGGCCAGGATCGCCTCCACCTCGTCGGCGGTGAACGGGTCAGGGTTGCCGGTCTGCACCTTCAGGCAGTTGATGCCGTCGGTGGGGTTCGGGAAGCTCCCGTCCTTGCACGCCAGCGCGAACACGCCGCGCAGGGGGATGAGGATGTTGTTCTGGGTCTTGCGGGCCAGGCCCTTGCGGATCTTGCCGGTCGCCGTGTCCAGCCGCGGCTCAGCGAGGTCGGCCAGCCGACCCAGCAGCATCTCGTGCGTGACGCGCGAGGGCTTCATGTGGCCGAAGGCGGCCAGCCAGTAGGTGTTCAGGTGGTTGGTGTAGATCGTGATGGTCGAGTGCTCCAGCTCGCGCCGTGCCAGCTTCGCCCACACGTCCGCCCAGTCGGCCAGCGTGCGGCCCTGGTGCTCGTTCGCTGGGGCATGCTTGGCGGCGAACTTGTAGCCTGGGAAGTGCCGCTCCAGCTGGAAGGTGCCGGCGGCGATCTCTTCCAGGATGTCCGCCCGCTGGCGCGCCGCGTGGCGCATGTTGGCAGCGGTGGGCTTTAGCGGCAGCGTGGGCCGGATCTCCTTGCCCTGCCAGGTGAAGCGCACCTCGATGCGGTCACCCGCCGGCCTCACCCCACCCGTCGTTGACCTGCGGCCCATCGTTCGTACCCCTCCATGTCCATCAGGCGGCTGCCATCGGGCGCGCGCACGTATTCGTAGCCTTCGAGCCAGACGCCCTTTTTGATCTTCGCCTCGCAGGCGCTGACGGTGTAGCCGGTGATCGCCTCGAAGACGTCCAGCTTCACGAAGCGCGCCGGCGCAACGACGCGAGCCTGGCGGTCCTTGGTTTCAGCCATTGCCCGGCTCCTTGGTGGCCGCCTCACGGTACCGGCGCGGGAAGAAGTCGCAGCTGGTGTCGGTGGCCTCGTGGGCGTAAAAGGCCGCGCAGTGCCGAAAGTTGACGCAGCCGCCGCAGGTCTTGCCGGCGGGTAGCTGCATGCAGGTCTTGTCGGTGCAGGCCTTGTCGGCGCAGCAGCCGTGGGTGTGCTGCGCGGTCATGACTGCTGCTCCTTGGTGGCGGTAGTGCCGATGGGGTCCAGGCCCTTCAACGCCCGCCATTCGCGCACGCTGCCATCGCCGTCCAGGACGACGCGCGCTGCCATCACCGCGGTCTGCACGGCCTCTTTGCGCACGTTGGCGGCCGGCTCGTCCAGCACCGCTTTGCACAGCTCGCCGAATTCCTCGGCCAGCGCCACGGTCATGATCCGGTCGCCAGGAAACTTGGCGCGTGCGCGCACCAGCTCGGCACGCACGTCGGAGAGGAACGCGTCAACGTCCGCATCGGCAGGCAGCCCGGCGTCGGTCGCGTCCGCAGTCGTAGCGCCTACAGCACGAAGCCCCGGGGCACGGAGCGCTTCCAGTGCATCCTCGGCCGCTTTGGCGCGGTCGAACAGGGCTTCGCTGGTCTTCCAGCAGCTGCGGGCCTCCTGCTCCCAGGTGACCGGCCACAAGGGACCGCAGCCGTTGGGGCACGGCTCTGTCTCGTTGCCGCCGGCGCCGGCCTCACCGGTGTTGACGTACAGCGTCACGCGCGTCAGCTCGAACTGGCACTTCGCGCAGCGCATGCGCCCGGGCACGACATCTGGTGCGGCAGTGGTGTCGCTCATGTCAAAGCCTTTCGGTATGCGTCGTTGATCTCGGCCATGCGTGCCTCGCTGCCGCCCTTGTCGGGGTGGTGCTGGCTGGCCAGGCGGCGGTAGGCGTCGCGGATCTCGCTGGGCGCGGCGCCGGCGGCCTCGTTCTCCTTGCGCACTCGCTCGGCCTCGATGGCCGCCTGCTCGGCCGCAAAGGTGGTGTCGAACATCTGCTGCAGGCTGGCCAGCGTCTCGTCGCGCGCCAGCACCGCGGCCTCGGCGTATTCCTCCCAGGCGGCCGGATCGATCACCAGCGCGGCCAGCACGTCGATGCCCTTGCGCAGCGCGGTGGACGGCTGGCCAGCGCCCCGGGCCACGTAGCTGCGCAGCGTGGCGATGTTGTCCTCGTGCACCTTCTTGCGGGCCTGCTCCTTCTCGGCCGCGATGCGCTTCTCTTCGGCCACGCGGGCTTCGTGTGCCTTGATCTGGCCGTCGACCTGGTTCTCAACCGGCCGAACGATGGCGATCAGCTCGTCGGCCTTGTCCTTGATGTCGCGCTTCAGGTCGTTGAGTTCGTCCTTCGTCTCATCGTGAGCCCGCTGCACCGTGAGCCGCGCATCGCGCAGCTCGGAGCGCGCCTCCGTGGCGGCCTTGCGGCCCTTGGGCGTCGTGAAGTCGAAGGCCACCTTGTCGTAGCGGGTGGCCAGCGCGCGCAGGTCCTGCTCGGTCTTGGTGATCTTGGCCAGGGCGGCTTCGCGCAGCGTGACGACGGCGGGCACGTTGGCGGTGGGCGCTGGTGCTGCCGGCGTGTCCGGCGGGCTCACGATCTCGGGGAAATCGAGGGTGTCGGTGGTCATGGTGTGTCAGCCGAAGATGTCGAGGGGGATGGCGACCGGGCCGGGTGCGGCCTGGGCGGGCTTCGGCGCGGGCGCCGGGGAAGCGGCAGGGGCCGGTGCGGCAGCTGGCGGCGCGGCGGGCAATTCCGCCACCGTGGCGGCATTTCCCTCGGGCTCTTCGTCGAGCACGTCGTCGGGGATCTCGGCCGCCTCGCAGATGGCCGCGCGCAGCTTGGCGACGTACCCCTGCACCATGGCGTCGAACTCGGTCAGGTCGGCCTGCAGCGCTTCGATGTAGTCGTCGTCGCGCTCGATGCGGATGACCTTCAGCTTCAGGTCGCCCGGCATGTCCGGGGCCCACAGGATCAGGTCGATCCAGTCGAGGTGCCACAGCCAGATGTTCCCGTGGCACTGGTCGATGAACTCGCTGATGTCGCCGTCGATCAGGGCGGTGAACAGCGTGTCGCTGCTGACCATCAGCTTGATCTCGGTACCACCGCGGTGTTCCTCGAACACCAGGCCGTCCACGCTGCAGCCGTACTTGCGGTCCTCGGTGTAGAGGAACCCGGCCTCGTCCACCAGCGCGCCGGTGGTGGCCTCGTAGGCGATGCGGGCGAACGATTCTTCGGTCTTGCCGCGGGCCATGGCCTGCGTCTGGAACAGGCCGGGCGCCAGGCCGCCCACGATCTCGCGTGCCACGTTCATGGCGTAGAGCCGGGCCGCCTTGCTGTAGTCGCCGCGCACGGCCGGCGTGATCTCGCCGGTCTTCTTGTCGATCTTCTCGGGCGTGCCCTTGAGGCGCTCGCGGCAGATGCGGAAGTTCGACGCGGTGATGACGCCGCGGCGCGCCGCCAGCCATTCCTCGCTGCCCTGCGGCGCGAGGGACAGCAGCATGCCCGGCGGGACGAAAGGCTGCAGCATCATGCCGACGCTCCTTCAGCCTGGGCCTTGGCCTTCAGCCCGTTGCGGTGGTTGGCCACGGCCACCTTGAACTCGTTGTGCGCCCAGGCCCACTTCGCCAGTTCGGCGTTGCGCTCCTTCCAGACCAGCAGCGCGGCCCGGTCGGTGACGGTCTTGCCCAGTGCGACCAGCAGCCGGTCCAGCACCTGGTCGGCCTCGCTGATCTCCTGCTGAGTGCCGCGGCCGTCATCGTCCGGCTGGTCCTTGGTACTCAGGCCGGTGGCGGCCAGCAGCGTGTGCCGTTCGAGATAGCTCTTCGCCGAGATGATGGCCTGGATGCCGTTCTTGCCGCCGCTGCTGTCGTGCGCTGCCTCCAGGCGCGTGGCCTGGCTGTGGCCCGCCACGTGCGTCAGCACGCAGGTGATGCCGATCTTTCCTTCCTTCTGGTCGGTGTCCCAGCGGTGGGAGATGCCGTACTTCGCCAGCTCGGACACGATCGCGCTGGTGACGCCGTAGTGCGTGGCGTGGTCGTAGTCGGTGGCGCCCTTCGCGCCATCGAAGTGCACGTGCTTGTCCTTCACGATCACCGGCGGGTTCTTCTTGAACTCGGCCATCGCAGCGGTGAACGCCTCCAGCGCCGCCTCCGCGCGCAGCCGGGCCCGCAGGTCCAGCAGCTTCTCCATCTTCTCCAGGTCGCCGCCGTTCTGCACCACGATCTGCAGCATGGCCATGATGGGATCGGTCGCCTGGGCCTGCGGCTGCGGGATGCGCTGCAGCACCTGCTCCGGCGGCACGGTGGCCGCGGCGAACTGCTTGGGGTCTGCCAGATCGACCGTATTCACGGCCGTGGCTTCGAGGGTCTCGGTCATCGGGTGACTCCTTTGGTCAGGGCTTGGAAGAGGTTGCGCAGGACGCGCGTGGAGGGGCTGCGCTGGCCGATCAGCGCGCGCTGCAGTCGCAGGGCGTCGTCGTCCATGTGCGGGGCGGGCTGGCGCTGGGCGCAGCAGCCGATGCGGATGCCGGCCGGCGTTGTGACGAAGCGGGCACCGGCTGCGCTGGTGGTTGTGTTCATCGCGCCAGCCCCTGCAGCAGCTCGGGGAGGAACGCCACCGCGACGGCCGGCACGCAGATCCAGCGGATGACGCGGTTCGCCTGGTCGAGGCTGCGCGCCACCTCGGCCCGGGCGTGCTCTGCATCGTCCATGCGCTCGTACTCGCTGCGCGGGTCATTGACCCTGCGGCGCAGGCCAGACGGCGGCGGCAGGTGCTGCAGCGCCGTGGTGAGGTCCACCGGCGGCTTCTTGGTGGGCTCGCTCATGCGGCACCTCCGGTGGCCCTGGTGACGGCTGCGGTGAGCGCACTCACCGCCAGCTTCACGTCTGCCGGGAACGTGGCAGCCTGCGTGAGGGCAGCGATCGCGCAGCGAGCTGCCGCCAGGAGATCCGGGGAGGCTTTGATGAGGTGGGCGTTCGCCAACGCCAGGTCCAGCTGGCTTTGCTCAGGTGCCTCCGGGCAGATGTACTCGATGCCGTCGCGCGTCTCCGAGTGCAAACCGAAGGCAGACACGTGGGCGACCATCACGCGCCCATCGCTGCCTGCGGCCCAGATCCCGATTGAGAAGACAGAGTCCGGGTCGGCCTCGAGATCTTCGGGATCAATTTCCCAGGGGCCTTGGGTGTGCTGCTTGTTCATGCTGCACCGCCGTTCACCTTGGCGCGCGCTGCACGCATGGCGCAGTCACGCAGGTTGCGGGCCGCTGCAGCAGCAGCGTGGTGGCCGGCGGCGCGGAGCTTCAGCCAAGTGCGATGCGCATCCTTGGCTGACAGCACGTCCAGGCGCACGGCGGTGGAGGTGTAGGGCCGGCTCATGCGGCACCGCCTTCCCGGGCCTTCAGCATCTCGTCGGCCCATGCGCTAGGCCATTGGACCAGCCACTGCTTGTTTTTCTCCTGGCTCCATACTGCGAAGGTCTTCTTTGCGGCTTCGCGCTGCTCGTGCCAAGCCCGCGCCGCCGGGGACATGTCGGCCGGATCCAGCCACTCGTCGTAGTCGGAATGCTCCAGCTCTTCCCGCACCTCCTGGGGCGCCTGGTCGAGTGCAGGGATGTCCGGTGCCGGCGGCATGGTGGGCCGGAACCAGGGCTGCGGCTCGACCGGCGCGTGGGCGATGAAGTAGTCGCGCAGCGACAAGCCGCGACCTGTCATCCCTGCGGCCGGAAACGCCGGCCCGCCGTCGTTGATCGCACTCATGCAGCCACCCGCCGATCAGGCTCAGGGTAGGCGTAGGGCTGGAAGCGGCGGTCCGCCTCGCGCTCGGCGTCGGTCCGCGTGTCCACGCCGACCGGCATGGCCATGCGCTCGATGCGGAAGCACAGGTGCCGGATGCTGGCCTTCAGCCGCTCGATGTGCGCCAGCGTGGCGGGATCGGCGGTGGGCTTGCACTGCGCGCCGGCCAGCTGTTCGCGGTATTCCTTGACCTCACGGCGAAGGATGAAGTCGGCAAGCTGCCGACCGGTGTAGCCGGCCCGTGCGTCCAGCACCTCGGCGGTGTTGATCGTGGCGATCAACTCGGGCGAATACGTTCGAGCAGACATGCTCGGCCTCCTGGCACCCCGTCAGTCAGGGCGTGCAAGAAGATTACCAAACAGTAATTGTCGGCGTCAATACTAAACGGTAATGTTTTTTGAGAAAAAGAAGCGCACTCCAGGTGCGCTGCGGCGGGTCGATGGGCCTAACGCCAGGGAAGTGCTAAGCCCATAGAGGGAGTTCTCCAAGCCGCCCAGATTTCGCCGCTCGTCGTCGACACTTCCATCTGCAAGTACGACTCGAGAGAGTCGGTGCCGGTGGCCCCGGTCGGGGCGGCCACGCCGAACTCCCACCGTTGGAACACGCACAAGCCGCTCGGCTTCCTGTCCGGAAACTCAGTGCACTGGCCGGGCTTGCTTACTTCGTCGGCAGGCCTCCCCATGGCCTGCGCAACTCGCCTAGAGGTCATCCCCCCTTGTTCAGTAAGGGCCCAGGCCTTCTTCTGGGCGGCCTCGACCTTTGCTCTCGCTGCACGAGCCGGAGCATCGACAAACTCCTCTTGGCAGTCGCGCAGAGCAACCGTAACACCCCGCTCAGTGGGCCGCTTGCTCGCGTCCGTCCTGCACTCAGCAAGGTTCTGAGGCTTGCAGCCGAAAGGGTTGAGGCAAGCGCCCATAGCGCCAACCGAGGCCAACATGAGCGCGACTGCGCTCGACACGAGTCGAAGCATCAAATCTTCCAGCGTGATGGTGGAACGATGGCTGAGACCGCGTGCACCGCGACTACATCCGATCGCATAAGCGTGAGCCGCTCGCCAGCCTTGATGGACATCACAGCGACCGAATCAGGACGCTCGTACAGCAGCTCAGTGATCATCTTGCGGCCGTCTTTCAGCTGCACCAGCACGTACTCGCCTGGCGCCACCTCGCTTGACGGCTCAATCACCACCAGCCACCCATCGCGGATAGCCGGGGCCATGGCATCGCCACGAACACGCAGCGCGTACGCCTGCCCGTCTCTTGTGAAGACCTCCACGTAGCCCGATCCATCCGGGTCTCGTTCTTCCTCGTGCCAACCGTCGTCTGCCATCCGTGCCGCCCCAACCACTGCAACGCGCTTTACAAAGGGTAACGCGCCAGCAAATTCTGGGTTAGAGCGTGGCTCATGTGGTGAGCCAGGTGCGTCAGTAGTTACTGCCGCACCCCTCTGTTCGAGGTAGTGCACCGGCATGCCGGTCTGTGCTTCTAGGTTGCGAGCCTTCACGCTGCCGAACGACTTGGCCACCAGCAGCGCCGAGATCTCGCCCTGGTTCAGCGAGTGCTTGCGCACGAAGTCGGCCTGCTTGCCGCCGAAGTGTGTGTCGATCCACAGGCGCAGCTGGCGGCGGCGGTTCTCTGTGTCTTCCTTGGCGCGCGACGAGTGCGTGGGCATGCCGAAAGTGTCACTTACCAAAAGGTAAACCTCCAAAAGGTATTGACCGGGCATTACTAAACGGTAATGATTCGGCCATGGACAAGCTACTGGCCTACCTGAACGGTCTGTCGAAGGAAGAGCGCACGGCCTTCTGCGACGGGTGCGAGACCACCGAGGGCTACCTACGCAAAACGATCTCGCTGGGCAAGAAGTTCGGCGAGGGGCTTTGCATCGCCATCGAGCGCGAGAGCCGCGGCCAGGTCCGGTGCGAGGACCTGCGCCAAGACACCGACTGGGCCTTCATCCGTGGCACCGCGCCGCGGCGTCGTGCTGCCGCGCGGGCCGCATAGCGGTCACCTGCCTTCGACCTCGTCCGCCCACCGCCGCAATTCGGCCGCCACCACCGCACTGCACCGATCCCACATGAGCCGCATCGACTCCAACGGCGAAGGCACCGCGTTCGCCCGCTCCACCGGGCTGCCTTCGCACATGGGCAAGGCCACAGCCGAGCTCAAAACCAAGGTTCCCGAGTGCGTCAAGGACGAGTTCGCCATGTTGGCGCACGGGATGGGCTTGAACGAATCGGAACTGCTGCGTTCGCTGGTCATGGTCAGGCTCTACGGCGTTGAGAAGACCGCAAGGATGCACTCCGACCAGCTGCGGCTCGCTGCCGGTTTGAGCCCTGAACAGGCCCCGACTGGGGTTGTAGGGTGAGCCGCGCCGCCGTCATCAGGGCGCTGGCGCCCATCGCCCCGCCGTGCTTCAGCACCAGGTCGCAATGGGTCGTCTACCTGGAAGACGCCGCCGCCGAGCAGCGCCCCGGCCATGCCCCGGGCCCGCTGATCTTCGAAGCCGGCAAGGCCGTCCGCTTCAACACCGCCTTTTCTTTCTGCGCCGATTGCACCGACCGGCATGAAGGCGCCATGCGCGCTGCCGGCCGCTGCCAGCCGCGCTTCCTGCTGACCCTGCCTGTGCCCGTGAAGGAGCCCGCATGAGACCGCCGTACGCCCAGCATCCGCTGTCGGCTGCCTTCCCCCCGATGTCGCCCGAAGAGTTCGAGGCGCTGGTCGCTGACATCTCGGCCAATGGCCAGCAGGAGGCCATCGTCCTGTTCGAGGACAAGGTGCTAGACGGCTGGAACCGCCAGGCCGCATGCGTCCAGGCCGGCCGTGAGCCGATCACGACGCCGCTGCCGCAGGGCGTGAACCCGGTGCAGTTCGTGATGTCGCGCAACCTGCACCGCCGGCACTTGTCGGCCTCGCAGCGCGCGCTGGCGGTGGCTGCATGTGCATCGTGGCGCCCTGTGGGCCGCCCCGCAAATGCCGCCACCGTGGCGGCATTGCATGCGCCCAGCACCGTGGCCGAAGCGGCCGAGGAAGCCGGCGTGGGCGTGCGCACCATGGAGCGCGCCAAGAAGGTGGTGAAGGACGCGGCGGCCGAAGTCATCGAAGCCGTGCGCACCGGCTCGATGACGGTGGACAAGGCAGCAGACATCGCGGCGCTGCCGAAGGAAGAGCAAGCCGAAGCCGTGGCAGCACCGGCCGCAAAGCCCGCGAAGGCCAAGGCGCCCAAGGCCGACGCCGCATCGGCTGAAGAGGTAGCGGACCTGCGGGCCCAGCTGGCCGAGATGGCCCGCAACCTCGAAGAGACCATGGCCGACAACGCCACGATGGCCGCGGTGTTCGAGGCGGACGACAAGCTGGCCGAGGCGATGAAGGAGATCACCAAGCTGCGCGCCCAGGTCTCCACGCTCACCGAGCGCAACAACGGCCTGATGGCCGAGAAGAACGCAGCGATCCGCCAGGCCAAGGCGGCGCAGAAGAAGCTGCAGGCGGCGGGGGTGGCTGCATGACGCCCGACCTCTTCGCTGAAGCGCCCCAGTACGCAGCCGCAACGTTCCCGGAGCCCCGGCCGTTTCAGGTCGCTGCGCACCAGGCGCTGCGCGAAGGGGTGAGGGCAGGGCACCGCTGCCAGCTGCTGATGAGCCCCACCGGCTCGGGCAAGACCTACCTGGGCCTGCGCATCGCGCACGAGGCTCTGCTGAAGCGCAAGAAGGCGCTGTTCATCTGCGACCGGCGCACGCTGATCAACCAGACCAGCCGCACCGCCGACAGCTACGGGCTGAGCGCGCACGGCGTGCTGATGGCCGACCACTGGCGCGTCGATCCCGACATGCCCTTCCAGATCGGCAGCGCGCAGACGCTTCACCGCCGCGGCATCAGCGACGAGTTCGACGTCATCGTGATTGACGAAGCGCACACGCAGCTGCCCGGAGCTGCGCCGCGATGGGCTGCACCTGTTCGACGCCTGGGCCAAGCAGTACGGCGACGTGGAATCGGTCTATGAGGTGGCGCCCAGCGGCGTCGGCTACCGCATCAGCCAGCGCTTCAGCAAGTTCCGCAACCTGCCCTCGCTGATGGGGCACTACCGCAGCTTCGCCGACGTGGTGACGCTGGACGACCTGAAGCAGCAGGAGGCCGCCGCCGGCAAGCGCTTCCCGGTGCCCAAGATCCAAGGTGGCCGGCCGCAGAACGTGGTGGTCAAGCGCTCGCAGCTGCAGACCGACTTCTTCGGCGTGCCCAAGGTGGTGCGCAGCGGAGCCGGCGTCATCCAGTTCGAGCTGCAGGACCCGACCAAGGCCGCCATCGAGCCGGTGCCCGCGGACCCGAAGATGGGCCGCGCCGAGCAGACGTGGGCCATTCGCGCGGGCGGCGCCACGCTCAAGAGCGGCATCGCCACCGAGGCCGAGGCGCGCGAGCAGCTGGTGGCCATGGCGACCACGCCGCGCACCGAACTGGACCCGAAGTCGCTGCTGGGCCAGTTCGCCAACCTGCGCGAGCTGACCCGCAGCACCAAGGGCAAGATCAATGCACTGTCGCTGACGGGGCTGGCCAACAAGGCCGGCCTGGACTACCGGCTGATCGACCCGGCCGCCCCCGACCACCCGGGCTCCAAGATCAACCAGGCGGTGCAGAGCATCGTGAAGGTGTGGAAGGACACCGCCGCCGACCGCGGCACGCAGCTAGTGTTCTGCGACTTGTCGGTGCCGCTGTCCGCCCGCGCCGGCATGGCGGCCAAGCCGAAGCGGGCCTATGTGCGCGATGCCGATGGGCGCGTGACGCACAAGCAGGCCACGCTGCATACCATCGATGGCTGGGAGGGCTACCCCTTCTACATGGTGAAGAGTGACCGCGGCATGGCGGTGTACGAGCCCGTGAGCGGCGTGATGCTGCGCGACGGCTTCGCGGACAAGGCCGCGGTGACGGCCTGGGCCAGCGGCCTGCTGGCCGACCAGAAGAACCGCGAGAAGTGGCTGGACGCGCGCGACCGCTATGGCGAGCTGACGGACGACCAGATCAGCGAGTACCGCGACCAGAAGGAACTGGAGACCGAGCCCGACGGCAGCAACGAGCTGAGCCGGGCCGACCTGGAAGCCGTGGCCGGCGCCAGCGCCTTCAGCGTCTACGACGACATGAAGGCCAAGCTGGTGGCCGCCGGCATTCCGGCTGCAGAGATCGAGTTCGTGCACGACCACGACACGCCCAGCGCCAAGGACAAGCTCTTCAAGCGGGTGAAGGCCGGCACGGTGCGCGTGCTGTTCGGCTCCACGCCGAAGATGGGCGCCGGCACCAACGTGCAGGACCGCCTGGTGGGCCTGCACCACGTCGATGCCCCGTGGCGCCCTAGCGACCTGGAGCAGCGCGAAGGCCGCATCATCCGCCGCGGCAACATGCTGTACGAGCGCGACCCGGATGGGTTCGAGGTGTTCATCGGCCGTTATGCGACCGAGCAGACCTACGACACCCGCCGCTGGCAGCTGCTGGAGCACAAGGCCGCCGGCATCGAGCAGCTGCGCAACTATGCTGGCCAGGCCGAGATCGAGGACGTGGCCAGCGAGGCTGCCAATGCGGCCGACATGAAGGCCGCCGCCTCCGGCAACCCGCTGATCCTGCAGGAGACCCAGCTGCGCACCGAGGTACGCCGGCTGGAGTCCCTGGAGAAGGCGCACAAGGACAACGTGCTGACCATGGCCCGCCGGGCCGCCGACCAGCAGCAGTATGCCGACCGCTATGGCCCGGAGAAGCTGGCCAACCTGCGCACGCTGGTGGCTGACCGCAATGCCGTGCCCTTCGACCCGGAGAACCCCAGCGCACGCATCGGCGGCAAGGCCTACACCGGCAAGGAAGCCATCCAGAAGCGGCTGGCCTTCGTGGTGGCCGAGCTGCAGACCAGCAGCGGCAGCGACGCCGTGGTGGCGGTGGAATACCGCGGCCTGCCGTTTTTCTTCAAGGGCGGCACCAACATGGTCTCCGTGGAGGGGCCCGCCGGCCACATCCACAGCTACGGCAAGAACGAGACGGTTTCCACCGCCGGCCTGCTGACTCGGCTGGGTAACGCGGCCGAGCGCCTGGATGCGCACGTGGTCGACGTGGAGCGGCACATTGCCCGCGCGGCTGCCGAGGCTGCCTCGCTGCGCACGCAGAGCCAGCAGCCGTTCGCTGACGCGCAGCTGCTGAAAGACACCAAGGCCAAGCACGGCGTGGTGCAGCGCAACCTCATGAAGGCGTCGCAGGGCGAGGCCGTGTCCCCGGCCGAGCGCGGCGAGTTCAACGCGGCGCTGAAGGAGCGACGGGCGCAACTCGAGAAGCTGGGCTTCGGCGCCGAGCTGAAGGCGAGCGATGCCGCCGACGTGGCCTTCAGCCGCGCCAATGGCCTGGCGCCGGCGGGCGGCCGTCGTGCCGCGGTGGAGGCGCTGGCCAGCACCATTGCGCAGCGCTGGGCCAGCGCACCAGAGATCGTGGTGGTCGAGGACATGAACGACCCCGCCATTCCGGCGGCGGTGCGCCAGACCGACACCGCGCAGCGCTCGCAGGGCGCATCCGGTGAGCCGGAAGGCTTCTTCCACGCCGGCAAGGTGTACCTGCTGGCCAGCCAGCTGCCCGGAGATGCGCAGGTGGTGCGCGTGCTGTTCCATGAGGCCCTGGGGCACTATGGCCTGCGCGGCACCTTCGGCGACGGCCTGGGCGAGATCCTGGACAACCTGGCGCGGCTGAACGCCGGCAAGGTGCGCGAGAAGGCCAAGCAGTACGGCCTTGACTACGACGTGCCGGCGGACCGCCGCATGGCCGCCGAAGAGGTGCTGGCCGAGATGGCGCAGAAGTCGCCCACCATCGGGTGGGTGCAACGCGCCGTGGCGGCCGTGCGCGCAGCGCTGCGCCGCTTTGTGCCGGGCTTCGGCCAGATGGCCCTCAGCGACGGGGAAATCATCCGCGACTACATCCTGCCGGCGCGCGCCTTCGTGCAGCGTGGCGGCCCTGCGGGCGGTCCGGGCGGCGGTGTGGCCTTGTCCCGGTCCAGTCTGGCCGCGCTGCGCAGCATCGATCAGAAGAGCGTGCGCAACGCCTTCCTGGATGCCACCACCAGCCACGCCAGCACCACGCTGTGGGGCCGCACGGTGGGCAAGTAGCGCGACGTTTAATTTGAGCCAGAGCGACGTTTAATTTGAGCCGGCATTTAGGGCGCCAAATAAGCGCCTAGGCGACCGCACTGTAGGAAACCCCGGACAGCGAAATCCACTCGCTGCAGTTTGCAGTAGACCCGGTAGCCTCGTTCACTCTCACCGTGCCATCCGCGCCCACCACCACCGGCACAGCGGTCTGGTTCCCCGCCGCCGAGCCGGTTGCCATGAACCGCTTCGGCGTCAGCGGCCACGCCCAAGCGGGCAGCGTTGCGACAAGGTTGTTTCCCCCAGGCTTCACCAGGCCACGGAGGTTCACACGCCCACCGAGCAGGTCCACACCGAACGGATCGTTGCCGCTTACCTGGCTCCAGGTGCCCGCCAACGCAGGACGGAGGCCCCCGTTCAGATTGCTGTAGACCTGGGGCACCTGCGTGGTCCTTTGGAGTGCACCGAGGACGATGCTGGGTAACCCAGTGATGTGGAAGATCGCATCGGAGAGCGCCTCAGCCACAAGAGTGCCGATGTCGACGTAGGCCGTATTCCCCAAGTCCACCGCGTTGTCCGCACCCACCACCAGCAGGTGCCCAATGCTGGCACGCTCCTGCAGATTCGCACCGACGTGGAAAACCGCCTGCAGGCCAACCGTAGTGTTGCGGCACTCCGCCTTCCCAACGTGGAAACGCAGCAAGCTGCCTTGGCCGACGCCGCCGTCCAGCAGCTGAATCCCTTGTCGGATCCCGCCCACGTCCTTCTGGTCGATAAAGGCCGCGCCGATCTGCACGGACGAGATCGCATAGCTCCCCCCAAAGCTTGTTCCGATCCCCTTTTTGGCTCCCACGGAACGTAGCTGGCCGATCTGCACACTGTCGATGTTGTTGCCCGACGCATGCAACAGCAAACCGTAGTCCTGCGCGCCAAGAGCCGTCGCCCAAGGAGTGGTGCCGGGCGGACCGTTGGCATCGGTCACCACACGCCCCACGTTGATGTCGGACGCGATGGCGGTGACCTGCAGGTCGGACTTGATGATGACGCCCTCGTAGTTATTGCCGTAAGAGGTCAGCGCCTCGGCGCGCACATTGCTGCACTTGATCACGATGCCGTGGACACCGTAGCAGCCAATGACCTCTCCCGTGCAAAGCACGTCGGTGACACCTTCCCCGATGATCGCCGAGTGGGTCGCCGCGCTTGGGCTGCTGCACAACGTTGCGACGTTGTGTAGGCGGATGCCACGCTTGAGCGGTGCGGCGGCCTTAATCGCATTGTTGGGAAAGGTGATGTTGAGCGCCTCTGTGAAGCCAGGCGCCTCGACGTTGCCGTAGAAAGCAGCAACCACGTTCTTGCCGGAGTCAATTCCCAGGTCGCTCAACTCAAAGCCGCTGGCATAGGCGAGAACCATCCCCTGGATGACAGATCCGCCTGTCAACGACCGGCAGTCGTTGGCATAGCTGGGCATCTTCCGCCCGCGAATCTTGACGTTGTCCTTGCTGATGTAGCTACCTGCGCCATCAAAGCCGTAGGCATAGAAGGACGGCTTGTAGGTCGCGACCTCCAACTGGACCACGCCGCCGCCGGCGGGCAAAGCGTTGACGGCTGCGTCCAGCGCTCCGATGTTTCCGATCCCAAACCATTCCGGGCGCACGCTCATGCCGTTGTCGATGGTCACCTTCGCCGCCAGATCAAAAATCTGGCGCGTCGTGTCGATGATGGGCACGCTGATGGTGACCGGCGTGGCCACAGCACACGCCCCGAAAAAGAAGATCGGCCGGCCCTTCGCGTTGGCGGCGACGATGGCCGCCCTCTTGTCCGAACCGTCAGCAATGATGACCGTCGGCAGGTAGTTATTGCCCGGGCCTGTCAGGTACAGCACGGACATCAGCACACGGCGATAGCTTTCTTGGTCGTCCGCGTCGAACTCGGCGGGCTCGACGCCTGCAGCGTTCAGCAGCTCCATCAGACTCCAGTTCACCTGGTTCATGTCCTGGGCCGACACCTCGGTCGTGACCGGCGCTGTCGACTGATGCATGCGGTGCCCGGTGCCGACATGCACCACGCTAGCGTCACTGTTCGTGTAGTTCATAGCGCCTTCAAGGGGTCGTAAAAACGATGTTCAGGGCGTACCGCGCGGGCACGATCTTTTCGAGGCTGCAGGCCATCTCGGCCAAACCAGGCGGGCGCTGAACGAGCCGCGCGCCCACGCGCTGCCGTCCAACTCGGAAGGGGATGTCGGCCACTGGCACCAGCACATACAGCCGCCCATCCAGCTGGCCCAGCCGGCGGCCCACGCGGTCGCGGCCGGCGCGAAACGGGGTGTTGTAGCGAACCTCCGCATCGAATCCCATGCTCTGGCAGAACGCCTCAATCGCACCTGGTGCGGCCGGGCTGGAGTCGTCGTAGGCGCCGGTGGGGCCGCGCAACTTGGCCACCAGGCGGGCCTGCCGATCGGCGTAGGTCTGCAGAGGGCCGAAGCACGGGTCAGGCAGCCCCGTGGCTGCCTCCCACTCCTCCAGCCGCGTGCGGGTGGCATGCGGCAGCCACTCGCCGGCCGTGTGCGCCGTGTAGTCGTGCAGCTCGGCAAAGCTGGCGGCCATGCCGCGCAGCAGCCGCATCAGCACCGAGCTGGGGTCGCGTGGCCAGGCGTAGCCCTGGGGCAGCAGGTGCTGCAGCGCCTGGCTGAAGCGGTCGGCGCTGCTCATTCGAACGTCACGCTGCCCAGCATCAGCAGCTTGTTGAACGCGTCGACGGTGAAGAAGGCACCGCTTTCGATGGCCGGCGCGCTGATGGTGTGGTTGTACTCGCCCACCACCGAGCTGATCGCTTCGGTCATGTGGCTGTGCGGGATCGACCCACCCGGCACCGCTTCGCGGAAGAACAGGTCTGCCAGCGCGGCCGTCACGCCCGCGCGGATGGCCGCCGTGTCAGGCGAGAGGTTGACCACCACGTTGATCACCACCGGCGTCGGGATGATCACGAACAGCTCGTCGGGCGGGCCGCGCTTGGGGTCGCGGATGTAGTTCAGCACCTGGTCGCGCTGGGCCGTGGTGGGCAGGCCAGGTGACGGGTTGCCGTCGGCCATGATGATCACGCCGGCCGATGTGGGGCCGGCCGGGTTGCGCACGCCCCAGGCCCGCGTGATGCCCGACACCTGCAGCGCCCACCTCGCATAGTCGGCCGGGCTGCCGCCCATCGGCTCGCTGCTCAGCCGCTGCTGCAGCCGATACACCGCCTCGGCGTCGGTCTCCACGTCTGCGCCGCCGCTCAGCCCGGTGGTGGCCACGAACGCCGCGTCGATGCCTACCACGGGCGATACCAGCGTCAGCGCCGTGTCGGCGGCCAGGTTCTGCGCCGCGCCGGCCACCGTGGCCACCACGGTCGCGGAAACCACACCAGCCACCACGGCCGCGTCGACCGTCACGCTGAACTGCCGGCCGCTGGCGTCCTGCATCAACGTGCCGGCCGGCAGCAGCGATGCGCTCACGCCGGTGCCGCTCACGGTGCCCGTGGCCGCTGCCGCCTCTTTGCGCGCCATGCCGTAGGTGGCCAGCCAGCCGTCCAGGAAGGTGCCGGCCGAGCTGACCGGCACGGCCTGCCGCGCGATGAAGTCGCGCAGGTAGCGGTAGGCGCCATGCAGGCCGGTGGCCTGCACGAACGCCAGCGCCTTGACGTTGCCGCGGGCCAGCTCCAGATCGGTGGCGCTCATGGCCACCGGGCCGCCGGCCTGGCTCGCCTCAGCCAGCGACTGCTGCAGCAGCCGGGCGGCGTTGGCCGTCAGCTCGCTGATGCTGGGGATCGGGACGTTCAGCGGCGTCGTCATACCGAAGCCCACCGCCGGATGCTCGTGCCCCACAGCACGTCGTACACCGGCCGCACCTCGGCCGGCCGGTAGATCGTGGCGCGCACCGCCAGGCGGTCCTGCCGCTCGCCCACCCACTCGGTGGCCACCTCCACCCGCGCGGCGATGCCATCACGCACCAGCCAGGCCAGCGCCTCCTGAGCCGCAAAGCGCGCCCGCTCCAGCACGTCGGTGGTGGCCTTGCCGGTCATGCACAACCACAGCGCCGAGCCCCAGGCCTGCGCGTCGGCACCGGCCCATTCGCCCATGAACTCCTCGCCCACCCAGCCCCGCCGATCGGTGGCACCCAGCGGCAGCGTGTCGTCGCGGCTGGCGCGGCGGTCGGTGAACAGGCTCACGATCACCGCGGTGCTGAGCGTGTCCTCCAGCTCCAGCGCGTACGTGGCCAGCATGTCCACGCCCGGCTGCGGCGCGCCGGTCGGGCTGAGGTAGTCGGTCCAGGGGTAGGCCGCCACCCGCGTCGGCGGCGCCAGGCGCAGGTCGAAGGGCACGCCCACCAGGGCGGCCGCATCGGCGGCGGGTTGGGGGCGGGTGGCCAGATCGAACATAGGCGTTCAGTCTGGCCATCAGGCGCTTTCAATGCCTGGTGAAACGCTTCACCAGGGCGCGCATCACACCGGCGGGCCGGAGGTGCCGCTGCCCGTGTCCACGCCGTTGTGGCGGTGCTCGTGCATCTCCTTGCCTTGCACCTGCAGGCTGTTGCCTGCGGCCATCGTGGGTGCATCCACGCGGCTGCCGGCCGTCACCGCGGCCGAGGCGGCCACGGTGGGGGTGTTCAGGGCCACGTTGCTGCTGGCGTCGACCTGCACCACCGGGCTGGTGATGCGCACACTCACCGCGGCGCTGATGATCAGGTCGTCGCAGCTCAGCTCCACCACCTTGCCGGCCTTGAGCTTCACGAAATGGCCTTCCTTGTGCCACACCGCCACGTCGTAGGCGTCCAGCTGAGGCCGCTCGGCGATGCGGTCCATGCGGATGATCACCGTGTGGCCATCGGCGTTGATCACCAGGCCCTGGCCATCACCGGGGTTGCCAGCAAAGCCGTAGTCCTGCCAGCGCTCCGCGTCGTCCTTGGCGTCGTCGTCCAGCGCCTCGGTGCGGCCGCGCTGCACCTTGCCTTCGGTCAGGCCGCGGATGCGCGCTCGGCGCAGAAGGTTGGAGAGCCAGCTCAATGTGCGCCTTGGGTCACGCGCTGCGCGCGAGCGCCCAGCGCACCGGCGGCCATCTCGGCGCACAGGGTGTGAAGCAACGCCAACTGCGGCCGCGGCGGCTCGCCGCTGCAGCCGGCTGCCATCCAGTTGCTGACGCGGCGGGCAACCGGTTCCACAAGAACGCGACTTGGACGCGCGTGCGCTTCCAGGCCATCGTCCAGTGGCCCGACCGCATGGACCTGTGGGAGCGGTGGGAAGAACTGTTCATCAACGAAGGCGAGCCCGCAGCAGACGCCTTCTACGAACAGAACAAGTCCGAGATGGATGCCGGCGCCGTGGTGAGCTGGCCCAGCATGCGGCCGCTGCTGCGGCTCATGAAGATCCGCGCAGGCGATCACCACGCGTTCGATTGCGAGTACCAGAACGACCCGACGAACGACGAGAACAGCTTCTTCCAGGGCATGAAGTTCTGGGTGCAGCCGTGCCGCGACTGGGTGTTCTACGGCGCCCACGACCCCAGCCTGGGCAAGAACAACAAGAGCCGCGACCCGTCGGCCACGCTGGTGGGCGGCTTTGATCGTGAGCACGGCAAGCTCAGCGTGGTGGAGGCCATCGTGGCCAGGCGCATCCCCGACCGCCAGATCAGCCACATCGTCGATTTCCAGCGTGAATACCGCTGCCTGGCCTGGGGTGTGGAAAGCATCCAGTTCCAGGAGTTCTTCCGCCAGGAGCTGGTGAAGGCATCGGCCAAAGCCGGCATTCCGGTGCCGGCCGTGCCGCTCACGCCGCACTCCGACAAAGACCTGCGCATCGAGTCGCTATCGCCGCACGTGCAGAACGGCCTGATCCTGTTCCACCAGCGTCACACCGTGCTCAACGCCCAGGTGCGCCACTGGCCCGAGGCCGACCACGACGACGGCCCCGATGCACTGCACATGCTGTGGATGCTGGCCGTCAGCCGCGCAGGCGGCGTCATCAAACTGCGAATCGGACAGCTCCGCTCATCATGATCGCCACCCGCGGGCTCATCAACACCGTCAAGGGCTGGCTCAGCCGGCCCATCGCCACGCCGGAGACCGATCCGCGCAACTGGCTCAGCAGCATGCTGGCCCTGCCCAACCCCGACCCCATCCTGCGGCGGATGGGCGATGCCGAACGGGTCTACCTGTCCATCATGGCCGACGCCCACGTGCTCGGCGACATCCGGTCGGTACGGGGCAATTTCCGGGCGTACGACTGGCGCATCAACGCGGGCAACGAAGATGACCCGCAGAGCATGCAGGCCCGCCAGCTCTGCGAAGACTGGATGCGCGAGACCGCGCCCGGTGGCGTCAACGACGACGGCCTGCAGCTCGACTGGCAAGAGGTCATGTGGCAGATGACCAGCGCCGTGCTCACCGGCTACCACGTGCATGAAGTGGTGTGGGAGCTGGTCAACGGCGACGTGGTGCCTGGCCAAGTGCTGGACCGCCCCGGCCGCCGATTCAAGTTCGATGCGCATGGCCGGCCGCTGCTCATCAGCGTCGGCAACATGATCGGCGCGCCGGTCGAAAACCCCAGCCAGTTCGTCATCAGCCGGCACATGCCGTCGGCCATCAACCCGTACGGCGTGGCGGTGCTCAGCAGCTGCTTCTGGCCCTGGACCTTCAAGACCGGCGGGTGGCGCTACTTCGTCAAGTACTGCGAGCGCCACGGCCTGCCGTGGCCATTCGCCACCTACCCGCAGGGCACGCTGCCTGAGGACATCGACAAGCTCGAACAGGCCATCGCCGGCATGCTGGAGTCGGGCTATGTCATCGGGCCCGACGGCTCCGCGCTGCAGCTGCTCACGCCGACGGGTGGCAACTCGACCTCGCTGCCGCAGGCTGACCTGATCGACCTGTGCAACCGCGAGATGAGCAAGGCCGTCACCGGCCAAGCCATGGTGGCCGAGCTGCAGGGCGTGGGCGCCAGGGCCGCGGGCGAGATTGCGGCCGAGCGCCAGAAGAGCATCAACGACAGCGACCGCGACATCGCTGTCGCGTCGATGAACCAGTTGTTCAAGTGGATCACCCGCTACAACTTCGGCGATGGCGTGGCACCGCCCGAGCTGGAGTTCTTCCAGCCGCTCAATGCAGGCAAGGACCGGGCAGAGACCTACAAGATCGCCGCCGACATGGGCGCCAAGCCATCGCGGTCGGCGATGCTGGAGGAGCTGGGCATTCCGCAGGCCGAGACCGATGAGGACGCCCTGCTGCCGAAGGTGAGCGCGCCCGCGACCCCGCCCGCACCTGCAGCGCCGCCAGCAGCGGCGCCCGCGGCTGCCACCGCAGCCATCGACTTCAGCGGCCTCGCCGGCTACGAATTCGCACGCGCCGCCGGCATGACAGAAGCCGAGGCCGCGCAGCTCGCCGCCGAGGCCGCCGACCGCGCCATCGAAGACAACATGATCGCCCCGGTGGTGGCCATGCTGGAGCGCTACGAAACCGAGGGCAAGACCCTCGCCGAGTTCCACGCCGACCTGCAACAGGTGGTCGGCGTGATGGACGACGCAGCCCTGCGCGAGGTGCTCGACCGCGCGCTCAGCTACTCGATCCTCCGAGGCGCGGCCACCCAGGCCGCCTGATGCCACTCCCACGCCCGAAAGGCCGACCGTGAAAGACCAGCACACGAAGATCAAGGGCTACCGCGACCTGACGCAGCGCGAAATCGACCTGATGAACGCGATCAAGGCCAAGGGCCTGGAGCTGCAGACCCTGGTGGCCGATGTGCGCCAGCACCTGCATGACCAGCGCGAGGCGGCCGTGGCGCAGGAAGACGAGATCAAGCGCATCGGCGCCGCCGAGCCCGGTCGCTGGGCCAGCATCGGCAGCACCCACTTTCAGGAAGGCCTGATGGCGCTCACCCGCGCCGTCGCCCAGCCGGGAACGTACTGACCATGACCGAAGAACAGCAGACCCTGCGGCTGCTCAAGTTCACCGTAGCCTCCATGGCTGAGGATGACCGCCGCCGCGTGGAAGCCGCCGCCGCCGACTTGCGGGAGATGGTCAAGATCTATGGCGATCACGGCGTCATCGCCCTGGCCCTGGTCGGGGCAGAGATGCAGGCCGCGGACTGATGCGCCTCCTGAAAACTCTCCACGGCGGCACCGCATGAGCATCGACCAGCTGGCCATCATGTGCACCGGCGTGCTCGCTGCCTGGATCAATCAGGACCGACGGGAGCGCGTGCGCCGGTGGGCCTGCGTGATCGGCCTGGCCGGCCAGCCGTTCTGGCTCTATGCCGGCTGGCAGGCGCAGCAGTGGGGCGCGCTCATCGTCAGCGCCGGGTTCACCGTGGCCTACCTGCGCGGCGTGGCCGGGATGTGGCTGCAGGCAAGGGGTGCACGTGGCTGAAGCATTCGGCCTGCGCTTCCAGGAAGCGATCGACAACCTGCGGGGCAAGCTGCCCGAGGCCAGCGTGGCGTGGAACAGCCTGGCAGGCCCAGTGCACGCCAAGGTGTTCACCGTGGCCGGCGCCACCTCGGCCGACCTGGCCGGTGAGCTGCAGCAGGCGCTGCTGGCCGCGCTGAACAACGGCACCACCATCGCCGATTTCCGAAAGTCATTCGACCAGGTGGTGCAGTCGCACGGCTGGACCTACCGCGGCTCCCGCGGCTGGCGCACCAGCGTCATCTTCGACAACAACATGCGCTCGGCCCACATGGCCGGCCGCTGGCAGCAGCTGCAGGCCAACAAAGAGCGGCGGCCATTCCTGCAGTACCGCACCGCAGGCGATGCGCGAGTGCGCCCCCTGCACCGGCAGTGGAACGGCCGCGTCTACCCGATCGACGATGATTTCTGGCAGACCCACTACCCGCCAAACGGCTGGGGCTGCCGCTGCACGGTTCGCGCGTTCAGCCAGGCCGACATGGACGAACGCAACCTCAGCGTGTCCGAGCCGATCCCGCGCCAGACCCGCGACGTGGTCAACCGCGATGGCGTCATCACCGACCGGGTGCCGGTGGGCATCGACCCTGGCTGGGATCACAACGTAGGCCGCAGCTGGATCGCGCCGGAGCTGGCGCTGGGCGAAAAGCTCGCCCGCCTGCCGCGAGAGCTGCAGGGCGCGCTGGTCGACAAGACCATCTCGCCGGCCTTTCAAGAGGTGCTCGCGGACCGCTGGAAGGCGTTTCGAAGCACCGTCGCAGCCGGTGGTGCTGAAGGCGATGCGCAGGTGGTCGGTTTCCTCGACAGCGCCACCCTGGGCGCCGTGGCCGAGCAGGTGCCAGGCATGCAGCTCGCGTCCACCGCAGTGGGTGTTTTCGATGATGCCGCCCGTGCCATCCCGGCGGGCTCGACCTGGCCGACGGACTGGGTGGACGAGCTGCCCCAGTCGCTGCGCAACTACCAGGCTGTGCTGTGGGATGCACAGACGGGCAACCTGGTGGTGGTGCCGCAGGGCCGCATCGACGGCGATCTGGCGACGATCACCCTCCGCCCCAACAGCAGCACCGCGGGCGGCGCGGCGCTGTCGGTGCAGCGCCTCGGCACAGCCAAGGCCACCGACCTGCCAGCCTCGCGCTACCTGCGCCTGGTCGGCCGCATCGAGTGATTGAGCAGGGAATGGGCGCCCGGCAGACGCCCGGACGGGCAGACCACGGGCATTTTTCTGGCGATCCGCGCCTGATTTCGGGCTGTCGTTAGCTCAAATTAAACGTTCGGCCCGCCTGTGGACAAGTCGCCGTAAGTCGTTGATCCGTCGTCGTTTTTCGGCCTTTTTTGGGCCCTCGTTGTTGGATCAATTCAAACGTCTCCCCCCTGGGCACCCAGTACGCCAAGGCCAAGGCCCACCCCGACACCTTCGGCCGCGTGTTCGACGCGGTGCAGGACTACATCAAGGAGACCAGCGTGTTCGCCAACGCAGCGGCCGATGAGGCGCCGTCGCTGCTGCCGAAGCTGGACCGCCTGAGCGACCTGTGGAAGGACGGCCTGCTTCGCCACGGCGCGGATCCGAAGGACGTGGAGCGCGCCGCCCAGGCGATCTTCGAGGGCACGCTGGCCGACAAGATCTACACCGAGGACGAGCTGCGCGCCGAGTTCGGCCTGAGCGACAAACAGGCTGGCCTGTACCAAGAGTTCCGCCGGGCGGTGGACCAGTCGCTGACGGATGTGGCCAAGAGCGAGATCGTGCGCATCGCCGGCAAGGAAGGTGAGCGCGTGGTGCAGCGCACGCTGGCCGCGGCCGACGTGCACGAGGCTGCTGCGGTGATGAACGAAGAGCTGCAGCGCCAGGCCGCCGAGTTGGACCGGCCGCTGCTGCTGGAGCGGGCCGCCGAAATCGAGCGGAAGAGCGAGCAGGTGGCCGGCCTCATGGCCCGCGGCTATGCCCCGCTGATGCGCTTCGGCAAGCACACCGTCACCGTCACTGGACCGTCGGGCGACGTGGAGTTCTTCGGCATGTACGAGAGCCTGCCGGCTGCCAACCGAGCGGCGCGGCTGCTGCGCGAGGACGAGGCCTTCAAGGACGCCACGGTGACGCAGGGCGTCATGAGCGCCGAAGGCCACCGGCTCTTCTCCGGCGTGTCGCTGGATTCGCTGGAGCTGTTCGCCGAGGCGACCGGCACCGCCGACAACGAGGTCTACCAGGCCTATCTGAAGCTGGCGACCTCGAACCGCTCAGCCCTGCGCCGCATGATCGAGCGCAAGGGCATCGCTGGCTTCTCGCAAGACGCCACGCGCGTTCTGGCCTCTTTCGTGACCTCCAATGCCCGCATGGCCGCCGGAAACTTGCACCTCGCCGAGGCCAAGAAGGCGGCCGAGGCCATCCCGAAGGAGCAGGGCGACTTGCGCGACGATGCGATCAAGCTGGTGGACTACGTGACCAAGCCGCAGGAAGAGGCGGCGGCAGCGCGGGCCCTGCTGTTCACCACCTTCATCGGCGGCAGCGTGGCATCGGCCGCGGTCAACCTCACGCAGCCCCTGACGATGACGCTGCCGTTCCTCAGCCAGTTTGGCGGCGCGGTGAAGGCCGGCCGTCGCATCCTGGCTGCGGCTGCTTCGGTGGCCGCCGGCAAGCACCCGACGGCGGTGGCGGCGGCCCTGCAGCGTGCGGAAGCCGGCGGCATCGTGAGCCCGCAGGAGATCCACCACCTGCAGGCCGAGGCCATGAACGCCATCGGCAAGCACCCGATGCTGAAGAAGGCAGCGTTCCTGTGGGGATCGCTGTTCAGCCTGAGCGAGCAGTTCAACCGGCGGGTGTCCTTCGTGGCGGCCTACCAGACCGCGCTGCAGCAGGACATCGATGACCCATTCACCTTTGCCGAGCAGGCCGTCATCGAAACGCAGGGGCTCTACAACCGCGGCAACAAGGCCAACTGGGCGCGCGGCCCGGTGGGCGCCACGGCGATGACGTTCAAGCAGTTCAGCACCCACTACCTGGAGTTCCTGGTGCGCATGTGGAAGTCGGGCCCGGAAGGCAAGAAGGCGGTGGGCGTGGCGCTGGCCATGCTGCTGCTGGCCGGCGGTGCCGATGGCCTGCCGTTCGCCGACGATCTCAACGACCTGGTGGACACCATCGGCCAGGCGCTGGGTTACGACCTGAACAGCAAGCGGGCCAAGCGCGAGTTCGTAGCCAAGGCGCTGGGCCTGGGCGACGCAGCGGCCGAGGTGGCCACCCGCGGCCTCACGGCGCTGCCGGGCATGCCGATCGATCTGTCGCTGCGCATGGGCATGGGCAACCTGCTGCCGGCCACCGGCCTGTTCCTGCGCAGCAATGACGACACCAGCCGCGACCTCCTGGAGGTGGCCGGTGCGGCCGGCGGCCTGGCCAAGATGGCGATGACCGGCACCACCAAACTGCTGCAGGGCGACGCGGCCGGCGCGGGCATGGCGGTGGCGCCGGTGGCGATCCAGAACATGGCCAAGGCCCTAGGCATGTGGGAGACCGGCGAGTACCGCGACACAAAGGGCCGCAAGGTGATGGACGTGGACGCCGTGGACGGCGCCATGAAGTTCCTGGGCTTCCAGCCGGCCCAGGTAGCGCGCGAATCGTCCCGCATCGGCGAGACCCAGCGCACGATCCAGCTGGCCAAGAACGTCGAGGGTGAGCTGGCCGGCAAGTGGGCACAAGCCCAAGCCGACGGCGACAGCGAGGGCGTGGAAGCGGCGCGCAAGGCTATCGCTGACTGGAACGAGAAGAACCCGTCGGCGCGAATCAAAGTGACGCGCACGCAGATCCTGCAGCGCGTGCGGGCGCTGAAGTCGAGCCGGGCCGAGCGGGCTAGCAAGGCAGCACCCAAAGAACTGCGTGGGGCGGTCGGCGAGGCTCTGTCGTGACTGCCATTTTCATCGTTGGGGGCTACGTCGCTGTCGTTTCGACGTTTGGCTGGCGCGGCCTGCTGGCGGCCTCGATACACCTCTTGGTCTTGATGGCAGCGGCACGGCGGTGACTGGCTGGGTACGCGACGCTCGTTGTTCTGGGCGCCTCGTGTCGAGCTGTACCTTGCCGCAGGAGATTCGACATGGGCAACGTCTCGATAGCTCGCCCAGATTCACTAGTGCAATAGATACCGGTGGTGAATAGTGTCGTCGCGGTGACTGCTGCCGTACAGATACATCCAGGAAACAATTCGGCGTAGCAAAGAGCGAGTTGAGGTCGCGCGCTACCCGACGAGTTGAAGTCATCGTCTCTCTGCTGCGTTGAGCACTTCGCAAAAGAAAGTTGGCAGGGGGAAGTTCATGAATGCGCAACTCAGCGGCGTCCATGCCGCTCGGGGCTTGGCCGCATGCCTGGTTGTGCTGCATCACGCCGCAGACACGTTGGCATTGCAGAAGTATGGCGGCTACAGCATCTGGGGCGGATTCTTCATCCCCTTCGGTCGGGCAGGCGTCGACTTCTTCTTCGTGCTAAGCGGGTTCATCATGTACTGGATCCATCGCACCGACATCGGCCAGCCCGATTCGCTCGGGCGATTTGCTTGGAAACGCGCCGCGCGGATCTATCCGTTGTATTGGCTCGTGCTGGCTGCGCTGGTCGCGATCTACGCTTCCCGACCAGCGCTCGGCCAAGGCCACGAGCGTGACCCAGCTGCAATCCTCAGTGGCTTCCTGCTCTTTCCTGCGGATCACCCGCCCATCGTTGGCGTGGCATGGACGCTGTCCCATGAGCTGCTCTTCTATGGCATGTTCGCCACCCTGCTGGTCAGCCGAGCAGTGGGCACCGTCGTGCTCGGCACCTGGCTGCTAGCCTTGGTGATCGCCCGCCTCTTTCCTCCACTGCAGTACCCTGGCAGCTTCCTCCTGCACGTCAAGAACATCGAGTTCTTCTTTGGAATCGGTGTTGCCATCGCTGCCCGGCAGGTAGTGGGTCGACCGGTTGCCCTGTGGTCCGCGTTCTTCCTTGGTGCCCTCACTTTCGTGGGCGCCGGTGTCCTGGAGCTGCGAACGCACGAGTTCCGTCACAGCAGCTGGACGCTGTTGTATGGAGCCGGAGCCGCGCTGATGCTTTACGCGATCGTTGCCCTTGAGCGGGCTCGATTGCTCGAGGTCACAGCCCCGGTGCTGAAGCTGCTTGGCGACGCTTCGTATGCCATCTACCTTGTGCACTTCACAGTTCTGGTCGCGTTGATCAAGGCGGCCGCAGCGACTGGTCTGCTGGGCGCCCTGCCAATCTGGGTGTCGTTTCTCACCCTGGCTGCGCTTGCGACATTGATCGGGTGTTTGGTGCACCGGCACGTTGAGAGGCCCGTAGGTCGACTGGTCGAACTTGCACGTCGACGCGCGAGCGTCCGCAGCGCCTGATGGGATTGCGCGAGCCTGGGAGCCTGGAGGAGCTTGCCGGCCTGGCGGAGGCATGGCTCGACCGTTTGAGTGGCGGCTCCAAGCTGCTGCAGGTGGTGATGCTGCTCGTTCTCAGCCCGGTGCTTGTGGCCGTGGCCACTATCGTCGTGCTGCTGCTCAACCTCGTGATGGCAGGTGAAGTGCTGGCCGGGCTGTGCACCAAGGCATGGCGGGGCTTGCGGCCCAAGAGGGGTGAAGGTAACCAGGCAGGACTGCCTGAGCCCAGTCTCCAGCGCGACGATGCTCCAAACGGCTAGAGCTCGGACTGCGGCACGCAGTGCCAGACCTGAATGTGCTCGTAGACCGAGCCGTCATCGCTGGCCAACTGCATGCCGTGCAGCACAAGGCCAGCGCCGTCCATCGCGATGATCTGCGGCTCGAACAGCGGCAGCAGCAGGGACTGACGCACCGTGCCGGGCGTGCCGTAGAGCTCCAGCTTCTTGAGGGGCCTCTTGGCGTTGGTCTCGGGCATCACGCTGAGTTCAAGTTCGCCCACCACTGGTGCCGGCCATTCGGTTCGCTTCAGCCTTCGACCCTTGTCTCGCAGCTGGGTGACGGCCCACCTCATCCTGGTGTTCTTCGGGTCAAACGCGGTCATGGGTCTGCTCACTCGTGCTGTATGAGCATACAGTGGCGAGCCTGATCCATCGGCGCGCTCCCCGTTCATGCCCATGCCAACCATCGCTGCTGCAGTGCTCTGTCTGGTCGTCGGCGTCGCTGACGGCGACACGCTGACCATGCGCTGCGACGACCAGACTGTGAAGGTCCGGCTGGCTGAGATCGATGCGCCCGAAAAGCGCCAGCCGTGGGGCACGCGCAGCCGTCAGGCGCTGGCCGACTTGTGCTTCCAGCAGCAGGCGACGCTGCGGGCGCAGAAGCTGGACCGGTACGGCCGCACGGTCGGCAGGGTGGAGTGCAGCGGCAAGGATGCCAGTCACATCCAGGTAGCCACAGGTATGGCTTGGGCTTATCGGCGCTACCTCACCGACGCTGCGATCCTGCGGGCCGAGAACGCGGCCATGGCTGCCCACGTTGGGTTGTGGTCAGATATGTCGCCGCTTGCACCATGGGAGTGGAGGCGGCGCTAGTTGCTACGGCTGCTGGCTATCGAGTGGAAAAGAGTTTCGAAGCTTGCCGGGATAGTCCATGGAAAGAGACGAAAGCCTCTCTTGGCTACGTCAAGCATTAGGGGGCCAGGCCGAATACTCCGGAGCTGCGGTAGTTTGTTTAGTATCTTGTCATTGAGGGCGTGACCCTGAGTGTGCAGCCATGCCTGAGGTATGGTAACTGTACGTTCTCCGGCAAGTTTAAACGGCATCGGGTTACTGTTGTCGTCCAGAAGCCACTCTGTCATAGCGTCGCTCAACAACTGAGCAGGCTTCTCTGTGTGTATGCGCTCGCCGATGTACTGGCGTAACGGCGCTAGCGCCGGCTCGGAGGTGATTTTTGCCGGAAAATAAACGGTGAGATATGCGCCAAGTGCCACCGGATTGAGGACCGCGTTCTCTAGGGAGTAAAACTGCGACTCACCGTGCACGAGTACGCGGCTGCTTGATCTATTGGTTCTATCCCAATCGATTACACCCCACACATTAGCATCGTGGTGGGGCGATAAAGCCTCGACCGATGCGGAAACTTGATCGCATGACCCGGCACCATTCACAGCCTCAATAAAGGATTCGACGTTTGCCCCCGGCAGTTTGCCGAGATGCTTGGTTAGACAGCTTTTCAGGTGATCTACGGGAACCTTGCTCGCCGCAGGAGTGAAATTAAACGAAATTCCCGTAAGCCCTGAATCGTCCTTATCCTTCAGAATCTCATGAACTTGCTGGTATACGGCCGCATCGTAATGGCTCTCTACAAACACGTGTCGACGGTTCTGTAGGTCTATCGCGATGCTCGTGATCCCCGCCAGTAGATCGTCGACGGCTTGATCGCGTGACACTTCTCTCAGGGCTCCGTCTGCGAGCTGCGCGAATGAGCAATTCGTCATTAGCGCAACGGTGGTAGGCGAATGCGTCGTGAGCACGACTACAGCACCGAGCGTTTTGGCAATTTGGTGGATCGCGTGATCAAACTGGCGAACCATCGCAGGATGCAAGAATGCATCAGGCTCGTCTAGAAGAATAACTGAGGCGGAGGCGGATAGATTTGTGCGCGTCGCGGAGAAAATTGCTGTGGTGAGCCATAGTAGTGTTTGTTCCCCTGATGACAGTTGCTCCGAAGCGATCGGAATGCCGTTGCCACTGAGCAGAAGCTGGGGCTTGTAATTCTTCTCCAGCGTTGTCGGTAGACGGAGAGAGAACTTTCCATTGAATACCCTCTCCAGCAGCTCGTTAAATTCTATCCATGGTGGAGGGCCGAACCTGCTGGGAAAGTTAACTCCATGATGGATGGCGTCTCCGACTCCTTTGTAATTCAGAAATTCGTGATAATGGTCGCGATTCATTCGCGCGAGATATTCGCTGAATATATTCTGAAGGCGAAAGTACCCGAAGGGTTGGGGCGAGATATTCGTGTATTCGTCCGCTACATCTTGTCCTGTAAGGTCTCCAGTGTCGCAACGGCGTCGCTCTGCCGCCTTAAGCACTGCCGTCCGGACTGCATTAATGTCCAAACCGGTCTCTGTCACCGTTCGACCGTGCTGTTGCATCTGTCCCCACACGACTGATGACTTGTTGCGGTCATAGTAGGATGCGCACTCGTTAAGAACGTCCCCAAAATCCACCGAGTGCCCGCTGGTGGCCTCAATTTGCGCGTGCATGTTCGCCTGCGTCAGATGTACGATATTTTGGCTGCGTACAACACCGACGCTCTCTACTGATATTTCGACACTGTTGTCGGCGATCGCTTTTAATAATCGCGACTTGCCGGCGCCGTTCTTCCCGGTAATTGCTAGCACCCCCGTATCCCACTTGTGTTCGGATGGGAGAGGGAAGGGGCTGTATGGGTTCTTTGCAGGAAAAATACTAGGCATGCAGAGCGGCAAAATAGTAGGTTAGTAACTCCCGCTGAGGTGGCTCAGGAGGTGGGATTAGGTGCCAAAAAAAAACGACTTCACGACATGTGGAGGCGTTGAGCTAACCGTGTCAGCGGCAGCACAAGGCCTATCTAGTGGTGGCGACAGCTTCGGCTCATCCGCGTCGTCGTGCTTCGTGACACCACACGACGGTGCGACGAGTGCGCCGATGTTGGCGGGACCGTACACGGCCCAGGTGGGTCCGCACAATGCCGCCACGATGGCGGAATTTTGGGGGTGCCGCGGGGCTTGCTGCTACTGCGGAATACACTGCGGAATCAGACCCCCACAGAACCCTGTAGCCAGTGGAGAGGGTGGGGCCGATGACAACCGCTGCACTGGGGAGGGGTGAAAATTTGGGGTTCGATTCCCTTCACCCGCTCCAATGCTGCAAGGTCGCCATGTGCGGCCTTTTTCTTTGGCACGGGCGACACCATGAGCACGACGTACCAATTGCTGGCCATCGGGCCGGTGCCGGCTGAACTGGTGGGCTCTGCCTGGGGCCCGTTCGTCGTCACCGCCACCACCTTCCAGGAAGCCAACGGCGTGCTGCACCAGCAGCCCTTCGACGCGGTGCTGATGACGCTGGACGAAGACGAGCTGCAGGAGCTGCCGCTGTGGCCCGCGCTGTCGCATGCGGTGCTGGACGCGGCGGTGCTGGTGGTCACGCCGCAGGTGTCGCCGCTGGTGGCCATGCGGCTGCTGCAGGCCGGCGTGCAGGATGTGCTGTCACCCAACGAGCAGGAAACGCTGCCGCGCCGGGTGCGCCTGGGCATCGAGCGCAAGCAGCTCGACCGCGCCGCCCGCAAGGCGCACGCCACCGACCTGGCCACCGGCCTGCCCAACCACAGCCAGCTGCTGGAACACATGACCCACCTGCTGGCGCTGCGCGAGCGCGAGCCGGCGCCGATGGCGCTGGTGGTGCTGCGCATCGAGGGCCTGGCCACCGCCGCCAGCCGGCTGGGGCCTGAATCGGCCAACGTGCTGCGCCGCAAGGTGGCGGTGCGGCTGCGCGCCAACCTGCGCGCCAGCGACGTGGTGGCCTCGGTGGGCCACGACGTGTTCGCGGTGCTGCTGGCCTGGGTGGACGCGCCGGGCGACGTGAGCGGCGTGGTCAACAAGCTGGTGCAGACGCTGCAGCGGCCCTTCACCATGGCCGGCGGCGACATGGCGGTGGCCGTGAGCGCCGGTGTCGGCCACTACCCCGAGCACGGCAAGGATGCCGGCGCGCTGATGCGCCGGGCGATGGGTCAGGCCACCAGCAGCGCCGCCGTGGGCCGCGCCGGCTTTGCCAACCGGGTGGAACGCGGCCCCGCCGCCGCTGCCAACGACGAAGACCCACCCGGGGAGTGATTCGACCCCCAAGCTCGCTGCGCTCGCGGCCCCCCGAGGGGGCGCACCCGCCCTTGGGACGGCCCGGCGGGCGGGTGAGCCCAGCCGCCCATCACCAGAACAGCAGCCACAGCAGGCCGACGATCAAGGCCCACTTGCCCGCGTAGTACAGGCTGCGGTTGCTGGCCTTCAGCGCCTTGGCCTTGAGCCGCCACAGGTAGATGGTGGCAAAGGCGCGGTTGAGGCCGCCCACCTGTTCGCCCTCGATGTTCTGGCTGCTGGCCGCCGCCATCACGTGCTTGGCGAAGAAGCGGTTGAACCAGCGCAGTGGCGCGAAGTGCAGAGGCCGCTCGACGTCGCAGAACAGGATCACCCGCTGCTGCTGGGTGGCGTTCTCGGCGTGGTGGATGTAGGTCTCGTCGAACATCACCGCCTCGCCGTCGCGCCAGTGGTAGCGCTGGCCGTCCACCTCGATGTAACAGGCGGGGTCGTTGGGCGTGACCAGGCCCAGGTGGTAACGCAGCGAGCCGGCGTAGGGGTCGCGGTGCTTCACCAGCGTGGCACCCGGCGGCAGGCTGGCGAACATCGCCGCCTTGATCGACGGGATCTGCTTGAGCAGCGCCACCGTCTGCGGGCACTGCGCCTGGGCCGAGGGCATGTCCTTGCCGTACCAGCTCAGGTAGAAGCGCTTCCAGCCGGTGCGGAAGAACGAGTTGAAGCCGACGTCGTTGTAACCGGAGGCGGCGCGGATGCCGCCGCCTTCGGCCAGCCGCATCGCTTCATCGCGGATGGTGTGCCAGTTGGCGGCCAGGGGTGCCAGCTCGGGGAAGGTCTTGGGGTCGAGGTAGGGCTGCGTGGGCGCGCGGGAGAACAGCACCATCAGGCTGTTCACCGGCGCCAGCAGCACCGTGAAGTCGAGCGCGCGCTTCAGGCTGAAGCGCACCCGGCCCCGGAAGTGCACATGCAGGGCGGCAAGAACGAAGACGAGCAGCAGAACGTGCCGAAACTCCATGGCGGCGCAACTTCCGTGAGACGAAAGCCGCGATTATTTCTGGATATCGCCCAGGCAGAGGTACTTGACCTCGATGTAATCGTCGATGCCATGGTGACTGCCCTCGCGGCCCAGGCCCGACTGCTTGACGCCGCCGAACGGCACCTCGGCGGTGGAGATCAGCCCGGTGTTGATGCCGACCATGCCGTATTCCAGCGCCTCACCCACGCGGAAGATGCGGCCGATGTCGCGGCTGTAGAAGTAGCTGGCGAGGCCGAACTCGGTGTTGTTGGCCAGCGCAATGGCCTCGGCCTCGGTCTTGAAGGTGAACACCGGCGCCACCGGGCCGAAGGTTTCTTCGCGCGCGCACAGCATGTCCGAGGTCGCGTGCGCCAGCACCGTGGGTTCGTAGAAGCGGTCGCCGCTCTTCTTGCCACCGGTCAGCACCGAGGCACCCTTGGCCAGCGCATCGCTCACATGCGCCTCGATCTTGGTGATGGCCTTGTCCTCGATCACCGGGCCGATGGTGACGCCGGCCTCGAAGCCGTTGCCCACCTTCAGGCCCTTCACCTTCTCGGTGAACTTGGCGATGAAGGCGTCGTACACCGTGTCCTGCACGTACAGCCGGTTGGCGCACACGCAGGTCTGGCCGGCGTTGCGGTACTTGCTGGCGATGGCGCCTTCCACCGCGCTGTCCAGGTCGGCATCGTCGAACACGATGAAGGGCGCATTGCCGCCCAGCTCCAGGCTCAGCTTCTTGATGGTGGGGGCGCACTGCTCCATCAGGATGCGGCCCACCGGCGTGCTGCCGGTGAACGACAGGTGGCGCACCAGGTCGCTCTTGCACAGCACCTGGCCCACGGCCGACGAGTTGGTGCTGGTGACGATGTTGAGCACGCCCGAGGGCATGCCGGCGCGCTGCGCCAGCTCGGCCACGGCCAGGGCCGACAGCGGCGTCAGCTCGGCCGGCTTGATGACCACCGGGCAGCCCGCGGCCAGGGCCGGTGCCACCTTGCGGGTGATCATCGCGATCGGGAAGTTCCAGGGCGTGATGGCCGCGCACACGCCCACCGGCTGCTTGAGCACCAGGTAGCGCTTGCCGTTGTCGGTGGTGGGAATGGTCTCGCCATACACCCGCTTGGCCTCTTCGGCAAACCACTCGATGAAGCTGGCGCCGTAGCTCACTTCACCCTTGGCCTCGGCCAGCGGCTTGCCCTGCTCGGCCGTCATGATGCGGGCCAGGTCGTCGGTGTGCTCGATGATCAGCCGGTACCAGCGCTGCAGGATGGCGGCACGTTCCTTGGCGGTCTTGGCGCGCCAGGCCGGCCAGGCGCGGTTGGCGGCGGCGATGGCGGCTTCGGTGTCGTCGGCGCCCAGGTCGGCCACGTCGGCCAGCTTGGCGCCGGTGGCGGGGTCGGTCACGTCGAAGCGGGCGCTGCCGGCCACCCACTGGCCGTCGATCAGGGCGTCGGTCTTGAGCAGCGTGGCGTCGGCCAGCTGGGCCAGCGGAGAGGTGTTGGCATTCATGGCGTTGGTGTTGTGGGTGATGCAGGGTGGGGAGAAGACTCTACAGGCTGCGCCTGGGCACGGCAGGCGCAGGGCTTCGACGCCTCAGCGGCGGGTCACGCCAGGCAACACACACAACATCTCGTACAGCAGGTTGGCGCCCAGCAGCGCGGTGTTGCCGCTGGTGTCGTACGGCGGCGATACCTCCACCAGGTCGCAGCCCACCAGGTTCAGGCCGCGGCATCCGCGCACGATCTCCAGCGCCTGCGGCACGGTCAGGCCGCCGATCTCCGGCGTGCCGGTGCCGCCGGCATAGGCTGGGTCGATGCCGTCGATGTCGAAACTCAGGTAACACGGTGCGTTGCCGATGGAATCGCGCACGCGCGCCATCAGCGGCGCCAGCGACTGCCACCACACCTCGTGCGCCGGCACCACGGTAAAGCCCTGCTGGCGCGGCCAGTCGAAGTCGTCGGCCGCATAGCCGCTGCCGCGCAGGCCGATCTGCCAGACCTTATTGCCCTGCAGCAGGCCTTCTTCCACCGCGCGGCGGAAGGGCGTGCCGTGGGCGATGCGCTCGCCGAACATCTCGTCGTTGACGTCGGCATGCGCGTCCACGTGCACCAGGGCCACCGGGCCATGGCGCTCGGCCATCGCGCGCAGGATGGGCAGCGCGATGGTGTGGTCGCCGCCCAGGGTCAGCGGTATGCAGCCGGCGGCCAGCACCGGGCGGTAGAAGTCGGTAATGATCTCCACCGACTTGGCCAAGGAATAGGTGTTGATCGGCACGTCGCCCAGGTCGGCCACCTGCAGGCTGTCGAAGGGTGCAGCGCCGGTGGCCATGTTGTAGGGGCGGATCAAGGCCGATTCAGCGCGGATCTGCCGCGGGCCGAAGCGCGTACCCGGCCGGTGGCTGGTGCCGATGTCCAGCGGCACGCCGATGAAGGCCGCGTTCAGGCCCGCGGGCGAGCTGGCCATGGGCAGCCGCATCATGCTGGCCAGGCCGCCGAAGCGTGGCATCGCATTGCCGCCCAGCGGCTGGTTCAAGGAGTCGCTCATCGTCAAACTGCTCAGGCGCGGCGGCCGCGGATCCACTCCAGCACGCCCAGCAACGAGGTGGTGAAGAGGATCAGCAGCGTGGCCACCGCGGCGATGGTGGGCGAGATGTTCTCGCGGATGCCGTTGAACATCTGCCGCGGCAACGTCAGCTGTTCGGGTCCGGCCAGGAACAGCGCCACCACCACTTCATCGAACGAGGTGGCAAAGGCGAACAGCGCACCCGACACCACGCCCGGCGCGATCACCGGCAGCGTGATGCGGAAGAAGGTGCGCATCGGCGTTTCGCCCAGGCCCAGGCTGGCACGCACCAGGTTGTGGTCGAAGCCCTGCAGCGTGGCAAGCACCGTGGTGAGCACGAAGGGCGCGCCCAGCGCGGCATGCACGACGATCAGGCCCAGGTAACTGTCGGCCAGGCCCAGCGGCGCGAAGAACAGGTAGGTGCTGACGCCCACCACCACGATGGGCACCACCATCGGCGCGATCAGCAGGCTCATCAGCAGGCCCTTGAACGGGAAGCTGGTGCGGGCCAGTCCCACCGCGGCGGTGGTACCCAGCACGGTAGCGATCAGCGTGGCGGCCGGCGCCACGATGAAGCTGTTCTTGGCGGCGCGGGCCCATTCCTCGGAGCTGAACAGGTTCTCGTACCACTTGAGCGACCAACCGTGGATCGGGTAGACCAGGAAGGAGCTTTCGCTGAACGACAGCGGCATGATCACCAGGATGGGCGCCAGCAGGTACACCAGCACCGCCACGCAGAACAGGCGCAGCGCCCACCAGCCGGCCTTGTCGAGCGGCGTGGCGTAGGCGGGAAAGTCGGGCATCAGCTTCATGGTCAACCCAGGCTCAGTTCGGTGTTGGTGATGCGGCGGTACACCGCGTACAGCACCAGCGTGGCGGCCAGCAGCATCGCGCCCAGCGCGCAGGCCATGCCCCAGTTCACGTTCACGTTGGTGTACTGGGCGATGTAGTAGCTGAGCATCTGGTCGTCGGGGCCGCCCAGCAGCGCCGGCGTCACGTAGTAGCCGATGGCCAGGATGAACACCAGCAGCCCGCCCGCGCCGATGCCCGGGTAGGTCTGCGGCACGTATACCCGGAAGAAGGCGGCCAGCGGCGTGCTGCCCATCGACACCGCGGCACGCTGGTAAGTGGGCGGCACGCTCTTCATCACGCTGTACAGCGGCAGGATCATGAAGGGCAGCAGGATGTGCGTCATCGACACCAGCACGCCGGTGCGGTTGAACAGCAGCTGCAGCGGCTGGTCGATCAGGTGCAGCGCGGCCAGCGCATGGTTGACCAGGCCTTCGGACTGCAGCAGCACGATCCAGGCGGCCATGCGCACCAGGATGCTGGTCCAGAAGGGCACCAGCACCAGGATCATCAGCAGGTTGGCCTGGCGGGCGCTGAGGGTGCTGAGCCAGTAGGCCAGCGGATAGCCCAGCAGCAGGCACAGCAGCGTGACCACCAGGCTGATCTGGAAGGTGCGCAGCAGGATGCCGCCGAAGGCGCGCTGCTCGGGCGCCATGCGCTCGATCTGGCCGTTGGCATCACGCTGCAGGTCGACCGAGGCCAGCAGGTAATCAGGCGTCCAGCGCTCGCCGTTCTTGGCGATGGCCTGCCAGTACTTGGGCTCGTTCCAGCGCTCGTCCAGCGCCATCAGTTCGCTGCGGGCGTTGCTGCCGGCGGGCAGCGGCATCGCCCGGTAGGTGTTCATCACCAGCGAGCGGGCACCCGGCTCGGCGCTGTTGAGCCGGCGCGCCAGCGCACCGGCGTCCGAGCGGTCGGGCAGGGCGGCCAGGTCGGCCGCCACCGCCGCAAAGGCCGCGTCGGGCGGCGTGCCCTGGCGGCTCCAGCCATCGAGGGCGGCCACGGTACGCGGCAGCGCATTGGCCACCTCCGGGTTCTCGGCCGCGCGCTTGAGCAGCCCGGCGATGGGCACCAGGAAGGTGAGCAGCAGAAAAACCAGCAGCGGCAAGGTGAGCGCGAAGGCGCGCAGCTTGCGCTGCCGACCGGCCCGCGCCAGCTGCCGCTGCAGCGAGCGGGGATCGGCGTGGCCGGTCAGCGGCAGGGCGGAGGCGGTCATGCTGCGTTACCCGTTCAGTTGGTGGACCAGGCGGCGAAGCGCTTTTCCAGGTCCTCGCCCTGGTCGGCCCAGAACTTGAGGTTGAACTGCAGGGCGTCCTTGGCGTTGGCGGCCGAGGTGGGCAGGTTGGCCTGCACGCCGGCGTCCAGCTTGGCCATCGCCTTGACGTTGGTGGGGCCGTAGGCGATGTTCTTCGCGTACTCGGCCTGCGCTTCGGGCGTGCTGGCGAAGGCGATGAACTTCATCGACGCTTCCTTGTTGGGCGCGCCCTTCGGGATCACCCAGTAGTCCAGGTCGTAGATGCCGCCGGTCCAGCCGATCTTGAGGTTCTTGCCTTCGCGGTTGGCGGCGTCGATGCGGCCGTTGTAGACGGTGCTCATCACCACGTCGCCGGCCACCAGGAACTGCGGCGGCTGGGCGCCGGCTTCCCACCACTGGATGGCGGGCTTGAGTTCGGTCAGCTTCTTGAAGGCGCGCTCGGCACCTTCCTTGGTGCCCAGCACCTTGTACACGTCGGCCGACTTCACGCCATCGGCCATCAGCGCGAATTCGAGGTTGTAGCGGGCGCCCTTGCGCATGCCGCGCTTGCCCGGGAATTTCTTGGTGTCCCAGAAGTCGGCCCAGGTCTTGGGGCCGTCCTTGAGCTTGTCACCGTTCCAGGCCATCACCGTGGACCAGACGAACACGCCCACGCCGCATTCGCTCACCGCTGCGGGCAGGAAGCTTTCCTTGCCGCCCAGCTTGCTGTAGTCCATCTTCTCGAACAGGCCTTCGTCGCAGCCGCGGGCCGCGTCGGGCGATTCGACTTCCACCACGTCCCAGGTGACCTTCTTGGTCTCGACCATGGCCTTGATCTTGGCCTGCTCGCCGTTGTATTCCACCGCGATGACCTTGGTGCCGGTGGCCTTCTCGAAGGGCTCGTAGTAGGCCTTCTTCTGCGCGTTGGCATTGGCGCCGCCGAAGTTGACGACGGTGATCTGCTGCTGGGCCAGCGCCGGCAGGGCGCACAGCGCGGACAGGGCGAGGACGAGGGTCTTCAGTTGCATGGTGCAGTTCTCGGTGGTCGAACGGGAAAGGAAGGAGTGCGGGCTCAGGCGTAGACGCGGGTCAGCGCCTGCGGGAACTCGAGCCAGACGTGGTCGCCCGCGGCCGGCACCGCGGGCGCGGACAGCGGCAGCTTGACGGCGGCCTCATGCCGGCCGTCGGCGCCCACGCCGCACAGCAGCCGCAGGTGGTCGCCGAAGTACACGATGCTGCGCACCTGGGCCCGCAGCAGGTTGCCGGCGGCGGCCGCGGGCGGCGCGGCATGCACCGCGATGCGCTCGGGGCGGATGCCCACCATCACCTCGGCGCCGTTGGCAGCCGCATTGACGTTGATGCCGGTGAGCACGGTGCCGTCGGCCATCACCGCGCTGCAGCGGTCGGCCTGGCCTTCCAGCGTGGCGGCGCGCAGCGTGGCCGGCAGCATGGTGCCGTCGCCGATGAAGCTAGCGACGAAGCGGTTGGAAGGCTGCTCGTACATGGTGTCGGCCGGGGCGATCTGCTGGATAACGCCGTTGTTGAACACCGCCACGCGGTCGCTCATGGTCAGCGCCTCGCCCTGGTCGTGGGTGACGAAGACGAAGGTGACGCCGAGTTGTCTATGCAACTCCTTCAGCTCGATCTGCATGTGCTCGCGCAACTGCTTGTCGAGTGCGCCCAGCGGTTCGTCCATCAGCACCAGCTGCGGCTCGAACACCAGCGCGCGGGCCAGGGCCACGCGCTGCTGCTGACCACCCGACAGCTGCGACGGATAGCGGCCCGCCATGCCCTGCAGCCGCACCATGGCCAGCGCCCGTTCCACCCGTTGGGCCTGCTCGGCCTTGGGCACGCGGCGCACCGTCAGCGGATAGGCCACGTTGTCGCCCACCGTCATGTGCGGGAACAGCGCGTAGTTCTGGAACACCATGCCGAAGTTGCGCTTGTGCGGCGGGGTGCGGGTGATGGGCTTGCGCTCGAGCAGGATCTCGCCGGCGGTGGGCGACTCGAAGCCGGCCAGCATCATCAGCGTGGTGGTCTTGCCCGAGCCCGAGGGGCCTAGCAGCGTCAGGAACTCACCGCGGCGGATGTCCAGGTCGAGCTTGCGCACCACCAGGTTGACGCCGTCGTAGGTCTTCTGCACGCCGACGAAGCTGACCAGCGGCTCGGCCGCGTAGATGGCCGCGCGCGGGCTGGCGGTGGGCACGGCCAGGCCGGCGGCGGGGGGTTCGGCAACGGTGGTCATGGCGGTGCTCAGGCCACGGCGGCGAAGCTGTCGGCCAGCACCTGCAGGCCTTCGTCGATCAGCGCGTCCGAGGCGGTCAGCGGCACCAGGATGCGGATCACATTGCCGTAGCTGCCGCAGGACAGCAGCACCAGGCCGCGGCGGGCGGCTTCGCGCACCACGCGGCCGGTGAGGTCGGCGTCGGGCTGGTGCACGTCGCCGTCCTTGCCCAGCTCCAGCGCCACCATCGCGCCCAGGCCTCGCACGTCCACCACCGCCGGCACCTTGGCGGCGATGGCGCGCAGGCCGGCGCGCAAGCGCTCGCCCAGCGCCTGGCTGCGCTGCAGCAGCTGTTCCTGCTCGAACACTTCCAGCACCGCCAGCGCGGCGGCGCAGCCGATCGGGCTGCCGGCGTAGGTGCCGCCCAGGCCGCCGGGGCCGGGCGCGTCCATCACGTCGGCACGGCCGATGACGGCCGAGATCGGGAAACCGCCCGCCATCGACTTGGCGCTGGTGATCAGGTCGGGTGCCACCGGCCATTGCTCGCACGCGAACCAGGTGCCGGTGCGGCCGGCGCCGGTCTGCACCTCGTCGGCGATCAGCAGGATGCCGTGCTGGTCGGCCAGCTCGCGCAGGCCGGCCACGAAGGCGGCCGGCGCCTCGTAGAAGCCGCCTTCGCCCTGCACCGGCTCGACGATGAAGGCCGCCACGCGTTCAGGCTCGATGTCGTTCTTGAACAGCAGGGCCACCGAGGCCAGCGCGTCTTCCACGCTGATGCCGTGCAGCGGGTTGGGGAAGAGGGCGTGGAACACCTCGCCCGGGAAGGGGCCGAAGCCGGTCTTGTACGGGGCCACCTTGCCGGTCAGGCCCAGCGTCATCACGGTGCGGCCGTGGTAGCCGCCGGTGAAGGCGATCACACCCGGGCGCTTGGTGTAGCTGCGGGCGATCTTGACGGCGTTTTCCACCGCCTCGGCGCCGGTGGACAGGAGCAGCGTCTTCTTGGCGCCTTCGCCCGGGGCCAGCGCGGCCAGGCGCTCGGCCAGTTCCACGTACGGTTCGTAGGCCACCACCTGGAAGCAGGTGTGGGTGTAGAGGTCGAGCTGGGCCTTGACCGCCTCGATGATGCGCGGGTGGCAGTGGCCGGTGTTCAGCACCGCGATGCCGCCGGCGAAGTCGATGTAACGCTTGCCTTCCACGTCCCAGAACTCGGCGTTCTCGGCGCGGGCGATGAAGATCTCGTGCGCCTGGCCCACGCCACGCGGCACCGCAGCGCGGCGGCGGGCCATCAGCTCGGCGTTGGTGGACGCGGTCTTGACCAGGGACGTCATCAGGTCGGGTTCGCTGTGCATGGGGTGTCTCGCGGCTGGGAGCAGGGGGCGTTCGTGACTTTAGGCACGGCCCGCGGCGAATACCATGTACATCGCGTCATCGTCGGCAGTGCACTGTGCTGGCGGTGCGCCCCATACACACTGTCCCCAATACGGTGCACCGTGATCACCCTGAACCCTGAATCGCGAACGCCGCTGGTCACGCAGATCGTCGACGGCTTCCGGCAACTGATCACCGACCAGACGCTGCGCGGCGGCGCCAAGCTGCCGTCCATCCGCGCGCTGGCGGCGGCGCATTCCATCAGCGTCTTCACCGTGGTGGAGGCCTACGACCGGCTGGTGGCCCAGGGCTGGGTGGTGTCGCGCTCCAACGCGGGCTTTTTCGTCAAGCGCCGCGCCACCGACACCGCCGCCCCGGCCGCTGCCGAGGCGGACGGCGCCGACCCGCGCTTCGACGCCCGCTGGTACCTGCGCCACATCTTCGAGAGCCGCAACCTGGAGCTCAAGCCCGGCTGCGGCTGGCTGCCCAACGGCTGGCTGTTCGAGGACGGCGTGCGCCGCAGCCTGCGCCAGCTGGCCAGCGAAGGGGTGGAGCTGGGCGGCTACGGCCTGCCGCACGGCCACATGGCGCTGCGGGTGCTGATCGCCGAATCGCTGGCCGAGCGCGAAGTGACGGCCGCCGCCGGGCAGATCCTGCTCACCCAGGGCTCCAGCCAGGCCTTCGACCTGGTGGCGCGCGGCCTGGTGCGCCCCGGCGACACGGTGATGGTGGACGACCCCGGCTACCCCAACCTGATGTTCATGCTGCGCTTCCTGGGGGCGCGGCTGGTGGGCGTGCCGCGCGCGCCGGGCGGCTACGACCTGGCCGCCTTCGAGGAGCTGCTGGCCGCACATCGGCCCAAGGTGTTCTTCACCCAGCCGCGGCTGCAAAGCCCCACCAATTCGGTCGCGCCGGTGGCGCAGTTGTTCCAGCTGCTCAAGCTGGCCGACCAGTACGGCCTGACGGTGGTGGAAAACGACATCTACGCCGACCTGGACCCCGAGCAGCGCCCCTCGCTGGCCAGCCTGGACCAGTTGCGGCGGGTGGTGTACGTGGGCAGTTATTCCAAGACCATCTCGCCCAACATCCGCGTCGGTTACCTGGCCGCGCGCGGTGAGCTGCTGGAAGACCTGGCGCAGCTGAAGATGGTCTCGGGCCTGACCTCGTCCGACATCACCGAGCGCCTGGCCTTCGGCGCCTTGTGCGAAGGCCGCTGGCGCAAGCACCTGAAAAGCCTGCGTGACCGGCTGGCGCAGGCCCACGAAGGCGTGGCCCGCCGCCTCACCGACCTGGGCTTCGAGCTGTTCAGCGAGCCCAAGGCCGGCATGTATCTGTGGGCTCGCCACCCCGACCTGACCGACTGCATCGAGCTGTCGCAGCAGGCTGCGGCCACCGGCATCCTGCTGGGGCCCGGCCACCTGTTCCTGGCCGAGCCGCGGCCCACCGGCTGGCTGCGCTTCAACGTCGCCTTCAGCGACGATGAGCGGCTCTACCGTTTCCTCGACCAGCAGATCCGCCTGCATCACCCGGGCGCTGCCGCCTGACCGGATAAAATTTACAAGATGAAAGCCTCCGACATCCGCGCCACGTTCCTGAAGTTCTTTGAATCGAAGGGGCACACCATCGTGGCCTCCAGCCCGGTGGTGCCGGGCGACGATCCGACGCTGCTGTTCACCAACGCCGGCATGAACCAGTTCAAGGACGTGTTCCTGGGCTTCGACAAGCGGCCGTACAACCGCGCCACCACTGCGCAGAAGTGCATCCGCGCCGGCGGCAAGCACAACGACCTGGAAAACGTCGGCTACACCGCGCGCCACCACACCTTCTTCGAGATGCTGGGCAACTTCAGCTTCGGCGACTACTTCAAGAAGGACGCGATCAGCTACGCCTGGGAACTGCTGACCGAGCACTTCAAGCTGCCCAAGGACAAGCTGTGGGTCACCGTCTATTCCGAGGACGACGAGGCCTACGAAATCTGGAACAAGGTGGTGGGCGTGCCCGCCGAGCGCATCGTGCGCATCGGCGACAACAAGGGCGGCCGCTACATGTCCGACAACTTCTGGATGATGGGCGACACCGGCCCCTGCGGCCCGTGCACCGAGATCTTCTACGACCACGGCCCCGAGATCGCCGGCGGCCCTCCGGGCAGCCCCGATGAAGACGGCGACCGTTACATCGAGATCTGGAACAACGTCTTCATGCAGTTCAACCGCACCGAAGACGGTGTGATGCATCCGCTGCCCAAGCCCAGCGTCGACACCGGCATGGGCCTGGAGCGCGTGACCGCGGTGCTGCAGCATGTGCACAGCAACTACGAGATCGACCTCTTCGTGGCGCTGCTGGCTGCGGCCAAACAAGCGGTTGACGCCGCCGGCGCCGGCGACTGCGACAAGGACAGCCCGAGCCTGAAGGTCATCGCCGACCACATCCGCGCCTGCTCGTTCACCGTGGCCGATGGCGTGATCCCCGGCAACGAAGGCCGCGGCTACGTGCTGCGCCGCATCGCCCGCCGCGGCATCCGCCATGGTTACAAGCTGGGCGCCCGCAAGCCCTTCTTCCACACCCTGGTGGCCGCGCTGACCGAGCAGATGGGCGAGGCGTACCCCGAGCTGCGCCAGCAGCAGGCCCGCATCACCGAGGTGCTGAAGCAGGAGGAAGAGCGCTTCTTCCAGACCATCGCCAACGGCATGGAAATCCTGGACGGCGCGCTGGCCAAGCTGCAGGCCCAGGGTGGCGGCGCACTCGATGGCGAACTGGCTTTCAAGCTGCACGACACCTACGGCTTCCCGCTCGACCTGACGGCCGACGTCTGCCGTGAGCGTGGCCTGTCGGTGGACAACGCCGGCTTCGACGCCGCGATGAACCGCCAGCGCGAGCAGGCGCGCGCCGCCGGCAAGTTCAAGATGCAGGCCGGCCTGGAATACAGCGGCACGCCCACCACCTTCCACGGCTACGAAGAGCTGTCACACGACGGCGCCAAGGTCACCGCGGTGTACGTGGACGGCACGCCGGTGGCATCGGCCCGCGCGGGTGACGATGCGGTGATCGTGCTCGACCACACGCCGTTCTACGCCGAAAGCGGCGGCCAGCATGGCGACACCGGCGAGCTGCGCAACGCCACCAGCCGCGTGCTGGTGGAAGACACGCTGAAGGTCCAGGCCGACGTGTACGGCCACCACGGCCGCATCGTCGAAGGCGAGATCAAGGTGGGCGACGTGCTCGCCGCGCGTGTGGATGCCGAGCGCCGCGCCAAGACCATCCGCAACCACAGCGCCACCCACCTGATGCACAAGGCCCTGCGCGAGGTGCTGGGCGGCCACGTGCAGCAGAAGGGCTCGCTGGTCACCGCCGACCGCACGCGCTTCGACTTCGCGCACAACGCGCCGCTGACGGCTGAGCAGATCGCGCAGGTCGAGGCCATCGTCAACGCCGAGATCCTGGCCAATGCCGACACGCAGGCCCGCAGCATGGGCATCGAAGAAGCGCAGAAGCTGGGCGCGATGATGCTGTTCGGCGAGAAGTACGGCGACACCGTGCGCGTGCTGGACATCGGCAGCAGCCGCGAGCTGTGCGGCGGCACCCACGTGCGCCGCACCGGCGACATCGGCCTCTTCAAGATCGTGGCTGAGAGCGGCGTGGCCGCGGGCATCCGCCGCGTGGAAGCCGTGACCGGCGACAACGCGCTGGCCTACCTGCAAGGCCTGGAGCACACCGTCGACCACTTGGCCGCCACCTTGAAGGTGACGCCCACCGAGGTGGGCACGCGGGTGAACGCGGTGCTCGACCAGGTGCGCAGCCTGGAGAAGGAACTGGCTGCGCTCAAGGGCAAGCTGGCTTCGGCCCAGGGCGACGAGCTGATGTCGCAGGCGGTGGACATCAACGGCCTGAAGGTGCTGGCCGCGCGGCTGGAAGGCGCTGACGCCAAGACGCTGCGCGAGACCATGGACAAGCTCAAGGACAAGCTCAAGACCGCCGCCATCGTGCTGGCCGCGGTGGACGGCGACAAGGTGCAGCTGGCCGCCGGCGTCACCGCCGACAGCGTGGGCAAGCTCAAGGCCGGCGAGCTGGTGAACTTCGTCGCCCAGCAGGTGGGCGGCAAGGGCGGCGGCAAGCCCGACATGGCCATGGCCGGCGGCACCGACGCCAGCAAGCTGGCCGGTGCGCTGCAATCGGTGCGCGGCTGGGTGGCTGAGCGGGTGTAATGCCTGAACGCCAAGACCTCGCCGGCCGCCACATCCTGCTGGGGCTGTCCGGCGGCATCGCCAGCTACAAGTCGGCCGAACTGGTGCGCGAGCTGTCGCGCGCCGGGGCCACCGTGCAGGTGGTGATGACCGAAGCCGCCGAGCACTTCATCACCCCGGTGACGATGCAGGCGCTGTCCAACCGGCCGGTGGTCACCAGCCAGTGGGACGCGCGCGAGCCCAACAACATGGCGCACATCAACCTCACCCGTGAGGCGGATGCGATGCTCATCGCCCCGGCCAGCGCCGACTTCATCGCCAAGCTGGTGCAGGGCCGGGCCGACGACCTGCTGAGCCTGGCCTGCCTGGCGCGGCCGATCGAGCGCTGCCCGCTGCTGGTGGCGCCGGCCATGAACCGCGAGATGTGGGCCCACCCCGCCACCCAGCGCAACGTGCGCCAGCTGGTGGCCGACGGCGCCACGCTGCTGGGCCCCGGCGCCGGCGACCAGGCCTGCGGCGAAGTGGGCGACGGCCGCATGCTGGAAGCGGTGGAGCTGTGCGAGGCGATGATCGCCTTCTTCCAGCCCAAGCTGCTGGCCGGCCGCCGCGTGCTCATCACCGCCGGGCCCACCTTCGAGCCGATCGACCCGGTGCGCGGCATCACCAACCATTCCAGCGGCAAGATGGGCTTCGCGCTGGCGCGCGCCGCCCAGGAGGCGGGCGCCCAGGTCACGCTGGTGGCCGGGCCGGTGCACATGCCCACGCCGCGCGGCGTGGCCCGGCTGGACGTGCAGACCGCCCGCCAGATGCATGCCGCGGTGCTGCCGCTGGCGCCGCAGCACGACGTGTTCATCGCCACCGCGGCGGTGGCCGACTGGCGGCCCGACACCACTGCCGACCAGAAGATCAAGAAGCAGGGCGACAGCCGTGTGCCCACGCTGGCCCTGACCGAAAACCCCGACATCCTGGCCGCGGTGGCGGCCTTGCCCCAGCGGCCCTATTGCGTGGGCTTCGCGGCCGAGAGCGAGCAGCTGCTGCAGCATGCCAGCGAGAAGCGGCTGCGCAAGAACATCCCGCTGATCGTCGGCAATCTGGGCCCGGCCACCTTCGGCCGCGACGACAATGCGCTGCTGCTGGTGGACGAACAAGGCCACCATGACATTCCCCACGCCGACAAGCTGACGCTGGCCCGCGCCCTGGTGCGCGAGATCGCCGGCCGCATCGGCCAGCCACACACCCCCGCATGACCGTCATCGATGTGAAAGTGCTCGACGCCCGCATGGCCGAGCAGATGCCCGCCTACGCCACCCCCGGCAGCGCGGGCCTGGATTTGCGCGCCTGCCTGGACGCACCGCTGGTGCTGGAGCCGGGGCAGGCCGCCTTGATTCCGACCGGCCTGTCCATCCACATCGGCGACCCCGGGCTGGCTGCGATGCTGCTGCCGCGCTCGGGCCTGGGCCACAAGCATGGCATCGTGCTGGGCAACCTGGTGGGCCTGATCGACAGCGACTACCAGGGCCCGTTGATGGTGAGCTGCTGGAACCGCGGGCAGCAGACCTACACCGTGCAGCCGCTGGAGCGCATCGCGCAGATGGTGATCGTGCCGGTGGTGCAGGCCAGCTTCCGCCGTGTCGAGAGCTTCGACGCCAGCGAGCGGGGCACCGGCGGCTTCGGGTCGACCGGTACGGCCTGAGCAACGTTCAGCCGCCGGGCCGCCCCAAGGCTGAACGCGCCCCCCTGGGGGGCAGCGAGCGCAGCGAGCTTGGGGGCCGAATGTTCAGCCGCCGGGCCGCCCCAAGTCTGAACGCGCCCCAAGGGTCCAAAGGGCCCTCTTGCAAGGGCCGGGGCAGCGAGCACCAGCGAGCTTGGGGGCTGTCGTCAGTGCAGCCCGGGCGCGGGCGGCGCAGAAGCCAGCACGCTGAAGGCCGACGACTCGTTGACGCTGCCGGCCTCGATCTCTTCTTCGGTCGCGGCACGCACGCCGCGCACCGTGAGGTGCAGGCGCAGCGCGATGCCGGCCAGCGGATGGTTGGCGTCCAGCACCACCTGCGAGGGGTAGACCTCGGTCACGGTGTAGATGGCGTCCTGCGGCATCTCGGGTGTGGTGGCGCCTTCGGGCAGGCCTTCGAACTGCATGCCCGGTTCCACCTCGTCGGGGAACAGCGCACGGTCCTCGAAGCACACCAGGTCGGCGTCGTAGTCGCCGAAGGCATGTTCAGGCTCCAGGTGCAGGTGCACTTCGTAGCCTTCGGCCTGGCCGGCCAGGGCTTCTTCCACCTTGGGCAGCAGGTCGTCGCCGCCAAAGAAAAACTCGACCGGCTCATTCAGTTCGTCGATGGCCTGGCCTTGGGTGTCGGCGAGTCTCCAGGTCAGGGAGACGACGCAAGGGGCGTTGATCAGCATCGCAGGATGATGTCACAACCCGATGGACGCGCCGGAGGCCCCGGCGGCCGGCGGCGACAATCGGCCGATGCTCATCGACCAAGCTCTGCCGCTGCTGGGCGGCCTGTCTCCCGCGCAGTTCATGCGCCGCCACTGGCACAAGAAGCCGCTGCTCATCCGCCAGGCGCTGCCCGGCGTCGTGCCACCCGTCAGCCGCGCCCAGGCCTTTGAACTGGCCGCCCGGCAAGAGGTGGAGTCCCGCCTCATCGTGCACCAGCAAAAGCCGGCCCCCCGCGGCAAGACGGCCTGGAAGCTGCGGCACGGCCCCATCGCCCGCACCGCGCTGCCACCGCTGAAGACGCCCGGCTGGACGCTGCTGGTGCAGGGCCTGGACCTGCATGTGCCCGCCGCGCACGAATTGCTCAAGCGTTTCCGCTTCGTGCCCGAGGCCCGGCTGGACGACCTGATGATCTCGTACGCCACCGAAGGCGGCGGCGTGGGCCCGCACCTCGATTCGTACGACGTGTTCCTGCTGCAGGTGCAGGGCCGGCGCCGCTGGCGCATCGGCCCGGTGGTCGACCGCACGCTGGTGGACGGCGTGCCGCTGAAGATCCTGGCGAACTTCGAGCCGCAGCAGGAATGGGTGCTGGAGCCCGGCGACATGCTGTACCTGCCGCCGATGTGGGGCCATGACGGCGTGGCCGAGGGCGGCGAGTGCATGACCTGCTCCATCGGCTTTCGCTCGCCCAGCCGCGGCGAACTGGCGCGCGACCTGCTGCAACGCCTGGCCGACATCGCCGCCGACGGGGCCGACGATGAAGATCCGCGGCAGACGCGGCTTTACCGCGACCCGTCGCAGCCGGCCACGGCCGAGCCCGGCCGGGTGCCGCCGGCGCTGGCCGACTTCGCGGTGCAGGCGGTGCGCGAACTGCTGGACGACCCGCAGGCCCTGGCGATGGCCGTCGGCGAGACGTTGAGCGAGCCCAAGTCCTCGGTGTGGTTCGAGCCGGGCGAGCCCTTGCCGCAAGACACGGCGGTGCAGCTCGATGCGCGCAGCAAGATGCTCTACGACGACCGGCACGTGTTCATCAATGGCGAGAGCTTTCGGGCCGGTGGCCGCGATGCAAAGCTGATGCGCAAGCTGGCCGACGATCGGCAATTGAGCAACGCGGATGTGGCACGTTTGAGCGCCGAAGCCGTCGGTTTGCTGTCGGAGTGGGCGCGGGCGGGGTGGGTTCGGCCGTTGGTGTGATCCGCGAAGGGTCATGCAAAGGCCGAGCGGGCGCGCCTGTTGCCCTGTGGGGCTGAGGCATGAACGCACGGCACCGGTCAGAACCCTCATGGTTGAGGCAATTACGCAACGTTCGGTTGCGGCCTTGGTCAGGTACCCGACCGGTCTCTAGGGAACTCCCTTACTCCTCGTATACTTGCGGGCTAGACAAAGGGACAGCTCGAGCGTTCCTTGTCTTGGGTGGCGTGCAGTTCTGTTCGCCCCATGACCAGTAATTGTTCGACATACAGATTCGAGGACACAAATGAACAAATCGCTCCTGTTGGCTGCCCTGTTTGCTGGCGTTGCCCTGACCGCTTGCGGCAAGAAGGAAGAAGCTCCGGCCCCCGCCCCGGCTCCCGTGGAAGCCCCGGCTCCGGCCCCCGCTGCTGCTCCGGCCGCCGCTGACGCCGCTTCGGCTGCTGCCGACGCCGCTTCGGCTGCTGCTACCGCCGCTTCGGCCGCCAGCAACTGATCCAGCGCGATCCGTTCTGCAAGAAGCCGCCCTCGGGCGGCTTTTTTGTTGGCCCCCAAGCTTGCTGCGCTCGCTGCCCCTGACCCTTGTGAAAGGGCCCTTCGGACCCCGGGGGCGCAGCCGCCCTCGGGGCGGCCCAGCGGGCGGCTGTTTACTTCTTGAACGGCGCGCCCGAGATCTTCGAGCCCGGCTTGATGCCGCGCTTGGCGAACCAGCCCTGGTTCATCTCCAGCGCATAGCGCACCGGTTGCTCCGAGCAGTGGCTGTCCAGCTTCTGCGGCTGCATGTCGGCAATGTTCACCACCGTGCCGTCATCGGCCAGGAACGCGATGGACAGCGGCAGCAGCGTGTTCTTCATCCAGAAGCAGCGCGTGGCGCGCTCGTCGAACACGAACAGCATGCCGTCGGTCACCGGCATCTCCTTGCGGTGCATCAGCCCGATCTGGCGCTGCTCCTCGGTCTGCGCCACCTCGGCCTTGATGTTGTACATGCCCGCGTTCAACGGGATGCTGGGCAGGCGCTGCGGTGCATCCTGTGCCCAGACGGTGGCGCTGGTGGCCAGCATCAGCGCGGCCACCGCCCTTCGTGTCAGCTTCATCGGTCAAAGTCCCATGGCGATCTGTCGATGCGCGATGGTAGCGAGGGCGCATTGCGGCCCCGCGAACCGTGGTTGACAGAGAGCCTGAACTAGAATCGTTCGGAGTTTTCCTCCCTGTTTTTCAACCCCGGAGCCCCTTTTCATGTACCAGCACATCAAAGTGCCCACGGGCGGCCAGAAGATCACCGTCAACGCGGACTTCTCGCTCAACGTGCCCGACGAACCGATCATTCCCTACATCGAGGGCGACGGCACGGGCTTTGACATCACCCCGGTGATGCTCAAGGTGGTGGACGCGGCGGTGGCCAAGGCCTACGGCGGCAAGAAGAAGATCCACTGGATGGAGGTGTACGCCGGCGAGAAGTCGACCAAGGTGTACGGCCCCGACGTGTGGCTGCCGGAAGAAACCCTGCACGCCGTGCGCGACTACGTGGTGTCCATCAAGGGCCCGCTGACCACGCCCGTGGGCGGTGGCATCCGCAGCCTGAACGTGGCGCTGCGCCAGGAACTCGACCTGTACGTGTGCCTGCGGCCCATCCAGTACTTCAAGGGCGTGCCCAGCCCCGTGAAGGAACCGGAAAAGACCAACATGGTCATCTTCCGTGAGAACTCGGAAGACATCTACGCCGGCATCGAGTTCGAAGCCGAAAGCGACAAGGCCAAGAAGCTGATCAAGTTCCTGCAGGACGAGTTCGGCGTCAAGAAGATCCGCTTCCCGAACACCTCGGGTATCGGCATCAAGCCCGTGTCGCGCGAAGGCACTGAGCGTCTGGTGCGCAAGGCCATCCAGTACGCCATCGACAACGACAAGCCCAGCGTGACCATCGTGCACAAGGGCAACATCATGAAGTTCACCGAAGGTGGCTTCCGTGACTGGGCCTACGCGCTGGCACAGAAGGAATTCGGCGCCGAGCTGATCGACGGCGGCCCGTGGTGCAAGTTCAAGAACCCGAAGACCGGCAAGGACATCGTGGTCAAGGACTCCATCGCCGACGCCTTCCTGCAGCAGATCCTGCTGCGCCCGGCCGAGTACTCGGTGATCGCCACGCTGAACCTGAACGGTGACTACGTGTCCGACGCGCTGGCCGCGCAAGTGGGCGGCATCGGCATCGCCCCGGGCGCCAACCTGAGCGACTCGGTCGCGATGTTCGAAGCCACCCACGGCACCGCACCGAAGTACGCCGGCAAGGACTACGTGAACCCCGGTTCCGAAATCCTGTCGGCCGAAATGATGCTGCGCCACCTGGGCTGGACCGAAGCCGCCGACCTGATCATCAGCTCGATGGAGAAGTCCATCGCGTCGAAGAAGGTCACCTACGACTTCGCCCGCCTGATGGAGGGCGCGACCCAGGTGTCGTGCTCGGGCTTCGGTCAGGTGATGATCGACCACATGTGATGACAACAGGCGCGCCTCGCGGCGCGCCTGCTTCGCTCACCCGGCCCTCGGACTTGCTTCGCAAGCCGGGGGCTTTGTCTTTTCTGCGTGGCCCGCGTGGGCGGCCTGCGCCGCCGCCGGCTTGAGCAGCACGCGCGCCAGGGCCGGCAGCAGCACCAGGGCGCCGACCATGTTCAGCAGGAACATGAAGGCCAGCAGGATGCCCATGTCGGCCTGGAACTTGATGGGCGAGAAGGCCCAGGTGCCCACCGCCAGCGCCAGCGTGATGCCGGTGAGCATCACCACCCGGCCGGTGAACTGTAGCGCATGCTGGTAGGCCGCCGACAGGCTGTCGCCCGCGCGCAGGCGCGCCAGCATCACGCTGAGCACGTACAGCGCATAGTCCACACCGATGCCCACGCCCAGCGCGATGACCGGCAGCGTGGCCACCTTCACGCCCATGCCCAGGCCGACGATCAGCGCCTCGCACAGGATGGAGGTGAGCATCAGCGGCAGCACCGCCACCACCACCGCCCGCCATGAGCGGAAGGTGAACCAGCACAGCAGCAGCACCGCGCCGTACACCCACAGCAGCATCTCGCGCATGGCCTGCTTGACCACGATGTTGGTGGCCGCGTCGATGCCGGCGCTGCCCGCGGCCAGCATGAAGCGCACGTCGGCCGTGTTGTGCTGGGCGATGAAGCCTTCCACCTCCTGCACCACGCGGTCCAGCGTGGCCGCCTTGTGGTCCTTCAGGTAGACGTACAGCGACAGGAAGGAGCAGGCCTGGTTGAACAGCTCGCGCGGCGCCCGCGTCTGCACGCCGCCCAGCGCGCTGTCGTTGGGCAGCAGGTCGTACCACTTCAGCTGGCCTTCGTTGTAGCCCACCATCGCCAGCTTGGAGAGGGCGGCCATCGAGTTGGTGGCCTCCACGCCCGGCAGCTGCTCCAGCTGCCAGGCCAGGCGGTCCACCTTCTCCAGCGTGCCGAAGCGGGTGCACTGGTCGTCGGGCGTGGCCACCATCACGGTGAGGATGTCCACGCTGGCCGCGTACTCGCGCTGCATGAAGGCGTTGTCGAGGTTGTAGCGGCTGTCGGCGCGCAGCTCGGGGGCGCCGGGGTCCAGGTCGCCGATCTGCAGCTGCAGGCTCACCGCATAGCCGGCCACCGCCAGCACCGCGGCGGCGCCCAGCGTGCAGGCCGCCGGCTTGCGCTGGGTGAACAGGTCCAGCCGCTGCCACAGGCTGCGGCGGCCGGCCGGTGCCGCGCTCAGGGCCGTGGTTTCCATGCGCAGTGCGCGCTGCGCCGCCGCCGGATTGACGCCCACGTACGACAGCAGGATTGGCAGCAGCACGAGGTTGGTGACGATCAGCATCGCCACGCCCAGGCTGGCGATGACGGCCAGGTCCTGGATCACCTCGATCTGGATCAGCAGCAGCACCGCGAAGCCCACCGCGTCGCACAGCAGCGCGGTGAGCCCGGCCACGATGAGGCGGCGGAAGGTGTAGCGCGCGGCCACCACGCGGTGGGTGCCGCGGCCCACGTCCTGCATGATGCCGTTCATCTTCTGGGCGCCGTGGCTCATGCCGATGGCGAAGATGAGGAAGGGCACCAGTACCGAGTACGGGTCGAGCTGGTAGCCCAGCAGGGCCAGCAGGCCGAACTGCCACACCACCGCCACCAGCGAGCACACCACCACCAGCGTGGTGCTGCGCACGCAGCGGGTGTAGCCGTAGAGCACCACGCTGCAGATCACCAGCGCGCCCGCGAAGAAGCCCAGCACCAGCCGCATGCCTTCGATCAGGTCGCCCATCACCTTGGCGAAGCCGGTGATGTGGATGCGCACATGACCGTCGTTGCCGTAGCGCTCGCGCAGCGATTCGAGCTGGCGGCCGAGCTGGCCATAGTCCAGCGCCTGGCCGGTGCGCGGGTCTTTGTCCAGCAGCGGCACGAACACCAGGCTGGACTTGAAGTTGGCCGCGACGATCTGGCCGATCTCGCCCGAGCGTTCCACGTTGGCGCGCACCTCGGCCAGCGCCTCGGGGCTGCCGTCGTAGCTGTCGCCGATCACGGTGTTGCCGTCCAGGCCCTCTTCGGTCACCGCCACCCAGCGGGTGTTGGCCGTCCACAGCGACTTCATGAACGGCCGGTCGACGCCGGGCAGCAGGTACAGCTCGTCGCTGATCTTCTGCAGCGTGGCCAGGTAGTCCTTGTCGAAGATGGTGGCGTCAGGGCCCTCCGCTTCCACCGCCACGCGCAGGGCCGTGCCCTGGCCGGCCAGGTTGCCCTTGTTGGCCAGGTAGTTGGTGATGTACGGGTGCTTGGTGGGGATGGTCTTTTCGAAGCTGGCGTTCAGCTGCAGCCGCAGGGCCTGCCAGCCCAGCAGCAGCGTCAGCAGCGCGCACAGCGCCACCACCCACGCGCGGTGGTTGAACAGCAGCCGTTCAGCCAGGCCGCCCGAGCGGGTGTCGAAGTCTTCGAGACGGGCAACGACGGGCTGCTCGTCCAGGGAAGTGGAAGGGTTCAAACCGGACTCCGGTAGACGTCAAAAGGGGTCGAAGGGCTGCCGGATCAGCGGGGAGCCAGGCGCTGCATGCCGCGCAGCGTGGCGATCACCCAGGCGCCGTCGGCGGTGGGCGCCAGGCTGGCGGCGGGCATGGGGGCAGGCGCCGGGCTGCGCACGAAGCGCTGGCCGTCGTCGCTGCTGCGCTGCAGGTCGCCGGCCTGGTCGAGCAGCACCACGCTGCCGTCGGCGGCCTGGGCGCTGGCGGTCAGCGTGGCCTGGCTGTCGGTGCCCAGCGAGCTCCATTGCAGGCCGCCATCGGTGGAGCGGAAGGCGTTGCCGCGCAGGCCATGGGCGATCAAGGCGCCCGAGCGGGTGGCCAGCAGCCCGAACCAGCTGCCCTTGTAGGGCGAAGGCAGCGGCGCGAAGCGCTCGCCGCCATCGTCCGACTTCAGCAGCAGGCCCTGCTCGCCGGCGATGACGATGCGCCCCTGCGTCCAGCGCACGGCATACAGGTGGTTCTTGCGCGGATTGGCCTCGGCCAGCGGCAGCTCGGCCCAGTGCGCGCCGCCGTCGGTCGTGGCATAGGCCAGGCCATAGGCGCCCACCGCGATGGCGCGCTGGTCGTCGGCGACGGCCAGGTCGAAGAAGGGCCGGTCCAGGCCGCCGGTGGCCTGGCCGTCGAACTGCTTGGTCCAGTGCTCGCCGCCATCCTGCGTGTGCAGGATCACGCCCTGGTGACCCACCGCCCAGCCGCGGCGGGCGTCGACGAAGCGCACCGCCGTCAACGACACCCGCACCGGCGTCGGCGCCTGCCGCCATTGGCGGCCGTGGTCGTCGGACAGCAGCACGATGCCGCGCTCGCCCACGGCCACCAGGCGGTCACCCGCGCGGTCCACGCCCAGCATGGCGGCGGTGACCGCCTTGGCGCTGAGCAGCGCGGGCTCGGCCAGCAGCGGCGGCGCCGACGGGGTGGCCGGTGCCGCAGTTGGTGCCGCCAGCACCATGGCCTGCGCCACCAGCAGGCCGCTGGCCACGGCGGCAAGCAGTCTGCCGGCGGCCATCACCGCGTGCCCTCGTTGGCCAGCTCTTCAGGGCTGAAGAAGGCGCGCGGAATGCTGGGCACCGGCTTGTACTGCGTGGGCAGCTCGTTCGACGCCATGTTCAGGTAGTAGGCGCCGGTCTGCAGGTCGTAGCCGCCCCACAGCATGTTGCCGATGACGGCGGGGATGTCCGGCGCCGTCAGCATCAGCGCGAAGTTGGTCCGCCACAGGTCGCCCTTGGCGTCCCAGCCGTCGAACAGCACGATCTGCCAGCTGTCCTCGTCGATGTAGTACTTGCGCTTGGGCACCACGTGGCGCTTGCCGGCGGCCAGCGTGGCTTCCACCTCCCACACGCGGTGCAGCTCCCAGCGCACCAGCGCCGGGTTGAGCGTGCCCGGTTGCACCAGGTCGGCCACCTTGGCGCCGGCGGCGCGGTTGTTGTTGTAGGGGACGTACAGCTCCTTCTTGCCCACCAGCTTCAGCTCATGCTTGTCGATGGGGCCGAAGAGGTTGAAGGCTTCGTCGAACAGACCGATGCCGCTGGTCACCGAGTCGGGTGTGTCGTAGGCCACCGAAGGCGCCTTGCGCACGCGCCGCTGGCCCACCAGGTATTGCCAGATGCCGCGTGGCTTGCCGTTGTTGACCGCGTCGTGCGCCAGGATGGCTTCGCCGGCCTTGGAGCCCGGCTCGCTGACCACGAACTTGCCCAGCGAGTAGTAGCCGTCGAAGCTGTCGAGGCTGCCTTCGGGGTCGTAGTACTGCTTGCGAAAGCTCTGCGTGCCGCCCGAGGCCATGGTGCGCTTGCCGTCGCCGGTGACCACCCACACCCGCACCGGCGCCTGGACGTAGCTGCCCAGCCAGGCCAGCCGGTGGTTCTGCATCACTTCGTAGCCGTCCTTGGGCAGCGGGAAGGGCGTGCCGCCGTAGGCGCCTTCGGTGCCGTGGCCGCCATCGACCAGCGTGGCGCGGGTGGCGTTCTTGAAGGTGTTGTCGTACACCCACTGCGGCGCGGCGGCCGTGCGGTGGCTGGGATAGACGTCGATGCGGAAGTCGGGGTACTTCTTCATCAGCGCCTTCACGCCGTCGCTGAGCTTGTCGGCGTGCGCGTCCATGTTCTTGGCGTTGATGGACAGCACCGGCTTTTCGCCCGGGAACAGGTCGGGACGCGGGTCGCCGCTCTTGTAGCCGGCCGGTGCCTTGGTCAGGCCGCCGGTCCACGCGGGAATGCTGCCGTCCTTGTTGCCGGCCTTCTCGGCGCCCAGGGGCGTCAGGCTGGTCTTGAGCTTGGCGGCTTCATCGGCGGTGACGGCGGCCAGCGTGGGCAGGGTGGCCGCTGCCAGCAGCGTGGCCAGGGCGGCGTGGGCCAGGGGGGAAAGGCGTCGGGTCATGGGTCGGGCTCCGGAAGGTCAGAAGGTGCGGGAGACGCTGAAGCTGAGGTAGGCACGGTCCTTCAGCGATTGGCCGAAAGTGAGCTGGCGGGGGCTGGCCTCTCCGGGCACCCGGGTTTCGGTCAAGGTCTTGGCGGAACCGAAGTAGTCGGTCCAGGACATGGCCACGTTCCACTCGTTCTGCACCTTGGCCTTCAGGCCGATGCTGATGTCGCCGGCCCGCGAGGCACCGCCCGCGAAGTTGGTGACGGCGGACGAGCGGCCGGCGAAGTTCCAGCCCAGGGCGATCGGCACCGACAGGTCGACGCCGGGCAGCACCTGGAAGTACTGCGGCTCGAACAGCACGCGCGCGGCCCAGGCTTCACGTGTGGTGTTGGGGTCCAGACCACCCAGGCCGCTGTTGCTGCCGTCAGGGTTGGCGAAGATGTCCTTGCTGACCTTGAGCGTGCGGTTCCAGGCGATCTCGGCCAGCAGCGCGCCGCCTTGCCACAGGCTGCTGGGCTGCAGGACGTAGATGCCCGACAGGTTCAGGTGCGCGGTGCGGCCCACGGCGTAGCAGGGGCTGGCGTCGCGGTTGTCGCAGCGTTGCACCGGCCCCGGGCCCAGCACCGCGGGGTCGCTGTTGAGCGGCGCGTTCCAGCGCAGCGAGCCTTCCAGCGCCCAGTTCAGCTGGCCGACCGACGAGGTGACGCTGGCCCCCAGCGTGCGGATGTCCTTGCCGTAGGCGATGTGGGTGTTGCCGTTGACGAAGTCGAACACCGGCACCGCGGGTGTCTTGTCGTGGTACTGCGCGGCATAGAAGCCGAACTCGTAGGCGCTGCCGGTGGGGCTCCAGCGCAGCTGCACGCCGCCCTGGCCGCTGTTGCGCGGCTCGGCGTTGCGGGCATCGTCGGCGTACAAGGTGTTGGGGCCGAAGTTCACGCTGCCGGTGCCCACGTAGTCCTGGTTGCTGAAGTAGCTGCCGACGCCCGGGATCTTGCTGGGCCGCCACTTGAGCTGGTAGTAAGCGCCCAGCGACACGCCTTCGGCCACCTGCAGCGAGCCGCTGATCTGCTCGACCGGCAGCAGCACTTCCTTGAACTGCCAGCCCGGCACCGAGACGATGCGGGCCACGTCCACCGGGCCTTGCGCATTGGCGATGCCGTTCTGGCCGAAGAACAGGCTTTCGCCCCACTGCAGCGCCTGCTTGCCCACGCGCAGCGTGCCCTTCATGCCGCCCAGGTCGCCCTTGGCGTAGACGAAGGCGTCGAGGATTTCCTGGTCGCGGCCGTGCTGGCGGCGCGTGGCGCGCAGGAACTCGTTCTGTGCGCCGCCCTGCGCGACGTTGGCGGTGGGCACGATGGTGCCGGGGGGCGCCCCCACCACCTGGGCGCCGGTGTTGTCGTTGCGGCCCAGGTAGGCCTGGTCGCGCCAGGCGCTGGCGCTGAGCCGGCCGCCGAAGCGGGGGCCCGACACGTCCAGCTCGGCCAGCAGGTCGAGCCGGTTCGAGATGAGGCCGCGGCGGAAGTTGCGGTCGCCGTCGTCCTCGTTGATGGTGCCCGGATCGACCGCCGGGTTGAAGGCGGTCAGGGCCGGCGACGGGTTCTTCAGCCGGTAGCCCAGGCTGTACTTGGGTGTCAGGTCCAGGCGTACCTTGGTCTCCGAGTCGGGCGGGCTGAGGTCGAAGGCCTGGGCGGCGGGCAGCGCAAGCGTGGCTGCCAGCGCCACGGCGGTGCGGCGATGGATCATGGATGTCTCCTCCTTGGGGGTTCGAAACCGGGCCGGGGTCCTGCGCTACAGCGCAAAGCAGGTGCCAGTGCCGCGGCGCCAGCGGCGGCGGGTGCTGCAGCAACACGCGGTTTCAGAGGGAAACCAGGGCCTGACTCAGTACTTGCCCCAGGTGGCCGGCACGGGTCCGTCTTCGGGTTTGCCAGCAGGCTTGGAAGTGCTGAATTCGTGAAGACTCCGCGCCTGGCGGAAAGGCCGCTGCATCAATTGAGAAACCATGAGCAAACCGCCGCGCATATCGCTGGCCGAGGTGGAACGTCAGACCGGCGCGATGCTGCGGCGCGGCGACAGCGCGCACTTCGACTTCGGCGCCGGCCTGCCGCCGACGCTGGCCGACCTCACCGAGTCGCTGTTCTTCTCGCCCGGCGACGGCCGCATCTGGCTCAACGACCAGCGCATGGTGTTGATGCACAGCTCGGCCATGGGGCACTTGCGGCGCGAGCTGATCGACACGCTGGGCCTGCACCGGGCGCGTGGGCTGCTCACGCGGGCCGGCTATGTGGCAGGCGCCCGCGACGCCGAGCTGGTGCGCCAGCGCTGGCCACAGGCCGATGCGGCCTCGGTGTTCATGGCCGGCACGCGGCTGCATGCGCTGGAAGGCATGGTCAAGGTCACCCCGCTGACCTTCGACTTCGACATCGACCGCGGCCTGTACGAAGGCGAGTTCCTGTGGGAACACGCCAGCGAGGACGACGAGCACATCTCCGCCTATGGCCTGGGCACCGAGCCGGCCTGCTGGTCGCAGGTGGGCTATGCCTCGGGCTACGTGACCACGCTGTTTGGCCAGCTGGTGGTGTTCCGCGAGATCGAGTGCCGATCGATGGGTGCCAGCGCCTGCAAGGTGATCGGCCGCCATGCCGCCGCCTGGGGCGACGTCAGCGAAGACCTGCGCTACCTGCAGGCGCGCGACTATCGCGAGCTGGGCAGCGACAGCGGCGAGGCTGCCGCCCCGCCGGCACCGGCGCTGCCCAAGGGGCGCTCCGCGCCGGGCGGCCGCCGCAGCCGCGCCGAAGAGGAGGACAAGCATCCGCTGGTGGGTGCGTCGTCGGCCTTCAACTCGGCCTGCCACCAGCTGGCACGGGTGGCGCCCACCCAGGCCACGGTGCTGTTCACCGGCGAATCGGGCGTCGGCAAGGAGGTGTTCGCGCGCCGGCTGCACCGCATCAGCAGCCGGGCCGACCAGCCCTTCGTGGCGGTGAACTGCGCCGCCATCCCGGAGACGCTGATCGAGTCGGAGTTGTTCGGTGTGGAGCGTGGCGCTTTCACCGGCGCCAGCCGCTCACGCGAGGGCCGCTTCGAGCGGGCACACGGCGGCACGCTGTTCCTCGACGAGATCGGCACCTTGAGCCTGGTGGCCCAGGGCAAGCTGCTGCGTGCGCTGCAGGAAGGTGAGATCGAACGTGTGGGTGGCACCCGCACGCTGCAGGTGGACGTGCGCCTGGTGGCGGCCACCAACGTCGACCTGCAGGCCGAGGTGCGGGCCGGGCGCTTCCGGGAAGACCTGTTCTTCCGGCTCAACGTGTTCCCCGTGCACCTGCCGCCGCTGCGTGACCGGCGCGACGACATCCCGCTGCTGATGAACCACTTCCTGGTGCGGGAGTCGGCCCGGCATGGCCGCACCACGCGCGGCTTCACGCCCCGGGCGGTGCGCGCGATGCTGAGCTACGCCTTCCCGGGCAATGTGCGCGAGCTGCAGAACCTGGTGGAGCGCGGCGTGATCTCGGCCGAGGAGGGCGGCTCCATCGACGTGCCGCACCTGTTCCGGCGCGAGCAGCTGTCCGACGAAACCCTGCTGGCCATCGGGGCCCACGGTGCCTTGTCGGCGCCCAAGGAAGAAGCGCCCGCGCCGCTGCTGCAGGCGGTGCGCCAGGTGCTGGCCAGCCCCGGCCTGCACGACGTGGAAGGCCAGCTGCTGCGCGAGGCCTTGAAGGAGTGCAACGGCAACGTGGCCGCTGCGGCGCGCCTGCTGGGCCTCAGCCGGGCCCAGTTCGCCTACAAGCTGGGTCGCACCGCTGCGCCAGCCCGGCCCCGCAGCCGGCGCAAGCCAGCGAGTGTGGTCAAGCCACTTCCGTGACGAAGTCCTTGCGCGCGCGGCGCACCTTCTTCAGGTTCACCAGCCAGTCGCCCTCGGCGGCGCGATGGCCCAGCGGCAGCAGGATCACGCTGCGCAGGCCCTTGGCCTTCAGGCCCAGGATCTCGTCGACCTTCTCGGGCTCGAAGCCTTCCATCGGCGTGGCGTCCACGCCTTCGGCGGCAGCGGCGATCAGCGCGGTGCCCAGGCCGATGTAGGCCTGGCGGGCGGCGTGCGCGTAGTTCACCTCGGGGTCGCGCGGCACGTAGCCGGCCAGCACCTTCTGGCGGTAGGCCTCCCAGCCTTCATTGCGGAAGCCGCGCTCGTCGTTCACCAGGTCGAAGGCGTCGTTGATGCGCTCGGCGGTGTAGTTGTCCCAGGCGGCGAACACCAGCAGGTGCGAGCCTTCGGTGATCTGCGCCTGGTTCCAGGCCACGGCCTGGATGCGGGCACGCAGCTCGGGGTTGGTCACCACCAGCAGGTGGTAGGGCTGCAGGCCCGACGAGCTGGCCGACAGGCGCACCGCCTCGACGATGCGCTCGACCTTGTCGGCCGGCACCGGCTGCGCGGGGTTCATCTTCTTGGCGGCGTAGCGCCACTTCAGCAGGGACAGGAGATCCATCGTTGTTTCCGCAAGTAAGGGTGTGAGGGTCGGCGCAGGCCAGCCACCGCCCAGGGGCGCGATCGTATAAGGGTTAGCCCGAGGCTGCAGGCGCCAGCGGCGAAGGGCCCACCTACAAGAAGAAACAAACGGCCGGGACTACTTTTCGATTCCACCGTTAATATCACTTTCATCATTAAGACGGTGGGAGCGGCATGGCGCTGGGTCGGCGTGGGTGGGGCACATCGCATGAGGCCGACGCCTTGCGCGAGGGCATGCTGTGGCTCACGCCCTACCTGGCGGTGCTGTCGGCCTTGCTGGTCCTGGCCCAGCTGTCCCGGCTGGCGACCGGGCAGCCGGGGTTGACATCGCTGTTGGACCACGGCGCCGCCGTGCTGCAACACGCCATGCCGCTGATGGTCTGGGGCGCCCTCGGCGCGGTGCGTGCCCTGCAGGCGCGGCTGCCGCGCGCGGCCGTCGCCCTGCTGTGCATGGCCTGCGGCGCCTTGTGCGAGCACCTGCTGGCGCTGCGGGGTACAGGCGCCCGCGCCTGGCTCACGCCGATGGGCTTGCTGCTGCCGTTGTGGATCGTGCCCTGGATGGGCTGGCTGGCGCAGCGGCGATGGCTGGCGCGGTGGGCCGGCGGGGACGAAGATGTCGTCGATGCGCTCCGCCTGATCGTGCCGGGCCTGCTGGTGGTGGCGGGGGTGGTCGGTGCGCTCGGCCTGCTGCTGGCGGCGCTGGACCCGCTACTGGCCCAGGCGGCCCTGCCGCCCATCGCGGCGCCGGCTGCGGCGGCAAGCGGTTGGCTGGCGATGGCCTTGACCGTGGGCCACTCGCTGCTGGCGCTGCTCGGGCTGCCGGCGTCTGAAGCACTGGCGCCGCTGCTGCAGGCCTTTCCGCTGGCCAGCAGTGGCCAGGGCCCCGTCAACCAGAGCTTTTTCACGGTGTTCGTCTTCATCGGTGGCAGTGGTGCCACCGCCGGCCTGCTGCTGGCCGTAGGGGGGTCTGGCCGGCTGCGGCAGCACCGGGTGCTGGCACTGGCCAGCTTGGCGCCGGTGCTGGTCAACGCCAACGAACTGCTGCTGTTCGGCCTGCCCGTCATCCTGAACCCGCGGCTGCTGCTGCCTTTTTGCCTGGCGCCGCTGTGCAACCTGCTGCTGGCCTGGTCGGCCACGCGGCTGGGTTGGGTGCCGGCCTTGGGCGTGGACGTGCCAGCCAGCGCGCCCATCGGCCTGAATGCACTGCTGGCCGGCGGCGGCCACCTGGCGCCGCTGCTGCTGCAGGGCCTGAGCCTGCTGCTGGGCGCTGCGCTGTACGCGCCCTTCGTGCGGCGCTGGGAACGCGCGCTGCAGGCCGACGAAGCGGTGACGCATTCGCTGCTGCGCGCGGTCTTTGGCCAGCGGCTGGACACGCTGGCGCCGGATGCGCCCACCGTGTGCCCGCGCGAAGCCCATGAGCACCGCGCCAGCATGCTCGAACGCCTGGCCGCGCTGCAGCAGCAGGCGATGAGCGTGCATTACCAGCCCCAGGTCGACCCCCAGACAGGCGAGATGGTCGGCTGCGAGGCCCTGCTGCGCGTGCAAGACGACGGGGGCGTCAGCCAGTCGCCCAGCGAGTTGCTGGCCCTGCTGCGCCGGGCCCAGCTGATGCCCGACCTCGACCTGTGGGTGCTGGACACGGTGGCCGCGCAGCTGCACTACTGGCGGCTGCACTGGCCGCCCTCGCTGCGGGTGGCGGTCAACATCAGCCCCGGCACCCTGGCCCAGCGCAGCGCGGTGGAGCGCATGGTCGACATCACCGCCCGTCTGGGCGAGCGGCTGGTGATCGAGATCACCGAGCAGGCCTTCACCGGCCACGAGGACGAGGTCATCGACGCGATCCACCGCCTGCGCCAGGCCGGTGCGCGCATCCACATCGACGACTTCGGCACCGGCTATTCGTCGCTGAGCTACCTGCACCGCTTTGCGGTAGACGGCATCAAGATCGACAAGAGCTTCACCGACACGCTGGCCAGCGAGCGGGGCGGGCCGGTGTTCCGCGGGGTGTGCTCCCTTGCGCACAGTTTGCAGCTCGAGGTGGTGGTGGAGGGCGTGGAGAACCCCTGGCAGCTGCAGCAGCTGCCACCGCAGCCCGGCCTGACGGTGCAAGGCTGGCTGTTTGCGCGGGCGCTGCCACCGGCGGAGTTTCTGCGTGTGCTGGATCGGCAACAAAGGTTCGAGGTCAGACGGCAGGGCGCGTGATGAACCAGGGTGGTCCCAGGTGACATTTCAGACGGCACCGAGGCTGCCGAAATGCTGCAGATCCCCGTCGTCACCGAGAGCCGCCATCATGAAAGCTGTTTCTGCCGCCTTTGCGTTGGGCCTGATGGCCGGTGCAGCGGTTTCCGCCGCCCACGCACAGTCCTCGCCCTGGTCGCTGCATGCCGGGGTGGCCCATGTCCGTTTTTCACCCACGGTCGACCTGTCGGTCGCGGGTCAGCCGGTGCCGGACGCCGGTGTGCGGCTAGACGCCAACCGCACGGCGGCGGTGGAAATCGCCTACGACCTGGACACGCGCTGGTCGCTGCGCATGGCGCTGGGCGTGCCGCCCACCACGACGCTGCGCACGGCGGGCTCGCTCAGCGCGCTGGTGCCGCCGCTGACCGGCAAGCTGGGCGAAGTGAAGTACGCGCCGGTGGTGCCCAGCGTCACCTACCGGCTGCTCACCGAAGGCCCGGTGCGGCCCTACGTGGGCCTGGGGCTCAACTACATGAAGGTGCTGGCGACGCCCGACGGCGACCTCGCCCACATGGACGTCGAAGATGCCTGGGGCACGGTGCTGCAGGCGGGTTTCGACGTGCCGCTGAACCCGCGCTGGTCGATTTTTCTGGATGCGCGCCGGATGCGCATCAAGACCACTGCCACCGGTACCTTGACCGCGCTGGGCGGCCTGCCGGTGCGCGGTGAGGTGAACCTGCGGCCGACGGTGATCTTCGCCGGGCTTGGGTACCGCTTCTGAGGGGCCGCGACGGGCGTCAAGGACCGACCCGTTCCCTCAGCCAGCGTTCGAAGGCCTCGGGCTGGCCCAGGTGGGCGCCCACGTCCACCCGCTCGCGGCGGGCCGGGCCATCGGGCCCGTCCTGCGCCAGCACCAGCGTCGGAAAGCCGCCACCGCCCACCTCGGCCAGCAGGTGGCGGCTGGCCTCGATGTGCGCCTGGGTGGGCGCGCCCGACAGCGCTGCGAAGCAGGTGGCGAACGCCTCGCCGTCCAGGCCCAGTTCCACCGCCAGCGTCTGCAGCAGCTCGGCCTCGGCAATGCGCCGGCCCTGCTGGTAGTGCGCCACCTGCACCCGGGCCAGCATGTCGGCGCCGCGGCCCGCCAGTTGCTCGGCCGCCAGCACGGCCGTGATCGGCGGCGCTGAGTCGAGCACCGCACCGTGGTCGCGCAGCAGGCCCTCGGTGTAGGCGTGGCCGAAGGGCTGGCCCGTGAGCTGGGCGATGCGGCGGTCGTGCGGCATCACGTAGTCGCGCAGCCGCGGCGTCACCGGCTGCCGCTGCGCGCCGGCCATCATGCCGCCGCCGTGCAGCACCACGGGCAGCACCTTGCGGGCGGCGGCCACCAGCGGCGCCGCTCCGTAGCACCAGCCGCACAGCGGGTCGTAGACGTAGTCCAGCCGCATGGCCGGCACGGGCGGCTTCACCACTTCATCTCACCCTTGTTGACCTTGGCGCCGATGTCCAGCGCAATGCCCAGCCCCGCCTGCGGGTAGGCCGCCTTCATCGCGTTGATCAGCTCGCCACTGTTGGCGGCCTTGCCCAGTTCGGTCTCGAACCGCGCCAGGTAGGCCTGCGTCCATGCGATCTGGCTCGCGTCCTGCGCTTGACCGGCCACGGCATGGCCCGGAATCACCACCTTGGGCTGCAGGGCGGCCATGCCGGCCAGCTTCCGGGCCCAGTCCGCACGTTCCTGCGCGGTCTGGGTGTCGGCCGTCCACACATGCACGCCGCTGAACACGTTCACGCCACCGGCGATGGCCTTGATCGACGGAATCCACACATAGCTGCGCTGCGGCAGGCTGTCGTCCAGGCCCCGCACCTCCAGCACCTGGTTTTCCAGCGCGATGGTGTTGCCCACCAGCACTTCCGGCAGCGGCACATGCTTGGGCGCGTTGGCGCCCATCCGCGGGCCCCAGACTTGCAGTTTGGTGGGCAGCGTCGCCTGGATCTTCTTCAGCGTGGGCGCGGTGGCCACCAGCTTCGCATCGGGGAAGGCCTGCTTCAGCACTTCGGCGCCGAAGTAGAAGTCCGGGTCGGCGTGGCTGATGTAGATCGTGGTCAGCTTCTTCTTGCTGTCCAGCACCATGGCTGCGATGCGATGGGCATCGGCCGCGGTAAAGCCCGTGTCCAACAGCACGGCATCGGTTTTGCCGGCCACCAGCACGGCGTTGACGTGGAAGCTGCCCGCATCGGCGTTGTAGACCTGCAGCGTGAGCGGGGCGGCTGCTTCGGCGGTTTGTGCGGCGGCGCCTTGCGACACCACGCCGAGCAGCAGGCCGAAGGGAAGGAGCAGGTGTTGGAAGGAGCGCATGTCTGGAGGTCCGTTGAAGAGATGCGCCACTTTATTTGCGCGAAACAGGTCAAATAAACCGCGTTGCAGCGCATAGTTTGTCTACCTGATCGGATCAATAGACATGGACAGATTCACGGCGATGCAGGTCTTCGCGGAGATCGCCGACCGCGGCAGCCTGACCGAGACGGCGGATGCGCTGGACATGTCGCGCGCGATGGTGTCCCGCTACCTGGTGAGCCTGGAGGAGTGGCTGGGCGTGAGGCTTTTCCACCGCACCACGCGCCGCGTCAGCCTCACCGACGCCGGCCGGGAGGCCCTGGAGCGCTGCCGTCAGGTGCTGGCATTGACCCAGGATGTGAAATCGCTGGCTGGCGAGCGCAGCAGCACGCCCACCGGACGTTTGCGGATGACGGCCAGCCCGTCCTTCGCTCAGGCCCATCTGGCGGCCGCCGTGGCCGATTTCCTGCAGCTGTACCCGCAGACGCAGGTGGAGCTGGTGGTGATGGAGCGGGCAGTGAACCTGGTGGAGGATCGCATCGATCTGGCGGTGCGCATCAGCAATCGGCTGGACGATGGCCTGGTGGCCCGCCGCCTGGGGACCTGCCGCTCGGCCTTGTGCGCGTCACCGGCTTATCTGGCGCGCCATGGCACCCCCACCACGCCGGAGGCGCTGCGGGGGCACCGGTGTTTGACCCACGCGTACTTCGGGCGCAACGAATACACGCTGCAGCAGGGCAGCCGTGTGGTGCAGGTGCCGGTGGAGGGGCCGTTGCAGTCGAACGAGCCGATGGTGTTGATGCAGGCGGCGCTGGCCGGATGCGGCATCGCGTTGCTGCCGACCTACCTGTGTGATGCAGCCATCGCCCGTGGCGAGCTGGTGCGGCTGCTGCCCGACGCCGAGCCGGAGCCGCTGGGGGTGCACGCCACCTACTTGTCGCGCCAGTACCAGCCTCAGCTGTTGCGCAAGATGCTGGACTTCTTGTCCGAGCGATTTGCCACCGAGTTGCCGCTGGCTGCGGAGCCCCAATGAAAAAGCCCGCCAGCGGCGGGCTTGGGGCGGTTCATCCGGACAAGGTGCGTCGGAGCGCCGAGCGCCGTCACTCCGCCGACGCCGCGAAGCTGCTGACGCGTGCGCCCGCGACATGCGCGGCTGCGCTGCGCGGTGTGGCCGGAGCGTCGAGCGCCTGGATGTTGTGGGCCAGATCGCCCTTGGGGCCTTGCACGAGATCGTAGGTGACGCGAGCGCCGGGCTTCAGCGTGCGGAAGCCTTCCATCTGGATTGCGGAGAAGTGCGCAAACACATCGGCCCCACCGCCCTCAGGCTCGATGAATCCGAAACCTTTGGTATCGCTAAACCACTTGACGGTTCCATTTGCCATGACTTTCTCCACAACGGGCAACATCGCCCTTCCACTGGTGAAGAAATTCTGAGGCCGGGCTATCGTTCCTGTCAATAGAGTTTCATTGTGATCATTTTCACCTTGATGTGGCGTTCACGCTCATCTTGTGGGTGGCGTGCAAGATGGCAGTGTTTTAGCCCCAACTCAGGCCTTGAGTCTGGGCGGGACGATGCAATATGCGCTACCACACCCCTTGGTATTCACTCTCTATAGAATCGATTCATGCCCGCGGATCCCCCCTCGCTGCCCCCCACCCCTCCAGGCGCCCCGCGCGTCGATGACGGGCAAGGCGCCGTCGTGGCCGAACGGCAGGCGCAGCGGACTGAGCCGCCGCGCATGTACCAGGTGGTGCTGCTCAATGACGACTACACCCCCATGGAGTTCGTGGTGTTGGTGTTGCAGGAATACTTCCTGCGTGATCTCGACACCGCGACGCAGATCATGCTGAAGATCCATCACGAGGGTCGCGGCGTTTGCGGCGTCTACACGAAGGACGTCGCCGCGACCAAGGTTGAACTGGTGCTTGCTGCCGCCCGCCGGGCAGGGCACCCGCTGCAGTGCATTTTGGAGGCCGCATGATCGCGCAAGAACTTGAAGTCAGTCTGCACATGGCGTTTGTGGAAGCACGCCAGCAGCGCCATGAATTCATCACCGTGGAGCACCTCCTGATGGCGCTGCTCGACAACCCCTCCGCTGCCGAAGTGCTGCGCGCCTGCGCCGCCAACATCGACGACCTGCGGAAGAGCCTGTCGAGCTTCATCAAGGAGAACACGCCCACGGTCGGTGGCACCGACGAGGTCGACACGCAGCCCACCCTGGGCTTCCAGCGTGTGATCCAGCGGGCCATCATGCACGTGCAAAGCACGGGCAGTGGCAAGAAGGAAGTCACCGGCGCCAACGTGCTGGTGGCCATCTTCGGTGAAAAGGACTCCCACGCCGTTTACTACTTGCACCAGCAAGGTGTGACGCGCCTGGATGTGGTGAATTTCATCGCCCACGGCATCAAGAAGTCCGACCCGCCGGAGCCGTCCAAGTCGAACGAGAACCCGGGTGCCGAAGGCGAGAAGGAAGACGCCGCCGAAGGCAAGGGCTCGCCGCTGGACCAGTTCACCCAGAACCTGAACCAGATGGCCCGCGACGGCAAGATCGATCCGCTGATCGGCCGTGAGCACGAGGTCGAGCGTGTGATCCAGGTCCTGTGCCGCCGCCGCAAGAACAACCCGCTGCTGGTGGGTGAGGCCGGCGTGGGCAAGACCGCCATCGCCGAAGGCCTGGCCTGGCGCATCACCGAAGGCGACGTGCCCGAAGTGCTGGCCGAGTCCACCGTCTACGCGCTGGACATGGGCGCGCTGCTGGCCGGCACCAAGTACCGCGGCGACTTCGAGCAGCGCCTGAAGGGCGTGCTCAAGCAGCTGAAGGACCAGCCGAATGCCATCCTGTTCATCGACGAGATCCACACGCTGATCGGTGCCGGCGCCGCTTCGGGCGGCACGCTGGACGCCAGCAACCTGCTCAAGCCCGCGCTCAGCTCGGGCGCGATGAAGTGCCTGGGCGCCACCACCTTCAGCGAATACCGCGGCATCTTCGAGAAGGACGCGGCGCTGTCGCGTCGTTTCCAGAAGGTGGACGTGGTGGAGCCGTCGGTCGAGCAGACGATCGAGATCCTCAAGGGCCTGAAGTCGCGCTTCGAAGAGCACCACAGCGTGAAGTACGCGCTGGGCGCCCTGCAGGCGGCGGCCGAGCTGTCGGCCAAGTTCATCAACGACCGTCATCTGCCCGACAAGGCGATCGACGTGATCGACGAGGCCGGTGCCGCACAGCGCATCCTGCCCAAGAACAAGCAGAAGAAGACGATCACCCGCGCCGAGGTGGAAGAGATCGTCTCCAAGATCGCGCGCATCCCGCCGGCCTCGGTGTCGAACGACGACCGCAGCAAGCTCAAGACGCTGGACCGTGACCTGAAGAGCGTGGTGTTCGGGCAGGACCCGTCCATCGACGCGCTGTCGGCCGCGATCAAGATGGCGCGCTCGGGCCTGGGCAAGCCGGACAAGCCGATCGGCGCCTTCCTGTTCAGCGGCCCCACCGGCGTCGGCAAGACCGAAGTGGCCAAGCAGCTGGCGTACATCCTCGGCATCGAGCTGATCCGCTTCGACATGTCGGAGTACATGGAGCGCCACGCCGTCAGCCGCCTGATCGGCGCGCCTCCGGGCTACGTCGGCTTCGACCAGGGCGGTCTGCTGACCGAGGCGGTGACCAAGAAGCCGCACTGCGTGCTGCTGCTCGACGAGATCGAGAAGGCGCACCCGGACGTCTTCAACGTGCTGCTGCAGGTGATGGACCACGGCACGCTGACCGACAACAACGGGCGCAAGGCCGACTTCCGCAACGTCATCATCATCATGACGACGAACGCGGGTGCCGAGGCGATGAGCAAGTCGACGATCGGCTTCACCAACTCGCGTGAAACCGGTGACGAGATGGGCGACATCAAGCGCCTGTTCACGCCCGAGTTCCGCAACCGGCTCGACGCCATCGTCAGCTTCCGGGCGCTGGACCAGGAGATCATCCTGCGGGTGGTCGACAAGTTCCTGCTGCAACTGGAAAGCCAGCTGGCCGAGAAGAAGGTGGAAGTCACCTTCACCGACGGGCTGCGCAAGCACCTGGGCGCCAAGGGCTTCGATCCGCTGATGGGCGCCCGCCCGATGCAGCGCCTGATCCAGGACGTGATCCGGCGCGCGCTGGCCGACGAACTCCTGTTCGGCAGGCTGGTCGACGGTGGCCGCCTGACGGTGGACATCGATGCCGACGGCAACGCGGTGCTGGACATCCAGCCGCCGCGCAAGAGCGACAAGCCCAAGGCCGAGCCCGCCACGGCCTGAGCCTGAAGCCACCGGTGCCCGCGGGCACCGGACGGCGCGGCGGGCCCTACGGGGTCTGCCGGTAGAACGAAGCGAGCAGCCGGTACATCACCGGCTGTTCTTCTTTCAGCGCCTCGGGCGTGACGAAGAAGGCCTCGCTGGCCACCGCGAAGAACTCTTCCGGCGCCTCGGCGCCGTAGGGGTCGACCACGGTGTCGTAGCCGCACACCACGCGCTCGCTGAAGCGGTCGTATTCGGCCATCAACGTGTCGTGCCAGTCGGCCTGGGCCTGTGCGTTGGGCAGCAGCGGCACCCCGTCCGCGATGCCGTCGCGCATGTCCAGCACATGCGCGAACTCATGGATCACCACGTTGTAGGCCAGGCCGTCGCGGTCGTCGGCCTGCGCGGCGCGGTCACCGGCGTCCTGCCAGCTCAGCATCATCGGGCCGCCGACCATGGCCTCGCCCGATAGCAGTTCGTCGTACTGGTGCACCACGCCGGTCTCGTCCATCACCTCGCGGCGGGCCACCACTTCATCGGGGTGCATCACGATGCCGACGAAGTCGTCGTACTGCTCGATGCCCAGGCGCAGCACTGGCAGGCAGGCCTGCGCGGCCACGGCCACGGCCATCTCGTCGGTGACCACCAGGCCGCCGGCACCGGTGAATTCCTTCTTGTCGAGGAAGAGGCTGGCCAGGCGGCGCAACTCGGTCATGTCGTCGGCCGACAGGCGCTGCAGGAAGGGGTAGCGCGCCAGCGTCTGCTGCCACAGCGCATCGGGGATGCTGCGGCGGGCGAGCGCACGCGCTTCCTGGCGTCGCCGCCAGGCCTGCCACAGGCCGCCGATCATGGTGCGGGCGCCACGGCGTGGCGCGACAGGCCACCGGCGGTCCAGCGCAGCAGGTCGCCGCGGGGGCGGGCGGCCTCGAAGTCCCAGTCGCTCAACACCTGCCGTTCACCAAAGCGCAGGGCATGCGTGGCGGGGCGGTGGGTATGGCCGTGCACCATGCGCGGCGCATCGGCGGCCTGCAGCCAGTCGGCGGCAGCGTGGTTGTCCACCTCGCTCCATTGATCGGGTGTCAGTCCGCTTTGCGCGGCGCGGCTGGCGTTGCGCATCTGGCGCGCCTGCTGCCGGCGCAGGGCCAGCGGCTGCGCCAGGAAAGCCTGCTGCCACGCCGTGCTGCGCACCTGGCGGCGGAAGGCCTGATAGTCGCTGTCGTCCAGGCACAGCAGGTCGCCATGCGTGACCAGCAGCCGCTGGCCGAAGGCGGTGAACACCGTGGGGTCGTGCAGGGCCTGCAGGCCCAGTGCTTCAAGCAGCGCCTGCCCCAGCAGGAAATCGCGGTTGCCGGCCATGAAGCCGATGCGACGATGCTGCGCGGCCTGCCGCAGCACCGTGACGCACCGCTGCTCGAAGCTGCCCGGCTCGGCCGCCGCATCGTCGCCGACCCACACCTCGAACACGTCGCCCAGCAGGTAGACGGCATCGGCCTGCGTGTGCTGCAGGTAGTGGGCCCAGGCCGCGAAGGTGTGCGGCGTGTCGGGCCCCAGGTGCAGGTCGGAAATGAACTCGATGCACTGCCAGCCAGGAGGCGCGAGCACCTCGGCAGAAGCGGGCAGCGTCATCGTGGGTTTCAGACTTCGGTGATCTTCTGGATCACCACGTCTTCGACCGGCACGTCGTCGTGCATGCCCTTGCGGCCGGTACGCACCTTCTCGATCGTGTCGATCACGTCCTGGCCCGACACCACCTGGCCGAACACGGCATAGCCCCAGCCCTGGCCCGACTCGGACTTGAAGTCGAGGAAGCCGTTGTTGGTGGTGTTGATGAAGAACTGCGCGGTGGCCGAGTGCGGGTCGGAGGTGCGGGCCATGGCCAGCGTGTAGTGCGCGTTCTTCAGGCCGTTGTTGGCCTCGTTCTTGATGGGCGCGTCGGTGCCCTTTTGCTTCATGCCGGGCTCGAAGCCGCCGCCCTGGATCATGAAGCCCTTGATGACGCGGTGGAACACGGTGTTGTCGTAGTGGCCCTTGCGCACGTACGACAGGAAGTTCTCGACGGTGGCGGGCGCCTTGGCGTCGTCGAGTTCGGCGCGGATCACGCCGGCGCTGGTGGTGATTTCTACGGTCTTGGTCATGTCATTTCTCCAGAGTGGCTTGCTTGATCACCACGGGTTGCAGCGGTACGTTTTGATGCGGGCCCTTGTTGCCGGTGGGCACCGACTTGATCTTGTCGACCACGTCCATGCCCGACACCACCTTGCCGAACACCGCGTAGCCGTTGCCGTCACGCGAGTTGGCCTGGTCGAGGAAGCTGTTGTCCTTCAGGTTGATGAAGAACTGGGCGGTGGCCGAGTTGGGGTCCATCGTGCGGGCCATGGCCACGGTGCCACGCGCATTGACGAGGCCGTTGCGGCTTTCCAGCGGGATGGGCGCGCGGGTGGGGCGCTCGTTCATCGAGGCGTCCATGCCGCCACCCTGGATCATGAAGCCGTCGATCACGCGGTGGAACACGGTGCCGTTGTAGTGGCCGGCCTTCACGTACTCGACAAAGTTGGCCACCGTCTTGGGGGCCTTGGCGGCATCGAGCTCCAGCACGATGGCGCCCATGGAAGTGTCGAGCCGCACCTTCTGCGCGAACGCAGGCGCGGCCGCCATCATCGCGAGCGAGAGCGCCAGGGCAAGGCCTTGTTTCATCTTCATGTGGTGGTGTTGCAGGAGGTCAAGGCGCTGATGGGGGGTGAACGGGTGGGCCGCTATACTGAACGGCTGATTCTAACGAGCGGCCTCCCACGATGAGGCCGCTGTCTTTGCGGCCTTCGCGATGACCCTTCGCCTGCACAACACCCTCACCCGCACCCTGGAAGACTTCACGCCCGTCGAGGCAGGCAAGGTGCGGATGTACGTGTGCGGCATCACCGTCTACGACCTGTGCCACATGGGCCATGCGCGCACCATGACGGTGTTCGACGTGGTCTACCGCTGGCTGCGCACCATCGGTTACGAGGTGACCTATGTGCGCAACATCACCGACATCGACGACAAGATCATCCGCCGTGCGGTCGAGCGCGGCATCACCATCGGTGAGCTGACCACGCAGACCACGCAGGCGATGCACCAGGACTTCGCAGCCATCGGCCTGCTGCCGCCCACGCACGAGCCGCGCGCCACCGAGTACGTGCCGCAGATGCTGGACGTGATCGCGCAGCTGGAAGCGCGCGGCCTGGCCTACCAGTCCGACGATGGCGACGTGAACTTCGCGGTGCGCCGTTTCGCCGGTTACGGCAAGCTGTCGGGCAAGAGCCTGGACGACCTGCGCGCCGGTGAGCGCGTGGCCGTGCAGCAAGGTGATGGCGGCAAGGGCGACCCGCTGGACTTCGTGCTGTGGAAGTCGGCCAAGCCTGAGGAGCCGGCCGAGGCCAAGTTCGACAGCCGCTATGGCGCGGGCCGCCCGGGCTGGCACATCGAGTGCTCGGCCATGGCCTGCAGCATGCTGGGCCAGCCGATCGACCTGCACGGCGGCGGCATGGACCTGCAGTTCCCGCACCACGAGAACGAGATCGCCCAGACCGAAGGTGCGACCGGCGCCACCTTCGCGCGGCACTGGATGCACACCGGCTTCCTCAACGTCGACGACGTGAAGATGTCGAAGTCGCTGGGCAACTTCTTCACCATCCGCGAAGTGCTGGAGCGCTACGACGGCGAGACGCTGCGCTTCTTCCTGTTGCGCACGCATTACCGCAGCCCGTTCAACTTCAGCGACGCGCACATCGACGATGCCCGCGCGGCGCTGCGCCGCCTGTACACCGCGCTCGACAAGGTGCCGGCCGAAGCCGTGACCATCGACTGGCAGCAGCCTGCTGCCGCCGCCTTCCGCGACGCGATGAACGACGACCTCAACACCCCGGCCGCGCTGGCCGTGCTGTTCGAACTGGCCAGTGAGGTCAACCGCAGCGGCTCGGCCGCGCAGGCCGGCCTGCTGAAGGCGCTGGGCGCCACGCTGGGCGTGCTGCAGCTGGCGCCGCAGGCCTATCTGCAGGGTGGCCAGTCCGGCCTCGACGAAGCGGCGGTCAACGCCGCCATCGAGGCCCGGGCCGCTGCCAAGCTGGCGCGCAACTTCGCCGAAGCCGACCGCATCCGCGCGCAGTTGCTCGAGCAGGGCGTGGTGCTGAAGGACTCGGCGCAGGGCACCACCTGGGTGAGAGCCTGACCGTGCCGCGTGCTGCTGTAACGCCTGTGGCGACGGCCATCGTCACGCCCACTTATTGGGACGACGCCTGCCGCCACCTGAGCAAGCGCGACCGTGTGATGCGCAAGCTCATCCCCAAGTTCGGCGAAGGCCGCCTGCAAAGCCGCGGCGATGCCTTCACCACGCTGGCGCGCTCCATCGTCGGCCAGCAGATCTCGGTCAAGGCTGCGCAAAGCGTGTGGGACAAGTTCGCCGCGCTGATGAGCGAGCCCAGCACCCGCCTGGCGCCCGCCGCGGTGATGGCGCTGGAAGTGGACACCATGCGGGCGGCCGGCCTCTCGGCCCGCAAGGTGGAGTATCTGCGCGACCTGGCGCAGCATTTCGACAGTGGTGCCGTGCACGTGCAGCAGTGGCACGACATGGACGATGAGGCCATCATCGAGGAACTGGTCGCCATCCGCGGCATCGGCCGCTGGACGGCCGAGATGTTCCTGATCTTCCACCTGATGCGGCCGAACGTGCTGCCGCTGGACGACGTCGGGCTGCTCAAGGGCATCAGCCTGAACTACTTCAGCGGCGAGCCGGTTTCGCGTGCCGAGGCGCGCGAAGTCGGCGATGCCTGGGCACCTTACCGGTCGGTCGCCACCTGGTACCTTTGGCGCAGCCTCGATCCGCTGCCCGTCGAGTACTGAGAACAAGAGGACTCCCCGCATGAGCAAGAAGCACTTCCTGGACTTTGAAGCCCCGATCGCCGAGCTGGAGGCCAAGATCGAGGAACTGAGGTTCGTGCAAAGCGAATCGGCGGTCGACATCTCGGAAGAGATCGAGCGGCTCGACAAGAAGAGCCACCAGCTCACCAAGGACATCTACACCCAGCTGACGCCCTGGCAGGTGACGCAGATCGCGCGCCACCCGCAGCGGCCCTACACGCTGGACTACGTCAACGACATCTTCACCGACTTCCAGGAGCTGCACGGCGACCGCGCGTTCGCCGACGACCAGTCCATCGTCGGTGGGCTGGCCCGCTTCAATGGCATGGCCTGCATGGTGCTGGGCCATCAGAAGGGCCGTGACACCAAGGAGCGTGCCGCGCGCAACTTCGGCATGGCCCGGCCCGAGGGCTACCGCAAAGCGCTGCGCCTGATGAAGCTGGCCGAGAAGTTCGGCCTGCCGGTGTTCACCTTCGTCGACACGCCCGGTGCCTACCCCGGCATTGGCGCCGAAGAACGCGGCCAGAGCGAGGCCATCGGCCGCAACATCTTCGAGATGGCGCAGCTCGAAGTGCCCATCATCGCCACCATCATCGGCGAAGGCGGCTCGGGCGGTGCGCTGGCCATCAGCGTGGGCGACCAGACACTGATGCTGCAGTTCTCGGTGTACTCCGTCATCTCGCCCGAAGGCTGTGCCTCCATCCTGTGGAAGACGGCCGAGCGTGCGTCCGATGCGGCCGAGGCACTGGGCATCACCGCGCACCGGTTGAAGGCGCTGGGCCTGGTCGACAAGATCGTCAGCGAGCCCGTGGGCGGCGCGCACCGCGACCCCAAGGCCATGGCCGCTTCGCTCAAGCGCGGCCTCAACGAAGCGCTGCGCCAGGTCATCGACCTGAAGCCGAAGGAGCTGCTGCAGCGCCGTTATGAGCGCCTGCAGGCCTACGGCCGCTTCAGCGACACCAAGGAACGCTGAGCCTTCCGGATGGCCGCGTGAGGGCGCATCGCGTGGCGGTGGCCGTCAGCGGCGGCCGCGATTCCGTCGCCCTGCTGCATGCCACGGTGCAGGCGGCCCGGCCGCTGGGCGTGGCCGTGCAGGCGCTGCATGTGCACCATGGCCTGATGCCTCAGGCCGATGCCTGGCAGGCGCAGGTGGCGGCCCTGTGCGGGCAGCTTGAAGTGCCCTTGCTGGCCGAGCGGCTCACCACGCGACCGCAGCCCGGCGACAGCATCGAAGCCTGGGCCCGGCGCGAGCGTTACGCCGCGCTGGCCCGCCTGGCCCACGAGGCCGGTGCCGATCTGGTGCTGCTGGCCCACCACCGCCGTGACCAGGCCGAGACCTTCCTGCTGCAGGCGCTGCGCGGCGCCGGTGCCGCCGGGCTGGCCGCCATGCCGGCCAGGATCGAACGACACGGCCTCACCTGGGCCCGCCCCTGGCTGGACCGCCCGCGCGAGGCCATCGAGGCTTATGGGGCGCTGCACGGGCTGCCGGTCGTGGAAGACGGCAGCAACCAGGACCCCCGCTTTGCGCGCAACCGGCTGCGGCTGCAGGTGATGCCGGGCTTGAACCAGGCCTTTGCCGGCGCCGAGGCGGCGCTGGCCGCGGCCGCGCGGCGCAGTGCCGAGGCCGATGCGGCACTGGCCGAATGGGCCGACGAGGCCCTGCGGGCCTGCAGTGAAGGCGAAGCTCTGCTGCGCGAAGCCTGGTGGGGCCTGTCGCCCGCCAGGCGGCTGATCGTACTGCGCCACTGGCTGGCGCTGCGGCTGGGGCAGGGCGCCCCGCAGCGGCTGGTCGATCGCCTGCTGGCCGAATGGCCGCAGGCGGTGGCCGCCAGCTGGCCGGCGCCCGGTGGGCAGGTGCTGCGGCATTACCGCGGTCGCCTGCGGGTGGATCATGCGCCCACGCAGCCTGGTGGGGTCGGCCCTGCCGCACATGGCTTGGCCAGCCCGCCATGCTGGCCGCTGCGCATCACCGGCGCTGCGCGCGTGCTCGTGCAGGCCTTCGGGGGCGAGCTGGTCGTCGAGCCGGCGAACGAGGGTGTGCCGCTGGCCTGGCTGGCCAACTGCGAGCTGCGCAGCCGCAGCGGCGGTGAGCAGTTTCAGCTGGCGGCGGACCGTCCGGCGCGCAGCCTGAAGAAGATGTTCCAGCAGCAGGCCGTGCCCGCCTGGGCCCGGCAGGGGCCCTTGTTGTGGGCCGCTGGGCGGCTGCTGTTCGTGCCCGGCCTGGGCGTGGATGCGCGAGCCCTGCACGCCGCGGAGGGCGGCCCGCGCATGCGCATCGACTGGGTGCCCTTTGCCGCAGATTGTTCAATCGGCGAAGCATCCGCCGACGGTCGCTAGAATCGCAGGCTTTCCCGGACTCGCCCGGGCCGATTTTTTCAAGCAGAACGTGCGGGCCGTGGCGCTCGCCGTCCCACGTCATGGCACTGATCGTTCACAAGTATGGCGGTACGTCGATGGGCTCCACGGAGCGCATCCGCAACGTCGCCAAGCGCGTCGCCAAGTGGGCCCGCGCCGGGCACCAGATGGTGGTCGTTCCTTCGGCAATGAGCGGCGAGACCAATCGCCTGCTGGGCCTGGCCAAAGAGCTGCAGCCCGAGCGCATCACGTCCAGCGTGATGCGCGAGCTGGACATGATCGCCTCCACCGGTGAACAGGTCTCGGTGGGCCTGCTGTCCATCGCGCTGCAGGCCGAGGGCCTGGAGTGCGTGAGCTACGCCGGCTGGCAGGTGCCCATCAAGACCGATTCGTCGTTCACCAAGGCCCGCATCCAGGCCATCGACGACGCCCGCGTGCGCGCCGACCTGGCCGCCGGCAAGGTGGTGGTGATCACCGGCTTCCAGGGCGTGGACCCGGAAGGCAACATCACCACGCTGGGCCGTGGCGGCAGCGACACCTCGGCCGTGGCCGTGGCAGCGGCGATGAAGGCCGCCGAATGCCTGATCTACACCGACGTGGACGGTGTCTACACCACCGACCCGCGCATCGTGCCCGAGGCGCGCCGGCTGCACACCATCAGCTTCGAAGAGATGCTGGAGATGGCCAGCCTGGGCAGCAAGGTGCTGCAGATCCGCTCGGTGGAATTCGCCGGCAAGTACAAGGTGCCGCTGCGCGTGCTGTCCAGCTTCACGCCCTGGGACATCGACATCGACGAGGAAGCCAAGTCGGGCACCCTGATCACCTTCGAGGAAGACGAAAACATGGAACAAGCCGTTGTCTCGGGCATCGCGTTCAACCGCGACGAAGCCAAGATCACCGTGATGGGCGTGCCCGACAAGCCGGGCCTGGCCTACCAGATCCTGGGTGCCGTGGCCGATGCCAACATCGACGTGGACGTGATCATCCAGAACGTGTCGCACGACGGCAAGACGGACTTCTCGTTCACCGTGCAGGGCGTGGATTACAGCCGCGCACTCGACCTGCTGAAGTCGAAGGTGGTGCCGGCCACCGGCGCTGCCGAAGTGGTGGGCGACCCGAAGATCTGCAAGGTCAGCATCGTCGGCATCGGCATGAAGAGCCACGTCGGTATCGCGGCCAAGATGTTCCGCACGCTAAGCGAAGAGGGCATCAACATCCAGATGATCAGCACCAGCGAGATCAAGACCTCCGTCGTGATCGACGAGAAGTACATGGAGCTGGCTGTGCGTGCACTGCACAAAGCTTTTGATCTCGAGCAGGAAAACGCCAATTCTTGAGCTAGAATCCCGCTTCTTCGATTGATGGAGTCGTGACCGAGTGGCCGAAGGTGCTCCCCTGCTAAGGGAGTATGTGGGCAAAACCTGCATCGAGGGTTCGAATCCCTCCGACTCCGCCAAACAGGCCCAGTCCAACGCAAGTTGAGCCAGCCGCAAACAAAGCCCCGCCAGACGGGGCTTTTTTGTGCGCGTTCGGTTTTCAGGGTGCGGCGGGGCGGCAGCTCCGCAAGCGGGCTCGGCGCTTCAGCCCGCGTCCAGCCAGGGGCTGCCTTGCAGCGCGTCGGCCACGATGATCTCGGTGGCGCTGCAGCCCAGCACACCGCTCAAGGCGGCGGCAGCCAGCTCGGGCGTGTTGTTCTGCTGGCTCAAGTGAGCCGCCACCACATGGCGCAAGCCGGTGTGGCGACAGCGGTCCAGGATGGTGGCCGATTGCGTGTTGGCCAGGTGGCCGCGCACGCCGCCGACGCGGCGCTTCAGGAAGAACGGATAGGGCCCGTCGGCCAGCATCTGCGCGTCGTGGTTGCATTCCAGCAGCAGCGCATGGCAGTCGCTCAAATGGCCCATCACGGCCTCGGTGGGCTCGCCCAGGTCGGTGAGCACGCCCAGCCGGGCCACGCCGTCGGTGCAGCGCAATTGCAGGGGTTCGGCGGCATCGTGCGGCACGCCGAAGGGCGTGACCTGCAGGCCGCCCAGCTCGATGGGTACGCCATCCAGTGCCACGTGGCGCACCAGCTCTGCGCCCACCGCACGCAGCGGCGCCGGCTTGCGGTCCATGGCCTGCCAGGTCCCCAGGCTGGCCCACACGGGCACGCCATGGCGGCGGCCCAGCTGCAGTGCGCAGCCGACGTGGTCGCTGTGTTCATGGGTGATGAACACGGCGTCGAGCATCGAAGGGGTGAGGCCGGCGGGTGCCAGCCGGCGCGTGAGTTCGCGCAGGGAGAAGCCGCAATCCACCAGCAGCCGCGTGGTGCGGCCATTGCGGGTGGATTCGATCAGCGTGCCGTTGCCGGTGCTGCCGCTGCCCAGGCTGCGGAATCTCAGCACAGGTGCAGCAGCTTCAACCGGCGCGCGGCCGGCGCCGGGCCGCTCCCAAGGCGGCCGCGCCACCCGCTCGGCGGGTGGTCCCGCACCGCAGGTGCGCGACCGGGTGCACCATTCACTTGAGGTCGTCGGCCAGGATGCGGACGATGCGCTGGCCGATGTCGGTGTTCTCGGGCTGGCCGGCCGAGGTGTACACCGCCACCGTGGTCTGGTTGCCGGTGGTCTTGAGGTTGATGCGGTAGCGGCCCGGACCGGTGAGGGTGTTCTTGCCCTTGTCGTCGCCCCAGCTGAACAGCTTGGAGAAGAAGCCCGGCTCTTCCTTGCCGGCCATCTTGGGGTCGGCGTAGCGCACGTAGTAGATGCCGCCGGCACGGTCGCGGTCTTCCACCGTGAAGCCGCCGCGGTCCAGCGCCAGGCCCACACGGCGCCAGGCGCGGTCGAAGCCTTCGTCCACCGTCAACGTGGCGGCGTCCTGGCCAGGCACCACGCGGGCACGGGCGCTCACCGGCGTGCCGGGCGCCGCTGGTGCGCCATTGGGTGCGGCCGCGCCGGCCGAGGCCACCGCCTGATCGGCGCGGGTCTTGTCGGCGCCCAGCTTGACCATCAGGCGCTGCAGGAATTCGGCTTCCAGCTCAGGGTCGGCCGGGCGCACGGTCCAGTTGGTCTGGTCGCGTTCGCGGCTGGTGTACACCTCCTGCATGCCGCGGTGGCTGATGTACACCTCGGTGCCGCCGGCCACGCGTTCCACCCGGGTGCGGAACTTGTCGCGTTCACCGGTGGAGTACAGCGAATCGAGCACGCGGCCCAGCGTGCGGCGGATGATGTCGTCGGCGATCTTGGCGCGGTTCTCGGCCCAGTCGGTTTCCATCACGCCGGCCTGCGGGCTGTCGGTGGCCAGCACGAAGCCGCGCTCCTGCCAGAACTGCTGCAGCTGGGGCCACAGTTGCTCAGGCGTGGCAGGCACGAACAGCCAGCGCTGGTTGCCGTCGCGCAGCACGCGGATGTCGCCGATGGCTTGCGGCGCCACGGTCTGCGTGGCCTCCGGCGCGGCGGGGTTGGCGGCGCCCGGCACGTTGGCATTGGCTTGGTAGCCGGCAGCGCTCACGCTGCCCGAAGCGGCCTGGTAGCGGCCGTCGCGGGCCAGCTGGGTCAGGTCGGGCGGCACCTCCAGCGGCGATTGCGACTGCCGAGCCTTGCTGCGGTAGTCGATCTTGTCGCCCGACATCAGGTTCTCGACGCTCGAGCATCCGGCCAGCGTGGCCATGAGCGCCAGGACGGCCAGCGCGGTGGTGGAACGGTTCAGTTGACGCATCGGGAGAGGCCGCCGACGCTGCGAGGCGCCGGACGAAAAGTTGTCGGACGGGGGAGGGGAAAGGCGCGAGGCGTTCGGCTTACAGCACGCCGCTGTCGCGCAGGGCCTTTTCGACCACCGGCTGCAGGGCTGCGTCCAGCGGGGTGAGCGGCAGGCGCAGCGCCGGGCCGCAGCGGCCCAGGCGGTTCAGCGCCCACTTCACGGGAATGGGGTTGGGTTCGCAGAACAGCTGCTTGTGCAGCGGCAGCAGCTGCAGGTGCAGCTTGCGGGCCAGCAATGCGTCGCCGTTGACGGCGGCGATGCACAGCTCGTGCATCAGGCGCGGCGCCACGTTGGCGGTGACGCTGACGTTGCCCTTGCCACCCAGCAGCATCAAGGCCACGGCGGTGCCGTCGTCGCCCGAATACACCGAAAAGCTTTCGGGCAGTTCGCGCACCAACCAGGCGGCGCGTTCGATGTTGCCGGTGGCTTCCTTGATGCCGATGATGCCCGGTACCTGCGCCAGGCGCAGCGTGGTCTCAACGCTCATGTCGGCCACGGTGCGGCCGGGCACGTTGTACAGCACCACCCGAAGGTCCACCGCCTCGGCGATGGTCTTGAAGTGGCGGTAGATGCCTTCCTGCGTCGGCTTGTTGTAGTAGGGCACCACCTGCAGCGAGCAGTCGGCGCCCACCTTCTTGGCGAAGCGGGTCAGCTCGATGGCTTCCTGCGTGGAATTGGCGCCGGCGCCGGCCATGATGGGCACGCGGCCCGCCGCCTGCTCCACCGCCACGCGGATGATCTCGCAATGCTCTTCCACCGAGACGGTGGGCGATTCGCCGGTGGTGCCGACCACACCAATGCAGTCGGTGCCTTCGGCGATGTGCCAGTCGATCAGCTTGCGCAGTGCGGGGTAGTCGACGCTGCCGTCTTCGTGCATCGGCGTGATCAGCGCGACGATGCTGCCAACAATCGGTTTCATAGCGGTACCGGCTTCTTCCTAATCGACGGAGTTTAACCGTCGGCCGGCAGGCCCCTCACAGGGGATAACGAGCCGGCTCGGCCGGGGCAGCGCCGGGCTGCACGGCCGCGATGCGCTGCGCGAAGCGGGGCGGCGAGGCCAGGAATCCGTCCTCGTACGCGACGATGCGCAGGCCTTGTGCCACCGTCAGCAGTTCGCCCGGCCGCAGCAGGAAATCGGGTCGCGAGGGCTTGCCGATGCTGGCCTGGCCCTCGGTAAAAGTTTCGTAAATCAGCAGGCCACCGGGCGCCAGGCACTGCAGCAGCGTGGGCATCAAAGGGCGCCACAGGTAGTGGGTCACGACCACGGCGTCGAAGGTCTCGCCCGGCAGCGGCCACGGTCCGGCTTCGATGTCGGCCACCACCAGCCGGCCCAGCGGCTGCAAGGGCGCCAGCGCCTGCGCGTCGCGGTCGACGCCCGTCACCGCATGGCCGCGTGCGGCCAACCAGCGCAGGTGGCGGCCGCTGCCGCAGGCCACGTCCAGCACGTGGCCGCCGGGGCGGATCAGCGGCGCCCAGCGCTGCACCCAGGCCGAGGGTTCGGTGCCGCCGTGCATCAGAAGCAGGCCCACACCTGGTTGGCGAGCTCGACCATCAAGCTGGGTTGCATGTAGGCCGCGAACACCGCGCCCAGCACCGCCAGTGCGGCGGTCCAGGCCAGCAGGCGTCGGCTGGCCGGCTTCATGCCGGCACCGCCGCCGGTTGCCGGGCGATCGGGCCTTCACGCACCGGCAGGTTGATGGCGGCGGCGAACAGGCCCAGCGCCGCGGCCAGCCACCACACCACGTCGTAGCTGCCGGTGGTGTCGTACAGCTTGCCGCCCAGCCACACCCCCAGGAAGCTGCCGATCTGGTGGCTGAGGAACACGAAGCCGCCCAGCGTGGACAGGTACTGCACGCCGAAGATCTGTGCCACCACGGCATTGGTGGGCGGCACGGTGGACAGCCAGAGGAAGCCCATCACCGCCGCGAACACGTACACGCTGGCCGGCGACAGCGGCACGAACAGGAAGACGACGATGGCCACCGTGCGCAGCGCATAGATGGTGGACAGGATGTGCCGCTTGGCCAGCCGCTGGCCCAGCACGCCTGCGGTGTAGGTACCGAACACGTTGAACAGGCCGATGAGCGCCAGCGCATAGGTGGCCACCTGCGGCGACAGGCCGTGGTCCTTCAGGTAGCTGGGCAGGTGCACGCCGATGAACACCACCTGGAAGCCGCAGACGAAGTAGCCCGCCATCAGGTAGCGGAAGCTGGGGTAGCCGAAGGCCTCGCGCAGCGCCTGCGGCAGGCTTTGGCGCGGGCCGGTGGGTGTGGCCACCGCAGGCTCGCGCAGTCCGAAGGCCAGCGGCAGGATGGCGATGGCCGCGATGCTGAGGATGAACAGCGCGTTCTGCCAGCCGAAGCCGCCGATCAGCCAGTTTTCCACCGGCACCATCAGGAACTGGCCGAAGGAGCCGGCCGCTGCGGCCACGCCCATCGCCCAGGAGCGGCGCTCGGGCGCCACATTGCGGCCGATGACGCCATAGATCACCGCATAGGTGGTGCCCGACTGCGCCATGCCGATCAGCAGCCCCGCGCTGCCCGCAAACGCCAGGCCCGAGGTGGACAGGGCCATCAGCACCAGACCCAGTGCGTACATGACGCCGCCCACCAGCAGCACCTTGAAGGCGCCGAACCGGTCGGCCAGCATGCCGGCCAGCGGGCCCGCCAGGCCCCAGGCCAGGTTCTGGATGGCCAGCGCCAGCGCAAAGGTCTCGCGCGTCCAGCCGCGGTCCATGGTGATGGGCTGCAGCCACAGGCCGAAGCCGTGCCGGATGCCCATGGACAGCGTGACGATCAGCGCGCCGCACAGCAGCACCTGGTTCATGGACAACGGGCGGGCGGGTACGGCGGGCTTCATCCCTGGAATCTATCCGAAACACCGCTTCACATTGGTGCAGCCGAGCCGGAGTGCCGACTGCCATCAGGGCGATGGCGGGCCGGTCCCTAGAATCCCGGTCGATATGGCAAGCAAGCAATCCAGTTACGGCGAAGCGTCCATCCGCGTGCTCAAGGGCCTGGAGCCCGTGAAGCAGCGCCCGGGCATGTACACCCGCACCGACAACCCGCTGCACATCGTGCAGGAGGTGATCGACAACGCAGCCGACGAGGCGCTGGCCGGCCATGGCAGGCGCATCGCGGTGACGCTGCATGCCGACGGCTCCATCGCGGTGGACGACGACGGCCGCGGCATTCCCTTCGGCCTGCACCCCGAAGAGCAGGTGCCGGTGATCGAGATCGTCTACACCCGGCTGCATGCGGGCGGCAAGTTCGACAAGGGCTCCGGCGGCGCCTACAGCTTCTCGGGCGGCCTGCACGGCGTGGGCGTGAGCGTGACCAACGCACTGGCCAAGCGGCTGGAAGTGGCGGTGTGGCGCGACGGCCAGCATGCCCGCCTGGCTTTTGCCGGCGGCGACGTGGTGGAGCCGCTGGTGGTGGCCAAGGCCGCCTCGGGCGACCGCAAGCACGGCACCAGCGTGCGCGTGTGGCCCGATGCCAAGTACTTCGAAAGCGCCGAGCTGCCGCGCAGCGAGCTGCTGCACCTGCTGCGCAGCAAGGCGGTGCTGATGCCGGGCGTGACCGTCACGCTGACCACCGAAAAAACCGGCGAGACACTGACCTGGCAGTACAAGGCCGGCCTGCGCGACTACCTGATGCAGCACCTGGCCGCCGATCCGGTGATTCCGCTGTTCGAGGGTGAGCAGTTCGCCGGCGCGGCCGAGACCGAGAACTTCGCCGAAGGCGAGGGCGCCTCCTGGTGCGTGGCCTACACCGAAGAAGGCCCGACGCTGCGCGAGAGCTACGTCAACCTGATTCCCACGGTGGCCGGCGGCACGCACGAAGCCGGTTTGAAGGACGGCCTCTTCGGCGCCATCAAGGGCTTCATCGAGATGCATTCGCTGATGCCCAAGGGCGTGAAGCTGATGCCCGAGGACGTGTTCTCGCGCGCCAGCTTCGTGCTCAGCGCCAAGGTGCTCGACCCGCAGTTCCAGGGCCAGATCAAGGAACGCCTGAACAGCCGCGACGCGCTGCGGCTGGTGTCGGCCTTCACCAAGCCGGCGCTGGAGCTGTGGCTCAACCAGCATGTGGCCCACGGCAAGCGCCTGGCCGAGCTGGTGATCAAGCAGGCGCAGACGCGCCAGCGCGCCAGCCAGAAGGTGGAAAAGCGCAAGGGCTCGGGCGTGGCGGTGCTGCCCGGCAAGCTCACCGATTGCGAGAGCCGCGACCTGGCGCTGAACGAAGTGTTCCTGGTGGAAGGCGACTCGGCCGGCGGCAGCGCCAAGATGGGCCGCGACAAGGAAACCCAGGCCGTGCTGCCCTTGCGCGGCAAGGTGCTCAACGCCTGGGAGGTGGAGCGCGACCTGCTGTTCAAGAACAACGAGATCCACGACATCGCGGTGGCCATCGGCGTGGACCCGCACGGCCCCACCGACGAGCCGGACCTCACCGGCCTGCGCTACGGCAAGGTGTGCATCTTGAGCGATGCGGACGTGGACGGCTCGCACATCCAGGTGCTGCTGCTGACGCTGTTCTTCCGCCACTTTCCCAAGCTCATCGAGCGTGGCCACATCTACATCGCCAAGCCGCCGCTCTTTCGCATCGACGCGCCGGCCCGCGGCAAGAAGCCGGCGGCCAAGATCTATGCGCTGGACGAAGGCGAGCTGACCGCCGCACTGGACAAGCTGCGCAAGGAAGGCGCGCGTGAAGGCAGCTGGACCATCAGCCGCTTCAAGGGCCTGGGCGAGATGAGCGCCGAGCAGCTGTGGGACACCACGCTCAACCCCGACACCCGCCGCCTGCTGCGCGTGGACTTCGGCGCGCTGGACTTCGGCAGCACCGTGCAGTCGATGACCAAGCTGATGGGCAAGGGCGAAGCCGCTGCCCGCCGCGAGCTGATGGAGCTGCGCGGCGACGACGTGGAGGTGGACGTTTAAGCGGACGTATAAGCAGCCGATCCGGCCCGCGGCAGCGCGGCCACGAAGTCGGGCCTGATGGCCGACAGGTGCTGCACCACCGCGTGGCCCAGCGCCAGCTCGGCCGGCCGCAGCGGAAATGCCTCGCCCGGCGCCGCGATGGCCCACAGGCCGGCGGCCCGCAGCGCACGCAGGCCGTTGGCCGAATCTTCGATGCCGGCGGCGCGTGAGGGCGCCACGCCCAGCGCGGCCACCGCGCGCTGGTAGATCTCGGGGTGCGGCTTGCCGTGGCGCACCTCGTCGCCACACACCGTGGCCTGAAAGTGCTTGCCAAAGCCGGTGAGCCGCAGCGCACAGTCGGCCAGTTCACGCGGCGAGCCGGTGGCCAGCGCCAGCGGCCAGCGTTGGCCCAGCGCGGCCAGCACCTCGGCCGCACCGGGGCGCACGGGCAGGTCGGTCTCGAAGGCGCGCTGCACACGGCCCAGGATGTCGGTAGCCAGTTCGGCGGGGCTGATGTCGGTCAGCGCCAGGCGTTCGCACATGCGCACCGACCACACCTCGGTGCTGCAGCCCATCAGGGCTTCCTGATCCTCCTGCCGCCAGGGCAGGCCGCGCTCGGCGGCAAAGTCTTCGCGCACGCGTTGCCACAGCACTTCGGAGTCGATCAGCACGCCGTCCATGTCGAACACCACGGCCTCGATCGTCATGCCAGACCCTTCTCGGCCTCGCGGATCTCGCGGGTGACCGCCTGCAGGCGCTGGAAGGCCTGGTAGCGCCCCGCGTGCGCGGCGGCAATGCGCCCGCCCGCCGGCTCATAGCGCTGGCCGGTGTGCGACATCGCGGCCATGGCCGCCGGCGCATCGGCAAAGCAGCGGGCTGCCAGCGCGCCCAGGATGGCGGCGCCCAGCAGCACCGGCTCTTCGGCCTGCGTGGCCAGCACCGGCTTGCCGGTGGCGTCGGCCAGCAGCTGCCGCACCAGGTCCAGCCGGCCGGCGCCGCCACTGATGACCACCTGCTGCACCGGCGCACCGGCTGCAGCCTGCACGTCGATGATCTGGCGCAGGCCGTAGCCGATGCCGCACAGCCCCGCCACGTACAGCGCCAGCAGGCTGTCCAGGTCGCTGTCCATGCCCAGGCCGGCGATGCAGGCGCGGGCATGCGGGTCGGCATGCGGCGCGCGGTTGCCCAGGAACTCGGGCAGCACGTGCAGGCCGGCGGCCAGGCGCGCGCTGTCCGAAGGTTGCGGGCAGCGCTGGGCCACCTGCTGCGCCAGCCAGGCCGGCAGCGGCTGGCCTTGCGCGGCGGCGGTGCGGGCCGCTTCGGGCGCGGCCGGGTGCAGCGCCAGCAGGCGCTCGATCGCGGCGCCGGCCACCGATTGCCCGCCTTCGTTGAGCCAGGCGCCCGGCACCATGGCCGAGAAGTACGGCCCCCACACGCCCGAGACGAACACCGGCTCGCGCGTGGTGGTCATGGTGCAGGACGAGGTGCCGAACACATAACCCAGGCTGTCCACCGGGTCGCCGGCCGCGCCCACGGTGCCCAGGCCGCCGGCGTGGGCGTCAATCAGGCCGGCCGCCACCGGCGTGCCCGGCAGCAGGCCCAGCGCCGCGGCGGCTTCGGCCGTCAGGCCCTGACCCAGCGGCGTGCCGGGGGGCACCGCACGGCGGCCGATGCGCTTGAAGCCTTCATCGGCCAGCATGCCCAGGCCGATGGTGCGGAAGTAGCTCTCGTCCCAGCGCTGCTCATGCGCCAGATAGGTCCACTTGCAGGTGATGGTGCAGGTGGAGCGGGCCAGGTCGCCGCTGGCGCGCCAGGTCAGGTAGTCGGTGAGGTCGAAGAACTGCCAGGCGGCGTTGAACACCGCGGGCCGGTGCTCGTGCAGCCACAGCAGCTTGGGCGTTTCCATCTCGGGCGAGATGCGGCCGCCCACGTAGCGCAGCACCGGGTGGCCGGTGGCGTTGATGCGCTCGGCCTGGGCCACCGCCCGGTGATCCATCCACACGATGATGTCGCGCGCCGGGTCTTCCGAAGTGCCCACCGGCAGCGGCTGGCCACCTTCGCCCAGCACCACCAGCGAGCAGGTGGCATCGAAGCCGATGCCCGCTACCTGGGCCGCGGGCACGCCGGCGCTGGCCAGCGTGTCTTGCACCGAGCGGCACACTGCGGCCCAGATGTCGGTGCTGGATTGTTCGACGATGGCGCCCGCCGCATGGAAGGTCTGGATGTCGTGCTTGGCCGTGGCCACCATGCGGCCCTGCAGGTCGAACAGGCCGGCGCGGGCGCTGCCGGTGCCGACGTCGACACCGATCACGTAGCGGGGGTCGGGTGTGCTCATCATCGTGGTCACAGGTCGACGCTGTTGGGCAGGATCACCAGGTCGCGCACCGTCACGCCGCGCGGCCGCGTGAGCATGAACAGCACCGCCTCGGCCACTTCCACCGGCTGCATCAGGCTGCCGTTGGCCAGGGCCTCATCCATCTTCGCTTGCGGCCAGTCATCCAGCAAGGCGGTGACCACCGGCCCCGGCGCCACCGCGCCCACGCGGATGCCGTGCGGCGCCAGCTGCCGGCGCGTGGTGTGCACGAAGGCCTGCACCGCGAACTTCGAGGCCGTGTAGATCGGCTCCCACACCACCGGCACCAGCCCGGCGATCGAGCTGGTGAAGATGATGTCGCCCGACTTCTGCGCCATCAGGTGCGGCAGCACCGCATGCACCGAGCGGAAGGCCGCATTGATGTTGAGCTGCAGCATGCGGTCCCAGTCGTCGGGGTTGCCTTCGGCCACCGGCCCGCCCACATAGGCGCCGGCGTTGGCATGGAAGATGTCCAGCCCGCCGGCCAGATCGAGGATGCGGGGCAGCAGCCCCGACACCTCGGCCGGCTGCAGCAGGTCCAGCGTCAGCGGAAGGGCCTGCGGCCCCAACGCCTCGCACAGGCTGGCCAGCTTGTCGGCCGCGCGGTCGATCAGCACCACCTTGGCGCCGGCGCGCAGCAGTTCGCGCGCGCATTCGAGACCGATGCCGGAGGCCGCACCGGTGATGGCGGCCACCTTGCCCTGGATGGATTGACTCATGGTCGTGGTTCTCCTGCCGCGCGACCTTCAGGCGCGGCCATGGGACACGCGGGACTGCCGCGCCAGGGAATCGACGATCACCGCGATGGCCAGCACGGCGCCGGTGATCATGAAGCGCAGCGACGACGACAGGTTGAGCAGCGTCAGCCCGCTGGCGATGGACTGGATGACGATGATGCCGAGCACCGCCGAGTAGGCGCTGCCGCGGCCGCCGAAGAGGCTGGTGCCGCCGATCACCGCCGCTGCGATGGCGTTGAGGTTGACGTCGCCGGTGCCGGCCTGCTGGCTGGACGAGGCCAGCCGCGCCGCCCCCAGCACGCCGCCCAGCGCGGCCAGGCTGGCGCACAGCATGAAGGCGCTGGTGTAGATGCCCTTGACGCTGATGCCGGCGCGCCGCGCCGCCTCGGGGTTGCCGCCGACAGCGAACATCGACCGACCCCACTTCGTGCGCGTCAGCGCGTACTGCATCAGCACCGCCAGGCCCAGGAACAGGCCGAACATCAGCGGCACGCCGCGCCCCTGCGACAGGTAGGCCACCACCGCCACCAGCAGCACCGTCAGCGCCCCGCTGCGGGCCAGCAGGCCGGCGAGCGATGGTGCCGACAGCTGGGCCGCGCTGCGGCGCTGGCGGGTGCGCAGGCCACCCACCAGGATGACCAGGCCCGGCAGCACCGCCAGCGCGAACGAGACCGGCGTGGGGATGATCATCAGCTGCCCGAAGTCCACCAGCGTGGCGCCGTACGGCAGGTTGATGGAACCGCTGGGCCCCAGCACATACAGCTGCATGCCCAGGATGGCCAGCAGCCCGGCCAGCGTGGTAACGAAGCTGGGCATGCCCAGCCGGTTGAGCAGCGCGGCATACAGCGCACCGAAGGCCGCGCCCACCGCCAGCGCGGCGGCGATGGCCCCGAGCACCGGCCAGCCCTGGTTGACCCACAAGGTGCCCACCAGCGCGGAGGCGAAGCCGCTCATCGAGCCCACCGACAGGTCGATCTGGCCCAGCATCAGCACGCACACGATGCCCAGCGCGATGACGCCCACCGTGGAGCAGTCGAACAGCAGGTTCACCAGGTTGTTGGGCGACAGGAACACCGGGTTGAGCGCGGTGAACACGCTCCAGATGATGACCAGGCCGACGATCACCGGCAGCGAGCCGAGGTCGCCGGACTTCACCCGGCCGATGAAGGCGGCGACCACGTCGCCCAGGCTGGCGGCATGCTTGACGCGCACGTCGCTGCGGTCGAGCAGCGGGCCCGCCGTGTGGGGGGTGCTGGTGTTCATGGCTGGGCCTCCTGAAGGTGGGCGGGGGGCTGCGCCTGGCGCCGGCTGGCGCGGCGCGACACCGCGTTCTCGGTGGCGCCGGTGATGGCGGCGATCAGGTCCTCGTTGGACGACTCGGGCGTGAACACGCCGTTGTTGCGGCCCAGGCGCAGCACCACGATGCGGTCGGCCACCGCCCGCACGTCTTCCATGTTGTGGCTGATCATGATCACCGCGTGGCCACGGGCGCGCACGCGCTCGATCAGATTCAGCACCTCGGCCGTCTGCGCCACGCCCAGCGCGGCGGTGGGTTCGTCCAGCATGATGAGCTTGGGGTCCAGCAGCAGCGAGCGGGCGATGGCCACCGTCTGCCGCTGGCCGCCGGACAGCGAGGCCACCACGTCGCGCACGCTGGGAATGCGGGCCGACAGCTCGTTGAGCAGCGTCCAGGCGCGCACCTCCATCGCCACCTCGTCCAGCTGCCAGGGGTTCTTCTCGCGGCCCAGGAAGATGTTGGCCACCACGTCCAGGTTCTCGCACAGGGCCAGGTCCTGGAACACGGTGGCGATGCCCAGGTCCAGCGCCTTCGACGGGCTGTCGAGCGAGACCTCCCGGCCGTCGAAGGTGATGCTGCCCGAGGTGGGCTGGTGCACGCCGGCCAGGATCTTGATCAGGGTGGACTTGCCGGCGCCGTTGTCGCCGACCAGCGCCACCACCTCGCCGGCATGCACGTCGAGGTCGATGTCGGTCAGCGCCGACACCGCACCGAAGCGCTTGCACACGCCGCGCAGGCTGAGCACGGGCGGGCCGCTGCGGGCCTTTGCTTCATGGCTCATGCCGCGCCTTACTTGCCGATGCCCAGCTTGGCGCAGCCTTCCGCATAGCGGCCGGTGCACAGCTCGGCTGCGGTGGCGATGCCCTTGTCGATGATCTCGGCCTTGAGGTTCTTGGCCGTGACCACCGCCGGCGTGAACAGCTGCGAGGGCGTGTTGTAGAGCTGGGTCTCGGCCTTGGGCGCCTTGCCTTCCAGGAAGCCCACCGCCACCCGCGCCGCCGCGGCGGCCACGATCTCGCTGGGCTTGGAGATGGTGTTGTACTGGTCGCCCGCGATGATGAGCTGCAGTGCCGAGGTCGTCGCGTCGTTGCCGCTGACCGGCGGCACCGGGTTGCGGCCCGCGGCCTTGAAGGCGGCGATGGTGCCGCCCGCGGTGCCGTCGTTGGCGGCCACCACGCCCACGATGTCGTTGCCGAAGCGCGTGATCTGGCCGCTCACCCATTGCTGGGCCTTGGGCGGGGCCCATTCCGGCGTGTCGAACTCGGCCAGCTTCTTGTAGCCGCCCGCCTGGATGCCGGCGTTGATGCCCTTCTTGATCAGGCCCGCGGCGGCGTCGGTGGGCGAGCCGTTGACCTGCAGCACGCCACCCTTGCCGGTGGGCACGCCCGCGGCCTTGAGCGCCTGCATCAGCGAGTCGGCGATGGCGCGGCCGATGCCTTCGTTGTCGAAGGACACGTAGTAGTCGGCCGGCGTGGCCGGCACCGGGCGGTCGTAGGCGATGACCTTGACGCCCTGCGACTGCGCCATGCGCACCAGCGAGGCGGCGGCGGTGGAATCCACCGGGTCGAGCACGATGACCTTGGCGCCCTGGGCGATCACCGAGTTGAACTGCTGCTGCTGCAGCGACACGTCGGCGTTGGCGTTCTGGTAGAGCAGCTTGCAGTCAGGGCACAGCTTGGCCATCTCGGCCTTGAAGCCCGGCCAGTCATGCTTCTCGTAGCGCGTGGACGCCTGGTCGGGCATCAGAAAGGCCACGGTGCCGCTGGGCGCGGCCAGGGTGGTGGTGGCGGCCGCCACGCCCAGGATGAGCGCGCCGAGGCGGGTCGCCGTGTTCAAGATCTGCTTCATCTTTTGTCTCCTGCTCAGGTAGTGGGGCAGCGGTGCTGCCGTGAAAGCCGCTGGCGGCTGGGGTGCGTTGCGCGATGGCGCGTTGAACGTGGGGTGAACCGATCCCGGCCGCTCGCTGTCAGGCGGGCGGCCTCGGGGCTGTCAGGGTGGGTGGGTCGGCTAGCGGCGCCGATCAGGGCGGCGCGGCGGCGGCGGGGCGACGGAAGCGCGGCATCAGGCGGCCTTTCGTTCGCCGACGTTCTCGGCCAGCAGCGCCCGGAAGTGCGAGGGCTGCAGCCCCTTCTGGCGCAGGAACTGGCGGTTGAAGTTGGAGATGTTGCGAAAGCCCGCCGCGAAGCAGATGTCGGTGATGGCCATCGAGGGCTCGCTCATCATCAGCTGGCAGGCCAGGTTGATGCGCAGGCGGTTGACGTACTGGCTCAGGCCCAGGCCGGTGTGCCGCCGGAAGCTGCGCGAGAAGCCGCTGGGGTTGAGCCGCGCGATGGCGGCCAGCTCGGTCTCGGTGAACTTCTCGGTGAGGTGGGCGCTGATGTAGGCGATGGCTTCGTTGATGCCATCGGCCATGTAGCCCGACGGGTCGGGGTGGTAGGCCTCGCTGGCCAGCGGCTGCACGCCACGGGCGCGGCTGAGCGCGCCGATGATGGCGATGAACAGCTCGATGCGGCGCAGGTCGCTGGCCGTCACCAGCTCGGCCAGCAGCGGCCCCACGCGGGCGGCCGTGTCGGGCGTGAACAGCGCGCCGCGGCGGCTGAGCTGCAGCAGCGGCTGGAAGGCCGTCAGCTCGGGCAGCAGCGCGGTGGCGTCGTGCACGAACTGCTCGGAGAACTGCAGCACCCGGCCCCGCAGCGGCACGCTGGTGCCGGCCGGCAGGTCGCTCACCCAGTTGTGCGGCAGGTTGGGCCCGGTGAGCACCAGGTTGCCCGGCCCGAAGTGGCCGATGTGGTCGCCCACGAAGTAGTGGCCGCTGGTGTGCACCACATGGTGCAGTTCGTACTCGGGATGGAAGTGCCAGCGCACGGTATGGAAGGGATAGCCGTGCTCCCAGGCCTTGAACGATTCTGCGCGCCCAATCTGTACCACCTCGAGGTCCGGCTTCATCGACCTTGCTCCTTGACCGATGGAACCGATGTTAGGCAAGGGCCATGGAGGGGGCTACTACGAAGCCGGCGTGGCGCCTGTACTTTTTTGACCTGCAACCAGGGGCGGGAGGTCGGAATTGCGTAGTTTCCCTAGGTGGGACATGTTGCCGTCTGTGGGGCGCCCGAGCGGACAAAGAAAAAAGGCCTTGCATCGCTGCAAGGCCTTTTCCTTCTGTTCTTGGCTCCCCGACCTGGGCTCGAACCAGGGACCTACGGATTAACAGTCCGGCGCTCTACCGACTGAGCTATCGGGGAACAGAGCCTCGCAGTATAGCTACTTTTTCGGGTGTGTCAAAGGTCTAGCTGAAAAGATGCGCGAAAAGTTCGTGGCGCCAGGGGGTAGAGGTACGCATGGCCGAACTGGAAGGGCGATTCGCGCCAGGCCCGCTTGTCGGTCAGGTTGTCCACGCCCAGCCGCCAGGTGACCTGGCTGCCCTGCAGCCGCTGCAGGTAGCGCAGGCCCAGGCTGGTGGTGGTCCAGCCGGGGATGCGGGCGCTGTTGTCCTCCAGCACCATCTTGTTGCCCTCGTACACCAGGCCGGCCTGCAGCTGCAGGCCGGGCACCGCCGGCATCGCATAGCTGCCTTGCAGCCGCAGCGTGCGCGGCGGCACGTTGGTGGGACGGTTGCCGTCGTTCGCGCCAAAGCCCTCGCCACGCACGCGGGCGTGCAGCCACATCGCGCTGGCATTCAGCTGCCAGGGGCCGGTGCGCCAGCCCAGGGCGGCCTCCAGGCCGCGGTGGCGCGCGCTGCCGGCGTTGCGGCGCACGCAGCTGTCATCGGCGTCGCAAACGTCAGCCGCCATCGGCCGGTCGATCGAGAAGGCCACCAGCGAGGCGTTGATGTCGCCTTCTTCGTGCTTGATGCCCAGCTCGGTCTGGCGGCTCTTCAGTGCCGGCAGCGCCTCGCCCGCATTGCGGTAGCGGCTGCGGTTGGGCACCACGTCCGATTCCAACCCCTGGCCCCAGCTTGCATAGACAAGTGTGGCCGGCGTCAACTCGTGGCTCAGCGCCAGCCAGGGCAGGGTCTCGCCCTGGCTGTAGCTGGTCGGGCGCGAGCCGTCGGTGCGCACGCTGTCGCGGTGCAGCCGGGTGTGGCGCAGGCCGGCCCACAGGCGCAGGTCCTGTGTCAGCGAGACCACGTCGCGCAGGTACAGCTCGGTGTTGCGCTCGTCGCGGTTGGTGTTGGCATCGCCCAGCGTGGGGTCGGGCTCCGTCACCGCCGTGCCGTCGATGTTGCCCACGCCCACGTAGTTGTAGGCCTGGCCCTGCAGCCGGCTCTTGTAGCGGGTGAACAGCACGCCGGTGCTGATCTGGTGGCTCAGGCCGGCCAGGCTTGCGCTGCCGCTGGCCGACAGGTCCAGCGCATCGCTGCGGCGGCGCTCGTTGTCGCTGCGGAAGTCGTAGAGGTCGAACGTGCCGTCGCTGCAGTAGCGGTCGTAATTGCCTTCGGCTTCACAGCCGAAAGGGTAGGCCAGCCGGTCGTCGCTGGTCAGCCGCTGCGTCATGCCATGGGCCACCAGGCGCCAGTCACCGCCCAGCTTCTGTTGCAGCCGCAGCGAGGCGGTGTTGCCCTCCAGCACCACCGGCTGCGACCACGGCTGGTTGTTGAGGTTGGTGCGCGGGTCGATGCGGCTGGCATCGGGCACGCGGCTGCCCAGCAGGCTGAAGCCGGGCACGCTGGGCTGGCTTTGCAGCGAATGCTCGAACTCGGCTTCCAGCAGCGTGTCGGGCGCAATGCGCCAGTCGCCGGCCAGCGACAGCTGGCGCGCATGGCCTTGCAGCGAACGGGTCTGCGGATCGAGGTGGTCGTAGGCCGCATTCACCCGCAGGCCGAACGCCTCGTTCTGGCCGAAGCGCTGGCTCAGGTCGGCGGCCACCCCCACGCTGCCGTTCTCGCGCCAGCTCAGGCCGGCACTGCGCACGTTGCCATCGGGCCGTTTGACCACGAAGTTCACCAGCCCGCCGGGGGCGCTGGTGCCGGCCTGGATGCCGCTGGTGCCCTTGAGCACCTCGATGCGTTCCTTGTTGGCCAGGCCGATGGCGGTCTCGGCATTGATGGGCAGGCCGTCGCGCCGGTAGTTGAAGCGGTTGTCCAGCACATAGCCGCGCACCGACAGGAAGCTCCAGTAGCCCTCGGAGTTGTAGGCGTCGGACAGGCTGGCGTCCAGCCGCGTCAGGTCGGACAGGCGCGTGGCGCCGAGGTCGTCCAACATCGTGGTGGTGATCACGTTGCCGGCCAGCGGCACCTTGGACAGCGGCTGGTTGCCAAAGCCGCCGATGCCGGGTGCGAGGTTCAGCACGCGGCCGGTGACTTCGATGGTTTGTGTGGCGGTGGCCGGGGTCTGCGCCTGGGCGGGCAGCATGGCCAGGCCGGCGGCGGCGGCCAGCGTGGTGAGCGAAAAGCGGAAAACAGCGGAAGCCATCGTAGTCTCAGGTCGATGGCAGGGTGCAAAGCGGCGTGGCGTGCGGCACCGGCGTAAGCGGTGCGGCGGACCGCGGTCCGTCGGCTTCCCTGCGCGAGGATTACCTCAATCAGGTTCAAAGGGACTGTCTCAGTCGGCCTGCCTGCGCAAGCCAACACCCCCAGCGAAGTGCCGCAGCCCGTGGGCTGCAGCAGCCGCGATTGTAGGCGGGGCTTCACATTTCTTCGCACAGGGCGCTGTGGCCATAATCGGGGCTTGCTAGGGGTGTCGTGCGCCGCACGACTGAGAAACACCCTTTGAACCTGAACTGGGTCATGCCAGCGGAGGGAAGCAGCACCGGCCACCCGACGGACAACCCCAGGCCGGTCCATCTTCCGGCCCCGGCATGCCCGCATGCCGAAGGATGCCGATGACCACCGACCCGATTGAAGCCGCGAGCGCCGCCCTGGCGCGTTATGCGCGGGTGCTCACCATCGCCGGCTCCGACAGCGGTGGCGGCGCCGGCATCCAGGCCGACCTGAAGACCTTCGCCGCGCTGGGCTGCTTCGGCACCAGCGCCATCACCGCCATCACGGCGCAGAACACCCGGGGCGTGCGCGCCATCCATGCGGTGCCGGTGGCCGTGCTGGCCGCGCAGATCGACGCGGTGCTGGAAGACATCGGCACCGACGCGGTGAAGATCGGCATGCTGCATTCGGCCGAGACGGCGCGCTGCGTGGCCGCGGCGATCGACCGCCATGCGCTGCGACCGGTGGTGCTGGACCCGGTGATGATCGCCACCAGCGGCGACGCGCTGATCGACCGGGATGCGGTGCAGGTCATCGTGCAGGCTTTGCTGCCGCGGGCCACGCTGATCACGCCCAACCTGGACGAAGCCGCCTTGCTGCTGGGCCGCGCCATCGTGTCGGTGGACGAGCTGGAGGCGGCGGCCGACGGGCTGCTGGCCCTGGGCGCGCAGGCGGTGCTGCTGAAGGGCGGCCACCTGCCCGGTGCGCAGGTGGTGGATGTGCTGAAGTCGCGCGACGGCCTGCACCGCCGTTTCAGTGCGGCGCGCATCCACAGCCGCAACCTGCATGGCACCGGCTGCACGCTCGCCTCGGCCGTGGCCGCGCAGCTGGCGCTGGGTCTGGGCCTGGCCGATGCGGTGGGCGCCGCACATGCCTACGTGCAGCAGGCGCTGCGGCAGGGCGCCGACGTGCAGACCGGCGCTGGCAACGGGCCGTTGAACCATGGCCATGCACCGCGGGCCATGCAGAAGATCCGGCCCGGGAGCCTGCGATGAACGGACGCCACATCGGCATTGCCGGTGCCGGGTTGCTGGGCCGGCTGCTGGCCTGGCGGCTGTCGGCGGCCGGGCATCGGGTGGAAGTGTTCGACCCGGCGGCCGGGCCCGACGACCGCACACCGCCCCAGGCCGCGGGCTGGACGGCGGCCGGCATGCTCAGCCCCATCGCCGAGCTGGAAACCGCCGACCTGGCCACCGCCCGGCGCGGCTGGCGCAGCCTGGACCTGTGGGCTGAGTGGCTGCCCAGGTTGCCTAGACAAGTGGACTTTCGGCGCCAGTGCAGCCTGCTGCTGGCCCACCGGGCCGATGCAGGCAGTGCGCAGCGGCTGCTGGCGGTGCTGGCGGCCAAGGGCGCGGCGTGGCCGGGCCCGCAGCCCTTGAGCCTGCCGCAGCTCGCGGAACTGGAGCCCGCAGTGCATGGCCCCGCGCTGGCCTGGCTGCTGCCCGGTGAAGGCCAGGTGCATGCGGTGCAGGCGATGCAAGCCCTGGCCGAGGCCGCCACGGCGCAAGGCGTGCGCTGGCACTGGCAGCAGCCCGTGACCGAGGCCGAACCCGGCCGGCTCGACGGGCGCCGCTTCGACCATGTGTTCGACGTGCGCGGCCTGGGCGCGCGGCCGGCCTTGCCGGTGCGCGGCGTGCGCGGTGAAGTGGCCTGGGTGCAGGCCCGCGGTCTGGTGCTGAACCGGCCGCTGCGCCTGCTGCACCCGCGCTGGCGGGTGTACCTGGTGCCGCGGCCGGATGACGTGGTGCTGGTGGGCGCTACCGAGATCGAATCGGAAGACCGCTCACCGGTCTCGGTGCGCAGCCTGCTGGGCCTGCTCAGCGCGGCCCACAGCGTGCTGCCCGAGCTGGCCGAAGGCCGGGTGCTGCACCTGGAAACCAACCTGCGCCCCGCGCTGCCCGACAACCTGCCCTGCCTGCACACGCAGCCGGGGCTCACCCGCATCAATGGCCTCTTTCGCCACGGCTGGCTGTTGGCGCCAGCCATGGTGGAAGAGGCGCTGGCGGCCTCGACATTGGAGAGCTTGGTATGACGGAACCCGCCACCGCAGCGGTCACGCCCATCACCGTACAGGTGGGCGGCCAACCGCACGCACTACCCGCTGGCTGCAGCCTGGCTGCGCTGGTCGAGCAATTGGGCCATGCGCCCGACAGCGTGGCCACCGCGGTCAATGGCGCCTTCGTCGCTCGCGCCCAGCGCGCCCACCATGCCCTGGCCGATGGCGACCAGGTGCAGTGCTTCAAACCCATCACAGGAGGTTGACGTGACCGACTCACACACCCCGCCCGACGAGGCCACCTGGCTGCTGGCCGATGTGCCGCTGCGCAGCCGCTTTCTGCTGGGCACCGCGGGCTACCCGTCACCTCAGGTGCTGCAGCAGGCCATCGCCGCCTCGGGCACCGGCGTGGTCACCGTGGGCCTGAAGCGCGAGCTGGCCGGCGATGGCAGCGGCGCCCAGGGCGCTTTCATGGACATCATCCGCGCCAGCGGCGCGCGGCTGCTGCCCAACACTGCCGGCTGCCGCAGCGCGCGCGAGGCCGTGACGCTGGCCCACATGGCGCGTGAGCTGCTGGGCACCCACTGGATCAAGCTGGAAGTGGTGGGCGACGAGCACACGCTGCAGCCCGACCCGTTTGAACTGGTGGCCGCGGCCACGCAGCTGGTGCGTGACGGCTTCGAGGTGTTTCCGTACTGCACCGACGACCTGGTGAGCTGCCAGCGCCTGCTGGATGCGGGCTGCCGCATCCTGATGCCCTGGGGCGCGCCGATCGGCTCGGGGCAGGGCTTGCTCAACCCCTGGGCGCTGCGCACGCTGCGGGCGCGTCTGCCGGGGGTCACGCTGATCGTCGATGCCGGGCTGGGTGCGCCGTCGCATGCGGCGCAGGCGATGGAGCTGGGCTTCGATGCGGTGCTGCTCAACTCGGCGGTGGCGCAGGCGGGTGATCCGGTGCGCATGGCCGCGGCCTTTGCGCATGCGGTGCGGGGCGGCTGGCTGGGCCATGCGGCCGGGCTGATCGCCGCGCAGGACATGGCGGTGGCCAGCACCCCGGTGGGCGGACGGCCGTTCGATCTATGAGCAGCCCCCTGGACCCCAAGACCGCCGTGGCCCTGGCCTTCGGCGTGGCCGCCGACACCCCGCTGCAGGCGGCGCAGCAGCTGGGCTTCGTGGACCGCGAAGCCGCCATCCTGGCGCAGATGTTCGAAGCCCAGCGCCGCCGCACGCCGCCGGGTGCCTCGCTGGCCGGCTTTGCCCTGCGGGCCGAGAACCTGCCGGTGCGCCCACCGGCGCAGGCTTTTGCGCCGCTGGTGGAGCGCCGCATGGGCCTGTATGCCATCGTCGACAGTGCCGACTGGGTGGCGCGGGTGCTGCAGGCCGGCATCCGCACCGTGCAGCTGCGCATCAAGCAGGCACCGCCGCAGGCACTGGCCGCGCAGATCCGCCGCAGCGTGCAGGCCGCGCAGGCGGCGGGGGCGCAGCTCTTCATCAACGACCACTGGCAACTGGCCATCGAGCACGGCGCCTACGGCGTGCACCTGGGCCAGGAAGACCTGGACACCGCCGACCTGGAAGCCATCCGCGCGGCCGGCCTGCGCCTGGGCCTGAGCACCCATGCCTACTGGGAGGTGTGCCGCGCATGGGCCCTGGGGCCCAGCTACATCGCCTGCGGGCCCATCCATGCCACGCAGCTGAAGGTGATGCCCTGGACACCGCAGGGCGAAGGCAACCTGGCCTACTGGTGCGCGCTGCTGCAGGCGCTGCCGGTGGTGGGCATCGGCGGCATGGACGCCGCCCGCTGCGCCGAGGCCATGCGCTGTGGTGCCGATGGCGTGTGCGTGGTCAGCGCCATCACCGGCGCGGCCGACCCCGAAGCCGCGATGGCCGCGCTGCAGCAGGCGGTGCGGCAAGGACAAGGGGCGCCGAAGCGCCCCGTGCCGTGGTTGCCGCAGCCCACGCTGCGGCGTTAGGGGTGGTCAGCCCTGCTGCGGCAGCGTGGCGGGCTGGCCGCGGGTCTTCCACATCGAGAACACCACGCCACCGGCGATCAGGCCCACGGTGACCGACAGGCTCAGCAGCGGCGGCGTCTTGCCGATGAAGTTCACCAGGAAGATCTTGCTGCCGATGAACACCAGCACCAGGGCCAGCGCGTACTTGAGGTAGGCGAAGCGGTGGATCATCGCGGCCAGCGCGAAGTACAGCGCCCGCAGGCCCAGGATCGCGAAGATGTTGCTGGTGTAGACGATGAACGGGTCGGTGGTGATGGCGAAGATGGCCGGCACCGAGTCCACCGCGAAGATCAGGTCCGCGAACTCCACCAGGCACAGCGCCAGGAACAGCGGCGTGGCCCACAGCACGGCCTGGCCGGTCTGCGGATGCGGCTGCCGCACGAAGAAGGCATTGCCGTGCAGCGTGGGCGTCACGCGCATGACCTTGCGCAGCAGCTTGAGCATCGGGTTGTTCGACAGGTCGGGCTGGTGGTCGGCGAACCACAGCATCTTGATGCCGGTGGCCACCAGGAAGGCGCCGAACACGTACAGCACCCAGCTGAACTGCGTGACCAGCGCGGCACCCAGGCCGATCATGATGGCGCGCAGCACGATCACGCCCAGGATGCCCCAGAACAGCACCCGGTGCTGGTAGGCCCGCGGGATCGCGAAGAAGCCGAAGATCATCGCGATGACGAACACGTTGTCCATCGACAGCGACTTCTCGATCAGAAAGCCGGTGTAGTACTCGATGCCGCTTTGCGCACCCAGCATCCACCACACCCAGGCGCCGAACAGCAGTCCGGCGCCGATGTAGCCGGCCGACAGCCACAGGCTCTCGGTCACGCCGATTTCCTTCTCGTCCTTGTGCAGCACGCCCAGGTCGAAGGTGAGCAGGCTGATGACGATGCCGATGAAGACCAGCCACAACCACACCGGCTGTGACAGGAAGGGGGAGCTGAGGAAGGTCTGCAAGGTTTGCATGGCGCTTTCCGCGAAGAGGTATGGGAATGGCCGTCAGCGTAGGCATCGGCATGCTGGCGGCAAAGCAGCGTCTGGCGCAGCCACGTTGAGGAAAAAACTGAAGGTTCGCAAGGCCGCCATCGCGGTGAGTCTTTGCCGGGCACCTTCGATGCGCAGCGGCGCGGCCAGAATGGCCATGGGCATCCGCCCACGGAACCGGAGAGAACACCTGATGACAGCCCATACCCTGGCCCGCGCCGCCGCCGCACTGGCGGCCGGCCTGGCCATCGCCGCCCCCGCCCAAGCCGAGCTGTACTGGGACTTCGCCTACACCGCTGCCGGCGTTTCGGCCAGCGGCATCCTCATCACCGAAGACGTGGCCAACGGCAGCGGCTACTACCTGGCCACCGGCATCCTGGGCCAGCGCAACGGCAGCAGCATCACCGGGCTGCAAGCCACCGGCACCGCCATTCCGCTGAACGAGCCCTTCGAGGTGGACAACCTGGTGCGTGCCGACGGCCGCCTGACCAGCCATGGTCTGGGCTTTGCCACCGCGTCGGGCGAGTACGCCAACCTGTTCCGCGCCAGCTGGCTGTCGCCGCCGCAGGTGGTGGAGTTCGCGTCGATGCCGTCGCAGAACAGCACCACCGAAGGCACGGTGAGCTGGATCTTCAGCGCCCGCACGGCGCCGCTGCCGCCGGTGCCGGAGCCCGCCAGCGCAGCGCTGGCGCTGGCCGGCCTGGCGGTGGTGGGCGGGGTTGCGCTGCGGCGTTCACGTGGCCCCGCACCACACCGGGCGCCCGGATGTTGAAGAAGGGGTGCTGCGCCGGCACCGGCTGCCGGCCATGGCGGTATGACAGTTACCGCGGCCGGCTGGCCCGCTCGGGGGCGTAGCGGTCGGCCTGTACATCGGGGGTCACCGCGTGGGTGAACACCTCGTCGGTGATGGGCAGCAGGTCGGCGTTCCAGCGCGCCCACTGCGCTTTCAGCCGCTCGAACACCGCCGGCTCGCGCTGGCGCAGGTTGGCGCGCTCGCGGGTGTCCACGGCCACGTTGAACAGGAACTCGTTGTCGTTGATCTTCAGGTACTTGTGGTCGCCCTCGCGCACGGCGCGCTGGGCATTGGCCTTGTAGCGCCAGTACAGGGTGCGGGCATGCACCGCGCGTTCACCGCGCAGCACCGGCAGGATGTCTTCGCCATCGCTGGGGTGGTCGGGGTGCGGGGTGGTGCCCGCGGCGGCCAGCAGCGTGGGCAGCCAGTCCATCGTGATGGTGACCTGATGGCTGACCTGCGGCTGGAGCACCGCGGGCCAGCGCAGCAGCGTGGGCACACGCAGGCCGCCTTCCAGCAGCTCGGTCTTCTGCCCCGTGAACGGCCAGGTCTTGCTGAAGCGCTCACCGCCGTTGTCACTGGTGAAGACGACGATGGTGTTGTCGGCCAGGCCCTGGGCCTGCAGCGTGGCCAGCACCTGGCCCACGGCCGCGTCCAGCGACTGCACCATGCGGCCGTAGGTGGCCAGGCTGCCGCCGTCGTAGTGGTACAGGTCGGTGAGCTGGCGCGAGACGGCCTCGTCCTCCGGCCCCACCCAGGGCCAGTGCGGCGCGGTGAAATGCAGCGACAGGAAAAACGGCTGCTGCGCATGCTGCCGACGCAGCCAGGCACTGGCTTCATCGGCCAGCACCTGGGTGTAGTAGCCGCTGCGTTGCACCGGCACCGGCGGTCCTTCGCCTTCGCCTTGCCACAGGTCGGGGGCCACGTCCACGCCCGCGCGCGGCTGGTGGGTGAAGTAGTCGATCACGCCCGCGTAGTTGCCGAAGAACTGCTGGTAGCCGCTTTTCAGCGGCCCGAAGCGTGGGCCGCTGCCCAGGTGCCACTTGCCGATCAGCGCGGTGCGGTAGCCGGCCTCCACCAGGCGTGAGGGCAGCGTGGGATGCTCGGGCGGCAGCCCATGCAGGTGGGCGGTGCGGGCGATTGGCTCTTCCAGGCCGCCGCGCAGGCGGTACTGGTAGCGCCCGGTCATCAGCGCGAAGCGGGTGGCCGAGCACACGGCCGAGTTGGCATAGGCCTGGGTGAAGCGCACGCCCTCGGCCGCCAGCGCATCGAGGTGGGGCGTCGCGTAGTCGGTCTGGCCGTACACGCCCAGGTCGGCCCAGCCCAGGTCGTCGGCCAGGATGAAGACGATGTTGGGCCGCGTGCCGGCCGTCGGCGTGGCGCTGCTCATCGGCGGGCCTTGCCGTTGGCGTCCAGCTCGGGCCAGAACTTGTCCAGCTTCAGCTGGCGCACCGCCTCGGCCACGAACTGCGGCGCCACCCAGGCGTCCACGTCCACCGAGGTCTTGATGAGGCCGAGCTTCAGCGCATCGGCCGCCACGCCCTTGTAGGCCACCAGCGCCGCCTCGTCGATCAGCGGCGAGTGGCGCAAGCGCAGGTCCTCACCTTCGAACTCGCTGGTGAACACGGCCGGCCCCTGGCCGCTGGCCTCACCCCACAGCGCCAGCAGCGGCTGGCGGTTGGCCTCGTCGCTGGCCCAGGCCGAAGCCCGCACCAGCTGCTTGACCAGGCGCGTGGTCACTTCGGGGTACTTGCGGATGAAGTCGTCGGTGGCCAGCGTGGCCGCATGGATGGTGAAGGCGGGGCCCTTGCCCTTGGTGTTGAAGGGCAGGCCCACACCCTTGGCCTGCAGCTGGTGCAGGTCGGCGCCGCCGAAGGTGGCGTCCACGTCCTTGTTCAGCACGGCGGCCTTGGCGGTGGGCCAGTCCATGTTCACCAGCCGCAGGTCCTTCTCGGTGAGCCCGGCCTCGGCCAGCAGGTTGTCGAATGGGCGCTGGTAGGCCGTGCCCTTGAGCACGGCCACCTTGCGGCCCTTCAGGTCGGCGAACCTGTTCAGCGTGAGGCCCGGCGCCGTGGCCAGATAGCTGTTGCTGCCGCGGCCGGTGACGGCGATCAGGCGCGTCGGCAGCCCGCGGGAGCGGCCGATCACCGACGCCAGGTCGCCCAGGAACACCACGTCCAGCTGCTTGGCGGCCAGGGCCTCGTTGACGGCCGGACCGGCCCCCCGGAAGAAGGTCCACTCGACCTGGATGTTGTCCTTCCTGAACTCTTCTTCCAGCCAGCCCCTGGCCCGCACCACCGACAACGGGTTGGCGCCTGAGAAGCCCTTGTCGCCGGTGCCGAGTTCGGGCGAGCCGATGCGGATGACGGTGGGCTGGTCGGCCGCGGCGGCGGCCTGGCTGAAGGGCAGGCTGGCCAGCAGGGCCAGCGCAAGAACGGAGAGTCGGCGCTTGATCAGGATCATGGATTGGGCGGCAGGAGGCTGGCGGCATGCCAGCGGCGGGCCCGATGCTAGGCAGCAGCCCCGGCGCTGCCAACGAAGCAGCGCGAGCAAGCAAAGTCACTGGCCGCCTAAGGGCGTGGCTCGGCCCGCGCCCTGCGTCAACGCGCCGTCAGCAGCAGCCGCCGTAGCTTCAGAAAGGCCAGCGCCGCCATCGTGGCGTCGTTCACCGCGTCATGCGCTTGGCGGGTGGGCAGTTGCAGGTCGGCCATCAGCGTGGCCAGGCGCAGGTCGATGGTGGCGCCGTGCTGGTAGGGCGGCAGCTGGCGCTGCTTCCAGTCGTGGTACAGCGCGCTAATCTCGATGCAGGGCTGCGGCAGGCGCACGCCCAGCATCGGAAACAGCGCGCGGTTGATCAGCGCGACGTCGAACTCCAGGTAGTAGCCCACCAGCGGCCGCGGGCCGATGAAGTGCAGCAGCCGGTGCATCGCTTCGTCGATGGGCAGGCCGCGGGCCACGTCGCGCTCGCGCAGGCCGTGCACCTTCACCGCCTCGGCCGAGATGGCACGCGCCGGACGCACCAGCAGGTTCAGCCGCTGGCTGGTGAGCACCCGCTGGCCCTGGATGCGCACCGCGCCGATGGCGATGATCTCGTCCTTGTGCGGGTTGAGGCCGGTGGTCTCGCAGTCCACCGACACCCATTCGTCCGGCGGGGGCGGGTCGTACAGGAAGCGGTAGCGCTGGTCACCCAGGTGGTACAGCATCCAGGCGCGCACCAGCGCGTGCCAGGGCGCCTGCCAGGGTGGTGGGGCGACCTGCAGCGCGGCGCGGGTGGATCGCATGAGCTTGTCTAGACAAGATCGAGCCGGAAGCGCTGGTCGAGCAGCGCCTTGAAGCGGCGCACCACCTCCAGCGTGTCCTTCAGCAGGTCTCGGTCCAGCGTGCTCAGCCTGCTCACCGCGATGCCTTGTGCCGGCTGCCCCAGCCGGCGCGCTTCCAGCCCTGCGCGCAGCCGCAGCGTCATGAAGAAGTGCAGGCTGTCCACCAGCGCATCGGCCAGCTCGGCCGGCAGCCGGTGTTCGGCGGCCAGCGCCTCGATGCGCTCGGCCGTGCCGGTGGCGCCGATGCGGTGGGCCAGCGCCAGCGCCCGCACCCCATGCACGATGGGAAAGAGCCCGGCCTTCTTGATGTCCAGCCGCTCGGCATCATCCGCGCGGGTGAGCAGCCGCGTCCACCAGCCGCTGCCGCCGTCGAAGGCATGGATGGCGCCGGCAAAGCGTGCCAGCAGCGCGTCGTGGTCGGGGGCCGCCTCCAGCAGCGCGGTGCGCACGCCTTGCAGCAGGCGGGCATCGCCGCACACCGCATGCGCGTCCATCAGGATGGCCACGGACATCAGCTGCTCGGCGGTGGGTGCCAGCAGCCAGCTGCGCACGCGCTGCACCCACTCGCCGGCGCTGGCGCGCCAGGCGGGTTGGTTGACCATGATGCGGCCCGGGCACTCGGGGTAGCCGAAGCCGGCCAGCGCGGCCGAAAAGCGCTCGCACACCGCCGGCAGGTCGTCGGGCGGCGCATGGCCGTCGGCCAGCACCAGGCCGTTGTCCTGGTCGGTTTTCAGCAGCTGCTCGCCACGGCCCTCGCTGCCCATCACGAACAGGCAGCTGTGGGCCACGAGGTCGTCTGGTGCCACCAGGCGCCAGGTGCGCTCGAACAGCTGTGCGTTGAGTGCCTGCACCAGCCGCGCGATCGGGCCCACCGGCGTGCCGCCACCGTGCAGCAGGCCCACCAGCTGCTGGATGCGCTCGGCCGGGCCGGCCAGCGCGTGCAGGCCGGTGGCCTCCAGGATCTCGCGGGTGATGAGGTAGGAGTGGTTGGACAGGAAGCTCAGCAGGTCCACCTGGTCCAGCGTGCCGTGCACGCGGGGCAGCGCGCCTTCTTCGGCCGGCGCATCGGCTACCACCAGCCGCCGCACGCGGTGGCGGATCATCGTGGCCTGGGCCTCGAACAGCCAGGCCTGCGGCGCCACCGTCACCAACTGCCAGCTGGCCAGCCGGCCCACCGGCAGCTGCTGCAGCGGCGTGCCCTGCAGGATGGCGCGCTGCAGCCCGGTGGTGGTGAAGATGCCCAGCCGCGGCGGCGTGTGGGTGTCGTCGCGCACCAGCACATGGTCGGTGCGGTGCTCGGCGAACACTCGCACCACGGCCACCACGTCGGTGGCCGCGTCCACCTGCTGCACCGGCCGCACGCCGGCCTGCTGCACCCGTGCCATCGCCAGCGACTGCATCTGCCGCTGGCTGCCGCGTTCGGCCAGTGCGCTGAGCTTCTGGGACAGGTCGGCGAACAGCAGTGCGCCGAAGGTGGCGTTGCGGCGGATCAGCTCGGTGACGGCTTCGCGCGCCAGCTGGTAGGCCAGCACCTCCTCGGCCGCGACGAAGCGGCTGCTGGCCTGGCCGGCCACCAGGGCGCGGCCGTCGAAGCAGTCGTCGGGGCCGCAGGTGTCCACCAGCTCGTCGCCGTTGTACTGGTGTACATGGCCCTTGATCAGCACGAACAGGTGCGCCGGCTGCTCGCCGGGCTGCAGCAGCACGTCGCCCTCGCGGAAGTAGGCGATGTCCACGTGGTCGCGCACCAGCTGGCGCTCGTCGGCCGTCAGGCAGTCGAACGGTGAGGCGCTGAAGTTGAAGGCGCTGGGCATGGTGGGCATCTCCGTGGCCCATTCTGGGCGGCGGGACTGACGCGCAGCTTGTGCTGGCGCAGACTTCGCCGCCTAAGATCCGCACCCATGCGACCCGGCTTCAATTACAAGCACCTGCACTACTTCTGGGTGGTGGCCAAGGAAGGCGGCATGGCCAGCGCGGCCGAGCGGCTGGACGTGGCGGTGCAGACCGTCAGCGCCCAGGTGCGCGAGCTGGAACAGGCGCTGGGCCATGCGCTGCTCAAGCCGGCCGGCCGCGGCCTGGCCCTGACCGAAGCGGGCGAGGCGGCGCTGCGCCAGGCCGACCAGATCTTCCAGTTGGGTGAGCAGCTGCCCGACGTGGTGCGCGATGCCGCCACCCAACCGGCGCTGCGGCTGGCGGTGGGCATCAGCGACGGCCTGCCCAAGATGGTGGTGCACCGGCTGATCATGCCGGTGCTGGCCGAGCCGGGGCTGCGGCTGCTGTGCCATGAAGGTGGCTTCGACGAGCTGCTGGCCGAGCTGGCGCTGCACAAGCTGGACCTGGTGCTGTCGGACCGGCCGGCGCCGGTCAATGCCAACCTCAAGCTCTACAGCCATGCGCTGGGCGGTTCCGAGCTGGGCTGGTATGCGCCATCCGCGCTGGCGGCCGCGGCGCGCAAGGGCTTTCCGCAGTCGCTGGCGCAGGTGCCGGTGCTGCTGCCCACCGCGCATGCCACGGTGCGGGTGCAGATCGACACCTGGTTCGCGCGCCATGGCGTGCGGCCCAACGTGGTGGGCGAGTTCGAGGACAGCGCGCTGCTCAAGACCTTCGGCGCCGGCGGCATGGGCGTGTTCCCGGCCGCGCTGCTGGTGCACGATGATCTACTGGAGCACTACCGCGTCAAGCCGGTGGGCGGTTGCGACGGCGTGCGCGAGCAGTTCTACGCCATCGGCACCGAGCGGCGGGTGCAGCACCCGTTGATCCGCCGGCTGGTGGAGGCGGCGGAAGGGTGAGCTTGGCGGCCAGGTTCCGCCGGGCCGCCCCAAGGAACCTGCTCCCCAGGGGCCGAAGGGCCCTCTTGCAAGGGCGGGGGGGGGCGCGAGCGCAGCGAGCTTGGGGGCTGACTCAATGCTCGTCGTCGTGGCCGGGCGTTTCCACGCCCAGCAACTGGTGCAGCCGCGGGCTGGTGGTGGTGTACTGCAGGTGCACCGCCTTGTCGGGGAACACATGCCGCACCGCGCCGAAGGCGGCCAGCGTGGCCTCGTGAAAGCCGCAGAGGATCAGCTTTTTCTTGCCCGGGTAGGTGACCACGTCGCCCACCGCGAAGATGCCGGGCTCGCTGGTCTCGAACTTCTCGGTGTCCACCACCAGCTGCTTGCGCTCCAGCGCCAGGCCCCAGTCGGCGATCGGGCCCAGCCGCGGGCTGAGGCCGAAGAACACCAGCAGTTCGTCCAGCGGCATCACCCGCGTGACGCCGTCGCCACCCAGCACCTTGATGGCCGTCAGGCGGCCGTCGGTCACCTCGATGCCGCTGACCTGGCCGGCCGCGAACTGCAGGCGCTGCGCCTCGCACAAGGCGCGCATGCGGTCGATGGCGGCGGGCTCGGCCTGGAAGGCATCGCGCCGGTGCAGCAGGGTGACGCTGGCGGCGGCCTGCGGGCCGGTTTCGGCCAGATGGTTGGCCCACTGCAGCGCGCTGTCGCCGCCGCCCACCACCACCACGTGGCGGCCGGCGAAGCGGGCCGGGTCGTCCACCCGGTAGTGCAGCTGCGTGCCTTCGAACGCGGCCAGGCCTTCCACCCGCAGGGGCTTGGGCTGGAAGGCGCCGACGCCACCGGCGATGAACACCGTCTTGGCGATGAACTGCAGCCCGCGGCGGGTGGCCACGTCGAAGCGGCCGTCCGGGCGGCGCTGCAGCAGGCTCACTTCCTGGTCCAGGTGCAGCGGCGCCTGGAAGGGCGCGATCTGCTGCAGCAGCCGGTCGACCAGCTCGCGCCCGCTGGTCGCGGGCAGGCCGGGGATGTCGTAGATCGGCTTGTCGGGGTACAGCTCGATGCACTGGCCGCCGGGCTGGGGCAGTGAATCGACCACGTGCGCGCCGATTTCCAGCAGGCCCAGCTCGAACACCTGGAACAGGCCGACCGGGCCGGCACCGACGATCAGCGCGTCGGTCTCGATCATGGGATCAGCGGATCAGCTCGGGCAGCTTGTCCGAGCGGTCCTTCCACTCGTCGGCGTCGGGCAGCGAGGCCTTGCGCTTGGTGATGCTGGGCCACTTCTTGGCCAGGTCCGCATTGAGCTGGATGAAGTGCTGCTGGTCGCCCGGCACGTCTTCTTCCGGCACGATGGCGTTGACCGGGCACTCGGGGATGCACACGGCGCAGTCGATGCACTCGTCGGGGTCGATCGCCAGGAAGTTCGGGCCTTCGCGGAAACAATCAACGGGGCAGACGTCGACGCAATCGGTGTACTTGCAGCGAATGCATGCTTCGGTGACGACGTGGGTCATGGGGCTTCAGCCTCTGAAATGTTGAGGGCGGCAGCGCCGGGTTCATGTGGCGGCCGCTCCATGAGAACTCTCGATTCTAAGCCGCGGGGGTGCCTGCGGCGGCGGGGTGGGGCACGGTGGCCGCATGGGGGCTGCGGCCATCGGCCGCCAGCACCGGCCGCGCGCCGGCCCCCACGGTGACGATGGCCGGCCGGCCGGCATGCAGCATGCTGGCGGCGGCCAGCGTGGCCACTTCGTGGTCGCTGGCGCGCTGGTCGGGCGTGCCGGCCTGCGACACCACCAGCACCGGCGTGTCGCCCGGCCAGCCGGCGTCCAGCAGTCGGCGGCTCAGCGCGCCGAGCTGGCGGCCGGCCATGTAGAACACCTCGGTGTCGGCGCTGGGCGGCGTGGCTTCGGCCAGGCTGCCTTCCTTGGTCATCGCGGTGGACAGGCTGACGCTGCGGCCCAGGCCGCGGCGCGTCAACGGCCGCTGGGTGGCGGCCGCCGCGGCGATGGCGGCGGTAACGCCGGGCACCACTTCGCAGCCGATGCCGGCGGCGGCCAGCGCCAGCAGCTCTTCTTCCAGCCGGCCGAACACGCTGGGGTCGCCGCCCTTGAGCCGCACCACGCGTTGGTACTGCTGCGCACAGCGCACCAGCATCGCGTTGATTTCGGTCTGCTTGGGCGCATGGCAGAAGCCGCGCTTGCCGACGTCGATCCAGCGGGCCTGCGGTGCCAGCTCGCGCAGCGCGGGGTCGGTGAGGGCGTCGAACAGCACCACCTCGGCCTCGGCCAGCCGGCGTGCGCCGCGCACCGTGATCAGGTCGGCCGCGCCGGGGCCGGCGCCGATGAAGACGACGCTGCCCACGCTGTGGCGGCCGGCGGCTTCGGTCACGCCGCTTCCTTGACCAGCAGCGCGCCGCTGGTGCGGTTGCTGGTGGGGTCGACCACGATCAGCGCGCCGCCCACGCGGTTGCTGCCGTAGGGCTCCACCGGCAGCGGCTGCTGGGTTTCCACGGTCACTTCGCCGATCTCGTTGACGGCCAGTTCATGGGCGTCGGTGGCGGCCAGGGTGTGGATGTCCAGCCGGTGGTCGATGCTGCTGATGCGCGCCTGCACCCAGCGGTTGCCATGGCGCACCCAGTACTTGCGGCCGACCACGGCGGGCTCGGTGTCCAGCCAGGCCAGCGTGGCCGAGAAACGCTGCGTGGACTGCAGGCTCTTGGGCGTGGCCACCCAGTCGCCGCGCGAGACGTCGAGCTGCCGGTCCAGCACGATGCCGGCCGACTGGCCCGCACGCGCCGCTTCCACCACCTCGCCGGCCAGGCGCACCTGAGCGACGGTGGCGACCTCTCCGCTCGGGAACACCTGCACCGCGTCGCCGGCCTTCACCGCGCCGTGGGCGATGCGGCCCCACAGCGTGCGCGGCTGGTGGCCGGTGCCTTCGCCGTCGTCGCGGGCCACGTACTGCACCGGCTGCAGCAGATCGCCTTCGCTGCGTTCCTGCGTGGTGGGCAGGGCTTCCAGCAGCTGCAGCAGCGAGGGGCCGTCGTACCAGTCGCAGGCCAGCGGCTGCGTCACGTTGTCGCCGCGCAGGGCCGAGACGGGGATGATGCCCGCCACTTCCACGCCGGCTTCCTGCGCGAAGTCGCGCAGCGCCTGGGCCACCGCCTCGAAGGCGGGGCGGATCTCGTCGATGGCGTCGATCTTGTTGACCGCGAACACGATGCCGGGCACGCGCAGCAGCTTGGCCAGCAGGGTGTGGCGGCGGGTTTGCGGCAGCAGCTGCACCGGCTGGGCGCGCCAGTCGATCTTGGTGATGTCCACCAGCACCACCGCGGCATCGCTGCCGGCGGCGGCCGTCACCATGTTGCGGGTGTACTGCTCATGGCCCGGCGCGTCGGCGATGATGAATTTGCGCTGGCGGGTGGCGAAGTAGCGGTAGGCCACGTCGATGGTGATGCCTTGCTCGCGCTCGGCTTCCAGGCCGTCGGTCAGCAGGCTCAGGTCGATGGGCTGGCCGGCGGCGCGCTTTTCCAGCGTGTCGAGCTGGTCGGCCAGGATGGCGCGGCTGTCGTACAGCAGGCGGCCGATCAGCGTGCTCTTGCCGTCGTCGACGCTGCCGGCGGTCAGAAAGCGCAGGGCGCGGTGGTCGTGGGACACGGGGGCGGCGGTGCTCATCAGAAATAGCCTTCTTTCTTGCGGCGCTCCATCGAGGCGTCGGAAGTGCGGTCGTCCATGCGGGTGGCGCCGCGTTCGCTCACCGTGACGGTGAGCGTCTCGGCCACGATGTCGGTGGCATTGGCGGCCGGGCTTTCCACCGGGCAGGTGCAGGTCATGTCGCCCACGGTGCGAAAGCGCACTTGCGCCGTTTCCACCGTCTCGCCGGCTTCGGGCGGCGTCACCTCGGTCACCGGCACCAGCAGGCCCTTGCGGCGGATCACCTGGCGGTCGTGCGCAAAGTACAGGTTGGGCAACGGAATCTGCTCGCGGGCGATGTACAGCCACACGTCCAGCTCGGTCCAGTTGCTGATGGGGAAGGCACGGAAGTGCTCGCCCGGCTTGTGGCGGGTGTTGAACAGCGTCCACAGCTCGGGGCGCTGCTCCTTGGGCTGCCATTGGCCGAAGCTGTCGCGGTGGCTGAAGATGCGCTCCTTGGCGCGGGCCTTCTCCTCGTCGCGGCGGGCACCGCCGATCAGGCAGTCGAAGCGGTGTTCTTCGATGGCTTCCAGCAGCGTCACCGTCTGGTGGCCGTTGCGCGACTCCAGCGGATGCGCCAGGCGGATGGTGCCGCGCTTGATGCTGTCTTCCAGGTGGCCCACCACCAGGCGTTCACCCATCTCGGCCACGCGGCGGTCGCGGAACTCGATCACTTCCGGGAAGTTGTGGCCGGTGTCCACGTGCAGCAGCGGGAACGGCAGCTTGCCCTTGAACTCATTCGGCTGGCTGCGGTCGGGGCGCAGCTTGAAGGCCTTCTCGGCCAGGCGCAGCACCACGCAGGAGTCCTTGCCGCCCGAGAACAGCAGGGCGGGGCGCTCGAAGCTGGCCGCCACCTCGCGCAGGATGAAGATGGCCTCTTCCTCGAGGTGGTCGAGGTGGGCATGGTCGAGCTGCGGCAGCAGCTGGTCGACGGAAAGCGGGGCGTTCATCGTGGGGCTCATCGGTTCAACAGGGTCGACACTTGGGCGGGGGCGTCATGGACATGCAGGCCGCATTCCTTGGCGCCTTCCTGCTCCCACCACCAGCGGCCGGCGCGGAAGTCTTCGCCAAGGGCCACGGCACGGGTGCAGGGCGCGCAGCCGATGCTGGGGTAGAACTGGTCGTGCAGCGGGTTGTAGGGCACCTGGTGCTGGCCGATGTAGTGCCACACGTCGCCCCAGGTCCATTCGGCCAGCGGGCTGTACTTGGTGCGGCCGTTGGGCTCACGTTCCACGAACTCCACCGCCGCGCGGTCGTTCGACTGCTCGCGCCGCAGGCCGGTGATCCAGGCGTCGCGGCCGGCCATCATGCGGCCCAGGGGTTCGAGCTTGCGCACGCCGCAGCAGGCCTTGCGCAGTGCCACGCTCTCGTACATGGCCTTGGGGCCGTGCTGGCTGACGAACTGGATCACCGCTTCGGCCGGCGGGCTGAACACCTCCACCGGCAGGCCGTAGTGCTGCTCGATGCGGCCGATCAGGGCCACCGTCTCGTCGTGCAGCGCCTGGGTGTTGAGCGTGGCCAGCGCGATCGGCAGCCGGTGGCGGGCGATCAGGTCGGTGATCACCATGTCCTCGGCGCCCAGGCTGGTGCCCTGCACCACGCTGCCCGGATGCTCGGCCGCCGCCTGTTGCAGCACGGCCAGCGTGCGGGCCAGCTTGGCCTCGAAGTCGGCGCTGGGCCGGGCGTTGAGGGTGATCGCGTTCATCTCAGGCCTGCTCCGCGCCGCTGCGGGCGAACAGCGGCTGGTGCTGCAGCACGTCACCCTGGTAGTGGGCCGGGAAGGGCGCCGGGAAGCTGGCCAGCAGCCGCTGGGCGATGTCCAGCTTCTGGTCGCCACGCAGCACCACGGCGTCGAAGCCGGTGCGCTGCAGCAGCGGCAGCATGTCCACCACCACGTCGCCGGTGGCGCGCACTTCACCGGCGTAGCGGTAGCGGCGGCGCAGGATGCGGGCCTGGCTGTAGGCGCGGCCGTCCACCCACTTGGGGAACTGCAGCACCACCAGGCCCAGGCGCGGCAGGCAGGCTTCCAGCGTCTCGATGTCGGCGTCGTTGGGCACGATGACGCCGGCCTTCACGTCGGCCGGCCAGTGCTCGCGCACGGCATGCCACTGCTCCAGCGTCAGCAGGCGGTTGGGGCCCGGGTTGGGGTGCGGCATCGGGCCGTCTTCGCCCACCACGGTGTGCCAGGCGTCGCGATGGGAGTCGATGAATTTCATGGTCGGTCTCGTCCGGGTTCAGGCGGCGCGGGCGGTGCTGCGGCGCACGGCGTCGGCGGCGGCGCGGAAGGGCGGCACGCCCAGGCGGCGGGCGGTGTCGATGAAGCGCTCACCGGGGGCGCGCTCGCGCTTGTAGGTGGTGATCACGGCTTCCACCGCGTCGGCGATCTCGTCGGCCGCGAACGACGGGCCGATGACCTTGCCCGGCGTGGCGCCGCCGCTCAGCGTGGAGCCGTCGGAGCCGGCCACGGTCAGCTGGTACCACTCGGCGCCGTCCTTGTCGACGCCCAGCACGCCGATGTGGCCGCTGTGGTGGTGGCCGCAGCTGTTGATGCAACCGCTGATGTGCAGGTCGATGTCGCCGATGTCGTGCAGCTCGTCCAGGTCCTGGTAGCGCTCGGTCAGCTCGGCCGCCAGCGGGATGGAGCGGGCATTGGCCAGCGCGCAGAAGTCGCCACCGGGGCAGGCGATCATGTCGGTCAGGTAGCCGATGTTGGGCGAGGCGAAGCCGGCTGCCTTGGCCGCTTCCCACAGCGCGAACAGCTCGCTCTGGCGCACCCAGGGCAGCAGCAGGTTCTGGTCGTGCGTGACGCGCAGCTCACCGTGGCTGAAGCGGTCGGCCAGGTCGGCCGCCAGGTCCATCTGGCTGCCGGTGGCATCGCCGGGCGCCTGGCCGGGCCGCTTCAGCGACAGCTGCACCGCGCGGTAGCCGGCCACACGGTGGCCCACCACGTTGCGCTGCAGCCAGCGGTCGAAGCCGGCCGGCGCATCGGCCGGCAGCGCCACTTCTTCGGCCGGGGCCACGCCGGCCGGCACCACGAAGCTGGCGGCCACGCGGTCGAACTCGGCCTGCGGAATGATCTGCGCGTCGCCGTCGGTGTCGCGCGCCAGGATGGCCTGGAACTCGGCGTTCACCGCGTCGAAGAACTTCTGGCCCTCGGCCTTCACCAGGATCTTGATGCGGGCCTTGTACATGTTGTCGCGGCGGCCATAGCGGTTGTACACGCGCACCACCGCTTCCAGGTACACCAGGATCTGCTGCCAGGGCACGAAGGCATTGATCAGGCTGCCGATGATGGGTGTGCGGCCCATGCCGCCGCCGACGAACACCTTGAAGCCCACTTCGCCGGCCTCGTTCTTCAGCAGGTGCAGGCCCACGTCGTGCCACAGCGTGGCGGCGCGGTCTTCCACGGCGCCGGTGACGGCGATCTTGAACTTGCGCGGCAGGAAGGCGAACTCGGGGTGCAGCGTGCTCCACTGGCGCAGCAGCTCGCAGTAGGGGCGCGGGTCGACGATCTCGTCCTGCGCGATGCCGGCCAGCGCGTCGCTGGTGATGTTGCGGATGCAGTTGCCGCTGGTCTGGATGCCGTGCATGTCCACCTCGGCCAGCAGGTCCATCACGTCGGCACCCTTGTCCAGCGGAATCCAGTTGTATTGCAGGTTCTGCCGGGTGGTGAAGTGGCCGTAGTCGCGGTCGTACTCGCGTGCGATGCGGGCCAGCTGGCGCAGCTGGCGGCTGGCCAGCTCACCGTAGGGCACGGCCACCCGCAGCATCGGGGCATGGCGCTGGATGTACCAGCCGTTCTGCAGCCGCAGCGGGCGGAACTCGTCGTCGCCCAGCTCGCCGCGCAGGTTGCGTTCAAGCTGGTCGCGGAACTGCGCCGCACGGGCGCGGACGAACTGGCGGTCGAAGTCGGTGTACTGGTACATGCTGGGTTCAGTGAATCACTTTGAGGCCCGCGGTGACGAGCGCTGCGGCCAGCAGCGCGCGCACCAGGCGTTCGGGCATGGATTTGGTGAGCCTGGCGCCGAGCCAGATGCCCGGCAGGGAACCGACCAGCAGTGCTGCCAGCAGGCCCCAGTCGACATTGCCGAGCGTGGCATGGCCGATGCCCGCGACGAGCGTGAGCGGCACCGCATGGGCAATGTCGGTGCCCACCAGCCGGTGGGCAGGCAGGCGAGGATAAAGCAGCAGGATCAGCGTGGCGCCGATCGCCCCCGCGCCGATGGAGCTGAGCGACACCAGCACGCCCAGCAGCAGGCCGCACAGCAGCGTGAGCAGCGGCTTGCGCGATTCGGGAATCCAGCGCTCCAGCCGCAGGCCGACGGCCAGCCAGGCCTGGCGGTACGCCACCGTCACCGCGGTGAGCAGCAGCGCGATGCCCAGCGCGAAGGTGAGGGTGCCGGCCCACTGCTTGGTGATGCCGGTGCTGTGCATCAGCGCGATGGTGGCCAGCGCGGCCGGGATGCTGCCGGCCAGCAGCAGGCCGGTGATGCGGTAATCCACATGGCCGTGGCGGTGGTGGGCCACCGCGCCGCCGGTCTTGGTGACGGCGGCAAACCACAGGTCGGTGCCGATGGCCACCGCCGGGTTCAGCTTGAACACGCCCATCAGCAGCGGCGTCATCAGCGAGCCGCCGCCGACGCCCGTCATGCCGACGATGGCACCGACGCCGAAGCCGCTGAGCACTGCCATCCAGTCCATGTGTGTTCCGCAAGTCCAATAGCATGCACGGGCCCTTCCCGTGCGCAGACCGGCACTGTAGGGACCGCATATATATTTGAGAAGAACGAATAAGTTGCTTGCTAATGCTTCTGAAGAATTAAGCGGCCGCCGCCGCGTCCTGGCGCTGCTGGGCGCCCTGGCGCTGGCCGGTTGTGCCACCGCGCCGCCGCCCGCCGCCCCCGTGCCAACCCCGCCCCCGGCGGCGCCGCCACCGGCCCCGCGGCCCCCACGCATCGGCCTGGCGCTGGGCGGCGGTGCCACCCGCGGCTTCGCCCACATCGGCGTCATCCAGGTGCTGGAAGAAGCCGGCATCAAGCCCGACCTGGTGGCCGGCACCTCGGCCGGCAGCCTGGTGGCCACGATGTATGCCGCCGGCCGCAGCGGCGCCGAGCTGGCCAAGGTGGCCCTGGCGATGGACGAATCGGCCATCACCGACTGGGCTTTTCCGGGCCGCGGCCTGATCCGCGGCGAGGCGCTGGCGCGCTATGTGCGCGAGCAGACCGGCCAGCGCACCATCGAGCAGCTGCCGATGCCGCTGGGCATCGTGGCCACCGACCTGGACAACGGCGAGCCGGTGCTGTTCCGCCGCGGCGACGCGGGCACCGCGGTGCGCGCTTCCAGCGCAGTGCCGGCGGTGTTTCAGCCGGTCAGCATCAACGGCCGCGAGTACGTGGACGGCGGCCTGGCCTCACCGGTGCCGGTGCGCTTTGCCCGGCAGATGGGCGCCGAGTTCGTGATCGCGGTGGACATTTCCAGCCCGCCCGACGGCAATGCCACCGGCGATCCGATGCGCATGCTGCTGCAGACGTTTGCCATCATGAGCCGCAGCATCAACACCTTCGAGCTGCGCGACGCCGACGTGGTGGTGCGCCCGCGGCTGGTGGGCGTCTCGAGCGCCGACTTCACCGTGCGCCGCAAGGCGATCGCGGCCGGCCGCGAGGCGGCGCTGGCGGTGCTGCCGGCGATCCGGCAGAAGATGGCGCTGGCGAGCCGCTAGGGGCCCACCCGCCCGCCGGGCCGTCGCAAGGGCGGGTGCGCCCCAAGGGTCCGAAGGGCCCTTCTACAAGGGCCAGGGGGCTGCGAACGCAGTGAGCTTGGGGGCACAAACAAAGAAAGAGGCCCGGCAGAGCCGGGCCTTTGAAGCGGTACGCCGGCCTGTGCCGGAAGGGTACCGAGGAGACAACCAGTGTGTGCGCGCGGCTTAGGCGGCGGCGCGCTTGGCCTTGGTGGCGGTGGTCGAAGCGGCCTTGACGGCGGTGTTGGTCAGCGCGGTCAGGTTGGCTTCAGCCACGTCGGCGGCTTGCTTGGCGGCCTTGTGCACGCTTTCGAAGGCGTTGTTGGCGGCGGCGACGGCCGACTTCACCAGGGCGACGGCGTTTTCGCTGCCGGCCGGGGCGTTCTTGGCGGCGGTGTCGACCACGCTCATGAACTTCTTCTGCGCGTCGGCCATTTGCGATTCGGCGACCTTGGTCACTTCGGCGCTGGTGGCGGCGGCGATGTCGTACACGTGGCGGCTGTAGGCGGCAGCCTTCTCGGCCACGGGCTGCAGCATCGAGGTCTGCAGCGCGATCAGTTCCTGCGCGTCCTTCACCGACATCGCGGCGGTGGCGGTTTCAGCGGCTTCGCCCAGGGCGGTCTTGGCCACTTGCATGTTCAGTTCGACCAGCTTCTCGACACCTTCGAAAGCCTTGTTCGTCAGGCCGAACAGGGTTTCCAGGTTGGCCTTGTGGGCGGCGAGCATTTGTTCAGGGGTCAGCATGAAATTCTCCATTTGAAACAGGGACTTGCTGGTGCCTGAACAGCGTTTGCTGCACTGCACCATGACCTGAAGTATAGGGACCGTTCGCCCCATTGCAAGCACTTTTGTTGCGGCGCAGCAAAGACTAGGCGCCGGTCCCTAAAAGTCCGCGCCAGCCGGTCGCGGCGGGGCGGCCGCCACAATCGCATCACGATGCAGGCGTACTACTCCGACCACTTCGTGCTGCCGCTGCCGCCCGGGCACCGGTTTCCGATGCCCAAGTACCGGCTGTTGCGCGACCGGGTGCAGGCGGAGGTGCCCGGCCTGGTGCTGGCCGAGGCGGTGGCTGCCACCGATGACGAACTGCTGCTGGCGCACACGCCGCACTACGTGCAGTCGGTGGTCGATGGCCTGCTGTCTGCGGCCGAGCAGCGCGAGATCGGCTTTCCCTGGTCGCCTGCGATGGTGGAGCGCGCGCGCCGCTCGGTGGGCGCCACCCTCTGCGCCGCCCGCACCGCGCTGGCCGAAGGCGTGTCGGCCCAGCTGGCAGGTGGCACCCACCATGCCTACGCGCACAAGGGCAGCGGCTTTTGCGTGTTCAACGACGTGGCGGTGGCCGCGCGGCTGATGCAGGCCGAAGCCCACCGCCGGCGACGGCCGCTGTTGCGGGTGGCGGTGATCGACCTCGACGTGCACCAGGGCAACGGCACGGCGTCCATCTTTGCCGACGACGACAGCGTGTTCACGCTCTCGCTGCACGGCGCGCGCAACTTCCCCTTCCGCAAGGAGGCGAGCGACCTCGATCTGGAGCTGCCCGACGGCTGCACCGACGACCTCTACCTGGACACGCTGGACCAGGCCCTGCACATGCTGTGGCTGAGCCATGCGCAGGCGCTGCCCGGCCTGGTGTTCTACCTGGCCGGCGCCGACCCGCACGAAGGCGACCGGCTGGGTCGGCTCAAGCTCACCCATGCGGGCCTGGCCGAGCGCGACCGTCGCGTGCTGGCCGCCTGCCGCGAGCGCGGCGTGCCGGTGGCCATCAGCATGGCGGGGGGCTACGGCCATGTGATCGCCGACTCGGTGGCGGTGCACCTGCAGACGCTGCGCGAGGCCCAGGCCCAATGGACCGCCTGGCAGGCTGCGCGGCCGGTGGAAGAATGCAGCGGATGAGCGAAGCCGTCCGCCCCCAGCCGCAGCCCCGCAGCGCCTACCGTCACTTCAGCGCGGTGCCCACGCGCTGGATGGACAACGACGTCTACGGGCACGTCAACAACGTCGTGTACTACAGCTACTTCGACACCGCGGTGAACCGCTACCTGATCGAGGCCGGCGCGTTGGACCCGCAGGCGGGCCACAGCATCGGGCTGGTGATCGAGACCCACTGCAACTACTTCGCCTCGCTGAGCTTTCCGCAGGTGGTGGAGGCGGGCATGCGCGTGGCCAGCGTGGGCCGCAGCAGCGTGCGCTACGAGATCGGCCTCTTCGGCCAGGGCGACCCGATGTGCGCCGCGGCCGGCCACTTCGTGCACGTGTACGTGGATCGGGAGACCCGCCGGCCGATGGCCCTGCCACCCGCGCTGCTGGCGGCGCTGCAGCCGCTGCGGGTGGACCTGTGACGCACGCGCAGCATCAGGCCGCCACGGCGGCTGTCGCAGCCGTCGATGAAGCCATCACCTCCCGCCGCTCCATCCGCCGCTTCCTGCCCACGCCGGTGCCGCGGCCGGTGATCGAGGACATCCTGCGCGTGGCCGCCCAGGCGCCTTCGGGCAGCAACGTGCAGCCTTGGCAGGTGTACGTGCTCACCGGCCAGCGCCTGGCCCGCCTGTGCGACCAGCTGGTGGCCGCGCATGACGACCCCGCCGTGCGTGCCCAGCACCAGGCCGAGTACGCCTACTACCCTACCGACTGGTTCGAGCCCTACCTGGGGCGCCGCCGCGCCACCGGCTGGGGCCTGTACAACCTGCTGGGCATAGCCAAGGCCGATCGTGCGCGCATGCACGCCCAGCACGGCCGCAACTTCCGTTTCTTCGATGCGCCGGTGGGCCTGATCTTCACCATCGACCGGCGGCTGCAGCAAGGCAGCTGGCTGGACTACGGCATGTTCTTGCAGAACATCATGGTGGCAGCCCGTGCCCGCGGCCTGGACACCTGCCCGCAGGCCGCCTTCATCGAGTGGCACCGCATCGTGCTGCCGCACGTGGGCGCCCCCGACCACGAGGCGCTGGTGTGCGGCATGGCCCTGGGCCATGCCGACCCGCAGGCGCCCGAGAACCGCCTGCGCACCGAGCGTGCGCCGGTGGCCGAATTCACCCGTTTCCTTGACTGAGAACCTTTGAAAGAGGTGCAGCCCATGCCGTCCGTGCTCGTCACCCGAGAGATCTTTCCTGAAACCCTGCAACGCCTGGCCGGGCACTTCGAGGTCACGCCGAACGAGGGCGACCAGACCTGGGCCCCGGGCGCGCTGGCGCGCAGCCTGGCCGGCCACGAGGGCGTGCTGGTGGCCGGCGGCGAGCGCATCGACGCCGCGCTGCTGGACGCCAACCCGCAGCTCAAGGCCGTGTGCAACATGGCGGTGGGCTACAACAACATCGACGTGGCGGCCTGCACCGCCCGCGGCGTGCTGGTGACCAACACGCCCGATGTGCTCACCGAGACCACCGCCGACTTCGGCTTCGCGCTGATGATGGCCACCGCCCGCCGCATCGCCGAAGGCGAGCACTACCTGCGCGCCGGTAAGTGGACGCGCTGGTCCTACAACCTGCTGACCGGCAGCGACGTGCACGGCGCCACGCTGGGCATCCTGGGCATGGGCCGCATCGGCCAGGGCATCGCCCGGCGCGGCGCGCTGGGCTTCGGCATGCAGGTGATCTACCACAACCGCAGCCGCCTGCCGGCCGACCAGGAAGCGTCCATCCAAGCCCGCTACGTGAGCAAGGAAGAGCTGCTGCGCGAGGCCGACCACCTGGTGCTGGTGCTGCCGTATTCGCCGGCCAGCCACCATGCCATCGGCGCCGCCGAGCTGGCGCTGATGAAGCCCACCGCCACGCTGACCAACATCGCGCGCGGTGGCATCGTGGACGATGCGGCGCTGGCCGAGGCCTTGAAGCAGGGCACTATCGCCGCTGCCGGGCTGGACGTGTTCGAGGGCGAGCCCAGTGTGCACCCCGGCCTGCTCGAGGTGCCCAACGTCGTGCTCACGCCGCACATCGCCAGCGCCACCGTGCGCACCCGCCGCGCGATGGCCGACCTGGCGGCCGACAACCTGATCGCGGCTTTGACCGGTGGCCGGGCGCCGACGCCGGTGAACCCCGAGGTGATGGCATGAGCAATGGAGCCTCTCACCATGAGGCGCTGGTGACCTGGCAGCGTGCCGAGGGCGAAGCCTTCACCGACAACCGCTACAGCCGCCGCCATGCCTGGCGCTTCGACGGCGGCGCGGAAGTGGCCGCCTCTTCGTCGCCGCATGCGGTGCGGCTGCCTTTCTCCGACCCCTCGGCGGTCGATCCCGAAGAAGCCTTCGTCGCTTCGCTGGCCAGCTGCCACATGCTGTGGTTCCTCTCCATCGCGGCGCAACGCGGCTTCTGCGTCGACAGCTACCAGGACGCGGCCACCGGCACGATGCAGAAAAACGCCGCCGGCAAGGTGGCCATCACCGCGGTCACGCTCAAGCCCGAGGTGCGCTTTTCGGGCAACCGCGTGCCCACGTCGCAAGAGCTGGCCGAAATGCACCATGAGGCGCATGAGCAGTGCTTCATCGCCAATTCGGTGAACTCCGAGATCGTGTGCGAGCCGGTCATGCCCCAGGGGCCGGCCGACTGACCCGGCGGGGTGGCCGAGAATGGCAGCATGCCTGCCGTTGAAACGCTCGTCCTCGCCCTGCTCGTCGTCACCCTCGTTGTTCTGGTTCTGCTGGTTGTGCTGCTGCTGCGCGGCCGCGGCCCCGATGCCGGCGCCCTGCTGCAGGAGCTGGTGCAGGCTATGCGCAGCGATGGCCAGCGCCTGGAGCGCGAACTGCGTGACGAGGTGGGCCGCAGCGGCAGCACCACGCGACAGGACCTGGCGCGTGACCTGGGCGCCACCCGTCAGGAGCTGGCCCGCGAACTGAGCGGCAGCCGGCAGGAACTCGGCCAGGCCCTGGCCACCTTCCAGCAGACGCTGCTGGCCCAGTCGGGCGACGTGGCCCGCACGCAGAACGAACAGATCGACACCTTCCGCACCCAGCTGGGCGCCATGCAGCAAGGCCTGAATGCCGCGCTGTTGGCCGGCCGCGAGGCGCAGGACAACGCGCTGCGCCGCTTCGGCGACAGCCTGGGCGAGCAGCTGCGCAGCCTGTCGGAGGCCAACGACAAGCGCCTGGCCGAAGTGCGCAGCACGGTGGAAGCCAAACTGGCCGCCATCCAGCAGGACAACGAGAAGAAGCTGGAGCAGATGCGCGCCACCGTGGACGAAAAGTTGCACGCCACGCTGGAGCAGCGCCTGGGCGACAGCTTCAAGCAGGTGGCCGAGCGGCTGGAGCAGGTGCACAAGGGCCTGGGCGAGATGCAGGTGCTGGCGCGCGACGTGGGATCGCTCAACCGCGTGCTCACCAACGTCAAGACGCGCGGCATCTTCGGCGAAGTGCAACTGGCCGGCCTGCTGGAGCAGGTGTTCACGCCCGAGCAGTACGCCACCAACGTGGAAACGCTGACCGGCAGCGGCGCCCGCGTCGAGTTCGCGATCCGCCTGCCCGGCCGCCGCGACGACGGCGCGCCGCTGTGGCTGCCGATCGACGCCAAGTTCCCGCGCGAAGACTACGAGCGCCTGCTGGAAGCGCAGGAGCGCGCCGACCCGGTGGCGGTGGAGGCGGCCTCGAAGGCCATCGAAGCGCACCTGCGGCGCGAGGCGAAGAGCATCCGCGAGAAGTACGTGGCGCCGCCGCACACCACCGACTTCGGCATCCTCTTCGTGCCTACCGAGGGCTTGTATGCCGAGGCGCTGCGCCGGCCCGGCCTGGTGGAATCGCTGCAGCGTGAACACAAGGTGATGCTGGCCGGCCCCACCACGCTGCTGGCCACCTTGAGCAGCCTGCAGATGGGCTTTCGCACGCTGGCTTTGGAAAAGCGCAGCGCCGAGGTGTGGGAGGTGCTGGGCGCGGTCAAGACCGAGTTCGCCAAGTTCGGTGACGTGCTAGCCAAGACCAAGAAGAAGCTGGACGAAGCCAGCCACACCATCGACCAGGCGGCGGTGCGCACGCGCGCGATGGCCCGACAGCTGAAGACGGTGGAGGCGCTGCCCGAGGCGCTGGCGCAGAAGCTGCTGCCGGGCACGATGGATTTCGACGACGAAGCCACGCCGAATGCCTGACCACAGCGCAGGCGCTCCCGGTAGCCCCAGCGCCCGCCTGCTGCTGGCGCTGATCCTCGGCCAGATCGGCCTGCATGGCGCGATGGCCGGCGTGCGGCTGGCCGCGCCGCTGCAGCTGCTGGGGCAGGGCGGCAGTGCGCTGTCGGTGGGCCTGTTGATGGCCTTGTTCGCGGCCTCGGCCGTGCTGCTGGCCATGCAGGCCGGCCGCATGGCCGATGCGCATGGCTACCACCGGCCGATGAAGGTGGCGGTGGTGATGACCGGGCTGGGCGCGCTGCTGCCGCTGCTGGCCACCTGGCTGCCGGCCGGCGCCACCCAGTTTGTGCTGCTGGGCCTGGCCGCTGTGCTGTGCGGGGGCGGCGCGAACTTCGGCCTCATCACCATCCAGCGCACCGCCGGCCGCAGCGCGGCCGATGGCGTGCAGCGCATGCGGGTGTTCAGCTGGCTGGGGCTGGCGCCGGCGCTGTCCAACGTGGTGGGCTCGGTGTCGGCCGGTGCGCTCATCGACTTGGCCGGCTTCCGCGGCGCCTATGCCTTCCTGTTTGCGCTGCCGCTGTGCGCGGCGGTGCTGGCGCGGCAAGTGCCCCACGAGGCGCCGCCGCAGCCCGCTACCAGCGCCGGCCGGCGCAGCGCCTGGGACCTGTTCCGGCTGCCGGGCATCGGGCCGCTGCTGGCGGTCAACTGGCTGCTGTCGGCCTGCTGGGACGTGCACAGCTTCGCGGTGCCCATCCTGGGCCATGAGCGCGGCTTCAGCGCTTCCACCATCGGTCTCATCCTGGGCGTGTTTCCGCTGGCCGTCACCGGCGTGCGGGTGCTCATCCCGGTGCTGGCGGCGCGGCTGCAGCCGGCGGTGGTGCTGCGCGGCGCGATGCTGGCCACCGGCAGCGTGTTCGTGCTGTACCCCTTCATCCAGTCGCCCTGGCTGATGGGCGCCTGCGCCACGCTGCTGGGCCTGACGCTGGGCAGTGTGCAGCCGATGATCATGTCCACCCTGCATGCGCTGACGCCGCACGACCGCCACGGCGAAGCCCTGGCCCTGCGCTCGATGACCATCAACGCCAGCAGCACCCTGATGCCCCTGCTCTTCGGCGCCACCGGCGCCGCGCTCGGCGTGGCCCCGGTGTTCTGGGTCATGGGCACCGCCGTTGGCGCCGGCTCGCGGCTGACGCGGCGGTTGAAAAGTTGAGGGCTTCTCTGGACCTAAATACGGCATTGCCGTAGGATCTCGTGTCGTGAGAACCGTGGCCGAGACTCCGCTCTTCGTGCAGTACGCAGCCGACGTGTGGTCGGACAATGAGCGGCTGGCATTCATCAGCTGGATCGCTGCCAACGCCGAGAGCGGTGACCTGATTCCCGGCAGTGGCGGATGTCGCAAGGTGCGTTGGTCGACCGCGGGAACGGGCAAGCGCGGCGGCGCTCGGATCATCTACTTCCTTGAGCGCGAGCACACCATCTGGCTGCTCATCGTCTACAAGAAAGCCAGGTTCGACAATCTGCCCACCGAGTTCCTCGCGGAGCTTCGCAAAGGAGTTGAAGATGTCCTCTGAGATGGCCAAGTTCCAGAACGACTTGTTGGAGTCGGTCAGGCAAATGCGCCGTGGCCAGGCCGCCCGGGTGACGCAGGTGCCTGTGCCGGCGGCTGCGCAGGCGCGGGCGCTGGTGGGCTTGTCGCAGCAGGAGTTCGCGGGGCTGCTGGGCGTGTCCGCCCGTACCTTGCAGGATTGGGAACAAGGGCGGCGCGAACCCACCGGCGCTGCCAAGACCCTGCTGCGGGTCGCCGTGTCGCACCCCGAGGTCTTGCGCGAACTCCAAGGTTGAGATGACGGGCACAGCGGGCGCGCCGGGCGCCCGCGCTGGCAAACTTGCGGGCCATGAGCGCCCGCAACACCCTCGAACTGTTGTCTCCCGCCCGTGACGCCGACATCGGCATCGAGGCCGTCAACCACGGCGCCGATGCCGTGTACATCGGCGGCCCCGGCTTCGGCGCGCGCGACAAGGCTTCCAATTCGGTGGCCGACATCGGCCGGCTGGCCGCGCATGCCCACCGCTTTGGCGCGCGGGTGTTCGTCACCATGAACACCATCCTGCGCGACGACGAGCTGGAGCCGGCGCGGCGGCTGGCCTGGCAGCTGTACGAGGCGGGCGCCGATGCGCTGATCGTGCAGGACATGGGCCTGCTGCAGCTGGACATGCCGCCGCTGCAGCTGCATGCCAGCACGCAGACCGACATCCGCACGCCCGAGAAGGCGCGCTTCCTGCAGGACGTGGGCTTTTCGCAGATGGTGCTGGCGCGCGAGCTGGACCTGCGCCAGATCCACGCGGTGGCCACGCAGGTGCAGGGCGCGGTGCTGGAGTTCTTCATCCACGGCGCGCTGTGCGTGGCCTACAGCGGCCAGTGCTTCATCAGCCATGCGCACACCGGCCGCAGCGCCAACCGCGGCAACTGCAGCCAGGAGTGCCGGCTGCCCTACACCGTGACCGACACGCAGGGCCGCGTGATCGCGCACGACAAGCACGTGCTCAGCCTGAAGGACAACGACCAGAGCGCCAACCTGGAGGCACTGGCCGATGCCGGCATCCGCAGCTTCAAGATCGAGGGCCGCTACAAGGACATGGCGACGGTGAAGAACGTCACCGCCCACTACCGCCAGCTGCTCGATGCGCTGCTGGAACGCCGCGGCGACCTGGCCCGTGCCAGCAGCGGCCGCTGCCGCTACACCTTCCAGCCCGAGCCCGAGCAGGCCTACAACCGCGGCGGCACCGACTACTTCGTCAACGGCCGGCAGATCGACATCGGCGCCTTCGACACGCCCAAGCACGCCGGCATGCCGCTGGGCCAGGTGGTGGCGGTCACGGCCGAGCACTTCGACGTGGAGCTGGCCGAGGAGGGCGCCCAGCTGCACAACGGCGATGCCCTGACCTGGTGGGACCGCCAGGGCGAGCTGCAGGGCGTGCCGGTGAACACCGCCACCGCGCTGGGCGGCCGCCGCTGGCGGGTGCTGCCCAACCTGTCGCGCGGGCAGACGATGGCCGGCCTGAAGGACCTGCGGCGCGACACCGCCCTCAGCCGCAACAGCGACATGGCCTGGGAACGGCTGCTGGCCAAGCCCTCGGCCGAGCGCCGCATCGCACTCGACCTGACGCTGGCGCAGGCGGTGGTGGACGGTGCCGAAGGCTTCGAGCTGTCGGTCAAAGATGAGGATGGCCACCGCGCCAGCGCCCGCATTGCCCAGCCGCATGAGCCGGCGCGCGACGCCGCCAAGGCCGAGGCCACGCTGAAGGACCAACTGGCCAAGCTGGGCAACACGATCTTCGAGGTGCGCCGCGTGCGGCTGGCGCTGTCGCAGCCCTGGTTCGTGCCGGCCGGCGTGCTGAATGCGCTGCGCCGCGATGCGGTGGCCGCGCTGGAAGCCGCCCGCGCGGCCGCGCTGCCGCGGCTGCCGCGCGCCCAGCCGGTGGAGCCGCCAGTGCCTTACCCGGAAGACACGCTGACCTATCTCGCCAACGTCTACAACGGCCAGGCCGCCGCCTTCTACGCGCGCCATGGCGTCAAGGTGGTGGGCGCAGCCTACGAGAGCCACGAGGCCCTGGGCGAGGTGAGCCTGATGATCACCAAGCACTGCGTGCGCTGGAGCCTGAGCCTGTGCCCCAAGCAGGCCAAGGGCGTGACGGGCGTGCAGGGCACGGTGCGTGCCGAGCCGCTGACCCTGCAGCATGGCGACGACCGCCTGACCCTGCGCTTCGACTGCAAGCCCTGCGAGATGCACGTGGTGGGCGCGATGCGCAAGCAGGTGCTCAAGCAGCTCAAGGCCGAGCCGCTGACCTTCTACCGCACCCGGCCGCAGCGGGCCGTGGCGCCCTAGTTCAGGCCGCGGGCGGCTGCGGCCAGCGCGGCCAGCAGCTGGTCCACGTCTTCTGGCTGGTGGGCCGCCGACAGCGCGATGCGCAGCCGCGCCGTGCCTTCGGGCACCGTCGGCGGGCGGATGGCGGGCACCCACAAGCCCTGCTCGCGCAGGCGGGCCATCACCGCCAGCGCGGTCGCGTTGTCGCCGATCACCAATGGCTGGATCGGCGTGTGCGAAGGCATCAGCCACCAGCCGGCGGCCTGCACCGGGGCACCGGCTTCGCTGGTGAGCCCGTGGCGCAGCCGGTCGATCAAGGCACCCAGGTGCTGCCGCCGCCGATCGCCTTCCGGTCCCAGCGCGCAGCGCAGCCCGGCGCGCACCGCCTCGGCCAGCAGGGCCGGCGCGGCTGTGGCGAAGGTGTAGCTGCGCGTTTTCTGCAGCAGCCATTCCACCAGCGTGGGCGGCCCCGCGACGAAGGCGCCGGCCACGCCCAGCGCCTTGCCCAGCGTGGCCATGTACAGCACGCGGGGCGAAGCCGTCGGCCCCGTGAGCCCGGCCGCCGCCAGCGCGCCGCGGCCTTGCGGGCCCAGCACGCCGAAGCCGTGCGCGTCGTCCAGCAGCAGCAGGGCGTCGTGCCGCTCACACAGCGCATGCAGGCCGGCGATGTCGGCCACGTCGCCGTCCATGCTGAACACCGCATCGCTGATCACCAGCTTGCGGCGCGCCGGACTGGCGGCCAGCAGCGCCTCCAGCCGGTCGAGCGCGCCATGCGCATAGCGGTGCACGCTGGCGCGCGAGAGCCGCGCGCCGTCGATCAGGCAGGCGTGGTTCAGCGCATCGCTGAACAAGGCGTCGCCTTCGCCCACCAGTGCCGGCACGATGCCGGCGTTGGTGGCATAGCCGGCATAGAAGTACAGCGCACGCGGCAGGCCCACCGCGGCCGCCAGCTCACGTTCCAGTGCGGCATTGGCGGCGCTGTGGCCGCTGACCATGGGCGACGCACCGGCCCCCACGCCGTAGCGGTCCACTGCTGCATGCACCGCCTCGCGCAGCAGCGGGTCCTGGGCCAGGCCCAGGTAGTCGTTGCTGCAGAAGGCCAGCAGCGATTGGCCGTCCACGCTCAGCCGCGCGCCGTCCTGCGGCACCACCTCGCGCCGCACCCGCTGCAGGGCCTGCGCCTGCAGCGCCGCCAGGCGGTCGTCGAACTCGTCCAGCCAACTGGCTGGCGCACCCTCCCGCTGCGCGGGATCCCTCCGGGAGGGAAGGCCGCCGCCTTCGGGCGGCCGGGCGGCGGCGGTCAATGGCGCACCCTCCCGCTGCGCGGGATCCCTCCGAGAGGGAGGACCGCCGCCTTCGGGCGGCCGGGCGGCGGCGGTCATGACTGTGGCCCCTGCCAGGCCTGCGGCAGTTGCAGCGCGATGTGCCGCGCGTCGGGGCCGGGTGGTGCTTGCCAGGGCACGACGCCCAGCAGCGGCGCGCCCAGGCGCTCGCGCAGGGTGTCGATGTTCTCGTCGCGGCAGGCCATGTCGGGGTCCACGCTGTTGGCCACCCAGCCGGCCAGCGTCAGGCCGTCGCGGCGGATGGCTTCGGCCGTCAGCAGCGCATGGTTCAGGCAGCCCAGGCGCAGGCCCACCACCAGCACCACTGGCAGGCCCAGCGCCACCGCCAGGTCGGCCAGCGTCTGCCGGTCGTTGAGGGGCACGCGCCAGCCGCCGGCGCCTTCCACCAGCGCCACGTCGGCCAAGGTGCGCAGCTGCCGGTAGGCGTCCAGCATCGGCGCCAGGTCCAGCAGGCGGCCGGCCCGGCGCGCCGCCAGGTGGGGCGACAAGGGGTCGGGCAGCGCCACGGGGCAATCCAGCTCGGGCGGCACCCGCACGCTGGAGGCGGCGCGCAGCGCCAGCGCGTCTTCGGCCACCCAGCCGCCGGCATGCGGCACCAGGCCGGCGGCCACCGGCTTCATGCCCACCACGCGGGCATGGTGGCGCGCCAGCGTGTGCAGCAGCGCCGCGCTGACCAGGGTCTTGCCGACGCCGGTGTCGGTGCCGGTGACGAAACAGCCTTCAAACACCATCGCGCAGGCCTCCTGCGGCCCGGGTCTCGGACCAGGGCTCGGCTTCTTCGGCCAGCGTGGCCTGCAGCGCGGCCAGGGCGCCGCGGGCCAGCCAGTCGCCTTCGGCCTCGTCGATCACATACGGCGGCATCACGTACAGCGTGTGGCCGATGGGCCGCAGCACCAGGCCCTGGGCGAGCGCATGGCGGGCATAGCGGCGGCCGAAGTCGGGCAGGCTGCTGGCCACGTCCCACGCGAACACCATGCCCCGCTGCCGCGCATGCCGCACCCGCGGGTGGGCCGTCAGCGGCGCCAGCTGGGCGGCCAGCCGCGGGCCGGTGTGTGCGTTGCGGCGCAGCGCATCGGTCTGCTCGAACAGGTCCAGCGTGGCCAGCGCGGCGCGGCAGGCCAGCGGGTTGCCGGTGTAGCTGTGCGAATGCAGGAAGCCGCGGGCCACCTCGTCGTCGTAGAAGGCCTCGTACACCGCGTCGGTGGTCAGCACCACCGACAGCGGCAATGTGCCGCCGGTGAGCCCCTTGGACAGGCACAGGAAGTCGGGCCGGATGCCGGCCTGCTGGTGCGCGAACAGGCTGCCGGTGCGGCCGAAACCGACCGCGATCTCGTCCAGCACCAGGTGCACGCCATGCTGGTCGCACAACGCGCGGGCGCGCTGCAGGTACAGCGGGTCGTGCATGGCCATGCCGGCGGCGCACTGGATCAGCGGCTCGATGATCACGGCCGCCGTCTCGTGGGCATGCTCGGCCAGCCAGCGGCCCAGCGCGGCGGCGGCCCGTTCGGCCACGTCGACCGCGGTTTCGCCGGCCACGGCCTGCCGCGCATCGGGGCTGGGCACGGTGGCGGCCAGGCGCACCAGCGGCGCGTAGGCCTCGCGGAACAGCGCGATGTCGGTCACGGCGAGCGCGCCCACGGTTTCGCCGTGGTAGCCGCCGGCCACGCCCACGAAGCGGGTCTTGGCCGGCTGGCCGGCATTGCGCCAGTGGTGGGCGCTCATCTTCAGCGCGATCTCGGTGGCGCTGGCGCCGTCGCTGCCGTAGAAGGCATGGCCCAGGCCGGTGAGCCGGCCCAGCCGCTCCGACAGCTCGACCACCGGCGCATGGGTGAAGCCGGCCAGCATCACATGGTCCAGCGTGGCCAGCTGGTCGGTCAGCGCGGCCTGCATCTCCGGGTGGTTGTGGCCGAAGAGGTTGACCCACCAGCTGCTGATGGCGTCCAGGTAGCGGTGGCCTTCGGTGTCGTACAGCCACACGCCCTGCGCCCGCTGGATGGGGATCAGCGGCAGGCCGGCGCCTTCGGGCGCATGCAGCTTCATCTGCGTGCACGGGTGCCACACGGCGGCCAGGCTGCGCTCGCGCCAGTGGCGGTTGTGGTGCTCGGTCATGGGATGCGGATGTCGAAAGCGGGCAGGGCCAGGCCAGCTGCGGCGGGCGCCACGGCAGCCACGCCGAGCCGCCGGGCCGCTAGAAGCGGATGGCCGGCACCGGCACGCCGGTATCGGTGGCGGCGGGGGCCGGGCGGGTGGGCACGGCGGCGGCGGGCGTGCGGGCGCTGCTGGTGTCGGGGGCGGAGGCCGCGGCACCGCGCGGTTCGGGCACGGGCGCGGTGCGGCCTTCCGCCACCGGCCCGGGGGCGGGCGGCTGGTAGTTGGGCGGCAGCCGGTTGTCGCGCGGGTAGCCGGCGGCGTCCAGGTACTCGCCCCAGCTGTCGGGTGCATAGCCGCGCAGCATCTGCGAGCCGATGCTCAGCGCCGGCGCCTCGGGCGCGCCCACCACGCGTTGCCACACCTCGCGGTCGGCGTCGGTGCTGGCCAGGCGCTCCCGATAGGGGATGCCGCGCTGGCGCAGGAATTCGCGCGCCCGGTCGCAGGGCGCGCATTCGGGCGCGGTGAACAGCGTGACCGGAAAGCGCGTGGCCACGGTGCGCAGGGCCAGCGGCAGCAAGGTCAGGCTGTCGTCGATGGGCGTGCCGGCGGCGCCGTTGGCACCCACCGGCGACACCCGGCCGGTGTTGTTGCGGACCGGCCGGTCGGTGTAGGTGATGCGGCCGTCGGGCTCTACGATCTTGTAGAGCGGGGCCTGCGCGGCGGCCGGGCCGGCCTGCCAGGCCAGCAGCACCAGCAGGCTCAGGCCCGTCGCCAGGCGGGTACGTTGAAGCAGCGAAGCGGAACGGCTCATGCGGCGGAATCTACTGCATGCGCCAGGCCGTGAAGGCTGACAAGCCCGTCAAGCCATCCCTTGATGGCGCATCAGCGCGTCGATCGACGGCTCGCGGCCGCGGAAGGCCTTGAAGCTGTCCATCGCCGGGCGGCTGCCCCCCACCTCCAGCACCTCGCGGCGCAGGCGGCGGCCGGTTTCCACGTTCAGCGGGCCGGTTTCTTCGAAGGCGCTCCAGGCGTCGGCCGACAGCACCTCGGCCCACTTGTAGCTGTAGTAGCCCGCCGCGTAACCCCCGGCAAAGATGTGCGAGAAGGTGTGCTGCGAGCGGTTGAAGGGCGTGGCCTCCAGCACCGCCACCTCGCGCCGCACTTCGTTCAGCACCTGCTGGATCTGCTGCGCGGCGGCCGGCTCATGGTGCAGCCGCATGTCGAACAGCGCAAACTCGATCTGCCGCAGCGTGGCCATGCCGCTCTGGAAGTTCTTGGCCGCGATCATCTTGTCGAACAGCGCGCGCGGCAGCGGCTCGCCGCTGTCCACATGGGCGGTGAGCTGCTGCAGCACCTCCCATTCCCAGGTGAAGTTCTCCATGAACTGGCTGGGCAGCTCCACGGCGTCCCACTCGACGCCCGACAGGCCCGACACGCCGATGTCGGCCACCTGGGTGAGCATCAGGTGCAGGCCATGGCCGAATTCGTGGAACAGGGTGATGACGTCGTCGTGCGTCAGCAGCGCGGGCTTGCCCGGCTGCGGAGACGGGAAGTTGCACACCAGGTGGGCCACCGGCGTCTGCAGGCCACCTTCAGGGCGGGCCCAGCGCACGCGCACGTCGTCCATCCAGGCGCCGCCCTGCTTGCCCTGGCGGGCATAGGGGTCGAGGTAGAACTGCGCCAGCAGCGCGCCGTCGCGCTCCACCTTGAAAAAGCGCACGCTGGGGTGCCACACCGGGGCGGTGTCGGGGCTGATCTTCACCTCGAACACCGTCTCGACGATGCGGAACAGGCCTTCCAGCACCTTGGGCTCGGTGAAGTACTGCTTGACCTCGTTGTCGCTGAAGGCGTAGCGGGCCTGCTTCAGCCGTTCGCTGGCAAAGGCGGTGTCCCAGGGTTTCAGGTCGGCCAGGCCCAGCTCGGCGGCGGCGAATTCACGCAGCTCGGCCAAGTCGCGTTCGGCATAGGGGCGGGCGCGCCGCGCCAGGTCGGCCAGGAAGCTGCGCACCTGGTCGGGCGACTCGGCCATCTTGGGCACCAGCGACACGTCGGCGTAGCTGCCATAGCCCAGCAGCTTCGCTTCTTCCTGGCGCAGCTGCAGCAGCTCGGTCATCACCGCGGTGTTGTCGCGCTCGGGCGGGCCCAGCTCGCTGGCGCGGGTGACGTAGGCGGTGTAGATCTTCTCGCGCAGCGCCCGGTCGGTGGCGTACTGCATCACCGGGAAGTAGCTGGGGAACTGCAGCGTGATCTTGTGGCCTTCCTGGCCATCGGCAGTGGCCGCCGCGCGGGCGGCCTCGCGCACGTCGGCCGGCACGCCGTCCATTTCGGCATCGGTGGCGTAGTAGCTGAAGGCGTCGGTGGCGTCCAGCACATGCTCGCGGTACTGCTGGCTCAGCTCCGACAGCCGCTCCTGGATCTTCGCGAAGCGGGCCTTGGCCTCGCCCTGCAGCTCGGCGCCCGACAGCACGAAGTCGCGCATCGAGTTGGCCAGCGCCTTGCGCCGTGGCGCGCTCAGGTTCGCGGCCTCGGGCGCGTGGGCGATGGCCTTGTACTTGGCGTACAGCCGTTCGTCGGCGCCCAGGCGGGTGTAGAACTCGCTGATCTTGGGCAGGTTCTCGGTGTAGGCCGCGCGCAGGGCGGGCGTGTCCATCACATGGTTCAGGTGGCTGACGGCGCCCCAGGCGGTGCCCAGGCGCTCGGTGGCCACGTCCAGCACGGCGGACATCGCTTCATAGTTGGCGGGCACCTCGTCGCTGACGGCGCGTTCCAGCGCGGCCGAGGCATCGGCCAGCAGGCGGTCGACCGCCGGGCCCACGTGCTGCGGCTGGATGGCATCGAACGCGGGCAGGCCGCCGGTCTGGAGCAAGGGGTTGTGGGCAGCTTCGGTCATGCGTGTTCCTGGTGGGGTGGCCTGTTTTACCGCGCCGCGGCGGCCCGTGCCGCTTCCAGGGTGTTGACCAGGAGCATCGCGATGGTCATCGGGCCCACGCCACCGGGCACCGGGCTGATGTAGCCCGCCACTTCCTTGACGGCCGCGAAGTCCACGTCGCCGCAGAGCTTGCCTTCTTCATTGCGGTTGATGCCCACGTCGATGATGATGGCGCCGGGCTTGACCATGTCGGCCGTCAGCGTGTTGCGGCGGCCGGTGGCGGCCACCACGATGTCGGCCAGGCGGGTGTGGGCCGCCAGGTCGGGCGTGCCGCTGTGGCAGATGGTGACGGTGGCATGGGCCTGCAGCAGCAGCAGCGCCATCGGCTTGCCCACGGTGTTGCTGCGGCCGATGACCACCGCATGCTTGCCTTTGATGGGCACGCCGGTGCTTTCGATCAGCTTCATGCAGCCGTAGGGCGTGGCCGGGCGCAGCCCGGGCAGGCCGCTCATCAGCTCGCCGGCGCTGCGCACCGAAAAGCCGTCCACGTCCTTCTCGGGCGCGATGGCTTCGATGACCTTGTGCGGATCGATGTGCTTGGGCACCGGCATCTGCACCAGGATGCCGTGGATGGTCTCGTCGGCATTCAGCGCCGCGATGCGGGCCAGCAGCTCGGCCTCGGTCAGCGTGGCGGGGTATTGCTCCAGCACCGAGTGCAGGCCGTTGTCGTTGCAGGCCTTGACCTTGTTGCGCACGTACACGGCGCTGGCCGGGTCGTCGCCCACCAGGATGACGGCCAGGCCGGGCTTGCGGCCATGCTGCTGCGCCAGCGCGGCGGCTTCCACCGCCACCTGGGCGCGAACTTGGTTGGAGAGGGCGGTGCCGTCGATGATCTGGGCGGTCATGTGCGTGGTCCGAAAAGTAAACAGGCCGCTGGTGAGCGGCCTGATGGGTGGCGGTGCGGCGGGCCTCAGTCCCGCCCGGCCGCCCGAAGGGACTGAGAGCCCCCTCGGGGGGTGGCGAGCGCCGCGAGCCTGGGGGCTGGCATCTCAGGCCTTGCTCGTGGCGCCCAGGGCGATCTTCAGCAGGTCGGCCACGGTGTTGGCGTTGAGCTTTTCCATGATGTTGGCGCGGTGCGCCTCCACCGTCTTGATGCTGATGCCCAGGTCGTCGGCGATCTGCTTGTTCAGCCGGCCGGCGACGATGCGCTCGAGCACCTGCGCCTCGCGCGTGGTCAGGCGGGCCAGCAGCGCGTCGCGGCTGGCTTCTTCCTGGTGCTGCGAGAAGGTGGCGCGGGCCGATTCGAGCATCCGCTCGACCAGGCTCAGCAGCTCTTCTTCCTTGAAGGGCTTCTCGATGAAGTCCATCGCGCCCTTTTTCATCGTGTTCACGGCCATCGGCACGTCGCCGTGGCCGGTGATGAAGACGATGGGCAGCGGCGAGCGGCGCTCGATCAGGCGGTCCTGCAGTTCCAGGCCGCTCATGCCGTCCATGCGGATGTCGGCGATCAGGCAGGCCACTTCGCGGGGGTCGAAGCGCGAGAGGAAGGATTCGGCGGAATCGAAGCAGCGGACGCGGTAGTCCTTGCCTTCCAGCAGCCACTGCAGCGAATCGCGCACGGCCTCGTCGTCATCGACGACATACACGGTACCCTTTTTGGGAATCAAGCTCATGAGGCAACGGTGTTGTTGGCAGGGGCTGAGGAAGGCAGCGCAGGCGGAAAATCGCTGCGCAGCAAGGCGGTGTCGACGGGCAGCGTGAAGACGAATCGGCAACCCACGACCTGCTCTCCATTGTAGAGGTTCTGGGCCCTGATCCGGCCCCGGTGACTCTCGACGATGGAGCGGCACAAACCCAGGCCGATGCCCAGGCCGTCGGCCTTGGTCGAGAAGAAGGCCTCGTACATGCGCGAGAGCACCTCCTCCTTCATGCCGGGGCCCATGTCGGTCACGCTGAACTCGATGACGCCGCCTTCTTCGGGCGTGTGCCGCGGCACCACGCGCAGCTCGATGTGGCGGCGCTGCGGCGGCATCTGCGCCACGTCGATGGCCTCGGCCGCGTTCTTCACCAGGTTCAGCACCACCTGCTCGATCAGGATGGGGTCGCACATCAGCGGCGGCAGGCGCTGGGCCACGTAGGTGTGCAGCTCCACGTTGCGGCGGCGCAGCTCGATGTTGGCCAGCTCCACCGCCTCGTCGATGATGCTGCGCGCCTCGGCCAGCTGGCGCTGCGGCTCGCTGCGTTTCACGAAGGAGCGGATGCGGTGGATGATCTGCCCGGCCCGCTGCGCCTGGCGCGAGGTCTTCTCCAGCGCCGCGATCAGGTCGTCCTTCTGGATCGCATCGTTCTTCACCCGGCTGACCATGCCGTTGCAGTAGTTGGCAATCGCGGTCAGCGGCTGGTTCAGCTCGTGGGCCACCGACGAAGCCATCTCGCCCATGGTCACCAGCCGGCTGGTCACCTGCGCCTTCTCGGCCTGGCGGGCGGCCTGTTCCTCGGCGCGACGGCGGGCCGTGATGTCGGTGGCGATCAGCATCTGCGCCAGCCGGCCGTCGGTCCACTGCAGGTAGCGGCTACGCACGTCGAACCACTTGTTCAGCGATTCCACATACACCTCGCGCGGGTCGGAGCCGGCCTCGGTCAGCTCCTCGGTGGGCAGGCCCGAGAGGCTGTCCACCATGTCGTCCTGGTCGGCCAGGAAGCGCAACGCCGCATTGGGCCCGGCCAGCAGGTCGTGGCCCTTGGCGTCGGCGCCGAACCACAGCCGGTACGAGCGGTTGGCGAACAGCAGTTCGCTCTGCTGCACCGACAGCACCGACACCGCGGCGTCCAGCCCCTCCAGCACGGTGGTGAAGCGCTCGTGCGAGGCCGAGAGCTGGTCGCGGATGCGCTTGGCCTCGGTGATGTTGGTCATCGAGGTCATCCAGCCGGTCTGCTGGCCCTTGGAGTCGATCAGCGGCGAGACGTACATGCGCGCGTCGAACTGCGTGCCGTCCTTGCGCATCACCTTCACCTCGATGCCGCCGGCCGGGCTGCGGCCCTGCAGCTCCTGCTGCAGCAGCCGCATGTTCTCGTCGATCAGCGTCGGCGGCCAGTGCGGGAAGGGCGGTCGCGCGCCGATCAGGTCGGCCTCGGAGAAGCCGGTCATCGCGCAGAAGGCGGGGTTCACGTAGGTGATGCGGCCTTCCATGTCGAGCGCCCGCATGCCGGTGAGCATGGAGTTCTCCATCGCGCGGCGGAAGTTGGTCTCCTGCACCAGCGCGCCCTGGATCTGCCCGCGCCGGCGCATGTGGCGCCAGGTGGCCAGCAGCATCCACACCGTCAGGCCCGACAGGGCCACCACCATCCAGAACAGCGTGTTGCTGATCAGGCCGATGGAGGTGCGCCAGCCCTGGCCGCGCACCACCAGGCCGTTGGCGGTGGGCGCCAGCGGTGCGTCGTGCACGATGGGCGCGCGCCGCACCAGGCGGTTGCCGCGGGCGGCTTCGCTGCTGGCCACCTCGCGCGCCTGGTCGTCCAGCACCGCGATGGTGTGGCGCTGGGTGACCACGTCGGGCACCGCCAGGCGCAGCAGCGTCTCCACCGAGTACTCGGCCATCAGCACGCCGGCGAAGCGGCTGCCGTCGAACAGCGGCACCTGCAGCTGGAACACCGGCGCAGCGGCCGGGTTCACGAACGCGCGCGAGTACACCGGCTGGCGCAGGTCGCGCGCCACCTCGAACGCCCGTTCGGGTTCGCTGGCGCGGCCCAGGGCCGGCAGCGAAGGATCGACCTCGGCCTTGGGCTCGACCGGATAGCCCGAGACGGAGTGGCTGGCCTTGCGCTCCCGGTCAGCGGTGATCCACGCGATCTGCGTGATCTCGGGCCGCTCGCGGCCCAGCGTGGCGGCCTGGTCGATGAAGTCGGCGGCGTCGATGGGGCGGCGCGTCATCTGGCCGGCCAGCCGGATCATCTGCTCCTGGCTCTCGATCAGCCTCAGCCGCATCTGCTGCTGGACGATCTCGGTGTCGCGCCGCACCGACTCGATCTCGCGCTCGATCTCTTCGTTGCGCAGGTACCGGAAGGCCGAGATGATGGCCGCGAGGAAGAGCAGCACCGACACCAGCGGCCCGATGGTGACAAAGCGGTCCTGCCGGGCCGGCGACTGCCGGCGCCACCAGCGGTTGAGCAGTCTTTGCCCCCGGCTGAACGAGACACTGCTGGCGGCAAAAAGATCGTGACGGGGCTGCATCGCGGGATTATGGAAGCCCGGCTGACCACTTCCGGCCGAACGGGCCTCCGGATTTTCGTTCGTTTTATCGCATTGTGAAACGCACTCGCACTATTTGAAAACTTCTGGACTTGTGCCAAACTGCGCGCGCTTTACCCTCGCCCGCATCCATCCACCTCGGTAAAAGACCAGGAGACAAGCCATGTCTGCAGTGCCCGAATCCATCCCCGGCGGCGCGGCCGCCAACGATTCCGATCACCAGGAAACCCGCGAGTGGCTGGACGCCCTCTCTGCAGTCATCGGGACTGAAGGTGGCGAGCGCGCCCACTTTCTGCTGGAACAGCTGATCGACCACGCCCGCCAGGCCGGCATCGACGTGCCGTTCTCGGCCAACACCGCGTACGTCAACACCATCCCGGCCGACCAGGAAGAGCGCTGCCCCGGCAACATCGAGATCGAGAAGCGCCTGCGCGCCTACATGCGCTGGAATGCGATGGCGATGGTGGTGCGCGCCAACCGCCTGAAGCCCGCCGACGGCGGCGACCTCGGCGGCCACATCGGCTCGTTCGCGTCGCTGGCCTCGATGCTGGGCGCCGGCTTCAACCACTTCTGGCATGCCGAGAACGAGAACCACGGCGGTGACCTGCTGTACATCCAGGGCCACAGCGCGCCCGGCATCTACGCCCGCGCCTTCCTGGAAGGCCGGCTGACCGAAGAGCAGCTCGACAGCTTCCGCCAGGAAGTGGACGGCAAGGGACTGTCCAGCTACCCGCACCCGAAGCTGATGCCCGAGTTCTGGCAGTTCCCGACCGTCAGCATGGGCCTGGGCCCCTTGATGGCCATCTACCAGGCGCGCTTCCTGAAGTACCTGCATGCCCGCGGCATCGCCGACACGGCCAACCGCAAGGTGTGGGCCTTCATGGGCGACGGCGAGATGGACGAGCCGGAAAGCCTGGGCGCCATCGGCCTGGCCGCGCGCGAAGGTCTGGACAACCTGGTCTTCGTCATCAACTGCAACCTGCAGCGCCTGGACGGCCCGGTGCGCGGCAACGGCAAGATCATTCAGGAGCTGGAAGGCGAATTCCGCGGCAGCGGCTGGAACGTCATCAAACTGATCTGGGGCAAGGGCTGGGACGAGCTGCTGGCGCGCGACAAGAGCGGCAAGCTCAAGCAGCTGATGATGGAAACCGTGGACGGCGACTACCAGGCCATGAAGGCCAACGACGGCGCCTACGTCCGCAAGCACTTCTTCGGCAAGTACCCCGAGACCGCCAAGCTGGTCGAGCACATGAGCGACGAGGAGATCTTCGATCTGCGTCGCGGGGGCCACCAGCCCGAGAAGGTGTTCGCCGCCTTCCACGCCGCCCACCACAACAAGACGGGCCAGCCCACGCTGCTGCTGGTCAAGACCGTCAAGGGCTACGGCATGGGCAAGGCCGGTGAAGGCAAGAACACCGTCCACCAGACCAAGAAGCTGACGGACGACGACATCAAATACATCCGCGACCGCTTCGGCATCCCCATCCCCGACAGCGAGCTGCCCAAGATCCCGTACTACAAGCCGGCCGACGACACGCCGGAAATGCGCTACCTGCACGAGCGCCGCCAGGCCCTGGGCGGCTACCTGCCCAAGCGCCGCGTGAAGACCGAAGAAACCTTCGAGGTGCCTTCGCTCGACACCTTCAAGGCCGTGCTGGAGCCCACCGCCGAAGGCCGTGAGATCTCCACCACCCAGGCCTACGTGCGCTTCCTGACGCAGCTGCTGCGCGACAAGGCCCTGGGCCCGCGCGTGGTGCCCATCCTGGTGGACGAGGCCCGCACCTTCGGCATGGAAGGCCTGTTCCGCCAGATCGGCATCTACAACCCGAAGGGCCAGCTGTACACCCCGGTCGACAAGGACCAGGTGATGTACTACAAGGAAGACAAGGCCGGCCAGATCCTGCAAGAGGGCATCAACGAAGCCGGCGGCATGGCGAGCTGGATCGCGGCAGCCACGAGCTACTCGACGAACAACCGGGTGATGATCCCGTTCTACGTCTACTACTCGATGTTCGGCTTCCAGCGCATCGGCGACCTGGCCTGGGCGGCCGGCGACATGCAGGCCCGTGGCTTCCTGCTGGGCGGCACCTCGGGCCGCACCACGCTGAACGGCGAAGGCCTGCAGCACGAAGACGGCCACAGCCACATCCTGGCTGGCACCATCCCGAACTGCGTGAGCTACGACCCCACCTTCGCGCACGAAGTGGCGGTGATCATGCACAACGGCCTGCAGCGCATGGTGGGCAAGCAGGAGAACGTGTTCTTCTACATCACGCTGCTGAACGAGAACTACGCCATGCCGGGCCTGAAGGCCGGCACCGAGGCGCAGATCATCAAGGGCATGTACCTGCTGCAGGAAGCGGACGCTGCGGGCAAGCCCACCGTCAACCTGCTGGGCAGCGGCACCATCCTGCGTGAAAGCATGGCCGCCAAGGAACTGCTGGAAAGCGACTGGGGCGTGGCTGCCAACGTCTGGAGCTGCCCGAGCTTCAACGAGCTGACCCGCGACGGCCAGGACGCCGAGCGCTGGAACCTGCTGCACCCGACCGAGACGCCGCGCGTGCCTTACGTCACCGAGCAGCTGGCCCCGCATGCCGGCCCGGTGATCGCCAGCACCGACTACATGAAGAACTATGCGGAGCAGATCCGCGCCTTCATCCCGAAGGGCCGCACCTACAAGGTGCTGGGCACCGACGGCTTCGGCCGCAGCGACTTCCGCAGCAAGCTGCGTGAGCACTTCGAGGTGAACCGCCACTACGTGGTCGTGGCTGCGCTGAAGGCGCTGGCCGAAGAAGGCGCGGTGCCCGCGACCAAGGTGGCCGAGGCCATCCAGAAGTACGGCATCAACCCCGACAAGATCAACCCGCTGTACGCATAAAAGGCCGACGGAGACAACCTCATGGCATTGATCGAAGTGAAGGTGCCCGACATCGGGGACTTCAAGGACGTCGAGATCATCGAACTGATGGTCCAGCCCGGTGACACCATCAAGGCGGAACAGAGCCTGATCACGGTCGAGAGCGACAAGGCCTCGATGGAGATCCCCTCGTCGCATGCCGGCGTGGTCAAGGAGCTCAAGGTCAAGGTGGGCGACAAGATCAGCGAAGGCTCGCTGGTGCTGACGCTGGAAACCGCCGACGCGGGTGCTGCGGCGCCTGCGCCCGCGCCTGCTGCTGCGGCTGCCGCCGCCCCGGCGCCCGCTGCCTCTGCACCCGCACCTGCGCCGGCCCCGGCCGCCGCCAGCGGCCCGATCGAGGTGACCGTGCCCGACATCGGCGACTTCGACGAAGTGGCCGTCATCGAGGTGATGGTCAAGGCCGGCGACACCGTGAAGGTCGAGCAGAGCCTGATCACCGTCGAGAGCGACAAGGCCTCGATGGAGATCCCCTCGTCGCATGCGGGCGTGATCCAGGACCTGAAGGTCAAGGTCGGCGACAAGGTGTCCAAGGGCACGCTGATCGCGGTGCTGCAGGGCGCTGCGGGTGCCGCCGCGGCGCCTGCGCAGGCGACTGCTCCTGTGCCTGCCCAGGCCGCAGCGCCGGCGCCCGCTGCGGCCCCCGCCGCCGCATCCGCGCCCTCGGCCGCTCCGGCTGCCGCACCGGCCGCGCTGCCTGCGCACGACCCGACCGCGGCCAAGGGCAAGTTGCCGCATGCCTCGCCCTCCATCCGCCGCTTCGCCCGTGAACTGGGCGTGCCGCTGGAAGAAGTCAAGGGCACCGGTCCCAAGGGCCGCATCACCCAGCAGGACGTGCAGTCCTTCGTCAAGGGCGTGATGAACGGCAGCGTGCAGACCCAGGCGTCGGCCGCTGCGGCCAAGCCGGCGGCTGCTGCGGCGGGCGGTGGTGCCTTCCCGGGCCTGCTGCCCTGGCCGCAGGTCGACTTCACCAAGTTCGGCCCGGTCGAGCGCAAGGATCTGTCGCGCATCAAGAAGATCAGCGGCGCCAACCTGCACCGCAACTGGGTGGTGATCCCGCACGTCACCAACCACGACGAAGCCGACATCACCGAGCTGGAAGCCTTCCGCGTTCAACTGAACAAGGAAAACGAGAAGGCGGGCATCAAGGTCACGATGCTGGCTTTCATGATCAAGGCGGCCGTGGCGGCGCTCAAGAAGTTCCCCGAGTTCAACAGCTCGCTGGACGGCGAGCAGCTGGTGCTGAAGAACTACTTCCACATCGGCTTTGCGGCGGACACGCCCAATGGCCTGGTGGTGCCGGTGATCAAGGATGCCGACAAGAAGGGCATCTTCCAGATCAGCCAGGAGATGAGCGAGCTGGCCAAGAAGGCCCGCGACGGCAAGCTGGGCCCGGCCGACATGAGCGGCGGCTGCTTCAGCATCAGCTCGCTGGGCGGCATCGGCGGCAAGTACTTCACGCCGATCATCAACGCGCCCGAGGTGGCCATCATGGGCGTGTGCAAGAGCACCATCGAGCCCAAGTGGGACGGCAAGGCCTTCCAACCGCGCCTGATCCTGCCGCTGAGCCTGAGCTGGGACCACCGCGTGATCGACGGCGCCGCCGCGGCACGCTTCAACGTCTACTTCGCATCGCTGCTGGCGGACTTCCGCCGCATCGTGCTCTGAACGGAAGGAGCACGACATGGCATTGATCGACGTGAAGGTGCCGGACATCGGCGACTTCAAGGACGTGGCCGTCATCGAGGTGCTGGTCAAGCCGGGTGACACCGTCAAGGCCGAGCAGAGCCTGATCACCGTCGAGAGCGACAAGGCCTCGATGGAGATCCCGTCGTCGCACGGCGGCGTGGTCAAGGAACTCAAGGTCGGCATCGGCGACAAGGTGAACGAAGGCTCGGTGCTGCTGGTGCTGGAAGCCGAGGGCGCTGCCGCCCCGGCACCCGCTCCGGCAGCAGCGCCGGCGCCTGCGGCCGCACCGGCGTCCGCGCCGGCCCCGGCCGCAGCTTCTGCACCCGCGCCGCAGGCCGCCAGCTATGCCGGTGGCGCCGACCTCGAGTGCGACATGCTGGTGCTGGGCGCGGGCCCCGGCGGCTACTCGGCCGCCTTCCGCGCCGCCGACCTGGGCATGAAGACCGTGCTGGTGGAGCGCTTCCCCACCCTGGGCGGCGTGTGCCTGAACGTGGGCTGCATCCCCAGCAAGGCGCTGCTGCACGTGGCTGCGGTGATGGACGAGGTCAAGCACTTCGCCGACCTGGGCGTGAGCTTCGCCGAGCCGCAGGTGGACCTGGGCAAGCTGCTGGCGCACAAGAACAAGGTGGTGGGCAAGCTCACCGGCGGCCTGGCCGCGATGGCCAAGATGCGCAAGGTCACCGTGGTCAACGGCGTGGGCGAGTTCGCCGACCCCTTCCACATGAAGGTGACGGGCGCTGACGGCAAGGCCCAGACCATCAAGTTCAAGACGGCCATCATCGCCGCCGGCTCCGAGGCGGTGAAGCTGCCCTTCCTGCCCAAGGACGATCCGCGCGTGGTCACCAGCACCGGCGCGCTGGAGCTGCGCCAGCGGCCCGAGCGCATGCTGGTCATCGGCGGCGGCATCATCGGCCTGGAAATGGGCACGGTGTACTCCACGCTGGGCGCCAAGCTCGACGTGGTGGAGATGCTGGACGGCCTGATGCAGGGCGCCGACCGCGACCTGGTCAAGGTGTGGCAGAAGATGAATGCCCACCGCTTCGACAAGCTGATGCTCAAGACCAAGACCGTGGGCGCCGAAGCCACGGCCGACGGCATCAAGGTCAGCTTCGAAGGCCTGGACGGCAGCAAGAGCGAAGGCCTGTACGACCTGGTGCTGCAGGCGGTGGGCCGCACGCCCAACGGCAAGAAGATCGGCGCCGACAAGGCCGGTGTGATCGTGGGCGACCGCGGCTTCATCCCGGTGGACGTGCAGATGCGCACCAACGTGCCGCACATCTTCGCCATCGGCGACATCGTCGGCCAGCCGATGCTGGCGCACAAGGCGGTGCACGAGGCCCACGTGGCGGCGGAAGTCGCCTCGGGTGACACCAAGGCGCAGTTCGACGCCCGCGTGATCCCGAGCGTGGCCTATACCGACCCCGAGGTGGCCTGGGTGGGCCTGACCGAGGACGAGGCCAAGGCCAAGGGCATCAAGGTCAAGAAGGGCCTGTTCCCGTGGACGGCTTCCGGCCGCGCCATCGCCAACGGCCGCGACGAGGGCTTCACCAAGCTGCTGTTCGACGCTGAATCGCACCAGATCCTGGGTGGCGGCATCGTCGGCACGCATGCCGGCGACATGATCGGCGAGGTGGCCCTGGCCATCGAGATGGGCGCCGACGAGGTGGACATCGGCAAGACCATCCACCCGCACCCGACGCTGGGCGAAAGCATCGGCATGGCCGCCGAAGTGGCCCACGGCAGCTGCACCGACCTGCCGCCGCAACGCAAGTAAGGCGGGCGCCGGGCGCAGCCCGGCCGCCCACGCTGCCAGAGCCGCCTTCGGGCGGCTTTTTTAATGGAGCCCCAAGCTCCCCAAGGCTCGCGAGACCCGGAAGGGCAATTCAACGCGCTGGCGTTGCAGAGGTCAGCAGGTCGGCCACACGCTCACGCAGATCTTCGGGCGTGACCGTAGCTGCCGCCATCGCTGGGCCCACGGTCAGGCTCACCGGGCTCCAGATGCCGCGCCGCAGCGGCTTGACCATCGCCTTGCCGCCTTCCACGCGGGAGAAGAAGCTGCCCCACAGGTTGCCCAGCGCCATCGGAATCACGGGCACCCCGGGCATGCCGTCCACCAGCTTCATCACCCCGCCCTTGAAGGGCTGCAGCGTGCCGTCGCGCGTGATGGCACCTTCCGGAAAGATGCACACCAGCTCGCCGTCCTGCAGCACGGCGCGGGCGGTGGAGAAGGCGGCCTCGTAGGTGGCCGGGTCGGTTTTCTGCGGCGCCACCGGGATGGCCTTGGCCAGCCGGAACAACCAGCCCAGCACCGGGATGCGGAAGATCTGGTGGTCCATCAGGAAGCGGATGGGCCGCGGGCTGGCGGCCATCAGCAGCACCGCGTCGACGAAGCTCACGTGGTTGCACACCAGCACGGCCGCGCCGCTGACGGGGATGCGCTCGTCATGCGTGATCTTGAAGCGGTAGGCGATGCGGGAGAGCACGAAGGCCACGAAGCGCAGCAGGTACTCGGGCACGATGAGGAAGATGTAGATGCCCACCAGCACGTTGGCGATGCCAACCACCAGGAACACCTGCGGGATGCTCAGGCCCGCGCCCAGCAGGGCGCCCGCGATCACCGAGCTGGCGATCATGAACAGCGCGTTCAGGATGTTGTTGGCCGCGATGATGCGGGCCCGGTGCGTGGGCACGGCGCGCAGCTGGATGAGGGCGTACATGGGCACGCTGTACAGGCCTGCGAACAGCGCCAGCAGGGCCAGGTCGGCCAGCACGCGCCAGTGGGCGGGCTGCGCCAGGAAGGCGGCCACGCTGAGCCCTTCGGCCGGCGGCAGGCCGGTGGAGGCAAAGTAGAGGTCGATCGCGAACACGCTCATGCCGATGGCGCCCAGCGGCACCAGGCCGATCTCGACATGGCGCCGGGACAGCAGCTCGCACAGCAGCGAGCCGATGCCGATACCCACGGAGAACACCGCCAGCAGCAGTGAAGCCACCTGCGGGCCGCCGTGCAGCACTTCCTTGGCGAAGGCCGGGAAGTTGGCCAGGAACACGGCCCCGAAGAACCACATCCACGAAATGCCCAGCAGCGAGCGGAACACCGCCAGCTGGCCGCGCGCCAGCTTCAGGTTGCGCCAGGTCTCGGTCACCGGGTTCCAGTTGATCTTCAACGCCGGGTCGGTCGATGGGCTGGCGGGAATGGCCTGGGCCGTGAGCCGGCCCAGCACCGCCAGGCCCAGGCAGGCACAGGCCACGTGCTGCGGGCCGACGACCGGCGTGTCCACCAGCACACCGCCGGCCAGCTGGCCCAGCAGGATGGCCACGAAGGTGCCCATCTCCACCATGCCGTTGCCGCCGGTCAGCTCGCGTTCGTTCAGTTGCTGCGGCAGGTAGGCGTACTTGACGGGGCCGAACAGGGTGGAGTGCAGGCCCATCAGGCACACGCAGGCCAGCAAGGTGGGCACATGGGTGGCATGGAAGCCGGCGGCCGCCAGGGCCATGATGGCGATCTCCAGGCTCTTGACCCAGCGCATCAGCCGCGCCTTGTCGTACTTGTCGGCCAGCTGACCGCTGGTGGCCGAGAACAGCACGAAGGGCAGGATGAACAGCGCGCCGATCACCAGCCCCGCCATCTGCGGCGACAGCCAGGACAGCTGCAGCTGGTAGGTCACCATCAGCGTGAAGGCGAACTTGAAGACGTTGTCGTTGGCCGCGCCGAGGAACTGGGTCCAGAAGAAGGGCGCGAATCGGCGCTGGCCGAGCAGCGCGAACTGGTTGGGGTGGTGGGCACTCATGGCCGCACAAGCTGCGGTGGAGTGGAGTAGCCGGTGCGCGCCAGCCAGTCGAACATCGAGTCGGCGGACACCGTGTCGATGTGCCGGGTCATCCGCCGTGCGGTCGGATGATCGTCGAAGGCAACGTTGGCCTGTGTCAGGCGGCCGCCCAGCCGCGTGAGCGCCGACAGCTGCAGGTCAGTGGGCTGGTAGCCCTGGGCCTTCAACCAGTCTTGCGCGCTGCGCCGGCTGGTGATGCCTGGCGCCGCGGCGGCGGCCAGGGTTTCCAGCGCCCACTGGTTGCTTTGCTGGTAGGTGGTGCCGAACGCGTAGGCCACCATGCTGTAGCGTGGCTCGTGCAGGCGTGCGGCCAGTGTGTTGTCCGCCAGAATTGGCAGCAGCGCCTGCTGTAGCCCGGGCTTGAGAGCGACGAACGCGGCTTCGTAGCGGTGCGGGTGGTCGAGGAAGAACTCGCCCAGCCCCTGGCGGAACAGCGCGGCCTGGTCGGTGCCGCACGCATTGAGCTTGTGCATCACGCGCCAGACTGCGGGCTGCTGCGAGGTGTCTTTGTAGACGAAGCCCAGGTGCGACCAGCGCAGCCTGTACGCCGACAAGTCCTGCCCCGCACGCGCCAGCAGCAGCACATGTGCACCGCTGTCGTCCAGCCGACGCGCGGTGGCCTGTGCCAAGGCCAGGCCCTGCGCTACCTGGGGGAGCGTCGGCCGCTTGTCCTCGCAGGGCCGGCCGGCGTGGGCGACCGCGGTGGCCAGCAGCAGCGCGGCCAGGCAGGCAGCCCCCTTCATCGCGTCACCCGCTCGTTGTACAGCAGCGCCTGTCCGATCTCGTTCGGGATGAAGGCGATGACCTCGCCGGCTGCCGACAGCAAGGTGCCGGCGCCGATGGCGGACACGAGCACCGCGGTGCCGGCGGACACGATCAGTCCCTCCGACAGCCTGCCCGCAGTCCGCATGCTCAGGCGCACGCCGTCGGAGGCGCGCTCCAGCACCCACACCGTGGCAGTGCCGACCACCGCGACGTTGACGACCACCAGTGCCGTGCCGGCCGAGAGCAAGCTGGCCGGAACGGCGCTGAGGGCGCCTCCGGTGGCACTGGCCGCGCTGACCGACAGCACAAGGGGTGCAGCGGACAACGCAGCGCTGGTTTCTGACGCCGTCAGCTGGGCGTGGACCGGCTGGCACAGCGCCAGCGCCACGGCGGCAGCCGCAAACAAGGTCTTCATCGAGGGCTCCAAGTAGAGTCAGGCAGCGGTGTCGCCGGGCGTGGTCGTGCCGTCTTGCCGGCCGTGCAGGCGGGCGTCGAGCAGGTCGGCCTCATGGGCGTCGCGCAGCATCTTGGCCAGCGTGAACACGTTGGAGATCAGGTAGAGCCAGCAGACGCCGAGGTAGGCTTTCCACACCGGTTGGATCTGCATGCGCCACAGACCCCAGCCCGTCAGTCCCATGGCCAGCGCAAAGCCGCCCCACACCACCAGGCGCCACATCGGCGTGTCGACGCTGCGGCCCTGGTTGTCGCGGATGAACTTGGCCACTGCAAAGGCGGTGGACAGGCAGAACACGTAGCCCATCACCATGAAGGCGCGGTCCAGGTCCTGGCCAGGCAGCCAGGCCAGACCCGAGGCGCACAGCGTCAGGCTCAGGCAGAAGGAGACCCAGACCTGCAGGCGCCAGGCGCTGGTGTCGCGTAGGGTGGGAGTGAGCGTGGGGTTCATGGCGGCTGGCCTGGGTGGAGACGGCCGCGATCTTGCGGGAAGCCTGCGGCGCCGCGTCGGGCAATCTTGACGAGGCGCAGCGCACGCATCCGGTGGTAGCGTCTGGCGCTACTGCCAGCCGCGCTGCGCCTCATCCGAGCTCAGATTCCGCTGCCGGCGCTGCGCCGCTGCCCCGCCATGTCCAGCACACAATCCCTCGTGGGCCTGATCAAGGCCGAGTTGAAGAGCCAGGGTCTGAGCTATGCCGCACTGGCGGCGCAGCTGGGCCTGTCGGAGTCCAGCGTCAAGCGCATGCTTGCCCCGGGCGGCGAGATGCCGCTGTCCCGGGTCGACGAGATCTGCCGCGCGCTGAAGCTGGAGTTCGCGGAGCTGGCGGCCCGGCTGGCGGCGCAGGCCCCCACGCAGCGCGAGCTGAGCCTGCAGCAGGAAAAGGCCGTCGTCGCTTCGCCCACCTTGCTGCTGGTGGCCATCTGCTGCCTCAGCCTGTGGTCGCTGGAAGACGTGCTGGTGCGCTACCGCCTGACCGAAGCGCAGGCCGTGGCCGCATTGGTCAAGCTGGACCGACTGGGGGTGATCGAGCTGCGGCCGAACAACCGTTACAAGCTGAAGGTGGCCAAGACGCTGCGGTGGCGCCCGCAGGGGCCGGTGATGCAGTTCTTCCGCGAGCGTGTGATGGTGGACTTTTTCGCTGGCGGCTTCGACGGTGAGGGCGAACTGCTGACCTTGGTGCACGGCGAATTCGGTGCCGGCCATGCCCGCGAGCTGGCCGAGCGCCTGCAGCGTGCGGCCGACGACTTCGCCCGCCAGCATCTGCTGGACCAGAAGCTGCCGTCGGCGGAGAAGCGGCCCTACAGCGTGGTCATCGGCTTGCGCTCATGGGTGTTCGGTGCCTTCCGTGACCTGGAGCGGCCGACGCCGAGCCGATAGTGGCGCGACCGGCCTTCCCGCTCAAGTCCGCCGCCGCGGTGACGAAACCATGGCGTGTTCCCCCCAGCCCACTTTCGCGCGCCCGCGGGCAGCGCCGCGCTGCCGCTTGGCCCGCGGCGGCTGCTGGCCGCCGTGCTGGTTGCGCTGCTGGGCCTGGGCATGCTGCCATCGGCGGCGTGGGACGACGACCGCATGATGGCGGCGGCGCACCGGCTGGGGGTGCAGGCGATCAGCGGGGTCGAGTCGCTGCAGCCGGCGATGGTGCAGGCCGCCGAGATGGCCGAGGAAGACCGGCTTCGTTTCATCAACGACTTCTTCAATCGGCGTATACGCTTCAGGGATGATCTGGCCGTCTGGGGCCAGGTGGACTACTGGGCCAGCCCCCTGGAGACGCTCTCGCGCGGGGAGGGTGATTGCGAGGATTTCGCCATTGCCAAGTACTTCAGCCTGGTGGCCTCGGGCACGCCGGTGGCGCGCCTGCGGCTGGTGTACGTGCGCGCGCAGCTGCGCGGCGGCGGGCCGCCCCAGGCGCACATGGTGCTGGCCTGGTATGCCACGCCCGATGCCGAGCCGCTGATCCTGGACAACCTGGTGGCCGAGGTGCGCGGGGCCTCGCGCCGGCCCGATCTGGTGCCGGTGTTCAGCTTCAACGGCGAGGGCCTGTGGCAGGGCGTGGGGGCCGAGCGGGCCGGTGACCCGGTGGCGCGGTTGTCGCGCTGGCGGGAGGTGCTGGCCAAGGCCAGGGCCGAAGGGTTTTGAGAGGAACGGGATTCATGTCGTTGATACGCCAACTCTGGTTGTTGCTGGCCGCGGTGCTGTTGCTCGCGATCGGCGGCGCCGTGAGCGTCAACCTGCTGTCAACGCGCGCGGTGCTGGAAACGCAGCTCACGCTGAAGAACAACGACACCGCCCAGTCGCTGGCGCTGGTGCTGTCGCAGCAGCGGGGCGACGACGAGCTGATGCAGCTGGCCATCGCCGCGCAGGCCGACACCGGCTTCTACCGCAGCATCGAGCTGGCGCGTGCCGATGGGCGCCCGCCCATCGCCAACCGCTCGCCGGCGGCGCCGCTGCGTGCGCCGGCCTGGTTCGTCGCGCTGCTGCCCATCGCGCCGGCGCCCGGCGTGGCCCAGGTGTCCGATGGCTGGCGGCCGCTGGGCACCGTCACCGTGGTGTCGCACGACAGCTACGCCTATGACGAGCTGTGGCGCGGCGGCGTGCGCGCCACGCTGGTGATGCTGGGCGTGGGCCTGGTGGCGGCCCTGCTGTCGCTGGTGGTGGTGCGCCGCATCCGGGCGCCGCTGGAAGCCACGGTGCGTCAGGCGCAGGCGCTGGAGGAGGGCCGCTACGTCATCGTTGACGAACCGGCGATGCCCGACCTGCGCCGTGTGGCCGCCGCGATGAACGGCATGGTGGTGCGGATGAAGGCGCTGTTCGAGGCGCAGGCCGCCCGCGCCGAGGCGCTGCGCCGCCAGGCCCACTGCGACCCGCTGACCGGCCTGCCGCACCGCGCCCACTTCATGGGACAGCTCGCGGCGCTGCAGCAGCGCGAAGACGGTGCCGACGGTGGCGGCCTGGTGCTGGTGCGGCTGGCCGACGTCAGCGGCCTCAACCGCGCCGTGGGGCGCGACACCACCGACCACGTGATCGAGACCATCGCCCAGGTGCTCAACACCTACCCCGAGCGGGTGGACGGCTGCCTGGCCGGCCGGCTCAACGGCTCGGATTTCGCGCTGGCGCTGCCCGCGGCGGGCCTGGCGGCCGAGACGGCCGAATCCATCGCCGCCGCGCTGCGCAGCAGCCTGCCGGCCTTCAGCCCGATGATCCGCGCCTACGTGGGCGCGGTGGAGTGGTCGCGTGAGGCCACGGTGGGCGCTTTGATGTCGCAGGCCGACCTGGCGCTGGCCCGCGCCGAGGCCGGCAAGCCCTACAGCGCCGAGGTGCTGGACGGCACGCCCGCCCCGGGCGGCCTGGGCGAAGGCGAACGGGCCTGGCGCGTGCAGCTGCTCGATGCGCTGGAAGACAAGGCCCGGCGGCTGCGGCTGGTGGGCTTTCCGGTGCTGGACCGCCAGGGCCGCCGCCTGCACCTGGAGTCACCGCTGCGGGTGCAGCTGCAAGCCGGCGGCACCTATGAGCCGGCCGCCCGCTGGCTGCCGTTGGCCATGCGCAACCGGCTGACCGCGTTGTTCGACGCCGAGGCGGTGGCGCTGGCGCTGGCCACCATCGTCGACGACGGGCTGCCGCGTGCCGTCAACATCGCGCCGGCCTCGGTGGCCGACAGTGGCTTCGTGGCCCATCTGCGCCAGCTGCTGGAAGACCGGCCGGGCGCAGCCCACGCGCTGTGGCTGGAAGTGCCCGAGGCGGCGGCGGTCGACCACTTCGACGCGGTGCAGGCCTTTGCCCGCGCGCTGCGCCCGCTGGGCGTGCGCATGGGCCTGGAACATGCCGGCGAGCGGCTGCACCGCATCGAGCGGCTGTACGAGCTGGGGCTGGACTATGTGAAGCTGGACGCTTCGGTGTGCACCGGCGTGGCCCGCAGCGAGGCGGCGCAGGAGTTCCTGCGCAGCACCGTCACGCTGCTGCATGCGATGTCGATGCAGGTGCAGGCCGAAGGCGTCGCGGACGAAGCCGACGTGCACACCCTGTGGCACTGCGGCGTGGACGCGGTCACCGGACCCTGGGCCAGCCAGTAGCCGGCCACGCGCTGAACAGACCGCCGGCCGGCCGCCCGGCGGGTGGCGGCGCGTACCCGCGACGCCGGGTGCTCACAGATCCAGGGTATGAAAGCCGAAGGCCCCCTTGCGGCGGTCTTCGAAGTAGTGCTTGAGCGTCTCGCGCACGGTGCGGAAGGCGATCTCGTCCCAGGGAATCTCGTCCTCGCGGAACAGGCGCGCCTCGATGCTCTCCGGCCCCGGGTTGAACACGGTGTCGGTCAGCGGCGCCAGGTAGTACATGTGCACCTGGCCCACGCGCATCACGTTCATCAGGCTGAACAGCGGGCCCATCTGGATGTGCGCGCCGGCTTCTTCATCGGTCTCGCGGGCGGCGCCCTGGGCGGTGGTCTCGCCCAGTTCCATGAAGCCGGCCGGCAGCGTCCAGAAGCCGAAGCGCGGCTCGATGTTGCGCTTGCACAGCAGCACTTGGTCTTGCCAGTAGGGCACGGTGCCCACCACGTTCAGCGGGTTCTCGTAGTGCACCGTGCCGCAGGCCGGGCACACCGCGCGCGGGCGCGCGTCGTCCGGCGGAACGATGTAGTTCACCGCGGTGCCGCAGGCGCGGCAGTGCTTGATCTTGTCGCGCTCGGTCAGCAGCATGGCGGCGGAGTTTAGCCGTGGCAGGTGGCATCATCGGTGGCTTCCCCTTGGCAGCAACTCAGCAAGGACACCATGGATTTCGTTGTGCAAGCCCCGGCCATCCCGGCCGTGCCCGTGGCCGGTGGCGGCCTGTTCCCCGTCCACCGCATCTATTGCGTCGGCCGCAACTACGCCGAACACGCGCAGGAGATGGGTTTCACCGGCCGCGAGCCGCCCTTCTTCTTCATGAAGCCGGCCGACGCGGTGGTGCCGGTGGCCGAGGGTGAGACCGGCCGCGTCGACTACCCCACGCTCACCAGCAATCTGCACCACGAGATCGAGCTGGTGGTGGCCATCGGCATCGGCGGGCGCGACATCGCCGCCGCCGACGCGGTGCGCCACATCTACGGCTACGCCGTGGGCCTGGACATGACCCGCCGCGACCTGCAGAACGAGATGAAGAAGCAGGGCCGCCCCTGGAGCATCGGCAAGGGTTTCGAGCAGTCGGCGCCCATCGGGCCCGTCCACCCCATCGCCCGCACCGGCGAGTTGCTCAAGGGTGCCATCACGCTGAAGGTCAATGGCGATGTGCGCCAGAAGGGCGACCTGACCGAGCTGATCTGGAGCGTGGCCGAGACCATCGAGACGCTGTCCAAGGCCTGGACGCTGCAGCCCGGCGACCTGATCTTCACCGGCACGCCCGCGGGCGTCAGCGCGGTGGTGCGCGGCGACGTGCTGGAAGGCGAGGTCGAGGGCCTGGGCGCACTGCGCATCCAGCTGCAATGACATCCGATCTGGCGCTTTACAGCTACTTCCGGTCGTCCGCCTCGTACCGGGTGCGCATCGCGCTGGGCCTCAAGGGCCTGGCCTACGACTACCGGCCCGTGCACCTGGTGAAGAACGAGCAGCGCGGCGACGCTTATGCGGCGGTGGCGCCTTCGCGCCTGGTGCCCGCGCTGCGCGATGGTGAGACCACGCTCACGCAGTCGCTGGCCATCATCGAATACCTGGACGAAACCCACCCCGAGCCGCCGCTGCTGCCGCGTGACGCGCCGGGCCGCGCGCGGGTGCGGGCGCTGGCGCTGGACGTGGCCTGCGAGATCCATCCGATCAACAACCTGAAGGTGCTGCGCTTTTTGACGCAGGAGCTGAAGCTGTCGGAGGACGACAAGCTGCGCTGGATACGCCATTGGGTGGAAACCGGGCTGGACACGGTGGAGCAGCAACTGGCCGGCCATCCGCAGACCGGCCGCTTCTGCCACGGCGACACGCCCACGGTGGCCGATTGCACGCTGGTGCCGCAGATCTTCAATGCGCAGCGCTTCGGCTGCCGGCTGGACCACGTGCCCACGGTGATGCGGGTGGTGGATGCCTGCCTGCAACTGCCGGCCTTCCAGCAGGCCCAGCCGGCCGCATGCCCCGATGCGGAGTGAGGGCCTGGCCGGGTTGACGCCCGACTGGCCCGCCCCGGCCGGCGTCGGCGCCTGGATGAGCACCCGCGCCGGTGGCGTCAGCGCGGCGCCTTGGCAGGGATTGAACCTCGGCATCGCGGTGGGCGACGAGCCCGCCGCGGTGGCCGAGAACCGGCGGCGGTTCGCCGAGGCCATCGGCGCCACGCCGGTGTGGCTGCGCCAGGTGCACGGCCGCACCGTCGCGCGGCTGACCGCGGCCGACGCCGGGCGCGCCCAGCCCATCGAGGCCGATGCGGCCATCACCACCGAGCGCGGCATCGCCTGCACCGTGCAGGTGGCCGACTGCCTGCCGGTGCTGTTCTGCGCGCCCGAGGGCCGCGCCGTGGGGGCGGCCCACGCCGGCTGGCGCGGCCTGGCCGGCGGCGTGCTGGACGCCACCGTGGCCGCGCTGTGCGAGGCCACCGGCTGCGCACCGGCCGAACTGCAGGCCTGGCTGGGGCCTTGCATCGGCCCGCGCCAGTTCGAGGTGGGGGAAGAAGTGGTGCTCGCCTTCGGCGGCTCACCGGCCGGGGACGGCCGTTTCACGCCCCGCCCGCGGCCCGACGGCGCGATGCGCTGGCTGGCCGACCTGCCGGCGCTCGCGCGCGACCGGCTGCGTCAATGTGGCGTCAGTGCCACAACCGGCGGTGCATGGTGCACCGTGGAAGACCCGTCACGGTTCTTTTCGTACCGGCGGGATGGCGTCACCGGACGCCTGGCTGCCGCCATCTGGCGGCGCTGACGGCGGGCCGGCCGCCGCTGCATCGGCCAGGGCCGCACGTTCGGCCTGCGCCTCCCGCGCGAGGCGGGCGCGCCGGCGCATCGGCGTGCCCAGCAGGTACATGACGATGCTCAAAGGCAACAGCCCGTAAAGCCCGAAAGTGACGAGTGCGCCCAGCACCGTGCCCTGGCTGCTGGTGGCTTCGGCCACCGACATCATCAGCACCACATACATCCAGGCGATGGCGACAAGGTACATCGTACGTAAACCTGCGTATTTCAGTAAGTGAAAAGTAAGCTCATCATGCAGAATTGCCGGGGTCAGTGAGGGACCCCACAATCAAGCGATGGCAGTCGCTTCCCGACGGGTCGTGTCGTCGGGCAACTCAACGGAGACAAGACGATGGCAAAGCCTATCCCGACCCTGCCGCAGCCCGCCGAGGGCGTGCAGGCCTTCGGGCAAGCCCTGGGTGAAATCTGGAAGTCGATGTCGGGCCTGAAGCTGCCCGCCGACACGATGAGCCAGCTGCAGAGCAGCTACCTGCAGCAGGCCACCGCCCTGTGGAACGACACGCTGACGCGCCTCGGCCAGCCGCAGGCCGAAGCCGCCGCGCCGGCGCTGCGCGACCGCCGCTTTTCCAGCAGCGAATGGGCCAACAACCCCGCCGCCGCCTACATGGCGCAGACCTACCTGCTCAACGCCCGCACGCTGATGGAGATGGCCGAGGCGGTGCAGGGCGATGCCAAGACCAAGGCGCGGCTGCGCTTTGCGGTGCAGCAATGGATCGACGCGGCCAGCCCCAGCAACTGCCTGCCGCTCAACCCCGATGCGCTGCGCAAGGCGGTGGATTCGCAGGGCGAGAGCATTGCCGCGGGCCTGCGCCAGCTGTGGAACGACGTGCAGCAGGGCCATGTGTCGCAAACCGATGAAAGCGCCTTCGAGGTGGGCCGCAACGTGGCCACCAGCGAGGGCGCCGTGGTGTTCGAGAACGAGCTGTTCCAGCTGCTGGAGTACAAGCCGCTGACGGCCAAGGTGTACGAGCGGCCGATGCTGTTCGTGCCGCCGTGCATCAACAAGTTCTACATCCTCGACCTGCAACCCGAGAATTCGCTGATCCGCTATTCAGTCGAGCAGGGCCACCGCACCTTCGTGCTGAGCTGGCGCAACCCCGATGCGTCGCTGGCCGACAAGACCTGGGACGACTACATCGAGCACGGCGCCATCGCCGCCATCCGCGCGGTGCAGGACATCACCGGTGCCGATGCCTTCGACATGCTCGGCTTCTGCGTGGGCGGCACCATCCTCAGCACCGCGCTGGCGGTGCTGGCCGCGCGGGGCGAGCAGGCGGCCAGCAGCCTGACGCTGCTGACCACGCTGCTGGACTTCAGCGACACCGGCGTGCTCGACCTCTTCGTCGACGAAGCCGCGGTGGCGCTGCGTGAATACACCCTGGGCCCGGCCGCGCCCACCGGTCCGCAGCTGCTCAAGGGCCAGGAACTGGCCACCACCTTCAGCTTCCTGCGGCCCAACGACCTGGTGTGGAACTACGTCGTCGGCAACTACCTGAAGGGCGAGGCGCCGCCTCCCTTCGACCTGCTGTACTGGAACAGCGACTCCACCAACCTGCCCGGCCCCATGTACTGCTGGTACCTGCGCCACACCTACCTGCAAGATGAGCTGAAGGTGCCCGGCAAGCTGACGGTGTGCGGCGAGCAGGTGGACCTGGGCGCGATCGAGGCGCCGGTCTACATCTACGGCTCGCGCGAGGACCACATCGTGCCGTGGACCTCGGCGTTCCAGTCCCTCAAGCTGCTGCAAGGTCCGTCGCGCTTCGTGCTCGGCGCTTCGGGCCACATCGCCGGTGTCATCAACCCGCCGGCCAAGAAGAAGCGCAGCCACTGGATCGGCAGTACGGATCCGGTGCCTGCCAGCGCACAAGACTGGTTCGACGCCGCCACGGAGCACCCGGGCAGCTGGTGGACCGACTGGGCCGCCTGGCTGGCCCCGCACGCTGGCAGACAAGTTGCAGCACCGAAGTCGTACGGCAGCCGCACCCACAAGGTCATCGAGGCTGCACCCGGCCGCTACGTCAAGCAAAAGGCCTGACGGCGCCCGGTTCCCCATCCCATCCATCCCGGTCCACAGAGGAGACATTCCATGACCGACATCGTCATCGTCGCCGCCGCCCGAACTGCCGTGGGCAAGTTCGGCGGTTCGCTGTCCAAGATCGCCGCGCCCGAGCTGGGCGCCACGGTGATCGCCGCCCTGCTCGAGCGTGCCAAGCTCAGCGGCGACCAGATCAACGAAGTGATCCTCGGCCAGGTGCTGACCGCCGGCTCGGGCCAGAACCCCGCGCGCCAGAGCGTGATCAAGAGCGGCCTGCCGCAGGGCGTGCCGGCGCTGACCATCAACGCGGTGTGCGGCTCGGGCCTGAAGGCCGTGATGCTGGGCGCGCAGGCCATCCGCGACGGCGACTCCGAGATCATCATCGCCGGCGGCCAGGAGAACATGAGCGCCTCGCCGCACGTGCTGATGGGCTCGCGCGACGGTCAGCGCATGGGCGACTGGAAGATGGTCGACTCGATGATCAACGACGGCCTGTTCGACGTGTACAACAAGTACCACATGGGCATCACCGCCGAGAACGTGGCCAAGAAGTACGACATCAGCCGCGAAAAGCAGGACGCCTTCGCGCTGGCTTCGCAGCAAAAGGCCGTGGCCGCCCAGGAAGCCGGCAAGTTCAAGGATGAGATCGTGCCGGTCAGCATCCCGCAGAAAAAGGGCGACCCGGTGCTGTTCGACACCGACGAGTTCATCAACAAGAAGACCACCGCCGAAGCCCTGGCCGGCCTGCGCCCCGCCTTCGACAAGGCCGGTTCGGTGACCGCCGGCAATGCCTCGGGCATCAACGACGGCGCCGCCGGCGTGGTGCTGATGACCGCCAAGAAGGCCGAGCAACTGGGCCTGACCCCGCTGGCCCGCCTGGCCAGCTACGCCACGGTGGCGCTGGACCCGGCCATCATGGGCATGGGCCCGGTGCCCGCCTCGCAGAAGGCGCTGCAGCGCGCCGGCTGGAAGGCCCAGGACCTGGACCTGCTGGAAATCAACGAAGCCTTCGCCGCCCAGGCCTGCGCGGTGAACAACGAGATGGGCTGGGACCTGAGCAAGGTCAACGTCAACGGTGGCGCCATTGCCATCGGCCACCCCATCGGTGCCTCGGGCTGCCGCATCCTGGTGACGCTGCTGCACGAGATGCAGCGCCGCAATGCCAAGAAGGGCATCGCTTCGCTGTGCATCGGCGGCGGCATGGGCGTGGCCCTGACGGTCGAGCGCTGAAACACGGGTAAGCCCGGGAATGTCCCCCGGGCAACAACAGACATAGTGACGCATCGACAGCCGATGCAACAGGAGAGATCGAATGGCAGCACAAAAAGTGGCGTACGTGACGGGCGGTATGGGTGGCATCGGTACCGCGATGTGCCAGCGCCTGCACAAGGACGGCTTCAAGGTCATCGCCGGCTGCGGCCCGAGCCGCGACTTCAAGAAGTGGCTGGATGAGCAGTCCGCCCTGGGCTACACCTTCTACGCGTCGGTGGGCAACGTGGCCGATTGGGAGTCGACCGTGGCCGCCTTCGACAAGGTCAAGGCCGAGCATGGCGCCATCAGCGTGCTGGTGAACAACGCCGGCATCACCCGCGACGGCCAGTTCCGCAAGATGAGCCTGGCCGACTGGCAGGCCGTGATGTCGACCAACCTCGACAGCATGTTCAACGTCACCAAGCAGGTGATCGACGGCATGCTGGACCAGGGCTGGGGCCGCATCATCAACATCTCGTCGGTCAACGGCGAGAAGGGCCAGTTCGGCCAGACCAACTACTCGGCGGCCAAGGCCGGCATGCACGGCTTCACGATGGCCCTGGCGCAGGAAGTGGCCGCCAAGGGCGTGACGGTGAACACCGTGAGCCCGGGCTACATCGCCACCGACATGGTCAAGGCCATCCGCCAGGACGTGCTGGACAAGATCATCAGCACCATTCCCATCAAGCGCCTGGGCACGCCGGAAGAAATCGCCTCCATCGTGGCCTGGCTGGCCAGCGACGAATCCGGTTTCGCGACCGGTGCCGATTTCAGCTGCAACGGCGGTCTCCACATGGGCTGAGCCAAGAGGGCTCGCAGCTTGCCAAAAGCCCGCCACGTGCGGGCTTTTTCAATGGGTCCGCTGAACCAGGAGTACCGACGATGAAGCCCCGCCCCCACGAAGAGAGCGACCTGCCCCCGAACCAGCCCGGCCCGCAGCCGGTGGAGCCCGACGACGGCCAGGTGCCGGCGCCCAACGACCCGGCCGACCCGGAGTTCGATCCGCAGCATCCGGCGCCCTGAGACGCTGGCAAGTCGAAGATCAGGCGATCAAGCGGCGCGGCGCCAGATACGCCTGACGGTAGATCTCGAACGGCATGGTGTCCGCTGCTTCGATGGCCTTCTGCTCTTCCACCGACTGGTTGGCCAGCGCGCGGAAGTGCGTATGCAGCTCGTCGGGGTAGGGCAGGGCCAGCATCGTCTGCTGCACCTGCAGCGACTGCGCCCGCACGAAGCGGATGAAGGAGCCGTCGTGGTCCTCGCGCAGTGCCTTCAGCACGCGGGCCGAGGGCAGTGACTCGGGTTGCGACCAGGCGGCCACCGCGGCCGCCACCGCGTCGCGGTAGTCGCTGCCGGTGCCGGTGGCGGCGTCCATCGCGGCGGCGATCGGCTGGCATTGCTCCAGGATCTCGGCGCCCCAGTCGGTCAGCGCCACCTCGCGGCCGCCGCGCTCCAGCGTCAGGCCCGGCTCGCGGCCGCGGGCGGCGGTGCGGTGCTGGTTGCGGGCGAGCGCGGCAATCTCGTCGGGCGTGTCGGGTGGGCTGTCGTTCAGCAGGCAGTGCAGCAGGAACACGTCCAGGAAACGCGCCGTGGCCGCGTCGATGCCGGCCGGCATGAACGGGTTCAGGTCCATGCAGCGCACTTCCACGTATTCCACGCCGCGCTCGCGCAGCGCATGCAGCGGCCGCTCGCCCGGGAAGATCACCCGCTTGGGCCGGATGGTGCCGTAGAACTCGTTCTCGATCTGCAGCAGCGTGGTGGCCAGCTGGTTGTAGTCGCCGCCCGGATTGCGGATGCCCACGGCCTCGTAGGCCGGGTAGGGCTTGGTCAGCGCCTCCTGCAGGCTGGCGCCGTAACCTTCCAGCGAGTTGTAGCTGACCGACAGCGAGGCCTGCGCATCGCTCTGGTAGCCCAGCCGGCCCATGCGCAGCGAGGTGCCGTAGGGCATGTGCAGCGTGCCTTCGGACTCGGCCAGCGGCTGCAGCTCATGCTGGCGGCCCTGCACGAAGCTGGCGCACACCGCCGGCGAGGCACCGAACAGCACCAGCAGCAAGAACGACTGGCGGCGGAAGTTGCGGATCAGCGCGAAGTACTCGTCGTTGCTCAGCCCCGGCATCGACCAGTTGTAGTGAATGCCGGAGATGGTCTGCATGCGGCGGCCGTAGCGGTGGCCCAGGCCCATGCGGTAGACGCTCTTGGCGCGGCCCACGTTGCTGCTGCCGTAGCGGCCCAGCGGAATGGTTTCGTCGGTGGGCAGGCCGCAGGGCATGCTGGACACCCACATCATCTCGTCGCCCGCCTCGGCCATCACCCGGTAGGTGAACTGGTGGATGCGGGTGAGTTCGTCGATGGCTGCCTGCGCATCGGCATGCACGCCGGTCACCAGCTCCAGCTGCGATTCGCTGAAGTCGGTGGTGATGTGCGGGTTGGTCAGGGCCGAGCCCAGGCCGGCCGGGTGGGGCGTCAGGGCCAGCGCGCCGTCGGGCTGGGCGCGCAGGCTTTCCTTCTCGATGCCGCGTCGGATGGCCGTCAGGCGGGCAGGCGCGAGGTCCTGCAGGCGTTGTTGCAGTCGGGTCATGGGCGGTCTGGTTGTGTTTTTGGCCGTGGCGCGCGGTGCCGTGGCTCAGCTGGCCAGCGGCGCCACCGCGTCGAGCAGTTCGCTTTCAATCTGCAACTGTGCCTTGGATCGCTGCAACGCGCTGCCGTCGACCAGAAAGGTATCTTCCACGCGCTCGCCCAGGGTGCTGATCTTGGCCAGCTGCAGGTTGATCTGGTGGCGTGCCAGCACCCGCGCGATGGCGTACAGCAGCCCCGAGCGGTCGCTGGTGCTGACGGAGAGCAGCCAGCGCTGTGCCCGCTCGTCGGGCCGCAGCGACACCCGCGGCACGATGGGAAAGCTCTTGACCCGGCGCGACACCCGGCCGCGGCTGGGCTCGGGCAGCTGGCCGGTGGACTGCAGCGCCTTCATCAGCTGCACCTCCACCAGCGAGATCAGGTCGCGGTAGCTGGACGGCGTGTTGTCCATCTGCGGGTGCACCACCTGGAAGGTGTCCAGCGCATAGCCGCTGCGGGTGGTGTGCACCTTCGCGTCCTGGATGTTGAAGCCCGCGCCGTCGAAGTAGCCGCAGATGCGGGCGAACAGGTCGGCGCGGTCGGGCGCGTACACCAGCACCTGCAGCCCCTCGCCCACCGACGAGGCCCGCGCCCGTACCAGCGGCTGGGTGGCCGCCAGGTGGCGCCACAGCATGCGCGCATGCCAGGCGATGTCGATGGCGTCGTGGCGGGTGAAGTAGCTCACGTCCAGCGTGGCCCACAGCGGCGCCTCGGTGTCGGGCAGCTGCGAGGCCAGCGCCAGCAGCGCACGCGCCTCGGCCTTGCGGGCCTCGATCTCGGCATCGACGTTGGGCTTGGCGCCGCCCAGCGCGCGCAGCGTGAAGCGGTAGCAATCTTCCAGCAGCTTGCCCTTCCAGGCGTTCCACACCTTGGGGCTGGTGCCGCGGATGTCGGCCACCGTCAGCAGGTAGAGGGCGGTGAGGGTGCGCTCGTCGCGCACCAGGGCGGCAAAACGCTGGATCACCTCGGGGTCGGACAGGTCTTCCTTCTGCGCGGTGCGGCTGAGCGTGAGGTGGTGCTTGACCAGGAACTCGATCAGCTGGGTGTCGTGGCGGTCGATGCCGTGGTCGCGGCAGAAGCGCCGCACCTCCACCGCGCCCAGGTCGGAGTGGTCACCGCCGCGGCCCTTGGCCACGTCGTGGAACAGCGCCGCCACGTACAGCACCCAGGGCCGGTCGAACTGCGCGGCCAGCTGCGAGCAGAACGGGTACTCGTGCGCATGCTCGGGGATGAAGAAGCGCCGCACGTTGCGCAGCACCATCAGGATGTGCTGGTCGACCGTGTACACGTGGAACAGGTCGTGCTGCATCTGCCCCACGATGCGCCGGAACACCCACAGGTAGCGGCCCAGCACCGAGGTCTGGTTCATCAGCCGGAAGGCATGCGTCTGGCCGCTGGGCTCGCGCAGGATCTGCATGAAACGCGCGCGGTTGACGGGGTCGTGCCGAAAGGCCGTGTTCATCACATTGCGGGCGTTGTACAGCGCACGCAGCGTGCGCGCCGACAGGCCCTTGATGCCCACCGTCTGCTGGTACACCAGGAAGGTTTCCAGCACCGCATGCGGCTCGCGCAGGTACAGGTCGTCGCTGGCCACTTCCAGCATGCCCGCGCGGTCGAAGAAGCGCTCGTTGATCGGCCGCATCGGCAGGTCTTCCGAGCCGTTGATGCGCTCCTCGATGTTGAGCATCAGGATGTGGTTGAGCTGGCTCACCGCCTTGGCCGCCCAGTAGTAGCGGCGCATCAGCACTTCGGAGGCGCGCTGGCCGCCCGCCGAGCGGTAGCCGAAGCTCTCGGCCACCGCGGTCTGCAGGTCGAACACCAGGCGGTCTTCGCGGCGGCCGGCCACCACGTGCAGGCGGGCGCGGATCAGGCGCAGCAGACCTTCGTTGCGCTGCAGCTGCTTGACCTCGAAGGGCGTGATCAGGCCCTTGGCGGCCAGCTCGGTCCAGGTGCGGCCCAGGCCCGCGCCGCGCGCCACCCAGATCACCATCTGCAGGTCGCGCAGGCCGCCGGGGCTTTCCTTGCAGTTGGGCTCCAGCGAGTAGGGCGTGTCCTCGTACTTCACGTGGCGCTGCTGCATTTCCAGCGACTTGGCGCGCAGAAAGGCCTTGGGCTCCATCGCCGCGTCCATCTGGCTGCGGAAGGTGGTGAACAGCCGCTTGGCGCCGCAGACGAAGCGCGATTCGAGCAACGCCGTCTGCACCGTCACGTCGCGCGCCGCCTCGGCCACGCATTCGGCCACGGTGCGCACCGAAGAGCCGATCTCCAGCCCGATGTCCCAGCAGGCGGTGATGAAGCCTTCCACCGACGAGCGCAGCGCATCGTTGGCGCCCAGCGCGCTGTCGGCCGGCAGCAGCACCAGCACGTCGACGTCGGAGTAGGGGAACAGCTCGCCGCGGCCATAGCCGCCCACCGCCACCAGCGCCGCGCCGGGCGGCATGCCGGCATGCAGCCACAGGTCGGCCAGCGTGGCGTCGGCATGGCGGGTGAGGCCACGGATCAGCCGCGCGGCCGCCGGCGCGGTGGCCCGCGACTGGCGGAAATGCTCGATCAGCTGTTGCTTGGTGTCGCGGAAGCGCTGGCGCAGGGCGCCGACCCCGCCTGGCGCCGGCGCTGCGTTCAAACGCGCGGACATGTGATCAGTTGCTCAGGCCGAAACGGCCTTGGCATCGGTGATGAACGCGGGCGGCGGCGGCGTGCCGGCCGACTGCGTCAGGATCTCGTAGCCGGTCTCGGTGACCAGCACGGTGTGCTCCCACTGGGCCGACAGCGAGCGGTCCTTGGTGACGATGGTCCAGCCGTCGCCCATTTCGCGGATCTCGCGCTTGCCGGCGTTGATCATCGGCTCGATGGTGAAGATCATGCCGGCCTTCAGCTCTTCCAGCGTGCCGGGGCGGCCGTAGTGCAGCACCTGCGGCTCTTCGTGGAACTTGCGGCCGATGCCGTGGCCGCAGAACTCGCGCACGATGGAAAAGCCCTGGTTCTCGGCGAAGGTCTGGATGGCGTGGCCGATGTCACCCAGGCGCACGCCCGGCTTGACCTTGGCAATGCCCTTCCACATCGCGTCGAAGGTGATGGCGCACAGCCGCTTGGCCGCGATGGAGCCTTCACCGACGATGAACATGCGGCTGGTGTCGCCGTGCCAGCCATCCTTGATGACGGTGACGTCGATGTTGACGATGTCGCCGTTCTTCAGCGGCCGGTCGTTCGGGATGCCGTGGCACACCTGATGGTTGATCGAGGTGCAGATCGACTTGGGGTAGGGCGTGTAGCCCGGCGGCGCGTAGTTCAGCGGCGCGGGAATGGCACCCTGCACGTTCACGATGTGGTCGTGCGCCAGCTTGTCCAGCTGTTCGGTGGACACGCCGGGCTTGACGTGCTCGGTCAGCATGTCCAGCACCTCGGAGGCCAGGCGCCCGGCGATGCGCATGCCTTCGATGTCGGCGCCGGTTTTCAGGGTGATCGTCATGGCGAGGGATTATCCCATCGACATCCTAGAATCTCAGGCTCGCCTCCAGTCCCCCTGCCGCCGCCCAGGCGCATTCACATGGCTGCCGTCTTGCCCACTTCCTCCAAGCATCTTTTGCATTTCGAAGGCGGCAACGCCTTGTCGCCCTTCCGTGCACAAGCGTTGCTGGCCCGGCTTGCGGCCGTCAGCCCGCGCATCACGGGCGTCGCCGCCCGCCACGTGCACTGGGTGTGGACCGACGCCGAACTGCCCGCCGCCGACCGCGACAAACTGGCCGCGCTGCTGACCTACGGCGACGCCTACGCAGGCCCCAACGACGGCCCGGCCATCGTGGTGATGCCGCGACTGGGCACCGTCAGCCCCTGGGCCAGCAAGGCCACCGACATCGCCCACAACTGCGGCCTGGGCATCCACCGGGTGGAACGCGTCACCGAATACCGGCTGACGCTCAAGACCGGCCTGCTGGGCGGCAGCAAGCCGCTGGCCGAGGCCGAGCTGCAGGCCGCCGCGCTGCTGCTGCACGACCGCATGACCGAGAGCGTGGCCTTCGACCGCGCGGCCGCCGCCCACTTGTTCGACGAGCAGCCGGCCAAGCCGCTGGTGCATGTGGACGTGCTGGGCGCGGGCCGCCAGGCGCTGGTGCAGGCTAATGCCGAATTTGGCCTGGCGCTGTCGGACGACGAGGTGGACTACCTCGTCAACGCCTTCACCGGCCTGGGCCGCAACCCCAGCGACGTCGAGCTGATGATGTTCGCGCAGGCCAACTCCGAGCACTGCCGCCACAAGATCTTCAACGCCGACTTCACCATCGACGGCGAGCGTCAGCCGGTGTCGATGTTCGGCATGATCCGCCACACCGAGAAGACCAGCCCGCAGGCCACCGTCATCGCCTACAACGACAACGCGGCGGTGATGGAAGGCGGCGAGATCGAGCGCTGGTCGCCCGAGGGCTACACCAACGCCCCGGCCTACACCGCCCGGCGCGAGCTTTCGCACGTGCTGATGAAGGTGGAAACCCACAACCACCCGACGGCCATCTCGCCTTTCCCGGGCGCTTCCACCGGCGCGGGCGGCGAAATCCGCGATGAAGGCGCCACCGGCCGCGGCGCACGGCCCAAGGCGGGCCTGACGGGCTTTTCGGTCAGCAACCTGCAGCTGCCCGACACCAACGAGCCCTGGGAGCGCCAGCCCTACGGCAAGCCCGAGCACATCGCCAGCGCGCTGGACATCATGATCGAAGGCCCGCTGGGCGGCGCCGCGTTCAACAACGAGTTCGGCCGGCCCAACCTGGGCGGCTACTTCCGCGTGTTCGAGCAGACGGTGGACGGCCAGCGGCGCGGCTACCACAAGCCCATCATGATCGCGGGCGGCCTGGGCGCCATCCGCGCCGACCAGACCCAGAAACTGCCCTTCGGCCCCGGCACCCTGCTCATCCAGCTGGGCGGCCCCGGCATGCGCATCGGCATGGGCGGCGGCGCCGCCAGCTCGATGGCGGCCGGCACCAACGTGGCGGCGCTGGACTTCGACTCGGTGCAGCGTGGCAACCCGGAAATCGAACGGCGTGCGCAGGAGGTGATCAACCACTGCTGGGCGCTGGGTGATGCCAACCCCATCATGGCCATCCACGACGTGGGCGCGGGCGGCATCAGCAACGCCTTCCCCGAGCTGGTGGACGGCGCCGGCCAGGGCGCCACCTTCGACCTGCGCAAGGTGCCGCTGGAAGAAACCGGCCTGGCGCCCAAGGAAATCTGGTGCAACGAAAGCCAGGAGCGCTACGTCATCGCGCTCGACCCGGCCGGCCTGCCTCTGTTCGAGGCCATGGCCGCACGCGAGCGCTGCCCCTTCGCGGTGGTGGGCGTGGCCACCAGCGACCGTGAGCTGGTGCTGGAAGACGGCCCCGGCGGTGAGCGCGTGATCGACATGCCGATGGACGTGCTGCTGGGCAAGCCGCCCAAGATGCACCGTGACGTCAAGCGCCTGCCGCGCACGCTGGCGGCGCTGGACCTCACCGGCGTGTCGCTGGAACAGGCGGCACTGGACGTGCTGCGCCACCCCACCGTGGCCAGCAAGCGCTTCCTGATCACCATCGGTGACCGCAGCGTGGGTGGCCTCAGCCACCGTGACCAGATGGTGGGTCCCTGGCAGGTGCCGGTGGCCGACGTGGCGGTGACGCTGGCCGACTTCGCCGGCTTCCGCGGCGAGGCCATGGCCATGGGCGAACGCACGCCGCTGGCGGTGCTGGACGCACCGGCCTCGGGCCGCATGGCGGTGGCCGAGTCCATCACCAACCTGCTGGCCGCGCCCATCGACCTGCCGCGCGTCAAGCTCAGCTGCAACTGGATGGCCGCCTGCGGCGAGCCGGGTGAAGACGCCGCTTTGTACGACACCGTCAAGGCCGTGGGCCTGGAACTGTGCCCGGCGCTGGGCATCGGCGTGCCGGTGGGCAAGGATTCGCTGTCCATGCGCACCCGCTGGAGCGAAGGCGCCGAAACCAAACAGGTGGTGGCCCCGGTGTCGCTGGTGGTCACCGCCTTCGTCACGCTCGATGACGTGCGCGGCACCCTGACGCCGCAGCTGCAGGCCGGCGACACCACGCTGATCCTGATCGACCTGGGCCAGGGCCGGCGCCGCATGGGCGGCTCCATCCTGGCGCAGACGCTGCAGCAGTTCGGCGATGCGGTGCCCGACCTGGACGACCCCGCGCAGCTGAAGGCGCTGGTGCAGGCCATCAACGCGCTGCGCAGCGCCGGCCAGCTGCTGGCCTACCACGACCGTGGCGACGGCGGCCTGTGGGCCACGGTGTGCGAGATGGCCTTTGCCGGCCACCTGGGCGTGAGCCTGAACGTCGACCTGCTGGTGACCGACAGCGACGGCATCAGCGACAGCCGCGCCGAATATGGCGACTCGAAGAATTGGGCCACCCAGGTCGGCGAGCGCCGCAACGAGCTGACGCTGCAGGCGCTGTTCAACGAGGAGCTGGGCGCCGTCATCCAGGTGAAGTCGGCCGACCGCGACGCGGTGATGGCCACCCTGCGCGCCCACGGCCTCAGCCGCCACAGCCATGTGATCGGCAAGCCGAACAGCAAGGGCGTGGTGGAGATCTACCGCGATGCCAAGGCCGTTTACAGCGCGCCGCTGCAGCAGCTGCACCAGGCCTGGGACGAGGTGAGCTGGCGCATTGCGCGGCTGCGCGACAACCCGGCCTGTGCCGATGCCGAGCATGCCGCCGTCGGCCAGCCCGACGACACCGGCCTGCACCAGCACCTGAGCTTCGACCCGCAGCAGGCCTTGCCGCTGGTGGGCATCGGCGGCGCCAAGCCGAAGATGGCCATCCTGCGCGAGCAGGGCGTCAACAGCCACGTCGAGATGGCCTATGCGATGTCGCTGGCCGGCTTCGAGACCTTCGACGTGCACATGAGCGACCTGCAGGCCGGCCGCGCGCGGCTGGACCAGTTCCAGGGCTTCGTGGCCTGCGGCGGCTTCAGCTACGGCGACACGCTGGGCGCGGGTGAAGGCTGGGCGCGGTCCATCCTGTTCAATCCGCAGCTGGCCGAGGCCTTTGCCGCCTTCTTCGGCCGCACCGACACGCTGGCGCTGGGCGTGTGCAACGGCTGCCAGATGCTGGCCGCGCTGTCGTCCATCATCCCGGGCGCCGATGCCTGGCCCAAGTTCACCCGCAACAAGAGCGAGCAGTTCGAGGCGCGGCTGTCGATGGTGGAAGTGCTGCAAAGCCCCAGCGTGTTCTTCACCGGCATGGCCGGCAGCCGCCTGCCCATCGTGGTGTCGCACGGCGAGGGCTTTGCCGACTTCTCGCAGCGCGGCGACGCGGCGCGGGTGCAGCGCGCGATGCGATACGTCGACCACCGCGGCCAGCCGACCGAAGCCTACCCGGCCAACCCCAACGGCAGTCCGGGCGGCCTCACCTCGGTGACCACGGCCGACGGTCGCTTCACCGCGCTGATGCCCCACCCCGAGCGCGTCTTCCGCAACGTGCAGATGAGCTGGGCTGCCGGCGACGTCTCTGCCCACAGCCCGTGGCTGCAGATGTTCCACAACGCGCGCAGGGCGTTGGGCTGATCCCATGCGTTCGCCGCTTGCCGATATGCATTGAATATGCATAATCGGCAGCGATGGACATCGAGTTCGATCCGGCCAAGGCGAAGACGAACCTGGTCAAACACAGGGTCAGCTTCGCTCATGCGGAACAGGCGCTGCGAGACCCGTACGCATGGACGATCGAGGACCCTGACGCCACAGGCGAGGCCAGGTTCGTCACGCTGGGGATGGATGCACTCGGGCGGCTTCTTGTCGTCGTCCACACGCCGCGCGGGGACCGAACCCGCCTGATCTCAGCACGCAAGGCCAGTAAAGGCGAGTCGGAGCAATACGGTGCGTAAGGAGTACGACTTTTCAAAGGCTCAGCGAGGACCAGCTGTCGCGTCGCCAGGAAAAACTCGGATCACGATCATGCTTGACGACGACCTGATCGAGTTCTTCCGCGCCAAGGCGGAGGCGCAGGGCACCGGGTACCAGACGATGATCAATGCCACGCTCAGGGCCACGGTGGCCGAAGAGCAGGGCCATTCATCGGAGAATGAGCCCCTCACGGTGGCCGCCCTGCGGCGTGTCTTGCGCGAAGAGCTTCATTCGTAGGGCGACGGGCGGGCGATCAGCCCCCCACCGCCTCGAACCGCCCGCTGGCGGCCGAGGCGAACAGCGCGTCGATCACCCGCATGCCGGCCTCGGCTTCGTCCAGGCCGGCGGCGGTGGGGGCTTCTTCGCGCACCGCGCGTGAGAAGCTTTCCATCTGCAGCAGGTACTGGTCGGCCGGCGGCAGGTCGATGGTGCGCAGGCCGGCAGCGTCTTCCACCCAATAGCGGCTGGCCGCGCCCTGCGGCGCATGCCTGGGAGCACCCGGCGCCACTGCGTGGCACCACCCTCCGAGAAGGTGCCGCGGCCGCTTGGGAGCGGCCCGGCGCTGGCCTCGGCTGAGGGCATCTCCATCTCGAGCCGGCCCTGCGTGCCCACCAGGTGCAGCCGCTGATAGCGGTGGGCCTGGGTGCTGACGCTGAACACCATCTACCCTGCGGCACCAAAGTCCAGCAGCGCGCTGCAGAGGCGGTCGGTGCCGAAGTCGGCGTCACGGTCGATGCTGCAGGCCACGCGCACCGGCTCACGCTCGAAGCACCAGCGTGCGGCGGCCACCGCGTAGCAGCCGATGTCGTAGAGCGCGCCGCCGCCGGCCTCGGGCCGGTTGCGGATGTTGGCGGCGTCGGTGTTGAAGTAGCCGAAAGGCACCTGCATGAAGCGCAGCGTGCCGATCTCACCCGCGCGCAGCGCCTCGTAGCTGCCGTGGGCCACTGCAATGCCGTGTGCCTGTGCGGCCGCCTCGGCCGCCGCATGCTGGCGCGAGGCGATGGCCCGCACTTCCATCAGCGCCGGGTTCTGCTGCAGCACCGGGATCGCTCGCCGCAGGCCGATGCCGGCGGTGGACAGGATGCCCCAGCGCACCGGCTGGCTGGTCGTCATGCCAATCCCATCACCCCCACCAACGCGCCCAGCGCCACCATCCAGATCGGGCTGATCTTGGTGCGCCACATCACCAGCACCGTCACGCCTACCAGCAGCATCGCGCCCAGGTGGCCGCGGGACGGCTCGGTCAGCACCCAGCCGGTGGACAGCAGCAGGCCGAGCGTCACCGGCGCCATCCCGGCCACGAAGGCGCGCACGCCGCGGGTGTCGCGCCGCTGCGTGCCCCAGCGGGTGGCCGTGAGGGCCAGCACGGTGCTGGGCAGCAGGCTGGCCAGCAGCATCACCGCCGCGCCCAGCAGGCCGCCCACGCCGTAGCCCAGCACGGGAATGAACAGCACGTTGGGCCCCGGCGCTGCCTGGGCCAGCGCGACCGAAGAGGTGAACTGCGCGTCGGTCAGCCAGCCGTGCTCGTTGACCAGATAGCGGTGCATGTCGGGCGCGGTGGCGATGGCGCCGCCGATGGCCAGCATCGACAGCAGCATGAACTGGGTGAACACGCCCAGCCAGTCGGCCACGCTCAGGCCATGGGTGCCCACCAGCCAGCTCATCGTGCCCTCCGGCCCAGCGCCCACCACGCATAGAGGCAGGCGCTGCCGCCCACCGCCAGCACCACCCAGCCCAGTGGCAGCCGCCAGCCGGCGATGCCGGCCACCGTGGCCACCGCCACCAGGGCGCATGCCGGGCGGCCCATCGGGTTTTTCTTGAGCGCGGGCAGCAGCTTGACTGCGGTGGACAGCACCAGCCCGGCCGACACCGCGCCCATGCCGCGCAGCGCGCCGGCCACCATGGGGTGGTGGGCCAAGCCGTTGTAGAGGATGGCCAGGCTCATCACCAGCAGCATCGGCAGGCCCAGCAAGCCACCCACCGCCGCGGCGGCGCCCCGCCAGCCGAAGAAACGGTCGCCGATCATCAGCGCGACGTTGACGATGTTGGGGCCGGGCAGCACCTGTCCGATGGACAGCAGCTCGACGAAGTCTTCCCGCGTCAGCCAGCGGCGCCGCTCCACCAGCTCATGCTGGGCCACCGGCAGCACGCCGCCAAAGCCCATCAGGCTCATGCGGGTGAAGGCGTGAAACAGCTCTCGCGGGCGCGCCGGGCGGGGCAGCGCCTGCGTGTCCAGGCTCGGGATTAGCGGTTCAGTCATCACGCCGCATCCTGCGGGTGGCCCAGGCGCTCAGGGCCATGGCCAGCATCAGCCATGCCAGCCCCACCCAGTGAAACGGGCCGAAGGCGGCGGCACCGGGCTCGCCGGCATGGGCCGCCACCAGTGCGCCCCCGCCGGCCGCGCCCACGGCCTGACCCAGGTAGATGGCCGAGGTGTTGAGCGCCATCAGCGCCCCGGCCCAGGCCGGCGCCGCCTGGCCCAGCCGTGCCTGCTGGGCCGAGTTGCACGAGAAGCAGCCCAGTGCCCAGGGCACCAGCAGCAGCGCCATGGCCACCAGCGTGGTGCCCAGCGGCCACAGCAGCAGCGACAAGGCCATGCCCGCCAGCGCCAGCGCCACCGCGCGCGAGGCGCCGAAGCGGTCCACATGCCGCGACAGCAGCACGTTGCCCAGCAGCCCGAAGGCGCCGAACCAGAAGAACATCAGGCTGGTCTGCCCGCCGGTGGCACCCAGCACTTGCCGGTAGTAGGGCGCGAAGTACGAAAACACGGTGAACTGCCCGGCGGCCGACAAGGCGGTGACCAGCACCATGGCCATCAGTGCCGGGTGGGTGATCACCTCGCGCCAAGAACGCAGGCTCAGGGCCGGCGGCCGTACGCCGTCGGGCACCACGCGCCACACCCAGGCGGCGGCCACGGCCGACAGCAACGCCACGACGCCGAAGGCGTAGCGCCAGCCGAAGGTTTCGCCGATGAAGCTGTGCACCGGCATGCCCAGCACGCTGGCCACCGACCAGCCAAGGAAGATGAAGGTGATCAGCCGGCCGCGTGCCGCAGGCGTGGCCAGCCAGGCGGCGGTGGCGGCGGCTTGTGGCGTGAACACGGCCGCGGCCAGCACGCTGGCCGCCCGCACCGGCATCAGCGCGGCATAGCTGGGCATCAGCGCCGACAGCGCATGGCCGATGGCGTACCAAGCCAGCGCCAGCGTGAGCAGCCGCCGGCGGTCGAAGCCGCCGACTGCGGCTGCCAGCAACGGCGCACCGAATGCGAGCACCGCTGCGGCAATGGTGATCAGCTGCCCACCGACCGCGACGCTCACCTGCAGCGAGCGGGTGAGGTCGTTGAGCGAGCCTGCGGTGACCATCACACCGCAACCGATCGCAAAGTTGCCGAACAGCAGCGACCAACGCAGCGCCGCGGCCGGAACTTCACCGGCGGCCTGCGGCACGGTGGTCACCGGTGCACCCGCAGGGCTTCAGGGTTCAGCAGGTTGGTCGGCTGCTGGTTGACGAAGTTGACGACGTTCTGGAACGCGGCGCCGAAGTACATCTCGTAGCTGTCCTGCTCCACGTAGCCGATGTGCGGCGTGCACACGGCGTTCTCCAGCCGCAGCAGCGGATGGCCTTGCAGGATGGGCTCGCTCTCGAACACGTCCACCGCGGCGAGGCCGGGACGGCCCTTGTTCAGGGCCGAAACCAGCGCGTTTTCTTCCACCAGCTCGGCGCGCGAGGTGTTGACGAAAAGGGCCGTTGGCTTCATGCGCGACAGATCTTCCAGCGTGACGATGCCGCGGGTGGCGTCGTTCAGCCGCAGGTGCACGGTCAGCACGTCGCAGCCTTCGAAGAAGGCTTCCTTGCTGGGCGCGGTGGCCAGGCCGTCGGCGCGGGCACGTTCCAGCGAAGGCTCGCGGCCCCACACCACCACCTGCATGCCGAAGGCGCGGCCGAAACCGGCCACCAGCTGGCCGATGCGGCCATAGCCCCAGATGCCCAGCGTCTTGCCGCGCAGCACCTGGCCGACGCCGAAGTTGGGTGGCATGCCGGCGGCCTTCAGGCCCGACTGCTGCCAGGCGCCGTGCTTCAGATTGCCGATGTACTGGGGCAGGCGGCGCATGGCGGCCATGATCAGCGCCCAGGTGAGTTCGGCCGGCGCCACCGGCGAACCGGTGCCTTCTGCGACGGCGATGCCCAGCCGGGTGCAGGCCTCCACGTCAATATGGGAGCCCACCTTGCCGGTTTGCGAGATGAGCTTGAGTTTGGGGAGTTTTTCCAGCAGTTGGCGCGGGAAGGCGGTGCGTTCGCGGATCAGCACCAGCACATCGGCATCACGAAGGCGCACCGACAGCTGGCCGATGCCCTTGACCGTGTTGGTGAACACCTTGGCGTTCAGCGGTTCGAGCAGCGAGGCGCACTTCAGCTTGCGCACCGCATCCTGGTAGTCGTCGAGGATGATGATGTTCATGTGGCCGGGCATTGTGCCTCGGCCGACATGCCCGACCGCGCGGCCGGTGTCAAAGGGTGCTGAAGCCGCTGGCCATGTAGGTGCCAGGCAGCAGGCCGTCCAGGCTGCGGCGCAGCAGGTCGCGCAGTTCAGCGCCCTGCGCGCCTTCGCTGCGCAGCGCGTCGTACACCGCGGCCCGCAGCAGCCACAGGTCTTCCGGCATCTGCGCGCTGCGCACCTGTTTGCGCAGCCATTCCACGCCGGCGTCGTGGCGGTCGATCTGCGCCAGCACCTGCATGAACATCAGCTTGGTGTCGACGAAGGCCTTGCGCGCGCTCAGCCGCGACATCTGCTCGGCCGGCATGCCGGTGCGCAACCCGCCGACGGTGTAGTTGCGCGGCGCGCCCGGGGCAGCCGCGCTGTGGCGCGGGCGGCCGTCGGGTGAGGGGGAGAAGTGGCGCGGCGCGGTCATGCATCCAGCGCGCCGAAGCCCGAGCGCGGCGCACGGGTGGGGAAGTGGCGGTTCAGCGCCTCCAGCCGGAGCTGGGCTTCGCGCTGGCTGTGGGCCAGCGACACCAGCTGGAAGACGGCCGAGCGCAGGTGCCACAGCTCACGCGGCGAACGGGCGGTATGCACCCGGTCCGAGAGCTGGCGCGCCGCGGGCGTGCCGATGTCGTTCAAGGCGGCGACGAAGTCGGCCTTGGTGCGTTGCAGCCGGCGCCCGCCGGGCGGGCTCATTGCTGCCTGCCAGGGGGCGGGGGCTGCCACCCAGCGCATCAACCGCGACCACACAGGCTCGACCGGAGACAGCACCGCAGGCGGGCAGACCTCGACCCGCGTGCCGACGCCGGCCCGCAGGCGGCGCATTTGGAGCAGGAGGGCGTTCAACATGGTCTCCGGGATATCGGCGCATGGCATCGTGAATAAAGCCATTCTTTGCGCGAGCATGGCTGCGCAAAGCGCCGATAAGGCGCCCGGAACTGTGCTTGTTGGCACCCGTGGCGCCGCCTATCGCGCCGCCTCGATCTGCCCGTAGAGCAGCTTGCGCTGCGGTGTGTAGGCCCACCAGGGCGCGGCGGCGGCGCCGCGCATGAAGTCGGTGGCGGCCATGAAGGTGTCCAGCACGCAGGGGTCCTGGCGCTTGCCGGTCTTGGCGCACAGCGCCTGGTACAGCACGAAGGCGTCGCGTCCGATCAGGTCGCGCGGCTCATGGATGCCGATGAGTCGCAGGTCGGCCGCCAGCGAGGGGCCGATGTTGGGCAGTTGTTCCAGCGTCTGGCAGGCCGCGGCGCATTCGGCCTTGGGCGACTTGACCAGCGTGCGGGACATCACATCAACCAGGTGTTGCGCACCAGGCCGACGGCCAGCCCTTCCAGCGTGAAGCTCTCGTCGGCCGACACGTCGATGGGCGCGAAATCGGGGTTCTCAGGCAGCAGGCGGATGCTGGCACCCTGGCGCTCGAAGCGCTTGACGGTGACTTCGTCGCCGATGCGGGCAACCACGATCTGGCCGTTGCGCGCCTCGCTGGCCTTTTGCACCGCCAGCAGGTCGCCGTCCAGGATGCCGGCGTCGCGCATGCTCATGCCGCGCACGCGCAGCAGGTAGTCGGGGCGGCGGGCGAACAGGCTGGCCTCGACCACGTAGGTCTGGTCGATATGTTCCTGGGCCAGGATGGGACTGCCGGCCGCCACCCGGCCCACCAGCGGCAGCGTGAGCTGGGCCAGGCTGGCCAGCGGCAGGCTGAACTGGCGACTGCGCGCTTCACGCGCTTCGTTCACGGCATGCAGGGTGTCGCTGGGCAGACGGATGCCGCGCGAGGTGCCGCCGACCAGCTCGATGACGCCCTTGCGGGCGAGGGCCTGCAGATGCTCTTCCGCCGCGTTGGCGGACTTGAAGCCCAGCTGCCGCGCGATCTCGGCCCGGGTGGGCGGCGCGCCGGTGGTTTCGATGGCGTTGCGCACAAGATCGAAAATCTGCTGCTGGCGCTCAGTGAGTTTGAGGCCGCTCGGTTTCAGGCCACTAAGCTTCGGGCGATCAGCCATCGGGTTTCCTGTGGATTCGTCCAGTCACTGTATTCCTATCCAGCCGCAAAATCAATGCAAAACGCGCAAACCGCACTCGACAAGGTCGTGATCCTGGGTACCGGCGGCACCATCGCCGGCACCGCGGCCGATGCCGGCGACACCGTGGGCTACACCGCCGGCCAGCTGGGCGTGGCGCAGCTGGTGACCGCGGTGCCGGCACTGGCCGGCCAGCCGCTGGAGGCCGAGCAGGTGGCGCAGCTGGACAGCAAGGACATGCGCTTCGACGTGTGGCTGCAACTGGCCACGCGCCTGGCCCACCACCTGGCGCGGCCCGAGGTGGTCGGCGTGGTGGTGACGCATGGCACCGACACGCTGGAGGAAACCGCGTTCTTCCTGCAACAGGTGCTGGCGCCGGCCAAGCCCGTGGTGCTGGTGGCGGCCATGCGGCCGGCCACCGCCTTGCTGGCCGACGGCCCGCAGAACCTGCTGGATGCGGTGCTGCTGGCGCGCACGCCCGGCTGCCAGGGCGTGCTGGCCTTGTTGGGCGGCACCGTGCATGCGGGCGGCGAGGTGCGCAAGACGCACACGTACCGGCTGGATGCCTTCGGCTCCGGCGATGCCGGCCCGCTGGCCTATGTGGAAGCCGATCGGGTGCGGGCGCTACGACCGTGGCCGGCGCCGCGCGCGGGCGCGGTTGAACGGCTGGCGGGGCTGCAGTCGGCGCCACAGCCCTGGCCGTGGGTGGAAATCGTCACCAGTGCCGCCGGTGCGGATGGCCGTGCGGTGCAGGCACTGCAGGCTGCGGGCGTGGCCGGCCTGGTGGTGGCGGGCACCGGCAACGGCACCTTGCATGAGGCTTTGGAGGCGGCCCTGCGCAGCGCCGAGGTGGCCGGTGTTCAGGTTCTGCGTTGCAGCCGCTGCCTGGCCGGCAGCGTGATCGAGGTGCCTGGCGCTTTGCCGGCGGCCGGAGCCCTCACGCCGCAGCAGGCGCGGGTGGCGCTGCTGCTGCGGCTCTTGCACGTGGATTGAGCCCCCAAGCTCGCTGCGCTCGCTGCCCCCCAAGGGGGCGTCCAGTCCCTTGGGGCGGCCCGGCGGGACTGGTGGAGCCCGCAAGCTCGCTGCGCTCGATCAGACCGCGACGTTCAGCGTCACGTCGATGTTGCCGCGGGTGGCGTTCGAGTACGGGCACACCTGGTGGGCGGCGTCGACCAGCTCTTGCGCCTTGGCTTGTTCCCAGCCCGGGATGGTGATGTTCAGCACCGCGCTGATGCCGAAGCCCACCTTGCCGCCGGCCAGCGGGCCGATGCCGATGTCGGCGGTGATCGAGGTGTCGGCGGGCAGGGCGGCCTTCTGCTGGCCGGCGACGAACTTCATCGCGCCCAGGAAGCAGGCGGAGTAGCCGGCCGCGAACAGCTGTTCGGGGTTGGTGCCGTCGCCGTTGCCACCCATTTCCTTGGGCGGGGCCAGCTTGACTTCCAGCTTGCCGTCGTCGCTCTTGGACTTGCCATCGCGGCCGCCGGTGGAGGTGGCGTGGGCGGTGTACAGGGTCTTCTCGATCGCCATGGTGGTCTTCCTTCGGTTTGACATTCGTGCGGATCAAGCCGCCGCACGTTCGGCGTGTTGTGCCAGGTTGTCACGTAGCTGCTTGAGCCGCTGCGTGAGCGTGACGAGTTCATCCAGCGCGCAGCCGCTGGCACAGGCCACGGCCTGCGGCACGGCATGCGCCTGCGCCTTCAGGGCCCGGCCGGGCGGTGTGAGCTGCACCCGCACGCGCCGTTCGTCCTGCCGGTCGCGCACCCGGGTGACGTAGCCCGACGCTTCCAGCCGCTTGAGCAGCGGCGTCAGCGTGCCCGAGTCCAGTGACAGCCGGTGGCCGAGTTCACCCACGGACACATCGTCGGTTTCCCACAGCACCAGCATCACGAGGTACTGCGGGTAGGTCAGGCCCAGCGGGTCGAGCAGCGGCTTGTAGAGCTTGGTCATCGCCAGCGAGGACGAGTACAAGGCAAAGCACAGCTGCAGGTCCAGCGCCAGCCACGCATCGGCGGTGGCCGGAGGGCCGTCGGGCGTGGTGTCGGGGGCGTTTGTCGAGCGCATGGCTAGTAATGTAGTACTCAATTAAATTGCGTACAACTGAAATGGTCTTTGCGAAGAATCCCGGCGCGCGGCCTGCGCGCCAGGCGTTGCACTCAGGGTCAGCCCGCGGAGGCCTGCAGCGCTTCGATCTCGCTGCTCAGTTCCAGCCAGCGCTCTTCCAGCATCGTCATCTCGGCGCTGATGTGGTTGAGCTTGCGGCCCAGCTCGGCGATTTCGCTGCCGGGCAGGCTGCCGCTGGCCAGTTGCGCCTCGCAGTCACCGCGTTCGGCGGCGAGCTTGGCCATGCGGCTGTCGACGCGCTCGATCTCGATGCGCAACGGCCGCGTGCGCTCGGCCAGCTTGGCGCGGGCTTGCGCCTGGGCCTTGCGATCTTCGCGGCGGCCGGGGCCCTGCTGCTGGGCAGGCGCGGGCGCGGGGGCAGGGGCCGGCGCCACGGCCGCCGGCTTGGGCGACTCAGGCAGCGGCGTGGCGTTGTACTTCTCGCCCTTGGCCGCGGCCCTCTGCACCGCGCGGGATTGCTCCAGCAGCCAGCGCTGGTAGTCGTCCAGGTCGCCATCGAAGGGCTGCAGGCCGCCGGCCGTCACCAGCCAGAACTCGTCGCACACCTCGCGCAGCAGTGCGCGGTCGTGGCTCACCAGCATCACCGAGCCTTCGAACTCGTTCAGCGCCATCGACAGCGCTTCACGCGTGGTCAGGTCCAGGTGGTTGGTGGGTTCGTCCAGCAGCAGCAGGTTGGGCCGCTGCCACACCAGGCTGGCCAGCACCAGGCGCGCCTTCTCGCCGCCCGACAGCGAGCCGATGCGCTGCTGCACCATGTCGCCGGTGAAGCGGAACTTGCCGAGGAAGTCGCGCAGCTCCTGCTCGCGCGCCTCGGGGCCGACGGTGCGGGCCAGCCGCACCATGTGCTGCAGCGGCGCGTCGTCGGCATGCAGCAGGTCCATCTCCTGCTGCGCGAAGTAGCCGATGGCCAGGCCCTTGCCTTCGGTGATCTCGCCGCCCAGCGCCGGATGCTCGCGCGCGATGGTCTTGACCACGGTGGACTTGCCCTGGCCGTTGGCGCCCAGGATGCCGATGCGCTGGCCGGCCAGCACGGTGCGGGTGACGTTGTGGACGATGGGCTTGGGCACACGCACCGACGCGTCGTCGGCCGACGGCACCATGTACCCACACACTACTTCGCGCATGGCCAGCATCGGGTTGGGCAGGCTCACCGGCTCCTTGAACTCGAAGCTGAAGTCGCTGGCCGTGAGCACCGGCGCCAGCTTTTCCATGCGGTCCAGCGCCTTGACCCGGCTTTGCGCCTGCTTGGCCTTGCTGGCCTTGGCCTTGAAGCGGTCGATGAAGCGCTGCAGGTGGGCGATGCGCTCCTGCTGCTTGACGAACGCCGTGGCCTGCTGGCTCATGCGCTCGGCGCGCATTTCTTCGAAGGTGGTGTAGTTGCCGCCGTAGCGCGTCAGCTTGGCCTCGTCCAGGTGCAGCGTCACCTTGGTGATCGCGTCCAGGAACTCGCGGTCGTGGCTGATCACGATCATGGTGCCGGAAAAGCGCTGCAGCCAGCCTTCCAGCCACACCAGGGCGTCGAGGTCCAGGTGGTTGGTGGGCTCGTCCAGCAGCATCAGGTCGGCCGGGCACATCAGCGCCCGCGCCAGCTGCAGCCGCATGCGCCAGCCGCCCGAGAAGCTGTTGACCGGCGCGTCCAGCTGCTGCACCTGGAACCCCAGGCCCAGCAGCAGCGCCTGCGCGCGTGAGCGCGCATCGAAGCCGCCCGCCTCCTCGATGGCCATGTGCGCATCGGCGATGGCATGGCCGTCGTCGCTGGTCTCGGCCGCCGCCAGCGCGGCCTGCGCCTCCATCAGCGGGATGTCGCCCTGCAGCACGAAGTCGGTCGCGCTGTCGCTGGTTTCGGGCATGTGCTGCGCCACCTCGCCGATGCGCCAGCGCGGCGGGATCTCGGCATCGCCGGCATCGGCGCCCAGCCGGCCGGTGAGCAGCGCGAAGAGGCTGGACTTGCCGGCGCCGTTGCGGCCGACCAGGCCGATCTTTTCGCCCGGGTTCAGCGTGACGCTGGCGTTGTCCAGGACGACCTTGGTGCCGCGGCGGAGGGTGAGGTTGCGAAGGGTGATCATCAGGAAACAGACAGTGCGCCCAGCGCGTCGCGGTCCAGCAGCAGCACCTGGTCGTCGCCGGCGCTGGTGGGCAGCCACACGGGCGCCAGCGCGGGAAAGGCCGCCTCGAAGTGCTCGCGCTCGTGGCCGATCTCGAGCACCAGCACGCCGTGGGGCGACAGCCGCTGCGGCAGCTCGGCCAGCAGGCGGCGGATGAAGTCCATGCCGTCTTCGCCGCCGGCCAGGGCCAGCGCGGGTTCGGCACGGTATTCGGCGGGCAGCGCGGCCATGGACGCGCTGTTGACGTAGGGCGGGTTGCACAGCACCAGGTCGTAGGGGCCGGGCAGGGCGGCCAGGCCGTCGCTGTGCAAAAGGCGGATGCGGTCGGCCAGCCCATGGCGGTCGACGTTGATGCGGGCCACGGCCAGCGCATCGTCGCTGATGTCGGCCGCGTCCACCTGCACCTCGGGCCAGGCCATCGCGGCCAGCACGGCCAGGCTGCCGTTGCCGGTGCACAGGTCCAGCACCTGGCGGGTGTGCTCGCTCAGCCAGGCGTCCAGCGTGCCGTCGGCCAGAGGCTCGGCGATCAGCGAACGCGGCACGATCACGCGTTCGTCGACATGGAAGCTCACGCCCTGCAGCCAGGCTTCCTGCGTCAGGTAGGCGGCGGGGCGGCGGCTGTCGATGCGCTGCTGGATCAGCGCGTCGATGGCGGCCTGCTCGTCGGCGTTCAGCAGGCGCTCGGCCACCTCGTCCAGCGCATCCAGCGGCAGGCCCAGGCGCCACAGCACCAGCCAGGCGGCTTCGTCGAAGGCGTTGGTGGTGCCGTGGCCATAGCTCACGCCGGCCGCGTCCAGCCGCGCCGCCGCGGCTTCGATCGCGGCGACGAGGTTCAACGTTTCAACGCTCATGCCAGCACCTTTTCCAGCAGCCGGCGGTAGATGTTCTTCAAGCGTTCGACGTCGGCGGCGATCACGTGCTCGTCGATCTTGTGGATGCTGGCGTTGATCGGCCCGAACTCCATCACCTGCGGGCAGTGCTTGGCGATGAAGCGGCCGTCCGACGTGCCGCCGGTGGTCGACAGCTCGGTGGTGACGCCGGTCTCGTCGTGGATGGCCGCGCCCAGTGCTTCGGTGAGTGTGCCCACCGGCGTCAGGAAGGGCTCGCCGCCCAGCGTCCAGTCGATCTGGTACTGCAGGCCGTGCTTGTCCAGCACCGCGGCCACGCGGGCCTTCAGCGCCTCGGGCGTGGATTCGGTGCTGAAGCGGAAGTTGAAGTCAATCACCAGCTCGCCCGGGATCACGTTGGTGGCGCCGGTGCCGCCGTGGATGTTGGACACCTGCCAGCTGGTGGGCGGGAAGTAGGCATTGCCGCTGTCCCACACCATCGCGGCCAGTTCGGCCAGCGCTGGCGCCGCCTGGTGGATGGGGTTGCGCGCCAGCTGCGGGTAGGCGATGTGGCCTTGCACGCCGATCACGCGCAGCTTGCCCGACAGCGAACCGCGGCGGCCGTTCTTGACCATGTCGCCCAGCGCGCTGACGCTGGTGGGCTCGCCCACCACGCACATGTCCAGCTTCTCGCCGCGCTGGGCCAGCAGGTCCACCACCTTCACGGTGCCGTCCAGCGCCGGGCCTTCTTCGTCACTGGTCAGCAATAAGGCGATGGCGCCGGCATGCGCGGGCTGCGCGGCCACGAATTCCTCGGCCGCCACCACCATCGCGGCGATGCTGCTCTTCATGTCGGCCGCACCGCGGCCGTAGAGCTTGCCGTCGCGGTGGGTGGGCGTGAAGGGGTCGCTGTGCCACTGGTCCAACGGCCCGGTGGGCACCACGTCGGTGTGGCCGGCCAGCACCAGCGTGGGCCCCGGGCGGGCGCCACTGCGCTTGGCCCACAGGTTGGTGACGCGGAAGTTCGCCGGGCCGCTTTCGATGGTTTCGCAGACGAAGCCGATGGCCTGCAGCCGGCTGGCGATCAGCGCCTGGCAGCCCGCATCCTCTGGCGTGGTGGAGTTGCGGGCGATCAGCGCTTCGGCCAGGTGCAGGGCGGCAGTCATCAGGTGCGGGGCAGGGTGGGAAAGGTGGACGGCCCCGGGGCGGTGCCGCCGAAGGGCGTGGCATGGGCCGGGACCAGCGAAGCGGCGGCGCCGGGCGCCGGCACGTCCACCGTCACTTCGGTGTACACCGCCACGTCGGATTCATCGGCGCGGGCGACCGGCTTGGCCGCCTGCAGTGCCGCGTTCTGCAGCCGCCACAGCAGGTTGGTGGGTGAATCGGCATTGGCCAGCGCTTCGTCGCGGGTGACGCTGCCTTCGTTCACCAGGCGCGCCAGGTCCTGTTCGAAGGTCTGCGAGCCTTCGGCCAGCGACTTTTCCATCGCCTCCTTCACGCCGTGCATGTCGCCCTTCTCGATCAGCTCGGCCACCAGCTGGGTGTTGAGCATGACCTCGATGGCCGGCACGCGGCCGCCCGAGGTGGCGCGCAGCAGCCGCTGCGACACCACGGCGCGCAGGCCGGCGGCCAGGTCGGCCAGCAGCGAGCCGCGCGACTCAGGCGTGTACATCGACAGGATGCGACCCAGCGCGTGGTAGCTGTTGTTGGCATGCAGCGTGGCCAGCACCAAGTGGCCCGACAGCGCGTACGACAGCGCCAGCGACATGGTCTCGCGGTCGCGGATCTCGCCGATCAGAATGCAGTCGGGCGCCTGCCGCAGCGCATTGCGCAGCGCCACCTGCAGGCTTTGCGTGTCGCGGCCGATCTCGCGCTGGTTGATGATCGACTTCTTGTTGTTGAACAGGAACTCGATCGGGTCTTCGATGGTGAGGATGTGGCCGGTGAGCCGCTGGTTGCGCAGCTCCAGCATCGAGGCCAGCGTGGTGCTCTTGCCGCTGCCGGTGGCACCCACCATCAGGATCAGGCCGCGCTTGTCCAGCACGATCTGCGACAGCACGTCGGGCACGCCCAGCGTGTCGATCGGCGGAATGTGGAAGGGGATGCAGCGGAACACCGCGGCGATGGAGCCGCGCTGCTTGAAAGCCGACAGCCGGAAGCTGCCGACGCCCGGCACGCCCACCGCCGCATTGAGCTCGCTGGTGCTGTCCAGCTCGGCCAGCTGCGCTTCGGTGAGCATCTCGGCCAGCAGCTGGCGCGGCTGGGCCGGCGTCAACGGCTGGTCGGACAGCTGCATCATCTGCCCGTTGACCTTGATGAGGATCGGCGTCTTCGCCGAGATGTAGGCGTCGGAGGCCGATCGCTCGGCCATCAGCCGCAGCACGCGCTCGAGATTGCCGCCGCTCATCGGGGATGGGCGCTGACGATCAGGCGCGCAGCAGGTCGTTCAAGCTGGTCTTGGCGCGGGTCTGCGCGTCCACCTTCTTGACGATCACCGCGCAATACAGGCTGTACTTGCCATCGGCGCTGGGCAGGTTGCCGCTCACCACCACCGAGCCGGCCGGCACGCGGCCGTAGTGCACCTCGCCGGTTTCACGGTCGTAGATCTTGGTGCTCTGGCCGATGTACACGCCCATCGAGATGACCGAGTTCTCCTCCACCACCACGCCTTCGACGATCTCGGAGCGGGCGCCGATGAAGCAGTTGTCCTCGATGATGGTGGGGTTGGCCTGCAGCGGCTCCAGCACGCCGCCGATGCCCACGCCGCCCGACAGGTGCACGTTCTTGCCGATCTGCGCGCAGCTGCCCACGGTGGCCCAGGTGTCCACCATCGTGCCTTCATCGACGTAGGCGCCGATGTTCACGTAGCTGGGCATCAGGATCACGTTCTTGGCCAGGTAGCTGCCGCGGCGCGCCACGGCCGGCGGCACCACGCGCACGCCGGTGGCGCGCATCTCTTCTTCGCTCAGGTGCGCGAACTTGGTGGGCACCTTGTCGAAGAAGGCCAGCTCGCCGGCATGCATGGGCTTGTTGTCGTTCAGGCGGAAGCTCAGCAGCACCGCCTTCTTCACCCACTGGTTCACCGTCCACTGGCCCACCGATTGGCGCTCGGCCACGCGCAGGCGGCCGGTGTTCAGCTGGGCGATCACCTCCTCGACGGCCTCACGCACCTCGGGCGCGTTCAGCGCGGTGATGTCGGAGCGCGCTTCCCACGCGAGGTCGATGGTGGATTGCAGTTGTGCGGTCATGGGGGGTCTCACAAGGACTTGACGTAGGAGGCGATGCGTTGGGCCGCCTCGAGGCATTCGGCCACTTCGGCCACCAGGGCCAGGCGCACACGCCCGGCACCGGGGTTGCTGCCATGCGCGCTGCGTGCGAGCAGGCTGCCCGGCAGCACCGCCACATTGTATTGAGCGAGCAGGCCGCGGGCGAAGGCGATGTCGTCGCCGTTGAAGGCGGCCGGCACGCCGGCCCACAGGTAGAAGCTGGCGTCGGGCAGGGCCACGTCCATCACGGCCTGCAGCACCGGCGTCACCTGGGCGAACTTGGTGCGGTACAGCTCGCGGTTGGCCACCACGTGGTCTTCGTCGTTCCACGCCGCGATGCTGGCCGACTGCACCACCGGGCTCATCGCGCTGCCGTGGTAGGTGCGGTACAGCAGGAACTGCTTCATCACCTCGGCATCGCCGGCCACGAAGCCCGAGCGCATGCCCGGTACGTTGCTGCGCTTGCTCAGGCTGGTCAGCATCACCAGGCGGCGGAAGTCGTCGCGGCCCAGCGCCTTGGCGGCCTGCAGCCCGCCCAGCGGCGGCTCGTCGCGGAAGTAGATCTCGGAGTAGCACTCGTCGCTGGCGATCACGAAGCCGTGGCGGTCCGACAGCTCGAACAGCGTGCGCCACTCGTCCAGCGGCATCACCGCGCCGGTGGGGTTGCCCGGCGAACACACGTACACCAGCTGCGTGCGCGCCCAGGTGGCCCCGTCGATCTGCGACCAGTCGGGCGCGAAGTTGCGCGCCGGGTCGCTGTTGGCAAAGGCCACCTCGGCGCCCGAGAGCAGGGCCGCGCCTTCGTAGATCTGATAGAACGGATTGGGGCACACCACCGTGGCGCCGGGCCGTGTGGGGTCGATCACCGACTGCGCCAGCGAGAACAGCGCCTCACGCGAGCCATTGACCGGCAGCACCTGCGTGGCTGCATCCACCGCCACGCCGTAGCGGCGTTGCAGCCAGCCGGCAGCCGCCTCGCGCAGCTGGGGGTCGCCCGCGGTGGCAGGGTAGCTCGACAAGCCCTTGAGCGACGAGGTCAGCGCCTCTTCGATCAGCGCGGGCGTGGGGTGCCGCGGCTCGCCCAGGCCCAGGCTGATGGGGCGCAGGGCCGGGTTGGGCATGATGTCGCGGGTGAGTTGCCGCAGCCGCTCGAACGGATACGGCTGCAGGCGGTGCAGCAGAGGATTCATCGGGCGATTATCGCGAAGCGACCTTCACCGCATTGATGCCATTGGCGACGGGATGAAGTGCGCAGGAAGAACGTATGGCGCCGCGACCTGCGCCTACAGTGGCGGCTCCTTCAGCAGCAGGAACGCCGCCATGAGCCTGTACCCCGGCTATCCGTCGCACCTCATCACCACCGCCCCCGGCGTGCAGATCGCCTGCGTCACCGGCGGTGAAGGCCCGCCCTTGCTGCTGCTGCACGGCCATCCGCAGACCAAGGCCATCTGGCACAAGGTGGCGCCGGTGCTGGCGCGCCACTTCACGCTGGTCATCGCCGACCTGCGCGGTTATGGCGACTCCTCCAAGCCCGCGGGGAGTGCCGACCCTGCGCTGTATGCCAAGCGCACGATGGCCGCCGACATGCTGGCGGTGATGCGGCAGCTGGGCCATGAGCGCTTCCAGGTGCTGGCCCATGACCGCGGCGCCCGCGTGGCCCACCGGCTGGCGGCCGACCATCCGCAGGCCGTGCAGCGCCTGGTGGTGCTGGACATCGCGCCCACGCTGGCCATGTACGAGCAGACCAACGAGGCCTTTGCCCGCGCCTACTGGCACTGGTTCTTCCTCATCCAGCCAGCGCCGCTGCCCGAGCGGCTGATCGAGGCCGACCCGAGCGCCTACCTGCACGACGTGATGGGCCGCCGCAGCGCCGGCCTGTCGCCCTTCACGCCCGAGGCCTGGGCCGACTACGAACGCTGCATCGCGCTGCCCGGCGCCGCCCATGCGATGTGCGAGGACTACCGCGCCGCCGCCGGCATCGACCTGCAACACGACCGCGCCGACCGCGAGGCGGGCCGCCGCCTGCCCATGCCGGTGCTGGCCCTGTGGGGCGCGCAGGGCGTGGTGCAACGCTGTTTCAACCCGCTGGCCGAGTGGCAGCGGGTGGCCGACGACGTGCAGGGCGGTGCGCTGCCCTGCGGCCACTACATCGCCGAAGAGGCGCCCGAGCAGCTGCTGGAACGCATGCTGCCCTTCCTGCAAAGCCCCCACCAAGGAGAGTGAACCCATGAGCCAAACCCATCGCATCGCCGTCATCGCCGGCGACGGCATCGGCAAGGAAGTGATGCCCGAGGGCCTGCGCGTGCTGGACGCCGTGGCCACCCGCTTCGGCCTCCAGTGGCAGTGGGACGAATTCGACTGGAGCTGCGAGCGCTATCTGAAGGAGGGCGCCATGATGCCCGCCGACTGGAAAGCGCAGATCGGCGGCCACGACGCCATCTTCTTCGGCGCGGTGGGCTGGCCGGCCACGGTGCCCGACCATGTCTCGCTGTGGGGCTCGCTGCTGCTGTTCCGCCGCGAGTTCGACCAGTACGTGAACCTGCGGCCCGCGCGGCTGATGCCGGGCGTCAAGAGCCCGCTGGCCGGCCGCCAGGTGGGCGACATCGATTTCTACATCGTGCGCGAGAACACCGAGGGCGAGTACTCCAGCGTCGGCGGCAAGATGTTCGAAGGCACCGAGCGCGAGATCGTGCTGCAGGAAAGCGTGTTCAGCCGCCACGGCACCGAGCGCATCATGAAGTTCGCCTTCGAGCTGGCCATGAAGCGGCCCAAGCGCCACCTCACCTCGGCCACCAAGAGCAACGGCATCTCCATCTCGATGCCCTACTGGGACGAGCGCTTCGCCGAGCTGGCCAAGGCCTACCCCGAGGTGCGCACCGACAAGTTCCACATCGACATCCTGACCGCGCACTTCGTGCAGCACCCGGACTGGTTTGACGTGGTGGTGGCCAGCAACCTGTTCGGCGACATCCTGTCCGACCTGGGCCCGGCCTGCACCGGCACCATCGGCATCGCGCCTTCGGCCAACCTCAACCCTGAGCGCAAGTTCCCGTCGCTGTTCGAGCCGGTGCACGGCTCGGCGCCCGACATCTACGGCAAGGGCATCGCCAACCCCATCGGCCAGATCTGGGCCGGCTCGATGATGCTGGAGCACCTGGGCCACGCGGAAGCCGGCGCCGCCGTGCTCAAGGCCATCGAAGACGTGCTCCAGGACGGCCCCCGCACGCCCGACCTGGGTGGCAAGGCCACCACGGCTGACGTGGGCAAGGCGATTGCCGAGGCGGTCGCCAAAGGCTGAGATCGAGCGGGGCGGCTACAGCCGCCCCACGCACCCCGGCGCGCCGCAGCGGCATTCGAGCTTGCCTTCGTGGTGCGTCTCGCCATAGTTCACCGTCACCTCGTCGCCCACGGCGATGGATTGGATGGCGTAGAACTCGATGCGGCCGTCGCGGATGACCAGCCGGGCATTGGGCTGGCACGAGTGGTTGGTGAAGCGCATCGGGTCGGTGCTCTTCGAGGCATCGATCGCCGTCTTGTGCGACACCTCCACGATCATGATGCGCTGCTGGCCTTCGGCGCGGCGGCGGGCCTCGGCCACGCTGATGGCCTCGCCGCGGATCTCACCGATCTTCAGCCGCGGCGGAATCGGCTCGGCCGCGAAGCAGCCGAAGCCGTCGATGCGGCTGCGCGCCACGCGCACGTCGAACTTCTGGTAAGGCGGGCGTTCGGCCAGCGGCATCGTGCGGCCCTTACAGCAGGCCGGTTTCGGCGGCGTGCTGCGGCAGCTGCACCACCGGCAGCGGCTGCCAGCCCTTCTGGCGGTGCTCGGCCACCACGTTGGTGTAGATGCCACCGCGCACGTACCACTTGGCGGTGATGCGCACGAAGCGCGGGTCGCTCGCCTTCACGATGTCGTCCAGGATGGTGTTGGTCACCTTCTCGTGGAACGCGCCTTCGTTGCGGTAGCTCCAGAAGTACATCTTCAGGCTCTTGAGCTCGATGCACAGCTGGTCCGCGATCATGTCGATCGTGAAGTGCGCGAAGTCGGGCTGGCCGGTCAGCGGGCAGTGGCAGGTGAACTCGGGCACCTGGAACTGGATGACGTAGTCACGCTCGGGCGCCGGGTTGGGGAACACGTGCAGTTCCTTGCTCGGGGCGCTGGGCGGGTTGGGCGGCATCTGGCGCTCGGGCGCGCCGGTGTGGGCAGTGACCTCCGCGACGGCGGAAGACTTGGATTTCTTGGCGTTCTTGGCCATGGCAGCGGGTGGCGGCGCCTGGCGCGCCGCGGGTGCAACAAGGGGTAGCGCGCCCGGGAAAGCCCCGGAGGCAAAGGGGCGCGATGGTATCATCCGGCCGCTTTCTTGCCCCCGAGCAAGGGCAAAAAAACCTTCTGAATCAACACCTTGGCGCGCTCCAGGGGCACGCGCTCATGCGGCTCAACCAGATCAAGCTCTCGGGCTTCAAGTCCTTCGCCGAACCCACCACCTTCCAGTTGCCCGGCCAGTTGGTCGGCGTCGTCGGGCCCAATGGCTGCGGCAAGTCCAACATCATGGACGCGGTGCGTTGGGTGCTCGGCGAAAGCAAGGCCAGCGAGCTGCGCGGCGAGTCGATGCAGGACGTCATCTTCAACGGCTCGGGCAACCGCAAGCCGGCCAGCCGCGCCAGCGTCGAGCTGGTGTTCAGCAACGAAGACGCCCGCGCCGGCGGCCAGTGGAACCAGTTCGCCGAGATCGCCGTCAAGCGGGTGCTGACGCGCGACGGCACCAGCAGCTACTACATCAACAACCAGCCGGTGCGCCGCCGCGATGTGCAGGACGTGTTCCTGGGCACCGGCCTGGGCCCGCGGGCCTACGCCATCATCGGCCAGGGCACCATCAGCCGCATCATCGAGAGCAAGCCCGAAGAGCTGCGCATGTTCCTCGAAGAAGCGGCCGGCGTCAGCAAGTACAAGGAACGCCGGCGCGAGACCGAAAACCGGCTCAAGGACACGCGCGAGAACCTCACGCGGGTGGAAGACATCCTGCGCGAGCTGAACGCCAACCTCGAGAAGCTGGAAAAGCAGGCCGAGGTGGCCACCCAGTACCACGGCCTGCAGGAGCGCGGCACGCTGCGTCTGCACCAGCTGTGGTTCCTGAAGCACCGCGACGCCGCCACCGAAGAACAGCGCATCAAGACCGCGGTGGCCGAGGCCACCAATGCACTGGAAGCGCGCCTGGCCGAGCTGCGCCACCTGGAAGCCGGGCTGGAAACCATCCGCCAGGCCCACTATGCCGCCAGCGACAACCTGCACACCGCGCAGGGCGCGCTGGCCGAGGCGTCGCTCGAAGTCAGCCGCCTGGAAGAGCGCATCCGCTACGTGGTGGAAGGCCGCAACCGTGCGCAGCAGCGCCTGGCCGAGCTGCAGACGCAGATTGCGCAATGGGCCGACCGCGGCGCCCAGGCCGAGGCCGAGCTGGAGACCATCGCCGAGCAGATCGCCGCTGCCGACGAACAGGCCGAGGTGCTGGCCGCCCAGGCTGAAGAACAGGCGGGCAGCCTGCCCACGCTGGAAGACGCGGTGCGTGCGGCCCAGGCCCGCGCGAATGAGCAGCGCGGCCAGGTGACGCAGGTGCAGCAGCAGATCCAGCTGCTGGCCGCTGACAGCCGCAACATCGAGGAGCAGACCCGCGCGCTGCGCAGCCGGCGCGAGCGCCTGGCCGCCGAGCGCCAGGGCCTGGCCGCACCCGATGCCGGCCGGCTGGAAGAGCTGCGCGCGCAAAGCGAAGACGCGGCCGAGGCCCAGGCCATCGCCGACGAACGGCTGCATGAACTCACCGAGCAGGTGCCGCAGCTGGACGAGCAGCGCCGCGGCCAGCAGGCCGTGGTCAACCGCGAGACCGCCCGCCAGTCCGAGCTGTCGGCCCGGCTGGAAGCGCTGCGCACGCTGCAGGCCAAGGTGCAGACCGAAGGCAAGCTCAAGCCCTGGCTGGCCAAGCACGGGCTGGACGGGCTGCCCGGGTTGTGGACGCAGGTGCACATCGAAACCGGCTGGGAAACCGCGCTGGAATCGGTGCTGCGCGAGCGTTTGAATGCGCTGGAAGTGGGGCGGGTGGACACCGTCAAGGCCTTTGCCGCCGACGCGCCGCCGGCCAAGCTGGCCTTCTTCACCAAGCCCGCCGCCACCGCGCCCGACACCCACCAGACGCTGCCGCGCCTGTCGCAGCTGCTGCGGCTGCAGGACAGCGGCCTGAAGGCCTTGATGACCGACTGGCTGGAAGGCGTGTACACCGCCGACTCGCTGGACGCCGCGCTGGCCTCGCGCAGCCAGCTCACGCATGGCGAGATCATCGTCACGCGCGAGGGCCATGCCGTTTCGCAGTTCGCGGTGTCGTTCTACGCGCCTGACTCCGAGCAGGCCGGCATGCTGGCCCGCGCGCAGGAGATCGAGAACCTGGAGCGTGAGCTGCGCGCGCAGGCCTTGATCACCGAAGAGAGCAAGACCGCCGCGGTGCGGGCCGAGGCCGCTTATGCCGAGGCCGCCAGCCGCCTGGCCACGGTGCGCCGCGAAGCCGCCGAGGCGCAGACCCGTGCCCACCAGCTGCAGGTGGAGCTGATGCGCCTGCAGCAGCAGAGCGAAGCCGCGCAATCGCGCCGCAGCCAGCTGCAGGAAGAGCTGGCCGAGATCGACGGCCAGATGGAAGAGCTGGCCGAACGCCGCGTGACCGGCGAAGCCCGCTTCGAGGAGCTGGACCTGCAGCTGGCCAACACGCAGGAGCGCCATGCCGAGCTGGAAGAGGCGGTGATCACCGCCGAGCGCCAGCTGGCCGGCGCCCGCGAGCAGCTGCGCACGCTGGAGCGCCAGGCGCAGGAGGCGCAGTTCTCGGCCCGCTCGCTGGCCGCGCGCCGCGGCGAGCTGCAGCGCGCCATCGAAACCGCCAGCCAGCAGGCCGCCGCCAGCCAGCAGGCCGCCGAGCAGCTGCAGCAGGAACTGGCCAGCTTCGACGATGCCGCCGCCCAGGCCGGGTTGCAGGATGCCCTGGCCGTGCGGGTGGAGCGCGAAAAGGCGCTGGCCGCGCAGCGCAGCGAGTACGACGAGTTGTCTGTACAACTCCGCCGCTCGGACGAACAACGCCTGACGCTGGAACGCAGCCTGGAGCCCCTGCGCGAAAGCATCGGCAAGCTGCAGCTGGAGCAGCAGGCCGCCTCGCTGGGCGGCGCGCAGTACATGGAGCAGCTCACCGCCGCCGCGGTGGACCTGGCGCAGCTGGCCGCCGGCATCGAGGCTGACGGCGTGCGCCTGCATGGCCTGCAGACCGAGATCGACCGCATCAATCGCGAGATCGCGGCACTGGGCGCGGTGAACCTGGCCGCGCTGGACGAGCTGGCCAGCGCCCGTGAGCGCAAGGGCTTCCTGGACGCGCAGAACGCCGACCTGCTGGAAGCCATCGGCACGCTGGAAGGTGCCATCCACAAGATCGACCTGGAAACCCGCGACCTGCTGGGCAGCACCTTCAACCAGGTGAACGAGGGCTTCGGCCGCATGTTCCCCAGCCTGTTCGGCGGCGGCAATGCGCGCCTGGTGATGACGGGCGACGAGATCCTGGACGCCGGTGTGCAGGTGATGGCGCAGCCGCCGGGCAAGAAGAACAGCACCATCCACCTGCTGTCAGGCGGTGAGAAGGCGCTCACCGCCATCGCGCTGGTGTTTGCCATCTTCCAGCTCAATCCCGCGCCCTTCTGCCTGCTGGACGAAGTGGACGCGCCGCTGGACGACGCCAACACCGAGCGCTACGCCAAGCTGGTGACGCAGATGAGCGAAGGCACGCAGTTCCTCTTCATCAGCCACAACAAGATCGCGATGGAGATGGCCAGGCAGCTGATCGGCGTGACCATGCAGGAGCAGGGCGTGTCCCGCATCGTGGCGGTGGACATGGAAACCGCGGTCGGCATGGTCGAGGCCGCCTGATTCGCTTGAGGACGACGAGACGATGACCCTGACGATGGCTTTGACGATCGTGGCCGTGCTGGTGGTGCTGGCCCTGGTGGCCCACAGCATCTGGACGGCCCGCAACGCCGGCCCCCGCCGTGCCGACGGCGAACTGCCCAGCCACCCGCGGGTGGAGCCCGGCCTGGAAGGCGGCGTGGCCGCGCCCGAGGCGGCCGAAGCCTTGGCCGAGCCCGATCATCCCGGCGAGGTGCTGCCCGAGCTGCGCGTGCCGCCGGTGGGCGGCCGCCGGCTGGCCCGCATCGACCCGCTGATCGACGCCATCGTGCCGCTGACGCTGGAGTCGCCCGTCAGTGGCGACATGGTGCTGGCCCACCTGCCGCCTTCGCGCCGTGCCGGCACCAAGCCCTTCCACATCGAGGGCCTGAACCTGGAGACCGGCGACTGGGAAGCGCCTGCCGCCGGCCGACGCTACAACGAGCTGCAGGCGGGCGTGCAGCTGGCCAACCGCAGCGGCGCGCTCAACGAGATCGAGTACTCCGAGTTCGTGCAGAAGGTGCAGGCCTTTGCCGAGGCGGTGGGCGCGATGCCCGACTTCCCCGACATGCTGGAAGTGGCCGCCCGCGCCCGTGAGCTGGACAACTTCGCCAGCCCGCACGATGCGCAGCTGAGCATGGTGCTGCGTGCCAACAGCGCCGCTTGGTCGGTGGGGTTCATCCAGCAGAGCGCGGCGCGCCAGGGCTTCGTGCCCGGCAGCCTGCCGGGCCGGCTGGTGCTGCCTTCGCCCGACGCTGGCGCGCCGCCGGTGCTGGTGCTGGGCTTCGACCCGCAGGCCGCGCTGGCCGACGACCCGGCCGCCGCGGCGCTGCGCGACATCACGCTCAGCCTGGACGTGCCGCAGACGCCCGAAGCGGCCGAGCCCTTCGCCGCCTGGCAGGAAGTGGCCCGCGCCCTGGCCACCAGCATGGACGGCACCCTGGTCGACGACCGCGGCTGGCCGATCACGCTGCAGCATTTCACCGGCATCGCCAACGACCTGAAGACCCTCTACGCCCAGCTCGCCCAGCGCGACCTGGCCGCCGGCTCGGCGGCGGCGCGGCGGTTGTTCAGCTGAACGAGCGAAGCTGGGCCAGCTCGGTCCCCACTACCTCCCCTCCCACCGATCCCCGTCCGCCAGCCCCGCCGGCCGGGCCTGCAGCTGGCGGCGGGCCACTTCGTCGGCCAGCAGCGTGGCGCGCCAGAAGGCGGTGCTGACCTCGATCACGGCCGCCTCGGCATGCGGGTGGCGGCTGGTGGCGCGGCCGGCCAGGTCGGCATGCTGCGCGTCCTGCAGCACCAGCTGCCACTTGTCGCCCGGCGGCAGGTGGCGGAACACCTGCTCACGGTCGGCCGGCTGGCCACCGGGCATCGCATCGCGCGTGCCGGTGATGGCCAGGAAAGGCAGGCGCACGGTGGCAAAGGCCGCTTCGGCACTGCCGTGGCCGGGTGGCGCCGGGCTCAATGCCAGTGCCGCCATGACCCGGCGGTCGGCGATGGCCGCAGCGCCTGCCACGTCGTAGTGTTGGCCGGCGATCGCTTGCGCGGTCAGCGCGCCGAAGCTGTGGCCGGCCACGCCGATGTGCCGCGGGTCGATGCGGCTGAGCGCGCAGTCGCCCACCGTCGGCTGCGCCTGCAGTTGGTCGATCACGAAGTGCAGGTCTTCGATGCGGGCGATGAACTGCTGCGCTGACATCGCGTCGCGCGCCGAGCCGCTGCGCAGTGCGTCGGCATCGCTGCCCGGGTGCTGCAGCTGCAGCACGGCCAGGCCGGCCCGCGCCCAGGCCTGGGCCCAGCGCAGGCCGCCCCCCAGATCACCGCCCAGGCCGGGGCTGTAGACCACCACCGGCACCGGCTGCCCGGCCGCGGGCAGGTGGATGCGCACCGGCAGGCTGCGCTGGCGCGTGGCATCGGTCCAGCGGGCTTCGCACACCACGGCTTCGGCGGCGCGCGCGGCAGGCGCCAGGGCGGCGACCCCAGTGGCCGCGGCCACCAGCATCAGCGCGGCGGGGCCAGGCGGCGACAGCCGCCTCGCGGGCCGTGCCTTCATCCGCAAAACCGCCTCACGCACCCGGCTTCACCACCCGCGCCGGCTGGCGCATCAGCACGAACTCCTCGGCCGAGGTGGGGTGCACCGCCACCGTGCGGTCGAACTGGGCCTTGGTGGCGCCGCAGGTCAGGGCCACGGCCAGGCTTTGCACGATCTCCGGCGCATCGGCGCCGATCATGTGCACCGCCAGCACGCGGTCGGTGTCAGCATCCACCAGCAGCTTCATGTAGCTGCGCTCGGCACCGCCGATGAAGGTCTGCTTCATCGGGCGGAAATCGGACTCGAAGACCTTGAGCGTGTGGCCGGCGGCCAGCGCGTCGGCCTCGCTGGGGCCGATGGTGCCCACCGGCGGCAGCGTGAACACCGCGGTGGCGATCAGGCTGAAGTCGGGCAGGGCCACCGCGCCCGGCTCGCTGCCAAAGTGCGCGTCGGCCCAGGCCCGGCCTTCGGCGATGGCCACCGGCGTGAGGTTGCGCTTGTTGGTCACGTCGCCGATGGCATGCACGCCGGGCACCGGTGTCTCGAAGCGCTCGTTCACCGGCACCGCGCCCACACGGTCGGTCTGCAGGCCCAGTGTGTCCAGGCCCAGGCCCTGGGTGTTGGGCCGGCGGCCGGTGGCGTTCAGCACAAAGGGAAAACGGTGCGTCATGCCGCTGGGCATGTGCAGCTCATAGCCCTCCGCCTGCCGGGCCACGCGCTGCGGGCTCTGGCCCGGGTGCAGCACCACGCCCGCGGCTTCCAGCGCCTGGGCCACGCGGGTGCGCAGGTCGTCGTCGAAGCCGCGCAGCGGCTGTCGGTCGCGGTAGAACAGGTGCACCCGCGCACCCAGCCGCGCCAGGATGCTGGCGAACTCCACGCCGATGTAGCCGCCGCCGATCACGCCCACCTCGGCCGGCACGGCTTGCAGGTCCAGCACGTCGTCCGAGGTCGGGCAGTCGCCGATGCCCTCGATGCTGTCGCGCACCGGCCGCGCGCCGGTGGCAATCAGCAGGTGGCGCGCGGTCAGACGCTGCTCGCCCACCACCACGGTGTTCGGCCCGTCGATGCGGGCCCAGCCGTCGATCACCTGCACGCCGGCGCCGTTGAGCAGCTGGCGATACACACCTTCCAGCCGACGGGTTTCGGCGGCCTTCTGCGCGGCCCAGGGCGCCATGTCGAAGGCGGCGGCTTCCACCGCCCAGCCGTAGCCGCGCGCCTCATGCAGCGCATCGCCCAGCTGGGCGGCGTACATCATCAGCTTCTTGGGCACGCAGCCGCGGATGACGCAGGTGCCGCCCACGCGGCTGCCTTCGATGATGGCCACCTTGGCGCCCAGGGCGGAGGCCCGGCGCGAAGCCGCCACGCCGCCGGAGCCGGCGCCGAGGGTGATGAGGTCGTAGTCGTAGTCAGGCATGGCGAGGGGACTGCGGGAAGGAGCCCGCACTGTGGCACACCGCCTGCCTACACTCGCGGCATGTCCGCCCCGGTTACCCCTGAACAACGCGCCGCCGAGCTGCGGCGCCTGCTGCAAGCGCATGCCCACGCCTACTACGTGCTGGATGCGCCCACCATCCCCGACGCTGAATACGACAAGCTGTTCCAGGAGCTGCAGGCCCTCGAGGCCGCGCACCCCGAACTGCTGACGCCGGATTCACCCACCCAGCGCGTGATCGGCGCGGTGCTGGACGGCCTGACGCCGGTGCGCCACACCGTGCCGATGCTGTCGATCAAGACCGAGACCGACACCACCGCCGCCGGTGCAGTCAAGTTCGACACTTCGGTGCGCAATGCGCTCAAGCTCACCGAAGCCGACCCACCGGTGCGCTACTGCGCCGAACTCAAGTTCGACGGCCTGGCCATCAACCTGCGCTATGAAGCCGGCGAGCTGGTGCAGGCCGCCACCCGCGGCGATGGCGAGACCGGCGAGGACGTGACCCACACCATCCGCACCATCGCCGCCATCCCGAAGCGGCTCAAGCGCTGCAACGCGCCGGTGCTGGAAGTGCGTGGCGAGGTGTTCATGCGCCGCGACGCCTTCGAGGCGCTGAACGAGCGCCAGCGCGAGGCCGGTGCCAAGACCTTCGTCAACCCGCGCAATGCCGCGGCCGGCGTGGTGCGCCAGCTCGATGCCAACATCGCCCGCCAGCGGCCGCTGGCCTTCTTCGCCTACGGCCTGGGCGACGTGCAGGGCTGGGACGTGCCGGCCACCCACTCGGGCACGCTGGATGCGCTGGCCACCCTGGGCCTGCCGGTGAACGACGACCGGGCGGTGGAAGCGGGCGCCGACGGCCTGGCCGCCTTCCACCAGCGCATTGCCGCGCAGCGCGATGCGCTGCCCTTCGACATCGACGGCGTGGTCTACAAGGTGGACGACCGCGCGCTGCAGCAGCAGCTGGGCTTCAAGACCCGCGAGCCGCGCTGGGCGGTGGCCCACAAGTACCCCGCGCAGGAACAGGTGACGGTGCTGCGGGCCATCGACATCCAGGTGGGCCGCACCGGCAAGCTCACGCCCGTGGCCAAGCTGGAGCCGGTGTTCGTGGGCGGCACCACGGTGAGCAATGCCACGCTGCACAACGTGTTCGAGCTGCGCCGCAAGGGCGTGCGGGTGGGCGACCAGGTGATCGTGCGCCGCGCTGGCGACGTGATTCCCGAGGTGGTGGGCCGCGTGCCCGGTGAGCGCGCCGGCTACGTGCCCAACTTCCGCATGCCGCGCCAATGCCCGGTGTGCGGCAGCGCGGTGCTGCGTGAGCGCGGCGGCATCGACCACCGCTGCACCGGGGGCCTGTTCTGCGCCGCGCAGCGCAAGCAGGCGCTGCTGCACTTTGCCGGCCGGCGGGCGATGGACATCGAAGGTCTGGGCGACAAGCTGGTCGACCAGCTGGTGGACGGTGGCCTGATCCGCACCCTGCCCGAGCTGTACAAGCTGGGCGTGGCCAAGCTCTCGGCCCTGGACCGCATGGCCGACAAGAGCGCCGCCAACCTGGTGCAGGCGCTGGACAAGAGCAAGCAGACCACGCTGCCGCGCTTTTTGTATGCGCTGGGCATCCGCCACGTGGGGGAAACCACCGCCAAGGACCTGGCGCGCCACTTCGGCCAGCTGGACAAGGTGATGGACGCCACTTACGAGCAGCTGTTGGAGGTGCCCGACGTGGGCCCGGTGGTGGCGCAAAGCATCCGCACCTTCTTCGAGCAGCCCCACAACCGCGAGGTGGCCGAGCAGCTGCGCGCGGCTGGTGTCACCTGGCCCGAGCATGAGGGCGCCGAACTGGCCGCGCCCAAGCCGCTGGCCGGCCAGACCTTCGTGCTCACCGGCACGCTGCCCACGCTGACGCGCGACGAGGCCAAGGAGCTGCTGGAGGCGCAGGGCGCCAAGGTGGCCGGCTCGGTCTCGAAGAAGACGAACTACGTGGTGGCCGGTGAAGAAGCCGGCAGCAAGCTGGACAAGGCCCAGCAACTGGGCATCACCATCCTCGACGAAGCCGGCTTGCGGGACCTGCTGGCCGCGGCCGGCGCCGCGCCTGACGCCTGACAACGGAAGACACGACCATGGCTGTACGAGAAATCCTGAAGATGGGCGACCCCCGGCTGCTGCGTGTGGCGCCGCCGGTCACCGAATTCGACACGCCCGAGCTGCATGCGCTGATCGACGACATGTTCGACACCATGGCCGCCGCCAATGGCGCCGGCCTGGCCGCGCCGCAGATCGGCGTCGACCTGCAGCTGGTGATCTTCGGCTTCGACCGCAATGAGCGCTACCCCGACGCACCGGCGGTGCCCCGGACGGTGCTGATCAATCCCGTGATCACGCCGCTGGACGCCGAGGTGGAAGAGGGCTGGGAGGGCTGCCTCTCGGTGCCCGGCCTGCGGGGCGTGGTGCCGCGCGCCCGGCGCATCCGCTACACCGGCTTCGATCCGCAAGGCCGGCCGATCGACCGCGAGGCCGACGGCTTCCATGCCCGGGTGGTGCAGCATGAATGCGACCACCTGATCGGCCGCCTGTACCCCACGCGCATGACCGACCTGACCAAGCTCGGCTTCACCAGCGTGCTGTTTCCGGAGCTCGACCCGAACAGCGACGATTGAATGCAGCCGCCACGCAAGAGCTGACAGCAGATGTAAACCCGGTGGAACGAGGTCGGCTGCGCCACACCCCCATGCGTTGACAGCCCATAGACAGGCTGGGGTGCACGCACCGCCGCCCGGGAGACCACCGAATGAGTACGCCACTTTCCACCCCCCAGCGCTGGCTGCGCCGTGCCGGCCTGTGCCTGGGGCTGGGCTTGTCGTTGCTGGCGGGCGCCGCCCATGCCCAGCAGGACGCGCCCGGCCGCGTCGGCCGCATCGGCGACACCCAGGGCACCGTCTGGATGCTCGACCGCACCGAGAACGAATGGGTGGCCGCCCAGCGCAACCGGCCGCTCACCGAAGGCGACCGCCTGGCCACCGACGCGGGCGGCCGGGTGGAGGTGCAGATCGGCTCCACCACGCTGCGGCTGGACGGCCAGACCGAGATCCAGATGCGTGAGCTGGACGACAGCCAGGTGGTGGTGGGCCTGCAGCGCGGCACCCTGGCGATGCGCGTGCGTTCCAGCGAGGTGGCGCACGAGCTGCAGGTGCAGACCGAGGCCGGCCGCCTGCTGCCGCAGACCGCCGGCCACTACCGGGTGGAAGTGGAAGCACCCAGCACCATCGTGGGCGTGTGGGCGGGCGGCGTGCGCTTCGACGCGCCCGACAGCGCGCTGGACGTGCGCAGCGGCCAGCAGGCCGAGTTCTGGCGCCAGAACGGCAGCACCCACTACACCTGGCTCACGCCGCAGCAGGACGCCTTCGCCGACTGGGTGCTGGCGCAGGACCGGGCCGACGAACAGCGCCTGGCCACGCTGGACCGCGGCATCTCGCGCGAGATGACGGGCGTGGACGACCTCGGCCGCTATGGCCGCTGGGACACCCACCCCGAGTACGGCGCCATCTGGGCCCCGACGGCGGTGGCGCCGGGCTGGGCACCGTACCGCTATGGCCGCTGGGTCTACATGTCGCCCTGGGGCTGGACCTGGGTGGACGACGCCCCCTGGGGCTTTGCGCCCTTCCACTACGGCCGCTGGGTGCAATGGGGCGGCCGCTGGTGCTGGGCGCCGGGCCAGTACGTGGCCCGCCCGGTGTACGCCCCGGCCCTGGTGGCCTGGGTGGGCGGCAGCAACGTCAGCGTGGGCGTGACGGTGGGCGGCCCGCCTTATGTCGGCTGGGTGCCGCTGGCCCCGCGTGAGCGCTACGTGCCCGATTTCCGCTACGCCCCGCGCTGGCGCGAGCACTACGAGCCCTACTACGGCCCGGGCAACCGGCCGCCTTCGGGCTGGCGCGCGCCCGACCGCGTCCCGGGCACGCCCTTCGTGAACGAGCGGCTGCCGGGCGGCATCACCGTGGTGCCGTCGGACATCCTGCGCCAGCGTGAACGCATCAGCGACCGCGTGATCGCCGATCCCGGGCGCTCGCGCGACTTCTGGGACAACCGCCGCGGCGACAGCTTCCGGCCACCGCCGCCTGCGGGCAACCTGCTGCCGCGCCCGGGCAACGAACGCCCGCCGACTCGGGTGATCGACACCGGCAACGGCGGCAACGGCGGCCGCGATGGCCGCCCCTGGCCGGGCCGCGTGATCGACTCCGACGGCTTCCACGGCCGCGACAACGCACCGGTGACCACGCTGCCGCGCAACCGCGAGGGTGAGCGGGACTTCGACCGTGACCGTGACCGCAATGGCCGCGACGACCGGCTCGACCGCCTGGAGCGTGACCGCGCCGACCGTGCCGATCGCGAGCGCATCGACCGTGAGCGGCTGGAGCGCAGCCGTGGCAACGACCGCGACGGCAACGGCGTGCCCGACCACTGGCGCAGCGAACAGCCGTTCGGCGGCATGCGCAACCGCGATGGCAGCCCGTCCAACGTCTTCGTGCGGCCGCAGCCCAGCCAGCCCGTCCAGCCTGCGCCGGCCGCCCAGCCGATGCCGCCGGGGCAGGCGCGCATCCTGCCGTCGCCCGAGGCGCGGGCCATGCGGGCTCCCGAACCGCGGGCGATGTCGCAGCCGGTGCCCCAGGCGGCACCGCAGCCCCGCCCGGAGGCGCCGCGCAACATGCCGATGCTGCCCACCGGGCGCGACAAGAGCGGCGCTGATCGGGGCGGCGGCGAGCGTGCCGAGCGAGGCGGTGGCGGCGGCGCCCGCCAGAACGAGCGCTGAGGTTTGTTGCGCCCCCAAGCTCGCTGCGCTCGCTGCCCCCAGGCCCTTGCAACAGGGCCCTCCGGACCCCGGGGGCGCGTTCAGCCTTGGGGCGGCCCGGCGGCTGAACGTTGCACCCCCAAGCCGGGCTCAGCCGCTCCAGGTATCAGCCCGCCTGCTTCAGCAGCGGCCGCAGCACCGGCCAGACGTTGTCCAGCATCGTCGGGTGCGCCGTCTCGCGCGGGTGGATGCGGTCGGGCTGGAACAGCGCGTCGGCATTCGGCGCGTCGGCCACGCCCTTGAGCAGGAAGGGCACCAGCGCCGCGCCCTGCGCCTTGGCCACCCGCGCGAACAGCGCGAAGAAGTCGTCGCTGTACTTGCGGCCATAGTTGGGCGGCACCTGCATGCCGGCCACCACCACCTGTGCGCCGGCCGCCTTGGCGGCGCGGGCCATCTCGGTCAGGTTGGCTTCCGTCATGCTGAGCGGCAGGCCGCGCAGCGCGTCGTTGCCGCCCAGCTCCAGGATCACGTGCGTGGGCTTGTGTTGCGCCAGCAGCGCCGGCAGGCGTGAGCGCCCGCCGGAGGTGGTGTCGCCGCTGATGCTGGCGTTGACCACCTGGGCCTGTATGCGCTGCTGCGCCAGCCGGCGCTCCAGCAGGGCCACCCAGCCACTGCCGCGCGGCAGGCCGTACTCGGCCGACAGGCTGTCGCCCACCACCAGGATCACCGGCGTGCGGGCAGCGGCACGCACGGGCATCGACCCGGCCCACCCGAGGGCCAGCAGCGCCGCGCTACAGTGCAGCAGCTTTCGTCGCCGCGCGTTGCGCGGCATGCCACCGATCCGATCCACGTCCGAACTCATCGTCATGCAGCCATCCATCATCGAAGTCGACCGCGTCAGCAAGGAAGTGCGCGACTCGACCGGTGTTCTGACGATTCTCCATGACATCGAGTTCACTCTGCAGGCGCAGGAAACCGTGGCCATCGTCGGCGCCTCGGGTTCGGGCAAGAGCACGCTGCTGTCCATCCTGGCCGGACTGGACGTGCCCACCCGCGGCACCGTGCGGCTGGCCGGCACCGACCTGTTCTCGCTGGACGAGGATGCGCGCGCCGCGGTGCGGGCGCAGAAGGTGGGCTTCGTGTTCCAGAGCTTCCAGCTGCTGGCCAACCTGACGGCGCTGGAGAACGTGATGCTGCCGCTGGAGCTGATGGGCCGCAGCGATGCCCGCGCACAGGCCACCGAGATGCTGGGCCGCGTGGGCCTGGGCGCGCGGCTGGGCCACTATCCGCGGGTGCTGTCGGGCGGCGAGCAGCAGCGCGTGGCGCTGGCCCGGGCCTTCGTGGTGCGGCCGGCGGTGCTGCTGGCCGACGAACCCACCGGCAGCCTGGACTTCGCCACCGGCGAGACGGTGATGCAGCTGATCTTCGAACTCAACCGCGAGGCCGGCACCACGCTGGTGCTGGTGACGCACGACCGCGGCATCGCCGCCCGCTGCGACCGCCAACTGATGATCGAGGCCGGCCGCCTGGTGGCCAGCGCCGAGCCGCTGGTGGCCTGAATCCGGCCCCCAAGCTCGCTGCGCTCGCGCCCCCCCGAGGGGGATCTCAGTCCCTTGGGGCGGCCCGGCGGGACTGAGGTTCGCCCTCAAGCCCCCAGGCGGCTGGCGCCCGCTTATTCCTGGAACTTGTAGTCCGTCTTGGCCTTGGTGCGCAGGTCTTGCTGGAACTGCTGCAGCTTGATCTGGGCCAGGCGCTGCTGGATCTGCGGCTTGACTTCCTCGAACGACGGGAACTGCGCCTCGCGGGTGTCTTCCAGCTTGATGATGTGCCAGCCGAACTGCGTCTTGACCGGCGTCTCGGTCATTTCGCCCTTCTTCAGCGCGGCCAGGGCCTGGCCGAACTCGGGCACGTAGGCGTCGGGCTTGGCGAAGTCCAGGTCGCCGCCGTTTTCACCGGAGCCCGGGTCCTTGGAGTTCTTCTTGGCCAGCTCTTCGAAGTTGCCGCCGGCCTTGATTTCGGCGATCAGCGCCTTGGCCTGGTCTTCGGTTTCCACGAGGATGTGGCGGGCACGGTATTCCATGCCGGCCGACTGGGCCTTGAACTTGTCGTACTCGGCCTTGGCGTCGGCGTCGGACACCGTGTTCTTCTTCTGGAAGTCGGAGAACAGCTCGCGGATCAGGATGCTCTGGCGCGCCAGTTCCATCTGGCTCTTGTAGTCGGCGCTTTGCGCCATGCCGCGCTTCTCGGCCTCTTGCGCGAAGATCTCGCGCAGCACCACTTCTTCCTTCACCCGGGCTTCCAGCTCGGGCGTGCGGGGCTGTTCGCCACCACGGGTGGCCTGCACCATCAGTGCCTCGACCCGGGCCTTGGGCACCGGCTTGCCGTTGACGATGGCGACGTTCTGCGCGCCGGCAACCATCGGCAGGGCGATGAGCGCGGCGGCAAGCAGGGTGAGCTGGGTCTTCATGAGCAGGGTGGCCTCTGGAGCGATGCTGCGAAAGTGCAGGGCAGTTGATTGAGGTCGGTCCGCCAGCGGGCCGGCGGCCGGACGAAGCAGGTGGCGTGTCAGCCGGCCTCTTCGGGGGCGCGGGCCTCGATGGCCAGCGCGTGGATGCCCTGCGGGATCAGGGTCTGCAGGGCATGGTACACGAGCCGATGGCGCGCCACCCGGCTGCTGCCGGCGAAGCGCGCGCTGGTGATGCGCACGGTGAAATGCCGGCCTTCACGGGCGCCGGCATGGCCGGCGTGCAGGTGGCTGTCGTCCTGCACTTCCAGGGCGCTGGGCGCCAGGGCCTCGCGCAGGCAGGCCTCGATGTCGCTGGCCTGCACGCTCACCGCTTGACCCCCGGGGGCGCGTCGGCGTCGGAGGCCGGCTCTTCCTTGATGTGCCGACTGAGGTAGATGCCTTGCGCCAGCGTGAACAGCAGCATCAGCCCGATGCCGCCGAACAGCTTGAAGTTGACCCAGGCGTCGGTGGAGAAGTTGTAAGCCACCCAGATGTTGAGCACGCCCATCACCGCGAAGAACGCCACCCACGCCAGGTTGAGACGGTGCCAGGCCTGGTCGGGCAGTTGCATCTGCTCGCCCAGCAACATGCGCAACAGGTTCTTGCGCAGCAGCAGTTCGCTCAGCAGGAAGGCGCTGCCCATCACCCAGTACAGCACGCTGGGCTTCCACTTGATGAAGGTCTCGTTGTGGAACCAGATGGTGGCCCCACCCAGCACCACCACCAGCACCAGGCTCACCCACAGCATCACGTCCACCTTCTTGCCGCGGGCCATCAACCAGGCCACCTGGGCCAGCGTGGCCACGATCACCACCACGGTGGACAGCAGCACCGGCGCCTCGTTCGGCCCGACGACGCCGCCGGAGACGATGAAACCGAAATGCTCGGAGGCGAATGCCGCGGCCCAGTCCTTGTGGTTCTCGGCGTACTTGAAGGCGCCGAAGAAAAGAATGATCGGCAGGAAATCGAACAGCAGCTTCATTTAGGCTGGAAGTCTATCGCCGCCGAATTGATGCAGAAGCGCTCGCCGGTGGGCTCGGGGCCGTCCTCGAACACATGCCCCAGGTGAGAGCCGCAGTTGTTACAGCGCACTTCCACCCGCACCATGCCGTGCGAGCGGTCCACCACACGCTCCACCACCTCGCTGTTGATGGGCTGGTAATAGCTCGGCCAGCCGCAGCCGGCGTCGAACTTGGTGGTCGAGTCAAACAGCGGCGTGCCGCAGCCGACGCAGTTGTACTGGCCCTTGTCGGTGTGGTCCCAGTACTTGCCGGTGAAGGCCCGCTCGGTGGCCGCATGGCGCGCCACCTGGTACTGCATCGGGTCCAGCTCGGCACGCCATTGCGCGTCGGTCTTGCGGACCGGGTACTTGGGGTCGTCGTGGTCGTGGCTCATGGCCCGGAGTCTAGCCACCGCCCGGGGACGGCGGGCGGTGGCACGGGCAAAAGCCCTGGATGCAGCCGCCGCGCCCTCAGTTGTAACGCGTCATCGTGTCCTTGCTGCTGCCGTCCAGCATGCGATGGCGCAGCTGGATGCTGCGGCCCGAGATGCCGTCGGCCAACAGCGCCGGGAAGGTTTCCCCGCTGTCGCAGCCGCTGCCGGTGGGGGCGTTGGCCACCACGGCAGTCGCACCGCGCGGCACCGCCACCGTGCCCTGGTTGACGCTGCGTTCCGCGTCCCAGGTGTACACGCCGATCGAGCGCACCCGCTCGGCCAGCGGGTCCTGGGTCCAGGCCACGTTGAAGCTGGCCTGTGCGCCGCCAGCCGGCTTGGCGGGATCCAGCATCTCGCGCGTCGCATCCGTGGTGCGGTTCCATCGCAGCGAGCCGCCGGTGGTGGCGGGCATGACCGCGGTCAGCAAGCCGCGGGTGACGGTGTGGCGGGCGTCCGTCTCGCCTTCGTAGAACAGCTCGAAGCTGTAACTGGCACCGGCATGCAGGGCGGCGAAGTCCACGTAGTCGGTACTGCCCGGCTCGCGGCCATAGTCGAGCGGGTGCGCCCACAGCACGTTGCTGTTGTTGCGGTTGCCGGCATTGGGGTTGGGCCGCACCGTGGTGGCCGCCGTGCCCTCGATGCCCAGGCTGCGCTGCAGCCGGAAGATGCTGCCCGTGTCGTAGGAGGGCACGGCCACCGCGGGGTCGACGATGCCGTCCTTGTTCTGGATGTTGAGCCAGTCCTGGCTGGTGCAGATCTCGGCCATCGGTGGCGTGTACACCAGCCCGGCGTTGGGCAGTCCGGGGCCCTTGACGCGGGCGGCGCGCAGGCCGCGGCTGCCCGGGCCGCGCATGTTCACGTAGACGTTCAGACCGCTCTCGAAACGCGTGGACGACGCGTTGAAGAACGGCGCCGTCCCCGGATTGGGCGCCAGTTGCTCGTTGAGCCGGATGGAGGCCGTGATGCCCACGTCGACCGGGAACTGGTTACCGTGCAGCCACCAGTCGGTCGGCCGCGTGGTGGTGGCGGTGCCGGGGAACTTTCGGGCCACGGTGAACAAGCTGCCGGCCTCGCCGCTGGCATCCACGTAGCGCAGGTTGATCACGGCGGCGTCGCGGTCGGCGGCGCTGGTGTCGTCGACGAATTGCAGCACCTCCGGCGGCAGGAAGTGGGCGCCGGTCATGCGGTTGCTGGTCATCAGGGCGTAGAAGGCCTGGCCGGCGGTGTAGCCGTTGTGGCGATAGTCGTCGGCCGTGATGTCTTCGCAGGCCGGGGCCACGCTCAGCAGCGTCGGGCCGCCGTCGGCCAGCGCCACCGTGGTGTCGGTGGACAGCACCCGCTGCGCCAGGGGCAATGCAAAGCACTGGGTGAGGGCGTTGCTGGCCCGCTGCAGCGAGGCCGTCAGGTCCAGCGCCGCCAGCACCGGAGCGGCCAGGGTGGGTGCGGCCGTCACGCCGTCGGCCAGCGCCACGGGGGCGTCCGGGCGGTCCACGGTCGACAAGGTGGTGACGCCGTTGACTGCCGTGATGCGCACCACGTCCAGCAGCAGGTCGGCGGCGTTGCCGGCCTGTGTGCTGGTGGCTGCTACCAGCGGCGTGGCGAAGGGGTCGTAGCCGGCTGGCATCTGCAGCGCGGTGAGCACCGGTGCCAGCTGCGCCACCACGGCCTGGGTGATGGCGGAAAGTCGGGCCGCGTCCAGAAGCGTGGGCGTGGCGACCACCGTCAGCGCGCTGCCGTCGGGCGCCAGCCGGCCGACGATGGCGGTGGTGAGCGGCGTGAGGTTGACGACCGCCGCGCCGTTGGTCAGCGGCGGCACGGCCAGCGCGGCCACTTGCGGCCCATGGGCGCCGCTGGGGTCGGTGGCCACCAGCAGCAGCGGGCCTTGCACCGCGTCCTTGAGGCTGCATTCGTAGGTGCCGGCAGCGGTGGTGGGCGCCAGCGTGCCGGTGCAGGCGGCACTGCCCGTGCGGTCGGTGATCGTGAGTTCGGCGCCGGCCAAAGCAGCGCCCACGGCCACGGTGCCTCGCACCATCGGGGGCGTAGGGGCCGCTGGCGCCTCAGGCGTTGCAGCTTCGTCGTTGCTGCTGCCGCCGCTGCCGCAGCCGGCCACCAGCGCGGTAGCCAGCGCGGTAGCCAGCGCGGTGGCCAGCAGACCGGGCCAGGACAGGGGGCAAGTGCCAGCCGGGCGGTGCGATGCAGGGTCGTGGCGCATGGTGTCTCCTCGGGCATGGATGGAAGCCCGAGCATCTGCAAGGCGCGGCAGCGGCGCATCGTCTGGCGGAAGGAGACGCGGCGTAGCAGGTTCCTCAGGGTAAACCGCCACCCGGTCGGTACCCCCGGCATTCCTATCATCCGCCCCAACCCCACGCTCGTTTTCTAGAGAGGAACCACCATGTCCCTGATGGGCCAGATGATGCAGATGCCCTTGCTGATCTCTTCGCTGCTGACGCATGCGGCGCGGCATTCGGGCGATACCGAGATCGTGTCCAAGCGGGTGGAGGGTGACGTCCACCGCACCAACTGGGCGCAGCTGGCGGTGCGGGCGCGCAAGGTGGCGCAGGCGCTGGCGCGGCTGGGCTGCCAGCCGGGCGACCGCGTCGGCACCCTGGCCTGGAACGGCTACCGCCACCTGGAGCTGTATTACGGCACCTCCGGCTCGCAGCTGGTGTGCCACACCATCAACCCGCGCCTGTTCCCCGAGCAGATCGCCTGGATCGTGGGCGATGCCGACGACAAGGTGCTGTGCTTCGAGATCAACTTCCTGCCGCTGGTGGAAAAGCTGCTGCCGCACCTGGGCCGTGTGCAGCACTTCGTGCTGATGGCCGGGCGCAGCCACATGCCGGCCAGCAGCCCCATTCCCAACCTGCTGTGCTATGAAGAGCTGGTGGAGGCCGAGAACGGCGACTACGTGTGGCCGCAGTTCGACGAGAACACCGCCTCCAGCATCTGCTACACCTCGGGCACCACCGGCAACCCGAAGGGCGCGGTGTACAGCCACCGCTCGTCGCTGCTGCATGCCTTTGGTGCGGCGCTGCCCGATGCGATGGGCTGCTCGGCGCGCGACGTCATCCTGCCCGTGGTGCCGATGTTCCACGTCAACGCCTGGGGCCTGCCGTATGCCACCGCGCTGGTGGGCTGCAAGGTGGTGTTCCCGGGGCCGCACCTCGATGGCAAGTCGCTGTTCGAGCTGTTCGAGAACGAGAAGGTGACCTTCAGCGCTGGCGTGCCCACGGTGTGGCTGGGCCTGCTCACCTATGTCAAGCAGAACAACCTGAAGTTCAGCAGCTTCAAGCGCACGGTGATCGGCGGCTCGGCCTGCCCGCCGGCCATGATCCGCACGCTGGAAGACGACTACGGCGTGGAGGTGATCCACGCCTGGGGCATGACCGAGATGTCGCCACTGGGCACCCTGTCCAAGCTCAAGAGCAAGCATGAGTCGCTGGACGAGGACAGCAAGCGCCGCATCCTGGAAAAGCAGGGCAAGGTGATCTATGGCGTCGACATGGAAATCGTCGACGACGACAACAAGCCGCTGCCCTGGGATGGCAAGGCCTCGGGCAATCTGGTGGTGCGGGGCCATTGGGTGATCGACCGCTACTACCGCAACGACAGGTCGCCGCTGGTGGAGGTGGCGGGCCTGGACGGCCAGTGGTTCCCCACCGGCGACGTGGCGGCCATCGACGAAGACGCCTACATGCAGATCACCGACCGCAGCAAGGACGTGATCAAGTCGGGCGGCGAGTGGATCAGCTCGATCGAGCTGGAGAACATCGCGATGGCCCACCCCGCGGTGCATGAGGCGGCGGTGATCGCCTGCCCGCACCCCAAGTGGGACGAGCGCCCGCTGCTGGTGGTGGTGAAGAAGCCAGGCGGCGAGCTGACGCGCGAGCAGATGCTGGGTTTCTTCGAAGGCCGCATCGCCAAGTGGCAGATCCCGGACGACGTGGTCTTCGTCGACGAGCTGCCGCACACGGCCACCGGCAAGCTGCAAAAGCTCAAGCTGCGCGAGCAGTTCCGCGGCCACCAGCTGCCTGCCTGATACCCGCTGCGGGCCCCTGTCGCGGGAGCGACAGGGAACACCCTCTCACCGCTGGCGATCACTTCCATTAACTTGCCCCGGCCCGCTGACAGCGCAGCGGGCCGTAGGTCAAACAAGGAGACAAGCGGATGAACATCGGATCGATCAGTGCCTCGCGTCGTGGCTTCACCCTGGGCCTCATGGGGGCCGCGCTTGCGGCGGGCTCGGCGGGCGCCTGGGCCCAGGCCAAGCCGCTGGCGGGACAGACCGTCAAGATGATGTGGATCGACCCGCTGTCGGGCCTGATGGGCCCGGTGGGCACCAACCAGCTCAAGAGCCTGCAGTTCTTCGCCGAGAAGTTCAGCGCCACCAACCCGGCCGGCGTGAAGTTCGAGGTCATCGGCATGGACAACAAGCTGAGCCCGACCGAGAGCCTGAACCACCTGAAGGCCGCGATCGACCAGGGCATCCGCTACGTGCTGCAGGGCAACGGCTCGTCGGTGGCCATTCCGCTGATCGACGCCATCAACAAGCACAACGAGCGCAACCCCGGCAAGGAAATCATCTTCCTGAACACCGCCGCGGTGGACCCCGACCTGACCAACAGCAAGTGCAGCTACTGGCACTTCCGCTTCGATGCCGACACCTCGATGAAGGTCGAGGCGATGACCACTTTCATCAAGGGCCAGGCCGACATCAAGAAGGTGTTCCTGCTCAACCAGAACTACTCGCACGGCCAGCAGGTGGCGCGCTACGCGAAGGACGCGCTCAAGCGCAAGCGCCCCGACATCGAGATCGTCGGCGAAGACCTGCACCCACTGGCGCAGGTGCGCGACTTTGCGCCCTACATCGCCAAGATCAAGGCCTCGGGCGCCGACAGCGTGATCACCGGCAACTGGGGCTCCGACCTGTCGCTGCTGGTCAAGGCGGCCACCGAAGGTGGCTTCAACGGCAAGTTCTACACCTACTACGCCGGCGTCACGGGCACGCCCACGGCGCTGGGCAACAACGGCGCCGGCCGCGTCTACCAGGTCAGCTACAACCACTACAACATGGGCGGCCAGATGGACACCTGGATGAAGGAGTTCCAGGCCAAGTACAGCGACGACTTCTACACCGGCTCGATCATCCGCATCTTCGAGACGCTGGGCGCCGCGATGGCCAAGGCCAAGAGCACCGACCCGGTGAAGGTGGCGCCTGCGCTGGAAGGCCTGAAGCTCACCAGCACCTTCGGTGGTGAGGTGGAGATGCGCAAGGCCGACCACCAGCTGCAGCAGACGCTGTACATCAGCGTGTGGCAGAAGGCCGATGCCAAGTACCCCTACTCACCCGAGAAAACCGGCATGACGCTGGCGCCGGTGGCCGAGTTCGCGCCCTACGTGTCCAGCACGCCCACCAGCTGCCAGATGGTGCGGCCGTCCTGACGGATCGCTGAGCCCCCTGGGTGCCGGCACCGCCGCCACGCGATGTGGCCGGCGCGGTGTGTGCCGGTTTGTCCTCGACACCGCGCCGCGCGCGCGCCGACACTGCGCCGATGGAACTGTTCACGATCTCGATGCTCAACGGGCTGAGCTACGGGCTGCTGCTGTTCATGCTCAGCTCCGGGCTCACCCTCATCTTCAGCATGATGGGCGTGCTGAACTTCGCCCATGCCAGCTTCTACATGCTGGGCGCCTACGTGGCGTATTCGATCGCCCGCCTGGTGGGCTTCTGGCCCGGCCTGGTGCTGGCACCGCTGGTGGTGGGTGTGCTGGGGGCGCTGTTCGAGCGCACCTGCCTGCGCAAGGTGCACAAGTTCGGCCATGTGCCCGAGCTGCTGACCACCTTCGGCCTGTCCTACGTCATCCTCGAGCTGGTGCAGCTGATCTGGGGCCGCACGGCGGTGGAGTTCCGGCCGCCGCCTTCGCTGCAGGGGCCGGCCTTCACGCTGGTCAATTCGTCGGTCGATGGCCTGCAGGTGCTGTGGGGCGCCGCGCCCGACGCCATGTGCCGCGCCACCGACGCTGCCGTGCGTGTGGTGTGCTCGCCGTTCCCGGCCACCCGTGGCTTCATGATGGTGGTGGCGCTGGCCATGCTGGTCAGCCTGTGGCTGCTGCTCACTCGCACCCGCGTGGGGCTGGTCATCCAGAGCGCGCTCACCCACCCGGAGATGGTGGAGGCGCTGGGCCACAACGTGCCGCGAGTCTTCATGCTGGTGTTCGGTGCCGGCGCGGCGCTGGCCGGGCTGGCCGGTGTGATCGGCGGCAGCACCTTCGTCACCGAGCCGGCGATGGCCGCCACCGTGGGCTCGGTCATCTTCGTGGTGGTGGTGGTGGGCGGCATGGGCTCGCTGGCCGGGGCTTTCGTCGCCTCGCTGCTGATCGGCGTGATCCAGACCTTCGCGGTGGCCATCGACTACTCGGTGCTCGACCTGGCGCGGCTGGTGGGCTGGCAGCCGGGGGCGCAGGCGGCCTCGCACTCGCTGTTGCGGCTCACGGTGTCGCAGGTGGCGCCCATCCTGCCGTACCTGTTCCTGGTGCTGATCCTCATCTTCCGGCCCAAGGGCCTCCTGGGCACGCGGGAGGGGTGATGGGCCAGCGTCAATTCCATTTCCGGCCGCTCAACGTCGGCCGCTGGTTCGTGTGGGGCGCCTTCGCGTTGCTGCTGTTGCTGGCGCCCAAGCTGTTTTCCAGCAGCCTGGCCGTCACCATCCTGTCGCAGATCGGCATCGCGGTGGTGGCCTGCCTCTCGTACAACATGCTGCTGGGGCAGGGCGGCATGCTCAGCTTCGGGCATGCGGTGTACACCGGGCTGGGCGCCTACGTGGCCATCCATGCGCTCAATGCCATCTCGGGCGGCAGCCTGCCCATCCCGGTGAGCCTGCTGCCGCTGGTGGGCGGGCTGGCCGGCATGTTCTTCGCCGTGCTGCTGGGCTATGTCACCACCCGCAAGTCGGGCACACCGTTCGCGATGATCACGCTGGGCCTGGCCGAGCTGGTGTTCGCGATGAGCCTGATGGTGCCCGAGTTCTTCGGTGGCGAAGCCGGCGTGGCCGGCAACCGGGTGGTGGGCAAGCCGGTGTGGGGCATCAGCTTCGGGCCACAGATCCAGGTGTACTACCTGCTGGCCTTCTACACCTTCGTGTGCACGGCACTGATGTTCGCCTTCACCCACACGCCGCTGGGCCGCATGCTCAATGCGGTGCGCGACAACGCCGAGCGTGTGGCCTTCATCGGCTACAACCCGCAGCGCGTGCGCTACACCGCCTTCATCATCGCGGGCTTCTTCGCGGGGGTGTCGGGCGGCATGTATGCGCTGAACTTCGAGATCGCCACCGCCGAGGTGGTGGGCGCGGCCCGCTCGGGTGCCTATCTGCTGTTCACCTTCCTGGGCGGCGCCACCTTCTTCTTCGGGCCCATCATCGGCGCGGTGCTGATGGTGCTGGCCACGGTGCTGCTGTCTGAGTTCACCAAGGCCTGGCTGCTGTACCTGGGCCTGGTGTTCCTCTTCATGGTGATGTATGCGCCGGGCGGCATTGCCAGCCTGCTGATGATGAACCTGCGCGTGGCGGCCTTCGGCCACCTGCGCAATCTGTGGACGGCCTACCTGGCCCTGGGCGGCACCGGGCTGGTGGTGCTGGCGGGGGCGGGCGCCATCGTCGAGATGATCTACCACCTGCAGCTGGACGCGGCCCTGGGGCCCACCGTCAAGTACCTGGGCGCCACGCTCAACATCGAGCGCTTCGACACCTGGTTCGGCGCGGTGTTCGTGATGCTGGTGGGCCTGGCGCTGTTCGAGCTGAGCCGAAGGCAGTTCAACCACCAATGGGCCGAGGTGCAGACCGACATCGAACGCACGCTGCGCCGCCGGGAGGATGCCCTGTGAGCGGCGCTGTCAATACCCCGGCGCTGGAGCTGGTGGACCTGCACAAGTCCTTCGGCAAGACGGCCATCATCCGCGGTGCCAGCCTGGCGGTGCAGTCCGGTGAGCGCGTGGCCATCATCGGTCCCAACGGCGCCGGCAAGAGCACCTTGTTCAACCTGATCAGCGGGCGCTTCGGCGCCAGCAGCGGGCAGATCCTGCTGCATGGCCAGCGCATCGACGGGCTGGAGCCCTTCGAGATCAACCGCCGCGGCCTGGCCCGCAGCTTCCAGGTGAGCAACCTGTTCAACCGCCTGAGCGTGTTCGAAAATCTGCGCTGTGCGGTGCTGTGGTCGCAGGGCCACCGCTACGCCTTCTGGAAGGCGCTGAGCCGGCTGCGTGATGCCAACGACCGCGCCGAGCAGCTGATGCACATGATCCGCCTGCACAAGAAGCGCGACACGCTGGCGATGAACCTGACCTATGCCGAGCAGCGCGCGCTGGAGATCGGCATCACCATCGCCGGCGGTGCCGACGTGGTGCTGCTGGACGAACCGACGGCCGGCATGAGCAAGAGCGAAACCAAGCGCTTCATCGAGCTGATCCGCGAGGTGACGGTGGGCAAGACGCTGCTGACGGTGGAGCACGACATGGGCGTGGTGTTCGGCCTGGCCGACAAGATCGCGGTGCTGGTTTATGGCGAGGTGATCGCCTTCGACACGCCCGATGCGGTGCGGGCCAATGCCCGCGTGCAGGAGGCCTACCTCGGCTCGGTGCTGGCCGAGACGCAGGCCGCGGAGGCGCGCGCATGCTGAAGCTGACCGACCTGCATGCCTTCTACGGCAAGAGCCATGTGCTGCACGGCGTGAACTTCACGGTGCAGCCGGGCGAGATCGTCAGCCTGCTGGGCCGCAACGGTTCGGGCCGCTCGACCACCGTCAAGGCCATCATGGGCCTGGTGGATGCCACCGGCAGCATCGCCTGGCGCGACCAGGAAATGATCGGCAAGAAGGCCTTCGAGATCGCGCACCTGGGCATCGGCTACGTGCCCGAGAACCGCGACATCTTTCCCAAGCTCACGGTGCACCAGAACCTGATGCTGGGGCAGAAGCGCACGGGTCGCGGCCAACGGCCGCGCTGGGGCTTCGACGACATGTACACCATGTTCCCGCGGCTGAAGGAGCGCCAGCACACCGAGGCCGGCGTGCTGTCGGGCGGCGAGCAGCAGATGCTGACGTTGTGCCGCACGCTGATGGGCGACCCCGACCTGATCATGATCGACGAGCCCACCGAAGGCCTGGCGCCCAAGATCGTGGAACTGGTGGCCGAGTACCTGCGCGAGCTCAAGCGCCGCGGCGTGGCGGTGCTGCTGGTCGAGCAGAAGCTGACCATCGCGCTGGAGGTGTCCGAGCGCTGCTTCGTGATGGGCCACGGGCAGATCGTGTTCGAAGGCACGCCCGCAGCATTACGAGCGGACGCATACATCCGCAAAGAGTGGCTGGAAGTCTGACCCTGAGCATCCGGCCCCGCGGGTAATCCCGGGTGCATCCGCCTGTCCCTTGTCGCGGCAGGGACAGGCTTTTTGCTGCACCGCTTCCTAGAATCGAACGATCGTTCTTTTTCCTGCGTCCCTTGAGGAGACTCCCATGACAGCCAGCTACGAGGTCCGCGGCCAGGTGGCCGTGATCACGCTGAACAACCCGCCGGTCAATGGCCTGGGCTACGAGACCCGCAAGGCGACGGCCGAGGGCATCGAGCGCGCGAACAACGATGCCGCGGTCAAGGCCATCGTGCTCACCGGTGCGGGCAAGGCCTTCTCGGGCGGCGCGGACATCCGCGAGTTCGGCTCGCCCAAGGCGCTGGCCGAGCCCAACCTGCTGTCGCTGATCAAGGTCGTGGAAAACAGCGGCAAGCCGGTGGTGGCCGCCATCCACAGCGTGTGCATGGGCGGCGGTCTGGAGCTGGCGCTGGGTTGCCATTACCGCGTGGTGGCGCCGGGCACGCAGGTGGCGCTGCCTGAAGTCAAGCTGGGCCTGGTGCCCGGGGCCGGCGGCACGCAGCGCCTGCCGCGTGTGCTGGGCGTGGAAGTGGCCCTGAACATGATCGTCAAGGGCGACCCGGTCAAGAGCGAGCAACTGGCCGCACTGCCCGGCCAGAAGCTGTTCGACCAGCTGGCCGAGGGCGACGTGCTGGAAGCCGCGCTGGCCTATGCGCAGCAGGTGGCCGACGTGCGGCCACTGCCGCTGGTGCGCAACCTCAAGGCCCGCCATCCCGAGGGTGATGCGTACTTCCAGTTCGCGCGCAACACCGTCAAGGCCATGGCGAAGAACTTTCCCGCGCCGGCCCGCTGCGTGGACTGCGTGGAGCAGGCCACCAAGACGCGCAACATCGACGACGGCCTGGCCTATGAGCGCGAGGCTTTCATCAGCCTGATGATGACGCCCGAGTGCAAGGCGCTGCGCCATGCCTTCTTCGCCGAGCGTGCGGCCAGCAAGATCCCCGACGTGCCCGAGGACACCCCGCAGCGCAAGATCGAGCAGGTGGCCGTCATCGGTGCCGGCACCATGGGTGGCGGCATCTCGATGAACTTCCTGAATGCGGGCATCCCCGTCACCATCCTCGAAACCAAGCAGGAAGCGCTGGACCGGGGCATCGCCACCATCCGCAAGAACTACGAGGCGCAGGTCAAGAAGGGCAAGCTCAAGCAGGACAAGTACGAGCAGCGCATGGCGCTGCTGACCACCACGCTGGACTATGCCGACATCAAGAACGCCGACCTGGTGATCGAGGCGGTGTTCGAGGAGCTGGGCGTCAAGGAAAAGGTGTTCACCACGCTGGATGAGGTGATGAAGCCCGGCGCCATCCTGGCCTCCAACACCTCCACGCTGGACGTGGACAAGATCGCCGGCTTCACCAAGCGCCCGCAGGACGTGGTGGGCATGCACTTCTTCAGCCCGGCCAACGTGATGAAGCTGCTGGAGGTGGTGCGCGGCGCCAAGACGGGCAAGGACGTGCTGGCCACGGTGATGTCGCTGGCCAAGAAAATCAAGAAGACCGCGGTGGTCAGCGGCGTGTGCGATGGCTTCATCGGCAACCGCATGATCGAGCAGTACAGCCGACAGGCCGGCTTCCTGCTGGAAGAAGGCGCCACGCCGCAGCAGGTGGACAAGGCGGTCGAGAAGTTCGGCTTTGCGATGGGCCCGTTCCGCATGGGCGACCTGGCCGGCAACGACATCGGCTGGGCTATCCGCAAGCGCCGCTACCAGGAAAAGCCCGACATGCGCTATAGCAAGACGGCCGACCTGCTGTGCGAGATGGGCCGCTACGGCCAGAAGACCGGCGCCGGCTGGTACGACTACGTGCCGGGCAAGCGCGACGCCATCCCTTCTTCGGTCGTCAACGAGATGATCGAGAAGCACCGCGCCGAGCTGGGCATCACGCCGCGCAAGATCAGCGACGAGGAGATCGTGCACCGGCTGGTGTATTCGCTGGTGAACGAAGGCGCCAAGATCGTGGAAGAGGGCATTGCCAGCAAGGCCAGCGACGTGGACATGGTCTACCTCACCGGCTACGGCTTCCCGTTGCACCGCGGTGGTCCGATGAACTATGCCGACACCCAGGGCCTGTTCAACGTGGTGCAGACGATGAAGCGCTTTGCGAAGAACCCGCACGACGACGCGAGCTTCTGGGAGCCGGCGCCGCTGCTGGCCCGCCTGGCGGCCGAAGGCAAGAGCTTCAACTGAACACGACGGGGAGAACCACATGACTTCCGCACTGATCGTCTCCACCGCCCGCACGCCCCTGGCCAAGAGCTGGAAGGGCGGCTTCAACATGACGCATGGCGCCACCCTGGGTGGCCATGCGGTGGCCGCCGCGGTGCAGCGCGCCGGCATCGACCCGGGCCTGATCGAAGACGTGCTGATGGGCTGCGCCAACCCCGAAGGGGCCACCGGCGCCAACATCGCGCGCCAGATCGCGCTGCGCGCCGGCCTGCCGCTGACGGTGGCCGGCGTCACCATCAACCGCTTCTGCTCCAGCGGCCTGCAGACCATCGCCATGGCCGCGCAGCGCGTGATCGCGGGTGAGGCCGATGCCTATGTGGCCGGCGGCGTGGAAAGCATCTCCTGCGTGCAGCAGGAGATGAACAAGCACATGCTGGCCGAGCGTTGGCTGAGCGAGAACAAGCCCGCCATCTACATGTCGATGCTGGAAACCGCCGAGACGGTGGCCAAGCGCTACAACATCCCCAAGCAGCGCATGGACGAATACGGCGCCGCCAGCCAGCAGAAGGCCGCCGCCGCGCGCGAGGCCGGCCGCTTCGACGCCGAGATCGCCCCCATCACGGTCACGGCCGGCGTGGCCGATCCGGTGATGGGCCTGGTCACCCGCCAGGTCACCGTGAGCGCCGACGAAGGCATCCGCCCCGGCACCACGCTGGAGGCGGTGCAGGGCATCCGCAGCGCGCTGCCGGGCGGCGTCATCACCGCCGGCAATGCCAGTCAGTTCAGCGACGGCGCGGGCGCCTGCGTGGTGGTCAGCGAAAAGCTGGCCGAGCAGCAGGGCCTGAAGCCGCTGGGCCGCTTCCTGGGCTTTGCGGTGGCCGGCTGCGAGCCCGACGAGATGGGCATCGGTCCGGTGTACGCCGTGCCCAAGGTGCTGTCGCGCCTGGGCCTGACGGTGGACGACATCGACCTCTGGGAGTTGAACGAAGCCTTCGCGGTGCAGGTGCTGTACTGCGCCGACAAGCTGGGCATTCCGATGGACCGCCTCAACGTCAACGGCGGCGCCATCGCGCTGGGCCACCCCTATGGCGTGAGCGGCCAGCGCCTGACCGGCCATGCGCTGATCGAAGGCAAGCGCCGCGGCGCCAAGAAGGTGTGCGTGACCATGTGCATCGGCGGCGGCATGGGCGCGGCCGGCATCTTCGAAGTGCTTTGAGTTCGGGGCCCTGGTGAAGACCTACCGCGACACGCTCGATTTCCTGCTGCAGCACTGGCTGCGGCTGGATGCGCTGTACACCCGTGAGCACTTTGCCGACCACTCCGCCGAGACGGTGACCTCGGTGCTCGACACCTGCGAGCGGTTGGCGCGCGAGAAGTTCGCGCCTTTCAACCGCCTGGCCGACACCGAGGAGCCCCACTTCGACGGCGAGCGGGTGCACCTGCCCCGCGCCACGCACGAGGCCGCGCTGGCCTATGCGCAAAGCGGCATGATCGCCGCGGCCCAGCCCTACGAATTCGGCGGCATGCAGCTGCCCTTCGTGGTGCAGCTGGCCGCGGCCGGCTTCTTCAAGCTGGGCAGCGTGGCGATGAGCGCCTACGGCATGCTCACCGCCGGCAATGCCAACCTGCTGATGGCGCACGGCACGCCGGCCCAGCGTGAGGTGTTCGCCAAGAACGAATTTGCCGGCCGCTGGTTCGGCACCATGTGCCTGAGCGAGCCGCAGGCCGGCTCCAGCCTGAGCGACATCGTCACCCGCGCGGTGCCCGATGGCGAGGGCTTCGAGCACGATCCGCTGGGGCCGCGCTACCGGCTCACCGGCAACAAGATGTGGATCTCGGGCGGCGAGCACGAGATCACCGAGAACATCGTGCACCTGGTGCTGGCCAAGATCCCTGGCCCCGACGGCAAGCTGCCGGCCGGCACCCGCGGCATTTCCCTTTTCATCGTGCCCAAGCGGCTGGTCGACCCCCAAGGCCAGCTGACCGGCGAGCGCAACGACGTTGTGCTGGCCGGCCTGAACCACAAGCTCGGGTATCGCGGCACGACCAACACCTTGCTCAACTTCGGTGAGGGCAAGCACCGGCCCGGCGGCCAGGCCGGCGCCATCGGCTACCGCGTGGGCGAAGCCGGACAGGGCTTGCGCTGCATGTTCCACATGATGAACGAGGCCCGCATCGGCGTGGGCTTCGGCGCCGCGATGCTGGCGGCAGCCGGCTACGAGGCCAGCCTGGCCTATGCCCGCGACCGCAGCCAGGGCCGCCCGGTGGGCCCCGCCGGCAAGGACCCGACGCAGCCGCCGGTGCGGCTGATCGAGCATGCCGACGTCAAGCGCATGCTGCTGGCACAGAAGGCGTATGTGGAAGGCAGCATCGCGCTGGGCCTGTACTGCGCCCGCCTGGTGGACGAGCAGCACACCGGCACGCCCGAGGCCGCCGACGAGGCGCGGCTGCTGCTGGAAGTGCTGACGCCGATCGCCAAGAGCTGGCCCAGCGAGTGGGGCGTGGAAGCCAACAGCCTGGCCATCCAGGTGCATGGCGGCTACGGCTACACCCGCGACTTTCCGGTGGAGCAGCACTGGCGCGACAACCGCCTGAACATGATCCACGAAGGCACCCACGGCATCCAGGGCCTGGACCTGCTGGGCCGCAAGGTGGTGATGGACGGCGGCGCCGGCCTCAAGCTGCTGGCCGCGCGTGTCAGCGACACCGCGCAGCGCGCCGGGCAGGTGCCCGGCCTGGCCGAGCGTGGCAATGCGCTGGGCGGCGCGCTGCAGCGCGTGGGCGCCGCCACCAAGGCCGCCTGGGCCACCGGCGTGCCGGAAGAAGCGCTGGCCAATGCCACGCCCTACCTGCAGGCCTTCGGCCACGTGGTGCTGGCCTGGCTGTGGCTGGACCTGGCGGTGGCGGCCCGCGCCGCCGGCGCGGCGCTGCCCGAGCCGCGGCTGCAAGGCACACTGTCGGCCATGCATTACTTCTTCGACTTCGAACTGCCGAAGATCGACGCCTGGCTGGCGCCGGTCGCTGCCCGCAACGCCCTGACGCGCGAGATGCGCGACGACTGGTTCTGATGGCGTGGGCGGCCATGAAACCGCAAACCGTCGAGAAGCTGGTGTGGGTGCTGCTGTATGGCGGCATCGTGCTGGCCGCGCTGGGCTACTTCGTGGCCCGTGGCGACGAGAACATGGGCCTGGTGATGCAGCTGGGCGGTGGCGTGGCGGTGGCTGCCGGCGTGCTGCTGATCTGGCTGCGTTCGCGCATGGAACGGCGCTGACTTGTCTGTACAACCGAGGTGCGCATGAGCACGAATGTTTTCAAGCTGTTCGACCTCACCGGCCAGGTGGCCCTGGTCACCGGCGGCTCGCGCGGGCTGGGGCTGCAGATCGCCGAGGCCCTGGGTGAGGCCGGCGCCAAGCTGATGCTCACCTCCCGCAAGGCGGCCGACCTGGAAGAGGCGGTGGCCCACCTGCAGGCCCGCGGCATCGATGCCCGCTGGATCGCGGGTGACGCGGCCAAGCCCGAAGACGTGCAGAAGGTGGTGGACGAGACCATGGCGCGCCTGGGCCGCATCGACGTGCTGGTCAACAACGCCGGCGCTACCTGGGGCGCCCCGGCCGAAGACCACCCGCTGGAAGCCTGGGACAAGGTGATGAACCTGAACGTGCGCAGCCTCTTCCTGTTCAGCCAGGCGGCGGCACGCGCCAGCATGATTCCGCGGCGCTCGGGCCGCATCATCAACGTGGCCTCCATCGCCGGCCTGGCCGGCAACCCGCCGATGATGAAGACGGTGGCCTACAACACCAGCAAGGGCGCGGCGGTGAACTTCACCCGCGTGCTGGCCGGTGAGTGGGGCGCCTACGGCATCAACGTCAATGCGCTGGCGCCCGGCTTCTTTCCCAGCCGCATGACGCACGGCCTGCTGGCCACGGTGGGCGCCGAGAAGATGGCCGCCGCCGCGCCGCTGAACCGCCTGGGCGACGACGACGACCTCAAGGGCGCGGCGCTGCTGCTGGCCTCGGCCGCGGGCAAGCACATCACCGGCCAGGTGATTCCGGTGGACGGCGGCGTGAGCGCGGTGTTCGGTGGCTGAGCCCGATTCGGCGACCACGCCCGACGGCCACCTGCCGTCGCTGGTCCACATTCCCTTCCTCGCGCACCTGGGCTGCGAGCTGCGCCGCTTCGACGGCGGCCAGTCGGAGCTGGTGCTGACGCTGCGCGAGGAACTGACCAATGCCTGGGGCATGGCCCACGGCGGCGTGACCATGACGCTGCTGGACGCGGCCATGGGCCATGCCGCCCGCAGCCCCGACGAGCCCGGTGGCGAGCCGCGCACCGGCGTCGTCACCATCGAGATGAAGACCAGTTTCATGCGGCCCGGCCTCGGCCGGCTGCGGGTGCAGGGGCGGGTGGTGCACCGCACCCTCACCATGTCGTTCTGCGAAGCCAGCGTGCTCGATGACAAGGGCGCGCTCGTCGCCCACGGCACCGGCACCTTCAAGCACCTGAAGTCCCTCACCGTCGGCGGCATGAAGGTGCGCCGCGGCGGCGCCTCGGACTGACGGCCCCTACCTCCCCAGGAGAAGACCATGACCACGATCAACCGCCAGATCCACCTCGTCTCTCGCCCCACCGGCGAGGCCACTGCCGACAACTTCAAGCTGGTGGAAGCCACCGTGCCCGACGAGCTGCAAGACGGCCAGGTGCTGGTGCGCCACCACTACCTGAGCCTGGACCCGTACATGCGTGGCCGCATGAACGACACCAAGAGCTACACCGCGCCGCAGGCCCTGAACGAGGTGATGGGCGGCGGCACCGTGGGCGAAGTGGTGGCCTCGAAGAACTCGGGCTTCGCGGTGGGCGACAAGGTGGTGGGCATGGGCGGCTGGCAGGAGTACCAGTTGTTGAGCGGCGACCTGCGCGGCACGCTGCGAAAGGTGAGCACCGAGCATGTGCCGCTGCAGGCCTACCTGGGCGCCGTGGGCATGCCCGGCGTCACCGCCTGGTATGGTCTGACGCAGATCATCGCGCCCAAGGAAGGCAACACCGTGCTGGTGAGCGCGGCCAGCGGCGCCGTGGGCACCGTGGTGGGCCAGCTGGCCAAGGTGCGTGGTGCGCGCGCGGTGGGCATTGCCGGCGGCCCCGAGAAGTGCCGCTTCGTGACCGAGGAGCTGGGCTTCGACGCCTGCATCGACTACAAGCAACACACCGACTTGAAGAGCCTGTCGCAGGCGCTCAAGCAGGCCTGCCCGAACGGCATCGACGGCGTGTTCGAGAACGTCGGCGGCCTGGGCCTGGACGCTGCGCTGCAGCGCATGAACGCCTTCGGCCGCATTGCGCTGTGCGGCATGATCGCCGGCTACAACGGCGAGCCGATTCCGCTGCAACAGCCGCAGCTGCTGCTGACCAACCGGCTGCGGCTGGAAGGCTTCATCGTCAGCGAGCACATGGAACTGTGGCCGCAGGCGCTGACCGAGCTGGCCACGCTGGTTGGCACTGGCAAGCTGAAGTACCGCGAAAGCATCGCCGACGGCCTGGCCGCCGCGCCCGAGGCCTTCCTGGGTCTGCTCAAGGGCCGCAACTTCGGCAAGCAGCTGGTCAAGCTGATTTGATGGCCGAGGCACAAGCGACCACGCTGGCCTGGACCTGGACGCGCTTCGAAGGGCTGGGCTTGCAGGGCCTGTACCAGGCACTGGCGCTGCGCGCCGAGGTGTTCGTGGTGGAGCAGCGTTGCGCCTACCAGGACGTGGACGGCCTGGACCCGCAAAGCTGGCACCTGCTGGGCCACGATGCGGCGGGCCGGTTGATGGCCTACCTGCGCGTGGTCGATCCCGGCCTGAAGTACGACGAACCGTCCATCGGCCGCGTGGTCACGGCGCCGCAGGCGCGTGGCACCGGGGCCGGCCAGGCCTTGATGCGCGAGGGCCTGGCGCGCTGCCAGGCCGCCTGGCCCGGCCGCGCCGTGCGCATCAGCGCCCAGGCCCACCTGCAGCGCTTTTATGGCGCGCTGGGCTTTGAGCCGGTGGGCGACACCTACCTGGAAGACGACATTCCCCACATCGAGATGCTGTGCCCCGCGCCGCATCGCTGAAGGAGCTTTGCGATGACTGACTGGCAAGGCCGCACGGCCGTGATCACCGGCGCGGCCTCGGGCTTCGGCCTGGAAACCTCGCGCCTGGCCGCCCAGGCCGGCATGAACGTGGTGATGGCCGACGTGCAGGCCGAGGCGCTGCAGCGCGCGGCCGAAGAGATCCAGGCCCTGGGCGCCCAGGTGCTGCCCTACCGGCTCGACGTGTCCAAGGCCGCCGAGGTGGAGGCGCTGGGCGCCGCGGTGCAGCAGCGCTTCGGAGCGCCGCACTTCGTGTTCAACAACGCCGGCGTGGGCAGCGGTGGCCTCATCTGGGAGCACAGCGCCAAGGACTGGGAATGGGTGCTGGGCGTCAACCTGATGGGCGTGGTGCACGGCGTGCGCGTGTTCACGCCGATGATGCTGGCCGCCGCCCAGGCCGACCCGCAATGGCGCGGCCACATCGTCAACACCGCGTCGATGGCCGGGCTGGTGAACATGCCCAACATGGGTGTGTACAACGTCAGCAAGCATGCGGTGGTGTCGCTCAGCGAAACGCTGTACCAGGACCTGTCGCTGGTGACGGACCAGGTCAGCGCCTCGGTGCTGTGCCCGTTCTTCGTGCCGACCGGCATCCACCTGAGCGAGCGCAACCGCCCGGCCGACCTGGCCGACGAGGCGCAGCAGCAGACCGTGAGCCAGAAGATCTCACGCGCGATGTCGGCCAAGGCCGTGAGCAGCGGCAAGGTGACGGCCGCGCACATCGCGCAGAAGGTGATGGACGCGGTGCGTGACCGCCAGTTCTACATCTTCAGCCACCCGCATGCACTGAAGACGGTGCAGCAGCGCATGGAAGACGTGCTGCAGCACCGCAACCCGAGCGATCCGTTTGCGGATCGGCCGGACATTGGGGCGACGTTGCGTGCCTCTCTTCGCGGCGAGCCCACAAGCTGACTCCCCGGCGGCTGCAACAATGCCGCCATGCTCATCGTCCACAACACCCTGCACCGCCAGCATGCGGGCCGCCACGAGATGTTCCGCGGCCGGCTGGTGCCTTGCCATGAATCGCCCGACCGGCTGGACCACCTGCTGGCCGAGCTGGCCCGCCGCCCGGTGGGCGAGATGGTGGAGCCCGCGGCCGGGCACCTGGACGAAGCGCTGCTGGCCCAGGTGCACAGCCCGCGCTACCTGCAGTTCCTGGCCGGCGCCTGGGACGAATGGGTGGCGCTGGACCCGGCCAACGCCGAGCTGGACGCGCTGCCTTCGGTGTGGCCGGTGCGCGGCTTCCGGGCCGATGTACTGCCCACCAACTTCGCGGCCCGCATGGGCCTGTTCTCGTTCGATGCCGGCACGCCGCTCACGGCGGGCAGCTGGGCCGCCGCCCGCCAGGGCGCGGCCTGTGCCATCGCCGCCGCGCAGGCAGTGGGCAGCGGCCGCAGCCGCAGCGCCTTCGCGCTGACCCGCCCGCCCGGCCACCACGCGGGGCCGGACTTCTTCGGCGGCTACTGCTTCCTCAACAACGCGGCGCTGGCGGCCCAGCAGCTGCGCCAAAGCGGCTTCGAGCGGGTGGCGGTGCTGGACGTGGACTACCACCACGGCAACGGCACGCAGACCATCTTCTACGGCCGCGGCGACGTGCTCACCGTCTCCATCCACGGCGACCCGATGACGGAGTACCCGTTCTACCTGGGCCATGCCGATGAGCGCGGCGAAGGCGAGGGCGCCGGCTGCAACCTCAACCTGCCGCTGCCGCGCGGCACCGGCTTTGCCGACTGGCGCGCCGCGCTGGCCCGCGGCCTGGACGAGGTGCGGCGCTTCGGCGCGCAGGCGCTGGTGGTGGCGCTGGGCGTGGACACCTTCGAGGGCGACCCGATCTCGGCTTTCAAGCTGCGCAGCACCGACTACCTGGACATCGGCCGTGACCTGGCCGCGGCCGGCCTGCCCACCGTCTTCACCTTCGAGGGCGGTTATGCGGTGGCCGAAGTCGGCATCAATGCCGTCAACGTGCTGGAAGGTTTTGGCGCATGACAGCGGTGCAGCACACCGACGCCGTGGTGATCGGCGGCGGCCCCGCCGGCCTGATGGCGGCCGAGGCCCTGGTGGCCGCAGGCCGGCAGGTGGACCTGTACGACGCCATGCCTTCGGTGGGTCGCAAGTTCTTGCTGGCCGGCAAGGGTGGGCTCAACCTCACGCACAGTGAGCCCATCGAGCCCTTCACCCAGCGCTACGGCGCGCGGTCGGCCGAGGTGGCGCCTTGGCTGGCGGCCTTCAGCCCGCAGGCGATGCGCGACTGGGCCGCGGCCTTGGGCGTCGAGACCTTCGTCGGCAGCTCGGGCCGGGTGTTTCCCAGCGACATGAAGGCGGCGCCGCTGCTGCGCGCCTGGCTGCACCGGCTGCGGGTGGCGGGCGTGCGCTTTCACCAGCGGCACCGCTGGCTGGGCTGGACCCAAGACGGCGCCGCGTTGCGTTTGCAGGGCCCTGCCGGCGAGTTCCACCTGCAGCCGCGCTGCACCGTGCTGGCGCTGGGCGGGGCCAGCTGGCCGCAGCTGGGCTCCGACGGCCGCTGGGTGCCGCTGCTGCAGGCCCAGGGCGTGGACGTGGCACCGCTGCAGCCGGCCAATTGCGGCTTCGAGGTGGCGCGACCCGATGGCCAGCGCGGCTGGAGCGAGCACCTGCGCAGCCGCTTTGCCGGCGCGCCCATCAAGCCGGCGGCGCTGAAGTTCACGGCGCATGACGGCCGCAGCTTCGAGCGTGCCGGCGAGTTCGTGCTCAGCGACTACGGCGTGGAAGGCAGCCTGGTGTATGCCGTCTCGGCCCTGTTGCGCGACACGCTGGCCGCGCAGGGCACGGCCACGCTGCACATCGACCTGCTGCCCACCTTCGATGCCGCGCGTGTGCTGGACGAAGTGCGCCGCCCGCGCGGCACCCGCAGCCTGGCCACGCATCTGAAGAGCCGGCTGGGCCTGGCGGGCGCCAAGGTGTCGCTGCTGCATGAGCTGCTGCCGCGGGCGCAGCTGGACGATGCGGCCGCGCTGGCCGCGGCCCTGAAGGCGCTGCCGCTGACGCTGGTGGCGCCACGGCCGGTGGCCGAAGCCATCAGCACCGCCGGTGGCGTGCGGCTGGAGGCGCTGGACGCGCAGCTGATGCTGCGCCAGCAGCCCGGCGTGTTCGTGGCCGGCGAGATGCTGGACTGGGAAGCGCCCACCGGCGGCTACCTGCTGCAGGCCAGCATGGCCAGCGGGCTGCAGGCCGGCCGCGCGGCTGCGGCCTGGCGCTGAGCGGCGTTGAGCGGCCCTCCAGCCGCGTTCACAACGCGTGCGTCACCAGCTTGAAGTCCGGGTCCTCCGGGTAGGGCTTCACCTCGAAGCCCAGCCCGCGCATCAGCTTGAGCATGCCGGGGTTGTTGGTCAGCACCAGGCCGTCGATCTCCGACAGGCCCTTCTCGCGCGCCACGTCCATGATGCATTCCATCAAGCGTGAGCCGATGCCCTTGCCGGCATAGGCGTCGGCCACCACCAGCGAGAACTCGCAGCTCGACTGGTCGGGGTTGGTGACGTAGCGCGACACGCCGATGATGCGTTCGGTCTCGACGATGCTGCCGTCGGTGGCGGCGGCGCGCTGCTTGTGCACGGCCACCAGCGCCATCTCACGGTCGTAGTCGATCAGCGTGAAGCGCGCCAGCATCGGCGGCGGCAGCTGCGTCATCGAGCTGACGAAGCGGAAGTAGCGGCTCTCCGGCGACAGGCTTTGCACCAGGGCCTGCAGCATCTGCGCGTCATTGGGGTGGATGGGCCGCACGGTGTATTCGCCGCCGCCGCGCATCGGCCACACCTGCTCGTAGCGGGCCGGGTAGGGCAGTATGGCCAGGTGGTTGTAGGGGCTGGCGCCGCTGCCCATGCCCGCGCCCATGCTCACGCTCAACGACGCACTGTCCACGATGATGCGCGCGTCCACCGCCACCGCGCCCGACTCGTCGACGATGATCGGGTTGATGTCCATCTGCCGCAGCTGCGGCAGCTCGCACACCATCTCCGAGACACGCAGCAGCACCCGCTCCAGCGCGTCCATGTCCACCGGGCTGGCGCCGCGCCATTCGGCCAGCGTCTCGGCCACGCGCGAGCGTTCGATCAGCCGCCGCGCCAGGAACTTGTTGAGCGGCGGCAGTTCCATCGCGCGGTCGCGGATCAGCTCGATCATCGTGCCGCCGGCGCCGAACATGATCACCGGGCCGAAGGGCTCGTCGGTCACCAGGCCGATGCAGATCTCGCGGCCGCGCTGGGCGCGCGCCATCTTCTGCACCGTCACGCCGTTGATGCGGGCGCCCGGCTGCAGCCGCGCCACCCGTTCCACCATGTCGTTGTAGGTGTCGCGCACACCGGCGCCGTTGAGGATGTTCAGCGCCACGCCCTGCACGTCGCTCTTGTGCGTGATGTCGGGCGAGTCGATCTTCAGCGCCACCGGAAAGCCCAGCTGCGTGGCGATCATCATCGCCTCGTTGGCATTGCGGGCCAGGATGGTGTTGGTCACCGGGATGTGGAAGGCCGACAGCAGCGTCTTGGACTCCATCTCGGTCAGCACCTTGCGGCGCTCGGCCAGCACGCTTTCGATCACCAGGCGCGCGCCTTCGATGTCGGGCTTGGCCAGCGTGGACAAGGGCGGCGGCGTCTGCTGCAGCAGCAGCTGGTTCTGGTAGAAGGAGGCGATGTTGCCGAAGGCGCCCACCGCCGCCTCCGGCGTGCGGAAGTTGGGGATGGCCGCCTCGTTGAGCTGCTGGCGCGCCGTGCTCACCGAGGCATCGCCCATCCAGCAGGCCAGTAGCGGCTTGTTCAGCGTGGGTTTGATGGCCACCAGCGCCGCGGCCACCGCGGCCGAATCGCCGCCCGCCTTGGTGGAGTAGATGGCCAGCAGCCCGTCGATCTGCCTGTCGCGCGAGGCCGCCTCGATGGCCGCGCGGTAGTGCTCGGCGGTGGCTTCTTCCGACAGGTCGATCAGGTCGGCCAGCGAAGCCTGCGGTGGCAACTGCGGCTGCAGCGCGGCCACCGACTCGGCCGACAGCCGGCCCATCTGCAGGAAGATCTCGTTGACCCAGTCGGCGGCCAGCACGCCCGGCCCGCCGCCGTTGGTGATGATGGCCAGCCGCTTGCCCACCGGCCGATAGCGCGAAGCCAGGCACTTGGCGGCCGAGAACAGCTCGACGAAGGAGCGCACCCGCACCGCGCCGGCGCGACGCAGCGCGGCATCGAACACGTCGTCGGCGCCGACGATGGTGCCGCTGTGGGTGTGGGCGGCCTCGTTGCCTGCCGGCTTGCGGCCGGCCTTGAGCACCACCACCGGCTTGGCATTGGCGGCCGAGCGCAGCGCACTCATGAAGCGGCGCGCGTTCGAGATGCCCTCCAGGTACACGATGATGCTGTGGGTGTGCTGGTCGTTGGCCAGGAAGTCCAGCACCTGGGCGATGTCGACCGCGGTGTTCGGCCCCAGTGACACCACCGACGAGAAGCCCACCGCGTTGTTGCGCGCCCAGTCCAGCATCGACGAGGTGAGCGCGCCCGATTGCGACACCAGCGCCAGCGAGCCGTTGCGTGCCAGCGGCCCCAGCGCGCTGGCATTGAGCTGCAGCCGCGGCCGCTGCAGGCCCAGGCCGTTGGGGCCCAGCAGGTGCACGCCTTCTCGCCGCGCGATGCGCTTGAGCTCGGCCGCCAGCCGCTCGTCCACGCCCGCTGAGACGATGAGCGCCGCCCGGCAGCCGATGCGGCCGGCCACCTCCAGCGCGGCGGTCAGGTCCTGGTGGGGCAGGGCGATGATGGCCAGGTCGGCCCGCGTCTGCGCCAGGTCGGCCAGCGTGCCGCTGGTGTGGATGTCCAGGAAGGTGAGGGTGCCGGCAAAGCGCTGGGCGCGCAGCGCCTCGTGCAGTGTGCGGCCCTGGGGCGTCAGCGTGTCGGGTGCGTCGGCATCGCCGGCCAGCACCACGATGGATTCAGGCGTGAGGAGTGGCGAGAGATAGTGTTTGTCCATGGGGTGCGGTCGGGCCGGGCTCAGTCTGCGCCGATCAGCACTTTGACATGGGCGGCCACGCTGCGCGCCAGCGGGCTGAGCACATAACCCCCTTCCAGGCACGAGACGATGCGCCCGCCGCAGTGGCGCTCGGCCACCGCCATCAGCTGCCGCGTCACCCATTCGTAGTCGGCTTCCACCAGCCCCAGGTTGCCCATGTCGTCCTCGCGGTGGGCGTCGAAGCCGGCCGAGACGTAGATCAGCTGCGGCCGGAAGGCCTCCAGCGCGGGCAGCCACTGCTCGCTCACCGCGGCGCGAAAGGCCTCGCTGCCCGAGCGGCTGGGCAGGCCCACGTTCACCATGTTGGGGCCGGTGGCCTGGTCGCCGTTGAAGGGGTAGAGGCCGCGCTCGAAGATGGAGCACATCAGCACCCGCTCGTCGCCGCGGAAGATGTCTTCGCTGCCGTTGCCGTGGTGCACGTCGAAGTCGATCAGCGCCACCCGCTGCAGGCCATGCACGTCCAGCGCATGGCGGATGCCCACCGCCACGTTGTTGAAGAAGCAAAAACCCATGGCCGCCGCCCGCTCGGCATGGTGGCCGGGCGGCCGCACGCAGCAGAAGGCGGCAGGCGCCTCGCCGCCCAGCACCAGGTCGGTGGCCTGCACCGCGGCCCCGGCCGCCCGCAGCGCCGCCTGCACGGTGTGCGGGCACATCGCCGTGTCGGGGTCCACCTGCCGGTGGCCCTGGGTCGGCGCGCTGGCCAGCAGCTCCTGCACGTACATGGCCGAATGGGCCCGCGCCAGCTGCTGCGGCGTGGCCAGCGGCGCGTCGTAGGGGCTCATGTAGTCCAGCAGGCCCTTGACCAGCAGCAGGTCGTGGATGGCGCCCAGGCGTTCGGGGCATTCGGGATGCTGCGGGCCCATCTCGTGGCGGGCGCAGTCGGCATGGGTGATGAAGGCAGCGAGCATGGCGGGTCTCCTCCGCCCCAGTCTAGGCAGCGCATCCCACGGCAAGCTGACGTGGCGCAATGCATGGTGGCTTTGAGGCAAGCCCCCAAGTCTGGGGCGGCGTGTGCAGAAAGTCGCACTTTGCCGTTCAGAAACATGCGGGATCAGCCGATGCCATCTGACAGACATGCTGGCCGCGCACATTTCGTGCGTGGGTGCTGCTGTCGCTGTCACCGCCCCCAAGGAGACCCCATGTCCTGGCTTGCCCTGCTTCACTCGCCCGAGACCCCCGGCGCCGATTCGCCCGCGCCGCTGCATCCCGCCGGCAGCAGCCGCCTGGAGCGCCGCATCTCGGTGTTCATCGCGATGATGGCGATGGTGGCGGGCGTGGCCGTCGCCCTGCACTGAGCCGTTGAGCAACTGCCGGCCGGCCTGGCGACGCCGGCCGCCCCGTCCTGCGGTGGCACACTTCGGGCCCTTTCCCGTGGTTTCCCGTGCCTGCCTTGGACAAGATCCTGTTGCAAATCGCCGCCGAACTGCAGGTTCGCCCGGCGCAAGTCAAAGCCGCCGTCGATCTGCTGGACGGCGGTGCCACCGTCCCCTTCATCGCCCGCTACCGCAAGGAAGCCACCGACGGCCTGGACGACACCCAGCTGCGTGACCTGGAAGCGCGCCTGGGCTACCTGCGCGAGCTGGAAGACCGCCGCGCCGCGGTGCTCAAGAGCATCGACGAGCAGGGCAAGCTGACGCCCGAGCTGCGCGCCGCCATCGAGGCCGCGCCCACCAAGCAGGAACTGGAAGACCTGTACCTGCCCTTCAAGCCCAAGCGCCGCACCAAGGGCATGATCGCCCGCGAAGCCGGCCTCGAGCCGCTGGCCGAGAAGCTGTTCGCCGACCCCTCGCTGGACCCGATGGCCGAGGCGGCCGCCTTCCTCAATGCCGATGCCGGTTTTGCCGATGCCTTCGCGGTGCTGGACGGCGTGCGCGACATCCTCTCCGAGCGCTGGGCCGAAGACGCCACGCTGGTGGGCCCGCTGCGCGAATTGCTGTGGGAAGAGGGCCTCTTCACCTCGCGCCTGCTGGACGGCAAGGACGAACAGAACGCCGACGTTGCCAAGTTCCGCGACTACTTCGACTATTCGGAGCCCATCCGCAGCGTGCCTTCGCACCGGGCGTTGGCGGTGTTCCGCGGCCGCACGCAAGAGCTGCTGGAAGCCAAGCTGAAGCTGGATGAAGTGCTGCAACCCGGGCAGCCCAGCCTGGCCGAAGGCCGCATCGCCCGCCACCTGGGCTGGAGCCATGCCAAGCGGCCGTCGGACGACCTGATCCGCAAGACCATCGGCTGGACCTGGAAGGTCAAGCTCAGCCTCAGCATCGAGCGCGACCTGTTCGCCCGCCTGCGCGAAAACGCCGAGGCCACCGCCATCAAGGTGTTTGCCGAGAACCTGCGCGACCTGCTGCTGGCCGCCCCGGCCGGCAAGCGCGTGGTGATGGGCCTGGACCCGGGCATCCGCACCGGCGTCAAGGTGGCGGTGGTGAGTGACACCGGCAAGGTCCTCGATACCTCCACGGTCTACCCGCACGAGCCGCGGCGCGACTGGGAAGGCTCGCTGCACACGCTGGGCCGCCTGGTGGCCCAGCACGGCGTCAACCTGATCGCCATCGGCAACGGCACCGCCAGCCGCGAGACCGACAAGCTGGCCGCCGACCTGATCAAGCGCGTGCAGTCGCTGGCGCCGGACGTGCAGCTCACCAAGGTGGTGGTGAGCGAGGCGGGGGCCTCGGTGTACTCGGCCAGCGAATTCGCGAGCAAGGAGCTGCCCGACCTGGACGTGAGCCTTCGCGGCGCCGTCTCCATCGCGCGCCGGCTGCAGGACCCGCTGGCCGAGCTGGTGAAGATCGACCCCAAGAGCATTGGCGTCGGCCAGTACCAGCACGACGTCAACCAGAGCGAGCTGGCCCGCACGCTGGACGCGGTGGTGGAAGACTGCGTGAACTCGGTGGGCGTGGACCTGAACACCGCCTCGGCGCCGCTGCTGGCGCAGGTGTCGGGCCTGTCCAACGCGGTGGCGCAGAGCATCGTGCGCTGGCGCGATGCGCATGGCGCCTTCCGCAACCGCAAGCAGCTGATGGAAGTGGCCGGCCTGGGCGCCAAGACCTTCGAGCAGGCGGCCGGTTTCCTGCGCATCCGCGATGGCGACAACCCGCTGGACCAGTCGGGCGTGCACCCCGAAACCTACCCGGTGGTCGAGAAGATCATCAGCACCACCGGCCGGCCCATCCAGGAGCTGGTGGGCAATGCCGACGTCATCCGCAAGCTCAAGCCCGAGGCCTTTGCCGACGAGCGCTTCGGCGCCATCACCGTCAAGGACATCCTGGCCGAGCTGGAAAAGCCCGGCCGCGACCCGCGCCCCGACTTCAAGGTGGCGCGCTTCAACGACGGCGTGAAAGACATCAAGGACCTGCAGCCCGGCATGACGCTGGAAGGCACCGTCAGCAACGTGGCCCAGTTCGGCGCCTTCGTCGACCTGGGCGTGCACCAGGACGGCCTGGTGCACGTGAGCCAGCTCAGCCACAAGTTCGTCAACGATGCGCGCGAGGTGGTCAAGACCGGCGACATCGTCAAGGTGAAGGTGCTGGAGGTGGACCTGGCGCGGGGCCGCATCTCGCTGACCATGAAGCTGGACAGCGCGGTGCCCGCCAAGGGTGGCGACGGCGGCGGCTACCGCCCGCCCAGCCGCGACCAGCGCGCGCCGCGCAGCCGTGCGCCGGAGCCGGCGGCCGGCGGCGCGATGGCCGCCGCCTTCGCCAAGCTGCAAGGCCGCAAGTGAGTCGCGACGCTCGGCCGCCGCGGCGCGTGGTGATGGTGGCGCACAGCCACATCCTGGGCGGCATGGAGCGGCGGGTGGTCTCCACCTCGGCCGCGCTGGCCGAGCGGGGCCACCAGGTGGCCTTCGCCGGCCCGCTGGACGGCTGGATGGGCGAGCGCATGCAGGCCGACGGGCACACCTGCCTGCATGTGCCCATGCATGGCATGTACGACCCGCTGTCGGCCTGGAAGCTGGCGCGCTTTGCCCGCCGCTGGCGCGCCGACGTGCTGCACGGCCAGGCCCAGCGCGGCGGCCGCTATGCCGACTGGGCCAGCCGCTGGAGCGGCGTGCCGGCGGTGGCCAGCGCCAATTCCATGGTGTCGTGGCGCTGGTTCCGGCCACAGATGCGGCTGCTGGCCGTCTCCAACGCGGTGCGCGACCACTTGGTGCAGCACGGCCTGCCGGCGCAGCAGGTGGAGGTGGTGTACTCGGCGGTGCCCGACATCGGCATGCAGCCCGCGCGCGAAGGCGCGCCCACACCGGCGCAGCCGCTGCAGTTGCTGATGAATTCGCGCCTGGTCGACGTCAAGGCCCACGACGTGGCCGTGGATGCGCTGAAGCTGCTGCCGGCCACGCTGCCGGTGCACCTGTCCATCACCGGCGCCACCGACACCGCCTGGGCCGCGCAGATCCGCGAGCAGGTGCAGCGCCTGGACCTGGGCGACCGCGTGACCTTCCTCGGCCAGCGCAAGGACATTCCGGAGCTGCTGGCCGCCTGCGACGTGGTGCTGGCACCTTCGCGGCACGAGGCGCTGTCGCTCACGCTGATGGAAACCTGCGCCGCCGGCCGCCCGGCCATCGCCACCCTGGTGGGCGGCAATGCCGAGATCATTGCCGAGGGGCTGAACGGGTTGCTCGTGCCGCCGGACAATGCGCAGGCGCTGGCCGATGCCATCGTGCGCGTGGGCACCGACACCGCGCTGCGCCTGGCCATGGGCCGCGCGGCGCGGCAGGTGTTCCAGCAGCGCTTCACCGCCGACATCATGGTGCGCAACACGGTGGCCGCCTACGATGCGGCCGGTGACGCCCAGCGCTAGGCAGCGCCCGACCCCGGCAGCGCCCCGACACACAGCAAGGAAGCCCCGATGCCCGGCATCTCCATCTTCATGTACCACCAGGTGGGCCGCTTCCCGCCGATGAAGGCCCACCGCGCCGGCTACTGCGACGTCGACAAGTTCCGCGCGCAGATGCGGGCGCTGAAGTGGCTGGGCGTGAAGGTGCTGTCGATGACCGACGCGCTGGCTGCGCTGCAGGGACGCGCGCCCATGCCCGAGCGGGCGGCGGTGCTCACCTTCGACGACGGCTGCGAGAACTTCTACGAGCATGCGGTGCCGGTGCTGCAGGACTTCGGCTACCCCGCCATCTCGTACGCGGTGGCGGGTGCGGCCGGCAGCGGCGGCACCTGGCTGGCCGGCCACGGCCGCGGCACGCCGCCGCTGATGAGCTACGCCCGCCTGCGCGAGATCGCCGGCCTGGGCATCGAGGTGGGCAGCCATGCCTTCAGCCACATCCGCCTGGCCGAGCAGCCGGCCGAGGTGCAGCGTGCCGAGATGCGCGACAGCCGCCAGCGCCTGCAGCAGGAGCTGGGGCGCGAGGTGCCGCATGTGTGCTACCCCTATGGCTCGCACAACCTGGACACGCTGCGCGCCGCGGCGGAGGCCGGCTACAGCAGCGGCGTCACCTGCCAGCGCGGCGCGGCCACGCCGGGCTTCGATCCGCTGGCGCTGCCGCGCAAGGCCATCTCGTACGGCGACAACACGCTGGGCTTTCTGTGGAAGCTCTACCTGAAGGACACGCCGAAGGGCGAGGCGCTGGCGCGCCCGGGCCATGCGATGGCCACCGCCTGATACGTTTGGCCGCGGCCCGGTCATGCGCAGGCCGGCGTCTGGCTGTTACCGTCCTGGCTCCCACGACAACATCATGACCAGGAGCCTTGCATGACCCGATCGTCGACCTCTTTCCTGGCGCCCGCGGCCGCACTGGCCGCCGCGTTGGCGCTCACCGCCTGCGCCATGCCCGCCGCCGGCCCCAAGCCCGCCGCGGTGGCCAAGCTGGCGCCCACCCAGGGCAGCAGCACCACCGGCACCGTGTCCTTCTACAAGGAAGGCGACCACGTGGTGGCCGTGGCGCAGGTCAGCGGCCTCAAGCCGGGCAGCGAGCACGGCTTCCATGTGCATGAGAAGGGCGATTGCTCCGCGCCGGACGGCATGAGCGCCGGCGGCCACTACAACCCCGGTGGGCAGCCGCACGGTGCGCTGGGCAGCGGCCCGCACCATGCGGGCGACATGCCCAACCTGAAGGCCAACGCCGCGGGTGAAGCCGAGGCCCGCGTGCACCTGACCGGCGTGACGGTGGGCGGCGGCGGTGCCGATGTGCTGGGCAAGGCCGTCATCGTGCATGCCAATGCCGACGACTACAGCTCGCAGCCCGCCGGCAATGCCGGCCCGCGGCTGGCCTGCGGGGTGATCCAGGCGAGCTGAAGCGCACCGCGCTGAGGACATGAAAAAGGCGCCCCGCGGGGCGCCTCAGCGTTTCTTCAATGCAGTCGGTCAGCTGTCCGCCACCGCCGGCGTCACCGGCGGCAGGCCGACGGCCGGCAGGCTGTCGGGCGTGGTCAGGCGGCTGCGGTTGTCCACCCGCACGGCGGCGGTGCGCACCACGCGCTTGGGCACGCTGCCGGCGTAGCGGGTGTCCATCTCCGCCACGACGCGCGGCGGCTCGGGCGTGGTGGCCAGCGGTTGCGGCGTCAGCACCGCCACCGCCATCACCGCCGGCACGAAGGCCAGGGCCACGCGGGCCGGCCAGGTGCTCACGGTGCGGGCCGTGGCCATCGGGGCCGGTCGCTGGCCATCGGCCGGCAGGGCCAGCGGGCGGGCGGCGCGGGGCGCGCGGGCCGGGGCGGCCGGCTGCATCAGGCCCTGGCGCACCTGGGCCACGTATTCCACCGGCGTCAGCAGCGTGCGGGGCAGGCGGCCCTGGGCGTCTTCCTGTTCACGGCTGCCGTACACCACCAGCGGGGTGGCCAGCAGCAGCGGCACCAGCATCCAGGCCACGTTGGCGTCCACCAGCATCGCGGTGCCGAACAGGGCCAGCGCAGGCAGCAGCATCGGTGCCAGGCGGGTGAAGGCATCGCGCCAGCCCAGGCTCTCGGCGTCCCGCGGGGGCGACTTCCACTGCAGCTTCAGGCCGGTCAGACCACCGATCACGAACATGGTGTGGGCCAGCATGCGCACCGGCGCCTGCAGGGCCGACAGGCAGAGTTCGACCACCGAGCTGCGCAGCAGCTGGGCGGTGCCGCCGAATTGCGCCTGCTCCTTGCGCAGCAGCACACCCACCACGCCCAGCAGGCGGGGCAGCAGCAGCAGCGTCAGCGTCAGGCCCCACAGCGCCAGCGCGGCGTTGCCACCGGCCGCGCCCAGCAGGCCGGGCATGTCGCCCTGCACGGCTTCCGGCTGGGTGGCGGCACGCCACACGCCAGCGGCCACGAAGGCCAGCCACACCGGCGCGGTGACGTACGACAGCGCACCGGTGAAGAACATGGCGCGGTGCACCGGCTGCCAGCCGGGTTCGGCGATCAGGCGGAAGTTCTGCAGGTTGCCCTGGCACCAGCGGCGGTCGCGGCCCAGTTCGTCCAGCAGGTTGGTGGGCTGCTGCTCGAAGCTGCCTTCCAGGTTGGGGGCCAGCCACACCTCGTAGCCGGCGCGGCGCATCAGCGCGGCTTCCACGAAGTCGTGCGACAGGATTTCGCCCGACAGGCCGCCACGGCCTTCCAGCGGCGCCAGCGCGCAGTGCTTCATGAAGGGCTCGACGCGCAGGATGGCGTTGTGGCCCCAGTAGTGCGATTCACCCAGCTGCCAGTAAGCCAGGCCCAGCGCAAACAGCCGGCCGGTGACGGCCGACGCGAACTGCTGGGTGCGGGCGTGCAGCGTGCTGTGGCCCTGGGTGCGCGGCAGCGTCTGCAGGATGCCGGTCTGCGGGTGCGCTTCCATCATGCGCACCATCTGCACCAGCGTCTCGCCGGTCATGGTGGAGTCGGCGTCCAGCACCACCATGTAGCGGTAGTTGCGTCCCCAGCGGCGGCAGAAGTCGGCCACGTTGCCGGCCTTGCGCTTGGTGCGGCGCTTGCGCCAGCGGTAGAAGATGCGGCCTTCGCCGGCCAGCGGCTCGCCGTCGTCGCCCAGCGTGCGGCGCAGCTGCTTCCAGGCTTCCACCTCGGCGGCCTGGATGGCGGGGTCGCTGCTGTCCGACAGCACGTAGACGTCGAACAGCTTCAGCGCGCCCGTGGCCGCCAGCGATTCGCAGGTCTGGCGCAGGCCGCTGAACACCGTGTCGATGTCCTCATTGCAGATGGGCATGATCAGCGCGGTGCGCGCCGAGGGGTCCAGCGGCAGGCGTTCATCGGGCAGCGTCAGCGCATGCTTGTCGCCGAACAGCGCCACCTTGAAGCCCATCAGCGCCGTGATGAAGCCGGCCGACAGCCAGCCGAACAGCAGCGCGAACAGGCCCGTCTGCAGGATCTCGACCGCGGTCATCTCACCGTCGGTGGAGGGCAACAGCCAGACGGCGGTGCCGCTGACCAGCAGCACGGCCCACAGGAAGATGGTGCGTCGGCGGTCGGCCGCCTGCCGCCAGGGGCTGCTGCGGTCCTTGGGGAACTTGGGCACCCCGGGCATCAGTGCCAACGCCAGACCGCGTAGCACGCCAAACCAGGGGCGCGGCGGCATCGAGCCGCGGCGCAGCGGAGGCGCGGAGGCCGCGCGATGCTGTGTATCGGTATCAGCCATGGTGGTGTTCTGGGTCTTTCAGTGGTATTGGGAGGTGCGCTGCGAGTCTGGCTGCTCGGCTGGGCCGACGCTGTAGGACCGCACCGCCAAAAGTCGTGGGAGCTGCAACGCTGCAGGCGCCGGGCGCCGCAGACAGGCCGTTGCAGGCCGTCGGATTCGTTGCAATTGGATGCATGACGTCAGGGATCGACACGCCGGTTCACCGGCCGTGCGACAACGCCAAAAAATTCCGGAGCTTTGTTGCTGCCCGGCAACAGGCCGGGCCGCCGAGCGGGTGGGCAACCGGCCCCCGGAGGCACCGCCGCTGCCCATGCGGGCATGGCTGCGCCGTGGCGCCAGGCGCCCGACGAGGGGGTTGTGAGAGGGAAGTGGCTGTGCATTTCCATGAATGACGACACTGTGTCCTGTTCAGGCCCGCGGTGCTGCGCCATAGCGTATCCAACAATGTCGCAGTGCAACAATCGTTGTGCACAACCGGATGGCCCTCGGCCAGCCCTTTCACATGAACGCGCTACAGATCTGGGCCGGTCCGAAGGCCTTGCGGCACCTGCGGGAGCAGGGCCTGCGACCCGCTGACGTGCGGGTGGTTCCCGCCGCCGCTGGCGGACCCAAGGGCCTGGTGTTGAACCCGCTCGACCGTTACCTTTTCGGACACTGGCTGCCACGCGCTGCGCAGCCGGTGCACCTGCTGGGGGCGTCCATCGGTGCCTGGCGCATGGCCAGTGCCTGCCTGCCCGATGCCGACGCGGCCCTGGCCCGCATGGCCGAGGACTACATCACCCAGCACTACGAGCACCGCCCCGGCAAGCCGCCGCTGCCCGGCCATGTGAGCCAGGTGTTCAGCGACAAGCTGGCCGAGCACTTCGGCGGGCGCGAAGCCGAGATCCTGGCCCACCCGCGGCTGCGCCTGCATGTGTTCACCAGCCGCGGCCACCATGCGCTGCTGCGGCGCGAGGGCCGGCTGCGCACGCCGCTGGGCTACCTGGGCGCCTTCGCCAGCAATGCCGTCAACCGCCGCTGGATGGGCGGCTGGCTGGACCGCGTGGTGTTCCACGACCCGCGCGATGCGCTGCCGCTGCCGCTGATCGACTACCGCACCCATGCCGTGCCGCTGACGCCCCACAACCTGCGGCCGAGCGTGCTGGCCAGCTGCTCCATCCCGTTCTGGTTGAAGGCGGTGTGCGACATCCCGGGCGCGCCGCCCGGCGCGTACTGGGACGGTGGCATCACCGACTACCACCTGCACCTGGACTACGCCGCGATGGGCGAGGGCCTGGTGCTGTACCCGCACTTCCAGCCTCACCTGGTGCCCGGCTGGCTGGACAAGGCGCTGCGCCACCGGCACCGGGCCAGCGAACGGCTGGCCAACGTGGTGCTGCTGGCGCCCAACCCCGACTGGGTGCGGCAGCAGTTGCCCGGCGGCAAGCTGCCCGACCGCAGCGACTTCCAGCGCCACCTGGACGACGAGCCGGCCCGCATCGCGCTGTGGCGGCGCGGCCTGGCCGAGGCGCAACGCCTGGCCGACGAGTTCGCCGAGTTGGCCGAGCGGCCGTCGATCGAGGCGCTGCCGCTGGTGTGAGGGCTGGGCGCCACCCTTGTAGGACGGCGCCGCGTTCTTCATCGCGCTGAATCCAGGCGCCACCCCGGCGCGTAGAGCCCCCTCAGACGACGCGGGCGACGACAGTTGCGCACGCGGCCGTCCTGCCAGTCGGGGCCGGCCTGCCAGGCCCCGGTTGTCCCCACGAGGAGCCGAGGAAGACCATGAAGAACCGCAATTCCCTGCAGGCGCTGCGCCTGCTGCCCATCGCTGCCGCCTGCGCGGGCGGCCTGCTGCTGGCGCCTGCCGCCTTCGCGTCCAGCCACCGCGAGGCACCGTCCATCACCGGCACGCCCAAGGTGGATGCCGCCGACTTCTACATGTTCAGCAGCTACGAAGCCAACCGCGCCGGCTACGTGACGCTGATCGCCGACTACCTGCCGCTGCAGGACCCGTACGGCGGGCCCAACTACTTCTCGATGGACCCGAACGCGCTGTACGAGATCCACATCGACAACAACGGCGACGCGAAGGAAGACATCACCTTCGCTTTCCGCTTCAAGAACACGCTCAAGGGCATCAGCCTGCCGGTGGGTGGCAAGGACGTGGCGATTCCGCTGATCCAGGCCGGCGCCGTGTCCGACCCCAAGGCGGCCACGCTCAACCTGAATGAGAGCTTCACGCTGGACGTGGTGCGCGGCGACCGCCGAACCGGCACCCGCACCGCGGTGACCAACGCCAGCGGCGGCGCCAGCACCTTCGACAAGCCGGTGGACAACATCGGCAGCAAGACCATCGCCGACTACCCGGCCTATGCGGCCAAGCACATCTACACCGTCACCGTGCCGGGCTGCGCGCAGCCGGCGCGGGTGTTCGTGGGCCAGCGCAAGGACCCGTTCGCCGTCAACCTGGGCACCATCTTCGACCTGGTGAACGCGCCGGTGGCGGTGATCACCGACCCCGCCAACATCAATGCGGGCAAGGATTCGCTGGCGGACAAGAACGTCACTTCCCTTGCGCTGGAAGTGCACAAGAGCTGCCTGACCGCGGGCAATGAAACCGTGATCGGCGGCTGGACCACCGCCAGCCTGCGCCAGGGCTCGCTGCTGAATCCGGCACCGGGCAAGGGCCATGGCGTGGCGGCCAAGACCGGCGGCGCGTGGACGCAGGTCTCGCGCCTGGGCATGCCGCTGGTCAACGAGGTGGTGATCGGCCTGCCCGACAAGGACCGCTTCAACGCCAGCAAGCCCAAGGACGACGCCCAGTTCGCCGACTACGTGACCAACCCCACGCTGCCGCCGCTGCTGGAAACCGTGCTGGCCCTGCCCGGCACCGCGCCCAAGAACCTGCCGCGCACCGACCTCGTCACCACCTTCCTGACCGGCATCTCGGGCGTCAACCAGCCGGCCAACGTGGTGCCGTCGGAGATGCTGCGGCTCAACACCGCCACCCCGCCCACGCCCGAGGCGCAGCAGAACCGCCTCGGCCTGGCCGGTGGCGATCCGGCCGGCTTCCCCAACGGCCGCCGGCTGCATGACGACGTGGTCGACATCTCGCTGGTGGCGGTCATGGGCGGCCTGTGCATGCTCAACGGCGATGCCAATGCGCTGAAGCTGGGTGCCGACTGCAAGCCGGCCAACGTGCCGCTGGGCGCCACCTCGCTGAAGCTGCATGACGCGGTGGACCAGGCGCGCGTGACGCTGCTGCCCGGCTTCCCGTATGCCAACACGCCGCTGCCCGGCAACCGCTGAAGGAGGCTGCCATGAAGCAACGAACCCTTTGCATGGCCGCGCTGGCGGCCGCCACCCTGGCGCTGGCCGGCTGCTTCGGCGGCTCCGACGACCATGACGACGGCGCCAGCGCCAGCGGCCCGCTGGACACCGTGCCGGCCAGCGCCAGTGCCGACACGGGCGGCTTCATCGCCTACCTGAAGTCGCTGGTGGCGCTGCAGCCCGAGGACCGCGAGCCGGTGGGCATCGATGCGGTGACGCCGCCCGAGGCCGACACGGCCGAGCCGGAAGCGGTGAGCTGATGGACGGGTGGCGTCGGCTCGGCGTCGCCGGGCTGTTGCTGGCCCTGGTGGCCGCGCAAGCGGCGCCCCTGGTGCCGGCCAGCGACGACGAGCGCGTCGAGTCGCTGCCGGCCCGGCGGGCGCCGCCGGTGGCGGCGCCAGAGCAGGGCGCGGCCACCGACCCGGTGGCCGCCGTGCGCGAAGCCGGCGACCTGCTGGCCCAGGCGCATGCCGATGGCGACCCCCGCTTCGCCGGTCGTGCGCTGGCCCGGCTGCAGCCCTGGGCGGCCGACCCGCGCGCCCCGGCGCCGGTGGTGCTGAAGCTGGCGCAGGTGGAGCAGTACATCCACCGCTTCGATGCGGCGCAGGCGCGGCTGCAGGCGCTGCTGGCGCGCGACGCCCGCCAGCCCCAGGCCTGGCTGACGCTGGCCACGCTGCAGCGCCTGCGGGGCCGCTATGCCGAGTCCGACGCGGCCTGCGCCGCGCTCGGCCGGCTGGGCAGTGCAGCCCTGCATGCCCAGGCCTGCAGCGCCGAGAACCTGTCGCTGCGCGGAGAGGTGGACACCGCCCGCCGCCAGTTCACCGCGCTGCTGGCGCAGGCGCCCGACGACGGCACGCGGGCCTGGTTGAGCACCTCGCTGGGCGAGTTGGAACAGCGCGCCGGCCGCAGCGCCGCGGCCGAGCGGGCCTTGCGCATCGCCTGGCGGCTGGACCCGCAGGACCGCTATGCGCCGCTGGCGCTGGCCGACCTGCTGATCGACGAGCGCCGTGGGGCCGAGGCCTTGAAGGTGCTGGACACCCAGCCCCGCAGCGACCCGGTGCTGCTGCGCCGGGTGGCCGCCGGGCCGCGCCAAGGGGCCGACCAGGCCGACCTCGCCGAGCTGCGCGATCGCTTCCAGCAGGCCGCCCAGCGCCCCGGCGCCTTCGACGGCCACGCGCGCGAACAGGCGCTGTACGCCTGGTGGGTGGAAGGCGACCTGCCTGCCGCGGTGCGCCATGCGCAGGCCAACCTGGCCACCCAGCGTGAACCCTTCGACCTGCTGCTGCTGGCCCGCGTGGCCGCGGCGGCTGTCGACCGTGCGGCGCTGGCCCAGGCCGCCCAAGTGCAGAAAGCGATGGACCTCCATGACCAACGCCTCGACCGCCTGCTCGGCCAGCCCTGAGCGCCCGCGCGGCCCGGGCTGGCGCCGCTGGCTGCTGGCGGCCGGCCTGTGCGCCGTGGCCACCGGCGCCGCCGCCCACAAGAGCAGCGACGCCTACCTGGTGCTGCAGGCCGAGGCCGGCGGCACCCAGCTCCGCTGGGACATCGCGCTGCGCGACCTGGACGCTGCGCTGCCGACGCTGGACGCCGACAACGACCGCCAGCTCACCTGGCGCGAGGTGCGCGAGGCCTGGCCGGCCATCGACGCCTACGCGCTGCCGCGCCTGCAGGTGCCCGGCTGCCAGTGGCAGGTGAACGGCCATGCGCTGGAGCGGCGCAGCGACGGCGCCTATGCCGTGCTGCAGCTGAAGGCGCCGTGCCAGGTGACGGCCGCCACGCCCATGGTCTACCGGCTGCTGGCCGAGGTGGACCCCACCCACCGCGGCATCGCCAAGCTGGTGGCGGCCGACGGCAGCGCCACGGCGCGGCTGCTGGATCCGACGGCGCCGGACCTGCCGCTGGAAGAGGGCGCCGCCGCGCCTGCCGCCGAGCACGCCTCCTTCATCGCCGAAGGCGTGCACCACATCGTCACCGGCTACGACCACCTGCTGTTTTTGCTGTGCCTCATCCTGCCGGCGGTGCTGCGCCGCATACCCGGCCAGCCAACAGGCCAGCCGCCGGGCTGGGCGCCGGTGGCGAACTGGCGCCAGGCCGCGCTGCCGGTGGCCGGCGTGGTCACGCTGTTCACGCTGGCGCACTCCCTCACGCTGGCGCTGGCCGCCTTGAAGTTGGTCAGCCTGCCGTCCTGGTTCATCGAGCCGGCCATCGCTATCACCATCGGCATCGCCGCGGTGGACAACCTGCGGCCGCTGTTCGGCCGCCGGCGCGGAGTGGTCACCTTCCTTTTCGGCCTGATCCACGGCTTCGGCTTTGCCGGGGTGCTGGGTGAGCTGCAGCTGCCGCCGGCGCAGTTCGGCTGGGCGCTGCTGCAGTTCAACCTGGGGCTGGAGCTGGGTCAGCTGGCCATCATCGCGGCGGTGGTGCCGCTGCTTTACGCGCTGCGCCGGGCGGCGCTGTACGTGCCGGCGGTGCTGCGGGGCGGCTCGGCCGCGGCCTTCGGCATGGCCGCCTGGTGGCTGGTCCAGCGCACGGCGCTCTCGTAACCTACAATCGCCGGTTCCACCTTGCAGCCAACAAGAGCGAGAAAGGCATGACGGTTATGACACCGCGAACTAGGAGCTGGGCCCCCCAAGGCTAGCCGCCGCGCTGTCACGTCCATCCTTGCCTGCACCGCCGGTGCACGCACACTGAACGAATCGAGCGCGGCTTGTCCCGCGCTTTTTTCATTTCCGGAGCCTATTTCATGATCGCCATCCAACTGCCCGACGGCTCGAAACGCGAGTTTCCCGGCCCGGTTTCCGTGGCCGAGGTTGCCCAGTCCATCGGCCCGGGCCTGGCCAAGGTCACCGTCGCCGGCAAGGTGGACGGCCAGCTGGTCGATGCCAGCGACCGCATCGACCACGACGCCAAGCTGCAGATCATCACGCCCAAGGACGAAGAGGGCCTCGAGATCATCCGCCACTCCTGCGCGCACCTGGTGGGTCATGCGGTCAAGCAGCTGTATCCCAGCGCCAAGATGGTGATCGGTCCGGTGATCGACGAGGGCTTCTACTACGACATCTCCTTCGAGCGGCCCTTCACGCCCGAGGACATGGCCGCCATCGAGGCGCGCATGCGCGAGCTGATCGCCAAGGACTACGACGTCATCAAGAAGATGACGCCGCGGGCCGAGGTGATCGAGGTCTTCAAGGCGCGCGGCGAGGAGTACAAGCTGCGCCTGATTGACGACATGCCGTCCGACACCACGGCCATGGGCCTGTACTACCACGAGGAATACGTGGATATGTGCCGCGGCCCGCACGTGCCCAACACGCGCTTCCTGAAGAACTTCAAGCTCACGCGGCTGTCGGGCGCCTACTGGCGCGGTGACGCCAAGAACGAGCAGCTGCAGCGCATCTACGGCACCGCCTGGGCCGACAAGAAGCAGCTCGACGACTACATCAAGCGCATCGAAGAAGCGGAAAAGCGCGACCACCGCAAGCTGGGCCGCGAGCTCGACCTGTTCCACCTGGACGAGCATTCGCCCGGCACGGTGTTCTGGCACCCCAAGGGCTGGACCATCTGGCAGGAGGTGGAGCAGTACATGCGCGCCGTCTACCGCGACAACGGCTACCTGGAAGTCAAGGGCCCGCAGATCCTGGACAAGACGCTCTGGGAGAAGACGGGGCACTGGGACAAGTACCGCGAGAACATGTTCGTCACGGAATCGGAAAAGCGCGACTACGCGCTCAAGCCGATGAACTGCCCCGGCCACATCCTGATCTACAAGCAGGGCATCAAGAGCTACCGCGACCTGCCGCTGCGCTATGGCGAGTTCGGCCAGTGCCACCGCAACGAGCCCACCGGCGGCCTGCACGGCATCATGCGCGTGCGTGGCTTCACGCAGGACGACGGCCACATCTTCTGTACCGAGGAGATGATCCAGGGTGAAGTGGCGGCCTTCACCACGCTGCTGCAGAAGGTCTACAAGGACTTCGGCTTCACCGAGATCCTCTACAAGCTGTCGACGCGGCCCGAGAAGCGCATCGGCACCGAAGAGAGCTGGGACCGTGCCGAGGCCGCCCTGGCCGAGGGCCTGCGCGCCTCGGGCTGCGACTTCACGTACCTGCCGGGCGAAGGTGCCTTCTACGGCCCCAAGATCGAATACGTGCTGAAGGACGCGCTGGGCCGCCAGTGGCAGTGCGGCACGATCCAGGTCGACCCCAACCTGCCGGAGCGGCTGGACGCCGAGTTCGTGGGCGAGGATGGAGGCCGCCACCGGCCCGTCATGCTGCACCGCGCCATCGTCGGCAGCCTCGAGCGTTTCATCGGCATCCTGATCGAACAGCACGCCGGCGCGATGCCCGTCTGGCTGGCGCCGACGCAGGTGGTGGTGCTCAATATCACGGACGGCCAGGCCGAGTACGCCGCGGATATTGCGAAAACGCTGCAAAAACAAGGGGTTAGAACCTCACTTGATTTGCGCAACGAGAAGATCACCTATAAAATCCGCGAGCATTCCATGCAAAAGGTTCCGTTCATCCTCGTCGTTGGCGACAAGGAGAAGGCAAGCGGGGCCGTTGCCGTGCGTGCACGGGGCAACCAGGATCTCGGCGTGATGCCGCTCGACAACTTCGTCCAGAAGCTCGTGGCGGACATCGCAGCCAGGGTCTGAGAAGCCCCAAGCCTGCGCACCGTCATCACTGTCGAGCCGTTGCTTGCCTTGGGCTCGTTTGAAGGTCTGAACCATCGCTACTTTCCTTGACCGTCGCACTCCGAATGCGGAGCGCAAGCACCGGCTGAACCGCGAGATCATGGCGCCCGAAGTGCGTCTGAACGGGGTGAACAACGAGCCGCTGGGCATCGTGAGCATCCAGGAAGCCTTGCGGATGTCGGGCGAGCTGGACGTCGATCTGGTCGAGATCGCCGCCACCGCCGACCCCCCGGTGTGCCGCTTGATGGACTACGGCAAGTTCAAGTACCAAGAGCAGAAGAAGGCCGCCGAAGCCAAGAGCAAGCAGAAGGTCATCGAGATCAAGGAAGTCAAGTTCCGTCCGGGCACGGACGAAGGCGACTACGCGATCAAGATGCGCAACCTGCGCCGCTTCATCGCGGAAGACGGTGACAAGGGCAAGGTCACGCTGCGCTACCGCGGCCGCGAGATCACCCACCAGGAAATCGGCATGCGGCTGCTGGAGCGTATCCGTGACGAGCTGGCCGATGTGGCCGTCGTCGAGAACATGCCCAAGCTGGAAGGCCGGCAGATGATCATGGTGCTGGCGCCCAAGCGCAAGTAACCAACAGGGTTCGGTCCCGCGGTTTGGTCACCGCGGGATTTGAAGAGAAGCCGCTGACAGGCCAACAAGCACTGCAAGCCCATTGCAGTCGCCTGCAGGGGTCACTAAGAAGGAGCAGTCATGCCCAAGATGAAGACCAAGAAGAGCGCGGCCAAGCGGTTCCGCGTTCGCCCGGGTGGCACCGTCAAGCGCGGTCAGGCGTTCAAGCGCCACATCCTGACGAAGAAGTCGACCAAGAACAAGCGTCACCTGCGTGGCGCCGTCAACGTGCACGAGACCAACATGGGCCACATGGCTCAGATGTTGCCGTTCGCGGGTCTTTAAGATTTCTGAGTAAGGAGAACAACCATGCCTCGCGTCAAACGTGGTGTAACCGCACGCGCCCGTCACAAGAAGATCCTGGCCCTGGCCAAGGGTTTCCGCGGCCGTCGCAAGAACGTCTTCCGCATCGCCAAGCAGGCGGTGATGAAGGCCGGGCAATATGCCTACCGCGACCGTCGTACCCGCAAGCGCGTGTTCCGTCAGCTCTGGATCGCCCGTATCAACGCGGCCAGCCGTGAGCTCGGCGTGACGTACAGCAAGTTCATGGCCGGCCTGAAGAAGGCGAACATCGGCATCGACCGCAAGGTCCTGGCCGATCTCGCCGTCAACGACCCCGCTGCCTTCGGCAGCATCGTCGACAAGGTGAAGGCCCAGCTCGCTTGATCCGGCGCGCGCCGTTCGCGCGGCGCGCTCCCAAGCTTCAAGGCCGTCACCTTGGTGGCGGCCTTTTTCATTTCCGAATCACGATGAACGATCTCGACTCCCTGGTGCAGGCGGCGCAAGAGCAGTTCGCGCAGGCCGCGACGCCCGCCGACCTGGAGAACGCCAAGGCCCGCTTTCTCGGCAAGGCCGGCCGTGTGACCGAGCTGCTGAAGTCGCTGGCGCAGCTGCCGCCCGACGAGAAGAAGGCCCGCGGGGCCGAGATCAATGCCACCAAGCAGCGCATCGAAGCGGCGCTGACCGACCGCCGCCAGGCGCTGGCCGATGCCGAGCTGCAGGCGCAACTGAAGGCCGAGTCGCTGGACGTGACGCTGCCCGGCCGCAGCCGCGGCACCGGCGGGCTGCACCCGGTCTCGCGCACGCTGGAGCGCATCGAGGCCATCTTCGGCTCGATGGGCTTCGACGTGGCGGACGGCCCCGAAATCGAGAACGACTGGTTCAACTTCACCGCGCTGAACACGCCGGCCGACCACCCGGCGCGCTCGATGCACGACACCTTCTACGTGGACGCCCAGGGCGCCAGCGGCGGCTACCTGCTGCGCACGCACACCAGCCCGATGCAGGTGCGCTACGCGATGCAGCATGTGAAGGCGCATGAGGGCAAGCCCACCATGCCCGAGATCCGCGTGATCGCGCCCGGCCGCACCTACCGCGTGGACAGCGATGCCACCCATTCGCCGATGTTCCATCAGTGCGAAGGCCTGTGGATCGGCGAGAACGTGAGCTTCAAGGACCTGAAGTCGGTCTTCACCGATTTCTTCCGCACCTTCTTCGAGACCGACGACCTGACGCTGCGCTTCCGGCCCAGCTTCTTCCCGTTCACCGAGCCCTCGGCCGAGGTGGACATCGCCTTCAGCTCCGGCCCGCTGAAGGGCCGCTGGCTGGAAGTGGCCGGCTCTGGCCAGGTGCACCCGAACGTGGTGCGCAACTTCGGGCTCGACCCCGAGCGCTACATCGGCTTCGCCTTCGGCATGGGCCCCGACCGCCTGACCATGCTGCGCTACGGCGTCAACGACCTGCGGCTGTTCTTCGACGGCGACCTGCGCTTCCTGAGCCAGTTCCAGTAAGCCCGCCCGCCCCAGAACGCCGAGAAGAGAAGAGTCATGCAATTCCCTGAATCCTGGTTGCGCGAGTTCTGCAACCCGCCGCTGTCCACCGAGCAACTGGCCGACACGCTGACCATGGCCGGCCTGGAAGTGGAAGAGATGCGCCCGGTGGCGCCGCCGTTCTCGCGCATCGTGGTCGGCCGCATCCTGGAAGCGGTGCAGCACCCGAACGCCGACCGCCTGCGCGTGTGCAGCGTGGATGCCGGCGAGCACTCCAAGGACGGCCCGCTGCAGATCGTCTGCGGCGCGCCCAATGCACGCGCCGGCATCAAGGTGCCGCTGGCACTGGTGGGTGCCGCGCTGCCGCCGGGCGACGACGGCAAGCCTTTCGAGATCAAGGTGGGCAAGCTGCGCGGCGTCGAGAGCTTCGGCATGCTGTGCTCTGCCCGCGAGCTGAAGCTGTCCGAAGACCACGGCGGCCTGCTGGAGCTGGACGACGATGCGCCGGTGGGCGCGGACGTGCGCGAGGTGCTCAAGCTCGACGACACGCTGTTCACGCTCAAGCTCACGCCCAACCTGGCACATTGCCTGAGCGTCTACGGCATCGCCCGCGAGCTGTCGGCACTCACCGGCGCGCCGCTGCTGCAGCCCGCGTTCACCCCGGTGGCGCCGGTGCACACCGACACGCTGCCGGTGACGGTGGAGGCGCCCGACCTGTGCGGCCGCTTCTCCGGCCGCATCGTGCGCAAGGTCAACACCCGCGCCAAGACGCCTGCCTGGATGGTCGAGCGCCTGGCGCGCTGCGGCCAGCGCTCGGTCAGCCCGCTGGTGGACATCTCGAACTACGTGATGTTCGAGTTCGGCCGGCCTTCGCACATCTTCGACCTCGACAAGATCCACGGCGGCCTGGTGGTGCGCTGGGGCCGCGAGGGTGAGTCGCTCAAGCTGCTCAACGGCAACACCATCACGATGGATGCGCAGGTGGGCGTGATCGCCGACGCGCAGGCGGTGGAATCGCTGGCCGGCATCATGGGCGGCGACGCCACGGCCGTCAGCGACGACACGCAGAACGTCTACGTCGAGGCCGCCTTCTGGTGGCCGCAGGCGGTGGCGGGGCGGTCTCGCCGCTTCAACTTCTCCACCGACGCCGGCCACCGCTTCGAGCGGGGCGTGGACCCGGCGCAGACGGTGGCCCACATCGAGCACCTCACGCGCCTGATCCTCGACATCTGCGGCGGCGAGCCCGGCCCGATCGACGACCAGCAGCCGCGCATGCCCGAGCGCCCGCCGGTGGCGCTGCGCGTGGCCCGCGCGGCCAAGGTCATCGGCATGCCGGTGACGCAGGCGCAATGCGCCGACGTGCTGCGCCGGCTGGGCCTGCCCTTTGCGGAGGCCGATGGCGTGCTGACGGTGACGCCGCCCAGCCACCGCTTCGACCTGCAGATCGAAGAAGACCTGATCGAGGAAGTGATCAAGGTCCTGGGTTACACCCAGCTGCCCGACACGCCGCCGCTGGCACCGGTGACGGCCCGCGTGCGCCCCGAGGCGCAGCGCGGCAGCCATGCGCTGCGGCGCGCGGTGGCGGGGCTGGGCTATCAGGAGACCATCAACTTCAGCTTCGTCGAAGCGCGCTGGGAGCATGAGCTGGCCGGCAATGCCGACCCGATCCAGGTGCTCAACCCGATCGCCTCGCCGCTGTCGGTGATGCGCTCCAGCCTGATCGGCAGCCTGGTGGCGGTGCTGCAGTACAACCTGGCCCGCCGCGCCCAGCGCGTGCGCATCTTCGAGCTGGGCCGCGTGTTCCGGCGTGATGCCTCGGTGACCGACAGCCTGACCACGGTGGCCGGCGTGTCGCAGCCGCTGCGCCTGGCGGGCCTGGCCTACGGCCCGGCGCAGCCGCTGCAATGGGGCGCGGCCGAGCGTGCGGTCGACTTCTTCGACGTCAAGGCCGATGTGGAGGCGCTGCTGGCGCCGCGCCGTGCCAGCTTCGTGGCGGCCGAGCATCCGGCGCTGCACCCGGGCCGCAGCGCCCGCATCGAGCTCGGGGGCCAGCCCATCGGCTGGATCGGCGAGCTGCACCCGAAGTGGCGCCAGGGCTACGACCTGCCGCAGGCGCCGGTGCTGTTCGAGCTGGACGCCGACGCGCTGAAGGCCCAGGTGGTGCCAGCCTACCAGCCGATCGCCCGCCAGCAGTCGGTGTGGCGCGACCTGGCGCTGGTGGTCAAGGACGGCGTGCCGCACGATGCGCTGATCGCCGCCATCACCGACGACACGTCGGGGCTGGTGCGCCATGCGCAGCTGTTCGACATCTACAAGCCCAAGGCGCCCACGGCCGACATCGCCGCCGACGAGCGCAGCATGGCCGTGCGTGTGGAACTGCTCGACGACCACGCGACGCTGACCGACGAACGTGTCGAATCCGTGGTCAGCGGCATCGTAGAACGCCTGGGGCAGCGGCTGCAGGCCCGGCTGCGCGGCTGATGGAGGAGAAACCTGCGATGGACCGAGTGATCCTGCCGACACTGGAAACGCCGACGCTCACCAAGGCGGAGCTGGCCGACCTGCTGTTTGAGCGGCTGGGCCTGAACAAGCGCGAGTCCAAGGACATGGTCGAAGCCTTCTTCGACATCATCCATGCCGCGCTGGTCAAGGGCGACGACGTCAAGCTGTCGGGCTTCGGCAACTTCAACATCCGCCGCAAGGCGCCGCGGCCGGGCCGCAATCCGCGCACCGGCGAGTCGATTCCGATCGCCGCGCGCAACGTGGTCACCTTCCACGCCAGCCACAAACTCAAGGGCCTCGTGCAAGGCGACATCCCGAGCCCGGACGAGTTCGAGTAAAGTTTGAGCGCCAACCCGTGGAGCGTTGATTTCTATGGAAAAAGCGCTTCCCGCCATTCCTGCCAAGCGCTACTTCACCATCGGTGAGGTGAGTGAGCTTTGCGGCGTCAAGCCGTACGTGCTGCGCTACTGGGAGCAGGAATTCACCCAGCTCAAGCCGATGAAGCGCCGCGGCAACCGGCGCTACTACCAGCACCACGAGGTGCTGCTGATCCGCCGTATCCGCGAGCTGCTGTACGACCAGGGCTTCACCATCAGCGGGGCGCGCAACCGCCTGGCGGAGATGCAAGGCCATGGCCGCCACGGCCTGCATGCCGGCCCCGGCGACGATGCGCTGCCGCCACACGAAGCCGATGACCGCGAGCCGTTGCCCGCCGAAGCCCTGCACGGCACGCCGGGCTTTGAGCTGGACGCCACGCCGGCGCCCGAGGCGCTGCGCACCGGCATGCCACCTCTGGGCGCCGTGTCCGCCGACCAGCTGCGGCTCGAGCTGATTTCGATCCGAAATCTGTTGACGATCTAGCCAGGTTGCAGGTTATACTGCGTGGCTCAGTCGGGGCGTAGCGCAGCCTGGTAGCGCACTTGCATGGGGTGCAAGGGGTCGCGAGTTCGAATCCCGCCGCCCCGACCATTGAAAAAGCAGAGGGCCGGTTCTCACAAGGAACCGGCCCTTTTTGTTTGGGCCCGCCGGTGGCGGGTTCAGCGCCTGCGGTGCAACCGGATCGGCACGGCCGTCGGGCCGGACGCATCGCGCACGGCCGCCTTGCCGGGCTTGGCATCGCAGCCATCACAGCCACAGGCACCGCCGCCGCGCGCGGCGCGCTGCAGCGGCCGCGCCAGCCGGGCCGGCAGCGGCAGGCGCAACAGCCGGCGGGCAAGGGCGCTGCGCAGCGCTGCGGGCAGCAGCGCCCACGCCGCATACATGGCGCTGGGCGCCACGATGGCCGCCACGGCGGCTTGTTGCAGGTCGGGCATCACGGTGCGGCTCCGGGTCAGCCGGCGCCCAGGGCGACGGCGATGTGGTACGTGGCGAAGGCGGCGACATAGGCCAGGCCGAACAGATAACCTGCCATCAGCGCGGGGTAGCGCCAGCTGTTGGTCTCTCGCCGCACCACCGCCAGGGTGGACAGGCACTGCGGCGCGAACACGAACCACGCCAGCAGCGACAGCGCGGTGGCCAGCGACCACTGCGAGGCCAGCACCGGCGTCAGCGCATCGGCCACGTCTTCGGCGCCGGCATCCGACAGCGCGTAGACCGTGCCCAGCGCACCCACCGCCACCTCGCGCGCGGCCATGCCGGGCACCAGCGCGATCGAGATCTGCCAGTTGAAGCCGATGGGCGCGAACACCGGCTCCAGCGCGGCGCCGATGCGGCCGGCCGCGCTGTATTCGATGGCGGCACCGGTGGCGCCCGCCGGCGGCGCAGGCCAGCTCGACAGGAACCACAGCACGATGGTCAGCGAGAAGATGATGGTGCCCACGCGGCGCAGGAAGATGCGCGCCCGCTCCCACAGCCCGAGCGCGAAGTTGCGCAGGCTGGGCAGGCGGTAGGGCGGCAGCTCCAGCATCAGCGGCTGGTAGCCGCTTTTCATCCACAGGCGCTTGAACACCCAGGCCACCGCCACCGCCGACAGTACGCCGGCCACGTACAGGCCGAACAGCACCAGCCCGCGCAGGTCGAAGGGGCCCACGCTGCGCGCCGGGATGAAGGCGCCGATCAGCAGCGCGTACACCGGCAGCCGGGCCGAGCAGGTCATCAGCGGCGCGATCATGATGGTGGCCAGCCGGTCTTTCCAGCTGGCGATGGTGCGGGTGGCCATCACGCCCGGCACCGCGCAGGCGAAGCTGGACAGCAGCGGGATGAAGGCGCGGCCCGACAGGCCGACACGGCCCATCAGCGTGTCCAGCAAAAAGGCGGCGCGCGGCAGGTAGCCCGAGTCTTCCAGCAGCAGGATGAAGCCGAACAGGATCAGGATCTGCGGCAGGAACACCAGCACGCTGCCCACGCCCGCGATCACGCCATCGACCAGCAGGCTGCGCAGCGGCCCTTCGGCCATGTGCGCATTGACGCCGTCGGACGCCCAGGCGAGGGCGGCCTTGATGGCATCCATCGGCACCGCGGCCCAGGAGAACACGGCCTGGAACATCAGGAACAGCAGCAGCGCCAGCAGGGCCAGGCCGGCCACCGGGTGCATCACCACCGCATCGATGCCAAGCTGGAAGCGCGGGTTGCGCGGCGCGCTGGGGGCGGCCACCGACAGGATGCGCCGCACTTCGCGCTGCAACGCGGCGGCCGAGCCATCGTCGGCGAGCAGGGCGCCCGCGGTCGGCTGGCGCTGGGCCTGCTTCGCTGCCAGCGCGCTGCCCAACTGGGCCAGCAGCTGCGCATGGCCATCGCGCCGGATGGCCACGGTTTCCACCACCGGGCAGCCCAATTCGGCGGCCAGCGCCGGCACGTCGATGGCCAAGCCATGGGCCCGCGCCACGTCGGCCATGTTCAGCGCCACGATCAGCGGGCGGCCGCGGCGCTGCAGCTCCAGCACCAGCCGCAGGTTCATGCGCAGGTTGGTGGCGTCCACCACCGCCACGATCAGGTCGGGCAGCGGTTCGTCGGCGCGCCGGCCTTCGATGACGTCCAGCGTCACCTGCTCGTCGGGCGTGGCGGGGGTCAGGCTGTAGGTGCCGGGCAGGTCCACCACCTGCACCGGCCGGCCGTCGGGCAGCGTGGCCAGGCCGGCCTTGCGCTCGACGGTGACGCCAGCGTAGTTGGCCACCTTCTGGCGGGCGCCGGTCAGCAGGTTGAAGAGGGCGGTCTTGCCGCAGTTCGGGTTGCCCACCAGGGCCAGGCGCGGCAGGGCGGTGGCGTGCGGCGTCGTCATGCGGCGGCCACCTCCACGCAGGCGGCTTCCACCAGGCGCAGCGCGATCAAGGTGTCGCCGATGCACACCGCCAGTGGTTCACGACCGCCCGGCCCGCGGCGCAACAGCTGCAGCGGCTCACCGGGCAGAAAGCCCAGCTCGCCCAGTCGTCGCAAGGTAGCCTCGCCGATCTCGGGTGAGGCGGCCGCCACGCGAACGACGGTGGCATGGGCGCCGGCAGGCAGGGCAGGAAGTCGCATCGAGAGTTCAAAAGCTCAAATGCGAATTATTCGCTTTCGCTCGCGTGGAGGGAAGCGGGGGCCACCAGAGGCCGTGTGCGCGAGTGGGGCAGACAGCTGGCCGACAGCTTCGGTGCTGTAGGGCGCGAAAAGCTGCGCAAGAAAAAAGCCGCCCCCGGAGGGAGCGGCTTTCTTGTTTGGTGCCGGTGAAGAGAGTCGAACTCCCGACCTTCGCATTACGAATGCGCTGCTCTACCAACTGAGCTACACCGGCGTAGCCTATGAGTATAGCCTAGAAGAACGTTGCTGCAACAGCCCGAAAGCCGCTCAACGGGCTTCGTGGTGGTACGCGGTCACACGCTCCACCTCGTTCTTCGAGCCCAGCACCACGCTCACCCGCTCGTGCAGCTTGCTGGGCTGCAGGTCGAGGATGCGCTCGCGGCCGTTGGTGGCAGCGCCGCCGGCCTGTTCCACCAGGAAAGCCATCGGGTTGGCCTCGTACATCAGGCGCAGCTTGCCGGGCTTGTCGGGCTCGCGCTTGTCCCAGGGGTAGAGGAACACGCCGCCGCGGCTCAGGATGCGGTGCACGTCGGCCACCATGCTGGCGATCCAGCGCATGTTGAAGTCCTTGCCGCGCGGCCCTTCGGTGCCGGCCAGGCATTCGTCGATGTAGCGCGTCACCGGGGCGTCCCAGTGGCGCTTGTTGCTCATGTTGATCGCGAATTCCTTGGTGTCCTCGGGAATGCGCACGTTCTCGGCCGTCAGCACCCAGGAGCCTTGCTCGCGGTCCAGCGTGAACATGGCCACGCCGTCGCCCACGGTCAGCACCAGCGTGGTCTGCGGGCCGTACACGCAGTAGCCGGCGGCGGCCTGGCGGGTGCCGGGCTGCATGAAGTCGCGCTCGGTCACGCTTTCATGGTCGCCCAGCTTGCGCAGCACCGAGAAGATGGTGCCGATGCTGACGTTGACGTCGATGTTGCTGGAGCCGTCGAGCGGGTCGAACAGCAGCAGGTATTCGCCCTGCGGATAGCGGTTGGGCACCACGTGGATGGAGTCCATCTCCTCGCTGGCCATGGCCGCCAGCGCGCCGCCCCATTCGTTGGCCTCGATCAGCACCTCGTTGGCGATGATGTCCAGCTTCTTCTGGACCTCGCCCTGCACGTTCTCGCTGCCGGCGCTGCCCAGCACTTCGCCCAGGGCGCCTTTGTTCACCGAGATGGCGATGCGCTTGCAGGCACGGGCCACCACTTCCAGCAGCAGCCGCAGCTGCCCCGGGATGTGGCCGTGCTTGCGTTGCTGCTCGACTAGGTACTGCGTCAGGCTGATGCGTTTTTCCATCGTTAGCTTTCAAGTGCGCGCGACACGACTTCGCGGGTGTCGTCGCTCAGGTTGGGTTGGGCTGCCACGCGGGCCAGGGCGTCGCGGGCGGCGCTCTGCCACGGCTCGGCCAGGCGACGCCAGCGTTCCATCATCCGTGCCAGGCGTGACGCCAGTTGCGGGTTGGCGGCGTCGATGTCGGTCACCAGCGACTCCCACAAGGCGTAGCCGGCCGCATCGGCACGGTGGAAGGCGGCCGGATTGGCCGACATCAGCGTGAAGATGAGGCTGCGCGCCCGGTTCGGGTTCTTCAGCGAGAAGTCCGGGTGCTTCATCAGCGCCTGGATGCGCTCGAACACACGCCCCGCGTTGGGGCCGATGGGCTCGGGTGCACCAGCTTGCAGCGCGAACCACTTGTCGATGACCAGCGCCTCGCCCTTGAACATCTCGTAAAAGCGCGCCAGCGCCGGCTCCGCCAGCGCGGCATGGGCTTCCACCAGCGCTTGCAGCGCGCCCAGGCGCTCCGTCATGTTGCCGGCGGTCTTGAAGCGGCCATAGGCCTTGCCCTGCCACACCTCGTCGCCGGTGGCCACCGCATGGCGCACCAGCATCGCCAGCGCCCGGTTGGCCAGCGCGCGGTAGCCGCTCTGCTGTGCATCGGGGCGGTAGCCTTCGTTGACCTGGTGGTTGTCCCAGGCCCACAGCCAGTCGGCATGCAGCTCGGCGGCCAGCTGGTCGCGCATGGCTTCGTGCACCACGTGGATGCGCTGCGGATCGGAGACCTCGAACTGCTCGGCCACGTAGCGCTCGTTGGGCAGCGTGAGCACCAGTTCCTTGAAGGCGGCGTCCAGCGTCTCGTCGCGCAGCACGCTGCGCAGCGCCTCGACGATGGCGGCGTCCAGCACCGGCGGCGCGTCGGACCGGGTGGCCGCCATCATGGCGGACAGCACCAGGCGCTGGCCGGCTTCCCAGCGGTTGAAAGGGTCGCTGTCGTGCTTGAGCAGGATCAGCAGCTCGTCGTTCGACAGGCCGTCGTCCAGCCGCACCGGCGCCGAGAAGCCGCGCAGCAGCGAAGGCACCGGCGGCACGTCGATGTTGACGAAGGTGAGGCTGAGGCTGGGCTCGTCCAGCACCAGCACGCGCTCGGTGGCGCTGCTGGGGTACTCGCCTTCCAGCTGCACCGGCAGGGCCTGGCCGTCAGGGCCCAGCAGGCCCATCTGCACCGGGATCACGTAGGGCAGCTTGTGCGCCTGGCCGGGGCTGGGCTGGCTGGTCTGCGCCAGCGTCAGCGTGTAGCTGCGCTGCTCGGCGTTGTAGTGGCCGCGGGCCTTGAGCTGCGGCGTGCCGGCCTGGGCGTACCAGTTCTTGAACTTGTCCAGCCGCACGCTGAGCATGCTGCCGGGGTTGGCGTCGGCGATGGCCTGGGCGAAGTCGTCGCAGGTGACGGCAAAGCCGTCATGACGCTGGAAGTACAGCGTCATGCCACGCTCAAAGCCTTCGCGGCCCACCAGCGTCTGCATCATGCGCACGACTTCGGCGCCCTTCTCGTACACCGTGGCGGTGTAGAAGTTGTTGATGGCCTGGTACTCGTCGGGGCGCACCGGGTGGGCCATCGGGCCGGCATCTTCCGGGAACTGCACCTGGCGCAGGCCGCGCACGTCTTCGATGCGCTTGACGGCCTTGGCGCTGGGTCCGCCGGCCATGTCCATGCTGAACTCCTGGTCGCGGAAGACGGTCAGGCCTTCCTTCAGGCTCAGCTGGAACCAGTCGCGGCAGGTGATGCGGTTGCCCGTCCAGTTGTGGAAGTACTCGTGGCCGACCACGCTTTCGACGCCGGCGAAGTCCACGTCGGTGGCGGTGGCCGGGCTGGCCAGAACGAACTTCGTGTTGAAGATGTTCAGGCCCTTGTTCTCCATCGCGCCCATGTTGAAGTCGCCGACGGCGACGATCATGAAGCGTTCCAGGTCCAGCGGCAGCTTGAAGCGGGCCTCGTCCCACACCACCGAGGCGATCAGCGAGTTCATCGCATGCTCGGTCTTGTCCAGGTCGCCGCGGCGCACGTACACCTGCAGCAGGTGGTCGCGGCCCGAGCGGGTGCGGATCTGCTGCTCACGGGCCACCAGGTCGGCGGCCACCACGGCGAACAGGTAGCTGGGCTTGCGGAACGGGTCGTGCCACTTGGCGTAGTGGCGGCCGCCTTCCAGCTCGCCTTCTTCCAGCAGGTTGCCGTTGGACAGCAGCACCGGGTAGCGCTTCTTGTCGGCGCGCAGCAGCACGGTGTAGACGGCCATCACGTCGGGCCGGTCCAGGAAGTAGGTGATGCGGCGGAAGCCTTCGGCCTCGCACTGGGTGAACAGGCCGCTGTCGGACGAGAACAGGCCCGACAGCTGGGTGTTCTTGTCCGGGCAGCAGGTGTTGCGGATGTCCAGCGTGAAGTTGTCGCCGGGCGGGTTGTCGATCACCAGCAGGCCGGGCTCCTGGCGGAAGCTGACGCTCTCGCCATTGGCCTGCACGCGCAGCAGGGTGATGTCCTCGCCGTGCAGCTTCAGCGGCTGCGGCGGCAGCGACAGGTTGCGCTCGATCACCAGCCGGCTGCTGACGATGGTCTTGGCGGGGTCGAGGTCGAAGGTGAGCTCGACGTTGCGGATCCAGTAGGCCGGCTCGGTGTAGTCCGCGCGGCGGATGGTGAGGGCGGGTCCTTCACGCATGGTGTGCTTCTCCGGTGGGGCGCGACGGCGACAGGGCGCCGAGGTCGAAGTGCTGCAGATCGGGCACGATGGCCACCACGTTGTCGAAGCCGGTGAAGGCTTCGCGCGGCATGGTGGTGGTGAGGGCGACGGCACGCATGCCGGCGCGGCGGGCCGCCTCGATGCCCAGCGGTGCGTCCTCGAACACCACGCAGGCCTCGGGCGCCACGCCCAGGCGGCGCGCGGCTTCCAGGAAGATGTCCGGGTGCGGCTTGCCGCGCAGGCCGTCGGCCGGGCTGGTGACGGTGTCGATCCACTCGCCGATGCCGAAGCGCTCGAAGGCCAGCTGCATGTTCAGCAGGCCCGAGGCGGTGCACACCGCCAGCTTCAGGCCCTGATTGCGCGCCAGCGCGGCCAGCTCGGCGGCGCCGCCGATCAGCTGCAGCGACGGGCGGGCGAATTCGCGGTAAAGCGCTTCCTTTTCCTCCGCCAGGGCGTCGATCGCGGCCGCATCCAGGTGCGGCAGCAGGTCGGCCAGGATCTCGGCATTGGCGCGGCCGGCGGTGGATGCGAAGAAGCCCGGCTCATCCATCGGATGACCATGGCGCCGGTGCCACTCGATCCAGGCGTTGTGGTGGTGCGGCATGCTGTCGATCAGCGTGCCATCGAGGTCGAACAGCAATGCTTGGGTCACTCAGACTCCCTGCTTGAGGCTGGCTTCGATGAAGGCGTCGAGGTCGCCGTCCAGGACCTTCTGGGTGTTGGAGATCTCGACGTTGGTGCGCAGGTCCTTGATGCGGCTCTGGTCCAGCACGTAGCTGCGGATCTGGTGGCCCCAGCCGACGTCGGTCTTGGTGTCCTCCAGCTTCTGCTGCTCTTCCAGGCGCTTGCGCATCTCGAAGTCGTACAGGCGCGAACGCAGCCGCTTCCAGGCCACGTCGCGGTTGCTGTGCTGGCTGCGGCCGTCCTGGCACTGCACCACGATGCCGGTGGGGATGTGGGTCAGCCGCACCGCCGAGTCGGTCTTGTTGATGTGCTGGCCGCCCGCGCCGCTGGCGCGGAAGGTGTCGGTGCGCACGTCGGACGGGTTGATCTCGATCTCGATCGAGTCGTCCACCTCGGGGTAGACGAACAGCGAGGCGAAGCTGGTGTGGCGGCCGCCGGCCGAGTCGAACGGGCTCTTGCGCACCAGGCGGTGCACACCGGTTTCGGTGCGCAGGTGGCCGAAGGCGTAGTCGCCCTCGACCTTGATGGTGGCGCTCTTGATGCCGGCGATGTCGCCCGGGGTTTCGTCTTCCAGCGTGGCGGTGAAGCCCTTGCGCTCGCAGTACTTCAGGTACTGGCGCAGCAGCATGCCGGCCCAGTCGCAGGCCTCGGTGCCGCCGGCGCCGGCCTGGATGTCGATGAAGCAGTTGCTGGGGTCGGCCGGGTTGTTGAACATCCGGCGGAATTCGAGCTGCTCGACCGTGCCCTGCAGCTTGCGGGCGTCTTCTTCGATCGCGGCCAGGCTGTCGAAGTCGGCTTCGGCCTTGGCCATGTCGAACAACTCGATGTTGTCCGACAGGCTGCTCGTCAGGTGGTTGATGGTCTCCACCACCACGTCGAGGTTGCGCTTCTCGCGGCCCAGTTCCTGGGCGCGCTTGGGCTCGTTCCAGACGTTGGGGTTCTCGAGGGCGGCGTTGACCTCGTTGAGTCTCAGGGCTTTGCGGTCGTAGTCAAAGATACCCCCGTAGCGCGTCGGTGCGCGCAGAGAGGTCCGACAGAAGGGCGCCGATCTCGTTGATCTTTTCGTTGTCCATGCTTGCCATCCTTGTGAAGGAGGGCGATTTTCGCATGGGGTCTCCGCCGCCGGCGGGGCGGGGCGATCTGCCCGTTATGCGGCCAGAAAACGCTCGATCTGCGCGGCCAGGGCCTCTGGTTCGTCGTGGTGCAGCATGTGGCCGCTGGCCGGCAGCCGGGCGCGCGTGACCGGGGCGCGCAGCGTGGCCAGCCGGGCCTCGAATTCCTCGCGGCTGTAGCGGCTGCCCCAGAAGGTGGCCAGGTCGGTGAGCGCCCCGTCCACCCACAGCACCGGCGCCTCGATGCGCTGCCAAAGCAGCAGCGACTCCTCCACCTGGTGCAGCACCGGCGAAACGCCCTTGTGGGCCGCATCGGCCTGCAGGTGCCAGCGGCCGTCGGCCTGCGGTGCCGACCAGTGGCCGGCCAGCCAGGCGGCCTTGTCGGCCGGCAGCCGCGGGTTGTTCTTCATCAGCCGGCGCACCACGCCGTCGGCGGTCTCGTAGCTGGCCAGCATGGGCGGCGTGCGCAGCTCGTCCAGCCATTGCAGCAGCCGGCGGGGCGCATCGGCCGGCTGGGTGCGCGGCATGCCGAAGCCTTCGAGGTTGACCAGCTTGCGGATGCGCTCGGGCCGCAGGCCGGCGTACAGCATGGCCGCGTTGCCGCCCATGCTGTGGCCCAGCAGGTCGATGCGGCGGTCGGGCAGCACGGCGTCGATCAGGCGATCCAGGTCGCCCAGGTAGTCGGCAAACCAGTAGGTGTCCGTCGCCGGGCGCTCGGTGAGGCCGAAGCCGCGCCAGTCGGGCGCGATCAGCGCGCGGCCCTCGGCCATCGCGTCCACCATGAACTGGAAGGAAGCCGAGACGTCCATCCAGCCGTGCAGCATCAGCAGCGGCGGCGGGCCGTCTTCGGTCAGCTCGCCCCAGCAGCGCAGGTGGTAGCGCAGGCCACGCACGTTGACGAAGCGGCTGGTGGAGGGGCGCCGCGGCTGGTACGGCGGGGCGATGGGCGCTGCAGACGGCGCCGGCGTGGAAGACGACATGCGGCCGACTGTAAGGCGCGGCCGCGGCGGTGGCTGTCACCTGCGTGTGGCCCGCACCCGGCCCGGCCGTGCCGGGAAATCGCTGCCCCGGGCCACCGCCGGCGGCTGACAGAATCAGCCGCATGAGTGACGACCCCCTGTTGCGCGCGGCCGAGCCGCGTGACCTGCCGGCCATCGTGGGCCTGATCCGCGAACTGGCCGACTTCGAGCGGCTGAGCCACCTGGTGCAGGTGACGCCCGAGACCCTGCAGCCCCACCTGTTCGGCGAGTGGCCGGTGGCCGAATGCCTGGTGGGCGAGGTGCAGGGCCAGGTGGTGGCCTTTGCCCTCTACTTCACCAACTTCTCCACCTTCCTGGCCAGGCCCGGGCTGTACCTGGAAGACTTGTATGTACAACCGGCGCACCGCGGCAGTGGCCTCGGCAAGGCCTTGCTCACGCGGCTGGCCGGCATCGCCGCGGAGCGCGGCTACGGCCGCTTCGAATGGAGCGTGCTGGACTGGAACGAGAACGCCATCCGCTTCTACCAGCGCATGGGCGCCACCGTGATGCCCGACTGGCGCATCTGCCGCATCACCGGCGAGGCGCTGGCCGCCTATGGCCGCCCCGGCCAGGCCGCAGCGCCCGGCGCGGCCTGACGCACCATGGCGCGCAGCAGTGCCCCGTCGGCGCCACCAGCCGACCGCCATGCCCTGATCCATGCCGAATTCCGCTGGCATGTGCCGGCCCGCTTCAACCTGGCCGAGGTGTGTTGCGGCCGCTGGGCGCGTGACACGCCCGAGGCCATTGCCGTGCACCATGAGCGCGCCAGCGGCGAGCGCAGCGCCTACACCTTCGCGCGGCTGCAGGCCGATGCCAACCGCCTGAGCCACTGGCTGGTGGCGCAAGGCGTGCAGCGCGGCGACCGGGTGGCCATCGTGATGCCGCAGCGCTACGAGACCGTGGTGGCGCACATGGCGCTGTACCAGCTGGGCGCGGTGGCGATGCCGCTGTCCATGCTGTTCGGGCCCGAGGCGCTGGCCTACCGGCTGCAGGACAGCGAGGCGGTGATGGCCATCGCCGACGAGAGCGCCATGGCCGCGCTGCGCAGCGCACGCGCCGAATGCCCGGCGCTGCGCACGGTGCTGGCGGTGGGCGAGGCGGAAGGCGAGGGCGATGCCGACTGGCGTGCCGCGCTGGCTGGCAGCGAGGCGCACTTCGTGCCGGTGGACACCGCGGCCGACGATGCGGCCATCCTGATCTACACCAGTGGCACCACCGGGCCGCCCAAGGGCGCGCTGCTGCCGCACCGGGCGCTGATCGGCAACCTGCCGGGTTTCGTCTGCAGCTACAACGGCTTCGCCGCGGCCGACGGCGGGCCGGTGGTGTGGAGCCCGGCCGACTGGGCGTGGACCGGGGGCCTGATCGACGTGCTGCTGCCCACGCTGTACTTCGGCCGGCCGCTGGTGGGCTACACCGGTCGCTTCGACCCCGAGACCGCTTTCGGCCTGATGCAGCGCCACGGCGTCACGCACACCTTTCTGTTTCCGACCGCGCTGAAGGCGATGATGAAGGCGGTGCCCGAGCCGCGGCAGCGCTTTCCGAGGCTGCGGCTGCAGGCGGTGATGGCCGCCGGCGAGCCCGTGGGTGATGCGGTGATGGCCTGGTGCCGCGACGTGCTGCAGGTGCCGATGAACGAGATGTTCGGGCAGACCGAGATGAACTACATCGTCGGCAACTGCGGCAGTTTGCCGGGGCCCGATGGCCGGACAGCCCCGGGCTGGCCGGCCAAGCCCGGCAGCATGGGCCGCGCCTACCCGGGCCACCGCATCGCGGTGATCGACGACGAGGGCCGCGAATGCCCGCGTGGCACGCCCGGCGACGTGGCGCTGCACCGGCGCGACGTGCATGGCGACCCCGATCCGATCTTCTTCCTGGGCTACTGGCGCAACGAAGGGGCCACCGCCGCCAAGTTCACCGGTGACCCGCTGGATTCCTGGTGCCGCACCGGCGACACCGCGGTGATGGACGAGGACGGCTACCTCTGGTACCAGGGCCGCAGCGACGACGTGTTCAAGGCTGCGGGCTACCGCATCGGGCCCAGCGAGATCGAGAACTGCCTGGTCAAGCACCCGGCCGTGCTCAACGCCGCCGTGGTGCCCAAGCCCGATGCCGAGCGCGGCGCGGTGGTCAAGGCCTACGTGGTGCTGGCCCCGGGCCATGCACCGGGGCAAGCGCTGGTGGCCGCGCTGCAGGCCCATGTGCGCGGCCGGCTGGCGCCCTACGAGTACCCCAAGGAGATCGAGTTCACCGACAGCCTGCCGATGACCGTGACCGGCAAGGTGCAGCGGCGGGTGCTGCGGCTGCAGGAGGAAGAGCGGGCGCGGCGGGGCTAGCGTCTGCGTTGTCCGATGGTTGATCGGGTCAACAACTGCCGACGCTGCGGGGCGCCGTCTTGGCGTGCTCGCTGAACGGGTCGAGTTGTGAGCCGCGGGTGGGCCGTGCGATGAAGCAGTCGTTGCCGCGGCGGATACGCACGCTGCCGTCGGGCAGCAGTTCTTCGGTCACCGTGTTGTCCAGGCTGCGGGCCAGGCGCGCTTCCAGCGTCGGCCGCGTGCTGTTGGCGCGCGGGTCGGCCAGCGCGGCGGCCGCGGGGGTCGCGGGCAGTTGCCCGCGGCCGGGCAGGCGCAGGTTCAGCGGCGCGCTGGCGGGCGGTTCGGCCGGCGGCAAGGTGATGGCCTGGCCCACGGCCGGTACGGCGGCTGCAGCCGCAGGCACCTCGGTGTGCACCTCGGCCGGCGCCGCGGCGGCAGGTGTCGGCGGCGCCCGCCGCGCCGCCCGAGGTGAGGGCGTCCCTGCGGGCTGTGGTCCGCGCGGCGGAGGGCGAGCGGCAGCTTCAGGCCGCAGCAGCCGGAGCATCGTCACCGGCTCTGCCGGCGGTGCGCCGCGGGCCGGCAAAGGCTGGCGGGGCCAAGTGATGAAGAGCAGGCCATGCAGCCCCAGCACCGCCAGCCACACCGGCCAGCCCCGCGCCCGGCCGGGCAGCGGGCTGGCCTGCGGCGGTCGGGCAACGGGCAGCAACAAGCGAGCGGCAGCAAGCACGGCAGTGGCGGACCGGGCGGCCCGCGGCAACGGCGTCTACGCACTGTAAGCGGCCCCGGCATGCCCGCCGGCAGCGCCAGGGGCGGGACACGTCACCCGCCGATACCCGCGCGCCTGAAGCCGCGCGCCGGCTGCGGCAAACTAGCCCGCATGAGCAGCAACACCCCCAACGACTTCCACGTTCGCCTGGGTCGCACCGACCTGCAGGCCACCCGCATCTGCCTGGGCACCATGACCTTCGGCGAGCAGGTGGACGAAGCCACCGCCTACACCATCATGGACCGGGCGGTGGAGCGCGGCGTCACCTTCTTCGACACCGCCGAGATGTACCCGGTGCCGCCTTCGGCCGCCCGCTACACCCTCACCGAAAGCATCATCGGCCGCTGGCTGGCGGCGCGCCCCGGGCTGCGTGAGCGCCTGGTGCTGGCCACCAAGGTGGCAGGTCCGGCCCGCGGCTACGACTGGATCCGCAATGCCAGCGGCGACCTGACCGGCCAGGACATCATCGACGCCTGCGAGGCCAGCCTGCGCCGACTGCAGACCGACGTGATCGACCTCTACCAGATCCATTGGCCGGCGCGCAACGTGCCGTCCTTCGGCAGCGTGTACTTCGACCCGCAGCGCGAGCAGCCGGTCACGCCCATCCACCAGCAGCTCGAAGCGCTGGGCCAGCTGGTCAAGGCCGGCAAGGTGCGGGCCATCGGCCTCAGCAACGAGACGCCCTGGGGCGTGCACGAGTTCGTGCGACTGGCCGAGCAGCACGGCCTGCCGCGCGTGGCCACGGTGCAGAACCCGTATGCGCTGGTCAACCGCAGCGTGGACAACGCGCTGGACGAGACGCTGTTCCGCGAGCAGGTGTCGCTGCTGGCCTATTCGCCGCTGGGCTTCGGCCTGCTGACCGGCAAGTACGACGCCAAGGGCCTGGACGACGACAGCCGCCCCGGCCGCCTGGCGATGTTCGAGACAATGAAGAAGCAGCGCTGGGGCCGGCCCGATGCGCTGGCCGCCGCACGCCTCTACAACCAGCTGGCGCGCGACCACGGCTACACGCCCACGCAGCTGGCGCTGGCCTTCTGCTACCGCAGCCACCGCGTGGCCAGCACCATCATCGGCGTCACCTCGGTGGCGCAGCTGGACGAGGACATCGACGCCTGGAACGTGCCGCTGTCGGCCGAGGTGCTGGCCGAGATCGACCGCATCCGCTGGCTGCACCGCGACCCCGCGCAATAGGGCGATGGCCAGGAAGGACCAGAAGCACGTCAGCGAGACGCCGGCCACGCAGTGGCTGCGCCAGCAGGGCGTGGCCTTCACCGAGCATGTGTACGACTATGTGGACCATGGCGGCACCGGTGAATCGTCGCGCCAGCTGGGCGTGGACGAGCATGCGGTGGTCAAGACGCTGGTGATGCAGGACGAGAAGGCGCAGCCGCTGATCGTGCTGATGCATGGCGACCGCCAGGTGAGCACCAAGAACCTGGCGCGCGCCATCGGCGCCAAGTCCGTCGAGCCCTGCAAGCCCGAGGTGGCGCAGCGCCACAGCGGCTACCTGGTGGGCGGCACCTCGCCCTTCGGCACCCGCAAGGACATGCCGGTGTACGTGGAGCAGTCGGTGCTGGCGCTGCCGGGCATCTACATCAACGGCGGTCGGCGCGGGTTTCTGGTGGGCATCGCGCCGGCGGTACTGACAGACCTGCTCGGTGCCAAGCCGGTGCAGTGCGCCCTCTGACTCACTTGGCCGTGCCGCATACACTGCCCGGCTGATCAAAAAACCGAGGTGGAGCGCGTGGTGAATGGCACGTTGATGGCGTGGTCGTGGCTGTTGGCGGTGGTGGTGGCTTATGCCATCGGGTCGCTGTCGTTCGCGGTGATCATCAGCCGCGCGATGGGGCTGTCCGACCCGCGCAGTTATGGCTCGGGCAACCCCGGCGCCACCAACGTGCTGCGCTCGGGCAACAAGAAGGCCGCGCTGCTGACGCTGGTGTTCGATGCGCTCAAGGGCTATGTGCCGGTGGTGGTGGCGCTGCTGCTGGCGCCGCGCTTCGGCTGGGGCGAAGGCACCATCGCCGCGGTGGGCCTGGCCGCCTTCATCGGTCACCTGTGGCCGGTGTTCTTCCGCTTCCAGGGTGGCAAGGGCGTGGCCACCGCGGCCGGCGTGCTGCTGGCACTGAACCCGGCGCTGGGCGCGGCCACGCTGCTCACCTGGCTGATCATCGCGTACTTTTTCCGCTACTCGTCGCTGGCCGCCATCGTGGCCGCGGCCTTCGCACCTTTCTACCAGCTGCTGATCTGGGGCGCCGGCCCGATGGCGGTGGCCATCGCGGTGATGAGCCTGCTGCTGGTGCTGCGCCACGCCGGCAACATCCGCAAGCTGATGGCCGGCACCGAATCGAAGATCGGCAGCAAGGCGGGCAAGCCCGCCACCCCTCCTTCCCAACAACACCAGAGAGTGAAGAAATGAGCGTTCAACGTTTTGACGTCGGCACCCGCCTGAGCGAGATGGCGGTGCACAACGGCACCGTGTGGCTGGCCGGCCAGGTGCCCGCCGATGCCACCCAGGACATGACCGGTCAGGCCCGGCAGGTGCTGGCCGCCATCGATGCGCTGCTGGCCCGCGCCGGCACCGACAAGTCCAAGATCGTGATGGCCCAGGTGTTCGTCACCGACCTGGCCGAGTTCCCCGCCTTCAACGCCGTGTGGGACGCCTGGGTGGCCCCGGGCAATGCGCCCCCGCGCGCCACCGTGCAGGCCGCGCTGGCCAAGCCCGAGTGGAAGGTGGAAGTGGTCGTCACCGCGGCCCTGTAAGCCCTGCATCACCATGGCCGCCAGCCGCCCCTCCGCCCGTTCGTTGCTGGGCCTGGTGCTGCTGATCGCGGCCATCAGCGGCGGCACGCAGTGGTGGCATGCCACTGCCCAGCAGCGGGCGGCCGAGCACCTGGCGGCGGTGGCGCGGCCCGGCGACATCCGCCTGATCTCGTCTACCACCTGCGCTTATTGCACGCAGGCCCGGCTGTGGCTGCAGAAGAACGGCGTGCCGTTCGAAGAATGCTTCATCGAGAAGGACAGCGCCTGCCAGGCCACCTTCCAAGCGCACCTGGCGCCCGGCACGCCGCTGGTGCTGGCCGGCGGCCGCGCGCTGCTGGGCTTCGATCCGCAGCGGGTGTTGGAGGCGCTGCAGTCGGTTCAGGGTTCTAGTCGAAGTTGAGGCCAAGCCGCGCCGGGTCGCCACGGCCCAGGCGCACCAGCTGCGGCGCCGTCTCGTCCGTCAGGTCGACCACCGTGGTCGGCTCCATCGGGCAGGCGCCCGCGTCCACCACCGCCTGCACCAGCTTCTGGTAGCGCTGGCGGATGTCTTCCGGGTCGTTCATCGGATCGGTTTCGCCGGCCGGAATCAGCGTGGTGGCCAGCAGCGGCTGGCCGTGTGCCTCCAGCAGCGCCTGCGTCACCTTGTGGTCGGGCACGCGCAGGCCGATGGTGCGGCGCGAAGGGTGGCTTACGCGCCGCGGCACTTCCTTGGTGGCTTCCAGGATGAAGGTGAAGGGGCCGGGCGTGCCCAGCTTCAGCAGCCGGTACTGCTTGTTGTCCACCCGCGCATAGCTGGCCAGCTCGCTCAGGTCGCGGCACAGCAGCGTCAGGTGGTGCTTGTCGTCCACCTCGCGGATGCGCCGCAGCTGGTCGACCGCCGATTTGTCATCGAGCTGGCATACCAGCGCGTAGCTGCTGTCGGTGGGGATGGCCGCCACGCCGCCCTGCTGCAGGATCTGCGCGGCCTGCTTCAGCAGCCGGGGCTGGGGGTTCTCGGGGTGGACTTCGAAATACTGCGACATGGCGTGATTGTCCGGCGCGCGCGGCCGCTGCGCGTGGCGGCGTGGCGCCGCCGCGTCAGGCAGGTCGAGATTCACCGGGCGCACCGAACAGCGCATCGAGCGCGCCCAGCAGGGCCGGCAGCTCGATCGGCTTGGTCCAGTAGTCGATGAAGCCGGCGGCCAGCGCCTCCCGGATGTCCTCGGGCAGCACGTTGGCCGACAGCGCGATGCAGGGCAGGTGGGCGGTGCGCGGGTCGGCGCGCAGGGCCTTCAGCACCCCATGGCCATCGGTGTCGGGCAATTGCATGTCCAGCAACACCAGGTGAGGCTGCATCGTGTGCGCCAGCTGAATGCCGCTGGCGCCGTCTTCGGCCACCTGCAGCTCGATGCCCGGGCGGTGCGCCACCGAGGCCTGCACGATCATCGCGTTGACCGGGTTGTCCTCGACGTACAGCACACGGCCCTGGCCGTCGTCGGCCAGCCGCGGCAGCGGGCGCCGCCGCCCGCTGGCGCTGGGCGGCAGGCCCGGCGGCGCCGGCGTGGCCAGTGGTGCCGGCGGCGTGGCGGCCTGCGACACCGGCGGCATGGCCTGCTGCAGCCAGACCTCGAACACGCTGCCGTGGCCCGGGCGGCTGTGCACCTGCACCCAGCCGCCCATGCTGTCGGCCAGCGCCTTGACGATGGCCAGCCCGGTGCCGGTGCCGGGGCTGTCCCGCTGTTCGCGGCCGAGGCGGTTGAAGGGCTGGAACAGCTGCGCCTGCTGCTCGGCCGACATGCCAGGGCCGTCGTCGGCCACGCAGAGCACCACATGCCCGGGCTGCAGCAGGCCGGCGCTGCCGGCAGCGGCCGGCACGGCGCGGGTGCTGACCGTGACGGTGCCGCCGTGGCGGTTGTACTGGATGCCGTTGGTCAGCAGATGCACCAGGGCCTGACGCAGCCGCGTGGCATCGCCGGCTGGCGGCAGCGCGGTCTGGGCGCCCACCTGCAGCCGCACGCCTTGCGCGGCGGCGGAGGTTTGCAGCAGCCCCACCGCCTGCGCCACCACCGCGGGCAGGTCCACCGGCTGGCGCAGTGCGCCCGCCTCCGGCGTGGAGAGGTCGAGGGCCCCGTCGATCAGCGCCAGCAGATGGCGGCTGGCACCCTGCACCTGTTCCAGCTGGTGGCGGCGGCGCACGGGGTCGGGCGGCATGTCGGCCATCAGCATCAGCTGGGTGACGCCGAGGATGGCGTGCAGTGGCGTGCGCAGCTCATGGCTGATGCGCGCCAGCATCTGCGACTGCACCGCGGCACCGGTGTGCGCGCCGGCCTGCTCGCGCAGCACGACCAGCAAGTCTCGCGGGCTGGTGGCTTCTACATGCAGCGAGAGCCAACGGGCAGCCAGGGCCGTGCCGGCCGGTGCGCGGAAGTCGAGCGTCAGCGGTGCGTCTGTGTGCCGCAGCCAGCGGCGAAGCTGCGAACGCACGTGCAGGCAGTCGTCGCGGTGCACGCCGCTGCGCAGCCAGGCGGCCAGCGTGCGCGGCGGCCGGTGGCCCTGGGGCCAGGCCTGCAGCGCATGCATCTGCGCATTCCAGCTGACCCGCCAGCGCCGGCCGTGGCGCTGCAGCGTGCACAGGCCCAGGCCCGCGGCACGCGCTGCGCTGTCCGGCAGCGGGCGGGCTTCGGGGGCGCCGTGGGGCGCCGCGCGGGTCGGGGTGATGGCCACGCGCCCAGTCTAGGGAAAGTGCGCACAAATGCCAACTTTGATATGCCGGTGACTCGGGCTGCAGAATCGATCGGCTGGGCCTGCAGCGGCGCGTGACGCGGGGCTCAGCTGCTGCGGGAGCCCTCGGCTGCCGCGCCCTGCGGCAGCGCCACCGCGCCGGGCAGCGCCGGGCACGGGCGCGCAGCGCCGATGGCGGCCTCCGCCTCCTGCGCCTGCTGCGAGCTGGCGGCGCCCGTGCGTGCCACCACGCGGTTGCGTCCGGCGGCCTTGGCGGCGTACAGCGCCTCGTCGGCCCGGCGCAGCACCGTGCTCACATCGTCGCCCGGCTCGGCCAGCGTGAGGCCGATGCTGACGGTGATCGGGCTGCCTTCCATGCCCCAGGGTGTGGTGTCGATGGCCTGCACCCGGCGGCGCAGGTCTTCCGCCACCTCGGCGGCGCGCACGATGTCGGCCCGCGGCAGCAGCACGACGAACTCTTCGCCACCCAGCCGGCCGACGGAGGCCACCGATCGCACCGACTGCCGCAGCACCGCGGCCACGGCGCGCAGCACCTCGTCGCCCACCAGGTGGCCACGCAGGTCGTTGAAGCGCTTGAAGTGGTCGAGGTCGACGATCAGCAGCGCCCCGGGGGCCGCGCCGCCGCGCAGCTGGCCTTCCAGCTGGCCCAGCAGGTGGCGGCGGTTGGGCAGCGCGGTCAGCTCGTCGGTCATCGCCAGCACCTGCATCGCGCGCCCGCTGCTGCGCTGGCGCCAGGCCAGCACCCCCAGCAGCGCCGCCAACGCGGTGGCCAGCAGCAGCACCACCAGCTTGAGCTGGCCGACGCGCCGTTCCTGCGCCAGCGCGGCATCGGCGGCGGCCTTGTCGCGCAGCAGCAGCTCGTTCTCGCGGTCCCTGGCGGCGCTGTTGAACTCGATCTTCAGCGTGGCGTAGCGCTGGTCGAGCTGGCGCTTGAGCAGGATGTCGGACGCCGCCTTCCAGGCTGCCTGGTGCTCATAGGCGGCCCGCCAGTCGCCTTGCTCATGCAGCAGGCCGGCCAGCTCGCCGCGGGTGGCCACCTGCTCGGCCAGTGAATCGGCCTGCTCGAAGATGGCCAGGGCCTGCCGCAGCGCGTCGGCCGCCTCGTCGGGCCGGCGCAGCTGGCGCAGTGCGATGCCCCGCTGCAGCAGCGACTGGGCCTGCAGCCGGGCGTCGGGCGTTTCCTGCTGCATGGGCGCGGCCAGGTCCAGCAGGGCCAGTGCTTCGGCCGGTGCGCCACGCGCATTGCGCACGCTGGCCAGGCCGCGCAGGGCATAGGCCTCGCCACGCGCATAGTCGAGCCGGCGGGCCAGCTGCAGCGCCTCCTCGAAGGCCTTGTGCGCCTCCGCCCATTCGCCCATGTTCTCGAGCGTGCGGCCCAGGTTGTGCAGCGTCACCAGCTGCTCGCGCACGCGGCCTGCCTCGCGCTGCAGCTTGAGAGAGGCCTCGAAGTAATGCCGCGCCTGTGCCGCATCGCCCATGCGGTTGAACAGGATGGCGATGCCGCTGAGCGTGTTCTGCGCCTGGTGGGGCTGCTGCAGCTTCTCGTACAGCGCCATCGCGCGCCGCATGTCGGCCAGGCCCGCGGCCAGGTCGCCCTGCACGCCGCGCAGGTAGCCGCGCTGGAACAGGGCGTCGGCCATCACTTCGTCGTCGGCGGCACGGCCGGCATGGGACACGGCCTGCTCCAGCATCTCCAGTGCGCGGGCACTGGCGCCGCGCGCTTCTTCGATGCCGCCTTGGCACAGCAGCACGGCCGCCTCCGCCTCGGGCCGGCGGCTGATGGCCAGCAGCTCGCGCATCTGCCGGGCCTGCGCCTCGGCGGCGGCCAGGTCGCGTTCGGTCAGGTAGTCGCACAGCAGGCCGCGGGCGCGCAGCTGCACGTCGGCATCGGGCTGGCGGGCCAGCAGGTCCAGCGCCTGTTCGGCCAGCGCCCGACTGGTCTCGGGGTGCGTGCCCATCGCCTGGCGGCTGCGCACCACCAGGTCGGCCGCCGTCTGCGCATGCAGCGGCGACGCATGCAGCGCGAGCAGAAGCAACGGTAACCAGGGCTTGCGGACCATCGAGGGGGTGGCACAGGGGTTACCGATTGTGCCGCGCCGGCCCGCAGCCGCCGCCGGTTATCCTCGGCGCCACCATGTTGCAGCCCCCGATCACCCCGCCCGCGCAGGCCGACGCGGCCCTGAAGCGCCAAGGTCATGCCGTGCTGGATGCGGCCGGCCTGTGCACCGCCCTGGACACCACGCCCGAGGCCCTGGGCCGCTGGTCCGCCTTCTGGAACCGGCTGCCGCCCGACCAGCACCTGCGCGACGGCGGCCGCTACCGCCGGCGCCGCCACGGCTGCTTCGTGGTGCAAGGCGCCCAGGTGACGCCGGTGCCGCACCGGGCCCACTGGCAGCCGGTGGAGTACAACGCCCTGCACGGCGGCATCGAACGCTGGTTCGAACCGATCGAGCCCGCGCTGGTGGATGACCCGCTGTGGCAACGCCTGCTGGTGATGCTGGCTGAGCGCGCCAGCGCGTTGCGCGGCGAGCAGCCCTGGTACATCGAGGCCCATCCCTTCCGCATCGATACCGAAGGCGGCATCGGCCGACCCACGCCCGAAGGCGCCCACCGCGACGGTGTGGACCTGGTGGCGGTGATCCTGGTGGCGCGCGAACACATCAAGGGCGGCGAGACGCGGGTGTTCGAGGCCGACGGCCCGCACGGCCTGCGCTTCACGATGACCCAGCCCTGGACCACGCTGCTGCTGGACGACAGCCGCGTGATCCACGAGAGCACGCCCATCCAGCCCGATGGCGCCGGTGGCCACCGGGACACGCTGGTGATCACGCTGCGCGCAGGCGGCTTTCAGGGCCCCTGACGCACCGGCGCGGCGCTGCCGGCCACCGGCGGTGCCACGCCCAGGTGCTGGGCCGAGGTGAGGCCCATCGACACGTAGATGCTGGTCACCGCATCGATGCCCACGTCGGCCCGCACCACCCATTCCTCGGGCACGTACAGCAGCCCGCCGCCGATGGGCACCGGCGAGGTGGGCACCATCACCGCCAAGTAGCGGCGGCCCTCCAGCAGCACCGGCTCGGGGCTGCCCAGCAGCGCCAGCGCCGCGGCGCCACCCTTGCCGCCGAAGTGGCACCACACCGGGCTCATCGAGCGCAGGCTGTCGTCCTGCCCGGGCGCGAAGAGGCCCACCATCTTGCGCACCATGTCGTACACCGTGCGCACGACCGGGATGCGCAGCATCACGCCGTTGACCAGCCGCGCCAGCCCGCGCTGCAGCCCGGTTTCCACCAGCACGCCCAGCACGAAGATGGCGCCGGCCACCACGGCCACGCCGATCAGGTAGCCCAGCACCTCGCTGCCACCCAGGCTGAGGCCCAGCGCGACGAACAGGCTGCCCACCAGGCTGCCCGGGCCCACCCACTGCAGCAGCAGCTGCACCGCCCACACCAGGATGGCCAGCGTGGCGGCCAGGGGCAGGGCGGCCAGCAGGCCGGTGACGAAAACACGTACCAAGGGTCGGGCGTGGCCGGTCATGAAAACGCAATCCTGGACAGAGCAACGGGTGCCGCATCGTAGCGAGGCGCCGCCACCGGTCGCGCCGCATTGCAGTTCAGGCGCCGTGGTCGGCGCTTCGTCGCAAGCCGCTGGCGGGGCGGGCGGCGGCTGCCGACACTGACTCCATCAGCCCAGGAGCCGCACCATGAAGACCACCACCCTTGCCACCGTTCTCGTGATGACCGCCGCCGTGGCCGCCGCCGCCTGGCTGGCCGCCACGCCGCGCGCCAGCGTGCCGGCGCAGGCCGAGCCCGAGGTTCAGCGCGTGATCATCGTCGGCAAGCGCCTGCCCGCGGCCGAGGCCTCCGCGCCGGCGGTGGCTCAGCTCAACTGAAGCCGCTCACAGCACCCGGTTGAACCACAGCAGCGACAGCGCCGCCGCCGCCACCGCCAGCGCGGCGCCCAGGCCGGCGAAGAGGGCGGTGATCTCCGTCTCCTTCTTCTGCGCCGTCAGCCGCGAACCCAGCGACTGGTAGACCTTCTTCAGGTCTTCGGCGGTGCCGGCGTAGAAGTACTCGGCCCGGGTGGCCGAGGCCACGTTCTTCAGCGTTTCCTCGTCCAGCCGCACCCGCATCGACCAGCCTTCGAAGCCGATGGTCTCGCCCTCCTTGGTGCCGATTCCCACGGTGTACACCTTCACGCCACGGTCGGCCGCCATGCGCGCGGCGTCGATGGAATCGGGCCCGGTGGTGCGCTGCCCATCGGTCAGCAGGATCACGGCGGCCGAGTTGTAGGATCCCGGTTCCACCGGCGCGGCGGTATCGGGCTTCTTCTCGTCCAGCGCGCCGGGCATCGGGCGCTGGCCGGTCACCTGCGACAGGTCGATGTTGGCATCCGGGAAGATGGTGGCCAGTGAGAGCACGATGCCGCTGCCGATGGCAGTGCCGCGCTGCAGCTGGAAGCGGTCGATGGCGGCCACCACGTCCTCGCGGCTGGTGGTGGGCGGCTGCACCACGGCGGCGGTGCCGGCGAAGCTCACCACGCCCACCCGCACCTGGCGCGGCAGCTCGGTGATGAAGCTCTTGGCCGCGTTCTGCGCCGCCACCAGGCGGTTGGGCTCCACGTCGGCGGCGCGCATGCTGCCCGAGACGTCCATCGCCAGGATGATGGTCTGCTCGACCAGCGGCAGCGTGATCACGGCCGCCGGGCGGGCCGTGGCCAGCAGCAGCGACACCAGCGCCGCCAGGAACAGCAGCGGCGGCACGTGGCGGCGCCAGGCGGTGCCGCGGCCCATCGCCTCCTTGACGATGCCCAGGCTGGCCCAGGCCACGGCGGTGCGCTTGCGCCGCCGCAGCAGCCACAGGTACAGCAGCACCAGCAGCGGTACCGCCAGCAGCAGCCACAGCAGGTCGGGCCACAGGAAGTTGAAGCCGTTCATCATGCAAACCTCCTCACGCCCACCGCGCCGGCGGCCAGCCGGCTGCGCTGCTTGCGCGCATCCACGAAACGCAGCAGCGCGTCGGCCAGATCGTCCTCGGTCGACAGCTCCAGCGCGTCCACGCCGGCCCGGGCCAGGCCGTCCATCAGCGCCGCCTCGCGTTCGGCGGCGATCTTCTCGAAGCGCTGGCGAAAGCCGCGCGCCCCGGTGTCCACGAACATCTGCTCGCCGGTCTCGGCGTCCTGCATCAGCACCATGCCCAGGTCGGGCATCTTCATCTCCAGCGGGTCATAGAGGCGCACCGCCACCACGTCGTGCCGGCGCGCCAGCTGCGCCAGCGGCTGGTCCCAGCCCGGCTCGCTGATGAAGTCGGACACCACGAACACGCTGGCCCGCCGCGGAATCACCGCCGCCGCGCGGTGCAGCAGGTCGGCCAGCCGGGTGCCGGTGCCCAGCTTGGCGGCCGGCCGCGTCTGCAGCCGGTGCAGCAGGTGCAGCACATGGCGGCGGCCGCCGCGGGCGGGGATCACCGCGTCCACTTCGCTGCCGTACAGCATCGCACCCACGCGGTTGCCATGGCGGGTGAGGCCACGCGCCATCGCACCGACGAAGTGGGTGGACAGCGTGCGCTTGCGCACCCGGGCGCCGAAGTCGATCGACGGGCTCAGGTCGAGCAGGAACCAGGCGCTCAGCTCACGGTCTTCGGAGAACTGGCGCACATGCGGCTGCTGCAGCCGGGCGGTGACGTTCCAGTCGATGTGGCGCACGTCGTCGTGGTGCTGGTATTCGCGCAGGTCGGCCAGGTCGAGGCCGTTGCCGCGCATCAGCGTGCGGTAGTCGCCCTGCAGCCAGCCGTCCAGCCGGCGCAGCACCGTCCACTCCAGCTGGTGCAGCAGCGCCTCGGTGCCGCCGGGCGCGGTGGTGGTGTCGGCTTCCATCGCGTCAGCCGTTCGCCACCTTGGCGTCCTGGTGCTCCAAGGGCCGTGCGGGGGCGGGCACCTTCTGCAGGATCTGCGCGACGATCTGCTCGGCGGTGATGCCGTCGGTCAGCGCCTCGTAGCTCAGCGACAGGCGGTGGCGCAGCACGTCGGCCGCCAGGTCGCTGACGTCTTCGGGCAGCGCGTAGTTGCGCCCCCGCAGGAAGCCCAGCGCCCGCGCGCCCTCGATCAGGTTGATGGTGGCCCGGGGGCTGGCGCCGAAGGTGATGTACTTGGCCAGGTCGGGCAGGCCGAAGCGGCCCGGCTCACGCGTGGCGGCCACCAGCTTGACGGCGTAGTTGATCAGCGCCGGGTCGACGTAGGAGCGCCGGCATTCCTGCTGCAGCGCGGCCAGCTGCTCGGTGGTGGCCACGGGCATCACCTCCACCGGCGCGCCGGTGACGCGCTGCACGATGACGAACTCTTCCTCGTCCGTCGGGTAGCCGACGATGACCTTCATCATGAAGCGGTCCACCTGCGCCTCGGGCAGCGGGTAGGTGCCTTCGGTCTCGATCGGGTTCTGCGTGGCCATCACCAGGAAGGGCTTGGGCACCGGGTAGCTCTGGCCGGCGATGGTGACCTGCCGCTCCTGCATCACCTCCAGCAGCGCACTCTGCACCTTGGCCGGCGCGCGGTTGATTTCGTCGGCCAGCAGCAGGTTGGCGAACACCGGCCCCAGCGAGGTGCTGAAGTCGCCGCTCTTCTGGTTGTAGATGCGGGTGCCCACCAGATCGGCCGGCACCAAGTCGGGCGTGAACTGGATGCGCTTGAACTGGCCCGACACCGCCTTGGCCAGCGTGTTCACCGTCAGCGTCTTGGCCAGGCCCGGCACGCCTTCGACCAGCAAATGGCCCTGGGCCAGCATGGCCACCATCACCCGCTCCAGGAAACGGTCCTGGCCCACCACCACCCGCTTGACCTCGTAGAGCACCTGCTCCATCAAGGTGCTGACGTCGGCGGCGCTGCGTTGGTTTTCCATCGATGAAGCTCCTTGTGCCTAGAAGGGGTGCATGCCGGCGCCGGCCGCGGCGTTCTCGATCGGCACGGCAAAGCCGATGCCGACGAAAAAGCGCTGCTGCACCGGGTTGAGGATGGCGGTGACGATGCCCACCACCTCGCCGTCGTCGGTGACCAGCGGGCCGCCGGAGTTGCCCGGGTTGGCCGCCGCGTCGAACTGGATCAGGTTGGTGAGGACCTGCTTGCCCTCGGGCGAGCGGAATTCGCGCTTCAGGCCCGAGACCACGCCGTGCGACACCGAAGGCCCGATGCCGAAGGGAAAGCCCACCGCCGTCACCCGGTCGCCGGGCTTCAGGTCGCCGGTGGAGCGCATGGTGGCGGGCACCAGGTCGTCGGGCAGCTTCTGCGCCTGCAGCACGGCCAGGTCGTTCTCGGGCTGCACGTTGATCACGTGCGCATCGGCCTCGGTGCCGTCGTAGAAGGTGACCTTCACGCGGCGCGAGCCGGCCACCACATGCAGGTTGGTGAGGATGACGCCACGGTCGGTGATCACCACGCCTGTCCCGATGCCGCCGCTGTCGTCGTCCTTGGCTTCGGCGTCGCTGCGGCTGCTGAGCCCCACCACGCGCACCACCGATGGGCGCACCGTCTCGGCCGCCTTGCTGGCCAGCTGCGGCATCGGCTGGGTGTTGAGGGTGTGCAGCACCGCCTTGTCGATGTCCTTCTGCGTCAGCCGCTGCGGCTTGGGCTGCATCAGCGTGAAGGCCAGGGTGGCCGCGCACAGGCCGAGCAGCGCGCCGCCGCCGGCGAAGGCCCAGCGGCCGGCGCGGGTGGAGGTGGCGCGTGGCGCCTGTGGCGGCGGGCTGGCGCCGTGCGGCGCCGTGGATTTGGCGCCAGCGCCCTGCGCTGCTTCGGGCTTTTCGCCCGGCTGGCGGCGGTTGCCCTGCGCAGCCGCGGCTTCGCCGGGCGGCTGGGCGTGCGAGGCACCGGCCGCCAGGGCCGCGGGTGCTGCCGACGGCTTGTGCCGGTTGGCGGCGCTGTAGAGCGGAGTTCGTTTCATGACGCCCCTGCAGTTGAGCCGTCGGCCAGCGACGGCAAAGCCCAGTCAAGAAGACTCACGACGACAGTAGCACGGCATGCGGCTTTGCGCAGCCCGCCGGCCCTTGGCCGCACTCCGGCATCATCCGTGCCATGTCCTGGATAGACACCCATGTGCACCTGGATGCACCCGAATTCGACGCCGACCGCCCGCAGGTGGTGGCCCGTGCGCAGGCGGCCGGCGTGCCCATGCTGGTGCTGCCCGCCATCCTGGCGAAGCATTTCGACACCGTTCGGCAGCTGGCGCATGAACACGGCCTGGCTTATGCGCTGGGCATCCATCCGCTGTACGTGGGCCAGGCGGCCGACGACGAGCTGGACCAGCTGGCCGAGCACCTGCGCCGCCATGCGGGCGATCCGCGGCTGGTGGCGGTGGGCGAGATCGGACTCGACCTCTTCGTGCCCGGCCTCGACCTGGCGCGGCAGGAGCACTTCTATGCGGCGCAGCTGAAGCTGGCGCGCGACGCCGGGCTGCCGGTGATCGTGCATGTGCGGCGCTCGGCCGACCTGCTGCTCAAGCACCTGCGCCGCATCGAGGGGCTGGGCGGCATCGTGCATGCGTTCAACGGCAGCGATGCGCAGGCGCGGCAGTTCATCGACCGCGGCTTCCGCCTGGGCTTCGGCGGCGCGATGACTTTTGAGCGGGCGCGGCAGATCCGCCACCTGGCGGCCAGCGTGCCCGACCATGTGCCGGTGCTGGAAACCGACGCGCCCGACATTCCGCCGCACTGGCTGTACCGCACCGCCGAGGCGCGGGCGCAGGGCGAGGCCACCGGCCGCAATGAGCCGGCCGAGCTGCCGCGCATCGCGCAGACCCTGGCCGAGCTGCGCGGCTGGACGCTGGAAGAAACCGCCCGCCGCACCGCCGACAATGCCCGCGCGGCGCTGCCGCGGCTGGCGGCGCTGGCCGCATGAGGGCCGAGCCCGCGCTGCTTACCGGCCTGGGCCCCGTGATCGCCCCGCACACCCGGCTGGTGGTGCTGGGCAGCTTTCCGGGGGCGCGCTCGCTGGCCGAGCAGCAGTACTACGCCCATCCCCGCAACCATTTCTGGCCGATCCTGTCGGCGCTCTGGGAGATCGACCTGCGATCCATGCCTTATCAACAACGCCTGACCGTGCTGCTGCAGCGCGGTCTGGGCCTGTGGGACGTCTATGCTGGCTGCCGCCGTGAAGGCAGCCTGGACAGCGCCATCGAAGATGCCCGGCCCAACGACCTGGCCGGCCTGCTGCGCCAGGCGCCGGGGCTGCGCGGCATCGCGCACAACGGCGGCGAATCGGCCCGCTCGATGCGGGTGACCGGCGCGCTCGGCCTGCCGGTGTGGCGGCTGCCTTCCACCAGCCCGGCCAACGCGTCGTGGTCGTTCGAGCGCAAGCTGGCGGCCTGGCGCGAGGCCTTCGTGGCCACCGGGGTGGCGGCATGACGGTGGCGCATCACGACCCCACGCTGCCCGAAGTCACGCTGTCCGAGCTGGACGGCGTGCGCTACCTGCACCTCGACTCCATCTGGGTGCAGGGCGCCATGCGCATTGCCAAGCCGCGCGTGCTGGAGCTGGAGTACATCCAGCGCATGATGGCCTGGATGCTGTGGCGGCCCAGCGCCGAGCTGGCGCAGGGCCATGCGGTGCAGCTGGGCCTGGGCGCGGCCGCCATCACCCGCTTTTGCCACCAGGTGCTGCGCATGCGCACCACTGCGGTGGAGCTGAACCCGGCCGTGATCGCCGCCTGCCGCATGCGCTTTCGGCTGGGCGCCGACGACGAGCGACTGACGGTGCTCAACCAGGACGCCGGCGCCTGGGTGCGCGAGCCTGCCAACGCGCAGACGGTGGACGTGCTCAACGTCGACCTCTACGACCACGAAGCCGCCGCGCCGGTGCTGGACGACGAGCGCTTCTACGCCGACTGCCACCAAGTGCTGAACCACGGCGGCCTGATGACGGTGAACCTGTTCGGCCGTCATGCCAGCTTCCTGGCCAGCGCCGAGCGCATCGCCGCCGCCTTCGGCCGCGACCAGGTCTGGAGCCTGCGCCCCACGCGCGAGGGCAACACCGTGGTGGTGGCCGCCCGTGGCGTGGTGGTGCCGGGGCGTGAAGAACTGATCGCCCGCGCCGATAACATCGAGAAGCGGTACGGGTCGCTGGGCGTGCCGGCCCGCAAGTGGCTGCGCATGGTGCGCCCGCTGCCCGACCCCGCGAACTGACACTGCCCGCCGCCGCCGATGCCCCCTGCCGCGCCCGCCTCTCCCTCTTCCGGTGCTGCCGCGCGCCCGTCGTCGTCAGTTCCGCCTGGCGACCTGCCGGCGGGCCGGCTCGAGTGGCGTGCGCTGCTGCAGTGGCTGGTGGCCGACGGCTGGATCACCCTCGACGATGCCGACCGGGTTGAGCGGCGCTTCGGCGCCGGTGACAGCCGCCAGCATCCGCTGGTGCGGCTGGGTGGCGCCGGCCTGGTGCGGAAAGGCAACGGCAAGCCGCTGGACACCGAGGCGCTGACCGAATGGCTGGCCGGTCACCTGGGCCTGCCCTATGTGCGCATCGACCCGCTGAAGGTGGACGTGGGCCGCGTGGCCGACGTCATGTCCATCCACTATGCCGAGAGCCGGCGCGTGCTGCCGCTCAACGTCAGCCTGGTGGAAGTGACGGTGGCCACCAGCGAGCCGCTGGACACCGCCTGGGTGGCCGAGATCGAAGGCCACGCGCGCAAGAAGATCCGCCTGGTGCTGGCCAACCCGGTGGACGTGCAGCGCTACACCACCGAGTTCTTCACGCTGGCCCGTTCCGTCAAGGCGGCAGCCAAGAGCGGCGAGACCTCGGCCATCGCCAGCTTCGAGCAGCTGGTGGAGCTGGGCAAGGCCAACAAGCAGCTCGATGCCAACGACCAGGGCGTGGTGCAGGTGGTCGATTGGCTGTGGCAGTACGCCTTCGACCAGCGCGCCAGCGACATCCACCTGGAGCCGCGGCGCGACATGGGCGCCATCCGCTTCCGCATCGACGGCGTGCTGCACACCGTCTACCAGCTGCCGGTGCAGGTGATGAGCGCGATGACCGCGCGCATCAAGCTGCTGGGCCGTATGGACGTGGTGGAGCGCCGCCGCCCGCAGGACGGCCGCATCAAGACGGTGCGGCCCGAGGTCGGCGGCCAGCCCGGCGGCGAGGTGGAGATGCGCCTGTCCACGCTGCCCACCGCCTTCGGCGAGAAGATGGTGATGCGCATCTTCGACCCCGACACCGTGGTCAAGAGCATCGAGGCGCTGGGCTTCGGCGCCCATGATGCGCAGCGCTGGCAGGAACTCACCGGCCGCTCGCACGGCATCATCCTGGTCACCGGCCCCACCGGCAGCGGCAAGACCACCACGCTGTATTCCACGCTCAAGAAGCTGGCCACCGACGAGGTCAACGTCTGCACCGTGGAAGACCCGATCGAGATGGTGGAGCCCGCCCTCAACCAGACCCAGGTGCAGCCGGCGCTGGACCTGGGCTTTGCCGAAGGCCTGCGTGCGCTGATGCGGCAGGACCCGGACATCATCATGGTGGGCGAGATCCGCGACCTGGCCACGGCCGAGATGGCCATCCAGGCCGCGCTCACCGGCCACCTGGTGTTCAGCACCCTGCACACCAACGATGCGGCCAGCGCCATCACGCGCCTGGCCGACCTGGGCGTGCCGCCGTACCTGATCAGCGCCACCGTGATCGGCGTGCTGGCGCAGCGGCTGGCGCGCACGCTGTGCCCGGCCTGCAAGGTGCGTGATGAGGACGTGAGCCGCGAGATGCTGGATGCTGCGGCGCAGCCCTGGCGGCTGAAGGGCGCGGTGCGTGCCTACCGGCCGGTGGGCTGCCTGGAATGCCGCATGACGGGCTTTCGGGGCCGCGCCGGGCTGTACGAGCTGATGGTGATGAGCGATGCCGCCCGCGCCGCCGTGCACCCGGTGCTGGACGCCGCCGCGCTGCGCCGCCAGGCGCTGGCCGACGGCATGCACCCGCTGCGCCTGGCCGGCGTGATGAAGGTGGCCGACGGCAGCACCACCATCGAGGAAGTGCTGCGCACCACGCCCAAGTGGAGCGAAACCGGTTGACCTTCTAGGGACACGGAGCGGTCGCCGACGAGCTAGGGGGGTCATACTCGAAAAGCATGCCCATCGCCGACGACAGCCCGAATGGCCGTACCGGGGTCCGCGCTGCGGAAGCGACCCCGCCGCCGCCCCCCGAGGTCTCCGCCCAGGTGACCACCGAACAGCTGCGCATGCTGTTCTCGCACCTCACGCTGGCCATGGTGGTCGGCACGGTGTTCGCCATGGTGCTGGCGGTCTACGTGGCCAGCCGGGTGGACCCGACGGCGCTGTGGATCTGGGTCGGGCTCAAGCTGGGCGTGATCGTGCCGCGCCTGGCGCATGCCCAGGTCTACCGCCTGCGGGGCCGGCCGGGCACGCCGGGCTGGCTGCGGTCCACCGTGCTGCTGCTGGCGCTGGACGGCGCGGTATGGGGCCTGGGTGGCGCCTGGATGGCGCAGTCGCCGCATCCTTCGCTGGTGGCGCTGATCTCGGCCAGCGTGTGCAGCGTGGCCGCCGTGGCCAGCTTCGGCCTGCAGGTGCGGCTGCAGGCCACCGTGGCCTACGTGGTGCCGATGATCCTGCCCACCGCGCTGTCGCTGCTGCTGCGCGGCGACGCGATCGGCTGGACCGGTGGCACCGGGCTGTTGATGCTGCTGGCCCTGCTGCTGGCCACCTCGCGCCGCGCCGAGCAGCGGCTGGCCGAGATGTTCCGGCTGCGCTTCCTGAATGCCCGCATCGCCGAGGAACGGGCGCTGGCCCTGGCGCTGGCCCAACGCGAAAGCCGCGTCAAGACCCGCTTCCTGGCCACCATGAGCCATGAGTTGCGCACGCCGCTGCACGGCATCCTGGGGCTGGCCCGCATGATGGCGGCCGAGCAGTCCGACCTTCAGCTGCGCCACCGGCTGGGGCTGATCGAGCACTCGGGCGAGCACCTGCTGCAGATCATCAACGACCTGCTGGACTTCTCCCGCATCGAGGCCGGCCGTGTCGAGCTCAAGCCCGCGCCCTTCCACCTGCTGGCCGAGCTGGAGGAACTGGTGGACATCTACGTGGTGCGCTGCCAGGAGCGCGGCCTGCAGTTCCGCGCCCGGCTGGACATCGACCCCGAGGCCCAGGTGGTGGGCGATGCCACCCGGCTGCGCCAGGTGCTGCACAACCTGCTGGGCAATGCCGTCAAGTTCACCGAGCAGGGCGAGGTGGTGCTGGCTGCGCGCTTCACCGGCTGCGGCCTGCACATCGTCGTCAGCGACACCGGCCCCGGCATCGCCGAGGCCGACCTGCCGCACATCTTCGATGCCTTCACGCAGGCACGGCGGCCCGGCACCGTGCCAGGGGCCGGCGTGGGCCTGGGGTTGAACATCGCGCGCGAGATCACCCAGGCCATGCGCGGCCAGCTGCGCTGCGAAAGCCGGCTGGGCGAAGGCACGATGTTCGAGCTGGCGCTGCCGCTGCAGCCGCTGCAGGCACCACCGGCCGAAGCCGCCAACGACGGGCAGCAGGCGCCCATGGACCTGCCGCAGCGGGTGCTGCTGGCCGAGGACAACGAGGTCAATGCCATGCTGGCCGAAGCCATGCTGCGCCGCCTGCAGTGCGAGGTGCTGCATGTGCGCGACGGGCTGGCGGCCGTGGCGGCGGCGGGGCCGGGCCCCGCGCGCCCCGACCTGGTGCTGATGGACTGCCAGATGCCGCTGCTGGACGGCGTGGAGGCCACGCGCCGCATCCGCGAGGCCGAACGCCAGGGTGGGCTGCAGCGGGTGCCGGTGGTGGCACTCACGGCCAACAGCGCGCTGGAAGACCGCGAGCGCTGCGCCGAGGCCGGCATGGACGCCTTTCTCAGCAAGCCTTTCACCGAAGAGGAGCTGAAGGCCGTGATGGCCGCCGTGATCGGCGGGCGCGCACCGGCCCCCGGCTGCTGGACGGGCTGATCAGGCCGCCAGCGCGCAGGCGGCTTCGTCGGCCAGCGCCTCGGGCCGCAGCTGCAGGTCGGGGTGGTGCTGCTCGATCATGAAGTCATAGAAGGGATGCTGCATGGCCTGCCAGTCGGCGCGTGCGGTGCGCACGTTGAAGGCCAGCACCCGGTGCGGCAGGTTGCCGGCATGCGGCAGCGGCACCATCTCGCCCTGCGGCAGCGCATCGGTGAAGCCCAGGCGCTGGTAGCCGCGCACCAGGCTGGGCAGGCGTGCGCCGATGACCAACCACTCCACGCCACGCTCCAGCGCGGTCGTGTACACGGCCTTCATCAGCGCCAGCTTGATGGCGGGGTCGTCATGGCCCGGCAGCACGGCCAGCCGCGTGATCTCGGCGTTGCGGGTGCCCAGATAGGCCGAGGGCAGGGCGGCGCTGGTCTCGATGGCCAGCGGATGGTGCTGGTTGGTGGCCACGCGCACGGTGCCGATGGCTTCGCCGGTGGCCTTGGACCAGGCCACGAACACCACCACGCCGGGCTGGCGGTCCTGCTCGTCGGGCTCGCACCACAGGCTCAGCACATGGGGCAGGCGGCGGCCGTAGGCGGTGGCCCGCACGGCGCAGGCGGCGCGCAGTTCGGCTTCGTTGGCCACGGGGCGGAGGGTGAAGTGCAGCAGGTGGGTGCGCATGGCAGGCGATCGGAAACGGTGGCGATGAAAGCAGTTTCGGCTGTGCGCTGTCGCGTCTAAACCGTTGTCAATGCTGGTTTCCACAGCCAGGTCTGCGGACTGGGCCGGCGGGGGCGCGTGCTACCCGGTTACGTGGAATCCACAGGGGTTGCCTAGACCCCCCTGCCTAGAATCCGCCGCCATCAACGCATCGCAAGGAGACAGCGTGAAGATCAAGAGCCAGAAAGACTTCTGGTCGGGGCTGATGTTCGTCGTGGTCGGCATCGGCTTTGCCTGGGGGGCCACCAACTACAGCTTCGGCGCTTCGGCGCGGCCCGGTCCGGGCTACTTCCCCTTCGGCCTCGGCATCCTGATGGCCATCCTCGGCGCGGTCGTGCTGTTCCAGGCACTGACCATCGAGACCGAGACTGGCGACCCCATCGGCAAGTGGGCCTGGAAGCCGCTGGTCATCGTCGTCGGTGCCGTGGCCGCGTTCGGCTGGCTGCTGCCGCACATGGGCATGGTCATCGCGCTGCCGCTGCTGGTCCTCATCTCGGCCGCGGCCAGTGACGAGTTCCGCCTGCGCGAGGCGCTCATCAACGCCGTCGTGCTCACCATCTTCTCCTGGCTCATCTTCATCAAGGGGCTCAGCCTCGTGATCCCGCTGTGGCCTTCCTTCATGGCTTCCGGCGGCTGAGGCATCTCTCATGGATCTGTTGACCAATCTCTCCACGGGCTTCGCGGTCGCCTTCACGATCGAGAACCTGCTGTACGCCTTCGGTGGCGCGGTGCTGGGCACCCTGATCGGCGTGCTGCCGGGCCTGGGCCCGGTGGCCACCATCGCGATGCTGCTGCCTTCGGTCTACGCACTCGACGCCACGCCGGCGCTGATCATGCTGGCCGGCATCTACTACGGCGCGCAGTACGGCGGCTCCACCACCGCCATCCTGATCAACGTGCCGGGTGAATCCAGCTCGGTGGTCACCGCCATCGACGGGTATCAGATGGCGCGGCAGGGGCGGGCGGGTTCGGCGCTGGCTGCGGCCGGCCTGGGTTCGTTCTTCGCCGGTTGCGTGGGCACCATCGTCATCGCGGCCTTCGCGCCGCCGCTGACCGAGCTGGCCTTCAAGTTCGGCCCGGCCGAATACTTCAGCCTGATGGTGCTGGGCCTGATCGGCGCCGTGGTGCTGGCCTCGGGCTCGCTGCTCAAGGCCATCGCGATGATCATCCTGGGCCTGCTGCTGGGCCAGGTGAACACCGACGTGATCAGCGGCACGCCGCGCTTCTCGTTCGACATCCCCGAGCTGACCGACGGCATCAACTTCGTTGCCATCGCGATGGGTGTGTTCGGCTTCGGTGAAATCATCGCCAACCTGGGTCAACCGGCCGAAAGCCGCGAGGTCTTCACCAAGAACGTGAAGGGCCTGTGGCCGACGAAGGACGACTTCAAGAAGGCCGCCCCGGCGGTGCTGCGCGGCACGGCGCTGGGCTCCATCCTGGGCGTGCTGCCCGGCGGTGGCGCGCTGCTGTCGTCCTTCGCGTCGTACACGATGGAAAAGAAGCTGGCGGGTGCGTCCGGCCGCTTCGGCAAGGGTGACATCCGCGGCGTGGCCGGCCCTGAATCGGCCAACAACGCCGGTGCGCAGACCAGCTTCATCCCGATGTTGACGCTGGGCATTCCGCCCAACGCGGTGATGGCGCTGATGGTGGGTGCGATGACCATCAAAGGCATCCAGCCCGGCCCGCAGGTGATGACCAGCAACCCCGACCTGTTCTGGGGCCTGATCGCCAGCATGTGGATCGGCAACCTGATGCTGATCATCCTGAACCTGCCGCTGATCGGCATCTGGATCAAGCTGCTGACGGTGCCTTACCGCTTCCTGTTCCCGGCCATCATGGTGTTCTGCTGCATCGGCCTGTACACCCTGAACAACAACGCGTTCGACGTGTATATGGGCGCCGGCTTCGCGATCGTGGGCTACATCTTCTACAAGCTGGGCTGCGAACCCGCACCGCTGCTGCTGGGCTTCATCCTGGGCCCGATGATGGAAGAGAACCTGCGCCGTGCGCTGCTGCTGTCGCGCGGCGACTGGAGCACCTTCATGACCCGTCCGCTGTCGGCCGGCCTGCTGGTGGCCGCGGCGCTGATGATCGTCATCGTGCTGCTGCCTTCGGTGAAGAAGAAGCGCGAAGAAGCCTTCCAGGAGGAGTGACGGATGCCGTGGCCGCGCTGCAAGGCGGCCACGAATCTGCAAAAAGGGCTCGCATTGGCGGGCCCTTTTTTCTGGCGGTCGGCCGTGCGAGCGTGGCCGCGTCCATCGGGGCGGTGACAGGTTTCAGACAGGTTCGGGGGTCAACGAGGGGCGGTCGGGTGCGCGTTGTGTGTGGGCCGCGGCGCGATTCGCCGCTTCAACGCCACGAAGGAGCCCTCATGAACCTGACCAAGCTGATCCCCGTTCTCGCCGCCTCGATGGTCGCCTTCGGCGCCCATGCTGCCGATGCCGCCACGGCCCCGGCAGCCCCCACCACTGCCACCGCACCGGCTGCCGCCACCGCGCCGGCCAAGCATGCCAAGCACGCCAAGCATGTGAAGCACAAGAAGGCGGCGGCCGCCAAGAAGACGGCTTGAGCATCGCGCGCCGCCTGGGCGGCGGCGCCGAACGACCACTTCCCGCGCCGGCTGAATGCCGGCGTTTTCGTTGATGGGCAGCCAGCACACAGGGTGGTCACTCCTGACCTTGTAGCGGGTTAAATGATAAAAACATCATTGATGTTTCATTTCTGATGTTTGCGGGAGATGATCGCGGTCCCTGAACTTCCGAGACCGTTGATCGTGAAACGCCGTGATCTGCTGAAGCAGCTGGGCCTGGGCTCGGCCGCTGCGGGCTTGCCCCTCACCTCGCAAGCCCTGCTGCTGCCGCGCGACTACCGCAGCCTCGTCCCCGAGATCTATGCCAGCGCGCCGACGCCGCCCGCCCATACCCGCGCCATCGTCATCGGCTCGGGCTTCGGTGGCGCCATCTCCGCACTGCGGCTGGCGCAGGCCGGCATCACCGCCACCGTGCTCGAGCGTGGCTTTGCCTGGCCCAATCACCCGACGCGCGAGATCTTCACCCAGGACACGCTGCCCGACGGCCGGGGCTTCTGGTTCCGCGACCAGAGCAAGTACGTGTTCGGCGTGCCCGGCCTGCCGATCGACCGCTTCGGCGGCGTGCTGGACGTGAGCGAGTACGAGAACATGGACGTCTGGCGCGGCGCCTGTGTCGGCGGCGGGTCGGTGGTGTTCACCGGCGTGATGATCCAGCCGCAGCAGCGCTACTTCGACGCGCTGTTCGGCGGCACGGTGTCGTACGCCGAGATGAACGCCACCTACTTCCCGCGCGTGCGGCAGATGCTGCAGCTCAGCGCCATGCCGTCCGACATCTACAACTCGGCGCCTTTCAGCCACTCGCGGCGCTGGAACAGCGACATGCGCAAGGCCGGCTACACGCCCACGTGGGTGGACGGCATCTGGAACTGGAACGTGGTGCGGCAGGAACTGGCCGGCAGCTCGCGGCCTTCGTGCACCGTCGGGCTGTCGAACTTCGGCAATTCCAACGGCGCCAAGTTCGACCTCAATCAGAACTACCTCAAGCAGGCCAAGGCCACCGGCCGCGTGGGCGTGTACGCCGGCCACGAGGTGCGCCGCATCTACCGCGACGGCACCCGCTACCTGCTGGAAGTGGCCAAGCGCAGCCCCGACGGCACGCTGCTGGCCAGCTACAACCTCACCTGCGACATGCTGTTCCTGGCGGCCGGCTCGATCGGCACCTCGGAGCTGCTGGTGCGTGCCAAGGCGCTGGGCGACCTGCCGCTGCTCAACGAGCACGTCGGCCGCGGCTGGGGCACCAATGGCGACAGCGCGGTGGCGCGCGTCGGCGCCTTCGACCTGGGCGTGACCACCGGCTCGGCCTGCGCTTCGATGATCCACGACACCAGCGGCGGCCTGCCCGTCACGCTGGAGAACTGGTATGCGCCTGCCGTGCCTGTGAGCGTGGGACTGGGGCCGAGCCTGGGCATGAGCTTCGACACCTCCAACCGCGGCAGCTTCGTCTACGACGCGGCCACCGATCGTGCGCGGCTGCTGTGGCCGGCCGCGGGCAACAACGACACGGTCGCCGCGATGCGGGCGGTCAACAACCGCATCGCGCTGCGTTCCTTCACGCTGCCGGCCAACGTGCCGCCCCTGCTCAAGGACGTGGACGCGTCCTTCACCGGCCACCCGCTGGGCGGCGCGGTGCTCGGCAAGGCCACCGACGCCTATGGTCGTGTGCTCAACTATCCGAACCTCTACGTGATGGACGGCGCGGCCATCCCCGGCAACACCGGCGCCGTCAACCCGTCGCTGACGATCTCGGCCCTGGCCGAACGCAACATCGAGCGCATCATCGCGGCGGGCGGCTGAGGCGTCAGCCTTCCAGCCTTCCCGGCCGGGCAAGCCCCGCTTGGCGCATGACGAACCCGGCCACGGCCGGGTTTGCTTTGGGCTGGCCTATAGTGCCCGGCCGATGTCCTCTTCCTCCCCACGGGCCACGCCCGCCGCCGGCACTGCCGCGGTACCCACCGCCGTCTGGCCCGGCCTCTTGCTGGCCAGTGCGGGCGCCATCGCTTTCTCGGGCAAGGCCATCGTGGCCAAGCTGATGTACCGCCATGGGGTGGATGCGGTGCAGGTGCTGTTCCTGCGCATGCTGATGGCGATGCCCCTGTTCATGCTGCTGGCCTGGTGGGCCGGGCGTGGCAAGCCGCCGCTGTCGCGCCGCGACTGGGGCACCGTGCTGCTGCTGGGCTTCACCGGCTACTACCTGGCCAGCTTCCTCGACTTCCTGGGGCTGCAGTACATCAGCGCCAGCCTTGAGCGGCTGATCCTCTACCTCAACCCCACCATCGTGCTGCTGATCGGCTGGCTGGCCTACCGCCGCCGGGTCACGGGCCGGCAGCTGCTGGCCCTGGCGGTGGGTTATGCCGGCGTGGCGCTGGTCTTCGGCCGCGAGTTGAGCTTCGAAGGCCCGCGCGTGGCCCTGGGCACGGCGCTGGTGTTCGGCAGCGCCGTCAGCTATGCGGTGTACCTGGTGCTCAGCGGCGAGGCGGTGCGGCGCCTGGGCTCGGCCCGGCTCAGCGGCCTGGCCAGCAGCGTGGCCTGCGTGCTGTGCATCGTGCAATTCTTCGTGCTGCGGCCGGTGTCGGCGCTGCAGGTGCCCGAGCCCGTGCTGTGGATGAGCCTGCTCAATGCCACCGTGTGCACCGTGGCCCCGGTGCTGATGGTCATGATGGCCATCGAGCGCATCGGCGCCTCGATGGCTTCGCAGGTGGGCATGATCGGCCCGATGAGCACGCTGGCCATGGGCGTGGTGATCCTGGGCGAGCCCTTCACGCCCTGGCTGGCGGTGGGCACGGCCCTGGTGTTGGGCGGTGTGTGGTTGTTGACGCGTTGGAGGACATGACGATGGATCTGGGACTGGCAGGCAAGTGGGCGCTGGTGTGCGCCGCCAGCAAGGGGTTGGGCCGCGGCTGCGCCGAGGCCCTGGTGCGCGAGGGCGTGAACGTCACCATCACCGCCCGCGGTGAAGAGGCGCTGCAGGCCACGGCCGCTGCGCTGCGGGCGCTGAACCCGGCGGTGCAGGTGCGGGCGGTGGCCGGCGACATCACCACGCCCGAGGGCCGTGCGCAGGCGCTGGCCGCCTGCCCGCAGGTGGACATCCTGGTCAACAACGCCGGTGGTCCGCCGCCGGGTGATTTCCGCAGCTGGGACCGCGAAGCCTGGATCGCGGCGCTGGACGCCAACATGCTCACGCCCATCGAGCTGATCAAGGCCACGGTGGACGGCATGGCCGAGCGCGGCTTCGGCCGCGTGGTCAACATCACCTCGGGCGCGGTGAAGGCGCCGATCGACGTGCTGGGCCTGTCCAACGGCGCACGCAGCGGCCTCACCGGCTTCGTCGCCGGGCTGGCCCGGCAGTCTCGGCTGGCCGGCCGCAACGTCACGCTCAACAACCTGCTGCCCGGGGCCTTCGATACCGACCGGCTGCGCAAGACGATGCAGGCCGGTGCGGCCAAGAGCGGGCTGGCGGCCGAGGAGATGGCCGACCGCCGCCGCCAGGCCATCCCGGCGCAGCGCTTCGGCAGTGCCGAAGAGTTCGGCGCCATCTGCGCCTTCATGTGCAGCGCCCACGCCGGCTACCTGACGGGTCAGAATATCCTGCTCGACGGCGGCGCGTACCCCGGCACCTTCTAGTTCTTCGCCGCCCATCGCCAGGAGACGTTCATGGCCAGCGGCGAACATGTGTTGTACGGGTATGCAGGCAGCGGCTCGGCCGCGGTGGAGGCGGCACTGTCGCTGGCCGGCCTGCCCTATCGGGTGGTGGACGCCGCCACCTGGGACGGCGCCTCGGCGCTGGAGGAACTGCGCGCGGCCAATCCGCTGCAGCAGATACCGGCGCTGCGCTGGCCCGACGGGCAGGTGATGAGCGAAAGCGCCGCCATCCTCATCGAACTGGGGCTGCGGCACCCGGCCAGCGGCTTGCTGCCGCCTTCGCCCGAGGGCCGCGCGCAGGCCATCCGCGGCCTCGTATACATCGTGGCCAACTGCTATGCGGCCATCGGCATCATCGACTACCCCGAGCGCTGGTGCAGCCCCGCCGAAGGGCCCCACTGCGAGGCCGTGAAGGCCGGTGCCCGCCAGCGGCTGCACGCGCTGTGGGAGGTGTTCGCCGACACCTTTGCCGGCACTCCCTGGCTGAGCGGCGATCGGCTGGGCGCGCTCGACCTGCTGGCGGCCGTGGTGTCCAAGTGGTCGGGCGCCCGCGCCCACCTGGCCAGTGCGCGCCCGGCCTTCAGCGCGCTGCTGAGCCGCATCGACCAGCATCCGGTGGCCGCGCCGGTGTTTGCGCGGCACTGGCGCTGACGGTTCAGCCGTGGTGCTGGCTGGCGCGCTCGGCCAGCACCTCTTGCGCCAGTAGCACCGCATTGATGGCGGCCGGAAAGCCGGCGTAGGCGGCGATGTGCATCAGCGCCTCCGTCATCTGCGCCGGCGTGGCGCCCACGTTCAGCAGCCCGTGCAGGTGCACACGCAGTTGCGGTGCGGCGGTGCCCATGGCCGCCAGCGCGGCCACGGTGGCCAGCTCGCGCTGCAGCAGCGTGAGCCCGGGGCGGGTGTAGATGTCGCCGAACGCGAACTCGATGACGAAGCGGCCCAGGTCGGGTGCGATGCCGGCCAGCGATGCGATCACCTGTTCACCGGCGTGGCCGTCGACCTCGCGCAGCGCCTGCCAGCCGGCCTGGTAGCGGTCGGCCGGCGGCGGCACGGGTGGTGACGCGGGCGCCGCAGCCGTCGTTGGCGCATGCCCCCGTTCCTGGAACACCTCGCGCGCCGCGAACAGGCCGTTCAGCCCCGCCGGGAAGCCGGCGTACACCACCAGGTGCAGCATCAGCTCGATGATCTCCTGCGGGCTGCAGCCCACGTTCAGCGCGCCGGCGATGTGGAACTTGAGCTGCGGACGCGCCTGGCCCAGGGCCGCCAGCGCCGCCACCGTCGCCAGTTGGCGTTGCGGCAGCGTGAGCTGTGGCCGGGTGTACAGCTGGCCGTAGACGAAGCTCACCGCCAGCTGGGCCAGGTCCGGCGCCAGGGGCGCCAGCGCATCGAGCAGGCTGGGTGTGGCGCAGCCTTCCAGCTGCTGCAGCAGGGCCAGGCCCTCGTGGAATGTGTCGTGTGTCATGCCGCCACCGTAGCGCTGCCGCCTGCCGCCGGCCAATGCGATTTGTCTGATACCTTGGCGGCATCACAGCGGCATCTGAAAAGCGCTCATGGCCCAAAGCCCCAGCTTGCGGCAGCTCTCGTACTTCGTGGCGGTGGCCGAGGAACTGAACTTCCGCCGCGCGGCCGAGCGGCTGTGCATCACGCAGCCGCCGCTCACGCGGCAGATCCAGGCGCTGGAAGCGATGCTGGGCGCACGCCTGTTCGACCGCGACCGCCGCGGCGTGCAGCTCACCGAGGCCGGCCAGCGCTTCCTGGCGCAGGCCCGGGCGCTGGTGCAGCAGGTGGCGCAGGCGGTGAACCAGTTCCAGCCGTCGTCGGCGGCACCGCAGCCGCCGGTGCTGCGGCTGGGCATCACCACGGTGGTGGACGTGGGCCTCTTCGGCGGCCTGGGCGCCGCCTTCGACACGGCCTGGCCGGGCCGGCAACTTCGCATCCAGCGCCAGATCTCGGCGCGGCTGATCCGCGACCTGCACCGCGGCGCGCTGGACCTGGCGGTGATCGGGCTGCCCTCACGCACCGAGGGGCTGGTGCTGACGCCGCTGGGTGACGATCCGCTGATGGCCTGCCTGTCGTCGCGGCATCCGCTGGCGCGCCGCCGCCGGGTGCCGCTGCAGGCGCTGGCGGCCGACACCCTGTTCTGGTTCGACCGCCGGCTCAACCCCGCCTACTTCGACCACTGCGAGCAGGTGTTCCACCGGCTCGGTTTCCATCCGCCCCGGCTGGCCGAGCCGGCCGAGCACCCGGTGCTGCTGGGCCTGATCGCCGAAGGCCGCGGCTTTGCGTTGGTGCCGCAGTCCTTGAACACCGTGCGCCGCAGTGGCGTGGTGTTCCGCCGTCTGGTGGAGGAGGATGAATTGCGCATCCGCCTGGCCGCGGCCTGGCCCGCGGACCGCCCGCCCGCGCGGGCCGACGACTGGGTGGCGCTGCTGAAGGCGCAGTGGGCCGGCCCGCGCTGACCGCCAGGCGCCTAGGTGCGTGAAGACACCAGGATGCCCGCGACGATGAGCGCAAAGGCCACCGCGTGGTACGGCTGCGGCGGCACGCCCAGCAGCAGGGCCTGCAGCAGCGCGGCGAACAGCGGCGTGAGGTTGATGAAGAACGCGGCCGTGGCCGGGCCCACCGCGGCCACGCCGCGGCCCCAGCACAGGTAGGCCAGGATGGACGGGCCCAGTGCGATGTAGACGAGCGTGAGCACGGTGTTGGTGGTCCATTGCACCGGCGCGGGCGCGATGGCCGCTTCCAGCAGCGCCGCGCTGCCGGCCCAGGCCAGGCCGAACAGGGTCTGGATCAGCATGAAGCCCCACCAGTCCCAGGCGGGCCGTTGCTCACCGGCCATGGATGGCACCGGCTTGGCCAGCATCCAGCTGTAGAACGACCAGCTCAGCATGGCCAGCAGCATCAGCAGGTCGCCGGGCACGAAGCTGATGCTGGCCAGTGCGGCCAGCTCGCCACGGGCCAGCACCACCGCCACGCCCAGCAGTGACAGCGCGGCGCCCACCAGCCCGCGCGCCGTGGGCCGCTGGCCGTAGAAGAGGGCGCCCACCAGCATCATGCACACCGGCGAGCTGGCGGTGAGCAGCGTGACATTGAGCGGCGTGGAGGTGGTGAGCGCCAGGTATTGCAGCGCGTTGTAGGCGCCCACGCCGGTCAGGCCCAACAGGGCCAGCGGCTTCCAGCGTTGCAAGACCTGGCGCCTGGCTTCGGGCGTGCCGATGGCGCGCCAGCCCAGCGGCAGCAGCACCACCAGCGCCAGCACCCAGCGCAGCGCATTGATGGCGACCGGCGGCACCGCGCCCACCAGCATGCGGCCTGCGACCGCATTGCTGGCCCACAGCAGGGGAGGAAGGGTGAGAAGCAGAGCGATGCGGACGTTCAGGGACTGCGCGGTCATCCCGGCATCATCGCACCGCAGTTCCAGCACTGTTCGAAGCCGCCTTCGATGCACTCGCCGCAGCCGCGGCACCACCACTGGCGGCTGGGCCGGGCGCGCAGCTCGTCCAGCAGCGCGCGGGCGCGCTCATAGTGCTGCTCGTCGACCAGCCACACCTCGGGCAGTGCCTGGTCGGGCGGAATCTGCCCCGCGATGCTGCTGCTGAAGGCGCGCTGCACCGTGGCCTCGATGCCGCACTGGCACAACCAGTCGGCCCACAGCGTGGCGATCGCGAGGTTGGGGGCAAGGTCGAGTCGGCGCATGGCTGCAGGGTAGGGCCAAGCGCGGCAAGATGGCAGGCCTCACACCACAAGTTGTTCCGAGGAGACTGCCTTGCCCACCACCGCCCCCGCCATCCAGATCACCGAATACGGTGGCCCCGAGGTCATGAAGCTGGTCGACCTGAGCGTCGGCGAGCCCGGCCCCGGCGAGCTGCGCATCCGCCACCAGGCCTGCGGCCTGAACTTCATCGACGTGTACCAACGCACGGGCCTGTACAACAACCCGCTGCCGCTGACGCTGGGCATGGAAGGCGCCGGCATCGTGGAAGCGGTGGGCGAAGGCGTCACGCACCTGAAGCCCGGCGACCGCGCCGCCTACGCCAGCCAGCCGCCCGGCGCCTACAGCCAGCTGCGGGTGATGCCGGCCAAGGCCGTGGTCAAGCTGCCCGATGCCATCAGCTTCGAGGACGGCGCGGCCATGATGCTCAAGGGCCTGACGGTGCAGTACCTGCTGCGCAAGACGCAGCCGGTGGGCGGCCTGCAGCCGGGCGACTTCGTGCTGTTCCATGCCGCGGCCGGTGGTGTGGGCCTGATCGCCTGCCAATGGGCCCGGGCGATGGGCCTGCAACTCATCGGCACCGCCGGCAGCGACGAGAAGTGCCAACTGGCGCTGGACCATGGCGCCAGCCATGCCATCAACTACCGCAGCGAGAACTTCGTCGATCGGGTCAGGCAGATCACCGGCGGCGCCGGCGTGAAGGTGGTGTACGACTCGGTGGGCAAGGACACCTTCGAGCGCTCGCTCGACGTGCTGCGCCCCTTCGGCCTGCTGGCCAACTTCGGCAATGCCTCGGGCAAGGCGCCGCCGGTGGACCTGGGCGTGCTGGCGGCCAAGGGCTCGCTGTACGTCACGCGGCCCACGCTGTTCACCCACATCGCCACCCGCGAATCCACCCAGGCCATGGCCGACGACCTGTTCGGCATGGTCACCAGCGGCGCGGTGAAGATCCGCATCGACCAGCGCTACCCGCTGGCGCAGGCGGCCGAGGCGCACCGCGAGCTGGAGTCGCGCGCCACCACCGGCTGCACCATCCTGCTGCCTTGAGCAGCCGGCGGTTCGCTCAGGTGTAGGTCATCCACCCGGCGCAGTCCGGGTGCTCGAAGTGCGGCAGACCGTTGAAGCTGACCAGCATGTGCCGCTTGGGCGTGTACGCGAACTCGGTGAGCGAGCAGTTGCGCATGCGCAGGTTCAGCTCGATGGTGGTTTCGGCCGTGGTGCCCAGCACATGGCCCACCGCGGTGGAGATGGGGCCGCCGCTGGACACCAGCAGCACGTCGCCCTGGTGCTGGCTGCGCACATGGTCCAGCGCACTGGTCACACCGCGCAGAAACTCCGCGTAGCTGGGCATGCCGGCCGGCTGGGTCTCGCCGCGCATCCAGCGCGCCAGGCCTTCGCGCAGCAGGCGGAAGTGATGGCGCACCAGCTCGGGCGTGTCGGGCTTGGCCAGCGGCTCGGAATGGAAGGCGGCTATGACCGCTTCGCTGTCGTATTCGTTCAGCCCCGGCCAGGCCAGCGCGGGTGGTTGCAGCCGCAGCCCTTCGCAGATGCCGTCGAAGGTCTGGCCGTGGCGGCGCAGCGTGCCCACGAGGGCCACCTCGAAATCCACGCCCTTGGCGCGGAAGTACTCGCCCAGCCGCACGGCCTGCCGTCGGCCCAGCGTGCTCAGCTGGTCGTAATCGTCGGCGCCGAAAGACGCCTGGCCGTGCCGTACGAGGTAGAGGGTGCCCATGCGGCCATTCTGCGGCGGCCGCGGCGCCGCACCCGTCACACAGGTGTCAGCGCGAGCTGCGCACCCGCCGCAGCTCGTCCAGGATCAGGCAGATCGCGCCCAGCGTGATGGCGCTGTCGGCCAGGTTGAAGCTGGGGAAGTACTTGCCGCCGGCATGCACCTGGATGAAGTCGACCACGTAGCCGTGGATGGCGCGGTCGATCACGTTGCCGATGGCGCCGCCCAGGATCATGGCCAGCGCGAAGCAGAAGAGCTTCTGCCCCGGGTGCTTCTTCAGCATGACCACGATGAACACCGACACCACGGAGGCCAGGCCGATGAAGAACCAGCGCTGCCAGCCCGAGGCGTCAGCCAGGAAGCTGAAGGCCGCGCCGTGGTTGTGCACCCGCACCACGTTGAAGAAGGAGGTGACGGTGCGGCTGTCACCCAGCTGGAAGTAGCCGACGATCAGCGTCTTGGTGAATTGGTCCAGCAGGATGACCGCCAACGCCAGCCCCAGCCACACGGCCAGGCTGGGGGACGACGACGAGGCGGGGGAGCGTTTGGCCATGAGCGGTATGAACCCTCGGAATGTCAGGCGACGAGGCGGGTTTCACCCTCGCCATACAGATTGCTGGTGCAGCGGCCGCAGATCGTCGGGTGGGCGGGATCGCTGCCGACGTCGGTGCGCCAGTGCCAGCAGCGCTCGCACTTGGTGGCGGTGGACGGTGTGACCTGGATCGTCAGCTCGTCGGCCGCGGCCAGCACGGCCTCGCTGGTGATGAAGACGAACTTCAGGTCTTCGCCCAGCGAAGCCAGGATGGCATGGTCTTCGGCCGGGGCGCCCACGGTCACGTTGGCCTGCAGCGAAGAGCCCACGCCGCCTTCGGCGCGTACCGCCTCGATGGCCTTGTTGACCGCATCGCGCACCGCATGCACGCGGTTCCACTTGGCGATCAGGCCTTCGTCCGCCTGCGGCAGCGACCAGTAGTGCTCCACGAAGATGGTGCGCTCGCCGCCGAACACGCGCCAGGCCTCTTCAGCGGTGAAGCTGAGGAAGGGCGCCATCCAGCGCAGCATGGCCTGGGTGATGTGCCACAGCGCCGTCTGCGCGCTGCGGCGCGCCAGGCTCTTGGGTGCGCTGGTGTACAGGCGGTCCTTCAGCACGTCCAGGTAGAAGGCGCCCAGGTCTTCGCTGCAGTACACCTGCAGCTTGGCCACCACCGGGTGGAACTCGTACTTTTCGTAGTGGGCCAGCACCTCGGCCTGGAACTGCGAAGCCCGCGCCAGCGCGTAGCGGTCCACTTCCAGCATCTGCTCCAGCGGCACCGCGTCGGTCTTCGGGTCGAAGTCGGACACGTTGGCCAGCAAAAAGCGCAGCGTGTTGCGGATGCGCCGGTAGGCGTCCACCACGCGGGCCAGGATCTTGTCGTCGCCGGCGATGTCGCCGGAGTAGTCGCTGGCCGCCACCCACAGGCGGATGATCTCGGCGCCCAGCTTCTTGGTGATGTCCTGCGGGTCGATGCCGTTGCCCAGCGACTTGCTCATCTTGCGGCCCTGGCTGTCCACGGTGAAGCCGTGGGTCAGCAGGCCGCGGTAGGGCGCGCGGTCGAACAGCGCGCAGGCCAGCAGCAGCGACGAATGGAACCAGCCGCGGTGCTGGTCGTGGCCTTCCAGGTACAGGTCGGCCTCGGGGCCCGACTGGTGATGGCCCGGATGCTCGGCCGTGCCCTGATGGGTGCCGCGCAGCACGTGGAAGAAGGTGCTGCCCGAGTCGAACCACACCTCCAGGATGTCGGTGCTCTTGGCGTAATGCGGCGCGTCTTCGGCGCCCAGGATTTCCTCGGGCGTCACGCGGCTCCAGGCCTCGATGCCGCCGGCCTGCACGATGTCGGCGGCCTGGTCCAGGATCTCCATCGTGCGCGGGTGCAGGTCACCCGTCACCTTGTGCAGGAAGAAGGGGATGGGCACGCCCCAGCTGCGCTGGCGGCTGATGCACCAGTCGGGCCGGTTGGCGATCATGTCGTGCAGGCGGGCGCGGCCGTTCTCGGGGTAGAACTGCGTCTGCTCGATCGCGTCCAGCGCCAGCTGCCGCAGCGTCTTGGGCGCCTTGTCCTTGGTGAACACGCCTTCGCCTTCATCCATGCGGATGAACCACTGCGCCGCGGCGCGGTAGATCACCGGCGTCTTGTGGCGCCAGCAGTGCGGGTAGCTGTGGGTGATGTCCTTGGTGGCGAACAGCCGGCCGGCGTCCTGCAGCGCCTGGATGACGTTGGGCACCGCCTTCCAGATGTGTTGGCCGCCGAACAGCGGGAAGTCGGCCGCGTACACGCCGTTGCCCTGCACCGGGTTGAGGATGTCCTCGACCTTGACGCCGTTGGACACGCAGGAGTTGAAGTCGTCCAGGCCGTAGGCCGGCGACGAGTGCACGATGCCGGTGCCGTCGTCGGCGGTGGCGTAGTCGGCCAGGAACACCGGGCTCAGCCGGTTGTAGCCCGGGTGCACCTCGGCCAGCGGATGGCGGAACTTCAGCCCATCCAGCGCCTGGCCCTTGACCGTGGCCAGCACGGTGCCGTGCAGGCCGTAGCGCTCCATGCACTTGTCCACCAGCGCGGCGGCCAGCAGCAGCACGCCCCGCTCGGTGTCCACCAGGCTGTAGTCCAGCTCGGGGTTGAGGTTGAGCGCCTGGTTGGCCGGGATGGTCCAGGCGGTGGTGGTCCAGATGACGACGAAGGCGGGCTTGTCGAGGCCGGGCAGGCCGAAGGCGCGCGCCAGCGCGGCCGGGTCGTCGGCCAGGAAGCCGACGTCCAGCGTGGTGCTCTTCTTGTCGGCGTATTCGATCTCGAACTCGGCCAGCGAGGAGCCGCAGTCGAAGCACCAGTACACCGGCTTCTGGCCGCGGTAGACGAAGCCGCGCTCGATCACGCGCTTGAAGGCGCGGATCTCGCCCGCCTCGTTCGCGAAGTCCATGGTGCGGTAGGGCCGCTCCCAGGTGCCCAGCACGCCCAGGCGCTTGAAGTCGGTGCGCTGCTGCTCGATCTGCTCGGTGGCGTAAGCACGGCTCTTGGCCTGCATCTCGTCACGGCTCAGGTTGCGGCCGAACTTCTTCTCGATCGCGTTCTCGATCGGCAGGCCATGGCAGTCCCAGCCGGGCACGTATTGCGCGTCGAAGCCGGCCAGCTGCCGCGCCTTGACGATCATGTCCTTGAGGATCTTGTTGACCGCATGGCCCATGTGCAGCTGGCCATTGGCATAGGGCGGGCCGTCGTGCAGCACGAACAGCGGTGCGCCGCAGCGGGCATCGCGCAGCTGCTTGTAGGTGCCTTGGTCCTCCCACTGCTTGACCCAGCCCGGCTCGCGCTTGGGCAGGTCGCCGCGCATCGGGAACGGGGTGTCAGGCAGGTTCAGGGTGGCGCGGTAGTCCGTGGCGTCGGAGCCGCTGGCGGTGGGGGTGTCGGTCTTGTCGGTCATGGCGCTTGCCGCACCCGTTGGGCGGGTGCGCTCGTGGCATCAAGGCAAAGTGGGGCGGTGCAGCCGGTCAGGTCGCTGGCCGGCAGGTGCGCGGCAGCAGCGGCCGCAGCCCGGCGTGCGGCGGCAGGATCAGCGCGCGCGCCGAATTCGGTCGCGCGTGGTCTGCCGGCGGCCGGCGGCATGCCAGCGCAGCAGATCGAGCAAAGTCCGGTCGGTGGCCATCCGTGGATTCTAGGTGGATCGCCACGTCATGCCGGCAGCGCCGGCTTGCGCCCGCGCACGGCATGCGCCGTGGCCCGCACCACCAGCGGCCCGGGGCCGGGTGGCAGGCGACGGCGCACCGCGTCCTGCAGCTGCTGGCGTGCGCCCTCTTCCAGGCTGCTGAGGCCGGGCGCCAGCCGGGGCCCGCTCTGCGCAATCTGCCAGAAGGCCTCGAAGCTGTCGAACTCGCGGGTGACCTCATAGCGGTCGGTGGCCACGTCCACGAAGCCAGCCTGTTGCCACAACGCCTGCAGCTGCTGCAGCTCGGCCGCCTGCGGGCTGGGCGGCCACAGCGGCGCCACACCCAGCTCGGCCAGCGAGTCCTGGATGACCGCGAACGGAAAGCCGCCGCCCAGCAGGTCCCAGGCGTAGGCCGAGGCGCTGCCGCCCGGGCGCAGCACGCGCGCCATCTCGGCCACGGCGCGTGCCGGCTCGGGCACGAAGAAGATGACCAGCGCCATCACCGCCGCGTCCACGCTGGCATCGGCCTGCGGCAGCGCCATCGCATCGCCCACCTCGAACACCGCGCCCGCGGTGCCGGGCCGCTGGCGCGCGAAGGCGATCTGCGCCGGCGAGGGGTCGATGCCCTGCACCGAAGCCGGTGCGCAGCGCTGCATCAGCAGCTCGGTGAAGGCGCCGTTGCCGCAGCCCACGTCCAGCCAATGGCCGCCCGGCTCGGGCGCCAGGAACTGCAGGAAGCGCTCGCCGGCCAGGCGGCTCCAGCGGCCCATGAAGGCCTCGTAGGCCGCGCCATCTTCAAAGCGGATCGAGGGGCTGTTCATCGCTGCAGTATGCGTCGCGCACCGTCACCACCACCACGGTGCCGCGCGGCCCGCTGTGGATGCGCAGCCGCGCGCCGATGGACTGCGCCCGTTCACGCATGCCGGTCAGGCCGAAATGCCCGGCGCTGGCCGCGGCTTCGGCCTGGCGGGCGTCGAAGCCGTGGCCGTCGTCGGTCACGCGCAGCAGCAACGCGCGGCTGCCATGGCGCAGGCGCAGCACCACCCGCCGGGCGTTGGCATGGCGCAGCGCGTTGCACAAGGCTTCGCGGCCGATCAGCACCAGCTCTTCGGCCACGACCGGCCGCACCGGGCGCGCAATGCCGCGCTGCTCGAACAGGCAGAAGGTGCGCGGAAAGTCGATGGCCAGTTCGTCCACCGCAGCGCTCAGCGCACGCGGCAGGCTGCGGCGGGCGGCGGTGCCGGGCAGCGCCTCTGCGCCTTCGGCCCGCGCGCCGCCGGGCGTGCGCAGGGCGCTCACGCGGTCGCGGCCTTCGTCCATCACCTCCTGGGCGCGGTCCAGCGCATGCAGCAGCCGCGCCTGCAAGGGCGAGCCGGCCGGCGCCTCCTCGGCCGCGGCCTGCACCTGCAGCGTCAGCCCGGTCACGCCCTGCAGCAAGGTGTCGTGCAGGTCGCGGGCGATGCGTTCACGCTCGCGCAGCCGCACTTCGGCCTGGGCGTGCAGCCGCTGCGCCAGCGCCCGCACCCGCCAGCGGTACAGCAGCGCGCCGGCGCCCAGCGCCAGCAGCAGCAGCGCGGCAGCAAAGCTGCGCGTCTGCCACCAGGCCGATGGCACGACCAGGGTCACGCGGGCGCCCTGGTCGTTCCACACGCCGTCTTCGTTGGCGGCCACCACCTGGAACTCGTAACGGCCGGGGCCCACCCGGGTGTAGCTGGCTTCGCGCCGCGGCCCGGCCTCGCGCCAGTCGGCGTCGTAGCCCACCAGCCGGTAGCGGAAACGCACGCGCTGCGGCACGCCCAGGCTGGTGGCGGTGTAGTCCAGCCGCAGGTCGGCCACGCCGCCGGTGGGCAGTTGCATCGGCAGCGCCGGGTCGAGCTGGTGCCCATCGGCCACCACCGCCTGCAGCAGCACGGTGGGCGGCAGCGGGTTGCGTCGCAGCCGCGCGGGGTCGATGACGAAGAGGCCGCTGGGCAGGGCCGCCCACAGCCGGCCGTCCTGCGCCTGCACCAGCGAAGGCAGCGGCCGTATCTGGCTGGCGCTGCCCTGCAGGCCGTCGTCGCCATCGAAGCGCCGCAGCACGGGCGCATGGCCGGGCTCGTCGAGCGCACGCCGCCATTCGGCGCGGGCGATGCGCAGCAGGCCGCTGGCCGCATGCACCCACAGCTCGCCGTCGGGCGTTTCCACCAGGCCGGTGACCACCGCGGGCTGCACCGCCTCACCCGGCAGCGGCATGGTCTTGACGCGGCCGCCTTCATACAGCGCGATGCCGCGCTGGCCGCCCAGCCACACCCGCGGCCCGCGTGCGTGCACCACCGAGATGGCGCCGATGTCCAGCCCCTGCGCCGGGCCCAGGCGCAGCACCTCGTCGCCATCGATGCGCGCGGCGCCGCGGTCCACGTAGCCGATCCACAAGCGGCCCTGTGGGTCGTTGCCCAAGGACATGATGCGGGCCGCGGGGTCGTTGTCCAGCTGCTGCCACTGGTCGCCCACCCGCTTGAAAGTGCCCTTGACCACCAGGTGCGCCCACAGCGCGCCGGCCGCGTCGGTGGCCAGCGCGTGCACCGGCGCAAAGGCCATGCCCTGCGGCGCGTCACCTTCGTCGGGCCGCGGCACCCGCTGCGGTGGCTGGCCGGGCACGATGCGCCACAGCGCGCTGTTGGAGCCCACCCACACCACGCCGCGGGCGTCGCGGTGCACATGGGTCAGGCGCTGGCCGGCCAGGCCCAGCGGCTGCACCTGCAGCGGCGGCTGGCCGGGCGCGGCCACGCGGTACAGGCCCCCCAGCTCGGAGATGGCCCAAACGCCGCCATCGGCCGCGGCGGCTACGCCCACGCCGCCATCGGCGCCCTGCAGCGGCACGCGGGTGACGTGGGCCTGCCGCAGCCGGTGAAGGCCGGCGGCAGTGCCGATCCAGACGTTGCCTTCGCGGTCTTCCAGGAAGCTTTGCGCATCGGCCTCCAGGCCCTGGGCGGTGCCGAAGGCCTGCAGCTCGGGCCGGCGCACGCCGTCCACCACCGGGCCTTCGGTGGGGCGGGGCATGCGCAGCAGCCCCTCGCCGCTGCGCACCCACAGGCCGCCATCGGCATCGAACCAGTGCCGGTCGCCCTGCGCCGGAAAGGCCAGCGGCAGCACCCCGCTGGCGGCGCCGAACTGGCCGCCTTCGTGGGCCAGCGCCACCAGCCGCTGGCGGCTGAAGTCGGCCGCCCACACCTGGCCACCGGGCGATACCGACAGGAACGGGAAAGAGGGCAGTGGCGCCTGCACCCGCTGGAAGTGGTCGGCGCCCGCGGCCAGCGCATAGGCACCGGTGCGCGCCGTGACCCACAGCGTGCCCTGCCCATCGCGCACCAGGGTGCGGAAGGGCACGGGCTCACCATCCAGCGCAAAGCCCTGCCATTGGCCGTTCTTCAGCCGCGCCACGCCGCCGGTGAAGGCGCCCCACACGTCGCCGGCCGCGTCCACCGCGAAGTCCCAGCAGTTGCCCACCGGCAGGCCGGGTACGGCATGAAAATGCTGCAGCCCGCCCGGCCCCAGGATGCTGACGCCGCCGAAGCGGTGGCCGATCAGCAGCCGGCCATCGGGCAGCGCATGCAGCGCGGTGACGCTGCCCGACAAGTGGGCATGGCCGGCCAGCGGGTCCACCCGCTGGAAGCGCACGCCGTCGAAGCGCACCAGCCCGCCGCCCGTGCCCAGCCACAGGAAGCCGTCGGGGGTCTGCGCCATCGCGACGATGTTGGCAGGCGCCTGCGCGTCATCGCGCCAGGTGGTGTGGTGGGCCTGGGCCACGGGCAGCGCAGCGTCCAGCGCCCAGGCGGGCGCGGCCAGCAGCGCCGCCCACACCGCAGCGGCAGAAAAACGGGCAAACAGTGGCAAAGGCGGCACCCCAACAGGCGGCATGCATTTTGTGCGGTGCGCGCCTCGTGGTGGTTCTCAAGCCCGCTCAGGAATGGCCGAAGGATGGCGGTGGCACGTCAGAAAAAAGCGCTGCCTCCATTCCCGTGGCAGTGATGTCATATTGAATTTCAATTCGGCACTATTCAAATGAAGCTATCCACTCGCTTGGCATTGGGGTTCACGGTCACCATCGCCCTGGGCGTGGGCATTGCCGGCTACAGCGCCTACGCGCTGAACGAGCTGGCCGGCAAGGTGGATGAACTGGCCAGCAACCGCATGGTGAAGGTGGCGCAGTTCAGCCGCCTGAACGACAACTTCAACACCATGGCCCGCGCGGCGCGCAACCTCATCATCAGCACCGATCCGAAGGTGGACGAAGAAGAGAGGGCCCGCTTGAAGGCCGCGCAGGCCGACAACGAAGAGCTGCTCAAGGCCCTGGACGGCACCATCCAGACGCCGGCCGGCCGTGCGCTGCTCAAGACCATCCTCGACAACCGCGGGCCCTATGCCGCCGCGGTGGACAAGGCGATCCAGCTGTCCACCGATCATCCCGCCGAAGCGGGCCAGCTGCTGTTCACGGAAGTGCGCGGCTTGCAGGGCGTGGTGTTCAAGGCGGTGGAAGATTCCAAGAAGCAGCAGCAGGCTCTCGCGGACAACCTGGCGACCACCGCCGAAGCGGCCGCCCGGCACGCGATGTCGGTGGCCGGCGTGCTGGCCCTGCTGATGAGCGCGGTCGGCGGCCTGCTGGCCTGGCGCGTCTCGCGGCAGGTGATGGGCGCGCTGGGTGCCGAGCCCGAGGCGCTCAACGCCACCGCCGCCCAGGTGGCCGACGGCGACCTGAGCCAGTCCATTCCCCTGCAGCCGGGCGACACCACCAGCGTGATGGCCACGCTGGCGCGCATGCAGGCCGAGCTGAACCGCGTGGTGGGCTCGGTGCGTTCGGGCGCCGACAGCGTGGCCACGGCCAGCGCGCAGATCGCCCAGGGCAACAACGACCTGAGCCAGCGCACCGAAGAGCAGGCCAGCAACCTGGAAGAGACCGCCGCGTCGATGGAGCAGATCGGCTCCACGGTGCGCGGTAACTCCGACAACGCGCAGCAGGCCAACCAGCTGGCCCAGGCCGCCAGCGACGTGGCCAGCCGCGGTGGCCAGGCGGTGGAGGCGGTGGTGTCCACCATGCGCGAGATCAGCGACAGCTCGGGCCGCATCGCCGAGATCATCGGCACCATCGACGGCATCGCCTTCCAGACCAACATCCTGGCGCTGAACGCGGCGGTGGAAGCCGCCCGGGCCGGCGAGCAGGGCCGCGGCTTTGCCGTGGTGGCCGGCGAAGTGCGCACGCTGGCCCAGCGCAGCGCCGAAGCCGCCAAGGAGATCAAGGCGCTGATCCACCAGAGTGCCGAGCGGGTGGAGCAGGGCACCAAGCAGGTGGACGAAGCCGGCGCCACCATCACCGAGGTGGTGACTTCCATCCGCCGCGTGACCGACATCGTGGGCGAGATCAGCTCCGCCTCGCGCGAGCAGACCTCGGGCATTGCGCAGGTGAGCGAAGCCGTCTCGCAGATGGACCGCGCCACGCAGCAGAACGCCGCGCTGGTGGAAGAGTCGGCCGCCGCGGCCGAGAGCCTGAAGCTGCAGGCCCAGCAGCTGGTGCAGGCGGTGGCGGTGTTCAAGCTGCGTGCGCATGGCGCTGCGGCCAACACACCAGCTCCCGCTGCCAGCCCGGCGCCCAGGCCCGCACCGGCGCCCGCACCCACCGCCCATGCCAAGGTCGCCCAGCAGGCGCTGAAGCAGGCGGCCCGCAAGCCGGCCGCACCGGCGCCCCGCACAGCCGCACCGACGCCGGCTGCCGCGCGGGCACCCGCCCCTGCACCGGCCGCTGCACCTGCACCTGCCGCAGCTGCGCCTTCGGCCGACGACTGGGAAACGTTCTGAACGCGGAAAGGGGCTTCACCGCGCTGTCATCGCACGGCCGTAAGGTCGCGCGGTTTCAGCAGCCGGGCTCGGCCCCTTTCCCATGCAACACCTCACTCCCTGGCGCGCCGGCCTGCGCCTGGCCTTGATCTGCGCCAGCGTCTCGCTGGCCTTTCCCGCTTCGGCGGCCGTCGTCATCAGCCAGGTGTATGGCGGTGGCGGCAATTCGGGCTCGGTGCTCAAGAGCGACTTCATCGAGCTGCACAACAACGGCAGCCAGGCCGAGGACCTCAGCGGCTGGTCGGTGCAGTACGCCTCGGCCAGTGGTGGCACCTGGCAGGTGAGCACGCTGCCGGCCGGCACCCGCCTGGCCGCGGGCCGCTACCTGCTGATCAAGCAGGCTTCGCAAGGCGGCGGCAGTGTCGACCTGGTGCCTGACTACAGCCCCAGCCCGGCCATCGCGATGGCGGCCGCCAGCGGCAAGGTGGCGCTGGTCAACAACGCCAATGCACTCAGCGGCACGTCTCCTGCCGGGGTGGTGGACATCGTCAGCTACGGCAGCGCCACGGCCACCGAAGGCACGCCGGCCGGCCTGCTCTCGGCCACCAACGCCGCGCTGCGCAAGAACGGCGGCTGCGACGACAGCAACAACAACAGCGCCGACTTCAGCGTGGAAGCCGCCGCGCCGCGCAACGGCAGCACCGCCGCCCTGGTGTGCAGCAATGCACCGGGCGATGGCGGCGGCAGCCAGGCGCAGGCCGCGCGCATCTTCGCCATCCAGGGCAATGGCCGCAGCAGCCCGCTGGTGGGCCGGCAGGTGGTCACCAGCGGCGTGGTCACGCGCATCAACAGCAACGGCTTCTTCATCCAGGACCCGACCGGCGACAACGACCCGGCCACGTCCGACGGCATCTTCGTGTTCACCGGCAGCAGCACCTACGGCCCGGTGGCGCTGGACAACCTGGTGCAGGTGACGGGCACGGTGGCCGAGTTCAACACCGGCGCCTCCACCAACGCCGTGACCGCGGCCAACCCGGTGACGCAGCTCACCGCCGTCAGCGGCGTCACGCTGCTGGGCAGCGGCCAGCGCATCACCCCGGTGGTGGTGCAACTGCCCGAAGCGGTGGACGGCGACCTGGAGCGCTACGAAGGCATGCTGGTGACCCTGCCCGGCCCCTTCACCATCGCGCAGAACTACTTCCAGGGCCGCTACGGGCAGTTGACGCTGGCCTACGGCGACCGGCTGGAAACGCCCACCAACCGTTACCGCCCCGGCCCGCAGGCACAGGCCCTGGCCGACGAGAACAGCCGCCGCCGCATCGTGCTGGACGATGGCAGCGCGCTGCAGAACCCCAACCCCACGCCCTACCTGGGCGCCGATGCGCTGCCGCGCGCCGGTGACCGTGTGGGCAGCCTGACCGGCGTGATCGACTACGGCCTGGCCACCAGCAGCAATGCCGACGCGGGCGACTACAAGATCCACCCGACGGTGGCGCCGGCCTTCAGCACCGGCAACCCGCGCAGCACCGTGCCCGCCGCCGTGGGCGGCAATGTGAAGGTGGCCAGCTTCAACGTGCTGAACTACTTCACCACCTTCACCAACGGCGCCACCGCCAGCGGCCAGAGCGGCCAGGGCTGCAGCCTGGGGGCCAGCGTGTCGGCCGCCAACTGCCGCGGCGCCAGCAACGCGGTGGAGTTCAACCGCCAGCAGGCCAAGATCGTGGCCGCGATGGCCGCCATTGATGCCGATGCCTTCGGCCTGATGGAGATCCAGAACAACGGCAATGGGGCGGTGCAGAACCTGGTGGATGCGCTCAACGCCAAGGTGGGCGCCGGCCGTTATGCGGCCGCCGCGCTGCCCGCGCAAAGCACCGGCACCGATGCCATCCGCGTGGCCATCGTCTACCAGCCGGCGCGCCTGGCGGCCGTGGGCCAGCCGGTGAGCGACACCGACCCGGTGAACAACCGGCCCACGCTGGCGCAGACCTTTGCGCTGGCCAACGGTGAGCGCTTCACGCTGTTCGTCAACCACTTCAAGAGCAAGAGCAGCTGCCCCGCCGCGGGCGATGCCGATGCCGCCGGCAACACCGACGCGGGCGATGGCCAGGGCTGCTGGAACGCGCTGCGCCTGCAGCAGGCCCAGCGGCTGCGCAGCTTCGTCGCGCAGCGCCAGGCGGCCGTGGGCAGCACCGATGCGCTGCTGATCGGCGACTTCAACGCCTATGCGCAGGAAGACCCGGTCTACCAGCTCACCAGCAGCGGATTCACGGATGAAAGCGGCCGCTTCGAGCGCTTCGGCTACAGCTACGTGTTCGACGGCGCTGCCGGCCGTCTGGACCATGCGCTGGCCAGCACCAGCCTGTCGGCCCGCGTGACGGGTGTCACGCACTGGCACATCAATGCCGATGAAACCCTGCTGGCCGACTACAACCAGGAGTTCAAGGCGCCGGCGCTGTGCAGCGGCAACCCGTGTCCGGCCGATCCGTACCAGCCGAACCCGTACCGCTCGTCGGACCACGACCCGGTGGTGGTGGGCCTGCAGATCGTCAAGTCCATTGTGGGCGGCACCGCGCGCGACACGCTGGTGGGCACGGCGGGTGACGACCGCATCGTCGGCGGTGCCAACCCCGACGTGCTGACCGGCGGCGCCGGCAACGACGTGTTTGTGTACCAGTCGCTGCGCGACGCGGGCGACACCCTCACCGACTTCACGCCCGGTGCCGACCGCATCGACCTGAGCGCGCTGCTGGCCAGCATCGGCGCCAGCCCGGCCACGGCCTTCAGCCAGGGCATCGTCAAGCTGGTGGCCGCGGGCGACGACCTGCTGCTGCAGATCGACACCGACGGCGCCGGCCCGGTGGCCCCGCGCACGCTGGCCACCTTGAAGAACCTGCGCCTGAACCAGATCCAGCCCCAGCGCGACCTGGGCGTTCAATGAGAAGCCCCACCATGACCCTGATGAACCGCACCCTTGTTCTGCTGGCCGGCCTGGCCGCCGCCGCCACCGGCAGCCTGGCCCATGCCGGTACCGTGCCCGGCCTGACCGGCTGGACCACTGTCGGCGACGTGCTGCTGAACAGCGACGGCAGCGCCCTGATCACCACCGCCGCGGTGGACTCGGGCGAAACCCCGGCCAGCGCGCACAGCGCGCTGCTGTTCGATGCGCTGGAGCCCGCGCTGCAGCTGGCGCCGGGCGCCTTGCCGGGCGACAGCTACGAAGGCTCGGGCCTGGTGCTGCAAACCCAGCTGGCAGCGCCGGTGCGCATCAGCTTCAACTGGACGCTGAGCACCGACAGCTTCGATGCCGGCTACCGCGACCGCGCCTTCTTGGCGGTGGACGGGCAACTGGTGGGCGAGCTGGGTGAGGTGCAGCCTTTCGCCTTGAACGGCAGCTACAGCCTCACCCTCTCGGCCGGCAGCCACAGCGTGGCGCTGGGCCTGTTTGACGTCAACTCCACCGACCTGGTCTCGCGTCTGGCCATCAGTGGCTTGACCGTGAGCCCGGTGCCCGAGCCCGGCACCTATGCGCTGATGCTGGGCGGCCTGGCCGGCGTGGCGCTGGTGGCGCGCCGTCGCCGGCCAAGCGGCCGGGGCTGATCAGTCGGCGTTGCCGCTGCCCGGGGCGGGCGACGGCGCGCCGATCTCACGCACCAGCCGCTGGTAGTCCGGCGACTGGCGCACCAGCTGCCCGGCCGCCTGGCGCAGCCGCTGCACCTGCTCGGCCGGCAGGAACAGGCTGGTGGGCAGCGCCAGCAGCTCGCGCCGCTGCTGCTCATCGGGCAGCAGCCGGAAGGACACCGGCACGATGTGGATGGGCAGCTGTTGCTGGTCGGCCGTCTTCAGGCTGCGCCAGTGCTGGAACACCTCGGCCACCAGGGCCCGCGTTTCGTCCGAATAGCGGGCAATCAGCACGTCCGACAAGGCCTCGGCCACCTGGCCCACCTTGGGCACGTCGGCACTGCTGGCGATGGTGGTGGTGCTCTCGTTGCCGGCGTCCACCGCCACCACCACCAGCCGCTTCACGTTGTCCAGATCGGCCTTGTCGAACAGCTTCTGCGGCGACAGCCGCGCCAGGCCGTCCAGGTCCAGCAGGCCGCGCAAGGCCAGGTTGTCGGCCACGCCGCCGTCCACCAGGTGCAGGTAGGGCAGGGCGTTGCGGTCCTGCAGCCGCAGGTCGTCCTTCATGCGGCGTTCCAGCCGCGTGCCTTGCAGCGTGGCCAGCTGCTCGGGCGTGATCAGGCTGCGCAAGTCGGTGGGCGTGCCGCACTCGCCCGCGCGGTTCCACAGCGTGATGGGCGAGAACAGCAAAGGCACCGAGCTGGAAGCCGCCACCGCCCGCGCCAGCGGAAAGCGGCTGAGGTCGCTGCACAGCCAGTCGAAGGTTTCCTGCAGAAAATCGAAGCGCGCACCGGTAGACAGCTCGGCCGCGCTGATGATGGCCAGCGGCCCGCGGTCGCGCCGCACCAGATCGCCGAAGGTGGCGCCCTGGAACAGGGCCTGGTCCAGCTCTTCGGCCAGCAGGTCGCCCCGACCGAAGCGCGGCGAGGTGGTGCGCCAGAAGTCCCGCACCGAGGTGATGCGGTCGATCAGCCGCGACTGCAGGTCGCGCTGCAGAAAACGCGGCTCGAAGTCTTCGAAGATGCGGTCACCGGCCAGCGCCCAGTAGGCCGCGGTGATGGAGCCGCCCGACACCCCTGCCACCAGGTCCACCTCGTCCAGCAGCCGCTGAGGCCGGCCGTGCCATTCGATGGGCGTGCGCGCCAGCTGTTCCAGCACCCCATAGGCCAGCGCCGCCGCCCGCGAGCCGCCGCCGGAGAAGGTGACGATGACCATCAACTCCTCGTCCCCGGCCTGCCGGAACAGGCCACGGGCGCGATAGCCCTCGTGGGGCTTCACCGCCGCCAGCGGCGGGTTGATGGGGTAGTGGGCGGTGGAGGCACAGGCGGACAGCAGGGTGGCCAGCACCAGGAGCAGGCTCAGGCGAAGGCGAAGGCGATGGTGCAGAGCTGAAAAGGACATCGATCGTGCTTGGAGCGGTGCTTGGGTCGCGATGATGACCGGTCCTGGCGTGGTGGATACGCATGGCAATACTTGCCAACGGTTGCCATGTCCGCTAAGTTGTCCGTCGGAGGTACACATGCAGACCATGAACATCTCGCTGCCGGATCCGCTGAAAGAGTTCGTCGATGGGCAGATTGCCCAGGGGCGTTACAGCAGCGCCAGTGAGTACGTGCGTGAGCTGATCCGCGCTGATGAGCGGCGCAAGGCGCAGGAGGAGTTGGAAGCCAAGCTCCTCGAAGGACTGCGCAGCGCCGAGTCGCCACTCACGCCCGATGACTGGAAGGCCATTCGCAAGCAGGCGCTGGCCAAGGTCGAGGCCCGAACGCGCGCCCGCTGATGCCGCTGGTGCATCTGAGCGGGGCCGCTCGTCAAGATCTGATCGATCACTTCGCCTACCTTGACGAAGAAGCCGGTCAGGAGTTGGCCGACCGTTTCCTGCAGGCGGCTGAGACCTGCCTGAACTTGTTGGCAACGCAGCCCACGATGGGCTCGCCCTTGCGCTTGCGGTCGGCGCAGCTGGCTGGTTTGCGCAAGTGGCGTATCAGCGGCTTTGACAATGTCCTGGTCTTCTACCTGCCGCGGGCCGATGGGATCTCGGTCATCCGCATTCTGCACGCGGCTCAGGATTGGTGGAGGCTGGTGGGAATGTCCGATTGAGGGAGCCGCTCTCCCATCACTGGGCCGTCGTGCGGAACACCGACACCTGCTCCACCAGCTGCTGTGCATGGCGGCGCAGGCTTTCGGCCGCAGCGGCACTCTGCTCCACCAGGGCCGCGTTCTGCTGCGTGCCGCGGTCCAGCTCGGTCACCACACCGCCCATCTGCCGCACGCCGGCGTTCTGCGCCTGGCTGGCGGTGCTGATGCCGGAGATGATCTCGCTGACCTGCTTGACCGCCTGCACCACCTGCTCGATGGTGTCGCCGGCCTGGTTGACGCGGTGCGAGCCTTCGTCCACTTGCGAGGTGCTGGCTTCGATCAGCTGCTTGATCTCGCGCGCCGCTTCGGCCGAGCGCTGGGCCAGGTTGCGCACCTCGCCCGCCACCACGGCAAAGCCCCGGCCCTGCTCGCCGGCGCGGGCCGCCTCCACCGCGGCATTGAGCGCCAGGATGTTGGTCTGGAACGCAATGCCGTCGATGGTGCTGATGATGTCGGCGATGCGACGCGCCGACTGGTGGATGCGGTCCATCGTGTCCACCACTTCGCGCACCGCCACGCCGCCGCGTTCGGCGATGTCGGCCGCCGCCCGCGCCCGGTCATCGGCGCTGCGCGCCTGCTCGGCATTGCTGTGCACCGTGGCGCCCAGCTCTTCCATGGTGGAAGAGGCCTGCTGCAGCGAGCCGGCCTGCTGCTCGGTGCGCTGGCTCAGGTCCTGGTTGCCGTAGGCAATCTCCGCGCTGGCCGTGGCCACCGATTCGGCGCCCTGGCGCACCCCCGACACCAGCCGGCCGAGGTCGTTGCGCATGCGGCTGAGCGATGCCATCAGGCTGTGCTGGTCGCCGGCTTTCAGCGGGATGTGCCCGGTCAGGTCGCCCGCGGCAATCTGCCGTGTGATGTCGACGGCCTGGCTGGGCTCGCCGCCCAGTTCATTGAGCAGGCTGCGGCGGATGAGCAGACCCAGCCCCACCAGCAGGGCGCCGGCCAGCAGCGCACCCACGGCGGAACTGGCGGCGCGCCGCAGCATTGCAGCGTCCACCGTGTCCACGTAGACACCGGTGCCGATCACCCAGCCCCAGGGCTCGAACGCCTTCACGTACGACACCTTGGGCACCGGCTGGTCCTGGCCCGGCTTGGGCCAGAGGTAGTCGACATAACCACCCTCGGGCTGGCGCGCCGCTTGCACGAACTCGACGAACACCCGCTTGCCGGTGGGGTCCTTGGTATCGGACAGGTCCTTGCCGTCGAGCTGCCGACGGGCCGCATGCATCACCATGCGCGGGGTCATGTCGTTGACCCAGAAGTACTCCTGGCCGTTGTAGCGCAGGGCTTTCAGCGCGGCCAGCGCGGCCGCCTTGGCGTCGGCTTCGGACAGGCCGTTGCCGACCTGGGCCTGGAGGTGCTGAACCAGCGCATGCGCGATCTCCACATGCTGGCGCACGGCTTGGCGGCGCTCGTCCAGCATCTGGTTGCGTTCGGTCCACAACAGCCCCAGCGACAACACCACCACGGCGGCCACCGCAGCGCCCACCAGCAACAGCAGGCGGCGCGACAGATTCATGCGATTGAGCAGATTCATCCCGATTCCCTGGCAAACAAGGCCCACGCATCAACGACTGCAGAGCGGCCTGACGCCGCCCGCGGCAAAGTCCCGCGGGCGTGAGCGTGTGTGCACCATCGGGACGTGCGAACCCTGGTTACTGCCCGATCAAGGTTCGCGAAAGACCAAAGCGCTTTCGGCTTGAGATGCGCGGGACTTGAGGCGGCGGCTGATGGCGGTGGCCGCCACTGCCGCCACCACCGCGATGCCCGCACCCACCACGGCCACGCTCTGCACGCCCCATGCGTCGATGCTGGCACCGCCCAACAGGGCGCCCAGGGCGATGCCGCCGTTGGCGGCCGACACGTTGAGGGTGCCTGCCAGCGCCTGGGCCTGCGGCGCCGCCTTCATCACGCGGATCTGGCACACGGGGTACAGCGCCGTGTTGGCGATGCCCCAGACCCCCAGCGCGATGGCCAGACCGACCGTGTGCGCCGCCAGCGCCACCGTGGCCGCCATGCCTGCGGCCAGCACCAGGCAGAACGCCGCAGTGGTGGCCAAGGGCTTGCTGTCGACCCACTTGCCGCCCAGCCAGTTGCCCACCAGGCCCACCGCACCGAAGCCCATCAGCCACCAGCCCACATGGGCAGGGGGCACGCCGGCCACTTTCTCCATGAGTTCCGCCAGGTAGGTGTAGCCCGCGAACATGGCCGTGAAGACCGTGACCGACAGCAGCACGTTGGCGACGAAGGCCGGGTCGCGGAGGATGCGTGCTTGCTGCCGCAGGCCGACGCGCCCGGTGGCGGCCGTCTTGGGCATGCACACCTGCAGCAGCACCGCCACCAGCGCCGACATCAGCGCCAGCGCCCAGAAGGCGCCGCGCCAGCCCAGCGTGTCGCCGACCACGGTGCCCAGCGGGATGCCGAAGAGCATGGCCGCGGAGATGCCCAGGTAGACCGTCGCGACCGCACGCCCGGCCCGCGCCGGACCGGCCAGTTTGGCTGCGGTTTCGCTGGCCGTGCCCCAGAACACCGGCAATGCCAGCGCCGGCACGATGCGGGCCACTGCAAGCACCCAGAAGTCGGTCGCCATCGCCGCCACCGCGTTCGACACGGTGAACAGCAGCAGCACGGCCAGGAACATGCGCTTGCGCTCGACGTGCGACAGCCGGGCCGTCAGCGGCGGGCCTGCCAGCATGACGACCACGGCGAACAGCGTCACCAGCTGGCCGGCGGTGGTGACGGAGATGGAGAGGTCTCTGGCCAGGGCCGGAAGCAGGCCGACCATCAGGAATTCGGTGGTGACGATCACGAAGGACGCGACCGCCAGGATGAGCGTGGTGGCGGCACCGCCGGCGGCGGATGCCTGGCCGCTGGAAGGGGCGAGGGTGGTTGGGAGAGAAGACATGGTGCCCAGGAAGGCTGCAAACCCCCGAGCCTATTGATTCCTCTGCTTCCACTGTTGGATCAGATTTCCACCGTCTCCATCCTTCTATTCCGCATTACGGGCGCGCAGACGATCGGTCAGATGGTTCAGAACGGCGTCCACCTTGGGCAGCAACTGCCGGCTGCGCTGCCACAGCAGGTAAAGCGGCAGCCCGTCGATGGCATGGGAAGGCAGCACGCGCACCAGCTCGCCTTTGGCCAGCAGATCGGCCACCAGCCAGGTGGACAGCTGGCCCACCCCGAAGCCCTGGCAGACCGCTTGCACCCACGACTCCGCACTGCCGATTTCCAGGCGGGCCTGCGGATGGAAGTGCTCGACCGGTGCGTCACCGCGTTGGACGAGCCAGGGGCTGGGTGTGCCATCGGGGCGGCGGTACAGCACCGCGTCGACGTGATGCAGCGCCTCCAGCTCGTCGGGGATGGCGCCCACGCGCGCGAGGTAGCTGGGCGCGCAGCAGAAGATCCGGCGTTCCCTCCCCAGGAAGCGATGGCCGATGGGAGCCGGCCAGGCCTCCGCCCCACCCAGGCGTACCGCTACGTCGATACCGTCTTCCACCAGATCGATGAAGCGATCGGTGAACGAGACCTGCGGCTGCACGGCCGGGTGGGCCTTCAAGAAGTCGAACAGCGCCGGCATCACATGCATGCGGCCGTAGGTGGCGGGCAGGTCGATGCGCAGCTTGCCGGCGGGCACCAGGTCCTCGGCCTTGAGCACATGTTCGGCTTCCTCCAGTTCCACCAGCACCTTCTGGCAGGTCCGGTAGAAGGCCTGCCCGGCGTCGGTCAAGCCCAGCCGACGCGTGGAGCGCTCGAACAGCCGAACTCCCAGCCGCGCCTCCAGCCGCGCGACGGACTTGCCCACGGCCGAGTTGGTCAGGTTCAAGCGCTCCGCCGCCGCGGTGAAGCTGCCGGCGTCGACCGCTGTGACGAAGACGTCGATGCCTTTGAGGCGTTCGGAGGAGTGCATGGGGGGGTGGGAGGACCGTCCAGTGGCGGCACTGCGGCTCTCAGCGGCAGTGCCCTGGCGGAAGCGGTGAGATTCGAACTCACGGGCCCTTGCGAGCCGCCGGTTTTCAAGACCGGTGCAATCGACCACTCTGCCACGCTTCCTGGGGTCTTCAGGCGCGCATTCTCGCTCAACCCGGCACGGCCGCCTGATCGCACTGGATCTGGTGCACTTCGCGGCGGCCGCCGTCCACGCGCATGGCCGTCAGTTGGCCGCCCCACACGCAGCCTGAGTCCAGGCACAGCAGGTCTTGTCGCTGGGTGTAGCCCAGGGTGGACCAGTGGCCGAAGGCGATGGGCACGCCCGCGGTGGCGCGGCTGGGCACGTCGAACCAGGGGTGGTGGCCTTCGGGGGCGGCGCCGGTGCCGTCCTTGGTCTTGAAGTCCAGCGTGCCGTCGGCCGTGCAAAAGCGGATGCGGGTGAGCACGTTCACCACCAGGCGCAGGCGGTCGTGGCCTTGGAGGTCGTCGTGCCACCGGTCGGGCTGGTTGCCGTACATCGCGGCCAGGAAGGCCGGCAGGTCGGCGCTGCGCAGCATCGCTTCCACCTCGCCGGCCAGGGCCAGGGTGGTGGCGGCGTCCCACTGGGGCACCACGCCGGCATGCACGCACAGCCAGCCGCTGTCCATCAATGCCAGCGGGCGCTGGCGCAGCCAGGCCAGCCATTCTTCGCGCCGCGGGTCGGCCAGCAGGTCGGCCAGCGTGTCGCCGCGGTGCTGGGGGCGTATGCCGTGGGCCACGGCCAGCAGGTGCAGGTCGTGGTTGCCCAGCAGCGCCTCGGCCGAGCTGCCCAGCGCATGCAGCTGGCGCACCGTGTCCAACGAGCGCGGGCCGCGGTTGACGATGTCGCCCAGCACCGTGAGGTGGTCGCGTGAAGGGGAGAAGGCGATCTCGTCGAGCAGCCGCTCGAACGCGTCGCAGCAGCCTTGCAGGTCGCCGATGAGGTAGTGCATCACCTGATTCTGCTACGCTGCCTGCTCCGCCTGACCCGGTGCCGCCGCGCCTTCGCGCCGCGGCATTTTTTGAATGGACATTGCGCTACTCGTCTTCCTGATCCTGATCAACGGCCTTTTTGCCATGTCCGAGATGGCGCTGGCCTCCAGCCGCAAGGCCCGGCTGCAGGTGATGGTGGAGGGCAACGAGCCCGGCTCGCAGGCGGCGATGGACCTGCACGACGACCCGACCAAGTTCCTGTCCACGGTGCAGATCGGCATCACGTCCATCGGCGTGCTCAACGGCATCGTGGGTGAATCGGCCTTTGCCGGTCCGCTGGCCGACTGGCTGGTGCTGCGCTTCGACCTGCCCGAGCGGGCGGCCGGCATCACCGCCACCGCGCTGGTGGTGATGACCATCACCTTCGCCACCATCATCTTCGGCGAGCTGGTGCCCAAGCGCCTGGGCCAGATGTTCCCCGAGCGCATCGCCCGCCTGGTGGCGCGGCCGATGGTGTGGCTGTCCACCGCCACCCGGCCGTTCGTGGCGCTGCTGTCGGTGGCCACCGAGGGCACGCTGCGGCTGCTGGGCATCAAGTCGGGGCCCAACCGCAGCGTGACGGAAGAAGAGATCGCCGCCAGCCTGGAAGAGGGCCTGGACGCCGGCGTCATCGAGCACCAGGAGCATCAGATGGTGCGCAACGTCTTCCGGCTCGACGACCGGCAGGTGGGCTCGATGATGATCCCGCGCAACGAGATCGAATGGCTGGACGTCAATGCCCCGATGGAGCAGACGCTGGCGCAGATGGCCGAAGGCGGCCACACCCGCTACCCGGTGTGCCGCGGCGGCATGCAGGACGTGATCGGCGTAGTGTCGGCGCAAAGCCTGCTGCCGGCGCTGGCGCGGGGCCAGCAGGCCTCGCTCACCGAGTACCTGACGCCGCCGGTCTTCGTGCCCGAGACGCTGTCGGGCATGGAACTGCTGGAGCACTTCCGCGCCTCGGGCGCGGAGCTGGTTTTCGTGGTGGACGAATACGGCGAAGTGCAGGGCGTGATCACCGTGCGCGACGTGCTGGAAGCCATCACCGGCGAATTTGGCGCGCCCACCGACGAAGACGCCTGGGCCGTGCCGCGCGACGACGGCAGCTGGCTGCTGGACGGGCTGATTCCCGTGCCCGAGCTGAAGGACCGCCTGCACCTGAAAGAGCTGCCCGAAGAAGACCGGGGCCGCTACAACACCCTGGCTGGCATGATCATGCTGCTGCTGGGCCGGCTGCCACGCACCGCCGACAAGGTGGAGTGGGGCGGCTGGCTGTTCGAGGTCGTCGACCTGGACGGCAAGCGCGTGGACAAGGTGCTGGTCAGCCGCCTGCCCTCGAACGAAACCGAGACTGAAGAATGATCCATCCTTCCCTGCACAAGAACCCCGTGGCGCTGGACCGTGACCAGCACCGTACGCTGCGTGTGCGGCAAGACTTTGCCGACGTGTCGCACACCATCGGGCTCAACTCCATGTTCCTCACCGCGGTGGAGTTCTCCGACGCGTGCAAGGAATACCCCATCGTCTTCGTGCGTGCCGGCACCGACCCGCAGACGCAGAAGCCCGACATTGCGCCGGTGGCCGTGTTCGGCCTCTCGCCCGACGAGAACCTGTTTGCCGAAGGCACCCGCTGGGGCGCCGACTACGTGCCCGCGGTGCTGCGCGCCTACCCCTTCGCGATGGCGCCGATCGGCCCCGACAACTACGCCGTGTGCGTGGCGCGCGAGTGGGCCGGCTTCTCCGAGACCGAAGGCACGCCGCTGTTCGACGAGCAGGGTGCGCCCACCACGTACCTGAAGGACATGCAGCAGTTCCTGGAAAAGCTGGAGCTGGAGGTGCAGCGCACCCGCCTGGTGGGCCAGAAGCTGCTGGAGCTGGAGCTGCTGCGCGACATGCGCTTCGACGCCACGCTGCCCGATGGCAACAAGCTGACGGTGGACGGCTTCCTGGCCGTGGACGAAGCCAAGTTCACCGCGCTGCCCGACGACAAGGTGCTGGAGCTGTACCGCAGCGGCCTGATGGGCCTGATCCATGCGCACCAGGTGTCGCTGGGCAACATGACGCGGCTGATCGCCCGCCGGGTCCGCCGCACCGCCAACGCTTGACATGGAGCCCCCAAGCTCGCTGCGCTCGCACCCCCCCGAGGGGGAGCACCCGCCCTTGGGGCGGCCCGGCGGGCGGGTGGTTCGCCCACTGGTGCGCTAAGCGCACGCGGCACCCAGGCGGCCCGCTAGCATCGCTGCCCGGGCCGCAGGGGCGGCCCCAGGAGCGATCGGCATGTCGGGTTCCGCGTTCGAAGGTTTCTTGTCCACGCCGCAGATGCTGGCCGTGTTCGGCGACCAGTCTGTGATGCAGGCGATGATGGACTTCGAGTCCGCGCTGGCCCGGGCCGAGGCGGCGGTGGGCCTCATCACCCCGGCTGCGGCCACCGCCATCGCCGGCGTGTGCCGGGCCGAGCTGTACGACGTGCCAGCCCTGGTGGCCGCCAGCGGCCGCGCCGGCAGCCTGGCCATCCCGATGGTCAAGCGCCTGACCGAGACGGTGGCGCTGTTCGATACCCAGGCCGCCCAGGTGGTGCACTGGGGTGGCACCAGCCAGGACGTGATCGACACCGCGATGGTGCTGGTCACCCGCCGCGCGCTGGCGCTGATCGACGCCGACCTGAGCGCGCTGAATGCCGCGCTGCTGGCGCTGGCCGAGCAGCACGTGGCCACGCCCATCATGGGCCGCACGCTGATGCAGCCGGCTTCGGTGGTGAGCTTCGGTTTCAAGGTGATGGGCTGGGTGGGCCCGCTGGTGCGCTGCCAGCAGCGGCTGCATGCGGCCGCGGCGCGGGCGCTGCAGCTGCAGTTCGGCGGCGCGGTGGGCACGCTGGCCACGCTGGGCGAGCAAGGGCCCACGGTGGCCCAGCACATGGCGCAGCAGCTGCACCTGCCGCCCTGGCAGGGCGCCTGGCACACCCAGCGCGACGACTGGGTGGCCCTGGGCTGCGAGGTGGGCGTGCTGGTGGGTGCGCTGGGCAAGTTCGCGCGCGACCTGTCGCTGATGAGCCAGGGCGAGATCGGCGAGCTGAACGAGCCCACTGGCGCCGGCCGCGGCGGCAGCACCGCGCTGCCGCACAAGCGCAACCCGGTGGCCAGCATGGTGGCCCTGGCCGCCGCGCAGCGCGCCCCGCACCGCGTGGCTGCGCTGCTGGCCGACATGTCGCAGGAACATGAACGCGGCCTGGGCAACTGGCAGGCCGAGCTGGCGGACTGGGCCGGGCTCTTCATCAGCGCCCATGGCGCGGTGCATGCATTGGCCGAAGCCGCCGCCGGCCTGCAGGTGAACCCGCAGCGCATGCGCGATCACATCGAGGCGCTGCAAGGCCTGGTGAGTGCCGAGGCCTGCAGCACCCGGCTGGCCGGTGTCATCGGCAAGCCGGAGGCACAGCGCTTGCTGGAAGACCTGTCGAAGCGGGTGATGAGCGAACACCGCCACCTGCGCGAGCTGCTGCTGCAGGCGGTGGCCGACGATCCGCGGCTGCAGCCCGCGGTGCCGCCCGAAGACATCCATCGCCTGTTCGATGCCGACCATGCTGCCCGCCACGGCGCCGAGCGTGCCCGCGAGCAGCTGGCCCGCTACCGGCCGCTGGCCGCGCAGCTGGCCGCCGCCAAGCCCTTCGACGTCCCCGAATCCAACCTCCAAGATCACAGCCCACAGGAACAAGCATGAGCTCTCGCCAGGATGATTTCGACCGCGGCCTGAAGAACCGCCGCGCGGTGCTGGGCGACGCCTGGGTGGACAAGTCCACCGCCGGCGCCAATGCCTTCAATGCCGAGTTCCAGGACCTGATCACCCGCTTCGCGTGGAACGACATCTGGGGCCGCCCGGGCCTGGACCACACCACCCGCCGCCTGCTGGTGCTGGGCATGTGCATGGGTCTGGCCCGGTGGGAAGAGTTCGAGCTGCATTGCGGCGCCGCCATCCGCGGCGGCGTGCCGCTGGACACCATCAAGGAGGTGCTGATGCAGGGCGCCATCTACTGCGGCGTGCCGGCGGCCAACACCGCCTTCAAGCTCACGGTGGACATCCTGAAGAAGGAAGGCCTGCTGCCCGAGCCCGCGCCGCTGACGCCCGGCCCGCGCGTGCAGCTGCACCACACCTTCAGCCAGCCGCAGCTGCAGGTGGCGCTGCAGGGCACCGACAGCGGCCTGCCCATCGTGCTGAGCCATGCGCTGGGCCTGGACCTGCACATGTGGGACGGCCTGGCCGCCGAGCTGGGCAAGAGCCACCCGGTGCTGCGCTACGACCACCGCGGCCATGGCGGCTCGGCGGTGCCCGAAGCCGCCTTCACCATGGACGATCTGGTGGACGACGCGGCGCGGCTGATCCGCGAATGGGGCCGTGGCCCGGTGCTGTTCATCGGCCTGTCGATGGGCGGCATGGTGGGCCAGGGCCTGGCCATCCGCCACCCCGAGCTGGTCAAGGGCCTGGTGCTGGCCAACACCACCTCGCAATACTCGGATGCGGCCAAGACCGCCTGGGTGCAGCGCATCGAAACGGTGAAGGCCGGCGGCATGGCCGCGGTGGCCGACATGGTGGTGCAGCGCTACATGCACGAAGACCACCGCCAGGCCCACCCGGCGCAGGCCGAGGCGCTGCGCAGCCGGCTGCTGCGCACCTCGCCGCAAGGTTATGCGGGCGCCTGCGCCGCGGTGATGTCGGTCGACTGGCTGGGCCGCCTGGCCGAGGTGAAGGCACCCACGCTGGTGATCGCCGGTGCCCGCGACGCCGGTGCCACGCCGGCCATGGCGCAGGCCATCGCCGAGCAGGTGCCCGGCGCGCAGCTGGAAGTGCTGGCCGATGCCAGCCACCTGAGCGTGCAGGAGACGCCGGCCGAGTTCAACCGGCTGCTGCAGGCCTTCATCGAACGCGTGCGCCAGGCGGGCTGATGGGTCATCCGAAGTCGGTGCAGCCGCAGGGCGATGCCAGCGTGCAGGAATCCAAAGTGGAGGTGGCCACGCTGGCCAATGGCGTGCAGGTGCTGGCGCTGCGGCTGCCGCAGCTGCCCACCGCCAGCGTCAGCGTGTTCGTGCGCACCGGCAGCCTGCATGAAAGCCGTCGCAGCAACGGCATCAGCCATGTGGTGGAGCACATGGCCTTCAAGGGCACGCAGGGCCGCAGCTGCCAGCAGATCAACCTCGATGCCGAGCTGCTGGGCGCCGAGGTCAATGCCCACACCGACAAGGACCACACCGCGTACCACATGCGCGGTCTGGCGGCCGATGCGCCGGCCTTCGTGGCGATGCTGGGCGACATCGTGCGCCACGGCACCTACCCCGAGGCCGAGCTGGCCCGTGAGCGCGACGTCATCCTGCAGGAGCTGAGCGAGGACGACGACGACCCGGTGAGCACTGCCTACAAGCTGTTCGACCACCACTGCTTCGGCGCCCACCCGATGGCGCTGCCGGTGATCGGTTCGCGCCGCGTGATCGAAACGCTGACCCGCGACGAGCTGATGGCCTACGTGGCCCGCCAGTACACCGGCGCCAACGTGGTGGTGGCCGCGGCCGGTGACGTGCAGCTGCACAGCCTGGCCACGGCGGCCGAGGCCGCCTTCGCCAGCATGCCGGCCGGCACGCCCAACACCGTGGCGCCGCCGCAGCACCTGGGCGGCCTGGGCGCCAAGCGCCAGACCGGCGCCAGCCAGACGCATGTCGTCATGGGCTTTCCCATTCCCGCGCTGGCGCAGCCGCACCATGCGGCGGTGATGGCGGCGGCCGTGTTCGGCGAGGGCATGAGCTCGCCGCTGATGGACGAGATCCGCGAGCGGCGCGGCATCGCCTACTACTGCAGCTGCTCGGCCGACGTGTACGAGCACTGCGGCCAGTTCATCGTCGAGGCGTCGATGCACCCCGACCGGGTGGACGAATACCTGGGCGCCGTCACCGGACTGCTGGCCGCGCATGCGCAGGGCATAGCTGCGGTGTCGCTGCAGCGCGCGCGCAAGCAGCTGCAGGTGCGTGAGCTGCTGGACGCCGAGCGCCCGCAGCGCCGGCTGGAACGCGCCGCGCTGGACATGATGTCGCTGGGCCGCGTGCGCGACCCGCGCGAGCGGGCCGACGCGCTGGCCGCCTTGAGCGCGGGCCAGGTGAGCCAGGCCTTCGCCGACCTGCTGCGCCAGCCGGTGGCGCTGGCCATGGCCGGCCGGGTGAAGCCCGGCGCCATCGATCGCGCGCGCCAGGCCCTGGCGGCGCAGGGCATCGGCGGGGTTTGATCAGGCCGGCGTGCTGCGCCGCAGCCGCCGCTCCACATCGCCCGGAAAGCGCTGGAAGTCCAGGGGCTTGGTCCAGTAGTCGCTGGCGCCGGCTTCGCGCGCGGCTTCCAGTTCTTCGGGCAGGGCGCTGGCCGACAGCACGATGATGGGCGTGCCGGCATGCACCGGCTGCGCACGCAGCTGGCGCAGCACCTCCAGTCCGTGCATGTCGGGCAGCTGCAGGTCCAGCAGCACCAGATCGGGCGGGTCGGCGGCGGCGCGGGCCAGGCCCTCGGCGCCGGTGGTGGCCGTCACCACCCGCAGGCCCGACGACAGCGCCAGCAGCTGTTCGATCAGCAGCGCGTTGATGGGGTTGTCCTCCACGCACAGCACGGTGGCCAGCCCTTCGGCATCGGCCACCACCGGTGTGGCGGGTTCGGGCTGCAGCAGCGCGCCGGTGTGGTTGGGCGGCAGCACCTCGGGGTGGGGCGCCTCGCAGGCGGGCAGGTACAGCCGCACGCGGGTGCCGTGGCCGGCCTCGCTGTCGATCTCCAGGCGGCCGCCCATCAGCAGCACCAGCTCGCGCGCCAGCGCCAGGCCGATGCCGGTGCCCTCGTAGCCTTCACGCTCGCGGCCCAGGCGGTTGAAGGGCTCGAACAGCCGGGCCTGCTGCTCGCGCGTCATACCGATGCCGGTGTCGGCCACCTCGATGACCACCTGGCCGCCGGCGCTGCGCGCCGCCACGCTGGCCGAGCCGCCGGGCCGGTTGTACTTGATGGCGTTGGACAACAGGTTGATCAGCACCTGACGCACGCGGGTGCGGTCGGCGCGCACGCCGGCCACCTCGGCGGCCAGCGGCATCAACGACAGCACGATGCGGCCGCGCTCGGCCAGCGGGCGGTGCAGCGCCACCGTCTCCTGCAGCAGCGGCGCCAGCGCCAGCGGCTCCAGCGCCACGTCGATGTGGCCGACCTCGGCGCGCGAGAGCGCCAGCACGTCGTCCACCAGCGTCAGCAGGTGCCAGCCGGCGCGTTCCAGGTGGCTGATGTGGTCCAGCTCCGCCGGGTGCAACCGCGGACCGGCATCGCGCCGCAGCAGCGCCGCAAAGCCCAGGATGGCATGCAGCGGCGTGCGCAGCTCGTGGCTGGTGCGCGAGAGGAATTCGCTCTTGGCCTGGTTGGCGGCCTGCGCTTCGGCCAGCGCCCGCCGTGTCTCGGCGGCCACCCGCAGGTCGCTGATGTCCAGCGCGGTCACCAGGCAGCAGGGCTGGCCCAGGTAGTCGATCACGTCGGCGTTCATCACCTCCGGGTGCACGCGGCCCTGCAGGTCGCGCACGCGCACCACCAGGTTGCGCACCTGGCCGTCGGCGCGCAGGCGTTGGTAGAAGAGCTCGCGGTCTTCTTCCAGCAGGCCGCGCGAGAAGGTGTTGGACGAGCGGCCGACCATCTGCGCATGGGTCAGCCCGAAGCGCTGGCAGGTGGCCTGGTTGACGTCGATCACGCAGCGGTCGGTCAGCGAGACGATGGCCGAGGCCATCGGCACCGACTGGAACAGGCGCTCGAAGCGGTCGCGCCCGGCGGCGATCTCGCGCGCCGCGGTGCGGCGCTCGGCCTCGCGGTCGATGTTGTCCAGCGCGTACGAGATGTCATCGCTCATCTCGTCCAGCAGCGTCAGCAGTGGCGGATCGAAGAAGTCGGGCGCGTCGGCGCACAGCATCAGCGTGCCGTACACCTGGCCGCCACGGCGCAGCGGCAGCCAGACGATGGCGTGGATGCCGTGGGCGATGGCCACCTGGCGCCAGCGGCCGCCGGTCGGGTCCTGCTGGTACCGGTTGCTCAGCTGGTGCCGGCCCTCCCGGAAGGCGCGTACCGTGTAGGTGCCCTGCATGGCGGGGTCCTCGGTATCCAGCGGGTCCGGCACGGTGGCCAGGATCTGGTCGGCCGGTCCGGCGGTGGCCGCGCGGCGCAGCATCGTGCCGTCCAGCACGTAGATGCAGGCCAGCACCGCATGGCCGGTGTCCACGCAGATCTTGCAGGTTTCGGACAGCACCAGGCCTTCGTCGTCGGTGCGCATCACCATGCGGTTGGTGCGTGACAGCGCGGACAGGAAGCGGCTGAGGCGGGCCGCATGGGCGGCGGAGTCGCGGTGGCGGCGTCGGAGGACCAGGACGGCTGCACCAAAGGCCAGCGTCGTGAGCACCGGCAGCAGCAGAAAGACCGCCCAGCCGCTTGTCGTGGGGAAAACCGACATTCAGCGAGCGTATGCGGCGCGGGGAAGGATGTCGATCGGTAAACCCGCCCATCGGCGGCTGCTTTGCACGGCAACCCCCCTAGCAGCGTGGTCGACCGCACAGCTTGCGCAGCAGCTCGAACAGCAGCGCGCCTTCACCGGGCGTCAGGCGCTGCAGCAGCGCCTGCTCCATGGTGCGTGCCGCCTCGGCGGCCTGTTCGGCCAGGGCCTGGCCCTGCGGCGTCAGCCGCACTTCGCGCGTGCGGCGGTCCTGGGCGCTGTCGGAGCGGGCCAGCAGGCCGCGTTCTTCCATGCGGTCGAGCAGCACCGTCAGGTGCGGCGCCGAGAGCGCCAGCGCACCGGCCAGGTGCTTGGGCGCGCTGCCGTCGTTGGCCTGCAGCAGCATCAGCAGCGAGAACTCCACCGGCCGTAGCTCCAGCGGCGTGCCGATGCTGCGGGCATAGGCGCGGCCCGCATGCACGCTGGCCTGGGCGAGCTGGTAGCCCAGCACCTGGGCCAGTGCGCCCTCGTCCAGCAGGCCCGTGGCGGGCGCGCGATCGTCGTCGTCAGGGGCGGGCGGGGCAGTCACGCGATGCAGTGTAGTCAGGGCCTGCAGGGCGCAGCGCACCCCCGTGACGGGCGTGGCTGCGCTGCGGCCGGGGTGTGCCCGTGCAACCGCAGCAGGATAGTTAATGAAGTGAATTAAACCGGCAACGTTCGGCCGGCCAGAGCCTGAGGCAGGAATCCTCAGGGTAAGCCCCAGTCACCCTGGGGCAGATAGTTAACTAAATTAATGGAATGCCGGCCATCGACACCCCAGCCATGAACACCGACGACCTCATCGCGATCGACGTCCACACGCACCTGGAGGTGTCGTGCTGGAACCCGTTCGACAGCTACGGCGAGGAATACGACCGCGCCGCCGACAAGTACTTCCGCTCCACCCGCCGGCCCACCATGGCCGAGGCCCTGGCTTACTACCGCGCGCAGAAGGTGGGCTTCGTGATGTTCTGCGTCGATGCCGAGGCCCAGATCGGCCGCCGCCGCATTCCCAACGAAGAGATCGCCGAGGCCGCACGCGACAACCCCGACATCATGATCGCATTCGGCAGCGTCGATCCCCACAAGGGCAAGATGGGCGCGCGCGAGGTGCGCCGGCTGATCGAGGAGCACGGCGTCAAGGGCTTCAAGTTCCACCCCACGGTGCAGGGCTTCGAGCCCTATGACCGCATGGCCTGGCCGCTGTACGAGGTGATCGCCGAGTACAAGCTGCCCGCCATCTTCCATAGCGGCCACTCAGGCATCGGCTCGGGCATGCGCTGCGGCGGCGGCCTGCGGCTGCAGAACAGCAACCCGATGCTGCTGGAAGACGTGGCCATCGACTTCCCCGACATGCAGATCGTGGTGGCCCACCCCAGCTGGCCCTGGCAGGACGAGGCCATCTCGCTGGCCATGCACAAGCCCAACATCTGGATCGACCTGTCGGGCTGGAGCCCCAAGTACTTTCCGCCCCAGCTGGTGCAGTACGCCAACACGCTGCTGAAGGACCGGGTGCTCTTCGGCAGCGACTTTCCGCTGATCACGCCCGAACGCTGGATGAAGGACTTCGAGGAGGCCGGCTTCCGCGACGAGGTCAAGCCGCTGATCCTCAAGGACAACGCGATGCGGCTGCTGCGGCTGGGCAAGTACGCCACCCCCGCCGAAGTGCCCGCTGCCTGAACACCTGACTGCCTGGATTTGCCATGACCCTAGCCTTCCAACCCGCCACCGGCCTGCTGGCCTCCCTCGACCTGCTGGAGGTGAGCCTGGCCGCCAACGTGGCCCATGTGCGCCTGAACCGCCCGGCCAAGCGCAACGCGATGAACGACACGCTGGTGCAGCAGCTGCAGACGGCGCTGGTCAACCTGCCCAGCGAGATCAAGGCGGTGGTGCTCAGCGGCGCCGGTGAGCACTTCTGCGCCGGCCTCGACCTGTCGGAGCTGGCCGAGCGCAGCGTCGCCGAAGGCGTGCTGCATTCACGCCTGTGGCACGGCGTGATGGATTCGGTGCAGTTCGGCCGCGTGCCCGTGGTGGCCGTGCTGCACGGCGCGGTGGTGGGCGGCGGGCTGGAACTGGCCAGCAGCACCCACATCCGCGTGGCCGAGCGCAGCGCCTACTACGGCCTGCCGGAGGGCCAGCGCGGCATCTTCGTGGGCGGCGGCGGCTCGGCCCGTGTGCCGCGCCTGGTGGGCGTGGCCTGCATGACCGACATGATGCTCACCGGCCGCGTGCTGGACGCGGAAGAAGGCCTGCAGCGTGGCCTGTCGCAGTACCTGGTGGACGACGGCGCCGGCTTTGCCAAGGCCTGCGAGCTGGCCACCCGCATCGCCAGCAACGCGCCGCTGTCCAACTTTGCGGTGATGCAGGCGCTGCCGCGCATCGCCGACCTGTCGCAGCCCGACGGCCTGTTCGTCGAGTCGCTGATGGCCGCCATCGCCCAGGGCGACGAAGCCGCCAAGTCGCGGCTGCGCGACTTCCTGGAAAAGCGCGCCGGCAAGGTCGTCAAGAGCAGCTGACCGGCGCCCCGACCACCCTTCCGAGAGGACCGCGATGAACCCGACCTACCGCGACATCCGCGTCGGCGGCTGCCTGGACGTGCACGTCGAACGCCGTGCCGATGGCAGCCTGCTGCTGCAGTCCACCGAGCCGCTGGGCGATTACCCGGCCCGCGTGACCGACCGCCTGGAGCAATGGGCGGCCGAAGCGCCCGACCGCACCTTCGTGGCCCGCCGCGACCCGGCGGTGGCCGGTGGCGGCGACTGGATCCGCATCAGCTATGCGCAGATGCTGGACCGCGCACGCCGCATCGGCCAGGCGCTGGTGGCGCGCGGCCTGTCGGCCGATCGGCCGATCGCCATCCTGTCGGACAACGACCTCGAGCACCTCACGCTGGCGGCAGCGGCGCTGTGGGTGGGCGTGCCTTATGTGCCGGTGTCGGCCGCCTACTCGCTGGTGTCCACCGACCATGCCAAGCTCAAGCACATCCTGGGCAAGGTCACGCCGGGCCTGGTGTTCGCGGCCGATGCGCGCTTTGCGCGTGCCATCGCCAACGCGGTGCCGGCCGACGTGGAAGTGGTGCTGGCGCAAGGCACGCTGGAAGACCGCGCCGTCACGCCCTTTGCCGCGCTGCTGGACACCGAGCCGGCGGCGCAGGAGCAAGCGGCGCACGCAGCCGTCGGTCCCGACACCATCGCCAAGTTCCTGTTCACCTCGGGCTCCACCAAGCAGCCCAAGGGCGTGATCAACACCCACCGCATGCTGTGCGCCAACCAGCAGATGCTGCGGCAGTCGCTGGCTTTCCTGGCCGACGAGCCGCCGGTGCTGGTCGACTGGCTGCCCTGGAACCACACCTTCGGCGGCAACCACAACGTGGGCATCACGCTCTACAACGGCGGCACGCTCTACATCGACGAAGGCAAACCCACGCCGGCCGGCATCGCGCAGACGCTGCGCAACCTGCGCGAGATCTCGCCCACGGTGTACTTCAACGTGCCCAAGGGGCTGGAGGAGATCGCCTTCGCGATGGAGCGCGACGACGTGCTGCGCGAGTCACTGTTCCGCCGCGTCAAGGCCTTCATGTTCGCCGGCGCGGGCTTGAGCCAGGCGGTGTGGAACCAGCTCGACCGGCTGGCCGAGCGCACCGTGGGCGCGCGCATTCCGGTGATCACCGGCCTGGGCATGACCGAGACCGCGCCCAGCTGCACCTTCGCCGTGCGGGCGGGCGACGTGCGCTCCGGCCACATCGGCCTGCCGGTGCCGGGCGTGCAGGTCAAGCTGGTGCCCGATGGCGTGGGTCCGCATGCCAAGACCGAGATCCGCTTCCGCGGCCCCAACGTGATGCCCGGCTACTGGCGTGAGCCCGAGCAGACCGCCGAGGCCTTCGACGAAGAGGGCTTCTACCGCACCGGCGACGCCGTGCGCTGGGTGGACGCCGAGCGTCCGCAGGCGGGCCTGTTTTTCGACGGCCGCATCGCCGAGGACTTCAAGCTCGACACCGGCACCTTCGTCAGCGTGGGGCCGATGCGCGCTCGCATCGTGGCCGAAGGTGCGCCCTGCGTGCAGGACGTGGTGGTGGCCGGCATGAACCGCTCCGACATCGGCGTGCTGGTGCTGCCGCGCATCGACGAATGCCGCCGCCTGGCCGGCGCCGGCCCCGAGCTGCCGGTGCCCGAGCTGCTGCACCACCCGGCGGTGCGCGAGTTCTTCCAGGGCCTGACCGACCGCCTGTGGGCCGCGGGCACCGGCAGCGCCAACCGCGTGGCCCGGCTGCATGTGCTGGCCGAGCCGCCTTCGTTGGACCGCGGCGAAATCACCGACAAGGGCTCCATCAACCAACGCGCCGTGCTCACCCACCGCGCCGCGCTGGTGGAAGCGATGTACGAGGGAAGCAGCAGCGATCCCTTCCTGTTCCTGCCGCGCCGCTGACCGCGGCGCCTTTTCCCGGAGACCTCTTCCATGCAGATCCAAGGACAAGCCGCGCTGGTGACCGGCGGCGGCTCCGGCCTGGGCGCCGAGACCGCCCGTGAACTGGCCCGCCGTGGCGCCAAGGTGGCGGTGCTGGACGTGCGCCGCGAAGCCGCGCAGCGTGTGGCCGACGAGATCACCGCCGCCGGTGGCCAGGCGCTGGCACTGGCCTGCGACATCACCTCGCCCACCGATGCGGAAGCCGCCATCGCCGCCGCCGCCGAAGCCCACGGCCCGGCGCGGCTGCTGCTCAACATCGCCGGCATCGGCACCGCGCGCCGGCTGGTCGGCAAGGACGGCACGCCGATGCCGCTGGAAGACTTCCGCCGCGTGATCGAGGTCAACCTGGTCGGGACCTTCAACATGACCCGGCTGGCCGCGGCCGCGATGCTCAAGCTGCCGGCGCTGGACGACGGCGGCACCGGCGAGCGAGGCGTGATCGTCTGCACCGCCTCGGTGGCGGCCTTCGACGGGCAGGTGGGCCAGGAGGCTTATGCCGCCTCCAAGGGCGGCGTGGCGGCGATGACGCTGCCGCTGGCGCGCGACCTGGCGCAGTTCGGCGTGCGCGCGGTCACCATCGCGCCCGGCCTGTTCCACACCCCGCTGATGGACGAGCTGCCGCAGACGGTGCAGGAATCGCTGGCCGCCAGCATCCCGTTCCCCAAGCGCCTGGGCCGCCCCAGCGAATTCGCGGCGCTGGCAGCTTCGATCATCGAGAACACCGCGCTCAATGGCGAGGTGATCCGCCTCGACGGCGCGCTTCGCATGGCACCCCGATAGCGCTGAGCACAGGCAGTACGGCATGCAGAGCTACACCCCCCCGCTGCGCGAGATGCGCTTCGTCATCGAGGAGGTGCTGCAGGCGCCCGCCGCCTGGGCCGCGATGCCGGCGCATGCCGACCTCGACATCGACACCGCCGCCGCGGTGCTGGAAGAAGCGGGCCGCTTCGCCAGTGGCCTGCTGGCGCCGTTGAACGCGGTGGGCGACCGCCAGGGCTGCCGTCTGGCCGACGACGGCCGCGTGCACACCCCCGAGGGCTTTGCCGACGCTTACCGCGCCTTCGTGCAGGGCGGTTGGCCCGCGCTGGCCTGCGCGCCCGAACACGGCGGCCAGGGTCTGCCGATGCTGCTGGACGCCGCAGTGGGTGAGATGTGGGCCGCCGCCAACCACGGCTGGACCATGTACCCCGGCCTGTTGCACGGTGCCTACGACTGTCTGCGCCACCATGCCGACCCGGCGCTGCAGGCGCTGTACCTGCCCAAAGTGGCCAGCGGCGAATGGCTGGCCACCATGCACCTGACCGAGCCGCAGGCCGGCAGCGACCTGGGCCTGCTGCGCAGCCGCGCCGAGCCGGCCGGCATGGGCCTCGGCGGCCTGCCGGGGCTGCCGGCCTACAGGCTGCATGGCGTCAAGCAGTTCATCTCCGGCGCGGCCCACGACCTGGCCGACAACACCGTGCACCTGGTGCTGGCCCGCCTGCCCGATGCCCCGGCTGGCAGCCGGGGCCTGTCGCTGTTCCTCGCGCCTCAGCGCCTGCCCGATGGCTCCCACAACCCGGTGCGCTGCACCGGCCTGGAACACAAGATGGGCCTGCACGGCAGCGCCACCTGCGCGGTGGCGCTGGAAGGCGCGCTGGGCTGGTTGGTGGGGCAGCCGCACCGTGGCCTGCAGGCCATGTTCGTGATGATGAATGCGGCCCGGCTGCACGTGGGATTGCAGGGCCTGGGCCACCTGGAACAGGCCCAGCGCCATGCCTGGGCTTATGCGCGCGAACGGGTGCAGGGCCGCGGCCGGCCCATCGCCGAGCACCCGGCCATGCGCCGCCTGCTGTGGACGCTGCGCGCCGATGCCGAAGCCGGCCGCGTGCTGGCCTATGAAACCGCGATGCTGCTGGACACCGCCCACCACGGCGCCGACGCCGACCAGCGCGCCGAGGCCGAGGGGCAGGCCAGCCTGCTGACACCGGTGGTCAAGGCCGGCCTCACCGCGCTCGGCCACCACGGCGCCGATGCGGCGCTGCAGGTGTGGGGCGGCACCGGCTACACGCGGGACGCCGGCATCGAGCAGACGGTGCGCGACAGCCGGGTGGCCATGCTGTACGAGGGCACCAACGAGATCCAGGCGCTGGACCTGTTGCAGCGCAAGGTGCTGGGCGACCAGGGCGCCGCCTTCGGCCGCCGTCTGGCCGCCATCCAGGCGCGGGCCGAGGCGGCACCGGCCGGCCTGGCCGGCGAAGCAGCGGCCGTCCGCCACGCGGTGCAGGCCGCGCGTGCCGCGCTGGAAGCGCTGGCCCCGCAGGCCGAAGACACCGACCGCGTGGGCGCCGCGGCCGACGATTTCCTGGCCGGCAGCACCCGCCTGCTGCTGGCCGACGCCGCCCTGCGCATCGCACAGGCCGCCGCGCCTGGCGCTGCCGAGGACCCATGGCGCGCCGAACGCCTGGCCGCCGCCCGCTGGGGCCTGCTGCGCGGGGCACCCGAGGCCGTGTTCGCCTTCGGCCGCGTCAGCTCGCCGGTGGCGTTGCCGGCGTGACCTGGCGATGCGCCAGCCTCAGAATCTTGTCATTGACAGCAAGCGAGAGGCTGTGAGCATGGCAGTCTTGACCTTGAAGAACCTGCCAGACGACGTGCATCGTGCGCTGCGTGTACGAGCGGCGCAGCATGGCCGCAGCACTGAGGCAGAGGTGCGCGAAATCCTGGCCGCCGCCGTAAAGCCCCAAGGTCGAGTGCGGATGGGTGATGCCCTGGCCGCCATTGGTCGCAAGGCGGGGCTGAGCGACGAGAACGCGGCTGCGATGGGCAGACTGCGCGGCAAAGAGCCCGCACAGCCGCTGAGCTTTGACTGACTGATCGCTCCATCCAGCCGTCATGGCCCGGTTGAACGAGAAGGCCGCGGAAGTCCTGTTCGTGTCGAGCGTCAGCCTGGCGGAGTTGCTGTTCGACATCCGGGCTTTGCCAGCCGGACAGTGCACGCGACACTGCGCCATATGCAGCGGCGGGCGTGCAAGTCCTCAACCCTTGGCTGGCTGCCTAGTCACCGCGCCCTCTTTCACCCCGGCTGCCACCCCAAGCGCCGCGAAAGCCCACCGGCCACGCGCCGCAGTTCGGCTGCCAACTCGCCGTCCCAGCTGCTGTCGAAGGTGGCGCTGGGGCCGATGGCGGTGATGCTGAGCACCATCGCGCCGCGGCCGTCGAACACCGGCACCGCCAGTGCGCTGACGCCGGGCAGGGACAGGTCCACCGCCCGCGCCAGGCCGCGGCGGCGCACCTCGGCCAGTTCGTCGTCGAAGCCTGGCACTGCCGGCTCCTGCGCCAGCAGCGGCGCCACGTCGGCCGCCGGCAGGTAGGCCGCGAACAACCAGCCCGAGGCGGTGCCGCGCATGCTCATCACCGTGCCGTGGCGCATGGCCACATGCACCGGGGAGGGCGCTTCGGCCACCCGCACGATGGTGGGCCCGCGGTTGCCCCACACCGCCAGCGCCACCGTGTGGCCGGTGGCCAGCGCCAGCTCGTCGGCCAGCGGCGTGGCCAGCCGCACCGGGTCGTATTGCTGCAGGCTGATCAGCCCCAGCTGCAGCGCCAGCGGGCCCAGGCCGTAGCGGCCGGTGGTGGGCTCCTGCTCCACCAGGCCCAGCTTGCCGAAGCTCACGAGATAGGGGTGGGCCTTGGCCGGCGCCATGCCCGCCTCGCGCGCCAGGTCCTTCAGCGGCATCGGCCGGCCATGGTGCGCCAGCGCCAGCAGCAGCTGTCCGCCCACCTCGATGCTCTGGATGCCCCGCGGGCCGCGTCCCTCGTCGGCGTCGTCCATGGTGTTTGTACTTATGCGAATGAGTTAGACATTATCTAACGCTTTGGCTAGGATGCCGGCATTAGATATCGTTGAACAAGTTAACCTGGGTCAAACGCCATGAGCAAAGCCTTCGCCTCGCAAGCCGACCTCGAAGAAAAGCAGGTCAGCTTCACCAAGCTGTCCGACAACGCCTATGCCTACACGGCCGAGGGCGACCCCAATACCGGGGTCATCATCGGCGACGACGCGGTGATGGTGTTGGACACGCAAGCCACGCCAGTGATGGCGCAGGACGTGATCCGTCGCATCCGCGAGGTGACCGACAAGCCGATCAAGTACGTGCTGATGACGCACTACCACGCGGTGCGGGTGCTGGGCGCCAGCGCCTATGGCGCGGACCACATCATCGCCAGCCAGGACACGCGCGACCTGATCGTCGAGCGCGGCGAGCAGGACAAGGCCAGCGAGATCGGCCGCTTTCCGCGCCTGTTCCGCAACGTCGAGAGCGTGCCGGCGGGTCTCACCTGGCCCACCATCACCTTCACCGGCAAGATGACGCTGTGGCTGGGCAGCCTGGAAGTGCAGCTGCTGCAACTGGGCCGCGGCCACACCAAGGGCGACACCGTGGCCTGGCTGCCGCAGCAGAAGATCCTGTTCAGCGGCGACCTGGTGGAGTTCGACGCCACGCCCTATGCCGGCGATGCCTACTTCAAGGACTGGCCGCAGACGCTGGACAACCTGGCCGCGCTCAAGCCCGAAAAGCTGGTGCCCGGCCGCGGCGCCGCGCTCACCACGCCCGAAGCGGTGCAGCAGGGTCTGGCCGGCACGCGCGACTTCATCGCCGACGTGTGGCGCCAGGTGCAGGCCGGCGTGGCTGCGGGCCACGACCTCAACACCGTCTACAAGAACACCTACGCCGCGCTGCAGCCCAAATACGGCCACTGGGTGATCTTCGACCACTGCATGCCCTTCGACGTGACGCGCTGCTACGACGAAGCCACGCAGCACCCCGATCCGCGCATCTGGACCGCCGAACGCGACACCCAGATGTGGAAGACCCTGGAAGGCTGAACGCCGCACCTCACCGGAGGCCGCCCATGGACTACCAGACGCTGCATTTCCCGTATCGGCGCCATGCCGACCAGGACGCCGCCGCGCCGCCGCGCCACCCCGTGGTGGTGGTGGGCGCCGGGCCGGTGGGCCTGGCGCTGGCCATCGACCTGGCGCAGCGCCAGGTGCCGGTGGTGCTGCTGGACAACGACCACCAGCTGTCCACCGGCTCACGGGCCATCTGCTTTGCCAAGCGCACGCTGGAGATCTTCGACCGCCTGGGCTGTGGCCAGCCGATGGTGGACAAGGGCGTGTCCTGGAACGTGGGCCGGGTGTTCCTGCGCGACGAGCCGGTGTACGCCTTCGACCTGCTGCCCGAGACCGGCCATGAGCGGCCGGCCTTCATCAACCTGCAGCAGTACTACGTGGAAGGCATGCTGGCCGACCGCGCCGCGCAGCTGCCGCTGATCGACCTGCGCTGGGACAACGCGGTGAAGGCCGTGGAGCAGCATGCCGACCACGCGCTGCTGACGGTGGAAACGCCCGAGGGCCCCTATCAGTTGCGCGCCGACTGGCTGGTGGCCTGCGACGGCAGCCGCAGCACCGTGCGTGAGCTGATCGGACAGGAAAGCACCGGCCGCATCTTCAAGGACCGCTTCCTGATCGCCGATGTGAAGATCACCGGCCGACAGCAGCCGCCCGAGCGCTGGTTCTGGTTCGATCCGCCCTTCCATCCCGGCCAGAGCGTGCTGCTGCACCGCCAGCCCGACGACGTCTGGCGCATCGACTTCCAGCTGGGCTGGGACGCCGACCCCGAGGCTGCCAGGCAGCCCGAGCACATCATCCCGCTGGTCAAGAAGCTACTGGGCGACGACGTGCCCTTCACGCTGGAGTGGGCCAGCGTGTACACCTTCGGCTGCCGGCGCATGGCCAGCTTCTGCCACGGCCGCGTGCTGTTCGCGGGCGATTCGGCGCATGGCGTATCGCCCTTCGGCGCCCGCGGCGCCAACTCCGGCGTCCAGGACGCCGACAACCTGGGCTGGAAGCTGGCCGCGGTGCTGCAAGGCCAGGTGGCGGGCGATGCCGCGCAGGCGCTGGTGGCCAGCTACGGCCATGAGCGCGAATACGCCGCCGACGAGAACATCCTCAACTCCACCCGCGCCACCGACTTCATCACGCCCAAGAGCGCGGTGAGCCGGCTGTTCCGCGACGCGGTGCTGCAACTGGCGCGCACGCAGCCCTTCGCCCGCCGGCTGGTCAACAGCGGCCGGCTGTCGGTGCCTGCCACGCTGGACGGCTCGCCGCTGAACACGCCCGATGTCGATGACTTCCAGGGCCTGATGCGACCGGGCGCGGTGGCGGCCGATGCGCCGCTGCCAAGCACCGCGGACGGCTGGCTGCTGCGTGCCTTGTCCAGCGGCTTCACGCTGCTGGTGTTCGGCGAGGCGCCGGCCTGGGCCCACGACCTGCCCGGCATCGCGGTGCTGCAGGTGCCCGCGGGCGAGGCCCATGCACTGGCCTGGCAGCGCTACGACGCTCAGCCCGGCACGGCCTACTTGATTCGCCCCGACCAGCATGTGTGCGCCCGCTGGCGCCAGCCCACCGCCGCGGCGGTGCTGGCCGCGCAGGGCAGGGCGCTGGGCCGCCGCGTCGACCCGCAGACGGAAAGGAGCGCGGCATGAGCGCCACACTGAACACCGAGCTGAACCTGAAAGCGCCCGACGATTTCTACGAGGCGCTGATCGACACCCACCGCGACCTGCCCGAGGCCGAGAGCCATGCGCTCAACGCCCGGCTGGTGCTGCTGCTGGCCAACCACATCGGCGACATGACGGTGCTGCAGCAGGCACTGACCCTGGCGCGCGACCCTTCTGCCGGAGACCTCTCATGAGCGAAGCAACAACGACCTTGAACTACCAGTCCGGCTTCGGCAACCAGTTCGCCACCGAGGCGGTGGCCGGCGCGCTGCCCCAGGGCCGCAACAGCCCGCAGCAGGTGGCGCTGGGCCTGTATGCCGAGCTGATCTCGGGCAGCGCCTTCACCGCCCCGCGACACGAAAACCGCCGCACCTGGGTCTACCGCCGCCAGCCCTCGGTGGTGACCGGTGGCTTCGAGCCGCTGCCCCATGCCTACTGGAAGACCGGCGCCAAGGAGGGCGTCAACGCACCGCCCAATCCCATGCGCTGGCACCCCGTGCCGGTGCCGGGCGACGATCAGCCCTCCGACTTCATCGACGGCATCCGCACCGTGGTGGTCAATGGCGATGCCGATGCGCAAAGCGGCATGGCGGCCCATCTGGTGCTGGTCAACCGCTCGATGGAGCGTCGCGCGCTGGTCAATGCCGATGGCGAGATGCTGCTGGTGCCGCAGCAGGGCAGCATCCGCGTGACCACCGAGCTGGGGGTGCTGGACGCGGCGCCCGGCCAGATCGTGCTGGTGCCGCGCGGCATCGTCTTCAAGGTGGCGGTGGACGGCCCCACGCGCCTGTATGTGTGCGAGAACTACGGCGCCCCGTTCCGCCTGCCCGAGCTGGGCCCCATCGGCAGCAACGGCCTGGCCAATCCGCGCGACTTCCAGGCGCCGGTGGCGGCCCATGAGCCAGGCAGTGGCGGCTATGAAGTGGTGCGCAAGTACGCCGGCCAGCTGTGGCGCACGCGGCAGGCGCACACGCCCTTCAACGTGGTGGCCTGGCACGGCAACCTCACGCCGCTGCGCTACGACACGGCGCATTTCATGGTCATCGGCTCCATCAGCTTCGACCACCCGGACCCGTCGATCTTCACCGTGCTCACCAGCCCCAGCGACACGCCGGGCACCGCCAACTGCGACTTCGTGATCTTTCCGCCGCGCTGGATGGTGGCCGAGGACACCTTCCGCCCGCCCTGGTACCACCGCAACCTGATGAGCGAGTTCATGGGCCTGGTGTACGGCCAGTACGACGCCAAGCCCGAAGGCTTCAAGCCCGGTGGCATGAGCCTGCACAACTGCATGGTGCCGCACGGTCCCGATGCCGAGGCCTTCGACAAGGCGAGCAACGCCCCGTTGCAGCCACACAAGCTGGACCACACCCTGGCCTTCATGTTCGAGAGCCGCTGGCGCTTCGTGCCCACCGACTTCGCGATGAACGGCGGCGCGCTGGACGCCAACTATCCGCAGTGCTGGGCCGCACTCGACGACAAATTCAAGGATTGAGCGATGACCGACCGACTGCTGGACGCCACCCACGACCCTGCGCTGCAAAGCTGGGTGCCTTCCGCCAACGAGCCGGGCACCGACTTCCCGATCCAGAACCTGCCGTACGGCGCCTTCCGCCGCGTAGGCCGTGATGAGCCCCTGCGCATCGGCGTGGCCATCGGCGACCAGGTGCTGGACCTGAAGCTGGCCGCCGCCCAGGCTGGCTGGCCGGCCGATGTGCAGCCGCTGCTGGCGCCCTTGGCCGCGGGTGACCTCAATGCGCTGATGGCTCAGGGTGCGCCCGCCCGCCGCCAGCTGCGTGCGGCCTTGAGCCAAGCGCTGCGCGCAGGCAGCCCGCAGCAGGCCGCGCTGGCCGGTGCGTTGGTGCCGCAGTCCGAAGCCGCCATGGCCGTGCCTTGCCGCATCGGCGACTACACCGACTTCTACACCGGCATCCACCACGCCACCGCGGTGGGCAAGCTGTTCCGCCCCGACAACCCGCTGCTGCCCAACTACAAGTGGGTGCCCATCGGCTACCACGGCCGGGTGTCCAGCATCGGCGTCAGCGGCCAGCGTTTCCGCCGGCCCACGGGCCAGACGGCGGGCCCGGAAGGCACGCCGCTGTTCGGGCCGGTGAAGCGGCTGGACTACGAGCTGGAGCTGGGTGTGTTCGTCGGCGCCGGCAATGCCCAGGGCGAGCCGATGACGATGGCGCAGGCCGAAGACGAGTGGTTCGGCATGGTGCTGCTCAACGACTGGTCGGCGCGCGACCTGCAGGCCTGGGAGTACCAGCCGCTGGGGCCGTTCCTGTCCAAGAGCTTTGCCACGACCATCTCGCCCTGGATCGTGACGCAGGAGGCGCTGGCGCCGTTCCGCCGGCCGTTCACGCGGCCCGAGGGCGATCCGGCGCCGCTGCCGTACCTGGATTCGGCGACCAACAGCGAGCGTGGGGCCCTGGGCCTGACCATCGAGGTGTGGCTGCAAACCCCGGCGATGGCGCAACCGGAGCGCTTGAGTTGCGGCAATGCCGCCGATGCCTACTGGACGGTGGCGCAGATGCTGACACACCACAGCAGCAACGGCTGCAACCTGCAGCCGGGCGACCTGCTGGGCAGCGGCACGCTGTCGGGCCCCAATCCGGACCAGGCTGGTTCGCTGCTGGAGCTGACGCAGGGCGGCAAGCAGGCGATCACGCTGTCGTCGGGCGAGACGCGGACCTTCCTGCAGGACGGCGATACGGTGATCCTGAAGGCTTACGCCGAAGCGCCGGGGGCGCGGCGGGTGGGGTTTGGCGAGTGCCGGGGGACGGTGCTGGGCTGACGAAGCGGCTGCCTGTTCTGTGCTTGTTCGGCCGCTGCACGACAGTGCGTGCGCCGTAGGTGCGGTGTTTGTTCGACCGCCGTGCGGTGGGCGGGGGGCGGCGGGGCTCATGCTGGGGCGGTCAGCCCTGCGGGCCGACTCCGCTGCGGTGCTCGCGCCGAGGTCGCGCGGCAGAACTCGCTACGTTCGCTGACGCTCACTGCGCTCGAACAACCACCGCGAGTCAGCTCACGAAGCGCGCTGGCGCGCGCCGACCTCGCCACTGCGCTCCTCGCCGCCCCAGAAATCGCCCCGCCGCCCCCCGCCCACCGCACGGCTCGGGTTGGCTGGCGCCAGCCCTTCGCAGGCTCGGCCAGGAACCCGCGCTGCGCTCAAGGCACGGCCGCATGCACGGCATGGCGTGCGATGCGCGCAGCGCGAGCCCGCAACGCGCAGCGCCACCGGTGGACCTTTGCGCAGGGCCGTGCGGGTGGGTCCGGGGGCGCATCTGGAGCGCCGAGCAACGCAGGGTGGGTGGCCGCGCGCGCAGCGCGCTTCGTGCTCTGACTCGCGGCAGTTGTCCGAGCGCAGTGAGCGTCAGCGAACGTAGCGAGTTCTGCCGCGGGCCGCCCACCCGAGTAGCGCAGGGCAGTCCGCGCACAGCGCGGACCGCGGAAGCTAAGCCCCCGGGCTCGCCCGCACGGCCCGGAGCAAACAGCGCTACCCCGCCAGGGTGTCCGCCCGCGCCCAGATCCCGCACGGCGCGGAGCAAACGCGCCAAATCCACGCAGGGTGTGGAGAAGCCAACAGCACCCATGAAAAAGGGGCCTCAGCAATCAAGCCAAGGCCCCCTTTCCTCGCAATGTCGTCGCACTGGAAGCGCAACGCCTGCTTTTCCTCCCGGTAAACCGGCCGGAGATGCATCGCAACTCCGAGCCCAGAATGGTGCATCTCACCGGCCCGATTTGTCGTCCCCGCAAGCGCGGGGTGGGCTGGCTGCGCCTACCATCCAAGGCATTCGAACTAATGCAAGGACCACGCCATGCCGGAAGCCGATGCGCTGCTGGGCCCCCATACCGTCGTCGGCATCGTCGGCACCGGCAGCATGGGGGTGGGCATTGCGCAGGTGGCCGCGCAGGCCGGCCATGCGGTGCGCCTGTTCGATGCGCAGCCCAGCGTGGCCCAGGCCGCGCTGCAGCGCATCGGCAACGACCTGGCCACCGCGGTGCAGCGCGGCCGCCTGCAGCCCGCGCAGCGCAGCGCCGTGATGGAGCGGCTGTCGCTGGTCGAATCCATCGCCGGGCTGGAAGGCTGCGGCCTGGTGGTCGAGGCCGTGGCCGAGCGGCTGGAGGTCAAGCAGGCCCTTTTCCGCCAGCTGGAGCAGTGGCTGCCGGCGGCCACGGTGCTGGCGACCAACACCTCGTCCATCTCCATCACCGCCGTGGCGCATGGGCTGATGCACCCCGGCCGTGTGGTGGGCTGGCACTTCTTCAACCCGGCGCCGCGCATGCGCCTGGTGGAAGTGGTGCGTGGGCTGGACACCGACCATGCGGTGGCCGATGCCGTCAGCCAGCTCAGCCGCGCCTGGGGCAAGACGCCGGTGGACGCGCCCAACACGCCGGGCTTCATCGTCAACCGGGTGGCGCGGCCGTTCTACGCCGAAAGCCTGCGGCTGCTGAGCGAGCAGCTGGCCCCCGCGCCGGTGATCGACCAGCTGCTGCATGAGGCGGGCGGCTTTCCGATGGGGCCGTTCCAGCTCATCGACCTGATCGGCGTCGACGTCAACCTGGCGGTCACCGAATCGGTGTTTGCGGCCACCCAGTTCGATACGCGCTATGCACCGCACCCGCTGCAGCAGGAGCTGGTGCAGGCCGGCCGCCTGGGCCGCAAGAGCGGACGCGGCTTCTACGACTACCAGCTGGACGCCACCATGCCCACGCCGGTGCCGGTGGAGCCGGCGCCGCTGCGGCCCGCGCTGCGCGCCTCGGCCCAGCCGGGCCTGCTGGCGCCACTGATCGAGCGCTTGCGTGCCGGCGGCCAGGTGGTGGTGGGCGATGGCTCACTGCCGCCCGAAAGCCTGGCCGTGGACGAGGTGACGGTGGCACTGACCGATGGCCGCACCGCCACCCGCCGTGGCGAAGGTGAGCCCTTGCTGCTGCTGGACCTGGCGCGCGATTTCGCCACCACCCGCGTGCTGGGCGCAACCGCCAGCACCGGCCACCATGAGCTGTTGCCTGGCCTGGCCGCGGCCCTGGAGCCGGCCGGTGTGGAGCTGCTGGCGCTGGACGACGTGGCCGGCCTGGGCGTGATGCGCGTGGCCTGCTGCCTGGTGAACGAGGCGGCCGACCTGTGCACCTGGACCGGCACCTTGCCGGCTGACGTGGACATTGCCATGGTGCTGGGCGCCGGGCATCCGCAAGGGCCGCTGGCCTGGGGTGAGCAACTGGGCGCCCAGCGGGTGATCAGCGTGCTGGAGCACCTGCAGGCGCATTACGGCGACAGCCGCTACCGGCGTTCGCCCCGCCTGTGGCGGATGGCGGCGGCGCATCGCAGCTGACAGCCACGCGGGTGCCGCTGCCGGCGCGCGGCAGCGCATCCACCGCGCTGGCCAGCAGCAGCGCCAGCACCATGCTCACCGAGGGCACCACGATCGACAGCCACACGGGCAGGGGCAGGCGGCCGCGTGCGCGCCAGGGCAGCTCGGGGTGGTCTTCGTCGGCTTCGACGGTGGCGATCGCGGGCACCGCCTCGGCCACATCGGCCAGCGTGCTTGCATCCATGGCATGCGTCTTCAAGCGCTTTCTCCTCACAGGCGTCGTCGCGCCGCAGTGTGGCGGCAGGGGGTCTTGATCGCGTCATGCATATGACGGACCCGGCCCTGTCGCCTCGGGTTTGTCCGCAGGGAATCGGGCTTCCGTGCGGCGCCACCCCTCCCTAAAATTCACCGACCGGTCGGTATATCAATTGAAGCCCATGGCCCCAGCAAATCCGTCCCATCCGGCTCCGGCCGCCGAACGCAATGCCCAGCAGACCGCCGAGTTCGTGCGCGATGGCATGTGGCGCAACGATCGGGCCTCTCGTGCGCTGGGCATGCAGGTTACCGCGATCGGCCCCGGCACCGCCACGTTGACGATGACGGTGCGCGAAGACATGTTGAACGGCCACGACATCTGCCATGGCGGCCTGATGACCACGTTGTGCGATTCGGCCTTCGCTTTCGCCTGCAACGCCTACAACGAGTTGACCGTGGCCTCGGGCTTCGCCATCGACATCACGGCCCCGGCGCGCCTGGGCGACGTGCTCACCGCCCACTGCACCGAGCAGTCCAAGGCCGGCCGCACCGGCGTGTACGACGTGGAGCTCAGCAACCAGCGCGGCGAGCGCCTGGCCTTGTTCCGTGGCCGCTCCTACACCGTGCGCGGCAAACCGGCCGTGGCCGGCTGAAGGCCGCTCCCGTTTCCCCGCCTTGTAGATGGCCGCCGTGCCGCGGCCCAGGAGTTCAAGCATGCCCGTGATGAAGCCCGCCCCCGGCGACCTGGATCCGATCGAAACCGCCAGTGCCGATGAACTGCAGGCCCTGCAGCTGCAGCGGCTGAAGGCCACGCTGCAGCATGCCTACGATCATGTACCGCACTACAAGGCGGCCTTTGATGCCAAGGGCGTGCACCCGTCGGACTGCCGCACGCTGGCCGACCTGGCCAAGTTCCCCTTCACCACCAAGAAGGACCTGCGCGACAACTATCCCTTCGGCCTCTTTGCCGTGCCGCGTGAGCAGGTGGTGCGGGTGCATGCCTCGTCGGGCACCACCGGCAAGCCCACCGTGGTGGGCTACACCCAGCGTGACATCGACACCTGGGCCGACCTGGTGGCCCGCAGCATCCGCGCGGCCGGCGGCCGTGCCGGCGACATGGTGCACATCGCCTATGGCTACGGCCTCTTCACCGGCGGGCTGGGCGCGCACTACGGGGCCGAGCGGCTGGGCTGCACCGTGGTGCCGATGAGCGGCGGCCAGACCGAGAAGCAAGTGCAGCTGATCACCGACTTCAAGCCCGACATCATCATGGTCACGCCCAGCTACATGCAGGTGATCGTCGAGGAGATGAAGCGCCAGGGCCTGGACCCGGCGGCCAGCTCGCTGAAGGTGGGCATCTTCGGTGCCGAACCCTGGACCGAGGCGATGCGCCGCGACATCGAGAGCAGCGCCGGCCTGTCCGCGGTGGACATCTACGGCCTGTCGGAGGTGATGGGCCCCGGCGTGGCCAGCGAATGCGTGGAAACGCAGGACGGCCCGGTGATCTGGGAAGACCACTTCTACCCCGAGATCATCGACCCCGAGACCGGCGAGGTGCTGCCCGACGGCAGCGAGGGTGAGCTGGTATTCACCACGCTCAGCAAGGAAGCGCTGCCCGTCATCCGCTACCGCACCCGCGACCTGACGCGGCTGCTGCCGCCCACCGCGCGCAGCATGCGACGCATGGGCAAGATCGTCGGCCGCAGCGACGACATGCTGATCATCCGCGGCGTCAACCTGTTCCCCACGCAGGTGGAGGAACTGGTGCTGGCGCACGGCCAGCTGGGCGGCCAGTACCAGCTCATCATCACCCGCGAAGGCACGCTGGACGAAGTGGAAGTGCGCTGCGAGATGCTGCCCGAGGCCGATGCCTCGGAGGCCAACTGCCAGGCCGTGGCCCGCCAGCTGCAGCAGCGCATCAAGACGCTGATCGGCGTCAGCACCCGGGTCCACGTCGGGCTGCCCGGCAGTATCGAACGCACGCTGGTGGGCAAGGCCCGCCGCGTGATCGACCGCCGCGCGCGCTGACCGATGGCCCGCACCCGAGCCGCCACCTACGACGACCAGCGCGAGCACATCCTGGCGCAGGCCGCGGCCTTGTTCGCGCACCAGGGCTACCCCGGCACCAGCATGAACCAGGTGGCCGCGGCCTGCGGCGTGTCCAAGGCCACGCTGTACCACTACATGCGCGACAAGTCCGAGCTGCTGGCACAGATCGCCCAGGGCCACGTCGGCCGGCTGGAGGCGTTGGTGGCCGAGGTGGGTGCGATGGCGCTGCCGGCCGAGCAGCGGCTGCGCCTGCTCATCAGCCGCTTCGTGCATGAGTACGCCAATGCCCAGAACCAGCACCGGGTGCTGACCGAGGACGTGAAGTTCCTCGATCCGGAGGCGCACCAGCAGGTGCTGGACGGGCAGCGCCGCGTGGTGCAGGCCTTTGCCCGCACGCTGGTGGAAGTGCGGCCGGCGCTGGCCGAGCAGCAGCTGGACAAGCCGCTGACCATGCTGCTGTTCGGCATGATCAACTGGATGTTCACCTGGCTCAAGCCCGATGGCGTGCTCAACCACGAGGCCATGGCCCCGCTGGTGGCCGACCTGTTCTTCGGTGGCCTGCATGCGGTGAATGCACCGCAGCCGGCGCCGCGTGTTCCGCGTTCAACCATCCATCCCAAGGAGACAGCACGATGAAGTATTTCAAGCACACGCTGGTGGCCAGCGCGCTGGCCCTGGCCGGCCTGGCCGCGCAGGCCGACATGACCGTCGGTGTCACCGTCTCGGCCACCGGCCCGGCCGCTTCGCTGGGCATCCCCGAGAAGAACACCATCGAGCTGATGCCCAAGCAGATCGGCAACCAGAAGGTGAACTACATCGTGCTGGACGATGCCTCAGACACCACCACCGCCGTGACCAATGCGCGCAAGCTGATCACCGAGCACAAGGTGGACGTGCTGATCGGCTCCACCGTCACGCCCAACTCGCTGGCGATGATCGACGTGGCCGCCGAAAGCAGCACGCCGATGATCTCGATGGCGGCTTCGGCCCGCATCGTCGAGCCGGTGACCGACCCCAAGCGCAAGTGGGTGTTCAAGACCCCGCAGAACGACATCATGATGGCCGTGGCCATCGCCCAGCACATGGCGGCCAACGGCGTGAAGTCGGTCGGCTTCATCGGCTTTGCCGATGCCTACGGCGAAGGCTGGCTGCAGGAGTTCCAGAAGGCTGCGGGCATCAAGCAGCTCAACATCGTGGCCACCGAGCGCTACAACCGCAGCGACACCTCGGTCACCGGCCAGGTGCTCAAGCTGGTGTCGGCCCGCCCTGACGCCATCCTGATCGCCGGTTCGGGCACGCCCGCCGCGCTGCCGCAGAAGGCGCTGAAGGAGCGTGGCTTCGCCGGCAAGATCTACCAGACCCACGGCGTGGCCAACAACGACTTCCTGCGCGTGGGCGGCAAGGACGTGGAAGGCACGCTGCTGCCCGCTGGCCCGATGCTGGTGGCCGCGCAGCTGCCCGCCGGCCACCCGGTCAAGAAGAGCGCCACCGACTACGTCACCGCCTACGAGGTCAAGTTCGGCAAGGGCTCGGTGTCCACCTTCGGCGGCCACGCCTGGGACGCCGGCCTGCTGATGCAGGCCGCCGCCACCGAGGCGCTGAAGAAGGCCCAACCCGGCACGCCGGCCTTCCGCGCCGCGCTGCGCGACGCGCTGGAACAGGTCAAGGACCTGCCGGGCGCGCACGGCGTCTTCAACATGTCGCCGACCGACCATGCGGGCCTGGACCAGCGTGGCCGCGTGATGGTGACCATCAGCAACGGCACCTGGAAATACCTCTCCGAGTGATCTGACCCATGGACTTCCAGATTGCCCTGATGCTGGGCCAGGACGGCATCGTCAACGGTGCCATCTACGGGTTGTTGGCCCTGACGCTGGTGCTCGTGTTTTCGGTCACCCGCGTGATCTTCATCCCTCAGGGCGAGCTGGTGGCCTTTGGTGCGCTGTCGATGGCCGCGCTGCAGCTGGGCAAGACACCGCCCACGCTGTGGCTGGGCGTCGGCCTGGGGCTGGCGGTGCTGGCCATGGAAGGCTGGCGCGCCGCCCGCGGGCGGCAGGTGGAGTGGGGCAGCACGCTGCTCTGGGCGCTGTTGCTGCCCGGCATCGCCGCCCTGTGGTCGCTGCTGGCCAGGCCCACGGGCCTGGCCGCGCAGACCGTGCTCACGCTGCTCATCGTCACGCCGCTCGGTCCCTTGCTGTACCGCACGGCCTACCGGCCGCTGGCCAATGCGACGGTGCTGATGCTGCTCATCGTCTCCGTCGCACTGCATGGCGTGATGGTGGGCCTGGGCCTGCTGTTCTTCGGCGCCGAGGGCTCTCGCACGCCGGCCTTCTCCGAGCTGCGCTTCGACCTCGGCGGCATTCCGCTCACCGGCCAGTCGCTGGTGGTGGTGGGCGTGGCCGCGCTGCTGATGCTGGGCATGTACCTGTTCTTCGAGCGCAGCATCGTCGGCAAGGCGCTGCGTGCCACCGCCATCAACCGCACCGGCGCGCGGCTGATGGGCATTCCCACCGAGCTGGCGGGTGACCTCAGCTTCGCGCTGGCGGCGCTCATCGGCGCCATCTCGGGCCTGCTGATCGCGCCGATCACCACCGTGTACTACGACACCGGCTTCCTGATCGGCCTCAAGGGTTTCGTGGCCGCCATCATCGGCGCGCTGGCCAGCTACCCGCTGGCCGTGGTGGGTGCGCTGCTGGTGGGCTTGCTCGAAGCCTTCTCGTCGTTCTGGGCGAGCGCCTTCAAGGAGGTGATCGTCTTCACGCTGATCATTCCGGTGCTGTGGTGGCGTTCGCTGCGCACGCGCCATGTCGAGGAGGACGAGTGATGCGTCGCCTGTTGCCGCTCGTTTTCGTAGTGTTGTTGGGGCTTGGGCTGGCACTGCTGCCCGAGTTCCAGGTCACCCTGGTCAACAACATCGGCCTCTATGCGCTGGTGGCCATCGGCCTGGTGATGATGACCGGCGTCGCCGGCATGACCTCCTTCGGCCAGGCCGCCTTCGTCGGCCTGGCGGCGTATGCCACCGGCTGGCTGGGCACCGCGGGCGCGCAGCTGCTGGGCCTGGCCGGCTCGCCGCTGCTGCCCTGGCTGGGCCTGCTGCTGGGTCTGGTGGTGGCCGGCGGCGTGGCCTGGGTGCTGGGTGCCGTCACGCTGCGCCTGTCGGGCCACTACCTGCCGCTGGGCACCATCGCCTGGGGCCTGAGCCTGTACTTCCTGTTCGGCAATCTTGAATTCCTCGGCGGCCACACCGGCATGGGCGGCATTCCGCCCATCGAGCTGGGTTCGCTGTCGCTGATCACGCCGCGCCCGCTGGGCGTGCTGATCTGGGCGGTGGTGCTGCTGGCGCTGTGGGCCTTGTCCAACCTGCTGGACAGCCGCGAGGGCCGGGCGATCCGCTCGCTCAAGAGCGGCCGCGTGATGGCCGAGTCGATGGGCATCGACACCGGCCGCTACCGCCTGCAGGTGTTCGTGCTGGCGGCGCTGCTGGCGGCGCTGTCGGGCTGGCTGTATGCGCACCAGCAGCGCTTCGTCAACCCGACGCCGTTCAACCTCAACATCGGCATCGAGTACCTGTTCATGGCCGTGGTCGGCGGCGCCGGCCACCTGTGGGGTGCGCTGCTGGGCGCCACCCTCATCACGCTGATGAAGGAACAGCTGCAGGACTGGCTGCCCCGCCTGCTGGGCGCCAGCGGCCAGTTCGAGGTGGTGGTGTTCGGCCTGCTGATGCTGCTGGTGCTGCAGCGTTATGCCGACGGCCTGTGGCCCACGCTCTCGGCCCTGACCGCACGGCTGCTGCCGGGCTTGAAAGCGCAACCGGCCGCGGCCACCGGCATCGATGCCGCTGCGCTGCCGCAGCCCACGCTGCCGCCGCGCGGCAGCACGCTGCTGGCCGCGCGTGAGGTCACCAAGCGCTTCGGCGGCCTGGTGGCCAACCACAAGGTGGCGCTGGACGTGCGCGCGGGCGAGGTGCATGCGCTCATCGGGCCCAACGGTGCGGGCAAGAGCACCTTCTTCAACATGATCTCGGGCGTGGACGATCCCACCGAAGGCGAGGTGCGGCTGATGGACACGCCGATGGTGGGCCAGCCTTCGCGCGCCTTCGCGGCCCGCGGGATGGGCCGCACCTTCCAGCATGTGCGCCTGCTGAAGGAACGCAGCGTGCTGGACAACGTGGCCCTGGGCGCCCACCGCCGTGGCCGCAAGGGCTGGTTCGCGGCCATGCTGCGGTTGGACCGCGCCGAGGAAGCCGCGCTGCTGGCCGAGGCACGCCGCCAGATCGAGCGCTGCGGCCTGGGCGCGTACGTGAACGACGCCGCCGGCTCGCTGCCGCTGGGCGCGCAGCGCATCGTCGAGATCGCCCGTGCGCTGGCCGGCGCGCCCTGCGTGCTGCTGCTGGACGAGCCCGCCGCCGGCCTGCGCCACAAGGAAAAGCACCAGCTGGCCGAACTGCTGTCGCAGCTGCGGCAGGAGGGGCTGGGCATCCTGATCGTCGAACATGACATGGAGTTCGTGATGAACCTGGCTGACCGCATCACCGTGCTCGACTTCGGGCAGGTGATCTCGCACGGCACGCCCGCGCAGGTGCAGCGCGACCCCAAGGTGCTGGAGGCCTACCTGGGCGGCGCCGACGACCTGGCTGGCGCGGCGCTGGCCGAGAAGGCGGCGGCATGAGCGAACCATTGCTGCAACTGCGCGACTTCTGCGTGTCGTACGGCCCGGTGGAGGCGCTGCACCAGGTCAACCTCGACGTGCGCGAAGGCGAGATCGTCACCGTCATCGGCCCCAACGGCGCCGGCAAGACCACGCTGCTCAGCGCGGCCATGGGCCTGCTGCCTTCGCAAGGGCAGCTGCAGTTCAACGGCCAGCCCATCCAGCGCCCCACGGTGGAAGCGATGGTGGCCCGCGGCGTGGGCCTGGTGCCCGAGAAGCGCGAGCTGTTCGGCGAGATGAGCGTGGAAGACAACCTGCTGCTGGGTGGCTTTGCCCAGTGGCGCCGCGGCCAGCGCGACCAGGCCGCGCGCATGCAGGAGGTGTTCGACATCTTCCCGCGGCTGAAGGAACGCCGTGCCCAGCTGGCGGCCACCCTGTCGGGCGGTGAGCGGCAGATGCTGGCCATCGGCCGCGCGCTGATGGCACGGCCCAAGCTGCTGATGCTGGACGAGCCTTCGCTGGGCCTGGCGCCGCTGATCGTGCGCGAGGTGCTGCTGGTGGTGGCGCGGCTGCGCACGTTGGGCGTTTCGGTGCTGCTGGTGGAGCAGAACGCCCGCGCCGCGCTGCAGGTGGCCGACCGCGCCTATGTGCTGGAGATGGGCGCCGTGGCCATCGAAGGCGAGGCCCGCACGCTGGCCAACGACCCGCGCATCGTCGAGGCCTACCTGGGCCTGGGCGGCGCGGCCCGCGCAGCGGCCTGAGCCCAGCCCGGCCGGCCCGGTTGCGGCTTGCCCGATGATGTCGGCATGAACGACATCGAACAGGTAGGCGCCGTGGTCATTGGCGCCGGCGTGGTGGGCCTGGCGGCCGCCCGCGCACTGGCCCGTGCCGGCCATGAGGTGGTGGTGCTGGAAGCGCTGGAGGCCATCGGCACCGTCACCAGCGCCCGCAACAGCGAGGTCATCCACGCCGGGCTGTACTACCCGCCCGGCTCCCTCAAGGCCCTCTGGTGCGTGCAGGGCCGTGAGCGGCTCTACGCCTATTGCGCCGAACGCGGCATCCACCACCGCCGCTGCGGCAAGCTGGTGGTGGCCACCCAGCCCGGGCAGGAAGACTACCTGCACAAGCTGCTGGCCCAGGCCCAGGCCAATGGCGTGGAAGACGCCGTGCTGGTCAGCGGTGCGGCCGCCCGCGCGATGGAGCCTGCGCTGCAGGCCACGGCCGCCTTGCATTCGCCGTCCACCGGCATCGTCGACAGCCATGGCCTGATGCTGGCCCTGCGCGGCGAGGCCGAGGACCATGGCGCGATGCTGGCCTTTCACAGCCCGGTGAAGGGCGGTCGCGTCACGCCGCAAGGCATCGAGCTGGACGTGGGCGGCGAGCAGCCGATGCGCCTGCGGGCCCGCGTGGTGGTCAACAGTGCCGGCCTGGCCGCACCCGCGGTGGCCGCAAGCATCGAAGGACTGGACCCGGCCCTGGTGCCGCCGGCCCACTTCTGCAAGGGCAGCTACTTCTCGCTGGCCGGCGCGGCGCCGTTCTCGCGCCTGATCTACCCGGTGCCCGAAGCCGCTGGCCTGGGTGTGCACCTGACGCTGGACCTGGGCGGACAGGCCCGCTTCGGCCCCGACACCGAATGGCTGCCCGACGATGCGCCCATCGACTACCGCGTCGACCCGCGCCGCAGCGACGGCTTTTATGCCGAGATTCGCCGCTACTGGCCGGCCCTGCCCGATGGCGCGCTGCAGCCGGCCTACAGCGGCGTGCGGCCCAAGATCCAGGCCGCGGGCGAGCCGGCCCACGACTTCATGCTGCAGGGCCCGGCGCAGCATGGTGTGCCCGGCCTGGTCAACCTCTTCGGCATCGAATCGCCGGGGCTCACCTCGGCGCTGGTGATCGGCGAAGCGGTGCAGCAGGCCTTGGCCGATTGAAGGGTTTTCGCTGAGGCTGGCTCATGCGGGGCCGGCATAACGTGGGGGCGTACCCATCCCCACCCCAGACCGCAGGAGACAAACGCATGGCCAAGATGCCGTTCGACCAGGAAGCCCTGATCCAGACCCTTGCCGATGCTGGCGCCCAGCAGGGCGAGCAGGCCCGCAAGGCGGTGTACGACGCCACGCTCAAGGCCTTGCAGGGCCGTGAACTCACGCTGCAGAACATCCGCGCCACGCTCAAGGGCATCGCCCAGGCGGTGAGTGCCGGCGCAGCCCGCAACGCCATGCCCGAGGTGGACGTGGAGCACCTGCTGTCGCAGGCGGTCAGCGGCATGGACGACGCGCTGCTGAAGGCGGTGGACGCCAACCGCGTGGCCATGCAGCAGTTCATCGACCAGGGCGTCTCGCTGCAGGACAGCAGCATGAAGAAGGCCGTCGAGACGCTGGAAAAGCTCGAGGACACGATGTTCAAGGCCATCGCCAAGTCGGTGGACGGCGCCAGCGAGCAGCTGGCAGCGCCCTGGGCCCAGGTGCTGGGCAAGCTGCAGGCAGGCGGCACCCACACCGGCACCCAGGCGGCCCAGACGCTGCAGGGCCTGACCGAACAGATGCAGACCGCGATGCGCGACAGCCGCGCCGCCAGCGTGAAGGCGGCCCAGGCTTTTGCGCAGAGCTATGCGGCCATGGTCAGCGGCGTGCTGATCGGCATGTCCGATGCGCTGAAGCAGGGCAGCTCCACGGCCGCGACCGCCGCCAAGAAAACCCGCGCCCGCTGACGGCCTACAAGGTCCACAAGGCCCACCAACGACGACGCCGCCGGCGCTGAAGGCGCGGGCGGCGTCGGTGGGCATGGGCGGCGCGGGCGCCGCGCGGCCTCAGCTGTTGCTGCTGCCGGTCTCGGGCGCGGTGTTGTCCGCCGGGGTGGCGGCAGGCGCGGCGGCCGGCGCTGCGGCGTTGGGGGCGATGCCCGCCTCGGCTTCCTTGCACGAAGGTGCGCAGACGAACTGGGTCTTGCCGAGGAAGCGGCGCGACTTCAGCGAAGAGCGGGTGCGGTGCTTGCCGCACAGGAAACACGACATCGTGGCCGCGCTGAAAACGCCGGTGGAGGCGAACGGCGAGCCCGATGCCTTGCTGCGATAACGCAGCCCGTTGGCGTCGATGGTGGTCTTAACTGCGTCTTTGGCCATGTGCTTGTAAGGGGCGAGGAGGAACGGGGGGCCGGATCAGAGCCGTGAGGCCGAAGCGGGCGATTTCCAGGGCACCGCGGGTGACAAGAGGTGGCGGCTGGCGGACTGACTGACGAGAACTCACCGGGCGGGCCGGCAAGTCCTTTGGGAGTTGCAATTATGCCACGCGTTGTCAGGGCTTGCTGGCGCGGCTGCGGCGTGGCCGGCACCCCGGTTGCAGGCCGGGCTTAAGGCAGGCCTAAGGTCGGGCGGACACAGTTCGATGCAGATTCAGTCCGATCTGGAGGAGGTCCATGGAACCTCTGCTGCATGCCCGTTCAGCCGTTGCCGGCAGTGCCCTGGTGGCACCGCCCACAACCCCGCCCGCCGATTGGCTGGCGCCTGCACGCGGACGCGGGCGGGCGGCCACCCCGTCCATCTCCTGCATCGTGCCTTGCTACAACGAGGCCGAGAACCTGGCCGACCTGTTGCCGCCGTTGATGACCGCGCTGGCCGGCCTCTCGCCGGCCTGGGAGATCGTGCTGGTGGACGACGGCAGCAGCGATGGCACCGCCGAACGCATCGCGCCGTGGACGCTGGCCGGCCCGGTGCGGCTGCTGCAGCTGTCGCGCAACTTCGGCAAGGAGGCGGCGCTCACCGCCGGCCTGCAGGCCGCGGGCGGCGACATCGTCATCGCGATGGACGCCGACCTGCAGCACCCGGTGGAGATGCTGGAGACCTTCATGCGCCACTGGCGCGCCGGTGCCGACGTGGTGTACGCGGTACGCCACGACCGCCACGACGAAGGCTGGTTCAAGCGCCTGGGCGTGCGCGGCTTCTATGCGCTGATGAACGGCGCCAGCCGCTTCCAGGTACCCGAAGGCGCGGGCGATTTCCGCCTGATGGACCGTGCGGTGGTGGACGCGCTGCTGGCACTGCCCGAGCGCAAGCGCTTCCTCAAGGGCTTGTATGCGTGGGTGGGCTTCGAGGCCGTGGCCGTGCCCTACACGCCCGCTGCACGCGCGCATGGCCGCAGCCACTTCAGCGCCTTGCGGCTGGCCGCGCTGGCGATGGACGGGCTCACCTCCTTCACCACCTGGCCGCTGCGGGCGGTGAGCCTGGCGGGCATGGCGCTGGCGCTGGCGGCCTTTGCCTATGGCGCCTTCCTCACCGGCAGCTACTTCGCTTACGGCCATCATGTGAGCGGCTGGACCACCATCGTGGTGAGCCTGATGCTGTTCGCCGGCATCCAGCTGGTGTCGCTGGGCGTGGTGGGCGAGTACGTGGGCCGGGTGTACGAAGAAGTGAAGGCCAGGCCGCTGTACGTGGTCAAGCGGCGCCTGGGCCGCGGGCTGGAAGGCGACCCCCGATGACCACCTTGCACAAGCCGCTGCCGGCCGCCGGCCTGCAGGGCCGGCGCGGGGCCTGGGCAGAAGCCGCCCTGGTCGCGGCCCTGACCTTTGCCTGGCTGGTGGCCACCGCCTGGTGCCGGCCGCTGATGCTGCCCGACGAAGGCCGCTACGTGGGTGTGGCCTGGGAGATGATGCGTTCGGGCGACTGGCTCACGCCCATGCTCAACGGCCTGCCGTTCTTCCACAAGCCGCCGCTGTTCTACTGGCTCACGGCCTCGGCCATGTCGGTGCTGGGCGCCGGGGCCTGGTCGGCGCGCACGGCCTCGGTGCTGGGCGCCACCCTGGGGGCGGTGGCGCTGTTCCTGTTCACCCGCCGCTGGCAGGGCCGTCAGGCCGCTTTCGTCACGCTGGGCGTGCTCCTGGTGCAGCCGCTGTGGTACGTGGGCGGGCAGTTCGCCAACCTCGACATGCTGGTGGCCGGCTGCATCACCGCCTGCACGCTGGCGCTGGCGCATGCGGCGTTGCGGCTGGAAGCGGGCCTGCCCGTGCGGCGCGCCTTGCTCCTGGCCTATGGCCTGGCCGGGCTCGGCCTGCTGGCCAAGGGCTTGATCGGCTTCGTGCTGCCCGGGCTGGTGGTGGTGGCCTGGCTGGTGCTGCGCCAACGCTGGCGCCTGATCCTCGGGCTGCTGTCGTTGCCCGGGCTGCTGCTGATGCTGGCCATCGCCGCGCCGTGGTTCTGGGCCATGGCGCAGCGGCATGAGGGCTTCCTGCACTACTTCTTCGTGGTGCAGCACTTCCAGCGCTTTGCCGGCAGCGGCTTCAACAATGCGCAGCCGTTCTGGTTCTACCCGGTGGTGCTGGCGGTGCTGAGCCTGCCCTGGCTGCTGTGGCTGCGCGCGCCGGTGCGCCAGCGCTTGCCGGCCGATCCGCAGGACATCGGGCTCTTGATGCTGTGCGCCATCGGCGTGGTGTTGCTGTTCTTCTCGCTGCCGCAGTCCAAGCTGGTGGGCTACATCCTGCCCTGCGTGCCGCCGCTGGCCTGGTGGGTGGCGCGCTGCCTGCCCGGCCCGCAGGCGCCGCCGCGCTGGCAGTGGGCCTTGCGGGCCAGCGTGCTGCTGAGCCTGGCGCTCAACTTCACCGCGGTGGGCGTGCTGGCCTTGGACAAGGGCCACACCACGCGGGAGCTGGGCCTGGCGCTGCGCAGCCTGCACCGCGCCGGTGAGCCGGTGGTGATGCTGGGCCAGTACGCCTACGACGTGCCGTTCTATGCCCGCCTGACCGAGCCGGTGTGGGTGGCCGACGACTGGCAAGACCCCGCGGTGCACCGCCGCGACAGCTGGCGCAAGGAGCTGGCCGAGGCCAGCGACTTCGCATCGCCCGCCGCCGCCGCGCACCTGCTGCAGCCGGCCGAGGTGCCGCCGCTGGTGTGCCGCAGCGGCATGGCCTGGGTGATCACCGACACGCCGCGGCCGGGCCGCACACCGCTGCCGGCCTGGCTGGGCGGCGCGACTGCTGTGTTCACCGGCGCGCGGCAGACCTTGTGGCGGCTGGATGCGGCGGGCTCGGCTAGTGCGCTGGGCTGCGGGCAAAGGCCCAGTGCCGGGCCAGCAGGTAGGTCAGCCCCGCCATCAACACCAGCACCAGCGCCAGCCACGCCCCATAGTGCTGGGGCGCCAGCCGCAGCAGCAGCGCATAGCTGAGCTCATTGAGCACGAAGCCCATGCCCGACACCAGCGCGAAGCGCGGCGCCGCCTGGCGAAGCGGGGCGCGATGGCCCGCAAAGGTCAAGCCATGATGGCCGCCGAAGGACACCCCCAGCGCCAGCAGCCAGCCGGCCACGTTGGCCACCAGCGGCGGCCAGCCGGCCCAGGCCACCAGGCCGACGGCGACGCTCCAGTGCACCGCGGCGGCGCTGGCGCCCACGGCCACGAAGAAGGCGGCGCGGCGGCGGGGGCTGTGGTTGAAGGCGGGCGTCATCTGTGCGTGGTGGCCGACGATTTTGGCCTGCATCCGGCGGTGGACGAAGCGGTGGTGCGCCTGGTGGCGCAAGGCCGGGTTCAGGCGGTGTCGGTGATGGCGGCGGCGCCGGCCTGGGCGCGTGATGCAGCCATGCTGCGCGAGGCCGCCAGCGGCCGCGCCGACGTGGGCCTGCACCTGGACCTGACGGCCTTTCCGGTGCAGCCTGCGCTGCGTCGGCCGCTGCCCCATTGGATCGCGGCCACCGCGCTGCGCGCCGTGGACGGGCGCGCCATCGAGCGCGAGATCCAGGAGCAGCTCTGGCGCTTCGAGCAGGCCTGGGGCGGCCCGCCCGACCATGTGGACGGCCACCAGCACGTGCACCAGCTGCCGGTGGTGCGCGAGCGCCTGGTGGCGGTGCTGCAGCAGCGTTATGCCGGCCGGCTGCCCTGGCTGCGCAGCACGCGCCAGCCGCGTGTGCCGGGCGCCGGGCTGGCTGCTTTCAAGCCCTGGGTGATCGAGCAGCTGGGCGCCGCGGCGCTGGCGCGGATGGCGCGCCGGCAGGGCTTTGCGCAGAACGGCCGGTTGCTGGGCGTGTATGGCTTTGATGGCGATGCCGCCAGTTATCTGCAGCGCCTGGCCGGCTGGCTGCGGCTGGCGCAGCCGCGCGACCTGCTGATGTGCCATCCCGCGCTGGCCCAGGTGCCGGGCGATGCCATCGCCAAGGCACGGATGGCGGAGTACCAGGCACTGTCGTCGCCGGCAGTGCCGGCGCTGCTGCAGGCCGCCGGTGTGCGATTGCGGCGGTTGGCCACCGCCTGAGCCTGCAGGCCGTCAACTGAAGCACCAGGCCGCCGCGCCGCTGATGAGCCCGCCCGCCAGCACCCAGCCCGACGAGACCACCACCGTGGCGCCGGCCAGGCGCACCGGCCAGCCTTGCGCCAAGCGGGCGGCGCCGGCCCCGGCCTCTGCCCCGCGTGCCGACCCTGCCAGCCGCCCCCACAGCGAAGGCGCCAGCCACAGCACCGGACCCGCGCCCAGCCAGAAGGCGGCCATCACCACCGCGCCTTCGGCCGGGCCGTTGCCCAGCGCCGCCAGCAGCAGCGCCGACTGCAGCATGCCGCAGGGCAGGGCGATCCAGGCCAGGCCGATGCCGGCCGAGCGCACCGGCCCGCGCACGCGTTGCCAGCCGTCGGGCGTGGTGTTGGACAGGCTGGCGCGCAGCGCCGGCAGCCGGCCGCTGAACAGCAGCCACAGTCCCCACACCAGCAGCGCCGCATGCAGCGCGCTCCACAGCGGCTGCAGCATCGGCGCCAGCTGCGCCCAGCGGCCCAGCGCTGCCATGCTGGCCGCGGCCACCGCGCCGGCGGCGGCATAGCTGGCCAGGCGGCCGGCATGCAGCGCCACCGCATCGCCCCGCCCATGTCGTGCGATGGCGGCGCACACGCTGCCGCACATCAAGCCGCAGTGCGGCGAGCTGGCCAGGCCCAGGGCCAGTGCGCCCGCCAGCAGCGCGCCCAGCGCCATCAGATCACCCGCGAGAACCGCTCACGCTGGCGGTCGGATTGCAGGTGGCGGTCGAACACCATCGCGATGGCGCGCACCACGTACCAGCCGGCCGGCGTCACGGTGATGGCGTCGTCGCTCAGCTCCAGCAGGCCCGCTTCGGCCAGCGGCTGCAGGCGCCGCAGTTCCTCGGAGAAGTACTGCGGCACCTTCACCAGGTGCGCCAGCTCGATGGATTCGAACTCCAGCCGGCCCTGGCACATCAGCGCCATGATCACCGCCCGGCGCAGCAGGTCGTCGCGCGTCAGCGCCAGGCCACGCTCGACCGCGAAGCGGCCCTGGTCCAGCGCGTCGGTCCACACCTGCAGGTCCTTTGCGTTCTGGCTGTAGGTGGCGCCGATGCGGCTGATGGCCGAGGGCCCGAGGCCGATCAGGTCGCAGTCGGGCTGGGTGCTGTAGCCCTGGAAGTTGCGGTGCAGCCGGCCCTGGCGCTTGGCCACCGCCAGCGGGTCGGTGGGGCGGGCGAAGTGGTCCATGCCGATGTACACGTAGCCCGCGTCCAGGAACTGCGCCACCGAGCCTTCCAGCATCTGCACCCGGTCGGCCGCGGCCGGCAGGTCGGCGGCATGGATGCGCCGCTGCGGCTTGAAGCGCTGCGGCAGGTGGGCATAGGCATACAGCGCGATGCGGTCGGGCTGCAGCTCGATCACCTGCGCGATGGTGGTGGCCACGCTCAGCTGCGTCTGGCGGGGCAGCCCGTAGATCAGGTCGACGTTGATGGAGTCGAACTTCAGCGCCCGCGCCGCCTTCATCAGCGCGGCCACGCTCTCCAGCGGCTGTACGCGGTGCACCGCCTGCTGTACCTTGGCATCGAAGTCCTGCACGCCGAAGCTCAGCCGGTTGAAGCCCATCGCACGCAGCGCTGCCAGCCGTGGCTGGTCCACCGTGCGCGGGTCCACCTCGATGGACAGCTCGGCCCCCGGCACGATGCGGAACTGGCTGCGCAGCAGGTCCAGCATCGAGGCCAGCTCGTCGTCGGACAGGAAGGTGGGCGAGCCGCCGCCCAGGTGCACCTGCGACACCGGCTGGCCGCGGCCCAGGGCCTGCGCATGCAGCGCCACCTCGGTGGCCAGGGCCTTCAGGAAGGGGCCTGAACGCTCATGCCGGCGGGTGATGACCTTGTTGCAGGCGCAGTAGTAGCAGACCGATTCGCAGAAGGGCACATGCACGTACAAGGACAGCGGCTGGCCGCCGCCGACGCTGGCTTCGCTGCGCAGGTGCAGCGCATCGGCATGCTCGTCGGGCCCGAAAGCTTCGATGAAGCGATCCGCCGTAGGATAGGACGTGTAGCGCGGGCCGGGCACGTCGAACCGCCGCAGCAGTTCGGTGTCCAGCGGGGCGGTGCGCAGCGGGGTGAGTATCGCGTTCATCACACGCAACTCTGCCGGAGCCTGGCACCGCAGTGCTTGATGTGGCGCAAGTCCATGCAAGGATGGCAGCGCAACAATCGTTGACCTTGCTCAAACCGATTGGCTAAGCAGTGAACAGCCCCCACACCACCACGATCCGAATCGAGCCACTGAAGGTGGCCTGCTCCAGCTGCAACCTGCGTGAGCTGTGCCTGCCGCTGGGCCTGTCGCAGCCCGACCTGGAGCGCCTGGACACGCTGGTCGATGCGCGGCGCTCGGTGCCGCGGGGTGCGGCGCTGTTCCGCGCCGGGGACCCGTTCCACTCGCTGTTCGCGGTGCGCACCGGCTTCTTCAAGACCTGCGTGTCGTCCGAAGACGGGCGCGACCAGGTCACCGGCTTCCAGATGGCGGGTGAGCTGCTGGGCCTGGACGGCATCAGCACCGACCGCCACAGCTGCGACGCGGTGGCGCTGGAGGATTCGCAGGTCTGCGTCATTCCCTTCAGCGACCTCGAAGGCCTGTCGCGCGAGTTCACCGACCTGCAGCGCCAGTTCCACAAGATCATGAGCCGCGAGATCGTGCGCGACCATGGCGTGATGCTGCTGCTGGGCAGCATGCGGGCCGAAGAGCGGCTGGCCGCCTTCCTGGTCAACCTGACGCAGCGGCTGCAGTCGCGTGGCTTCTCGGCCTCGGCCCTGGTGCTGCGCATGACGCGTGAAGAGATCGGCAGCTACCTGGGCCTGAAGCTCGAGACCGTGAGCCGCACCTTCTCCAAGTTCCAGGAAGAAGGCCTGTTGGAAGTCAAGCAGCGCCACATCCGCATCGCCGACCAGGAAGGGCTGCGCAAGCTGGTCAACGGGCCGAACTGCTGATCAGGGGCTCGGCCAGCAGCTGGGTGATGGCGCCTGCCGTCGCCATGGCCGCCCAGAAGATCAGGAAGGTGACGCTGTAGACGGCGTTGTTGCTCCAGCCGATCGGCTCATGGCCGAACCAGGTGAGCGACGCCGGATCGACCACCGCGAACACCAGCATCTCAAGCACGCCGGCCATCACGAAGGCCGGCCAGGCGATCAGCAGCGCCCGCAGCGCGAAGTTCACGGCCGTGCCCCAGCGGTGCCGGCAGGGGTGGACTCAGCCACCGGCTTGGCTTGTGGTGCCTCCACCTGCAACGTGGTCACCGCCCGCGGGATGCGCGACGCCGCCACCTCGGGGTCGGCGCCACGCACCGCGATCACCGCGGTGACGATGCCGGCCACCACCACGGTGGCGGGGCCGCCCATCACCAGCCAGGCGGTGGGCACGCGCCACCAGGGCAGGGTGGGGCGGAGGTCTTGGTGGTTCAGGTTGGGGGTCATGGGGCTACTCCTGCGCGGGCGCTGCCTCAACGCGGCACGATGAAAGTGGACTTCTCGGTGACGTCGGCCGGCGCGCTGCTGCCGGGCTCATTCACCAGATGGAACTGCACCGGATGGGCGCCGCTGCCCAGGCCTTGCGCTGCCTCGGGCGGCAGCTGCACCTGCAGCACGAACCAGCGGGCCTCGGCCGGGGCAAGGGCCAGCGGGCCATGGTCGGCCACCACCGCGCCGGGCAGGCCGGCCACCTGCAGGCGGTAGCGCTGCGGCTCGGCGCTGGCATTCATCAGCTGCAGGCGGTAGACGTTCTCGATGCGGCCGTCTTCGACGATACGGGCCAGCGAGGTACGGTCACGCACCACGTCCACCTTGAGCGGCGAGCGCTGCATCAGGCTGAAGACGAAGGCGCCCGAGATGAGCACCAGCACCGCGCCGTACACCAGCACCCGCGGCCGCGCGATGCGGCGCAGCAGCGTGGCCGGTTGATGGCGGTCCAGGGCCATCGCGTTCTGCGTGGCGTAGCGGATCAGCCCGCGCGGGGTGCGCATCTTGTCCATCACGCCGTTGCAGGCGTCGATGCAGGCGGTGCAGGCGATGCACTCGTACTGCAGGCCGTCGCGGATGTCGATGCCGGTGGGGCACACCTGCACGCACAGGCCGCAGTCGATGCAGTCGCCCACGTTCAGCTTGGCCTTGTCGGCATCGCGGCCATGCTTGCCGCGCGGCTCGCCACGCTGCTGGTCGTAGCTGACGATCAGCGTGTCATGGTCGAACATCGCGCTCTGGAAGCGCGCATACGGGCACATGTACTTGCACACCTGCTCACGCATGAAGCCGGCGTTGCCGTAGGTGGCCAGGCCGTAGAACAGCACCCAAAACCATTCCCAGGGCCCGAAGTCCAGCGTGAAGGCCTCTGCCCACAGCGTGCGGATGGGCGTGAAGTAGCCCACGAAGGTGAAGCCGGTCCACAGCGCGATGGCCAGCCAGGCGGCATGCTTGCCGCCCTTGCGCCACAGCTTCTCGGCCGTCCAGGGGCCGGCGTCCAGCTTCATGCGGGCGCCGCGTTCACCTTCGAACTTGTGTTCCACCCACAGGAAGATTTCGGTGTAGACCGTCTGCGGGCAGGCATAACCGCACCACAGCCGACCGCCCACCGCGGTGAAGAAGAAGAGGCCATAGGCGCTGAGGATCAGCAGCCCGGTGAGGTAGATGAAATCCTGCGGATACAGGATCAGGTCGAACAGGTAGAAGCGCCGCGCGCCCAGGTCGAACAGCACGGCCGGGCGGCCGTTCCAGCTCAGCCAGGGCAGGCCATAGAACAGCAGCTGGGTGAACCACACCATCACCCAGCGCCATGAGGCGAACCAGCCCTTGACCGACCGCGGGTAAACCTTCTTGTGGCTTTCGTACAGCCACACCACGCGCGCGGACTTGGCGGCCGCGCCCGGTGTGCCCGTGGGGCCGGCCGGCTGGATCGGCGATGCAGACATGCAGGGCTCAGGGAGCGGACTTGGCCACGGTCGAGCCCTGCGACAGGCTCCACACGTAGGCCGCCAGCACGTTGATCTGTTCCGGGCTCAGGCGCTGGCCATGGGCCGGCATCACGTTGGTCTTGCCGTTGTTCACCATCGCGGTGATGGCGGCTTCACCATAGCCGTGCAGCCAGGTCTTGTCGCTGAGGTTGGGTGCGCCCAGCGCCTGGTTGCCCTGGCCCTTGGCACCGTGGCAGGCCGCGCAGGCGCTGAACTTCTCGCGGCCCAGGTGGGCGGCGATCGGGTCGTGCGGCGCACCCGACAGGCTGAGCACGTACTGCGCCACGTTGTGCACGTCGGTCGAGCTGCCCACCGCGGCGGCCATCGGGGGCATCATCCCTTGGCGGCCGTTGGTGATGGTCTCGACGATGCGCTCGGGCGTGCCGCCCCACAGCCAGTCGTGGTCGGTCAGGTTCGGAAAGCCCTTGCTGCCGCGGGCATCGGCGCCGTGGCAGGCCGCGCAGTTGTTGGCGAAGAGGCGCTCGCCGATGGCCATGGCCTTGCTGTCACGCGCCAGTTCCTCGGCCGGCTTGCCGTTGAAGGCGGCGTACACCGGCGCCGCGGCATCGCGGGCCTTGGCCTTTTCCGCGTCCAGCTGGCCGGTGCTGGACCAGCCCAGCGTGCCCTTGCTGCTGCCCAGGCCCGGGTAGCTGGCCAGGTAGATGGCGGCGAACACCACGGTGATGACGAACAGCCACATCCACCAGCGCGGCAGCGGGTTGTTCAGCTCCACCAGGTCTTCGTCCCACACGTGGCCGGTGGTGTTGTCGTCGGCCATCACGCGGCGGCGTGCGGCGATGAACAGCAGGGCCAGGCAGGCCAGCAGGCCGACGATGGTGACGGCGGCCACGTAGATCGACCAGCCGCTGTGGATGAAGTCGCTCATGAGCCACTCCCTTCGGCACGCGGCTCGGTGCCACGCATCTCTTCGTTGAAGGGCAGCAGCGCGGCCTCGTCCAGCGCCCGGCGGCGGCTGGGCAGCCACACCCACACGGCCAGTGCCAGGAAGAGGACCAGGCTGCACAGCGTCACGGCGCTGCGGAGAACATTGATGTCCATGATGTGCCTTGCGATTACTTGACGTGCGTGCCCATCACCTGCAGGTACGCCACCAGGGCGTCCAGCTCGGTGCGGCCCTTGACGGACTCGGCGGCCCCGGCGATGTCTTCGTCGGTGTAGGGCACGCCCAGGCTGCGCAGCGTCTTCAGGTGGGTGGGCAGCGTGGCGGCATCCACCGCGGTGCGTTCCAGCCAGGGGTAGGCGGGCATGTTCGATTCAGGCACCAGGTCGCGCGGGTTGTTCAGGTGCACGCGGTGCCATTCGTCGCTGTACTTGCTGCCCACGCGGGCCAGGTCGGGGCCGGTGCGCTTGCTGCCCCACTGGAAGGGGTGGTCGTACACGAACTCACCGGCCTGGCTGGGCGCGCCGTAGCGCAGCGTCTCGGCCAGCAGCGGCCGGATCATCTGCGAGTGGCAGTTGTAGCAACCCTCGCGGGTGTAGACGTCACGGCCCGCCAGCTGCAGCGCGGTGTAGGGCTTCAGGCCCTCGGCCGGCTGCGTGGTGCTGCGCTGGAAGAACAGCGGCACGATCTCGACCATGCCGCCGACGGCCACCGTCAGCAGGATCAGCACGATCATCAGGAAGTTGCTGGTTTCGATGCGCTGGTGGCCGCGCGCTTGTGTGTCATGGCTCATGGTTGTGTTCCTCAGGCGCGGACGAGTTGCGGTGCATAGGCCACCACGCGCTGGCCGCTGCGCACGGTCATCACCACGTTCCAGGCCATCACGCCCATGCCGGCCAGGTAGAGCAGGCCGCCGGCCAGGCGCACCACGTAGAAGGGGAAGGTGGCCTTGACGCTCTCGACGAAGGTGTAGACCAGCGTGCCGTCGGGGTTGACCGCGCGCCACATCAGGCCCTGCATCACGCCAGCGATCCACATCGCGGCGATGTAGAGCACGATGCCCAGCGTGGCGATCCAGAAGTGCAGCTCGATGGCGGCCACGCTGTGCATCTGGCGGCGGCCGTACAGCCGCGGGATCAGGTGGTACAGCGAGCCCATCGAGATCAGCCCCACCCAGCCCAGCGCGCCGGAGTGCACGTGGCCGATGGTCCAGTCGGTGTAGTGCGACAGCGCGTTCACCGTCTTGATGGACATCATCGGGCCCTCGAAGGTGGACATGCCGTAGAACGACAGCGCCACGATCAGGAACTTGAGGATGGGGTCGTCACGCAGCTTGTGCCAGGCACCGCTGAGCGTCATCACGCCGTTGATCATGCCGCCCCAGCTGGGCGCCAGCAGCACCAGCGAGAACACCATGCCCACGCTTTGTGCCCAGTCGGGCAGCGCGGTGTAGTGCAGGTGGTGCGGGCCCGCCCACATGTAGGTGAAGATCAGGGCCCAGAAGTGCACGATGGACAGGCGGTAGCTGTACACCGGGCGCTCGGCCTGCTTGGGGATGTAGTAGTACATCATCCCCAGGAAGCCCGCGGTCAGGAAGAAGCCCACCGCGTTATGGCCGTACCACCACTGCACCATCGCGTCCTGCACGCCGGCGTAGGCCGAGTAGCTCTTCATCATGCCGGCCGGCAGCGCCGCGCTGTTGACGATGTGCAGCAGCGCCACCGCGATGATGAAGGCCCCGAAGAACCAGTTGGCCACGTAGATGTGGCGCACCTTGCGGATGCCGATGGTGCCGAAGAACACCACCGCGTAGGCCACCCACACCACCGCGATCAGGATGTCGATCGGCCATTCCAGCTCTGCGTATTCCTTGCCCTGGGTGAAGCCCATGGGCAGCGAGATGGCCGCGGCCAGGATGACCAGCTGCCAGCCCCAGAAGGTGAACTTGGCCAGCCAGGGCAGGAACAGCGGCGTCTGGCAGGTGCGCTGCACCACGTGGTAGCTGGTGGCAAACAGGGCGCAGCCGCCGAAGGCGAAGATCACCGCATTGGTATGCAGCGGGCGCAACCGGCCGTAGCTGAGCCACGGAATGCCGAAGTTGAGTTCAGGCCAGGTGAGCTGGGCGGCGATGAACACACCCACCGCCATGCCCACCACACCCCACAGCACCGCTGCGAGCGCAAAGCCGCGCACGGCGTCGTCGGTGTAGGCCACCGTGTTGTTTGAGACTGGATTGGCAGCCATCGGCCGCCTCCTTTCCGAGCTTGTGACAGGACACTCGGATTGTTTGGAAAAGGCCCTCAGCGGGCCTTGATGCGGATCAAGCGGGGCCTGCTCCGCGGGAACTGACGGGAGCTTCCACGCCTTCTTGCAGGATGTCTTCGCCCGCGCGCTGCAGGTCGTCGAACTGGCCGCCGAACAAGGCCCAGGCGAACGCCCCCATGATGCCCAGCACCAGCAAGGCAGACAGCGGGATCAGCAGGTACAGGATGTCCATGCGCTCAAACTTGTCTAGACGAGTGGCGGGCCAGCCTCAGCGAGTTGCCGATGACCACCAACGAGCTGATGGCCATGCCCAGGCCCGAGGCCCAGGGCGGCAGCAGCCCGGCCAGCGCCAGCGGCACGCAGGCGGCGTTGTACACACCGGCCCACACCATGTTCTGCCGCACCACGCGCAGCATGCGCTGCGCCAGCCGGCGGGCGTCGGCCACATCGGCCAGGCGGTTGGACACCACCACCGCATCGGCATGGCTGCGGGTGACCAGCGCGCCTTCGCCCATGGCCAATGACACATCCGCCTGCGCCAGCACCGGCGCATCGTTGATGCCGTCGCCCAGCATGGCCACGCGCTGGCCGCCCTGCTGGGCTCGGCGCAGCAGGGCCAGCTTGTCCTGCGGCTGCAGGCCGCCGTGCGCGCCGTCCAGCTTCAGGCGTGTGGCCAGGGCCGCGGCGCGCTCGGGCGAATCGCCCGACAGCAGCGTGATGCGCACGCCGTCGGCCTGTAGCTGGCGCGCCGCCTCGGCGGTACCGGGGCGCAGCTGTTCCGCCAGCACGAAGCAGGCAAGTGCGCGGCCCTCGCAGCCCAGCCACACCTGCGGGCCTTCAGGCGCGCCACCGACGGTGGACAGCGGAACGGCCTCGGCCGCAGACACGAAGGCCTGCGAGCCCAGGCGCCAGGTGCGGCCTTGCGCATCGCGCGCCTGCAGGCCGCGGCCAGGTTCTTCCTGGATGGCCTGCCAGCCGAAGGCGGCGTCTGGCGCCTGGGCATCGGCGGCCAGCGCGCACGAAAGCGGATGGCTGGACCAGCCGGCGAGCAAGGCCGCGCGCTGGTGCAAGGCTTCAGCCGGGCCGAAGTGGCGCGCCGCCTGCTGCCAGTGCACCGCGCTGCAGCGCAGCTGGCCTTCGGTCAGGGTGCCGGTCTTGTCGACGAACAGTTGGCGCACGCTGGCCAGGGCTTCCAGCGCGTCCAGCCGGCGCATCAGCACGCCGCGGCGCGCCAGTGCGCCGGTGGCCGCCAGCACGGCCGAAGGCGCGGCCAGCGACAGCGCGCAGGGGCAGGTGACGATGAGCACCGACACCGCCACCCACACTGCGCGTTCGGGCTCGATGAACCACCAGGCCAGCGCGGCGCCGGCCGCCAGCAGCAGCACCACCGCCAAAAAGGGCCCGGCCCAGCGATCGGCCGCGCGCGCCAGCGTGGGCCGCTGCGACAAGGCCTGGCGCATCAGCGCCACGATGGCCTCGTGCCGGGTGTCGGCACCCACGCGTTCCACCCGCATTTCCACCGGCGCCTGCAGGTTCAGGCTGCCGGCCACCACCGCGTCGCCCGGCTGCTTGGGCACCGGGCGCGATTCGCCGGTGAGCAGCGCCTCGTCGGCCTGGGTGCTGCCGCGGGTGAGCACGCCATCGGCCGCGAAGGCCTGGCCGGTCGGCACCCGCAGCACGTCGCCCGGCGCCACGCGCTGGGCGCTCACGGTCTCGGTGCTGCCATCGGCGCGCACGCGCAGCACGCTGGCGGGCAATTGGCCCAGCGTGGTTTCCAGCGATTCAGCCGCGCGGTGGCGGGCCGCCATCTCCAGCCAGCGCCCGCCCAGCAGGAAGCTGATGAACATGGCGATGGAGTCGAAGTACACCTCGTGCCCGAACACGCCGCCTGGCTGGAAGGCCGCGCCGCTGCTGGCCACGAAGGCCACCGCGACGCCGATGGACACAGGCAGGTCCATGCCGATGCGGCCCTGGCGCAGCGCACGCCAGGCGCCCGAGAAGAAGGGCAGGGCCGAGAACCACAGCACCGGCAGCGTGAGCAGCCAGCTGGCCCAGTCGAGCAGCTGCTTGAGGTCGGGCGCCAGCTCGCCGGGGCCGGCGAAGTAGGCGGGCGCGGCCATCATCATGATCTGCATGGAGCAGAAGGCCGCGACGAACAGCCGCCAGGTGGCACTGCGCCGCTCGGCCTGGCGCTGCGCGCGGGCGCCGGCCGCGGTGTCGGGCGCCGCGGTGTAGCCGGCGCGCTGCACCGCCGCCACCAGGTCCGAAGCGCGGGTGCGGCCCGCGTCCCAGCGCACCGTGGCGCGCTGCGCGGCGCCGTTCACGCTGGCCGACAGCACGCCCGGCACGCCGCGCAGCGCCTGTTCGATCAGGCCCGCGCAGCTGCCGCAATGCAGCCCACCCAGCGCCAGCGCCGACTCGGCCACCTGCCGCCCGGCCGCGTCGGCGCTGAAGGAGGTGAAGCCCCGCAGTTCCAGCGGATCGTCCAGCAAGGCAAGGGGCGGTGCCGCAGCGCGCACCGGCGCCGCAGCCAGGGCGGCTTCGGTCATGGGGGGAATCTAGGGCGCCAGCGGCGGAGGCGCCATGACGTGGATCAAGCGCGGCGAGGGGTGCACGGGGCGCCATGGGCCTCGCTTACAGTCGTAACAAAACGCGTTGCCACCCGGCGCGGGGTTCGCGCCATCACGAGAGAAGGACGTCATGGGCTACAAGGGACCGCTGAAACTCGTCACCCCCCACGAATTTCGTGCCCGCACTTCGCTGGCGCTGAGTGCGCGCAGCGGCACCACGCTGGCGATGGACAAGGCCTACGACGCCTATTACGCCCACAGGTCGAGCGAAAACGCCGATGCCTTGTACGAGGCGCTCAAGGCCTACCGCGCAGCCCACGGCCGGTACTGGAACGAGTGCGAACGCGATGTGGTCAGTGGCGGCCTGCTTTCGTACCTCTTCGAGGAGGTCAATCCGAACAAGCTATCAGCGGCGAAGGCAGCCGAGCTGGACCGCCGTGCGGCGGACCGCATCCGGAACATCGAGATCCCCAGCGCGCGCCTGGGGGTGCTGTACTTCCTGGCCAACATCAAGGTGGAACTCGACCCGTTCACCTCGGTGGTCGAGTCCGTGTCGGCTGCCGCCGGCGTGGTGGGGGTGGGCCTGACCACGGACATCAGCAAGACCACCAGCGCTGCCGATGGCACCCGCGCCGTGTTCACTGCGCCCGTCATGGGAACGGCGGTAAAGGCGGAGCAGCTGGCCCTGGCGGGCAAGGTGGCGATGCATGCGGGCAAGGCCATCGTCAACGTGGGCCAGTCCCCCTCGGCACCGCCGCAGCCGCAACCCCGGTCGCAGTACCTGCCCACCACCTCGGCGGCGCTGTTCGCGCTGTCAAGCTCGCTGTCCAGCAACCTCGACGCGGGGCGCTACCTGCGCATGGCCGGTACGGTTGCGCTGGCAGCCCCCGTGACCCTGGGCGCGCTGGCCGTCGACGCCGTGCGCCAACTCTGGGACAAGGTCTGGGGCGCGCTCAGCCAGGTGGGCCAGGCGATCCAGCGCGCCTGGTACCGCAAGGGCGACCTGGAGGCCGCTCGCTACCTGGGCATGCTGGTGAAGGCCGCCGTCAGGGTGGCCGCCGACCTGGTGATGAAGAACGCGGTCCCGTTCCTTGGCGGTGCGGTCGACGTGGCCACCGGCCTGGCCCGCTCCATCGGCGACGCCTGCAGCCGCGTGCGATCCTGGTTGGATCGCCGGCACCTGGACCTGCAGGCGGGCCACCCGGCCCAGATCGCCAACGCCATCGAGTCGCAGATGAGCAAGGGCGTCTTCCGCGGTCTGGCCGAGGCGCTGGTCGGTGCGGCCAAGGCCGCCATCAGCGTGTTCCTGCCCGGGCTGGGCAGCCTGGTCTCGGTCATCATCGGGGCGGTCGACTGGATGGTGCGCATCGTGTCGCGCCTGCTGGAGCAATCGGCCATCCAGCGCTTCCTGGAGGATGCACGGCGCCTGTACGTGCTCGAGAAAAAGCAGGTGCAACAGGTGGATGGCGTGTATGCCGGCTCCAAGGACAGCCACAGGCTGATCAACAACAGCGCGCGCTTCGGCGCCTTTTTCCAGCGCGGCTGCGAGGCCAGCCCACTGATTCCGATGCTGACGCTGAACTCCGGCCTGGCTGGCAACTGGATGACGCTGCTCAACCTGTTCACCGACGACGCCAGTCCGCGGATGAAGGCCAATTCTGGCGAACAGGTGCTGAAGGCAGACGACTACTTCGGCCGCCTGAAGCGCCACGGCGTCGACTACATGCGCCAGAGCGGCTTCCGCTTCATGCCGCTGATAAGCCACGACACGCTGATGCAGGGCTACCTGAAACACGCCACCGGCGGTGGCCAGATGCAGGGGGAGAGCCTGTTGGGCAGTGTGGAGGCGCTCGCGCGGGCGTGAGGGTGGCTGGCACGAGCCGGCCAGCGCCGCCAAAAGGAAGGGGCCGCATGCTGCGGCCCCTCTTACTCGGCAGAGCAGCAGACGCTCAAGCCTGCGGCTCATCCCCACCCGAGGTCAGCAGCGGAATGCTGCCTTCCGAGCCTGCACCCAGCAGCCCCACGCGGGTGTAGATGCCCAGCTTCTGCCGCGTGTCCTGGATGTCCAGGTTGCGCATCGTCAGCTGGCCGATGCGGTCGGCGGGGGTGAAGGCGCCTTCCACCTTTTCCATGCTCAGCCGCTCGGGCTGGTAGGTCAGGTTCTCGCTCACCGTGTCCATGATGGAGTAGTCGTTGCCGCGGCGCAGTTCCAGCGTCACTTCGCCGGTGATGGCGCGGGCCACCCAGCGCTGGGCCGATTCACGCAGCATCATGCATTGCGGGTCGAACCAGCGGCCCTGGTACAGCAGGCGGCCCAGCTTGCGGCCGTTGACGCGGTACTGCTCGATGGTGTCTTCGTTGTGGATGCCGGTCACCAGCCGCTCGTAGGCGATGTGCAGCAGCGCCATGCCCGGGGCTTCGTAGATGCCGCGGCTCTTGGCTTCGATGATGCGGTTCTCGATCTGGTCGCACATGCCGAGGCCGTGGCGGCCGCCGATGCGGTTGGCCTCTTCGAACAGCGCCACCGCATTCGCGAAGGTCATGCCGTTCAGCGCCACCGGCACGCCTTCCTCGAAGCGCACGCTCACCGTCTCGGCCTTCACCGCCACGTCGTCGCGCCAGAAGGCCACGCCCATGATGGGCTTGACGATGTTCATGCCGGCGTTCAGGAACTCCAGGTCCTTGGCCTCGTGCGTGGCGCCCAGCATGTTGCTGTCGGTGCTGTAGGCCTTCTCGACGCTCATCTTGTAGTCGAAGCCGTTGGCGATGAGGTATTCGCTCATCTCCTTGCGGCCGCCCAGCTCGTCGATGAAGGTCTGGTCCAGCCAGGGCTTGTAGATGCGCAGCGCCGGGTTGGCCAGCAGGCCGTAGCGGTAGAAGCGCTCGATGTCGTTGCCCTTGTAGGTGCTGCCGTCGCCCCAGATGTTGACGCCGTCTTCACGCATGGCCACCACCAGCGCGGTGCCGGTCACGGCCCGGCCCAGCGGCGTGGTGTTGAAGTAGGTGGCGCCGCCGGTGGAGATGTGGAAGGCGCCGCACTGGATGGCGGCGATGCCTTCGGCCACCAGCTGCGGGCGGCAGTCGATCAGGCGGGCGATGTCGGCGCCGTAGGCCTTGGCCTTGCGCGGAATCTCTTCGTAGTCGCTCTCGTCGGGCTGGCCCAGGTTGGCCGTGTATGCGCAGGGGATGGCGCCCTTGGCGCGCATCCAGTGCACGGCGGCGCTGGTGTCCAGGCCGCCCGAGAAGGCGATGCCGACGCGCTCGCCGGCGGGAAGGTTTTGCAGGATGGTCGCGGCCACGATGGTCTTTCGAGGGTGGAGCTGGGAATTCGGAAAACCCTCAAGTCTAGGCGCTGCGCTCAGCCGGCTTGATCGCGCATGCGCGATCAAGGTTGAGCAAGCGGGTTGGCGGCGTTGGATGTTGGGTACTTTTTGCCAGTCAGTGCAGCCCTGTGATGACAGTTGTTCGATATAAAGTACAAAGATTCCATTTTGGAGGACGACTTTGGGGCACATCAAGCAAATCGGGCTCAATCTCAGCCTGCTGAGGCGGGAAAGAGGTCTGTCTATCAGCGGGCTCGCCGAACTCAGTGGCGTCGCCAAATCGACGCTCTCCAGCCTCGAGTCGGGAGAGGGTAATCCGACCGTTGAGACGCTGTGGGCGACGGCGGACGCGTTGGGGGTGACGTTCGGGCGGCTTGTGCAGGAGGCGCAGGCCCATGGCCAAGGGGCTGATGGCCTCTCTGCCGAACTGAAAGGCGAGGGCTCGACCGTTCGATTAATCGAACGAAGCCAGTCGGATGACGACCTGCCGGTGGTTGAGGTGTACGCCGTGGAATTGGCGGCGGGCTACCGCCGCGAAGCCGAGCCCCATACACAGGGCGTGCAAGAGCGCGTGACTGTGTTGTCGGGCGCACTTCTGGTGGGCACCCTGGCTCGGCCTGTGCTGCTGCGCGCAGGTGAGACGCTGGTTTTTGCAGCAGACGTGCCGCACATCTACGCAGCGCATTCGGCGGCCAAAGCCCTGGTGGTGGTGCAGTACCCGCCAGGTCTGGCAGGCATCGACAGCGCGCTGCGCACGGTGGACTGGCCCGGCGATGCTCGTCTCCTGGAAGGCGCCGGCGCGCTGGTGGATCGACTGTTGATCGACACGTCCAACGGGTTGTGCGGTGGGCGCTTGCGATTTCGCGGTGCACCGCTGGATCGAGCTGCCGCGCTGAAGCCGCTGCTGGGCCTGGTGGGCGCGCGTCAACCAGAGCATCGGTGGCCTGTCATGGCGTTCGCAGACACCGATGCCGACGGCGCCTTCGTCGCAGCCCTGCCATTGTTGGCGACGTCGGCTTTTTCCCTGCGTGAATCGCGCATGCAAACCATGTCGCCCATTTGGGCTGCGGCGCAACGTCTGTCGGCATGGGCCGAAGCACCTGCGCGCCAACTGACCGCCGATGAGCGCGATTCGGCGTTATGCCACGTCGGCGGTGCGTCGATGTTGCTGGAGTCGCTGGGCGTGGAGGTGCTGCTGCAGCGCGGCCAGAGGCTCGTGCCGACCCGCGTTGGCGCTGCCGCCACTGTCACCTCGCCCCGTGTTGGCAAACTCGCTTCCAACGACGCTGTTGAGGATGGCTCCTTCTCCAGCCGTATCGACGTTGCTCACTACGACGCGTATGAACTGCTGCACCCCGCCTATGCCCGGCAGGTGGTTGCGATGGCGCAGGACATCCAGGAGTTTGTCCCCCAGGCTGAGCCGCTGCAGACACTGGACGTCGGGACTGGACCCGGCTTGCCTTTGCTGATGCTCAAGGAGTTGTTGCCCCACCTTCAGACCTTGGCGGTGGAGCCTGATCCGGTGGCCTTTGGGTGCCTCGTGCACAACGTGCGTGGCCATCGCGGGATCGAACTGCACCAAGGTGATTTCCTGTCCATGGAGCTGCCTGCAGCCAGCCTCAGCGTCGTGACTTCCACGGGTGCGTCACACCACTTCAACACCGCATTCATGCTGCAGAAGGCGATGACGCTGCTGCAGCCAGGGGGTGTGCTGGTGGTCGCCGACGAGTTTCTGCCTGCTTTTTCCAGCGCCCTTGAGCGGCAGGCGGGTTTGGTGCGGCATCACGGCGCGTACCTCGTGGCGATGATGGCTTGGCTGGGCCCGTGCTGGCCCTCGCAGGATGACGCCGCCGGACGCCTTTACCGCGATGTGCGGCGCACGCTGACGGATGCCCTGCTCTGGGTGGAGGGCGGGCGTACGGCGCAAGCCGTTGAGCTGTGCCGCAGCCTGGCGCCACGCCTGCACGCCGTGGCGAGCCCTTCTGCTCAGGGCGATCTGCTGGGGGCAGTGCTGCGCTTCTTCCGTCTTGAATGGCAGGCCATGGTGGCCGGGTTCGACTATGAGGTAGAACGCAAGACACACCCCCGCCACTTTCTCGCCCTGGCCCGGATGGCCGGTTTCACCCTGTTGCGCCACCGGCGCTTGTTCGCCACGACGGGCCACGACGACATGGGCGGTGGTACGCACCTCTTCACCTTCACCAAGCCAAAGGATGCCGATGGTCACGCCTGAGCGGGCCGGGATGCGCCAGAGCGCGGGCTTTCGTGGGCTGGTGGCCAGCTTGCCCATCGTCACCGGCTATCTGCCGGTCGCGTTCTCGTTCGGGTTGGCGGCGTTGCAGGCCGGGCTGCCGGCGTCCACGGCCTTGCTGATATCCGCGCTGGTGTTTGCGGGCGGCAGCCAGTTCGTCATGGTCGGTTTGCTGTCAGGCGGGGGCGGTCTGTTGACGGTATTGCCCACGGTGATGCTGATGAACGCACGGCACCTGCTGTACGGCGCGCCGGTTGCTGCCTTGCTGCCCGCTGGCCAGCCCCGGCCACCGGCGCCGGCCCTGGCCTTCGGTTTGACCGACGAAGTCTTCGCAACGGCCATCAGCCAGTTGCCGCAGGTAGGCCCCGCAGACCGTGCGCGGTGGCTGATCGGCCTGCAGTTGGGCGCTTATGCCGGCTGGCTGGCTGGGACCGCCTCAGGACTGGCCATGGGGGTGCAACTCGTCGCGCAGCTGCCTTTGCTGGCCGACATGCTGGCTTTTGTGCTGCCAGGCTTGTTCCTGGCGCTCATGCTGGGCCTGGGGGCTGGGTGGTTGGTGCCTGCCTCCTGCGCCGTCGTCGTGACTTGCCTGCTGTTGCCGCGGTTGCCGGGCGCTGTCGTCGTGCCGCTGGCGATGCTTGCTGGGGCTGCTGCCGGTGCCTGTGTACAGCGAAAGGAGGGATCCGGTGTCGTGGCCTGATGGCATCGACTGGACGGTGCTGGCCTGCGGTGCCGGCACGCTGTTGTTGCGTACCCTGCCATTCATCGCACAGCGGCGTTCCCCCACTCCGTGGGCCAGTTCCCTGGCTCGGTGGTGGTCCGCGTTCACGACGGCCATCGGGCCGTCGGCATTGGGCACGTTGTTGGTGGTCAGCGTGTGGCCGCTGGCCCGCGGCCATGAACAGCGGCCTGACGAGGCGGCTGTGGCGGTGGCCGTCGGCCTGCTGGCCGTCTGGGTCACAAGGGCGCGTCTGGGCGGCTTGGTGGGGGCAATGCTGGCAGGTGCGCTGGTGTACGGTGTGACCAAAGCACTGCTGAATGCCTTCTGAGCTGAGGCCCATTTTTCGCACGCCGAGTCGTCATCGCGACAGGTGCTGGCGTCCGGGTCGCGTGTACTCTTGCTTTCCTGCGCTCACTTGACACATGCCCATGCCAATACCCCAGGTCGAGATCATCGAAGAAGGCACCGGCACCGACACCATCGTGATGGTGCACGGCTGGCCAGACACCCACCACCTGTGGGACGCGCAGGTGGCCGCCTTCAAGGGCCGGTACCGCTGCGTGCGCTTCACGCTGCCGGGCTTCGACATCAGCCGCCCGATTTCGCGCGCCTACAGCCTGGACGAGGTCATCGGCGCCATCGCCGCGGTGGTGGACCGGGTGAGCCCGGGCAGGCCGGTGATCCTGCTGGTGCACGACTGGGGCTGCTTCTACGGCTACCAGTACCTGGCGCGCCACCCGCAGCGGGTGCAGCGGCTGATCGGCGTGGACATCGGCGATGCCGGCTCACGCGCCAACCTGCAGGAGATGGGCACCAAGGGCAAGCTGGGCGCGATGGCCTACCAGCTCACGCTGGCCAGCGCCTGGAAGCTGCGCGGCAGCGTGGGCGACGCCATCGCCCGGCGCACCGCCAAGCTGTTCCGCGCCCCGGCGCCGCAGGAACGCATCGGCGCGCAGATGGGCTACCCCTATGCCGTGCAGTGGTTCAAGGAGGCTGGCGGCTTCGGCCGCCCCAAGGCCTTTGCGCCCAGCTGCCCGATGCTGTTCTTCTACGGCGAGCGCAAGCCCTTCATGTTCCACAGCAAAGCGTGGCTGCAGAAGCTGGCCGCCCAGCCGGGCAACCGTGTGGTGGGCCTGCCCACCGGCCACTGGGTGATGGTGGGCCGGCCGGCCGAGTTCAATGCAGCGGTGCTCGAGTGGCTGGCCGCGCCGGTGTCGGCCGCGGCGGCGGGGCCGGCGGCGGCAAGCCACGCCCCTTCGCCTTGAGCGCCCGCGCCTCGATCGTCAGGTGCAGCAGCGTGGCCAGCGCCAGCGGCACCAGGTAGTACATCGCGCGGTAGATCAGCAGCGAAGCCAGCAGCTCACCGGCCGGAATGCGGTCGGACAGCAGGGTGACGAACACCGCCTCCAGCACGCCCAGGCCGGCGGGCACGTGCGTGACCACGCCGGCGATGGCGGCAATGAGCAGCACGCCCAGCACCGTGGGGTAGCCGATGCGCTGGTCGAGCAGCGTCCACACCATGGCGCCCATCAACATCCAGTTGGTGCAAGACATCACCAGCTGCAGCAGCGCCATGCGCCCGGTGGGCAGCGGCAGCTCATGCCCGCGCACCACCAGCAGCCGCCGCTTCGAGGCAAAGCAGGCCAGCAGGTAGCCCGCCGCGGCCAGCAGCAAGGCCCCACCCAGCCACTGCAGCGGCGGCCCGGCGATGCGCCACTCGGCCGGCACTTCCAGCAGGCCCGAGGCGAACACCGCGCCCGCCAGCACCAGGTAGCCCAGCCAGTTGGTGAGCATGCTGATGCCCAGGATGCGGCCGATGCGGGCGTTGTCCAGCCCCAGCCGCGAGTACAGCCGGAAGCGGAAGGCCACGCCCCCCACCAAAGAGCCCAGGTTGAGGTTGAAGGCGTAGCTGATGAAGGTGGTGAGCATCACCTGCCGCGCAGGCAGCCGGTGGCCGGTGTAGTGCCGGCCCAGCAGGTCGAAGCTGCTGTACAGCAGATGGCTGGCGATGCCCAGGCCGGCCGCCAGCAGCAGCGCGGGCAGCGGGTGGTTGGCCGCCGCCTGCCACACCTGCGCCCAGTCGATGGTGCGGGCCTGCTTGAACAGCAGCCACACCACCAGGCTGAAGAAGGCCAGCGTGGCGATGCGCCGCGCCCAGGGCCACCAGGCGCGGGCGGTGATGCCCCGGCCCTTCGGTTGGTCCATCAGCGAGCCCCGGCTACAGCCGCAGCGGCGCCACCGTCGGCCGCGTGAGTTGCGGCAGCCGCGGCGCCCAGCGCGGAAACTTGCGGATGAAGTGGAAGACCACGTAGCTGCGGATCATCGACCACAGGCTGGGCGGGTCGATCTGGCTGGCGTCCACTTCCTTGCAGGCGTTGTCCATCAGGTGCTTCAGGCGGCCGTGCAAGGTGCCGTTGAAGTCGCGGTCGCGGATGACGACGTTGGCCTCCAGGTTGAGCGAGAGGCTCAGCGGATCGAGGTTGCTGGAGCCCACGGTGGACCATTCGTCGTCCACCAGCGCCACCTTGCCGTGCAGCGGCCGTTCGCAGTACTCGAAGATGCGCACGCCGGCCTTCAGCAGGTTGGCATACAGCGTTTCCGCGGCTGCCTTGGCGATGGGCATGTCGGGCTCGCCCTGCAGGATCAGCACCACCTCCACGCCGCGGCGCGCCGCATTGCGCAGCTCGCGGATGAAGCGGTAGCCCGGAAAGAAGTAGGCGTTGGCGATGACCACCCGCTCGCGCGCCGAGCGGATGGCCGCGCGGTAGTGGCGTTCGATGTCGGTGGTGTGGTCGCGGTTGTCGCGCGTGATGAACAGGGCCTGGGCCTCGCCCGCCGGGTCCAGCGCCTTCTCCGCCTCGGGCTTGGCGCGGCGCAGCCAGCGGCGGCTGGGCTGCACCACCCGCGCCGCGGCCTTGGTGAAGGCGTAGATGTGGCCGACGATGGGGCCGTGCACCTCCACCGCATAGTCCTGCTTGGCCTCGGGGCCGTAGTCGGCCAGGTGGTCGGCCGAATAGTTGATGCCGCCCACGAAAGCCTGCTTGCCGTCGATCACCACGATCTTGCGGTGCATGCGGCGCAGCATGTTGCGCCGCCAGCCGAGGATGGGCGGTGCGGGGTCGAACACATGCAGCTCGACGCCGGCTTCGCGCAGCGGGTCGGTGAAGGCGGGCGTCAGGTCGGGCGAGCCGAAGCCGTCGATCAGCAGATGCACCTTGGCACCGTTGCGCGCGGCGCTGAGCAGGGCTTCATGCAGGCCCCGGCCCACCTTGTCGTCGAACAGGATGAAGGTCTCGACGTAGACCTCCTGCTGCGCAGAGGCGATGGCCTCGAACACGCGGGGGTAGAAGCCCTCGCCGTTCTCCAGCAGCTCGAAGCGGTTGCCCGCCACCCAACGATTGCTCATACCGCGATCTCCGCCGCCAACGGCGCATGGTCCGACAGGTGGTTCCAGGGCTTCTTGGGCAGGATGATGGGCGCATGCACACGCGCATTGCGCACGTAGATGCGGTCCAGCTGCAGCATCGGGAAAGCCGCCGGAAAGCTGCGCGCCGAAGCGCCGGTGGCATGGGCATACACCTCGCGCAGGCCGGCCCGCGCCAGGATGCCGTGGGCGCGCACGCGCCAGTCGTTGAAGTCGCCGGCCACCACCACCGGCGCGTCGTCCGGGATGCGCTTGTGCATCATCTGGCACAGCAACTGCAGCTGCTTGACGCGGTGGCGCTCCTGCAGCCCCAGGTGTACGCAGATGGCATGCAGGCGGCGCCCATCGGTCAGCTTGAGCACGCAGTGCAGCAGGCCGCGCTTCTCGGGCCCGGCAATCGACACGTCCAGGTTCTCGTAGTGCTCGATCGGGTACTTGGACAGCACCGCGTTGCCGTGGTGGCCGTGCGGGTACACCGCGTTGCGGCCGTACGCGAATTCGGGCCAGATCTCATCGGCCAGGAACTCGTAGTGCGGCGCCTCGGGCCAGCCGGCCCAGCGCGTGGAGTGGCGGGTGTGCGTGCCCAGCACTTCCTGCAGGAACACGACGTCGGCGGACACGTTGCGCACCGCCTCGCGCAGCTCATGCAGGATGAACTTGCGGTTGAAGAAGGTGAAACCCTTGTGGGTGTTGACCGTCAGCACGCGGGTGGTCACCGCCTGGGTGGCGGTGCCCGGTGCCTGGTCGGCAGGAGCTTCGGCCAGGGCGCTCATCGGTGCGTGGCAGGGGTGGTAACCATCCCCCGATTTGTACCGACGCGCCCCTGTGCAAGCTGTAGGAGAGCGCGCCGCGCGCGCGTGGCGAAGCGCCGAATCAGCGCGCGGCGGTGCGCACCGGCGCTGCGGCGCCGCGTGCAAACAAGGTGTGCAGCGGTCGGGTTTCAGGCAGCACGTACACCACGCTCCGGCCGCGGCCCAGCACCGGGGCGATCACGCTTTCATAAAAGGCCACCGGCACCACCACGCAGCCCAGCGACACCCGGCGGTCGGCCAGCCGGGTCGAGGCCAGCCGCTGCTCGCGCGCCTGCTTCGAGGGGCCGGGCCGCAGCCGGTGGATGGCGAAGGCCGCTTCGTAGTCCAGCCACACGATGTCTTCGCCCTGCACGTTGCGGCCGGGCTCAGCCTCGAAGCGGCCGGCCGGCGTGGTGCGCTCCTGCGGCGCCATCGTGCCCTGCTGGGCACGCTGGCCCACGCCGGGCGTGCTGTCGTCGCCCGGTGCCAGCCCCAGCAACACGGGCGTGCGGGCGATGGGCCGGCCACGGCCATCGAACACGCTGAGCATGGCCTGCTGCTTGTCGACGATGGCGAAGGGCAGTCCACGGTGGTCGAAGGCCTCGACGATGTGCTGCCAGGCTTGGTCGGTGGCAGGGCTGCTTGCCGACGGCGAACCGGAGGGGCGGGTGTGCGCCAGCACGCAAGGGCTGGCGGCGGCGGCCAGCAGGGCGCTGAGGGCAAAGGTAAGCGAGCGGCGGTGCACCAAGGACATCTGGCTTTCCACGGGGGCTGTGCGAACAGTGCCTATCGGCACCGCGCCGCATGGTACCCAGCGGAAAGCGGATGTAACTCAGGGAAAAGACCGCACTTGGCCGCTGTTTCACTGTCCGTCTACGGGTCAACCCGGAGGCGTCACCGGTGCGCGGACGGCGGTGTGGCGGGCCTGCACGTCGTACGACTGAAACACCGCTTGCACCGGCCGCGTCTCAGGCAACACATAGATCACGGCCTTGCCCTGGCGGAAAAGCGGCTCGATCTGCGCTTCAAAAAACGCCACCGGCACGTTGATGCAGCCGTAGGAGATGCGGTTGTCCGCCGGCGTGGGGCTGGCCAGCCGCTGCAGCCGGCGCTCGGCCGCCACCAGCGGACGCACACGGTGCATGGAAACGGCGGCGTCGTAGTCCACCCACACCACGTCTTCGCCGGTGGCGTTGCTGCCGCGTTCGCCGATGAAGCGGCCCGCGGGCGTGGTGCGCTCTTCGGGTTTGACCAGCGGTATAGGCCGATCGCCAATGCCGGGCACCGAGTCGTCGCCCTTGGCGGCGCCCAGCAGCACCGGCGTGCTGCCGGACAGGCGGCCCTGTGCGTCGAACACGTAGACGCGGGCATCGGCCTTGTCGACGATGACGAAGGGCCGGTCGCCATGGTCGCCGGCATCCACCGACCAGTTGGCCACGTGGCGTGCGTCGGGTGAAGGTTGCTGGTCGCCGAAGTCGGCCAGCCGGGGCTCCGGCAACCCCGCCGGCAGGGGCAGCGTGCCGGGCGCGGTGTGGCTGGCCATCGCCAGCAGGGTGGGCGCCGGGTCGTGCGCGGGCAGCAGGTCGAGCGCGCGGCCTACCGGCGGCAGCGTGAGCACCAGCACGGCGGCGGCCACCAGCAGGCCGCGTTGCACGCCTTCCACCACCTCGCAGCGGGGGCGGGCGTCGGTATCCGCGGCGGGCAGCGTGGGGCGCAGGCGGCCAGCCGCCGTGTCAGCCGGTCGCAGGCGCGGTGCGGCTGCGGATGGAAGCGCGGCAGGGTCGGGGCGTGGGGTCGGCTTCATCGCGTGTTCCCGGCACATGGCAACAAGGGAGCCGCGACGTCGACGCCGGGCTCCCGCCTTCTCAAGCCCGGCGCGCCACGGGGCGCTGCCGGGGTCACCGCATCATCAGTTGCGGTCGGCGCGGGCCGGGCGCTGGCCGTTCATCGTGCCCATGTTGCTGTTGGACGAGTTGTCCATCGTGCTGCCCGAGGTCGAACCCGAGGTGCTGCCGCTGTTGTTCATGGTGCCGGTGCTGGAGCCCGTTGCACCCGTGCCACCGTTGGTGACCTGGTTGCTGTTGTTTTCCTGCGTGCCGGTGCCGCGCGGGTTGGTGTTGCTGTTCATCGTGCCCGCGTCGGTACGGGCGCTGGGGGCGGCGGTGGAGCCGCTGGTGGTGCCACTGGTCGTGGAGCCGCTGGACATGCTGTTGTTCGGCTGCGTGCCGTTCTGGCTGCCGCTGCTCATCTGGCTGTTGGTGGTACCGGGCGTGGAAGTGGCAGAACCCTGGGCCACTGCCAGGCCGAAAGAGCCTGCCAGCGCGGCGGCGGCGATGATCGCGGTGATCGATTGCTTGGTGCTCATGTCCGTACTCCTAGTGGTGGTGAAGGCCTGTGTCCGGCCTGGAATCACTCTAGGAGTCCCGGTCAAGCGGGTCCGTCGGCCGCCTGCGCCGACGGTTGTAGGACAGCAGGACCGCGTTGGCGGGGGTGCCGATGACCGCCGATTACCGGTGGATACGGTGTATCGGCAGGGGCCGGCACGCGGGCCGCGTCAGTGCCGCTTGGCCAGGCGCGAGAGCATGCTGGCCACCTGGGTTTCGGCGGCCACGGACAGTTCCAGCGGCGAACGGCACAGCCCCGAATGCTCGTAGTGCAGGTTCTCGTACAGCTCGGCGGTGGCCGGGTGGGCGGCCAGCACCGCATCCAGCGCCTGCTGCGGCAGGCCGTCTTCCTGCAGCAGCGCTTTCAGCCGCGCCACCAGCTGCTGGTACTGCGACGGCGATGCGGAGCCAGGCTGGTTCTCCAGCCGTTCCAGCAGGCGGGCCAGCGCGATGATGGTTTCCAGGCGGGCCCGCAGCTCGGCCGAGCGGGCGGGAGAAGAGCTAGAAGAGGCGGCCATTGATGCGTCCTTGCGGTGGTGAGTGGGGCCGGAAACACCGGCCATGCACACCAACTGCGGGCAGGGCGCGTGAGTTCAAGGTATGAAGTCAGTCTGCACCGCTCTCCGCGGCTATCTGGCGCAGCACCTGCAGATACACCTCCGGCGGCTGGCCGCCCTCCAGCAGGTGGCGGTGGTTCACCACCACCGATGGCACCGCCCGTATGCCTTGCGCCTGCCAGTACTGCTCGGCCTCGCGCACCTCGTCCGCATACTCGCCGCTGGCCAGCACCTCGCGGGCTGCTTCGGGGTCCAGGCCTGCCTGCCCGGCCACGTCCACCAGCACCTCGTGGTCCGACGGGTTGCAGCCCTGGGTGAAGTAGGCGGCCAGCAGGCCCTTCTTCAGCGCCAGCTGCAGCGTGGTGTCGGGCTGCAGGCCCGCCCAGTGCAGCAGCCGGTGGGCGTCGAAGGTGTTGTAGATGCGGGTGCGCTCACCCATGTTGAAGTTGAAGCCCACCTGCTCGCCCCGCTGGCGGATGGTCTCTCGGTTGGCGGCGTTCTGGTCGGCGCCGGTGCGGTACTTGCGCGTCAGGTGCTCGTTGATGTCTTCGCCTTCGGGCGCCATGTCGGGGTTGAGCTCGAAGGGCTGGAAGTGCAGGTCCACCGCGATCTCACCCTCCAGCTCGGCCAGCGCCGATTCGAGCGAGGTGAGGCCGATGGCGCACCACGGGCAGGAGACGTCGGAGACGAAATCGATCTTCATGGGGCAGGGCGTCGCAAGTCAGCAATCCACGTATTGCATCACCGTTGCGCAAGACCACTATCCTTGCGCGCCATGCGACTCCTGTTGGTGGAAGACGACCGAATGATCGGCAGCACGCTGCGCCAGGCGCTGCGGCTGGAAGGGCATGCCGTGGACTGGGTGTACGACGCGCGCGCCGCGCTGCACACGCTGGGCAGCGAGGCCTTTGCGCTGGTGCTGCTGGACCTGGGCCTGCCCGAGCCCGAGCGCCTGGGCAGCGGCTTGGACGTGCTGCGCCAGATGCGCGCCCGTGGCGACCTGACGCCGGTGATCGTGCTCACCGCGCGCGACGCGCTGGAAGACCGCGTGGCCGGGCTGGACGCCGGCGCCGACGACTACCTGGTCAAGCCCTTCGAGCTGGACGAACTGGCCGCCCGCATGCGCGCCGTGCTGCGCCGCCATGCCGGCCGCGCCGCGCCGGTGCTGCAGCATGAAGGCATCACGCTGGACCCGGCCACGCGGCAAGTGGCGCGTGACGGCGCGCCGGTGCTGCTGTCGGCGCGCGAATTCGCCTTGCTGGAGGCGCTGATGGCGCGGCCCGGCGCCATCCTGTCGCGCCAGCAGCTCGAGGACAAGCTCTACGGCTGGGGCGAAGAGGTGGAGAGCAACACCGTCTCGGTCTACATCCACCAGCTGCGCCGCAAGCTGGGCGCGGATGTCATCCGCACCATGCGCGGCCTGGGCTACTACCTCGGCCGGCGTGGCGAAGCGGCCGCGCCCGAGGCCGAGGCATGAGGTCGATCCGCGCGCGCCTGCTGGCTTCGCTGCTGGGCGCGCTGCTGCTGGCGGTGCTGGTGATGGCCGGCGTGACCTACCGCAATGCCTTGCACGAGACCGAAGCGCTGTTCGACTACCAGCTGCAGCAGATGGCGCTGTCCTTGCGCGACCAGGGCGAGATCGCGCCTGGCGGCGCCAATGCCGACCTCGACTTCGTGGTGCAGATCTGGTCGGTGGACGGTCGCGCGATCTATGCCTCGCGCCCGCACCCGGCGCTGCCCACGCGCGCCATCCTGGGCCTGGCCGACGTGCAGGTGGGCAACCAGACCTGGCGCACCTACAGCGTGGCCACCTTCACCCGCGTGATCCAGGTGGCGCAGCCACGGCAGATCCGCGAGCGCGTGGCCGCCGACGCCGCCTGGCGCGCGGTGCTGCCGCTGCTGCTGATCGCGCCGGTGCTGGCGCTGGCCGTGGGCTGGCTGGTGCAACGATCGCTGGCCCCCTTGCAGCGCCTGTCGCGCGAGGTGAAGCTGCGTGACGCCGAATCGCTGGCCCCGCTGCCCGACGACGGCCTGCCCGACGAGGTGGCACCGTTGGTGGGCAGCCTGAATGCGCTGCTGCAGCGGCTGGGCGCCGCCTTCGACACCCAGCGCGCCTTCGTGGCCGACGCGGCGCACGAGCTGCGCTCGCCGCTCACCGCACTGAAGCTGCAGGTGCAGCTGCTGGGCCGGGTGCGCGACGAGGCCGCCCGCGCCGAAGCCACCGCCGCGCTGGCCGCCGGGGTGGACCGCGCCACGCGCCTGGTGGAGCAGCTGCTCACGCTGGCCCGCAACGAGCCCGGCAGCCGCCAGCCCACGCTCAAGCCGCTGGACCTGGGCGCGCTGGTGCAGCAGGCGCTGGCCGACAGCGCCACGCTGGCCCTGGCGCGTGGCAGCACGCTGGCGCTGGACGCGGCGCCGGGCCTGGTGGTGCAGGGCGACAACGCCGGCCTGACCGCGCTGGCCCGCAACCTGGCCGACAACGCGCTGCGCCACAGCCCGCCCGGCGCCACGGTGCAGGTGAGCGTGCAGCGTGAAGGCGATGCCGCGGTGCTGACGGTGGACGACAGTGGTCCTGGCATCCCCGAGCCCGACCGCGCCCAGGCCTTCGACCGCTTCTGGCGGCGCGAGCCGGCGCATCAGGGCATGGAAGCGGCGGGTGGCAGCGGGCTCGGGCTGGCCATCGTGAAGGGCGTGGCCGACCGGCATGGGGCGCGGTTGTCGTTGGAGACTTCGCCGTTGGGTGGGTTGCGTGTTGTCTGCGTTTTTCCGCTGGTAGGTGAGGGCTGATGTGCTGGCGCGCTGGGCCAGCGGGGTGCTTACCTCCGGGACTGTCCCCCGGCTTCGACTACGCCGAAGCCTCCTCCTTTATGTCCCTGCGGCAAGCACCCCGCCGGCCCCGGCCTTGGCCACTGCACGGGGTGGATGTGCCGTGGGCTTGCGCAGCGCTTGTGTTGAGTGGCTTCTGCGAAGGGTGTATCGGCCGAGGCGACAGCGAGCCCCAGCGAGAGGGTGGGGTGCTGGGCGCAGGGACATAAAGGAGGAGGCTTCGGCGCAGCCGAAGCCGGGGGACAGTCCCGGAGCTCAGTACCCCGCCCGCTCGCCGCGATCAAGCACATACGGCGCCGCCCAAACCAGCCAGTCTTAATCTTCGCTTCACCCCCGCCTAATCTCCGGCTCACCCCCGCTCTCCATCATTGCCAGCAAGCGGAATCCCCCGCAAAGCCCCGAGCAAGGAGAGCAAGCCATGACCCGAATCAAACCCCTCGTCGGTGCCCTCGCCGCCGCTGGCGTGCTGGCGGGTGCCAGTGCCGGCGCCTTCGGCTTCAAGCTGCCCTGGAACAAGGACGACGCCGCCAACCAGGCGCCCGCCGTCGTCACCGCCCAGGCCAGCCCTGTGGCGGCGGCCATCGCGCCGGCCGCGCCCATCGCGCCCACCAGCGCGCCCAACTTCCGCGCCATCGTGCAGCAGGCCGGCCCGGCCGTGGTCGGTGTCACCGTGGAAGGCATGCGCAAGACCAGCGCCGAAGACGACCCGATGGCCCAGTTCTTCCGCGGCTTCCCGGGCTTCCAGCAGCGGGCGCCGCGCGGTGAGGTGCCGTTCCGCGGCCAGGGCTCCGGCTTCATCGTCAGCGCCGATGGCCTGATCCTGACCAACGCCCACGTGGTGGACGGTGCCAAGGAAGTGACCGTCAAGCTACAGGACCGGCGCGAGTACCGCGCCAAGGTGCTGGGCAGCGACAAGTCCACCGACGTGGCGGTGCTGCGCGTGGATGCGAAGAACCTGCCCACCGTGCGCCTGGGTGATCCGGCGCAGTTGCAGGTCGGTGATCCGGTGCTGGCCATCGGCGCCCCGTACGGCTTCGAGCAGACGGCCACGCAGGGCATCGTCAGTGCCAAGGGCCGCTCGCTGCCGGGGGATGCCTTCGTGCCCTTCATCCAGACCGACGCGGCGGTGAACCCCGGCAACTCGGGCGGTCCGCTGTTCGACGCCAGCGGCAGCGTGGTGGGCATCAATGCGCAGATCTATTCACAGACCGGCGGCTATCAGGGCCTGGCCTTCGCCATCCCCATCAACGTGGCGCTGAAGGTCAAGGACCAGATCGTGGCCACCGGCAGCGCGCAGCATGCGCGGCTGGGCGTGGTCATCCAGGACCTGTCGGCGCCGCTGGCCGAGTCCTTCGGCCTGCCGCGGCCCGATGGCGCGCTGGTGGCCCAGGTGGCGCCCGGCAGCCCGGCGGCATCGGCGGGCCTGAAGGCGGGCGACGTGATCACGCAGATCAACGGCGAGCCGATTGAGCGCTCGGGCTCGCTGTCCAGCCGCATCGGCCTCTCGTCGCCGGGGGACAAGGTCAAGCTGCAGGTGTGGCGTGACAAGGCCTCGCGCGACCTGGAAGTGAAGCTGGCCCGTGCCGACGACCCCGACCAGCAGGCCGCCAATGCCCAGGGCGACGTGGAGCCCGGCAAGCTGGGCCTGGCGCTGCGCCCGCTGAGCCCGCAGGAGCGCCAGCAAAGCGGCCTGCAGGAAGGCCTGGTGGTGGAGCAGGCCGCCGGCCCGGCCGCCCATGCCGGCGTGTCGCCGGGCGACGTGCTGCTGGCCGTCAACGGTCAGCCGGTGCAGTCGATCGATCAGGTGCAGGGCGTGCTGAAGAACAAGCCCAAGAGCGTGGCGCTGCTGATCGAGCGCCAGGGTGAACGCATCTTCGTGCCGGTGAAGCTGGGCTGATACCGCCTGTGGCCGGCCGGCACCTGCCCATCGGGTGCCGGCCGGGCCCCGCTTCTCCTGCCGCGGCGCCTGCTCACACCAGGCGCCGCGGTCTTGTGGGGGGGTGCGGCTTCAGGGCGTCAGGCGTTGCATCAGGCGCCCCGGCGTGGCGGGCCAGCCCACCCGCCCGAACCAGGCACCGCCTGCGGTGGTGAAGGCATTCACCAGCCCGTAGACCACCAGCGCCACACCCTGTGCCAGGAACACGCCGGCCAGCCCGCCCTGCCAGCGCAGCGCCAGCCAGCCGCCCACGCCGGCGATCGTCAGCCGGGCCAGGTTGCCCGCCACCGGCCAGCCCAGCCGCCCCGCGCCCTGCGAGGCGAAGTACAGCACCAGCCCCAGCCCGAAGAAGCCGTACAGCGGCCCCACGGTGCGCAGGTACAGCGCGCCGGCTTCCAGCATGGCCGGGTCGTGGTCGAACAGGCGCAGCCACGCATGCGGCCACAGCGCCGCCGCCACGCCGATGGTTTCGGTGATCAGCACCGCCAGGCCGGCGCCCACCCAGGTGGCGCGCAGGGCCCGCTCACGCTGGCCGGCGCCGATGCAGGTGCCCACCATGGCCACCAGCGGCCCACCCAGGCCGAAGACCAGCGGCACCAGCAGGTACTCCAGCCGCGAAGCGGTGCCGTAGCCGGCGATGGCCGCGGCGCCGAAACGGCCCACCAGCCCGGTGGCGATGGCGATGGCCACGTTGGTGGCCACGGTGGAGATGGCGCCCGCGATGCCCACGCCCAGGATGGCGCGGAACAGCGGCCAGCGCAGCGGCACGCCGCGCCAGGTGGGCCGCAGCAGGCTGCGCGCAGAGCGCAGGTAGGCCAGCAGCGCCACGGTGCCCAGCGCGTAGTACAGCAGCAGTGCCACCGCGCCGCCCGCGATGCCCAGTGCCGGCAACGGCCCCCAGCCGAAGATGAGCGCGGGCGACAGCGGCACCAGCAGCACCGCCCCCACCGAGGTGACGATGGCCGGCACCGCCATGTTGCCGGTGCCGCGGATCACCGCCGCCAGCGCATTGAAGAGCCACACCAGCACCGCGCCGGCGAACACGCAGTTGGAGTACAGCAGGGCCGCCTGCAGCGAGGCGCCGCGCCCGCCCATCTGCCCGTACAGCGCCGGCCCGCCCAGCAGCACCGCCGCCATGAAGGCCAGGCCGAAGCCCAGCGCGATGAGCACCGCATGCAGCACCAGCGCGTTGGCGTCGTCGCGCCGTCGCGCGCCCAGCGCGCGGGCGATGGCCGAGGCGATGCCGCCGCCCATGGCGCCGGAGGACATCATCTGCATCAGCATCACCACCGGGAACACCAGCGCCACGCCGGCCAGCGCATCGGTGCCCAGCTGGCCGATGAAGTAGGTCTCGATCAGGCCCACCGAGGCCTGGGCGAACATCACCAGCACATTGGGTGCGCCCAGCCGCAGCAGGGTGGGGGCGATGGGCCCTTCCAGCAGCGCACGGGTGCGCGGGTCCAGGGCGGCAGCGGGTACGGCTTTTGTCATATGACAACCATCATGCGATGGTGCAGCCTAGCACGCGCGGCGGCCGGATGTGAAAACGCCCCGGCACCTGACGGTGGCGGGGCGAAGATCGACCGCGGATGGGCCGCGGCCGATGCCAGGAAACATTCGGGCCCCCAAGCTCACTGCGTTCGCGGCCCCCCGAGGTGGCGCGCCCGCTCTTGGGGCGGCCCGGCGAGCGGGCGGTTCAATCTTCTTGGAACGCCTCTTCGCGCTTGCGCTTGACCGAAGGCAGCGCCACCACCACCACCATCAGCGCGGCGGCGATCAGCAGGCCGGCCGACAGCGGACGCGTCATGAAGGTGCCCCAGTCGCCGCGCGACAGCAGCAGCGCGCGGCGCAGGTTCTCTTCCATCATCGGGCCCAGGATGAAGCCCAGTAGCAGCGGCGCGGGTTCGCAGCCCAGCTTGTAGAAGATGTAGCCCACCAGCGCGAAGCCGGCGCCCATGTACACGTCGAAGGCGTTGTTGTTCAGCGTGTAGAGGCCGATGGTGCAGAACACCATGATGGCCGGGAACAGGAAGCGGTAGGGCACCGTCAGCAGCTTGATCCAGATGCCGATCAGCGGCAGGTTCAGGATGATCAGCATCAGGTTGCCCACCCACATGCTGGCGATCAGGCCCCAGAACAGCTGCGGGTTGCTGGTCATCACCTGCGGGCCGGGCTGGATGCCCTTGATGGTCATCGCACCCACCATCAGCGCCATCACCGCGTTGGGCGGAATGCCCAGCGTCAGCATCGGGATGAAGCTGGTCTGCGCACCGGCGTTGTTGGCCGACTCCGGACCTGCCACACCCTGGATGGCGCCCTTGCCGAAAGGCCGGCTCGGGTTGCGGGTGAGCTTCTTTTCCATCGTGTATGAAGCGAACGACGCCAGCAGCGCGCCGCCGCCCGGCAGGATGCCGAGGATGGAACCGATGGCCGTGCCGCGCAGCACCGAAGGCCAGGCCTCCTGGAAATCGCGCTTGGTGGGCCACAGGCCCTTCACGTCCTTGGTGAACACCTCCCGGCTTTCAGCCGGCATGCCCAGGTTGGCGATGATCTCGCCGAAGCCGAACACGCCCATCGCGATGGCGACGAAGCCGATGCCGTCGGTGAGTTCGGGGATGTCGAACGAGAAGCGCGGCGTGCCGCTGATCACGTCGGTGTTGATCTGGCCCAGCAGCAGGCCCAGGATGATCATCGCGATGGCCTTCAGCAGCGAGCCCGAGGCCAGCACCACCGCGCCGATCAGGCCCAGCACCATCAGGCTGAAGTACTCGGCCGGGCCGAACTTGAAGGCCAGCTCGGTCAACGGCGGCGCGAAGGCCGCGATGATGATGGTGCCCACGCAGCCGGCGAAGAACGAGCCGAGCCCGGCCGCCGCCAAAGCCGCCCCGGCGCGCCCCTGTCGCGCCATCTGGTAGCCGTCGATGGCGGTGACCACCGAGCTGGATTCACCCGGCACGTTGATCAGGATGGCGGTGGTGGAGCCGCCGTATTGCGCGCCGTAGTAGATGCCGGCCAGCATGATCAGCGCGGGCGTGGCGTCCAGCGCGTAGATGCTGGGCAGCAGCATCGCGATGGTGGCCACCGGGCCCAGGCCCGGCAGCACGCCGATCAGGGTGCCCAGCACCGCGCCGCCAAAGGCGTACAGCAGGTTCTGCACCGTGAAGGCGACGCCGAAGCCCAGCGAGAGGTTGTGGATCAGGTCCATGTGCGTGGCCTCCTTACTGCGTCAGGAACGTGGGCCACAGCGGAATCACCAGGTTCAGCCCCCAGTTGAAGACCGCCCAGCTGCCGACGGTCAGCACCGCGCTGTCCAGCAGCACTTCCTTCCAGTTGAATTCATCGCCCGCGAAGGACGAAACGATGACCAGCAGCGGCAGCGCCACCGCCATGCCCAGCGTGGGCAGGGCGAAGCCGAACACCGCCACCGCGGCCACGATGGTGATCAGCGGCTTCCAGGCCCAGGCGCCGATCTCGTTGTCGTCGCCGGTGTCGATGGCCAGTGCCTTGATCACTTCCACCGCACCCAGGATGGCCAGCAGCAGCCCCAGGCCGAACGGGAAGTAGCCCGGCCCCGGGCGTGCCGACGAGCCGAAGCTGTAGCTGGTCGCGCCCCAGGCGAAGGCGATGCCGATGATCAGGAACATGAGTCCCGACCAGAAGTCCTTTTGGTTCTTGATGCTGAGCACCCTTGTCTCTCCTTGCTTGCAGGCGCCAGGCGCTCGATCACGCCGGTGCGCGTTTATCCTCCGGGGCACCTGACCGGCGACTGACCAAGCGAGTAAGTACAAGTGCGTATCCTGTTGGCCGAAGACGATGCGGTGCTGTGTGGCGTGATGCGCAAGAGCCTGGAAGGCGCTGGCCACCGGGTGGACGCGGTGGGCTCGCTGGCCCACACCCGCAGCCTGTGGCGCGAGCAGCCCTTCGACGTGGTGGTGCTCGACATCAACCTGATCGACGGCAGCGGCATCACCGCGCTGCTGGAAGCGCGCGCCCGCGGCGACCACACGCCGGTGCTGGTGCTCACCGCCCGCAACCGCACCGAGGAACGGATTGCCGGCCTCAATGCCGGCGCCGACGACTACCTGGGCAAACCCTTCGACCTGGCCGAGGTGGAAGCGCGGCTGCGTGCGCTGGTGCGCCGCGCCAGCGGCGGTGGCGACCGCGTGCAGCTGGGCGGCCTGATGCTGGACCGCCAGGCCCGCCGCTTCCTGCTGCGCGGCGAGGCCATCGACATGCCGGCGCGCGAGTTCGAGGTGCTGTGGGAGCTGATGACGCCGCCCGGCCGCGTGGTGGCCAAGCGGGCACTGTCCGACAAGCTCTCGGCACTGGACGAGGCCCTGGGCGACAACGCGCTGGAGGTCTTCGTCTCGCGGCTGCGCAAGCGGCTGGTTGGCGGTGGCGTGGTCATCCGCACGCTGCGGGGCCTGGGCTACGCGATCGAAGCCGAGGCGTGATCCACCGCCGCCCGCCCCGGCGCGCGGCGCCGGCCGCTGCCCGCCTGCCGGGCCTGGACAGCCGCCTGGCCCGCCGGGTGATGCTGCCGCTGGGCGTGGTGTGGCTGGTTGGCAGCCTGGCCGCGGCGGCGGTGGGCTCGTACTTCGCGGCCACGGTGTTCGACCGCGCGCTGCTGGACGACGCGCTGGGCCTGGCCGCCGCGGTGCAGCAGGCCCGTGGCGGCGACCTGCAGGTCACGCTGACGGTGGACGAGCTGCGCGCCGTGCTGTTCGACCAGTCGGAATCGGTGGTGTTCGCGCTGCGCCGGCCCGATGGCACGCTGGTGGCCGGCGATGCGCGGCTGCAGCTGCCGCGCCGGCAGCCGGCCGCCGCCTTCGAGTTCGCCGACCTGCCGCTGGACGAGGAGCCGATGCGCGCCGTGGTGCTGGACCGCACCCAGCCGCAGCCCTTCACCCTGGTGGTGGCCCAGACCATGCGCTACCGCGGCGCGCTGCTGCGCCGGCTGCTGCTGTACTCCACCGCGCCCCAGGTGTTGCTGCTGGTGTGCCTGGGTGTGTGGCTGCGCCGCTCCATCCGGCTCGACCTGCAGCCGATTGCCGAGCTGCAATCGGCCTTGAACCGCCGGAACGCCACCGACCTGCAACCGCTGCCGGTGCGTGCCGGCACGGCCGACGTGCAAAGCCTGGTGCAGTCCATCGATGCACTGATGGCGCGGCTGAGCGATGCGCTGCGCAGCCAGCGCGAGTTTGCCGGCAACGTGGCCCATGAACTGCGCACGCCGCTGGCCGGCATCCGCGCGCTGGCCGACTACGGGCTGGCGAGCAGCGATCCGCAGCAATGGCGCGAGCAGCTGCAGGGCATTGCGCTCAGCCAGGCGCGGGCCAGCCGGCTGGTGGACCAGTTGCTGGCCATCGCGCTGGCCGATGAGGCCACGGGCAGCCTGGTGCTGCAGCCGGTGGCGCTGGACGAACTGGCGCGCCGCGTGTTGCTGCGCGCGATGCCGCAGGCCGATGCGGCCGGGGTGGACCTGGGCGCGCAGGGCCTGGACGAGCCCGCCTGGGTGCTGGGCGACGAGGCGCTGATCGAAGGTGCGCTGCAGAACCTGCTGGACAACGCGCTGCGCTATGGCCGCCCGCCCGACGGCAGCCCGCCGCAGGTGACGGTGGGCCTTCAGGCGCAAGGCGGCGAGGTGCAGCTCTGGGTGCAGGACAACGGGCCCGGCCTGGCCGCCGCATCACCCCAGGCCGCCGCCGCCGCCGACACCACGCGCCTGCTGGCGCGCTGGCAGCAGGGCGGGCCCGGCCGTGCGCTGGGCGAGGGCGCCGGCCTCGGCCTGGCCATCGTCTCGCGCTATGCGGCGCTGCTGCAGGCGCGGCTGCTCACCGGCCCGGCGCAGCCCGGCCCCGGCGCGCGGCTGGCGCTGGTGTTCCGCGCCTCGGCACCGCCGGCCGTCTAGGATGCGCGCTTCCACGCGCCCCGCGTTTTCACATCCACCGCCATGAGCCTGCTGCAAACCATCGAACTGCAAACCGGCGACGCGCCCAGCGCGTCCATCATCGTGCTGCACGGCCTGGGCGCCGACGGCAACGACTTCGTGCCCCTGGCCCAGGAACTGGACCTCACGGCCGTGGGCGACGTGCGCTTCATCTTCCCGCAGGCGCCCACCATGCCGGTCACCATCAATGGCGGCTACGTGATGCGCGCCTGGTACGACATCCTGGGCGCCGACCTGGTGCGCCGCGAGGACGAAGCCGGCCTGCGCCAGTCGCAGCAGCAGGTGGCCGCGCTGATCGACCGCGAGCGTGAACGCGGCGTGCCGGCCCACCGCATCGTGCTGGGCGGCTTTTCCCAAGGTTGCGCGATGTCGCTGTTGACGGGGCTGCGCTACCCCGAGCGGTTGGCGGGCATCGCCGGCCTGTCGGGCTACCTGCCGCTGGCCGACACGCTGGCCGCCGAGGCCCATGACGCGAACCGCCTGGTGCCCATCTTCCTGGGTCATGGCCTGCACGACGGCGTGGTGACGCTGGCCCGCGCCACCAGCACCCGCCAGGCCCTGCAGGAGGCCGGCTACGACGTGGCCTGGCACACCTACCCGATGCAGCACTCGGTGTGCGCGCAGGAGGTGCGCGACCTCAACGACTGGCTGCTGAAGGTGCTGGCTCGCTAGAATCGCGGGCTCAACTGATAAACGCTGCAGCGAGGAAGCGCCGACATGTACCAGGAAGACAAGGACGACACCACCCGCGTGGGCCTGTGGATCACCTTCGGCGTCGTGGCGCTGGTGGTCATCAGCGTCATCGCCTCGATGGTGGTGCGCCAGATCCGCATCAACAACGCCGCGCCGCAGGACGTGAAGGCCGTGGTCGAGGAAGTGATCCTGATCGATGGCCCGCTGACGGGTGACCTGGCGGGCACGCTGTACTTTGAAACCGCCCAGGCCACGCTGCCGGCCGATGCCGCCGCCGAGCTGAGCAAGGTGATGGAAGCGCTGGCCGCCGCACCGGCCCGCAAGGTGGTGCTCTCGGGCTTCCACGACGCCACGGGCGACGCCGCCCGCAACGCCGAGCTGGCCAAGCAGCGCGCGCTGGCCGCCCGTGCCGCGCTGGTGGCCGCGGGTGTGGACACCGCCCGCGTGCAGCTGCGCCGGCCTGAAGTGACCACCGGCAGCGGCTCCGAGCAGGAAGCCCGCCGCGTGGAATTGCGCCTGGTGGACTGACGGCTTTTCCGCCTGCATGCACCAAGCCGGGCACTGCCCGGCTTTTTTTTGCCGTCTTGTGGTGGCTCCTGGCGCCGATAGCGCAGCCAGGGCTCACACCCACACCACTCACGAGACACCAACATGCATGCACTGGCGAACATGAAGATCGGAACGCGCCTGGCCGCAGGCTTCGGCCTGCTGCTGGCGCTGCTGCTGGCCATGGCCGCGCTGTCGGCCCGCGAAGCGCGGGTCATCTACGAGGCCCTGGACTACTACACGGCCAACGTCACGCCTTCGCTCACGGCCATCAAGGGCTGGCAGGACCGCATCGACGAGATCCGCACGCTGCAGGCCAAGCACCTGCTCACCGAATCGCCGGCCGAGCGCGCGAACATCGAGTCGGCCTGGCAGGCGGCCAGCGAGCGGCTGCGCCAGGGCGCGACCGACTACGAACGCCTGCTGTCCAGCGAGGAGGAGCGGCAGCTGTGGCTGGAGGTCATGGCCCAGCTGCAGGCGGCCACCGCAGCCTGGGAAGAGCTGCATGCGCTGTCCAACCAGGCCGTGGGCGATGCCGCGCAAGGGCCCGCGGCGCGGCGGCTGTTCCTGGGCGAAGCCGAGCAGCACTACCGCATGACCGCGCGCGCGATCGATGCCGTCTGGGCCTACAACACCCGGATGGCGGAGCAACTGACCACCGACGGCCAGCACACCTACCAGCTGGCGCTGAAGCTGATCGCGGGCGTGTCGCTGCTGGCGCTGCTGCTGGGCGCGGGTGCCGCGCTGCTGATCACCCGCTCCATCACGTTGCAGATGGGCGGCGAGCCCCGTGAGGTGCTGCAGGTGGCCCAGGCCATCGCCGAAGGCGACCTCAGCGTCGACTTCGCGCTGCCGCCGGGCCGCTCACGCAGCGTGGTGGGCGCCATCCGCATCATGCGCGACCGCCTGGCCGACCTGGTGGGGCAGGTGCGCCACAGCAGCGACAGCATCGCCACCGGTTCGGCCCACGTGGCCGGCGGCAGCGCCGACCTCAGCCAGCGCACCGAGGAACAGGCCAGCAACCTGCAGCAGACCGCCGCCGCGGTGGAGCAGCTCAGCAGCACGGTGCGCAGCAATGCCGAGACGGCTCGCCAGGCCGACCAGCTGGCGGCCCAGGCCTCGGCCGCGGCCGCGCAGGGCGGCGCGGTGGTGGGCCAGATGGCGGCCACCATGCAGGACATTGCCGCGGCCTCGCAGCGCATCGCCGACATCATCGGCGTCATCGACGGCATTGCGTTCCAGACCAACCTGCTGGCGCTCAATGCCGCGGTGGAGGCGGCCCGCGCGGGCGACCATGGCCGTGGCTTTGCGGTGGTGGCGGGCGAGGTGAGGGCGCTGGCCCAGCGCTCGGCCCAGGCTGCGAAGGAGATCAAGTCGCTGATCGGCGACAGTGTGGGCCGGGTGGAAGCCGGCTCACGCCAGGCGCAGGCGGCCGGCGCGTCGATGGGTGACACCGTGGCCCAGGTGCGCCATGTCAGCGAGCTGATCGCTGCCATCTCGCTGGCCACCAGCGAGCAGTCCACCGGCATCGGCCAGGTGGGCCATGCGGTGGGTCAGCTGGACAGCGTGACCCAGCAGAACGCCGCGCTGGTGGAAGAAAGCGCGGCCGCCGCCGACAGCCTGAAGCAGCAGGCCGACCGGCTGACGGCGCTGGTGGGCACCTTCAAGCTGAGGGAGTCCGCCAGCGCTGGCTAAACCCCTCGGCCGCCCTCAGTCCCGCCGGCCCGCCCCAAGGGACTGAGCTCCCCCTCGGGGGGGCGCGAGCGCAGCGAGCTTGGGGGCTCTCATCCGCCGATGCGGCCCAGCAGCAGGTACTCCATCAGGGCCTTCTGCACGTGCATGCGGTTCTCGGCTTCGTCCCACACCACCGATTGCGGGCCGTCGATCACGTCGGCCGTGACCTCCTCGCCGCGGTGGGCTGGCAGGCAGTGCATGAAGAGGGCGTCGGGCTGGGCCTCGGCCATCATCGCGCTGTCCACGCACCAGTTGGCAAAGGCCTGGCGGCGGGCTTCGTTCTCGGCCTCGTAGCCCATGCTGGTCCACACGTCGGTGGTCACCAGGTGGGCGCCGGCGCAGGCTTCCTTGGGGTCGGCGAACACGCGGTAGCAGTCGGGGTTCTTGATGCCGGCCACCGCGGGGTCAATCTCGTAGCCGCCCGGCGTGCTCACGTGCACCGTGAAGCCCAGGATCTCGGCCGCCTGCAGCCAGGTGTTGGCCATGTTGTTGCCGTCACCCACCCAGGCCACCACCTTGCCCTGGATCGAGCCGCGGTGCTCGATGTAGGTGAAGATGTCGGCCAGGATCTGGCAAGGGTGGTACTCGTTGGTCAGGCCGTTGATCACCGGCACGCGCGAATGCGCGGCAAAGCGCTCCAGCTTGCTCTGCTCGTAGGTGCGGATCATCACCAGGTCGACCATGCGGCTGATGACGCGGGCGCTGTCCTCGATGGGCTCGGCCCGGCCCAGCTGGCTGTCGCCGGTGGTCAGGTGCACCACCGAGCCGCCCATCTGGTACATGCCGGCCTCGAAGCTCACGCGCGTGCGGGTGCTGGCCTTCTCGAAGATCATGGCCAGCGTGCGGTCGGTCAGCGGCTGGTACTTCTCGTAGTTCTTGAAGCGCTGCTTGATGATCAGCGCCCGCTCGAACAGGTAGCTGTATTCCTCAGCCCGGAAGTCCTTGAACTGCAGGTAATGCTTCATCAGACGGGCTCCCGGTTTCATGCCTTGCCACCCGCCAGGAACTGCCTGATCAGCGGGCACAGGATGGCCACGATCTGCGCGGCCTCTTCGGCGCTGAGGATCAGCGGCGGCACCAGGCGCACCACGCGGTCGGCGGTCACGCTCAGCAGCAGGCCTTTTTCACAGGCCTGGCCCAGTAGCTCGCCGCAGGGGCGGTCGAGCTCGATGCCCAGCATCAGGCCCTGGCCACGCACTTCGACGAAGCCTTCCACGCCTTCCAGCTCACGCTCGATGGCGGTGCGCAGCAGGCCGCCCACGCGCGCGGCGTTCTCCAGCAGGCCGTCCTCTTCCATGATGCGCAGCGTTTCGACACCGGCGCGCATCGACAGCGGGTTGCCGCCGAAGGTGGTGCCGTGGTTGCCCGGGCCGAACACCTTGGCCGCCTTGGGGCCTGCCACCACCGCTCCCACCGGCACGCCCGAGCCCAGGCCCTTGGCCAGCGGCATCACGTCGGGCTGGATGCCGGCCCACTGGTGCGCAAACCACTTGCCGGTGCGGCCGATGCCGCACTGCACTTCGTCCAGCATCAACAGCCAGTCCTGCTCGTCGCACAGGCGGCGCAGCGACTTCAGGTAGTCGGTGCGGGCGGGGTTGATGCCGCCTTCGCCCTGTATGGTTTCCAGGAACACCGCCACCACGTTGGGGTTGGTGCGCGCCACTTCCTCCACCGCGGCCAGGTCGTTCATCGGCACGCGCACGAAACCTTCCACCAGCGGGCCGAAGCCGGCCTGCACCTTGACGTTGCCGGTGGCCGACAGCGTGGCGATCGAGCGGCCGTGGAAGGCCTTCTCGTAGACGATGATCTCGGGCCGTTCGATGCCCTTGTCGTGGCCGTACTTGCGGGCGATCTTCAGCGCCGCCTCGTTGGCTTCCAGGCCGGTGGAGCAGAAGAAGGCGTTGGTCAGGCCCGACAGCTCGCACAGCTTGGCAGCCAGCGTTTCCTGCAGCGGCACGTGGTAGTAGTTGCAAGAGTGGATCAGCTGGCCGATCTGCTCCTGCAGCGCCGGCACCAGCTTCGGGTGCGCGTGGCCCAGGGTGTTCACGGCGATGCCGCCCAGGCCGTCGAGGTATTGGCGGCCCTGCGTGTCCCAGACCTTGCAGCCTCGGCCGTGCGACAGCGCGATGGGCAGGCGGCCGTAGGTGTGCATCACGTGCGGCTCGGTCGGCAGGGCGGTGTCAACGGTCATGAAGATGGCTCCGGCGGGGCGTCAGAAAGCCCGTCTGATGGGCAAGAGGGGCCGGATTCTAAGGGTCTGAGCAGCACCACACGGCTTCTGCCCGTGCGTGATGCCCGAGCTTGCTGCGGCGCAACAGCCTCAAGGCACAATCGCGGGCTGTCGGCAGCGGACCCGCCCGCGCCGCGCCGGATACACACCCTGCATGAAGCCTTTGACACCCCCTCCCAAGCCGCGCGAATTCGTCGTGCAGGGCCTGACCAAGGAAGGTCGCACCTTCCGTCCCAGTGACTGGGCCGAGCGGCTGGCGGGCGCCATGTCGTGCTTCCGGCCGGGCGGCACCGTGGGCGGGCCGGGTGCGCGCATCGGCTATTCGCCTTATTGCGTGCCCACGTCGGTGGGGTCGGTGAAGGCGGTGCTGATCAGCGAGGCGCTGAAAGAGATCGAGCCCATGGCCTGGGACTTCGTGATGAACTTCGCCCGCGACAACGACCTGCAGGTGGCCGAAGTGTGCGTGCTGCCGGACGTGCCGCCGCCCGCCAAGGGCTGAGGGCGGGTGCCGCCGACGCGCCCTTCACGGGTGTGGCGCTTTCTGGCGATGCACCAACGCAAAAAGGGCCTGCAGAGCAGGCCCTTTTTTCATCACCCGACTGGCCGGCTTATCAGGCCGAGGCGGTCGCGGCCGACAGGGCCTTGACCTTGGCCGACAGGCGGCTCTTGTGGCGGGCAGCCTTGTTCTTGTGGAAGATGCCCTTGTCAGCGACCGAGTCGATGACGCTCTGGGCGACTGCGAACAGTTCGGTGGCCTTGGCCTTGTCGCCAGCGACCACGGCCTTCTGCACGTTCTTGACGACGGTGCGGAACTTCGAGCGCAGGGCGGTGTTAGCAGCGTTCAGCTTCACGTCCTGGCGCGCGCGCTTGCGGCCGGAGGCGAGGCGGACGGTCTTCTTCTTGGCTTTGGAAGAGGTTGCCATAGGATATGTGGGTTGCCGGGTGATGCGGAGCCAGCGAGTATAGCACGCCAGCGGCGGGCGGCATAATCGCGCGCCGCCGGCCTGGGCTCCGGGCCTCGCGGCCCGGGGTGCCTCGCGTGCCTTGGCCCTCTTCCCGTGACCGCGGCCCCGGCCGCCCACCCCGTGAATCTCTTCAAGGCCGCCTCCACCGTCTCCCTGCTGACGCTTGCCTCGCGCATCACCGGCCTCGTGCGCGACCAGTTGATGGCCGGTGCCTTCGGCGCCAGCGCCTGGACCGACGCCTTCAACGTGGCGTTCCGCATTCCCAACCTGCTGCGGCGGCTGTTCGCCGAGGGTGCCTTCTCCCAGGCGTTCGTGCCCATCCTGGCCGCCACGCGTGAGCGCGACGGCGACGCCGCCACGCACCAGTTGATCAACGCGGTGGCCACCATGCTGTTCTGGGCGCTGGCCGCCACCGTGGTGGTGGGCATCATCGGCGCGCCGCTGCTGGTGCTGGCCATCGGTTCGGGCCTGGCCCGCTTCGACGACGCGGTGCAGCTCACCCGCTGGATGTTCCCGTACATCGGCTTCATGTCGCTGGTGGCGCTGGCCGGCGGCATCCTCAACACCTGGCGGCAGTTCACGGTGCCGGCGCTCACGCCGGTGCTGCTCAACATCGCGTGGATCGTGGCGGCGGTGTGGCTGGCGCCGGTGTTCCAGCGCCATGGCATCGAGCCCATCTACGCCATTGCCGTGGGTGTGCTGGTGGGCGGCGTGCTGCAGCTGGCGGTGCAGGTGCCGGCGCTGGCGCGGCTGGGCGCGCTGCCGCGCATCGGGCTGCTGCCCGCTTCCATCAAGGCGGCCTGGCACCACCCCGGCGTGCACCGGGTGCTCAAGCAGATGGCGCCGGCGCTGGTGGGCGTGTCGGTGGCGCAGCTGTCGCTGCTGATCAACACCCAGATCGCCTCGCGCGTGGGCGTGGGTGCGGTGTCGTGGCTGTTCTACGCCGACCGGCTGATGGAATTTCCCACCGGGCTGCTGGGCGTGGCCCTGGGCGTGGTGCTGCTGCCGCAGCTGTCGGCCGCACAGGCCAAGGGCGATACCGAGCGTTACTCCGGCCTGCTCGACTGGGGCCTGCGGCTGATGCTGGTGATGGCCTTGCCCTGTGCCATCGCGCTGCTGGTGTTCGCCCGGCCGCTGGTGGCGGTGCTGTTCCATTACGGCCAGTTCACGCCCACCGACGTGGAGCAGACGGTGCGTGCCTTGATGGGCTACGGCGCCGGGCTGATGGGGCTGGTGGCGGTGAAGGTGCTGGCGCCGGGCTTTTATGCCCGCCAGGACATCCGCACGCCGGTGCGCATCGCCATCATCGTGCTGGTGGTCACCCAGCTGCTGAACCTGGTGTTCGTGCCCTGGCTGGGGCATGCGGGGCTGGCGCTGTCCATCGGCCTGGGGGCGCTGGTCAATGCCAGCTGGCTGCTGTGGGGCCTGCTCAAGCGCGGCGTTTACCTGCCGCGGCCGGGCTGGGGCCTTTTTCTGCTGCGCATCGGCATCGCCACCGCGGTGCTGGGCGGGGTGCTGGCGTTCGCGTCGGTGCGCATCGACTGGATCGGCCTGCAGGCCCATGCCGGGCTGCGCGCGGCCTGGATGGCCGGTGTGCTGGGCGGCGTGGCGGTGCTGTACTTCGGGCTGCTGGCCCTGCTGGGATTGCGGCCTCGTCACTTCGCGCGGCACGGCTGAAGCCATCGCCTACACTGGTTCCATGACCGGTTCGCTGCGCTTCGAGGCCCCGTCCCCGCTGACCTACTTCGCGTCGCTGGTGGCCGAGGACGAAAGCCTCTCCTTGCTCGAGGCGGCGGTGTCCATCGCCCAGGACGAGCATCCCCAGCTCGACCCCCAGACCGTGCTGGCCGACATCGACAGCCTGGCCTGGCAGCTCAAGCGCCGCATCCCGTCGGACGCGGCGGCGCTGCAGAAGCTGCGTCTGCTCAACCGCTATTTCTTCCATGAACTGGGTTTTGGCGGCAACGTCAACGATTACTACGACCCGGCCAACAGCTACCTGCACAAGGTGCTGGAAACCCGCCGCGGCATCCCCATCAGCCTGGCGCTGCTCTACATCGAGATCGCCACGCAGATCGGCCTGACCGCGCGCGGCGTCTCCTTCCCCGGACATTTCCTGGTCAAGCTGCGCATGACGCAGGGCGAAGTGGTGATCGACCCCTTCAACGGCCAGTCGCTCTCGCGGGAAGACCTGGACGAGCGCCTGGCGCCGTACCGCCGCCAGCAGGGGCTGGAGGGCGATTTCGAGGTGCCGCTGGGCCTGTTCCTGCAGTCCACGCCGGCGCGCGACGTGCTGGCCCGCATGCTGGGCAACCTGAAGGAGATCCACCGCAGCGCGCACGACTGGCCACGGCTGTTTGCGGTGATCGAGCGGCTGGTGGTGCTGCTGCCGCAGCAGTGGGAGCAGCGGCGCGACCGCGCGCTGTGCCTGGAAGAGCTGGGCCGCACCGACGAGGCGGCGGACGACCTCGCCATCTACCTGCAGCACCGGCCCGACGCGGAAGACGCCGCCGCGCTGCGCCGCCGCATGACGCAGCTGCGCCGCAGCGGCAGGCCTCCTCTGCACTGAGCCAGCCTTCAGGCCACCTCGGGCGGGTTCTTTACAATCCGCCGCTTCGCGCGCGGCGTCGCCCGGCGAACCCAAGAACACATGAGACAGTTGCCGCTGGCGTTCGGGCCGCGCCCGCCGCAAACCTTTGAAAGCTACCTGGCCCGCGCCAACGCCCCGGCCGTGGCCCACCTGCAGTCGCTGCAGCCGCCTTCACCGCCGGTGTACCTGTGGGGCCCGGCCGGCAGCGGCAAGACCCACCTGCTGCGGGCGCTCACCCTGGCCGCGCAGGAGCGCGGCGAGCGCGCCGGCTGGTTCAATGCCGCCTCGCCGCTGCCGTTTGAATTCGACGACACTTGGTCGCTGATCGTCATCGACGAAGCCGACGCGCTGGACGCCGCCCGCCAGCACGGCGCCTTCACGCTGTTCATCGAGGCCATGAGCCACGGCGTGCAGCTGGTGGCCGCCGGCCGGCTGCCGCCGGTGGACCTGCCGGTGCGCGACGACCTGCGCACCCGGCTGGGCTGGGGCCCGGTGTTCGGGCTGCAGCCGCTGACCGAGGCCGAGGCCCGCGCCGCGCTGCGCCGCGAGGCCGACCGGCGCGGCATTTTTCTCTCCGATGAAGTGATGGACTACGTGCTGAGCCGCTTGTCGCGCGACATGAAAGACCTGATGGGCCTGCTGGACCGGCTGGACGACTTCGCGCTCGCAGAGCAGCGCCAGGTCACGGTGCCGCTGCTCAAGCTGATGCTGGCCGAAGAAGGGCAGGGCGCATGAACCTCACGCTGTTCGACCTGGACGGCACGCTGCTGCCCATCGATTCCGACCACGCCTTCGGCCAGTTCATGGTGCGCACTGGCTGGGCCGATGGCGCCGCCTTCCAGGCCGAGAACGACCGCTTCTTCGCCGACTACCAGGCCGGCCGGCTCGACCTGGCGGCCTACATCCGCTTTGCCACCTCGCCCTGGCGCGACCGGCCCTTCGACGAGATCGAGGCCGGCCGTGTGCGCTTTTTCGAGGAAGCCATCCAGCCGGTGCTGCACGACAGCGCACGCGCGCTGGTGCGCGGCCATGCCGAGGCGGGCGACCTGATCGCCATCGTCACCGCCACCAACGAGTTCGTCACCCAGCCCATCGCCCGCGCCTTCGAGGTGCCGACCCTGATCGCGGTGGAACTGGCGCGCGATGCGCAGGGCCGCGTCACCGGCGACATCCAGGGCATTCCCTCGTACCGCGAGGGCAAGGTGCCGCGGGTCGAGGCCTGGCTGGCCGCCCAAGGCCGCCAGCGCGCCGACTTCGACCGCATCACCGTCTACAGCGACTCCACCAACGACCTGCCGCTGCTCGAATGGGCGACCGATGCCGTCGCCACCAACCCGAGCGCCGCGCTCGAAGCCATCGCGCGGGAGCGCGGCTGGCGCATCCTGAGACTTTTCGAATGATCAAGACCTTCATCGACAGGCTGCTGGGCAAGTCGCCCGCCAAGGCCGGCAAGGCCGGCGTCGCCAAGGTGCCGCTGGGCAAACGGGTGGAGGTGCCGGCCGCCGAGCACCGCATCAACCCCGAGCTGCTGGACGAGCGTGCGGTGCGCGTGGTGCGCACCCTCAAGGACGCCGGCTTCGAGGCCTACATCGTGGGCGGCGCGGTGCGCGACCTGCTGGTCAACCGCCGGCCCAAGGATTTCGACGTCGCCACCAACGCCACGCCCGAGGAGGTGAAGGCGCTGTTCCGCCGGGCCTTCATCATCGGCCGGCGCTTCCGCATCGTGCATGTGATCTTCGGCCGTGGCCGCGAGCACGAGGTGGTGGAGGTGTCCACCTTCCGCGCCTACCTGGACAACAGCGCCGCCGAGCAGGTGGGTGGCAACGAGAAGACCTCGAAGGCCGAGCTGGCCAACAAGAGCCATGCGGTGGACGCCGCCGGCCGGGTGCTGCGCGACAACGTCTGGGGCCCGCAGATCGAGGACGCCGCCCGCCGCGACTTCACGATCAACGCGATGTACTACGACCCGGTGAGCGAGATCGTCGTGGACTACCACGGCGGCCTGAAGGACATCGAGCGCCAGGTGCTGCGCATGATCGGCGATCCGGTGACCCGCTACCGCGAAGACCCGGTGCGCATCGTGCGCGTGGTGCGCTTCGCGGCCAAGCTGGGCTTCCAGATCGAGGCCAAGACCCGCGCCCCCATCGCCGAGATGGCGGCGCTGCTGGACAACATCCCCGTCTCACGCCTGTTCGACGAGACCATCAAGCTGCTGCAGACCGGCCATGCCGTGGCCAGCGTTCAGGAGCTGCGCAAGCAGGGCCTGGGCAGCCGCTTCCCGATGCTGGACGTGCTGATCGGCCCCGGCGCCGACCAGCCCCAGCATGCCGAGCGCCGCAAGTTCGTCGAGCTGGCGCTGGCCGACACCGACCGCCGCGTGGCCGAAAACCGCCCGGTGGCGCCCAGCTTCCTGCTGGCCTGCCTGCTGTGGCACGAGGTGCTGGCCGGCTGGCAACGCCGCCGCGATGCGGGCGATCCGCCGTTCCCGGCGCTGATGGAGGCGGTGGACGCGGTGTTCGACGCCCGCGTGGGCGACATCTCGGGCCGCGGCAAGCTGGGCACCGACATGCGCGAGATCTGGGGGATGCAGCCGCGCTTCGAGCGCCGCACCGGCAACGCGCCCTTCTCGCTGGTGGAGCAGCCGCGCTTCCGCGCCGGCTACGACTTCCTGCGGCTGCGCGCCGATGCCGGCGAGGTGGACCCGGCGCTGGCCGAATGGTGGGAAGACTTTGCGCTGGGCACGCCGGAAGAGCGTGAAGCGCTGCTGGCCGCCGCGCGCGAACAGCAGGGCAAGACGCGCCGCGTGCCGGCGGCCGGCGGTGCTGCCGCCAAGCCGCCGCGCAGCCGCAAGCCCAAGGCCGAAGCCGGCGAAGCTGCCGTGGCAGCTGCCGGCGACAACGGTGGCGACGACGCTGAAGGCGCCGACGCCTCGGCCGAACTGGACGGTGACGAGGGCCTGGGCAGCGCGCCGTCCGACGGCGCGCCGGCCCGCAAGCGCCGTCGCCGCCGCCGCAAGCCGGCCGGGGCCGCTTCGGCCGGCGCTGAGGGCAGCGAATCCGGACCGGCCGCCGCGCCGGGCGGCGAGGCGCCTTGAGCCCGACGACCGCGCCCACCGCCGACGAGCGCATCTTCGTCGGCCTGGGTGCCAACCTGGGCGATGCCCGGACCACGCTGGAAGCGGCGCTCGCCGCACTGGCGGCGTTGCCCGGCACCCGGTTGCTCGGCCGCTCCAGCTTCTACCGCACCGCGCCGGTGGATGCCGGCGGCCCCGACTACCTGAACGCCGTGGCCGAGCTGCGCAGCAGCCTGGCGCCCGAGGCGCTGCTGGACGCGCTGCAGGCCATCGAGCAGCAGCATGGCCGCGAGCGCCCCTACCGCAACGCACCACGCACGCTGGACCTGGACCTGCTGCTGATGGGCGGGCAGCGGCAGCACAGCGCGCGCCTGACGCTGCCGCACCCGCGGCTGCACCAGCGGGCCTTCGTGCTGGCGCCGCTGGCGGAGCTGGCGCCCGGCCTGATCATCGAAGGCCTGGGCCCGGTCGCCCCGCTGCTGGCGGCCTGCGCCGACCAGGCCATCGAGCGCCTGGACGGGCGCTGAACGCGCCACCGGCCATGCTCGACCGCCTGCGCCACATCGCCATCGAAGGTCCGATCGGCGCCGGCAAGAGCACGCTGGCGCGGCTGCTGGCCGCCCGGCTCGATGCGCAGTTGCTGCTGGAGCGCCCGCACGACAACCCGTTCCTCGAGCGCTTCTACGCCGACCCCGCGCGCTATGCGATGCAGACGCAGCTGTGCTTCCTGTTCCAGCGCATCGAGCAGTACCGCGAGCTGGCGCAGCCCGGCATGTTCACGCCGCGCGTGGTCAGCGACTTCATGTTCGCCAAGGACGCGTTGTTCGCGCAGCTCACGCTGTCGGACGACGAGTTCCGGCTCTACAGCCAGATCCACGCCGCGATGGCGCCGCAGATGCCGGCGCCCGACCTGGTGATCTGGCTGCAGGCCGACCCGGCCACGCTGCTGGGCCGCATCGCGCAGCGCGGCCTGGCGATGGAGCAGGGCATGGACCCGGCCTACCTGCAGCGCCTGGGGCATGCCTATGCCGCCTGGTTCGAGCGCGAGCCCGGCCTGCCGGTGCTGGCCATCGACACCACCCGCTTCAACCCCTTGGCGCAGCCGGCCGACCTGGACCGGCTGTTGCAGCGGCTGCAGGACTTCCGCGGCCCGCGCGAAGCCTGGTAGGGATGGCCCGCTTACACTGCGCGCCCTGACGCCTTTATGACCGTGCCGTGACTGTCGTGTGACAGGCATGCGCCGCCCGAACGAGGAAAGACCGATGCTGTTCGGCAAGCTGCTGCCCCGCGAGGGCAATTTTTTTGAACTCTTCATCGAACACGGCAAGCAGATCGCCGAAGGCGCCCGCGCCTTCACGCGGATGATCGAGCACTACGCCGACACCACGCTGCGCGAGCAGTACGCCGCCGACGTGATCGCCGCCGAGCGCAATGCCGACCGCATCACCGCCGAGGTGAACCGGCTGCTGCACAAGACCTTCATCACGCCGATCGACCGCGAGCAGATCCACGGCCTGATCAATGCGATGGACGACGTGCTGGACCTGCTGCAGGACGCCACCGAGACCATGCAGCTGTACGACGTGCGGGAGATGACCGAAGAGACGATGCGCCTGGGCGACCTCAGCGCCAAGTGCTGCGACCGCGTGGCCCATGTGGTCACGCTGCTGTCCAAGCTGTCGGACCATACCGTGGTGGAGGCAGCGCTCAAGACCTGCGAAGAGATCGACAAGCTGGAATCGGACGCCGATCGCGTGATGCGCTCGGCCATGAGCAAGCTGTTCCGCGAGCAACCCGACGTGCGCGAGCTGATCAAGCTCAAGGCCATCTACGAGCAGCTGGAGTCGATCACCGACCGCTGCGAAGACGTGGCCAACCTCGTCGAGGGCATCGTCCTCGAGAACTCCTGAAGGCCGCCGGCGCACGATGGACGCGGTTCAGGTCAGTTTCTGGGTGGTGGTGCTGCTGGTGGTGCTGGCAGTGCTGTTCGATTTCATGAATGGTTTCCACGACGCGGCGAACTCCATCGCCACCGTCGTGTCCACCGGCGTGCTCAAGCCTCAGCAGGCGGTGGTGTTCGCGGCCACGTTCAACGTGATCGCGATCTTCGTCTTCCACCTCAGCGTGGCGGCCACGGTGGGCAAGGGCATCGTGCAGCCCGGCATCGTCGATCACCATGTGGTGTTCGGCGCGCTGGTCGGCGCCATCGCCTGGAACGTGATCACCTGGTGGTACGGCATTCCGTCGAGCAGCAGCCATGCGCTGATCGGCGGCATCGTCGGCGCGGTGATCGCCAAGTCGGGCGTGGGCGCCCTGGTGGCCGGCGGCGTGCTCAAGACGGTGGCCTTCATCTTCGTTTCGCCGCTGCTGGGTTACCTGCTGGGCTCGCTGATGATGGTGGCGGTGGCCTGGGTGTGCCGTCGCAGCTCGCCGCTGCGGGTGGACAACTGGTTCCGCCGACTGCAGCTGGTGTCGGCCGGGCTGTACAGCCTGGGCCACGGCGGCAACGATGCGCAGAAGACCATCGGCATCATCTGGATGCTGCTGATCGCCACCGGCTACGCCAATGCCAGCGACGCGATGCCGCCCAGCTGGGTCATCTGGTCGTGCTACATCGCCATCGGCCTGGGCACCATGTTCGGCGGCTGGCGCATCGTCAAGACCATGGGCCAGAAGATCACCAAGCTCAAGCCGGTGGGCGGCTTCTGTGCCGAGACGGGTGGCGCGATGACGCTGTTCTTCGCCACCGCGCTGGGCATCCCGGTGTCCACCACCCACACCATCACCGGCGCCATCGTCGGCGTGGGCTCGGTGCGCAGCGCCTCGGCGGTGCGCTGGGGCGTGGCCGGCAACATCGTCTGGGCCTGGGTCCTCACCATCCCCGCCTCGGCCTTCATCGCGGCCGTTTTCTACTGGTTGGGCCTGCAGATTCTTTAAGTCTTATTGACTTATTTTTTTGGCCTCTTCGACCTGGTACTCGAAGTAGCGCTGGCCGCTGAAGGCGATGGTGGCCATCAGCACGCCGGCGCCGATCAGCAGCGCGGTGATCACGCCCAGCACCGGCGCCCAGCGGGTGGCGTGCACCGGCTGGCCCGGGTTGTGGCGGGCGTCCCAGCGCTCATCGGGCGTCAGCCCGTAGAGGATGGCGGCCAGCATCGCCTGCGCCACCATCAGCCCCAGCAGCGGAATCAGCGCCCAGCTCAGGTGATCGTCCAGGCCGTAGTCCTGCACCCGCTGGATGCCGTGCAGCCCCAGGAAGGTGGGGATGCAGTAGAACCAGCCCAGCCGGTCCTTGAAGCCGTAGAGGTAGAAGCGGTGCAGCCCCAGGCTGCCCACCAGCAGCGCCACCCAGGTGGCCAGCGTCTTCGACTTGTAGGCCGCCATGGCCGTCAGTCCGCGGCCGGGGCGTTGCTGTCGCCGTCGCCCAGCGCGCGTTGCATCAGCACCACATCCAGCCAGCGGCCGAATTTCCATCCCGAGGCCTTGAGCACGCCGGTGTGCTCGAAGCCGCAGCTGCGGTGCACGCCGATCGAGCCGGCGTTGGCCGAGTCACCGATCACCGCCAGCATCTGCCGCGCGCCGCGCGCCTCGCACTGGGCCATCAGCTCCACCAGCAGCTGCTTGCCCACGCCCTGGCCCTGTGCATCGGGGTGCAGGTAGATGGAGTCTTCCAGGCAGAAGCGGTAGGCGCGGCGCGGGCGGAACACGTTGGCGTAGGCATAACCCAGCAGCTGGCCGCCGCGTTCGGCCACCAGCCAGGGCAGGCCGTTGGCCAGCACCGCCTCGCGGCGCTTGGCCATTTCCGCCTCGTCGGGCGCTTCCAGCTCGAAAGTGCCGGTGCCGTGCAGCACCGCGTGTTGGTAGATGGCGGTGATGGCGGGCAGGTCAGCGGCCGTGCTCGGGCGAATCAGCAGATTGGTCATGCACAACAGTTTATAATGCGCGGTTTCGGCGCTGGCCGGCGGCAGAGGGGTTCCACCCATCCACCGCTTTGGCGTATCTACAGCACCGAGCCCGTGGCGACCGGCCCGCAACCTGCGGCTGGCGCCTTTCACGATTGCCAGACCTGGTGGTGTCTCCCCGGTGAGGCGGTCGATTCGCAGGAATCTCCGAGGAAACACAATGGTTGTCATCCGTCTGGCCCGTGGCGGCTCCAAGAAGCGCCCCTTCTACAACATCGTCGTTGCCGATGCGCGTGAGCGTCGCGACGGCCGCTTCATCGAGCGCGTCGGTTTCTACAACCCCGTGGCTTCCGGCGCTGCCGAGTCGCTGCGCGTGGCGCAAGACCGCGTGACCTACTGGAAGGGCGTTGGCGCCCAGCTGTCGCCCACCGTCGCCCGCCTGGTGGGCAACGCCAAGACCGCTGCCTGAGACACGGATTCCGGCCGATGAACGCCACCACGCCTGCACCGGGCGATACCGCCTGGCCTGAAGACGCGGTGGAGGTCGGCCGGATCCTCGGGCCCTGGGGCATCAAGGGCGCGCTCAAGGTGCTGCCTTACGCGTCCGACCCCAAGGCCTTGTTCTCGTCGCGGCGCTGGTTCATCCAGCCGGGCCACCGGCTGCTGAAGATCACCGGCGCCCGCGACCACGGCGATGGCGTCGTGGCCACCGCCCAGGAAGTGCCCGACCGCAATGCCGCCGAAGCGCTCAAGGGCGCCCAGGTGTTCGTGTCGCGCAGCAGCTTCCCCACCCCTTCGGAAGGTGAGTACTACTGGGTCGACCTGATCGGCCTGGAGGTCTACAACCGCGAAGGGGCCCATCTCGGCATGGTCACCGACCTGCTGAGCACCGGCCCGCACAGCGTGCTGAAGCTGCGCCCGGCCGATGCGCCGGCCGACGCTGGCGGCGAAGCCGCTGAACGCCTCATTCCTTTCGTCGACGCCTACGTCGACCAGGTGGACCTGCCGGCCCGCCGCATCACCGTTGACTGGGGCCTGGATTACTGAGGCCGCTCGCCGAATGCCATGCGCTTCGACGTCCTGACGCTGTTTCCCGAGCTGTTCACCCCGCACCTGTCGCTGGGCGTGACGCGCCGCGCCTATGAATCGGGTGCGGTGGACGTGCGCCTGTGGCCGCTGCGCGACTATGGCGAGGGCACCTACCGCCGCGTCGACGACCGGCCCTTCGGTGGCGGCCCCGGCATGGTGATGCTGGCCGATCCGCTGGCCCGTGCGCTGGCCGAGGTGCGGGCGCAGCGGGCCGATGCGGTGCCGCTGATCCATTTTTCGCCCACCGGCCGGCCCATCACCCAGGCGCTGGTGCGCGAAATGGCCGCCGGCCCCGGCGCCGTGCTGCTGTGCGGCCGCTACGAGGGCATCGACCAGCGCTTCCTCGATCGCCACCAGCACATCGAGCTGAGCCTGGGCGACTTCATCCTTTCCGGCGGCGAATTGCCCGCGATGGCGCTGCTGGACGCGATCGCGCGGCTGCAGCCCGGCGTGCTCAACGATGCCGCCTCGCACGAGCAGGACAGCTTCTCGGAAGACGGCCTGCTGGACTGCCCGCACTACAGCCGGCCCGAAAGCTGGCAGCACGCGGGCGAAGATGTGCCGGTGCCGCCGGTGCTGCTGTCGGGCCACCATGCGCAGATCGCGCGCTGGCGGCGCGAGCGTTCGCTCGAACTGACGGCCCGCCGCCGGCCGGAACTGATCGATGCCGCGCGGGCGGCAGGGCGCCTTTCGAAGGCCGACGAGCGCTTCCTGGCCGCGCTCACGCTATAATCGCAGGCTTTTCACCGATCCTCTGCCGGGCGCGACGCCTGCGTTGCACCCAAGAACCAAAGCGCCGGCACGATCATTTGGAGAATTTTGTGAACCTGATCCAAACCCTCGAGCAAGAAGAAATTGCTCGCCTGAACAAGACCATTCCGGCGTTCGCGCCCGGCGACACGGTGATCGTGAGCGTCAATGTGGTCGAAGGCACCCGCAAGCGCGTGCAGGCCTACGAAGGCGTGGTCATCGCCAAGCGCAACCGCGGCCTGAACAGCAGCTTCATCGTGCGCAAGATCTCCAGCGGCGAAGGCGTGGAACGTACGTTCCAGCTGTACAGCCCGCTGATCTCCAGCATCGAAGTCAAGCGCCGTGGTGACGTGCGCCGCGCCAAGCTGTACTACCTGCGCCAGCGTTCGGGCAAGTCGGCACGGATCAAGGAAAAGCTGTCCTGATCGTGCTTGCGTGCTAGCTTCGGGCTGGTGCTGCAACGACGCAAAGCCGCCTCCGGGCGGCTTTGTCGTTCCTGGCCTATCCTCACCGCCCCATGAGCCGACCCGCCATCCGTGATCCGCATGCCGTGCCCATCGTCGCCATCGACGATGCGCTGCCCCCCATCGATCCCGGGCTGCTGACGGCTGGCGCGCTGCGTGAGCGCTTCGCCGAAGCCCGCGGCTGGACGCCCGAGTTCACCGGCGACGGCGCGTCTTCGGGCCGGGAGCCGGCCTTCGCCTCCGTGCTGGTGCCGCTGGTCGACCGGCCCGAGGGCTTGTCGGTGCTGCTCACGCAGCGCACCGCACACCTGCGCGACCATGCCGGGCAGGTGAGCTTTCCGGGTGGCCGGGCCGAGCCCACCGATGTCGACGTGATCGACACCGCGCTGCGCGAGGCCGAAGAAGAGGTGGGCCTGGCCCGCCGGCATGTGGAGGTGATGGGCACGCTGCATCCGTACAGCACCGTCACCAACTTCGTGGTCACGCCGGTGGTGGGCCTGGTGCGGCCGGGCTTTGAACTCACGCTCGATCCGTTCGAGGTGGCGTCGGCCTTCGAGGTGCCGCTGGCCTTTCTGATGACGCCGGCCAACCACCGCCGCCACCGCTTCGAGTACGACGGCCAGGCGCGCCATTTCCTGTCGATGCAGTGGGAAGGCCCGGCCGCCGACGGCCGCCAGCAGGCCTTTTTCATCTGGGGCGCCACAGCCTCGATGCTGCGCAACCTCTATCGGTTCCTGGCAGCCTAGTTGGCATCGCTATCATCGTGGGCGATGAGTTTCTTCGCCGTCCTTTTTGCGCTGCTGATCGAACAGCTCAAGCCGCTGCCGCGTGACAACTGGGTGCACGACTCGCTGATCTCCTGGGTCGGCTGGAGCGGGCGCAACTTCGATGCGGGCAAGTCGCACCACGCCTGGGTGGTCTGGGGCGTCACCGTCATCGCCCCCGCGCTGCTGGCCTGGGGCCTCTTCGCCGCCATCGCGCACTACAGCCTGCTGCTGGCCCTGGCCTTCAACGTCGGCGTGCTGTACCTGACGCTGGGCTTCCGCCAGTTCAGCCACTTCTTCACCGACATCCGCGACGCGCTGGACCGCGGCGACGAGAACGAGGCCCGCCGCCTGCTGGCCGAGTGGCGCCACCTGGACGCCAGCGAGCTGCCCCGCACCGAGCTGATGCGGCACGTGATCGAGCATTCGCTGCTGGCTGCGCACCGCCATGTGCTGGGCGTGTTCTTCTGCTTCATCGTGCTGTCGGCCTTTGGCATGGGCCCGGCGGGCGCCGTGCTGTACCGCATGGCCGAGTTCGCCAGCCGCTACTGGGCCTACCGGCAGCGGGCGCTGCAGGCGCCTTCCAACGACCGGCTGCGCGAGATCTCGCAGCGCATGTTCTCGCTGATCGACCATGTGCCGGCTCGCCTGACGGCCTTCGGCTTCGCGGTGGTGGGCAACTTCGAGGAAGCCATCAACGTCTGGCGGCGCGACGCCGGCCTGTGGCTGCATGCCAATGAGGGCATCATCCTGTCGGCCGCCGCCGGCGCGCTGAGCGTGCAGCTGGGCGGTGGCGCCGCGCCGGGCATCACGCCCGACCGTTCCAAGACCTTCGAGAGCGGCGTCGACCCCGACGCGATGCGGGCCGCGGGCGTCACGCCCGGCCTGCCGCCGCAACTGGGGCACCTGCAAAGCCTGGTGGGCCTGGTGTGGCGCTCGGTGGTGCTGTGGATGCTGCTGGTGGCCTTGTTGAGCCTCGCCAACGTGTTGGGTTGATGTCTGCTCAGCGATGGCTGCTGCGCGACAGCTCGTCGAACAGCTCGCCATAGATGCGGTAGCGCGAGGGGCTGATGTCGCCGCGCTCCACCGCCGCCCGCACGCCGCAGCCGGGCTCCTGCCGGTGGGTGCAGTTGTAGAAGCGGCAGTCGCCGATGTGGGCGCGCAGGTCGGGCATCAGCCGCGGCAGGCGTTGCACGTCGATCTGCTGCAGGCCGAATTCCTGGAAGCCCGGTGAATCGATCAGCGCGGTGCCGGCCGGCCGGTCCACCCAGTACCAGCGGGTGGTGGTGGTGGTGTGGCGGCCCGAGTTCAGCGCGGTGGAAATCTCGCCCACCTGCGCTGCGGCCTCTGGCACCATCAGGTTGATCAACGTGCTCTTGCCGGTGCCGCTGGGGCCCAGCACCAGGGTCGTGCGGCCGGCCAGCAGAGGGCCGAACAGCGCCCGTGCGGCCTCGGCGTCGTGCTTGATCGAGCAGTCGTGCACCTCCACGCCCATCGCGCGGTAGGGTGCCAGCCGCTCGCGGGCCAGCGCGGCCTGCGGCAGGTCGGCCTTGTTCAGCACCACGCACACGTCGATGCCGGCGTCCTCCGCGGCGATCAGCGCACGGGTGAGCTGCGACTCGCTGAACATCGGGTCGCCCGCCACCAGCACGATGATGCGGTCGAGGTTGGCCGCGAAGCTCTTGGTCTTCCATTCGTCCTGGCGGAACAGCAGGTTGCGCCGCGGGTCGATCTTCTGGATGACGCCTTCGTCCTCACCGCCCGAGCCGGTGGGCTGCCAGCGCACGCGGTCGCCCACCACGCAGTCGCTTTTTTTGCCGCGCGGGTGGCAGGTCAGGCGGGTGCCTTCGGGCGTCTCGACGATGAAGTGGCGGCCGTGCGCCGCCACCACCAGGCCGGGCGCCGTCATGCGCCCTGCAGCCGCAGCGCGGCCAGCCGTTCGGTGGCCGGCGGGTGCGAGTAGTAAAAGCGCACGTACAGCGGATCGGGCGTCAGCGTGGAGGCGTTGTCCTCGTGCAGCTTGAGCAGCGCACTGGCCAGGTCGCGGCCGTCGGCCTGGGCGCAGGCATAGGCGTCGGCCTCGAACTCATGCTTGCGCGAGCTGCGCGCCGCCAGCGGCCCCAGCAGGAAAGTGAAGGGCGGCAGCGCCAGCATGAACAGCAGCAGTGCCAGCGCATCGTTGGGCGCCAGCAGGTTGGGCTGCACGCCCAGGCCGGTGAAGAACCAGGTCTGCTGCGACAACCAGCCCAGCAGCGCCAGGCCCAGCAGGCTCATGCCGAACACCATGGCCATGCGCTTTTGCACATGGCGGTGCTTGAAGTGGCCCAGCTCATGCGCCAGCACCGCCTCCACCTCGCCGGGCGACAGCTTGTTGAGCAGCGTGTCGAAGAACACCACCCGCTTGGCCGCACCCAGGCCGGTGAAGTAGGCATTGGCGTGGGCCGAGCGGCGGCTGCCGTCCATCACGTACAAGCCCTTGGCCGCGAAGCCGCAGCGCTGCATCAGCGATTGCACGCGGGCCTTCAGCGATTCATCGGGCAGTGGCTCGAACTTGTTGAACAGCGGCGCGATGACGGTGGGGTACAGCACCAGCAGCAGCAGCTGAAAACCCGTCCAAGCCGCCCAGGCCCACAGCCACCACAGGCTGCCGGTGGCGCCCATGATCCACAGGATGAGCGCGGCCAGCGGCAGACCGATCACCGCCGCCACCAGCAGGCCCTTGAGGGTGTCGGCCGCCACCATGCGCCAGGTCATGCGGTTGAAGCCGAAGCGCTGCTCGATGCGGAAGGTGTTGTACAGGTCGAAGGGCAGTTCCAGCGCGCCGGCGATCAGCGCGAAAGTGGCCAGCAGGCTCAGCTGGTAGGCCATGTCGCCCCAGCGCGGCTGCACGGTGGCCACCAGCCAGCCGTTGAGCATGTCCAGCCCGCCCAGCAGCGTCCAGCCCAGCAGCACCAGGGTGGCGAAGGCCGTGGACAGCAGGCCGAAGCGGCCCTTGGCCAGGGTGTAGTCGGCCGCACGCTGGTGCGCCGCCAGCGTGACGGTGGTGGCGAAGGCCGGCGGCACCTGGTTGCGATGGGCGGCCACGTGGCGCATCTGGCGCGATGCGAGCCAGAACTTGACGCCCATCGCCGCCAGCAGGGCCACGGCAAAGAGCAAAGACAGCAGGAGGGCTTGCATGCCCGGGAGTGTAGGGCTGCGACAATCGGCCGTTTCCCCGACCTGCCGTGCCATGACCGACACCACGACTCCCAGCCTCGCCAAGAGCGACCAGAACCTGATCTGGATCGACCTCGAGATGACCGGTCTCTTCCCGAACACCGACCGCATCATCGAGATTGCCGTCGTCGTCACCGACCCGCAGCTGCAGGTGCGCATCGAAGGCCCGGTGTTCGCCATCCACCAGAGCGACGCCACGCTGGACGCGATGGACGCCTGGAACAAGGGCACCCACGGTCGCAGCGGCCTGATCGACCGCGTCAAGGCCTCCACCGTGAACGAGGCCCATGCCGAGGCCGAGGTGATCGCCTGGCTGGCGCAGTACCTGCCCGCCGGCAAGAGCCCGATGTGCGGCAACTCCATCTGCCAGGACCGCCGCTTCCTGGCCAACTACATGCCGGCGCTGGAAGCCTTCTTCCACTACCGCAACCTGGACGTCAGCACGCTGAAGGAGCTGGCCAAGCGCTGGAAGCCGGAGATCCTGGCCGGCTTCAAGAAGGCGCAGGCGCACACCGCGCTGGCCGACATCCATGAGTCGATCGACGAACTGGCCTACTACCGCCAGCACCTGCTGTCGGTGGCTTGAACACGCTTTCTCCGTTCAGGGCTTGGTGAAAACCCGGATTCACCGTAGAATCCGCGCTTCGGCTGATCGCTGCATTGTCTTGATCAGCCGTTTCGTTCATCCCCACTGACTCTGTGGCCGGGCAATCTGCCCGGAAGCCCCTCTCGGGGCGCGGGTCGGCGGCGATGCCGTCGCTTGGGCCCGTTTGTCACTGTGCGGCACTCCTTGGCTGAGTTGCCCGTCGAGCGTTCCTGTTGCTGCGACCTGACCCCGGCTGCACGCCCGTGCGGCCCGCGCAAGCTTTGGCCTGCGCGCCGAGAGAAGAGAAAGCGTTCCATGTTCACTGAATCCAACACCCCCGCCGCCGACACCCCGGCGGGCGACGGCGAAACCAACGGCTTCGCCGCCCTGGGCCTGCATGCCGCGCTGGTGCGCGCCGTGGCCGACTCGGGCTACTCGCAGCCCACCGAAGTGCAATCGCGCGCCATTCCGTCGGCCCTGCAGGGTCAAGACCTGCGTGTGTCGTCCAGCACCGGCAGCGGCAAGACCGCTTCCTTCGTGCTGCCCGCGCTGAGCCGCGTGCTGGCCGCCCGTGGCGACGGCAAGCGCCGTGAAAAGGGCGTGGTGCATGGCCCGCGCGTGCTGGTGCTGGCCCCCACCCGCGAACTGGCGATGCAGGTCTCCAAGGCCGCTTCCACCTACGGCACCCACGTGCAAGGCCTGCGCGTGGCCACGGTCGTGGGCGGCGTGCCCTACGGCGCCCAGCTCAAGGCCCTGCGTGGCCCGCTGGACGTGCTGATCGCCACCCCCGGCCGCCTGATGGACCACATGGCCAGCGGCAAGGCCATCCTGGCCAACGTCGAACTGCTGGTGCTGGACGAAGCCGACCGCATGCTGGACATGGGCTTCATCGACGACATCCGCCACATCGCCGAATCGCTGCCCGAGCAGCGCCAGACGATGATGTTCAGCGCCACCTTCGCCGGCCACGTGGGCCGCCTGGCCTCGGAGCTGCTGCGTGACGATGCGCAGACCATCGACGTCGCCTCGCACACCGACACGCACGAGAACATCGAGCAGCGCCTGCACTGGGCCGACAACGGCCAGCACAAGAATGCGCTGCTGGACCACATCCTGGCCGACCGCGACATGGAGCAGGCCGTGGTGTTCACCAGCACCCAGCGTGACGCCGACTGGCTGGCCGACCGACTGGCCGACATGGGCCATCACGTGGCTTCGCTGCACGGTGGCATGCCGCAAGGCCGCCGCAACCGCGTGCTGCAAGGCCTGCGCACCCGTCACCTGCGCGTGCTGGTGGCCACCGACGTGGCCGCCCGCGGCATCGACGTGCCCACCATCAGCCACGTGATCAACTACGGCCTGCCGATGAAGGCCGAGGACTATGTGCACCGTATCGGCCGCACCGGCCGTGCCGGTCGCAACGGCCTGGCCATCACGCTGGCCGAGGCGCCGGACGCCGGCATGATCCGCCGCATCCAGCAGTTCACGACGCAGCAGATCCCGGTGGCCACGATCGAAGGCCTGGAGCCGCAGAAGCCGGCGCCGCGCCTGTTCGCGCAGCGCCGTGAAGGCTTCGGTGGCGACCGTCCGCGTGGTCGTCCGTTCAACAAGGGCGGCTTCCGCTCGGGTGGCGGCGATCGCCCGGCCTTCGGCGGCCCGCGCTCGGGTGGCGGCTTCAAGTCGTCGCCGCGCCAGCGTTGATCTGATTCAGCGCTGCTGAAACAAAAAGGGCTCGCCATCGGCGAGCCCTTTTTTCTTGGTGCGCCCGGCAGGGCGCACCTACTTGGAGGTGCAAGTCCTCCACCAGCCCGGCAAGGGGAATGGTTAGCCGAAGGCAAGGGCTACGTGGGCGACTGCGGGTCTGAAGGAAGCCGGATGGCAAAGCGCTGGCCTGACGAACAGGAAGCGGATACGAGGCGACGCGCTGGGGTGAGATGGCCAAATTCATCAAAGCCCGGTACTTGCACGGAACGGTGCGTCGTATATCCGACAGGCATAAGCGTGAAGGTGGGTGCGCAATACCCGGGGAGATCTGAATGTGTGCCCGAAGGGGCTACCGGCGTCGAGAGGCGGCGGGATGCGCGCTCAGAAGTCAGCCGAGGCCATAGTAGGTGCCAGCACGGACCGAAGGGCTGAACGAGTAAGACCGAGAGTAGGACGATCGATCTTGACGCCTATCGATGATGCAGAAGCTGCCCTGGGCTGTTGCTTTGGGCAGGCCGAGCGCCAAGCAACCGGACGGAATCCGGGGAGTGCGCGCGACGGTGCGGAGATGGGCGCAGCGACGGACGGGCAAACGAAATCGGAGGGCTGCCGGCTCATGGAGCGGGTGGTCGAACGCAGCAACATGCAAAAGGCGTACAGCCAGGTCATGAGTAACCGCGGGGCGCCCGGCATCGACGGGCTGCGCTGCGAAGACCTCAAGGGCTGGCTGCAAAGCCATTGGCAAAGTGTGAAGGGGGCGCTGCTGGACGGCACGTACCTGCCACGCGCGGTGCGCCGAGTGGACATCCCCAAGCCGCAGGGCGGGGTCAGGACGCTGGGCGTGCCCACCGTGGTGGACAGGCTGATCCAGCAGGCGCTGCACCAGGTGATGCAACCGCTGTTCGAGCCGACGTTCTCGCAAGGGAGCTACGGCTTCCGCCCGGGACGCAGCGCGACGCAGGCAGTGGTTCAAGCCGCGAACTACATCCGGGGCGGCAAGCGCTGGGTGGTGGACATGGATCTGGAGAAATTCTTCGACCGTGTGAACCACGACGCGCTCATGCACCGGGTCGCCAGGCGGATCGACGACAGGCGCGTGCTGAAGTTGATCCGGCGCTTCCTGCAAGTGAGCCTGATGGACAACGGAGTCGAGACAGCGAGGACACAGGGCACGCCGCAAGGCGGACCGCTGTCACCGCTGCTGTCGAACATCCTGCTGACCGATCTGGACCGCGAACTGGAGCGGCGCGGACTGGACTTCTGCCGGTACGCGGACGACTGCAACATCTATGTGTCGAGCCTGCGGGCGGGACAACGCGTCATGGACGTGGTGACGAAGTTCCTCTGGGAACGGCTGAAGCTCACGGTGAATGCGACCAAGAGCGCGGTGGCAAGGCCCTGGGGACGCAAGTTCCTGGGCTACAGCGTGACTGCGCACAAGGAGACCCGTCTGCGGATCGCGCCAGAAAGTCTTGCCCGCCTGAGGGCACGGGTCACCGACCTGTGTTTGAAGGGGCGCGGGCAACGCCTGGAGCGGACCATCGAGCAGCTGCGGCCAGTCCTGCGAGGCTGGATGAACTACTTCCAGCACACGCAGGGACGACGGGCGCTCGAAGAGCTGGACACATGGGTGAGGCGTCGCCTGCGCGTCATCGCCTGGAGACAGTGGAAGCGCCCGGCCACACGGGCATCGCGCTTGCGTGCGCTTGGCCTGGACGCGCATCGCGCGTGGAAGTCGAGCGTCAACGGTCGGGGTCCGTGGTGGAACGCGGGGGCCAAACACATGGTGGCGGCCATGCCGCCGAAGCACCTAGCCCGCATGGGGCTGGTCTCGCTGGTGGACATCCACCGGCAACTCCAGCGTCTTACTTGAACCGCCGGATGCGGACCCGCATGTCCGGTGGTGTGAGAGGGCTGAGGGGGTAACCCCTCACCCTACTCGATGCTCGAGCGTCAGACGCCCAGCAACTCCACCTCGAACACCAGGGTGGCGTTCGGGGGGATCACGCCGCCGGCGCCGCGGGCGCCATAGCCCAGGTCGGCCGGGATGGTCAGCACGCGGGTGCCGCCCACCTTCATGCCTTGCACGCCTTCGTCCCAGCCGCGGATGACCATGCCCTGGCCGAGGCCGAACTGGAACGGGTCGTTGCGGTCCTTGCTGGAGTCGAACTTGCGGCCGCGCTGGTTAGGGGCGGCGGGGTCGAACAGCCAGCCGGTGTAGTGCACGGTGACGTGCTGGCCGGCGCGGGCCTCTTCGCCGGTGCCGGGCACGGTGTCTTCGTATTGCAGGCCGGAAGCGGTGGTGACCATGTTGAAAGCGTCCTTCTTGTGTTGTCGGTCGCGCATCATGCCAGCCCCACGAGGCGGGCCCAGGCGGCAGTGGCTTCGGCCAGCCAGCCTTCGGGGCTGGCGGCGTGCAGCGGCGGCAGGCCCAGCGCCACTGCCGCCTGCTGCAGCGCCGCCCGCACATCGGCCGGCGTGTCCAGCAGCAGCGGCGCGGCGCCGTTCTGCTTGGACAGTTTGTGCCCGTCGGCAGCCCGCACCAGCGGCGTGTGCAGGTAGCGCGGCGTGGGCAGGCCCAGCAGCCGCTGCAGGTGGATCTGCCGCGGCGTGTTGTCCGCCAGGTCTTCGCCGCGCACCACGTCGCTGATGGCCTGCGCCGCGTCGTCCACCACCACCGCCAGCTGGTAGGCCCAGAGGCCATCGGCGCGCCGCACGACGATGTCGCCTACCTCGTGCGTCAGGTCCTGCGTGGCCGCGCCCAGCCGGCGGTCTTGCCAGGAGAGGTGCAGCGGCGCTTCATCCGTGCCACAGCGCACCCGCCAGGCGCGCGCCGGCTTGCCGTGCAGGCCATCGCGGCAAGTGCCGGGGTACACCAGCTCACCAAAGCGCTCCGGCGCATGGCCGGCGGCAGCCAGCGCCGCTTCGATGGCCTTGCGCGTGCAGCCGCAGGGGTAGGCGGTGCCCGCCGACTGCAGCCGCGCCAGCGCGGCGGCATAGGCGTCGCTGCGCTGCGACTGCCACAGCGGTGGCTCGTCGCTCACCAGGCCCAGGCGCTGCAGCTGGCCCAGGATGGCCTGGTCGGCACCGGCGATGCAGCGCGGGCCATCCACATCTTCGATGCGCACGAGCCACTGGCCGCCGTGGGCGCGGGCGTCCAGCCAACTCGCCAGCGCCGCCACCAGCGAGCCGGCATGCAGCAGCCCGGTGGGCGAAGGCGCGAAGCGGCCGCGGTAGGGGGCGGAATCGCCGCCCGTGCCTTCGCGGCGGGGGCCGGTGTGGCCGGGCAGGGCGCCCATGCTCAATCCACCCGTTGCGGCAGCCCGGCATGGCGCTCCAGCAGCGCGAGGCGGGTGGCGGGGCTCTCCAGCTGCTGCAGCCACCAGCCCAGCGCCAGGCCTTGCGGGGCCTTCTTGGGCTGCGGCGCTGCCGCGGTGCGCCAAGCGTAGCCCAGGGTCACCGGGTTGCGGCCCCGCTGCACCTGCTTGGTGACCAGGCGGCCGGCGTTCACATGCTCACGCACCAGCGGCTCGGGCAGGAAGCCGCAGCCCAGGCAGCGCATCTGCGCCTCGATCTTGGCCTGCGTGCTGGCCACGGTGAACACGTCCTGGCCGGGCAGCAGGTTCACCGTCAGCGGCGACAGGCGGTGGGCTGAGTCCGCCACGGCCACGGCGCGGTGGCGCACCAGCTCGGCATCGCTGATTGGCTCGGCCATCGTGGCCAGCGGATGGTGCGGCGCCACGGCAAAGACGAACGGCATCTCACCCAGCGGCCGCAGCTCGATGCCCTGCGGCGGCGACACCCCGCTGCCCACGCCGATGGCCAGGTCGGCCTGGCCCGAGACCAGCGCCTCCCAGGTGCCGGCCAGCACCTCGGTGCGCAGCCGCAGCCGGGTGCCGGGCCCGGCCTGCGACTCGTCGGGGCACATCGCGTAGAAGGCTTCGCACAATTCGAACATCGTCAGCCGCGAGATCACGCCATCCACCGCGATGGTGAGCGACGATTCCCAGCCGGTGGCCACGCGCTTGACGCGGTTGGCCACCGCATCCATCTCCGCCAGCAGGCGGCGGCCCTCGTTCAGCAGCTCCTCCCCCGCGGCGGTGAGCCGCGCCTGGCCGGAGCGGCGGTCGAACAACAGCACGTCCAGTGCGTCTTCCAGCTGGCGCACGCTGTAGGTGAGGGCCGAAGGCACCTTGCCCAGCTCGCGGGCGGCGGCAGCAAAACTGCCCAGCCGGCCGATGGCATCCATCATCGTCAGGGCATCGGGCGTGAGGGCATGGCGTCGGTCGGACATGCCTTCATCTTATTTGAACGAACGCTTCACCGGTCTTCGCTTCCGGCCTGGCTGCCGGCTCCTACATTGGATTCACACAAGGAGTACCCAACATGATCACCCTGCGCAAGAGCGAAGACCGCGGATATGCCGACCATGGCTGGCTGAAGAGCTACCACAGCTTCTCGTTCGCCGACTACCACGACCCCAAGCACATGGGTTGGGGCAACCTGCGGGTCATCAACGAGGACCGCGTGGCGGCGGGCACCGGTTTCGGCACCCACGGCCACCGTGACATGGAAATCGTCAGCTACGTGCTGGACGGTGCGCTGGCCCACCAGGACAGCATGGGCAACGGCACTGCAGGCAGCGCCAACAGCGGCGTCATCCGCCCGGGCGACGTGCAGCGCATGACGGCCGGCACCGGCGTGCGGCACAGCGAGTTCAACCACTCGAAGGAGGGCGCGACCCACTTCCTGCAGATCTGGATCCTGCCCGAGCAGCGCAACCTAGCGCCGGGCTACGAACAGAAGCACTTCGATGCCGCCAGCAAGCGCGGCCGGCTGGCGCTGGTGGCGGCGCCCGGCGGCGAGGGCGGGTCGGTGACGCTGAACGCCGATGCCCGCATCCATGCGGGTCTGTTCGACGGCGCTGAGCAGGCGACGCTAGCGCTGGACCCGCGTCGGCCGGCCTATGTGCACCTGGCCCGCGGACAGCTGGACGTCAACGGCCAGACGCTGAAGGCCGGTGATGCCGCCAAGCTGGACGGCGAGGCGCAGCTCACGCTGGCCAACGGCCATGACGCCGAAGTGCTGGTGTTCGAGCTGGCTGCTTGAGCCATTCCCACGGTCCGCCCCGGCGGACCGTGAACTGGATCACCGTCGTCGGCACGGTGCATCCAACAGTGAGGCGAAAGCCCCACACCTCTGCCGACAGGGGCAAAACCTAGGGTTTACACTAGGCACCTAGGGTTAGCACTAAGACTGACCTACTTGCTGAGTCGAAAGAGAGATAGTAATGAACAAGTTCTTTGAAATGCTCCATGAGCTCCTGAGTCCGGAACCCCAGGCCGTCGAAGAGGCGTACCTGGCCGAATCGGTCGACATCTACGACCTGGAGCGCCGCATGCGCACCCTGGACGAGCGTCGCCTGAACCCGCAATGGGGCGGCCTGCTGTCGCACGGCACGGCCTGATCGCCGGTTCTCACAAGCCCAGGAAGGTCTTCGCCGCGGCCCAGGCGCCGGGCGTGTCGTCCTCCTGAGGCAGGTGGCCTGCCTCCGGCAGGCGCACCAGATCGGCGTGCGGGATGCGCGCCTTCAGGCGGTCGGCCAAGTCGGCCGGTAGCCAGCGGTCCTGCTGGCCCCACACGATGCGCACCGGCACCGCGGGCGTCTGCCAGGCGGCGGCGGTCGATGCATCGGGCCACTGCAGCAGCTGCTCATGCAGCGCCCGGCGATTGCCCTCGCGCAGCAGCAGCTCGAAGCTGCGGTCCACCTCGGCCTGCGACGGTGGCGTGGCCGGCGCGCGCAGGAACTGCTGTTGCGCCTGCATCAGCCCGTGCGGCAGCAGCGATTCGCTGAGCCAGTGCAGCACCGGCAGCCGTGCCACCAGAAATGCCGGCGGCGGCTGCACCGGCTGCCACGGCAGCCCGGTGGGGTTGAGCAGCAGCAGCCGCTCCACCCGCGCCGGCGCCAGGCTGGCCACCTGCAGCGCCACCTCGCCCCCCAGCCCATTGCCCACCAGCTGCACCCGTGGCAGCTTGAGCTGGTCCATCACCGCCAGCACCAGCCGTGCGCTGGTGGTGGGCCGGTAGTCGGCCTGCGGTTGCGGCCCGGTGAGGCCGGCGCCGGGCAGGTCCAGGCTGATCACCCGCCGCTGGCGCGCCAGCCGTGGCGCCCAGGCCTGCCAGGTGTGCAGGCTGCTGCCCACGTCGTGCAGCAGCAGCACCGGCAGCGGGTCCTGTGCATTGCCTTCATCGCGCAGGTGCAGCAACTGCTCACCCAGTTCGAGGAACTGCGACGGCGGCGGCGCCCAGCGCGCCACCAGGCTTTCAACCGGGCGCTCGGGCGCGCGGCTCAAGGACACCGCCAGCGCGGTGGCGATCAACAGGCCGCCGACCAGGCGCAGCAGCCAGCGGCTGAGGCCGTCGTCGTCCTCGGCCGCGCGGCGGGTCACGGGGCGGCGGTGGCCGCCGAGGCGGCAGGCGCGAGGGTGGCGTCCAGCAGCTCGCGCTCGTCGAACACGAAGCAGCCGCCCCGCCAGTGCGGCGCACCGTCGGTCTCCTCGAAGTACTTCAGGATGCCGCCTTCCAGCTGGTAGACGTGCTGCACGCCGGCTTCCTGCATGGCCAGCGCGGCCTTCTCGCAGCGGATGCCGCCGGTGCAGTAGCTCACCACCGTCTTGCCGGCCAGCTCGGCCGCATGGGCCGCCAGGGCCTTCGGAAAGTCGCTGAAGCGGCGCAGCTCCCAGTCGATGGCGTGCTCGAAGGCGCCGGCCTTCACCTCGAAGGCGTTGCGGGTGTCCAGCATCACCACCGGGCGGCCGTCGTCGTCGCTGCCCTGGTCCAGCCAGCGGGCCAGGGTGCGCGCCGGCACCGAGGGCGCACGCCGTTCCTCGGGGCGGATGGCGGGCTGGTTCATGCGGATGATCTCGCGCTTGACCTTGACCAGCAGCCGCCGGAAAGGCGTCTTTTCGCTGAAGCTTTCCTTGTGTGCCAGGTCGGCGAAACGCGGGTCGGCGCGCAGCTGCGCGAGCCAGCCGCGCAGGCCTTCGACGGGGCCGGCGACGAACAGGTTGATACCTTCTTCCGCCAGCAGCACGGTGCCCTTGATGCCGAGGCTGGCCGCGGCTTCATGCAGGCGGTCGCGCAGCACCGGCAGGTCGTCCAGGGTGACGAACTTGTAGGCCGAGGCGTTGAGGATGGAGGGGGTGGAAGGCTGCACGGCGGGCATTCTAGGAGGGCCGCTGCCTACAATCCCGCGATGCCTTTTGTCCACCTTCGCATCCATACCGAGTTTTCCGTCGTCGACGGCACCCTGCGCATCGACGAGGCGGCCCAGGGCGCCAAGCGGGACGGGCAGGTGGCCCTGGGCATCAGCGACCTGTCCAACCTGTTCGGCACGGTCAAGTTCTATTCGGCCTGCCGCAAGGCCGGCGTCAAGCCGCTGATCGGCGTGGACGTGTGGATGGAGCCCGAGCCCGGCGAAAAGCAGCCCAGCCGGCTGCTGCTGATCGCGCAGGATGCGCAGGGTTACCTGAACATCAACCAGCTGCTGTCGCGTGCCTGGACGGGCAACACCCAGCGCGCCCAGGCCTGGGTCAAGTGGGCCTGGCTGCAGGAGTTGTCGGCGGGGCTGATCGCGCTGTCGGGCGCCGATGCCGGCGCGGTGGGGCAGGCGCTGCTGGCCGGCGACGATGCCCGCGCGGATGCGCTGGCCCAGCGCTTCTCGGCCGCTTTCCCGGGCCGCTTCTACATCGAGCTGCAACGCGCCGGCCTGCCCACCAACGAGCCGCATGTGCGCGTGGCGGTGCCGCTGGCGGCGCGGCTGGGGCTGCCGGTGGTGGCCACCCACCCGGTGCAGTTCAACACGGCCGAGGACTACGAGGCGCACGAGGCCCGCGTGTGCATCGCCGAAGGTGAGACGCTGGCCAATCCGCGCCGCGTCAAGCGCTTTTCGCGTGAGCAGTACTTCAAGCCGCAGGCCGAGATGGAGGCGCTGTTCGCCGACATTCCCAGCGCGCTGGCCAACACGCTGCGCATCGCGCAGCGCTGCAACCTGAGCCTGGTGCTGGGCAAGCCGCGGCTGCCCGACTTTCCCACGCCGGGCGGCATCCCGATCGAGCAGCACTTCCGCGCCGCCTCGCTGGAAGGCCTGGAACAGCGGCTGCTGCAGCTCTACCCCGATGCAGCCAAGCGTGATGCCGAACGGCCGCGCTACGTGGAGCGGCTCAACTTCGAGATCGACGTCATCCTGAAGATGGGCTTTCCGGGCTATTTCCTGATCGTGTCGGACTTCATCACCTGGGCCAAGAACAACGGCTGCCCGGTGGGGCCGGGCCGGGGCTCGGGCGCCGGCTCGCTGGTGGCCTATGCGCTGTCGATCACCGACCTCGACCCGCTGCGCTACAACCTGCTGTTCGAGCGCTTCCTGAACCCCGAGCGGGTGTCGATGCCCGACTTCGACATCGACTTCTGCCAGGGCAACCGCGACCGGGTGATCGACTACGTCAAGCAGAAGTACGGGCTGGACGCGGTGAGCCAGATCGCCACCTTCGGCACCATGGCGGCCAAGGCCGCGCTGCGCGACGTGGGCCGCGTGCTGGGCATGGGCTATGGCCATGTCGACTCCATCGCCAAGCTGATTCCGGCGCCGCCTGGCAAGACGGTGACGCTGGCCAAGGTGCCGGAGAACCCCGACGGCGGCGTGATCTACGCCCGCAAGGAAGCGCCTGAGCTGGAACAGCGCGAAGCCGCCGAAGAGGAAGTCGCCGCGCTGCTGGACCTGGCTGCGCGCGTGGAAGGCATGGTGCGCAACATCGGCATGCACGCCGGTGGCGTGCTGATCGCGCCGGGCAAGATCACCGACTTCTGCCCGCTGTACCAGCAGCCGGGCAGCGAATCGGCCGTCAGCCAGTACGACAAGGACGACGTCGAGGCCATCGGCCTGGTGAAGTTCGACTTCCTGGGCCTGGCCACGCTCACCATCCTGGAGACGGCCAAGGAATTCATCATGCGCCGGCATCCTTCGCAGAAGGACTTCGCGTACGAGAAGATTCCGCTGGACGATGCGCGTGCCTACAAGCTGTTCTCCGACGGCCTGACCGAGTCGGTGTTCCAGTTCGAATCACCCGGCATGCAGCGCATGCTGCGCGATGCCCGGCCCAGCGTGTTCGAGGACATCATCGCGCTGGTGGCGCTGTACCGGCCGGGCCCGATGGACCTGATTCCCAGCTTCTGCGCCCGCAAGCACGGGCGTGAGGAGGTGGTGTACCCGCACAAGCTGCTGGAAGGCGTGCTCGCCGAGACCTACGGCGTGATGATCTACCAGGAGCAGGTGATGCAGTCGGCCCAGGTGCTGGGCGGCTACTCGCTCGGCGGCGCCGACCTGCTGCGCCGGGCCATGGGCAAGAAGAAGCCCGAGGAGATGGCCAAGCACCGCGAGATCTTCCGCGAGGGCGCGGCCGCCAAGGGCATCGACGGCAAGACCGCCGACGAAGTCTTCGACCTGATGGAGAAGTTCGCAGGCTACGGCTTCAACAAGAGCCATGCCGCCGCCTACGCCCTGCTGGCCTACCACACGGCCTGGCTGAAGGTGCACTACACGGCCGAGTTTTTCGCGGCCAACATGTGCATCGAAACCGACGACACCGACAAGCTCAAGGTGTTGCTCAACGATGCGCAAACGCACTTCGGCATCCGCTTCGAGCCGCCTGACGTCAACAGCGGCACCTACCGCTTCGAACCCATCGACGACAAGACCGTGCGCTACGGCCTGGGCGCCATCAAGGGCACCGGCCAGGGCGCGATCGAGGCCATCGTCGCCGCGCGCGAGCAGGGCGGTCCGTTCCGCAGCCTGTTCGACTTCTGCGCCCGCGTGGACCGCCAGCGCATCAACAAGCGCGTGGTGGAAGCACTGATCAAGGCCGGTGCCTTCGACAAGCTGCACGCCGACCGCGCCAGCACGCTGGCCAGCGTGAGCCTGGCGCTGGACTGGGCCGACAGCCAGGCCGCGCATGCCGACCAGGGCGGCCTGTTCGACTTCGACGATGCCCACGGCAGCAGCACGCAGGAGCCGCCGCTGGTGGCCGCCGAGCCGTGGAGCGTGAAGGAGCGGCTGACGCTGGAAAAGACCGCCATCGGCTTCTACCTCTCGGGCCACATGTTCGACCAGAGCGAAGCCGAGGTGCGCCAGTTCGTGCGCCGCGAGGTGGCCGACCTGGCCGACAGCCGCGACCCGCAGGTGGTGGCCGGCATCGTCGGCGACCTGCGCATCATCAACGGCAACCGCGGCCGCGTGGCCATCTTCAAGCTCGACGACAAGAGCGGCTTCATCGAGGCCGTGGCCGACGAGAAGACGCTGGACGCCCACAAGGAACTGCTGCGCGACGACGAGCTGCTGATCATCCAGGGCCGGGTGCAGCCCGACCGCTTCAGCGGCGGCCTGCGGCTGAACGTGCAGCAGGTGTGGGACCTGCCCACCGCGCGCTGCCGCTTCGGCCGCTACCTGCAGGTGGTGCTGGGCAACGCCGGGCTGGAGGCGTTGCCGCCGCTGGCCGCGGTGGTGCAGGAGTTTCCGGCGCGCCGCCTGGTGACCGAAGAAGGCGAGCAGCTGCAAGGCCTGCCGGTGCGCCTGGCGCTCCAGCGCGAGCAGGCGGTGGGCGTGGTCGACCTGGGGGACGCCGGCAAGTTCTTCCCCAGCGATGCGGCGCTGGACCGATGGCTGCGCAGCGTGCCGGGCGGTGCCACCGTGGTGTACGAGGCCGAAACCACCTGAATGCACGGGCCCGGTCAGCGCGGGCACGGCCTTGGCCGTTAGGCGCTGGTGATCAACCTGGACCCTCTCATGAACAAGCGACTCGCCCGTGGGGCCGCCGCACTGGCTGCGGTGGCCGCCATCGGCTTCACCCCGGCCCACGCCGCAGATGTTGGCGTGTCCATCAACATCAGCCAACCCGGTGTGTATGGCCGGGTGGACATCGGCCAGTTTCCGCAACCCCAGGTGGTGTATGCCCAGCCCGTGTGGGTGAAGCCGGTGCCGCAGGCGCCCCGGCCCGCGCCGGTGTACCTGTGGGTGCCGCCCGGGCACCAGAAGAACTGGTCCAAGCATTGCAGCCGCTACAACGCCTGCGGCGTGCCGGTGTACTTCGTGCGGGACGACTGGTACCACCAGCATGTGGACCGGCGGCAGGAGCGTCGGGACGACAGGCGCGACGATCGCCGGGATGACCACCGCGGCGGCCATGGCGATGGCCACCCCGGAAAAGGGCACGGCCATGGCAGAGGCCATGGCCGTGACTGACGCGCCCCCGAGCTCGCTGCGCTCGCATCCCCCCAAGGGGGAGCTCAGTCCCTAGGGGCGGCCCGGCGGGACTGATCAACTACTTACTTCTTCTCGCTCTTCTTCTCGGTCGCCGGCTTGGCCTTCTCGGCGGGCGCGGTGCCGGCAGCGTAGACCGCACCGTTGACCGTCAGGCCCTCGGCCGACAGCTTGCCGGCCTTGGCCGGGCCGATGCCTTGCACGCGGTCGATCAGATCGTTCCAGTCCTTGAAGGGCGCGGTCTTGCGCGCTTCCAGCAGGCGGTTGGACATCGACGGCCCGATGCCCTTGACGGACTCGAGTTGGGCCTGGTCGGCCTTGTTGACGTCGGTGGCCGCGAAGGCCAAGCTGGACAGCAGGGCGGCAGCAACGGCGACGAAGGTGGTCTTGACGGAAGAGAACATGGAAGGGCTCCTTGGGGATGATGAGCCGTGACGCACGGCGGGCTCGGGCGCATTCTTCGGACGCTGCCGCGCGTTGCACATCCTGCTGAAGAGGCCCCCCGCAGGAGGCCGGGAGCCCCGGCTATGATTCACGTTCTTACGACCTTCCGGGCTTGACAGCGTGCGCCCCCAAGCCGCTGTAGTGCCGATGCCGCCCTCCGAACCGCGTTCCTCCCGCCCCTACACCGCCGTGCTCCACCAGTTCGTGGGCATTGGCGATCTCGTCTGGCACCTCCCTTACTTCGAAGCCGTGGCCCGCGACAGCGCCGGTGGCCAGGTGGCCGTCATCGCGTCGCCCACCACCTTTGCACGCCAGCTGCTCGAAGGCCTGCCCTGGGTGGCCGAGGTGATCGATTTCGACCGCCGGCCGCGCCGCAGTGAAGGCCGCCAGGGGCGGCACGCGGGCGTGGCCGGGCTGTTCCGCATGGGCCGCGAATTGCGCGACAAGCGCTTCGAGCGCATCGTGCTGTTCTCCGGTCATCCCAACCGCGGCTTCGTGGCCTGGCTGGCCGGCATTCCGCAGCGGCTGGGCTATGGCACCGGCTGGCTGCAGCGGCGCTTTCTCACCACGCCGCCCTACATCCAGCGCTACGAAGGGCCCTCGGTCTCGGTGTTCAACGAGGCGGCCAGCTACGCCATCGCGCATGGCTGGTGCAGCCAGCGACTGGTGCCCAAGATCCAGGCCCGCCCGGTGGCGCTGGACGACATGCGCCAACGGCTGGCCAGCCTGCCACGGCCGCTGTATGCCTTTGCCATCGGCACCTCGGAGCCGTTCAAGCAATGGGGCCAGGCCCGTTATGCCGAGCTGGCCACGCGGCTGATCGAGCGCGGCTGCGGCGTGGTGTTGCTGGGCGGCCCGGGTGAAACCCAGCTGGCCGAGGCCATCGTGGCCGACGTGCCGGCAGGGCTGCGGCACGGCATCCGCGCTGAAACCCAGCAGACCATCCAGCACACCGTGGCGGCCTTGCGGCTGGCCGATGGCTGCGTGGGCAACGACACCGGCGTTACCAACATGGCCGTGGCCTGCGACCTGCCCACCTTCGTGCTGCTCGGCAAGCGCCCGCTGCTCGACCTGGACCCGCTGATGCACATGTTGCGCGGCCCCTCGCTGGACACCATCGGCGTGCAGGACGTGCTGTCGATGATGCAGGCGCAACAGGCGCCGGGTTTCGCCGCCGCGTGAACATGCCGGCGGCCACCTGGCGAGTGGATGCCTCGCGCCTGCGCCTGGGCGACCGCATGGCGCTGGCCTGGTGGGCGCAGCGCCGGCGGCTGGACGAAGGCCTGCGCTTTGCGGTGATCGACCGTGCGGCGCAATCGGGTGCACCGGTGTTCGACCTGCCGCTGCACTTTCCGCTGAGCTTCGAGCCTGATGAAGGCCGGGCGCTGCCGGACTGGGACACGGGCAACCTCTGGCTCACCGTCACGAATGCGTTCGCGCGGCAGCCGCAGGCCGGGCAGTTCGAGCATGTGCCGCCCGCGGTGCTCAGCCAGGCGCAGCAGTTGCGCGCGGGCCGCAGCAGCGTCGGCCCCCGCGTGCTGATGCATGTGCTGGACGACGCGCCCTACAACAAGGCGCGCAACTGGCAGCGGCCGCAGGCGCTGGCGCTGGCGGCGCGGCTGCAGCAGGCGGGTTGCGAGGTGGTGCTGCTCAATCCATCGCCGGGGCGGTTCCTCGGCGGGCTGGACCGCATGCTGGCCGAGATGCTGGCCTGCGATGCCTTCATCGGCGGCGACACCGGGCCCAGCCACGTGTTTTCGATGCTGTGCGCCGACAAGCCGCAACTGGCCATCTACCCCGACATGGCGCGCGACCAGCGCAAGTTTGCGGCCGAACAGCTGGCCCTGGGCCTGCCGCTGCCGTGGAGCAGCCTGCCCAAACGGCCCGACCTGGCCCTGCTGACGCTGCGCGCCGGCCGCCAGTGGGTGCGCCAGGGCTGGCGCTGGCGTTATGAGCGGGTGGGCCGCTTCGACCCGGTGCAGGCGGCCGACCAGCTGCTGCCGCTGCTGGCGTCGCCGCTTGGCCGCGTCTAGCTAGCGCCCGCGGCGCGCCAGCACCTCGCGGTACACGGCCAGGTTGCCTTCCACCATCGAGCGGGTCGAGAAGCCGTCCAGCACCCATTGCCGCGCGGCCTGGCCGTAACGCTCGCGCAGCGGCGCGTCGCCCAGCAGCTGGATCAGCGCCGCGGCCAGCGCGGGCGCGTCGCCTGGCGTCACCAGTTCACCGGTGTGGCCGGGCTGCACGATCTCGGGGATGCCGCCCGCCCGCGTGGCCACGATGGGCACGCCACACGAAGCCGCCTGCAGCAGCGACACGCCCAGGCCTTCCGTGGCCGCCGGGTGCACCACCAGGTCGAGGCTGGGCATCACCCGGTGCAGGTCGTCGCGGAAGCCGCCGAACAGCACGCTGGCCTGCAGGCCGCGCTCGGCCACGAGCTGCTTCAGCGGTGCTTCCTGCGGACCCTGGCCGAGGAAGATGACCTTGGTGTTCGGGTGTCGCGCCAGCACCGCCGGCATCGCGTCCACCAGCACACGGTGGCCCTTGCGCGGGATGAACTGCGCGATCAGCGCCACCGCCAGGTCGCCGGGCTGCAGGCCGAACTGGGCGTCGAACCAGGCCCGGTCGCTGTCGCGCGGCGCGTTGGGCTGGTAGCGCTCGGTGTCCACCGCTGAATGCACGCACACCACCTGGTCGGGCGGCACGCCTTCGCTCAACAGCACGTTGCGGATGCCGTGCGAGATGGCCACCACCTTGTCGTACAGCGGGTACTTCCAGCGCACGACCCAGCGCCGCTCGCGGTTGTCGACGCGGCGGCTGTGCACCACCGGCACGCCCTCGCTGCGCGCGGCCAGGGCACCCCACACGTCGGTACCGAAGCGGGCATGCAGGTGCACCATGTCGGGCTGCACCTGGCGGATCAGCTGGCGCAGCCGCCACCAGGTGAACACGTCCACGTCGCCCTTCATCGGCAGCTCGTGCACGGCGGCATGCGCGGCGGCGGCCGTGCCGATGGCGGCGCCGGTGCGGCAGGCCAGGTGGTTCTCATGGCCGCGCTGGGCCAGGCCCCGCATCAGCAGCACCGCCTGCAGCGCGCCGCCATACAGGTGGCGGCCCGACTCGACGTGCAGCACCTTCATGGCGCGGCGGCCAGCAACTGCTGGGCGGTGGCAAAAACGTGGTCGACGGTGTGGGCTCGCATGCAGTCGAATCGCCCGCCGCAAGTGGGGTTGCGCTTGCACGGCGAGCAGGGCAGGGGTTCGTAGAGGATGGCGGTGCGCGGCGAATCCGCGTCCCGGTAAGGTCGGGTCGAGCCGAACAGCGCGACGGTGGGTATGCGGAAGGCGCTGCCCGCGTGGGTGAGCCCGGTGTCCACGCCCACCAGCAGCGCCGCATGCGAAATCAAGGCCACGCTTTCGGGCAGCTTGAGCTGGCCCGCGAGGTTGATGGCCGAAGGCGCGGCCTGCGTGATGCGCGCGGCCGCCGCCTGGTCGGCCGGGCCGCCCAGCAGCACCGGCGTGATGCCGTGCATGGCCAGCCGCTCGGCCAGCGCAGCCCAGCGGTCTTCGAACCAGTGCTTCTGCGGCCGGGTGGTGAAGGGGCACAGCACCGCGAACGGCGGCAGCACCTTGCGCCCGGCCAACGCATCCAGTGCGCGGCGGTGGGTGGCCTGGTCGAAGCGCAGGTCGAGCCGATAGGCTTCGTCCGCCGCGCCCAGGTGGCGGGCCAGCGCGCGGTATTCGGCGCCGATGCGCGGGTCGGCGCCCTTGGCAGGCACCAGCCGCTCGGTGGCCAGCCACTGGCCACCTTCACGCGGCAGCAGGCCCACCCGGCGCGGCGCGCCGCTGAGCCAGGCCCACAGCGCGCTCTTGAGCAGGCCTTGCGCATCCAGCGCCAGCGTGAAGCGGCGGCTGCGCAATTGCGCGCGCAACTCGCGCAGCGCGCGCCACAGCGCGCCGTAGCGCCGCTCGCGCCACAGCTGCTGCCACTGCGGGCGCTGCCAGACGATGACTTCGTCGAGGCCCGGATGCTCGTGCAACAGCGGTGCGGCGGCCGGCTCGGTGAGCCAGGCGATGTGGGCGTCGGGGTAGCGGCTGCGCAGCGAAGGAATCAGGCCGGAGGCCATCATCACGTCGCCCAGCGCCGACAGCCGCACGATCAGGATGCGTTGTGGCGCTTCGGCCACCCCGGGGTTCGTCACGGGGCAGGGCAGGCCGGCTGGGCCAGCGCATGGGCCACGGCTTCGGCCAGGTCGGCGTGCACGCTGTCGGCCAGCGCGGCGTCTGCGGCCGACAGCGCGTGCCCCGACTGCACCAGCATCACGCGGCCCACGCCGGCGCTGCGGCCGGCTTCGGCGTCGGAGCCCTTGTCGCCGACCAGCAGCGAATCGGCCAGCGACAGGCCCAGCTCACGCTGCGCGCGCAGCACCATGCCGGGCGCGGGCTTGCGGCAGTCGCAGTCCACGGCCAGCGCGGGCACGCTGCCGCCCGGGTGGTGCGGGCAGTGGTATGTGGCGGCCAGTGGCACGCCTTGCTCGGCCAAGTGCTGGGTGAGTTGGTGCGTGAGCGCCTGGTACTGCGCCTCGGTGTACATGCCGCGCGCCAGGCCCGACTGGTTGGTGATGACCACCAGCGCATAACCGGCCTCGTGCAGCCGGCGCATCGCCTCGATGCTGCCGGGCACGAACTCGAACGCGTCCCAGGTGTGCACATAGCCGTGCTCGACGTTGATGACGCCGTCACGGTCGAGGAAGGCGGCGCGCTTCATGCGGGCTTACCGCCGGCCATGCGTTGCACGATCCGGGTGGTGCTGTAGCCATCGACGAACGGGATGGCCAACGAGCGGCCGCCCCAGCTGCGCACCAGGGCTGTTTCGGCCAGCTTCTCCATGTCGTAGTCGCCGCCCTTGACGTAGCAGTCGGGCCGCACGCGAGCCAGCAGCTCCACCGGCGTGGGCTCGTCGAAGAAGGTGACCAGCGCCACCGAGCCCAGCCCGGCGATCACCAGCGCGCGGTCCAGTTCAGTATTGATCGGCCGCTCGGGCCCTTTGCCCAGGCCGCGGGCCGAACGGTCGGTGTTGAGTGCGACGATGAGCGAAGCCCCCAGCTGCGAAGCCTGGTGCAGGTACTGCACATGGCCGCGGTGCAGCAGGTCGAACACGCCGTTGGTGAACACCCAGGGCCGCGGCAGGGACGCCAGCCGCTGGGGCAGGTGATCGGGCATGCAGATCTTGTCCTGTGGGTCGATGTTCATGCGCCCGCCTTGCCGAACAGCTCGTCGAAGGTGACGCCTGCGGTGCCGAACTTGCCCACCACGATGCTGCCGGCGCGGTTGGCATGCGGCACCGCCTCGCGCAGCGTCATGCCATCGGCCACCAGCGCGGCCATGGTGGCGATGACGGTATCGCCGGCGCCGGTGACGTCGAACACCTCGCGCGCCTGCGCGGGCACGTGCATCGCGCCCTGGGCGTCGAACAGCGTCATGCCTTCTTCCGATCGGGTGAGCAGCACGGCCTGCAGTTTCAGCCGCTCGCGCAGCGCCTGTACACGCTCGGTCAGCGTGGCTTCATCGCTCCAGCGGCCGATCACCTGGGCCAGCTCGGCGCGGTTGGGCGTGATCACCGTGGCGCCGGCATAGCGGTCGAAGTCGCTGCCCTTGGGGTCGACCAGCACTGGCCGACCGGCCGCGCGGGCGATCTCGATCATGCGCGGGATGTGGGCCAGCCCGCCCTTGGCGTAGTCGGAGAACAGCACCGCATCATGGCGCTGCACCTCGCGCTCCACCGCGCCCAGCAGCTGGGCCAGCACCTCGTGGCTGGGCTGGTTCTCGAAGTCGATGCGCAGCAGCTGCTGCGAGCGGCCGATGACGCGCAGCTTGACGATGGTCTGCAGGCTGGCGTCCTGGCCCAGCACATGGGCCACCTTGCGTTCATCCAGCAGGCGTTGCAGGCGCTGGGCGGCTTCGTCGGCGCCCACCACCGTCAGCAGCGTGGTGGGTACGCCCAGCATCTGCACGTTGTAGGCCACGTTGGCGGCGCCGCCCAGGCGCTCTTCCTCGCGGCTGATGCGCACCACCGGCACCGGCGCCTCGGGCGAGATGCGCTCCACCTCGCCGAACCAGTAGCGGTCCAGCATCACGTCGCCCACCACCATCACGCGGCGGCGGCCCAGCGCCTCGCGCGAGATGCCCTTTTTCAGCGGAATCGGAAAGGTCAATGGTGCACCCTCCCGCTGCGCGGGATCCCGCCGAGCGGGAGGAGCGCCGCCTTCGGGCGGCCGGGCGGCGGCGCTCATGCTATCCCCAGCTTCTGCTCGATCAGCCCGCACAGCGTGTGGATCACCAGGATGTGCACTTCCTGGATGCGGGCGGTGACCTCGCTGGGCGCGACGATGGCCATGTCGCTCTCGGCCAGCAGCGGGCCGCCGTCGCGGCCCAGCAGGCCCACCACCTTGGCGCCGGCCTCACGCGCGGCGGCGGCGGCCTTGCGCACGTTGGGCGAGCGGCCCGAGGTGCTGATGCCGATGAAGCAGTCACCCGGCCGGGCCAGCGCCTCGGTCTGGCGCGCGAACACGTCGTCGAAGCCGTAGTCGTTGCCGATGCAGGTGAGGGCCGAGCTGTCGGTGGACAGCGCGATGGCCGCCAGCGGCTTGCGGTCCTTGATGAAGCGGCCGGTCAGCTCGGAGGCGAAATGCTGTGCATCGGCGGCCGAGCCGCCATTGCCGCACACCAGCAGCTTGTTGCCGGCCAGCAGCACCGCGGCCAGCAGGCTGCCGACGCGCTCGACATCGGCTTCGATGGCCGGCAGCTTGCGCATCACCTCGAGGTGCTGCTCGACGTTGTCCAGGAAAAGCGAGGCCATCAGTGGGGGCCTTTCATTGATCGTCCAGCCGCTGCGGTGGGAAGCTGTCCCAGCTCAGGCAGGCAGGGCATTGCCAAAAATAGTGCTGCGCCTCGAAACCACAAGCGGCGCAACGGTAACGGTGCAGGGGCTTGGCGGCCTGTTCCACCGCCTGCCGCAGGCCGGTGCGGGCGGGCTCGCCCCAGGGCGCGGGCGGCAGCTGCATCAGCGCAGTGGCCGCGGCGATGGAGGGATGCAGCGCCAGGTGCTGGGCCATGCGCTGCACCGCGTCGGCCTCGTGGCCCGGCGGGTCCAGCAGCGCCAGTGCCTGCAGCAGCTCCAGGCTGGGGTGGCGCTCATACAGGCCTTGCAGCATCACGCGGGCGGTGTCGGCCTGCTGGCTGGCCAGCGCGCTGCGTGCCCAGTCACGGGCGATCAGGCCGAAGGTGGCCGGATGGCGTGCGCGCAGGTCGTTCCACACCTGCACCGCGTCGGCATGGCGGCCGGCGCGGGCCAGCCGCTGGCCGGCCAGCACCAGCGGGCGCGGCGCGGTGGGCAGCGCGGCCATGGCGCGCTGCAGGCAGTTCTCCGCCTCTTCGGGCTGGCCGCGTTCGTCGCTTTCGATGGCCAGCTCGCACCAGTAGTGCGCGATGCGCGAAGCGAAGGAGCCGGTGCCGCCTTTCTCAAGCTTGGCCGCCATGTCGGCGGCGGCGCGCCAGTCGCGCGAGCGCTCGTGCAGCGACAGCAGCGCCAGCCGCGCCTCGGTCTCGAAGGGGGTGCCCTCCAGCGCCCGGTAGGCTTCTTCGGCGCGGTCGAACAGGCCCGCCTTCATGAAGTCCTGCGCCAGCGCGTACTGCGCCCGTTCGCGGTCGGCCTGCGGCAGGTCGCCGCGGTTCAGCAGGTGTTGGTGCACCCGTACCGCCCGCTCGAACTCGCCGCGGCGGCGGAACAGGTTGCCCAGCGCGAAGTGCAGTTCCGAGGTGTCGGGGTCGTTCTGCACCGCCTCGATGAAGGCGTCGATGGCCTTGTCGTGCTGCTCGTTCAGCAGCAGGTTCAGGCCCTTGAAGTAGGCCTTGGGTGAATCGCGTTGCTCACGCCGCCATTGGCGCAGGTCGAAGCGCGAAGCCGCCCAGCCGAGGGCGAACATCACCGGCAGGCCGAGCAGCAGCCACTGCAGGTCAAAGTCCATCGCGCGGGGGGTGCTCAGGCAGGAAGTCGGACGGCGGCGGCACCACGGCCGGTGCGGCGGCGGGCACGGGGGCCACGGGCTCTGGCGTCACGCGGCGGGCGACGCGGCGGTGGCGCCACCAGCTGGGCACCATGGCCAGCACGCCGATGGCACAGCCGGCCGCGAAGGCGATCAACACGATGATGACCATCGGCGCCCGCCATTCCACGCCGAAGAACCAGCGCACCGCGGCCTCCTGCTGGTTGTTCAGCGCAAAGGCGAAGAGGGCGAAGAAGACGAAGGCTCTGACGAGCCAGACGAGAAAGCGCATGGCCGGCGGATTCTAGCCACGCACCTTTCGGGCGCATGGGGCAGTTGGTTGCATACCCGCCCGCCGGGCCGCCCCAAGGGCGGGTGCGCCCCCTTGGGGGGCAGCGAGCGGAGCGAGCTTGGGGGCACTACAAAAACAAACACGGCCCTTGGGCCGTGTTTCGTGTTCAGAACGGGGTATGTCAGGCGCGCAGGGTTTCCGGGTCGTCCTTCGTGTCCGCCGGGGTGTGGTCCAGCGGCACGTTGGCGTCCACGGCTTCGCGCAGGGCCTTGCCGGGCTTGAAGTGCGGCACCAGCTTCTCAGGAATCACCACCTGCTCGCCGCTGCGAGGGTTGCGGCCCACGCGCGGCGGCCGGCGGTTGATCGAGAAGCTGCCGAAGCCGCGGATCTCGATGCGGTGCCCGCGCGCCAGGGCGTCGGACATCGCGTCGAGCATGGTCTTCACGGCGAACTCGGTGTCGCGTTGCGTCAGCTGGCCGAAACGTTCAGCCAGTGCCGCCACGAGGTCGGACCGGGTCATGCGCGAAACACCAGGCGGCCGTCAGGCATCAGCCGTTGTTCTGGTTGTCCAGCTTGGCGCGCAGCAGGGCGCCCAGGCTGGTGGTACCGGCCGATTCACGCTCGCTCGATTGCGACAGGCGCTGCATGGCTTCCTGCTGGTCGGCGGAGTCCTTGGCCTTGATCGACAGCTGGATCGAACGCAGCTTGCGGTCGATGTTGATGATCATGGCGTTGACTTCGTCGCCTTCCTTCAGCACGTTGCGCGCGTCTTCCACGCGGTCGCGGCTGATTTCGGAGGCACGCAGGTAGCCGGTCACGTCGTCGGTCAGCTGCACTTCGGCGCCACGGGCGTCGACGGTCTTCACCTTGCCGGTGACCAGGGCGCCCCGGTCGTTCAGCGTGGTGTAGGTGGCGAACGGGTCGCCGTCCAGCTGCTTGATGCCCAGCGAGATGCGCTCGCGCTCGACGTCCACGGCCAGCACGATGGCTTCGACTTCCTGGCCCTTCTTGAAGTTGCGCACGGCCGATTCGCCCGGCTCATGCCAGGACAGGTCGGACAGGTGCACCAGGCCGTCGATGCCCTGGGCCAGGCCCACGAACACGCCGAAGTCGGTGATCGACTTGACCGGGCCCTTGACGCGGTCGCCGCGCTTGACGTTGGAAGAGAACTCTTCCCACGGGTTGGCCTTGCACTGCTTCATGCCCAGGCTGATGCGGCGCTTGTCTTCGTCGATCTCGAGGACCATGACTTCGACTTCGTCGCCCAGCGACACCAGCTTGCTGGGGCTGACGTTCTTGTTGGTCCAGTCCATTTCGGAGACGTGCACCAGGCCTTCGATGCCCGGCTCGATCTCGACGAACGCACCGTAGTCGGCGATGTTGGTCACCTTGCCGAACAGGCGGGTGCCCGTCGGGTAGCGGCGAGCCACGCCCATCCAGGGGTCGTCGCCCAGCTGCTTGATGCCCAGCGAGACGCGGTTCTTCTCGGCGTCGAACTTCAGGACCTTGGCCTGCAGTTCCTGGCCGACCGTCACCACTTCGCTCGGGTGACGGACACGGCGCCAGGCCATGTCGGTGATGTGCAGCAGGCCGTCGATGCCGCCCAGGTCGACGAACGCACCGTACTCGGTGATGTTCTTGACCACGCCGTTGACGATGGCGCCTTCGCGCAGCGTCTCCATCAGCTTGGCGCGTTCTTCGCCCATCGAGGCTTCGACCACGGCGCGGCGCGACAACACGACGTTGTTGCGCTTGCGGTCGAGCTTGATGACCTTGAACTCCATGGTCTTGCCCTCGAACGGGCTCATGTCCTTGACCGGACGCGTGTCGAGCAGCGAGCCGGGCAGGAAGGCGCGGATGCCGTTGACCAGCACGGTCAGGCCGCCCTTGACCTTGCCGTTCACGGTGCCGGTGACGAAGTCGCCGGATTCCAGCGAGTTCTCCAGCGACAGCCACGAGGCCAGGCGCTTGGCCTTGTCGCGCGACAGGATGGTGTCGCCGTAGCCGTTTTCGAGGGAGTCGATCGCGACCGACACGAAGTCGCCGACTTCGACCTCGACCTCGCCCTGGTCGTTCTTGAACTCTTCGATGGGAACGTAGGACTCGCTCTTGAGGCCGGCGTTGACCACCACGAAGCTGTGCTCGATGCGGACGACTTCCGCGGAGATCACCTCACCAGCGCGCATGTCGCGCTTCTGGAGGCTTTCCTCGAACATGGCGGCAAAGGATTCGCCGCCGGTGGTGGCAGATTGCATATCAGACATGGAGTTTCCTGGAGCCGGCCGAGGAGAGGAGAGAGATCGGAGCGATCTGCAAGAGGGGCCGGCGGAGCGTGCAACAGGTGTTGCGGTTACGTTGAACAAACCGCCGCCCGGCGCAGCTGTGCGCTGCTGGTGGGCGACGGCACCCTGAAAGCCTGCCGGCTAGATGCCGAAAGGCGTGCGTTGCTCCCACCAACCCAGCACCTGGGCCACGGATTCATCCACGGTCTGGGCAGAGTTGTCGAGGAGCAGCGCGTCTTCAGCGGGTTGCAGCGGTGCGATGGCCCGGGTACGGTCCCGGGCGTCGCGTGCTTCCAAATCCGCGCGAAGGTCGTCGATATTAGACGATATTCCCTTGGAAATCAATTGCTTATGCCGCCGCTCCGCCCGTGTGGCGGGGCTGGCGGTCAGGAACACCTTCAGCGCGGCGTCCGGAAAGATCACCGTGCCCATGTCGCGGCCGTCGGCCACCAGCCCCGGCGGGCGGCGGAACGAGACCTGCAGCGCATACAGCGCAGCACGCACGTCGCCCAGCGCCGAGATCTTGGACGCGCGGCTGCCCACGTCCTCACGGCGCAGCTGGTCGCTCACCTCCTCACCGTCGAGGAAGAGGCGAGGGCCGTCGAAGCGCAGCCTGAGCTTGCTGATGAGGGCGGCGATGCCGGGTCCGTCGGTATCCGCCACGCCCTGGCGCAGCGAAGCCAGCGCTGCCACACGGTACAGCGAGCCCGAGTCCAGGAAGTGGTAGCCCAGCGAAGCCGCCAGCGTGCTGGCCAGCGTGCCCTTGCCGGAGGCAGTGGGCCCATCGATGGTGATCACCGGCACCAGGTCGTGGTGGGTGTGCGCCAGCTGGAAGAGGGCCTCGAAGTAGTCCGGGAAAGTCTTGCCCACGCACTGCGGATCGAGAATGCGCACCGGCACGCCGTTGAAGGCGGCCAGCGACAGGCACATCGCCATCCGGTGGTCGTCGTAGGTGTGGATGGCGGCCGGCTGCCAGGCCTGCGGCGGCCGCACCTCGATGAAGTCGGCACCTTCCTCCACCTGCGCGCCCACCTTGCGCAGTTCGATGGCCATCGCGGCGATGCGGTCGGTTTCCTTCACGCGCCAGCTGGCGATGTTGGTCAGGCGGGTGGGGCCGTCGGCGTACAGCGCCATCACCGCCAGCGTCATCGCCGCATCGGGGATGTGGTTGCAGTCGAGCGTGATGGCGCGCAGCGGCCAGGCGCCGCGGCGCACCTCGATGCGGTTGGCCTCCATGCGCACGTCGGCGCCCATGGCCACCGCCGCTTCGACGAAGCGCACGTCACCCTGGATGGAGGCGCTGCCAACGCCTTCGATGAGCACGGGCGCATCCACCGCGGCGATGGCGCCCAGCGCCACGAAGTACGAGGCCGACGAGGCATCGCCTTCCACGTGCACGGCGCCCGGCGAACGGTAGCGGCTGCCGGCGGGGACGGTGAAGCGCTGCCAGCCGTCGCGTTGCACGGTGATGCCGAAGCGGGCGAGCAGGTTGAGCGTGATCTCGACGTAGGGTTTGGAGATCAGCTCCCCGTCCACCTCGATCACGATGTCGGTGCCCGGCGCTTCGCCCTGGCCGCTGCTGGCCAGCGGCAGGGCCAGCAGCAGCGCGGTGAGGAACTGGCTGGACACATCGCCGCGCACCCGCACCGGCGCGCCGGTGGCCAGTTGGCCCTGCGGCTGGCCGGCCAGCCGCAGCGGCGGGTAGCCGTCGTTGCCCAGGTACTGGATGTCGCAGCCGAGCTGCCGCAATGCGTCTACCAGGTCGCCGATCGGCCGTTCATGCATGCGAGCGACGCCGCTGAGCTCGAACTGGCCGCCCTGCGTGGCCGCCAGCACTGCCAGCGCGGCGGCCAGCGGCCGCATCGCGGTGCCGGCGTTGCCAAGGAACAGCGAGGCCTGCTGCACCGACAGGCGGCCGCCGATGCCGGTGATGCGCAGCGCGCCACCTTCATGCGCCAGGTCGCAGCCCAGGTTACGCAGCGCCTCGATCATCACCCGCGTGTCGTCGGAATCGAGCAGGTCGTGCACCAGCGTGCTGCCTTCGGCCAGGCCGGCCAGCAGCAGCACCCGGTTGGAGATGCTCTTGGAGCCGGGCAGGCGGATCTGGCCCGAGGCCTTGGTCAGCGGGGGCAGGTCGAGGAAAGGAATGGCGAACACGAACGCGGCGGTGGGGAGTGCGGTGAAAGGATAAGCGCCCTCAGCGCAGCGGCGGCACGGCGGGCGCTGCGGAGGGGCGGGGGCTGTTCATCTGCCAGGCGGCGCGCCCCTCGGACGCGCTGCGGATCAGGTCTTCCAGCGCCTCGGCATTGCCGGAGCGCATCACATGCTCCAGCGCTTCCAGCGCATGGCGGAAACGCATCGACTGCTTGAGCGTCTCTTCGCGGTTGGCCAGCAGGATATCGCGCCAGATCGTCGGATCGCTGGCGGCGATGCGGGTGAAATCCCGGAAGCCCGGTCCAGCCAGGGACAGGAACTCGTCGCCGCCGGGCTGCTTGGCCACCGCGTTGTAGAAGGCGAACGCCAGCAGGTGGGGCAGGTGGCTGACGGCGGCCAGCGCCGCATCGTGGCTGTCGGGCGACATGCGGATCACCTGTGCGCCGATGGCGGTCCAGGTGTCGGCAGCCTTCTGCAGCAGCAGGGCGTCGGTTTGCGGCAGCGGCGTCAGGATGACCTGGCGGCCGGTGTAGAGGTCGGCGTCGGCGTGGTGGACGCCGGCCTTTTCCTTGCCGGCGATCGGGTGTGCCGGCACGAAGCCGCTGATGCGCTCTTTCAGCACACGGCGGGCGGCGTCCACCACGTCGCGCTTGGTGGAGCCCACGTCCATGATCAGCACCTCCGGCTCCACCAGGTGGCGGATGGCCTTGAAGGTAGATTCGGTGGCGGCCACCGGCACTGCCAGCAGCACGATGTCGGAGCCGGCCACCGCCAGCAGCGCCGATTCGGCCGCTGTGTCGATGACGCCGGCGCGCCGCGCGCGTTCGGTGGTGGAGGGCGACTTGCTGTAGCCCACCACGTGCTTGACCAGGCCGGCGCGCTTGAGCGCCAGTGCGAACGAGCCGCCCATGAGGCCGCAGCCGATGAGGCCCAGTTGCTGGAACATGGGCACGCTCAGTGGCTGTCCAGCGGGTAGGTGCCCAGCACCTTGAAGAAGTCGCAGACCTCGCGCAGCTCCTTCATGGCCGAGGCCACCGGCGGATCTTCCGGATGGCCCTGCAGGTCGATGTAGAAGTAGTACTCCCACTGGCCCGAGCGCGCGGGCCGCGACTCGAAGCGTGTCATCGACACGCCGTGGTGCTTCAGCGGCACCAGCATGTCGTGCACCGCACCCGGCCGGTTGACCACCGACACCACCAGACTGGTGCAGTCGTGGCCGGAACGGCCGGGCTGCGGGTGGCGGTCGGGGTGGGTCACCACCGCGAAGCGCGTGCGGTTGTGTGCATCGTCCTGGATCGCGCGGCCGACCACGTGCAGGCCGTACTGGCTGGCTGCGCGCTCACTGGCGATGCCGGCCAGCTTGGTATCGAGCCCCGCCAGGCGCGCGCCTTCGGCATTGCTGGATACGGGTCGCCGTTCCACGTGCGGCAGGTGGTTGCTGAGCCAGCCGTGGCACTGCGCCAGCGCCTGCGGGTGGGCGCACACGGCCTCGATGCCCTCCAGCGAATCGACGCCGCGCAGCAGGTTGTGCCGCACCATCAGGCTGGTCTCGCCGATGATGAAGAGCGGCGTGGTGAGGAAGAGGTCGAGCGAGCGCGTGACCACGCCCTCGTTCGAGTTCTCGACCGGCACCACGCCGAAGTCGGCCGCGCCGGAGGTGGTGACGTGGAACACCTCATCGGCATTCGCGCAGGGCACCCGCACGATGGAGCTGCCGAAGTAGCCCAGCGCCGCCTCTTCGCTGAAGGTGCCGGCCGGGCCCATGTAGGCCACCCGCATCGGTGTTTCCAGCGAGCGGCAAGCCGACATGATCTCGCGCCAGATCGGCGCCACGCTGTCCGAGCGCAACGGCCCGGCGTTGATGCGCTTGAGCCCGTCGATCACCTGCGCCTCGCGCTCGGGGCGGAAAACCACCGAGCCTTCCTTCTTCTTGAGCTCGCCCACCGCCAGCGCCAGCGCGGCACGGCGGTTCAGCAGCGACAGCAGATCGCGGTCGAGTGCATCGATCTGGTGGCGCAGGGCCAGCAGGTCGGGCGGATTGGGTGCGGCGGGCTCGGACATGGCACAGGCGAACGGACGGGGGAGACGGTTTACTTGGCGCCGCTGGCCTTGCCGGCCGGCTTGCTGGCGTCGGTGGCCGCGGGCTGCGGGATGCCCAGCGTGCTGCGCACCTTGTTCTGCAGTGCCTGCAGCTTGGGGTCGAGCACCGGCGCCGCATCGGCGATCAGCTTCTGGGTGAAGCCGTTCTGGATCTCGGGCATCAGCTGCTGGTACTTCTTGTTGACCGGCGATTCCAGCCAGGCCAGCAGCTGCTTCAGCTCGTCGTCGGTGAACTTCTCTTCCAGCTGCGCGCCCAGGGTGCTGGGGGCCAGCTTGTTGGCACGGTCACGCAGCACCGGCACCGCCTCGTCGACGAACTTGCGCACGTCGGCCTCGATCTGCTTGCCGGTGGCTTCGCGCTTGTCGGCCGGCAGCTGCTGCAGCGCGCTGCCCGCGGCCTGCATCATCTGCACGGCGGGGCGTTCGGCGATGCTGCGCGCTACGTTCTCGATCGCCGGCTGCTGGGCCGCCAGGATCTTGTCGACCAGTTGCTTCTTGGTCTGCGCGTGCGCGCCGACGGAGGCGACCACCAGGGCCGCCACCAGCAGGGTTCTCTTCATCAGGAATTCTCCTCAGGGGCGGCAGCGCCATCGCCTTCGCCCGGGGTTTCGATGTTGGCGTCGTTCTCGACGATCCGTTGCAGGCCCGACAGCTTGGTGCCGTCGTCCAGCGCGATCAGCGTGACGCCTTGGGTAGCGCGGCCGAGCTCACGAATTTCGGAGACCCGGGTGCGCACCAGCACACCCTTGTCGGTGATCAGCATGATCTCGTCCTCGGGGCGCACCAGGGTGGCCGCGACCACCTTGCCGTTGCGCTCGCTCTGTTGGATGGCGATCATGCCCTTGGTTCCGCGGCCATGGCGCGTGTACTCCACGATGGAGGTGCGCTTGCCGTAGCCGTTCTCGGTGGCGGTGAGCACGCTCTGCGCCTCGTCCTCGGCCACCAGCATCGCGATCAGCGTCTGCCCCGGCTCCAGCGCCATGCCGCGCACGCCACGGGCCTGGCGGCCCATCGGACGCACGTCGTCCTCGTCGAAGCGCACCGCCTTGCCGCCGTCGGAGAACAGCATCACGTCGTGCTTGCCGTCGGTCAGCGCAGCGCCGATCAGGTGGTCGCCTTCGTCCAGGTCCACCGCGATGATGCCGGCCTTGCGCGGGTTGCTGAATTCATCCAGCGCCGTCTTCTTGACGGTGCCCAGCGCGGTGGCCATGAAGATGTAGTTGTCGGCCGGGAAGCTGCGGAACTCGCCGGTCAGCGGCAGCACCACGGTGATCTTCTCGCCCGGCTGCAGCGGGAACATGTTGACGATGGGCTTGCCGCGGCTGGCACGGCCGCCCTGCGGCACTTCCCACACCTTCAGCCAGTACACGCGGCCGCGGTCGCTGAAGCACAGGATCCAGTCGTGCGTGTTGGCGATGAAGAGCTGGTCGATCCAGTCGTCTTCCTTCGTGGCCGTGGCCTGCTTGCCGCGGCCGCCGCGGCGCTGCGAGCGGTACTCGCCCAGCGGCTGGCTCTTGATGTAGCCGCTGTGGCTCAGCGTCACCACCATGTCGGTGGGCGTGATCAGATCCTCGGTGCCCAGTTCCTGCGCGTTGTGCTCGATCTGGCTGCGGCGCGCGCCCAGCTTGGTCTGGCCGAACTCCTGCTTCAGCGCGGTGAGTTCCTCGCTGATGATGAAGGTCACGCGCTCGGGCTTGGACAGGATGTCCAGCAGATCGGCGATCTGCGCCATCACGTCCTTGTACTCGCCGACGATCTTGTCCTGCTCCAGGCCGGTCAGGCGCTGCAGGCGCATCTGCAGGATTTCCTGCGCCTGTTCGTCCGACAGGCGGTACAGGCCGTCGGGCTGCATGCCGTAGTCGGCGGGCAGGCCTTCCGGGCGGTAGGCGGCGCGGCCGCCGGGCGTGTCGGATTCGGCGCGGGCCAGCATCTCGCGCACCAGCGACGAGTCCCAGCTCTTGCTCATCAGCGCTGCCTTGGCCACCGGCGGCGTCGGCGAGTTCTTGATCGTCTCGATGAACTCGTCGATGTTGGCCAGCGCCACGGCCAGGCCTTCCAGCACGTGGCCACGCTCGCGCGCCTTGCGCAGCGCGAACACGGTGCGCCGCGTCACCACCTCGCGGCGGTGCTCCAGGAAGTACTCGATCAGCTGCTTGAGGTTGCACAGCTTGGGCTGGCCGTCCACCAGCGCCACCATGTTCATGCCGAAGCTGTCCTGCAGCTGCGTCTGCTTGTACAGGTTGTTCAGCACGACCTCGGGCACTTCGCCGCGCTTGAGCTCGATCACCACCCGCATGCCGGACTTGTCGCTCTCGTCCTGGATGTGGCTGATGCCGTCGATCTTCTTGTCGTGGACCAGCTCGGCGATGCGCTCGAGCAGGGTCTTCTTGTTCACCTGGTACGGGATCTCGTCGACGATGATGGCCTGGCGCTGGCCACGGTCGATGTCCTCGAAGTGGCAGCGGGCGCGCATCACCACCTTGCCGCGGCCGGTGCGGTAGCCCTCACGCACGCCGTTCAGGCCGTAGATGATCCCGGCGGTGGGGAAGTCGGGCGCCGGCACGATGGACATCAGCTCGTCGATCGTCGCGTCCGGGCTGCGCAGCAGGTGCAGGCAGGCGTCCACCACCTCGTTGAGGTTGTGCGGCGGGATGTTGGTGGCCATGCCCACCGCGATGCCGCCCGAGCCGTTGACCAGCAGGTTGGGCAGCCGCGTCGGCAGCACCAGCGGCTCTTTCTCGGAGCCGTCGTAGTTGGGGCCGAAGTCGACGGTTTCCTTGTCGATGTCGGCCAGCAGTTCGTGGGCGATCTTCGACAGGCGGATTTCGGTGTAGCGCATCGCCGCGGCGTTGTCGCCGTCGATCGAGCCGAAGTTGCCCTGGCCGTCCACCAGCATGTGGCGCATGGAGAAGTCCTGCGCCATCCGCACGATGGTGTCGTACACCGACTGGTCGCCGTGCGGGTGGTATTTACCGATGACGTCCCCGACGATACGGGCCGACTTCTTGTACGGCCGGTTCCAGTCGTTGTTCAGCTCGTGCATCGCGAACAGCACGCGCCGGTGCACGGGCTTGAGGCCGTCGCGGGCGTCGGGCAGGGCGCGCCCGACGATGACGCTCATCGCGTAGTCGAGGTACGAGCGCCGCATCTCCTCTTCGAGGCTGATCGGCAGGGTTTCCTTGGCGAACTGGGTCATGAGGGCGGCAAACGCGGGCGGCGCGCGAGCGCCGTGACCTGTGGGGTGTGAGACCGCGGATTCTAAGCGGCAGTCCTTTGTCGCTCGAACGCAACACAGGTGTTACCTGCCGGCCGGGCAATTGCCAAAATGGGGCCAGCCGAGCGCCGTATGGCACAATCCTTCGCGTCGGTGGTGGCGCTTGACAAACAAGGCGCTTGCCAAGTTATACGCTTCCGAATTTGGACGTTACGCAGCACAACTGCGGCTTTCCTTGAGAGGAGAATCAATGAAGAAACTGAACACCGTGGCGGTGCTGTTCGCATCGGTCGCGCTCGCCGCTCCGCTGTCGACGGCCTTCGCCCAAGCGCAGACGAACGACAACTGGCGCGCTTCCGACGGCACCGTTTGGAAGAACGGCACCAACGAACTGTGCTGGCGCGATGCCAACTGGACCCCCGCCACGGCGGATCCGCGTTGCGACGGCGCCCTGAAGCCGCCCGCCCCGGCTCCGGCCCCGGCTCCGGCTGCTGCCCCCGCTCCGGCTCCCGCACCGGCTCCGGCCGTCGTGCCGGCTGCTCCGGTCAGCGAAAAGGTCACCTACGCTGCTGACACCTTCTTCGACTTCGACAAGTCGACCCTGAAGCCGGAAGCCCGCGCCAAGCTGGACGACCTGGTCAGCAAGACCGGCGGCATCAACCTGGAAGTCATCATCGCCGTGGGTCACACCGACTCCGTCGGCAGCGATGCCTACAACCAGAAGCTGTCGGTGCGCCGCGCCGAAGCCGTGAAGACCTACCTGGTCTCCAAGGGCATCGAGAAGAACCGCGTCTACACCGAAGGCAAGGGCGAAAAGCAGCCCGTCGCCGATAACAAGACCGCCGAAGGCCGCGCCAAGAACCGCCGCGTGGAAATCGAAGTGGTCGGCACCCGCAATAAGTAATCGGTCCTCCGATTTCTCAGCAAACCCCGCTCCGGCGGGGTTTGTCATTTGTGCGGCAAGTATCTCCAAATGGCCCGCGGTAGGATGTCGCCCATGATGAATGCCGATCCCCAAGAACTGGCGAAATTCAGTGAACTGGCCCACCGCTGGTGGGACCCGGAGAGCGAGTTCCGGCCGCTGCACCAGATCAACCCGTTGCGCCTGGGCTGGATCGAGCAGCAGGTGCCGGTGGCTGGCAAACGTGTGCTCGACGTCGGCTGCGGCGGCGGCATCCTGGCCGAGGCGATGGCCCAGCGCGGCGCCAAGGTGCTGGGCATCGACCTGGCCGACAAGCCGCTGAAGGTGGCACAGCTGCATGCGATGGAGACTGGCGTCACCGGCGTCGAGTACCGCGAGGTGTCGGCCGAAACGCTGGCGGCCGAGCAGCCGGGCAGCTTCGATGTCGTCACCTGCATGGAGATGCTCGAACACGTGCCCGATCCGTCGTCGGTGGTGCGCGCGGTCACCGCCCTGGTCAAACCGGGGGGCTGGGCCTTCTTCTCCACCATCAACCGCAACCCGAAGTCGTTCCTCTTCGCCATCGTCGGCGCGGAGCACATCCTCAAGCTGCTGCCCAAGGGCACGCACGAATACGCCAAGTTCATCCGCCCGAGCGAACTGGCACGCTGGTGCCGCGACAGCGGCCTGACCATCGGCGAGACCCAGGGCATGCAGTACAACCCGCTGACGCGCCGCTATTGGCTGTCGGGCGACACCAGCGTCAACTACCTGGTGGCCTGCCGGAAGCCGGGGGCATGAGCGCCGAGTCGCGCGCCGGCATCCAGGCGGTGCTGTTCGACCTGGACGGCACGCTGATCGACAGCGCGCCCGACCTGGCCGGTGCCGCCAATCGGCTGCGCGAACAGCGCGGTCTGCCGCCGGTGCCGTATGCCCAGCTGCGGCCGCTGGTGGGCACCGGGGCCCGCGGCATGATCGGCGGGGCCTTCGGCATCGGTCCGGGCGACGCTGAATTCGAGACCCTGCGTGACGAATTCCTCGCCATTTACGAGCGCAGCCTGTTGCAGCAGACCGCCGTGTTCACCGAGATGGTGCCGGTGCTGCAGGCGCTGGAAGCCGCCGGCCTGCCTTGGGGCATCGTGACCAACAAGGCCGAGCGCTTCACCCATCCCGTGGTGCAGGGCCTGGGTCTGGACCAGCGTGCGGGCGCGGTGGTGTGTGGTGACACCACGCCGCATGCCAAGCCGCATCCGGCGCCGCTGCTGGAGGCGGCCCGCCGCATCGGCATGGCGCCCGAGACCTGCGTGTACGTGGGCGACGACCTGCGCGACGTGCAGGCTGGCCGCGCCGCCGGCATGGCCACGCTGGCCGCTGCCTGGGGCTACCTGGGGCAGGGCGAAGCGATCGAGGCCTGGGGCGCCGATGCGTTGCTCGATTCTCCGGGCCAGCTCTTGAAATGGTTGCGGCTGGCTTAAACTACCGTGTTCTGGGGCCGACCTGGTTTCGACGTGGGTACGGATCCGGCGCAGGGCATGCCGAGCACCAGTTCGCTCGTAAAACCACTGGAAACAAAGTAACTGCGAACGACGAACGTTTCGCCCTCGCCGCTTAACACCGGTGAGCCTCTCAACGGTTGGCCAATGGGCCGGGTTGAAGATCGCAAGATCCTAGACTGAGAGGTCATTCACATTGGCTGGTTCTGAGCCGGGTCACTCGGTTCAGGACGAGATCTAGTGACTGGCGTGAAGGGTAGCGTGCTGCTGCGCGACCTCAGCGTGAGACTCCAAATCAGCCAGCTACGCATGTAGAACTGTCCGGTGATGGTTCGCGGACGGGGGTTCGATTCCCCCCGGCTCCACCAGATCACCTTCCGCTGGCTTCCGCCAGCGTCCAAAGACCTAAGCGCGACAAGCACTTAGGTCTTTTTTCTTGTCCGCCGAAGTGCAGTAACTTCCGCTGGCTTCCGGCTCGCGGTGCAGTAACTTCCGCAGTAACCGCACAATGGGCGCTCTGACCCCTCGAAAGTTACTGCATGGCCCGCCAGCTCATCCCCGGTGACGTCACCCTGCGCAGCATCAAGCCTGGGGACGGGCGCAAGCGCATCAACGATGGCAATGGCCTGTACCTGCTGCTGTTCGTGAAGGGCGGCGCGCACGGCTGGCGCTTCGACTACTCGCTGCAAGGCACACGCAAGACGCTGAGCCTTGGCACCTACCCGGCAACCGGCCTGGCCGAGGCCCGCCGCAAGGCCGAGGAGGCGCGCGCGCTGGTCGCCAAGGGGGTAGACCCCAGCGAGGCCCGCAAGGCGTCCAAGGCCGAGGCCGAGCGGCAGCGCGAAACGCAGAAGCGGGCCGAGGCTGGCTTGCCGGCGGCCGATAGCTTCGAGGCGGTGGCCCGTGAGTGGCTGGCCCGGGTGCACGCGGCCAAGGTCAGCGAGGGGCACGCCGATCGCACGCGCATCCGCCTGGAACAGGAGGTGTTCCCGTGGCTGGGCCCGCGGCGCATCGCCGAGCTGAAGGCGCCCGACCTGCTGGCCTGCCTGCGCCGCGTGGAAGCCCGCGGGGCGCTGGAAACCGCTCACCGCGTCAAGCAGGCCTGCGGCCAGGTGTTCCGCTACGGCATCGCCACGGGCCGCTGTGAGCGCGACGTGGCCGCCGATCTGCGTGATGCCCTTGCACCGGTCCACGTGACCCACCACGCGGCCATCACGGACCCGGTGCGGGTGGGTGAGCTGCTGCGCGCCATCGAGGCGTACAAGGGCCACGGCACCACGCGGGCCGCGCTGCAGCTCGCGCCGCTGGTCTTCCTGCGGCCGGGCGAGTTGCGCCAGGCCGAGTGGTCGGAGTTCGACCTTGATGCCGGCGTGTGGACCATCCCGGGCAGCCGCATGAAGCGGACCAAGCAGGCCAAGGTGAGCGGCGGTGCGCACCTGGTGCCGCTGTGCCGCCAGGCGGTGGCCATCCTGCGCGACCTGCAGCCGCTCACGGGCGCCGGCCGCTACGTGTTCCCCAACCTGCGCACGCGCGACCGGCCCATGTCCGATGCCGCGGTGCTGGCCGCGCTGCGGCGCATGGGCTTCCCGCGTGACGAGATGACCGGCCACGGCTTCCGGGCGATGGCCAGGACGATGCTGGCCGAGCGCCTGGGCGTGGATGAATCGGTGGTGGAAGCGCAGCTCGCCCACGCGGTGCGCGACAGCCTGGGGCGTGCGTACAACCGCACCGAGTTCGTCGACCAGCGGCGCCAGATGATGCAGACGTGGGCCGACTACCTGGACCGCCTGCGCAAGGGTGCCGAGGTGGTGGCCTTGCCCGCGCGCACGGCCTGAAGGAAGGGCCACCCGCTGCACCGCTCGCCCGGCCTTGTGCCGGGCGTTGTCCTTCTGATCGTCTGTGCCTGGGCGGCGGCGCTGCCTATGCAGATGCCCGCCCAGACCGCAGATGCCCGCCCAGACCGGCTGCAGGCCGGTGAGGGTGCGCGGCGGCGGCGGCCGGCGGTAGGGGGTACCTCTTCGCGCTGGCCAAGGCTGCCGGTGGTTCCAGACAACGCGGATCGATCAGCAGAAAAAACCGCGCGGATGCATCAACGGGGCGGGGCGCGGGGACTGGCGGGCTTTGGCTGCAGGGCAATCGGCCGCAAACCCGCATGAACACTAGGTTCGCGGGGTGAGCCGACCGCGGCCCGGATGGCGGGGACAGTGGCGGGGCAGGGATGGGGACACGGGGACAGAGAGAGGAGAGAACTCTTCCCATTCCCATGGCTTTCTCGCCTGGCTGGCCAGCTCGGGCGCCAGGTGGGCGGGGGGTGCCAAAGTCTGGACGGCCCCTGCGACGGACCGAGCCTGCCGCCTTTTTTCTGCGCACGCAGGTTTCCATGGGGTGGGGGGGTCAAAAGTCTGGAAGCGGCCCCGGTAGGACCGAGCAGCAGGCAAATTTTTGTGCGCGGGTTATTTGGGGGGAGGGGGTATCCCAGGGCGCACCCGCCCGGGCCAGGATGAACGCCAGCGCACGACCTTGCGGCCTTCGATCCGACGCGACTCCCATGGGTCTTCAGCCCTTCATCACTGGGGCTGCGAGCCGCACTTCCCCGGAAATTGGGCGCGAGAAGACTGCCCCGATGCCCAGGCCTTCGCGGCGGTGGCTTGGCATCGTGGCGATGCACTACGATGACCACGCACCGCGCAGCGGGCCGCTGATCACGGCCCGAAGCCCGGACGCCCCGCCCGGGGCGCGGTGCCTTCGTCGGCGGGGCCTGTGCGGCGCGGGGGCTGTATGGATGAATTCAAGTCGCTTCACTACGAAGGCGACCACGGAAAGCTGGTGTGCGAGGCCGGCAACCTTTGCAGTGTTGCGGACTTGGTCAGGGCAGAGATGCACTTCAACCGCACGCCACTGCGGCCGGCTGTTCGGTCGGTGCTGGACAAGTTGGAGGGGCAAAGCGCCGTGCGGGTCTATGTGACTCAGCCGCGCGACTACGCCGTGTTGGTGCCTGCCACCATCGAGGACGAAGACCGGCGGGGCGTGTCTGCAAGTGGCAGGGCATCAACCGCGCGGTCCGTGACGCGCGCAAGTCTGCTTGAGCGAGTGCGGCGGCACTGGCTACGGGACGACATGACCGAAGATGGCCTGCACTTCCGGTCAGAGATTTGGGGTGGGCAGCTTGCGATGCTCATTGACGATGCGAGTGATCTGGGGTTGCTCGAATGCATGTTGGCCGCCGACGGGTCTGCTGCGGCCTGCCCTGCCGAGTCCTCCGGTGCCTTGTCGAACTGTCAGCCCTTGGGAGGCGCCTGGCCCCATCAGCAAGGCGCAGCGTGGACGCATGCCGAGCGGGACGCCATGTTCAAGATGCGCCACCTTGAAGGCCTTTCGGACCAGCAGATAGCGGACACGGCCGGCTGCACGCGGCAACTCGTTGCCCAGCAGATCGGCGCCAAGCACGACTGGAAGCGCAAAGACTGGGAGGGCGGCGCACGCGGCTGGGCGCCAACGCCGGCCCTTCTCGCTGAGTGCAAGTTGGAGCCGCAGCCCTTGCAGGCGGTGAGCAAGGCCCTCAGCGCCTGATCCTTGGGCCTGCCTCTGCTACGGCACCGGCGCAGCGTCTGCAAGGCCGCTGCAAGTGGCTGCAAGGGCACCCCAGTTCGCATGATCTGCCCAGGCTCGTTGGAGCCTCGGCGGGTGCGTAAAGGTCTTATGCGGTCTTGATGGCAAGGCCGGCCAGCACTCCCGAAACCACTTCGGAGAGTGAAGGCATGCAGCTGGCCACCGTCAACCGTCCCCAGATCCCCCGTGATCGCCTGATTCGCCTGCCCGAGGTGGAGCGGGTCACGGGCTGCAAAAAGTCCACCATCTACCTGCTGATGAAGCGCGGGGAGTTCCCGCGCTGTGTGCAGATCACGCCGCGCATGGTGGCCTGGCCAGAGTCGGCGGTGCTGCAGTTCGTGCAGGACCGCATCGCCGCCGCCGCCGCCCAGCAGCCCGGCGAAGGCGTGGCGGCTGCATGAAGGCTGCTGACAACGCCCTGCTGCCCCTCTTCGCCGCCTGGCTCAAGCGCCAGGAAGCGGTCGGGCGCTTGCCCTGGTGCAGTCAGCCCGAAGCGGGGCACCTGGTGCTGGCCGGCAACTGCATCGGCGTTCGCGCCGCCCGCATGCCTGGCAGCGATGACCCGGAAAGCGACGTGCTGGACTTCAGCGCCGCCGCCGCCGCTGCGTCGGTGGATCACCACTGCGCGGTGTTGCTGCCTTCGGCGCTGCTGGCCTTCGTTGCGAGCGCTGCGGGCATCCCCGCTGGCTGGGTGGGTTCGGTGCGCAACGTGTCGCAGGCCCTGGCCCCGCTGCTGAGCTGCGGCGCTGTGCGTGCCTGGCGCAGCGATGAGCGCCCCTTGTCGGGCATGCCGCTGGTACCGGTGTTGCTGTTCTCGCAGCTGCAGCCGCAAGCGTATGTGGTGCGGCTGCACGGACCCGGCTCCATCGCGGCATGGGCGCATGCCGGCGTGGGTGCGGCAGCGGGGCGCTCGATGCTTGCCGAAGGGCTGGACTGATGTACAGCCCCAGTACACCACCGGTGAGCGCCGAGCACGCGGCGCTGCTGGACCGCCTCACGTGCTGGCTGCGCCTGCACGCGGATGCCGGCCGGCTGCCTTGGGTGGTGGACCCTGCCGCCTCCGAGGCTGTCGTGCGGGGCCACTGCGTGGGCGTGCGCGCCACGTTTCCCGCAGAGGCGGGGCGCATCGTCTTCGGCCTGGCGGCGGACCATCCTGGCCGCCGGCACTGCGTCGCGCTGCTGCCCACGGCGCTGGCTGCCTTCCTGGCGGCCGATGTGGGGCGTTCTGCGGCCTGGCACGGCACGCGGGCCGACATCGCCGCCGCGCTGCAGCCTCTTCTTGAGCGGGGCTTTGTGCTGCGTTTCCCCGAGCGTCTGCTCGTGGACGACGTGGGCCTGCCCACGGCGGCAGCCCGGGTGCTCTTCGCCCAGGAACCACGCGGCTTCGTGCTGCCGCTGGGCGCCCCGCGCGGCCTGGTGCTGGGCGATGGTGCTGACGTACCGCCAGCAGCGGCAGCACGGCCATCCGTGGGTGGTGGCGCGGCATGAGGCGCATGCACCAGGCGGTGCCCGCCGCCAGCAGCTCGGGTGCCGACGCTTTGCCCTGGCGCTCCGCGGTGCTACATTCCGCTCGCCCCTGGGTGACAGGGGTCGGGTGTGGAAACCCGGTAAACGAAGGCGCGCGGCCGCCTCAAGAGCGGCCTTTTCTTTGCGCGTCAGATCGCCTGTCGGCGTCCTGTTCAAGGGCGGCCCGGGCGGGGAGGCCTTCGGGCCTGCCGGTTCCTTCGTTCCGGTTTTCCACCCCCGCTTTGGGCCGCCACCCCCGTGTGGAAACGGGGGCGGCGGTTGTGTACCGCAACGAAGGAGCCGACAACATGGCTGGTCCGACCCTGGGCGCAACCGCGCCCGTGCAGACGTCTGCACCCTCGCAGCGTCCCCTGATCCGCATCCCCGAAACCACCCGCACGCGCCGCAACCACGGCGTGTTTCTGCTGGGCAATGAGCTGGCCAGCGTCTACAGCTCGCGCCGCCAGGCCGGCGGCCTGGGCGTGACGATGGCGCTGGGCGAAGGCTCGATGGTGCTCACCAGCAGCATGACCGCCGCCCAGGCCCGCGCCATGGCCCGGGCGCTGATCGCCGCGGCCGATGCCGCCGAAACCGTGTTGCGGCCCGTGGCCGCCATCGCCGCCGCCAGCACCGGCGTGACGCGAGGTGCAGCATGAAGGCCATCGACGCGAAGCCGGTGAGCTGCATTCCTGGTGCATCGGAAGGGGCTGACCTCAGCCTCACCGTGGTCGCCATGGGCTATGACCTGTGGGAAGGCACATCAGCCCAACTTGCAGCCGAGGGGCTGATTCCTGCGGGCTTCGAGTGGCCATCGCGCGACCAGTGGAAGGGCTGGACTGCTGGGCCTATGCACTACCTGCTGCACCGGCGCAAGCCGCACGGCTTCAAGGGGCCGCGCCGGGCGTGGATGGAGCTGGATCACTGGCGCTTGCGGCGCACCTTGGCCACGCATCGCAATGACGCGTTTTTCCACGCCCGGCTGCACGAGGCGAGGCAAGAGCTGGCATGCCTGGAATGGGGGCAAACCGCGCAGGGCCGAGAAGCGTTCAGGCGCTGGCTGCAGGCCGGTGATGACCGGGCCTTCCAGCGGTTCCTCAAGGCCGCGCTGCCGGCGCGTGGCGCGCGGCGCGGTCAGGTGGCAACCGGCCGAGCTGGCAAAGGTGGCCAGCCATGAGCACGAACACCGCGCAAGTCGTGGCGCTGCCGGGTGCAGTACTGCAGCCCGTGGTCAACCACCGCGGCCGCGGCCCGCTGCCGCGTGGCATTGGCCGCCTCGATCACGCCCGCCGCGCACGCCGGGCCCAGCTCATGGCGGCTGAGTTCGCGGCCGGCGCTGCCGCCAAGAAACAGGCCGAAGCGGCGGCCTTCTGGCGCGCCTCTATCGAGCTTGCCCAGGAGGAAGCCGACGAACAGGCCGAGCTGCTGGCCCTGCCCGCCCTGGCGCTGGTGGCACTGGTGCGCAGCCGCGCCGCTGAGCGGCTGCAGGCCGCCCGCCACAAGGCCGACAAGGCGCACGCGGCCCTGGCGGCGCTGCAGCCGCAGCAGGCCTGCAGCCAGGCCGCGCCGCTGCCGTTGGGCACGGTGGGGCCTGTGTCCCGCAGCACCAGTGCCGCCGCCGATGACCGCCGCAGCCTGGTTGCCGAGGGGGTTCGGTCATGAGCATCAAGCACTGTGAACTGAGCAGTACCTTGCCATCACTCCTGGCCGGCCTGGTGGACCGCGCGGCCGACAACCTCACGCATGGCGAGCTGCAGCACCTGGCCAGCTTCAGCGAGGTGGCGCACATGCAGATCCAGCGGCTGGGCTGTGTGGCCGAAGGCGTGGCCCTGCTGGTGCAGAACGATGCGCAGGCGGCCACACCGGCCGGCAACTTCCAAACGCCTGAATCCGTCTCGCTGCTGCTGCTGGCGCTGGCCGACATGGCGGCGCAGGCCGATGCGCTGCTGACCATGGGCCAGCATGCCGAAGGCGTGATGGAGTCGCGGGCCATGCCCGCCGCGGCTACGGCGCGGCGGCCTGGCAAGGGAGCGGCGCATTGAACCCGGCCCGCTGCATCAAGGCCGAGCACGTGCTGCTGGCGCTGGTGGCGCGCCGCGCCAACCCGTCTTGCCGTTGGGCCGCGATGGCCGATCACCACTGGACGGCCCGCGAGTGCTGGCGCCGCGACCTTGGCCCGACGACCGTGCACGCGCGGCCGCCGGCACTCACGCCCATGCAGCGCGGCAGCCTGCATCGGGCCATCCGCCGGCAGTACCTGGTCGAAGGCCTGCGCGGCATCCGCAAGACCTTCGGCACCACGCTGCGTGCCGTGGTGGCTGAACCGGCCCACGTGGTGCCCGACGGGCGCATGGCTGCCACAGGAGAACGCTGATGGACTTCAACGTAACGCGGGACCAGCTTCACCCGCGGTGGCTCACGCCGCCGCGCTGCAAGGTGCACTTGGTGTGCGGTGCTCCGGGCAGCGGCAAGAGCACCCACGTGGCCACCCACCGCCAGCCCGGGGATACGGTCATCGACGTGGATGAGATCCTGGCCGAACTGGCGGGCTTGCCCCTCTACGTGGGCGACAAGGCGCAGTGGCTGGGGGCGGCCATCGATGAACGCAACCGCCGGCTGCAGGCCCTGGCCGCGCAGCCGGCCGACCACGTGGCCTGGTTCATCGTCGGCGCTGCCGACCCGGCGGCCTGCCAGTGGTGGGCCGTGAAGCTGCGCACGCGGTCCATCGTGGTCATCCACACGCCGCGCCGTGAATGCCTGGCCCGCATCGCGGCCGACCCTCGCCGGGCGCACTGCCAGGCCGAGCACATCGCGGCCGTGAACTACTGGTTCGACGCCAGGGAAAGAGCTTGGAGCGCTGCGCAGCAGCGGGCTGAGCGAGACAGCCGCCGCAGCGACTGGTGAACGCGCGCAGGCGCACCTGAAGGACTCCATGACACGCACTGCGCACCAGCGCCCCACCGTTCCCCGCGTCATCACCGCTGAGCTGGTGCGTGAAGCGCTTTCGTTCGTGCCGCCCGATGTCGACCGCGAAACCTGGGCGCGCGTGGGCATGGCCATCAAGTCCGAGCTGGGCGAGGCGGGGCAAGAACTGTTCATGGACTGGTCGGCCCGCGGCCAGGCCTTCGCGGCGGCCGATGCCCATGCGCAACGCTGCCGGCGAGCTGCTGAACCTGCAGCGGGTGCTGCCCCAGCGGCCGCGCGACGGCAGCCCGGAAAAACGCTTTCTGGCCGGTGGCCGCAAGACCGGGCTGTTGCACTGGATCGGCCAGCCTGAGGGCGCCCCGCTGTTGTTGCTGGCCGAGGGCTACGCCACCGCGGCCAGCCTGCACGAAGCCACGGAGCGGCCCGTGGCGGTGTGCTTCGACGCCGGCAACCTGGTGCACGTGGCCAAGGCCTTGGGCGAGCGGTTCCCCGGCGTGCCGCAACTGGTGTGCGGTGACGATGACCGCGACACGCAGGACCGCAGCGGCAAGAACCCGGGCCGCGACAAGGCCGCCAGCGCGGCCCGCGCCGCCAGGGCGCTGCAGTCCCCGGCCGCAACCGTGTTCCCCGTAGGCCTACCGGAAGGCGGCAGCGACTTCAACGACCTGGCCGCCGCTGCTGGAGGTGAGGTGGTGCGCGACGTGGTGGAGCGCGCCGCCGCTGCGCTGCTGGCCGGCAAGGCGCCGCCGCCGGTTGAGCCTGCGGCCGATGCTGCGGATGCGCCGCCGGCCGCACGGACGGGGCCTACGCTGCGCGTTCTGCCTGGTGGCAAGGGCAAGGGTGCGGCCGAGGCTTCGGGCGGCTCTGGCGGCCGCGGTGCTGGGCGTGGCCGCGACGGTGGGGCCGGCGCCGATGGTGAGGACGACGACGACGGCGGCGGCGGGGAACCGCCGACCTTCGCTGACCCGTTCTTCGTGGATGACCACGGCGTGTGGCACGTGGCCCGCGATGCCGAGGGGAACGAGAAAAAGCCGGTGTGGATCTGCGCTCCGCTGCACGTGACTGCGCGCACCCGGGCCGACGATGCGAACGGGTGGGGCAACCTCTTGGAGTTCACCGACCCGGACGGCAATGCCAAGGTGTGGGCCATGCCGGCGGCGATGCTGAGCGGGGAGGGAAGCGAGTGGGCCGGCCGGCTGCGGGACATGGGCCTGCGCATGGCGCCGGGCACGCGGCCGCGCAACCTCCTGGCGCAGTACATCGACACGCGCCAGCTCAGCGAGCGTGTGACATGCACCGACCGCGTGGGCTGGCACGGCGGCGTCTACGTGCTGCCCAGTGGCTGCATCGGTGGCGATGGCGAAAGCCGGCGCTACGTGTTCCAGAGCGAAAGCGGCATGGAAGACACCTTCCGCCGGCACGGCACGCTGCAGCAGTGGCAAGAGCGGGTCGGCGCGCTGTGCGTCGGCAACTCGCGGCTGCTGTTCGCGGTGAGCTGTGCGCTGGCCGGCCCGATGCTGCGGCCGGCCGAGGTGGAAAGCGGTGGCTTTCACTTCCGGGGTGAATCCAGCCAGGGCAAGACCACGGCCCTGAAGGTGGCCACCAGCGTGTGGGGCCGGCCGAGCTACATGCAGCGCTGGCGCACCACCGATAACGCGCTGGAAGCCACGGCGGTGCAGCACTGCGACTGCACCCTGATCCTCGATGAGTTCGGCCAGCTGGACCCGCGTGTTGCCGGGGATGTTTCCTACATGTTAGCCAACGATCAAGAGAAGGGCCGGGCCACCCGCGGCGGGCTCAGCCGCAAGCGCCGCACCTGGCGGCTGCTGTTCCTGTCGTCGGGTGAAGTGTCCCTGGCGCAGCACATGGAGCTGGCAGCGAAGATGCCGCGCGCTGGCCAGGAAGTGCGCATGCTCGATATCCCCTTGGATGCCGGCGTGGGCATGGGCGGCTTGGAGCAGCTGCACGGCCTGGACCGGCCCGCCGAGCTGGCCGACGCCATCACCAGCGCGGCCGCGAAGTTCTACGGCGCTGCGGGCCGGGCCTGGCTCGAATGGGCGGCCGCCCACTTCGACACGCTGACCACCGCGCCGGCACCCCGCTGCGCATGGGCTTCAAGCGCATGGTCGATGGCGAGGGCGAGCCGGTGAAGATCGACGCGGCCACCGAGTACATCGACAAGCGCAGCACCGAAGAAAGCCGCGCGGTGACGAACTCGCTGGTGGAGTACATGGTGCTGCCCGAAGCCTTCAAGCGTGAGATGTGCAAGGGCTTCGACCACAACGCGGTGGCCGCCATCCTGCGCGCCGCCGGCCACCTGCGCACCGATGGCCAGCGCTTCACGAACCGCGTTCGCCTGCCCGGGATGGGGAAGGTGGCGGTCTACCACTTCAAGCCCTCGATCTTCACCACCGAAGGAGACGACTGATATGCCCATGGCTGCCCCCAAGCCCTGTGCGCACCCGGGCTGCGGCCAGCTGGTGCGCGATGGCACCAGCCGCTGCAGTGCCCACAAGGTGCGCCCCGGCAGCTTTGCTGATGCGGGCCGTGGTACGCGCCAGGAACGCGGCTACGGCGCGGCCTGGGATCGCCTGCGGCGGCGCATCCTGGTGCGCGATGGCGGGCTGTGCCAGCCCTGCCTACAGGCCGGCCACACCACCGCGGCGCAGGCGGTCGACCACATCGTGAACAAGGCGACATGGCGCCGGCGCCATGGCTCGCTGAAGGGCTGCGACGACGAGGGCAATCTGCAGTCCATCTGCAACGACTGCCACCGCCAGAAGACCGACCGTGAGAAGCGGGGTGAGGCATGAGCGGCCCCAGTCGCCTGGGGCGCAAGGTCACCTGGCGGCCGCGGGGCGAGGTGCGCCAGGCCATCGGTGCGGCTGCGCAGGCGTACATGGCCGAGGGCCAGCCGGCCACCATCCGAGAGCTGGCAGCGCGGGCTGGCGTCGGGCTGATCGCAGCCCAGCAGTGCGTGTCCAACATGCTGCGGGCCGGCGAGCTGGCCGCCACGGGCACGAAGGCGATGCCGGGCGTCAAGCGTCCCGTGCTGCTGCTGGTGCCCGTCGCCGCGGTGGCTGCCAGTGAACCCGCCGGCCGCGACCTGGGCCGGCTGCTGGCCGGATGGTCGGCCAAGGTGCGACCGCCTCGCACGTGAATCGCACGCGGCCCGGCGGCGAGCCAGGGCCGCGAAGCTGCGGGGGCAAGCGCGCCTCCCGCAACACGGCCCGACGTGGGAACGGCCCGGGCCTCAACCAGCAGATCTACCCGTGAGGCGCCTGGCAAAGCGCCGGAGCGGGGTTCGCGGCGCATCTGGACATGCACTGCAGGTGCGCTGCCCTGCGGCTGTGGTGCGCTACCCCTGGTGCTCGCGGGCACCTGTCCCGCGCCGGCTCGGCGGTGAGCACTGGGCGCTTACCCAGTTCAAAATGAAATCTACATTTTGAGAACTGCCGCTTCGTGGTTGCCCGCCCTTTCGCCGCTGGGCGGGGCCGCGAGGCGGTGCCCGGCCCGTGCGCGGCAGTGAACAGGTGTAGACGAAACTGGCAGCTTCCTTGCGCACGTGTCCCCGCGTGAAGGGCTGCCGGGGACGCGCGCCGGCCGGGTGGGGACAGCAGAAATCTAGGATTCATGCGGGCTAGCGGGCAGCGTCCCCGCTGCCCCGCAGTCCCCGCCACCAAAAAGGGTAAGTCGAAATGCGTTGCGGGATCGTGCTGGCGGTGCATCTCGGCCGGCTGTGGATAACTTTTGCAGCGACTCTACATTTTGAGGAAATGGCGCGGGGTTAGAGTTGCTCAAAAATGCGGCATCGGGCTGCAGGCCGCATGAATGCTTGCTTTGCGGCCGATGGGGGTGTGCACAACCGGGCAGCGCGAGTGCTGGACAACGGGCGTTATGTAAAACATATGTCGATAAAACGCGCTGCTTTGTCTACATAGAGTAGTGTTGTACACTGCGCACCTGCGCAGCGCCGGGGCGGTGCTGCAGTCACCCGAAGAGAAGGAAGACCATGACCCCTGCCGAGTTCGATGCAGCCTTGGCTGAGCTGCGATGGAAGGCCGCCGACTTCACCAGGCGCACGGGCCTGGTGCCTAACACCGCCTGGCGGTGGCGCAAGGGCACCACGCCGATTCCCGAATGGGTGCCTGAGTACCTGGGCATGGCCTTGGAGATCCAGCGGCTGCATGCCCGCTTCGTCGCGCCGCTGCGTGGCGCGGCTGCGCCGGCTGCTGATCCTGGTGCTGATGATGAGGCGGCAGAGGCGCCAGAAACGGGGAGTCGCGGCGCGTCCTTACAGTAACTTTGTCAGTAACTTGATCGGCGTTCCGGCCGTGAATCTTTGTGAATCAATGACTTAGCGGCGATGTTGGAGTGACCCCGGCCCACCAGATCACCAAAAAAAAGCCCCGACCGGCGACGGTTCGGGGTTTTTTCTTGCCCGTTGCCGGCCCGCCGTCCTTGCGGGAATCCAAAGATGGACTAGTATTGGCTCCATGTCTAGATCCGGATCCACAGCGTGACTGCTCTGCCTGCTTCCCAAGCCAGCGTCTCGCTGGACCATGTCACCGAGCAGCAGATGTCCGCCGCCGGCCTGCGGGCCTTCGAGCGCATCGCGGCCCTGTGGGGCCTGTCGGTGGATGAGCAACTGGTGCTGCTGGGCAGCCCGGGCCGGTCCACGCTGTTTGCCTGGCGCAAGCAGCCCGAGAAGGCGCATCTGTCGCGCGACACGCTGGAGCGGCTGTCCAACCTGCTGGGCATTTACAAGGCTTTGCAGATACTGCTGCCCGACCCCGCTGCGGCCGATGCCTGGGTGCGGCGGCCCAACACGGCAGCACCGTTCGGCGGGCGCAGTGCGCTGCAGCGCATGCTGGCCGGCAACATGAGCGACCTGTCCGCGGTGCGCCAGTACCTGGATGCCGTGCGCGGAGGTGGATGGTCGTGACCGCCGTACGCCGGGTCCGTTGGGCGCAGGCCTGCCGGATCGTGCCGACGCGCCATCCGTCGGTCTACCTGTTCGACCGCGTGGCCAGCCCCGACGACTTCGATGCGCTGTATGCGCTGGAAGCGATGACCAACGACCGCGTGCGCGACGAAGTGGGCCAGATCCAGCTGGTGCCGCCGGCCGACCGCATCTTCGGCCCTGGCACCGGGCCCATCATGGCGGCCTTCACGCACCTCAATCCATTGGGCAGCCGATTTTCCGATGGCAGCTTCGGCGTGTTCTACGCGGCGGCCGACCGCGCCACCGCGGTGGCCGAGACGCGCTACCACCATGGCCGCTTTTTGGCCGCCACCGCGCAGGGGCCCATGCACCTGTCGATGCGGCTGTACAAGGTGACCATCGACGCCCGCCTGCACGACCTGCGGCCCGAGGATGCGGTGCCCGCGGCCGTGTACCACCCCGACGACTATGGCGCCTCGCAGGCCCTGGGCCGCCGGCTGCACGACGAAGGCTCGGCCGGCGTGGCCTACCGCAGCGTGCGCCATCCGGGTGGCCAGTGCGTGGGCCTGTTCAAGCCGCAAGGCGCGCGGGCCTGCGTGCATGCGGCGGTGCTGCTGTACGCGTGGAACGGCCAGGCCTTCACCGACGTGTACGAGAAGGTGGAATGAGCACGCTGCCGGTGACAGCGCCGCGCTTCGAGCGGCTGGACGCGCTGCGCGGCGCGGCCATGGTGTGGATGATGGGCTTCCACCTGTGCTTTGACCTGCAGCAGTTCCGGCTCATCGCGCCGCAGAACTTCTACGAAGACCCGTTCTGGACGGTGCAGCGCAGCCTGATCGTCAGCCTGTTTCTGCTGTGCGCCGGCGCTGGCCAGGCAGTGGCGCTGGTGCAGGCGCAGCCGGCCGGCCGCTTCTGGCGGCGCTGGGCGCAGGTGCTGGTGTGCGCGCTGCTGGTGTCGGCCGGCTCGGCCTGGATGTTTCCGCGCAGCTGGATCAGCTTTGGCGTGCTGCACGGCATGGCGGTGATGCTGCTGCTGGTGCGCTTCGGCCTGCCGCGCCGCGTGCTGGGCCGCGGCGGCACGCCCCTGCTGCTGCTGGGCGTGGGCGCGGTGCTGGTGGCCCTGCCGCTGGGGGTGCAGCACCCGTTCTTCGACAGCCGCTGGACCAACTGGGTGGGCCTGGTGACCCGCAAGCCCGCTACCGAAGACTACGTGCCGCTGCTGCCCTGGCTGGGCGTGATGCTGTGGGGCCTGGCCGTGATGCTGTGGGCCATGGGCCGCCGCGCGGCGTGGCTGGCGTTGCCGGTGCCGCCAGCACTGCGCCCGCTGGTGCTGCTGGGGCGCTGGCCGCTGACGGTGTACATGCTGCACCAGCCGCTCTTCATCGGTGTGCTGACCTTCTTCACGCGGGCTTGACGCAGGGCAAGGCGCCCGCGGTGCGCGCTGCCCATACTGGCTTCATCCGCCCTCGGGGGCGGTGCCAAGGAGAAGCCACGATGAAGATCCTGATTGCCGCCGATGGCAGCCCGTTCACCAAGCGCATGCTGGGTTATCTGGCCGCGCACGACGAGTGGCTGGGCAAGCACCACCAGTACACCGTGCTGACGGTGCATGCGCCGCTGCCGCCGCATGCCGCTTCGGCCGTCGGCCGCGAGGCCTGCGACCGCTACTACCAGGAAGAAGCCGCCGCCGTGCTAGAGCCGGTGCGCAAGTTCTTTGCGCAGCAGGGCCTGGAGGGGCAGTTCCAGTCCAAGGTGGGCGCAGTGGCAGCCACCATCGCCGAGACGGCCGACCATGGCGGCTTCGACCTGGTGCTGATGGGCTCGCACGGCCATGGCTCGCTGGCCACGCTGGTGCTGGGGTCGGTCACGTCCAAGGTGCTGAGTCTGACCAAGACGCCGGTGCTGGTCGTCAAGTAGGCCGCAGGCCGGGCGGTGGGGCAGGGCCGCCGGGGCCGTACCATGCGCGCATGAGTTCCAAGGTCCTGTTCGGCTTCCATGCCGTCACCGTGCGCTTGAAGACGGCTCCGTCGTCGATCAGCGAAATCCATGTCGATGGCAGCCGCCGCGACGCCCGCATGCGCCAGTTCGTCGAACGCGCGAAGGCGGCCGGCGTCAAGCTGGTCGACAGCGACGACGAGCGCCTGTCGCGCATCGGCGGCACCACCCGCCACCAGGGCGTGGTGGCCAAGGTCAGCCCACTGCCGCAGCAGCACAGCCTGGACGACGTGCTCGACCAGGTGGACGGCCCGCCGCTGGTGCTGGTGCTGGACGGCGTGACCGACCCGCACAACCTGGGCGCCTGCCTGCGCGTGGCCGATGGCGCCGGCGCCCATGCCGTGGTGGCCCCGCGCGACCATGCCGTGGGCCTGAATGCCACGGTGGCCAAGGTGGCCAGCGGCGCGGCCGAGACCGTGCCCTACCTGATGGTGACCAACCTGGCCCGCACGCTGAACGAACTGAAGGACCGCGGCCTGCAGATCGTCGGCACCAGCGACGATGCCGAGCAGACGCTGTACGACGTCGACTTCACCGGCCCGGTGGCGCTGGTGCTGGGCGCCGAAGGCCCGGGCATGCGCCAGCTCACCCGCAAGACCTGCGACCTGCTGGTGCGCATTCCGATGCGCGGCGCGGTGGAAAGCCTGAACGTCTCGGTGGCCTCGGGCGTGTGCCTGTACGAGGCCCTGCGCCAGCGTGGCGGCGCCTGACGAAGCGGCCGTCCAACGGCTGCGCCCGCGCCTGGCGCGGGCCGAGCGGGTGTGCGTGCTCACCGGCGCCGGCATGAGCGCCGAGAGCGGCATTCCGACGTTTCGCGACGCGCAGTCGGGCCTGTGGGCCCGCTACGACCCGATGCAGCTGGCCAGCGAGGCCGGCTTTCGCGCCGACCCCGGCCTCGTGTGGGACTGGTACCAGCAGCGGCGCGAAGGCGTGCGCCGCGCGCAGCCGAATGCCGGGCACCTGGCGCTGGCCGAGTTCGCCCGCCGCCGCCCCGACGTGCTGACGCTGGTGACGCAGAACGTGGACGACCTGCACCAGCGCGCCGGCCTGGACGGCGTGCTGCGCCTGCATGGCGACATCCTGCAGGACCGCTGGCTGGCACCCAGCCGGCATGCCAACGGCTGCCACGCCGATCCGCAGCAGCCCGGCCGGCCGCCGGCCTGCACGGTGTGCGGCAACCTGATGCGGCCCGGCGTGGTGTGGTTCGGCGAGGCCTTGCCCGCCGAGGTGCTGCAGCAGGCCGAAGCCGCCGCACGCCAGGCGCAGGTGATGCTGGTGGTGGGCACTTCGGGCGCCGTGTGGCCGGCGGCCGGTCTGGCTGCGTTGGCCCGGCGCGGCGGCGCGCACGTGGTCATCGTCAACCCGCAGGCCACCGAGATCGACGGCGATGCCGACGAGCACCTGGCGGGCACCGCGGCCGAGCTGCTGCCGCGACTGCTGGCGCCGGTGGCCTGAAGCGCTCAGCGCCGACCGCCGGATCAGGGCTGCAGCCGCCCCACCTCCTGCAGCGTGCCGTCGGGCCGCTTCTTCAGCACCACCATCTCGCCCGACGAGGTGTTGACGCCCGCCAGCGCCTGGATGTTGACCTGGTGCGTCACCGCCAGCAGCACGCCGGGGCCGCGCCAGTCGGCGATCACCCGGCGTGCCTGGGCCGTGATCTCGTCGCCCTTGGCATCTTCAGGGAAGATGCTGGCGAAGGCCGGATGCGCCTGCACCGGCCCCACGCCCAGCAGCCGCGCGGTTTCCAGGCAGCGGCACCAGGCCGAGCTGAGCACCCGGCCCACCGGCACGCCGGCTTCGCGCAGGCGCTGGCCCAGGGCGCGTGCGTCGGCGCGGCCTTCGTCGTTGAGGTTGCGCTGGGTGCTGCAGTCGTCGATCTTGAAGCCTGCCGGGTCGCCGACACCGGGCGCTCGCGCATGGCGCATCAGCACGATGGTGCCGGGCTCGCGCAGCGCGGCCATCACGGCGGCGCTGGCGCCCTGGGCCTGGGCATGGCCCAGGCCGGGGAGCAGGCTGGTGGCCAGCAGCAGCGCGGCCAGCAGCCGGCGGCGCGGGCCGCGGTCGGCGGCGGGTACGGCGGACTTGGTCATGCCGCGCAGCGTAGGGCCGTCGGCATGGCCGCATCGGCACGTGGGACATGGCGGGCCCGCTGACGCCGCGGCGGCGCTTGGCACGAAGCTGGCTAAGCCGGTCCATGCCCGTCATCCAGATCACCCATCCGCTGGTGCGCCACAAGATCGGCCTGCTGCGCGAGGCCGGCATCACCACCCGCGACTTTCGCGCCATCACCCAGGAGCTGGCGCGCCTGCTGGCCTATGAAGCCACGGCCGACTTTCCGCTGCAGCCGGTGACGCTCCAATGCTGGAGCGGCCCGGTGCAGGTGGAGCAGATCCAGGGCCGCAAGGTGACGGTGGTGCCCATCCTGCGGGCCGGCCTGGGCATGCTGGACGGCGTGCTGGACATCGTGCCCGGCGCCAAGGTGAGCGTGGTGGGCCTGTCGCGCAACCACGAGACGCTGCAGCCCGAGCGCTACTTCGAAAAGTTCGTCGGCCACCTGGAGCAGCGCACCGCCATCATCATCGACCCGATGCTGGCCACCGCCGGCTCCATGATCGCCACCGCCCAGCTGCTGAAGGACCGCGGCTGCACCGACGTGCGGGCGCTGGTGCTGGTGGCCGCCCCCGAAGGCGTGGCTGCGCTCCAGGCCGCCCACCCCGACGTGCGCTGCTGGACCGCCGCCATCGACAGCCACCTGGACGCCAACGGCTACATCATCCCCGGCCTGGGCGACGCGGGCGACAAGCTCTTCGGCACCAAGCACGACGACACGGTGTAGACCCGCAGCACGGCCTGCCCAGGCGCTGGCAAGATGGGCCGTGTCCGTGCTGTGGAGGCCGCCATGCGCATCCTGCTGCCCGTCGATGGTTCCGAGCGATCGCTCGATGCGGTCCGCCATGGCCTGCGCCTGGTGAGCGCCGGTCTGCAAGCCCGTTTCCTGCTGCTCAACGTGCAGGAACCCACCCACCTGTACGAGGTGCTGCTGCTGCGCGATGCGCAGGCCCGCACCGAGGCCGCGCGCCAGGCCGGCGAAAACGCGCTGCGGTCGGCGCAGGCGCTGCTGGAGGCCGCCGGGCTGGACTACGAGGTGGAGATCGTCACCGGCGATCCGGCGCAGCAGATCGTGGAGGTGGCCGAGCGTGAGCCCTGCGACGCCATCGTGATGGGCACCTTCGGTCATGGCGCGCTGGCCGACGCGCTGGTGGGCTCGGTCTCGCAGGAGGTGCTGCAGCATGCGGGTGTGCCGGTGACGGTGGTGCGCCATGCGGCGCCCGAGGAGCCCGTGCCCGACGAGCCCGTGCCCGAGTAGACGGCGGCGCAGGCGCTATCCTCGCGGGCTTACCCGCACGAAGCCCCCCTGGAGCTGCTTTTCCATGACACGCGTTTTCAACTTCAGCGCCGGCCCCGCCGCCCTTCCTGAACCGGTGCTGCAACAGGCGGCCGCCGAGATGAGCGACTGGCGCGGTTCGGGCATGTCCGTCATGGAGATGAGCCACCGCGGCAAGGAGTTCATGAGCATCCTGGCCGAGACCAAGGCGCTGCTGATCGAGCTGCTGAACATCCCCGCCAATTACAAGGTGCTGTTCATGCAGGGCGGGGCGCTGGGCCAGAACGCCATCCTGCCGATGAACCTGCTGCGGGGCCGCAACAGTGCCGACTACGTGCACACCGGCGAATGGTCGAAGAAGTCGATCGAAGAGGCCGGCAAGTACTGCCGCGTGCGCGTGGCCGCCACGGCCGAGGCCAGCCGCTTCACCCATGTGCCGCCGCAAGGCAGCTGGGACATCGACCCCCACGCCGCCTACGTGCACATCTGCTCCAACGAAACCATCGGCGGCGTGGAATACCACTGGACGCCCGACACCGGCGACGTGCCGCTGGTGGCCGACATGTCGAGCAACATCCTCAGCAAGCCGGTGGACGTGAGCCGCTACGGCCTGATCTACGCCGGTGCGCAGAAGAACATCGGCCCGGCCGGGCTGACGCTGGTCATCGTGCGCGAAGACCTGCTGGGCAGTGCGCTGCCCATCACGCCACAGGTGTTCGACTACCAGCACCTGGCCGCCAACGATTCGATGATCAACACGCCGCCCACCTATGCGATCTATATCGCGGGGCTGGTGTTCCAGTGGATCAAGGACCAGGGCGGCCTGGAAGGCATGGCCCGCCTCAACCAGGCCAAGGCCGGTCTGCTGTACGACACGCTGGACGCCAGCGGCTTCTACACCAGCCCGGTGGCGCGCGAAGACCGCTCACGGATGAACGTGCCCTTCCGCCTGCCCGACCCGGCGCTGGACGCCGAGTTCCTGAAGGGCGCCGAGGCCCGCGGCATGGTGCAGCTCAAGGGCCACCGCGTGGTGGGCGGCATGCGCGCGTCGATCTACAACGCGGTGCCGATGGCCGCGGTGCAGGCGCTGGTGGCGTACATGAAGGAGTTCGAGGCGAAGCACGGCTGAGGATGGTTCCCCGAGCCCGCTTCACGTTTTGATTTGCAGCAACCGCGCGATGTCCCGCGCGGCCTGCAGCAGGCGCGGCAAGAACTGCTCGATCATGGCCTCCGGCGGCGTGCGGTTGGCCTGGCCGCTGATGTTCAGCGCGGCGATGGTGCGGCCGGTGCGGTCGACGATGGGCGCAGCCAGCGAGACCAGGCCTTCCTCCAGTTCCTGGTTCACCAGGCACCAGCCCTGGCGGCGGGTTTCTTCCACCAGGCCCAGCAGCGTGGGCAAATCGGTCACGGTGCGTGAGGTGAAGGCCGTGCGCTCGCGCAGCGACAGCCGGGCGCGCACCTCGTCCGCCGGCAGGCCGGCCAGCAGCACCCGGCCCATCGAGGTGCAGTAGGCCGGCAGCCGGCTGCCGATGCCCAGGTGGATGCGCATGATCTTGTGCGTGGGCACCCGCAGCACGTACACCAGTTCGGCGCCGTCCAGCACCGCGGCTGAGCAGCTTTCCTTGACCTCGGCCACCAGCGTTTCCATCACCGGCTCGGCCAGGTTCCACAGCGGCAGCGACGACAGGTAGGCGAAGCCCAGGTCCAGGATCTTGGGCGTCAGCCGGAACTGCCGGCCCTGCGCCTCCACGTAGCCCAGGCCTTCCAGCGTGAGCAGGATGCGCCGCGCGCCGGCGCGGGTGAGGCCGGTGCGGCCGGCCACTTCGCTCAGCGTCTGGCTGGGCGCTTCGGCGCTGAACGAGCGGATGACCGCCAGCCCGCGCGCGAACGACTGCACATAGGTATCACCCGGCGTAGGGCCGGGCTTGGGGCTCGCTTCGGCCGGCGGCGGGTCGGGCGTGTCGGAGGACGACAGGGCAGGGGACGGCAGGGCGGTCATCGGGGCGCATTATCGGCAGCGCCGCTTGGGTACCATCGCGCCCGTTTCAACCACCTCTTGCCAGAGACAGGAGCCAGCACCATGGCCATGGACGTCGTCGACTACGAGATCAAGGGCGCCGAAATGCAGTTCGTCGAGGTCGAACTCGACCCCGGCGAAGCCGCCATCGGCGAAGCCGGCAGCATGATGTTCATGGACGCCGGCATCGGCATGGACACCGTGTTCGGTGACGGCTCCAAGAACCAGGGCGGCTTCTTCGGCAAGCTGCTGGGCGCCGGCAAGCGGCTGGTGACGGGCGAATCGCTGTTCACCACCATCTACACCAACGAAAGCAGCGTCAAGCGCCGCATCGCCTTCGCTTCGCCGTACCCCGGCAAGATCATGGCGATGGACCTGAGCCGCCTGGGCGGCACGCTGATCTGCCAGAAGGACGCCTTCCTGTGCGCCGCGCGCGGCGTGTCGCTGGGCATCGCGCTGCAGCAGAAGCTGTCGGTCGGCTTCTTCGGCGGCGAGGGCTTCATCATGCAGAAGCTGGACGGCGACGGCATGGCCTTCGTGCATGCCGGCGGCACCGTGGTCAAGCGCGAGCTGCAGCACGGCGAAACCCTGCTGGTGGACACCGGCTGCGTGGTGGCCTATACGCCCAACGTCAGCTTCGAGATCCAGTACGTCGGCAAGATCAAGACCGCGCTGTTCGGCGGTGAAGGCCTGTTCTTCGCCAAGCTCACCGGCCCCGGCACGGTGTGGATGCAGAGCCTGCCGCTGTCGCGCCTGGCCTCGCGCATCTTCGCGGCGGCGCCGCAGCGCGGTGGCTCGCGTGAAGAAGGCTCCATCCTGGGCGGCGTGGCCGCAGGCGGCCTGCTGGGCGGCATCCTGGGGGGTGGCGACGACGATTGAGCCTGCGTTGCGCGCCGGTAAACCTGCAAAGCGGCCGGCCTCTGCGCGGCTGCCGACCGCCACCCGCGCCTTACACTAGCGGGTTGCAAACAGGCACCCCTGCGTGGGGTGGTGGGCGTGTGAAAGTGACTGATTTCACCTTGCCGCTGAACCGGCGCAAGGTGCTGGCGGCGGGCACCGCGGCCAGCGTGGCGGCCGTGGGCGGTTTCTGGGCGCGTGCGGGGCATGCGCAAGCGCGGCCCGAGGCCAAGGCGGACAGCAAGCCGGCACCAGCCGTGCCGGCAACCGCACAGGCCCCGGCGACGCCGCAGGGGCTGGGGCCGGGCACCGGCAGCGGGCCCATCCTGGTGCTCAATTCGCTGGACGCCAACGTCAGCGTGATCGACCCCACCACCTTCACCGAGATCCGGCGCCTGCCCACCGGCAAGGAGCCGCACCACCTCTACCTCACGCCCGACGAGAAGTCGATCGTGGTGGCCAATGCGCTGAGCGATTCGCTCACCTTCATCGACCCGGCCACCGGCCTCGTGCAGCGCACGGTCACGGACATCATCGATCCGTACCACCTGCGCTTCTCGCCGGACATGAAGTGGTTCGTCACCGCGGCCAACCGGCTCAACCACATCGACCTGTACCGCTGGCAGCCGGCCAATGCCGCGCAGCCGCTGGCGCTGGTCAAGCGGGTGCCGGCCAGCCGCACGCCCAGCCACCTGTCCATCGACAGCCGCAGCACCGTCATCTATTCGTCGATGCAGGACAGCGACGAGCTGATGGCCATCGACATCGCCACCCAGACGCCGCGCTGGAAGATCGGCATCGGCAAGATGCCGGCCGACGTGTTTCTGACCGCCGACGACCGCACGCTGCTGGTGGCGCTGACGGGTGACGAATTCGTCGAGTGCTACGACGTCTCGGGCGCCCAGCCCAAGCTGGTCAAGCGCATCAAGACGGCGGCCGGCGCCCATGCCTTCCGGGCGCGGGGCGACCGCCGCCACCTGTTCGTCAGCAACCGGGTGGCCAACACCATCAGCCTGATCGACACCCACACGCTGACGGTGGTGGAGCACTACCCGGCGCCCGGCGGCCCCGATTGCATGGAGATGCTGAACGACGGCCGCACGCTGCTGGTCACCTCGCGCTGGGCGCGCAAGCTGACCTTCATCGACATCACCCGGCGCGAGGTGGTGCGGCAGGTGCCGGTGGGCAAGTCGCCGCACGGTGTGTGGACGCTGGCACATGCGGGCCGCATCTAGCGTCGCTCTGGCGCTGGCCCCGGCCCTGGCGGGCCTGTGCCCCGCGCTGGCGGCCGCACCCGCCGCCGCCGCACCGGCGACCTGCGACAAGCCGGTCTACCTCACCTTCGACACCGGCCACATGGGCGTGGCTCCGCTGATTGCGGACGTGCTCAAGCGCCACCAGGTCAAGGTCACCTTCTTTCTGGCCAACGAGCGCACCCGCACCGACGGCAGCAGCCTGGACGACGAATGGGCGCCCTGGTGGAAGGCGCGGGCGGCCGAGGGCCATGCCTTCGGCTCCCACACCTGGGACCACCTGGTGTGGCAGGCCGACACGGCCGCCGGCCTGCGCCTGCGGCCCACGGCCGGGCCCGATGCCGGCAAGACGCTGACGCTGACACCCGCCCAGTACTGCGACGAGCTGCGCCGGCCGGCGCAGCGCTTCCAGGCCATGACCGGCCAGGCGATGCTGCCGCTGTTCCGCGCGCCCGCCGGCCGCACCTCGCCGGCCTTGCTGGCGGCGGCCCAGGCCTGCGGCTTCACCCACGTGGGCTGGTCGCCGGCCGGCTTCCTGGGCGACGAACTGCCCAGCGACAAGTACCCCAACGACCAACTGCTGGCGCAGGCGCTGCAGAAGGTGAAGCCGGGCGACATCCTGCTGGCGCACCTGGGCATCTGGTCGCGGCAAGATCCGTGGGCGCCCGCGGTGCTGGAGCCGCTGATCACCGGGCTGCAGGCCCGTGGCCTGTGCTTCGCCACCCTGCGTGAACACCCCTTGTATGGCCGGGCTGCCGCCCCGGCGCGTTGAACCCGACATGAGCGTGATCGAGCCTTTCGTGGATGCCTTCGGAACCGCCCAGCAGTGGCTGTTCGAGCAGGTGGTACAGCCCGCGATGTACACGCTGGGCATGGCCAACCTGCTGGAAGACGCTTTCGAGGCCACCGGCTGGCTGCTGGCCGGCCTGCTGCAGATCCTGGTGATGGTGACGCTGCTGCGCGCACTGGAACGCTGGCGCCCGGTGGAGCCGGTGACCGACCGCGCCGCGGTGCGTGTGGACATGCTCTACACCTTCATCCACCGGCTGGGCTTGTTCCGCGTGGCCCTGTTCTTCACGCTGCAGCCGGTGTGGGACGCCAGCATCGGCTGGTTGCGGCTGCACGGCCTGCCCACCTTCCAGCTGGACAACCTGTGGCCCGGCGTCACCGACGTGGCCTGGGTGTCCTTCGTGCTGTACCTGCTGCTGTTCGACCTGGTGGGTTATGCGCTGCACCGCGCGCAGCACCAGTTCGACTGGTGGTGGCAGCTGCATGCGCTGCACCACAGCCAGCGGCAGATGACGCTGTGGAGCGACAACCGCAACCACCTGCTGGACGACGTGATCCACGACAGCGTGTTCGTGCTGGTGGGGCTGGCGGTGGGCATTCCGCCGGGGCAGTTCGTCGCGGTGGTGCTGATCATGCAGCTGGTGGAAAGCCTGTCGCATGCCAACGTGCGGCTGAACTTCGGCCGCATCGGCGACCGGCTGCTGGTCAGCCCGCGCTTCCACCGCGTGCACCATGCCATCGGCATCGGCCATGAATCGCACGGCGCCGGCACGCTGGGCGGACACAACTTCGCGGTGCTGTTCCCGGTGTGGGACCTGCTGTTCCGCACTGCGGCCTACGACCGGCCGATCGAGCCCACCGGCATCCGCGACCAGTTGCCCGAAGAGGGTGGGCGCGACTACGGCCGCGGTTTCTGGTCGCAGCAATGGCGCGGGCTGCAACGGCTGGCCGGCCGGCATTGAAGGGATGGGCATGAGAGACCTGATCGACGCCTTCTGGCGCGCCACCGCGTACTGCCTGCATCCGCGGGTCATTGTGCTGTCGCTGCTGCCGCTGCTGCTGGTGGGCGCGCTCACCTTCGCCGCCGGCTGGTTCTTCTATGAAGCCGCCATCGACGGTGTGCGCGCCACGATGGAGGGCTGGCTGCTGACCAGCGCCTTCCTGCAGTGGCTCGATTCGATGGGCGCGCAGGGCTTTCGCGCGGTGCTGGCGCCGATGATCGTGGTGGCGCTGGCCGTGCCGGTGATCGTGCTGCTGTCGCTGGTGCTGGTGGCCTTGATGATGACGCCGGCCCTGGTGAGCCTGGTTGCGCGCCGGCGCTTTCCGATGCTGGAGCGCAAGCACGGCGCGGGGCTGGCCAGCTCGGTGGCCTTCTCGCTGGGCCACACGCTGCTGGCGCTGCTGCTGCTGGCCGGCAGCGTGCCGCTGTGGCTGATTCCGCCGCTGGTGCTGGTGATCCCGCCGCTGATCTGGGGCTGGCTCACCTACCGCGTGATGGCCTTCGATGCGCTGTCCGACCATGCCAGCGCCGACGAGCGCCGGCTGCTGCTGCGCCAGCACCGCTGGCCGCTGATGACCATCGGCGTGGTGTGCGGCTACCTGGGCGCCGCGCCCTCGCTGCTGTGGGCGGTGAGCGCCATCACGCTGGTGCTGGCGCCCATCCTCATCGTGGCGTCGGTGTGGCTGTACACGCTGGTGTTCGCCTTCTCGTCGCTGTGGTTCACCCACTATGGCCTGGCCGCGCTGCAGCGGCTGCGCATGGCGGGCACCACCGGCCCGGCCACTGGGCCCGTGGTGGTGGTGGACGCCGTGCCGCCGGTGCCCGACCTGCGCAGCCCGCCGCCCCCGGCGCTGCCGCCTTCTTCGCCTCCTTCTTCGTCCTCTCCGGAGCGTTTGTCATGAACTTCGGCCTCATCATCGTCGGCGACGAAATCCTCTCGGGCAAGCGCCAGGACAAGCACCTGGCCAAGGTCATCGAGCTGCTGTCGGCCCGTGGCCTGTCGCTGGCCTGGGCACGTTACGTGGGCGACGACCGCGAGCGCATGACCGCCACGCTGCGCGACGCCTTCGCCAGCGGCGACGTGGTGTTCAGCTGCGGCGGCATCGGCGCCACGCCCGACGACCACACCCGCCAGGCCGCCGCCGCGGCGCTGGGCGTGCCGCTGGTGCTGCACCCCGAGGCCAAGGCGCTGATCCAGGAGCGCATGCGCGACGTGGCCGTCGAGCAGGGCACACCCTACGAACCCGACCGCTCCGACAACGTGCATCGCCTCAACATGGGCGTGTTCCCCGAAGGCGCGGCCATCATCCCCAACCCGTACAACAAGATCCCGGGCTTCAGCGTGGGCGAGGTGCACTTCGTGCCCGGATTCCCGGTGATGGCGCATCCGATGATCGAGTCGCTGCTGGACGGCCGCTATGCCGCGTTGCACGGCAGCCACCGGCAGGTGGAGCAGTCGGTCATCGTCTTCGGCGGCATGGAGGCCACGCTCACGCCGCTGATGGAAGCGGTGGAGCAGGAGCACCCGGGCATCAAGGTGTTCAGCCTGCCCAGCGTCGACCACCCGCAGTACGGCCGCCACATCGAGCTGGGCGTCAAGGGCGCCGCCGCCCTGGTGCCGGCGGCCTATGCACGCCTGCTGTCGGCCCTGCGCGCGATGCAGGTGACACTGGGCCCGGAAATGGTGCGCTGAGCCGCGACCCGAATGCGCCTGCCTGGTGCGTTGCAGTGCACCAAGTTGGCGTTCAACCGCCCCGGAACCGGTAAGATTCCGCGGGCACACTTTCTGCTAATTTTGCGTGCGCCTTTTTGGGGCTTGGCAGCCGGCGTACCCGGGCTGCCTTTCAATTCCCCGATCTGCCGTTTCGCTCCCCTAAAACCACCCCAGACCAGCGCCCGCTAGGAGATTCCTGATGGCAAAGACTGTCGCCGACGTGATGACCATGGTGAAGGAAAACGAAGTCAAGTTCGTTGACTTCCGCTTCACCGACACCCGCGGCAAGGAACAGCACGTTACGGTTCCCATCTCGCACTTCGACGAAGACAAGTTCACTTCCGGCCACGCCTTCGACGGCTCGTCGATCGCCGGCTGGAAGGGCATCGAAGCCTCCGACATGCTGCTGATGCCGGACCCGAACACGGCCAACATCGACCCGTTCTTCGAAGAGCCGACGGTCATCCTGACCTGCGACGTGCTGGAGCCCGCCGACGGCAAGGCCTACGAGCGCGACCCGCGTTCGCTGGCCAAGCGCGCCGAGGCCTACCTGAAGTCTTCGGGCCTGGGCGACACCGCCTTCTTCGGCCCCGAGCCCGAATTCTTCGTCTTCGACAGCGTGCGCTGGCAAGTCGACATGTCCGGCTGCTTCGTCAAGATCGAGTCGGAAGAAGGCGCCTGGAGCACCGGCAAGGACTACGAGCACGGCAACTCCGGCTACCGTCCCACCGTCAAGGGCGGCTACTTCCCCACCCCCCCGGTCGACTCGGGCCAGGACCTGCGCTCGGAAATGAGCCTGATCCTCGAATCGCTGGGCATCCCGGTCGAAGTGCACCACCACGAAGTGGCCAACGCCGGCCAGATGGAGCTGGGCACCAAGTTCAGCACGCTGCTGCAACGCGCCGACTGGTGCCAGCTGCAGAAGTACGTGATGCAGAACGTGGCCCGCAGCTACGGCAAGACCCTGACCTTCATGCCCAAGCCCATCGTGGGCGACAACGGCTCGGGCATGCACGTGCACCAGTCGGTCTGGAAGGACGGCAAGAACCTGTTCGCCGGTGACGGCTACGCCGGCCTGAGCGAATTCGCGCTGTACTACATCGGCGGCATCATCAAGCACGGCCGCGCGCTGAACGCGATCACCAACCCGACCACCAACAGCTACAAGCGCCTGGTGCCGGGCTTCGAAGCCCCGGTGAAGCTGGCCTACTCGGCCAAGAACCGCTCGGCCTCGATCCGCATCCCGTTCGTCGCCAACCCGAAGGGCCGCCGCATCGAAGCGCGCTTCCCGGACCCCATGGCCAACCCGTACCTGGCCTTCTCGGCCCTGCTGATGGCGGGCCTGGACGGCGTGGAAAACAAGATCCATCCGGGCGAAGCCGCCTCGAAGGACCTGTACCACCTGCCGCCGGAAGAGGACAAGCTGATCCCGACCGTGTGCCACAGCCTGGACCAGGCGCTGGAATACCTGGACAAGGACCGCGAGTTCCTGACCAAGGGCGGCGTGTTCACCGACTCGTACATCGACGCCTACATCGACCTGAAGATGCAGGAAGTGCAGCGCTTCCGCATGACGACGCACCCGGTCGAGTTCGACATGTACTACAGCCTGTAAGTCCCTCGGGGCTTACAACGAAGGGACGGCCTCGGCCGTCCCTTTTCGTTTCCGTTGAACGCCGCTTGGGCCCCAAGGCCGCTGCCGCACAATCAAAGCTCCGATTCTTGGAGATTCGCTGCATGACGCTTCGTCGATGGCTGGTGACGGTGTTGCTGGCCGGCACAGCCCCCGCCTGGGCGCAGACCACCACGGTCTACCGCTGCCCTGGTCCGCCGGTGCTGTACACCGACCAACTCAGCCCGCGCGAGGCGCAGGACCGCGGTTGCCGCACCATCGAAAGCGCGCCCGTCACGGTGATGCAGACCAAGCCGCGCCCGGTGCCGGCGCCCGCGGGCGGCAGCCCCGGGGCCTCGGCCCAGCGCAGCGGTGAAGGGCGGGTCGACCCTGCCGAGCAGCGCGCCCGCGACGCCGATGCGCGCCGCATCCTCGAAGCCGAGCTCAAGAAGGAACAGGAGCGACTGGCAGCCATGAAGCTGGAATTCAACAACGGCCAGCCCGAGCGGCAGGGCAACGAACGGAACTACCAGCGCTACCTCGACCGCGTGGACGAGATGCGCACCGCCATCCAGCGCAAGGAAGGCGACATCGAGGCCATCCGACGCGAGCTGTCGCGCCTGCCGCAATGAAGGCGCCCGCACATCCGTCGTCGATCCACTTCGACACCTTCGACCTGCTGGCCACGATGATCGCCGTGGCCCGGCCCACCGGCGAATGCCTGTTCGCCAACGCCAGCTTCGAGCAGGTGATGGGCCTGTCGCGCCGCACGCTGCAGCGCGGCTCGCTGCTGGACTGCTTTGTCGAGCCGCAGCAGCTGCGCGACACGCTGCTGGCCGTGGCCCGCAACGACTACGCGACCGGCCGCTTTGAGGCGGCGCTGCGCCGCCAGCCCAACGTGCACCTGGAGCCGATGCCGGTGCACGTCATCGTGAACCAGATCGACGGCGAGAGCGAGCGCGTGCTGGTGGAAGTGATCGAGATCGAGCAGCAGACCCGCCACGACCGCGAGGAGCGCACGCTGGGCCAGGTGCAGGCCAACAAGGAGCTGATCCGCAACCTGGCGCACGAGATCAAGAACCCGCTGGGCGGCATCCGCGGCGCGGCGCAGCTGCTGGAAATGGAGCTGGAATCCAAGGAGCTGACCGAGTACACCCAGGTCATCGTGCAGGAGGCCGACCGCCTGCAGGCCCTGGTGGACCGGCTGCTGGCGCCGCACCGGCGGCCGCACGTGGTCAGCGACGTCAACATCCACGAGGTGTGCGAGCGGGTGCGGGCGCTGATCACCGCGGAGTTTCCGCGCGGGCTGACGATCGAGCGCGACTACGACATCTCCATCCCCGAATTCCGCGGCGACCGCGAGCAGCTGATCCAGGCGGTGCTCAACATCGCGCACAACGCGGCCCAGGCGCTGCACGAGCGCATCCAGGCGGGCGATGCCTGCATCTGGCTGCGCACCCGGATCGCGCGGCAGATCACCATCGGCAAGCACCGCTTCCGGCTGGCACTTGAATTGCATATCGAAGACAACGGCCCGGGAGTCCCGGAGTCCATCAGCGATCGCATCTTCTACCCGCTGGTATCGGGTCGCGATGGCGGATCGGGCTTGGGGCTCACCTTGGCGCAAACCTTCGTGCAGCAGCACCAGGGCACGATCGAATGCGACAGCGTTCCGGGGCGGACGGTGTTCAAGATCGTGATCCCGCTGCCGTGATCACACCGCCTTAGAAAGCTATTCCGCGCGCATGAAACCCATCTGGATCGTCGACGACGACCAATCCATCCGCTTCGTCCTCGAGAAGGCGCTGGCCCGAGAGCAGTTCGCCGTGCGCAGCTTCTCCAACCCGCGCGATGTGCTCAGCGCGCTGGATGAAGAAGCGCCGCAGGTGCTGGTCAGCGACATCCGCATGCCGGGCGGCTCGGGCATCGAGCTGCTGACCAAGGTCAAGGCCCGCCACCCGGGGCTGCCGGTCATCATCATGACCGCCTACTCCGACCTGGACAGCGCGGTGTCGGCCTTCCAGGGCGGTGCCTTCGAGTACCTGCCCAAGCCCTTCGACGTGCCCAAGGCGGTGGAGCTGATCCGCCGCGCGGTCGACGAGAGCATGCGCGAGTCGGTGATCGACGAGCGCCAGGCCGAGATGCCCGAGATGCTGGGCCAGGCGCCGGCGATGCAGGACGTGTTCCGCGCCATCGGCCGGCTGAGCCAGAGCAACGTCACGGTGATGATCACCGGCGAAAGCGGCTCGGGCAAGGAGCTGGTGGCCCGCGCGCTGCACAAGCACAGCCCGCGCGGCAACGGCCCCTTCGTGGCCATCAACACCGCCGCCATCCCGAAAGACCTGCTGGAAAGCGAGCTGTTCGGCCATGAGCGCGGCGCCTTCACCGGCGCCCAGACCATGCGCCGCGGCCGCTTCGAGCAGGCCGACGGCGGCACGCTGTTCCTCGACGAAATCGGCGACATGCCCTTCGACCTGCAGACCCGCCTGCTGCGGGTGCTGAGCGACGGGCAGTTCTACCGCGTGGGCGGCCACCAGCCGCTCAAGAGCAACGTGCGCGTGATCGCCGCCACTCACCAGAACCTGGAGGAGCGGGTCAAGCAGGGTGTGTTCCGCGAAGACTTGTTCCACCGCCTCAACGTGATCCGGCTGCGGCTGCCGGCGCTGCGCGAGCGGCGCGAGGACGTGCCCGCGCTCACCCGCTTTTTCCTGCAAAAGAGCGCCAAGGAACTGGGCGTGGAAGCCAAGCGCATCACCGATGCCGCGCTGGAACGCCTGATGGGCTTCGACTTCCCCGGCAACGTGCGCCAGCTGGAAAACGTGTGCCACTGGCTCACGGTGATGGCGCCGGCCCAGGTGGTGGAAGCCAAGGACCTGCCGCCCGAGCTGCTGGCCGTGGCGCCCAGCGTGGCGCCTTCGTTGCCGGTGGCCAGCGAGCCGGCCGCGCCCGCCGCGCTGCCGGTGGAGCCTGCCGTGTCGGCGGGTGGCCTGCCCGCCAGCCTTGCCGAACCGGCATCGCCGGGCGGCAGCAGCCTGTCCAGCCATGGTGCGGCGCCGGCATCGGCCGCCGAAGCGGCGGGCGCTTACGGCGGCCTGCCGACCGGTGGTTTGTCGCCCGCCGGCTCCGGCCAGGCCATCGGCGGTTTCGGCGGGCTGGGTGGCCTCGGCGGCCTGCCCGGCACGGCGGCCGGCAGCGGCGGCGCAGCCGGCCCGCGGCCCTGGCTGGTCGATCTGGAGCGGGAAGCCCGCCAGCTGCTGGAATCCGGCTCGCCCGAGGTATGGGACACGCTGACCCGCCAGTTCGAGGGCCAGCTGATCCACACCGCGCTCGACATCACCCGCGGCCGCCGCATCGAAGCGGCGCACAAGCTGGGCATCGGCCGCAACACCATCACCCGCAAGATCCAGGAACTGGGCCTGGACGACTAGGCGCCGGCGCCGCGCGAGCGCCCAGGCTCAAGCTGCACGGCCCGTCGGCCGATACCTCCGGGATCTTTCCCGATTGAGGTCGGCCGTGCAGTCGTTGAATCGCCTTCGCTTGTCCCACAAGCTCTGGGCCGCCATGCTCTGCCTGCAGTTGCTGCTGGTGGCCGCCGGTGCCATGGGCCTGATGCGCTCTTTCGCGATGGCCCGTGAGGCGGCGCAGGTGGAAGCCTCGCTGTCCCGGCTGGCCGAGCGGGCGGTGCAATGGAAGGCGGCGGCCGATGCGGCCGCCATCCGCACCATCGCCGGCGCCATCGGCGCCGACCCGGCGGTGGCGGGTTGGTTCAAGGATGCGGTGGCCGCCGATCCGCAGCGCATCGCGGCGCTGCGCGACGAAGTGCTGGGTCTGGCCACCTCGCCGGAAGACAAAGCCATCAGCGACCGCGTGCGTGCGCTGGGGCAGACGCTGGACGCGGTGAACGAACGTATCCGCCAGGCCACCAGCGCGGGCGACCCATCGGCGGTGGAGGAGCTGGTCAAGCAGCAGTACGAACCCGCCACCAAGGCCTACGTGGCCGGCATCGACGAATTCGCGGCCTGGCAGGTGCAGCGCGGCCAGCAGGCCTTGCAGGCGGCCGAGGAACAGCGCCGTGCGCTGGCCTGGCAGCTGGCGGGTGGCGCGGTGGCGGTGCTGATGCTGTCGGCCGTGGCCGGCGCGCTGCTGGCCCGCGGCATCCAGCGACCGCTCGACGAGGCGGTGAAGGCTGCCGACGCCATCGCCCAGGGCGACCTCACTCGCGCGATAGCCACCACCCGCGAAGACGAATTCGGCGCGCTGATGCGCGCGCTGCACCACATGAACGGCGCGCTCTCCGCCATGGTGGGCAGCGTGCGCGCCTCCACCGGTGGGCTGGAACAGGCCTCGTCGGAGATTGCCGCCGGCAATGCCGACCTGTCGCTGCGCACCGAGCAGGCGGCCAGCAACCTGCAGCACACCGCCAGCAGCATGGAGCAGCTGACCGGCACCGTGCACCAGAGCGCGGAGGCCGCCAGCCTGGCCAACCAGCTGGCGCATTCGGCGGCCGAGGTGGCGCAGCGCGGTGGCAGCGTCGTGGGCCAGGTGGTGGACACGATGCAGGAGATCCAGGCCAGCTCGCGCAGGATCGCCGACATCATCGGCACCATCGACGGCATCGCGTTCCAGACCAACATCCTCGCGCTCAATGCCGCGGTGGAGGCGGCCCGCGCCGGTGAGCAGGGCCGCGGCTTCGCGGTGGTGGCCAGCGAGGTGCGCGGCCTGGCCCAACGCTCCGGCGAGGCCGCGCGTGAGATCCGCAGCCTGATCGGCAGCAGCGTCGAGCGGGTGGAGTCGGGCACGCGGCTGGTGGACGACGCCGGCCGCACGATGCAGGAGATCGTCTCCAGCGTGCAGCGCGTGGCCGACACCATCGGTGCCATCACCGCATCGGCGGCCGAGCAAAGCCAGGGCATCGGCGAGATCAGCCAGGCCGTCAGCCACCTCGATCACATGACCCAGCAGAACGCTGCGCTGGTGGAGCAATCCGCCGCCGCCGCGGAAAGCCTCAAGACGCAGGCCGTGAGCCTGTCGAACGCCGTCTCGCGCTTCCGAGTCAACGCCTGAGGCCGACCCTTTCCCATCCCGTGAGGAGACATTGATGAAATTCGAGAACCTGCGCCTGTCCGGCAAGCTGTGGGGCGTGGTGGGCACCGTCCAGCTGGTGATGCTGGTGGGTGCCGGCATCGCGCTGCACCAGGCCACCAGCATCGCCGACGATGCGCTGGACGAGCAGGCGCGCCATCATGAGCTGGTGGAGCAATCGGTGATGTGGAAGGGGCTGACCGAGACTGCGGTGGCGCGCACCCAGGCCGCCATCGTCAGCAGCGACCCGACGGTCAACGAGATGTTCAAGGAGAACATCGCCAAGGACGCGCCCTTCATCACCAAGCTGCGTGAGTCGCTGATGAAGAAGGCCGATTCGCCCGAGGACAAGAAGCTGGCCCCGGTGCTGGCCGCCCAGGGCAAGGCCGTGCTGGCCACCAGCGCCAAGGCGCGTGAGGCGGCCGCCACCGGCAACCGCGAACAGGTGCTGGCCATCGTCAAGAACGAGTACCAGCCGGCCGTGGCCGCCTACCTGGCCAGCATCGGCGAGTTCGGCCAGCTGCAGCGCCGCAAGGCCGAAGCCGCAGAGGCCGCGGCCGAGGCCGCCCGCAGCCGCGTGCACCTGATCGCCGGCAGCCTGGCGCTGCTGACGGTGGTGCTGGGCGGCCTGGCCACCGCCATGCTGGTGCGCAGCATCCAGCGCCCGCTGGACGAGGCGGTGCAGACGGCCCATGCCATCGCCGGCGGCGACCTGACCCGCCACATCGACACCCACCGCGGCGACGAGATCGGCGCACTGATGAAGGCCTTGCGCCACATGAACGATGCGCTGGCCGGCATGGTGGGCAGCGTGCGCCAGTCCACCGACAGCATCCAGCTGGCCTCCACCGAGATCGCCAGCGGCAATGCCGACCTCTCGATGCGCACCGAGCAGACCGCCAGCAACCTGCAGCAGACCGCGAGCAGCATGGAGCAGCTCACCGGCACCGTGCGCCAGAGCGCCGACGCCGCCAGCACCGCCAACCAGCTGGCCCACTCCGCCGCCCAGGTGGCCCAGCGCGGCGGGGATGTGGTCACGCAGGTGGTCTCCACCATGGACGACATCCAGGCCAGCTCCAAGAAGATCGCCGACATCATCGGCACCATCGACGGCATCGCCTTCCAGACCAACATCCTGGCCTTGAATGCGGCAGTGGAAGCCGCGCGTGCGGGCGAGCAGGGTCGCGGCTTTGCCGTGGTGGCCGGTGAGGTGCGCAGCCTGGCGCAGCGCAGCGCCGAGGCCGCCAAGGAGATCAAGAGCCTGATCGGCGCCAGCGTCGAACGGGTGGAATCGGGCAGCCGCCTGGTGGGCGACGCCGGCCGCACGATGAGCGAGATCGTGGCCAGTGTGCAGCGGGTCTCGGACATCATCGGCGAGATCACCGCCTCGGCCGCCGAGCAGAGCCAGGGCATCGGCGAGGTGAACACCGCCGTCACCCAGCTCGACCAGATGACGCAGCAGAACGCCGCACTGGTGGAGCAATCGGCCGCCGCGGCCGAGAGCCTGAAGTCGCAGGCCGAGCAATTGGCCGGCGTGGTGCAGCGCTTCCGCACCGCAGCCTGAAGCCGCAGGGCCGCGCCCCGCGGCCCGCTCAGCTGTGGCTGAGCACGTACTGGCGGATGGCCAGCCGCGCCGGCGTGGCCAGCGCCAGGAACTGCACGCCGATGCGGCATTGCGCACCGACGAGGCTGGCGAACACCACCCGCACCTTGGCCGTCACGGCCAGGCAGCGCTTCGGGTCCTCGGGATGAGGCACCGACAAGGCCAGGTCCATCACCTGGCCCATCGGCAGGCTGGCCGGGGCCAGCAGGCCCACGCCGCCTTCGGACACGTCGCACACGGTGATGGGGATGATGCCGCCCCCCTTGTTCAACAGCCGTGCGGGCCAGTTGGCGCGGGCGCGCCGGTGGCGACGCAGCTCGGCGGCGGTTTCGGTGTGCCCGGTGCGGGTGCCGAAGGCGCCGGCCGAGGTGCCCGGCCGGGTGGGGGAGAGGGGAGGGGTCATCGACACTGCCTGATGGGACTGCTGGCGCGTTATCGGCTGCCCCTGGGCCGGCTTGCGCGTTGTTTGATGTGCTTACTCACACATCGGGCCTCAACGTTCGATAGGGGTGGACGATAAGGCTGGGACGACCGGCGCTGTTTGCCGGCGCCCCTTGAAGGCCAACGTGTCCCAGCAGTACCCCACCTCCCCCGACATCGCTTTTGCCGAGGGCGTGTTCGCCGCCCTCAACAAGATCCAGGCTCTGATCTCCTTCGACCTGACCGGTCATGTGACCGAAGTCAACGACGTCTTTCTGAAGGTGATGGGCTACACGCGCGAGGAGGTGCTGGGCCGCCACCACCGCATCTTCTGTGAGCCGACCTATGCCCGCAGTGCCGAGTACGCGGCCTTCTGGCAGATCCTGGGTTCGGGCCAGACGCACACCGGCGAATTCATGCGGCTGACCAGCGACGGCCGGCCGGTGTGGCTGCAGGCCTCGTACAACCCGGTGTACGACACCGCCGGCACCCTGGTGGGCGTGGTGAAGTTCGCCACCGACGTGACGGCGGCCAAGGCCCTTGGCGCCGACGTGGCCAGCCGCATGCAGGCCCTCAACCGCGTGCAGGCGGTGATCGAGTTCGACCTCACCGGCAAGGTGCTCACGGCCAACGACAACTTCCTGCGCACCTTCGGCTATGCGCTGGACGAAGTGGTGGGTCAGCACCACCGCATCTTCTGCGAGCCGGCCTTCGCACGCTCGCCCGAGTACGCCGCCTTCTGGGAACGGCTGGGCCGCGGCGAGTTCAATGCCGGCGAGTACCGGCGGCTGTCGAAGGACGGCAAGCCGGTGTGGATCCAGGCCTCGTACAACCCGATCTTCGATGCGGCCGGCCGGCCGCTGAAGGTCGTCAAGTTCGCCACCGACGTGACGCAGGAGCGCCTGACCACGGCCGAGGCGCAGTCCAAGCTGGAGGCCATCGGCCGCTCGCAGGCGGTGATCGAGTTCGACATGCGCGGCAACATCCTCAGCGCCAACGCCAACTTCCTGCGGGCGGTGGGCTACACGCTGGACGAGGTGCTGGGCCAGCACCATGCGATGTTCTGTGATGCCGAGTTCGTGAAGTCGCGCGAGTACCGCGACTTCTGGTCGGACCTGAACGACGGCCAGTTCCAGATGGGCCGCTTCCAGCGCGTGGGCAAGCACGGCGCCGAGGTGTGGATCCAGGCCACCTACAACCCCATCCTGGGCCTGGACGGCAAGCCGTACAAGGTCGTGAAGTTCGCGATGGAGATCACCGCGCAGGTCAACCGCGAGCAGTCCATCGCCAACAACGTGGCGGCCATCTCGGGCGTGATGGACGGCCTGTCCGGCTCCATCACCCGCATCGTCGAAGGCTCGCAGGAATCGACCGACCTGGCCAGCCGCACCCAGCGCGAGGCCGATGACGGCAGCCAGCTGCTGCAGCGCTCGCGCGAGTCCATCATCGCCATCCAATCGTCTTCGCAGGGCATCACCGAGATCATCGACACCATCAGCGAGATCGCCGGCCAGACCCACCTGCTGGCTTTCAATGCGGCCATCGAGGCGGCCCGTGCCGGTGACCATGGCGTGGGCTTCTCGGTGGTGGCCGAGGAGGTGCGCAAGCTGGCCGAGAAGTCGGCCCGCGCCACGCGTGAGATCTCCAAGCTGATCAACGAGACCGTGATGCGCGTGGGCGAGGGCGGCCGCCTGTCGCAGGAGGTGGAGCAGGCGTTCGCGCGCATCCAGCGTTCAGTCAACGACACCACCGCGTCGATCCAGAAGATCCACGGCGCCACCACCGAGCAGGCCACCGCCACGCAGAACGTGACCAGCCTGCTGCTGGACCTGCAGATCTCGTCTCACAACGCCTGAGCGTGGACACCCGCCACGCCCCACCGCCGGCGCGTGCCGCCCGCGGCAATACGCAGGTCTATGCCCTGGTGAGGGCGCAGGGCCGCACCGTGGCCATCGCCAGCGAAGGCGTGCGCCAGGCCGTGCCACGCCCCGCCGCACTGGCCGGCCTGCCGCGCCGCGCCGGCGCGCTCGAGGGCATGATGACCCTGGACCGCCAGGTGCTGCCGGTGGTGAGCCTGGCGGCCTGGCTGGCGCCCGCGGCGGATGCGGACCCCGACCCGCCTGATGACGGCCTGGTGCTGCTGCTGCAGCAGGGCGAGGCGCGCATCGGCCTGGCCATCGAGGCCGTGGTGGGCGTGCGCCGCCTGCCGGCCGACCAGGCGCGCCGTCTGTGCCATGACGACCGGCCCGACGAGCTGTTCCACAGCGCCGCCGTGTTCGGTTCGGACGATAGCGCCACGCCCATCCTGGACCCGCAGCGGCTGATGGCGCTGGCCGGCACCTGGGTGGCTGAAGCCGGGCCGGTGGCCGACGCTGGGCCCGCCGAAGCAGGCGCCGGGCCTTCCGCCGCTGGCCCCGGCGCCCCGGCCCAGGCGGGATCGCGCTGGGCCTGCTTTCGCATCGGCGATGCCGCCATCGGCCTGCCGGCCGCGCACGTGGGCGAGCTGCTGCGCCCGCTGCCGCTGCGCAAGGAACTGCTGAGCCACGACGGTGTGCGCGGCCTGTGCGAATGGCGAGGCCGGCTGGTGCCGGTGGTCGACCTGTGTGGTGCCCTGCAGGCGCTGCCCGATGGCGCGTCGCCGGCCTGGTGGTGCATCGTCTGCGTCGGCGATCGGGCCATCGGCCTGATGGTGCAGGAGGTGCTGCCGTTGGCCCAACTGGCCGACGATGCGGCGCCGGCGCCCACCGAGGCGCACGCGCTGGTCAACCGCCGCCTGGTGCAGGGCGAGGGCCTGCTGCAGCTGATCGACGTCGAGGCCTTGATGCAGCGTTATGGCGAAACCGCGATCAGCATGGGGCCGTCTACCACCCAGCGCCGCCACGGTACCGGAGCTCCCGCACCGGCCTACATGGTGTTCGAGGCGGGCGGCCCGTTCGCGGCCGAGGTGGGCGGCGTGCAGGCCGTGGTGCCGATGCCGGCCGAGCTGCGCCCGCGGCTGGAAGCCGGCCTGCCCGCCACCTTGCAATGGCGCCAGCAGCCGGTGCCGGTGCGGCCGCTGGCCGATGCCCTGGTGGGCCTGGCCGCGCAGGCGGCACGCCAGCTGGTGGTGGTGCGCACGGCGGGGCAACTGGTGGCGCTGCCCATCGGCGGCGTGCGGGCCATGGTGCCGCGCAACACCGCCAGCCGCCAGCGCATGCGGCTGCGGGGCCGCATGGTCGAGGTGATCACGGTGCAGACCGACGGCGAGCTGGCCAGCTACCCGGTGGTGGCGCTGGAGGGTGCGCCGGTCAGCTGAGCTCGACCACCACCGGCGCGTGGTCGCTGGGCCGCTCGTTCTTGCGCGGCAGCTTGTCGATGTGGCAGGCCGTCACGCGGGCCTTGAGCGCCGGGCTGACCAGGATGTGATCGATGCGCAGGCCCTGGTTCTTGCGGAAGGCCAGGTTGCGGTAGTCCCACCAGCTCCAGCTCTTGGGCGGCTGCTCGAACAGGCGGAAGGCGTCGACCAGGCCCATCTCCAACAGCGCGGCGAAGTGGCCGCGCTCTTCGGGCGTGCAGTGGATCTGCCCGGCCCAGGCCACCGGGTCGTACACGTCGCGGTCTTCGGGCGCGATGTTGAAGTCGCCCATCAGCACCAGCTGCGGGTGCGCCGCCATCTCCTGCGCCAGCCAGGCGCGCAGGCCGTCCAGCCAGCGCATCTTGTAGGCGAACTTGTCGCTGCCCGGCGCCTGGCCGTTGGGAAAGTAGGCGCCGATCACCCGCACGCCATCGACGGTGCCGGCGATCACGCGGGCCTGCTCGTCTTCCACGCCGACGATGTTCTTGACGATGCCCTCGGCCGGCGTGCGCGACAGCAGCGCCACGCCGTTGTAGGTCTTCTGGCCGAACCACTGCGGGTGGTAGCCCGCGGCGCTCAGCGCCTCATGCGGAAACTTGTCGTCGGTGAGCTTGGTTTCCTGCAGCACCACCGCATCGGGCTGGTGCTGGGCCAGCCAGTCCAGCAGCTGCGGCAGCCGCACGGCCAGGGAGTTGACGTTCCAGGTGGCGAGTTTCACTGGTTTGCTATCGCGTGGTTGGGCAACAAGGTGTCGCGATCCTACAGGTGTGGACCCACCAAGCGTCTGCGCCTGAACTTCGAGTGCAGCGGCAAGTGCTCGCCGTGAAAGAGTTTTTCCCCAAGTTAGCCCGGATGCCCCACAACTTGCCCCCAACGTACTGGTTCGCTGGCTGGTGCGGGACGACCCGGCCCAGTTCACGGCCGCCAGCCGCTTGATGGCCGCAGCCGAAGAGGGTGGCGTGCCGGTGATGCTGCTGTTCGGCGTGCTGCTGGAGACCGACGGCCTGCAGCACGAGGACGAAGCTGCGCTGGAAGAGGCTTTGTTCCGCTGGAAGGAATCCAAGGCCGGCTTTACCGACTGCATGCTGGCCGCCAAGGCCGGGTTGCTCCGCCGGCAGCCCTTCATGACGTTTGACGCCGCCGCTGCCCGACTGCCAGGCGCACAACTGCTGGGCTGACGCGCCGCACATCGATTCAGCGCCTTTGACTGCACAGCCGCCACTGGCGGTGTCGAGCGCCGACGGGTGCGATCAACGCGGGCTGGTGCGTGCACACGCCGCGATCGAGGAGATGACCTGGATCTTCAGGCGACTTCCCGTAACGCTGCATCCGGACCCTGGAGCATGACAGCCCCTGCGAAGACGGTTTGGCGGCCAGCCACGCACGGCGCCCTGTCAGCGCTCCGCCAGCTTGAAGGCCGAGACGGCTTCCACCAGCTGGGCGGCCTGCTGCTTCAGGCTTTGCGCGGCGGCGGCGCTTTGCTCGACCAGCGCGGCGTTCTGCTGGGTCGACAGGTCCAGGTGGCTCACCGCCTGGCCGATCTGGCCCACGCCCTGGCTCTGCTCGCCGTTGGCCACGCTGATCTCGGCCACCATGGTGCTGACGCGGCCGATCACGCCCACCACCTCGTTGATGGTGACGCCGGCCTGTTCCACCAGCGCGCTGCCCTGCGCCACCTTGCCGGTGCTGTCGCCGATCAGGCCCTTGATCTGGCGTGCTGCTTCGGCGCTGCGCTGGGCCAGCATGCGCACTTCGCCGGCCACCACGGCAAAGCCACGGCCTTGTTCACCCGCCCGCGCGGCTTCCACCGCGGCATTCAGGGCCAGGATGTTGGTCTGGAAGGCGATGCCGTCGATGGTGCCGATGATGTCGGTGATGCGCTGGCTGCTCTGCTGGATCTCGCGCATGGTGTCCACCACCTGCTTGACGGCCGTGCCGCCGCGCGCCGCCACCGCCGAGGCTTCACCGCCCAGGTGGTTGGCCTGTTGCGCGTTCTCGGCATTGCGGCGCACGGTGGCGCTCAGCTCTTCCATCGTGGCCGCGGTCTGCTGCAGTGCCGAGGCCTGCTGCTCGGTGCGCTCGCTCAGGTCCATGTTGCCTTGCGCAATCTCGCTGCTGGCGGTGAGCACGCCTTCGGCGTTGTTGCGCACCTGGCGCACCAGGTCGACCAGCTGGCCGCGCATGTGTTCCAGCGCCCGCAGCAGTTCGCCCGCTTCGTCGCTGCGCTCCGAGCGCAGCGCGGTGGTGAGGTCGCCGCCGGCCACCCGCTGGGCGGCCTGTGCAGCCTCGCGCAGCGGGCCGGCGATGCGGCGCGTGATGGCATAGGCCAGGCCGACGCCGCTCAGCAGCGCCAGCGCCGTCAACGACCACAGGATGAGGCTGCTGCGCGCATTGGTGGCTTCCAGCGCGGCGGCGCGGGCGTCCAGGTCCTTGCGCTGCAGTTCGACCAGCTGGGTCATGCTGTTCAGGTAGGCGGCTGCCGCCGGCTGGAACTGCTGCTCCAGCAGCGTCAGCGCCTGCTGGTCCTGGCCGTCTCGCTTGTGCTGCATGATCTGGTCGCGCAGGCGGATGAAATCCTTGCGGTGGCCGCTGATGGCGGCAAACACCTTCTTCTCTTCATCGCCGGCCAGCAGGGCTTCCAGGGCCTTTTGCAGCTCGTTGTTCTTGGCGGTGCTGGCCTTGGTGTCTTCGGCGAAGAAGGCGGCCAGCGAGGAGTCGGCGCTACGGGCGATGGCGGTGGTGCGCCGGGTGCCGGCGTTGACCACCGCGAACCAGTCGGTCACCAGCCGTTCCTTGCGCAGCGGCAGGTCCAGCATCTCATGCGTTTCCGTCTGGCTGGCCTGCAGCCGCAGCAGGCTCACGGCGGCCATGGCCACCACCAGCCCGAGCACCAGCGCAAAACCCAGGCCCAACTGCTTGCCGATCGAGAGCTTGACTGCCATGACACCACTCCACGTTGCGAGACGCTATCGGTCCGCCGTGGCGCGACTTGAGGCCGCCAGGCCGGCCTCGCGTTCAGCCTGTCACAGGCAAGCGCCTTTGCAGGTGGAAGGGCTGCTGGCCGATGCCGCAGCAGAAGGCGCTAATCCACGGGCGCAGGGCCTGGGCCAGGTGGCGGCCCTCGGCGTTGAGGGCGTCCAGCCGCTCGGCCGCGGCCTGGGCCTGGCGGCGCAGCGCCGCTTCGTCCAGCGTGAGCAGGCGGCCGTGCTCCACCACCACGCGGCCGGCCACCAGCACCTGGGTGGCGGCGGCGCCGCTCTCGCCGAGCACCAGCTGGCGCAGCGCGTCGCGCAGCGGCACGTAGATGGGCTGGGCGAGGTCCAGCAGCACCAGGTCGGCCTGGTAGCCGGGCGCCAGGCGGCCCAGCCGGTCGCCCCAGCCCAGCGCATGGGCGCTGTCGGCCGTGCCCATGCGCAGCGCCTCGGCGGCGGTGATCCAGCGCGCTTCGTCGGCACCGACGATGCGCGACAGGTAGGCCGCGATGCGCGCCACCTCGAACAGGTTCTGGGTGTCGGAGGTGTTGGCGCCGTCGCTGCCCAGGCCCACGCGCAGGCCGCGTTCCAGCATGCGGCGCACCGGCGCCACGCCCGAGCCCAGGCGCAGGTTGCTCAAGGGGTTGTGGATGGCGGTGACGCCGGCCGCGGCCAGCTGCGTGATGTCGTCGTCGCCGATCCAGATGGCATGGGCCACGCTGAGGCGCTCGCTGAGCAGGCCCAGGCGGTTCATATGCGACACCAGGCTCATCCCGTAGCGCTGCTCGCCGAACACCGCCTGCTGCTGGCTTTCGCCCAGGTGGATCTGCATCGGCAGGCCGAACTCGGCCGACAGCTGCGCGCAGCCCTGCATGAAGGCGTCGGAGCAGTGCAGCGGAATGGTGGGCGCGATGCCCAGCCGGATGCGACTGGTGTCGAACGGCCAGTCCTGCGCCGCCGCGCGCACCGCGGCCAGGCAGGCTTGCGGGTCGGCGGCGCGGGCCTGCGCGGCCTGGGCCTTCAGCGGATCCGGCAGCGTGTCCAGCAACTCGGGGTAGGCCTGGTACAGCGTGCGGTCGGCCATCATCGGCGCCACCACGGCGCGGATGCCCACCGCCTCGTACGCGCGGGCCACCGCATGCAGCCCGGCCACGGTGGGCAGCGGGAACTCGCTGGTCATGTCGAACAGCGCGGTGCAGCCCTTCTTCAGCAGCTCGGCCGCGGTGAGCGTGGCGCTCAGCGCGAGGTCGTCCAGCCCGCGCTGGCCATTGATCGAGGGCGACGCGGCCAGAAAACCCTCCAGCCCCGTGTCGGCCACCGCGCCGCGGCCCAGGCCGCCGTGGGCATGGGTGTGGCCGTTGACCCAGGCGGGCATCACCAGCCGGTCGCTGGCGTCCAGCCGGCGGGCGCCTTCCAACGCATCGAACTGGCCGGGGGCGCCGATGGCGCCGATGGTCTCGCCCTCGACCAGCAGGTCGGCCGGGCGCGCCTGGCTGTCGCCCTCAGCCAGCAGCAGGCCGCCGTGAACCACGAGTCGGGGTGGGTGGTCGGGTCTGTCCATGGTCGTCAATCCACCCGCTCGAACAGCACGTCCTGCGCGCCTTCCCACAGCACCTTCGTGCCCAGCGCGCGCAACTGTTCCCGCTCTTCGGTGATGGTGAGGAAGTGGTTGCCCGCCAGCTGGCCCATCTTGCTGCTGAAGCTGCAGCTGCCGTAGGCCAGGATGATTTCCGTCTCGCTGTAGCCGCCGGGGTAGAACAGCACGTCGCCCACCGACGGGTGGCTGGTGTGGTTTTCGAAGCCGACTCGCCGGCCGTTGTGCTCGAGCACGTAGTCGCCCAGCGGCACCCAGCAGCCTTCGCCGCTCCAGCGCACGTGGATGAGCTTCTGGCGGTAGGGCAGCAGCTTCAGGAAGGCGGCCACGGTCTCGGGCGCTTCGGGGTGGGTTTCGGCCAGAAAATGGTGGCCACCGGCGGTGATGCGGATCTGGGGCATGCAGGACCTTGTGTGGGCGTGCGGTGAGGGTTCAGGAACCGGGCTGGCCGATCCACTTGGTGACGGTGGGCGCCTGCCAGGCGGCCAGGGCGTCGAGCAGCGCTTCGGGTTGCGCATGCACCACCAGCATGTCGCGGTGCTCGGGCTTCATGAAGCCTTCTTCGGTGGCGGTGGCCAGCATCGCGCGCAGCGGTTCGTAGAAGCCGCGGGTGTTGAGCATGCCGCAGGCCTTCACATGGTCGCCCAGCTGCGTCAGCGTGGCGGCTTCCAGCAGCTCTTCCAGCGTGCCCAGGCCGCCGGGCAGCGCGATGAATGCGTCGGCCAGCTCGGCCATGCGGCCCTTGCGCAGCCGCATGTGGGGCACCACCTCGTGGCGGGTGAGCCGCGGGTGCAGGTGGCCGCGGTCGTGCAGCCGCTGGTTGATGATGCCGACGGCGGTGCCGCCGGCGGCCAGCACCGCATCGCACACCACGCCCATCAGGCCCTTGTGGGTGCCGCCGTACACCAGCGTGATGCCGCGCGCGGCCAGGGCCGTGCCCAGTGCGGCCGCGGCCTGCGCATAGTCGGGTGAGCTGCCGAAGTTGGAGCCGCAGAACACGGCCACGCTGCGCAGCGGGGCCTGGGCTTCTTCAATGCTGTCGTTCATGCCCGCACCGTATCAGGAAGCCATGCCCAGGTCGGTCTTGCGCTGGGCCCAGCCGGTCATGCGGCGTTCCAGCAGCGAAGACAGCGCATACAGCGCCACGCCCAGCACCGCCAGGATCAGCAGACCCGCGAACACCATGGGCACGTCGAAGTTGCCGCTGGCGATCATCATGACCGTGCCGATGCCCTTGTTGGCCGCCACCGTCTCGGCCAGCACCGTGCCCACGAAGGCCAGCGTGATCGCGATCTTGAGCGAGGCGAACAGGTAGGGCAGCGCACGTGGCAAGGCCACGTTCCACAGGATGTCGCGCTTGCGCGCGCCCAGCACGCGCAGCACGTCTTCCAACTCGGGCTCGGTGCTGGCCAGGCCGGTGGCCACGTTCACCACCACCGGAAAGATGCTGATGACCAGCGAGGTGAGGATGGCCGGCACCGTGCCCGCGCCGAACCACACCACGAAGATGGGCACCACCGCCACCTTGGGGATGCTGGAAAAGCCCACCAGCAGCGGATAGGCCACGTCGTAGGCGGTGCGCGATGAGCCGATCAGCAGCCCCAGCACGATGCCCACCGCCACCCCCAGCGCAAAGCCCACCAGCGTGGTGTAGAGCGTCTGCAGCGTGTGCGGCCACAGCAGCGGCATCTTCTCCAGCAGCACCTGCAGGATCTGGCTGGGCCGCGGCAGCACCAGGTCGCTGATGCCGCTGGCCACGCACACCAGCTCCCACAACACGAAGAAGCCGACCAGGGCCGAGGCCGACAGCAGCCGTTGCCGCATGCGTGGCGAGATCTTGGGCGTGGACTCGTTCATGCCGCCTTCCTTTCTTCCAGGGCGATGACGTTCTGCGCCGCATCGGCCGCGGTGCGCGCTTCGGCGATGCGCAGGCGCAGCTCCTGCACCAGCGCCGACACCTCGGGCGCGTAGCTCATGGCCAGCGTGCGGGGTCGCGCAAAAGGCACTGCGCGGTCTTCCAGGATGCGGCCGGGGCGCGAGCTCATCACGCAGATGCGCGTGGCCAGGTAGGCGGCTTCGCGCAGGTCGTGCGTGACCAGCAGCACCGTGGGCCGCTTGTCCATCCACAGCTGCTGGGTCAGCGACCACAGCTCTTCGCGGGTGAAGGAATCGAGCGCGCCGAAGGGCTCGTCGAGCAGCAGCAGCTGCGGCTCATGGATCAGCGCGCGGCACAAGGAGGCCCGCTGCAGCATGCCGCCCGACAGCTGCCAGGGCCGCTTGTCGCCAAAGCCCTTCAGCCCCACCTGGGCCAGCAGCGCCTCGGCGCGCTCGGCGTATTCGCCGCGCTTTTTCTTCGCATAGTGCTGGCGGAAGGGCTCGACGATCTTCAGCGGGATCATCACGTTGTCGCGGATGCTCAGCCACGGCAGCATCGTCGGGTTCTGGAAGGCCAGGCCGATGCGCGTCTTGCCCGACTGCTGGCTGCTGGGGCTTTCGCGGCCGCCCACGATCAGCCCGCCCGAGCTGGGCTGCAACAGCCCGGCCACCAGCTTGAGGATGGTGGACTTGCCGCAGCCGCTGGGGCCCACCAGCGCCACGAAGTCACCCTGCGCGATGCGCAGGTTGGTGCGGTCCAGCGCCAGCGTGGCATTGGCCTGTGCGCCGTAGCGCACCGTCACGTCGGCCAGGTCGATGAAGGGTTGGGTCATGCGGCGTCCTTCAGTTGCAGGATGGCGGCCACCGGGCCACCGCCGGCCGGGCCCTGGTGCTCGGCACCGCCCGAGACGTACAGCGCGCTGTGCCCGGCGATGGACGCCAGCACGCCGCCCACCGCCGCCCGCGCATGGCGCGTGGCATTGATGTCGGAGTCGTTGAGCATGGTGTGGCGCTGGCCGCGCACCAGGCCGTCGGGGCTGGCCTCGGCCTTGGCCAGCAGGTTCACCAGCCGGCCTGCGTCAGGGTCCGTGTCGCGGTCCATGTCCAGGTCGAAGCGCTCGCGCAGCAGCGTGCGCACCGCGGCCGCGTCCACCGCATCGCGCATCACCGTGTGGGCGATGCGGTACGGTGAAGCGGCGCCGGCGGCTTCGCCCAGCACGATCACCACGTTGTGGTCCAGCTCGATGCCGGCTGAGGCCGAGGCACGGCCCGAGAAGAGCGACCAGTCGCGCAGCACAGCGGCATCGTCCACCCGGTCGGCGGGCACTTCGTCCAGCGCCAGCGCCACGCCCAGGGCCGAAGCGCCGCGCGAATAGCCCATCGATTCATAGGTGTCGCGGGTGCGGGGCTCGTGCCCTTCGGCCAGCGCCTGCTGCACCCTGGCCGAGGTGAGCAGCGGGCATTTCACCTGCACGAAGTGCACGTCCTGCACGCGCTGGATGCCGGCCTCGGCCATGGCCGCCCGCACCGCCTGCGCAGTGGCTTCGATCTGCGGCATGCGGCCCAGTTCGTGCGGCGCGAAGTCGCGGGTGTGCGCGGTGCCGATCACCAGGCGCGGCGCACCTTCAGCGCGAGGCGCGACCCCTTCCAGCCAGCGGCGGGTGAACACGGTGAAGTGCGGTGACAGCACACCCTCGGTGCCGCCCGACATCACCAGCGCCACGCGCTGGGCGGCCTGTGCCGGCGTGCAGCCCAGGTGCGGCGCCAGCAGCTGGCTCCAGGCCATGCTGGCGTACTCGCGCGTGTGGTCGTTGACGCAGCCGTTGCCTTCGGTCTTGCCCATCACCGCGACGATGTCGGCGGGCACCAACGTGCCGGCGTCGACCAAGGCCTGCACCCCCGACAGGTCGCCCGGGCCGCTGCAGGCGATGCGGTGCACGCCCACGCGTTGCTGGCGCGCCGGGCCGCCCTGAACGCCGCTCATGCCGCCTCCTTCGTGATGCCGCGCGCGAAGCCCGTGCCTTCGAAGGCGCCCGGGTCGGTGGGCACCGCGGTGGGCGGCACGCCGGCCGGCGTCTGCAGCACGGCGCTGGTGTAGTGCTCGGTGTTGCGCGGGCGCGGCGTGGGCATGCGCTGCACCGGCTTGACCGGCTGGCCCCAGCCCGAGGCTTCGGTGACCAGCCGGCCGTCGCGCATCACGAAGCGGCCGCGCACCAGGGTGTGGATGGGCGCACCGTGCACGCTGCGGCCGTTCCACGGCGAGATCTTGCTGATCGACTGCAGACGCCCCTGCGACAGCACCGCGCGGCGGTCCATGTCCACCACCGCGATGTCGGCATGCGCGCCCACGGCCAGCACACCCTTGGTGCCGTACAGGCCCCAGGCCTTGGCGGGGGCGGCAGCGCTCCACTTCACGTAGTCCATCAGCGTAGCGCGCTGGCGGTTCACCTCGGTCAGCATCAGCGGCATCTGGGTTTCCACCCCGGGAAAGCCGCAGTCGCATTGCCAGATGCTCTCGCGCGTCTTCTCCTCGGGGCTGTGCGGCGCATGGTCGGTGGCGATCATGTCGATGGTGCCGTCCATCAGCGCGTCCCACAGCGGCTGGTTGTGGCGCTCTTCGCGGATGGGCGGGTTCAGCCGCAGGATGCCGCCCAGGCCCAGCATGTCGCGGGTGTTGAGCAGCAGGTACTGCGGGCAGGTTTCCACCGTCACGTCCACGCCACGCAGCTTGGCCGCGCGCAGCACGAAGAGGGAATCGGCCGCGCTGTGGTGGGCGATGTGCACCCGGGCGCCGGTCCACTCGGCCAGCGTCAGCACGCGGCCGATGGCCTCGATCTCGGCCACTGCCGGGCGTGACGCCAGGTGGGCCAGCGGGTCGATGCGGCCGGCGGCTTCCAGCCGGTGCTGGCGGCGCGCCATGATGGACGAGTTCTCAGCATGCACCACGGTGCGGATGCCCAGCGGCGCCAGCTTCTCGAAGCCCTCCAGCAGCGCGCCGTCGCTGGGCGCGGGCAGGTTGCCGAAGGTGTTGCCGACGAAGGCCTTGAAGCTGGTCACGCCCGCTTCCAGCAGGGCTTCCAGCCGGTCTATCGTGTCGTCGCCCAGCAGGCCGTGGATGCCGTAGTCCACGTAGGAGGCCTCGGCCGCCTTCTGCTTCAGCCGCAGGGCTTCCAGCGTGCCGGTGGGCGGGTTGGTGTTGGGCATCTCGAACACCGTGGTCACGCCGCCGCAGGCCGCGGCGGCGGAGCCGGTCTTCCAGGTTTCCTTGTGCGGATAGCCGGGGTCGCGGAAGTGCACGTGGCTGTCGATGGCGCCGGGCAGCAGGTACTGTCCGTCGGCGCGCAGCTCTTCGCGGGCCGAGGGCATCAGGTCGTCGTGGCCGATGGCCACGATGCGGCCGCCTTCGATGGCGATGGAAGCATCGACGATCTGCTCGGGCGAGACGATGCGGCCGCCGCGGATGACGAGGTCTGCGTTGCTCATGCTCGGCCGCTCCTCACAGCATCGCCCAGCCGCCGTCGACCGGCAGGTCGACACCGGTGATCTGCCGCGACACGTCGCTGGCCATGAAGAGGCAGGCGTTGGCCACGTCGGCATCCAGCGTCACGCGCTTGAGCGCGTAGTCGTCGGCATGGCGCTGCATCGCCTCTTCCAGCGTGATGCCCAGCTTGGCGGCCATGTTGGCGCACACCTTCTCGCGAAAGCGCGGGCCATCGACCATGCCCGGGGCCACGCAGTTGACGTTGATGTTGTGGGCGCCGGCTTCCAGCGCCATGCTCTTGGTGAGGCCGCGCAGGCCCCACTTCGAGGCTGAATAGGCCACCCGGCCCGCGCGCCCGCGCATGCCGAAGGTGCCGCCCACGTTGACGATCTTGCCGCCGCGCTGCCGGATCATTGCCGGCAGCACCGCATGCATGGTGTTGAAGCAGCCGGTCATGTTCAGCTCGACGATGTCGTTGAACTCGTCGGCCGTGGTCTCCCAGCCGGTCTTGCCGATGGGGCCGGAGCCGCCGGCCACGTTCACCAGGATGTCGATCCGGCCGAACTGCTCCAGCGCATGGCGGGCCAGGGCTTCGGTCTGCGTGGCGTCCACCAGGTCGCAGGCCACCACGATGGCCTGCACGCCCAGCGCGCGGGCCTCCGCGGCCACCGGTTCGATGGCACGGGTGTCGCGGCCGGCCAGCACCAGCTGGCAGCCTTCTTCGGCAAAGGCCAGCGTCACGGCGCGGCCCATGCCCTTGGCGGGGCCGGTGATCACGGCCACCTTGTTCTTCAGGTTCAGGTTCATTGGGGGGGTCTCGGTGCAGGGCGTTGAAGGGCGGGCTCAGAACAGCTTGGCGGGCCGTTGCTCGCGCGGCGGCAGGAAGCTGCGGTCGAACACCTCGGCAGAGGCGGGCGTGCGGGCCAGCTGGTTGGCATCGACCAGGATCTCGATGCCGCGGGCCAGGCGCTTGTCGTCCACGTCACCCAGGCCAATGCGGGCCACCTCGGGGTGGCTCATGTCGTTGCGCAGCGTGGCCAGCAGGCGCTCCTTCTCCACCTCGCGCTTGAGCAGCGGCTCGCGCTTCATCACCGCGTCGATGCCGGCGTCGGGGTTGGCGATCACGTCGGCAATGGCTCGGTTGAGCGCCTTCACGAAGCCGGCCACGGCCTGCGGGTTGTCCTTCACGAAGGGGCGCGAGAAGAACACCGCGTTGCTGTACAGGTCCATGCCGTGCGCGCCGTAGCGGATGAAGCGCAGGTCCTTGGCCGGGTCCATGCCCATGGCCTTGGCGCTGAAGCTCACGGTGGTCACGTAGCCGAAGGTGGCGTCCACCTGGTCGCGCGCCAGCATCTGCTCACGCAGGTTGGGCGCCATGTTGGTGATCTTCACCTTGGTGGCGTCCAGCTTCGCCAGCTTGGCGAAGGCCGGGAACAGCTTGAGCGCGCCGTCGTTGGCGGGGCCGCCCACGGTCTTGCCTTCCAGGTCGGCCGGGCCCTTGATGGGGCTGTCCTGTTTCACCACGATGGTGAAGGGCGGCGTGTTGTAGAGCATGTACACGCCCACCGGCGCTTCGGCCGGGCGCTTGGTGGCCAGGTCGATCACGGCGTTGAGGTCGCCGAAGCCGGCCTGGTAGGCGCCCGAGGCCACCTTGGGGATGGAGGCGGCCGAGCCCTCGCCCTGGTCGATCTCCACGTCCAGCCCTTCGGCCTTGAAGTAGCCCTTGTCCTGCGCCAGGAAGAACCAGGCCTGCGGGCCTTCGTACTTCCAGTTCAGCACCATCTTGATCTTGGTGGTCTGGGCCTGCGCGCCCAGGGGCAGCAGGGCGATGGTGGCGGCCAGGCTGGCCAGGGCCAGCGTCGCCAGACGGCGGGAGGTGTTCATCGGGTGTCCTTCTTCGATGAGGAAATGGCAGGAGCGGGATGCAGCGCGGCGCTGGCCGTCAGGGCCGGGATCAGCGCTTCGGCGGTGCCGACGAAGCCGTGCAGCTTGTCGACCAGGAAATGGATGGCCCGCGTGACGTAGGCGGGCGAGGGCGTGCCGCAGGCGTCCTTCAGCAGCACGCAGTCGTAGCCCAGGAAGCTGGCGTCCTGCAGGCTGGCGAAGACGCAGCGGTCGGTGTTGACACCGCCGAACAGCAGCGTGGTGATGCCTTGCTGGCGCAGCAGGCTGTCCAGCTCGTTGTCCCAGAAGCCGCTGAGGCGGTGCTTGAACACGCTCAGGTCGCCGGCGGCCACCGGCAGCTCGGCCACCACCTGCGCGCCCCAGCTGCCGGCCACCACGCTGGGCCCGTGGTCCAGCGGCGAGGCCTGGGCATAGCCCACGCCCTGCCGGCCATCGGCATCGGGGCGCATGGCCTTGTACTGGAGCACCGGGCTCAGGTTGGCCGCATCGGGGCGCACGCCCCAGTTGAGCCACACCACGCGGCCGCCGGCATGGCGCCAGGCCGGCAGCAACTCGGTCAGCACCGGGATGGGCTTGCGGGTGGCGCGCATGCTCACGCCCTTCTGCGCGAACCAGCCTTTGGGGTGGCAGAAGTCGTTTTGCATGTCCACCACCACCAGCGCGCTGCGGTGCACGTCCAGCTCCACCACGTCGGTGTGCGTGGCCAGCCGCACCGGCCGCGGCGGCACCGGCGGGCGCACCAGGCTCACGGCCTCGCGCGATCCCGTCCAGGCCGTGGCGGCGCTGGCGCCGTAGCGGCGCGTGCGGGCGGGGCTCATTTCAGCGTCAGCTGGCGTTCGGCCAGCGGCGGCAGGAAGCGGCGGTCGAACACCTCGGCCGGGGCCGGTGCACGCGGCAGGTCGAAGGCCTGCTGCACCTGGCCGATGGCCTTGGCCAGGCGTTCATCCAGCACGTCGCCCACGCCGATGCGCTGTGTCTCGGGCGTGATCACCACCTGGCGCAGCGCGTACAGCAGGCGCCGCTTCTCCAGCGACTTGTTGATCAGTGGCTCCTGCCTGGCCAGCGCTTCGATGGCGGCATCGGGGTCGGCCACCGCATCGCGCACACCCTGGTGGATGGCGCGCACCAGGCCGGCCACCACCTGGGGCTTGTCCTTCAGCAGCGTGGGCGACACCAGCACGCCGTTGCCATACAGCGCAATGCCGTGGTCCGCGTAGTGGAACCAGCGGATGTCCTTGTCGGGGTCGATGCGCTGGCCCACCAGGTTCAGGTAGCTGGTGACCGAGAACACCGCCGAGGCCTCCACCTGGTCGGTCAGCAGCATCTGCTCCTGCAGGTTGGGCGCCATGTGGCTCCAGGTCACCTTGCCGGCGTCGATGCCGTTCAACTCGGCCAGCGCCGGGAACATCTTCATCGCGGCGCCGCCGGCCGGCGAGCCGATGGTGCGGCCCTGCAGATCCTTCAGGCTTTTGATGGGGCTGCCCGCCTTGACCATGATGGCGAAGGGCGCGCGGTTGTAGACCATGTACACCATCACCGGCACGCTGCCGGCCGGGCGGGTGGCAGCGTTCTGGATGATGGCGTTGATGTCGCCGAAACCGGCCTGGTAGCTGCCGGCCATCACCTTGGTGACGGCATTGGCCGAGCCGTCGCCGGTGTCGATCTGCAGGTCGATCTTTTCCTTGGCGAAGTAGCCGCGCTCCTGCGCCAGGTAGTACCAGGCGTGCACGCCTTGCAGCTTCCAGTCGAGCACGAACTTCAGCGGCGTGGTCTGCGCCTGGGCGGCCAGACCCAGCGTGGCCAGCGTGGTGGCCGTGACCCAGCGGCGCAGCGTGGCGCGCAGGCGGCTCGTGTCGGGGGTGCAGGGCGTGGGGCGGCGGGTCAACAGCACGGGTCAGGCTCCGTCATCGTGGATGACGCGGTGGCTTGCACCGCCCGTGCCGGAAACGCGTTTTCAGCGTGCTGAAAGCCTGCCTTTTCGAGCCAGCGGTGTTGCCGTATCGGCAACGGTATGGCGCCGGCCCGCGCGGGCATTGGGCTGGCGCGTGGCAGGGTGGTGGCCGATGGCCCGGCAGGCGAGGGGGCCGGGCGATGCCGGCGAACGCCTGGGCATGCCAGCCTGCGGCGCCGGCGCGGCGGGCGCGCCCCGATCTGGTTCCGCGCCAGCCCGTGACAGGCCTGTTCCTGGTGCGCGCTGTTGCCATTTCGGGCACCCGTGTTCACGCACCGATGCCGTTTCGGCTACGGTCGCACGGCGCCGCATGGCACTGAACCTGCTGCACGGCGGCGCATGAATCACCTGCGTTTCCTGCGCTACGTCGACGAGGTGGCACGCGCCGGCTCCATCCGCCAGGCGGCCGAGCGGCTGCATGTGGCGCCCTCGGCCGTCAACCGCCGCATCCTGGATCTGGAAGATGAACTGGGCACGCCCATCTTCGAGCGCCTGCCGCGCGGCATGCGGCTGACGGCGGCGGGCGAGCTCTTCGTGCGCTACATCCGTGGCCGCACCGCCGAGCTGGACGAGGTGCGCTCGCAGATCGAGGAATTGAAGGGCCTGCGCCGCGGCCGTGTGAGCCTGGTGGCCAGCCAGGCGCTGGCGCCGGCCTTCCTGCCGCAGGTGGTGGCCAGCTTCCGGCAGGCGCATCCGCTGGCCGTGCACCAGGTGCGCATCGGCGACCACCTGCATGCGCTGGAAGCGCTGCGCGCCTTCGAGGCCGACCTCGCCCTGGTGTTCAACCTGGCGCCCGAAGCCGACATCGAGGTGCTGGCCGAGTACGAACAACGGCTGCAGGCGGTGATGCACCGCGACCATCCGCTGGCGGCGCGGGCCAGCGTGCGTGTGCGTGACTGCGCCGACTACCCGCTGGTGCTGCCCAACCGCGACATCGGCGGCCGCCAGCTGCTGGAGAAGTTCCTGGTGCGCAGCTCGGTCAAGCTACGCCCGGTGGTGGAGAGCAACTCCTTCGAGTTTTTGCGCGGCTGCCTGTACCACGGCCAGGCGGTGTCGTTCCAGATCGCCATCGGCACCGTGGAAGACGGCGGCGCGCTGGTGGCCCGCCCGCTGGAAGACCGCCACTTCCCGCATGGCCGCCTGGTGCTGGCCGGCCTGCGCGGCCGGCAGCTGCCCGTCATCGCGCATGCGTTTGCCGAACATCTGAAGGCGGCGCTCGGCCGGTGATCCCGGCCCTGGTTACACCTGGGGCGCCGCGCGTGGGCCGAGGCCCTTGGTTCCAGGGGTGTGCTGCCACTTGCGGGCATGGCGGTGGGTTCGCACGATCAACGTCCCCTTGTCCACCTCGTTCGGAGCCCCGTGATGATCAAGAAGTCTGTCCTTTGCGCGGCGATCCTGATCGCGCCGTTCATGGCCACGCCCGCGCTGGCATCCATCGACACCTACACCGCGTTCCTGTACGGCAGCAACGAGACGGGCGGTGGCGACACCGACGGCTTTGGCGTGGCGACGGTGCTGATCGACAACGCGGCGCTCACCGTGTCGTGGTCCATCATGGCCAACAACATCGAGCTGCCGCTCACCGGCGCGCACATCCACGCTGCAGCGGCCGGCGTCAACGGCCCGGTCATCGTCGACTTTTCGGGCAGCCTCACCGGCTCACGCCTGTACGACGCCGACCTGGCGTCGATCACGCCGATGAACCCCACCAGCTTCTACGTCAACCTGCACAACGCCAGCTTCCCGGCCGGGGCCATCCGCGGGCAGCTGCAGTACGTGGGCACGGCCATGGCGCCGGTGCCCGAGCCCGAGACCTATGCGCTGATGCTGGGCGGCCTGGGTGCCATCGGCCTGCTGGTGCGCCGCCGCCAGGCCGCGCGCGGCTGAGGTCCGCCTGAACCCCGGCAGCGTTGCAATATGCGGCGCTGTCCGACGCACGGCGTTCACAAACTGCAGCACAGTCGCGGCATTCATCCGCCGGCCGAGGCAGGCGCGGCGGCCCCTGATGCCCGACCCTTGCGCCCAGGCGCCTTCGATCCATGCCGGATGCACGCACGTGGATACCTTACTGCGGTGAGGCGCCGACCCCCGAGTTCTGGCTGAGCCGCTGGAACCTCGATCCCGTGCTGTGGGTCGGCCTGCTGCTGGCCGCGGCCGCGCTGTGGCTGCCCTGGCGCGGGCTGAAGGCGGCCACGCCGGGCCAGCGGCGGTCGCTGCGCTGGGCCTGGGGCGCGGCGGTGCTGCTCTACGTCTCGCCGCTGTGCGCGCTCAGCTCGGCGTTTTTCACCGTGCGGGTGGTGCACCACATGGCCCTGGTGCTGGTGGTGGCGCCCTTGATGGCGCATGGCCTGGCGCCCTGGCTGCGGCGGCTGCCGGTGCCACTGTGGCTGTGCACCGCGGTGGCGGCCGTGGCCTTCTGGACCTGGCACGTGCCCGGGCCGTATGCCGCGGCGATGTCGTCGCATGCGGTGTATGCGCTGATGCAGCTCAGCCTGCTGGGCAGCGCGACGTGGTTCTGGCTGGCCGTCAACCGCAGCGACCCGATGCGCGCGCTGGCCGCCATCCTGGTGACCACGGTGCTGATGGGCCTGCTGGGCGCGCTGATCACCTTCGCGGCGCGGCCGCTGTACGAGCCGCACTTCGCCTCCAGCCTGAGCTGGGGCTTCTCGCCGCTGGAAGACCAGCAACTGGCCGGCATCGTGATGTGGGCACCGGGCAGCATCGCCTACCTGCTGGCGGCGGTGTGGATCGGCTGGCGCTGGCTGCGGGCCGAGCGCCCGCGCGCTCTGACGGCTGACGCGGCATGAACCTGGTCTCGCTGATCGAGTGGGCCGAGGGCTACAACCGCCGCGGCCTGTACTCACCCATCGGCGTCGGCTTCCATTGGCTGATGGCGGCGTTGATGTTCTTCCAGCTGGGCTACGGCTGGTACCTGGCCTGGCTGCCCGCCGGTGGCGACAAGCTGCTGGGCTACCAGACGCATGCCGAGATCGGCCTGACCATCATGGCGCTGGGCTCGCTGCGGTTTTTCTGGCGCAGCCAGATCAGCGGGCCGAAGAATGTCGAGGAAGACTCGTTCCAGGGCCGGGCCAGCCGGCTGCTGCAGAACTGGTTCTACGTCAGCTTCTTCGCACTGCCGATCAGCGGCTGGGTGATGTGGTCCACGCTGCCGGGCGACTTGCCGCTGTCCATCGCGGGCATCGTGCCCTTTCCCAACCTGCCGTTCGACCAGTTGTCGGAAGGCCTGCAGCACACGCTGATGCAGTGGGCCGCGAAGGCGCACCTGTGGATCGTGTGGATCACCACGCTGGCCATCCCCGGCCATGCGGGCGCTGCCGTGCTGCACTACCTGGTGATGAAGGACAAGGTGCTGCCGTCGATGCTCGACCTCAACGGGCCGGAGATGCCGGGCGTGCTGGGATCGTCGACAGATGAAGGCTCAGCTGCCTGACCTCGTCGGCCCCCAGTTGCTGCGCCACCTTCAACATCGCATGGTCGCCGTCGTTGCGCCGCTTCGAGGTCTGCCAGTCCTGCAGCTGCTGCGTCAGGTAGAAGGCGGGCTGCGCCTGCAGCGGCGGGCCGCCGGCCGCACCCACGCCGTCCACGCCGTGGCAGCTCTGGCAGGCGCGGGCATACAAGGCCGCGGCAGCCGGCTCCACCGGCGCCGTGGTGGCCGGCGGCAGGCCCACGGGTGGCAGCGCGGCATAAAAGGCCGAGACCTGCACCCGCTCGTCGCTGTCCAGGAAGCGGGCCACGTCGCGCATCACCGCATGCGGGCGCAGGCCGGCGGCGAAGTCTTCCATCTGCTTTTGCAGGTAGCCCGCGGGCAGGCCGGCCAGGCGCGGTGCATCGAAGCCGTTGCCTTCACCCCGCGCGCCATGGCAGGTGACGCAGGCATAACGCGCCCCGCCTTCGCCACCGCTCATCGCGATGAGTTCACCGCCGCGGCCGAAACGGTCGGCGCTGGGCGCCATGCGATCGGTGCAGCCCCATGCGGGCAAGACAAGTGCCAAGGCCCATACCAGGCGGGTATGCCGGGGGCGTTGGATGGGTGAGGGGGGAATGCTGTTGGACATCGGCTGCGGGTCATCTTCCCTGGCGAGCAAACGCCGGTCAAGCGTGGGGCTGATGCTGCTGGCCAGCAGCCTGCTGGCCGCCTGCGACGGCCCGCCCGACCGCACGCCTTCGCTGGGCGATGCCAGCGTGCAGCGTGGCCGCCAGCTCGTCATCCAGCACGGGTGCACCGCTTGCCATGCCTTCCCCGACGTGCAGTGGCCCCGCGGCGGGCTGGGTCCTTCGCTCGAGCACTTCGGGCGTCAGGGGCTCATCGCCGGCCAACTGCCCAACCAGCCCGGCGTGCTGATGGCCTTCGTGCGCGATGCGCCGTCCCTCGTGCCCGGCACCGCCATGCCCGCTTTCCCGATGTCCGACCAGGATGCCCGCGATGTCACAGCCTATCTCGTCCAGCTCGGCGCTCGCTGAAGCGCTGCGCGGCTGGCCCCCGCCCGTGCTCGACCCGCAGGGGCCGCTGTCCAACAGCGTCACCACGCTGGCCTGGGTGCTGCTGGCCATGGTCACGCTGATCTTCCTCTTCGTGTGTGCCGCCATGTGGGTGGCGCTGTACGGCAGCGACGGCCTGCGCGCCCGCCTGGGTGGCGAGCGGGTGGTCAAGTGGCTGGGGCTCATCATCCCGTCGGGCATCCTGGCGGTGCTGCTGGCCGGCGGCACCCTGCTGGTGGCCAGCACCACGCGCACCACCGGCGACGAGCTGCGCATGCGCGTGTCCGGCAACATCTACTGGTGGCGGGTGTCCTACCTCGATGCGCAAGGCAAGGAATACATGGCCGACGCCAATGAGCTGCACATCCCCACCGGCCGGCCGGTGCTCATCGACATGGTGTCGGAGGACGTGATCCACAGCTTCTGGGTGCCCAAGCTGGGCGGCAAGATGGACATGATCCCCGGCCGCACCAACCAGCTGCGGCTGCAGGCCGACCAGCCCGGCAGCTACGGCGGCCAGTGCGCCGAGTTCTGCGGCGGTGCCCATTCGCTGATGGGCTTCGTGGTGGTGGCGCATGCACCGGCAGACTGGGAGCGCTGGCTGGCGGCCCGCCGCGCGCCGCGCCCGGCGGTCCCCGCTGGCGACACCGAGGTGCAGCGCGGAGCCAGGCTCTTCAACGAAGTGGGCTGCGCCGCCTGCCACCGGGTGGCGGGCACCGAGGCCCAAGGCCTGGCCGGCCCCGACCTCAGCTTCGTGGGCTCTCGCAGCTCCCTGGGTGCGGGCATCCTGCCCAACAACCGGGGCACGCTGGTGGGCTGGATCGGTGACAGCCAGTCCATCAAGCCCAACAACCGCATGCCGGCCTACCGCTCGCTGCCCGCGGCCGAGCTGCATGCGCTGGCCGCCTACATGGAGTCGCTGCGGTGACGCAGGCCGCACTCCCGGGCGCGGCGGCCGAGCCGTCGGAAACCGCCTTCGACCGCCGCCTGTACGAGCGCTTTCCCACCAGCGGCGAGCGGCCTGAAGGCGAGCTGGAGACGCTGGAAAAGGTGTGGGAGCCGCCCACCGGCATCCGCAAGCTCACCGACGTCAACAACAACTTCATCGGCTTCATCTTCATCGTCACTGCCTTCGCCTTCTTCCTGGGCGCGGGCGTGCTGGCGCTGGTGATGCGGGTGCAGCTGACGGCGCCGCTGGCCGGCATCGTGCCGCAGGAAACCTACAACCAGCTGTTCACGATGCACGGCTCGGTGATGATGTTCCTGTTCGCGGTGCCCGCCATCGAGGCCATCGCGGTGATGCTGCTGCCGCAGATGCTGGCTGCGCGCGACCTGCCGTTCCCGCGCCTGTCGGCCTATTCGTACTGGACCTATGCCATCGGCGGCACGGTGTTCTTCGGCTCGGTGTTCTTCAGCCTGGCGCCGTCGGACGGCTGGTTCATGTACCCGCCGCTCAGCTCGGGCGTGTACTCCAAGGGCATCAATGCCGACTTCTGGCTGCTGGGCATCGGCTTCATCGAGATCAGCGCCATCGCCGGCGCCATCGAGCTGGTGGTGGGCGTGCTGCGCACCCGCGCGCCCGGCATGTCGCTGGCCCGCATGCCGGTGTATGCCTGGGCGGTGCTGATCTTCGGCGTGATGATCCTGCTGGCCTTCCCGTCGATGATCCTGGTGACGCTGCTGCTGGAGCTGGAACGCGCGTTCAACTGGCCGCTGTTCGATGCCACCCGTGGCGGCGATCCGCTGCTGTACCAGCACCTGTTCTGGTTCTTCGGCCACCCCGACGTCTACATCATCTTCATCCCCGCATCGGCCATGGTGTCCACCATGGTGGTCACCATCGCGCAGAAGCGGCTGGTGGGCCACGAGGTGGTGGTGCTGGCGATGATCGCCACCGGCTTCATCAGCTTCGGTGTGTGGGCGCACCACATGTTCACCGTGGGCATGCCGGGGCTGGCGGCGGGCTACTTCTCGGCGGCGTCGATGGCGGTGGCCATCCCGGCCGGGGCGCAGGTGTTCGCGTGGATCGCCACGCTGGCCTCGGGCAAGGTGCAGCGCCACGTGCCGGGGCTGTTCGTGGTGGGCGGCATCCTCATCTTCGTGATGGGGGGGCTCACCGGCGTGATGGTGGGCATGGTGGCCTTCGACGGCCAGGCGCACGACACCTACTTCGTGGTGGCGCACTTCCACTACGTGCTCATCGGCGGCATGTTGTTCCCGCTGTTCGCCGGCTTCTACTACTGGACGCCGATGATCAACGGCCGCCGGCTGTCCGAGCGCTGGGGCCGCTGGGTGTTCTGGCTCATGTTCATCGGCGTGCACGTGTGCTTCCTGCCGATGCACCTGGTGGGGCTGATGGGCATGCCGCGGCGGGTGCACACCTACCTGCCGGGCCGCCTGTGGGAGCTGCCCAACATCATCTCCACCGTCGGCGCCTTCATCATGGCGGCGGGTGCGCTGCTGTTCGTCATCGACGCGGTGCGCTGCTATGCCTGCCAGCCCAGGCCGGGTGAAGAAGAGGTGGGCAACGTGTTCAACGGCGGCACGCTGGAGTGGCTGCCCGCGGGCAACTACTCGGTGCGTTCCATCCCCATCGTGCGCGACCTGGAGCCGCTGTGGGCCCACCCGCGGCTGGCGGCCGATGTGGAGGCGGGCCGCTACTTCCTGCCGGGCAGCGCCACCGGCCAGCGCGAGACGCTGGTCACCAGCCCGCTGCAGGCCGAGCCGCAGTACCTGCAGATCATGCCCGGCCCGTCGTGGTGGCCCTTCCTGGCGGCGGTGTTCACCGCGGGTTTTTTCCTGCTGCTCACCGTCAAGGCCCTGGTGCTCAGCGGCGTGTGCGCGGTGCTGGCCGTCGTCGGCCTGATGCGCTGGCTGTGGGACAACGACCGCCACCTGCCGCAGGCCGAGGTGGACGTGGGCGGCGGCGTGCGGCTGCCCACCTACGTGGCCGGGCCGCAGGCGCATGGCTGGTGGGCCGCGGTGCTGCTGGACGTGGTGCTGGGCACCATCTTCGTGATGGCGATGTTCGCGTACCTGTACCTGTTCAACGCCCACCCCGAGGCCTGGCGCGTGGCCGCGCCGCTGGATGCGTTGGTGCCCGGCCTGGCCCTGCTGGCCGCGGCTGGCGGCCTGGCCTATGCCGCGCGGCCGTTGATGGCCCGCTTCGAGCGTGGCGCCGGCCTCAGCGCGCTGGCGATGAGCCTGAGCGCGCTGTGCCTGGCGGGCGCGCTGGGCGTGGACCTGTGGCACTGGTGGCAGTCCGGCCTGCGGGGGGACGCCAGCGGCCAGGGCGCCACCGTCTACGCGATGATGGCCTGGCATGGTTGCATCGTCGTGTCGGTGCTGCTGTCGGCCCTGTTCTACCTGGCGCGCTGGGTGCGCGGGCTGGCGCCGGGGCCGGCCAACAAGACACTGGAGGCCTTGCGCGTGTACTTCCTCTACGCCGCGATGGAAGGCACCGCCGGCCTGCTGCTGCCGCGCCTGGTGCCATGGGGGGGTGCATGAGCCCCAACGCACTCGCGCCGGTGCGCGGCATGATCCTCACCGCCTTCAGCATCTGGTTCGTGCACTTCCTGCTGTGCTGGGCGGCGGTGGAGATCTGGCCTCATGGCCCGGTGGCCAACCGGATGGCCTGGGCCTTCACCGCGCTGGCGCTGGCCGCCATGGGCTGGCACTACCAGCGGGTGCAACGCCTGGCCGGCCAGGGCGGGGTGGTGGGCTTCAGCCACCGCTTCGCCCAGGGCGCGGTGGCCATCGCCACCGTAGCGGTGCTGTTCACCGCCTTGCCGGCGGTGGTGTTCGTGCCTTAGTGAGTGGCTGGGCGAGTGCCCTCCTGCGGGCGGCTCACTTCGCGTCGAGGCCTTCGTGCCGCAGCGCCAGCTGCACCGCCGGCCGTGCTTCCAGCCGCTGGCGGTAGGTCTGCAGCGCGGCCGGCACGGTGGCGCCCTTGCCGTCGGCCCAGCGCAGCATCACGTACAGGTAGGCGTCGGCCACCGACATCTCGTTGCCGAAGAGGTAGTCGCCCTTGAGCTGACCGGCCAGGTACTGCAGCCGCTGGGCCACCTTGTCCAGCGCGGCGGTCTTCTCGGCGTCGCTGGTCGGGAAGAACAGGCGGCCGAACTGCTTGTGCACTTCGGTGGAGATGAAGGCCAGCATTTCCAGCAGCCGGGTGCGCCCCAGCTCGCCGCCGGGCAGCGGCTTGCCGCTGCGCTGGGCGATCCAGTCGAGCAGCGCAACGTTCTCGGTCAGCGTGCTGCCGTCGTCCAGCACCAGCGTGGGCACATAGCCCTTGGGGTTGATGCTGGTGAAGTCGGCGCCGTCCTCGGTGCGCTTGGCACGCAGGTCGACGGTGATGCGGTCGAAGTCGATGCCGGCTTCGTGCAATGCAATGTGGGCGGCCAGGCTGCAGGCGCCGGGGGCGAGGTAAAGCTTCATGTCGTGTCTCCTGGTGAAGTGGCCGATGTTGGCGCCACGCGGTCTTCAGGGCAATGGGCGTGCGCGCCGCCGCGGGCGGTGCGCCGCGACAGCAGCGCGCCCAGCGCCGGCAGTGTCGCCGCGATCGCCATCACGCCGATGAAGCCACCGGCCGTGGAGGCGCCACTGTGGCTGAACACCCAGCCCGCCGCTGCCAGCGCGGCGCTGCTGCACAGCGCGTCGCACAGCTGCAGGGCCGAGGCGTTGCGCCCTTGTTCGGCCGCGGGCGACAGCCGCAGCGTCAGCACCGACAGCATCGGAAACGCGATGCCGATGCCGAAGCCCGCCATCAACCAGCCGGCCAGCAGCACCGGGGCCGGCCAGCCCAGCAGCGCCGGCAAGGCGGCGATGCCGATGCCCAGCGCCACCAGCGCAAAGCCGGCGCCCAGCGCCTGCTGCCGCAGGGCCTCGCGCTGCAGCCGCGACTGCAGCGTGCTGCCGGCGCTCCAGGCCACCGCGCCGATGCTGAGCGCCAGCCCGGCCTGCGCCAGGCTCCAGCCCTGGGCCCGCGTCAGGTACAGCGGCACGAAGGCTTCGGCGGTGGCAAAGCCCGCGGCCAGCAGGCCCCGCAGCGCGATCACCGCGGGCAGGCCGGGCGCGGCCACGCGGCTGCCCGGCGGCAGCAGGCGGCCGGCCGCAAACAGCGCCAGCGCCGCGCCCGCGCCCAGCGTGGCCAGCGTCAGGTCCAGCCGGTGGAAGCTGCCCGCCGCATGCAGCAGGAAGGCGCCCAGTGCCGCCAGCAGCGCCCAGCCCAGCACCCGCGCTGAAGCGCCACCGGCCGCTGCCGGCTGCGGCAGGCGGGCCAGCGCCGGGATCAGCATCAGCGCCGTGACGGGCACCGCCGCCGCCACCACCAGGAACACCGAGCGCCAGCCCAGGTGGGTGGCCAGCGCTGCCGCCAGCGTGGGGCCCACCAGGCCGGGCAGCACCCAGGCGGCGGCAAACAGCGCAAACAGCCGTGGGTGCAGGGGCTTGGGCACCAGCTGCCCCATGCCCACGTACAAGGCCACGCTCAGCAGCCCGCTGCCCAGCCCCTGCACGATGCGGCCCGCCACCAGCACGCCCATCTGCATGGCGGTGCCGGCCAGCAGCAGCCCGGCGCCGAACACCCACATGCCCAGCGCGCTGGCGGCGCGGGCGCCCTGCAGGTGCGGCTCCAGCGCCCGCCAGGCCGGGCGCAACGCGGGCCGCGGCGTGGCGATCCAGCCGGCCAGCACCATGCCCACCACCGAGGCGGCCAGCATGCCGCCAAAGGCCAGCGCGTACTGGGCATCACCGCCCAGGTCGGACGCGATCGCCGGCATCACCGCGGCCACGGCCATGGCCTCGAAGGCCAGCATCGAGACCAGCAGCACCGCGCCCAGGCAGGCCGCGCGCCGGCCGCGGGCCAACAAGGGTTCCTCGGGCAGCGTGCCCATCGTCGTGTCGTGCATCGGTGGCCTGGCAAGTGAATGAGCCGCTACAGTAAGACCTCAAGTGAACTTGAGGTCAAGCGATGGCATCCGCAGTATCTCCGTTGACGGTGGGCGAGCTGGCCGTCCGCACCGGCGTCGCCGTCTCGGCGCTGCACTATTACGAGTCGCGCGGCCTGATCCAGGCGCAGCGCAGCGCCGGCAACCAGCGCCGGTATGCACGGGCGATGCTGCGGCGCGTGGCCTTCATCCGCGCCGCGCAGCAGCTGGGCGTGGGCCTGGCCGAGATCGCCGAAGCCTTGTCGGCGCTGCCCGACCAGCGCACGCCCACCAAGGCCGACTGGGCGCGGCTGTCGGCCCGCTGGCGCCAGCAGCTGGAGGCCCGCATTGCCGCGCTGGTGGCGCTGCGCGACCGGCTCGACGGCTGCATCGGCTGCGGCTGCCTGTCGCTGCGGGCCTGTGCCCTCTACAACCCCGATGACCAGTGCGCGCAGCAGGGCAGCGGGGCGCAGCGGCTGGTGCCTGACCCCGGCTGAGCCACGCACGGCGGGTCAGGCCACGGCTGCGCGCACAATGCCGGCCGCCGCGGGCCGTGGGCTCGCGGGTACCGACATCGTTGCTGCCTTTTCCCCATGACCGCTTCTTCCAGACTGCCCGCGCTCCAGCGCATCGCCCGTGCCGCCGCGCAACTGGCGCTGGACGCCTACCAGGCCCGCGACGGCTTCTCGGCACGCGCCAAGCAGGCGCAGGATTTCGTCTCCGAGATCGACGAGCGGGTGGAGCAGCTGATCCGCGACCAGCTGGCGCTCGAGTTTCCGGGCGAGGCGGTGTTCGGCGAAGAGCAGGGCGGCGAGCTGTCCGAGAGCTGCTGGATCATCGACCCCATCGACGGCACCACCAACTTCCTGCGCGGCGTGCCTTTGTGGGCGGTGTCCATCGGCCATGTGGCGCACGGCCAGCCGGAGGCCGGCGTGGTGGTGCTGCCGGCGCTGGGCCTGAGCATCGCGGCGCAGCGCGGCCAGGGCCTGTATGTGAACGGCGAGCGCAGCACGCGCCAGGTGCGCTTCGATGAGGTGAAGCTGGCTTCGCTGGGCGACTCGCACCCGCAGGCCGAAGACGTGATGCGCGCCTACCGCCAGATGCGCGAGGCGGGCTGGGTGGTGGAGATCTACCGCTCGACCGCCACCGCGATGGCGCTGGCCGCCATCGGCCGCCTGGACGGCCATGTGCAGCCCCAGGTCAAGGCCTGGGACATGGCCGGCGCGCTGCCGCTGTGCCTGGAAGCCGGGCTGACGGTGCGCCATGGCCCCTTGCTCACCCGCGACGACAGCCACGTGGCCGTGGGCACGGCCGAGCTGATGGCCAGCCTGGGCCTGAACTGAAGCGACTGCGCCCGCGCGCCGCCGCCATGCACTGAACCAGGGCCCCGGCACCCCGCGGCCGGGCGAGGCCGCACGCAGCCGCAGAATCTGCCGCCGGCCGGGCGACAACCGCAGGCCTTGCCGCTGGGCAGGGCGCATTCGGTACGCGCTCCGGGGGTGCCAAAACTAAGCTGGCGCCATGTCCTGCATGCCTGCCTTGCCGCCCACACAGATGCCGCCCGCCGTCGGCACCACCGTGGCCTACATCCATGCCCACCTGGACGAGCGGCTGCCGCTGGACGAGCTGGCCCACCGCGCCGGCCTGAGCGTGTGGCGCTTGGCCACCGTGTTCCGCCGCCACACCGGCGCCTCGCCGCGGCGCTACATCTGCGCGCTGCGGGTGCAGCGCGCGCAGCGCCTGCTCGACCGCGGCGAGGCCGTGGCCACCGCCGCGGCGCAGGCCGGCTTCTACGACCAGAGCCACCTGTCGCGCCACTTCAAGCAGCTGTGCGGCATGACGCCCGGCCAGTACCTCGCCCGCCAGCGGCAGGCGCCGCAGGCGGCTTGAGCCGCACCTTTCTCCCCATCCCCTCACACGGAGCTTTCCATGGTCCTCAGCCAGTTCAAGGTCCTCACCTTCGACGTCGTCGGCACCTTGATCGACTTCGAGCGCGGCATGCTCGACTACCTGCGGGCCGCAGTGCCCGAAGCCGCCGTCACCGACGACGACTTCCTGGCGGCCTACCGCCGTTCGCGCGGCAGCCCCGACGTGATCGCCTACCCCGACGATCTGGTGCGCGTGTGGCACCAGATCGCGCCGCAGCTGGGCCTGCCCGACACCGATGCGCTGGCCCAGGGCCTGGGCGATTCGGTGCCGCACTGGCCGGCCTTCGCCGATGCGCCCGAGGCGCTGCAGCGCCTGCGCCGGCATTTCAAGCTGGTGACCATGACCAATGCCCAGCGCTGGGCGCTGGCGCACTTCGACGCCACGCTGGGCCACCCCTTCGACCTGCTGCTCAGCTGCGACGACGCGCTGTGCGAAAAGCCCGACCCGCGCTACTTCGCCTATGCCCGCGGCCGCTATGAAGGCGCCTGGGGCTACACCCAGGCGCAGAACCTGCACGTCGCGCAAAGCCAGTACCACGACATCGGCATCGCCCGCCGCCTGGGCCTGGCCACCTGCTGGATCGAGCGGCGCGCCGGCCAGAAGGGCTTTGGCGGCACCATCGCGGTCGACGAGATCACCCGGCCCGACTACCACTACCGCACGCTGGCCGAACTGGCCGATGCGGTGGAGGCCGGCCTTTGAGCCTGGCCGCGCTGCCGGCCACGGCCGACGACGTCGCCGACCTGCTGCCCGACCTGGTGGCGCTGCGGCGCGACCTGCATGCCCACCCCGAACTGGCGTTCGCGGAGCACCGCACCGCCGGCCTGGTGGCGCAGCAATTGCGCTTGCTGGGCCTGCAGGTGCATGAAGGGCTCGCGGGTACCGGTGTGGTGGGCACGCTGCGTTGCGGCAGCAGCCCGCGCAGCGTGGGCCTGCGCGCCGACATGGATGCGCTGCCGATGCTGGCGCTGGGCAGCCAGCCCTGGAAGAGCTGCCATGCCGGTGCGCACCATGGCTGCGGCCATGACGGTCACACCAGCATGCTGCTCGGTGCGGCACGGCAACTGGCGCGCACCCGCCGCTTCGACGGCACGGTGCACTTCATCTTCCAGCCCGCCGAAGAAGGGCAGGGCGGCGCGCGCGTGATGGTGGAGCAGGGCCTGTTCGAGCGCTTTCCGTGCGACGCGGTCTATGCGCTGCACAACTGGCCCGAGCTGCCGCTGGGCCAGGCGCAGACGCGGCCCGGCCCCATCATGGCGGCGGCCGATCGCTTCGACATCACGCTGCGCGGCCAGGGCGGCCATGCGGCCCAGCCGCACCGCACGCCCGATGCGCTGCTGGCCGCCAGCGCGCTGGTGATGCAGCTCAACACCATCGTGGCGCGGCGCATCGACCCGGCCGAATCCGCGGTGCTGTCGGTCACGCGCGTGGAAGGCGGCCACAGCCACAACGTGCTGCCGGCCGAGGTGCGCATCACCGGCACCGTGCGCAGCTTCGACGCGGTGTCGCAGGACCGCATCGAGGCCGCGCTGCGCGACGTGGCGGCCGGCGTGGCGCTGGGCCACGGCGTGCAGGCCGAGGTGAACTACCTGCGCTACTACCCGGCCACGCTCAACACCGAGGCCGAAGCGGCGCTGGCGCTGCAGGCGGCCGAGGCCATCGGCCTGCAGGCCAGCGTGGCGCCGCGTCCGGCCTTCACGTCCGAAGACTTCGCTTTCATGCTGCAGCGCCGGCCCGGCGCCTACCTGTGGCTGGGCCAGGGCCGTGCACCCGGCGACACCCGCCCCAGCCATCCGCTGCACCACCCCCATTACGACTTCAACGACGAGGCCCTGCCGCTGGGCGTGCGCTGGTTCACCAAGGTGGCCGAGCGGGCGCTGGGCGGTGCGGCCCGATGAACCCATGACCACTTCCACGATCACCACCACCCCGCGCGGCATCACCGTGCTGCACCAGACCGCCCAGCTGGGCGGCTTCGAAGACCAGGGCACACCGGCCCGCCCGCTGAGCCAGCCGCCGTGCCGGCTCAGCGGCATCGACGTGCCGCTGCCCGGCGCCGAGGGCCATGGCACCGGCGTCTGGCAATGCGAGCCGGGCCGCTTCGAGCGCCAGCTGGCCCAGGCTGAGGTCATGCACATCCTGGCCGGCGCCTGCCGCTTCACGCCCACCGAGGGCCAGCCCATCGAGATCCGAGCGGGCGACACTTTGTTTTTCCCGGCCCACACGACCGGTGTCTGGGAAGTCACCGAAACGCTGCGCAAGGTGTTCGTGGTGTTCAAGCCGGCCTGAGAGTGAGTGCGTGTCACCAGGGCAGGGCCGGCGGCCCGTAACATCGAGCGATGTTGGCGCCTGTCGCAACGCTCCAGCTGGCCGCCGCGCCAGCCCTCTGCTGGCCCGATGGCCGTCGCATGGCGCTGGCCCCGCGCGATGCCCTGCTGCTGACCTGGCTGGCCATCGAAGGCGCCACGCCCCGCAGCCGCCTCGCCCTGCTGCTGTGGCCGCTGGCCGATGCCGCCGCCGCCCGCAATGTGCTGCGCCAGCGCTTGTTCCAGTTGCGCCGGCAGCTTGGTCTGGCGGTGGTGGAAGGCCAGGCCGTTCTGAGCCTGGCTGCCGGCATCGGCCATGACCTGGCCGCTGCCGACGACGTGCTGGCCGGCCTGGACCCCGGCACGGGCGGTGAGATCGACGGCTGGCTGGCCCAGCAGCGCCATGACAGGCGCGCCCGCATGCGCCAGGCCCTGGCCGAGCTGGCCGACATGGCCGAGGCCGCCCGCGACTGGGACGGCGCCCGCCTCCACGTCCGCGAAATGCTGGCGCTGGACGCGCTGTCCGAGGACGCTCACCGTCGGTTGATCCGCCTTCACTATCTGGCCGGCGACCGTGCCGCAGCGCTGCGTGCTTTTGACGATTGCGAGCAGGTGCTCAAGCATGAGCTCGGCGCCCGGCCCAGCGCCGAGACGCTGGCCCTGCTGCGCACGCTGGAGGCAGCCCGCCCTGCCGCCCTGCAGGCGCTGCCGGCTGCGGTGCTGCGACCGCCGCGACTGGTAGGCCGTGAGGCCGAGCTGCAGGCGCTGCGCTCCACGGCCACGACGCTGGGCCACGTGCTGCTGCTGCGGGGCGAGGCCGGGCTGGGCAAGTCGCGGCTCATCGCCGATCTGGCCGATGAACTGGGCCCGGCCATGCTGGTGGTGTGCGCCCGCCCCGGCGATGCCGGCGTGCCCCATGCGCTGCTGGCACGCTGGCTGCGGGCCTGGCTGCAGCGCCCGGGCGCCGTGCTGGCGCCAGGCGAACAGGCGGTGCTGGCCCGCGTGCTGCCCGAGCTGGGCACGCCGCCGCGGGCCGACCAGCGCGACCGCCTGGCCCTGGTGCTGCAGGCGCTGTTGACGCGGGCGCCCGGCCTGCAGGCCCTGGCGCTGGACGATCTGCAGTTCGCCGACGCCGCCAGCCTGAGCCTGCTGCTGCCCTTGGCCGGTGCCGACGGCCCGGCCTGGGTGCTGGCCCAACGCCCGGCCGAGCTGCCGGATGCGGCCCAACCCGTGCTGGACCGGCTGCGCGCCAGCAGCCGATGCAGCGTGATCGACCTGGTGCCGCTGGACATCGGCGCTGTCACGGCGCTGCTGGCCGATGTGGACCTGCCCGGTCTGGCCATGCCGGAGCAGGCCCACAGCCTGTGGCGCCACACCGGCGGCAACCCGTTGTTCCTGCTGGAGACGCTGAAGCTGGCCCAGGCCAGTCAGCAGGCGCCGGGCGCGCCCTGGCCACAGGCCGGCAGCCTGCTGCGCCACGTCCAGCAGCGGCTGGATCGTCTGGACCCGCTGGCCCGCAAGCTGGTTCGCTGCGCCGCCGTGGCCGGCCAGGACTTCGACGCGGCGCTGGCCGCCACGGTGCTGGGCTTGCATCCGCTGGATCTGGCCGATGCCTGGACGGCGCTGGAAGCGGCCCATGTGCTGCGCGACGGCTGCTTCGCCCATGACCTGATCGCCGAGGCCGCCCTGGCCTCGGTGCCGGCGGCGCTGGCGCCGCCGCTGCATGCCGAGATTGCGCAGGCACTGGAGGCCCGTGGCGGCGTGCCGGCACGGGTGGCGGACCACTGGCTGGCCGCCGGCATGCCGGCGCGGGCGGTGCCGGCCCTGCTGGCCGCCGGCCGGCATGCCCTCGCGGCCTGGCAGCCGCAGGTGGCGGCTCTCTGCTTCGAGCAGGCGGCCAGCCTGCAAGAGGCCGCCGGGCAGCGCGCTGCCGCCTTCGAGACGCTGCTGCGGGCCTGTTCGGTGCTGTCCGAGCATGGCGACGACCCGCGACTGAGGCCCTGGCTGGAACGGTTGGCCGCGCTGGCCGTTGACGACGGGCAGCGCGCTGCGCTGGCCTGCTCGCAGTGTTTCGTGCAGGCGGTGGACGGCGACGACGTGGGCGCCCGCCGCCTGGCCGCCGAGGCGCTGGACCTGGCCCGCTGCGCCGGCCGCGTCGATGCCGAGGTGGAGTTGTTGTGGAGCCTGACCGTGCTCCACTGGGACAACCGGGAACCCGCGACCGCCGCCCGCCATGCAGAGGCCGCTCTGCCGCGCCTGGCGCACATGCCGGCCGACAGCCCGCTGGTGGACACCGACCGCGCCCGCTTTCGCCTGTTGCATGCGCTGGGCCTGGTGCACGGGGCCACCGGCCGTTACGCCGAATCCGACGCCCGGCTGGCCGAGGCCTTGCAGGCCGCGCAGGCCATGCAGGCCCGCCACCTGGCCGAAGGCGTGGCCGCCACGCTGGCGATGAATGCACTGGAGCAGGGCGATCTGGCGCGTGCCCAGCCCTGGGCGGCACGGACCCTGGAGGACGACGACCGCGACGGTGTGGCCGCCAACGTCCGCGCCATCGGCCTGGCGGCGGCATCGACGGTGCAGGCCGTGGCCGGTGCGCTGGGCAGCGCGCTGGCGCTGAGCGAACGTGCGGTGGCCTTATGCAGCCAGGGCCGCTTGCGCTTCGAGCCCAGCGCCTGGCGCCGCCATGCCGGCCTGCTGCACGAGTTGGGCCGGCGCGACCTGGCGCTGCAGGGCCTGCGTGCGCTGCAGCGCCGAAGCGGCCTGAGCGCCGCCGATCAGGCGGCCACGGCGGCGGCCTTGCTGGGGCTGGGTGTGGGCGCTGGCACGGCCGCCCACCGCCGCGCGGCGGCCAGCATCATCGAGCAGGTGGCCGCGTTCGACGACTTCCCGCTGCGGGCCCGGCTGCTGGCCGCGGCCCAGCCCGGCTGTGAGCCGGCGTTGATCCTGCCTGTGCTGGCCGCGACGGCCGAGACGGCGCGTGACCAGGGCGCGCACGGGCTGTGGCTGTCGGTGCAGGCGCGGCGTGTGGCTGCGCTGCGCGCCGCCGGCCGTGCCGACGAGGCGGCGGAGCAGGCCCGGCTGGCCTGGACCGACCTGGCCGCCGGCCGGCAGGCGATGGACCCGTGGCCCCGCGTGGCTGCTGAACTGAGCGCTGCACTTCACGCTTCAGCGCCCGAGCTGGCCCAGACCCTTGCGGAACGCACCCTGGCCTGGATGCAGCAGGCCGCCGCCAGCCTGCCGCCGGCCTGGCAGGCGACGTATCTGGGCCGCGCACCGGCGCTGCAGGTGCTGCCGCTGCGGCCAGCGCTGGCTTTGCCGCCGGCTGCGCCCCAGCGCTGCTGAATCAAGCCGTGGTGCGGGCAGCCAGGCGGCGGCGCAGCAGCAGCACCGCGCAGCCACCGGCCATCAGCAGCGCGGCGGCCGGCTCGGGCACCGGCACCAAGGTGCTGGCCAGCTCGACCCGCAGGCCGGTGGGGCCGCCGTTGTCGTTGCGCGTCACGAAGCTGAGGGTGTTCACCCCCGCGGCAAAGCCGCCGGTGATGGCGAAGCTTTTGAAGCTGCTGTAGCCGTTGGCCGTGAAGCCGATGTCCTGGCCGTTCAGCAGGACGGCCCGCAGGCTGTCGTCCACCGCCAACTGGCCGTCAATGCGGGCGGTGCTGGCGTCGTAGCCGGTCAGGTCGAATCGGGTGGTGTAGGTGAAGATGAAGTCCGGTTGGCCGGCAGCATCACCGTTGCCGGTCAGCGCCGGCGTGATCCAGCCCGACAGGTCGTCGTTCTTCGGCCAGTAGCCCGGGTAGCCGGCGGGGTTCTGCGCGACGTAGGTCGGCGCGTCGGTCAGATCGCCGCCGGTCACGGTGTAGTGCGCGTCGACGGCGCCCGGGGACAGCGGCGTGCCATCGGCGGCCAGGCCGGTGGACGACGGGCCGGCAGCCTGGGCCATGCCGCCCAGCAGGCACAGCAGGACCGCGCTCAAAGGCCGTAGGAAGCGTTGCATCGAGGAATCTCCTGGTCACTGCGGCCGCCCGAGTGCGGACCGCTTGCGCGCAGGGTAGGAACCGGGGCGTTAGGGCGGCGTTAAAGGCAACGTCGAGCGCCATCACAATCACCAGCATCCGGGCCCGTCAAAGGCCAAGACAGTCAGCCCTTGAGAAAGGAATCCACTTGCCGACGACGCCGATCGACCTCACGCACCGGGGGCGCACGCTGCGCGGCACGCGCCATGGGCCGCAGGCCAGCCGCGGCACGGTGCTGTTCGCCCATGGCTTTTCAGACAGCCGCATCGGACCCGGCCGGCTCATCGTCGACTTCGCGCGGGCGCTGGCCGACGAGGGCTTTGCCGTCCTGGCCTTCGACCGCGCCGGCCATGGCGAAAGCGACGGCAGTTTCTTCGACGTCAACGTGCCCGACGAGCTCGACCAGCTGGCCGTGATGGCCGGCACCGTCGACGGCCCGGTGCATCTGGTGGGGCATTCGCTGGGCGGCATGGAGGTCGCGACCCTGGCGGGCAGGCAGCCCCACAAGGTCGCCAGCCTGACGCTGTGGGCCCCTGCGGCCGCCAGTGCCGACGAGGTGGCCCAGGGCAAGATCCTGGGCAGGCCGGTGGGGCCGGCCGACAACGCCTATCCGTTCGACGTCAACGGCCAGGCGCTGGGCCCTTCGTTCGCCCAAGGCTATGACGCCTACGACCCCTTCGAGGGTCTGTCGGCGTACACGGGGCCGGTTCATCTGCACCACGGCGAGTCGGACGAGGCCGTGCCGGTGGCCTATGCGCACCGCTATGCGCAGCTGTGGCCGCAGGCCGAGCTGACGCTCTATCCCGGCACCGACCATGTGTGGTCGAAGCTGCCGGCCCGCCAGGCCTTGATCCTGGCCAGCGTGCGTCAGATCGTGCGGACGGCTAAGGAGTAGGTCAGCGCCTCACGCCGCCACCAGGCTCCCCGCCTGCGCCTTCGCGAAGCGCCCGATGTGGAAGGGCTCGATCGGCGTGCTGGTACGGCCGGTGGCCAGCAGTTCGGCCATCACGTCGCCCACGCCGGGGCTGATGGCGAAGCCCTCGCCGTTGAAGCCGAAGGCATAGTGCAGGCCGGGCACGCGGGCGCTGGGGCCCATCACCGGCGCCCAGTCGGCGGTGTAGCCCTCGATGCCGCTCCACACGCGGATCAGCTGCACGTGGGCAAAGGCCGGCACGAAGCGGCGCAGCTCGCGCATCTGCCGCAGGATGTTGTCGGGCTTGACGTAGGCCCGCACATGGGCCGCATCGGCCGGGCCCTTGAGGCCGCCGCCGAAGACGATGTTGCCGCGCCGGATCTGGCGGAAATACAGCCCTTCATGTTCCACCGGGGTGGAGACGCCGATCGACGGCCCGATGGCATACGGCAGCGGCTCGGTCACGCCCATCTGCGGGCCGCGGGCTTCCAGCGGCACCGTCTCGCCGAACAGGCTGGCGATGCGGTTGGACCAGGCGCCGCAGGCCACCAGCAGCTGCGCGGCGCGAAAGCGCCGGCCGTCGGCGGTGTGGGCCACGAAGTCGCCGGCTTCACGCTCCACATGCACCACCTCGGCATGCTCTTGGATGTGGGCGCCCAGCCGCGCCGCGGCGCGGCCGAAGGCGGGGCCGGCCAGCCGCGGGTTGGCATGGCCGTCTTCGGGCGACAGGGAGCCTGCCACCACCTCGGGCGCGAAGATGCCCCAGCGCTGCTGCAGCTGCTGGCGGGTGAAGAGTTCGAGCTTCAGGCCCAGCGGCGCCACGTCGCGCGCATGCTGTTCCAGCTTGGCGGCCTGCTGCTCGGTGTAGCAGCAGCGCAGGTGGCCGTAGGGCACGAACTCCAGGTCCTCGCCCAGCAGCGGCTTGACGCGGCCCCACACCTCGCGGGCGCGGTTGGCCAGCGGCATCTGCTCCAGCGCGCGGCCCTGGCGGCGCACGTTGCCGAAGTTGGTGCCGCTGGCCTGGCGGCCGATCAGCTCACGCTCCAGCAGCGCGACCGAGCGGCCATGCCGCTGGCGCAGGAAGAAGGCGGTGGCGGTGCCCATCAGGCCGCCGCCCAGCACCAGCACGTCGGTGCGCAGGGTCTCGTTCGTCATGCCTTCACCTCGGCGGTGTTCATCATCAGCGGCTTGACCGGTGCCTGCGAGCGCAGCCGGCCCACCAGCTGCACTGGCACGCCGCTGGCCTGGGCCACGATCTCGGCCGAGGCATGGCCGCAGAAGCGGCCCTGGCAGCGGCCCATGCCCACGCGGCTGAAGGCCTTGGCGCGGTTGACTTCCTGGCTGCCCATCTCGGTGACGCAGCGGCGCAGCTCGCCGGCGGTGACGGCTTCGCAGCGGCACACCACGGCGTCGTCGGGCAGCTGCGCAGCCTGCTCATGCGGCCACGGAAAGGCCCGCGCCAGCCCGTCGCGGAAACGGTCCATCTGCGCCAGCGTGCGGCGCAGCGCAGGCGCCTCGGCCGCATGCAGCGCCTGGCCGCGTGCATGGCCCAGGTCGCTCAGCGCGGCCAGCGCCGCCAGCCGGCCCGCGGCCTCGGCCCCATCGGCGCCCAGGATGCGCACGCCGTCACCGGCCAGGTACACGCCGCGGGTGCTGCTGCGGCCGTCTTCGTCGATGCGCGGCAGCCATTGCCGGCTCACCGGCTCGAAGTGGAAGTCGCAGCGCGCCAGGTCGGCCAGCTGGGTTTCGGCCCGCAGGTGCCAGCCCATGCCCACCGCGTCGCACTCGAAGCGGCGCACGGTGCCGTGGGCATCGCGCACCACCACGGCCTCGGCGCCCATCGCGTCGCTGCCTTCGATGCGCAGCGGCTGCACGCCCTGCAGCACGGTGACGCCGGCCCGCCGCAGGCCGCGGATCAGCCCCAGGCCGCGCCAGGCCAGCGCCGGCCGTGCCAGCAGGCCGCGCAGCGCGGCCAGCGGCTTCATCGCCGGTGCGGTGTCCAGCACCGCTTCCACATGCGCGCCGGCCTGCTCGTACTGCGAGGCCACCAGGTACAGCAACGGACCGCTGCCGAGGAACACCACGCGGCCGCCGATGGCGCAGGCCTGGGCCTTGAGCGCGATCTGCGCCGCGCCCAGGCTGTAGCAGCCGGCGCGGTGCCAGCCTTCCACCGGCATCAGCCGGTCGGTGGCACCGCTGCACACCAGCAGCGCGTCGTAGGGCAGCTCTTTCGGCTCACCCCGGTGCACCACATGCAGCGCCGGCTGCTCGGCCACTCCGGTGAGGTTCCAGGCGAGCGTTTCGCTGCGGTAGTCCACCTGGGTGCGCAGCGCGTCGAAGTCCTGGTGCAGGGCCTGGGCCTTGGCGGCTTCGCTGCCGTACAACTTGGCATAGGGCCGCTGGAAGCCTTCGGGCTGGCGGCGGTAGATCTGGCCGCCGTCGCGCCGGCCTTCGTCGATGACGATGGGCCGCAGGCCTGCGGCCACCACGGCTTGAGCGGCACGCACGCCTGCAGGCCCGGTGCCGACAATGACGATGCGGGGCGCCGTCACTGCGGCACCCCAGCAGGCCGGCGCGCCAGCGTGGCCTGCAGGTCGGGCGTCATCGGCCACTGGCCACGGGGCGGGCGGGTCAGGATGGCCATGCCGCCCTCGGCCACGGTGGAGCAGGCGCGCAGCCGCTCGCCGGCCGGGGTCCACACCCAGCAGTCCTGGCAGGCGCCCATCAGGCAGAAGCCGGCACGCGGGCCATCGCCGAATTCGCTGTCGCGCAGCCGCCGCCCCTGGCTGAGCACGGCCACCAGCAAGGTGTCGCCGGCCAGGGCCTGCACGGGCTGGCCATCCACCAGCAGGGTGATCGGCGGCCGGTCGGTTTCGGCCAGCCGGATAAAGCGGGGCGGTAGGGCGGACATGGGGGTGGTGGGTGATGCGGCAGCGCTCAGCGCTGGTGGGGGAACAGCCGTTCGATCGGGTAATGGGTCTTGATGAACGGCGACTTGATGACGATGTAGCTGAAGTACTTCTCGATGCCGATGTTGCGTTCGAGCAGGCCTTCGATCACTTCCTGGTAGTGGTTGACGCCGCGGGTCATGAACTTCAGCAGGTAGTCGTAGCCGCCGCTCACCAGGTGGCACTCCAGGATCTCGTCGACGTCGCGGATCGCGGCCTCGAAGCGGATGAAGTCCTCGCGGTGGTGGTCGGCCAGCGTCACCTCGGTGAACACCGTCAGCGTGTCGCCCAGCTTCTCCAGCCGCAGCTGGGCGCCATAGCCGCTGATGTAGCCCGCCTGCTCCAGCCGCTTGACGCGGATCAGGCAGGGGCTGGGCGACAGGCCCACCGCGTCGGCCAGGTCGACGTTGGTCATGCGGCCGTTCTTCTGCAGCTGGGCCAGGATGCGAAGGTCGAGGCGGTCGACCTTGAGGGTTTCAGACATGATCGTGTTCGTGAGAACTGCTGGAGCCCCGGATTCTGCGGTGGCGCCCGTCAACCGGCCATCGCCGCCCGCACCTCGGGCATGGCCAGCACGTCGTCCAGCGTCTTCTTCAGGCGCTGGAACAGCAACTCGAACTCGCTCTCGGTGAAGGTGAGCGCCGGCGCAAAGCCCAGGATGTGGTCGCCGAAGGCGCGGAACACCAGGCCGTTGCGGTAGGCAGTGGCGAAGATGCGGTCGGCCAGGCCCAGCGCGGGATCGAAGGCGCGCTTGCTGGCCTTGTCGGCCACCAGCTCCAGCGCGCCCAGCAGCCCGCGGTGGCGCGAGTCGCCCACCAGCGGATGGTCGCGCAGGCCGTCCAGCCCGGCGGAGAAGTGGGCGGCGCCCCGCTGGCCGTTGGCCAGCACGCCGCCTTGCTGGTACAGGCGCAGCACTTCCAGCGCCACGGCCGCGCCCACCGGGTGGCCCGAGTAGGTGGCGCCATGGCCGATGGGTGCACCGGCGGGCGCCGCATCGGCGATGGCGGCATACACCTTCTCCGAGACCATGGTGGCGCCCATCGGCACGTAGCCGGCGGTCAGGCCCTTGGCCAGCGTCATCAGGTCGGGCTGCACGCCTTCGGCTTCGCACGCGAACATCGGGCCGGTGCGGCCGAAGCCGGTGATCACCTCGTCGACGACGAACAGGATGTCCAGTTCATGGGCCGCCAGCTGCATGGCCTTGAGCCAGCCCACCGGCGGCACGATGACGCCACCCGAGCCCTGGATGGGCTCGCAGAAGAAGGCGGCGACGTTCTGCGCGCCCAGCTCGGCCACCTTGGCGCGCAGCGCCGCGACCGAGGCCGCGATCACCGCGGCATCGTCCGCGGCTTCGCTGCGGTAGGGGTAGGGCGAAGCGATGTAGTGCTGCGTCGGCAGCGGCAGGTCGAAGCCGCGGTGGAAGGCCGGCAGCGCCGTGAGCCCGGCGCCGGTGGACGAGGAGCCGTGATAACCGCGCTGCAGCGAGATGAAGTGCTTCTTGCCCGGCCGGCCGGTGGCGTTGTAGTACTGCACGATGAAGCGCACCGCGGCGTCCACCGCTTCCGAGCCGCCCAGCGTGAGGTAGGCGCGGCTGAGCGAGGCGGGCGTGAGCTCGGCCAGCTTGGCGGCCAGGCGGATGGCCGGCTCGCTGGCGAAGTGGAAGTAGCCGGTGGCATAGGGCAGCTGGCGCAGCTGCTCGGTGGCGGCCTGCACCACGCTTTCCTGGCCATAGCCCACGTTCACGCACCACAGGCCCGCGAACGCATCCAGCAGCTGGTGGCCGCGGTTGTCGGTGAGAAACGCCCCCTTGGCCGAAGCCAGCACGGCCGGGCCGCGCTGCTCATGCAGGCGCCACGGCGCCACGGGGTGGATCAGGTGCGCGCGGTCCAGCGCGGCCAGTTCGTCGGGGTGGATGGGTGACAGCATGGGGGTGGGCGCGGCGGGCGGCTTGTTGGGCAATCGATGACCGTCAGCTTAGGCCCGGGTGCACCGTGGGTGATGCTGCTTTGGGCCGCCTGCGTGGCGCAGGCTGCGGTTGTGCGCCGCGCTTCGGCACATCGTGCCGTGGCCCAGGTGCATCAATATCCCTTGATGCGATCAACCAATCCGGTCATGGTCTCGCCGGCTTGCCAGCGGCGCAGGTTGGCGATCACCACCTCGGCCGCCGATTGCGGCTGCGTCATGCTGGCGATGTGCGGCGTGAGCTGCACATGCGGGTGACGCCAGAGGGCATGGTCGGCCGGCAGCGGCTCGGGGTCGGTCACGTCCAGCATCGCCTCGGCCAGCTGGCCGCTGTCCAGTGCGGCCAGCAGGTCGGCCTGCACCAGCTGCGGGCCGCGGCCCACGTGCACCAGTTGCGCACCGCGCGGCAGTTGCGCGAACAGCGCGGCATTCAGCAGGCCGCGCGTGGCGGCGGTCAGCGGCAGCAGGCAGACCAGGATCTCGGTGCGGGCCAGGAAGCGGGCCAGGCCCTCGGGCCCGGCATGGCATTGCACGCCCGGCAGCTCGCGGGCCGAGCGGCTCCAGCCTGCGCAGTCGAAGCCGAAGTCCACCAGCCGTGCCAGCACCGCCTGGCCCAGCGAGCCCAGGCCCAGCACACCCACGCGGCGCTGGTGCGCGGGCCGCACCGGCAGCGGTTGCCAGTGGCCGGCCTGCTGCTGGCGGCGGTACTGCGGCCGGTCGCGGTGCAGGTCCAGCACCGCATGGCTCACGTACTCCACCATGCCTTGGATGATGCCGGGCTCGACCATGCGCACCAGCGGCAGCGTGGGCGGCAGCGCGGCCAGGTCGAACTGGTCGACCCCGGCGCCGGAGGAGAACAGCACCTCCAGGTTCGGGAAGGCGGTGGCCAGGTCGGGCGGCGGTTCCCAGGCGGCGATGAAGCGCACCCGCGCCGCGTCGCCCACGTCGGGCCAGATGCGGAAATCGACCTGCGGCAGCTGCTGGCGGAACACCTCGGCCCACAGGCGGCCGCGGGCGGGGTCGGACTTGTAGAGGAAGGTGCAGGGGTCCATGGCAGGTCTCGGTCAGCCGAGGGCCTGGGTGGCCAAGGCGAACAGGCGCACGCCCGGCTGCACCGCCAGCGGCTCACCGCGCACCATCGTGGTGGGTGCGTCCACGCGCAGCAGACCCAGGCTTTCCAGCCACTCGGCCAGGCCGCTGTCGAAGTCGATGTCGATGCGCACGAAGCGCCCGGCCGACAGGCCCGACAGGTGGGCGATCAAGGCCTTGGCGCCTTCGGCATCGGGCGCGGCCACCGGGCCGATGATGTGGCCGCGGCCGAAGCGCCGCAGCATCGCGAAGCCGCGGGCCTGGCCGTCGTGGTCCAGCACCACGGTGGCCTCGGCACTGGCCAGCAGCTCGTCGATCAGCGCATCGCGCGGCATGCCGCGGGCAGCGGCGTCCAGCGCCTTCAGCGCGGCGGCATCGTTGCTGCCGGCCGGTCGCAGCCGCCAGCCGGCGCCCAGCGCCACCAGCGGCGCGGGCAGGGCGGTGCCCTGGTGCTGCCGCACTTCACCGGTGCGCACGAAGCCCAGGCGTTCATACAGGCCGCGGCCTTCGGGCGTGGCATGCAGCAGCACGCTGCGGTCTTCCAGGCCTTCCAGCAGCGCCGTCATCAGCCGGTGGCCGATGCGGCGGCCCTGGCAGGCCGGCGCCACGATCACCAGGCCCAGCGTGGCGTGCTGCGGACCCCAGCGCCAGCGCAGCGCAGTGCCCACGACGGCGCCGTCGCGCTCGGCCACCAGGCCGTCGCCCAAGGCAAACACCTGTTCCCAGTCGGCAGGGCGGTGCGGCCAGCGCAGGTCGGCGGACAGCGCATGCGCGGCGGCCAGGTCGTCGGCGGTCATGGCGCGCAACAGCACGCCATCGCTGGCGGTGGCCTTCGCGGTCTCGGCATCGATCAAGTCAATCTCCCGTGCAGGATGGGCAGGCGATCTTCCGCAGATGTCAGGGTTGGCGCTAGTACGTTCTTGTTGTCCGCAGCAACTTGCAAGCTTCGTCTGCGGCGGGCCTGCGATACGCAATTCGCTGCGGCCCCGGGCCCGCCAACGCATACAAATGCCGCGCCACCCTTCCTAGCATCGGCCGCATCGTTCGCAACCCCTGCCAAGGCCTGCCGTGCAACTGTTCCATCCCGACGAAATCCAGGTGCCCTCGGGCCACTTCATGGCCGGCCGACTGGTGCCCGATGCCGGCCGCCTGGCGGTGCGCCGACCCTCCGATGGCCAGGTGCACGACGAGCTGCCGCTGGCCGGCGCCGATGCGGTGGACGCGGCGGTGCGCGATGCCGACCACGCCTGGCGCCACAGCGACTGGGCGCGCCGCGCACCGCGCGAGCGGGCCCGCGTGCTGCGCCGCTGGGCCGACCTGGTGGAGGCCGATGTGGCCACGCTGGCCCGCATCGAGGCGGTGTGCTCCACCCGCCCGGTGCGCGACGCCATCGCCTGGGACGTGCCCTTCACCGCCGAGGGCCTGCGCTTTTTCGCCGAGTACGCCGACAAGCTGGGCGGCGACGTGGCGGCCACCCGCCACGACCAGCTGGGCATGGTGGTGGCCGAGCCCTACGGGGTGGTGGGCGCCATCACGCCCTGGAACTTCCCGCTGGTGATGGCTTCTTGGAAGGTGGGTGCGGCGCTGGCCGCCGGCAATGCGGTGGTGCTGAAGCCTTCGGAGATGACGCCGCATTCGGTGCTGCGGCTGGCCGAGCTGGCGGTGCAGGCCGGCGTGCCGCCGGGCCTCTTCAACATCGTGCAGGGCGATGGCCGCACTACCGGCGATGCGCTGACCCGCCATCCGCTCGTCGGCAAGATGACCTTCACTGGCTCCACCCAGACCGGCGCCGCCATCATGGCCACCTGCGCGCTGCAAGGGCCCAAGCCGGCCACGCTGGAGCTGGGCGGCAAGAGCCCGCAGCTGGTGTTCGACGATGCGCCCGACCTCGACCGGCTGGCCGGCATCATCGCCGGTGCCATCACCGGCAATGCCGGCCAGGTGTGCGTGGCCGGCTCGCGGCTGATCGTGCAGCGCGGCATCGCCCAGGCGCTGGTCGAACGCATCGCCGCGCGCTTCGCGGCCCACCGGCCTGGCCCCACCTGGGACGACGAAGCCACGCTGCCGCCCATCATCTCGGCCGGCCAGGCCGATCGCATCGCCGGCATCGTCGAACGGGCGCAGGCCGCGGGCGCACGGCTGCGCTGCGGCGGCGCGCTGTACGGCGGCACGCCCGGCGGCGCTTACTACCAGCCCACCTTGATCGAAGGCGTCGATGACGGCAACCCCGCGGTGCAGGAAGAGATCTTCGGCCCGGTGCTCACGGTGCAGACCTTCGACGACGAGGCCGAGGGCCTGGCCCTGGCCGCGCACGAGCGCTATGGCCTGGCGGCCGGCGTGCACACCGCCGACATCGGCAAGGCCTTGCGCGCGATGCGCGGCATCGCCGCCGGCACCGTGTGGATCAACCGCTATGGCCGCAGCAACGACTTCGTGATTCCCACCGGCGGCTACCACCAGTCGGGCATCGGCAAGGACCTGGGCCGCCAGGCCGTGGAGGCCAACCTGCGCTTCAAAAGCGTGCTCATCGACTTCGCCGCCGCCCCCTGAAGGGGCACCCGCGCACGCCTGCTGGGCACACCGCATGGCATGCCGTCGGGGCCCCTTGAAACCACAGCTTCACTGCGCCGGCCCCGGCCAATACCCCACAACCCAGCGGCGGACGCATGCTGGAATGACACCGAGATGACCAACCAAGGAACTGCAGTCATGGCCTTCCGACCCAAGTACATCACCTTCGATTGCTACGGCACGCTGACCCGTTTCCGCATGGGCGACATGGCCCGCGAGATGTTCGCCGACCGCATTCCGGCCGAGCGCATGGAACAGTTCATCGCCGACTTCTCGGCCTACCGCTTCGACGAGGTGCTGGGCGACTGGCAGCCCTATGAGGTGGTGCTGAAGAACGCGGTGCGCCGGCTGTGCAAGAAGTGGGGCATCCAGTACTTCGACCACGAGGCCCAGCAGTACTACGACGCCGTGCCCACCTGGGGCCCGCATGCCGACGTGCCCGCCGGCCTGGCCAAGGTGGCCAAGGAGATTCCGCTGGTCATCCTGTCCAACGCCTCGGACGACCAGATCCAGCGCAACGTGGCCCAGCTGGGCGCGCCCTTCCACCGCGTGTACACCGCGCAGCAGGCCCAGGCCTACAAGCCGCGCCTGAAGGCCTTCGAGTACATGATCGACTCACTGGGCTGCAAGCCCGAAGACCTGCTGCACGTTTCGTCCAGCCTGCGCTACGACCTGATGTCGGCCGACGACCTGGGCATCGTGAACAAGGTCTTCGTCAACCGCGGCCATGGCCCGGGCAACCCGGCCTACCGCTACACCGAGATCGCCGACATCGGCGGCCTGGCCGGCGTGGTCGGTCTGTAAGCCTTTCACTGCACAAGCCGCGAGCCCCCATGAAGCTGGACGCCTACTGGACCGACTCCGCCCCGGCCTTCACGCCGGCCGAGCGGCCGCTGCCTGCCCAGGTGGATGTGGCCATCGTCGGGGCCGGCTTCACCGGCCTGTCGGCGGCGCGGGCACTGGCTCGCCGCGGCGCCCGCGTGCTGGTGCTGGAAGCCGGCCACCGCGTGGCGGCCGAAGCCTCGGGCCGCAATGGCGGCCATGTGAACAACGGGCTGGCGGTGGACTACGCCGAGGTGGCCGCCAAGGTGGGCCCCGAGACCGCCCGCCGCTGGTACCACGCCTACGATTCGGCCGTGGACAGCGTGGCCCGCGTGGTGCAGGAAGAGGGCATCGACTGCGACTTCCTGCGCCACGGCAAGCTCAAGCTGGCCACCCGGCCGCAGCACATGGATGCCCTGTCCCGCAGCGCCGAACGGCTGGTGCGCGACGGCGTGGACACCGACGTGGAAGTGCTGGGCGCCGACCGCGTGCGCGCCGAGGTGCAGAGCGAGCGCTTCCACGGCGGCCTGCTGTACAAGCGCAGCGGCCAGATGCACATGGGCCGCTTCGCCCGCGGCCTGGCCGAGGCGGCCCAGCGCCATGGCGCGCAGATCGTGCTGGGCACCGAGGTGCAGCGGCTGCAGCGCATCGGCCGCAGCCAGGCGCACCAGGTGCACACCGCCCGCGGCGCCGTGAAGGCCGCCCAGGTGCTGGTGGCCACCGGTGCCACGCGGCATGGCGGCTATGGCAGCTTCGGCTGGCTGCGTCGGCGCATCGTGCCCATCGGCAGCTTCATCGTGGTCACCGAGCCGCTGGGCGCCGAACGGGCGCAGGCGCTGCTGGCCGGCCGCCGCACCTACACCACGGTGGCCAACATCCACCACTACTTCCGGCTCACGGCCGACCACCGGCTGGTGTTCGGCGGCCGTGCGCGCTTTGCCATCAGCAGCCCACAGTCCGATGCGGCCAGCGGCGAGATCCTGCGCCAGGGCCTGGCCGAGACCTTCCCGCAGCTGGGCCAGGTGCGCCTGGACTACTGCTGGGGCGGCCTGGTCGACATGACGCAGGACCGGCTGCCGCACGCCGGCGAGCGCGACGGGCTCTTCTATTCGATGGGCTACAGCGGCCATGGCACCCAGATGTCGGTGCACATGGGCGACTGCATGGCCCGCGTGATGGCCGGCGAGGCCGCCGCCAACCCCTGGCAGGGCCGCCATTGGCCCGCCATTCCCGGCCACTTCGGCCCGCCCTGGTTCCTGCCCGCGGTGGGCCTGTACTACCGCCTGAAAGACCGGCTGGCCTGATCCCTGTTCCCGTTCCCGTTCGTCCGCCACCCACCTCGACCTTCTCAGGAGCATGCAAACATGAGCGACCGCAACAAGCTCGCGCAACTCGTTGGCCCCGGCGACAGCCTGCGCATGATGGACGCGCTGCGGCGCGGCGCCACCCGCCGCGACATCCTGACGATGCTGATGGCCGGCGGCATGCAGGCCACGCTGGCCGGCAGCCTGGCCGGGGTGGCGGTGTCGGCCCATGCGCAGACGCCGCGGCGCGGCGGCAAGATCCGCGTGGCCGGCGCCACCGCAGCGGTGACCGACACGCTGGACCCGGCCAAGCAGTCGAACCAGACCGACTACTCGCGCGGCAACATGCTCTACAACGGCCTGTTCTCGCTGGACGGCAGCCTGTCGCCGCAGCCGGCGCTGGCCGAGTCGTTCAACACCAAGGACGCCAAGACCTGGGTGTTCACGCTGCGCAAGGGCGTCACCTTCCACGACGGCAAGGCGCTGGCCCCGGCCGACGTGGTGTTCTCGCTGATGCGCCACAAGGACCCGGCCACCGCCTCCAAGGCCAAGGTGCTGGCCGACCAGATCGAGAGCGTCAAGGCCACCGGCCCGCAGGAAGTGACGGTGGTGCTGACCGCCCCCAATGCCGACCTGCCGGTGATCCTGGGCACCTTCCACTTCCACATCGTCAAGGAAGGCACCACCGACTTCGCGGCCGGCATCGGCACCGGGCCCTACAAGCTCAAGGAGTTCAAGCCCGGCGTGCGCTCGGTCGTGGTGCGCAACGAGGCCTACTGGAAGCCCGGCAAGCCCTACCTCGACGAGATCGAGTTCGTCGGCATCGGCGACGAAGGCGCCCGTGTCAATGCGCTGCTGTCGGGCGGCATGGACCTGGTGGCCTCGGTCAACCCGCGCTCGGTGGCGCGGGTCAAGGACACGCCGGGCTACGGCATCTTCACCACCCAGTCGGGCCAGTACTCCGACCTCATCATGCGCAAGGACGTGGGGCCGGGCACCAACCCCGACTTCATCCTGGCGATGAAGCACCTGTTCGACCGTGAGCAGATGAAGAAGTCGGTGGCGCTGGACTACGCCGTGCTGGCCAACGACCAGCCGATCGACCCCACCAACCGCTTCTACTTCGCCGGCCTGCCGCAGCGCACCTTCGACCTCGACAAGGCCAAGTTCCACCTGCAGAAGTCGGGCGTCACCGGCAAGGTGCCGGTGGTCACCTCGCCGGCGGCCATGTACTCGACCGAGATCGCGCTGGTGATGCAGCAGGCGGCGCAGCGCATCGGCCTGGACCTGGACGTCAAGCGCATGCCGGCCGATGGCTACTGGTCCAACCACTGGCTCAACAGCCCGGTGGGCTTCGGCAACGTCAACCCGCGCCCCAGCGCCGACACGCTGCTGACGCAGTTCTTCAAGTCCGACGCAGCCTGGAACGAATCTCGCTGGAAGAGCGACAAGTTCGACCAACTGCTGCTGGCCTCGCGCGCTGAAACCGACCTCGCCAAGCGCAAGCAGATGTACGCCGATATGCAGACCATGATCCACCAGGAAGCCGGCATCGGCATCCCGCTGTTCCTGGCCAGCATCGACGGGCACAGCAGCAAGTTGAAGGGCCTGTCGCCCATCCCGCTGGGTGGGCTGATGGGTTACGCGTTCGCCGAGAACGTCTGGCTGGAAGCCTGACGCGTCTTTGCACCTACCAAGCCGTACTTCCACGCCGCACGCCAGGAGCACCGCCGATGAACTTCCTGATCCTCAAGCTGCTGGGCCAGCGGGTGGCGCTGGCGCTGCTGTCGCTGCTGGCGGTGTCGGTGGTGGTGTTCGCGATCACCTCTGTGCTGCCCGGCGACGCGGCGCAGGAACAGCTGGGCCAGGAAGCCACGCCCGAGGCGCTGGCCGCCTTGCGCGCTCAGATGGGCCTGGACGTGCCCGGCCCGGTGCGCTACGGCCGCTGGCTGGCCGGCCTGGTCACCGGCAACCCCGGCACCAGCTCGGTCACGCAGATGCCGGTGGCCGAACTGGTGGCCAGCCGGCTGCCCAACTCGCTGTTGCTGGCGGCGGTCACCGCGCTGTTCTCGGTGCCCATCGCGCTCACGCTGGGCATTGCCTCGGCGGTGTGGCGCGGCTCCTGGTTCGACCGCGCGGCTTCGTCGGCCGCGGTGGGCGTGGTGTCGGTGCCCGAGTTCCTGGTGGCCACGCTGGCGGTGCTGGTGTTCGCGGTCAAGCTGCGCTGGCTGCCGGCGCTGTCGTACGTGTCCGAGATCGACTCGCTGGGCCAGATGCTCAAGGCCTTCGCGATGCCGGTGCTCAGCCTGTGCTGCGTGATCGTGGCGCAGATGATGCGCATGACCCGCGCCGCGGTGATCGACCAGCTGGAAGCGCCCTACATCGAGATGGTGCGGCTCAAGGGAGCCTCGCCGATGCGCATGGTGCTGGCGCATGCGCTGCCCAATGCCATCGGGCCCATCGCCAATGCGGTGGCGCTGAGCCTGTCGTACCTGCTGGGCGGGGTCATCATCATCGAGACCATCTTCAACTACCCCGGCATCGCCAAGCTGATGGTCGATGGCGTCAGCCAGCGCGACATGCCGCTGGTGCTGGCCTGCGCCATGATCTTCTGCACCGGCTATCTGCTGCTCGTCACGCTGGCCGACCTGTGCGCCATCGTGGCCAACCCGCGCCTGCGGCACCAATGACCATGCCCGCCGCTCGAGAGGCTCCCGCCATGCACACATCCACCACCGCTGCGGCCCCGGCTGCCCTGGGGCTGCCGGTCGGCCCCGCCACACCGGCCGCGGCCGCCTTGCCGGCCGAAGCCGCCCCAGCCACCGCGGCGCCCCGGCGGCGCCGCCGCTTCGGCTGGGGCGGCCTGCTAGGCGCAGCGGTGCTGCTGTTCTGGCTGCTGGCGGCCGCCTTCGGCCCCAGCCTGATGCAGCACGACATGAGCGCGATGGGCAATGGCGGCGTGTTCGCCCCGGCCAGCGCCCAGCACTGGCTGGGCACCGACTACCTGGGCCGCGACATGCTGGCGCGGGTGATCGACGGCGCCCGCTACACCGTGGGCGTGGCCCTGCTGGCCACGCTGCTGGCCAGCGGCATCGGCACCACGCTGGCGCTGCTGGCCGCGGCCACCGGCGGCTGGGTGGACGCGCTGCTCAGCCGCACGCTGGACACGCTCACCGCCATTCCCAGCAAGATGTTCGCGCTGATCATCGTCGCGGGCTTCGGCTCTTCCATCGTGGTGCTGGTGCTCACCGCCGCGGTCATCTACGTGCCCGGTGCCTACCGCATCGCCCGTTCGCTGGCGGTCAACATCAACGCGATGGACTACGTGACCGTGGCCCGCAGCCGGGGCGAGGGCACGCTCTACATCATGCTGCGCGAGATCGCGCCCAACATCGTGGGTCCGATGCTGGCCGACCTGGGGCTGCGCTTCGTCTACATCGTGCTGCTGCTGGCGGGCCTGAGCTTCCTGGGCCTGGGCGTGCAGCCGCCGGCCGCCGACTGGGGCTCGCTGGTGCGCGAGAACATCGGCGCACTGGCCGAGGGCCGCGCCGCGGTGCTGGCCCCGGCCATCGCCATCGCCAGCCTCACCATCGCGGTGAACCTGGTCATCGACAACCTGCCAGGGCGCCTGGCCAGAGAACGGGGAGCACGCTGATGGGCGCTTCAGTGCAGGTGCAGGGCCTCACCATCGAGGCCGGCGGCCAGACGCTGGTCGACCGGCTCAGCTTCCACATCCAGCCCGGCGAGGTGCTGGCGCTGATCGGTGAATCGGGCTCGGGCAAGACCACCACCGCGCTGGCGCTGATGGGCTATGCGCGCCATGGCTGCAGCATCACCGGCGGCAGCGTGCGCATCGGCGAGACCGACGTGCTGCACCTGTCGCCCGCCGGCCAGCGCGCGCTGCGCGGGCGCCGCGTGGCCTACATCGCGCAAAGTGCGGCGGCTTCGTTCAACCCGTCGCGCACGGTGATGGACCAGGTGGTGGAACCGGCCTGCATCCACCGGTTGATGCCCCGCGCAGAGGCCGAGGTCAAGGCCGTGCAGCTGTTCCGCGAACTGGCGTTGCCCGACCCCGAACACATCGGCGATCGCTACCCCCACCAGGTGTCAGGCGGCCAGCTGCAGCGGCTGATGGCGGCGATGGCGCTGATCGCCGACCCCGACCTGGTGATCCTCGATGAGCCCACCACCGCGCTGGACGTGACCACGCAGATCGAGGTGTTGCGCGCCTTTCGCCGCGTGGTGCGCGACCGCAAGGCCACTGCCGTGTACGTGAGCCACGACCTGGCGGTGGTGGCGCAGATGGCCGACCACATCCTGGTGCTGCGCAACGGCGTGATGCAGGAACTGGCGCCCACCGGCCAGCTGCTGGAAGCGCCGGCGGCCGACTACACCCGCAGCCTGCTGGCCGCCGCCCGCCCGGTGCCGCGCGGCGGCGGCGCGATGTCGGCCGACGGCCAGCTGCTGCTGGAAGTGCGCGGCCTGTGCGCGGGCTATGGTCCGCTGGATGCGCAGGGCAAGCCGGCCAAGCCCATCCTGGAGGACATCGACCTCAAGCTCTACCGCGGCCAGGCCATCGGCGTCATCGGCGAATCGGGCTCGGGCAAGACCACGCTGGCGCGTGCGGTCGCCGGGCTGGTGGCGCCCAGTGCGGGCCACATCCTGTTCAACGGCCGCTACCTCAAGCCCACGGTGGCGCAGCGCACGCAGGAAGAGCTGCGCCAGGTGCAGATCGTCTTCCAGATGGCCGACACCGCGCTCAATCCTTCGCACCCCATCGAGCGCATCCTGGCCCGGCCGCTGCAGTTCTACAAGGGCCTGCGCGGCGCTGCGCTGCAAAAGCGCATCCATGAGCTGCTCGACCTGGTGAAGCTGCCGCGCAGCGTGGTGGGCCGCCTGCCCGGCGGCCTGTCGGGCGGGCAGAAGCAACGTGTGAACCTGGCCCGGGCCCTGGCGGCCGACCCCGACCTGATCCTGTGCGACGAGGTGACCTCGGCCCTCGACACGGTGGTGGGCGCCGCGGTGCTGGACCTGATCGCCGACCTGCGGCGCGAGCTGGGCGTGTCCTACCTCTTCATCAGCCACGACCTGCACACCGTCAAGGCGGTGTGCGACGAGATCGTGGTGATGCAGCACGGCCGCAAGCTGGCCCAGGTGGCACGCGCCGATTTCGACCGTGGCGACCACCACCCCTACTACCAGCTGCTGGAACGCTCGGTGCCCGAGCTGCGCCGCGGCTGGCTCGACGAGATGCACCCGGCCCCCGTGGCCAACGCCGCTGCCCACGCAGCCTCCCTCTGATGTCCCAAGCCTCCGCTTCCATGTCCTTGCCCCACAGCCTGGCGCTCCGGCGCGACGACCTCCTGCCCGGCCGCAACTTCATCGACGGCCAATGGCGCGAAGCCGCTGCCGGCCGCTGGCTGGACGTGAGCAACCCCGCCACCGACGCCGTGTTCGCCCAGGTGCCCGACAGCAGCGCTGGCGATGCCCAGGCCGCCGTGGACGCGGCCCACGCCGCCTTTGCCAGCTGGCGCGCGGTGCCGGCCAAGCAGCGTGCGCAGATCATCAAGCGCTGGCATGCACTGATCCTGCTGCATCAGGAAGACCTGGGCCGGCTGATCAGCCGCGAGCAGGGCAAGCCGCTGGCCGAAGGCCGGGGCGAGGTGGCCTATGCCGCCAGCTACGTGGACTGGTTCGCCGAAGAGGCGGTGCGCGCCAACGGCGAGGTGATTCCCGCGCCGGTGAGCGGCCGCCGCATGCTGGCCCTGAAGGAGCCGGTGGGCGTGGTGGCCGCCATCACCCCTTGGAACTTTCCGGCCGCGATGATCGCCCGCAAGATCGCCCCGGCGCTGGCCGCCGGCTGCACCGTGGTGTGCAAGCCCGCCGAGGACACGCCGCTCACCTCGCTGGCGCTGGTGCGGCTGGCGCAGGAAGCGGGCGTGCCGGCCGGGGTGCTGAACATCGTCACCGCCTCGCGCGAGCGCACGCCCGAGGTGGTGGACGTGTGGCTGGCCGACAGCCGGGTGCGCAAGATCACCTTCACCGGCAGCACGCCGGTGGGCAAGCACCTGGCGCGTGAGTCGGCCGCCACGCTCAAGAAGCTGTCGCTGGAGCTGGGTGGCAATGCGCCCTTCATCGTGTTCGAGGATGCCGACCTGCCGGCCGCGGTGGAAGGGCTGATGGCCGCCAAGTTCCGCAACGGCGGCCAGACCTGCGTGTGCCCCAACCGGGTGTTCGTGCAGGCGCAGGTGCACGACCGTTTCGTCGAGCTGCTGGCGGCCCGCGTGGCGGCGCTGCAGGTGGGCCCGGCCAGCGATGCCGCCTCGCAGATCGGGCCGATGATCAATGGCCGTGCGGTGGACAAGATCGACCGCCATGTGCAGGACGCGCTGCAGCGCGGCGCGCGGGTGGTGGTGGGCGGCCGGCGGCTGCCGGCGCTGGGCCCCAACTACTACGCGCCCACGGTGCTGGTGGGCGCCGATGCCGCCATGGCCTGCAGCTGCGAAGAGACCTTCGGCCCGGTGGTGCCCATCACCCGCTTCGAGACGGAAAGCGAGGTGGTGGCCGCCGCCAACGACACGCCCTTCGGCCTGGCGGCCTACTTCTTCTCCAACGACGTGCGCCGCATCTGGCGCGTGGCCGATGCGCTGGAGACCGGCATCGTCGGCATCAACGAAGGCGCGCTGGCCGCCGAGGCGGCGCCCTTTGGCGGCGTCAAGGAATCGGGCTACGGCCGCGAAGGCTCCACCCACGGGCTGGAGGACTACCAGCACGTCAAGTACGTCTGCCAGGGCGGCCTGGGCTGACCGCGCCCCGCTTCGGCGCCGGGCCCCGGCTATGCTGTGGCCCATGGGTGATCCGGAGTCCTTGCATTGAAGTCGCTGCGTGGCCAGCTCACGCTGTTCTGGCTGATTCTGCTGACCGTGTGCGTGGGGCTGGCGCTGGTGATGGTGCTGCTGTTCCGGCACAGCGCGGGGCTGCAGATCCGCGAGGCCCAGGACCAGGCCGCGGCGGCCTGCGGTGCCATCGCGCAGCGCTACGCCAAGTCCTTGAACGACCCGCGGCAGGCCGAGCCGCAGCTCGACCTGCTGCAGGTGCTGCTGCAGCTGGTGCTGGTCTCCGAGCCGCATGTGGAAGGCGGCGTGTGGCGCGCGGGGCAGGGCTTCATCGCCTATGCCTACCCCACCTATGAAGGCACCAGCGTCAAGCGCGACGTGCCCGAGGCCGAGCAGGCCCACATCGCGACGCTGTCGCAGGTGGTGGCGCGCACCCAGCAGGCCGATACCGACGTCATCCGCGCCTCGCGCGAGGCCTTGATCGTCTCGGCCTGCCCGTTGCAGTCGCCGGGGCAGGACCTGGCGGCCTGGACCATGACCCGCACCTCGCTGGCCACGCTGGATGCGCAGCGCAGCCTGCGCTGGGGCCTGGGCGCCCTGCTGGCCTTCGTGCTGGCTTCGGGCCTGTGGCTGGGCACCATCGTGCTGCGCGGGCGCCGCCACCTGCAGCGGCTGCAGGCGCAGCTGGCCCAGGCCGATGGCAGCGAGGCGGCGCCGCCGATCAGCCCCACCGGCCTGCGTGAGCTGGATGCGCTGATCCAGAGCCTGAACGACTACCGCGCCCGCTTCGAGGTGGCCCGCGACCAGCTGCGGGATGCGGAACGCAGCCGCTCGCGCGACCAGCGGCTGGCCGCGCTGGGCCGCATGACCGGCGGCATCGCGCACGAGATCCGCAACCCGATCGCCGCGATGCGGCTGAAGGCCGAGAACGCGCTGGCCGGGCCGCCCGAGCGGCAACCGCAGGCGTTGCAGCTCATCCTCGACCAGGTGGCGCGGCTCGATGGCCTGGTGCAAAGCCTGCTGGCCGTGGTGCAGCCGCTGAACCTGCAGCTGCAGCCGGTGGCGCTGGACGAGTTTGCCCGCCAGCGCCTGGCCACCGCGCAGCCGCAGGCCGAGCGGCGCCAGGTGACGCTGGTGCTGACGCTGGCTGAACCGCGGTGCGCGCAGCTCGACCCCACCCACCTGGCCCGCGCCATCGACAACCTGCTGGACAACGCCGTGCGCCATGCGCCGGCCGGCAGCAGGGTCGAGCTGGCCGTCGGCCCCACCTCGGGCGGGCGCCTGAGGCTGGCGGTGCGCGACCACGGCCCCGGCGTGCCCGCCGAGCTGCAGGGCCAGCTGTTCGAGCCCTTTGCCACCGGCCGGCCCGACGGCACCGGGCTGGGCCTGGCGCTGGCGCGCGAGGTGGCCCTGGCCCACGGCGGCGAGCTGCGGCATGAGGCGCCGGCCGAGGGCGGCGCCTGCTTCACGATGGAGCTGCCATGGCGCGCCTGCTGATCATCGACGACGACGACGCCTTCCGCGACACGCTGGCCGAGACGCTGGAAAGCCTGGGCCACGAGGTGCAGCCCGCGGAAAGCGGCGCAGCCGGCTTGCAGGCGCTGGCCCGCGGCCACTTCGACGCGGTGTTCCTCGACCACCGCATGCCCGGCATGGACGGCCTGCAGACGCTGGAGGCGATGCGCGAGCGCCTGCCGGCCACACGCGCGCTGCCGCCGGTGATCGTGCTGACCGCCCATGCCAGCGGCCACAACACCATCGCCGCGATGCGGCTGGGCGCCTTCGACCACCTGACCAAGCCCATCGGCCGTGAGGCGGTGCAGGAGGTGCTGTCGCGCGCGCTGCGCGAGCAGGCCGCCACCGCCAGCAACGAGCCCGCGGCCGAGGAGGGCGAGGACGAGCTGATCGGCGTCAGCGCCGCGATGCGCGAGGTGCACAAGCGCATCGGCCTGGCTGCCGCCAGCGCGGCGCCGGTGCTGGTGCTGGGCGAAACCGGCACCGGCAAGGAACAGGTGGCGCGTGCGCTGCACCGCCATTCGGCGCGGGCCGGCCGGCCCTTCGTGGCGGTGAACTGCGCAGCCATCCCCAAGGATCTGCTGGAAAGCGAGCTGTTCGGCCATGTGCGCGGCGCCTTCACCGGCGCGGTGGCCGACCGGCCCGGCAGCTTCCGCGCGGCCGATGGCGGCGTGCTGCTGCTCGACGAGATCGGCGACATGGCGCTGGCGGTGCAGGCCAAGATCCTGCGGGTGCTGCAGGAGGGCGAGGTGGTGCCCCTGGGCGCCCACAAGCCGGTGAAGGTGGACGTGCGCGTGGTGGCCGCCACCCACCGCGACCTGGCTGCGGCCGTGCGCGAAGGCCAGTTCCGCGAAGACCTGATGTACCGGCTGGACGTGCTGTCCATCCGCCTGCCGCCGCTGCGTGAACGGCTGGCCGACATCATCCCGCTGGCCGAGCACTTCCTGCGGCTGGCCGCGGCGGGGCAAGCACCCAAGCAGCTCTCGGCCACGGCCGCGCAGGCCTTGCTGCGCCACCCCTGGCCGGGCAACGTGCGCGAGCTGCGCAACCTGGCCGAGCGCTGCCAGGCGCTGGTGCGCCATCCGGTGATCGAGGCGGCCGACCTGGGCCTGGCGGCGGTGGCGCCTGCGCAAGCCGGGCAGGGCGGCAGCCTGCCGGCCGACTGGCTGGACAGCCCGCTGCCCGAGGCCACCGAGCGGCTGGAGCGCGCGCTCATCGTCCATGCCCTGGCCCAGGCCCAGGGCAACCGGGCCGAGGCCGCGCGCCGCCTGGGTATCCACCGCCAGCTGCTGTACCGCAAGCTGGCGCAGTACGGCCTGGGCGATTAGCCGGACACCCCCGCGCCACCTGTCCGCCAGGTGTCCGCCAAACGGACAGCGGCTGTCCGCGGATCATCCAGCCGGGCACTGCCTGGCCCACGCAAGTTCTTGATTTCATTGTGTTTTGTGCCTGGCACGCGTCTTGGGTTGGAAGGTGCACCAACCAAGGAGCGAATGCCATGACCACCCATCGATTTGCCAGCTTCCTGACCACCACTGCCGCCGCCGTGCTGCTGGCCACCCAGGCCTGGGCGCAGCCCGCGCCGCCTGTGGCACCCGATGCGCCCCCGCCCGTCGCGGCACCGGGCCGTGCCGGCATGCCCCCGCCGCCGCCTGCCGCGCAAGCGCAGGCCACCGTCAGCGGCAAGGTGGCGCGCTGGCTGCTCAACCCCAACGGCGAAGTCGACGGCCTGCTGCTGGCCGACGGCACCCAGGTCAAGCTGCCGCCGCACCTGTCGCCCGCGCTGCTGCAGGCGGTGAAGCTGCAGGACACCGTGCAGGTCAGCGGCCGCCGCGGCGAGCAGGGCCCGGTGCTGCGCGCCGAGACGCTGCGCAACACCGCCAACGGCCGCAGCGTGACCGACGAGCCGCCGGCCCTGGGCAGCGTGCCCGCGCCGCGGCCGCCCGCCGACGGCGCCTTGACCGCGATGAACGCCAGCGGCCGCATCGGCACGCTGCTGTACACCGGCCGCGGCGACGTCAACGGCGTGCTGCTGCAGGACGGCACCATCGTGCGCTTCGCGCCGCATGCCGGCGCCGCGCTGGCCGAGCAGCTCAAGCCCGGCGCCAGCTTCTATGCCCGCGGCTACGGCACCCGCAACGCGCTGGGCCAGGCCTTCGAGGCCACGGCCATCGGCAGCAGCGCCGACAACGCCCGCGAGGTGTTTGCGCCGCCGCGCCCGCTGCCGCGGGGTTGATGCCGTGAGCACCTCGGTCCAACCCAGCCGCCGCAGCCTGCGCGCCCTGGATGCGCTGGCCTTCTTCGCGCCCGACATCCAGGGCGGCATCGGCCCCTTCCTGGTGGTGTTCCTGTCCAGCACGCTGGCCTGGTCGCCCGACCGGGTGGGCACGGTGATGGCTGCCAGCGCCCTGGTGGGCCTGCTGGTGCAGGCGCCGGCCGGAGCCTGGATGGACCATGTGCAATCGCGACCCCGATGGATCGCCGGGGCGGTGACGGTGATCGCCGCCTGCCTGGTGATGATGGTGTCGCGGCCCAGCTTCCCGGTCATCCTGGCCGGGCAGTCGGTCATCGGCGCCGCCGGCACGCTGGTGGCGCCGGCCGTGGCCGGCCTGAGCCTCGGGCTGGTGGGGCGGGGCGGCATGGATGCGCGCATCGGCCGCAATGCCGCGCTGGGCGCGGCCGGCACCGTGCTGTGGGCCACCGGCACCGGCTGGATCGGCCACCGCCACGGCCCGCAGGCCATGTTCTGGCTGGGCTGCGTGCTGGCGCTGCCGGTCATCGCGGCGGCGCTGAGCATCCGCAACCGCGAGGTGGACCCGGTGCTGGCCCGCGGCGGCGACCGGGACGAGGCCGCCAGCGATGGCAGCACCACGCCCAGCACCGCGCCGCGGCCCGCCCGCCGCTGGCTGGGCCGGCCGCTGGCGGTGCTGCTGGGCTGTGCCTTCCTCTTCCACCTGGCCAATGCCGCGATGCTGACGCTGGTGGCCCAGCAGATCGGCCGCCTGGTGCCCCAGCATGCGCCGCTGTGGCTGTCGGCCGGCGTGGTGGTCACGCAGCTGGTCACCATCCCGATCGGGCTGGCGGTGGGCCGCTGGGCGCCGCGGCTGGCGCGCAAACCCATCTTCCTGGTGGCCTTTGCGGTGCTGCCCCTGCGCGGCCTGCTGTACCTGATGGTGCACAGTCCGGCCGGGCTGCTGGCGCTGCAGGTGCTGGACGGCATCGGCGCCGGCGTGTTCGGCGTGATGATGACGCTGATGGTCAGCGACCTGGCGCGCGGCAGCGGCCACTTCAACCTGGCGCTGGGTGCCGGCGCGGTGGCAGTGGGCTCAGGCGCGGCGCTGAGCAACCTGCTGGCCGGGCAGGTGGCGCAGGCGGGCGGCTTCCATGCCGGCTTCGCGGTGCTGTCCGGCGTGGCCGCACTGGCACTGCTGCTGTTCAGCCTGGCCATGCCCGAAACCCGCCGCGGCCCGGCACTTCACAACCCCGAACGGGCGGCTGCGGCCGCCACCACCCCTGGAGCCCCTGCATGACACGAGACAGCCTGGACACGGCCGCCACCCCGGAGCGCCTGGCGCCACGCCCGGGCCCCGGACCGGCCCCGGCCGGGCCGGCGCCGTTGCCCGCCACCGTCAGTGATGCCCCATCGCAGGAGGCACCACCGGCCGGCCATGCGCTGCTGTGGGTGCTGATCGCGCTGGCGCTGGGCCTGCTGGTGCTGCAGCCGCGTTCACCCGCCAGCCTGCTGGCCCTGGTGGACTGGCAGACCGTGGGCGCGCTGGCCGGGCTGCTGGCCGTCACCCAGGCGGTGGAACACAGCGGCGTGCTGCAGACCACGGCGCGGCGCCTGCTGGGCCGCGTGACGCACCAGCGCAGCCTGGCCATGGGCCTGGTGACGGTGGCGGCGGTGCTGTCGGCCCTGGTCACCAACGACGTGAGCCTGTTCCTGCTGGTGCCGCTGACCCGCGTGCTGGCCATGCAGGCCGAGCTGCCGCTGGCCCGGCTGGTGGTGCTGCAGGCGCTGGCGGTCAATGCCGGTTCGGCACTCACGCCCATCGGCAACCCGCAGAACCTGTTCCTGTGGCACCGCTCGGGCCTGGGCGTGATGGGCTTCGTCGAGATGATGGCACCCACCGTCGCGGTGATGGTGGCCTGGCTGCTGGTGGCCACCTGGTGGCTGGTGCCCAACCGGCCGATCCGGCTGCAGCCCGAGGCGCGGCCCGCGCCCATCTCGTACCGGCTGCTGGCGGTGGCGGCGGCCTTGTTCGTGGCCTTCGTCGTTGCGCTGGAACGGCACCAGCTGCTGCTGGGCCTGGCCGTGGTCTTCGGCGTGCTGCTGGTAGTGCGGCCGCGGCTGCTGCTCAAGCTCGACCTCTCGCTGCTGGCCATCATCGCACTGATGTTCGTGGTGCTGCGCCAGCTGCTGGCGCTGCCCGCCGTCACCGCCTGGATGGCCAGCCTGCCCATCAGCGAGGGCATGAACGCCTACCTGGCGGCCATCGTCGCTTCGCAGTTCATCAGCAACGTGCCGGCCACCATCGCGCTGGCGCCTTCGGTGCACGACCTGCCGGCCCTGGCCGCGGGCGTCAGCGTGGGCGGCTTCGGCTGCGTGATCGGCTCGCTGGCCAACCTCATCGCCTTGCGGCTGGCGCGTGTGCCGCACGGCCTGCGCGAGTTCCATCGCATCTCCATTCCTTTCCTGCTGGTCTGTGCGGCCAGCGCGGCGCTGCTGCGGCTGTAGGCCCGGCGGCTTCATCCCCCTGACAAGGAGCGTTTCCCATGAGCAAGTCCAAGACCCTGGAAGGCCGTTTCGAGCACCTGATCTACAGCCCGCGCGGCGACCTCGAAGGCGCGCTGCTGAAGGCCGATGCCGGCCCGCTGCAGATCGTGTTCGACCGCCACGACCCCACCGCCGCCCAACCCTTCATGCTGCTGCAGCCTGGCGACACGCTGAGCCTGCAGGCCCCGGCCGGGCCGCCTTCGGACAAGGGCGAGGCGGTGCACCCCGTGCACCGCTTCGAGCGGCTGCTCAGCATCAACGGCCATGCGCCCGCGCCTTCGGGCGAAGACGGGCCGCCCTACAGTGGCACGGTGGCGCGCCTGAACTACGCCCGCCACGGCGAGCCCAATGGCGTGGTGCTGGACAACGGCTACTTCATCCACACCAGGCCGCATGGCATGGCCGCGCTACAGCTGCAGCCGGGCGACGCCGTGGAAGCCGACGGCGAAGCCCGCCCGCTGGTCACCGGCCAGGGCTGGGTGGTGGAAGCGACGGTGGTCAACGGCACCGCCCTGTAGCGGCGGCTGGCGGGCCCGACAATGGGCGCATGCAGGACCTCGACACGCCTTCCACCGCCGCGCTGCGGCAGCTCGACACCCCCGCCGCCGTGATCGACCTGGCGCGCATGCGCCGCAACATCGCGCGCATGCAGCAGCAGGCCGATGCGCTGGGCGTGCGGCTGCGGCCCCATGCCAAGACCAGCAAGTGCGCCCAGGTGGTGGCGGCGCAGCAGGCGGCCGGTGCGCAAGGCATCACCGTCTCCACGCTGAAGGAGGCCGAGCAGTTCTTCGCCCAGGGCCTCACCGACATCCTGTACGCGGTGAGCATGGCGCCGCACCGGCTGCCGGCGGCGCTGGCGCTGTGCCGGCGCGGCTGCGCACTGCAGATCCTGACCGACAGCGTGGAGGGCGCCCGCGCCATCGTCGACTTCGGCCGCCAGCACGGCCATGCGTTCGAGGTGCTGATCGAGGTGGACACCGACGGCCACCGCTCCGGCATCACGCCGCAGGACGATGCGCTGCTGGCCGTGGGCCGGCTGCTGCACGAAGGCGGCATGCGCCTGGCCGGGGTGCTCACCCACGCCGGCTCCAGCTATGACCTGAATGCGCCCGAGGCCCTGACCGCCCTGGCCGAGCAGGAACGCGCCGGCTGCGTGCATGCGGCCAAGCGGCTGCGCGCGGCCGGGCTGCCGTGCCCGGTGGTGTCGGTGGGCTCCACGCCCACGGCGCTGGCCGCCGCCTCGCTGCAGGGGGTGACCGAGCTGCGGGCCGGTGTGTACGTGTTCTTCGACCTGGTGATGCGCAACGTGGGCGTGTGCAGCGAAGACGACATCGCGCTGAGCGTGCTCACCACCGTCATCGGCCACCAGGCCGACAAGGGCTGGGCCATCGTCGATGCCGGCTGGATGGCGATGAGCCGCGACCGTGGCACCGGCAGGCAGGCGCAGGACTTCGGCTACGGCCAGGTGTGCACGCTGGATGGCACGCCGATGCCCGGCTGGCTGCTGTCATCGGCCAACCAGGAGCACGGCATCGTCTCGAAACCGGACGGCGACCCCTCAGACGTGGTGGCCCGCCTGCCCATCGGCACCCGGCTGCGCATCCTGCCCAACCACGCCTGCGCCACCGGGGCGCAGTTTCCGCAGTATCAGGCGTTGGCGCCCGAAGGCGGGCTGACGGCCTGGGGCCGGTTCCACGGTTGGTAGTTGGTGGGTTGCACGTCATGGCTGGCAAATTGCACTTTTTTAAGGCACTATGTCAGCCATGACTGGCAATCTTCGTCTGCCCGATGAATTAGGGCGCCAGCTGGCGGCCCGCCGGCGCGAGCTGGGCTTGAGCAAATCCCAGCTGGCACAGCGCGCTGGCAAGGTGCGAGAAGTGATTTACCGCCTGGAGGCGGGCGAAGACAGCACCGTCTCGTCGCTGCTGGCGGTGATGGGTGCGCTGGGCCTGGCGCTGCGGCTGGAGCCCGTCGGCTTGCCGACGGCCGAGGAGGTGGCCCGGCGCTTCCAGATGGATGACGACGCCGATGACGTCGACGCCTCTTGAGCCCCTGCCGGCCCGGCTGCGGGCGCTGGACGTGTCCATCGGCGATGGGCCGGCCGCCGGCCAGTTGCTGAAGACGTCCGGCTACGAGTTTCGCTACCTCGACCCCGCGGGCGATCAGCCCGCGGTGGCCTTGCTGATGCCGCCCGGCGAGCGCCTGACCTGGCAGGACGGCGACCTGTTTGCGCCCATGGACCAGAACCTGCCTGAGGGCGATCTGTTCATGCGCATCCGCCAGCTGTTTCCCAAGCAGCCGATGACGCCGATGCACCTGCTGGCCCTGGTGGGCCGCAATGGCATCGGGCGCCTGGGGTACCGCCTGCCCGGCGCGGCCGACCCTGCGCCGCCTCCGCCCATGGGCAAGGCAGCGCTGCTCAAGACCCGCTACACGCCGCAGGTGTTCGACGAGCTGGTGGCGGCCTACCTCAGCACCGGTTCCGGCATCGCCGGCATGCAGCCCAAGATCATGGTGCCCGACCGCGCCACGGTGCCCATCCCTTCGCTGATCGTGAAGGCGGCCAGCCCGGCCTATCCCGGCTTGGCTGCCAACGAGTTCATGTGCCTGACGGCGGCCCGGCACGCGGGCATCGAGGTGCCCGGCTGCGCGCTGTCGGACGATGGCCAGATGCTGGTGCTGGACCGCTTCGACATGGTGACCCACGACGATGGCCGGCTGGAGCGGCTGGGCTTCGAGGACATCGCGGCGCTGGCCGGCCTGCGTGTGCGTGACGTGCTGTCGGACCGCAAGTACCAGGGCAGTTACCAGCGCGTGGCCGAACTGCTGCGCCAGCTGCAGTTGCACAGCGACAACCTGGAGAGGTTCTTCGCGCAGGTGGCGTTTTCAGCGATGGTGCGCAATGGCGATGCGCACCTGAAGAATTTCGGCGTGTTGTACCGCAGCAGCCGCGACCTCTGGCTGGCGCCGATGTTCGATGTGGTCACGACCACCATCTACACCTACACGCGATACCCGGGCGGACCTGAGCTGCAGGATCACACGATGGCGCTGAAGCTGCGGGCCGGCCGGCATGCCACGCGAACCTATCCCACGCAGGACGAGCTGGTCGACTTCGGGCGCCGTGTTTGTGGCGTCAAACAGCCAATGGCCGTGTTGCAGGCGATCGCGCAGGGCATGAGCGATACGCTGCAGGCGGCGCAGGCCGACGAGCGCCTGCCCGCGGGCATGGTGGACAAGATGCGCGCCGTGTGGGAAGAGGGAATGCTGCTGGCCCGCTGAGCCGGCGGCGCAGCGCGGCTCAGCCGACCCGCTTGGCCTTGGCGATCACCGCATCGGCCGTGGCGGCCAGCTGGGCCTGCACGGTGGGGTCGGTGACGGTGGTCAGCTCGTCCAGCGCCATGGCCAGCAGCTGCAGCTGGGTGCTCAGCTGGTTGAGTTGCTCGGCGGCCTGGGCGGCTTCGGCCAGCACGCGGGCGGCTTCGGGCGGAAGAGGTTGAGGTTGCATGGCGGCGGGTGGTGAAGCACCAGGGGGCTGGCACCGCCATGCTAGAGGCGCAAGGGCGTTTTGCGCAGCCCCCCGACCCCCCTTGGAGGGGGACCCTTCATGCGCGGGGGGCGCTTTACCCGGGTTTACAGGCGGAACACCTGCACCACGCCAGCCAGACGCTGGGCCTGGTCCTTCAGGCTTTCGGCCGCCGCGGTGGACTGCTCCACCAGCGCCGCGTTCTGCTGCGTCATCTGGTCCAGCTGCGCCACCGCGGTGTTCACCTGGCCGATGCCCGAGCTCTGCTCCGACGTGGCATGGGTGATCTCGCCGATGGTGGCGGTGACGTGCTTGACGCGCTCGACGATCTCCTGCATGGCGGCGCCGGCCTGCGTCACCAGCTGCGAGCCGCTTTCCACCCGCTCGACGCTGGCGCCGATCAGGCTCTTGATCTCCTTGGCGGCTTCGGCGCTGCGCTGGGCCAGCGTGCGCACTTCACCGGCCACCACCGCAAAGCCGCGGCCCTGTTCGCCGGCCCGCGCTGCCTCCACCGCGGCATTCAAGGCCAGGATGTTGGTCTGGAAGGCGATGCCGTCGATGGTGCCGATGATGTCGGCGATCTTGCGCGAGCTGGCGCTGATGTCGTCCATCGTGGCCACCACCTGGCTGACCACGCTGCCGCCCTGGGCCGCCGCGGTGGAGGCCGATTCGGCCAGCGCATTGGCCTGCCGGGCCGATTCGGAGGTGTGCGTCACCGTGCCCGTCAGCTCCTCCATCGAGGCGGCGGTCTGCTGCAGGTTGGAGGCGGTCTGCTCGGTGCGGGCCGACAGGTCGTGGTTGCCCTCGGCGATCTCGCCCGACGCGGTGGCGATGGAATCGGTGGCCTGGCGCACCTGGCTCACGGTGTGACGCAGCGCGTCGATCATCGTGCCCAGCCCATGCAGCAGGCTGCCCGGCACCTGGGTGCGCACCTGCGTGGCCAGGTTGCCGCGGGCCACCTCGTTCATCGCGGCCAGCGCCTCGGCCGGGTCGCCGCCGATCTGGCGGATGACGCTGCGGGCCACGCCGTAGCCGATGCCGCCGATGGCCAGCAGCAGTGCGCCGGTGACGGCCAGGCTGCGCAGCAGCGCCGCCCGCACCTCGGCGTCCACGTCGTCCATGTACAGGCCCGAGCCGATGATCCAGTCCCAGCCCTTGACCGTGGCCACGTACTGCAGCTTGGGCACCGGCTCGGTCTGGCCCGGCCGCGGGAACATCATCGGCACAAAGGCCTTGCCGTCGGGCGCGCGGTTGGCGCCGTTCACCACGGCGTCGATCACGTCCAGGCCGCTGCTGTCCTTGATCTTGCCGATCATCGCCTTGCCTTCCCATTCCGCCTTCAGCGGATGGGCCACGCCCACGCCCTGGGTGGACCAGGCGAACACGTATTCCTTGTTGCCCTGGCCGTAACGGGTCAGGCGGATGGCGTCCCTGGCGGCCTTCTGCGCCTCTTCCAGCGGCATCGCGCCCTTGGCCGCGCGCTCCTGGTAGCCAGCCACCACCGCCTGCACCGCCGTCACCGCGGTGACCAGCTGCTCCTTGCGGCCCTCCACGATGCTGCTGCGCAGTTGCAGGAAGGCAGCGGCCGACAAGGCGGCCAGGCCCGCGATCGACACACCCACGAGCGTGGCGATCTTGCGGTTGAAGCTGAGGTGCTGGAGCATGAACGACTGCTTTTCCGGGGCACCGACTGCGCCCCCTCTCAGGGGGTTTCGGCATGCGGTGGCGCAGTTGAAGCGGAAATTGCTGCCGCCGTCCTCAGCGGCCCGGCGACGGCCGGTGAGGCCCACCCCCCCAACCTGTCACCCCACGTCTGTCACCCGCCGCACCTTTGCAGTGGCCGGCCCCGCGGCTAGGCTGAAAGCATCCGGCGGTGCCGGCACGGAGGCGCATGTGGAGGGCTACGGACTGCAGCGGCGGATCCTCGTCACCGGGGGCGCGGGCTTTCTCGGATCGCACCTGTGCGAGGCCTTGCTGGCCCGCGGCAACGAGGTGCTGTGCGTGGACAACTTCTTCACCGGCGCGCTCGACCATGTGACGCGGCTGCGCAGCCATCCGCGCTTCGAGCTGATGCGCCACGACATCACCTTTCCGCTGTACGTGGAGACGGACCAGATCTACAACCTGGCCTGCCCCGCCTCCCCGATGCACTACCAGTTCGACCCGGTGCAGACCACCAAGGTCAGCGTGCACGGCAGCATCAACATGCTGGGCCTGGCCAAGCGGGTGAAGGCGCCCATCCTGCAGGCCTCTACCAGCGAGGTGTACGGCGACCCCGCCGAGCATCCGCAGCGCGAGGGCTACTGGGGCCATGTCAACCCGATCGGCCCCCGCAGCTGCTACGACGAAGGCAAGCGCTGCGCCGAGACGCTGTTCTTCGACTACCGGCGCCAGCACGGCGTGCGCATCAAGGTGGCGCGCATCTTCAACACCTACGGCCCGCACATGCACCCGAACGACGGGCGCGTGGTGTCCAACTTCATCGTGCAGGCGCTGCGCGGTCGGCCGATCACGCTGTTCGGCGACGGCACGCAGACGCGCTCGTTCTGCTACGTGGCCGACCTGATCGACGGGCTGATGCGCCTGATGGACACGCCCGACGACTTCACCGGCCCGGTGAACCTGGGCAACCCCACCGAGCTGACGATGCGCGAGCTGGCCCAGCGCATCATCGCGCTCACCGGTTCACGCTCGCCCATCGAATATCGGCCGCTGCCCGCCGACGACCCACGCCAGCGCCAGCCCGACATCACGCTGGCGCGCAGCGCGCTGGGCTGGGAGCCGCGCGTGGGCCTGGACGAAGGCCTGCGCCGCACCATCGACTACTTCGACGGACTGCTGCGTCAACCCGAGCCGGTGCTCATCGCCAGCGCTTCGCGGTAGACATCGGCCGTGCGCAGGGCGGTGCGCGGCCAGCTGAAGCGGGCTGCACGCTGCATGGCGGCGGCCGACAGCCGGGCGTGCAGCGCATCGTCCTGCAGCATGCGCTGCAGCGCCTGCCGGATGCTGCCCACGTCCAGCGCATCGCAGGCCAGCCCGGCTTCATCGGCGATCTCGGCCTGCGCGCTGCCCTGGCTCACCACCGCGGGTGTGCCGCTGCCCATGGCCTCGCTCACCGGCGCGCCCCAGCCTTCCATCAACGACACCAGCACCACCGCGCGGGCATGGGCATACAGGCGCGCCAGCTGCGCCTCGCTCACGCCTTCCAGCCAGTGCAGGTGCGGCTGCAGGCCCAGGCGCTGCGCGGTGTGCTCGGCCTGCGGGTTGCGGTCGCGCAGCTTGACCAGCAGCACCAGCGGATGCGCCTCGCGCAGCGCCAGCGGCAGCTGGGCATAAGCCTGCAGCAGCCGGTCCAGGTTCTTGTGCGGCTTGCAGGTGCCGACGAACAGCAGGTAAGGGCGGCCCGCGGCCAGTGCCGGGGGCAGCTCGGCGGGCCAGTCTTCACCGGGGCATGCGCCCTGCGGCAGCAGCGGCCGGCGAAAGCGCTCGGCGATGCCGTGCGGCACGGTGCGCAGCCGCGGCCGGGCCCGCGGCCACACGGTGGCCACGTCGTCGTGCGTGGCCTGCGAGATGCAGATCACCCGCCGCGCCCGCCGCATGGCCACCGCATTGGCGATGCGGTAGTACGCCAGCCCGGCCAGCCCGGGCGCCAGCCGCGGCAGGTGGTGCAGGATCAGGTCGTGCATGGTCACCACCAGCGGCACCGGGCTGGCCCAGGGCAGGTGGTGGGCCACCGGTGCATGCCACAGGCCGATGCCATGCCGGCGTATCCAGCCGGGCCAGGCCGCCTGCTCCTGCACCGACAGCGGCTGGAAGGGGGTGGCCAGCACCTCGATGCCCGGGCGCAGCGGCCAGCGCGCCTCTTCGCCCGGGTTGCACACCCAGACGAAGTCCAGGTCGTCGTTGCGCGTGGCCAGGGTCAGGCTCAGCTCATGCACATAGCGGTGGATGCCGGGCCAGGTGACCAGGCGGCCGTCGAGGGCAATGCGCGGTCGGCTCACGTCAGGCTGCCGGCTGCATCAACTGCCACATGCGCGCCGTGACCTGCGGCCAGGCGAGCTCTTGCGCGGCCGCCAGGCCGGCCTGGCGGGCGGCGGCATGGCGCTGCGGGTCCTGCAGCAGCTGCAGGATGGCGTCGGCCAGCGCATCGGCCTCGAACGGGCTGGTCAGGCCGGCGCCGGTGCGCTGCACCCAGCCGGCGGCGGCGCTGCCGGCGGTGCACACCACCGGCACGCCGGCCGCCATGTACTCGGCCACCTTCAGTGGCATCGCATAGCGGCCCTGTTCGCTCAGCCGGAAGGCGGCGATGCCGACATCGGCCTCTCGCAGCCAGCGTGGCAGCCGGGCATGCGGCACCGGGCCCAGCAGCTGCACCGCATCGGCCAGCTGCAAGGCCTGCACCTGCAGTTGCAGCCGCTGGCGGTAGGCGGGCTCGCCATCGCCCAGCACCAGCAGCCGGGCCTGCGGCAGCCGCGCCCGCACCCGCGCCATCGCGGCGATGGCCAGGTCCACGCCACGCGCCGCTTCCAGCCGGCCCATGTACAGCGCGGTGGGCGGGTGCGGCGTGCGCACCGGCGGCGGCGCAAAGCGCGCCAGGTCGGCGCCGTTGGGCAGCACCGCGGGCTGGCGGCCGGTGGCGCGCTGGCGCAGCGCGGCCAGCTCGGGCCCGGCGCTCACCGCCACGTCGGCCTGGCGCACCAGGCGCTGCTCGATGCGTTCGATCCAGCGGCGCCGCCAGGCCAGGCGCTGGCCGCCGCCCACATGGTCCATGTCGTCGTACACCAGCCGGCCGATGCGGCCTTGCCGCTGCAGCCCGCGCGCCACCAGACCGGCCCAGGGGCCGTCGGCCAGCGCCAGCTCGAAGTGGCCACCGGCATGGCGCCGGGCCGCGGCCCGCATGCCGTGCAGCCAGGCCAGGTCGCGCAGCGCACCGGCGCTGCTGAGCAGGTCGGCCAGCCAGCGGCGCGGGCGCGCCGTGGGGGGCTGGTCCGGCATGCCGTCGTCCAGCCCATGGGCCAGTGCCTGCGCATAGTTCAGCCAGGGGTGCACCCGCAGGTAGTGCAGCCGGCCTTCGGTGCGCGGCTGCACCTCGTGGCGCAGCGCATCGTGCAGCAGGCCACGCCAGCCGCGGCCCTGGGCACGCACGCTGTACAGCACCACCACCTCTTCGCAATGGCCGGCCAGCATGTGCAGCATGTGCTGGGTGCGCTGGTTGGGCTCGCGGTCCAGGTCGAGGTGGGTGACGACCAGGGCGCGCATCAGGCCGCCTCCAGCGCCACGCGGCGGTACACGGCGGCGGTGGCCTCGGCGGTGTGGCGCCAGCTGAAGCGGGCGGCCTGCCGCGGGCCGGCGCGGCGCAAGCGCTGCGCCAGCGCCTCGTCGCCTTCGATGCGCAGCAAGGCTTCGGCAAAACCGTCGGCGCTGTCGGGTGGCACCTGCAGTGCGGCCTCGCCGGCCACCTCGGGCAGCGCACCGGCGGCGGCCACCACCACCGGCGTGCCGCAGGCCATGGCCTCGATGGCGGGCAGGCCGAAGCCCTCCAGCCTGGACGGCATCAGCACCGTCTGCGCGCCGCGGTACAGCACCGGCAGCGCGGCATCGTCCACGCGGCCGAGAAAGCGCACAGCATCGGCCACGCCCAGTTGCTGCGCCAGCGCCTGCAGCACCCGTTCGTAGAACACCGAGCGGCCGGCCAGCAGCAGCGGGCAGCGCCCGCCCTGCCGCCGGTAGGCCGCAAAGCCGTGCAGCAGCGTCGCCAGGTTCTTGTTGGGGTCGAGGTTGCCCAGGTACAGCAGGTAGGGCGGCTGCAGGCCCAGGCGCTGCTGCCAGTGCGCGAAGGCGGCCACGCTGGGCGGTGCCACCGCTTCGGCGCGCAGCCCCAGCGGCACCGCGGTCACGCGCTGCGGCGGCAGGTGGAAGTGGCGGCGCAGCAGGCTGCGGGTGTGCTCCGAGACGGTGATCACATGGGCGGCGCGGCGCAGCGTCTGCTCGGTCTGGCGGGCCAGCTCGGCGAAGAAGCGCTGGCGCAGCGCCAGCGCGGCCCGTTCGTCGGCGGCCAGCGTGTGGGCCGGCACCGCGGCGCCCTGGTCGTGCAGGTAGGCCAGGTCGTGCACCGTCACCACCGCGGGTGCGCGGCTGGCCAGCAGCAGGTGGGCCGGGCCATGGAACACGTCGTGCCGCGTGCGCCAGCCTTCGGCCGGCCAGGGCACGCGGCGCAGCAGCCGCAGCGGCAGCCGGCCGCGCTGCACCGCGGGTGCTGCGCCTTCGGCCTGTGCCTCGCGCACGAAGGCGGCGATCTGCGCATCGTGACGGGCCCGGGGCAGGGCGAACAGCAGCGTCAGCGCCAGGTCGCCGGCCTGCAGCAGGCCGTTCACCAGGTGGCGCTGGTACTGGTAGACGCCGCTGCGCTCGCCTTCGGCGATGCCGGCCATCGTGGTGTCGATCAGCACCGACAGCGCGGCCATGGCGTGCTCACGGGTTGCCCGGCACCACGATGGTGTTGGTGCTGGTGGGGTTGCCATGCACCAGCGCCTTGAGGAAGCTGTCGAACAGCAGCGTGGCCTGCTGGAAGCTGAGCAGCGGCGCCAGCATGTCGGCCCAGCGGCGGGCCTCGCGCGCGGCATCGGCGCTGCGCGCGCTGGGCACGAAGAGGGTGTCGCCTTCGCCCACGCCCATCTGCTGGCGGCCCAGGCCGCCCGAGACCAGCGTGGCCATGTCCAGGCCCTGCAGGTACACCTGGCCGTCCAGCTCGCGGATCAGCACGATGCGCTTGCGCGCGTTCTCGGTCAGGCCACCGGCGCCGGCCAGCGCTTCCAGCAGCGTGGCGTCGGTGGAGGTCAGGGCCACCGGGCCGGGGTTCTTCACCTCACCCAGCACCTGGCAGCGCACCGGCGCGGGCACCGCCACGCTCACGCGCACCACGGCTTCGCGCACCATGGGCCGCAGGCCCACACGCAGCAGGTCAGCGGTTTCGTCCGGCGTGCGGCCACCGGCCTGCACCCGGCCGGCCAGCGGATGGGCCAGGCCGCCATCGGGCGCCACGGTGGCGCGGCGCGACAGGTCGTCATAGCCCCACACGCTCACGTCCACCTGGTCGCCGGGCCGCAGCCGCAGCACACCATCGCGGCGTGGCGGCGGCATGGTGGCCACCGGCTGCGGCGGCTGGGCCGTGCCGCTCTCATCCAGCGTGCGGCGCTGGATGCCGTCCACGTCGGGGTCGGTGGCGCAGCCGGCCAGGCCCAGGCAGGCGGTGGCGGCCAGCACGAGCACAGACACAGGCAGAAGGGCAAGGCGCACGCGGTGGGGCTCGGTGGCAAAGGTGCAGCCATGCTGCCGGCCGCCCGGGCCCGCCGCCATCCCCAGGACCATCAGCGGCGTTTTTAGAGTCTGCACCCAGCTTGCTGTTGCGGCAGGCCCTGCGATAGGCGGCCTGTATCTGCCGGCTGAAGCGCGCTGTCATCCGGCCTTTGCAGGCGGCCCGGCTGGGCAGCATGGCGGCATGTTGAAACTCCATGCTCTGTTCCTGCGCGCCGCCTGGCCGGCCGCCCTGGCGCTGCTGCTGGCGGCATGCGGCGGTGGTGGTGGTGGTGGCGGTAGCGGTGGCGGTATGGGCACGGCCTCCACCGAGGCTGCCGCCAGCGTGCCCGCCGCCCTGCCTGCGACGGCCACCGCGCCGGCCGAACGGCCGACCACGCAACTCGATGCGGTGCGCCTGGCGCACCAGGCCAGCTTCGGCCCCAGCCCCGCGCTGGTGGCCGAGATCAAGGCCCAGGGCGCCGAGGCCTGGCTGGCCGCGCAACTGGCCCGCAGCGATTCGCGCTACACCTCGGGCGGCACGGCCGCGGTGCACCAGTTCGATGAGCAGACAACCTTCTGTGCGCTGCCCGCCCACCAGCACCCGGACTGCTGGCGCAACCACTTCAGCACCCAGCCGCTGGTGTGGGACTTCTACCGCAATGCCCTGGGCCAGCCCGACCAGCTGCGCCAGCGCGTGGCCTTTGCGCTGGGCCAGTGGCTGGTGGTCAGCGGTGTGGGGGCCGAAGCCACCTATGGCTTTCGTGAGTACCACAACCTGCTGCTGGGCCAGGCCTTCGGCAACTACCGCGAGCTGCTGCGCAAGGTGACCTTGTCGCCGCTGATGGGCGACTACCTCAACCATGCCAACAACGACGCCGCCGCGCCCAACGAGAACTATGCGCGCGAGTTGCTGGAGCTGTTCAGCCTGGGCACCTGCCTGCTCAATGCCGACGGCACGCTGGCCGGTGGCCGCTGCCAACCGGTGTTCGACAACACGATGGTGCGCCGCTATGCGCTGGCGCTGACCGGCTGGACCTACCCGGCCGGGGGCCGCTCGGGCTATGGGTGCTGGCCGCGCGGCGCCAACTGCCGCTTCTACCAGGGCGACATGCTGCCGCTGCCGGCGCTGCACGACCGTCAGGCCCATGCGCTGCTGTCAGGCGTGTCGCTGGCCGCGGGTCATGACAACGAGACCGCGCTCAATGCGGTGCTGGACAGCGTGATGCGCCATCCCAACCTGGGCCCCTTCATCGCGCAGCGCTTCATCCAGCACCTGGTCACCAGCAACCCGACGCCGGCCTACGTGGCCCGCGTGGCCCAGGCCTTCGATGCCGGCCGTTATCAAGGCGCCACGCGCAGCTTTGGCAGCGGCACGCGGGGCGACCTGGCCGCCACCGTGGCCGCGGTGCTGCTGGACACCGAGGCCCGCACCGAAAGCCCCAGCCGCCAGGCCGGCAAGCTTCGCGAGCCGGTGTTGCTGTTCACTGGCGTGCTGCGCGCGGTGGGCGGAAAGACCGATGGCGACGCGCTGGGCTGGTGGTGGGGCGGCGAGCTGTCGCAGGTGGTGTTCCGCGCGCCCAGCGTCTTCAACTTCTATTCGCCGAACCATCCGGTGCCGGGCACGGCGCTCAAGGGGCCGGAGTTCGGCCTGCACAACCCCAATGCGGCGCTGCGCCGGCTCAACTTCATGAGCTTCCTGCTCGACCAGGGCGGTATCGGCCCCGATGCCGGCGTGCCCCAGGCCACCGGCACGCAGGTGGACCTCTCGGCCTTGGCCGCGCGGGCCGACGATGCACAGCAGCTGGTGGACGAGTTTTCGTTGCTGGTCATCGGCCGCATGCTGCCGGCCGCCACCCGCAGTGCCATCGTGCAGGCAGTGGCGTGGTGGACACCGCAGGTGGATGCCGATCAATGGCGCACCCAGCGGGCCCGCACCGCGGCCTATCTGGTGCTGGCCACGCCGCAATACCAGGTGCAGCCGTGAGCAAGACGATGACGACCCCTTTCGATGCCCGCCGCCGCGCACTGCTGCGCCGGGGTGCCGGCCTGCTGGGCGCGCTGGGCCTGGGCGCCGGTGGCCTGACGCTGGCGCCTCGCGGCGCACGCGCCGGTGACTACCGCGCGCTGGTGTGCGTGTTCCTGTATGGCGGCAACGACGGCGCCAACACCCTGGTGCCGACGGAGCGCGACCCTTATGCCCTGTATGCCGGCCTGCGTGGGGCGCTGGCCCTGCCGCCCGGCAGCCTGGTGCCGCTGGCCGGCAGCGGTCTGGGCCTGCATCCTTCGCTGGCCGCACTGCAACCCTGGTGGGACGCCGGGCGCCTGGCGCCGGTGCTGAACGTGGGGCCGCTGGTCAAACCGTTGACGCAGTCAACGTTCATGGCCGCTGCACCGGCCGACACCACGCAGCTGCCCGAAAGCCTGTTCAGCCACCCCGACCAGCGCGTGCTGTGGGAAGCCGGCGGCGGCAACCCGCGCCTGCGCAGCGGCTGGGGTGGCCGCGCGGCCGGCAGCCAGCCCGTCATCGGCTTTGGCAACAACCCGCTGTTCGGCCAGGCCGAGGACCGGGCCACGCTGGTGCTGCCCGGCCCCGGTGAGCTGTTCGGCGGCTACGGCCTGCAGGCCGAGGATGCACGCTGGGCGCCGCTGGCCGCGCGCCAGCAGGCCCTGCTGGCCATGTACCAGGACACGCAGGACAACGAGCTGGCGCAGCGCTTCGCGGCCCAGCAGATCGAGGCCTTCTGGCTGTCCAGTCAGCTGGCCGGCCTGGTGCGCACGCTGCCCGGTGAAGCCGCGGCCTTCGCCTTGATCGACCAGGTGTTCGCGCCGCTGCTCAGCAACGGCCGCTTTGCCAACCCGCTGGCGGCGCAGCTGTACCAGGTGGCCAAGCTCATCCATGCGCGGGCCACGCTGGGGGGCGACCGGCAAATCTTCCTGACGCAGCTCGAAGGCTTCGACACCCATGCCAACCAGGTGGCGCGTGACGGTGCCACGCTGGGCGACCATGCCCAGTTGCTGCGCTGGGTGGGCGAGGCGCTGGCGGCCTTTCATGCGGCGCTGCAGGCCGTGGGCGCGGGCGACACCACGGTCTCGTTCACGCAAAGCGAGTTCGGTCGCACGGTGCTGCCCAATGCCAGCCTGGGCACCGACCACGGCTGGGGCAACCACCACTGGGTGATGGGCGGGCCGGTGCGTGGCGGCCAGGTTTATGGCCGCCTGCCCGACCCGACGCCGGGTGGCGCCGACGATGCCAGCCGCCACGAAGGTGAACGGCATGGCCGCTGGATTCCGCAGATCGCGGTGGACCAGTACGCGGCCACGCTGCTGAACTGGCTGGGTGTGGGCGACGCGGCCCTGGCGCGCGCGCTGCCGGGGCTGTCGGGCTTCGGCCAGCGGCCACTGGGCTTCCTGTGAAGCGCATCGGCGCTTGCCGGTCATCGCGGGCGGCGCCTGGCGAGCGTCAGCGCCCGCGCCGCTGCCGCATCGACCAGCCGCCCAGCGCGGCCATGCCCAGCGCCATCATCAGGTAGGTGGCCGGCTCGGGCACCGCGGCCACGGCCAGCCCGCCCGCATAGGCCCCGCCCAGCGTGCCGGTGGTCGTGCCCAGCACCGTCAACACATAGCTGCCCGCGCCCAGCTGGCCGGCCACCAACAGGCCATCGCCCGGGGTGTTGTCGAACAGCAGGGGCGTGGCACTGCTGGTGGAGAAGATGGCGAAGCCGGCCAGGTTGGTGCTGAAATCGCCCGCATTGGTGTTGGGCGGCGTGAAGTCGGCGAAGGCGGCCACGATGTTGCTGAGGCCGCTCAGCGAAAAGGTGTAGCTGTCGTTGATGTCGGTGTTGGTGCCGGCGATGGCATTGACCAGGGTGGCGGTGTCGGTGGTGATCAGCCCGAGATCACCGGGGCCGACCGGTCCGATGGCGGCCTGGGCGGACAGGCTGGCGCCCACCACCGCGGCTGCAAGCAGGCTCTTCGTCCATGGCATGGTGTTCCTCCTTGGGGGCCTTGAGACCTCTCAAGGTTAGGAAGCGCGCGCCCGCCCGCCACTGCGAACTAGGGAGTGCAGCCACTCATCCCCCTAGGACCGGCCGAGGCCCGGTTGTAGGGGTTGCCGCCGCTCGGCGCGGCTTCAACCATGGCCTTGCCGACCTGCGTCGGCCAACACGCCGCGGAGGGGCGATGCCATGACGCCAAGAGTTCGTCGCCAATGGGCGATGTGGACCTTCAAGACGGCCGAGGCCGGCGCCGCGCCGCTGGCCCTGGCCACCGTGCTGCTGCTGCAGGGCGCTCAACCCGAATCGCTGCTGCAGCCGCCGTTCACGCTGCTGTGGCCCTTGCTGGCTTTGTGCTGGCACCTGCTGCTGCTGAGCCGCGGGCTTTATGCCTCGCATCGTCTGGAAGACGGCTGGACGGAATCGGCACGTGCCGCCTGGAGCGCCTTGTTGTGCGGCCCGGTGACCGCGGTGCTGCTGATCGCCCTGGTGCCGGCGTGGGCGCGGCTGGACCTGCTGCTGCCCTGTACCGCCCTGCTGGCCCTGCTGGTGGTGGCGGGCCGGCGCGTGCTGCGCAGCCTGCTGGCCAAGGTGCACCTGCAGGGCCGCAACCTGCGTTTTGCCTTGATCGTGGGTGCCGGGGCCCGCGCCCAGCGTTATGCGCGCCTGCTGGCCGAGCGTGAGGAGCTGGGCTACCGCGTCATCGGCTATGTGGACGACGACATGCCCGCCACCGCCGGCATGCCGACCTGGCTGGGCGGCACGGACCAGCTGGCCGCGGTGCTCTCGCACAGCGTGGTCGACGAGGTGTTCGTGATGCTGCCGATGCGTTCCTCGTATGCACGCATACAGCAGGTGGTGAACACCTGCGAGGAGCAGGGCACGCTGGTGACGATGCCGGCCGACTTCTTCAGCGCGCGGCTGGCGCGCACCCGCACCGGCAGCGTGGCGGCGCAGCCGGTGCTGTACCTGTCTTCGGTGCCCGAGAACGACTGGCGCGTGGCCGGCAAGCGCGGGATGGACGTGCTGGGCGCGGCGGCGCTGCTGCTGCTGCTGGCGCCGGTGATGGCGCTGGTGGCGCTGGGCATCCGCCTCACCAGCCCGGGGCCGGTGATCTTCCGGCAGCAGCGCATCGGGCTCAACAAGCGGGCTTTCATGCTGCTGAAGTTCCGCACCATGACGCAGAACGCCGAAGCCCGACAGGCCGCGCTGGAGGCCTTCAACGAGGTCAAGGGCCCGGCCTTCAAGATGCGCCACGACCCGCGCGTGACGCCCTTCGGCGCCTTCCTGCGCCGCACCAGCCTGGATGAGCTGCCGCAGCTGTTCAACGTGCTGCGCGGTGAGATGAGCCTGGTCGGCCCGCGGCCGCTGCCGCTGCGCGACGTGGCGGGCTTTCGCGAAGACTGGCAGCGCCGCCGCTTCAGCGTGCTGCCGGGCATCACCTGCCTGTGGCAGCTCAGCGGCCGCAGCGACATCCCGTTCCAGCGCTGGATGGAGCTGGACCTGGAGTACATCGATCAGTGGTCGCTGTGGCTGGACCTCAGCATCCTCGTGCGCACGGTGCCCGCCGTGCTCAAGCGCAGCGGCGCATATTGATACGGGCTAAGGCTGCACCTCGGCTGCAGCCACCAGCCGCGCGCGCGCGCCGAAGCTGGTGATGTGGCTCAGCGTGTGGTTGTGGTGGGCGCTGATCTGCGACGCCGTCAGCACTGGCGTGTCCATCGTCGAATGGCCATCGGCCACCAGCTGCACCGGGTAGCCCAGGGCCAGCGCGCGGCGCGTCGTGGTGTCCACGCAGTACTCGCTTTGCAGCCCGCAGATCACCAACTGGTGGATGCCCCGCGCTTGCAGCAGCTCGTGCAGGCCGGTCTGGTGGAAGGAGTCGGTGGCGCGCTTGGGCAGCAGCAGGTCGCCGGGCTGCGTGTGCAGCCCCTCGGCCAGCTGCCAGCCGGGCGAACCCTGCTGCAGCGGCGCGTCGGGCGAAGCGTGCTGGATCATCACCACCGGCCGGCCCGCCGCGCGGAACCGGGCGCTGACGCCGTTGATGCGCTCGATCACCCGCTCGGCGTCGAGGGCGGCCAGCGCACCAAAGCAAAGGGCTTGTTGCACATCGATCACGAGCAGGGCAGTGGACATGGTCTGGCGCAGGCAGAGAGGGCGGGGGTGCCAGTATCGGCTGGCGCGATGCGCGTCTGGCACCACCGTGCGCCGGCGGTTCAGCGACCACGCCAGGCCGGTGAAAGCCCGGCATTTCCCCGGCACGTGCTCCCAGGTGGGCGCAGTAGCATCGGCCGGCACCCACCGGTGGCGGCGCATGGCGCGCCGGCTGCTCGTGGCTGCCGGCCCGTGCACCAAGGCCTGCACGCGGTCTTGCCGCGTTGGCTGTGGTTCCAGGCCGGTGATTCGCGCGCACATGTCCATGGGTGATTCGTCGATGCGGGCTTCAGCCCCCACCCCGGGGCCCGTGATGGCCATGCTGCCGGCCCGCACCGCCGCCGGTCGCTGGCTGCGCCGCCGCAGCATGCGGGCCCGCATCGCGCTGGCCTTCACCACGCTGGCGCTGCTGCTGTTCGGTGCCATCAGCTACCTGTCGGCGCGCGAGGCCTACCGCCAGAGCGAGCGCGACACCGCGGCGGCCCTGCAGCAGCTGGCGCAGCGCCTGTCGCAGCGGCTGGATGCCGACATGGCCGCCCGCCTGGGTGAGGTGCGGCAGATCGCCGCGCTGGACCAGCTGCTGGACTGGCAGCTGAACCCGACCCACTGGCGCGTGCTGGTGGAGGGGCTGCAGCGCAATTCCCGGCACTACAGCTGGATCGGCGTGGCCACGCCCGATGGCCAGGTGCTGGCCGCCACCCAGGGCCTGCTGGAAGGCCGCAACGTGCAGCACCGGCCCTGGTTCCAGCAGGGCCTGCGGGCGCCCATCGTGGGCGACGTGCACGAGGCGGCCTTGCTGGCCTCGTTGCTGCGGCCCGAGGCGGGCAGCACCGAGCCGCTGCGCTTCGTGGACGTGGCCGCGCCGCTGCGCCGCGGCGGGCGCACCGTGGCCGTGGTGGGCGGGCACCTGAGCTGGGCCTGGGCCGAAGAGCGCCGCCGCGAGGCCCTGGCCACGGTGGATGCCGCGCGCGCGGTGGAGATCGTGCTCGTCGGCCCCAGCGGCGACATTGCGCTGGGACCGCGGCAGCCGGCGCTGCCGGGGCCGGTGGATGCCGGCGAGGCGGGCAGCCTGACCTGGTCCGATGGCCAGCGTTACCTCACCGCCACCAGCGCCAGCCAGCCGTTGGACGACTACCCCGGCATGGGCTGGACGGTGGTGGTGCGCCAGCCCGAGTCCACCGCCTTCCGCGATGCCGATGCACTGCAGCACCGGCTGTGGTGGCTGGGTGGTGCCGGGGCCTTGCTGTTCGGCCTGGTGGGCTGGTGGATCACGGTGCGGCTGACCGGCCCGCTGCGGCGCGTGGCCCGCCGCGCCCAGGCCTTGATGCCCGAGGCCGCCCAGCAGGTCACCCATGACGAGGTGGATCAGCTGGGCGCCTCGCTCACCGTGCTGCTGGAAGACCTGCGCCAGCGCGAGCAGAGCTTGCGCGCCTTGAACGAGAGCCTGGAGACACGGGTGCAGCAGCGCACCGAGCTGCTGCAACTGGCCAATGAAGACCTGCGCCACTTCAGCCGTAGCCTGGCCCACGACCTGCGCGGACCGCTGGGCGCGATGGGCCTGGTGCTGGGCCAGGTGTTGGAAGGCGAGCAGCCGCCCCGCGGCGCTGGCGCACGCCGCAGCATCGAGGTGGTGGCCCAGGAATGCGAGCGGCTGCGCCAGTTGACCGATGAGCTGCTGACGCTGGCGCTGGTGGACCAGCGCGACTACGAGCGGGCGCCCGTGGACACCGATGCGCTGGTGGAGCAAGCCCTGGCCGAAGTGCGGGCCGGGGCCATCGGCACGCCGGCCGAGGTGACGGTGCCCCCGCTGCCGGCGGTGGTAGGCGATGCGCTGATGCTGCGCCAGGTGTGGACCAACCTGCTGTCCAACGCCTTCAAGTATTCGTCGAAGGCCGAGCGGCCGCAGGTGGTGCTGAGCGCGCGGGAGGAGGGCGACGAGACGGTGTTCTGCGTCGGCGACAACGGCCGCGGCTTCGACCCTGGCCAGTCGGCGCGGCTCTTCGGCGTGTTCCAGCGCCTGCATGCAGCGTCGGAGTTCCCGGGCACGGGGGTCGGCCTGTCGATCGTGCGCCGGGTGGTGCACCGGCATGGCGGCCGGGTGTGGGCCGAGTCGGCGCCGGGGCAGGGTGCGCGCTTTTACTTCACGCTGCCGCGGCAGCCGGCGCGTTGACGCTGCTGCGCGCGATCAGCCGCCGCCGGCGGGCTCGGTCAGCCCATGCTGCAGGCAGTACTTCACCAGCTCGGCATTGGACTGCCAGCCGGTCTTCTCGAAGATGCGCGCGCGGTAGCTGCCCACCGTCTTGACCGACAGGTGCATGGTCTCGGCGATCTCGGCCGGCGTGCGGCCGGCGGCGATGAGCTGCGTGACGCGGAACTCCTGGGTCGACAGGGTTTCATGCACCGGCCGCTGGTCGCGCCCGCCAGGGCCCAGCAGGTCCACCAGGCGGTCGGCCTGCTCGGGCGTGAGGTAACGGCCGCCGTCCAGCAGGCGCTGCACCGCGGCGGGCAGGTCGGTGGCCGCGCGGTCCTTGGGCAGGAAGCCGCGCACGCCCAGCTCCAGCAGCCGCGTGGCGTGCGACGACTCGTCGTTCTGGCTCACCACCAGGATGGGCACCGAACCCGCCACGCGCGTCATGCGCACCGCGCTCTCGATGCCGTCGGCGTCGGGCAGCCGCAGGTCCAGCAGCACCACGTCGGGCCGGGCCGCCTGGAACTGGCGGATGCCATCGGCCAGGGTTTCCGCTTCCGCCACCTCGGCGTCGGGCCAGCGTGAAGCCAGCATCTGCCGTGCCCCCATGCGCAGCAACGGGTGGTCGTCGATGATCAGGAATCGCATGGGCAAGGCGTCTGCAAGGGCGTGCGTGGATTGTAGGGAGACTGCCTACAGCGGCGGGCGGCATGGCCTGCCAGCGGCTGGCGGCTTGCACGGCTGCGCTGCAACGGGCACCGGGCCGATATCACAGGGCATTCGTACCGCAAGGCCCCGACTTTTGGAGTTTCCATGCGTTTGAGCAACCTGCCCGTCAAGCGTCAGTTGATGCTGGCCTTCGCGCTGATGGCCTTCATCGTGATGTGCGTGTCCGCACTGGCGCTCCATTCGCTGGCCCGCTCCAGCGACCGCTTCGTCGAGTACGTCACCGGCATCAGCGAGCGTGAGCGCATCGCGGTCGACCTTCGCAGCGCCGCGATGCGCCGTGCCATCGCGGCGCGCAACCTGGTGCTGGTGAAGGCCGCCGACGACCTGGAGCGCGAGCGCACGGCCGTGCGCGCCGCCCACCAGGACATGCAGACCGGCCTGGCGGCGATGCAGGCTTCGCTGAAGGCCGCGCCCGATGCGCAGGACCGCGCCGCGCTGGCCCGCATCGCCGATGTCGAGTCGAAGTACGGCCCCGTGGCCCTGAAGGTGGTGGGCCTGGCCGAGCAGGGCCGGCATGCCGAGGCCATCGCCATGATGAACGACGACTGCCGGCCGCTGCTGGCCGCGCTGCTGTCGGCCAGCACCGACTTCATCGCCGAGGTGCGGCGGCAGAGCGTGGCCTCGGCCACGGAAGCCGCGGCTGAGCATGCGGTGGACCGCGGCTGGATGGTGGCCTTCAGCACCGGTGCGGTGCTGGTGGCCTGCGGCCTGGGCTGGATGATCAGCCACCTGGTGACCGCGCCGCTGAAGCACGCGGTGACGGTGGCCGAGGCGGTGGCCGCGGGCGACCTGCGCAGCCGCATCGTGGTGGACCGGCGTGACGAACTGGGCCAGCTGCTGGGCGCGCTGTCGCGCATGAACGGCAGCCTGGCCGGCATGGTGGGCGACCTGCGGCAATCGGCCGATGGCATCGCCACCGCGTCGTGCGAGATCGCGTCCGGCAACCAGCACCTGTCCAGCCGCACCGAGCAGCAGGCCAGTGCACTGCAGCAGACCGCCGCTTCCATGCAGGAGATGACCGGTGCCGTGGAAGCCAATGCCGGCAGCTCGCGCCAGGCCAGTGAGCTGGCGGCCTCGGCCGCGCAGGTGGCCGACCACGGTGGCCAGGTGGTGCGTGAGGTGGTGAGCACCATGGGCATGATCAGCGAGGCCAGCCGGCGCATCGCCGACATCGTGGGCGTGATCGACAGCATCGCCTTCCAGACCAACATCCTGGCGCTCAATGCCGCGGTGGAGGCGGCGCGTGCGGGCGAGCAGGGCCGCGGCTTCGCGGTGGTGGCGGCCGAGGTGCGCCAGCTGGCCAGCAGCTCGGCCAGCGCCGCCAAGGACATCAAGGCCTTGATCGCCGACAACGTGCAGAAGGTGGCCACCGGCAGCGACCTGGCCGCCGGCGCCGGCCACACCATGACCGAACTGGTGACGCAGGTGCAGCAGGTGCATGAGCTGCTGGCCCGCATCAACGCCTCCACCCACGAGCAGAGCCTGGGCATCTCGCAGATCAACCAGGCGGTGGCCACCATCGACGAGGGCACGCAGCAGAACGCCGCCCTGGTGGAACAGAGCTCCGCCGCCGCCGAGGGCCTGCGCCAGCAGTCGCAGGGGCTGCTGGCGATGGTGGCGCGGTTCAGGGTGGCGTAGGGCAGGTTTGTGCGCCATGCATAGTTTGGTGCACGAAGCGTGTAATCGAGTGGCTTAATGAGCTGGGGTGGTGCTCATTGGCATAATGGATGCTTGTTTCGTGCACATTACATGCACGCGCACCAAGACCATGCACACCTCTGCGTCCACCACCCCCCTGTCCCCCGCCGCCGTTGCGGTCGAGCGCGTGCCCCACAGCCTGCAGGAAGACCTGGTGGCCTTGTTCACCGGGTGCTTCGTCATCGCATTCGGCGTGATGCTGCTGCAGCAGTCGCAGGCGGTCACCGGGGGCACGGCGGGCCTGGCCTTCTTGCTGCACTACGCGCTGGGCGTCAAGTTCGGCGTGGCGTTCTTCCTGCTCAACCTGCCGTTCTACTACCTGGCCTGGCGGCGCATGGGTCGCGCCATGGTGTTCAAGACCTTTTGCTGCGTGGCGCTGCTGTCGGTGTGCACCGACCTGCACCCGCGCTTCGTCAGCATCGCGCAGATCAGCCCGTTCTACGCGGCCCTGCTGGGCAACATGCTGATGGGCCTGGGCTTCATCGTGCTGTTCCGCCACAAGGCCAGCCTGGGCGGCCTCAACCTGCTGGCGCTGTACCTGCAGGATCGCCACGGCATCCGCGCCGGGCATGTGCAGATGGCGATCGACCTGCTGATCATCCTGGCTTCCACGGCCCTGGTGCCGTGGCCGTCGATCGTGGCCTCGGTGGGCGGGGCCATCGTGCTCAACCTGCTGATCGCGATGAACCACCGCCCCAACCGCTACCTCGCCTGACGACGAGGTGCGCTGCGGGGCTTACTTGCCGACGTTCAACCAGCGCTGCCGGGCCTGCTCCAGGCCACCGCGCTGGTCGACCAGGTCCCATGCGAAGCGCATCACGCGGGTGTAGTCCGCATCGTCGGTGGGCAGCATGAAGCCCAGGTAGTTCTTGGGCGTCAGCGGGCTGTCGACGAACTTGGCGGTCAGGCGCGGGTCGGCCTTGGCATACACCAGCGCTTCATAGGTCTCGGTGATCATCACGTCGCCCTTGCCGTCGGCGATCAGCGCCGGGATCTCGGCATTCTTCGGATGGGTGGACACCTGGGCCTGGCGGAAGTTGGCCAGCACGAAGGTCTCGTTGGTGCCGCCCGGGTTCTTGATAACGCGCACGTTGGCCTGGTCCAGGTCGGCCAGCGACTGGTAGCGGGCGGCATCGGCGGTGCGCACCAGCGCCACTTTGCCAAAGGGCGCATAGCCCGGCAGCATCTCGAACTGGCGGATGCGGGTGACGTTGCGGGTGATGCCGCCCACCGCCACGTCGAACTTGTCGGCCTTGAGGTCGGCCACCAGGTTGGGCCACGAGGTGGGCACGTACTGGATGGTGACGTTCAGCTCCTTGGCGATCTTCTCGATCACGTCGATGTCGTGGCCTTCATAGCCGGTGCCCGCGGTGATGGCGAAGGGCCGGTAGTCCCCCGGTGTGCCCACGCGCAGCGTCTTCGATTCGACGATGCGGTCCAGGCGAGGACCGGCGTGGGCGGGCGACAGCAGGGCCGAGGCGGCGATGGCGACGGCGGCGAGGGCGAGCAGGGGACGCATGGAGACTCCGTTGGAAGGTGAATGAGAGCCGGGGGCTTTCGCAAGCTTTGTGCCTGTTCTATGCTTGTACAGCGCATATCGTGCACACGATGGTGCGCCGATGACGGATCATCCCCAATCAGTCCCACGCTCGCCACCGGGCCTACCCCAGCACCACCGTGACCATCGACGACCACGACCGCCGCCTGATGCACCTGTTGCGCGACAACGGGCGCCTGACCAACCAGGAGCTGGCCGACCTGGTGGGCCTGTCGCCTTCGCAGTGCTCCAGGCGGCGCATCGCGCTGGAGCAGTCAGGGCTGATCCTGGGCTACCACGCCCACCTGGCGCCGCAGGCCGAAGGCACGCCGGTGATGGGCATGGTGGAGGTGCGCCTGTTCAACCAGACCGACAAGGCGGTGGAAGGGTTCAACCGCTACGTGCTCAACGAGCCGGCGGTGCGCGACGTGTTCAAGCTCACCGGCGACTACGACTACCTGCTCAAGGTGGCGGTGGCCGACCTGGCCGAGCTGAGCCAGCTGCTCACCCGGCTCTCGTCGCTGCGCTCCAGCGTGAGCAACCTGCGCACCTCGGTCGTGCTGGAGCGGGTGAAGGAGAACGGGGTGGGGTTCGAGAAGGATGCGGCAGGGTAGGGCGGCGGATGGGCGTTCGCCCACCACGCGTCATGCGCCGAACACCGCCAGGCGCCAGTGCCGCAGGGGGGCATGCGCATCGTGGCCACGGTAGTGCAGGGCCGCGGTCTCGAAGGCCTTGAGCACCTGGCGGGCCTCGGCCCGCAGGCCCAGCAGGCGCAATCCACCGAGCATGCGGCTGATCAGCAGGTCGTGGTGCGTGGGCGTGGGTGCCCAGGTGGCGAAGCCGGTGCGCCAATCTTCGGTAGGCTTCACCTCACCATCACGCCATTCGAAGCCGTAGAAGCGCAGCATCAGCGCCAGCGCGGCCAACATGCCTTCGCGTACCGGGGCCTGGGCGCCCAGCACCGCGCCATCGTGGCGCGTGGGCACCGGGGCGGCCGGATCGAGGCTGCTGGGCGTGGTCAGTGGAAACATCCAGGGCACCGTGCGCAGGTGGTTGGCCAGCTCCCAGTCCTTCCATTGCAGCGCCTGCTCCAGAGTTGCGCCTGTGCTGTCGCCGCGTTGGCCGGTCAGGAAGCACAACACCGCGAATCCGTCCTTGCTCAGGCTGGCTATCGATGGCGTGTCGGCCTGGGGTGCGGTTGTCGGCGATGCCTGCAAGTGCTGCAGCAGCACGGCCAGCACCACCTCGGGTTGTGCTGTGATGGTCACGTCCGCCATGGCGCCCCACGCATGCCGCTCCTGGCCGAGCACCACCACCTTGGCCCCGCGCGCCGTGGCGCTGTCCACCATCGAGCGCGTGGAGCGCAGGGCGCCGTCGCTGTCCAGCACCAGGATCACGTCGGCGCGCTTCATCGCCAGCGCAGCAGCCCCGTGCAGCGCGCTGTCCACCGGCTCACCGGGCAGCACGATGTCGGGTCGCACATCGTCTGCCGGACGGCCGCAGGTGGTGCAGCGTTCCACGTCCGCGCTGGGGTTGGTCTTGCCACAGCCGTTGCAGCGGCGCCGGAAGGCGTTGCCATACAGCGCCACCTCGTTCTCGGCGCCGGCCATGGTCAGCAGGCCATCCACCCGCTCGGACACCAGCATGACCTGCGGCAGAGCATGGGCCAGTTCCACCAGGGCCACCTGGGCGGCGCTGGGCTTGCGCCCGCGCATCTGCTGGCGCCAGTCGGTCCATCGCCGGCGAAATGCCTGCGGATCGGACTGCAGCAGCGCGAGGTCGCCGAAGTCGGCATGCGGCCCGCTGCCCTGGCCGGCCAGCAGCACCACGCGCCGGGCCTGGCGCAGCCAGTCGGTGACGGTATGCAGCACCAGCGGGGCCACGGCCTTCTCTGCTTCGGCGCGTTTTCGGGCCTGCTTCTGCGTGAACATCAGCTCTTCGCTGCGCGCCACCAGGCTGGCCTTGGTGTCGCCCACCCGAGCCTCGGTCACGCCCACGGAGATGCCCACGCGCAGGCCCGCAGCCACCGCCTCCCAGTCGTGCCGGGCCACGGCGTCCTGCAGCCGCAGCGCGATCTGGCGCGCGGTCTCCACATCGGTGTCGCGGAACAGGATGGCGAATTCGTCGCCGCCCCAGCGGGCGGCCAGGTCCGTGGCACGCACGTGGGCCGACATCTCTTCGGCGATGCCGCGCAAGGCCTGGTTGCCCACCTCGTACGAAAAGCCGTTGTTGATGTCGCGGAAGTTGTCGACGTCGATCAGCGCCACGCACAAGGGGCTGCCGGCGTCTTCGCCGGCCTGCGACCATTCGGCCAGGCACTGGTTGAAGCGCCGCAGGTTGGCAATGCCGGTCAGCGCGTCCTCGTGGGCCCAGCGCTCGAACTTCATCGATTGATCGGCCAGCAGCTTGATGCGCTCATCGCCTTGGCGCGCCTGCAGCCGCAAGTCGGCCACCTCAGCGCGGCCTTGCAGGTTGTGGGCGCGGACGCGCCGTTCGCAGCGCAGCTGGCGTTCACGCTCGGCCACGGCCAGCGCCAGGTCACCCTGACGCTGGTAGATGGTTGCTGCCAGTTCGTGGCCCATGCATTGAAGTGGCAGGTAGCCCACCTCGGCCGACAGGGCCGCCATGCGCGCTGCGTGCATCGCGGCCACCTCCAGCGACTGGTCCGCCAGCGCTACTTCGGCCGCCAGCCAGCTGTAGGCGGCCTGCATCCAGCCCAGCGAGACCGGTGCAAGCGCGCTGCCCTGCACCAGCAGCGCACGGGCTTCGTCGACCCGGCCCGACCACACCTGCAGCAGGCCGCGCACCACCAGACCCGATGGCCGTAGGGTGGCGGCGGCGCCGGGCGTGAGCGGGTCCTGCAGCGCACGCGGCTGCGCCGCCAGCGTGTCGAGCGGCGCTGACACCTGGCTGAGCTCGGCGGGCCGACCCTCGTCGAAGCAGCGCATGGCCTGTATCCATGAGCGCGCGACACACACCTCCAGCTGCGCCGTCGCGGCGAGCTGCTGTTCAGCCAGCCGGGCAGCGCTGTGGAAAGCCTGTTCCGCATCACCGTAGGCACGGGCGCACCCCAGCGCGAAGCCCAGCGCGGTGTAGGCCTGCACCGTCCAGGCGCCGGTGGCCAGGCCATCGGCCAGGCGGGTGGCCAGCAGGCCGCTCTCCACCGATTCCACCGTGCGGCCCAGCACACTGGCCATGCGGGTCAGCAGCGACAGGCCTTCGACCTCCAGGGCGGGCAGTCCGCCCCTGCCCGCTGCCCGCACCACCTGCGCCGCACGCGCATGCGCCTGCTGGTGGCGCGATTGCGCCACGTCGCAATAGGCCAGACGCAACAGCACGGGCGCCGCGTCCGGCGTCAGTTCGCCGTGTTCGGGCTGCCGCAGCAGCTGTTCCGCCAGAGGTCGCGCGTCGTCGATCCTGCCCCGGGCCAGCGCGTCGTCGCACTGCTTCAATACGTCGTCCATCGCCCACCAGGCGCACGCGCCATCCCGAAAAGGCGGCGATGCTACAAGCCCCCGGTGCCGTTCTGCCAGCGCGGGCGTCTGACCATGCTGCCTGCCCTGCGGTCAGCCCGCTTCAACGGTTGCGCCGATGGCCCCCCGCCGCGGCCGCCAGCTCGCGCGGAATGGCCTCGGCCAGGAAGTCGAAGGCACGGCGCACCAGCGGGTTGCCACGGATCTCGCGGTGCACAGCCAGCCAGCAGGGCAGGGGCGGGATCTTGAGCGCGGGCAGCACCGGCACCACGCCGGCCAGCCAGGGCAGGTTGTAGGCCGCGACGAAACCGATGCCGGCGCCGGCGGCGACCAGCCGACCGTAGGCCACCTGGTCGTCGGTGCGCAGCACGAACTGCCGGCGGCCGATCGGCATGCCCATCGCCGCAAAGCCGCGCACCAGCGTGTCGTCGCGGTCGTAGCCGATCAGCCGATGGCGCAGCAGCTCGTCGGGCCGCGTCGGCGTGCCGGCGCGCGCCAGGTACTGCTCGTGCGCGCAGGCGGTGAGGGCGATGTCTGCCAGCTTGCGGGCCACCAGCGAGGCCTGCACCGGGCGCACCATGCGCACCGCGATGTCGGCCTCGCGGCGCAGCAGGTTGCTGAGCTGGTTCGAGGCGACGAGCTCCACCTCGATGCCCGGTTCGGCGGCCTGCAGCGCGGCCAGCACCGGCGGCAGCAGGTAGTTCGCGGCCACCTGGCTGGTGGTGATGCGCACGATGCCGCTGGTGCGGGCGCGCTGGCTCGACAAGCGATGCTGCAGCTGCTCGGCGCCCTGTTGCATCACCCGGGCGTCTTGCGCGATGGCGAGGGCCAGCGCGGTGGGGGCGACGCCGCGGCCGGTGCGCTCGAACAGCGGGGCGCCGAGCTGGGCTTCCAGCGCCGCCAGCTGCCGCGACAGCGTCGGCTGCTGCGCGCCCAGCTGCTGGGCCGCGCCGCTCAGGCTGCCCGCATCGAGCACCGCCAGGAAGCTGCGCACCAGCGCCCAGTCGAAGCCACGTGCGGCTTCGTTGACGGCGACATCGGAGTCGGACTTGGCCATGCAAAAGTGTATAGCTCACATGAACGCCTGGCCCATTGTGGAATGGGCCGCGCCGTTCCACAGTGCAGGCATCGCCGCCTGTTGCGGTGGCTGAAGGAAGGCCGTGATGTCGAATCGTGTGGTGTTGGTGTTGGGGGCCCAGGGTCGCCTCGGGGCGGCTGCCGTGGCTGCTTTCGCCGCCAGCGGCTGGCGTGTGCTGGCACAGGCGCGCCGGGCGCAGGCCGCCTGGCCGGCCGGGGTCACGCCGGTGACGGCGGCGCTGGCGGATACGGAGGCTCTGGCTGCGGCGGCGGCAGGTGCCAGCGTCGTGGTGTATGCCGTCAATCCGCCCTACACGGATTGGGCGCGGCAGCTGATGCCGCTGGCCTGCCAGGGCCTGGACGTGGCCGAGCGGCTGGGGGCGCTGTTCATGCTGCCGGGCAATGTGTACGGCTATGGCGATCAACTGCCCGCCTGGCTGCAGGCGCAGACGCCGCAGCACCCCACCCATGAGAAGGGCCGCCTGCGGGTGCAGCTGGAAGCCGAGATCGCCCGCCGCGCCGAGGCCGGCCGGCTGCGCGGCGTGGTGATCCGCGCCGGCGACTTCTATGGCAGCGGCCGCGGCTCATGGCTGGACCTGGTGGTGCTCAAGTCGCTGCGGGCCGGCAAGCTCGTCTACCCGGGGCCGCTGGACCGCGCGCACGCATGGGCCTACCTGCCCGACCTGGCCCGCGCCTTCGTGGCCGTGGCCGAGCGTGCACGCCCGGGCCAGGCGGCGGGTCTGTCTGCTGTCGAAGTGCTGCATTTCGAAGGCCACACGCTGACCGGTGCCGAGCTGCTGGCCGCGCTGGCGGGCGCGGCCGACGACATCGGCGCCACACCCGCGGTGGTGGCCCGGCGCGGCTGGCGCCATGGCAGCCTGCCCTGGGGGCTGATGCGCGCGGCCGGCATCTTCGTGCCGATGCTGAAGGCCGTGGCCGAGATGCGCTACCTGTGGTTCAAGCCGCATGCACTCGACGGTGCAAGCCTCTTGTCGTGCACCGGCGCGCTGCCGCAGACGCCACCACGGCAGGCGCTGCGTCAGGCCATGCTGGATCTGGGCTTGGCGGCGCAGGCCAGCCCCGCCCACATCCGCTCGGCCTGATCAGGCCGCGCGGACCTCGAGGCCGTGCCTCAAGGCGTGGGCAGGGCGTCGCTGGCGCCCGCCGCCCTGCGGCTCAGCTTGCGGCGCACCTGGGCCACCGTCTCCAGCATCGCGTCCAGCAGCGGCGACTGGGTGCCGCGCAGGTAGAAGCAGTGCAAGTCCATGTAGGCCGGCACGCAGCTGAGCAGCGGCCGGTAGGCCACGCCAGGGTAGTGCACGTGGGTCATCGATTCGGGCACCAGCGTCACGCCCACGCCGGTGGCGGCCAGCAAGGTGGCGGTGACCACGTCGCTGGCCGGCGGTGCGAAGCGGGGCTCGAAGCCATGCGCGCGGCACAGCGCCAGCGCATTGGCGGCGGCCGAGGGTGAGCTGCCGATGATCAGCGTCTGGCCGTTGAGCGATGTCACGTCCACCGAAGGTTTGGCGGCCAGTGGATGGTCGGCCGCCAGCGCCAGCAGCAGCTGCTCGCGGCCCACCAGCGTCACCTCGATGTCGTGCTCCTCGGGCAGCAGCCGCTCGAACACCAGCAGCACCCGGCCCTGGCGCAGCGCCGGGATCTGCGCCGGCGTCTGCGCATGGTGCAGCACCAGCTCCACGTCGGGGTGGGTGCTGCGGAAGGCGCTCAGCACCTGCGGCACCAGGCCGAAGATGGCCGAACCATAGAGGCCCACGTCCAGGCGGCCGATCTCGCCGCGGGCGGCCAGCTGCGTCTGCTGCACCGCCTGGTCGGTCAGGGCCAGCAGGGTGCGGGCATGCTGCAGCAGCTGCTGGCCGGCGGCCGTCAGCGCCATGCCGCGCGAGCTGCGGTGGAACAGCTTGACGCCCAGCTCGTCTTCCAGGTGCTGGATCTGCCGCGTCAACGGCGGCTGAGAGAGGTTCAGCCGCTCGGCCGCGCGGCCCAGGTGGCCGGTCTCGGCCACCGCCACGAAGTAGGTGAGTTGTCTGAGGTCCATCGGGGTGGGGCTGCGCGGCCGGCGCCGCGGGCAGGCAGGTCATGCTACCCGCGGGCGCCGGCTTCAGCGCCGGGTCACTGCGGCGCCACCGAGATGTTGGAGACGATGGCCTTGCCGGTGGTGCCGGTGAAGTCCAGCCGCAGCTCGCCGTTGCTCACGGTGGCGTTGAAGGAGCGGGCGATGGCCGCATTGCGCGCACCGGCGGCCTGCAGCACGTCCAGCCCGGTCAGCTGGCGCACGCCATTGGCATCGACATTCAACACCCGGCTGCCCACGGCCGTGGCGGTGGGCTCCAGGAAGCCCAGCGTCACCTTGTAGTTGCCGTTGGGCACCGGGATGCGGTAGCCGAAGCTCGCACCTTCACGCCACATGTCCCACACGCGGCCGGTCTCGGGGATGGCCGTGCTGCCCAGGCCGGCGATGGGCACCGCGCCGCTGAGGCCCAGGCCCGAGCGACCGACGATGGCCGGCAGCTCGCCGCCGACGAAGAACTTGTCGGAGCCGAAGCGGTGGTTGCCCAGCAGCGGGTCGGTGGACTGCAGGCCGGTGGTCAGCTGGCCTGCGGCGATGAAGACGTTGTTCACCCGCTCGGCCGCCAGGTTCCAGCTCACCAGGTCGGTGACGGTGCTGCCGCCATGCACGCCTTCGGCCACCACGGTGTTGGCGCCGGGTTGCAGCTGCACGTTCTTGAACTCGCACACCTTCAGCACGCACTGGGCCGCCGCCAGCGTGCCCACGGTCGCGCCGTTGACTTTCAGTGCCACCGTGTCGGCGTTGCTGTACACCTTGATGTTGTTGCTGGCGTAGGCGCGCTCGGTGTAGCGGCGCTCGGCGATGTAGGTGACCGGCGTCTGTGTCCAGTTGGCCTTGTAGAAGTAGAAGACGTCCTTCTTGACCGAGCGATCGAAGGTGACGATGCCCTTGGTGTTGGTCTGGCCGATGTCGCCCTCATGCCGGTTGCCGGAACCGAAGTCGAACATGTTCCAGATCCATGAGCCCATCAGGTAGGGCCGGGCCACGATCTGGGCGTAGGCCTTCTCGTGCACGTAGTTGGCATACCCCTCGGGCTGGTAGCAGATGCGGGTGGCGCCGCTGGTGTCGCGTTGGCACACGCGGCCGCCGGCCACGTCGTCGGTGTGGTGCGTCAGCGCATTGCCGGCGCCGTACTCACTCACGCCGATGGGCGTGGTGGGCAGGCGGCGGTGGAAGTCGTCCAGGTTGTCGCCGAGCTGGGTTTCAGACGTTCCGTAGTACCACTGGAAGTAGCGGTTGACGCTGTAGCTGTCGGTGTAGCCGGTCTGCGTCAGCGTGTCGGGCAGCACCACGTCGCCGTTGCGCGTCACCTGGTTGGCCAGGGTGGTGATGCGCAGCGGGTCTTCTTCCTTGGCCACCTTGTTCAGGCTGGCCAGCAGTGGCTGCACGTTGTTCTGCGCATCGGTGCCGCCGGTCAATTCGTTGGCGATGGACCAGATGCCGATGGACGAGTGGTTGTACTGCTGGCGGATCAGCTCGCGCAGCTGCATGCGCGCGTTCTCGGCAAAGCCGGTGGCCTCGGGGTCGGCCAGCCGCGCCACGGAGGTCGAATTGACCAGCGGCAACTCGGCCCACACCACCACGCCCAGCTTTTCGGCCTGGCGCACGGTGTAGGCGGAATGCGGGTAGTGGGCCAGCCGCACGGTGTTGGCGCCCACCTCCTTGATCTGCCGGAACGATTCGTCCACGTCGGCTTCGGAGATGGCCCAGGCCTTGCCCTGCACGTCCTGATGCAGGTTCACGCCGTGCAGCGGCACCGACTTGCCATTGAGGAAGAAGCCCTTGTCGGCATCGAAGCGCATCTCGCGGATGCCGAAGTCCTGCACCACCTTGTCGATGGTGTTGCCGCCCGCGTCTTTCAGTTCCACCACCAGGCGGTACAGGTAGGGGTCGGCCAGGCCTTGCCACAGGCGCGGGGCGGTGACGGCCAGGTCCTGCGCCACGTCGGCCGCGGCGCCGGCCTTGAGGCTCACCGACTGCGCAGCGCGGGCCTTGACGGCCGTGCCGTCGGCTTCCACCAGCGCGGCCTGCACGGTGAAGTTGCCGTCGGCACCACTGGTGTTGCGCAGCTTGGCCAGCACGTTGACGGTGGCCTTGTCGGCCGCCACGGCGGTGCTGCGTGCGAACACGCCGCTGCTGCCTAAGTCGTCCAGCGCGATCTGGGCGCGGCTGGGCGTGCCCACCAGCGACACGCCGCGGTACAGGCCGCCCGACATGTTGAAGTCGCCGCCCAGGGGCGCGATGGCGGTGGGGCTGCTGTCGCTGGTGGCCGCACGGTTGTCGGTCTTGACCAGCAGCACGTTGCGGCCGGGCTTGATGACCGAGGTGACGTCGAAACGGAAGGCGGTGAAGGCCCCGCGGTGCTGGCCGAGCTTGGTACCGTTGAGCCACACGTCAACCACGATGCTGGCGCCGTCGAACTGCAGCCACTGCGTGGCCGACTTGGCGTCGGCGTGGTCGAACTCCAGCCGGTACCAGCCGATGCCGCGCTTGTAGGTGGGCGTGGTGGGGGTGGACTGCGCGGTGGTGGCCGCGTCGGTCGCGTTCCAGGTGTGGGGCAGGCTGACGGTGCTCCAGTTGCTGGCCGCGCTGGCCAGCGCCTGTTCGTCGCTCAGGCCGTCGTCCTGCACGAACTTCCACTGCGTCATCAGCGCGGTGCTGGTGCGGCTGTCGGCCAGCAGTTCGGCCGGGCTGTCGCCACCGCCGCCGTCGCCGCCGCAGGCCACCAGCACAGCGGCCGTCACGGCGGTCAGGGCCAGGCTCTTCCACAGCGGAGCCGGCTTCATGGTCTTTGTCATGGGTACTCCCTTGGTTGGGTTGATCAGTAGGTGAGACCGAAGCCGAACGGGAACAGCGTGTCCGCCGCCGGGTAGCCCGGCACGTCGGGCTGGTTGTCCACCACGGCCTTGCTGCTGCGGGCCAGCGCGAAGGGCAGCTTGCCCTGCGGCTTGACGGCGGCGCCGGTGGCCAGCACCTTGCCGCTGAGCACGTCCAGCAGCGCGGTGTTGCTGATGCCGAAGCCCGCGACGATGGCGCCCGCGTTCTTCAGGCCGCTGGCATCGTCCAGCACGTAGGGCTGGCGGAAGTAGATGGCCAGCACCGTCTTCTTGGCGCCCACCTCGTTCATCACCGCCTGGATCTTGTCGAGCGAGGGCGTCACCTCCCACGACTGCGAGGCATGCATCTCCGTGAAGGACAGCATGCCGTTCTCCCACGGCAGCGAGCCGCCGAAGTTCAGCCCGTTGTCCAGGCAGGCCTTGAGGGCATCCTCGGCCGAGTAGTCGGACGGCGTCACGCAACGGTCGGGCGCGCCCCAGGCCTTGCCGGTGGCCGGATTGAGGCGGCCGCCGGTGGCGGGGTCGTTGCTGCGGTAGCTGCTTGTGGCGCGGGTGTTGGTGCCGGGCAGCAGCTTGTTGGTGGACACCTCCACGCGGATCACCGCCATGTCGTGGCCGGCGGCGCTGGGGCGCTGGCCGTTCACGGCCGCATCACCATCGGTGACGGTGAAACCGTACTTCTCGGTGTCCGACTTGGCCATGCCCATGGTGTAGAGCCGGGCGCCGGCCTTCAGCGGCAGTGCTTTGCCGCCGCCGTCCTGGTCCAGGTTCTGCAGCAGCACCACCGACTTGCGCTGGATTTCCATGCCCAGCGCACGGTGTGCATCGGCACCCACGGTGGTGGTGGCCTGCGGCGCCACCACGTAGGGGTTCTCGAACAGGCCCAGCTGGAACTGTTCCTTCAGCAGGCGCTTGGCCGCTTCGGTCACGCGGGCCTCGCTCACCAGGCCGGCACTCACCAGGTCGACGATGGTCTTGTTCTCGCTGAAGCCCGAAAGCGTTTCGGTGCCGCCATTGATGGCGGCGGCCACGCGCTCGGCCACGGTCTTCTTCTCCAGGCCCCAGGCACGGTCGGTGACGATGCCGGTGTCGGAGTTCACGTAGCCCTGGAAGCCCAGCTTGCCGCGCAGCAGGTCGGTCACCACCTGCTTGGAGAAGGCCATGCCGGTCTGCTCGTAGGTCACGCCCTCGTAGGTCACATTGATGGGCACGCCGTAGTAGGGCATCACGGCCGATACGCCGGCGTCGAGGGCGGCCATGAAGGGCTTGAGGTGGTAGCCGAAATTGCCGCCCGGGTACACCTGGTTCTTGCCATGGGCGTAGTGCGGGTCCAGCCCCATCTCCTGCGGCCCGCCGCCCGGGAAGTGCTTGAGCGTCAGCGCCACCGCGGAGTCGGGCGTCACCGAAGTGCCGTCCTTGACCTTGGGGCCCTGCAGCGTCTGCACCAGGGTCTTCATGATGTTGGCGTTGAGGTCCGCGTCCTCGGTGAAGGTCTCGTGCACGCGGTACCAGCGCGGCTCGGTCGACAGGTCGGCCATGTAGCCGTACATGCCGCGCAGGCCGATCGACTTCCACTCGCGGCCCATCACCGTCGCGAAGTCCTGGATCACCGACATGTCGCCGGTGCCCAGCGCAGCCGCCGCCAGGCCGGCTTCCTTCGGAAACTCGGTGAAGGCGCCTGCCGCCTCGTTGATGCCCACGCGCGGGTCTTTCTCGTAGTGGTTGCGCGCGTTGGACTTGAAGACGGCCGGGATGCCCAGGCGGGTGGCCTCGCTGGCCTCCTGCACGGCATTGGTGAACAGGGCCGCCTGCTCTGGCGTCACCTGGCCGCTGGACGGCGTGGCCGTTACCACGCTGCGCAGGATGAAGCGGCTCATCTTCTGGTTCTGGATCAGGTCCAGCGCATTGGCGGGCAGCGCACCGGCGGTGCCCGCGTTCAGCGTGTTGATGAGCATCAGGCCGGCCTTCTCCTGCAGCGTCATCTGCGACACCAGGTCGTCGATGCGCTCCTGCACCGGGCGGCGCCAGTCTTCATAGACATCCAGCCGGCCGTTGCCGTTGGCGTCCTTGAACTGCTTGCCGTCCACGCTGATCACGGCCTTGGCGCGGGCGCCGATGACGGGCTGGGCGATCTCTTCATCGCCGTCGCTGCCGCAGCCGGCCAGGATGAGCAGGCCCAGGGCGCCGCACAGGCTGACGCGGGCGGCCAGGGAGGTGGGGCGCAGCAGGGCGGCGCGAGCAGGGGGAAGGCGGTGCATGGAGGTCTCCGGTGAAATCGGCCCCTCGTGGGGGCTCTCTGGGTGCAGGGGGAGCGGCTTCAGAACGAGGTGCGCATGCCGACGTTGGCCACCCGCTTCTCGCTGATGTAGTCCGCCAGGTCGCCGCTGGCATACGACAGGCCGGCATAGACCTGCGTGTTCTTCGAGAAGGCATAGCGGGCCACCAGCGCGGCCTTGCCCAGGTCGGCCGAGGCGGACGTGCCTTCGTACTTCACGCGGGTGTAGTTGGCGCCATAGGTGAACAGGCCCATCGGCACCTCGACGCCCACCGTGGCGCCGTCGGTGCGGTTGGCCACGAAGGCGCGGCCCGCATTGATGGTGAGGTTGGACACGCCTGAGGCGGCACCGTTGCCGCTGCCGGTGGCCAGGTCGCGGTTGCGCTGCCAGCCGCCCAGGATCTTGAAGGCGCCGAAGTTGTAGTTGGCGCCGATGGTCAGCGACTTGTTGGTGTCGTCGTCGGTGGTGCGCGACTTGTTCCACTCGTATGAGAAGGCCACTGCCACCGGGCCGCCCAGGTAGCCTGCGCTGACGCCATGGAAGCGGTCGGTTGTGCCTTCACCCGGCGCCACCTGGGCCGCGGCGAAGAAGCCGCCCCAGGTGGGCGTGCGGTATTGGACGACGTTATCGGCGCGCGGCGCGTTGAGCCACAGCGGGATGGCACGGCCCAGGTTGGTGACGCCGGTGCTGGGGTTGCTGACCAGGGCATTGCCCATCGGGTCGGTCAGGCCCATCACATAGTCTTCCAGGATGTACTGGCGGCCCAGGCGCAGCTCGCCCAGCGTGGCATGGCTCAGGCTGATGAAGGTCTGGCGGCCGAAGGCGCGTCCGCCCTGGGCCGAGGTGCCGGCGTCGGCATTGATGCCGCCTTCGATCACCACCTGGGCCTTCAGGCCGTCGCCCAGGTCTTCGTTGACGCGCACGCCCCAGCGCGAGCCGTTGAGGCCGTTGTTGGTGCCGTCGTTCATCACGGTGCGGGTGTCGCCGCCGGCGCGGCCACCGGCCTTGTATTGCGTGACGTTCAGGTCCACCAGACCGTACAGCGTCACGTTGCTCTGTGCGCTGGCGGTGTGTGCCGCGCAGGCGAGTGCCATCCCCACCCACACGGGGCTGTGCTTGAAGTTCATCGTCGTCCTCGGTTGCGCTTGGTTGGTCAGGCCGCCCGGTGTGCGCCAGCACCGGGCGGTGTCGGGGCGTACGGCCGCTTCAGCCGTCTTCGAAGGGCCCGGTGCGCACGAAGCTGCCGCCCTGGTACAGGGCCACCGGGTCGGTCGGGTCGATGTGGGGCTGGCGAGCTTCCAGCTCGGCGCGGAAGCGCTCGGAGCTGTCCTGCGGCCGGTAGCCCAGGTGGCGTGCCGGGCCGTTGTCCCACCAGGCGGTGGTGTTGTCCGACAGGCCATACACCACGGTGTGGCCCACCACCGGTGCGGTGAGGGCGGCCACCACCAGGCGCTCCAGGTCGTCGAAGCTGAGCCAGGTGGCCAGCATGCGGCGGTCCTTGGGCGCTTCGTAGGAAGAGCCGATGCGCAGGCTCACGGTCTCGATGCCGTGCTTGTCGAAGTACAGCTGGGCCAGGTTCTCGCCGAAGGCCTTGGACAGGCCGTAGAGCCCGTCGGGCCGCGGCGGATCCAGCGGGCTGATGACCTCGCGCTGGGTGTAGAAACCCGTCACGTGGTTGGAGCTGGCGAACACCACGCGGCGCACGCCGTTGTGCCGCGCTGCCTCGTACAGGTTGTAGGCGCCCACGATGTTGCTGGCCAGGATGGGCGACCAGGGCTGCTCGGTGGACACGCCGCCCATGTGCACCACCGCATCCACGTCGCGCAGCAGTCGGCGCATCGCGTCGGGGTTCTCCAGGTAGGCCAGCTCGATTTCTTCGCCGCTACCGGCGGGGCCGAAGTCGCTGCGGTGGCTGAGTCGCAGCACTTCGCACTGGCGCTTGAGCCGCGGCCGCAGCACCCGGCCCAGGTGGCCGTCGGCGCCGGTGAGCAGCAGCCGCTTGAAGCGCGGTGGGCTGGCGTTCATCGTCAAGGTCTCCTCGATCTGCCTGTTGTTTGCACGGCAGTGTGTCGAAGTGACTCGACCCGATCCAATGCCTTTTGGGTGCGCGTTCCTTACCTTTTCGGTAAGACGACCCGCGCAGGCCTTGTGGGGTGGGGCAAGAGGGCCTGAGGCAGGCCTGGCAAGCGGTTGCGGGTCGGGTTTTCCAGCAGACGGGGGTCCACGCAGGGCAGGGAAACCCCCGGTGCCTTCCACGCTGGCCGTCGGGCCAGCGCTATCGGCGTTGGTCGCTCTGGCGGACGTCTGTCGTCGGCGGTCGGTGGCTGCACGGCTCGGGGAGCGCACAGGGCTGACAGCAGGCCGCCGGTTGGTCCAGCTCCTGAGGATCGGCCATCGGCCCGAACCGGGGATCGCGCGTCAAGCGCTGACCGACCGATATGCAGCGGTTGCTGCCGGTGGCCGCCGGCGGGCGTACGCACGCTGACTGACACCAAGCGGTCGTTGGGCCTGGCAACCGTGGGCGGCGTGAAGGTCAGCTGTACAGGGCACAGCGGCCGCAAGCCTCGCGCAGCTGCTCAGCTCCACGCCAATGACCGCTTTGAACCGCCCCGGGATTCGAGGAGGCTCAACACTCTGAGAGGATTGAGCCATGAGCAAGTCGAACAAGTTCTCACCCGAGGTGCGTGAGCGCGCGGTGAGGATGGTGCAGGAGCACCGAGGGGAGTACCCGTCGCTGTGGGCGGCCATCGAGTCCATCGCGCCCAAGATTGGCTGCGTGCCGCAGACGCTGAACGAATGGGTCAAGCGCGCCGAGGTCGATGCCGGCGTGCGAGAAGGCGTGACGACCAGCGAGGCCGAGCGCGTGAAGGAGCTCGAACGCGAAGTACGAGAGCTGCGCAAGGCCAACGAGATCCTGAAGCTGGCCAGCGCGTTTTTCGCCCAGGCGGAGCTCGACCGCCGCCTCAAGTCCTGAAGGCCTTCGTCGACCGGCATCGCCAGGAGTTCGGGGTCGAGTCGATCTGCCGCGTCTTGCAGATCGCCCCGTCGGCCTATTGGCGCCATGCATCCCGTCAGCGCAACCCGGCGCTGCGCTCGCGTCGCGCACAGCGGGATGCGTGCCTGGTGCTTGAGGTCCAGCGCGTGTGGCAGGCCAACATGCAGGTCTACGGCGCTGACAAGGTCTGGCGCCAGCTCAATCGCGAGGGCGTGGCGGTGGCCCGTTGCACCGTCGAACGGTTGATGCGTCAGCAAGGCCTGCAGGGCGTGCGCCGAGGCAAGGCCGTGCGCACCACCGTTCCGGACCTCAAGGCACCGTGCCCGCTGGACCGGGTCAACCGGCAGTTCCGTGCCGAGCGGCCCAACCAGCTGTGGGTCTCGGACTTCACCTACGTGTCGACCTGGCAGGGCTGGGTCTATGTGGCGTTCGTGGTGGACGTGTTCAGCCGGCGCATCGTGGGCTGGCGCCAGAGCAGCTCGATGCACACCGAGTTCGTGCTCGACGCGCTGGAGCAGGCGCTGTACGACCGCAAGCCGACCGAAGGTGATGGCCTCGTGCACCACTCGGACCGCGGGTCGCAGTACCTGTCCATCCGCTACAGCGAGCGCTTGGCCGAGGCCGGCATTGAGCCCTCAGTGGGGTCCAAGGGCGACAGCTACGACAACGCCCTGGCCGAGACCATCAACGGGCTCTACAAGGCCGAGGTCATCCACCGGAGGGGGCCCTGGAAGACCAAGCAAGCGGTGGAACTGGCGACGCTGGAATGGGTGGCTTGGTTCAACCACCATCGACTGATGGAGCCCATGGGCTACATCCCGCCGGCCGAGTTCGAGGCCAACTACCATCGACAACGCGCTGGTCAGGCCGCGACCGTCTGACTTAAACCAACGGGCCTCCGCGATACCCGGGGCGGTTCAGTTCCTGGCGACGATGGAGCAGGTGATGCCATGGGACGCGTTGTGCAGCGTGGTGGAGCCTCACTACCCCAAGCCCGGCAACGGTCGCCCGCCCGTGGGGCTCCAGCGCATGCTGCGGATGTACTTCGTGCAGCACTGGTTCAACCTGAGCGACGAGGCCTGCGAAGACGCCCTGTTGGACAGCACGGCGCTGCGCCGCTTCGTGGGAATCGACCTGGGCGTTGAGCGGGTGCCCGACGCCACAACGCTGCTGAAGTTTCGGCGCCTGATCGAGGCCAATGGCCTGGGGGCTGCGTTGTTCGCCGAGGTCGGCCAGGTGCTGCAGGCCCGTGGCATGAAGGTAGGCAACGGCACCATCGTGGACGCCACCATCATCGCTGCCCCTAGTTCGACCAAGAATGCCAAGGGCCAGCGCGATCCCGAGATGCACCAGACGCACAAAGGCAAGCAGTGGCACTTTGGCATGAAGCTGCATATCGGAGTGGACAGCGAGACTGGCTTGGCTCACAGCGCCGTCGTGACGGCTGCGAACGTGCATGACAAGCACCCGCTGCCCGAGCTGCTGCACGGCGCCGAACACGAGGTGTACGGCGACAGTGCGTACGCCTCGCAGCAGGCACTGATCCGCTTGAAGGCACCACAGGCGCGAGATCGCACCAATCAGCGCGTGCGGCCTGGCAGCGCGACGGCCGGCCTGGATCAGGTCATCAACCGTCTGAAATCCAAAGTGCGCTCGCGCGTCGAGCATGTCTTTGCGGTCACCAAGAGGTTGTGGGGCTTCAGCAAGGTGCGTTATCGCGGCCTGGCCAAGAACGCGACGAGGGCGTTCGTGGCGGTCGCGCTCGCCAACCTCTACCTGGCGCGCAAGCGCCTGGTGGCATGAGTGCGTCTGCGGCCAGCGTGGCCGGCGCCATCGAGGCACTGGCTACGCAAACAAGCGGTCAGGCGCCGCTCGAAAGCCGTTGCCAGCGATATGGCCGCACGTTGTCAGCAGCGCATGGCCGACCGGTAAGAAAAGCGGCGGCTTGTTCAGCACTGCCCTAACTGCCTGCGACATACCCTTGAGCCGTTGGGAACAGCGCTTGCCGGGGCGCCAACAAGAGCTGGCGACGTCGGCTGACTGCCGGACGGGGCAAACAGCAGTGCGGGCCGGCGCTGGCCAGCCCCTTCAGAACAGCTCGATGCGCGGGCCGCCGGCGGTGGCCATGACCGCGGGCTGCGCGGCTTCGGGCGGGCCGCTTTCGCCCTTCGTGCCGCGGTCGTGGGCCACGCGCTGGGCGTTCATCACATAGCTCTGCGTCCAGCGGCCTAGCAGCTCTTCCAGCAGCACCGGCGGTGGCGGTGCCTTGCCGTCGATCAGCGCATAGATCTGGCCGAAGTGGTCCGACAGGCTGCCCAGCGCGGTGTTGATCTGCTCCAGCAGCTGGCGGTTGATGTCCTGGAACTGCATGTCGCCCAGCGCGCTGATGATGTCGCCGTTGACGCTGGACATGCCGCTGTCCATGTCGGTGGACAGCTGCGACAGGTAGGGCACCACCTCCGACAGCGTGTCGCCCATGGTCTGGATGTGGTGGGCGATCTCGCCCAGCTGGTGGGTGCTGCTGTCGCCGCGCTGGCCGTCGGCGGCGGACATTTCTTCGTCGATCGCGGCGGCGGCGCGGGCGATGCCCTGGGTGATCTGGCGCGCCGCTTCGTTGGTGAGGGTGGACAGCCGCCGCACCTCGGTGGCCACCACCTTGAAGCCCGCACCCTCGCGGCCGGCGCGGGCCGCTTCCACGCTGGCGTTGATGGACAGCAGGTTGGTCTGGCGCGAGATCTCGTCGATGGTGGCCGACAGCGGCAGCAGCTGGCGCACCCGCTCGGCCACCGCGCGCACACGCTCGCGGTAGGCCTGCTGGCTCACTTCGAAGCGGGCCTGGTGCTCGGCCAGCGCGGCCACCGCCTGGCCATGCTGGCCGGCCTGGCCCAGCGAGTCGGCCGACAAGCGCTGCGAGCGTGTCACCGCCTCCATGATGCGGCTGCGCAGTTCCTCGGTCTCGCGGTGCACGCGGTTCATGCGCTCACCCATCGACATCACCGCCGCCTCGGACGTCTGGATGGTCACCTCCACCTGCTGGCGCAGCACGTTGAAGGCCTGGCGCAAGGTGTGGATGTCCTGCGTGACCACGGCCACGGTGCGGCGGCGGTGGCCTGAGAGGATGGGCGCGGTGCGCCGCCCCAGCCACAGCCCGGCCAGCGCCCCGAAGGCCAGGCCGGCCAGCGCCTGCGGTGTGACGACTTCCGGCCACACCACCCAGCCCAGCAGGCCGGCCACCGCCAGCGCGCCCAGGCCCGCCGCGGTGCGGGTGAGGGAGACCCAGCGCCTGCGTGTCTGGGCTTGTTGGGTAGAGCTGTCAGGCATGGCTCAAGCTCCCGGCACCACCTGCTTGATCACTTTCAGGAGATCGGCCCCGCCGACGGGCTTGACCAACCAGCCCGTGGCACCGTGTTTCTTGGCCTCGTCGCGCTTGGCCTGCTGGCTCTCGGTGGTGAGTGCCAGGATGGGCGTGAAGCGCACCAGCTTGCGGGCCTCGCGGATCAGCCCGATGCCGTCGAGCTTGGGCATGTTGATGTCGGTGATGATCAGGTCGGGTTTGAGGCCGCCCTTGAGCTTGTTCAACGCCATCTCGCCATCGCTGGCGGTGTCCACCTGGTAGCCGCTGATCTCCAGCGTGTTCTTCAGGCTCATCAGCATGGTCGCGGAATCGTCGACCAGGAAAACGCTCTTCTTCACAGTCACTTCCTTGTGAGGGCGGCACGAAGCCAGGGGTCGGGGGGTGGCACCAGCACCTGGGGTGCCAGCGCCATCAGGGTCTGCAGCACCGCCGCATGCAGGTGTTCGCACTTGCCCAGGTGCACCGCCGGCGCCTTGTGCGCCTGCAGCCATTGGCCCAGGGCCTCGGCGTCTTCCACGCTCACGTGGCCTTCCAGCGCGGCGTGCTTCTTCAGGTAGCGGATGCCCATCAGAGCAGCTCCTTGGGGTTGAGGATCATCAGCACGCTGCCGTCGCCCATCAGGGCGGTGCCGGCAAAGCCGGTGATGCCGGCCAGCACGCCTTCCAGCGGCTTCAGGATGATGTCGCTGGTGCCGTGGAACTCGTCCACCAGCAGGCCGATGGTGTCGGAGCCGATGCGCAGCACCAGCACCGCATGCTCCTGGTCGGCGTTCAGGCGCGGTGCCTCGTCCAGCGCCAGCATGTCGTTGAGGTTGCGCAGCGGCACGATGCGCCCGCGCAGCACCACGGTCTGCGCGTCCTTGAAGCGGTGGATGTCGTCCGCATGCACCCGCACCGTTTCCACGATCAGGTTCATCGGCACGCCGAAGCGGCGGCCGGCGCTCTCGATCATCATCACGTTGGTCACCGCCATCGACAGCGGCAGCGCCAGCCGCACCGTGGTGCCCTGGCCGCGCACGCTGCTGAGCGACACGCTGCCGTGGATGGCTTCCACCGCCGAGCGCACCACGTCCATGCCCACGCCGCGGCCGGAGAGGTCGCTGATCTGCTGCGCGGTGCTGAAGCCGGGCAGGAACACCAGCTGCACCGCGTCCTGCTCGCTCAGCGCATCGGCGCGGTCGGCCGGGATCAGGCCGCGCTCGGCGGCCTTGGCCCGCACCTTGTCGGTGTCGATGCCGGCGCCGTCGTCGGTGATCTCGATCAGCACGCGGTCGCCGTCCTGGCGGGCGCTGACGCGCAGCAGGCCGCAGGCCGGCTTGCCGGCGGCCACGCGGGCCTCGGGCTTCTCCAGCCCATGGTCCAGGCTGTTGCGCACGATGTGGATCAGCGGGTCGGCCAGGCACTCGATGACGTTCTTGTCGGCCTCGGTGTCGCCGCCTTCGATGACCAGCTCCACCTCCTTGCCCAGGCGCTTGGAGATGTCGCGCACCAGCCGCACGAAGCGCTGGAAGATGGTGCCCACCGGCAGCAGCCGCACCTGCATGATGGCGTGCTGCATGTCCTCGGCGATGCGGTTGATCACCGAGTACTGGGTCTTGATCTCGCGCGCCAGCTCACGCTGCTGGAACACCGTCTCGGCCCGTGTGGCCAGGTAGGGCAGGGCGTTCTTGGCCACCACCATCTCGCCGATCAGGTCCATCAGCCGGTCGATCTTGTCCTGGCTGACCTTGAGCAGCCGCGGTGTGCCGGCGCCCGCTTCTTCAGCGGCGGTGGGCGCGCCCGCGCGGCGGCCTGGCACAGCGGCCAGCGGCAGGCCGGCGGCCGTGAGCGCCGGCTCGGCAGCGCGGAACACGGTGCCCGCGGGCTGGTGCTGCTGGGCCCAGGCCTGCAGCGCATCGGCCTGGGCCGGCAGCGCGGCCAGCTGCTGTTGCGCGGCCTGCTGGCCAGGCAGGGCCTGCAGCAGGTTCATGAAGGTCTGGCGCACCGCGGCCACGGTGCCCGCGGCCACGCCGCTGCGCTGCAGCAGCGCGCGCTGGTCGTTCCACAGCTGGCCCAGGCGGCGCAGCATCAGGGCCTGCGCTTCGTCCTTGGCTTCTTCGTCCTGCGGCACCGGCCCGGCCACAGGCATGGGCGCGGAGGTGGCCGCCGGTGTAGCCTGGAACTCATGCCAGGCCACCTGCTCGGGCACGTAGCGGTAGTGCTCTTCCAGGTAGGCGCGCGGTGCCTCGCTCACCAGCAGCAGCACCAGGTTGCAGCGGTAGCAGTCGAACTCGGCCGCCGGCGGCCAGGGTGCCAGCGGATGCACCTCCAGGTGCAGCAGGCCGGGCGTCTGGCGTACGGTGTGCAGCGGGTCGTCGCCCTTGAAGAAGCATTCCGGCTCGGGCTCGTAGCGCAGGGCCACGCGGCCGGGCCGGGCCAGCTCGGCCGGCAGGGCCAGGGCCCAGTCGGGCACCGGTGCGTGGGCTTCGGCCGCGGCCGGCGTGGCGGCGGCGGTGGCCACCGCCGCTGGCCTGGCGGCGGCCGGTGCAGCAGCGCCGGCTTCGGCGCGCAGCGCATCGGCCAGCTGCTGCACGCGGCCGTCCACCACATCGGGCAGGCGGCCATGGGCGCCGATGTGGTCCAGCAGCTCGCCCGCATAGTCCATCGCGGCCAGCAGCGCATCGGCGATGGCGGGGGTGATGGTCAGCAGGCCGCTGCGCATGCGCTCCAGCACGTCTTCGCCGGCATGGGCCAGGCGTTCCAGTGGCTCGAACTCGAACAGGCCGCTGTTGCCCTTGAGGGTGTGCACCTGGCGGAACAGGTCGTTGATCAGCTCGGTGTCCGTGGGGTCGCGCTCCACGTCCAGCAGCCGCTGGCCGATCAGCTCCAGGCCCTCGCGCGATTCGGCGACGAACTGGTCCAGCACTTCGCTCATGTTCATGCGGGCACTCCCAGGGCCAGGTGGGCGGCGGCGGCGCGGCGGGCGGCGGCCACGTCGCCCAGCAGCAGCGCGGCGGTCAGCACCAGCTCGCAGGGCTTGGCGGGCTTGAGCAGGTAGGCATTGGCGCCGGCTTCCTGCGCCGCGCTGGCGTCATGGGCCTGGGCCTCGGTGCTGACCATCAGCACCGGCGCCTGGGCCAGCTCGCCCTGGCGGCGCAGCTCGCGCACGAAGCTGTAGCCGTCCATGCGCGGCATGTTGATGTCGCACACGTACAGGTCGTAGGGGGTGTCCAGCGCCTGGTTGGCCGCCTTCTCCAGCGCTTCCATGCCGTTGACGGCCTCGTCCACCTGCCAGCCGGCATCGGTGAGCATCTTGCGGTGGTACAGCCGCACCGTGGCGGCATCGTCGATGACGAGGATGTGGGCCTTCAAGCTTGGCCTCCTTCCAGCGGTTTCTGATGGACCATGGCGGCCGGAAAGCGGCGGACCTGGAACAGCGAGGTGATGCGGCTCATCGACTCGGAGTGGCCCAGGCAGACGAAGCCACCCGGGTTGAGCGCATCGAACATGGCCTCGGCCGCGGCGCGGCGCGAGACGTCGTCGAAATAGATCAGCAGGTTGCGGCAGAAGATCAGGTCGATCTCGCGGAAGCGCCGCGTGTCGCTGGCGTCGGACAGGTTCACGCGCGAGAACTCCACCGCCTGCACCAGGTCACGGCTGATCGCATAGTCGCCGCTGGACTGGCGGGTGAAGTACTTGTCCAGCAGCGTGGGCGGCAGCTGCGCCACCGAGCGTGGCGAGTAGATGCCGCGCTCGGCCTGGTGCAGCACCTGGGTGTCGATGTCGGAGCTGAGGATCTCGACCTCGTAGTCGTCGATCAGCTTCCAGCGCTCGAGCAGGTAGATGGCGATGGAGTAGGGCTCCTCGCCGGTGGAAGACGGGATGCTCCAGATGCGGATGCGCCCGCCCGGGCGCTTGCGGCGGGCGATCTCGTCCAGCATGCCGTTGACCATGGCGTCGAACTGGTACGTCTCGCGGAAGAAGTACGTCTCGTTGACGGTCATGGTGTTGACCAGGTGCTGCAACTCCTCGCTGCCGCGCTCGAAGCGCAGCGCCATGAAGTAGCTGCGGAAGTCGTCGGCCCCGGTGGCGGCCATGCGCTCGATCAGCCGCTTGTCGACGAAGTAGCGCTTGCTGTCGTCGAAGTGGATGCCGGTCTTGCGATAGAAGTAGTCGCGGAACTTGGCGAAGTCCGCGTCGGTGATCTGCCGGCTGTCGGCGGCGGCCAGGCTTTTCATTCAATGGGCCTCGACGCGTTGCAGCGCCATGTCGGTGGCAAAGGCGATGAAGGGATCGCCGCTGAATCGCCGGGCGGCGGCGCGCAGCGCGTCGGCATGCTCGGGGCCCCCCACCTCGGCCAGCACCTCGATGGCGGCGGCCACCACGTTGACGGCCGCATCGTGTTGCAGCACCTGCAGCAGCCAGTGCACGGTGCGCTCGTGCTTCAGCTCGGCCAGCATGTTGACGGTGAAGATGCGCACGTCGCTGTCCTCGTCCTGCAGCAGCGCGCCGATGCGCGGGCCCACCAGCGCGGGCATGGTGGCCAGCGCCGCGATGGCGCCATTGCGCAGCTGGGCGTCGTCGCTGCGCAGCAGCGGCAGCAGCGCGGCCACCGCGGCGTCGCCGGGCATGCCGGCCAGCGTGTGCAGGATGGCTTCGCGCACCCGCGGGCTGGGCTCGTCCAGCAGCCGCTCGCCCAGCAGCGGCGCGGCCTGTGCGTGGCCGGCCAGATCGCGCGCGGCCCAGCGGCGCTGGTCCACGTCGCCTTCGCGCAGCTGGGCCATCAGGCCGCCGAGGTCACGCGGGTACTCGCGCTGCACCACGTGGCGCAGCGGTTCGTGGGTGGCCGGCTTTTTCAGTCCCATGGCGTGCAAGCCTTCCTGTGTTCAGTGCTTGGCCGGTGCCCACAGCAGCAGCTGCCGGGCGACGGCATGGCTGTCGAGCACCAGGGTGGCGCCGTCGGCGGCGATGAGTTCCTGCGGCATGCCGAAGACGACGGCGCTGCGTTCCGATTCGGCGATGGTGCGGCCGCCGCCGCGCTTGAGCGCGGCCATGGCACGTGCGCCGTCGTTGCCCATGCCGGTGAGCTGCACGCCGATCAGCTGCGCCGCCGGCAGGTGCTGCAGCGCGCTGTCCACCATCACGTCCACCGACGGGTGCCAGGGATGGCCCGGCGTCTCGGCCCGCGGCTTGACGGTGAGCCGGCCCAGGTACTCGGACACCACCATGTCGGTGCCGCCCTGGGCGATGTAGATGTGGCCGGCTTCCAGCGGCAGCGGCTGGCTGCATTCGCGCACGCGCAGCGCGCACAGGCTGTCCATGCGCCGCGCGAAGGCGGTGGTGAAGTTGGCCGGCATGTGCTGGGCCACCAGCACCGGCCACGGGAAGCTGGCCGGCAGCGCGGGCAGGATGTCTTCCAGCGTGCGCGGCCCGCCGGTGGACACGCCGATGAGCACCAGCCCCTCGGGCTTGCCCACCCGGGCCTGCGGCGCCACCGCCGGGCGGGCCGGTGCTCGGGCCGATGCCGCCGGCAGCGGGCCGTCGTTGGGCACCGGGCGGTAGCGCAGCTTGGCGCGGCTGGCGGCGCGCACCTTGTGCAGCAGCTGGTCGGCCACGTCGTCCACGCTCAGCGAGATGGTGCCGCCGGGCTTGGGGATGTAGTCCACCGCGCCCAGGGCCAGCGCCTCGAAGGTGACGCGTGCGCCCTGTTCGGTGAGCGAGCTGAGCATGATCACCGGCGTCGGCCGCGCCTGCATGATCAGGCTCAGCGCGGTGATGCCGTCCATCTCGGGCATGTTCACGTCCAGCGTCACCACGTCGGGCTGCCAGTCGGTCACCCGCTCGATGCCTTCGGCCCCGTTGCGCGCGGTGTCCACGTCGTAGCCGGCACTGCTGAGCACGTTGGACACCAGCCGGCGCATCAGCGCCGAATCGTCCACCACCAACACCTTGGGCACTGCAGCACTCCGTTCACGCCGCCAGCGGCAGCGGGCGGGGCTCGGCCGCCGCGTCGGGCTGGGCCATCGCCGTCACCGCCTGCGCCTCGTTGGCCAGCAGCAACTGGGTGGGGTCGATCAGCATCACCAGGCGGGCGCCGCCGTCCAGCTTGGCCACGCGGTGGATCACGCGCCGCTGCTGGGCCGAGAGGTCGGGCGCCTGCTCGATGTGCTGGCGGCAGATGCGCAGCACCTCGGCCACCGAGTCGACGATGAAGCCGGTGCGCATGCCGCCGAAGTTGAAGACCATGATGCGCTGGCCTTCGTTGCGTTCGATGCTGCCCAGGCCCAGCCGCGCGCGCTGGTCGATCACCGGCAGCACGATGCCGCGCAGGTTGATCACGCCCTCGACGAAGGGCGGCGTGTGCGGCACGCGGGTCAGCACCTCGGGCACGCGCACGATCTCCTGCACGCTCATGATGGGCACGCCGAATTCTTCGGCGCCCAAGCGGAAGATGACGACCTGGGTGTCGTCGTCGATGGGGGTGTCCCGCGTCATGCCGGGCTCCTCGGGGGTGGAAAGGGAAGGGGTTTGCGCGGCGGCGTCCAGCGCCTCGCGCATGGCGTCCAGGCCCAGCAGCCGCTCGACCGAGATCACCGCCACCAGGCGCTTGCCGTCGTCCAGGCGGCAGATGCGCTCGAACTCCTGCAGCCGGGCATTGCCGGCCAGCACCGCGGGCACCGGCTCGGCCTCGGTGTGCTGCAGCGTCAGCACTTCCTTGACCGCATCGGTGAGCAGGCCCACCTGGCCGCCGCCCGGCACCGCCACCACCACGATGCGGTGGCTCTCGTCGGCGTCCAGCGTGGGCAGGCCGAACAGGCTGCGCAGGCTCACCAGCGGCAGCAGCCGCTCGCGCAGCGAGATCAGGCCCAGCACATGGTGGGCGGTGTTGGGCACGCCGGTGATGTGCTCGGGCACCTGCACGATCTCGCGCACCTCGGCGATGTCGATGCCGTATTCCTGGCCCGCCACGGTGAAACTGACCAGGCGCAGCTCGTCGGCGCCTTCGGCGGCCTTGTCGGCGGCTTCTTCGCGGAAGGCCCGCTCACCGCCGCCCAGGCTGCCCGTGGTGGCGCGCTGCAGCGCCGAGAACTGGTCTTCCACCAGGCGCTGGAAGTCCAGGATGGGCATCAGCTGGCGGCGGCCGTCGGCGCCGCTGCGGTTGATGACGCCGCTGAGGTACTCGGCCTGCACGATGCTCTGCACCTGGCTGGCCTGCTCGATCTCGGCGCGGTCGACGTTGACCACGCTGGCCACGCGGTCCACCACGAAGCCCAGCGGCTGGCCCAGGTTGATGACCAGCGCGCGGGTGGCGTCGTCGTGCGCGCGGTCGCCGGTGTGCAGCACCCGCCGCAGGTTGACGATGGGCAGCACCCGGCCGCGCAGGTTGGCCAGGCCGTCCAGCGCGGCGGGCGCCAGCGGCAGGCGGGCCACGTCGGGCACGCGGATGATTTCCTGCACCGGGGCCATCGGCACCGCGAACATCTGGTCGGCGATGCTGAAGGTGACGAACTGCTGGTCGGTGGCGGGCAGGCCGTCGGCCGCATCGGGATCCGTAGTGGCGGGTGCGCCGTTGGAAGGGGCGTGGTTCACAGCCTCGCTCCGGGCTCAGTTGCTCTGCAGCTCGTCGGCCAGCGAGGCGATCTCCTCGATCGCCGACGACAGCTCCTCGGTGCCCTGGCTCTGCTGCCGCGCCGCGGCGGCGGCCTGCTCGGCCGACTTCTCGGCCTGGGTGGCGGCGGCGCTCACCTGGTCGACGCCGGCCTTGACCTGGCCCAGCGCCACCACGATCTCCTGCGCGGAGTTCTGCGCCTCGGCGTTGCCCTTGACGATGGCGGCCACGTCGTCCTGCATGGTCAGCAGGTTGGCGGTGATCGCACGGGCCTTCTCCACTTCCAGCAGCGCCGCGCCCATGATCTCGGACAGGTCGCGGCCCACCGCGCCGATCTGGTCCTGGATGCCCTTGACCAGGTCCTTGATGCGCTCGGCGTTCTCGGCCGAGTCGTGGGCCAGGTTGCGGATGTCGGTGGCCACCACCACGAAGCCCTTGCCGTACTCGCCGGCGCGGGCGGCTTCGATGTTGCCGTTGACCGCCAGCATGTTGGTCTGGATGCTCACCTGGGTGATGGCGTCGACGATCTTGTCGATGCGCCGGCTCACCAGCTCCAGCTCCTTGATCTGCTGGGCGCTGGCGCGGGTGCTGTCCACACCGGTGGAGATGCTGGTGATCAGGCGGTCGATGTTGGTCTTGTTGTCGTCCATCAGGCCGCGGATGGCGCTGGCCTTCTCCAGCCCGACGCTGGCGCGCTGCTCGGCCAGCTGCGCGCCCTTCTCGATCTGCGAGATGGCGGCTGCCGACTGCGCGGTGGCCGCGGCCTGGGTCTGCGCGCCTTTGCGGATCTGGTCCAGCGCCACCATGATCTGGCTGGCCGAGCGGTTGATCTCCTGCACCGCGCTCGACAGCTCCTCGGCCGAGCTGGCCACTTCCTCGGCGCTCTTGCTGATGTTGGTGCTGTTCTTCAGCTCGTCGGCAATCTCGCTCAGGCTGTGCGCGGTCTGCTCGCATTCCTGCAGCGCCATGCTCTGTTCCTGCACCGTCTTGGCCGCCTCTTCCGAGGCCGACGACTGCTCGGCCGCGGCCGAGGCGATCTGCTCGGCGCCCTTGAGCGCCTGCTGCGAAGCGGTGGCCGACTGCTGCGCGGCGCTGGCGATCTCCACCGCGCCGGCCACGATCTCGGCCGCCTCGACACGGATCTGCTCGAGCTGGCGCAGGATGACGTCGCTCTTCTCGACCTCGCTCTGGATGCTGTCGGCGGTCTCGTTGATGCCGGTGGCGATGGTCTTGACCTCGCCCTGGATCTGGCCCACCAGGCTCTGGATCTGCTTGGCGCTCTTCTCGCTGGTCTCGGCCAGCGTGCGCACCTCGTCGGCCACCACGGCAAAGCCCTTGCCATGCTGGCCGGCGCGGGCGGCCTCGATGGCGGCATTGAGTGCCAGCAGGTTGGTCTGGTCGGCGATGCGGGCCACCGCCTTGACGATGTCGCCGATGTTGGCGGCCTGGCGTTCCAGCTCGGCCACCATCTTCACGCTCTCGGCCTGGCGGCGCGCCGCCTGGGTGACGTTGGTCACCGTGGCCTGCACCTCCAGGTTGATGCGGGCCACCAGCGCCTGGCCGTTCTCGGCCTTGGTCTGCGCCACGTTGGCGGCGCTGAGCTGGCGGGTGATGGCGCCCGACACCTGGGTGATGGCGGCCAGCGACTGCTGGGCGGCACCGGCGGCCTCTTCGGCGCCGGAGGCGATCTGGTCGGCTGCGCGCTTGAGTTCTTCGGCCGCGCTGGCGGCTTCGTTGATGCCGGCCGCCATCTGGCTGGAGGCGGCGGCCACGCGCTCGGCGGCCTGCTGCTGCTTGGCCAGCGTACGGGCCCGCTTGCGGTTGGCTTCGGCGTCACGCGCCACGGTCTTGGAAATGCCCTTGGCCACCAGGGCGGGCGGAACGGGCGCGGTGGCTTCGCGGGACTTCATGACGAGCGACATTGACGACTCCGGTGGGTCTGCTTGGTTGGAGATGACCGACTGGAGTAACGGCGCTGCCGTCAGGGACTTGATCAGGGTAAGTCAGTATTGCGTGCTTGTTATCACAAGCGATCAGACATGATCGATAGGGTCATCTGCGCCTGCAGCCGGTGGTAGTCGTCCGGCACACCCATGTCGATGAAGCCGCCCGCCAGCGCAGCCGCCCGCAGCGCACCGCGCGCAGCCAGCGCCGGCAGCCAGTCGGCCTCCAGCGAGAAGCTGGCGACCGCTGGCGCCAGCGCCAGCGCGCCTGCGCCCACCCGGTACAGGCCGGCATTGATGCAGCCCGGTCCGCCGCCGCCTTTTTCGGTGAAGCCGATCACCCGGCCGTCGGCGGCCACCGCCACGCCGCCGAAGCGGCTGCGGTCGGCCACCTGCACCGTGGCCAGGCGCAGCCACTCGCCCGGCTGCAGCGGCGCCTGCATCGGCGCCAGCGGGCCGTCCAGCAGCGTGTCGCCGTTGGTCACCAGCGCCTCGGCCAGGCCCAGCTGGGCCATGGCATGGCGCACCGCGCCGCCGGTGCCCAGCGGCTGCAGCTCCACCACGCAGCGCAGGCGCAGGCCGTCCGTGGGGCCGTGCGGCTGCGCGCCCGCCTGCTCGCACCAGCGCAGCACCGCCTCATGCAGGTGGCCCAGCGACAGCACCACGTCGGTGATGCCGGCCCGCCGCAGCGCCCGCAGCTGCCAGTGCAGGAAGGGCTGACCCGCCACTGGCGCCAGGCACTTGGGCAGGTGCGGCACCTCGCCGGCCAGCCGGGTGCCGCGGCCGCCGGCCAGCACGATGCAGGCGCTCATGGGCGCTCAGTGGCGTTCAGCGGCCGCCGCCGCCTGCTCAGGGAACATGCGCAGCTCCACCTCGGCGCACAGCAGGTGGCCCAGCGTGATGTGCGCCTCCTGGATGCGGGCGGTGTGGCGCGAAGGCACCCGCAGCAGCGTCTGCACCCGGCCTTCCAGCTCACCGCCCAGGCCGCACAGCGCCACCGCATGCACGCCCAGCGCCGGGCAGGCGTCGAAGGCGGCCAGCACGTTGGGCGAGCGGCCCGAGGTGGTGATGCCCACGAACACGTCGCCCGGCCGCGCCTGCGCCTGCAGCTGGCGGCGGAACAGCTGCTCGTAGCCATAGTCGTTGCCGATGGCGGTGAGCATCGAGGTGTCGGTGGCCAGCGACAGCGCGGGCAGGCCGGGCCGGTCGAAGGCGAAGCGGCTGACGAACTCGGCCGCCAGGTGCTGCGCATCGGCCGCGCTGCCGCCGTTGCCGGCCCATAGCACCCGCCCGCCTTCGCGCAGGCTGCGCACGATGCGGTCGGCCAACTGCAGCAGCGTCTGCAGCAAAGGCCGGTCGTCCAGCATGGCCTGCTTGACGGCCATCGACTCCACCAGTCCGGCCTGCAGCCGGGTCAGCGCATGGTCCATGACTCCACCCCCTGTTCCACGAAGGCAAACGGGAAGCAGCGGCCGCCGTGCGGCTCCAGCGCCTGCATCACCGCATGGCGGCGGCCCGGCTCCACCGCGATCATCATGAAGCCGCCCCCCCCGGCGCCGCTGATCTTCAGCCCACAGGCACCGGCGGCCAGGGCCGCCTCGGCGATGGTGTCGATGTGCGCATTGCTGATGCCGCTGGCCGCCTGCTTCTTGGCCGCCCAGCTGCGCCCCAGGATGACCAGCACCTCGTCCACCCGGCCCTTGAGCAGCGCCTCCTTCATCTCGGCCGCGCTCTGGCGGATCTGGTGCATGGCCTGCACCGCCGTGCTGTCGGGGCCGTTGTTGGCGCTGGCGATCTGCGATTCGATGATGCGGGCCGAAGCGCGCGAACGGCCGGTGAAGTACAGCAGCAGCCGGCTTTCCAGGTGGTTGGCGATTTCGCGCCGCAGCCGCAGCGGGTTCACCACCACCTGGTCGGCGGCGCCGAACTCCATGAAGTTGAAGCCACCGAATACCGCGGCGTACTGGTCCTGCTTGCCGCCGGCCATCGCGCAGTCCACCCGCTCGATCTCGTAGGCCAGGCGGGCCACGTCGTACTCACCCAGCGGTATCTGCAGCCACTGTGCATAGGCCTGCACCAGCGTCACCACCAGGGCCGACGAGGTGCCCACGCCGCTGCCCGCGGGCGCATCGGAAAACGTGGTCACCTGCAGCGGCAGCGGCTGCCCGTCGTGGAAATGCTGCTGGAAGCGCGCATGCACCGCGCGGTGCAGCCGCAGCGGCTCTTCGTGCGGGCCCGGGCGGGCGGCGTCCAGCACCACCGACACGCCATGGTCGGGCGCATGGAAGTGCAGCTGCCCGTCGTTGGAGGCCTGCAGGTGGCAGTGGGTGAACAGGCTGATGGTGGCGTTCAGCACCTGGCCGCCGTAGCGGTCGCTGTAGGGCGACACATCGGAGCCGCCGCCGGCCAGGCCCAGCCGCAGCGGGGCCTTGGCATGCACCTGCTTTTTCATCGGGCTCATCGCAGCCTCCTTCCTTGAACAAGGCGTCAGAACAATGCGCGCAGGACGATCCACACCAGCAGCACGGCCAGCAGGCCGAACACCGCGCCGGTGAGCACGGCCAGCAGCCAGTGGTGGAGCGCGGGGCCGGCGTCTGCGAGTACGTCCGCACCCTCCCGCTGCGCGGGATCCCTCCGGGAGGGAGGAGCGCCGCCTTCGGGCGGCCGGGCGGCGGCGCTCATGGCGCACCCTCCCGCGGCAGTGCGCGGGCGCGGCCCGAGAGCCGTGAATACAAGGCCAGGTACAGGCCGGCCACCGCGCCCAGGCCGGCGCCCAGCAGGCCGTTCCACACCGCATTCGGGAAACGCGCCGCGCCGGCCGGCACGGCTTCGGTCAACACCAGCACCTGGCGGTCGCGGCGCAGCGCCTGGGTGTTCAGCTCCACCAGCCGCTGGCCCAGCAGGTCGGCTTCACGCAGGGCGTTTTCCAGCTGCAGCTGCAGTTGCTGCTCCTGCAGCCGCGGCGCCTGGCCGTCGCCCAGCTGGCGGCGCAGGCGCTCGGCCTCGGCGCGGCGGCCCTGGATCTCGGCGCCCAGGCTCTGGCGCTGGCGCTGCAGTTCCAGCAGCTCGCGCCGCAACTGTTCACGCAACTGGTCCGCCGGCAGCGGTGCACTGGCGGCGCCACCGCCCGCCTGCGCCGCGCTTTCGTCGGCCAGTTGCTGGCGGCGCTGCTGCACCCGGGCGCTCAACGCCTTCACCTTGGGGTGCAGCGCGCCCTGTTCGCCGTCGTACTCGGCGCGGGCGGCGGCCAGGTCCACTTCCAGCGCCGCCAGCTCCTGCGCCAGCCGCTGCAGCGCGGGCACCGGCGATTGCAGGCCGCCCGCGGCCAGCAGCGATTCAGCCTGCACCTGCTGCGCCGTGGCCGCCAGCCGCTGCGTGAGCGATGCGCTGCGCAGCTCGGCCGCCGCCAGCTCGGCCTGGGCCTGCTGCCAGCGCGCCAGCAGGCCGTCCTGCTCGCGCTGCAGGCTGGGTGTGCGCTGCTGCTGCAGGAAGCCGCCCAGCGCCGCGCGCGCGGCCTGCGCCCGTTCCAGCGCGCGGCTGCGCTGGGTGTCGAGGGCGGCGATGCTGGCCTCGCGCCGCGTGGCCCGACGCTGCACCAGGAAACGTTCCAGCGCCTCGGGGTAGGCATTGGCCAGGCGGGCGGCCGTCTCGGCCTCGGTGTCCAGCACCCGCACCTGCAGCGCCGCCTTGCGGAACACCGAGACGTCGGTGGCTTCTTCCAGCGCCTCGGGCCGACGGCCCGGCACCTGGGCTGCGACCTCGCGGCGGATCAGCATCGACTGCAGCGTGACCACGTGCAGCGCGGCGCCGGGGTCGGTGCCCGGCAGCAGGCTGCGCGCGGCGGCGCCCAGGCTTTCGCCTTCCGGCGATTCGGCCACCTGGAAGACGACCCGGCTTTCGTACACCGGCGGTATCAGCAGGCTGATGACCACCGCCGCCGCCGCCGCCGATGCGGCGGTGAGCAGCACCAGGCCCTTGCGCGACTGCAGCGCCTGCCAGGCCTGGCCGGTGGTGGTTGGCTCAGGCGCCATGCGCGGCCTCCGTTCGGCTGGCCTGCCAGGCGCGGCGCGCGGCTTCCAGCAGGGCGGTGACGAAGAGCACGAACTCGCTGTAGGCCATCGGGTCGCCCTGGATGGCCACCAGCATCGCGCCCTGCGCCAGCGCCAGGGCCAGCAGGCGCTGGCGGGCGGCGGCTTGTTCAGCGGCGGCGTACGGCGCCGGCACGATGGCCGGCACCGCCCCCAGCAGCGGCCGCAGCACGAAGGCGGCATACACCGCCAGCGCGGGCAGACCCATCTCCACCGCCAGCTGCAGGCTGGCGTTGTGCACCGGGTAGCGTTCCAGCGTGGGCGACAGCGCTTCGAAGCGCTGGATGCCGATGCCGCGCCACGGGTGTTCGGCCAGCACCCGCAGGCCGGCGTCCAGCAGCTCCACCCGCACGTCGGCGCTGCTGGCGGTGAAGTCGCCGAAGCTGGCCAGCGCCCAGCGCGCCGCGCCGCTGGCCAGCAGCACCAGCGCCACCCCGGCCAGCAGGCCGAACCAGGCCGCCGCCCGCCGCGGCCGCGCCAGCGCCGGCGCCAGCAGCGCCGCCGCGCCCAGCGCCAGCCAGGCGCCACGCGCGAACGACAGCGCATAGGCCACCACGATGATGAGCAGCGCCAGCCCATCGCGCCAGCGCCGCGCGGCGCCAGCGCCGGGCGACAGCAGCCGCATCCACAGCCAGAGCGCGGCCACCAGCAGCGGATAGGCGTAGGCCTGCGGGTTGGGCATCAGGCCGCTGGCGCGCAGCAGCGGCCAGCCGGCCACGGTGATGTAGCGCGGCGCGAATTCCTCCATCAGGTGCAGCTCCTGCTGCCACAGCACGTACAGGCCCGATTGCGCAATGCCCAGCAGCGCCGCCGCCACCGCACCGGCGCACAGCAGCCGCATCACGGCGTCGATGCGCTGGGGCGATTGCACCAGCTGCAGCAGCAGCCAGGCCATGGCCAGCTTGGGCAGCAGCATCAGCAGCGCCCGCAGCGACACGCCGGGTTCCGGCCGCCAGGCCACCGACAGCACGGCCAGCACCGCCAGCAGCACCAGCAGGTGCGACAGCGGCGGCACCACCCGCGGCGCATCGGGCTGCAGCGCGGCCTGCAGCAGCCAGCAGCTGGCCAGCAGCACGATGCCCACGTTCAGCAGGTTCAAGGGGCCGGCGCGCAGGCTCATGCACTGCAGCGCGATGACCAGCAGCGCCAGCACGCCGTCCAGCAGCGGCCTTGGCGGGCGGGTGGTGCGCCACGCCGCCAGGGCCAGCAACACCAGCACGGCGCCAGCGGCGGCCAGCGTGGGCCGGGCCAGCAGCGGGTCGGACCAGCTGGCCGGCGGCAGCCACCGCACCAGGGCGCGGGGCAGGGCGGCCAGCGCCAGGGCCACCGCCAGGCCGGCGGCCAGCGGGATGGCCAGGCCGACGACCGCGGCCCACAGCGCCGGGCCGGCCGGGTGCTGCGCCCGCCCGTCGGCGGGCCAGGGAGAGGCAGGCCCGCGGCTCACAGCGGCTGCGCCTCCAACAGGGCCACTGCATGCGGCTCCAGCGTCAGCGTGGGCAGTTCGCCGGTGCCGCTGCGCAGCGGCTCGAAGCGCAGCGCCTGCGCGGCGGCCACGGCCTGGGCCGCACTGCGGCCGGCACGCCGGGCCTCGTCGAACACGGCCTGCGCATTGAGGTGCCGGCTGTCGACCAGCGTGAGCTGCCAGCGCCAGCCGCGTGGCGGGGCGGCGCCGTCCAGCGCCAGCTGCACCGTCAGCGCCGGCGCCGCGGCCTGCTGCTGCGCCCGCGCCACCGAACGGGCCGCGCGCAGCGCCCGCGCCTGCGAGGCGGCCACTTCGCCTTCCTGCAGTTCTTCGCGGCCCTGGATGAAGGCTTCCAGCTTGGGCCCGTAGATCGACAGGCCGCGGCCCGACGGATAACCCTGCCGGTGCAGCGAGCGCACGAAGCCGCCGCGCGCGTCACCGTGGTAGCGGCTGATCAGCAGCACCAGCGCGCCGACTGTATCGCGGGTGGCCAGCAGGTTCAGGCCCTCGGCCTCGGCCTGCTGCGCATCGGCCCAGCGCATGGGCAGCCGCTGCGGCAGCAGCCGCGCCTGCATCGCCAGCACCTGGAAGGCGGCCTTGGGCACCGTGGGCTGGCGGGTCATCAGGCCCAGGTCGCCATGGAAGGGGTTGTCGCCGCCCGAGGCGGTGAAGTCCTGCAGCACGGCCGGGGTCTGCATCGTCACGCCGGCGCGCTCCATCGCATGCAGCGCGGTGGCCAGGAAGGCGGCGCCGCGGGCGCCGTCGCGCGCCGGTTCACGCTCGCCCTGGCCCTGCTGCGACCACAGGTTCCATTCGGTCACCAGCTGCGGCAGATCAGGCTTCAGGCCGGCGGCCTGCGCCCATTCGCGCAGCGAGGCAGCGCCCCACCATTCGTCGCCGGGCGCGCGGCCGAAGTTGTGCCAGCACACGAAGTCCAGCGGCACCGGGTGGGGCTGCCGCCGTGCGGCCTGTGCCAGCAGCGCCTGCAGCAGCGGCGGGCCGCCGCCGGGCTGGTCGGTGGACCACGAACCCATGCACGGTGTGCCGATGCGGGCCTGCGCATCACCCGCGCGCACACCATCGGCAAAGCTGGCCCAGGTGTCGAACAGCTCGGCGCGCGTGCCTTTCCAGAAGCCGGGTGCGTCGGGCTCGTTCCAGCCTTCGTACCACAGGCGGCCGGGCGCTTCTTGGGCCAGGCGGGCGGCCACGCGCTGTGTGAAGCCGCGCCACTCGGCCTGCGATGCGGGCGGCTTGGCCTCGCGCTCGGTGTAGCCATAGGCCGGGTCGCGCCGGGTGCTGCGGGTGGAGGCCAGCCAGGCCGGCATGCGGGTGAGGGTGACGGCGATCTGCGCATCACGCTCGGCCCAGCGGGCCAGCTGCGGCGCTTCACGGTCCAGCGCGTTGAAGAAGTCGGCCTCACGCGCATGGGCCTGCAACAGCGGCTCCACGGTGTAGCGCAGCAGGCCGAAGCGGCCGGGCAGCGCGAACAGCGCCTGCAGCGCATCGGCCTCGGGCCAGGACACCATCACCGAAGGGCGCCACAGGCGCGGCAACGGCGTGGGGGTGGCGGCGGGGTCGATGTGCGCGATGGCGGTGGGGGCGGGTGTGGCGGCGGGTGTGGCCGTGGCAGCCGGCGCAGCGCGGCCTGCTGGCCGTTCGGGGGCCTGGGCGGCGGCCAGCCAGCAACCGGCGAGCAGCCCGGCGAGCATGCAGGAGCGCAGCCGCCGGTGCATCACGGATGCACCTCACCCGGCGGCGCGCTGGCCGCGGCCGGCCGGCCAGCGCCGGCCAGTTGCTCATACAACTGCGCATGCCGCGCCACCATGGTGTGCAGGCCATGCTCCTGCTGCACATGGCGGCGGGCGGCGGCCACGGTGGCGGCGCTGGCGGCCGGGTCGGCCAGCGTGTGCAGCAGCAGCGTGGCCAGGGCCTGCGCATCACCCGGCGGGCACAGGCGGCCCCAGCGGCCCTGGGCCAGCGCTTCGGGAATGCCGCCCACGTCGCTGGCCACGATGGGCACGCCCGCGGCCATGGCTTCCAGCAGCACATAGCCATAGGCCTCCCACAGCGAAGGCAGGCAGAACAGGTCGGCCGCCGACATCAGCGCCGCGGCATCGGGCTGCCAGCCGGCCCACAGCACCCGATCGTTGCCGGCCAGCGCCTGGCAGGCGGCACGTTGCGGGCCGTCGCCCACGATCACCAGCCGCGCCCGCGGCCGCTGCGGCTGCAGCAGCGCCCAGGCCTGCAGCAGCACCGGCAGGCCCTTCTGCGGCTCCAGCCGGCCGCTGAACATCACCACCTCGTCATCGGGCTGCAGGCCCAGCCGGCGGCGCGCCTCGGTACGCGGCAGGGGCGTGGGCGCTGCAATGCCCAGCGGAATCACCGACACCTTGTCCGGCGCCGCGATGCCGCGCTGCTGCAGCTCGTCGCGGTAGCGCTGGGTGGTGACCACGTAGCGGTCGGTCAGGCCGTCCAGCGCCCGTTCCACGCCTGTGAGCAGCGCCTGCCGCCACGCCGGCTGGCCGGCATGCGCAGCCAGCGCATGCACGGTGAACAGCAGCCGCTGCGGCCGCGCGCACAGCAGCGGCGCCAGCACCCGCGTGGCGGCCCCGGCCAAGGAGCAATGGGCATGCACGATGTCGAAGCGGCCGCCGTGCAGCAGCCGCGCCAGGTCCATCAGGCCTTGCGCGGTGTGCCAGGGCCGCAGCCGGCGCTGCCAGCGCAGCAACCGGTGCGGCAGGCGCTGCTGCTGCACCACCGCGTCCAGCGGGTAGCCGGGGCCGTAGGCCAGCAGCACCTCGAAGCGCGCCGGGTCCAGCTGCTGCGCCAGTTGCAGCGCATGCAGGCCGGCACCTCCGGCCAGGCTGGTGATGACCTGCAGCACCCGCAGCCGGGGCGGCGCTGCCATGGTCAGGCGGCCGGGGGCGGCGAGATGCCGGCCGCGGCGGCCGGCATGGCCAGGGCCGGGCCCAGGGGCCGTGCCTCGTCTTCCAGCATCACCGGGATGCCGTCGCGCACCGGAAAGGCCAGCCGTGCGGCGGGCGACACCAGCTCCTGCCGTTCGGCATCGAACACCAGCGGCTGGCGCGTCACCGGGCACACCAGCACGGCCAGGATGTCGGGGTCCATGGTCATCTCCTTCAAGGCAGGGCCCGCGGCCAGGCGGGCCGGGCCGCGGGCGGGGCGCCGGGCTGTGGCGCGGGCATCTGCTGCAGCAGAAAGGGCGCGAAGGCCGCCGCAAAGGCCGGCCAGCGAAAGCCGGCCGCGCGCCGCGGCCCAGCCTGCCGCAGCCGGGCGCGCAGCGCCGGGTCGTGCAGCAGCCGGTCCAGGCCGTGGGCGATGTCGGCCACGTCGTCGGGGTCCACCAGCAGTGCGGCATCACCGGCCACCTCGGCCATCGCGCCGCGGTTGGCGCTGAGCACCGGCGTGCCGCAGCACATGGCTTCCAGCGGTGGCAGGCCGAAGCCTTCGTAGCGCGACGGGTAGGCGAAGGCACTGGCCTGGTGGTAGAGCTGCACCAGGTCGTCATCGCCCACGTAGCCGGTGAACACCACGTCGGGCTGCAGGCCCAGCTGCTGCACCCGGGCCTGCAGCCGGCTGCTGGCCGCGCCGCTGCGGCCGGCCAGCACCAGCACCGCCTGCAGCGGCTGGCCGGCGGCGGCCCGCTGCTGCTTGAGCAGCGCCCAGGCCTGCAGCAGGCCATCGAGGTTCTTGCGCGGCGCCAGGGTGCACACCGAGAGCACGAAGGGCCGCGCCGGCACGCCCAGCCGCGCGGGCAGGGCCGTGTCCAGCGCCGCGGGTGGCAGCGGGTGCACATGCGGCATCACGCCTTCGGGGATCACCGCCACCGGCGGCCGCAGGCGCGGCAGCAGGGCCCGCAGGTCTTGCAGCGTGGCCTGGGTGAAGGTGAGCATCGCCGTGGCGCGCCAGGCGGCCAGCCGCAGCCACGCGGCCTGCTTCAGGCGTTCGCTGCGGGTGTAGTCGGCCGGCACCCGCGCCCATTCCAGGCCGTGCACCGTCACCACGCCGGGCAGGCCGCGCAGCGGCAGCTTGGTGTTCACCGACACCAGCAGGTCGAAGCCGCGTGCCCGCAGCTGCGGGCCGATCTGCCAGGCCATCCAACCATCGGCCATGCGCTGCAGCCGCGGCCAGCGGGGCGGCAGCACGATGCATTCATAGCCGCCGCGGCGCGCCAGGGCCTGCACCGCGCCGCTGCCCGCTTCACGGTCCAGCACCAGCGCACGCCGCACGCCGGGCAGCTGCGGCGGCAGGTGTTCCAGCATCTGCCAGGCCACCCATTCCACGCCGGTGCGCTGCGCGATCAACAGATCGCGCGCATCGAAGGCGATGGCGGGCGGGCGGTGAGGCTGCATCACGATGGGGGTGAAGGTCCGCCAACGCCCCTGGGGCCGCAATCCCACGGTTGTCACCGCGCATCCCACGGTTCGCACTACGAGGGCCGCGGTGCAGGTGCTAGTGTGAAAGCGTGGCATCCACCTGCTGGGGGCAGCAATGACCGACAGTGCCTATGCACGGGCCGCGTGGCGTTTGAGTGCCGCGGTGGTGCGCCGTTCTCGCCGGCTGCATGAGCGCCTGTTCGCGCCCACCGCGGTGGAACAGCGTGCTGATGCAGCCATGCAGCAGGCGCGTGCGCTGGACCTGCACGGCGCGGTGGTGGCCATCAGCGGCTCCAGCCGCGGCGTGGGCCAGGCCCTGGCCTCGGCCCTGGTGGCGGCCGGTGCGCGGGTGGTGGTCAATGGTCGCCAGGCCGGCGCGGTGCACGACACCGTGCAGCGCCTGCAGCAGCAGGCCGGCGATGCGCAGCGTGTGCGCGGCATCGCGGTCGACGTCAACACGCCGGAAGGCGCGGCCCGCTTCATCGCCGAGGCCACCGAAGGCTTCGGCCGCATCGATGCGCTGATCTGCAATGCCGCGGTGGCCGGCCCGGTGGGCTTGCCGGCCTGGCAGCTGCCGGCCGACGACGTGGCACCGGTGATGCAGGCCAACATCGTGGGCCCGCTGCTGTGTGCCCGCGCGGCGATGGCCTGGATGGTGGCCCATGGCGTGCCGGGCCGCATCGTCAACGTGTCCTCGGGCGCGGGCCGCGCCGCGGCGCCGCACATGGCGCCCTACGTGGCCAGCAAGTTCGGGCTGGAGGGGCTGACGCAGGCGCTGGCACTGGATGCGCAGGCCACCGGCATCGTGGTGTGTGCCATCGAGCTGGGCACGCTGCGCACGCAGATGTCGCGCGCCATCGTGCGCTACGAAGACCATGTACGCCTGCCGCCGCCCCACACCGTGGTGCCGGTGTTCCTGCATGCGTTGACGGCCGAGCCCGCGGCGGTGGCCGGCAAGGTGCTGGCGGCCTGGCGCTATGAGCAGCAGCCCGAGGCCGAGGCGGTGCTGGCCAAGCCGGTGTCGGCTTATCCGCGCTTTGCATTCGCACCGCCGCAGCACCGTGGCCAGCCGCTGGACCGGGCGCAGCCGGGCCTGCGCTGCTTCGACCGCGCCGAGAACCCGCTGGGCATGCCGCCCGCGGTGCGCGCGATGCTGGCCGAGCGGCACGCGGCGCTGGACTTCTCGCACTACCCCGACCCGGCCTACCCGCGGCTGCGCGCGGCCTTGTCGGAACGGCTGGGCCTGCCGCCCGGCGACATCACGCTGGCCCCGGGCTCGGCCGAACTGGTGGAGCGCATCGTGCGCCTCTTCGGTGGCTGCGGGCAGGACGTGGTGAGCAACGACCCCACCTGGTTCATGTTCGACCGCTGGTGCGCGATGGCCGAGGTGCCGCTGCGCCGCGTGCCGGTGCGCCAGCGCCGGCCCGACGGGCCCTATGACCACCACCTGGAAGCGGTGGCCGATGCCATCGGCCCGCGCACGCGGCTGGTGTACCTGATCAACCCCAGCAACCCGCTGGGCAACACCATCGATCGTGCCGAGTTCGAAGCCTTCTTGCAGCGGGTGCCGCGCGATGTGCCGGTGGTGGTGGACGAGGCCTACATCGAGTTCTCCGAGAACCCCGACGCGCTGCGCACCCATGAGCTGGTGAACCGCACCGACCGCTTGCTGATCGGGCTGCGCACCTTCTCCAAGTTCCATGGCCTGGCAGGGCTGCGCATCGGCTACGGCTTCGGCACGCCGCGGGCGATGCGGCTGCTGGAGCGGCTGGAGGCCTTGTTCTGCGTGTCCAGCCTGGCCGAAGAGGCCGCGGTGGCGGCGCTGGGCGATGCCGGCCATGCCGCCGCCACCCATGCGCTGCTGCGCAGCGAGAAGGCCCGCATCCGCAGCACCTTGGCCGCCGCCGGCCTGGCCAGCCTGCCCAGCGAAGCCCACTTCATGCTGGTGCAGTGCCCGCTGCCGCAGGACGACGGGCAGGCCATGCACGAGGCGCTGCTGGATGCCGGCATCCTGATTCCGCGCGGCGTGATGCACGGCCGCTGGATGATGCTGCCGGTGCTCAAGCCCGAGGACACCGACCGCCTGCTGGCGGTGCTGTGCCAGGCCGCCGGCTGGCGTGGCGAGCCGCTGCGCAAGGTGGGCTGAATGCGCATCGCCCTGGTCACCTGGAGCTTCGACGAACACCAGGGCATCAGCCGCTGCGTGGCCGAGCTGTCGGCCCGGCTGGCGCCCGCGCACGAGGTGCATGTGTTCGCGGCCGAAGTGGCGGCGCCGGCCCGCCCGGGCGTGCAGCTGCACCGCGTGGGGCTGCGCTGGCCGCAGCCGCATGTGAACGACTACGACTTCGCCTGGCGCGCCGGTGCCCAGGTGCGGGCCGGCGGCTTCGACATCGTGCATGCGCATTTCCCGGTGTGGTGCCGCACGCATGTCTATACATGTCATGGCCTGGCGCGCATGGCGCTGCGCTCGTTCCGGCGCTTTCCGCTGCCGGCGCGGCACGACGTGTCGCTGCGCCGCATGGCGCGCTGGTACGCCCAGGTGCCGCTGCACACCCAGGCGCTGCGCCGGGCCGGGCCGGTGCTGGCCGCGGTGTCGCGCAAGGTGGCGGCCGAGGTGGCGCAGGACAGCGGCCGGCCGCTGCACCAGGTGCGGGTGGTGGCCAACGGCACCGACCTGCAGCGCTTCCACCCCGGGCTGCGGGCCACGCTGGGCGCGGCGGCGCGGGTCGAATGGGGCCTGGCCGACGACCGCTTCGTGCTGCTGTGGGTGGGCAACCACCTGCGCCACAAGGGCCTGCGCCATGCGCTGGACGTGCTGCAGCGGCTGCCCGAGCGTGCGCTGCTGCTGGTGGTGGGTGCCGATTCGGCGGCCAGCGTGCCCGAGCTGGCCGCGCCCATCGCCGAACTGCAGGCCGCCGGCCGGCTGCGGTTTTTGCCCTGCGAGCCGCGCATCGAGCGCTGCTACGCGGCGGCCGATGCGCTGCTGTTTCCCAGCCTGTACGAATCCTTCGGCCTGGTGGTGCTGGAGGCCATGGCCTGCGGCCTGCCGGTGGCCACCGCCCGCACCGTGGCCCTGGCCGACGAGGCCATCGCCGACGGCCACAACGGCTTGCTGGTGGAGGCGCCCTGGCAGACCGAAGCCCTGGCCGCGCGGCTGCAGCGGCTGATGACCGATGCCCGGTGGCGCGACGCCATCGGCCAGGCCGCGCGCCGCAGCGCCGAGGCCTATACCTGGGAGGCCCATGCCCATGCCTACGAAAGCCTCTACCGCGAAGTGGCCGGCAGTGCCTGGCCAGCCGCAGGAGCCGCCCGCCATGCAGCCTGACTGGTGGTCGGCCGCCGGCCCGCTGGCCGAGCGCTTTCCGCGCGAGGCGCTGACCGGCGCGGTGGACGACTGGCTGCACCACCGGCTGGACAACGAACCCGAACCGCTGACGCAGGCGCGCCCGCAGTACGTGGCCCACCACCTGGCGCGCTCGCTGGCCGCGGTGGCGCTGCTGCCCGAGCTGCCGCAGCGCGGCAGGCTGCTGGAGTTGGGCTCGGGCCTGTACCTGATGAGCTTTCTGGCGGCGCGGCTGCGCAACCTGGAGATCGAGCACGTGCAGTACTGGGGCCGTGAGCGTGGCCAGCACCGCAGCCGCCTGACCGATGCGCGCAGCGGCCGCACGCGCGAGATCCCGTTCCGCGAGTTCAATGCCGAGGAGGATGCCTTCCCGTATGCGGACGGCCGCTTCGACGCCATCCTCAACTGCGACACCATCGAGCACATGCTGTGCGACCCGGTGCGCATGCTGGCCCAGTGCCACCGCGTGCTGCGGCCGGGCGGTGTGATGGTGGTGACCACGCCCAACCTGCTGCGGCTGGACAACGTGGTGCGGCTGCTGCAGGGCCACACCATCCTCGACAAGTACGTGCGCCAGTCGGCCAGTGCGCGCCACCCGCGCGAGTACACGCCCGACGAATTGAAGCAGCTGCTGGAGTGGGTGGGCTTCGACGTGCTGCAGGCCGAAACGCTGGACGTCACCCGCAGCACCGTGCCGCGCAGCGCGCGCCGGCTGGCCGCGGCCGGGCTGTGGCTGTTCGACCGTGCGCGCCGCTTCACCGGCGGCCGGCCCGGCCTGCGTGCCGGCCGTGGCGAGCAGATCGTGATGCTGGCCCGCCGCCGGCCCGGCCCGGCCTGCCAGCAGGCGCCCGACTTCCTGTACGAAGCGCCGGGCCTGGGCGATGCGCTGATCGCCGCGCTGTATGCCGAAGGCGAAACGCCGGCAGATCCTGAAAGGAAGGCAGCGTGAACCTGACGGTGTCATGCACCAGCGGCGCTGGCGCGATCGGGCAGCTGCGCGCCGACTGGCAGGCCTTGATGCAGGCCGACGACGAGGCGGGCCTTTTCCAGGCGGTGGAGATGTGCGAGGCCTGGCATGCCGATGCCGGCCTGGATGCGGCGCAGCTGCGGCTGCTGCTGGTGCAGCACGATGCGCAGCCCGTCGGCCTGCTGCCGCTGCTGGAGCAGGGCGGCGCCACCCGGCGCTGGGTGAGCGCTTCGCCCCGCGCCGGCCTGCTGGCCTGCGGCGACCGTGATGCGGTGTGCCGCGCGCTGGCCGGCTGGCTGCAGCGGCAGGCCGGCCGCTGGGACCAGCTGCTGCTGGACGACCTGCGCCCGGCTGCGGCGCGCCGGCTGCAGGCGGCGCTGATGCAGCACGGCCTGGCCACCGAACCGAGCCGGCCCGGGGGTGAAGAGGCCTTCATCCGCACCGATGGCGGCTGGGCCGGCTACCTGGCGACGCAGGGCCCGCACTTCCGCCACCGGCTGAAGCCGCAGACCCGCAAGATCGAGCGCCTGGGCCCGGTGACCTGCCGCCGCCATGCCGGCCCGCAGGCCGCCAGCGCCTACGACGAATTCCTGCGGCTGGAGCCGCGCAGCTGGAAGGCCGCGCAAGACGACACCCGGCTGCCCGAGCGGGAACGCCAGGCCTTCCGCTGGCTGATCGAACACCCGGGCAGCGTGCAGCCCGAGCTGTTGTTCCTCGACGTGGCCGGCCAGCCGGTCGCGGCCATGCTGTCGCTGGCGCATGCCGGCTGCTACCACCTCTTCGTCACCTACTTCGACGATGCGCTGCGCGCCTGGTACCCCGGCCGCCGCATGTTCCTGGAAGCCATCCAGCACGGCTTTGCGCTGCCGGGCACGGTGGAGATCAGCTTCGTCGGCGCCTACCCCTTCGCCCGCGCCTGGGCCACCGGCGTGCGCAGCCATGTGCAGCTGCAGGCCTGGAGCAGCAGCTGGCGCGGCCGCCTGCGCCGCTGGGCCAGCACCCGCCAGGCGCCGCTGGAGCCCACGCGGCCGCCGCCGGTGCCGCTACCCGTGCTGCAGCAGGAGCAGCCCCATGCCTGAGACCGCCGCGATCGAGGTGCAAGGCCTGGGCAAGCGCTACCAGCGCCCACGGCCGCTGCGGGAGCTGCTGCGCGGCGCACCGGTGCCGGCGCCGGTGCAGGCGCTGCAGGACATCAGTTTGCGCGTGGGGCAGGGCGAGGTGCTGGGCCTGCTGGGCGCCAACGGCGCGGGCAAGACCACGCTGATCAACATCCTGTGCACGCTGCTGGCCCCCAGCGAAGGCAGCGCCCGCATCGGCGGCCATGACGTACAGCAGGCGCCGCAGCAGGCGCGGGCGCAGGTGGGCCTGGTCACCAGCAACGAGCGCAGCTTCTACTGGCGCCTGAGCGGGCGCCAGAACCTGCGCTTCTTCGCCGAGCTGTACCGCGTGCCGCCGCGCGAGATCGAGCCGCGCATCGACGAGTTCGTGCAGGCGCTGGGCCTGGCTGAGTTCGCCGACCGGCGCTTCGACGGCTATTCCACCGGCATCCGCCAGCGCTTCGCGTTCGCGCGGGCGCTGCTGCACCACCCGCGCATCCTGTTCATGGACGAGCCCACCAAGGGCCTGGACCCCAATGCCTCGGCCCAGCTGCTGGCGGTGATCCGCGAGCGCATCGTCGCGGTGTGGCGGCCCACCATCGTGCTCACCTCGCACAACCTGTCCGAGATCGAGCGCCTGTGCGAGCGCGTGGCCATCGTCGACCACGGCCGGCTGCTGCGCATCGGCACCATCGGTGAGCTGGCGCGCAGCATCCGCTCGCACCAGGCCTACCTGCTGCGACTGGCGCGGGTGGACGCGGCGCTGCTGGCCTGGCTGCGCAGCTGGCTGGGTACCGAGCGGGTGCGCCCGCTGCCGCCCGATGACGAACAGCCCGGCCAGGCGCTGGAACTGGGCCTGGCGCAAGGCGGCCCCACGCTCACCGAGCTGCTGTCGGCGCTGATCCACCGCGGCCAGCAGATCCTGCGCTGCGAGCCGGTGGACGTGTCGCTGGAAGAGGTGTTCCGCCAGACGGTGCGTGAAGCGGCGCCGCCGCTGCCCACGGACGCTGCGCGCTTGAAGGTGGCGGCATGAACACACCCGTGGCCGCCCATCATCCGGCGCTGGGCCTGCGGGCAGCGGGCCGCCTGCTGGCGGCCTGCCTGCGGCGCGATGCGGCCATCGCGGCCAGCTACCGCGTCGCCTTCTTCGCGCCGCTGCTGTCGGTGTGTTTCGCGGTGCCCATCCTGTACTTCCTGTCGCAGGTGTTCGGGCCCGCGCAGGCGCCTTCGCTGGGCGCTTATGGCGGCGGCTTCTTCGCCTTCATCCTGCTGGGCATGGCCTTCCAGGACTACGTCACCGTCAGCATGTCCAACTTCCTGTCGGGCATCCGCGAGCACCAGCTGATGGGCACGCTGGAGATCGTGATGCTGTCGCCCACGCCGATGCCGCTGGTGCTGCTGTTCTCGTCGGCCTGGGGCTTCCTGTTCACCTCCATCCGCTTCGCGCTCTACGTGGCGCTGGGGCTGCTGTTCGGCATGGACCTGTCGGGCGCCAACCTGGGGTCGTTCGCGGTGCTCACCTTGCTGGCCATCGTCAGCTTTTCGGCGCTGGGCATCCTGGGCGCCGCGGCCACGCTGGTCATCAAGCAGGGGGCCAGCATCACCGGCTTTCTCACCGCGCTCACGCTGGCGCTGGGCGGCGTGGCCTACCCGGTGAGCGTGCTGCCCGGCTGGCTGCAGGCGCTGGCCGCGCTGCTGCCCTTCACCCATGCGCTGGAAGGCGTGCGCAAGGCCTTGCTGGCCGGTGCCGGCCTGGCGCAGCTGCACACCGAACTGCTGGTGCTGGCGGCCTTCGGCGCGTTGCTGTTCCCGTTGTCGCTGTGGGTGTTCCAGCGCGCGGTGCAGCACGTCAAGGCCACCGGCACGCTGGGCCAGTACTGACACCCTCACACAGGCACCACCCCCATGGCCGGTTCCCAACCCCCTCACGCGCTGCAGGCCTTGTGGTGGCCGCTGCGCAGCGCATTGGCCAGCGCCTGGCCGCGCCGGGGCGACGCGCAGATGCAGCGCATGCGCCGCGCGGCCGGCGGCGGCGAAGGCGACATGCATGCCGATGCGGCCGAGCGCATGTACGGCGCGCTGTACCTGTCGCACATCCGCGCGCTGGCGGGCGGGCGCAGCGGGCTGCGCATCCTCGACGTGGGCTGCCAGTCGGGCCGTCTGGCGGTGCCCTTGGCGGCCGAAGGCCACAAGGTGACGGCGCTGGACCTCTCACCCGACTGGCTGGCGCTGTGCCGCCGCCATGCGCTGGAGCAGGGCGTGGCGCTGCGCACGGTGGAGGGCGCGGCCGAAGACGCCGCCGCGCTGCTGGCGGCCCAGCGTTTCGACCTGGTGATCTGCACCGAGCTGCTGTATGCGCTGGAAGACCCCTGCCGCACGCTGCGGGTGCTGCGCGGCCTGCTGGACGACCGCGGGCTGCTGGTCACTTCGCACCGCACCCGGCACTACATGCTGCTGACGCTGGCGCGCTTCCAGCGGTGGGACGACCTGGCCGTGGTGGCCGGCGCCGAAGAAGGCCGGGTGCTGGGCGGCCAGCACTACGGCTGGCACGAGGCCGACACCCTGCACCGCATGTACGCGCGCTGCGGCCTGCAGATCGAGCAGATGCACGGCATCGGCTGCCTGAGCGGCGTGGGTGTCGATGGCCTGGCCGCCGTGCTGGACGCCGCCACGCTGCGTGAAGACCTGCCGCGGCTGCAGGCGCTGGAACAGGCCGTGGCCCACCGCTACCCCGACGCCGCCCGCTACCGGCTGGTGATCGCCCACCCCGTCTGAGGAACCGCCCCATGGACATGACCACCCCCAGCCATCCCCTGGCGCAAGACCCCTCGTTCACCCGCAAGAACCGCGAGTGGTTCACCCAGCGCTACGACTTCACCAGCCGTGGCGTCTACTTCCCGCACCAGCCGGTTTACGGCTTCTCGCGCTGGGAAGAGCACGTGCAGGACTACTTCCGCACGTACCACATCCTGCGGCTGCTGGAAGAGCTGCGCTTCGGCAGCTTCCTCGACGTCGGCTGCGCCGAGGGCTACCTGGTGAACCTGGTGCAGCAACTGTTCAAGGTGCCGGCCATGGGCGTGGACATCGCGCCCAGTGGCGTGCGCCGCGCGCGCGAGCTGTACGGCCTCAAGGGCATCGCGGCCGATGCGGCGCGGCTGCCCTTTGCCGATCAGTCGTTCGACGTGGTGCTGTCCAGCGAGACGCTGGAGCACGTGAGCGACCCCGGCGCGGTGATCGCCGAGCTGCTGCGGGTGGCGCGGCGCTACGTCATCCTGTCCACCCCCGCCGCGCGCAACGAGGCCGAGCTGAAGGAACACTTCCAGCACCTGGACCCCAACCTGATCTTCAGCCACTTCCACTTCTTCACCGAGGCGCAGATGCGCCGCTGGCTGCCCGCCGGCACCGAATTCCTGGGCGCCGGCCACCGCAGCATGGAGAAGGTGTTCCACCTGTTCTCGTCGGGCTATGAGCAGGGCGATGCGCTGCGCGACCTGGTGGGCTTTCTCGAAGACAGCTGCCCCGGCATGGCCGGTGACACCCGCGCCGGCCTGCAGCGCCATGTCGATGCGATGGCCAGCCGCCGCCCGCCCTGGTGGCAGGCGCTGCTGGGGCCCACCGCGATGTCCATGGCGCTGCGCGCCGACCATGCGCTGTCGCGCCGCGAACCGGGGCAGACGCTGGCCTTCCTCACCGTCTCGCCCTGCCACGGCCACACGGTGCAGCGGCAGCGCCGGCCGGTGCCGGGGCTGATGCGCTTTTTGCTGCGCGACAACCGGGTCGATCCGCTGCGGCTGGTGTCGGCCGGCGCGATGCGCTGAGGTATGCCGTGATGCCCGTGCCCACCCCCTGGACCGCCCGCTTCGTCGACACCGAAGCCGGCCTGGCCGCGCTGGCGCCGGCCTGGCAGGCCTTGTGGGTGGCCGATGGCCAGGCCGATGCCTTCGCCCATCCGGCCTGGTTCATGCACTGGTGGCGGCATTTCGGCCAGGGGGCGCAACGGGCCGCGCTGGTGGCCAACACCGGCGCGCAATGGGTGCCGCTGCCCGGCCAGGGCTGGCGGCTGCAGCTGCTGGTGCTGGAAGAGCGCACCGGCGCCGGCCAGCCTGCGGCCTTGCGCGCCGTGCTGCCGCTGGTGGGCCTGCAGGCCAGCTTCCGCGGCACCTCCGGCCAGCTGCTGGCCACGCCGGTCAACAGCCAGGCGCTGCGCAGCGGGCTGTGTGCGCCGGATCTCAACTCCGAGATGGCCGATGTGATGGCGCGCCACCTGCTTGCCGATGGCCGCTGGCAGATGCTGCTGCTGGACGGCCTGCCGCTGGCCGATGGCCGGCTGGCGCTGCTGCAGGCGACGCTGGCGCCGGCCGCGCTGCAGCCCTTGTCGCAGGCCGGCTGGACGCACAGCCGCCTCGCCATCACCCAGGCCTGGGCACCGATGTTGGAGTCCCATGCCCGCAACTTTCGCAAGCACTTGAACCAGAACGAGCGCTGCCTGGCCCGCCTGGGGCCCTTGTCCATCGAGTGCCTGCCGGCCCCGGGCGAAGCCGGCTTCGCGCTGATCGAGGCCATCGAAAGCCGCAGCTGGAAAGCGCAGGGCGGCGAGGTGGTGGCGGGTGACCCGCGGCTGCGCGGCTACTACGCTGGCCTGTGCGGTCTGCAGGCCGGCGCGCTGCGCAGCGAGCTGTGGCTGCTGCGCATCGGCGGCGAGCCGGCGGCCTACTTCCTGTGCCTGCGCGACGGCCGCATGCTCTACACGCTCAAGACCTCGTTCGACCAGCGCTTTGCCCCCAGCAGCCGCCACTCGCCCAGCCAGGTGCTGCTGGCGCGGCTGATCGAGGCCTGCTGGAACGACGGCCTGCAGGCCATCGACTTCGTTGGCGAGCTGCCCTGGGTGGCCCGCTGGGCCGACCACCATCCGGGCTTCAGCCATGGCCTGTGGCGGCGGCCGGCGCTGGTGCGCTGGCGCCAGGTGGTGCGGCGGCTGTGGCCTGGCAGTCCGGCCGCGCAGCCGGGGCGGGCACCTGCCGTGGTGGAGCCATCATGACCCCAACCGCCGGTGCGCTGCCGGCTGCCACCGCACCCACCCACACCGCGCAGCCCGCACTGCGGCTGCACTGGCTGCGCGACGCCGACGCGCTGCAGCAGGCGCTGCCGGCCTGGCGCGCGCTGTGGCAGGCCGATGCAGCGGCCGACCTGTTCGCCAGCCCCGACTGGCTGGCCTGGCTGCTGCAGTGCTTTGGCGCGGGCGGCCCGGCCGGGCTGGCCTTGCATCAGGCGGGCCCCGACGGCCCCCGCTTCGACGCCATCGCCACCGGCCCCTGGCAGCTGCGGGTGGTGGTGGTGACGGACGAAGCCGGCGACTGGCTGGCCGCCTGGCCGTTGGTGGCCACCATCGGCCACTGGCGCGGCGCGATGCGGCCGATGCTGGCCAGCCCGCTCAACTTCCATGCACCGCGCAGCGGCCTCACGGCGCGCCGGTTCGACACGGCCATTGCCCGCCGGCTGGCGCAGGCGCTGCGCGACGAGCCCGGCTGGCAGTTGCTGCTGCCGGGCGGCCTGCCGCTGGCCGATGGCCGCGCCGCCCTGTTGCAGCAGGCGCTGGCCGAAGCTGGTCTGGTGGCCGATGGGGCCCACACCTGGCCCAGCGCCTGGCTGCCGTTCGAGGGCAGCTTCGCCGATTACCTGGGCGGCCCCGAGCAGGCGCATTTCCGCCGCAGCCTGGTCAAGTCGCGCAACGGCCTGGCGCGTGCAGGTGAGTTGCAGTGGCAGTGCCTGAGCGGCGATCAGGCGCTGACCGAAGGCCTGCCCGCCTTCCTGGCCGTGGACGCCGCCAGCTGGAAGGCCGAAGGCGGCGAAAGCGTGGGCCGCGATGCGGTGCTGCGCGCGCATTACGGCGCGCTGTGTGAGCGCCTGACCGAACAGGGTTGGCTGGAGGTGTGGCTGCTGCGCCAGGCCGGCCGCCCGATCGCGGCCTTCTTGTGCCCGAACGATGGGCGGCGCCGCTACACCCTCAAAAGCTCGTTCGTCGATGGCGTCGGCGGCAACCGTTCGCCCACCTTGGTGCTGCTGCACGGCCTGGTGCAGCAGGCCTGGGCAGGCTGGGATGGCCGTGCCGGCGCCGGCATCGATTTCGTCGGCAAGGTGGCCTTCCTCGACCGCTGGGCGCGCGAAGACCTGCTGTTCAGCAGCGGCGTGTGGTGGCGCAGCCCTTGGCGCCGGCGGGTGCTGCGGTTGCAAGGCCTGTGGCGGCGCCTGCGCGCGGCCGGAGGAGGGCGCTGATGCGCATCGGCATCGAGGCCTCCAACATGCTGGCCACCCACCTCACCGGCATCGAATATTCGCTGACCGAGCTGGTGCGGCGCTTCACCCGCGTCGACGCTGAAGGCAGCTACCGGCTGTACTTCAACTTCCTGCGCGGCACCTATGCCCGCCGCTTCGACGAGCGGGTGCGCCCGCTGCTGGACGCGCGGCTGCGCGCCTGCATCAACCGCATCCCCAATGCGGCGATGAACTGGCTGCACCGCGGCGGCTGGCCCATCGAGGCCACGTTGGGCCGCAACGACCTGGTGTACTACCACTGCTTCAACCTGCGGCCGCAGTGGCGGGGCCGCAAGGTGCTGACGGTGCACGACCTGATGCCCATCACCCACCCCGCGCTGTACACGCCCACCGACGTGGCGCACTTCCGGGAGCATGTGCCGCGCATGGCGCGGGCGGTCGATGCGGTGGTCACCGTGTCCGAGCACACGCGCCAGCAGGTGATCGACCGGCTGGGCCTGCCGGCCGACCGTGTGTTCGTGGCCCATCCGGGCGTGGACGAGCGCTTCGCCCCTCAGCCGCCTGACGTGGTGGCCGAGGTGCTGCAGCGCCTGGGCATCGGCCCGCGGCCCTACCTGCTGTTCGTGGGCACGGCGGAGCCGCGCAAGAACCTGCCCGGGCTGCTGCGGGCCTACGCCACCTTGCGGCCCGCCGAACGGGCCGACCTGCAGGTGGTGGTGGCTGGCAAATCGGCCTGGGGCAGTGCGCCGCTGCGCGCGCAGATCGCCGCCCTGGGGCTGCAGGCCGACGTGCGCCTGCTGGGCTACGTGGCCGAGGCCGACATTCCGCCGCTGTACAGCGGCGCGCGGCTGGCGGCGCTGCCTTCGCTGGCCGAAGGCTTCGGCTCGCCGCTGATCGAGGCCATGGCCTGCGGCACGCCGATGCTGGCCGCCAACGCCACCGCCTTGCCCGAGGTGTATGGCGATGCCGCGCTGGGCGTGGACCCGCAGGACGTGGACGCGCTGGCCGATGGCCTGCGCCGCCTGCTATACGACGAAAGCCTGCGCGCCGGCTTGGTGGCGCGCGGCCTGCAGCGGGCCCGCCGCTTCAGCTGGGACCGCACCGCCCAGGCGACGGTGGACGTGTTTCGCCGCGTGGCGGGCTGAGCACTTGAGCCATCAATGAGTTGCCACCGAGCCATGGACCGGCCGCTGCGCATCCTGCACATCACCGAGCGCTTGTGGCCGCCCGGCGGCGCCGAGCGCCTGCTGGCCGACACCGCCGCCGGCCTGGCCGCACAAGGCCACCACAGCCTGACCCTGGTGGCCGAGGACAGCGAGCCCGGGCCCGATGCGGCGATGCCGGTGCTGCGCTGGCCCCGGGTGCTGGGCCCTCGCCCGGCCTGGCGACTGCGGCCGCGGCTGGACGCGCTGCTGCAGCAGTGCCAGCCCGACCTGGTGCACCTGCACAACACCGCCGGCTTCTTCAGCCCGGTGCTGATCGCCCACCTGCACCGCCGGCTGCCGGTGCTGCGCTATGTGCACGATGCGCGGCTGGCCTGCCTGCGTTCGCCCAGCAAATGCCTGCCCGGCGGCGGCCTGTGCCCGCATGCGATGGGCCTGCCATGCCTGGCGCGCTGCTACCCGGTGACCTCACCCGGCGGTCACCGGCTGGGCGACAAACACACCTTGATGGCCTTTGCCGACCTGTGGGTCACGCGCCGGCTGCCCGCGGTGGCGGTGGGCAGCGCCTACATGCGCATGCTGCTGCGGCAGAACGGCGTGGCCGACCACCGGCTGCACCTGCTGCCCGGCTTCACGCAACGCGAAGGCCCGCGCTGCCCGCCACAGCACGGGCTGCTGCTGGCCATCGGCCGCTTCGACGGCATCAAGGGCCTGGAAGGGCTGCCCGACCTGCTGGCCCGGCTGCGGGCGCCGCACTGGCAGGCGGTGCTGGTGGGCGACGGGCCGAACCTGGCCGACACGCAGGCGCGAGCCCAGGCGCTGGGCCTGGCGGGCCGCATCCGCTTCGTCGGCCGGCTGGAGGCCGATGCGCTGACGCCCTGGCTCACCGCCTGCCAGCTGCTGCTGTGCCCCACCCAGGTGCCCGAGGCCTTCGGCCTGGTGGGCATTGAGGCCCTGGCCCACGGCCGGCCGGTGGTGGCCTACGACCTCGGCGGCGTGCGTGAATGGCTGCAGCCGCACCGCACCGGCGTGCTGGTGCCCGCGGGCGACGCGGCCGCCTTCGCGGCCGCGGTGGACGGCCTGCTGGCCGAACCGGAGCTGGCGGCTTCGCTGGGCGCGCACGGCCGGGCGCTGGTGTCGCACCGCTTCCGGCCGCAGCACCACCTGCAGCCGCTGCTGAACTTGTACAGACAACTGGCCGGCCAGCGCGCCGGCACGGCGGATGAGCGCATTCCAGGTTGAGCTGCACCAGGACCTGGCCGCCATCGAGGCGCTGGCGCCGGCCTGGCGGCAGCTGAGCGCCGGCTCGCCCACGGCGCTGCCGTTCAACGACGTGGACTGGGTGCTGGCCTTCTGGCGCCACCTGGCAAGGCCCGGCTTCGTCGATCAGCCGTGTACGCCTTGCGTGGTGACGGTGCACGACCATGGCCGGCTGGCCGGCATCGCCGTGTTGCGCATCGAGACGCGCACGCTGCCGGGCACCACGGTGCGCGTGGCCCGCTGGCTGGCCGAGGGCCCGTCCGACTACGGCGACCTGCTGCTCGAGCGGCCTTCGCCGGTGCTGGTGGATGCGCTGCTGGAGCCCCTGCTGCAGGGCCCGCAGGCCTGCGAGCTGCTGGACCTGCGCGAATGCCGCGGCGATTCGCCGGTGCTGCCGCTGCTGCGCACGGTGCTGCAGCAGCGCTGCACGCGCCTGCAGGACACGCCCGACAGCGACTGCCGCGTGGTGCCCGCCGCCGCCAGCTACACCGCTTATGCCGAAGCCCAGTTCAGCGCCAAGCGCCGCAAGGACTTCCGCCGCGAATGGCGGCGGCTGCAGGAAGACGGCCGTTATGCGTGCCAGATGCGCCATCGCCTGCCCGACGTCGGCGCCTGGGCGGCGGAGGCGGGTGACGTGCAGGCCTCGCACCCCGCGGCGGGCCGCGACCGGCCGGGCGAATTCAACCACCTGCACTTCAGCGCCTTCCTGCGTGAGCTGCTGCGCGTGGGCGGCGAGCGGGGCTGGCTGCGCGCGGCCGAACTGCGTTGCGAGGGCCGGCTGGAGGCCTACTTCCTGAGCTGGGCCTACCGCGGCCGCTACTACGTCTACAACACCGCCCACCGCAGCGAGGTGCAGGCCGTGGGCGGCGGCAAGCTGGTGATGCTGTACATGCTGCAGCAGCTGATCGACGAAGGCGGCGGGCCGGTGGACTTTCTGCGCGGGGCCGAGGCCTACAAGGAGGTGCTCAGCGACGCGGTGGTGCGCAACCGCCGGCTGCAGGCCGTGGCCCCCGGCGCCCGCGCCGCCTGGGCCGCCAAGTGGTGGCTGGACTGGCTGCCGCGCAGCGCCGCCACGCCGGGCCGCCGCGACCGGGTGCTGCAGCGCCTGGGCCGTCAAGGCCTGCAAGTCACACTGGCCGACAGCGCCGCCCGCTTGTGTCACCGCTTGCAACAGGGCGTGCGATGCTCGGGCCCTCGCCCACCCCCGGAATGAACCTGCCCGCCAAAGCCACGACCCTGCCCACCTGGCGCCACCTGCTGGCGCGGCTGGGCCGCGAGCTGCTGCGCCGCGTGGTGGCCGATGGCCTGCCGCCCACCGTGCGGCGGGCGCTGCGGCTGCAGCTGCAGCTGGCGCATGCCAGCCAGCAGCCCGCCATGGTGCCGGCGCCCGCCGGCCGCCGCGTGCTGGTGCTGGCGCCGCATGCCGACGACGAAAGCCTGGGCTGCGGCGGCACGCTGGCGCTGGCGGCCCAGGCCGGTTGCAGCGTGCGCGTGCTGGTGCTCACCGATGGCCGCAAGGGCTACGACCCGGCCCGCCTGCCGCCGGGCGACGAAGCCGCACGCATCGGCTTCGAGCAGGCGCTGGCGGCGCAGCGGCTGCAGGAAGCCACGGCCGCCTGCCGCTGCCTGGGCCTGCCGGCGCCGGGCTGCCTGGGCATGCCCGACGGCGCGCTCGACTCGGCGATCGGCTGGGCGCTGGACCCGTTGTCGGAGCTGCTGGCCGACTGGCGGCCCGAGCTGATATTTGCCCCCTTCGCCACCGATGCGCACCCCGACCACATGGCCGCGGCCCGGCTGCTGGCGCGGGCGCTGGCCCGTGTGCTCGCCCGCCACCAGCTGCCGGCCGATGCGCAGGTATGGGCCTACGAAACCTGGACCCCGCTGCCGGCCAACACCTTCGTGGATATCGGCGCCAGCATGGCGGCCAAGCGCGCGGCCATCGCCGCCCATGCCTCGCAGATGGAAGGCACCGATTACCTGCGGGTGTTCGAGGGCCTGGCCGCCTACCGCTCACTGGGCGCGGGCCGCCCGGGCGGCCAGGTGGAAGCCTTCCACCGCGACACGCCTGCGGGCTACATCGACCAGGTCAGGCGCGCGGCGGCGGGTTGAGCGCGGCGATGGCCTGCACCACGGCCACCATGTCGAGTGCGCCCTGGCCCTGGTCGAAGGCCTGCTGGAACAAGGCATGCGCCTGGTCCAGCAGGGGGCTGGGCAGCTGCGCCGCCCGTGCCTGTGCGGCCACCAGCTGGCTGTTCATCAGCACGTCGCGCACCGAGGCCTGCACGCTGAAGTCCTGCGCCACCAGCTTGGCCAGCTTCATCTGCGACACCATGCTGGCCATCGGGCCGGCGTCCAGCACCTGGCGCAGCAGCTCGGTGTCCAGCCCCTGGCGCTGCGCGAAGTGAAAGCTCTCGCACAGCCCGGTGACCATGGTGATGAGGAAGAGGTTGACCGACAGCTTCATCAGCAGCGCCGAAGGCACCGCGCCGCAGGCGAACACCTGCTTGCACACCGGCGCCAGCAGCGGCTGCACCTGGGCCACGTCCTGGGCGTCGCCCGCCAGCATGCCCACCAGTTGCCCCGCCTCGGCCGGCTTGCGCGAGCCGGAGACGGGTGCTTCCACGAAGCGGCCGCCGGCGGCCTGTACATCGGCCTGCAGGCCCTGCGAGTAGCCGGGCGAGGTGGTGGCCATATTCACCAGCAGCCGGCCGCGCAGCATCGCCGCGAAGGCCGGCGTGCCGCGCTGCAGCGCCTCGTCCAGCGCCGCTTCGCTGGCCAGCATGGTGATGACGATGGGCGCCCCGGCGAACACCGCCGCCGGCGATACCAGCCGCTGCGCGCCGTGCGCCAGCAGCGCCTCGCCCTTGCCGGGCGAGCGGTTCCACACCAGCAGCCGCCGGCCGCCACGGGCCAGGTTCAGCGCCATCGGCTCGCCCATCACGCCCAGGCCGATGAAGCCCAGGGGTGCAATGCCGTCTTCCATTGCAGGCCTTTCCAGCAGGAGATGTCCCGGCGCGCAGCGTAGCGCGCCTGGGAGCTACCTCAAGCTGCGCGGCGGCGTGCCAGCCAGCCCACGGCCGCAAGGCCGGCGAGCATCAGCGCATAGGTTTCGGGCTCGGGCACCGGGCTGGCGAACTGGGTGCGGCCCGGGCTGCCGATGCTGCCGGCGGCCGAGCGCCAGGAAGCTTCGCCATCGCCCACGGCCGACAACACCCAGCCCGACACCTGGTTGGCGCCCAGCACCGTGAAGCTGCCCGGCCGGCCGCTGACCTCGCTGGTGACCAGCGTGGTCTTGTCGTAGGTCAGCCGGTCCACCAGCGCGCCGCTGGCGTTGAAGAGGTTGATCTCGTCGCCGTTGCCCAGGTTGTTGGTGTAGTTGCCGATCACCTTGACGCTGGCCGCCAGCCCCCAATCGGCGCGGAACACGTCGGCCTCGGTCTCGGTGATCAGCACCGATTCGCCGGCCGCCAGGGTACCGAAGGCCGACAGGTCGAGCACGCCGGCCAGGCGGCTGTCGTCGTCGAAGCTCCAGCCGACCAGGCTGACGGGTGCGCTGCCCAGGTTGGTGAACTCGACGAATTCGCCGACGCCGCCCTTGTACATCCATTCGGTGATGGCGACGGACGGTGCGGCCTGTGCGGTGCCCGCGGCCAGGGCGAGCAGCAGGGAGAAGGTCGTTTTCATGTTGTATAGACAGGTGAGTGGACGAGATCAGGCGCCGTGGCGGCGCGTCAGCCAGGCCAACGCGGCCAGGCCGGCCAGCATCAGTGCATAGGTCTCGGGCTCAGGCACCGGCGCGGCGCTGAAGACATAGACGTTGGGCGTCTCGTCGGTCAGATAGATGGTGCCGTCGGCGGTGATGGTCACGCCTTCGGTGCTGCCGCTGAGGGCGCTGAAGTCCAGGCTGCTGAGCACCACGCCGCTGCGCGACACCTCCAGCAGCCGGCTCGATTCCTGGCTGAAGACCAGCAGGTTGCCGCTGCCGGGCAGCACCTGTACGTCGGCCAGGTCGAGCACGCCCAGGTTGGGCGTGAACAGCGAGGTCATCGTGTGGGTGCCGTTGTCGAAGTCGATGCTGCCGAACTGCACCGCCTGCGGGCTTTTCTCCTTCACCGTCACGAACTGGCCGTTGCTGCGGTCGTAGGAGATGCCTTCCAGCCCCACGTTGCCCACGGTCGGGCCCAGGGACACCGACTTCAGCGAGCCGCGCGCCACCGTGGCGCCGGCCTGGTAGCTGAGCTGGTAGACGTCCTGCAGGCGTTCTTCGCCGATGACGAAGCGGCCATTGCCGGTGTAGGTGAGGGCTTCGGTGTCGTTGAAGCCGCTGAGCGCCATGCTGCCCAGCACCTGGCCGCTGCGGCTCAGCTCGGTGATGTGGTCGCCTTCGTCACCCAGCACGAACAGCGTGTCGCTGTCCCAGTTCCAGGTGATGGCCGACGACTCCGACGCGGTGCTGGTGGGCAGCGCGAAGGTGCTGGACAGGCTATAGCGGCCCAGGTCCAGCCCGGCCGCCGCGGCAGGGCCGGCCAGACCGATGGCGAGCAGGGCGCCCGCGGCCAGCGCGGAAAGGGACAAGCGTGATTTCATGCAACCTCCTGACGTTTTGCGTCAGCTTGGCGCCTGGATGTGTCACGCGCATGTCACGCCCGCGCCGGCTTCACCCCCCGGCCGAGTGTCAGCCCGCGCCGGGGCCGGGCAGCAGGGCCCTGGCCGCTTCGAGCCGCAGCGCCAGCGGCGCGGCTTCGTCATGCATCACGCCGAGCAGGAAGCGGCGCGCCTGGGCGGCCGCGTCGGCGGCCTCGGAAGAAGGGGCCGGGGAGGGCGCCGGAGGGGGCGAACCCGCGGCACCGGCATCGGCGTTCGCGGGCGCGTCGGCAGGCGTCCATTCGGCCAGCAAGGCCTCGAAGGCGGCATGCGGGATGGACCGCAGGCCGGCCAGCAGGTCGGCCTGACCTTCGACGCTGGGCGGCAGGTCCAGCCAGGGCGTGTCGGCGAACACCGCAGCCAGGTCGGGCGCGATGAAGGCCGCCCAGCAGTCGTCGCGGGGCTGCTGGCGCCGCACCGCCTCGGCCAGCTCCCAGGCCGGCGCACCGCCGCCCGCGGCCGGCCGTGGCAACAAGCCCAGCCGGGCCAGCGGCAGCTCGGCCAGGTAGCGTCGGCGCAGGCCGTCCAGCCAGGTCTGGGCCTGTGCCACCGGCACCGGCCGTGCCAGCGAGAACCACAGCTGCAGGCCGTCGCGGCCGTTCACCGCCACGGCGGGCTCGGGCAGGCCCAGCTCGGCCTGCACACCGCGCCACACGGCCGACAAGGCCTGCCAGTCGCCGGGCCGGGCCACTTGCAGCACGGCCGCCCGCACCCGCCCTTGTTCATCCACCCAGGCGTCGGGTGTGGCACTCGAAGCCGCATCGGCGGCGGCAGGCAGGTACAGGCGTCGGAACTCGGAGGCAAAGCGGCTCATGGCCGAACTGTAGCGAGCACGGTGCGCCCCATGGGGCTTCGCGGACGCATCGGGGCCCCGGTGTCGGCCGGCCTGTCGGCCGCCTTGCCTACACCACGCCGTCGGCGACGATGATCCAGCGCTGCAGCAGCTGGGCCAGCGCCTCGCGGGTGAAGGGCTTGCACAGGTAGTCGTTCATGCCGTGGGCCAGGCAGTGCTCGCGGTCGCCGGCCATGGCATTGGCGGTCAGCGCGACGATGGGCACGGTCAGGCCCTGCGCCCGCAGGTGGCGCGTGGCCTCGAAGCCGTCCATCTCGGGCATCTGGCAGTCCATCAGCACCAGGTCGTGGCGCACGCCGGGCTGCAGCGCCAGCGCCACCGCCTGCGCGCCGTCATGGGCCACGTCCACCTGCAGGCCCAGGCTTTCCAGCATGGCGGTGGCCACCATCACGTTCATCGGGTTGTCCTCGGCCAGCAGCACCCGGCAGCCGGCCAGGCCGGCGGTGCTGCGTGCCGGCATCGGGGGCGGCGTGCCGGCCACCGCACCCGCGTCGGCCGGCATGGCGCGGCCGAAGGTCAGTTCGGCGGTGAAGGTGGAGCCCACGCCCAGCATGCTGTCCACCCATACCTGGCCGCCCATCAGCGTGACCAGCTCCTGCGTGATGGCCAGGCCCAGGCCGGTGCCGCCGTAGCGGCGCGAGGTGGAGCCATCGCCCTGCACGAAGGGCTGGAACAGCTGCTCGCGCAGCGTGGGCTCGATGCCGATGCCGGTGTCGCGCACCGCGAAGCGCAGCCGGTGGCCGTGTTCGTCCTCGTCCACCAGCTCCACCTGCAGCAGCACCTCGCCCGTGTCGGTGAACTTGATGGCGTTGCCCAGCAGGTTGCTCAGCACCTGGCCCAGGCGCAGCGGGTCGCCGCGCATCCGCTCGGGCAGGCGCGGGTCCATGCGGTGCGACAGCCGCAGCGACTTGCGCTGCGCTGCTTCGCGGAACAGGCTGCACTGCTCGCTCAGCAGGCCGTGCAGGTTGAAGTCGATCGACTCCAGCGCCATCTTGCCGGCCTCGATCTTCGAGATGTCGAGGATGTTGTTGATGATCTGCAGCATCGACGTGCCGGCGCCATAGGCCGCACGGGCCAGCTCGCGCTGGCGCGGTGTCAGTGGCGTGTCCAGCAGCAGCTCGGTCATGCCCAGCACGCCGTTCATCGGGGTGCGGATCTCGTGGCTCATGTTGGCCAGGAAGGCCGACTTGGTGCGGCTGGCCGATTCCGCCGACTGGCGGGCCGCGCGCAGCTCGGCCAGGGTTTCCTGGCGGCGATGAGCCAGCCGCAGGATCCACAGCGTGGCGGCCAGTGCCAGCAGGTTGAAGACCAGCGTGCTGCCGACGATCCAGCGCACCGTGTTGCGCCAGTTGCGCAGGAACAGGGTGTCGCTGACCATGATGTTGACCACCATCGGGTACTGGCTGGACACGGTGGGCGCCACGATGCGCAGCCGCACGTCGTCGGGGTCGGTCAACCGGGGTTCGGCCAGCACATGGGTGGTCTCGCGCGGGGCGCCGGGCGTGGCGGCCTGCCGGGCCTGCTGTTCCTCCAGCCAGCGGAAGGTGGCGCCCTGACGGAAGCTGCGGCCCATGAAGGCCTCGTTGTGCGGCATGCGGGCCAGCAGCTCGCCATCGCGCCGCAGCAGCAGGATGGCGGTGGAGGCCGGGTCCACGCCCAGGCTGGCGTAGAAGCCCTCGAAGTAGCTGCTTTCGATGCCGACCAGCGCCAGGCCCAGCAGCTCGCCGCGCGCGCTGGTGAGCTTGCGCGATAGGTAGAAGGTCCAGGTGCCGGTGCCGCGGTTCTTCACCGGCTGCGACAGGTGCACCTGCAGCGCGGGGTCGTTGCGGTGGGCCGTCACGTAGTCGCGGTCGGCCAGGCTGATGTCCGGCGCCGGATACCCGCGCGAGAAGCTCAGCAGCTGCCCTTGCTGGTCGGTGATGGAGACGACGTCGATCTGCGGCAGGTCGTTGCGGCGGTCGCGGATGGTCTCGTGCATCTGGCGCGAGCCCACCAGTCGGCGGAAGGCGGCCTCGTCCTCGGGGCCGGCGGCGTCCACCTGCTGCACCACGCGCGACAGCACCGCGTCGGCGGCGGCCAGGGTCTGGTCGGCATGCTGCGCGGCCATGGCCGACTGGCTGGTGAGAAAGCGCCGCCAGTCGTCGATGGCATCGGCGCGGCTGCGCCACAGCGCAATGCCCGCCGCCACCCAGCTGGCCAGCAGCACCAGGCCGCACAGCAGCCACAGCGTGCGCAATGCGCCGCGCTCGCCGCGTTCGGCGGCGGCGTGGTCGGACGCCGGGGCGCCCGCGCGGGTCAAGCCAGGCCCTCGCGCGCGTCAGCCATGGCCTTGCAGCCGCGGCGCGCGGCTGGCGGCCAGCAGGCTGCGCAATCCGCCCAGCACCTGGTCCACGTCGATGGGCTTGTTCCAGCTGGCGTCGAAGCCGCCGCTGCCGGGCATCGCCAGCGGCTCGGTGCGGGCGTCGGCGCTGACGGCCACGCAGGGGATGTCGCGGGTGGCGGGGTCGCTGCGCAGCGCCTGCAGCACCTGCTGGCCGCTGATGTCGGGCAGGTGCAGGTCCAGCAGGATCACGGCCGGCCGCTCGCTGTGCGCCAGCGCCAGGCCCTGGGCGCCGGTGGCGGCGGTGATCAGCCGCCAGCCGGGCTGACCTTCGATGAGGTGCTGCATCAGCAGCGTGTTCACCGGGTCGTCCTCGATGTAGAGGATGCGCTGCCGCGGGTCGGCCGGCGGCTGCGGTGGTGGCGTGGCGGCGCGGCGTTCGGCCAGCGGCAGCTGCAGCTCCACCCGCGTGCCCACGCCGGGCTTGCTCTGCACCCGGATGCGGCCGTCCATCGCCTGCACCAGCTGGCGTGCGATCACCAGGCCCAGGCCGCTGCCCTGGGCCGGCTGGCCGGGCGCTTCCACCCGCTGCAGCGGATCGAAGAGGCGCGACAGCTGCTGCGCCGACATGCCGCGGCCGGTGTCCTCCACCGCCAGGATGGCCTGGCGGCCGCGCAGCGTCAGGTGCAGGTGCACATGGCCGCCCGGGCGGTTGTACTGGATGGCGTTGGACAGCAGGTTCTCCAGCACGCGGGCCAGCGCATCGCCATCGGCCAGCAGCGGCGGCGTGTCCGCCGGCACGTCGGCAGCCACCTGCACCTGGCGCTCGCGGGCCAGCGGGGTCAGGCGGTCCAGGCAGCGGCGCAGCGGCTCGCGCAGGTCCAGCGGGGCGGGGCGCAGCAGCGTGCGGCCTTCTTCCAGGCCGCGCACGTCCAGCAGCTGGTCGATCAGGCCCATCAGCCGGGCGCCCGACTGGCGGATGACCTCCAGCCGCTGCTGCTGCGCCGGCGGCAGCGGGGCATTGCGGTCCTGGGCCATCAGCTGCGCGAAGCCCAGCACGCCATTGAGCGGCGTGCGCAGCTCATGGCTGATGCGCGAGAGGAACTCACGCTGGTGCGGCGGCAGCCGGGTGGCCTCGGTGCCGGCGTCCGGGGCCGCGTCGTTCGAGGCTCCGGCGTCGGTGGCCGGCGCATCACGCGGCACCGTGGGCACCGGATGGGCGGTCGCCGGCTGGCGTGCCGGCTCGGCCACGCGGCAGGTGCCCACCAGCCGGTCTTCGTCCTCGGCCTGCTGCAGCATCAGCTCCAGCGTGCGCTGGCTGCCGTCGGGCAGCGGCAGGCGCAGATGCAGCCGTTCGGTGGCGCCGGGCACCGGGGTGGAGTTGAGGGCCGCATGGCCCAGCAGCCGGTCGTCGGGTGCCAGCAGCGCCAGCCAGTCGGCCAGCGCCAGCCAAGCCGGCGTGGCCAGCAGGCCGTGGTGGCGGCTGGCCACCGCGTCCAGCCGCAGCCGGGCGGAGACGGGGTCGTACTCCACCAGGCCCAGGTCGGCCACGCGGGCGGCCTGGCGCCAGCGGCGCTGCTGCAGGCGCAGCTCCTCCTGGCGGCGCTGCTGGTGGGTGACGTCGGTGAGCAGGCCGTGCCACAGCGCGCCGCCCGCGGGCAGCAGCTCGGGCGCGGCCACCAGCTCGTACCAGGCCTCCTTGACGCCCGGCGGGCAGATGCGCAGCCGGCAGTGGCAGGTCTGGCCCAGTTCCAGCGCCTGCGCCAGCTGGCGCTTGAGCAAGGCCAGGTCGTCTGCCGGGATGCTGCCGGCCACCACCGCGGCATCGGCCGCCAGCCGGGCGGCCGGGATCATGAAGATGCGCTGCAGCGCCTCGCTGGCGAAGGGAAAGCTGAAGCGGCCATCCTCGGCCTGGTGCAGCACGAACACCGCGGCGGGTAGCTTGTGCAGCGCGGTGCAGGGAGGCCCGGCCAGCGTCGCCGTGCCAGGATCGGACGCCCCAGGATCGACTACAGCTGGATCGGCGGACATGGCGGCGCGGCTCGTACAGCGAGAGCCCACTTCAGTTACAACGCAACTATTGTCTTAGGGATAGACACGCCGGCAAGTACTTCGTCACGGAAAGTAGGGGCTGAAACAACAAACCCGCCTCCCGCGGACGCGGTGCTTTCCCAGGGGGCGGCCCCGCCGAGCCCGGCAGAATGACGTCCCCGGCGCCCTGGCGGCGCCTTCTCGACAACCGTTTCCACACACACCATGACCGACGCCGACAACCGGCCCCCGCTGCCCGACCACCTGTCCATCGACCCCCGCAGCCCGCACCATGTGCCGGCGGTGTTCGAGCACGACATTGGCATCCGCTTCAATGGCAAGGAGATGACCAACGTCGAGGAGTATTGCGTCAGCGCCGGCTGGGTGAAGGTGCCCGCCGGCAAGACGCTGGATCGCAAGGGCCGGCCGCTGCTGCTGCAGCTCAAGGGCAAGGTGGAGCCTTTCTATCGCTGAGCCTGACGGGTCGGCCGCGCTCAATCCCGGGTCGGCCCTGCCGATATCCGGCTGCGGGCATGGGTGTCCGCGGCATTTGCAGGCTCGATGAAGTCCTCCGGTTATCTCCCAGCGCCGTACCCCCACGATGAGCCCGCACGGCTCGCGGCGCTGCATGCCTACGGCGTGCTGGACACCCCGCCCGAGGCGGCCTTCGACGACTTCGCGGTGCTTGCCGCGCGCACGGCCGGCACACCGGTGGCGATGGTCACGCTGGTGGACGGTGGGCGCCAGTGGTTCAAGGCACGCGTGGGCATCGAGGCCTGCGAAACCCCGCGCGACATTTCCTTCTGCGGCCACACCATCTGCGGCGACGGCGTGCTGGAGGTGCAGGACGCCGCAGCCGACCCGCGCTTTGCCGGCAATCCGCTGGTGGTGGGGCACACCCATGTGCGCTATTACGCCGGCGTGCCGCTGCGCACGCCCGAGGGCCTGGCCATCGGCGCCTTGTGCGTGATGGATGTGAAGCCCGGTGCGCTGGGCGAGGAGGGCCGTGACACCTTGCAGCGCCTGGCCCGGCAGCTGATGCACCTGCTGGAGCTGCGGCGGCTGAGCCGCCGCCAGCAGGCCGCGGAGGAGGAGCTGGAACGCCTGGCCGTGGTGGCCCGCCACACCAGCCACGGCGTGCTGATCACCGGCCCGGACAACCGCATCGAATGGGCCAATGCCGCCTTCACCCGCCTGACCGGCGTGGCCATGCCGGCCAGCCGCGGCTGCAAACCTGGGGCGGTGCTGCCGTTCCTGCGGCAGGACAAGCAGGCCCGCGAGCAACTGGCCGCCGCGCTGGCCGAACGCCGGGCGACGCGCGTGCGCACCAAGACGCAGGCCGGCAACGGCAGCTGGCTGTGGATGGACGTGGACCTGCACCCCTGGCGTGGCGACGATGGCCGCTTCCGGGGTTATGTGGCGGTGGTCAGCGACGTCAGCAGCCTGGTGGCCCAGCATGAACAATCGCAGGCGCTGTTCGATTCGCTGCCGGTGGGCGTGCTGGTCTACGGGCCGGACCAGCGGGCAGTCAACGGCAACCGCGCCGCTGCCGCCATCCTGAATCGCCCGCTGGTCGAGCTGGTGGGCGTGCGCCGGCACGAAGCCTTCGGCGACACCGTGCGCGAGGACGGCCATCCGCTGGCCCCGGGTGAGCGCCCGCTCGCCATGACCTTGAAGGACGGCCTGCCGCGCAATGGCGTGGTGGTGGGCGTGCGCACCGACGACGGCGAACGCCGCTGGCTGCGGGTGAGCACCGCTCCGCTGCACGACGCCGATGGCGTGGTGTGCGGCGCCATCTCCTGCTTTGCCGACGAGACGGCCGAGCGTGCCTCGCGCAAGCTGCTCAACCTGGCCATCGATGCCGCCGCCGTGACCCCCTGGCGCTGGAACCGCGGCGAAGATTTCGTCGAGGTGGACCGGGGCGCCGCCGTGGCCAGCGGCCTGGTGGTCGCCCCGCCCGAAGGCAGCCCGCGGTTGCGGCTGGCGTTCTGGCAGGCGGTCAACCCGCAGGACGCGCCGCTGGTGCGGGCCGCGCTGGCGGCGCACGACACCCATCCGGCCCAGCCCTACCGGGCCGAGTTCCGGCTGCGCACCCCCGCGGGCGCCGAGCGCTGGTACATGGCTACCGGCGCCGCCAGCGAGCGTGACGGCCAGGGCCAGGCGCTGAAGCTGTCGGGCGTGATCCTGGACATCACCGAGCGCAAGACGGCCGAGGCCGCGCTGCACCGCGCCGCCACCACCGACGGCCTGACCGGCCTGCCCAACCGCAGCGTGCTCAACGACCGCCTGTCGGTGGTGCTGCGGGCGGCCCCGCGGCGCGGCGAGCACGGCGCACTGCTGTTCATCGACCTGGACCACTTCAAGCGCATCAACGACACCTATGGCCATCTGGTGGGTGACCAGGTGCTGCGCGCGGTGGCGCACCGCCTGGCCGGCCAGCTGCGTGCCGAGGACACGCTGGCCCGCCTGGGCGGCGACGAGATGGTGGTGCTGCTGCCCTGGCTGGGCGCCGACCTGGCGGCCGCCGCGGCCGGCGCCGAGCGCGTGGGCCACAAGCTGCTGGCGGTGCTGTCCGAGCCCCTGCGCATCGACGGGCTGGTGTTCAGCCTGCATGCCAGCATCGGCGGCACCTGCTTCCCCAAGCTCGACGGTGAATCGGCCACCGACCTGATGCGCGAGGCCGACACCGCGATGTACGCCGCCAAGAGCGCGGGCCGCGGCACGCTGCGGCTGTACCAGGCCGGCATGCGCGACCAGGTGGCCAGCCGCCTGGTGCTGGAAGCCGACCTGCGCCATGCGCTGCAGCACGGCGGCCTCAGCCTGGCCTTGCAGGGCCAGTGGCGGCCCGACGGTCGCCTCGCCGCCTGCGAGGCGCTGCTGCGCTGGCAGCACCCGGTGCGCGGCGCGGTGAGCCCGGCCGAATTCATTCCGCTGGCCGAAGAAGGCCCGCTGATCATCGACATCGGCCGCTGGGTGCTGCGCGAGGCCTGCAGCGTGCTGGCCCGCTGGCTGGCACTGGGCATCGAGCTGCCGATGGCGGTGAACGTGAGCCCGCGCCAGTTCTGCGAGCCGGCTTTCGTGCACTTCGTGCTGGACACGCTGGCCGCCGCCGGCGTGCCGCCGCGGCTGCTGACGCTGGAGATCACCGAAGGCGTGCTGCTGGAAGGCGACGCACCGGCGCGGCTGCGGCTGCTGGCCGATGCCGGCCTGCGCATCGCCATCGACGACTTCGGCACCGGCTATTCCAGCCTGATGTACCTCAAGCAGTTGCCGGTGCATGAGCTGAAGATCGACCGCGGCTTCGTGCGCGACCTCACCGAGGACGAAGACGACGCCGCCATCGTGCAGGCCATGCTGGCCATCGCGCGCAAATTCCGGCTGGACACGGTGGCCGAGGGCGTGGAAACCCCCGCCCAGGCCGAGCTGTTGAAGCAACAAGGCTGTACCCTGCAGCAGGGATTTCTGCATGACCGGCCGCGCGCGGTGGCGCTCTTCCAACAAGAGCTGCTCAGCCGCGGCCTTGCACGAAGGGATACTGGCAGCGAATGCGTAACGCCATCGACCACCTGGGCCGCCTGACGGAGCTGCGCGACCGGGACCTGCTCGACCTCAGCCTGCTGCAGTCCATCCGCGACCTGGTGCGGCCGCTGTCGGTCACCCTGTACCGCGCGGCGGAAGGCGATCCGCCGCGCTGGGGCAGCCGGCTGAAGCTGGTCACGCAGCTGCTGGCCGACCAGGTGGGCGAAGCGGCGCCGCAGGTGGAGTTCGACGGCCTGCCGGCGTTGGACGAGCATCCGGCGCGGGCGCAGTGCCTGGCACGTGGCGAGCGCCAGCGTGTGGCCGGACCGCCGGCCTGGACCGGCTTTCCGATGATGGCGGGCGGCCGCGTGGTGGGCGTGCTGGAAACCGACACCCGCTACCCGCTCACCCGCGAAGAGGCGGCGCTCATCACCGGCATGCTGCAGGTGTTCGGCAACTTCCAGGCGCTGCTGGACTACAGCGAGCGCGACACGCTCACCGGCCTGCTCAACCGCAAGAGCTTCGACACCGCCTTCTTCAAGCTGCTGGCCGACGGGCAGGGCGCCGACCCCGGCATCGAGGAACGGCGCCGCGGCCAGGGCCGTGCGGTGCACTGGCTGGGTGTGATCGACATCGACCACTTCAAGCAGGTGAATGACCGCCATGGCCACCTGATCGGCGACGAGGTGCTGCTGCTGGTGGCGCAGCTGATGAACAGCAGCTTCCGCGTCAGCGACCGGCTCTACCGCTTCGGCGGCGAGGAGTTCGTGGTGCTGCTGCGCGGCGCCACCGAGGCCGAGGCGCTGCAGGCCTTCGACCGCTTCCGGCTGGCGGTGCAGGCCTTCTCTATGCCGCAGGTGGGCAGCATCACCATCAGTGCCGGCGTCACCCAGCTGCGCGCGGGCGACACGCCTTCGGCCGCTTTCGAGCGGGCCGACCGCGCCACCTACCATGCCAAGAACCAGGGCCGCAACCAGGTGTGGTCGCACGAGGCGCTGGTGCGCCAGGGCAGCCTGCAGGACGACGACAAGACCGGCGGCGTCGAGCTGTTCTGAACAGCGCCTGTCGATCTGCGCCCGGCTGCTTCGTCGTGAGGATGCAGACCGCAAAAGGAGCAGGCGATGCGTGTGATGGTGATGATCAAGGCCACGGCCCAGTCCGAAGCGGGCGAGATGCCCGAGACCGAACTGCTGGCGGCGATGGGCCGCTTCAATGAAGAACTGGTGCAGGCCGGCGTGATGTTGGCCGGCGAGGGCCTGAAGCCCAGCTCGGCCGGCAAGCGGGTGCGCTTTGCGGGCACCGAGCGCACGGTGGTGGACGGCCCTTTCGCCGAGACCAAGGAGCTGCTGGCCGGCTTCTGGCTGTGGCAGGTGAAGTCCATGGACGAGGCGGTGGCCTGGGTCAAGCGCTGCCCCACCCCGATGCAGGGCGAGAGCGAGATCGAGATCCGCCCGGTGTTCGAGGCCGAGGATTTCGGCGAAGCCCTGACGCCCGAGCTGCGTGAGCAGGAAGACCGGCTGCGTGCCCAGCTGGAAGGCAAGCCGGCCGGGTGAGCCGCAGCACGCAGGCACGCAGCCTGCCGAACCCAGGCCGTGGCGGCGCCCTTCGGCGCCGCACTGCACTGGAAAGGATGGGCTCATGAACCTGTTGAAACTCGGCGGCCTGATCGGCCTCGTGTACTTCGGCCGCAAGGTGATGGCGCGGCAAACCAAGACGGGATGGCCGCAGCGCCTGTCGGGCGCGCTGCCGGCCCTGGCCGGCGCGGGCACCGGCAATCCCGGCGAGCGGCTGAATGCGGCAAAGCTTGCCGCCGTGCCGCCCAGTGGCGGCCTGGCGGGCTCGTCCTCGCAGTCGGGCCCGGCCCCTTCGGCCACCGGCCTGGGCGATTTCACGCGGGGCGCCTGACGCCGCAGGCGCGGGCCGCCCTGCGGTTCGCTCAGGCGGGGTGGATGTTGCCGTCCACCTCGCGTTCGGCTTCCAGCCAGTCGCGCTCCGGGTCGCCATCGGCCATGCCGCGGGCCAGCCAGCGGTGATAGGCCGCTTCACGCACCCGCTGGTCGCGGCTGCTGCCGGCCTGCGGCGGCGCAGCCCGCGGCGTGCTGGCCGCGGGCATCGCAGCTTGCGTATCCGCCGGGGTGCCACCGGAGCTGGGCGGGCTGACGGGGTCCCCGTTCGCGCTGGCCGCGGGCTTGCGGCTGCGGGTCGACTTGGCCGCCGTCTTGCGGGCCGGTGCGGCGCCTTCGGGTGCAGTGGCAGGGGTGGCAGCGGTGGCGGAGGCTTTGGCCATGGAATGTCCCGAGGTGATGGAAGCGTCACGCGGGGCAATCGGTGTGCCTTCCCATCAGCCGATGTCATCCGACGGGTGCGCAGGGCATGCGGATTGCCCCTGCGGCCATTGCTGCACTGTCGCAGCATGCCGTGAGTCGTGACATGAAACCCCAAGCTTTGTGGGCCGCCGCTGCGCTGGCCGTCACCGCCTTGCAGGCCGGCGCCGTGGCGCTGCCGGGCAGCTCGTTCGACGACGTGTCGTCGACCTATTTCTTCGACGTCAAGCGCATCGGCGCGGCCGACACCTTCTTCAACTTCGTCTTCGAGCCGGCCGGCGGCGAAACGGGGCTGCAGTACCGCATCAGTGGCGACATCAGCGCCACCAACTTCAGCCTGTCCAGCGTCACGCTCAACGGCACGCCGTTCTCGCTGCAGCCGACCGCCGGCGGCAACTTCCTCGGCGTGGTCGGTGCCATCACCGGCAGCCCGCTGGAAGTGGAGATCACCGGCACCTTCACCGGCGACCCGGGCAGCTACGGCAACCTGCAGGGCTCGCTGGTGCTGGCGCCGGTGCCTGAGCCGGAGACCTACGCGCTGATGCTGGCCGGCCTGGCCGCGGTCGGCTTCGCGGCGCGTCGGCGCCGCGTGCACTGATCAGGTCACCCGCTCCGCGCCACACGTCGGGCACCCCGCCGCCCAGCGCGCGGGCCGGCGGCCACAATCGGCCCCATGATCGTGCGCCCCCGACCCGCCGCCTGGCGGCTGTTCTTCGTGCTGCGTGGCTCCATCGTGCCGCACATCGCCGGCAAGCTGGCCCTGGTGGCCGGCGTCTCGGTGCTGGCGGTGCTGCTGCACGGCCGGCTGCCGCAGCTGGGAGCGGCCCATCTGGCGGCCGTGCCGTTTTCGCTGCTGGGCCTGGCGCTGTCGGTGTTCCTGGGCTTTCGCAACAACGTCTGCTACGACCGCTGGTGGGAGGCGCGCAAGCAGTGGGGCGCGCTGCTGGCCGCCAGCCGGGCGCTGGCGCGCGAGGTGCTGGTGGTGCTGCCCGGGCCGGGCGATGCCATCGTGCGCCGTTGCATCGGCTTTGCCCATGCGCTGGCCGCCCGCCTGCGCGACGAGGATGCGGTGGCCGCTGCCGCACCCTGGCTGCCGCCGGCCGAACAGGCTGCACTGGCGGCCACGCGCAATGCCAACAACCTGATCGTCGCCCGCATCGCGCAGGAGCTTGCCGAAGCGCGCCGCGCCGGCACGCTGCCCGACATCGTCTACCAGGGCCTGCTGGCGCACCTGCACGAATGCACCGCGGTGCAGGCCGCCTGCGAGCGCCTCAAGGGCACGCCCACGCCCTTTGCCTATTCGCTGCTGCTGCACCGCACGGCCTGGTTCTTCTGCCTGCTGCTGCCCTTTGGCCTGGCACCCACACTGGGCGCGGTGACGCCGTTGGTGGTGGTGATCGTGGCCTACACCTTCTTCGGGCTCGATGCGCTGGGCGACGAGCTGGAAGAACCCTTCGGCCGTGCCGACAACGACCTGCCGCTGGACGCGCTGGTGCGCGGGCTGGAGATCGACCTGCTGGACATGCTGGGCGCGACCGACCTGCCGCCGGCCTTGCTGCCGCAAGACTACGTGCTGACCTGATCGCCCCCGGCCTGGCGCCGTGGCCCCTCGACAAGGGGCTGCCGCCATGCGGGCCCGCCGTATGCCAAGCGGTGGCCATGAAGGCCGATTTGCCCCCTGAGGAGCCGTCGCGCCCCGGCAGCCCCTTGCTCGCGCTGCTGCCGGAGGCGCGACTCCTGGTATCGATGATCACCGCCGCATTGGTGATCGCCGCGCTGTATTACGGCCGCGCGATCCTGATGCCGCTGTTCCTGGCGTTTCTGCTGGGCTTCATGCTCGATCCGCTGGTCATGCGCCTGAAGCGCTGGGGCCTGCCGCGGGTGTACGCCGTGGTGGCGGTGACCTTGGGTGCCCTGGCCGCGTTGGGCCTGGCGGCGCTGTTCCTGGGCAACCAGGTCAGCGCGCTCAGTGCCCAGCTGCCCACCTACCAGAGCAACATCCAGCACAAGCTGCGCGAGCTGCGCACCACGGCCGGCCAGCCCGGCCTGTTCGACGGCGCGGTGCGCACCTTCGATGCGGTGCAGCGCGAGGTGAACAAGGCCGCCGCCACCCGCAGCGGCCCGGCGGTGCAGCGGGTGCAGGTGGAAGAGCGCCCGCCCACGCCGATGGAGCAGGCGCTGGACTGGCTGGAAGTGAGCATGGAGCCGCTGGCCACCGCCGGCATCGTGCTGGTGTTCACCGTGCTGGTGCTGCTGGACCGGGTGGACCTGCGCGACCGCCTGCTGCGCCTGTGGGGCGGCAGCCTGCATCGCAGCACCGATGCGATGGACGAGGCCGGCCGCCGCATCAGCCGCTACCTGACGATGCAACTGGCGGTGAACGTGAGCTACGGCGTGCCGATGGCGCTGGGCCTGTGGGCCATCGGCGTGCCGGGGGCCTTGCTGTGGGGCGCGGTGGCGGCGCTGATGCGCTTCGTGCCCTACGTCGGCCCGATGATCGCGGCGCTGTTCCCGCTGGCGCTGGCCTTCGCGGTCGACCCCGGCTGGGACATGCTGCTGTGGACGGCGGCGCTGATCGTGGTGCTGGAGCTGATCAGCAACAACATCGTCGAGCCGCTGCTCTATGGCGCCAGCACCGGCCTGTCGGCCATGTCGCTGATGGCCGCGGCCACCTTCTGGACGGCGCTGTGGGGCCCGATCGGCCTGATCATGAGCACGCCGCTGACGGTGTGCCTGCTGGTGGTGGGCCACCACCTGCCGCGCTTCGCCTTCCTCAACGTGCTGCTGGGCAGCCAGCCCGCGCTGGACCCGCCTACGCGGCTGTACCAGCGGCTGCTGGCGGGCGATGAGGAAGAAGCCATCGAGGTGGCCACCCAGCAGGCGCATGACGGCGACCTGGCCGCCTTCTACGACGATGCCGGCCTGCCGGTGCTGCGCATGGCCACCAGCGACCATGCCAGCGTGGCCACCGCCGAGCACCGCCACCGGGTGGTGACCGGCATGGACCGCCTGCTGGACGAGCTGACCGAGCTGCACCCGCCGCCGGCCGGTGGCCGGCCGGCGGCGGTGTGCATCGGCGGCAAGTGGGAGGTGGACACGCTGGCCGCCCGCATGCTGGCCCATGCACTGAGCCTGCAGGGCCGCCCGGCCGAGCACCGCCCCGCCGCCGCACTGAATGCCGAAACCCTGGCCCGCCTGGACCTGCGCGGCGCCCGCAGCGTGTGCATCAGCTACTTCGCCAGCGAGCCGGCGGCGGCCGCCCGCCAGTACTGCAAGCGGCTGCGGCGGCTGTACCCCGAGCTGCGCATCGTGCTGGGCCTGTGGAATGCGCCGCAGCTGCTGCAGCAGGGCGAAACCCTGGAGAGCCTGGGCGCCGACGCGGTGGTGGGCAGCATCGGCGAGGCGATGGTGCGGCTGGCGCAATTCATGGGCGACGACCTGCCCGAAGGCTTCCTGGCCGCGCCGCAGACCGACGACGACCCCGCCCGCCTGCAGGCGCTGAAGGACAGCGGCCTGCTGGACCCGCGCGCCCGTGTGCTGCTGGAAGCCGCCTCCCGCCGCGCCGCCGACATCTTCGACGTGCCGCTGGCCATGGTGTCGCTGATCACCGAAGACCGGCAGATCGTGGGCGGCGCCTTCGGCCACCTGCCGGCGCCACCCGGCGCTGAGCCGGCCGAGGGCGCTTCCGCGGCGGCCGAGGAGACGGACGTGGAGCGCCGCCTCTCGCTGTGCGGCCATGTGGTGGCCGACGGCCACACGATGGTGGTGCCCGACATCGCCCGCGACCAGCGTTTTGCCCACAACCCGGTGCTGCGCGACCGCGCGCTGCGCTTTTATGCCGGCGCGCCGCTGGTGGATGCGGCCGGTTTCAAGATGGGCACGCTGTGCCTGATGGACGTGGCGCCGCGCACGCTGAACAAGCGCGAGGTGAGGCTGCTGGAAGCCATGGCCGCCGATCTGATGACGCTGCTGCGCGCCCAGGTGGCCCAATGGAGCACGCTGACCGAGCCGCGTGAGGAGCCGGAGCCGCCTTCGGCCACCGTCGGCCAGCTGGTGCCGGGCGCAGGCTGAGCCCCGGCCCGTCGGCCGGGGTGCGGTGCGTCAGTGTGGCCGCAAGCTTACCCGGCCGCAGTGCCGGCCACGGGAGCCGCCGGTCCACCGCCGGCAGGACGTCGGCGGGCCCGCCAGCGGCGTGCAGCTTCCAGCGCCGGGCTTTCCACCGCGTGCCAGGAGGCCACCGCCAGCAGCAGCGTCATCGCGGTGGACACCGCGATGTGCGCCGGCAGGCCGATCTGCGGCGAGAGCGCCGTCACCGCCTGCTGCACCGGAAAGGCATAGATGTACACGCCGTAGGAGTAGTCCCCCAGGCGGTTGAACTGCCGCAGCGCACCACCGGGCAGATAGGCAAGCACCAGCACCAGGTAGGCCAGCGCGCCCAGCGCGAACATCATCAGCAGCCGACTGCTGGGGTCGTCGCCGCCGCGCAGGCCGGCCCGCAGCAGCAGCGCCGCGCTGGCCAGCGCCAGCAGCACCCAGGCCAGGGTCACCAGCCGGCGCTGGTGGCGGCCCACCCAGCGCGCCAGCAGGCCCACCACGGCCAGCAGCGCATAGCAGCGCACTTCCTGCGGCAGGGTCCACAACGAACCGTTGACGGCGCCTGCAAGCGGGTTGTTTTCGAACACCCGGGGCAGGTTGCCGGTGGTGCCGAAGAACAGCGTGCTGTTCTTCAGCACGTAGGTCCAGGTCTCGGGCGCCAGGAAGTAGCCGGCCGCACCGGCCTGGCTGAAGAGGAAGAGCACCGGCACCGACAGCGCCACCATCGCCCACATGCCGGGCAGCACGCGCGCCGCCCGCGCCAGCGCGAAGGCCCGCAGCGAAGGCGCATGCCACCAGCTGGACATCACCAGCAGGCCGCTGCAGAAGAAGAACACGTCCACCGCGATGGAGCCGGGGGTGATGCCCAGCATGTGCCAGGGCTCGCTGCCGTCGCAGCCCGGTGCCAGCACGTAGCTGTGGCTCACCAGCACCATCAGCGCGGCCAGCAGGCGGATCAGGTTGAAGTTGTTGTCGCGACTGCGATCGAGGGACCCCAACAACATGCTCGACCACCTGCGTACAACAACTGCGAAGGTGGCCAGTGTAGGGGCCGCCCGGGCATGCGCGTTGCCGCGTCCGTCTACTCAACCCACAGCGGAGACCGCATGCAAATCCAAGTCGAGACCGACAACCACATCGAAGGCCGCCAGGCGCTGACCGAGTACGTGCAGGGCGTGATCGACGACGCGGTGGACAAGTACCGCGACCACATCACCCACGTGGAAGCCCACCTGGGCGACCTCAACAGCGGCGAGAAGTCGGGCAGCAACGACATGCGCTGCCTGCTGGAGGCGCGGGTCACCGGCGTCAAGAACATCGCCGTCAGCCACCAGGCCGAGAGCCTGCACCTGGCCATCGACGGCGCCGCCGACAAGCTGCAGCATGCGCTGGCCTCGTCGGTGGGCAAGCTGCAGGACCAGCAGCGCCGCGCCGCGCCGACAGGCCAGCTCACCGCCGACCTGCTGCGCGACGATCCGGACGCGGTATAGGGCCCCCAAGCTCGCTGCGCTCGCGCCCCGCTTACTTGACCCCCAGTGCCTTCAGCACCTCGGCCGCCACCAGGCCCGAGGACTGCGGGTTCTGGCCGGTGATCAGCTGGCCGTCGCGCACCACGAAGGGCTGCCAGTCGCCGGCGCCGACGAACTGGCCGCCCAGTTCGCGCAGCCGGCTCTCCAGCAGGAAGGGCACCACCGCCGTCAGGCCGACGGCGGCTTCTTCCGAGTCGGTGAACGAGTTCACCTTCAGGCCCTGGACGATGGACTGGCCGTCCGGCCGTTTGGCCGTGACCAGGCCCGCCGCGCCGTGGCACACCGAAGCCACCACCTTGCCGCCGGCCCAGGCCTGCTCCACCGCGAGCGTCACGCCGGCGTCGTTCGGCAGGTCCCACATCGTGCCGTGGCCGCCGGGCAGGAACACGGCATCGAACTGACGGGCGTCCATCGTGTCGGCCCGGGCGGTGTCGCGGATGCGCGCCTGCATCGCCTCGTCGGCCAAAAAGCGCTCCACCACTTCGTCGTTCTCGCCCTTCGGCTTCAGGCTGCCGGGGTCGATCGGCACCGGGCCGCCGGCGGTGGAGGCCAGCACCACCTCGGCACCGGCGTCGGCCAGCGCGTAGTAGGGCGCGGCCAGTTCCTCCGCCCACAAGCCGGTGGGCTTGCCGGTGTCGCCGAGGCGGTCGTGGCTGGTCAGGATCATCAGGATGCGCGGGCTGCGGTTCATCAGGAACTCCTTGTTCAAAACGGATGAAAGCACTTTAGAACCTGCACCCGCCGCTATAAAGCGGCTTTGCGGAACTTCATCCATTACACGGGAGTACAAATGGCCCGATCCTTCGACCCGGTGCAGCTGGGCAGCATCGAGCTGTTCTGCAAGGCGGCCGAGCTGGGCAGCTTCACCGCCGCGGCCGAGGCGCTGGGCGTCACGCCGGCGGCCGTCAGCCGCTCCATCGCACGCCTGGAGCAGCGGTTGGGCGTGCGGCTTTTTGTGCGCAGCACCCGCAGCATCCGCCTCACCGGCGACGGCGAGCTGTACCGCACCGAGTGCCAGCAGGCGCTGGAGCAGATTGTCGAGGCCGAGCGGGCGATCACCGGCCACCAGCGCACGCCCAGCGGGCTGCTGCGCATCAGCGTGCCCACCACCTATGCGCACCACCGGCTGCTGCCGCTGCTGCCGGCCTTCAACGCCGCCTACCCCGGCGTGGCGCTGGAACTGAACATCAGCAACCGCAACGTCGACCTGGTGGACGACGGCTACGACCTGGTGATCCGCCTGGGCGAGCCGCAGGACTCGCGGCTGATCGCCCGCAAGCTGGAAGACGCGACGCTCGGCCTGTTCGCCTCACCGGCCTACCTGCAGGCGCGCGGCATGCCGCAGCAGCTGGACGACCTGGCCCACCACGACTGCATCCAGTTCATCCTGCCCAGCACCGGCCGCCCGCTGCCCTGGCTGCTGCGCGATGCGCAGGGCAGCGTCATCGAGCATGGCTTCAAGGCCAGCCGCCAGGTGCACGAAGACGTGCTGGGCGTCGTCACCTGGGCCCGCGCCGGCGGCGGCATCAGCCAGATCTACCACTTCATCGCCGAAGAAGCGGTGCGCCGCGGCGAGCTGGTGGAAGTGCTCCCCCAGCTGGCCGGCGCCACCCGGCCGTTCTCCATCCTCTATCCGCAGAACCGGCACCTGTCGGCGCGGGTGCGGGCGTTCGTGGAGTTTCTGGTGGCACACACGGCCGGCGCCTGACGGGCCTCAGAACACCCCCGCCTCCTGCGCCCCGTTCATGATCGCGGTGGCCAGCCCGCCCAGCGGGCCCTGGATGTCGTCGGACGGCGGGGCGGAGGCGCGGGCGGTCCAGATCACCTGGCCGCCGCGGGCGTCGATGATGCGGCTGCTGGCCGCGTAGGCGGTGCTGCGGCGCTCGCCGCCGCCGATGGGCACGGCCACGCCCACGCCGCCGCCGACGCGGCCGCTGCCGAAGCCGAAGCTGCCCAGGCCGATGGAAAAGGAAGGCCCGCCGCCGCCCGACGCGCCGGCCCAGGCCGAGACGGTGGTGGCCAGCACCGCGATGGCGCCGGCCTGGCGGGCGGGGGCCAGGTACTGGTTGTCGGGCACCGGCTGGCCCGGCGCCGGCGGCGTGATGTCGGGCGCGATGACGGCGCTGCCGCCCTGGGCCACCACGGCGCCGGCCATCTGGTCTTCACAGATGCGCTTGACGGCCGGGTCCACCGCCTCGCAGGCCACCAGCACCCTGGCGCCTGCCAGCTTCAGCGTCGGCCGCTGGGGCGCGGTCCACTGGCCTTCGATCTTGGGCTCGGCGGCGCAGCCGGCCAGCAGGGCCGCCGCGGCGGCCGCGGTGGTGATCAGGGCGAGGCGACGGTGCGGCGTCGGGCGGGTGGTGGATCGGGTGTGCAGTTCGGTCATGTCGCATTCTCCCGGGCCGGCGCAAAGAGGGCGGCCCTTGCAGCACAACGCGGCAAGGGCAGTGCCCGGCGACCGGCCGCTCCCTGCCCACCTGTTGCGCGATTGAAGCCCACGGGTTCACCCCCATGTGCCGGCGATGCCCGTGCTGCTCATCCTGCTGTTGCTCCACCTCTACGTCGGCTTCCGCCTCGTGCCGGCGCTGCCGGGGATGGTGGCCCCCGGGCTGCTGGCCCTCTGGCTGCTGGCTTCGCTGGTGCTCATTCCGGCCAGCTTCTTCGGCCGGCGGGCCTCCGGCCCGGTGGCCGACCGGCTGAGCTGGGCCGGCATGCTGGCCCTGGGCGTGTTTTCACTGCTGGGCGTGTCCACGCTGCTGCGCGATGGCGTGCTGCTGGTCGCCTGGGCGCTGGGCCAGGTGCCGGCGGTGCAGGCTGGCACCGGCGCCGCCGTGCGTGCGGTGGCCGGCGGTGCCACGCTGCAGGCCGCCAGCGCCTGGGCGGTGCTGGGTTTCACCGGCCTGGGCACGCTGGCCGGTGTGGTGGGGGCGCGGCGGCGGGCGCCGGTGCGGCGGGTGGACATTGCGGTCGACGGTCTGCCGGCCGCGCTGCACGGCTTCACCGTCGCGCAGATCACCGACGTGCATGTAGGCCCCACCGTCAAACGGGCCTATGTGCAGCGCATCGTCGATGCGGTCAATACGCTGCAGCCCGATGCGGTGGCCATCACCGGCGACCTGGTGGACGGCCGGGTGGCCGACCTGCGGGACGACGTGGCGCCGCTGGCCGGGCTGCGGTCGCGGCACGGCAGCTTCTTCGTCACCGGCAACCACGAGTACTACAGCGGCGCCGAAGAATGGGTGGCCGCGCTGCGCGGCCTGGGCCTGCAGGTGCTGCTGAACCAGCATGTGGTGCTGCAGCACGGCGGCGCCCGCGTGGTGATGGCCGGCGTGGCCGACTGGAGCGCCGGCCACTTCGTGCCCGGCCACCGCAGCGATGCGCAGGCCGCGATGGCGGGCGCGCCGGCCGATGCCGGGCTGCGGCTGCTGCTGGCCCACCAGCCGCGCAGCGCCGCGGGCGCGGCCGAGGCCGGCTTCGACGTGCAGCTCTCGGGCCACACCCATGGCGGGCAGATCTGGCCCTGGGGCTTTTTCGTGCGCTTCCAGCAGCCCTTCACCGCGGGGCTGGACCGCCTGGGGCGGCTGTGGGTGTACACCAGCCGCGGCACGGGATACTGGGGGCCTCCGCTGCGGCTCGGTGCGCCGTCGGAGATCACTTGCGTGCGCTTCATCCAATCCAACAGGGAGCCCCAATGAAGACCATCGACGAGATGCTGAACCTGGACCTGCTCACGCCTGAACAGCACCACCAGATCGGCGCTTGGATCGCCCGCGCGGCCACGCCCGACGACATCCTGGCGATGCCGGCCGCGCTGTGGCAGGCGGTGGAACGCGCCAGCGCGGTGATGGGCGTGGACGCCGACCTGCTGCGCCCGCCGGCGCTGGACGCGGGCGGGCTGGGCCTGGCGTAGCCGGCCGGGCCGCGGGACCACCCCCGGTTCAGGCCGCCGCTTCGTCGGCGGTGGCCTGGCCGTGCGCCGTCCAGCGGTGCACCACGTTCAGCAGTTGCTGGGCCACCACCGGCTTGGTGAGGAAGTCGTTCATGCCCACCGCCAGGCAGGCCACGCGGTCCTCGGCGAAGGCATTGGCCGTCAGCGCCACCACCGGGATGGCGGTGTTGTGGGGCCCGGCCGCGCCATTGCGGATGCGGCGGGTGACCTCCAGCCCGTCCATGTCGGGCATCTGCCAGTCCATCAGCACCAGGTCGAAGCGGTGTTCGCGCAGCAGCGCCAGCGCACTGCGGCCGTCGTCGGCGGTCTGCACGCCCAGGCCGGCATTGGTCAGCATGGCGGCGACGATCATCTGGTTGGTCGGGTCGTCGTCCACCACCAGCAGCCGGCGCACGGGGGCGGGCAGGGCGCCGGCCTGGCCGGGCAGCGGCGGCTCGGCCGGTGGATCCATGGACGGGGGCAGGCCGTCGCGGCGCCAGCCCAGGCGGCTGACCAGCGCCGCCCGCAACACCGGCTTGAGCACGCTGCGCGGCAGCTGCAGGTGCTCGCGGGCACTGTCGGCCGCGTGTGAAGGCGCATCGTTCATCGCGATCACACGCTCGGGGTCGATCAGGTCGGCGCAGCGCTCCAGCAGCGCCCAGGCCTGGGCGGTTTCGGTGGCCACCAGCAGCCACGGCGGCCCGTTGCCTTCGCTGCCCGCCGCTTGCAGCCGTACCTGCAGGTCGGTGGCGTCGACCACACGCTCGGCCGGGATCTGCATGCGCCGCAGCATCGCGGCCAGGGCCTCGGCGCTGGGTTCGTGCGGCTCGAAGAAGCACACCGGTGCAGGCGCGGCGCGCGGGCCGGCCCACTCGGTCACCGGGCCTTCGGCGCCGGGCAGCGGAATCTCGAACCAGAAGCTGCTGCCCTGGCCGGGCTGGCTGTCCACCTGGATGTCGCCGCCCATGGCCCGCACCAGCTCGCGCGAGATGGTCAGGCCCAGCCCGGTGCCACCGAAGCGGCGGGTGGTGGCTTCGTCGGCCTGGGCAAAGGGCTGGAAGATGTCGCGCGTGGTTTCCAGGTCCATGCCCACGCCGGTGTCGGTCACGCAAAAGCGCACCCGGCCTGGCGCGCCGGCAGCCGCCGTGACCCGCAGCACCACCTCGCCGGCCGGGGTGAACTTGACCGCGTTGCCCAGCAGGTTCAGCAGCACCTGGCGCAGCCGCATCGGGTCGCCGGTGCGCCAGGCGGCCAGGTCAGGCTCGATCACCGCCGCCATCGCCAGCCCGCCGCTGCGGGCCGCCACCGAGGCGGTGGCCACCGCCGCCTCCACGCAGTCCACCAGGTTGAAGGCTTCCTGCGACAGCGTCAGCGCACCCGACTCGATGCGCGCCACGTCCAGCACGTTCTCGATCAGGGCCAGCAGGTTGGCGCCGCTCTGGCCGATGGTCTCGATCAGCTGCGCGCGGTCGGTGGCCTGGCCGCCCTGCTGCAGCAGCTGGGTGGCGCCCAGCACCGCATTGAGCGGCGTGCGCAGCTCATGGCTCATGTTGGCCAGGAAGCGGGTCTTGGCCAGCGAGGCGGCCTCGGCCCGTTCCTTTTCCTGGGCCAGCTCGCGCGTGCGCTGGGCCACCCGTTCTTCCAGCGTGCGGTTGGCGTTTTCCAGCGCCTGGGCGCGCTGCTGCACCTGGTCCAGCATGTCGTTGAAGGCGCGCACCGCCTGGCCCACTTCGTCCAGGCCTTCGCCTTCCAGCCGGCGCGAATAGTCGCGCTGCTCGGCGATGCGGGCTGCGGTGCGGCCCAGCGCCGTCATCGGGCTGGTGATGCGGGCGGCGATGCGCCGCACCAGCGGCAGGCTGAGGGCCAGCGCCAGCAGCTGCGCCAGGATGAGCGCGGCCGCGCCGATGGCCAGCTGGCGGTAGCTTTGCAGCTCGTCCAGCTCCACCGTCACCTGGCCCATCGGGTTGGCCGGCGGGCCCACCGGTGCGCTCACCACCAGGCGGCCGAAGCCGGGCTGCGGTCCGGGCCGATCGGGCGTGCCGGCGGCCAGGTAGCGGGCGCGTACGGCGCCGTCGGCGTCCTTCAGCCAGGCGCCGCGCACGTTGCTGCGCACGCGCAAAAAGCCCAGCGTCTCGTTGGCGGCGTCCACGTCGCCGAAGGCCAGCGGTGCTTCCAGCGCAAAGGCGGTGGTGCGCACCAGTTCCTGGGCCTCGCCTTCGGTGCGGCGGTCTTCTGACCACACCGCCACCACCAGCATGGCCAGCAGCGACAGCAGCGCGGTGAGCGAGGCGGCGAACACGAAGAGCCGGGGCAGCCGGCGGCGCAGCGGCTGGTCGGCGGCGGCGGCCCACCAGCGTTCCAGCGCAGCGGGCAGGGGAGGTCGTCTCATCGGCGGGGATCCTCTCGCAGCACCTCGCGGGCCAGTTTCAGGGCACCGGCGCGCACACCCAGTTCGGCCCTGTGCAAGGCCGACAGGTTGACGTCGAAACGCAGCGCATCGTTCACCACCACCAGCTCCACCATGCCGCCGCGGCTGGCAAAACCGTCCTGCTGCGCCATGGTCAGCACCGGGGCGTCGGGCGGCGGCAGCAGCTCGGCCAGCCGGCGCGGGGCGCTGTCGTCGATGTAGAGCAGGTGGCAGCTGGCGCCCGCAGCCGCCTGGCTGCCGGGTGCCGGCCACCACACCAGCTGCAGCGGGCGGCCGGCCGGCGGCGTGGCCAGCTGGCGGCGGAAGGCCTCGGCCAGCACCGGGCTGTCCTGCACCACGCACACGTGCAGCGGGCTGTCCTCATGGGCGAAGGCATGGGCCGGCCACTGCACGAAGCGCGAGAAGGTGATCACCAGCCGCGCCTTGGCCCAGGCGTCGCTGCCCATGGTCTGGGCGCGGGCGGCCTGCGGCAGCAGCAGGCCGGCCAGCAGCAGGGCCGCGGCCAGCAGCGGGCGGATCGTGCGGTACGGCAAGCCCATGCTCAGAACTGCCGGCCGATCTGCAGCGCCCAGCTGCGGCCGTCCTGCGCCAGCGTCGGCTGCCGGTGCTCGGGGCCGGCAGGGTCGGCGTAGCGCGCATCCAGCAGGTTGTAGGCGGTGAGGGCGGCATCCCACGGGCTGCCGGGCGGCGCATAGCTCAGCCGTGCGTTCAGGCGCCGGTAGCCAGCCACGCTGCCGCCGCCCGCCAGGGGCCGGTCGCCCACCCCCACCAGGTTCATGCCCACGCCCAGGCCCGGCACCGGCGTGGGGCTGGTGAGCGCCAGCTTGAATTGCTGCCTGGGGGCGTTGGCCAGCGGCTGGCCGGTGGCGGCGTCGTGCACGCGCTGGTGGCTGGCGCTGCCGCGCAGCTGCAGTCCCCCGCGCGAAACCCAGGTGGCCTCGACGGTGGCGCCGGCCACGTGCACGCCACCGCGGTTGGTGTAGTTCAGCAGCTGGTCGTCGCGGGCCACCAGCTCGATCACGTCCGTCACGCGGGCCCGGTAGACCGAGCCCTGCAGCTGCCAGGCTTCGGCCGGCCGCCACAGCAGCACCAGCTCGTGCGAGCGCAGCGATTCAACTTGCAGGCCCTGGGGCCGCCGCTGCACCGCATCGGCGTACGACAGCTCGCTGAAGTTGGGTTCGCGGTAGGCGGTGCCGCTGAGCCACTTGAAGGTCCAGGCCGGGGTGGGCGACCAGATGGCGGCCAGGCGCGGGCTGGTGCGGTGGCTGCCGTCGGTGCGGCGGTCGGCGCGCAGCCCCAGGGTCAGGAGCAGCTCGGGCCACAGCGACCATTCGTCCACCACATAGAGGCCGTGGCGGTGGTTGCTGCCCAGCGCGCGCTGGGCCGAGGTGCTGCCGTCGGGCCACTGCGTGTCGACGTCGATCTCCTGCCGGCGGTTGCGCTGGGTTTCCACGCCCAGCGTCAGCCGGTGTCCGGCCCAGCCGGTGTAGCGCCAGCGCAGCTCACCGCTGAGCCAGCGCGAGGCGTTGTCGTCGCTCACCCGGGCGCCTTCGGTGGTCAGGGTGTCGGCCGCAAAGGCGTAGCGGCCTTCGTGGGCCAGCAGCTCCAGCGTGCTGGAAGGTCCGACGGCGCGGGTATAGGCCGCACTCAGGCTGGCATAGCGGTCGACCCAGGGCGCCGGGGTGTCGAAGGCGGTGTCGTAGGCGCCGGTGGGCATCTCCTTGCGCCGCTGCGACAGCGCCAGGCTCACCCGCAGCCCGCCTTGCTGCAGCTTGGCGAACAGCTTGTCGGCCCGCTCGCCGTCACGGTGGTGGGCGATGCCCTCGGGGTTTTGCGGGCTCGCGTACTCGGCAAATCGCAGGTCGGTGCCGGGGCGGTTTTCGGTGGCCAGCGACAGCAACACGCGGCTGTCGCCCCAGCTGCCGCCCCAGCTGGCCGTGGCCTTGCGCTGGCGGTGGCTGCCCACGCTCAGCATGGCCTGGCCGCCGGCCAGCTGCGCCGGCGAGCGGGTGATGACGTTGACCACCGCGGCCACCGCATTGCTGCCGTACAGCGACGAGCCGGGGCCTGGAATGAACTCCACCCGGTCGATCAGCGAGACGTCGATCGGGAACTCGCGGTCCATGGACGCGGCCTCGAACAGCGGGTCGTTGGCACGGATACCGTCCACCAGCACCAGCAGCCGCGAGCTGTAGTCGCCCGGTCGGGTGACGCCGCGCAGGCCGGCGTAGCTGTAGGCGCGGTCGTAGCGCAGGTGCACGCCGGGCAGGCTTTCCAGCACCTCGCCCAAGGTGCGGTAGCCCTGGGCGCGGATTTCGCCGCCGGTGCGCACCGCGGCGGCGCCGGGCGCGGTCACCAGGTCCTCCGCGCGCTTGCTGGCGGCGCCCAGGCGGCTGCTGCCGTACACCGGCTGTGCCAGCGCGTCGGCCAGCTCGGCTTCTTCGTCGCGGGTGGGGGTGGGTGGTGGGTCGGCGGCCTGGGCCAGCAGCGGCATGCCCAGGGCCGCCAGTGCCAGCAGGCGGCAAGGCCAGGACAGAACGGAAGCGGAAGCGGTCACTGCACGAAAGGCGGCGCGTCCGGAAGGCCGGCGCGCCAATGGAAATGGGGACTACGGAAAGGGCTGCTGCGCCGGGGCGGGTGGCGTGACCGGCGTTCTGTCATCGGGTGGGCCTGCGGCGGCTTGACCAGCCGCGCCAACACGGTGCATCCAAGTGTGACCGAGTTGGCAGGTACTGACGCTGCGCCGCGCGCAGACGTGAGCGATTGTTTCAGGTCTTGGTGACAGCCGGCCCGGGTGGCTCCACCACCACCTGCAGCAGCAGCGGCAGCTGGGCATGCAGCGTGGCCGCCACCGGCGAAGCCCGGGCCGCGCTGGCCACCAGCGCCTGCAGGCGCTCGGCCGCCACGCCGTCGGCGCCCAGGCGCACCTGCAGGCTCAGCTGCGCGGGGCCGGCGGGCACCGGCCGCCCCTGGTCGTCAGGCAGGCCCAGCAGGCCGCGCGCGTCGGAGCGGCTGCCGGCCTGTACGTCCAGCGTGCGCAGCTCGATGCCCTGCAGGGCGGCCTCCATCAGCACGCGGGTGGCCACGCAGGAGGCCAGCGCCGCCCGCAGCAGCCAGACGGCGCTGGGCGCTTCGCCCTGGCCGCCCAGTTCGGTGGGCAGGTCGGTGACCACCAATCCCTGGCCGTGGCCGTCGTGGGTGATCACACGGGTGCCGCCGGCCCATTCGGCACGGGCGGGCGTGTCGTCGCCAATGCCCGCCTCGGGTCGGCGCCGCAGCACCGAAGCCACCCGCTCGAACGCCGCTGCGATCTCGTGTGCTGCCATGCCGTCTCCGCTTGCCACTGCCGGCCGGCATTGTGGAAGCGGGCGGCGTGCAGCGGTATGGGGTTCAACACGGGCCATGACAGGGTTCCGACGGGCTCGAATCCTGCGTCGGCCGGGGCTCAAGGCGGCGCAGCGGGCGCCGAAACCTCTTTCATGGACACCTGCGACCCCGCCTTCGCCCCTTCCTTCCACGACCATCGCGGCGGCCGCCAGCACCGCTTCATGGAATCGGCCGACATCAATGCGGCCTTCCGAGAGGTCTTCCGACCCCTGCGCAGCAACATCCGCCGCGGCATGAGCGTGCAGAGCCAGGTCTACGGCATCGAGATGGACACCTGCATCCCCGGCGAAATGCTGGCCACCGCCTGGATTCCGCCTTCCAGCCGCGGCATCGACCAGCCGCTGCTGCTGGAAGACCCGCTGCGCCGGCGCATGCTGTTCGCACGCCTGTTCGCCGAAGGCCGGCCCGAGCAGTTGTTCGCCTATGTCAGCGAACGCCGCACCGGCCATCGGCAGGCAGTGCTGTACGTGGAGATCGCCTCCGAGGACGGCCTGTTTGCCGCCGACTACCCGGTGGAGGTGGGCACCGGCTGGCAGCGCCGCGAACTGGTGGCGGTGCCGCACCGGCGGCTGGATCCGGTGAACGCCGGTTGAGGCAGTCTCATCCGCGGTGGCGGTCCTGCCTGACACTCAGCAGCAGAAGGCCGCCGCCCAGCAGCATGAGCGCGTAGGTGCCCGGCTCGGGCACCGGCGACACGGCGCCCCGCACCTCGATCGCGTTGAGGCCGGAGTGCACCATCCAGTTCAGGCCGCCGTCGCTGGAATTGGCGAAATCGTGCGCACGTGCGCCCAATTCCGAGGTGTAGGGCGAGCCGTAGTCCCCCGAGATCGCGCCGATGGCCTCCACGTACCGCAGGCCCGCCGCTTCGGCGCCGCGCATCACCAGCCAGTACAGCTCACCAGCTTCCAGCGCCATCGTCGAGGTGGGGCGGAAGGTGTAGTTGTCGCGGCCGCTCACCAGCACGCTGGTGAAGTTGCCGATCTGTGTCAGCGGGGTGCTGTACGGCGCGTTCGGGTTGGCCGAGAACAGCGCCAGCGTGGCGACGCCCGCACTGCTGGCCTGCAGTCGCAGCGTGACGTCGTAGAGGTACAGCGACGTGCTGCCCATCCGGAAGCCGACGGTTTCCCAGAGCTGGTCGGAGAAGGGGGCGCTGTAGCCATCCGCCTGGGTGCCGCTGGTGATGACGACCTGGGGATCGTTGGCCGCCTGTGCCGCGGTGGTGGTCCAGGCGCCCAGGGCGAGGCAAAAACCGGCGAGGAGTCTGTACTGCATGAATGCTCCCGTGGTGAGGCGCTCATCGTGCCGACTCGCCCGTCTGGGCGCAAGCAGCTGCCGTCAGCTGCAGGGCGCTCAACCGTTGCGGAACAGGAAGCTGTAGGCGTTGAGCGCCGGCACGCCGCCCAGGTGGGCATAGAGCACGCGCGAGCCGGCCGGGAAGGCCTTTTTGCGCACCAGGTCGATCATGCCGTGCATCGACTTGCCCTCGTACACCGGGTCGGTGAGCATGCCTTCCATGCGGGCGCACAGGCGGATGGCTTCCAGCGTGCCTTCGTTGGGCAGGCCGTATTCGGGGCCGCCGTACTCGGTGTGCAGCACCACGTCGGCCGCGGTGATGGGTTGGCCCAGCTCCACCAGTTCGGCCGTGTGGCGGGCGATGCGCACGATCTGCGCATGCGTCTGCTCGGGCTTGGCCGAGGCGTCGATGCCGATCACCCGGTCGGCCCGGCCGTCGGCCGCGAAGCCCACCACCATGCCGGCCTGCGTGCTGCCGGTGACCGAGCACACCACGATGTAGTCGAAGCGGAAGCCCAGCTCGGCTTCCTGCGCCCGCACTTCCTCGGCAAAGCCGACGAAGCCCAGGCCGCCCAGCGGATGTTCCGAGCAGCCGGCCGGGATGGGGAAGGGCTTGCCGCCGGCCTGGCGCACCTCGTCCATCGCCTGCTGCCAGCTGGGGCGGATGCCGATGTCGAAGCCGGCCGCGTCCAGCTGCACGTCGGCGCCCAGGATGCGTGACAGCTGGATGTTGCCCACGCGGTCGTACACCGCGTCGCTGTAGTTCACCCAGTTCTCCTGCACCAGCACGCACTTCAGGCCCAGGTGCGCGGCCACCGCGGCCACCTGGCGCGTCTGGTTGCTCTGGATGCCGCCGATGGACACCAGCGTGTCGCAGCCCTGGGCCAGCGCCTCGGGAATCAGGTACTCCAGCTTGCGGGTCTTGTTGCCGCCGAAGGCCAGGCCGCTGTTGCAGTCCTCGCGCTTGGCATACAGCTCGACCTCGCCACCCAGATGGGCCGACAGGCGCTTGAGCGGCTGGATGGGCGTGGGGCCGAAGGTGAGCGGGTAGCGGGCATGCTTTTGCAGGTTCATGGCGGCAAGGGCATCAGTTGTGGATGGGCTGAAGCTTAGGAAACAGCCGCTGCAAGGTGCTTGCGTCTTCAGGCCATCTGGCGCATCTTTGGCACGCCAGCTGCATGGCTGGTCCACGCTGATTTCGCTGACAAGCCCATGTGCGCAACAAAAATTCGTGCCGACGAGAAACCGCCCACCACGCCGCTGGACCGCACCGACAAGGCCATCCTGCGGGCCTTGCAGCGTGATGCTTCGCTGTCCAACGTGGCCCTGGCGGCCAAGGTGCACCTGAGCGCCCCGGCCTGCCTGCGGCGGGTCGACCGGCTCAAGCGCGCCGGACTGATCACCGGCACGGTGGCCTTGCTCAACCCGGCGGCGCTGGACGCGGGCATGCTGGTGATGATCGGCGTGGTGCTGGACCGCAGCACGCCCGACAGCTTTGCGGCCTTTGAAAAGGCGGCGGCCAAGGTGAGTGGCTGCATGGAGTGCCACGTGATCACCGGCGAGTTCGACTACTTCATGCTGCTGCGCACCCGCGACAACGACAGCTTCAACCGCCTGCATGCCGAGCAGCTGCTGCGCCTGCCCGGCGTGCGACAGATCCGCAGTTTCATCGCGCTGAAGCAGGTGCTGTCGACGACGGCGTTTCCGGTCTAGCTTTGAAACCGGCTCCCCGCCGGCCGCGGTCAGTCCCGCCGGGTCGCCCCAAGGGTCTGAACTCCCCCTTGGGGGGACGCGAGCGCAGCGAGCTTGGGGGCCAAGTCAGTCCCGCCGGGCCGCCCCAAGGGACTGAGATCCCCCTCGGGGGGGGCGCGAGCGCAGCGAGCTTGGGGGCTCTGTCAATCTAGCCGCAACTCGAACCCCGCCTGCGCCACCACCTGCCCGTTGACCAGCAGGTCCACCGCATGCCAGCCGGCGTGGTAGCGGCGGGTGGTGATGGGCTTGAGCGCATGGCGCTTGATCAGCGTGCGCTGCTCGCCGGCGGCCACCGTCAGGCGCCAGCCCTTGAACACCTTGGCGGTGGCGCCGCCAGCGGCCTTGACGTGGTGCACCGCGTAGTCCACCTCCAGCACCTGGGGCTGGCGGCTGGTGGCGTGCAGTACCACCTGCAGCGTCACGCCATCGCCGCCCAGCACCGCATGCTCGGGTGAGACGGTGAGGGTGGCGCTTCCCTTGAGCGCCGCGCCCAGGCCCCAGGCGGCCAGCACGCGGGCATCGCCCTGCTTGATCAGCGTGCGGCTGGCATGGCGCAGCATCGCGCGGCGGGTGGGCGGCGCCGAGGGCAGGTGCTGGTCCAGCCAGTCGGCCACCACCGCCGGGTGATCCTTGGCGATGTCGTTCAGGTGATTGGCCACGCTGCGGCGCACGTAGTCGCTGTCGTCGTCCTGCAGCCGGGCCAGCAGCGGCAGCGTGGGCCCGGGGTCGTCCACCAGGCTTTGCAGTCGCAGGCCCCAGGGCAGGCGCGGGCGGCTGCCTTCGCTCACCAGGCGGCGCACGTGGGCGCTCTCGTCGCTGCACCAGCGCGCCAGCGTGGCCCAGGCCAGGGCCGGGTGCTGCACGATGAAGGGCCGCAGCGCCCATTCGGCGGTGAAGCGCTGGGTCATCGCATGCAGCGCCTGCAGCGCCCGTTCCGGCTCGGCCAGGCCGTGGGCGGCCACCCACTCGGTCATCGGCCAGACGATCCAGCCGGCCAGACCCGGTGCATCGCCACGGTCAGGTGCCACGATGCCGGCGTCGGGCGCCACTGGCGGGGCCAGGCTGCGTTCCAGCACGCCGCAGGCCGCGTCGAAGTCATCGGGCAGCGTGGCCTGCAGCGCGGCGGCCACGTGGCGGGCGCGGGCCTTGAGTTCCAGCGCATCGAGGCCGGTGGTGGCCAGCTGCGTGAACGTGGCGCGGTCGAAGCCCCGCCAGGCTGCATGCAACTGCTCCCCGGCCTTCTGCACCAGGCCGGCATTGATCAAGTGCTTGAACGGCTCGGCCATGGCCTGGTTCTACGAACTGCGCCGCTCGCGCAGCAGGTGATACAGCAGGATCGCACCAAAGGTCGCGGTGCCGATGCCCCCCATCTTGAAGCCGGCGATCGACAGCGTCAGGTCGCCGGCGCCGGCCGTCAGTGCGGTGCCGGCCACGATCAGGTTGCGCGGCTTGGCGAAGTCCACCTGGTTCATCACCCAGATGCGGCCACCGGTGGCGGCGATCAGGCCGAACACCACCAGCGCCAGCCCGCCCACCACCGGCACCGGCAGCGTCAGGATGAGGGCGCCGAACTTGGGCGAAAAGCCCAGCAGCAGCGCCACGCCCGCCGCCACCACGAACACCAGCGTGGAGTAGATGCGGGTGACCGCCATCACGCCCATGTTCTCGGCATAGGTGGTGACGCCGGTGCCGCCGCCCGCGCCCGAGACCACCGTGGCCAGGCCGTCGGCGATGAAGGCGCGGCCGATCAGCGGGTCGAAGTTGCGGCCGGTCATCGCGGCCAGCGCCTTCACATGGCCCAGGTTCTCGGCCACCAGGATCACCGCCACCGGCGCGATCAGCGCCATCGCCGAAGCATCGAACACCGGCGCCGAAAAGCGCGGCAGCCCAAACCAGGCCGCCTGGCCCACGCTGGCAAAGTCGATCGGCTTGCCCCAGCCCAGGCCATTGGCGCCAACGGCGTACAGCACGTAGCCCGCCAGCGCCCCCAGCAGGATGGGCAGCCGCGCGGCCACGCCGCCGGCGCGCACCGCCACCAGGCCCACGGCCAGCGCGGTGAGCAGGCCCACGCCCACCTCGAACGGCGTGGCGCCCAGGCTGCGCACCGCCACCGGTGCCAGGTTCAGGCCGATGGCGGCCACCACCGTGCCGGTGACCACCGGCGGCATCAAGCGCTCGATCCAGCCGGTGCCCAGCATCTGCACCACCAGGCCAATGAGGATGTAGACCACGCCGGCGGCGATGATGCCGCCCAGTGCCAGGCCGATGTTGGGGTTGGGGCCGCTGCCTGCGTAGCCGGTGGCCGCGATCACCACGCCGATGAAGGCGAAGCTCGAGCCCAGGTAGCTGGGCAGCCGGCCGCCGGTGAGCAGGAAGAACAGCAGCGTGCCGATGCCCGAAAAGAAGATCGAGGTGTTGGGGTCGAAGCCCATCAGGATGGGCGCCAGCGCCGTGCTGCCGAACATGGCCACCACGTGCTGGATGCCCATCACCAGCGTCTGGCCGCCGGGCAGGCGTTCATCGGGCGCCACCTCACCGGTGGTCTTGCGGGTCCATCTCGGGAAAAAACTGCTGCTCATCGTCGATCTCGCTCCTCTTGCGGGGCGCGATTGTCGGCGCAAAGCAGGCCGCCGCACCGCGCTGGTGCGCCAGGGTGTTCCGATGCCTCCGGCGGCGCCCATCCCCCCAAGAACGCAGGGCGCTGCGCCGCTGCGCTGAGACGTTGCGGAGACGACCGGCTGCCTAGAGTCCGTCTCAAAGGCCCGTCACCCCGGCGGGACCCACACCCCAAGGAGCCGCCTCATGACCTCAGCCCTGACCCGGGCCGCCACCCTGCTGGCCGCTTGTGCCGCACTGCCGGCCGCGGCCGCCACCACCCAGCTGCTGCCTTCCGGCGCGGTGTTCTGGGCGGGCGACTCGGCCTATCTGTCGGTCGCCGACGTGCCGGCGGGCTTTTTCGCAGGCGGCGCTCCGGCCTTCATCGACACCCTGGAAGACGGCTCGCTGGATGGCGGACTCACCACCACTGACGCCAGCGTCATCATCGGCTCGGCCTTTGTGGGCACCCGCGATTCGGTGGATGCCGACGACGGCCGCATCGACGGCAGCTGCGGGCCGCAAACCAGCACCAGCGGCTGCGGCTCGCTGTTCAATGGCAATGGCGGTCGGCTCACTGTCACCTTTCAGGGGGCCGGCGCGCCCACCGCCTTCGGCCTGGTGTGGACCGATGGTGCCGGCAGCATCAACGTCACCGTCAGCGCCACCGCGGCCGATGGCAGCAGCCTGGGCAGCGTGAGCTACAGCGGCATCGGCGACGGCTCCAACGCCGCTACCACGGCCGAAGACCGCTTCTTCGGCGTGCAGTTCGCGGGCGGTGTGAAGTCGCTAACCGTGGTCAACAGCGGCGGCGGCATCGAGGTCGACCACCTGCAGTACGGCGTCATGGCCGCCGTTCCCGAGCCCGGCACCTGGGCCTTGATGGCCATTGGCGCGCTCGCGCTGGGCCCGCTGGCGGGGCGTCGCAGGCGCAGCTTCTGACCGCAGCGCTGCCTGGGCGACACTGCGCCCCCATGCTGCGCCTGCTGCACCACGACCCCGCCTGGGTGGCCGAAGGCCGCCCCGACCAGGCTTTGCCGATGACGCTGCCGGCCGCCTTGCTGCTGGTGCTGGCCGCGCAGCCAGGCTGGCACTCGCGCGAAGGCCTGGCCGCGCTGATCTGGCCCGACGCCGAGCCCGCCGATGCGCTGCACCACCTGCGCATCAACCTGCACCGCAGCAAGCAGCTGCTGACCGCCTGGGGCCAGTCCACGGCCTTGCAGACCGAGCGGGCCCGCCTGCGGCTGGACCTGCCCACCGATCTCGACCAGCTGCGGCAGGCCCAGCGGGCGGGCGACGCCGAAGCCCTGGACCGCCTGCGGCCGACCGGCTGGCTGCGGGGTTGGCGCCTGCCCGGCCACGAAGGCTTCGGCCAGTGGTGCGACCAGCAGGCCGATGGGCTGCAGGCCGATTGGCTGGCCGCCAGCCGGCGCTGCCTGCCGGGCGCAGCCACACCCGGAGCCGCCACCGCCTCTACGGCCACCGCCTCCATGGCCACCGCCCGCACGGCCGCCGTTCCCACGCTGGCGCCGCCTCCGCCGTCGTCGACCGCCGGCGCGCTGCGCGCCGATGGCGCCGGCAGCCCTGTGCCCGATGAGCTGCCCGGCCGCGGCGCAGAGCTGCAGCGCCTGCGCGTCAGCCCCAGCCCGGCCTTGCTGCTGCTGGGCGAGCCCGGTGTCGGCAAGACCACGCTGCTGCGCCAGGTGTGGCCGCAGTCACCCTGCCTGCAAGGGCTGGAGAACCTGCAGGCCATGCCTTACCGGCCGCTGCTGGACGCCCTGCGGGCCCAGCTGCCGGTGCTGGAGCGGGCGCTGCGACAGCCCGCCCATCCGCTGCGCCCGTACCGGCTGGACCTGGCCCGGGCGCTACCCGAGCTGGCGCCCGACGAAGCCTTGCCGCCGCTGGACGCCCTCACGGCCCAGACCCGGCTGGCCGAGGCCTTGATCCGCGCTTTCGAGGCGCTGACGCCGCTGCTGCTGGTGGACGACCTGCAGTGGTGCGACGCCGCCACGGTGGAATGGCTGCAGATGCTGGCCCACAGCGGCCGACTGCGCTGGCGGGCTGCCGCGCGCCGGCATGAGATCGGCCCGGCGCTGGCCCGTGCGCTGGACAGCCTGCGCGCCGCCCAGCGGCTGGAAGATCTGGCGGTGGCCCCGCTGGACGGCACCGGGCTGGCCGCGGCCTGCCGCCAGCGCTGGGCCGCCGCCGCGCTGACCGAAGCCCAGCTGGCGCGGCTGCAGGCCCTCAGCGGCGGCAACCCGTTCCTGGCGGGCCAGCTGGTGGCCGCCGGCTGGCCCACCGAAGGTGGCGATACGCAGACGCAGACGCTGCCCGAGCGCGTGCGCCAGGTGCTGCAGCACCAGCTGCGGCGGCTGCCGCAAGCCGCCCGTCGGCTGGTGGAGGCGGCGGCCATTGCGGTCCAGCCGTTGCCACTGGCGGCGCTGCACCCAGCGGCGCCGGCCGCGGCTGCCGAGGGCACGGCCGTGCACCAGCTTCACCAGGCGCATTGGGCAGCAGCCGCCGAGCAGGCCTTGCAAGCCGGGCTGCTGCGCCGCGACGGCCAACGGCTGGCCTGCCGGCATGACCTCATCCGCCAGGCGGTGGCGGCCGGCCTGGCCGGGGCCGACCGTGCCGCGCTGCACCGCCAGGCCGCGTTGTGGCTGGCCGCCCAGCCCGAGGCTGACGCGCTGACCATCGCCGAGCATTGGCAGGCCGCCGAGGAACCGCAGACGGCGCTGGCCTGGCGCCACCGTGGCGCTGAGCAGCTCAAGGGACGGGGCCGCTTCGACGAAGCCCGCGCGCTGTGGCAGCAGGTGGCCGACGAATCGGTGGATGCGGCTCAGTCGGTCCGCGCCCGGCTGGAGCTGGCAGCGCTGGACCTGTTCGACGACCTGCCGCGCGGCCACCGGGCCTTGCAGGCGCTGCTGGCCCAGCTGCCCGCGGTGGCCGACGCCGCCCAGCGCCAGCAGATCGAAGGCCGGGTGCGCAGTGCGCTGGTGGACAACCGGGTGTATGCCGGCGACCTGGACGGCGCCCGCACCCATGCGCATGAATTGCGTGGCCTGCTGCCCGCGCTGCCGGTGCGCGAGCGGGTGGATGCGCTGGAAGTGCTGATCGAGCTGGCCATGCGCGAGCCCGACATCCCCGGTGCCTGGGCCTTGCTGGCCCGCCTGCGCGAAGACGCGCCGCAGCGCCCGTCGCTGCTGAGCTGGGAAGGGCAGATCCATTGGTTCGGCGGCCAGGCCCAGGCCGCGCACGACGCGCTGGCGCGCCTGCTGGCCCGCCACCCCGAGTACTGCCGCGGCCTGACCATAGAGAACGACCTGGCCGTGATGCTGCTGGCCCTGGGCCGGCTGGACGAGGCCGAGGCCATGGCCCGGCGCAGCCTGGACAGCTGGCGCGGTGTGCCGCACACCGAGGCGCTGTCGCTGCTGGTGCTGGGCGGCATCCTCACCAGCGCCGGCCGCCATGCACCGGCCTGCCAGGCGCTGCAGCAGGCGCTGGCGCTGGCCCGCACCCAGGGCAGCGCGGCCTTCGAGGCCGAAGCCCATGTGCGGCTGGCGCGCAGCCTGCTGCGGCAAGGGCAGGGCGCCGCCGCTGCCGCCGCGTTGGACGCCGCAGCGCCGCTGGTGGCGCGCAATCCGGAGCCGCTGCGCGTGTCGCAACTGGTGCTGCAGCGGGTGCTGTGGGCAGCGGCGGGTGGCCCGGCGTTGACGGCCGAGGAGCAGTCGATGCTGGACAGCGCGGCCGCCCGCAGCAGCCACCCGCTGGTGCAGACGCGGGTGTGCCGGGTGCAGGCCGAGCTGGCGTTGTTGGGGGGCGATGCCCCGGCCGCGATGGCGGCGGCGCAGCGCCAGGCGGCGCTGGCCGGCGAAGCCGGGCTGCCCGAACCGCTGGTGGAGGCCTGGCTGCTGCAGGTGCGCGCCGCGGCGCTGCTGGGTCAGCCCCAGGCCGGCGGCCTCTTGCTTGGCCAAGCCGAAGACCTGGCCCGCGCGCATGGCCTGGCCGATCTGGCCGCCGACGCCGCCGCATGGCGGCCCTGACGAGGGACTAGGCGCCCGCGCGTCGGTAGGTGACGAAGGCGTAGCGCAGGCCTTCGGGCGCCGCGGACTGGTGCTCTTCCCGCGCCACCGGCACGAAGGCGCCGTCGAAGCGCGGAAAGCGGGTGTCGCCCTCGAAGTCGTGGTCCAGCTCGGTGAGCACCAGTTCGTCGGCCACCAGCAGCGCCTGGGCATAGAGCTGGGCGCCGCCGATCACGAACAGCTGGTCGGCCGGCTGGGCGGCGGTGATGGCCTCGGCCAGCGAGCCGCAGCGCACCGCGCCTTCGGCCTGCCAGTCGGCCTGGCGGGTGACCACCAGGTTGCGCCGCCCCGGCAGCGGCCGGAAGCGCGGCGGCAGCGAGTCCCAGGTGCGCCGGCCCATGATCACCGGGCAGCCCATCGTCGTCTTGCGGAAGTGCGCGAAGTCTTCGGGCAGGTGCCAGGGCATCGTGCCGTCGCGGCCGATGATGCCGTTGCGCGCCACGGCGGCGATGAGGGCGATGCGGGGCCTGGCCATGGTCGCGCTCACACCGCCACCGGCGCCTTGATGGGCGCATGGTGCTGGTAGTCCAGCACCTCGAAGTCTTCGTATTCGTAGTCGAAGATCGAGGCCGGCCGGCGCTTGATGTTCAGCACCGGGTAGGGGTGCGGCGTGCGGCCCAGCTGGGTCTGCACCTGCTCGAAGTGGTTGTTGTAGATGTGGCAGTCGCCGCCGGTCCAGATGAAGTCGCCCACCTGCAGGTCGCATTGCTGCGCCAGCATGTGGGTGAGCAGCGCATAGCTGGCGATGTTGAAGGGTTTTCCGGTATCCATTTTTCTCTCCCAACTGCTCTGAAAAAGGACTATAGCGGGGGGCCGTGAGGCCCCCCGCCTCCTACCTGGATCGCTTCGAGCAGTGGGTCTCCAAGGGCGCAGGCTTCTTTCGTGGATGCCTTACCGAGCATCTCGTTGCCCGACTGCTTTCAGGTTCGTGTCTTCTGCGGGGGGCCGCAGGCCCCCCGCCCCACGCCGTCTTGCAGCTACCCGTACAGCTCCAGCAAGAGAGGCAAGTGTGAGCCGGCCTACGTGACTGCGGCCCGTTTGCCTTGCTGCTGCACTCTTGTGGCCTCTCTGCTGAGCTTCTCGTCCAAGACTTTGACCATCTCACGCACGCGCTGTGCTTGGGCGTCGCCACCGTCCTTGAACCGCCCCGGGATTCGAGGAGGCTCAACACTCTGAGAGGATTGAGCCATGAGCAAGTCGAACAAGTTCTCGCCCGAGGTGCGTGAGCGTGCGGTGAGGATGGTGCAGGAGCACCGAGGGGAGTACCCGTCGCTGTGGGCGGCCATCGAGTCCATCGCGCCCAAGATTGGCTGCGTGCCGCAGACGCTGAACGAATGGGTCAAGCGCGCCGAGGTCGATGCCGGCGTGCGCGAAGGCGTGACGACCAGCGAGGCTGAGCGAGTGAAGGAGCTCGAACGCGAGGTGCGTGAACTGCGCAAGGCCAACGAGATCCTGAAGCTGGCCAGCGCGTTTTTCGCCCAGGCGGAGCTCGACCGCCGCCTCAAGTCCTGAAGGCCTTCGTCGACCGGCATCGCCAGGAGTTCGGGGTCGAGTCGATCTGCCGCGTCTTGCAGATCGCCCCGTCGGCCTATTGGCGCCATGCATCCCGTCAGCGCAACCCGGCGCTGCGCTCGCGTCGCGCACAGCGGGATGCGTGCCTGGTGCTTGAGGTCCAGCGCGTGTGGCGGGCCAACATGCAGGTCTACGGCGCTGACAAGGTCTGGCGTCAGCTCAATCGCGAAGGCGTGGCGGTGGCCCGTTGCACCGTCGAGCGGTTGATGCGTCAGCAAGGCCTGCAGGGCGTGCGCCGAGGCAAGGCCGTGCGCACCACCGTTCCGGACCTCAAGGCACCGTGCCCGCTGGACCGGGTCAACCGGCAGTTCCGTGCCGAGCGGCCCAACCAGCTGTGGGTCTCGGACTTCACCTACGTGTCGACCTGGCAGGGCTGGGTCTATGTGGCGTTCGTGGTGGACGTGTTCAGCCGGCGCATCGTGGGCTGGCGCCAGAGCAGCTCGATGCACACCGAGTTCGTGCTCGACGCGCTGGAGCAGGCGCTGTACGACCGCAAGCCGACCGAAGGTGATGGCCTCGTGCACCACTCGGACCGCGGGTCGCAGTACCTGTCCATCCGCTACAGCGAGCGCTTGGCCGAGGCCGGCATTGAGCCCTCAGTGGGGTCCAAGGGCGACAGCTACGACAACGCCCTGGCCGAGACCATCAACGGGCTCTACAAGGCCGAGGTCATCCACCGGAGGGGGCCCTGGAAGACCAAGCAAGCGGTGGAACTGGCGACGCTGGAATGGGTGGCTTGGTTCAACCACCATCGACTGATGGAGCCCATGGGCTACATCCCGCCGGCCGAGTTCGAGGCCAACTACCATCGACAACGCGCTGGTCAGGCCGCGACCGTCTGACTTAAACCAACGGGCCTCCGCGATACCCGGGGCGGTTCACCTGAAGCGACTCATGTTTGCGTGACATGCGAAGACGACGATCCAACGCATCGTGCAAATAGTGCTTTAGCGAGCTGGTGCTTCTGTGACCCATTAAGTGGGCTGCCTGCTGAATAATTGTATCTACCCATGCAGAGCCCGCTTCCAATCCCAGTCCGCTGGCAAGATATTCATCCAAGATGCGGTCAATTGTGTCGATAGCGAACTTTGCCCGAATTCTATGAATGCCCACCCGTTTCACGCCTATTTTCTTGAATAGCCTTGAGACAATTTTTGAGACTGAATCCGATTTGAGCCCGAGACCTGTCTTCTCCGACAGAAATAGATCGTCTGGGGGCGAATAGTCAGGGTGAGTAATCTTTCTCGCGGTTATTAGTGCGGAACGAAACTTCAAGTAGAACCGAGCCTCAAGCAAAACATCCGACGAAAAATATAGTTTTAGCTTTCTTCCGCCTTTGCGAATCAACTCAATTTCCCAACGTGAGTCGTCTTTGTCTAGTGCTTCAAGTAACGCATATTCAGACGGAATGTCTCCAATCTTGAGTTGTACTAGCTCACACACTCGCGCTCCGGAATCTTCCACCAGGTCGATCATGGTTCCGATTCGGCGTTCGTGCCTCATATCGCGCAAGAACCTATGCGCAGCTTGGATGTCTACATCGTCCGGAGTGGCGCGATTACCGATTGAGCTTGCTACCGTCCGGAAGAGGAGCGGGGAAATCCAACGTGAGCGCCCCCCGCTCGAAAGGGCGAGAATGGCCGTGATTGGGAATTGAATGCCCCTGAGATGTTCTGTCAGTTCGTATCTGTCGTAGCAGCCTACGCGATACCGCATTCGCGCGGTCTGTTCGCAGTAGAGCAAGAATTCGAATATTATTTCTAGCGAGCTATTTGCATTGGCTTTGCTAGTTCTTGCTGCGAGTCGATTTCGCCACGCAATCAGAATCGAATCGTCCAGTTCTGGAATCTTGTGCCGATTTCTTATGTCACGTAAGAAGCTTCGCAGCATCTTCGCATATTGGCGTGCCGTGCCGGGCGTCATATCGCGCTCAATCCGAACGCTTCGCAGCCAATCTGATGCCCACTCATGAATACCGTCGGCAAAGATGATCGTCGGGATGTCGGCGTATGAGGTGTCGTATATAACCAATTCGCTCGAGGTGTAAACAATTCGCGAAGCGTTCGAAGTCGGGTGTAGAGGCCGTACGTTGCTATCGTCTGCCCGCAACCTATTGATTGCACGGTGAAGCGACCGCACGTCGCCGGGTACATGTCGGACCGCTAAGAGCGCATCCGCCCGCTCCATCAGGGCTCGGATCGCCTTGTTCTCGGAAAGTGTGCAAGCCCGACAGCCGACAACGGCGGCCAAGCTTTGCCTTGAAACCCGGCGGTCCATGAAGAGGCTGCTCGGTCCGCGATGGGCCAGTTCCGATGTGATCGCTGCTTCGGCTCTCTTGGCGTAAATCACCGACCTGAATGAGTTGGAGGCGCCCTTTGGGATGGGCGCCCAGATGTCTAGCTTGTCTGGTGCTTCCATGCCTAGCTCACGGGCGATGAAGGCGGATGACGTTCTGCTTGGACAGCTCTCTGCGGAGCTCGGCTAGCTCCCTATCCCTGGTGTCCAACAGGCTTGTTAGGCGCTCGATCTGTTCGGCCTGGTCCTTCTGAATCTGCGTTTGATAGTGGGCATCGAGCACAGCTCTCTCAGCAGTTTCCTTCGCTTCGTGATACTGATTCACCGCCCGAACCAGCATGCTCTCCAGCTCTCGCATGCCGCCCCTGAGGGAAGTTGCCTGCTGTTGTGCGTTCTTCTTCGGTTGGGGAAGTTCTCGCCTTGCGTACAGAGCCTTGGCGAGGCCGTCCGCCTCTATGACACGCCAAGCCCATGTCGGATGTTGTCTTGAAAGGCTGTTTGCGTCGGTCATCTTTTTGATGCCTAGCTTCGGTTCTGACCACTTGCCAAGCCCGCGAATGCTGTTGGGAATCTGATCGGCGTACTCAGGAGGGACCTGAGTCGCGTTCCAGAGCCTGAGGTGCTGCAGGCGCACCCAAAGCTGGTGCTCCTGCTTGGACTTCGGTGGAACTGTGTCAAATTTTGGTTCGATCACCGAACGTCCCCTTCAACGCGCATGAGCGATATGACTTTGGCCCGTGCCATGCCCGCCACTAGCGTCCCTTTGAGCAAATCGTTGTCTGACAGCTCTTGATAGCCAAGCTCCTCCATGTGCCTTTGCTCCTCAAGATGGCCGTTGTCGGCGATGAAGGGGCACTCAGCGCAGATGCTGGGCGCGCTGTTCGCGAAGTCAGGTCCCAAGCCCTGCGTGGTGCGATTGGCGCGACATCTGGCGGCCTTCGACCCTTGCTTGCTTGACGGGCAAGTGCAGTCTCCCCATCTCCGTGGGCGAAATACCCAGCGTCGCGTTCGCATCTGGCGGGTTAGGAAATCCAGTGACTCGTCGTCGCTGGGCGGGCTGACCCTCAGCTTCTTCTGGAAGTGCAGGTGCATTTGTCTCTTTAGCTCGCGCCCAGCACCGACCTTGTCGCTCTTCCCTGCCAAGATGTCTTGCCCGACAGTGCGGTGATACTGACCTTCGACTTCTCGAAACGCTTTCGCCTGATCCGGCGTAACGGTCAAATATTTCCGTGTCATCTCCAAATCCAAATGACGAAGAAAATAGGCGAGGTCGTCGATTGAGCCTCTATAGCGGTAGAAATACAGAACGGCGAAGAATCTCCGAAACTGGTGTGAATTCCACGCCCAATCCTCCAATTCGCCATTCAGACCCACAACCTTGGGAGTTCCCACGAAGTTGGCGAATTGATTGATATTCGCCTTGCTCCAGTTGCGAATAATCGTCGAGCCCCCAGAAATAAAGGGCGTTGTCCACCTGGTGATGAACTTATCGCCATTCTCTCGGCGTGAGATGGTGCTGAGCCGGCAGAGTACCGCAAATGCCCTGCCAACAATGTCGGCAGTTGGCAACCACTCTTTCCCTTGTAATGTTTTCTGAATGTACGCTCGCAGCCATGGTTTTCCGGACTTGTCTCTCCGAAAATCGCCTGTCTCTAGCCCAGTGAGCTCTTCAAGTCTTCGCGCGGAGAACGTGGCGATAACGATCATGCACGCAATGAATAGCATGCTCAATGCAGTATGCATGCTCAATCCATTGACACCGTATACCGAATTCACACAAAGCGGCCACGGACCATGCTCGGGGCCAGTTTGTGGGGAACGCTTCACAAGTTCTCGATGCCGGTCTTGCCGCTGTCCGGTCGGAAGTTTGGCCAGCTCAGGTGCTGCAGAAGTTGCTTGATCGAATAGCTCTAGTAGTGCGTCGCTATAATTTAATACCCATGTCATGGCATGGCTCATGAGATGGAGAGCCAGTTGCGGAGGGGGCAGCGGAGTTGGTATTGAACGGGCGCCGTGCTTGCGTGCAAATGTAGTTGTGGAAAAGTCGAAGGGTCTTTCGTATATTCCTATCGCGTCGATCACGTTGCGCATATTGAACAGCGCTTCGAAGGTCCCAAGCATTCGCGTGAGTGTCATGACATTAGGAACCGCGAGTTCAGGCGGTGCAGGTGGCAAGCTCTCAGGTTGCTGCGTCAACTCTGCCCTATTGCGAATCATGGTCATAAAGTGGGCGGCCCGCGGGTATCTCGCCGCACTAATGGGAAGGCCTATCGACCTCAGGAACTCGGTCGCCTTCAATCGCCAGTAGTGGCCATTTGACTCCAGCGGCAAAAGTGCCCGCAGTTGCTGTGGATTGCAGTGCTGATGTTGCTTTAGCCAACTCTCAATTCGTTCGCTAGCACGCAGGACACCATCTCCCGCAAACTTCATTCGGCGCACAAAGACTTTTAGAAATTTCTTGGAAACATTCTTAAATGAAGTCAGTCCATCGACTGCCAATCCATGGATGATCAACATCATGTACTGAGCTACCGCTGCATGCGTTTCTGCATCGTTGATGCGCGTGTATCGCTGATTTCTGATCCAGTATGCATACTCGCGAGCGGCACGAAGGAATTTGGGAAAATCGGCTAGTGTTTTTCCTCCCGGCATCACGTATTCAAAATCAATTACGCGAGTGTTCTTTGGATTGTCTGTATCAGAAACCGTCCAGCGCAGTGACTCATACTGGCAGTCAATCATCCAGGGCGCGGTGCGGTTGGCGTTGGTCGCTTTCTCAATCTTAGAAATTGATGGCAGGGCAAAGCTGCGAACGTCTCGCCTGATCCTATTTCCTTTCACCATAGCCGAGGTCCTTTAAATCCGGGTTGAGACTTCAATTGATACAAAAACTCAGTGCCCGCGTCCCAAGCCGCCAATAGAGCACCGCGCGAACTTTTCTCTTGAACAACGTTGATTAGGCAGAGGAAGGGAAGCCATATTTCATTCCAGCGCTCGGCCCTATCCCGTTCCCACTCGGGTTCCGCTTCGATCAGCGCCTCTTTCCACGCGAGCAACAAGGCCACGTTGCTTGGGTGTAATCTGATGTCCATCTGTGGACACATGTCCACTGCGCATCGAGGCTCCGTGCAAGGTTCGCCCTGGTTTCCGGGCCTTCCATAAATGTTCTTGCATAGAGTGCCAAAACCGGTTTGCTGAAGAGTCCCGCGACGTGCATTAAGTTCGGTCTCTTCATATCCATGTAAGTCGTTTCTCTCTGCCGAAATGACTAATAGAAGTGTCTCGAAGTGGTTTATGTACTCCCTCATCTTTATGTCTTTCTGCACGAGGATGGGGAATATATGGTTGTAAATTTTGTTTATCGGCTTCGATTGATTTGCTAGCGCGGCTGACAGGCTGCCATCAACTGAACTGAGCGTCTGGAGTACGATTACAGATCGCCGAATCATTGAGGGGACGATATTCAGTCCGGAAAGTTTCGGTATGGAGCCAATTAGCTCGCGAAACGCAATGAGCAGATATTGCTCATTTATGGCTCTCAAGTCGATTCCGACTTGCATGACCGGAAGGTGGTCTTGAAGCCCGTTGCAGTCGGCGTGTCGATGAGCTTCGAATGAATCGACAAGCCACTTGAGATTCCGAACAACATCAGACCTTTCGTGAAAGTCGCTGCGCATAGGCTTGCCTCCGGCGCGAAGTTTTTTACCGGTAACCTGCACAAATCCGGCCTTCTCAGATGGATTCATGCATTTGGTCGAAAGGGAGAGAGCCACGGCGGAATTTCCGGCGGAAGCTATCATGTACTCAGTAATTACAGCGCATACGGCTTCTCCGCTAGGTAAAAGGTATTTCGCAATCTCCCGACGCCTTTCAACAGTTCGCGCCACGATTGCTATGCGAGAGGTGGGCAAGCCAGGGATTGAAAGCGAATTTCCACTGGTCACAGAAGGTATGATTCCTCCGTATCGCAGCATTGAGATGCTGAGAAGGTTGGCCAACGTCGAACGCGCTTGGTGCGGTTTGGGTTGCCGAGGAAACCACTGATTCAGTAGTGCTTGGCGTGCCCTGACATCCTCTGAGTTCAGCACCTCTTCAAGTTCTGCTTGAGTGAAGTGGGCTTCCGCGATGAGCGCTCTGCCCATTTCCAGAGTTGGCCCTGCGAAATCCATTTCCAGCGTGCCGACACGGCCATGTGATCGCAAGAGCGGCAGCGGTCACGGCTCCAGCGCGACTTCAGCGCAGGAGACTGGATGACGCAGCACTTCCGCCATGGCCGCCGCATACAGCGCCATCGCGGACAAGGCCAACAAAACGCCACCCAGGCCCAGCCGGGCGATGGCCCGCAGCAGCCAGCGGATGTTGAAGCCCGCCGCGCACAGCACCGCATGCAGCGCGTCGCCTTCCGCGCCCTTGAGCCAGCACCGGTCCATCCGGTGGTCGGCCTTGGTGTGGCCGATCAACGGTTCGATGGCCTGTCTGCGCTTCAACCAAGTCCGCTGCCTGGGGCTGAGCGACTTGAACTTGCCGCGGTGGATCACCTCCACCGGCGCCACGTCCTTGTCCACGCCCCGGTAGCCCAGGTCCACGATGGCGGCGGTGGGCTTGACGCCGATGTCCTGCAGCAGGTTGGTGGTCTGCTCGATCTGCGCGGCCAGCGTGTGGCCGTCGTACGGGTTGCCTGGGAAGCTGCGCGCGCCCACCATCAGGCCGTGCTGGTGGGTGACGGCTAGGCTCACCTTCACGCCGAACTCGTAGGGCTGGCGGGCCTTGCCCTTGCCGATGCACTCGGCCTCCGGTGCGTGCAGGGCATACAGCTTGTTCTTGTCCTTGGGCCGCTGCCGGTGGATGCGCTCGGCGCGCTCAACCCAGGTGTCCAAACTGGCGCGGGTCTCGTCGGCCAGGCCGCCCATCTTGCGGCGCACCTCGCGCAGCAGTCGGCCCAGGATCGTGCGCTGGCGCTTGAGCACGGCCCGCAGCCGCTTGAACTGCTTGGCATGGGCATAACCGCCCGCGCGCCGTCGCAGCGTCTGGCCCTCGTGCTGGTGGGTCTGCTTGAGCTGGATGCCCGCGCGCTTGGCCAGCCGGGCGATCTTCTCGCGCGCCAGCTCCAGCAGCCGGCTGTCGGTGGGGTGGGCGATGGCCTTGCTCTGCACGGTGGAGTCCACGATCACGCGCTCGAACTCGGTCTTCTTGACTGCGCCCATGGCCACCGCCGCCTCGATGGTGGTCTTGAGCAACTGCTCGACACCGGCCTCGCCCAGCACCCGACGGAAGCGGCTGATCTGCGCCGGGTCACAGGGCAGGCGCGGCTCAAAGTAGACCTGCCCGCTGAAGAACTGGAAGTACACGTCCTGCGACCAGCGCACGACCACCGACTCGTCGCTCTCGTTGTAGGCGTGCTTGAGGTACAGCAGCGCCACCATCAGCCGGATGGGCAAACGCGGGCGGCCGGCGTTGCTGACGCCGGCACCGGCCACCGCCAGGCTGGGGCCGAACAGGTCAGAGCCTTCCACCGGCCGGCCCTTGCGATCCCGGTGCGCGAACACCGGCGCCAGCGAAGCCTCGATCTGCGCCCACGGCATGCGCGTGGCCAGCACCGCCAGCGCGTGGCGCAGGTCGATCATCTGATCGAGCCGGGCGCGAAAGAAGTCGTCGGTGGCCATCGGTGGTGACTCCAGAACTCCCAGAAACCGACGTCCATTGGAATGCTTCCCGGGAGACTTCACCATCGGAAATCACCCGAAAGTCGTTTCAGGACAACGACTTGGGAGCTTTGCAGGGCCGACTATGGAGACTTCGAGTGCGACCCTGACTGCGGCAGCCACGTCATCACCGAACGCGGTGGGCTCGCGCTTCGTGCGCGGCGCGCCCACGCGTTGTCCAAGGCGCAGCGGGAGAGCAAGGCGGAGTTCAAGTTCATTTGGATGGGCCTTGCTGACAAGCTGGGGCGCCACGTCGCCAAGTTGGACCGGGCGCAGAATGCTCAATGACGATGCTACAAAACCCTGTTCCGTGGCTCTTCGTGCGAATGCTCCCGGGGGGCTTTGCGTGCATGTCCCGCCGCGAACGTCAGCTTGGCCCTTGACACGGGCGGACATGAGAAGGAGCACAATGTCGGATCAACGGCCTATACCGTCTGATGGTGAGGCGACTCGCGAGCGGAACGATAGGCTGATCCTGGGGGCGCTGGAGACCCTCCGTGATCCCGTCAAGCGCGCGAAGCTGAAGCTGAAATGCACGGTCCCCGCGGTCTGCAAGCTCACGGAGCTCTCCACGAACACTGTTCGCTCGAGGCCCTGGGCGCTGGAGACGCTGAAAGGCATGAAGGCGGCCGCGAAGCGGACCGCTTTGGAGGACGCCGACCAAGAATCGGAGGAGAGCGGCGGGCCGCCTGTGAGCCTAGTGGAAGCTCTTCGGTCGCGCATCACGAGTCTTCTCCATCAAAATACATCGCTCTTCGACGAGGTTCTTGTGCTTCGGGAGCAGTTGAAGGCGAGAGAATTGGTAATCGAAGAACTGCAGGGTAAGCGACTGAGAGTCGTTCTCCCGCCGAACAAATGATAATCTGATGAAACAATACCTTGAACTCCTGGCGGACATTTTGGAGAACGGCGTTGCCAAGGGTGATCGCACCGGCACTGGTACTACCTCCGTGTTTGGTCGACAAATCCGGCATAACTTGGCCGAAGGCTTTCCCCTTCTCACCACCAAGAAGCTTCACTTCAAGAGCATTGCGAACGAACTCATTTGGTTCTTAAACGGCGACACGAACGTTCAGTGGCTCAAGGAGCACGGCGTTAGCATTTGGAACGAGTGGGCGACCGAAGAGGGTGAATTGGGGCCGGTCTACGGGAAGCAATGGACTGCATGGCCTACAAAGGATGGCGGCGCTATCAACCAAATTGACTACGTGGTCAACGCGCTGAAGAACAATCCCAACAGCCGGCGCATCCTTTTTCACGGGTGGAACCCAGAATACCTCCCTGATGAGAAGTTGAGTCCGGTGGACAATGCGCGGGCTGGCAAAATGGCGCTTCCACCCTGTCATTTGCTGTACCAGTTTTACGTGGCGAATGGGAAGCTGTCTGCGCAGTTGTATATTCGCAGCTCCGATAGTTTCCTCGGGTTGCCGTACAACATCGCCTCGCTGGCGTTGTTGACTCATATGCTTGCGCAGCAGTGTGATTTTATTCCGCACGAAATCATTGTGAGCATTGGAGACCTTCACGCATACTCGAACCACATGGATCAGATTCGGACCCAGCTCAGCCGAGAAACGCGCGCTCTGCCACGGTTAATCATTACGCGTCGGCCTTCCTCTATTTACGACTACAAGTTTGAGGATTTCCTCATCGAGGGATATGACCCTCATCCTTCCATTGCGGCTCCGATTGCGGTGTAACGAACATATGTAGGACCACCACTGACTTCTCCAAACTGTGCTATTGCGAACTTCGTGAACTGAGCAGGCAACTCGACGCCGGTCGGCGGCCAGAAGCTGGTCGTCTAGGGGCGCAAGTGCGGGGCCGTCGTGAAGATCATCCCGCTCGACGCGGTGGCAGACCGGAGCGGCAGCTTCCGGAACGGCGTCGCAGTCGACGAAGTGCGCAAGGTCGCATATCTCTCTGATAGCGGGCTCCGCAGCGCGCCGAAAAACCAGGCAGGCATAATCGTTGCTGACTTCGCGTCCGGCCGCACGGCCCGGGTGCTCCATTGACACCACTCGGTGATGCCCGTGGACGGCGTGAATGTGATGTCCCATGGCGAGGCCGTCTGGCCTGGAAACCCGCTGGTCTGGCATCAACGGCATCGCTCTGTCGCCGGACCGTCAACCCCTGTACTGGGCCTTGACCGCCGGCACCACTGTCTTCCGCATCCCAGTGGAGGCGCTCTTGTCCCACACGATCACCGAGGACGCGCGCGGCGCCGCTGTGGAGATCGTCGGGCATGTCGGCGCAAACGCCGATGGCATGGCGTTCGGCCGCGATGGGCACCTCTACATCACCGACGTGACGCACAACGGACTAGTTCGGGTGAACGTTCAGGCCGGGCAAGCCAAGATCGCCGCTAGAAACGACAATGTGTTCTGGCCGGACACTGCCACGTTGGCACCGAACGGCGACATCGTGTTCACAGCGAGCAAGCTCAACGCGCACTTTGCCGGGGCGGTCAAGCCGGGTGCCGAGCGCTACCTGCTTTGGCGACTCAAGCCCTGAGGAACAAAGCTCAGGAGCACCCCAGGTTCAGCAGCAGCGAGCCCACTGCGAGGTGGCGCTCGCTGCTGGGCCTAGGCTGTGGCGGGCTTGCCAACGCCTTCTGCGACAGGCGCTAGGCATTAAGGCAGTGCTGAACAAGCCGCCGCTTTTCTGACCGGTCGGCCATGCGCTGCTGACAACGTGCGGCCATGTCGCTGGCAACGGCTTTCGAGCGGCGCCTGACCGCTTGTTTGCGTAGCCAGTGCCTCGATGGCGCCGGCCACGCTGGCCGCAGACGCACTCATGCCACCAGGCGCTTGCGCGCCAGGTAGAGGTTGGCGAGCGCGACCGCCACGAACGCCCTCGTCGCGTTCTTGGCCAGGCCGCGATAACGCACCTTGCTGAAGCCCCACAACCTCTTGGTGACCGCAAAGACATGCTCGACGCGCGAGCGGACTTTGGATTTCAGACGGTTGATGACCTGATCCAGGCCGGCCGTCGCGCTGCCAGGCCGCACGCGCTGATTGGTGCGATCTCGCGCCTGTGGTGCCTTCGAGCGGATCAGCGCCTGCTGCGAGGCGTACGCACTGTCGCCGTACACCTCGTGTTCGGCGCCGTGCAGCAGCTCGGGCAGCGGGTGCTTGTCATGCACGTTCGCAGCCGTCACGACGGCGCTGTGAGCCAAGCCAGTCTCGCTGTCCACTCCGATATGCAGCTTCATGCCAAAGTGCCACTGCTTGCCTTTGCGCGTCTGGTGCATCTCGGGATCGCGCTGGCCCTTGGCATTCTTGGTCGAACTAGGGGCGGCGATGATGGTGGCGTCCACGATGGTGCCGTTGCCTACCTTCATGCCACGGGCCTGCAGCACCTGGCCGACCTCGGCGAACAACGCAGCCCCCAGGCCATTGGCCTCGATCAGGCGCCGAAACTTCAGCAGCGTTGTGGCGTCGGGCACCCGCTCAACGCCCAGGTCGATTCCCACGAAGCGGCGCAGCGCCGTGCTGTCCAACAGGGCGTCTTCGCAGGCCTCGTCGCTCAGGTTGAAGCAGTGCTGCACGAACTACATCCGCAGCATGCGCTGGAGCCCCACGGGCGGGCGACCGTTGCCGGGCTTGGGGTAGTGAGGCTCCACCACGCTGCACAACGCGTCCCATGGCACCACCTGCTACATCGTCGCCAGGAACTGGTCTCGACGCGTCGGGCGGCGAAAGCGCTCGAAGGCGGCGTTCTGATCTGCTGCCATGGCCAGGGTCTGTTGCTTCATGCCAAGCGGCTTGCAGTAGCCATGCCAGGGTGGGACTTGATCAGCGTTGCCTTAAGCTCCGCGCAATGGCTCTTCAATGGCAACTTCCAGCGGCGTGTAGGGCTCGACACCCAAAAACGTGTTGAGCTTGGCATTGTCCATACGCACCGGTTGCTCCCACAGATAGCGCATCTACAGGAGCTCCTTGAAGGTCTGGACGAAAGGCGACAGAGCGCGTACCAGCCACCAAGGAAAGCGCTTCAAGCGAGGTTCAGAGCCGCCGCTACGCAAGACCACGCGTTGAATGGCACGGCCAATCACCCGTCCGTTCCCATCCCAGTGGCCGGCCATGTGGAAGCTGCCGAAGGGCGGAAGTGCACCTCGTCGACGGACGAGCTCAACCATCGTTCGCGCCACATCGGGCAGGATTGTGACCAACGCCGGTCCGTCCGGGTAATTGCACCGCTCGCACTGGCGTCCCGGGCTTCACCATACCTTGCGTGAACCAGTTGTTCCCGGAGCGCGGTCCAAAGAAGTGGCCGGCCGGTACCACGATCACGAATTTCCCGGCGTCAGCCGCCCCGCAAAGAACATGCCGCCGTTGGCGCAGTTCACATGTCTCTCGGCCTTCGTCCAGACGATGTCACAAGCCACCCCGGAGGGATGGGGCAGGAAGCGGGTGGTAGATGTCGAAGTTCTGCTTGAAAACGCTGCCGTCTATCACCCAGACGAGGTTCTTGTAGAACGCCTCACGCGACAAGCGCTCGACATCTGACATTGCTGAGTGCTGCACCTCTACAACGATGCCCTTGGGGGTCTTGATGTCGGCGCGATGCACCTCACCGTCTGGGGCAACTTTTGAGACTTCGAGCCATGCTTCCGGGAAAAGGCTCTTCCAAGATCGGTGCCAGGGGGTTTCATTCTCCCACTTGGGATCGCAGTTGCGGCGGCCGAAGTGGGCCCAGTAGTGCATGGTTCGCGGCCCGCACTTCGCGATAATAGCGATTGGACACATCGGACAGGTTCCCGCCCGCCCAGAAAAGGAGGAGCCCTCTTGCCGTAGACGTCTGCGAACTGCATAGCGCGCTATCTCGCGAAATGTTAGGCCAGTGGCTGCGGTGCCTCGCTCCAGAGCTTCTCAAGGTCGACGTCCTCGCTGGCAGGCTGCTTGTTGGTTGGCAGGCGGTCAACTTGGATGACCATCGGAAGCTCAAATGCAGTTCCAGTGACCACGCAGCACCCCTGCGACAGGCCAGGAATGAGGCTGCGCGACAAGGCGTCCAGCGTCGAGATGGTGTTGTCGATGAGAAAGAGGTCCCTGTCGTTCACCAAGCGATGGATGAAGAAGTTGTGCAGCTGCGAAACAATGGTTGGCGATATGTCGGCCGGGCGCTGGCTTGCAATCGTCACAAACATGCCGAACTTGCGGCCCTCCTTAATGATTTCTTCGAAGAGCTCAAGACGATAGTCTTTCCAGCTCTCGCTCTCTCGCGTCGACTGCTCGGACAGAATGTTGTGAGCTTCGTCGATGATGAGGTGGACAGTGCGGTCTGGCGGGGTGCTAACTTCTACCTTGTGGGCGTTGTAGTAGTCCACTGAATCAGAAAAATTGGTGGTGTCGACGGTTCGGGTTGTCGTACTTCCACTTGATCGGCTTGGGGCTCTTGTTGTGCTCGCGGATGTAGCGCATGAGCTTCTTGTCCAGGTCCTTGACGGAGGTGAAGATGCCCCGGCTGATGACGTCGCGCTGGATGCGGGAGAACCAGTTCTCAACTTGGTTGAGCCAGGACGAATAGGTCGGCGTGAAGTGGATCTGGACGTTGCCGTGCTTGGCCAGGAAGGCTTGAACCAGCTCAGTCTTGTGGCTGCTGACGTTGTCGCAGATGACATGGATCTCGCGGCCTTCGGGTTGGCTGGCGACCACGTCGCCCAGGAAGCCGACGAACTGCTCGCTCGTGTGGCGCGGCGCGGTCATGCCCAGCACCTCGCCGGTGGCGGTGTTCAGCGCGGCGAACAGGCTCAAGGTGCCGTTGCGCTTGTATTCAAAGCCATGGCTCTCGGCCCGGCCCGCAGCCAACGGCAGCATCCGGTCTTTGCGGTCGAGGGCCTGGATGGCCGTCTTCTCGTCGACGCAGAACACGGCAGCGTGCGCAGGCGGGTTGAGGTACAGCCCGATCACGTCAGCGGCCTTGGCTTCGAAGTCCGGATCGTTGGAAACAAGGTGCCGTTCCAGGCGGTGCGGCTGAAGGCCGTGCTTGCGCCAGATGCGCTGCACGGCGGAGAACGAGACATCGCCCAGCTCGGCCGCCAGCTTGCGGCTGCTCCAGTGCGTGGAGCCGTCCTTGGGTTTGTGCTTCAGGGTCTTGTTCAGCACCCGGGCTTCCAGCTTGGCCACTGGCCTTACGGGAGCGCGACCAGGGTGCAGCGATACCAGCCCGGCCAGCCCCTGAAGCTCGAAGGCCTTTGTCCAGCGCGTGACGAAGGCATCGTTGCAGGCCAGCTTGGCTCGGATGTCCACCCGGCGCTCGCCATCAGCCCACAGCAGCACGCAGCGCGCCCGCCGAGCCAGCGCCGCGCTACCACTGCGCTTGCGGATCACCGCCTCCAGATCCGCGCGATCGTCGTCCGTCAATGTCATCCTGTGCATGTCCTTCAAGATGAAGCATACACAGCCGATTTCAAGGATTCAGTGGAGTAGTGCTTGGCAAAAAGCAACGGCAGGACCTTCTTGACCTCGTTGTTGCAGCGTCGCAAAGAGATGACGGTCAGAACCCGTTCCAGCTCCGCAGCGTCCCCAATGCTCAGCACGCGACGCATGCTCTTCAACGAGGACTCAACTCGCTTGAGCAGCGGCTGGATGTGCTCGAACTGGACGAACCCGGTGTTCAAGTCGGACATCAACTGAAGGTTCACGCGGACGATTAGCTGGTCGAAGTCGTCCAGATTCACGGTATCCAGCGCCTCTACGGTCGGGGCAATTAGCGCGTCGTAGTTCTCGCCGTCAGCGTTGAAGTAGACAGTGCCGATATGGAATCGGGTGGCCCTTTGGTGCCAGCTCACTTCCTTTAGCAAATCCTCGAGTGGCTGGTTGTTGATTCGGCGCGCAATGGCCCGCATCAGGTCCAGAGTTGCCGGCCGAACCTCTCCCGCGCAGAACGCTTGGCGAAACTTGCTTTTGGCATAAGCAGCTAACGATCCGGGGTTTGTCTCGTACCTCGCCTTCCCTGTCAGGACGCGACTAAGGAACGGCCGCTGGGTGTTCATCGTCGCTTGGAACAGCAGGGAGAGAGTCTCGAGGTCCCAGAACTCCGCCGGCGACAGGGGAAACTTGTCGCCCGCACCGGCCCCGCCAGCACGCTCCTGCGTCGAGAGCTGATAGACCCTCTTGTGCTCCGCCGGCGCCAACTGCTCACCGCCATACTCACCATTGAAATCGAGAATGATAAAGCGGCTCTTTCCTGCGATGAGTGGCAGCTTCTGGTCAAACAAGACGGTGTGCAGCTTGGCTAGTGTGTTCGACTTGCCACTGCCCGTGTTGCCGAAGATTCCGATATGGCTGTTGAACAGTCGCTTCCAAGGCAGACCGACGGCGATTTCTTCTTTGAGCATCTGCCCAATCTTGAAGCTGCTGTCAGCCTTGCGGTCGAAGATCGACCTGATGCGCTCCTCTGGCAACAAAAATGCCGCGTCCTGAATCATTGGCAGGAACTTGATGCCCTGCGTAAAGCCTGCGCGGTCGAAAAATCCAATGGGCCTGGCCTCCACTTTGCGCACAAAGGCGGTCCCGCCATCGCGTGTCTCCACCCGACTCTCGTCAAGGTACTCGCCCTCGACCATACAGATGATGTCGCGAAAGCCTCGCTGGATCGACAGGTACTCGCGGATGGACACCCCCTTGTACTTGTCGCCATCGCGGAAGAGCGTCTCCTTGCTGGACTGCTCGTCGATCTTGAGGACCACCCTTGTGCCGTGGACGGCGATGACCTCCCCAACGCGGATGCTCATCAGACCAAGCCCCCGTTGTCAGCGGGCATCTGCGGAAGGGCTGCGGCATTTTGGGCTGCCACAGGCGCTGCCGCAGTCGGCGTCGAGGCTGCAGCTTCCGGCCAAGCCAGCACACGCTCATTGAAAGCAGTGAAGTCCATCTTCTGCTGCTCCGAGAGCACCAGACACTTGACGTTGCGGTGACCTCTGAAGGCTTCTTGCACTGCAGCGTGAGACCTCTCGCTGTAGCAGCACACGTAGACCAACAGGCCAGGGTTCGATAGCGACCGCATCAGAAGATTAAGGATGTGCTCGTCGGCGAAAGAGAAGCCGAATGTGATGAGCACGGCATTGGGCTTCTCGAGCTCGTAGCTAAGTAGCCGAAGCATCTGGTAGTAGTGCTCCTCATAAACCGTCTCGTGGAACTTCCACTTGGTCGGGTTGACGATAGGCATGTCCTTGTACTTCGCCCAGAAAGCGTCCAGCTCCACGTCGGTGAACGTCGTGGCGGGCAAGTCAGCTAGCGTCGCGTTCTCGTTGTCGAGCGCCGCAGAGAATGGCTGCAGCTTCTCCACTGCGGCCTGATCTAGAAGCTCTTCGCGCCCAGACAAGTCGTAGTCGACTTGAATGGAGCTGCCCGCCTTGCTCCAGTACACCGACCCGTGCAGGTGTATGAGATTGATTTGGGGGATGCTGGCCTGATAGCGGCCAAAAACGCCCGCCTGGCACAGGTAGGACCCAAAGTTCCGCGCTTGAAGAATGCGCCGCGTAAAGCCTCGCGTGCCGTCGTTCAGCACGAAGTCGGTATGACCTCGTCTGATAAGCGCGTCGGCCACCAGCGGGAAGCATCCGTCATAGTTCGTGGTGAACACGTTGCACCGGCGGTCCAGCGCCTTGCGTCGCTTGACCATCTCCAAGGCGGTGGTTAGAAACGTTTCATAGTTCTTGATGGCAGCTGCGCCCTCGACGGTAGACGTCGAGTTTTGCAACGTCAGCTGCTCCGCTGGCCTGATGCACGACCAGTAGTAGTGCATGAACAGCGGCACCAAGCGCCGAAGGTCCTGATCCTCTTGCTCGAACTTGGTTGCGAGTTCCTCAAGGGAGTAGCGACCATCGCCTTCCCCTGTCCGCATGTTGAGCTGAAGGGTCGGCAGGAGGCCTGTTGATGCGCCCGAGCCGAACAGGAAATTGACGTCCTTGTCGTAGATGTCGCCGACTGAAATCACTGGCCTCTCCCTGACCATTGTCCGAGGCTTGAATCCTGCCAGGAGACGATGCCGCTGGATACTGGCGTCAGCAGCGGGACGCCCGGCATGGGAGGCATTGATGACCAAGTGAGACAGGCCGAGCGTGCGCTGCTCAGAGCGCCGCTCCCCGGGCCGTATCGAGTGCATCTCGAAAGCTTTCCAGCTGAGCGCGAAGGACGTGGTCCTGCTCCTCGAAGCACTGGTTCAGGATGTACAAATAGTTGTTCTGTTCCCTATAGCCGTAGGGTTCGATGAGATTCGCCCGCATCACGCCAGCCAACGGTGCCAGACGGTCATGCTGCTCCACGCTTCTCAAGGCGGCAAGCGCCACTCCGAGCAGCTCGTTCTTGAGCCTGCGAGTGACGCGCGGCGACATCAGGATGTACTGCACAATGCGCCCTATCGCCCCGGCGGCTTCGAATGAGATGTGGACGTGCCGCCCTTCCCGCTGGTCAGGAAAAGGCGTGTCACCAGGCTCCGTCAGGTCCTTGGCGTCATTGATCCACTCCAACGTGACGTCAACGACTTCGTATAGATGGTAGGCGAGCGGCGTCGGGAACTCGTGGTTCTCATCTTCCGGCCGCACCTCCCGGGCACGGTCAACAAGGCGGCTCGCAAAATGAGGCATGTAGTGCAGCCACAGGTGGTCAGCGACACGCTGGTGAAGGCCCTCCAGCACCATGATCCGAAAGAACCAGATGCCCGCGTAGACCGGATTTCGGTGCTTCCCGGCTTCCTGGAAGGTCTGCAGCGACCGTTGAGGTTCTTCCGGAGGGCTTCATCCGCGTCAATCCGCCAGCACGGCTTCACCTACTGACCGGTAGACCCCCAGGCGCGCGGCCACATCGACATGAACCGCCCCGGGATTCGAGGAGGCTCAACACTCTGAGAGGATTGAGCCATGAGCAAGTCGAACAAGTTCTCGCCCGAGGTGCGTGAGCGTGCGGTGAGGATGGTGCAGGAGCACCGAGGGGAGTACCCGTCGCTGTGGGCGGCCATCGAGTCCATCGCGCCCAAGATTGGCTGCGTGCCGCAGACGCTGAACGAATGGGTCAAGCGCGCCGAGGTCGATGCCGGCGTGCGCGAAGGCGTGACGACCAGCGAGGCTGAGCGAGTGAAGGAGCTCGAACGCGAGGTGCGTGAACTGCGCAAGGCCAACGAGATCCTGAAGCTGGCCAGCGCGTTTTTCGCCCAGGCGGAGCTCGACCGCCGCCTCAAGTCCTGAAGGCCTTCGTCGACCGGCATCGCCAGGAGTTCGGGGTCGAGTCGATCTGCCGCGTCTTGCAGATCGCCCCGTCGGCCTATTGGCGCCATGCATCCCGTCAGCGCAACCCGGCGCTGCGCTCGCGTCGCGCACAGCGGGATGCGTGCCTGGTGCTTGAGGTCCAGCGCGTGTGGCGGGCCAACATGCAGGTCTACGGCGCTGACAAGGTCTGGCGTCAGCTCAATCGCGAAGGCGTGGCGGTGGCCCGTTGCACCGTCGAGCGGTTGATGCGTCAGCAAGGCCTGCAGGGCGTGCGCCGAGGCAAGGCCGTGCGCACCACCGTTCCGGACCTCAAGGCACCGTGCCCGCTGGACCGGGTCAACCGGCAGTTCCGTGCCGAGCGGCCCAACCAGCTGTGGGTCTCGGACTTCACCTACGTGTCGACCTGGCAGGGCTGGGTCTATGTGGCGTTCGTGGTGGACGTGTTCAGCCGGCGCATCGTGGGCTGGCGCCAGAGCAGCTCGATGCACACCGAGTTCGTGCTCGACGCGCTGGAGCAGGCGCTGTACGACCGCAAGCCGACCGAAGGTGATGGCCTCGTGCACCACTCGGACCGCGGGTCGCAGTACCTGTCCATCCGCTACAGCGAGCGCTTGGCCGAGGCCGGCATTGAGCCCTCAGTGGGGTCCAAGGGCGACAGCTACGACAACGCCCTGGCCGAGACCATCAACGGGCTCTACAAGGCCGAGGTCATCCACCGGAGGGGGCCCTGGAAGACCAAGCAAGCGGTGGAACTGGCGACGCTGGAATGGGTGGCTTGGTTCAACCACCATCGACTGATGGAGCCCATGGGCTACATCCCGCCGGCCGAGTTCGAGGCCAACTACCATCGACAACACGCTGGTCAGGCCGCGACCGTCTGACTTAAACCAACGGGCCTCCGCGATACACGGGGTGGTTCACAGTGAGGCGGCACTCGCTCAAGCACAGCGTCTGTGCAAGCTCGGGAGTTGGGAGTGGGAGGTGGAAGCCGACATCGTGATCTGGTCGGCCGAGCTGTATCACATCTTTGGCCTGGACCCCTCTCGGCTTCCTCCGACCTTTGCCGAGCATGAGCAGCTCTACCTCCCAGAGAGCTGGACGCGCCTGCAAGCCGCTGTGCAGCAGCTGTTGCAGACCGGCCGGCCATACCGGCTCGATTTGGAGTACCGCCGCGCGGATGGCTCAACCGGTTGGCTCGAAGCGCGTGGTGCAGGGGAGCGTGGGGAAGGCGGAGACATCACGCGGCTGTTTGGGACCGCACGCGACATTACCACGGAGCGTTTGACCAACCTGAGCGTCAAGCGCGGCAGGAAGCTTGTTGTACTCCAGCGCACGTTGCGTGACGAGCGCGCCCGTGCACAGAAGGTGGAGCAGGCGCTGGTCCAAGCCAAAAAGCTGGAGGTGCTGGGCTTGCTTGCTGGCGGGATCGCTCACGACTTCAACAACGTGCTTGCAGCCGTCTCGGGATCCTTGCACCTGCTCAAACGCCGTAGCCCCGACCCGGAAGCAGCAGTCCTTGTTCGGCGCGGCCTCGGCGCAGTCGACCGCGCGACGCGCTTGGTTCGGCAACTGATGGGATTTTCTCGGACACAAACCATTGATGCGCAAGTCATCGACATCGGTGCCCGGCTGAGCGACGTCCGGGAACTGCTACAGCTCACAGTCGGGCCGAAGATTCGCGTCGACATCGACGTCAAAGAGTCCGCCTACGTGCTGATGGATCCCTATCAGCTGGAAGTGGCCCTGCTCAACCTGGCGATCAATGCGCGAGATGCGATGGCCGCCGCCGGCACCCTGCGGGTCACTACGCGTCGGGAGGCGGCCCCTGGGGATGCCCCGGCCGCAGCAGCCAGTTGGCTTGCGCTGGCAGTGGCTGACACGGGCGCAGGCATGGACGCGCAGACGCTGGCTCGGGCGCGTGAGCCTTTTTTCACCACCAAAGCGGAGGGCCAAGGCACCGGGCTCGGGCTGGCCATGATCAGTGCGTTCGCAGAGCGCTCGGGCGGTCGCTTTTTACTGGACAGCACACTGGGCGCAGGGACCAAAGCGACGCTGCTATTCCCGGTAGTCGCGGGTGTGGATGGCACGGGCGACCAGACTGCCGAAGATGAGGTCGACCGCTCCTTGCATGGCAACGCGCGCGTTCTGGTGGTCGAAGACGATCCACTGGTACGCCCCACCGTGGTCCAGTACCTCAGGGACCTCGGATATGAGGTCCATGCCGTCGACGACGCCGCCAAGGCGATCCGGCTGGCCAGGGTCGCGCGCCCGTTGGATCTGGTCGTCACGGACGTGGCTATGCCCAGCCTGGATGGTCCGACGCTGGCCAGAGCCATCCGCCAAAGCCACCCCGAAGCTCAGGTGCTCCTCATGACCGGCCACTCGGCAGCCGCACAGGTCGCAGGCGAAGCGGTCCTGCAAAAGCCCTTCACCCAGGCTCAGCTGGCAAAGGCGGTTCTGACAGCCTTGGGACGAGCATCGCAGCAGCGCCCATCGTTCGCCCACCGCATCCACCACCCCGCCCTGGTAGCGCTCTATCACGCCTGGACCGGGGCCCGCACCTCGACTTCGTTGACCGCCCTGGCCAGCCTGGAACTCGACACTCGGCCGGACATAGACTCCACTTTCGTCGTCGAAATCGTCAGCAAAGCGCCGTTCGCCCTTAAGAGGTTGCATGTGGGTAGCCAGCTCGAGCTGCAAGCTGCCCAGCAGCTCGATTTTGGATTTGCGGTGGCCGATGGTGACCGTCTATTTGCCGGACTGGAAGCCGCCTACCGCCGGTGTGCACGCCGTCAGGAGCCGGTGTACGAGTACATGCGATTCCAGGGGGAGCAAGGCGGCCCGTTCCAGTTCGAGCGCTTGCTCCTTCCGTGCGCAGACGACAGTGGTCGGCCGCGGTACCTTGTGGGCATGGTCAAGATTGCCAACCTGCCGGAGGCGTCGTCGAAGGAGGAGTAGCCGACATGAGAGTTAGTCCAGACTTTGATGCCCCCGATCTTGCCGAGAAGGTCGAGGCTCTGCATGCCTATGAAATCAACCAGTTGCCCTTCGGCGTCATTCGGCTGGACGCCGGCGGCAAGGTCGATCTTTACAGCACGAGGGAGGCCACCCTGTCAGGGTGGAACGGTCGACCCAACATCGGCCTGGACTTTTTCACTCGCGTGGCGCCTTGCATGAATACGCCCGCCTTCAAGGGCGCCTTGGACGCCGCGGTGGCGGAAGGACGGGTCGACGCCGAGTTCGTGCACATCGGCGATTTCGCGGACCCGTACAGAGCAATCCGAATCCGCGCTCTCTCATCAGCGGACGGCGGCGTCTGGCTGTTCTTGCTGCGAGAGTTGTCCTAGTGCATCGGGGGTTGGCTGCAACTCGCGACGGGCATTCTTCGCCACTGGCCCAGCCTAGCGTTGAGCTCTACCAGGTACCGCCTGGTATCACTGCTAGAGGCGCAAGTCTCAAAGTGATTCAACTTGCGAGCTTGAGCGTGACAACGCCACTCACGATGAGCAGCACACCCATGTACCGCATGAGAGAGGTTGGGTCGCCGAAGAACAGCACACCTACCAAGAACGTTCCGGCGGCCCCTATGCCCGTCCAAACCGCATACGCGGTTCCGATGGGTATGTGACGCTGTGCGAGCCACAGAAAAAAGCCGCTCATGGCCATGAAGCTCACAGCGATAGCCACGCCAAAGATGCGTGTCGCGGGAGCCTGTGCCATCTTCAAGCCCACGGGCCAGCCTATCTCGAGTACGCCGGCAAGAAACAGATAAAGCCAACTCACAGCAACCTCCAAAAGAGACTTTCACGCCCCCCGTCCGGCACGCGATGCAGGGATGACCGTGGGCCGGAGTTTGTACTCCGGCGCGTAGACCCGCAGGCCCACCAGAGAGGCGCGACAAACACGTCAGTTCGGTTAAAATACGAGCGTATCAAAACCTTTGCTTGGAGTCAATAGATGGCCAGACCTCGCACTGTCGACCGTGAGTACATCCTGGATGTAGCCGAGGGAGTGGCGGCGGCAACAGGCGCTGCGGGACTGTCGTTCGGTGCCGTCGCAGCTGCGGCCGGGATGTCGAAGGCTTCCGTTCAATCGGCGTTCGGTACAAGGGAGTCGCTCATCGAAGCCATGCTGGACCGGTGGCTTGCTCAAGAGACTGCCCGATTTACGGCCAAGGCAGGAGAGAGCCCATCTTTAAAGGTGAGGGTGCTAGCGCACATTGCGAACACATCCGAAGAGTCCGAAGTGAGCATGCAGAGGGCGGCCACCCTGCTGGCCTGCCTTGCAGGCAGTGACAGTCAGGTTGGCGCAGTTGCGAGGTGGTACACGACACGCGTCGGCGATCTTTCCGTTCGCAACGATGAGGAGAGAAGGCTCCGGCTAGCCTTCTTGGCAGCGGAAGGCGCTTTCTTCATGCGGTACGTTGTGGGCTATTCCATGTGCACCGAGCGCTGGTCCGACATCTTTGAAGACCTGACTCGCATGGCTGGAGAGCCAGAGAGGAAACAGGACCGTCAAGGCCGCCGAAAGCAACTGTGAGCGTCGGACGTTCGCTGCTCGCGAGAGACGAATCGTGTCCATGCCTTGAACCCACCAAAGACTGACCTTCCATTGGCCCCAAATGGCTGCAAGACCGCACACGCTCACGGATGTCGGTCCTCGAAACATAGGCGGTGGGCTTGGCATCAAAGACGTCCCTGGGAGGCTTCGTAGGCTCAGACGTCAATTGGCTCCGGCGCATGAAGTCAACGGCCGCCTGCAGCTTCTCTATTGCGGGCGCTGCCTTCCCTGCTCGCACGCTACGTAGCAGGATAGGTAGGATCAGGCAGGAGAGGACATGCCGCCGAAACCCCACGTCGCATTGACCTACGAACCATCCAAGACCGCCAGGAATGAACGCGCTTCACGGCACAACGGCTCGCAGCCGCGCGAACAGCTCATTGGCCTGTGTGCAGGCGACTTCTGCGCTCAGCGCGTAGTGCCTGGTGGCCTCTTTAGATGCCGCGGCGCCGTCGCCATGCGCTGCAAGGAGTCCCTCGACGCCCTGCTGTGCCAGCTTCACCGCCTCGCTGGCATTCAGCATCATGTCGAAACTGGTTTCGCCGCGAAGGATGAGCTCGTGCAAGCCTGGAGCGCTGGAGGTCTCGTACTGCGCCAGCAGCGCCTCAACTGTATGCAGGCAACCTTGCGCTAAGTCAGCGGTGCCTTGCAGTAGCTCGTATGTCGCCACCCGCAAAAGGTGAAGGTACTCGAGCACAGCACATCCCAGCTCGTCCCACTGCGGCGAGCTTTGATCCGGTGTGGCGCAAGCGGCCGTCTTTTCCATCAGCGCTGAGATGGCCGCCAAAACGCTGGCCACTTCCGCTTGTACAAAAACGCCTGCAGATTCATGCGCCTCTGTAGCGGCCGTCAATTCTTCAAGCGGCGACGTTCCGCGATGCCCCAGCTTGGCGCCCGCTGATATCGGCATTCGGCTGACGGCGGCCGCAAGGCGGAGCGCGGCTGCGATGTCGGCCCGCGCTGCGTTGCACTCGCTTCCCGGTTGAGTTTGAGAATGTGGTCCGCTTGTCATGTACTTGCTCCCGGTCGCCGAGCGTCTACGCGGGTCGGCAGAGTGTCTGGGTTCGCTGGTTGGGGCGGCTGATCGACCACTTCGGGCACGCGAACCCGGTCAGGGTCAACCACGGCGCCGTCGGACAAGCGCTCCGCGAACATCCATATGGCCGCCCCAACTATCGCTCCCCAGGCGATGCCGAAGAGCACCGTGGCTTTCGGGGTGCCTGGTAGGGGAGTCGGTCGCTGATCCATGGTCCCGTTTCGTCTGCATCGCTCGGAAGCTGAGGCTCTCTGGTCCCCGCGTGAACGTAGTTTGACGCAAGTCAAAGTCATCTCTGATCGGTTAGTCGCCTTTGGGCGTCATGTATGACTGATTCCGAGAAGTTTTCACGCTTTGTATACAACCTGCGCACGCGCCGGCTCAAGCAGCGGTCGCCACGCTCGAAACCGTGGTGCTGCTGGTTAGTCGGGCATGACTTCGCATGCGCCGGGCGGCCTCAAGAGAGGTGTTGTATGAGGATCGGTTTGACGGTTGCCAAGCGCTTGGCTCTGGGCTTTGGTGCGACGGTGGCGCTGGGGGTGGGCATCGTGGTGTACGCCGCCACGACGTTCGGGACGATGAGCACCGACATCGACTTGCTGGCCAACAACCGCATGCTCAAGGTGACGCAGTTCAGCACCATCAAGGACAACTTACAGAGCATCGGCCGCTATGCGCGCAACACCCTCATCAAGCCGGACCCAGCGTTCGTGGCCGGCGAAAAGGCCAAGATCGCCGAGCTGAGGGCTGCCAATACAGAGCTGATTGCCAAGTTGGAAAAGACTGTTGTCTTGCCGGCCGGCCTGGAATTCCTCAAGACGCTGCAGGACAACCGAGGCCCTTACAACGCAGCCATCGACAAGGCCATGGACTTGGCGGCTCGCGGCGAAAAGGAGGCAGCGGCGGAGCTACTCATCGGTGAGGTGAGGGAACGGCAAGCAGTCGTATTCAAGGCCGTGGATGACTCTGTGGCGCTGCAGCGCACCCTGGCTGTGGAGTTGGCAGAGAAAGGGAGGGCCACGGCGTCAACCAGTGCCTGGACCGTTTCCATCCTGGCAGCCGTCATGGCGCTGATTGGCGTGCTGGTGGGCTGGAGCATGAACCGGTACCTGCGTCGGGCTCTCGGCGCGGAGCCGGCAGTCCTCAGTGCCGAGGTGGCCCAGGTGGCTGCTGGCGACCTGAGCCGCAAGCTGACGGTGGCGAATGGCGACAGTGGCAGTGTGATGGCCAACGTGGCGCAGATGCAGTCGCGGCTGTTGGCGGTCGTGACGACGGTTCGCGCGAACTCGGAAAGCGTGGCCACCGCCAGTGCCCAGATCGCGCAGGGCAACCAGGATCTCAGTCAGCGCACCGAGGAGCAGGCGAGCGCGCTGCAGCAGACGGCAGCGACCATGGACCAACTGGGCACCACGGTGCGTCACAACGCTGACAGCGCTCAGCAAGCCAATCAGCTGGCCCTGGGGGCATCGGAGGTGGCTGCCCGCGGCGGCGCAGTGGTGGGAGAGGTCGTCGAGACGATGAAGGGCATCAACCAGAGCTCACAGAAGATCGCTGACATCATCGGCACCATCGACGGCATCGCCTTCCAGACCAACATACTGGCGCTCAACGCGGCCGTAGAGGCGGCCCGTGCCGGCGACCAGGGGCGCGGCTTTGCGGTGGTGGCCGGTGAGGTGCGAACGCTTGCACAACGCTCTGCGCAGGCGGCCAAGGAAATCAAGTCGCTCATCGGTCACAGCGTCGAGCAGGTGGAGCGCGGGACGGCGCTGGTGGACCGTGCGGGCAACACGATGAACGAAATCGTGACGGCCATCGGGCGCGTCAGCGACATCGTCGGCGAAATCAGCTCGTCCAGCGTGGAGCAGAGCGGGGGCGTGACCCAGGTTGCCCACGCCGTCAACCAGATGGACCAGGTGACACAGCAGAACGCCGCTTTGGTTGAAGAGAGCGCAGCCGCGGCGGAGAGCCTTCGAGTTCAGGCACAGCAGATGGTGCAGACCGTGGCTGTGTTCAAGCTTGACGGCGTGACTTCGACCCCGCGGGCTGCGGCAGCGTCGTTGGCTGCAGTCGGCTCATCGCTGTCAGCCTCGCGCACTGCCATGACCCCGCCTTCAGCGGCCAAGTCAAGCACTGCAGGCCGGCAAAGCGCGCGTGTCGAAGAAGCACCTCAACCCGATTGGGCGCACTTCTAAACGTCATGTGCTCATCGCTGCGAGTCAACAGACTAAGTGACGGCCGGCTGCCCCTCGCTGGCTCCTTCGCGGGAGCGCCATCGAACGTATCGATCCAGGGACTTCCCGTCGCCGGCGGCGTGGACCTGTACGCCCCTGTCTCAGGCGGTGGCGGGCAGTTGGTGTGCGCCAGTTGACCTGCCGCCAACTTTCATGAAAGACCTCCATGCCTTCCACCTCTCCTGACCGCCTACAGCTGACTTTCGTCCTGGCGGCTTGGCCGGCCTTGCCGCTAGCCGCCCTGGTGGCCGGTACAGCAGGCTGGCTGTCGTCATGGCAGGCCTTCTGGGCCGCGGCCGTTGCCGGCGTGCTCACCGGCCTAACTGCTGCCTGCGCCCATGTCATCGCACGCCGCCGGTTCGCGGTCTGCAAGGCCGCGCATGCCCAGGCCCTGGCCGGCCTGGTGGCCAGCGCCCGCAACATGGCTAGCCAGCATGCGGCCGGCGACATCGACGTGGTGATGGACACCGCCTCGCTGGCCGATGAGGCGCAGGCACTGGCCCAGACGGTCAACGATCTGGTAGCCAGCCACATCGCGGTCAAGAAGCAGGCCATGGCGGTGGTGCTCAAGTACGGCCAGGGCGACTTCAGCGCCACGATGCCGCCGCTGCCGGGCAAGAAGGCCTTCATCAACGACACGCTCGACCAGGTGCGCGGCCACCTCACCGGCCTGGTGGCCGAGCTGAGCCACATGTCGCGCGAGCACGACCTGGGCGACATCGACGTGGTGATCGACACGCGCCGCTTTGCCGGCGACTTCCGCAGCATGGCCGAAGGCATCAACCAGATGGTGGCCGGCCATATCGCGGTGAAGAAGAAGGCCATGGCCTGCGTGGCCGAGTTCGGCCGCGGCCACTTCGACGCGCCGATGGAAGCGCTGCCTGGCAAGAAGGCCTTCATCAACCACACGCTGGAAGAAGTGCGCGCGCACCTGAAGGCACTGATACGCGATGCGCAGCACCTGGTGGAGAACGCCACTGCCGGCCGGCTGGATGTGCGGGCCGACGCTGCACTGCACAGCGGCGACTTCCGCAAGATCGTCGAAGGCATGAACCAGACGCTGAATGCGGTGGTCGAGCCGGTTCAGGAAGTGGCGCGGGTGCTCAAGGCCATGGAAGGCGGCGACCTCACCCAGCAGGCCAGCACCCGCAGCGGCGGCCAACTGGCCGACCTGTGCGACAGCCTGAATGCCAGCGTGGCCAAGCTGGCCGAGGTGGTGACGGGCGTGACCGGCACGGCCGAGCACCTGATGCAGGCCGCGAGCGAAGTCAGCGCCACCGCCCAGTCACTGAGCCAGGCTGCGACCGAACAGGCCGCAGGCGTCGAAGAGACCAGCGCCTCCATCGAGGAGATGACCGCCTCGATTGCGCAGAACACAGACAACGCGAAGGTCACCGATGGCATGGCCAGCCAGGCCGCCAGCGAAGCCGCCGAGGGCGGCGAGGCCGTCAAGGCCACGGTGGCGGCGATGAAGCAGATTGCCCACAAGATCACGATCATCGATGACATCGCCTATCAAACGAACCTCCTGGCGCTGAACGCGGCCATCGAGGCCGCGCGGGCGGGCGACCATGGCAAGGGTTTTGCGGTGGTGGCGGCCGAGGTGCGCAAGCTGGCAGAGCGCAGCCAGCTGGCCGCCGAAGAAATCGGCACCGTGGCCAGCAGCAGCGTCGACCTGGCTGAGCGCGCTGGCGCGCTGCTGGCCGCGATGGTGCCCAGCATCCGCAAGACCTCCGACCTGGTGCAGGAGATCACTGCCGCCAGCGAAGAGCAGTCCTCGGGCGTCAACCAGATTAACGCGGCCGTGATCCAGCTCAGCCAGACCACGCAGCAGAACGCCTCCAGCGCCGAGGAGCTGGCGTCCACGTCGGAAGAGATGAACGCTCAGGCCAGCGAGTTGCAACAGGCGATGTCGTTCTTCTTGATGAGCAAGCAGTCGAGCGCAACGGGACGACCGGTGAACCACCCGGTCGCCGGAACGTCCCATCGCAGCGGGCTGAAACGAAATCTAGCGTCAGTAACTCCGCTCAAGGCGCTCGCTAGTGCCACCCCGGAGCTAAGGCAGTCCGACTTCGTCAACTTCTGACGGTTGGCGCGTTTCGCGCAAGCGCACACCCGCCTGCGTCGACAACCGCGACACGCAACAGGCTCCGAGCGCAGCTGAACAAGAGCTCACGAACGAGATGCCTAGGCCTGCTGAAGGCAACTCTGAACAAGCCGCCGCATCTCTGACCGGTCGTGTGCGTTCAGTCCGACCATCTTGAAGGCCGGGTAGGTGCATAGGAGCCTCGTGTCCACCTCGAACTCTTTGGTGGACACGTGAACTCTATCCTCGATCTACAAGGTGGCCCGCGCCGTCGGCGTCGTACGCACAGCGACGAGTTCAAGGCCGGCGCGGTGGCCCGTTGCCGTCAACCGGGCATGTCGATGGCGGCGGCGGCGATGGCCCATGGCGTCAACGCCAACTTGCTGCGTCGGTGGGTGCGCGAGGCCGAGATGAAGCCAGTGGCCAGCGCCCTTCGCGCGATGACCCCTGGTGAAGTCCAGGCGCCTGAGCAAAGGTCATCGTTCGTTCCGGTGCAACTGCCCGCGACCAGCGAGACGGCCGCGCTGCCTGACATCCGCATCGAGCGTCAGCGCGGCGCGACAGCGGTCACGGTAACCTGGCCGGCCAGTGCGGCTAGCGAGTGTGCGACCTGGATGCGCGAACTCCTTCGATGATTCGCATCAATGCTCTGTGGCTGGTGGCCGAGCCCATCGACATGCGCGCAGGCAGCGAGCGGCTGCTGGCGCGCGTGGTGCAGGTGTTCGGTGCCGCGCAGGCTCATCTCGGCTACCTGTTCGCCAACGCGCGGGGTACCCGAATCAAACTGCTCGTACACGACGGCTTCGGCATCTGGTGCGCGGCGCGGCGTCTAAACGCCGGCCGCTTCGCATGACGCTCAACGCGGACCATCACCCACGGCTCAACCGCACGCACCGCCCGGGCCCGCAGCGGCCGGCGACGATGCAGGACAAGCGGGCCGTGGTGCCCCTGCACCCCTCGGCCTACGATGTGTGGCTCCGGGGCACCATCGAAGAGGCCGCCGCGGCGCTGGTGCTGCCCCACGTTGATGACTATGACGCGGGGCCCGATGGTGCCCCGCCGGCTGCGCCGAAGGCGCCGGTGCAGCCGGATCTGCTGTGAAACTTTGTCGCTAAGATCAGCCGTAGCGGCTCAGCCTTCCGCCAGGCCGGTGTTCATTCACAGGACTCCGAGAGACGAGAAGGCATGAGCGGTTATTGGATCTTGTCGCTAGCCTTAGGGGCTGCGGCCTATGAACTTCAGAAGAGGGGCAAGCGCCCTCTCGCCGCAATCTGCGGTGTCGCAGCAACCGCGTTTTTGTTGCTGGATCTGATGTAGCTGGCGCCACACCACTGGTGGTGCGGATACAGCGGCGGTCTCAGCCCTGTGGGCACCGTATCCTCGAAAGACTTTTCGAACTACAGCAAACCCATGCTTCGCGTAGCGCTCCGATTTGCGGTGGCCCTGATAGGCCTCGCACTCGCCACTGTGTTTCTTGTCCTCGCTGTGCGAAACGGCGACTGGTTTGGGTATGCCAAGGCCGGGTTCACCGCCCTGGTGACCTGTTGGCTGTTCTCTTCGCTGCGCCACGGCTCAACTGCAGAGGCCGATGGCGCTGTTTCTAGTGGTCCCAACACGAACGCTGAGCGGATCGCGCTGGGGCTGGCCATTGGATTCGTCGCTCCCCTTGTGCTGTTCTGGCTTCTTCATGCCCTGCTGGTGCGATGAAGCAGAGCTAGCTGTGGGCGCCCCGCCCGCGGCACCGAAGGCTCTGGTGCGGCGGATCTACTTCAAGCCTCTGGCGGGCCCTACCGGTCGTCCTGGCCAGCGCGGGCGCGCTGCTCGGCCGCCCGCTTCGCTTCGCGGACCATGGTGGTCTCTGCCGCTTCGTGAGCGTCTGGCCGTCCCACCTTGACGGCGATCAGAAGCTCACGCGTTTGAAGGCTTCCACCGATGCGGCAACAGCTCGTCGAGCTGGGAGTTGCGCAGCGCCGGTAACCGCTGCAGCACGTCACGCAGGTAGGCCCAAGGCTCATGCCCGTTGATCCGCGCCGACTGCACCAAGCTCATGACGATGGCCGCGCGCTGGCCTTGCGAGTTCGCTGCCCACGAACTGCCAGGCTTTGCGTCCCATCGCCCAGGGCTTGATCTGCCGTTCAAGGTGGTTGTTGCCCAGGGCGACGGCGCCATCTTCGAGGTGTTGCGTGAGTGCCGTCCAATGGCATAGCGTGTAGTCGATGGCCTTGGCCGTCGCGCCAGCCTCAGCGACCACGCGCCGCTCGAGTTCGAGCCACTTGCGAAGCTCGTTCCATAGCGGCCTGGCCAGGCGCTGCCGCTGCGCTCTCCGGCCCTCGTCATCGAGGTCCTTCAGCTCCCCCTCGACTTCGTAGATGCGGGCGAACCGCCGAAGTGCGTCCAGCCCGATGGGGCTCGTGCCTTAGTGCGTCAGCTCCTCGAAGTTCCTGCGCGCATGAGCGGCGCATGCAGCGCTGGTGCGCCCTGGGTAATGCCGAGGGTCCACCACGGCCTCGTACGCACCGTAGCGGTCAGTGAGCAGCGTCCCGGACCATCGTCGCTCGCCGCGTCGCTCGTCGCCGTTGAGGAAGGCCACCGGGTACTGCGCCCCGCGCCCTCGGCAGAAGTCGTAGACGACGACGGGCACTGCATCGTGCCAACTTCGCGCGTAGGCCCACATGTAGGCCCGGCGTGTCCTGCCTGCGCCGGGGTCCAGCAAGGCCACCGGCGTCTCGTCAGCGTGCAGCACGCGGCAATCGAGCACGAAGCGCTTGTGCAGCACGTACAGCGGCTCCAACGCCGCGCCCACCTGACCGGTCCCGACTGCCAACGTCGAGCGCGGGGTGTGCACGCCGGAGCGGGCGTTGATGGTCTCTTGACGGTAGTACGGCAGGTGGTCCACGAAGCGGCTGATCGCCGTGTGCGCCAGCAGCCCGCTGGCGGCGATGCCGCCCTGGACGATCTCCGGCACGCTGGGCGCCTGCTTGAGGATCTGGCAGTGCCGGCAAGCCCACTTGCCATAGACGTGGCGGTGCACGAAGAATTCGGCCGGCACGATGTCCAGCCGCTAGGTGACGTCTTCACCGATGCGCTTCATGGGACGTCCGCAACCCTGCTCTTTGCAGTCGGTGCCGTCGGGCTCATGGCGATGCTCGACGCGACGCAGGTGCGCCGGCGGTGCACTGCGACGGGGGCTGACGTGCTGGCGCCTTGGGCCGGCTGCCAGCGGCCGCCGCGGCGGCCTCGGCTTCACGACGCAGACGCTCGAGCTGCGCACGCAGCGCGGCTTCGTCCTCGGCCAGCGTCTCTTCGAACAGGCGACGCTGGTCAGCGTTCATGGCCTCGGACTTGGCCCCGTAGGTCCAGCGCTTGAGCCGCGCGAGCTCGAAGTTGATCTTCTCGATCTTGGCCTCGCGCAGCGCGATCTCGCGGTCCTTGCGCTGCAGCAGCGCATCGCGCTGCGTCAGCTCCGCCGCTCGCTCAGCGAGCGCGATTGCGGACTCGCCAACGTTGGGTAGAACCAACATCGAGACCGAAACCACAGCGTGCTTTGCGAAGTTTTTTTCGACAGCGGCGATATGCGTTCTTCGATACGCAATCTTCGATATTTCGGCTCGCCACGGGCTGTAGCGATAGGCGAAATAAAGTTATCAGTGTCTGAGCTCGTTCATGATTTCTCACCGTGCATCGCTGCAACCTCGCTCTCGGTGTTTCAATGGTGTGTAAGCGGCTCTTGATGCAAACGTCGCAATCCAGGGCTCGAGGTGCGAAAGCAGGAACGTTGATCAATATCGAGTCGACTGTTCACCCATTCGTAGGTTTCCTGTGCCATTCTTTGCATGGCGACAGCTTGCTGGTCGTGGTGTGCATTTTTAAGTATTTCTTTCGCACGTAAGAACACATTCGCGGGATCAAAGAAAAACCCCTTTGCTATGTCCCCCGTGGCGACAGCATCGGCAAAATCAAGGGCAACTCTCTCCGCGCTTGGTAGCGCGCCGAGCTCCATCTGCGCATAGGCCAATGAGATCTTGATCTCCCAGGAAGCGTCGCCAAGACTGAGTTCAGCGCACTGGTTCAGAGCCTCTTGAAAGTGCGTAGCGGCATCTTCAGCGGTTCCGTCGGTCAACTCAATCTCACCGGCAAGCTGCTTGCGCTTAAGAATTAACGAAGTTTCGGGGCGAGCGACCGGCATATGCTGCGCTTTTACCAACCATACCCGTGCTTCTTTATGCTCTCCTGCCCATAGTCGGTTCATCGCGATTGACAGAGCGATCTCGAGCTCCATGTCGGGCCAATCAAGATTACGGAAGTGTTGCGATAACTGCAACAAGGATTCATGGGCGGTTTGCAGATTTCCCAAACGAGTTTCAAGATTTGCCGCCAAGAGCTCCAAGTGACGTTCATATTGATCGTTGACTAGATTTTTGCAATGTGCGATTGCTTTCTGTAGCAGTGACCTAGCCTGCGGATAATCCCCCTCCCTGATACATACATCTGATAACTTGGATAGGGCGGAGGCTGCACCGATAACGTTGTTCTCTCGTGCTGCAATAGCGTGGCCAATGCTTAGGTGCCGACGAGCTTGTCGAAAGTGGCCACATTCTCCTAACTTAGCTCCCAATTGGTTATGCGCACGTATGACAGAACTTGTCCGGCCCGAGATTCTGCCGAAGCGGATTGCGGATTTGGCCGCGATTCTCGTCTCCGAAAGCTTGCCTACGGCAGCAAGGCACGTCGTCAGCAAACTGGCGGCGGTCGCCCTGCATTCGTCATCGTTGATTTCTTCAGCGAGAGTAGTTAGCTTTATAGCCTTCTCAATGTCGCACGGGAGGAGAATTTTCTCCATCCTCATGTGAAACTCAGTAGAAAGCAGTAAGAAGCGAAGCCGAGCCTCGGAACAAATATCTGCGGCTCTGCGAAACAATTCCGCTGCGGCCTCAAACGAACATCTTTGCCCGGCATATTGGCCCGCGCGGCGGAAATAGTTGATAGCCAGCTCCGTCTCTCCCGCCCTTTCGAAATGGCATGCAATCGTTTCGCTGAAATCATCGAGACGATCTGGAAACGCGTCAATAATCCATCGCGCAGTCAGTCCATGCCTAATTTTTCGCAGGCGGTTGGGAATTGTTTCGTAGACGGCGCGCTGCATCAATTGATGGCGAAACTGAAACTTTTGATGGCCTGGGTCGGTCTTGTGTGGCAGGCTTCTGATGAGATGCCTTTCTGTCAGCCTAGACAATGCTGACCGGTCAAGTGCTCCGAGTTTGGCTAACGCCTCGTCCCAGAACTCATTACCGATTACGCTTGCAACTTGCAAGGTTTCCAGCTCAGCATGCGGAAGGTTTGAGAGTCGTGCTTGGAGGACGCCGGTGAGAGTCGTGGGAATTTTGGTCTCCAACAGTTTCGCAGCGTCCAAGCTCGCTGAGCCGCTTTCGTTTCGATGGAGTACACCCTCTTCGACGAGCATGCCGACAGTTTCTTCTACGAAATACGGATTCCCTTCGGCCAATGAAGCGATCATGCGAACAAAAAGTGGCGAATCCTTCGCAAACGCGTCGTCTTTCACGCTCGCACGGATGAGGGTCGCAATCTCTTTGTCGTTGAACGGTTTTAGCTCGAGTCTGTTTGAGAAAGGAAGGAGGCGCCGTCTTTCAAGATCGATTCTGGTCGTCGCGACAACCAAGATCCTCGATCCGCTACGTAAGATGTAATCAATGAAGTCCAGAGAGCCGTCGTCGGCCCAGTGAATGTCCTCTAAACATATCGCGATAGGTCTGGGTGCATGAACGGTGAGGAGGTACGTGACTGCAGCGCGGAACGCTCTCTTTTGATTTCGCTCATTCTGTAGACGAGATACGTCGCTGGATTGCTCTAATGCGGCTTCACCGATAATTAGTGACTCGAGCGCAGCCAGTTCGCCATCACCTAGTTCTTTGATATATTGGGGTGTGAAAGAACGAACTGCCTGCCGCGCAGTTGTTGGATCTGCGTCCGAATCGACGCCCGCCGCGCAAAGCACGGCCTCTCTGACAAGTCCATATGGACTGCTGCTCCAGTATGGCTGTGCGCAAGCGGTTATAGTGGCTAGGCCTTGGGGATGTTTCAGTCCTTGGACCCTTAGAAACTCTTGTAGAAGCGTTGTTTTGCCGATGCCAGCCTCTCCAATGAGAATTACCGAACGGCTGCATGCGCTTTCCGCAACAGCGAAATATGAATCTTCTAAGAGTTGAAGCTCAGTCTGCCTACCTATGAACATTGGTTTGTGGCCCGTCCACCAACCCTCTGTGTTCCTGGGCCTCGCAGAAACGCGCTTCAAGACGAAATATGCCTTGAGTGAACGGTCTCTACCTTTCAGTTGAAGCGACGGAGCCTCGGTGCACTCAAAAATTTTTCGAATGTGCCGATGCGTGTCGAGGCTTACTTGTATGAAGCCGGCAGGTGCGCTTTGCTCAAGCCTTGCTGCGATGTTTACAGCGCTTCCCCTCACATGACTCGGTTCGTCCAGCCCACCCCCTAGCAGGACCGGTCCTGTGTGGATACCGACTCTTACATCAAACGCGGATATATTCTGCTCAAGAAGCAGGCGAGCGGCGATTCGTTTGGATTCTTGGATAAGCGCGATGCCGCAGTCGGTTGCTCTGATTGGATCATCTTCGCGGGATTGTTTTGCGCCGAAAACTGCGAGCAGACTATCTCCGGCATACTGAAGAACGACGCCTTCGTGCTTCCCAATAACAGCAGATAACTTTTTGAGAGAGCCATCGATTATGGTGTGGATCTCGTCCGGATCGAGATCCCAACTCATTTGCGTCGACCCAACGACGTCCGCAAAAAGGACTGTTACCTGACGTATTGAGCGCTCCGCCTCGATACGCTGACTAAGCTGCTCGCTCAGGGCCAAGACCGCAGCGTCGATTGACGCTTGGTCTAGCACTCCGGCCAAGTTCGAGATGGCTTTAATTGCCGCTTCAATGCGCTGTCGTTCGTTCATGGAAAGGTCCACGACTTGGGTACTGCTGGACAGTGTCTAACACGGCGTTGATGAGGTTGCCTCCACAGTAGTAGGGATTTCCGTTAGGGGGAGTCTGCGATGCTTGACGTCTCTGCCTTTATGGCGGCGGTGAGGCATAACCGTGAACGCTTATGCAGACTGCTACGTCCCCAGACAAACCGGCTGCGTGGGTGCCAATCGGTCATCGGAGTTGCCCAGCTCGGGCGAGGATCGGGACGGCTGACATGAACTCAGCTTGCCGACACCCGTGACGCGGTTCGCAGTCCTCGCTGAGACAGGTCTGCGTTCCGTCCTTGCCGCCGGTCCGGATCTTGTCTTTCCCCTTCTCGGCTGCAGACCGTGTTTGCCTCACGTAGGGGAAGGGTGTGTCTTGGACGAGCCGCTTCACCCTGCCAGAGCAGGGTGGAGCGGCTCGTAGGGCCGTCGCGGGCGGCAAGGGGGTTGCCTTGGTCGATATACTGGTGTTTTGTACAGTATCCCCATGAGCTCCCGCCACCCCTCCGCCGCGCTCGTCCAGAGCCCTCTGGAGGAGGAGTCTGCGTGCGAGGAAGCGCCCGACTTCGCCGGCCTCGGTGAGCTGCAGAACGCCGACCTCTCGCAGGCGCAGGGGGTCGAGCCGTCGTTGCTGGATTCGGTCTCCCACTTGATCTGGCGGGGGCACGAGTTCGGCCTTCCACCGTCGGCCTGCCTGCCCACCGGGTTCGCCGACCTGGATGTTCACCTGCCGGGTGGTGGTTGGCCCCTGTCCGCGGTGTCCGAGCTGCTGCAGCCCCAGTGGTGCCAAGCCGAGTGGCGCTTGTTGCTGCCCGCCCTGGCGCCCCTGGCTGCACGTAAGCGCCCGTTGCTGGCTATCGCGCCACCACATCCACCGTTCTTCGGCGGCCTGCGCCAGCAAGGCCTGGACGACGGCGGCCTGGTCGTCATTCATGCCAGCTCCCCGGCCGAGCGTCTCTGGGCCACCGAGCAGGCCGTCAAGGCCAACGGCCTGGCCGGCGTGATCGCCTGGCTGTCGCATGCCCGCGGCGACCAGGTGCGCCGGCTGCAGACCTGCGCGGCGCAATGCGGCTTTCCGGTGTTCCTGGTGCGGCCGGAAGCCGCCCAGCACGAATCGTCCGCGGCGCCGCTGCGGCTGCAGGTGCGCCTGCAAGGCCTGCAGACGGTGGCGGTGCACGTGCTCAAGCGCCGGGGTCCCGCGCATGTCGGCTGGGTGACGCTGCAGATGCCGCCGCCCGGCTTGGCCGAGCTGCTGGCCCTGGTGAACCGGTCATCTCCAGCCTCCGACCGAAGACCCAGCACCCCGTCCGCACCCCCGTCCCCATCGCCTTTTTGCCGTCCCTGCGTCCATTCCCCCGGTGTTGCACCATGCCCTCGTCGACGCCCCTGTGGATGGCGCTGCTGCTGTCGCCGCCCTCGGGCCCTGACCAGGCCAGCGCACCCGCTGCAGCGCAGGCCGTTGACGCGGTCGACCAGCGCCAGGCCATGGCCTGGTGGGCGCTGCAGTTCACGCCCAAGGTGGCCTTGGCGGAGGAGGGCGTGCTGCTGGAGCTGTCGGCCAGCCGCCGGCTCTTTGGCGGCGAGCAGGCCTTGCGCGAGCGGGTACGTGCCGAGGCCCTGGCCATGGGCTGCGCTGCCGTCGGCTGGGGCCCCACTGCCACCGGTACCCTCGCGCTCACCCGCTGCGGCGTGGCGGACGGCTTTGCGCAACCGCTGAACCGGCTGCTCGACCAGCTGCCGATGTCGGCGCTGCCAGGCGTGTCGACATACGCCCCGATCCTCGCGCGCACCGGCTGCAAGACGCTCGGCGATGTGCGCCGCTTGCCGCGCGGCGGGCTGAGTCGGCGCTTCACGAAGTCGCTGCTGCTGGCGCTGGACCAGGCCTACGGCCTGCAGCCGGTCGCGTTCGAGTGGGTGCTGGCGCCCGAGCACTTCCAGGCCCGCCTCGAGCTGCCCGGCCGTGTCGAGGCTGCCGAAGGCCTGCTCTTCGGTGCCCGCCGGTTGCTGACCCAGATGGCCGGCTGGCTGGCGGCGCGGCATGCCGGCATCACCGCCTTCACCCTCCGCTTCAAACACGACTTCCACCGCGCGAGCGAGGTACCGGACTGGGGCGAAGTCACCATCCGCACGGCCGAAGCCACGCGCGAGATGAGCCACTTCACCCGACTGCTGGGTGAACGCCTGGCCCATGTGCAGCTGGGCGCACCGGTGGAGGAGCTGGTGCTGGTCGCGGGCACTGCCGTACCGCTGGAAGAGGTGAGCGGCTCGCTCTTGCAGGAGAAGAACCGCGAGGGTGAATCTGCCCAGCAGCTGCTCGAGCGCCTGGCCGAGCGCCTGGGACCCGGCGCCGTGGTGCGCGCCGAGGTGCGCTCCGACTATCGCCCGGAGTGGGCGCAGGAGTGGGTGCCCGCGACAGTGCCGCCCTCGGCCCACCGCGCACCGCTGCCCGACGTGCCCCAGCCCACCTGGCTGATGGCCAAGCCGTTGCCGCTGGCCATGCGCCGCGACCAGCCGGCCTATCAAGGCGCCTTGACGACGGTGGCCGGCCCGTATCGGGTGGAAGCGGCCTGGTGGGACCGCAGCCACCCCGATGCCATCGAGACCGGTGAGCCGCAGCCCGCCCGCCGCGACTACTACGTCATGGCCAGCGAGCATGGCGGCCTGCTGTGGGTCTACCGCGACCTGGCGCCCAGCCCGGCGGGCAAGCGCCGGTGGTTCCTGCACGGCATCTTCGGTTGATCGCGCCATGGAGTGGATGGAGCGCGCCACCGCGTCGTTGCTGGCTGGCACCGAGGGGCCGGCATATGCCGAACTGCACTGCCTGACCAACTTCTCCTTCCTGCGGGGAGCCTCACATGCCGAGGAGCTGGTCGAGCGTGCCAAGGCGCTGGGCTATGCGGCCTTGGCCATCACCGACGAGTGTTCGCTGGCCGGCGTGGTGCGTGCGCATGTCGAAGCCAAGGAACTGGGCCTGCCGCTGCTGATCGGCTCGGAGTTCCTGGTGCAGGCCAGCACCCCCTTCCGGATGGTGGTGCTGGCCACCAACCGCAACGGCTACGGCAACCTGAGCGAGACCATCACCCGGCTGCGGATGTCGGCGGAGAAGGGCACCTACCGCCTGGACTGGTCGGACCTGTGGCCCGGCTGGCTGGACGACTGCCTGGTGCTTTACGTGCCCGACCGCCGCGCCAGCGACGAGACGCTGTATGCCCAGGCCAGCTGGTTCGACCACCACTTCGAAGGCCGGGCCTGGACCGCGGTGGAGCTGACGCACGGCCTGGACGATGCGGCCTGGCTGGCCCGCCTGCGGCAGCTGACGCACCTGACCGGCCTGCCGCTGGTGGCTGCCGGCGACGTGCACATGCACGTGCGCTCGCGCAAGCCGCTGCAGGACACGATGACCGCCATCCGCGTCGGCAAGCCGCTGGCCGAGTGCGGCCTGGAACTGCAACCGAATGCCGAGCGCCACCTGCGCTCCAGGCAGATGCTGGGCCAGGTCTATCCCGATGACTTGCTGGCGCAAACGCTGGAAGTGGCTCGCCGCTGCAGCTTCTCGCTCGACGAGCTGCGCTACGAGTACCCCGAAGAGGTCGTGCCCGACGGCGAGACGCCCTCGAGCTACCTGCGCCGGCTCACGTACGAAGGCTCAGGGCGGCGCTTTCCGCAGGGCTTGCCCGCCAAGGTGCAGGCGCAGATCGAGCATGAGCTCGGCCTCATCGCCGAGATGCAGTACGAGCGTTACTTCCTGACCGTGTACGACGTGGTGCGCTTCGCGAAGTCGCGCCACATCCTCTGCCAGGGTCGCGGGTCTGCGGCCAACTCGGCCGTCTGCTACTGCCTGGGCATCACCGAAGTCGACCCCGACCGCCTGAACGTGCTCTTCGAGCGCTTCGTCTCCAAGGAGCGCAACGAACCGCCCGACATCGACGTCGACTTCGAGCACCAGCGGCGTGAGGAGGTCATCCAGTACCTCTACCAGAAGTACGGCCGCGACCGGGCGGCTTTGACGGCGGCCGTCATCTCCTTCCGCGCCAGGAGTTCGATCCGCGACGTGGGCAAGGCCCTGGGCTACCCGCTGGACGTGGTCGACCAGATGGCCAGGAGCATGCAGTGGTGGGACGGGCGCGAGGTGTCCAAGGAACGCCTGCGCGAGGCGGGTGTGGACCCCGAAGACCTGGGCATCCGCCAGCTGCTGCGGCTGACGGCCGAGATCAGCGGCTTTCCGCGGCACCTGAGTCAGCATGTGGGCGGCTTCGTGCTGACGCGCGGCAAGCTCTCGCGCATCGTGCCCATCGAGAACGCCTCGATGGTCGACCGTTCCGTCATCCAGTGGGACAAGGACGACATCGAAGCCCTGGGCCTGATGAAGGTCGACGTGCTGGCCCTGGGCATGCTCAGCGCCATCCGCCGGGCGCTGGACCTCATCGGCGAGCGGCGCGGCCAGGTCTTCCTGCTGCAGGACATTCCGGCTGAAGACCCGCAGACCTACGACATGATCTGCCAGGCCGAGACGGTGGGCGTGTTCCAGATCGAGAGCCGGGCCCAGATGGCCATGCTGCCGCGGCTGCAGCCTCGGCAGTTCTACGACTTGGTGGTGGAGGTGGCCCTGGTGCGGCCGGGCCCGATCCAGGGCGGCATGGTGCATCCGTACCTGCGACGCAGACAGGGACTGGAGGAGGTGAGCTATCCGCCGGGCCTGGAGCGCGCCGTGGGCCGCACGCTGGGGGTGCCCATCTTCCAGGAGCAGGTCATGCAGATCGCGACCGACGGCGCTGGCTTCACCCCGGGCGAGGCCGACCAACTGCGCCGGGCGATGGCCGCCTGGAAGCGCAAGGGTGGGGTGCAGCGCTTCTACGACAAGATCATCGACGGCATGACGCAGCGCGGCTACGACCGTGACTTCGCCGAAGCCATCTTCAACCAAATCAAGGGCTTTGCGGAATACGGCTTCCCGGAGAGCCACGCGGCCAGTTTTGCACTGCTTGTTTATGCCAGTTGCTGGATCAAGCGGCACGAGCCGGCGGCCTTCTTGTGCGCGCTGTTGAACTCGCAGCCCATGGGTTTCTACGCCCCGTCCCAGCTAGTCCAGGATGCGCAGCGCCATGGGGTAGAGGTGCGCCCGCCGGACGTGCTGTACAGCGCGGTGGAGTGCACGCTGGAAGACCTGCCGCATGCGCCCGCGGTGCGCATCGGCCTGCAGATGATCGCCGGGCTGCGCGAGGCCACGGCCCAGCGCATCGCGCAGGCGCGCGAGCAGCAGCCCTTCACCAGCGCCGATGACCTGGCGCGGCGGGCGCAGGTCGAAGTGCACGAGGTGAAGCTGCTGGCCGCGGCCGATGCGCTGATGAGCCTGGCGGGCCACCGACGTCAGCAGGTGTGGGACGCGGCGGCGCTGATGGCAGCGCCTGCCTTGCTGCGCGACGCGCCGGTGGAAGAAGACGTGCTGGAGCTGCCCGCAGCACCAGAGGGCGAAGAGGTGGTCTTCGATTACGCATCGCTGGGCCTGACGCTGCGCCGCCATCCGCTCAAGCTGCTGCGCACGCAGCTGACCAGCAGAGGGATGTTCACCGCAGCGCAGCTGAAGACGCTGCCGGACGGACGCTTGGTCAAGGGCTGCGGCATCGTCACGATGCGCCAGCAGCCGTCCACCGCCAAGGGGGTGTCCTTCGTGACGCTGGAGGACGAGACCGGGGTCATCAACGTTATCGTCTGGCGTGCGGTGCGCGACGAGCAGCGGGCCGAGTTCCTGCAGTCGCGGCTGATGGGTGTGGACGGGGTGTGGCAGCGACAGGGCGAAGTGCAGCACTTGGTGGCGCGTCGGCTGGTGAACCTGACGCATCTGCTGGGGCGGTTGGATACGGAGAGTCGGGATTTCAGGTGAGGGGAGAGTCAGCCTCCGCTTCACACCAATTGAGGAGACCTTCTCGAGCTTGTGAGCGAGCGGCGTCTGTCGGCCGCCAGTGGTCTGCACTGACAGGGACCCAAGTAACCGGGAGATGGTGTCGTGGAGCGAAGGTCACCGAGATGCGACGTGCACCACGGTGGCATTACCCAAAGCCATGTTACCGCAGCATTATGACGTTCGACGTGCTTCGTCACTGAAGGGTGAGTCAGGGAGGTTGCTTTGAAGAAGAAAGTTGTGTTGTGTCTGTCGGGTGGTGGTTTTCGCGCCACATATTTTCATCTCGGCGTCGTACGTTGGATGCTTGAAACCGGTCTTCTCGACTCAACGCGAGCAATCTACTCGGTGTCGGGCGGGAGCATCCTCGCTAGTCACTTGGCGCGAAACTGGACTCAGATTACACAAGCCGGAGCCGATGAGCCACCTAAAGAGCGGCTCGCTGCGTTCGACAGAATTGCTGATGAATTGGTTAAATTTGGTCTGTCGGATGTGAGAGGAAGAGTGGTTAGACGATGGTTTATCTGGACGTTGACATTCGGATTGATCGCTTATCCCTTCCGTAAGGTACGCGGGTTGAAGGGGCAACTCACGCGATTCCGAATCACGGGACTTCTTGAGCGCGAATACGCCCGACTATTAACCCGTGATTGGTGCTTTTCCGATCAGACTGTCGCTGATGCCCCAGCGTTCAACCTTCTCGCAACCAGTCTCACGACTGGCGAGCTTTGCGTTCTGTCAGCAGAGGGTGTCCGGCGTATTGCCTCCGGCTCTGGAGAGTCGTATCTCATGGAGAAGCGGCCGCCATCCGCCGCGTTGATGACCGCCGCGTCGTCGGCGTTTCCGCCGCTCTTCACACCCGTCGAACTGACATCTGAATTCCTGGGTAAAGAATCGCCCGAGATGATGGGCACAGATCCATTGCAGCTGACCGACGGCGGCGTATACGACAATATCGGCCTAGGTGTTGCTCTGCGGGATGCTTATGCCGCTGGGTTGGCCGACCAAGTGACTTTTGTGGTTTCCGATGCTTCAGCGCCATTCGACTGGGAAGAAGGAGTATCGTTCACTGACCCGTTGAGCCGAACAGTCCGGACGACAGACATACTGATGCGACGTGTTGCCGAGTTCGAAGAGCAAACTAGTATTGAGCTCGCGGGTAAAGATGTGATTCGAGTCAGCATCGATGAGACTTCCACTGGCCTGTCCGCGGACGGTGCACTCCCAAAACCGATTCAGCACGCGCTGTCCAACATCCGCACTGATTTAGACCGATTCAGCCGCGTGGAAATGGGCGCCCTGGCCACCCACGGCTATACCTTGGCGCATTCAAAGATGCATAGCCATGTATCGGGAGATGGCGGTCGCCCGTGGGCGCCTCCAGCGACGCTTGCCTCGCTAAAGGCGACGCGGGGACCACTGCTGCGCCATCTGGACTCGGCGGCCAAGCGAAAGCTGTTTCACTTTACGCTCACCGATTGGACGTTTTATGTCTGCATCCTCTACGGCGCAGCAATTTTGATTTCGATGTGGCTGGCAGGGAATGCTCTCTACTTCAAGCGCTCAGATAAGGAGAGTATTAATGCCTCGATACGCCTGAATGAGGATCACATTGCCAAGCTACAGGAGACGAATGCATCGCTTTCAAACGAGGTGTTTTCGCTACGAGAGTCTCTGAGTGCCGCGCAGTGCCAGGTGCGACCCGCCAAGGATGCTACGCCGCCTCCACCGGCCAAAGTGGGTCGACAACAGGAAGTAATTTCGATCACTTCAAATGAACGGCCGAGCGGACTTGGTCGTAGCTATAGTGAGCCCTATGAGCTCTGTAGTCCTGTGCTGAAGGAAGGCCAGCGGATTGTTGCCAGCGAATTCCGTCTTGAGGGGGACCGCGCGTGCGGCGCGTGGTCAGAGTGCAAACCGACAGTGACGACGCCGCAACGAGTATGTTGGCAGTTCCGGCTGCAGGGTCACGATGAGTGGTTCCCCCCTCGTCCCGCGTTCAGTTCTGGCGTGCTCACGCTTACTCTAGAAACAACAACGAACTAACAGAAGTCAGATCGAGCATGCAATCGCGCGCCGTGTGTCCGGTGCCGTGCACAAGCTCGGCAGCGGGTGATTGTCATGGACGGTTGAATCCGTCACCACGGCGCTGCGCGCCAAGCCAGTCTCGTTGTCCAACCCGATATGCAACTTAATGCCGAAGGGCAAGTGCTTGCTTTGCACGTCTGATGAATCTCGGCATCGCGCTGGCCCTTGGCGTTATCGGTCGAACTGGGGGCGCCGTGCACCCTGACGAGATGATGCCCCGGCCAAGCAGTTCCTGCGTGACACGGTGGCCTACGCCAGCCTGGGCGTCACGGTGCGGCGCCTCTTGACCGACAACGGTTCAGCGCTCCGGTCCAAGGACTTAGTCGTCGCCCGCACTGCGCTGGGCATCCAACACAAGTTGAACCGCCCCGGGTATCGCGGAGGCCCGTTGGTTTAAGTCAGACGGTCGCGGCCTGACCAGCGCGTTGTCGATGGTAGTTGGCCTCGAACTCGGCCGGCGGGATGTAGCCCATGGGCTCCATCAGTCGATGGTGGTTGAACCAAGCCACCCATTCCAGCGTCGCCAGTTCCACCGCTTGCTTGGTCTTCCAGGGCCCCCTCCGGTGGATGACCTCGGCCTTGTAGAGCCCGTTGATGGTCTCGGCCAGGGCGTTGTCGTAGCTGTCGCCCTTGGACCCCACTGAGGGCTCAATGCCGGCCTCGGCCAAGCGCTCGCTGTAGCGGATGGACAGGTACTGCGACCCGCGGTCCGAGTGGTGCACGAGGCCATCACCTTCGGTCGGCTTGCGGTCGTACAGCGCCTGCTCCAGCGCGTCGAGCACGAACTCGGTGTGCATCGAGCTGCTCTGGCGCCAGCCCACGATGCGCCGGCTGAACACGTCCACCACGAACGCCACATAGACCCAGCCCTGCCAGGTCGACACGTAGGTGAAGTCCGAGACCCACAGCTGGTTGGGCCGCTCGGCACGGAACTGCCGGTTGACCCGGTCCAGCGGGCACGGTGCCTTGAGGTCCGGAACGGTGGTGCGCACGGCCTTGCCTCGGCGCACGCCCTGCAGGCCTTGCTGACGCATCAACCGTTCGACGGTGCAACGGGCCACCGCCACGCCCTCGCGATTGAGCTGGCGCCAGACCTTGTCAGCGCCGTAGACCTGCATGTTGGCCTGCCACACGCGCTGGACCTCAAGCACCAGGCACGCATCCCGCTGTGCGCGACGCGAGCGCAGCGCCGGGTTGCGCTGACGGGATGCATGGCGCCAATAGGCCGACGGGGCGATCTGCAAGACGCGGCAGATCGACTCGACCCCGAACTCCTGGCGATGCCGGTCGACGAAGGCCTTCAGGACTTGAGGCGGCGGTCGAGCTCCGCCTGGGCGAAAAACGCGCTGGCCAGCTTCAGGATCTCGTTGGCCTTGCGCAGCTCTCGTACTTCGCGTTCGAGCTCCTTCACGCGCTCGGCCTCGCTGGTCGTCACGCCTTCTCGCACGCCGGCATCGACCTCGGCGCGCTTGACCCATTCGTTCAGCGTCTGCGGCACGCAGCCAATCTTGGGCGCGATGGACTCGATGGCCGCCCACAGCGACGGGTACTCCCCTCGGTGCTCCTGCACCATCCTCACCGCGCGCTCACGCACCTCGGGTGAGAACTTGTTCGACTTGCTCATGGCTCAATCCTCTCAGAGTGTTGAGCCTCCTCGAATCCCGGGGCGGTTCAAGTTCACCCGGGCTTGTCGGCCCCAGACCAACGGCAAGGCTGAGCGCTTCATACAGTCGGCGCTGCGCGAGCGGGCCTATGGGCGGACCTCTCAGAACTCTGCGCAGCGCACCCTCACTTTGGCCAGCTTGCAGCATCACTACGACTAGCACCACCTGCACGCAGTTATCGGCGTCGCCTTCCCGATGTTCAGGCTCCTCAAGTCACGAAAGAACCTTGACGGTTCAGACCTAGACCACCGTGAAGTTGAAAGAGTCAGGACATCAATGAACTAGGGGTTGCGTGATTTTGACTAGGCCAGGTAAGTTTCACGATGGGAGGAGCTGATGCCGAACCAACGTTTTGTCTTGGTTGGTGCCGCTGCCCTGGTTAGTTTCAATGCATTCGCCAGCGTGTCCGGGCAGGCGACATGTTGGGTCAGCGCCCACGGTGATCTGGGCACTAACGGTTATCAACTGAACGACGATTGCTTGACCGTTGTGCCCGACTTTGTCGTGCCTGGGCTGAACCAAGGCCACCTTCAGTCCGGCGACAACAGGGACGAAACGTACGTCAGCGGCGGCGCAAGCGGTGCCGTTGCGAGCTATGCGCTGCGGGCGAGCTATGGCAATCTGGGTGTCGCAGTCCGCGCCACGAACTCATCGAGCTATAACGAGCGCGACGGCGTCCGCGAGAGCGGGGCGGCCGAGAGTTACGCGAACTCGGTGGTGTCGTTCGACGATGGGCTGCGGGTGCGAAGCAACAGCCTGGCCGACGGCCAAGCTATCAGGCTCGAGTTGTACGGCCGCATCGACGCCGACGACTTCCGCTTCAGCACGGCATCAAACCGCGCAACGGTCAACCATAGCTTGTATGCGTACGCTAGTCTTTCCGGTACGGGCGGTGTCGATTCGACCTTTGTGCTATGCATGGGAGATGCTGCCCAAGCGCCCGGATGTGACCGCGCGACATCCGGGTCGTTTTCGTTGATGGTCGACACATTCGTTGGCGCCCAGCTTCGCCTGAGCGGCTCTATGAGCGCGGTTGCCTGGACAACGACTTCGGCTGACGCTGCCAACCCGGCTGTGAGCGCTAGTGCATGGGTGGAGGCAATGGCTAGCCTACACACCCAACTGAGGTCAACGTCCGATGTTTTCGTCGTGTCCGAGAGCGGTACGAACTACGTCAGCGCGGTTCCCGAGCCTGCTGCGACAGCGATGCTTGGCGTCGGGCTTGTGGCGCTGGCCTTCGTGCTTCGCCGAAAGTTCTGGGGGGCATGGACGTTCGGGCTCAGATCCCTCATTGATGGAAGAGGAAATGCGACCACAGCTAGCAAGGTGGTAAGTCTAAAGTTTGTCCCGACGCTGTCGCATACAGACGAGCGCGGCGCATGCGGCCAGACCGGATGCCAGCAACCAAGCCGAGGTTGGTTCCGGGACCGGTGAGATCCAATCGACGCCGCTTTCAGACGTGAGCGAAAAAGCTACATCGCGCCCGCCCACGGTGACGCTCTGGATGCCTTTCCAGTCGAACGAGTTCATCGCTTCGATGTTCATCGTCGCGTGACCGTCACCGGCGGCGCCAGCAAACACGTAGCCGCGCAACTCGAGTTGCAGGTCAAACTCCTGCCCGAACGTAAAAGGCACTGCAAAGGTTCGCGGGCCGAGTGCGCTGGGTACGGCGACATCGTCGATGTAGGCAACCGAACTGCCGTCGCCAATCGGCCCTGTCTCCGGGCGATAGTCAACGCGGTAGGTTTCCGTCAACCACAGGGAGTGGTTCTCTCCCGCAATAGTGACGTCCGCGCGCAGATCGGAGCCCGTTCCGGCGAAGGTGACCGCGCTCGGGCCGGGAGCATTGGTGATCGAGGTCCGCTGAACAGCAAGGCTCACAGCGAACGTCAGCAGTGCCTGGCCTTGCTCCCCGTTACTTGCATCTATTCGCAACCGGTCCACAGTCTGAGCATAGGTCAGCGCTGTATAGCCGCCCGGACCATCTGCGGAGTGAGCCTGGGTGTCGACGAAGACCGCGGTACCGAGGTGACCGCCGGCTGCGACGGCAGTCGCTGACCCGGTCGTGGTCACTCGGTCTGCCGTTGCGGTGCACGAAGCCGTTACCAGCGCCCCGGTCCGGTCCGATGCCTTGCAGCCTGGCCCTGGCCCGGAAATCAGGACGTCAGACAACGCTGCCGCATTGGCAAGCGACGCAGCCGCGGAAAGACCCGCGGTAAAGATGAGAATGCGCAACATAGGGCTCCTTAGTGGCTAGCTGCCACGTGACGCCGTGCAACGCTGCCACGCCCGAATGGCGGACCGAAATCCCTAGTCGGTTTTATTGAGACGGTCGCGACCTGCCCAGCGCGCTTTCTATGGTAGTTGGCCTCGAACTCGGCCGGCGGGAGGTAGGCCCTGGGCTCCATCAGTCGATGGTGGTTGAACCAAGCCACCCATTCCAGCGTCGCCAGTTCCACTGCTTGCTTGGTCTTCCTGGAACACGTCCGGTGGATGACCTCGGCTTTGTAGGGCCCGTTGATGGCCTTAGCTAGGGCGTCGTCGTAGCTGTCGCCCTTGGACCCCACGGGCGGCTCAATGCCAGCCTCGGCCAGGCGCTCGCTGTAGCGGATGGGCAGGTATTGAGACCCTCGATCCGAGTGGTGTAATGGGCCGTCATCTTCGGTCGGCTTGCGGTCGTACCGCGCCTGCTCCAGCGCATCGCGCACGAACTCGGTGTGCATCGAGCTGCTCTGGCGCCAGCCCACGATACGTCGGCTGAACACGTCCACTACGAACGCCACATAGACCAGCCCTGCCGGGTCGAGACGTAGGTGAAGTCAGAGACACACAGCTTGGTTGGGCCGCTCGGCACGGAACTGCCGGTTGACCCGGTCCAACGGGCATGGCGCCTTGGGGTCACGACGGTGGTGCGCACGGCCTTGCCTCGGCGCACGCCCTGCAGGCCTTGCTGACGCATCAACCGTTCGACGGTGCAACGGGCCACCGCCACACCTTCACGTTTGAGCTGACGCCACACCTTGTTGGCGCCGTAGACCTTCATGTTGGCTTGCCACACGCGCTGGACCTCAAGCACCAGGCACGCATCCCGCTGTGCGCGACGCGAGCGCAGCGCCGGGTTGCGCTGACGGGATGCATGTCGCCAATAGGCCGACGGGGCGCTATGCAAGACGCGGCAGATCGACTCGACCCCGAACTCCTGGCGATGCCGGTCGACGAAGGCCTTCAGGACTTGAGGCGGCGGTCGGGCTCCGCCTGGGCGAAAAACCCGCGGGCCAGCTTCAGTATCTCGTTGGCCTTGCGCAGCTTTGGTACTTCGCGTTCGAGCTCCTTCACGCGCTCAGCCTCGCTGGTCGTCACGCCTTCTCGCACGCCGGCATCGACCTCGGCGCGCTTGACCCATTCGCTCAGCGTCTGCGGCACGCAGCCGATCTTGGGCCCGATGGACTCAATAGCCGCCCACAGCATCGGGTACTCCCCTAAGTGCTCCTGCACCATTCTCACCGCACGTCGACACACCTCGGGTGAGAAGTTGGCTCCGCGCTCATGGCCCGATCCTCTAGGAGGATCGAGCCATTCAGACCGGGCGGTATTTCGTCGGCCCTGCAATTCGCCTGCAGCCCGCATGAATGCTCACTTCCCGGTGTGATTCTTGCTCGTTGGATCCCTTGAGTTTGATACGCCAGAGGCCCGATTCCTGAGGGATTTGCCGCATGTCGACGCCTGACTTCTTCCGCGCCCGCCTGGACCAGATGATCGACCTGCGCCACCCGCTGGCGGTGCTGGCCACGCGCTTGCCCTGGGCGGCTATCGAGGCGGCGCTGGCGCCCAAGCTGGCCCATCAGCCCAGACCGGCCAAGCGTGTGACAGGCATGGACTTGGCCGGCGCGTTCGACGGCGAGTTCGGCGGCGGCATCAGCCCGGCCGGCCGGCCGCGCTTGCCGGTGCGCCTGATGGTCAGCCTGCTGTACCTGAAGCACAGCTTCAACCTCAGCGACGAGGAACTCGTCGAGCGCTGGGCCGAGAACGTGCAGTGGCAGTTCTTCAGCGGCATGGACTACTACGAGCCGCGCCCGCCCTGCGATCCCACCCAGATCGGGCGCTTTCGGCGCCTGCTCGGCGAGGAGGGCATCGAGCAACTGCTCAAGGCCACCATCGACTGCGCGGTGGACATCAAGGCCGTCAAGCCGGCCGAGCTCGAACGCGTGATCGTGGACTCCACCGTGCAGTCCAAGGCCATCGCCCACCCGGTGGGCAGCCGGCTGCTGGAGATCGCTCGCCACAAGGTGGTCTGTGCCGCCAAGCGCGTGGGCATCGCGCTCAAGCAGACCTACGCGCAGGAGGGCAAGGCGCTGCGCCGCAAGGCCGGTGGCTACGCCCATGCCAAGCAGTTCAAGCGCTTGCGCAAGACGATCAAGCGCCAGCGCACGATCCTGGGCATCGTGATGCGCGAGGTGCAGCGCAAGCTGGATGCCGACCACGCGGCGGTGGCGGCCGGCGGCGCGCCGGCGCACGAGGCCGACAACCCCAAGGCCCTGGCTGATCTGGCCACGCTGATGGAGCGCGCCGAGCGCATCCGCACCCAGCAGCCCAAGAGCAAGCACAAGCTGTACGCGCTGCACGCCCCCGAGGTGGAATGCATCTCCAAGGGCAAAGCCCGCAACCCGTACGAGTTCGGTGTGAAGGTCAGCCTGGCGGTGACGCACCGGCAAGGCCTGATGGTCGGCGCACGCAGCTTCCCCGGCAACCCGTACGACGGCCATGTGCTCAGCGCCCAGCTCGAGCAGACGACCAACTTGCTGCAGGACACCGGCCGTGCGCCCCAGCAAGTCATCGTCGATCTGGGCTACCGGGGCGTGGATGCCGACAACCCGGGCGTGCAGATCATCCACCGCGGCAAGTACAAGTCGCTGAGCGAGCACGACAAGCGGCTGCTCAAGCGTCGCCAGGCCATTGAGCCGCTGATCGGCCACGCGAAGTCCGACCACACGATGGACCGTTGCTGGCTGCAGGGGGCCATCGGGGATGCGCTGCACGCGCTGAGCTGCGCGGCGGGCTACAACATCCGCTGGCTGCTGCGCGCCATCGCCCGGCTCGGCCTGGGCGGGCTGTTTTGCGCCTGGTGGGCGCTGCTAGCGCAGGGGCTCGGCCTGGTGACCGCGTTGCCGACCAGCCTGACGGCCCCTGGGTCGCATCGCGGGCTGGCTCGTGCCGCCGCACAGAGCTCGGCTCGATCAGGCTTGGCGGGCGTGGGGTGAATTTCGCAGGGGCGACTATTTCAGTGGCCCGAAATTTCTAGGCTAGCGGACGCGGGGACCTTCACAGTCAACAGCGGGATTGGTATCGGGCAGGCAGAGGGGTTTCCGGGCTGACTCGTCACGACCTTGCGATGCCCGATTGTCTCGATTGCCGGCAAGACGCTGGTCACGCTCTTTCTCCAAAAGCGTGGAGACTTTATCGCTCAGTGCGCTCGGACCTTCTTTCCGACCCGCAGCCGCACCTTCATTCGCAATGCGCACCTGAAGTGGGCTCAGCAAACCTGCAACTTGGTTGCGATAAGCCACGAGGTCGGATCGCGTAGTCCGTTCCTCCGCGGGGGTGAGTTTCTCCAGGGCGACCGTCAAATAGGCTAAGGCATGCACGTAAGTGGGTCGGCCGTTGGTAATCATGCCCTTCGCACCCAGGATACCCAGTTTCATCCAGGCCATCCCCAAGCCAAGCTCGGCGGCGCTTCTGTAATCAGTATAGGCGTTGATTTTCCGGTCGAATTCACTCGCTACGTCGACCTGGCCTTGTTCATACATAGATGCACGGGCGTAGGTCGCCCACCCGTGTTTCTTCAGAACCGCCTGTGTATAGAGGCGAAAGGCTGTCTGGTAATCGCCTCTTCTTTGGTAAAAGTCACCCTGCCAGTAGGCCGCCTCCGCGCTGCCGCTTTCTGCGAGGCGGGTTAGATCAGCCCAGGCCTCGTCCGTCGACTTTCGTGGGTCCGTTGCGCGATTGAAATTGAAAGCGGCAACGAGCCCCGCTGCCTCGACGTCTCCGGCCTTTTGACCCTTCAGCGCCTCGGCGTAGGCGCCGTCCAGGTCGCCGTTGTCGATCAAGACGCGCGCTTCGCGTATGCCTGCACTGGCAGTCCCCGGCAGGCAGAGCAGACCGGTGGACGCGATCACGGCAGCGGCGATGGCCTTGACGTGCGCGCTTGAGATGAGGCGAGGTCGCATTGAGGCTCCTAGGTTTGGTTGTGAAGAAGTGAGTTCTCTGAGGTCGCGTCTGGATCTTGGGCCAAGCTTGCAACCGCGAGGGGTTGGTCGGCATATCCATGCGCAGTGCAGCACTTTTTGTAAGATTCCAGCACCACGGCACTATCGGCAGAGCGGCGGAATACTTGAGTTTTCACTCAGTGGCACCCTTTCGCGACGGCGGCGGCACTGAAGGGCGGTGAAGCCTGTTTGAGGTATTCTTCGTCTTTGTCCTCGTCCGCCCCGCTCTTCGCGCCGCGCAACGGCTTGGGACGGCTGGGCTTCACTTTCAGGCGCTCTGCTGCGGCCAGTACCTGTTCTTTCCCGTTAGCCTCGTGACCAATGATGACCGCCGCATCCAGGGATATGTTTGGGTACGAGTAACCCCCTGCCGAGATGCCTGCTAAGACAGGGCGTCCGGCAGTTATTTCCGCCGCAAGCTGATCAATGGTAAGCGGGGCGAAGATAAGGCGACTAGTTAGTCTTCGAGAGGCAATATTGAGTTGGTGCGAAATTTACGGTGGCCATTTCTCAGGACCTGCATATTGCTCATTGGACCGATAGTCGACACAAAGACGGAGCAGTCCGTTAAGCAAACACCTCGAAAAAAGGCTGCCACGATTCCGCACTGGTAGCCCCGCGGTCGTCGGACTGACCATTGCGGTCAGGCGTCGTTCACTAAACATGACCCGGGAAGCTTTGGCGAGCGCTGCGCTCGTTTCGAAACTACCTCGCCGATGTTGAGCGAGGTCAGAAGAGCCCAACAATAAGGATTCTGTACAACTTGGCAGTGGGGCTCGAGACGACGCCTGACAAGCTCCTCAAGCAGGCACTGAGCTACCTCGATGACGAGGCCAAGAGACAGAAGGCCATGGCGCTGCTCCCGGCGCGCAAGCCTGGGCGGCCACCCGGCAGTTGGAGTGACTCGCAGGGTGAGAGCCTACCTGTTGCCGCTGAGAAGCGACTCCAGCGGGGAGCAGGGAGGTCAAATTAGACCTATCCGAGCTGGCGGAATTTGAGAAACATGCAGGAAAAAATCAGCGTAAGTCGTTGATTTTCAATGCAGCTGCATGGTTTTTGGTACCACAAAAATATGAACGTCGCCTCCGGTCCAAACGAAGTCGCCAGGCTCCAGATCGCACTGTTGCGCGAGCATCAACTGCAATAGCGCGTAGCTGGCGATATTGAAGGGCACGCCCAAAAATACGTCGCAAGAGCGTTGGTAAAGCTGGAGGTGAAGCTTGTTTCCGATGACTGCCGTCTGGAATAGGCAGTGGCACGACGCCAGTTTCATTTGCTTTAGCTCACCTGGATTCCAGGCGGTCACAAGCTGGCGACGGGAGTTGGGATCGCGCTTGATTTGCGCGACCAGCTCAGCGATTTGGTCGATATTTCGACCGTCAGGAGCGGTCCAGTGTCTCCACTGCTTCCCATACACAGGACCAAGGTCCCCATTCTCATCAGCCCACTCGTCCCAGATGGAGACGTTGTGGTCCTTGAGCCATTTGATATTTGTGTCACCTCGGAGGAACCAAAGCAGCTCAATGATGATGGATCGGAGGTGCAGCTTCTTGGTCGTGAGGACCGGGAAGCCCTTCGCGAGATTGAACCGCATCTGGTGGCCGAAGACGGCTCGCGTGCCGGTCCCTGTCCGGTCGGGCCGGTCGGTTCCCTCTTCCATGACGCGGTGGAGGAGGTCGAGGTATTGCTGCATGGGTCCCTTGGCTCTTGAAGCTCTGCGGTCAAACTATCGCCTGACGCTTGGAGGCACGTCGCGCGCGGGGCTGCTTTGCGGGAAGTGAGGTCAGCAGGGAAGCGAGTCGCGCGGAGGCGATGCAAGCGGCATCCGTTCCGAAATCAGAGCGCTCTGCCGCTCTTCTTTCGAGGCTTTCCCAGTGTTGATCGGGGTTCCCGTCCGATTCGAGCTAGTGGAGTGTGGGTGCTCTGCCGGAAAGTCCGGCCACGCCCAAAAAGATATCGGCGCTGCGCTGATAGAGCTGGCAGCTCAGCTTGCCGTCGGCCACGTAGAACTGGAAGAAGGCATGGCAGGGCATCAGCGCCATCTTCGAGAGGTCGGCCACGTTCCAGGCGCTGACGATGATGCGGCGGCTGTCGGGGTTGGTCTTCAGCTGCTTGACCACCTCGGCGATCTGGTCGATGTGGCCGCCATCGGGCGTGGGCCAGGCGCGCCACTGCACGCCGTACACCGGGCCCAGGTCACCGTTGTCGGCCGCCCATTCGTCCCAGATGGTGACGCCACGCTCCTGCAGCCAGGTGGCGTTGCCGTCGCCGCGCAGGAACCACAGCAGCTCCAGGATGATGGACTTCAGGTGCACCTTCTTGGTGGTCACCAGCGGAAAGCCTTCGTTGAGGTCGAAGCGCATCTGGTGGCCGAACACGCTGCGGGTGCCGGTGCCGGTGCGGTCGGTCTTGCTCACGCCGTGCTCGAACACATGGCGCATGAAGTCTTCGTACTGAGAGCGCACGGGGCGGGCGGGGGCGGCGGTCACGGCAAAGCTCCTGGGGCTGAAAGCAAAAAGGCCGCGCCCGAAGGCGCGGCCTCGCATTCTCGCTGCAGCCGATCAGGACTGCGTGTCGGTCAGGAAGATCTCGACGCGGCGGTTGCGGGCACGGCCATCGGCGCTGGCGTTGTCGGCCAGCGGCTGACGCGAACCCACGCCTTCGGTGCTGATGCGCGTGGCCTGCACGCCGCGCGTGGTCAGGTACTGCATCACGCTGTAGGCCCGCTCACGCGACAGCGGGTCGTTCACCGCGTCGCTGCCGGTGGAGTCGGTGTGGCCGATCACGCGCACGCGCATCGCCGGGTCCAGGCCCTGGGCGAACTGGTCGAGCACCGGGCGCATGGCCGGCTTGATGGCGGCGCTGCCGACGTCGAACGAGAAGTCGCTGGGGATGTTGACCTTCAGCTCGTTGTTGGGCGTGCGGGCCACGTCGATGCCGGTGCCCTGCGTGACGCGCTCCATCGCGGCCTGCTTTTCCTGCATGCGCTTGGACCAGATGTTGCCGGCGATGGCACCCACCGCACCGCCCACCACCGCACCGGTGCCGGCGCCGCTGCGGCCGCCGGTCAGGCCGCCGAGGATGGCGCCCGCACCCGCGCCGATGCCCGCGCCCTTGGCGGTGTCGCGGTTGGTCTGGCTCATGTCGGCGCAACCGGTGGCCAGCAGCGCGGCAGCGGCCAGCGCGGCGATGGCGGGGCGGAAGGTGAAGGTCTTGTTCATCAGGAAGCTCCTTGGATCTGTGCCGCCGCAGCCTGGTTGGCGCGGCGTGGGCGAAGTGTTACGGCAGCCCCCGGTGGCAGCCATCGGCGGCCACCCGGGGGCGCCGTCGGACAAGTCCGACCCGCGGTTTATCCCTCACTGATGTTGCTGAACTGCATCGCGGCGAGTCGGGCATACAAACCGCCGCGCTGGATCAATTCGGCATGCGTGCCCATGTCGACGATGCGGCCGGCCTCCATCACCACGATGCGGTCGGCCCGCTGCACGGTGGCCAGCCGGTGGGCGATCACCAGCGTCGTGCGGTCGGCCATCGCCCGTTCCAGCGCCGCCTGCACCACGCGCTCGCTCTCGGCGTCCAGCGCGCTGGTGGCTTCGTCCAGCAGCAGCAGCGGCGGGTTCTTCAGGATCGCGCGGGCGATGCTGATGCGCTGACGCTGGCCGCCCGACAGGCGCACGCCGCGCTCGCCCAGGTAGGTGGCATAGCCCTCGGGCAGGGCAGTGATGAACTCATGCGCATAGGCGGCGCTGGCGGCGGCCTGCACCTCCTCGTCCGTCGCGTCGGGCCGGCCGTAGCGGATGTTCTCCAGCGCGCTGGTCGAGAAGATCACGCTGTCCTGCGGCACGATGCCCACCCGCTCGCGCAGCGTGGCCATCGCCGTCTCGGTCACCGGCACGCCGTCCAGGCTGATGCGGCCCTGCTGCGCATCGTAAAAGCGCAGCAGCAGCTGGAACACCGTGCTCTTGCCGGCGCCGCTGGGGCCCACCAGGGCCACGGTTTCACCGGGGCGCACGTCAAGCGTGAAGTCGGCCAGGGCCGGCTGCAGCGGGCGCGAGGGGTAGAAGAACTGCACCTGCTGCAGGCTCAGCGCCGAGCCGCCGGCCACCGGGGGCAGCGGCCGTGGCGCGGCCGGGTCGCGCACCGGCGAGCGGGCGCGCAGCAGCTCCATCAGCCGCTCGGTGGCGCCGGCGGCGCGCTGCAGGTCGCCGTACACCTCGCTGAGCGCGGCGATGCTGCCGATGAACAGGATGATGAACACCACCGTCTGCCCCAGGTGGCCGGCGGTGATGCGCCCGGCCAGCACCGCCTGCGTGCCCTGGTACAGCCCCCACAGCAGCGCGCCGAAGGTGGCGCTGATGATGAAGGCCACCAGCACCGCCCGCACCCGCGAGCGGCGGCGGGCGGTGTCGAAGGCCGACTCGGTGGCGTCGGCAAAGCGGGTGGCTTCGCGCTGCTCCTGGGTGTAGCTCTGCACGATGGGGATGGCATTCAGCACCTCGGCCGCGATCGCGCTGCTGTCGGCGATGCGGTCCTGGCTGGCCCGGCTCAGCCGACGCACCTGGCGGCCGAAGTACAGCGCCGGCGCCACCACCAGCACCAGGATGCCCAGCACCTGCGTCATCACCCAGGGGTTGGTGATGATCAGCGCCAGCAGCGCCCCGGCGGCCATCAGCGAATTGCGCAGGCCCAGCGACAGGCTGGAGCCCACCACCGTCTGCACCAGCGTGGTGTCGGTGGTCAGGCGGCTCAGCACCTCGCCGGTCCGGGTGCTTTCAAAGAACTCGGGGCTTTGCCGCACCACGTGGCGGTACACCGCATTGCGCAGGTCGGCGGTGATGCGCTCGCCCAGCCAGCTCACCAGGTAGAAGCGCGCGCCCGAGAAGATGCCCAGCGCCGCCCCCACGCCGAACAGCGCCAGGAAGTGGTCTTGCAGGCCCAGCACCTGGTCGCCGCGCTGCGCCGGCAGCAGGCCCTGGTCGATCAGCGAGCGCAGCGCCAGCGGAAACACCAGGGTGCTGCCGGCCGCCAGCAGCAGGAACACCCCGGCCAGTGCGATGCGCCCGCGGTAGGGCCGCATGAAGGGCAGCAGCCCCCGCAGGGCGCCCACCGGGCGCTTGGGCGGCTGGCCGGTCGCATCGGCAGGCAGGGGGGCGGCGGTGTCGGGCGGCAGGGCGGCCCGTTCGGCGGCGGCCACGGGCGCGGACAGCGGGGCGGAAGGGGGCACGGAAGACATGGCGCGCAGTGTAGGGACGCGGCGCACCTTCACCGCAGCGCATGGGCAACATTTGCTACGGCAATCACTGCCAATGCATCCACTGCTTTGACAATGGTTGCATAGGCATGTATATTTCGGCCCATGGATGAATCGACCGCCGCACCCGCCGCCTTCTACCGTGCCGACGCCTGGAGCGCCGACGACAGCCTGGGCATGCTGATGAAGCGGGTCATGCAGTCCATCGCGCTGCAGGCTGACCGCCGCCTCGTCGGCCACGGCCTCACCCATGTGCAGTGGGTGCCGCTGATGAAGCTCAAGACCGGCCAGTGCTGCACCGTCGCGTCGTTGGCGCGCGACCTGCAGACCGACGCCGGCGCCATGACGCGCGCGCTCGACCGGCTGGAGGCCAAGGGCCTGGTGGTCCGCGTGCGATCGGCCACCGACCGCCGCGTGGTCAACCTGGCCCTCACCGAAGAAGGCGACCGCCTGGCCTCGCTGGTGCTGCCGGTGCTGGCCGAGGTGTTCAACGAGCACCTCGACGGTTTCAGCCATGCCGAGTGGCAGACGCTGCTGGACCTGCTGCGCCGCATGGCGCGCAACGCCGATGCGATGCGCGGTGCCGAAGGCGCCGGCGATGCGGCGGACGCCGCCTGAAGAACAAGAAAGGCCTGAAGTGAACCTCCCGCAAGACTCCTCCACCTGCCAGGGCCTGGCCGCGCTGCCCTGCGTGCTGCAGCGCGCGCTGCCGGCGCGTTCGGTGTCGCTGACCACGCTCACCGCCGCGCTGGCGGTGGTCTCGGCCGTGGTGCTGATGGCCGGCTGCGCCAGCCCCGGCAACATCCAGTCCACCGCCCAGAAGATCGAGCCGGCCCGTGTGGGCCTGGCGGCTGAAGCCGCCACGCCCGAAGTGCAGCCGCTGTGGTGGCAAGCCTTCGGCGACACCACGCTCAACGACCTGGTGGACAAGGCCCTGGCCGACAACCCCAGCCTGCAGGTGGCCGCCGCCCGCGTGGCCCGTGCCGGCGCCGCCATCGACAACGCCCGCGCCGCCGACCGCCCGAATGCCACGCTGAGCGCCGATGCCACCCGCCAGCGCTATACCGAGAACGGCCTGATCCCGCCGCCGCTGGCCGGCACCACCCGCACCAGCGCCAACCTGCAGGCCGGTGTGTCGTGGGAGCTGGACTTCTTCGGTCGCAACCGCGCGGCGCTGGAAGCCGCGCTGGGCAGCGAGCGCGCCGCCCGCGCCGATGCCGATGCCGCGCGCCTGATGCTGGCCGGCAACGTGGTGCGCAGCTACGTGAGCCTGGCCCGCGCCTTTGCGCTGCGCGACGTGGCCGAGCGCGCGCTGAGCCAGCGCGACGAGACGCTGAAGCTGGTGCGCCAGCGCGTGGATGCCGGCCTGGACACCAACGTCGAGCTGCGCCAGGGCGAAGGCGCGCTGCCCGAGGCGCGCGTGCAGATCGCCCAGCTGGACGAACAGATCGCACTGGCCCGCAACCAGCTGGCGGCGCTCACCGCCCAGCCGGCGCAGGCGCTGGCCGGCCTGAAGCCCGCGCTGGCACCGGTGCAGCTGCCGGCCATGCCGGCGCAGCTGGGCGCCGACCTGCTGGGCCGCCGGCCCGACATCGCCGCCGCCCGCTGGCGAGTGGAAGCCGCGACGAAGGAAGTGGCCGTCGCCCGCACCGAGTTCTACCCCGACGTCAACCTGACCGCCTTCGCCGGCTTCAGCGCGCTGGGGCTGGGCAACCTGATCGAAGCGGGCAGCCGCCAGATCGGCGCCGGACCGGCCATTCGCCTGCCCATCTTCGACGCCGGCCGGCTGCGCGCCAACCTGCGCGGCCGCAGCGCCGACCTGGACGCCGCGGTGCAGAGCTACAACGGCGCTGTGGTCGACGCGGTGCGCGAGGTGGCCGACGAGCTGGCCTCGCTGCAGGCCATCGAGCGCCAGCAGCAGGAGCAGGTGGCCGCTCAGGCCGCCGCCGAGAGCGCCTACGAGCTGGCCCTGCAGCGCTACCGCGCCGGCCTGGGCACCTTCCTGGTCGTGCTCAATGCCGAAAGCAACGTGCTGGCGCAGCGCCGCACCGCGGCCGAGCTGAAGGCCCGTGCGCTGGACACCCAGGCGCAGCTGATGCGCAGCCTGGGCGGCGGCTGGCGCGAGGCAGACACCACCGCCGCCGCCCCGACTTCCACCCTGGCCGCCGCCCGCTGAGCGCGCCGACCCACCCCATTCCGAGTACGACCATGAGCCAAACGCAAGACAACGCCGCCCCCGCCGCCAACCCCCAGGCCCCGGCGCGCAAGCGCGGCCTGCTGATCCTGGGCGGCGTGGTGCTGCTGGGTGCGGCCGCCTACGGCGTGCACCACTGGCAGGTGGCCAGCCACTTCGAGAACACCGACAACGCCTACGTGCAGGCCAACGTGGTGCAGATCACGCCGCAGGTGGGCGGCACGGTGCTGGCCATCCAGGCCGACGACACCGACTTCGTCAAGGCCGGCCAGCCGCTGGTCAAGCTCGACCCGGCCGATGCCCGCGTGGCGCTGGACCGCGCCGAGGCGCAGCTGGCGCAGACGGTGCGCGAAGTGCGCACCCTGTTCGCCAACAACGCCGCGCTGAAGGCCCAGGTGGCGCTGCGAGACGCTGACATCGCCCGCGCCAACAGCGACGTGACCCGCGCGCAGGACGACGTGGAACGCCGCCGCCCGCTGCTGGCCACCGGCGCCGTGGGCAAGGAAGAGTTCAACCATGCGCAGTCGCAGCTGGCGGCCGCCAGGAGCGCGCTGGCCGCGGCCCAGTCGGCCCGCGTGGCCGCCGCCGAGCAGCTGGCCGCCAACGTGGCTCTGACTGATGGGAGCGCGGTGGAAGACCACCCCAACGTGCAGCGCGCCGCCGCCCAGGTGCGTGAGGCCTACCTGGCCGCGCAGCGCACCGAACTGCTGGCGCCGGTGGACGGCTACGTCGCCCGCCGCAGCGTGCAGCTGGGCCAGCGGGTGCAGGCCGGCGCGCCGCTGATGTCGGTGGTGTCGCTGGGCGACACCTGGGTGGACGCCAACTTCAAGGAAGGCCAGCTGCGCAAGCTGCGCATCGGCCAGCCGGCCACGCTGGAAGCCGACGTGTACGGCAGCAAGGTGGAGTACCACGGCCGCGTGGTGGGCCTGGGCGCCGGCACCGGCGCTGCCTTCTCGCTGCTGCCGGCGCAGAACGCCACCGGCAACTGGATCAAGGTGGTGCAGCGGGTGCCGGTGCGCATCGCGCTCGACCCCAAGGAAGTGCAGGCCCATCCGCTGCGCGTGGGCCTGTCGATGGACGTCACGGTGGACGTGACCCAGCAGGACGGCAAGGTGCTGGCCGATGCCGCGAAGGCGCCGGCCACGGTGCAGACGCAGGTGTTCGACGCGCTGGACGCACGGGCGGATGAAGAGGTCAAGCGCATCGTCGCGACGCAGCTGGGCAAGCGCGTCGCCGCCAGCGCCGGCAGCCAGGTGGCCAGCGCCGCCAAGGGCACGGCGGCCGTCCACTGAGTTTTCAAGGATCGCCCATGGCATCGGACACCACCCTGGCCGCGCAGCCGGGCGACGCGGCGCCGCGCGCCACGCCGCCGGCACCCGCACCGGCCGCAGCCGCCGGCCCGCAGCCGCTGACAGGCGCCAAGCTGGCGCTGGGCACGGTGGCGCTGTCGTTGGCCACCTTCATGAACGTGCTGGACACGTCCATCGCCAACGTGTCGCTGCCGTCGATCGCCGGCGACCTGGGCGTCAGCGCCACCCAGGGCACCTGGGTGATCACCAGCTTCGCGGTGGCCAACGCCATCTCGGTGCCGCTGACCGGCTGGCTCACGCAGCGCTTTGGCGCGGTGCGGCTGTTCACGCTCAGCGTGATGGCATTCGTGCTGGCTTCGTGGCTGTGCGGCCTCGCACCTTCGCTGGAGGCATTGATCGCCTTCCGCGTGCTGCAGGGCCTGGTGGCCGGGCCGATGATCCCGCTGTCGCAGACGCTGCTGCTGTCCAGCTATCCCAAGGCCAAGGCGGGCACCGCACTGGCGCTGTGGGGCATGACCACGCTGGTGGCGCCGGTGGTGGGGCCGCTGCTGGGCGGCTGGATCACCGACAACATCTCCTGGCCGTGGATCTTCTACATCAACGTGCCGGTGGGCATCTTCGCCGCCGGGCTCACCTGGAGCATCTACCGCGAGCGTGAGACGCCGCGCAAGCGGCTGCCGATCGACAGCGTGGGCCTGGGCCTGCTGGTGCTGTGGGTGGGCGCGATGCAGATCGCGCTGGACAAGGGCAAGGAGCTGGACTGGTTCGCCTCCGGCCAGATCGTGCTGCTGTCGGTGGTGGCGGTGGTGGGGCTGGCGGCCTTCATCATCTGGGAGCTGACCGACCCCCACCCGGTGGTGGACCTGCGCTTGTTTGCCCGCCGCAACTTCGTGTTCGGAGCGCTGTCGCTGTCCATCGCCTACGGCCTCTTCTTCGGCAACGTGGTGCTGCTGCCGCTGTGGCTGCAGCAGTTCATGGGCTACAACGCCACCACCGCCGGCATGGCGCTGGCACCGGTGGGGGTGCTGGCCATCCTGCTGTCGCCGCTGGTTGGCAAGAAGGTGTCCCAATGGGACCCGCGGGCCATGGCCACCGGCGCCTTCATGGTGTTTGCGCTGGTGCTGTGGATGCGCTCGCACTTCACCACCGACACCGACCAGCTCAGCATCCTGGTGCCGACGGTGATCCAGGGCGCGGCGATGGCCTTCTTCTTCATCCCGCTGACCACCATCACCTTGTCGGGCCTGCCGCCGCAGCGGCTGCCGGCGGCCGCGGGCCTGTCCAACTTCGTGCGCATCACCGCGGGCGCCATCGGCACCTCGGTGGCCACCACGCTGTGGGAAAACCGCGCCGCGATGCACCATGCCCACCTGACCGAGCAGATCACCGCCGGCGGCGCCGCCAGCACCCAGGTGCTGGGCCAGCTGTCGGCGGCGGGCCTGAGCCCGGAGCAGGCGCTGGCGCAGGTGAACCGCCTGATCGACCAGCAGGCCTTCACCCGCGCGGCGGACGACATCTTCTTCGGCTCGTCCTTCCTGTTCCTGGCGCTGATCGTGCTGATCTGGTTCACCGCCCGGCCTCAGGGCAGTGCGGGCGCGGATGCGGGCGGGGCACATTGAACCGCATCTGACCCCTTTTCGCCCCGCTCATCGGCCCTTGCGCCGGGGCGGTGGCGGGCCCGGCGCGGGGCGCTTTGTGGTCGAATCCAAGATCCCGTTCTTGAGCCGCTGCCATGCTCGATTCGCCGTTCGATTCCGCCTGGATGCGCTGGCTGGACCGCCGCGTGCCCACCTCCCGGCCCTGGATGCTGGCGCTGCCGATGGCGCTGGCGGCGGGGGCTTCTTCCGGTCTGGTCGCCGGGCTGGCCTGCGTCGCGCTGGGCCGTGCCGACGTCACCGCCGTAGCGCTGGCGGCTGCGGCTGCCGGCGCGGTGGTGGCTGTGGTGCTGGGCAGCCTGCTGTGCGCGCTGGCGCTGTCCATGCGCCAGCTGCACCAGCGCGTCACGGTGATGTCCACCCGTGACGACCTCACCGGCGTGCTCAACCGCCGGCAGTTCATGCTGCTGGCCGAGCGTGAATGGGCCCGCTGCCGCCGCTATGAAGCCGACGGCGCGGTGCTGCTGGTCGATGCCGACCACTTCCGCCGCATCAACGACCACCATGGCCACGCGGCCGGCGACGCGCTGCTGCGCGAGATCGTGCGCGTGACCGGCGGCCTGCTGCGCCAAGCCGACGTGCTGGCGCGGGCCGACGGCGAATCGCTGCTGGTGCTGCTGCCGCAGACCGACCCGCTGGGCGCGCTGGACGTGGCCGAACGTGTGCGTGAGCACGTGGCCGCGCTGCAGCTCGACTGGCAAGGCCTGCGTGTGTCCACCACGGTGAGCATCGGCGTGGCCTCGATGGGCGCGACGCACACCTCGCTGGACGCGTTGATGGCCGATGTGGACGCCGCGCTGGCCGCCGCCAAGGCTGCCGGCCGCAACTGCGTGCGGGCCTCGCCGATTCAGCCCAGGCGCAGCGGCGAGGCGCGGCCCGTCATCTCCAAGTAGCCGCGGCCCACACGGCGGCCGCTGGCGGCGTCCAGCAGCTCGCTCAGCCCCTCCCAGTAGATGGAGCCGGTGGACGCCCGGCTGTCCAGTTCCTGCGCATCGATCAGCGCCCGCACCTCGAAGCGGCCCGCCGGCGTTTCCACCGTCCACTGCACCGGGTACACGCTGCGGGTGGCCGGGCTGGTCCAGCTGCGGCCTGGGACAAAACGCACCTCGTCGGCCTTGAAGGCCCGCACCGCGCCGCCGGCTGCGCGGAAGCTGCCGCCGGCCCACAGCGCCGTGCCGTTGCGCCGCCTCAGCTGGAAGGCGGTGAGGGCGCTGCCGTCGTCCAGGTTCATGCCGATCCAGTCCCAGCCCACGGCATCGGGATTCAGCAGCGTTTCGCTCCACTCGTGGTCCAGCCAGGCGGTGCCGCGCACCGGCTGCGGCGCGGCGCCGGCCTTCAGCGCCAGCGTGCCCTGCACCGCCAGCTGCGGCTGCGAGTAGTAGTGGCTGGCCTCGTCTTCGTTCGGCCCCTTGCGCGACCAGCCGGCGTCGCCCTGCAGCAGCAGCGGCTGCGTGGTGGCCAGCTGCAGCTCGAAGCCGAATCCCGCATCACGGTCGGCCAGGCGGGCGCTGTAAACGCTGCGTTCGACCGGGCCTTCGCGGCGGAAGTGCCAGTCGTTCAGGCGCACGTCGGTATCGGCCAGCGCGGCGGCCACCCGTGGTGCCTGCGGGTCGCCGTTCCAGCGGGCGATGCGCTCGGCATGCACCAGCCGCCGGCCCGCCAGGTCGCTGACCGCCGCATGCGCGAACAGCAGCTGGGTGGCGGCAAAGCGGCTGCGGTTGCCGCCGGCCAGGTCGGTGCGCGAGCGGAAGAAGGTGAGCTGGAAGCCCACCAGGTCGTCGTTCCTGTCGCTGGCGGCACTGGCTTGCGGCCGCAGCCAGCCGGTGGCGTACCACCACTCGGTACGGCTGTCGGGGTGGGCGCCGTGGTCCTGCGGAAAGCGCAACGGCCGCGGCGCCAGCACCGTGCGTGGCGGTGTGTCGGGGGTGTCGGGCCGCGGCACTGCGGCCGGCGCACGGGTGGGCAGCAGCAGGCCGGGCAGGGCCGGCAGCCCGGCCAGCGCGCACCAGCGCAGCAGCAGGCGGCGCTCGTTCATCACCAGTCCTCCTTCACGGCCAGCACCGCATCGCCCGAGGCGGCGGCGCGGGCGCTCACCGCAGCGGTCAGGCTGCCGGCGGCCATCACCGCGGCGCACAGCGCGGCCAGGCGGCCGGCGGGCAGCACCATGTCCATGGTCCAGTGGAAGCTTTGCGGGTTGACCACCTGCACCAGCACCACCGACACCAGCAGCCCCAGCCCAAGTCCCACCAGCGCGCCACCGGCGGTCCAGGCCGCGCCTTCGCCGGCCACCACGCCGATGATCTGCCGGCGGGTAAAGCCCAGGTGGGCCAGCAGGCCGAATTCACGCCGGCGCGCCAGCACCTGGGCCGAGAAGCTGGCCGCGATGCCGAACAGGCCGATGCCGATGGCCAGCGCCTGCAGGTAGCGGGTGACGGCGAAGCTGCGGTCGAAGATGGCCAGCGACATCGCACGGATCTGCGCCGGCACCGCGAATTCGATCAGCGCCGGGTCGGGCGCCAGCTGGCGCAGCGCGGCCTGCACCTTGTCCACCGGCGCTTCGGGCGACAGCCACAGCGCCAGGTCGTTGACCCGGGTGTCGCCGGTCAGCCGCCGGTAGTCGGCCTGGTCGAGCGCCACCGCGCCGAACTGCCGCGCATAGTCGCGCCACACGCCCAGCACCCGCACCGGCGTGCCGGCGCCGGGGCCCAGCGGCAGCTGCAGCAGGCTGCCGGGCCTGGCGCCGTACAGCGTGACCATGGCTTCGCTGACGTAGGCGCCGATCTCGCCGGCCACCGGCGGGCGCGGCGGCTCCACCATCGGCAGCTGGCGCGCCGGCTGGTCCAGCGGGCGGGCGATCAGGCTGACCGAAGGCTGGTCGGCAGCCAGGCTGATGCTGCGCACCCGCAGCCCCTGCACCCGCGCCACGCCAGGCACCGCGGCGGCGGCCTGCACGAAGTCGGGCGGCAGAAAGGCCTGGTCAGCCGCGGCGCTGCTGGTGGCGGTGCGGGCATACAGGTCGGCCGGCAGCACGCTGTCCAGCCATTGCGAGACGCCCTGGCGAAAGCTGCTGACCATCACCGTCAGCGCCACCGCCAAGCTGAGGCTGGCCACCACGCCGGCCACCGCCACCGTGGCGGCAGCGCTTTCGTGGCGGGCGCGTTCCACCGCCAGCAGCAGCAAGGGGGAGCGCCGCGGATGCAGCAGCGCCAGCAGGGCATCGACGGCCAACGGCACGCAGGCGATGCCGCCCAGCAGCAGCGCCGCCACCGAGGCATACGCCGCCAGCGGCAGCCCGCCGATGGGCGGCAGCAGCGCCAGCAGGCCGCCGACGGCCAGCAGCAGCACCGGCCGCCAGCGCGAGGGCGCCGGGCCGGCGGTGCCGCCCAGGCCCTTGAGCGCCTGCGCGGGCGCCAGCGCCGCCGCCTGCCGCGCCGGCACCCAGCCGCCGGCCAGCGCCGCCACCACGCCCAGCGCGCCGAAGGCCGCGGCTGCCGGCCACGAGAACACCAGCGCCGGTGCGACGCCCGGAAAGTAGCCGCCGCCCAGGTCGCCGGCCAGCCAGCGCAGCGCCAGCTGCGCCATGCCCGTGCCCAGCAGCAGCCCGGCCGCGCTGCCGGCCACGCCCACCATCAGACATTCCAGCAGCACCAGACGGCGCCGCTCGGTGGCACCCAGGCCCAGCACGCCCAGCAGCGCAAACACCGGCGTGCGCTGGGCCACCGACAGCGCCAGCACCGAAAACACCAGGAAGCCGCCGACGAAGAGCGCCACCAGCGCCAGCACCGTCAGGTTCACGCGGTAGGCGCGCGACAGGCTGGACACCTTCTGCGCCGCGTCGTCGGCCGCCGCGGCCTTGAGCGCCGGCGGCAGCGGCGTGCGCTGCAACCATTGCGCGGCGCTGGTGCCGGCCGCCAGCCGCAGGTCGATGCGGCTGAGGCGGCCCAGCTGGCCGAAGTGCTGCTGCGCGCCTGCGATGTCGATCACCGCCAGCGGCCCGCCGCCGGCCGCCACGCTGCCGGCCACCTGCAGCGTGAAGGTGTCCAGCCCACGCTGCAGCCGCAGCGCATCACCCGGCTGCACGCCCAGCCGCTGCTGCGCGGCGATGTTGAGGAAGAGCCGGTCGGGGTCGAGGAAGGCGGTGCGTGGCTGGCCGTCGGCCGGGCGCGGCAGCAGCGCCGGGGCCACCGCCGCGATCTGCAGCGCATCGACGCCCAGCACCTGCAGCGCCACCCGGCCGGCACCAGGCCCGGCGGGGGCGGAAGCCGCCGACGCCGCGCCGGATGCGGAGGCCGCCGACGCCGCGGCGGGTGCGGGCAGGGCGTAGGTGTCCACCTCCACCACCGGGGTGGCCAGGGCCACGCCGTCGGCGGCGGCCACAGTGTCGAGCAGGCTGTCGGCGCAACCTTCGCGCACCGCGCAGCGCAGCGTCAGGTCGGGCTCGCCATTGGCGGCGCGCACCGCGGCCGAAAACTCCGACAGCGCCGAGCCGTTGATCAGGTGCACCGAGAAGGCCAGGGCCACGCCCAGCGCCACCGCCAGCAGGGCCACCGCATGGCGCCAGGGGTGGGCCCGCCATTCGGGCAGGCTGAGCTTGCGCAGCAGCTGCAGCGCGTGGCGCATCAGGCCCGGCCTTCCGAAGCCGGCGCTATGCCGTGGCGCGTGAGCCGCAGCCGGCGGTCGGCGCGGGCGGCCGCGGTGGCCGAGTGGGTGACCAGCACGCAGGCCGAGCCCTGGGCATGCACCTGCGCGGCCAGCAGATCCATCACACGCTCGGCGGTGTCGGGGTCGAGGTTGCCGGTGGGTTCGTCGGCCAGCACCAGCGCCGGCCGGTGCACCAGCGCGCGGGCGATGGCCACCCGCTGCAACTGCCCGCCCGACAGCGTGCGCGGCGCGCGCTCGCCCAGGCCTTCCAGCCCCACCTCGGCCAGCATCTGCGCCACCCGGGCTTCGTCGTGCCGGCCCTGCAGCAGCAGCGGCAGCGCCACGTTGTCGGCCACGCTCAGGTGCGGCAGCACATGAAAGGCCTGGAACACGAAGCCCAGCCGGGCGCGTCGCCAGCGGGCCTGGTCGGGTTCGGGCAGGTGGGTGATGTCGGTGCCGTCCAGCGTCACCTGGCCTCGGCTGGGGGTGTCCAGGCCGGCGATGCAGTTGAGCAGCGTGCTCTTGCCGACGCCCGAATCGCCCAGCACCGCCACCATCTCGCCGGGTGCGACGCTGAGGTTCACATGGTCGAACACCGGCGTGTCGCCGTAGAGCTTGGCCAGGTCGGTGAGTTGCAGCATGTCGGTATCTTGTCTAGACAGGCACCGCGCCCCGCCCGCTCAGGGCCTGCAGCACCTGGCGTGCCGCGTCGGGCGCCTCGGCCGCGATGCGCTGGCGCTGCGGCATGCTGCGCAGCCAGGTCAGCTGGCGCTTGGCCAGCTGGCGGGTGGCGGCGATGCCGCGCTCACGCAGCGGGGCCAGGTCGCCTTCCAGGCATTCCCAGGCCTGACGGTAGCCCACGCAGCGCATCGAAGGCAGGCCCAGGTGCAGGTCGCCCCGCTGGCGCAATGCCTGCACCTCGGCCAGCAGGCCGGCTTCCAGCATCGCGTCGAAACGCTGCGCGATGCGCCGGTGCAGCCAGGCGCGGTCGTCGGGCTCCAGGCTCACCAGCAGGCCGTCGTCGGCCACCTGCCGCTGGCCGGCCTGGTGCCAGCTGGACAGCGGGCGGCCGCTGGCGCGGAACACTTCCAGCGCCCGCTGGATACGCTGGCTGTCGCCCGGCGGCAGGCGGGCCGCGGTGACGGGGTCCACCCGGGCCAGTTCGGCATGCATCGCCGGCCAGCCGCGTTCGGCGGCTTCGGCGTCCAGCGCGGCGCGCAGCGCCGGGTCGGCGGCGGGCAGGGTGTCCAGGCCCTCGATCAGCGCCTTGAAGTACAGCATGGTGCCGCCCACCAGCAGCGGCCAGCGGCCGCGGCCCCGGATCTCGCCGATCAGCCGCCGCGCATCGGCCACGAACTGTGCGGCCGAGTAGGCCTCCAGCGGATCGATCAGGTCGATCAGGTGGTGCGGCACCGCCGCCTGCTCGGCGGCGCTGGGCTTGGCAGTGCCGATGTCCATGCCGCGGTACACCAGCGCGCTGTCGACGCTGATGATCTCTACCGGTACTTCGGCCGCCAGCGCCAGTGCGATGGCCGTCTTGCCCGAAGCGGTCGGCCCGGCCAACCCGATCCATGAAGGCTGTTTCATGCGGCGCGCAGGGCGCCGTGCCGGGGCACCAGGGTCCAGGCGACACCGGCAGTGAGCACGGCCCAGAAGGCCAGGCCGTAGGCCATGGGCCGCACGGTGCCGTCCAGCGCCTGTCCCAGCCACAGGCCGACGCAGAAGGCCACCAGCGCGAGGGCGAAGCCGGCCAGCGCCGCGGCCACGCCGGCCGCCTGCGGGAAGGGGCTGACCGCGCCGGTCTGGCCACAGGGCTGGTGGATGCCGTGGCCGAAGGCGTAGAGGCATTGCGGCACCAGCACCGCCGCGACGGCATGCACGCCGCCGGCCGCCAGCGCGGCCATGCCCAGGCCACCGGCCAGGCTGAAGAAGGCGCCACGCTGCACCGTGCCGGTGAGGCCGTGGCGGCGCAGCAGCCGCCGGCAGGCGAAGGTGCCCGCCACGTAGGAAGTGGAGCCTGCGCCCAGCGCCATGCCGTACTGCGCGGCGCTGAGGCCCAGCACCTCGATGTACACGAAGGAAGACGACGCCAGCACCACGAACAGGCCGCCGTAGGTGCAGGCGGTGAGCGAGGCCCACGAGAAGAAGGTCGGGTCGGACGCCACCCGGCGCGCGGTGCGGGCCAGCGTGCCCGCATGCAAGGCCTGTGGGTTGAGGCTGCGCGCCGTCTCGGGCAGCACCCGCCAGACGAACAGCAGCACGCCGGTGACCACCAGCGTGACCGCCAGCAGCGTGCTGCGCCAACCGAAGCTGGCCGCCAGCAGGCCGCCCACCATCGGGCTGCTGAGGGCGATGACGCCCAGCCCGCTCATCGCCAGCGACATCACGCGGGCGCCTTCGGCGGGTTCGTAGAGATCGCGCACCATGGCGCGGGCGCACACCACGGCGGCCGCCAGGCAGGCGCCTTGCGCGGCCCGCCACAGCGTCAGCACCTCGATGCTGGGCGCCAGCGTGGCGCCCAGGCTGGCCACCGCGAACAGCGCCATCGCCACCCGCAGCACCGGCCGGCGGCCGTAGCGGTCGGCCACCGGGCCCCAGAACAGCTGCGCCACGCCGAAGGCCAGGATCAGCGCCGACATCGTGAGCTGCACCGCCGGCATGCCGGCGCCCAGGCCGCGGGCCAGGGCCGGCAGCGCGGGCAGGTACAGGTCGGTGCTCAGCGGCTGCAGGCCCAGCAGCAACGCCAGCAGAGTGGCCGCCACCGCGGGCGCCATGCGGGCGGCGCGGCCGGTGCCGGCATTGGGGCGGGCGGTGGACTCGCTCATCCTGGCAGCGGCCGGGCGGTCAGAAGCGCTCGTCGCGACGCAGGTAGCGCCACTGGCCCGGCGGCAACTGCCCCAGCACCACGCTGCCGATGCGCACGCGCTTCAGGCCCACCACCTTCAGGCCCACGGCCTCGCACATGCGGCGGATCTGGCGCTTGCGGCCTTCGCGCAGCACCACGCGCAGCTGGTCCTCGTTCTGCCAGCTCACCTTGGCGGGTTGCAGCTTCACTTCGTCCAGCCACAGGCCGTGGCGCAGCTTGTCCAGGTCGGCTTCGGGCAGGCGGCCGTCCGGCGCGCTGCCGACGTATTCCACCCGCACCAGGTACTCCTTCTCGATGTTGGAGTCTTCGCCGATCAGCTGCTTGGCCACGCGGCCGTCCTGCGTCAGCACCAGCAGGCCGGTGGAGTCGATGTCCAGGCGGCCGGCGGGCACCAGGCTGCGCAGGTGGCCGGGGTGGAAGCTGACGCCGGAGGCGTCTTCGCTCCAGCGGTTCTCGGGCTTGACCAGCACGACCGCGGGTTCGTAACCGTCCTCGGCCTGGCCGCTGACATAGCCCACCGGCTTGTGCAGGATGACCGTCATGCGCTGCGCTTGCTGCTTGTGGGCGGCGGGGTCGATCTCGATGCGCGCATCGGCGCGCACGCGCTGGCCCAGCACGGCCATCTGGCCGTCCACGCGCACCCAGCCGGCGTCGATCCAGTCATCGGCCTCGCGGCGCGAGGCCAGGCCCATCGCCGTCAGCCGCTTGGACAGGCGCTCACCCTCGGCGGCGCGCGGCGACGTGGCCTCGGGGCCGCTGCGGCGCGGGCGCTCGCCGCCTTCGGGCGGGCGCAAGCTGGCCGGCGGCAGCGGGGCGGGGCGGTCGGGCCGGTTCTGGTGATCCTGGCGCGGCGGGCGTTCGCCCTGGAAGCGCGGCGGGCGGTCGCCGGCAGGACGCTGCGGGCGGTCGAACGACGGACGGCGATCGCCGCCGCGTTCGCCGGGCCAGCCTTCGCCACGCGGGCGGTCAAAGCCACGCTCGCCACCGCGGTCGGGCCGCGGGCGGTCGCCATGCGGCCGGTCATAAGGGCCGCGGTCTTCCCGCGGGCGGTCGACCCGCGGCGCGTCGCTACGAGGGCGGTCGAAACGCGGGCGATCGCCAGGCGGGCGATCGGGCCGGTCGCCGCGGGGACGGTCGCCGTAGGGCCGGTCGCCCCGGGGCCTGTCGGCGTAGGGGCGGTCGGGCCGGTCACCGCGTGGGCGATCGAAGGCGGGCCGGTCACCTTGCGGACGGTCGTCGCGAGGCCGGTCGAACCGGGGCCGGTCGCCTGAGGGGCGGTCACCCTGCGGCCGGTCGCCGCGCGGGCGGTCGAAGTGCGGCCGGTCGTCACCACCGCGCTCGAAGCGCGGACGCTCCCCTGGCGGGCCGGCGCGGCGCGGTCGGTCGCCCGGCGGGCCGTCGCGGTGGGGCCGCTCGCCGCGGCCGCCGCGCTCGGGCTGCTGGCGAAAGGCTTCTTCGCGCGCGGCGCGCTCGGCCTGGGCCTCGGCCAGCGTGCGCTGGCGGCGGGGGGCGGTGGCAGCGCGCAGCGGAGCGCGGGCGCGGTCGCCGCTGCCGGCGGCGGCCGGCTTGTTCTTCAGTTTCAGGGTGGCCATGTGACAAGGCGCGGCCAAAAAGTGGCCGGCAAGGGGGCGATTGGACCACGCCGCGCGCCCTGACGCGGACTAAAGGCGTGGTCCAAACAGTTCGGCGATGGCGGTGCGGTACTGCGGCTGCGCCAGGTCGTTGGTGTTGTGGTGGGTGCCGCCTTCCACCAGCAGGAAGCGCTTGGGCGCGGTGGCGCGCTCGTACAGCGCGCGGCCCAGCTCGGGCGGAATCAGCTGGTCTTCGCTGCCGTGCACCACCAGCACCGGCGCCTTGACCCGCGCGATGCGGTCACCAGCCTCGAAGCGCTGGGTGAGCAGCGGGCCCACCGGCAGCCAGCCCCAGCGCATCGTGGCCACCACGTCGCGGATGGAGGTGAAGGTGTTCTCGACGATCAGGCCCGAGGCGTCGTTCACCTCCTGCGCCAGGTTCACCGCGATGGCGCCGCCCAGCGAGTGGCCGAAGATGTACCGGTGTGCCTGCGGATGCTGGGTGGCCAGCCAGTCCCAGGCGGCGCGCGCGTCCTGGTAGGACATGGTTTCCGACGGCAGCACCGCCGTGCTGCGGCCGAAGCCGCGGTAATCGATGCCCAGCACCGAGAAGCCCAGGTCGTGCATGCGGCGCATGCGGTTGGCGCTGCCGCGCACGTCCCAGCGGGCACCGTGCAGGTACAGCATCACCGGCGCGTCGGGCCGGCTCTGGGCCAGCCACAGGCCGTGCAGCTTCACCGGCTTGCCGGCGTGCCAGCCGCTGTCGGGGGTGTAGTCGATCCAGACGTCCTGGAAAGCCTGGTCGTCCAGTTCGCCGCCCCACCAGGTGCCCTGGGTAGGCTGGAAGATCCAGGTGCGCTGCTGCTCGTCCAGCGAAGCGCAGCCGGCCGCCACCGCGGCCATGAACAACAAACCGAACAACTGGGCCCAACCGTGGCGGCGCAGCCCTGAGACTACCTGGACGACCTGACGCATGGGCCGCGATGCTTGCACAGACCGTGCCGGTCGAGCCAGAGAAAAGCCTATTGCCCGCAGGCTCTACCGGAATTGCCGTGGCGTTTGCATGCGCGCAATCTGGTGACCGGTTGTGCCGCTGCGGTGCGCAGCGAGCTCGGGAGCCCAGGGGGTTCCGCCGTCGGGCCGCCCCAAGGCGGAACGCGCCCTCTCGGGGGGCAGCGAGCGCAGCGAGCTTGGGGGCCGGATTCAGGCTCGCGCGCGGAACACCGACACCGCTTCCACCAGGTGGTGGGCCTGGTTGCTCAGGCTGTTGGCGGCGGCGGCGGATTGCTCCACCAGGGCCGCGTTCTGCTGGGTGTTGCGGTCCAGCAGGCTGACGGCCTCGCTCATCTGGCCGATGCCCACCGTCTGTTCGCGGGTGGCCTCGCTGATCGCGTCGACCAGCGCCTGCACTTCGCGCACCTGGCCCATGATCTTGTCCATCGCCTGGCTGGCATGCACCACCTGGCGCTCGCCGTCCTGCACACGCTCCACGCTGGTGCTGATCAGCGCGCGGATCTCCTTGGCGGCCTGCGCGCTGCGCTGGGCCAGGCTGCGCACCTCGCCGGCCACCACGGCGAAGCCGCGGCCCTGCTCGCCGGCGCGCGCGGCTTCCACCGCCGCATTCAGCGCCAGGATGTTGGTCTGGAAGGCGATGCCGTCGATCACCTCGATGATCTCGCCGATCTGCTTGCTGCTGGCGGTGATGCCCTGCATGGTGCTGGTGACGCGCTGCACCACCTCGCCGCCTTCCGCGGCGGCGGCGCTGGCGCCCGACGAAAGCTCGGCGGCGCGCTTGGCGGCATCGGCGTTGTTGCGCACGATGGAGCTCATCTCCTCCATCGACGCGGCGCTTTCCTCCAGGCTGGCGGCGGCCTGCTCGGTGCGGTCGCTGAGGTCGGTGTTGCCCTGGGCGATCTCGCCGCTGGCCTGTTCCACCGTCACCACCTGTTCGGCCACGTCGTCGATGATCCAGCGCAGCATCAGCCCCAGTTGGTTGAGCGAGCGCAGCGTCAGGCCCACCTCGTCCACCCGGTCAAACGCCAGGGTGCCCACCTCGCCGCTGGCCACGCGGCGCGCCTGGGCGGCCACCCGCTCCAGCGGCCGGCTGACCTGCGATTCCTGCAGCCAGAGCGCGGCGCCGGCCAGCACGCCGATCACCGGTGCGGCCACCGGCAGCGCCGACAGCCCGGCGGCGGCGCCCACGGCGCCGATGCTGCCCAGCGCCATGCCCAGCATCGGCAGGCGCAGGCGCCAGCGTACCGGCATCGTCTTGTGCAGCGTGGTGATGGCGGCCCAGCCGCGGCGCACGATCACGCCCTTGTGGAAGGCGCGGTTGCCGGCGCGGCCCTCGCGGAAATCGGCATACAGCGCCTCGGCGGCCTTCACCTCGTCGGCCGGCGCGTGGGTGCGCACCGAGAGGTAGCCCACCGTCTTGCCCTGGCGGATCACCGGGGTGGCGTTGGCCTTGACCCAGTAGTGGTCGCCGTTGTTGCGGCGGTTCTTGACCAGACCGGTCCAGGAATCGCCGTCTTTCAGCGTGGCCCACATGTCGGCGAAGGCCTGGGTGGGCATGTCGGGGTGGCGCACGAGGTTGTGCGGCTGGCCCACGATGTCCTTTTCAGCGAAGCCGCTGACGGCCACGAAGGCGGCGTTGGCGTAGGTGATGCGGCCCTTGCAGTCGGTGGTCGACATCAGGGTCGCATCCGCCGGGAATTGGAACTCGCGCTGGGTGACCGGTAGGTTGGTACGCATGGGCCTCTCGGGTAACGACATCTTGCTGCCATGAATGGGTTTTCCCCATTGGCACTACGGATATCGGCCCCGGTTCCCACCGGTTTAGGTGAATTATGACAGTCGGTGTGTGCGGTGCGGCTCGCGGCTCAGGCGCTTCGCGATCCGGCGGCCGAAGTTGGAGAGCGTGCAGTGCTCGCCGTGGCCGACGATGACGCCGGCCTCCGGCTCGTCGATCGCATCACCGCCGTCCACCGGCATGCCCAGTGCGCGCAATACCTGCACGCCCTCGCCGGTGGCGGCCAGCGTCTTGCCTTCGTTGTAGGCGTCCTGCACGAACTGCAGCGCCTCGTCGCTGAGCTGCAGGGTTTCAGCGCAGAACAGGCCGGAGGGCACGCACACGGCGTCGAACGCCTCGGCCGAAACCTGGCCCACCGTGTGGTCGGGCGCCAGCAGGCCGCCGAGCTGGCTGCTGACCGGAGCCAGCTGCGGCGCCACCAGCTGCACCTGCGCGCCGGCGCGGTCGAGTTCGGCGATCAGGCGCGCCACGCACAGCGCATCCACGCCATCGTCGATCAGCATCGCCACCCGCCAGGCATGCGGGGCCGGCAGCCGCGCGGCAGCGGTGCCGCGGGCGGTGTTGCGTTGGACATGGGCAGGTTCGAAGTTCATGCGGCGTACTCCTGTCTGTCTGTAGCGCGGCCGCAGCCAGCGCGATCACGCAAGACTAAGGGTCTGCCCGGGGTCCGACTGTCGGGCCGCCGCGCCCGGCTTTGTAGGACGTTGCCGACTGTTTGCGGCGGTGCAGCAACGAGGGTGGAGCGCCTCGCCCGCCTATCATCGCCAGCCAATTCCCCCTGAGCTCCCTGACAAGTGGCGCACCGCATCCTGCTGCTGGAAGACGAACAAGCCATTGCCGACACGCTGATCTACAGCCTGCGCAGCGAAGGCTTCGAAGTGGCCCACGTGACGCTGGTGCGCGACGCGCTGGCGGCCTTTGCCCACCAGGCGCCGGACCTGGCCATCCTGGACGTGGGCCTGCCCGACGGCAACGGCTTTGACGTCTGCCGTGCCATCCGCAAGACCAGCGAACTGCCCATCCTCTTCCTGACCGCGCGCAGCGAAGAGATCGACCGCATCCTGGGCCTGGAGCTGGGCGCCGACGATTACGTGAGCAAACCCTTCTCGCCGCGCGAGGTGGGCGCGCGGGTCAAGGCCATCTTGCGGCGCAGCGCCGTGCGTGCGGCCGCGCCGGCTGCGGCGGACGCAGAGGCCGCGCCGCTGCTGCAGCTGGACGAAGGCGCGCAGCGCATCCGCTGCGCCGGCCAGTGGCTGGCCCTCACGCGCTATGAGTTCCGGCTGTTGGCCACGCTGCTGCGGCGCCCGCAGCGCATCTTCTCGCGCGCCGAGCTGATGAACCTGGTGTGGGACGACGCGCCCGACACCGCGGACCGCACGGTGGACGCCCACATCCGGCTGGTGCGCGCCAAGCTGCGCGAAGCCGGCGCCAGTGCCGAGCTGATCCAGACCCATCGCCACATGGGTTACTCGCTCAGGGCCTGAGTTGCGCATCGGTCTTCGCCTGCTGCTGGGCTTTTTTCTGGTGCTGGGCCTGGCGCTGTTCGTGGTGCTGCGGGTGTTCCTTGAAGAGGTCAAGCCCGGCACCCGGCTGGCGATGGAAGACAGCCTGGTGGACACGGCCTACAGCCTGGCCCAGCTGGCCGCGCCCGACCTGAAGGCCGGCACCATCGCCAGCGGGCCGTTCGCCCAGGCCATGCGCGCGCTGCCCACCCTCCAGCCCGACGCCAACCTCTGGGGCTTCCACAAGGACCGCATCCACACCCGCGTCAGCATCACCGATGCGCGCGGCATCGTCGTGTTCGACACCCGCGAAGCGGCGGTGGGCGAAGACCATTCGCGCTGGAACGACGTGTACAAGACCCTGCGCGGCCAGTACGGCGCCCGTTCCAGCGCCGAAAGCCCCGACCAGCCCGACAGCACCGTGATGCACGTGGCCGCGCCGGTGCGCGATGGCGGCCGCATCATCGGCGTGCTCACCGTGTCGCGGCCCAATGCCACGCTGGAGCCCTACATCCAGCGCAGCCGCAACCGCATCCTGGCCTGGTCATGGGGGCTGCTGGGCATTTCGCTGGCCATCGGCCTGCTGTTCACCTGGTGGATGGTCAGCTCACTGTCGCGGCTGCGGGGCTATGCCCTTGCCGTGGCGCAGGGCGAGCGTGCCGAGCTGCCGCGCATGGGGCGCCTGTCGGGCAACACCGAGTTCACCGACCTGGCCCAGGCGGTGGAACGCATGCGCCTGAAGCTCGAAGACAAGGCCTATGTCGAGCGCTACGTGCACACGCTGACGCATGAGCTCAAGAGCCCGCTGGCGGCCATCCGCGGCGCGGCCGAGCTGTTGCAGTCGCCGATGCCCGAGGCCGACCGCCAGCGCTTTGCCGGCAACATCGAACGCCAGACCGAGCGGCTGCAGCAGCTGATCGACCAGCTGCTGGGCCTGGCCGACGTGGAGCAGATGCGCCAGCTGCGCGACGTGGAAAGCGTGGACCTGGCCGCGCTCACGCGCGAGGTGCTGCAGGCGCTGGAGCCGCGGCTGCGCCTGCAGGGCCTGCAGGTGGCCGACCGGCTGGGCAGCGGCCAGAGCCTGCGCGGCAACCGCTTCCTGCTGCGCCAGGCCCTGCACAACCTGCTGGATAACGCGATCGACTTCTCGCCCCCGGGCGGCCTGCTCACGCTGGGCCTGGTGCGTGAAGGCAGCCAGCTGCTGTGGACCCTGCGCGACCAGGGCCCGGGCGTGCCCGACTATGCGCTGGGCCGCATCTTCGAGCGCTTTTATTCGCTGCCGCGCGGCGAGGGGCGGGACAAGAGCACCGGCCTGGGCCTGTGCTTCGTGCAGGAGGTGAGCGGCCTGCACGGGGGTGAGCTGCGGGTCGAAAACGTGGAGGGCCCGCGCGGCTGCTGCGTCACCTGGCGGCTGCCCGGCTGATGCCTGCCCCCAAGCTCGCTGCGCTCGCGCCCCCCCAGGGGGGATCTCAGTCCCTTGGGGCGGCCCGGCGGGACTGAGCCCCCCAACGCGGCGGGGGTACCGCCGCCATTTCACATTCGCTGCACATGGCCTGCGCGGCGGCTTCGCAGGGGTTTTCAAGAATCGTTGCGTCACCCTGAGACGGAACGAACCATGAACAAATACCCCTTGCTGAGCAAGCTGCTGCTCGTCGCATTGCTGATGGCCCTGCTGGCCATTCCACTGGCGCTGGTGCGCGAGGTGATTGCCGAGCGCAGCGCCTACCGGCAGCAGGCCGCCGCGGAGGTGGCCCGCGCCCATGCCGGCCCGCAGACCCTCACCGGCCCGTTGCTCTGGCTGCCGTACACCGAAACGTATCTGCGCAAGGTCAAGGTGGAGGGCAAGGTCGGCGCCACGCGTGAAGAGCTGGTGTCCGTCGAGCGGGTGTCCGTGCAGTTCCCGAAAACGCAGGACAGCCGCAGCCGCCTGGCCACCGAAACGCGCTGGCGGGGCATCTTCCCGGTCACGGTGTACACCAGCCAGCACGCCAGCACCGGCCGCTTCATGTGGGGCGAGGTCACGCCCCGGCAGCCCGGCGGCCGCATCACCCTGGGCCAGCCCCTGCTGCTGATGGGCGTGAGCGACACACGGGGCCTGCTGGCCGCCCCCCAGTTGCGCCTGCCCGGCCGCACGCTGGCCGTGGAGCAGGCGCCGGCCAGCAGCCCGCTGCCGCTGGCAGCGCGGGTGGACCCGGCCCTGCTGAAGGCGGGTGCCGCGCTGGATGTTGCAGTTGACTTCGAGCTGGCGGGCACCGGCAGCATCGGCTGGGTGCCGCTGGCCGACGACAGCAGCGTCACGCTGACCTCGTCCTGGCCGCACCCCAGCTTCGGGGGCGACTTCCTGCCGCGCACCCGCAGCGTCACCGCCAGCGGCTTCGAAGCCACCTGGCGGGTCTCGTCGCTCTCCAGCCGGGCGCAGTCGCAATTCCAGGAAGACCCTCGTGCCGACAGCCTGCCCTCGCACACGGTCGAGCAGTTCTCGGTGTCGCTGGGCGACCCGGTCGACGTCTATCGCCTGACCGAGCGCGCCACCAAGTACGCCGGCATGTTCATCGTGCTCACCTTCGCCGCTTTCTTCGTGCTGGAGATGGTGCGCCGCTGGCGCATCCATCCGATGCAGTACCTGATGATCGGCGCCGCACTGGTGCTGTTCTTCCTGCTGCTGCTCTCGCTGTCCGAACACATGGACTTCGCAGTCGCCTATGGCCTGGCCAGCACCGGCTGCATCGCGCTGCTGGGCCACTACCTGCGCCATGTGCTCGGCGGCTGGCGCCCGGGCCTGGGCATGAGCGGGCTGCTGGTCGCGCTGTATGGCGTGCTCTACGGCATCCTGGTGTCGGAAGACAACGCGCTGATGATGGGCTCGCTGCTGCTGTTCGGGGTGCTCGCCGCCATCATGGTGGCCACCCGCCGGCTTGACTGGTACAGCGTGATGCGGCCTGAGCCGGTACCGGCCAGCCCCGGCCTGGAACAGCACAGCGCCTGAGGCCCGGAGTCCCATGGCCACCTACCTGCACTTTGCCCCGGCCCTGGCGCTGGCCGGCGCGGTCTGCGGCGTGATGGCTGATGCCGACATGCTGCTGTACGTGCTGCACATCGACGACTACGGCGGCACCTACGGCCACCGCGGCTTCACCCACTCCATCGGCTTTGCGCTGCTGGTGGGCGCGCTCGGGGCGGCGCTGGCCGGGCGCCGGCCGGGGCGCAGCCGCTGGCTGACGGCGGCCTATCTGGCGCTGTGCACCGCCTCGCACCCGCTGCTGGACGGGTTGATCGACCGCGGCATCTGCAACGCCTGGCTCTGGCCGCTGGACGGCGCCCGCCACTGCCTGCCCTGGCGTCCCGTGCCCATGCGGGGCGTGCCGCTGTTCGGGCTCGACCGGCTGCTGCAGGAGTTGCGGTGGATCGGGCTGCCGTTGCTGCTGCTGGCCGGCGCCGGGGTGGTGCTGCGCCGGGCGCTCAGCGGCCGCGCAGGAAGAGCGCGTCCAGCTCGCGCATGCCCAGCTGGCGCCAGGTCGGGCGACCGTGGTTGCACTGGTCGGCGCGCTCGGTGCGCTCCATGTCGCGCAGCAGCGCGTTCATCTCGTCGAGCGTGAGCTGCCGGTTGGCGCGCACCGCGCCGTGGCAGGCCATGGTGGCCAAGATCTCGTCGCGGGCGCGCTGCAGCACCTGCTGCGCGCCCAGGTCGCCCAGCTCGGCCAGTTCCCCCAGCACCGAGCGGGCCAGCGCCACCGCGTCACCGCCGGCCAGTGCGGCCGGCCGCGCGCGCACCGCCAGCACGCCGGGCGACAGCGGGCTCACGTCCAGGCCCAGCGCCAGCAGCGTCTCGCGCTGGCCTTCTGCCACCGCGATCTCGGTGGGTGAGGCAGGAAAGCTCGCCGGGATCAGCAGCGGCTGCGATTCGATGGCCGCGGCGCCGATGCTGGCCTTCAGCCGCTCGTAGACGATGCGTTCGTGCGCCGCATGCATGTCCACGATCACCAGGCCGTGCCGGTTCTCGGCCAGCACATAGACGCCGCCGATCTGCGCGATGGCGCGGCCCAGCGGCCATTCGTCGGCGGACGGCAGGTCCTGCGGCGGCGCGGCGACTGCCGGAGCGGGCGGCACACGCCAGGGCGCCGGCGGCTCCTGCGCATACAGCGCGGCGGCGGTCTGCAGGGCCAGCGCACCCTGGGCCGGCCCGTCGCTGCGCGGCATGCGCATGAAGCCGTTGGCCGCGGTGGCCGCAGGCAGCCAGGGCGGCACCGGCGTCGGCTGCACGGGCAGGGCGGTGGCCCCGGGCACCGGGTGGCCGAGCGGCCCGGCTTCGGCGCTGGCTGCCGCGCCCCCCGCCGGCGCCTGCGCCACCTCGCCCGCCCGCGAGACGGCCAGCGCCCCTTCCACCGCCCGATGCACCGCCTGGTGCACGGCGCGGCCGTCGCGGAAGCGCACCTCGATCTTGGTCGGGTGCACGTTCACGTCCACCAGCTCGGGCACGATGGTGGCAAACAGCACGTAGGCCGGCTGCCGCTGGCCGTGCAGCACGTCTTCATACGCCGAGCGCACGCCGTGGGCGATCAGCCGGTCGCGCACGTAGCGGCCATTGACGAACACGTACTGCTGGTCGGCCCGCGCACGCGACAGCTCGGGCAGCGCGGTGCGGCCCTGGATGGTGAGCGGCCCCGCCGCGTGTTCCACCGGGCGGCTACCTTCCAGGAATTCTTCGCCCAGCACGTCGCGGATGCGCTGGTCCAGCCGCGCCGGGCGCCACTGCGCCACCAGCTTGCCTTCGTGCCACACCGCAAAGCCGACGTCGGGCCGGGCCAGCGCATGGCGGCGCACCGCCTCCAGCGCATGGGCCAGCTCGGTGCTGTCGCTCTTCAAGAACTTGCGGCGGGCGGGCGTGTTGAAGAACAGCTCGCGCACTTCCACGCTGGTGCCCACGGCGCGGGCGGCCGGGCCCAGTTCGCCGGAGCGGGCATCCAGCCGCAGCGCATGCGGCGCGCTGGCGGTGCGGCTGAGCAGCGAGACGTCGGCCACCGAGGCGATGGCGGCCAGCGCCTCGCCCCGAAACCCCATGGTGCTCACCGCTTCCAGGTCGTCCAGCGAGCCGATCTTGCTGGTGGCATGGCGGCGCAGCGCCAGCGGCAGCTCGGCCGATGCGATGCCGATGCCGTCGTCCTCCACCACGATGCTGCGCACGCCGCCGGCCATCAGCTTGACGTTGATCTGGCTGGCGCCGGCGTCCAGCGCGTTGTCCACCAGTTCGCGCACCACGGAGGCCGGGCGTTCCACCACTTCGCCGGCGGCGATCTGGCTCACCAGCTCATCGGGCAGCTCGCGGATCGGGCGGCGGGGCAGGGCGGCGGCCAGGGCAGTGCCGGATTCGGCGGAAACGACGGTCATGCCGTCATTCTAGAAACTTGCTGCACCGCGATAATCCGCCGCCATGGACATCCTCGCCGCCCTCATCGACTTCATCCTGCACGTGGACGTGCACCTCGCGCAGTTCGTGGCCGACCACGGCACCTGGGTGTATGCGCTGCTGTTCGCCATCATCTTCGTCGAGACCGGCGTGGTGGTGATGCCGCTGCTGCCCGGTGACTCACTGCTGTTCGTCGTGGGTGCACTGTGCGGCGCCGGGCTCATGAGCCTGCCGCTGTCCATGGGGCTGCTGGTGGTGGCCGCCATCCTGGGCGACCAGATGAACTACAGCATCGGCCGCGCGCTCGGGCCGCGGGTGTGGGGCTGGGAAAACAGCCGCTGGTTCAACAAGCGCGCCTTTGAGCAGGCCCACGGCTTTTACGAGAAGCACGGCGGCATCACCATCATCATCGCCCGCTTCATGCCCTTCATCCGCACCTTCGCGCCTTTCGTGGCCGGCGTGGCGGCGATGAGCCGCGGCAAGTTCACCGCCTACAACGTGGCCGGTGCGCTGCTTTGGGTGGTGGGCATCACGCTGGCCGGCTACCTGTTCGGCAACATCCCGTTCGTCAAGCAGCACCTGGACAAGATCATCTGGGCGATGATCCTGGTCCCGGGGCTGATCGCGCTGGTGGGTGGCTGGCGCGCCCGGCGCGCAGGTGGTGTCAGTCCCCAGGCTCGATGACGCTCGCTGCCCCCCAAGGTGGCGCACCCGCCCTTGGGGCGGCATGGCGGGCGGGGGGTGTGAGCCCCCAAGCTCGCTGACGCTCGCGGCCCCCGGGCCCTTTCAGAAGGGCCACCTGGTCATGGGGGCAGCCCGTCCCCGGGCGCGGGTATGCCAATCAGCGTTGGCGGCGGCGTGCAATGAAGCCGACCACGCCCAGGCCTGCCAGCAGCATGGCGTAGGTTTCGGGTTCAGGCACCGGCGGCGTGCTGGCGGAGGTGGCATACAGCACCGCATTCCCGCCGGCCGAATAGTTGAGCAGCAGGCTGTCCAGGTTGGACCCCGCGTCCAACCTGTAGAAGGCCGTGGCGTTGCCCGGGCCACCCTTGCCATTGCCGAAGTGAATGGCCAGGTAGGTCGTCGAGTTCAGCGGCGTGCTGAAGTCGAGCGTGCCCGCCGTCACGCCGTGCTTTTCCACGGTGTTGAAATCCCCGTTCCAGACGAAGCCCAGGCTGTTCAGCGCAGCCTTCTGGGCCGCCACGTCGGTCGGGCTGTTGCTGAGCAGATTGCCGTCGAAGAACCCGGCGCAGGCTTGAGCCTGGATGCTCAAGTCAGTGACCGAGCAGACGGTGGCGGCGTGGGCCGGAAGGGCGGCAGCCGCGGCAATGAGGGCGGCAGTAGCGATGTAGGAGTAGCGCAAGATGACCTCTAGGTGAGTGAACCAACTGCAACCCGCCTGACGGCTGCGGGGCCGCGCCCACTCTTGTTCGCCCCGCCCATGCCCGACCACCCCGACCCACGGGGTGGAGACGCAGGATTTCGCGCCATGACGTGAAGTGCGCCACACATGCTGTTGCGCATACGCAGCAGGATTTCACGCTTTGCTGCCGCCTGATGCCGGGCTCGCGGCTCCCCGGTCCTTCTCAGGCGCCGTTCACAGCTGCCGGTTGCGCGCCAGCGGCGGGTTCTTCGCGAAGTAGCGCTGGATGCCGGTGGCCAGGGCCTTGACCAGCTGGCGCTGGTAGTCGGCGCTGCGCAGCTTGTCTTCTTCCTCCGGGTTGGAGATGAAGGCGGTCTCGACCAGGATGCTCGGGATGTCGGGCGCCTTCAGCACCGCGAAGCCGGCCTGTTCCACCTTGGGCTTGTGCAGCCGGCCCACGCGGTCCAGCTCGCCCAGCACCTCGCCGCCCACGCGCAGGCTGTCCTTGATCTGCGCATGGGTGCTCATGTCCAGCATCGTGCGCAGCACCTGCGCATCGGCCGACTTCAGGTTGACGCCGCCCACCACGTCGGCCGCGTTCTCGCGGTTGGCCATCCAGCGCGCCGCCGTGCTGGTGGCACCGCCCTGCGACAAGGCGAACACCGAGGCACCCCGCGCCTGCGGCGTGATGAAGGCATCGGCATGGATGCTGACGAAGAGGTCGGCCTGCACCCGCCGCGCCTTTTGCACCCGCTCGGCCAGCGGCACGAAGAAGTCGGCATCGCGCGTCATGAAGGCGCGCATGCCGGGCATCGCATTGATGCGTTCACGCAGTTGCAGCGCCACCTGCAGCACCACGTCCTTCTCGCGCAGGCCGCTGGGGCCGATGGCGCCGGGGTCTTCGCCGCCATGGCCGGGGTCCAGCGCCACGATCACCAGGCGGTCGATCTTGTTCTGCAGCGCGGCGCGTGGGCCGGGTGCAGTGGGCGCCGGGGGCGGCACCGGCGCGGCCGCCACCACCGGCGGCGGGGGCACCAGCGGCGGCTGCGTGGGGCCGGGGGCGGGCGCTGGCAGAGGCGCCGGGGAGGACGGGGCCGTGGGGGCAGCGGCCACCGGCGGCTGCGAGCCCACCTTGCCGATGAACTCGCCCAGTGCGTCCTGCACCGACTGGGCGGCCGCGCGCTCGGACTGTTCCTTCTCGCGGATCAATGCCAGCAGCGGATCGACCGGCTGCGTGGGGTAGAGGTCGAACACCAGCCGGTGCTGGTAGGCCGCCACCGGCGCCAGCGCGAACTGCTGCGGCGCGGTGGCCTGCTTGAGGTCGATCACCAGCCGCACCACGCGCGGCTGGTACTGGCCCACGCGCACGCCGGCAATGAAGGGATCGTCGCTGCGCACCTTGCCCACCAGCTCCTTGAGCTGGGCGCTGAGCTCCAGGCCTTCGATGTCGACCACCAGGCGGTCGGGTCCGGTCACCAGCTGGTGGGTGGCGGCCAGCGGCTGGTCGCTTTCCAGCGTCACGCGGGTGTAGGCATCGGCCGGCCACACGCGCACGGCCACGATGCTGGCACCGAAGGCCAGGTCGGCCGCGCCCAGCAGCAGCACCAGGCCGCCGGCCTGGCGCAGCAGATGGCGGCGGCTGGTCAGTCGCGGGCTCACAGCGCTTGCAGCAGCGCAAGGCCGCGGGGAGTCAGGGCTTGAAGGGTCACGGCGCGTTGGTCGTCCTCTTGGGGTTCAAGTTCCATGCGCAGGTCGGGCGGCGGCAAGGCATCGGCCACCTTCTCGGGCCACTCGGCCAGCTTCAGGCCCGGCTGCGCGAACACGTCGCGAAAGCCGGCGTCGCTCCATTCGGCGGCATCCTCGAAGCGGTAGAAGTCGAAGTGCGAGACGGCCAGGCCATCGGGCAGCTCATAGGGCTCGAGCACCGCGTAGGTGGGGCTCTTGATGCGGCCCTGCACGCCCAGCGCGCGCAGCAGGTGGCGCACCAGCGTGGTCTTGCCGGCGCCCAGCGGGCCGTGCAGTTCGATGAAGGCATCGCGCAGCAGGGGCTGGGCGGCCAGGGCACGGGCGGTGGCTTCGCAGGCGGCCTCGTCGGGCCAGTGCAGCAAGCGGGTTTCTAGAATGGAGCGATGCGGGAGCGTCTTCACGACATCGACGGGCAGGCACTGCTGGAGCAATTGCGCGCTTGGGCCAAGGAGCTGGGATTCTCCCAGATCGGTGTTGCTGGCATCGACCTTCATGATGCGGAGCCCGGGTTGCTGCAGTGGCTGCACAACGGCTTCCATGGCGAGATGGATTACATGGCCGCGCATGGCCTCAAGCGCGCCCGGCCGCAGGAGCTGGTGCCCGGCACGGTGCGGGTGATCACCGCCCGCATGGACTACCTGCCACGTGACACCGCGCCGACATGGCGCGAGCAGGAGTGGCAGCGCATCGCCACCCCGGGCCTGGCCACCGTGTCGGTGTATGCGCGGGGTCGCGACTATCACAAGGTGTTGCGTTCACGCTTGCAGAAGCTGGCCGATCGGCTCACCGAGGCCATCGGCCCGTTCGGCCACCGCGCCTTCACCGACTCGGCCCCGGTGCTGGAGGTGGCGCTGGCCACCCGCAGCGGCCTGGGCTGGCGCGGCAAGCACACGTTGTCGCTCAAGCGCGATGCGGGCTCGATGTACTTCCTGGGCGAGCTGTTCGTGGATGTGCCGCTGCCGCTGACCGAACCCGAGAGCGCCCACTGCGGCAGCTGCAGCGCCTGTCTAGACATCTGCCCCACGCAGGCCATCGTCGCGCCGCAGGTGGTGGACGCACGCCGCTGCATCTCGTACCTGACGATCGAGCATGCCGGGCCGATCCCCGAGGCACTGCGCCCGGCGATGGGCAACCGCATCTACGGCTGCGACGACTGCCAGCTGGCCTGCCCATGGAACAAGTTCGCCCAGCGCGCGGTGCTGCCCGACTTCGACCTGCGGCCGGCGCTGGCCGAACCGACGCTGCTGCAGCTTTGGGCCTGGACCGAAGCTGACTTCCTGCGCCACACCGAGGGCAGCGCGATTCGCCGCATCGGCCATGCGCGCTGGCAGCGCAACCTGGCGGTGGCGATGGGCAATGCGCTGCGTGCAGGTACTGGCGCAGGGGGCGATGAGGCGATTGCCCGTGCGCTGCAGGCTGCGCAGCCGGGGGCCAGCCCGCTGCTGCGCGAGCACATCGACTGGGCTTTGGCTCAGCGCAGCGGCGTGCCCGGCACCGGCCCCAGTGCCGCGTAGGCGCCCAGCGCCAGCGGCACGCTGGCCATGCCCAGCAGCGTGGACACCGTGACCAGGCCGGCCACGAAGCCGGCATGCCCGCCCAGGCGCGCCGCCAGCACGTAGCAGCTGGAAGCGGTGGGCAGCGCCGAGAAGGCCACGATCACCAGCTGCTGCAGCGGCGGCAGGTCGGTGAAGCGCACGAACACCACCGCCAGCAGCGGAAGTACCAAGTGGCGTATGCCCAGCAGGGCCGCCGCCAGCCGCGGCGCATCGCGCAGCGCGCCGAAGCGCAGGCCGGCGCCCACCGCCATCAGCCCGATGGGCAGGGCCGCCAGGCCGATGCGCTCCATCGTCAGCGCCACCGGCGCCGGCAGCTTCAGCCCCATCAGGCTGGCCACCAGCCCGGCCACGGTGGCGATGATCAAGGGGTTGCGCAGCAGCTCCTTCAAGAAGCCATGGCCGCCATGCCGGGCCAGCGGCCAGACCGCCGCGATGTTGCAGGCCGGCACCGCCACCGCCACCAGCAGCGCCACCGCCGCCACACCGGGCGCGCCGCCCAGCCGATCGGCCAGCGCCAGCGCCATGTACGAGTTGAAGCGGAAGGCCACCTGCGCGCCCGAGGCATGCAGACGCGCGTCGACGCCCGGCCAGCGGCCCAGCAGCAGCGCCAGCGCAATGCCGCAGCCGACGATCGCCAGGCCCGCCAGGCCCAGCGTGGCCAGGGCCGAAGGCTGCAGCGGGTTGCGCACGATGGAGTTGAACAGCAGCACCGGGAACAGCAGGTAATACACCAGCCGTTCGGCCCCGTCCCACACGCTGCGATCGAGCATCGTGTAACGGCAAAGCAGGAAACCGATCACGATCAGCAGGAAGTCAGGCAACAAAAGCAGGGCGGTGTGCATCAAAGCAGTCTGCCACCCCCGGGCGCGCCTGGCGCGCAGCCCATAATTCCCGCTCATTTTTCAGGAGCTGCTTACGATGAAACGGACGACTCTCAAGGCCCTTGCTTCATTGGCCGCCGTGAGTGTGTTGCCCTTGTCGCTGCCGGCCGCGGCCCAGCAGTACCCGGCCAAGCCTGTGCGCATGGTGGTGCCCTTCGCCCCTGGCGGCACCACCGACATCATCGCCCGTGTCGTTTCCGAGAAGGCCAACCAGGCCCTGGGCCAGACCCTGGTCGTCGAGAACAAGAGCGGCGGCGGCGGGTCCATCGGTGCGCTGGAACTCATCCGTGCCCAGCCCGACGGTTACACGCTGGGCATGGCCACGGTGTCCACCACCGCGTCCAACCCGGCCATCAACCCGAAGATCGGCTACAACCCGATCACCGACTTCACGCCCATCATCAACATCGCGGCCACGCCCAACGTGATCGTGGTGCATCCGTCCTTCCCCGCCAAGGACTACAAGACCTTCCTCGAGGTCATCAAGAAGAACCCGGGCAAGTACAGCTATGCCACTTCGGGCACCGGCGGCATCGGCCACCTGCAGACCGAGCTGTTCAAAAGCCTGACCGGCACCTTCATCACCCACATCCCGTACCGCGGCGCGGGCCCCGCGCTGAACGACACGGTGGCCGGGCAGGTGCCCATCATGTTCGACAACCTGCCCTCGGCGCTGCCCTTCATCAAGGACGGCCGGCTGATCGCCATCGTGGTGGCCGCGCCGCAGCGCCTGGCCGTGCTGCCCAACGTGCCCACCTTCAAGGAAGTGGGCCTGGAGGCCGCCAACCGCATGGCGTACTACGGCTTCCTGGGCCCCAAGGGCATGTCCAAGGACGTGGTGGACAAGGTCAATGCCGCCGTGCGCAAGACGGTGGAACTGCCCGATGTGAAGAAGCGCATCGAGGACACCGGCTCGCTGCTGGTGCTGAACACGCCGGACGAATTCGCGGCCCAGATCCGCGCCGAGTACGACGTGTACAAGAAGGTCGTGCAGACCCAGAAGCTCACGCTGGAGTGAGCCCGCGTGAGGACAGCCAGGCGTTGATCGATCGCTTCATCGACGCCCTGTGGATCGAGGACGGGCTGGCGGCCAATTCGCTGGCCGCCTACCGCCGCGACCTGCAAGGCTGTGCCGACTGGCTGGCCGCCGAGCCGCGCAAGTCGCTGGCGGCGGCCACCGAGGTGGACCTGCTGGGCTACGTGGCCGCGCGCCACGCCGGCTCACGGGCCACCAGCGCCAACCGGCGCCTGACCGTGTTCAAGCGCTTCTACCGCTGGGCGCTGCGTGAGCATCTGCTGGCCGACGACCCCACGCTGCGCCTGCGCATGGCCAAGCAGCCGATGCGGGTGCCCAAGACGCTGAGCGAATCGCAGGTGGAGGCGCTGCTGCAGGCGCCCGACGTGGGCAAGCCGCTGGGCCTGCGCGACCGCGCGATGCTGGAGTTGATGTACGCCAGCGGCCTGCGCGTGAGCGAGCTGGTGGGGCTGCAGACCATCCAGGTGGGGCTGGCCGAAGGCGTGCTGCGGGTGACCGGCAAGGGCTCGAAGGAGCGCCTGGTGCCCTTCGGCGACGAGGCGCACGGCTGGATCACCCGCTACCTGGCCGAGGCGCGTGCCGCCATCCTGCAGGGGCAGGCCACGCAGGCCTTGTTCGTCACTGCCCGCGGCGATGGCATGACCCGGCAGATGTTCTGGAACATCGTCAAGAAGCATGCGCTGGCGGCCGGCATCACGACGCCGATCTCACCCCACACGCTGCGCCATGCCTTTGCCACCCATCTGCTCAACCACGGCGCCGACCTGCGCGCGGTGCAGATGCTGCTTGGACATGCCGACATCTCCACCACCACGATCTACACCCACGTAGCCCGCGAGCGGCTGCGGGCGCTGCACGCCAGGCACCATCCGCGAGGGTGAGATCGAAACAACCATGAAAAACGGCCCCGAAGGGCCGTTTTCTGTTCTGGTCCGGTGAACCGGATATCAGAAGTTGTGACGCACACCGACGGCGAACGAGCTGGGGTCCAGCACGGTGTCGTTGGCGCCAGTGGCACCGAAGTAGCTCAGGTTGCGACCGTTGTCGACCTTCGTGTAGAAGGCATAGACCTTGGTGCGCTTGGACAGGTTGTAGTTGTAGGCCAGGGTCCACTGGGTGGCCTTGGAGCCGTCCACGTTGTCCCAGTCGTCAGCGCGGCCAACGTTCACGTGGAACTCGGAAGCGCCCAGGGTGTACATGCCGGCCAGGCGGAACAGGTTGCGCTTGCCAGCGTCGAAGCCGCGGGACGACGGATCGCGCAGAGCGGCACCCAGATCCTTAAGGTCGCTCAGTTGGTAGTAGCCGCCGAAGGTGAAGGCGCCCAGTTCGTAAACGGCACGCAGAGCCAGTTGGCTGTTCTTCGATTCAGCTTGACGCTCGTAGCCCACACCCAGGTGCAGAGGACCCGCGTCGTAGTTGCCGGCCAGGTTGTAAACCTTGTTGTCGTCCACGCCTTCGCCGGCCGACACGCTGAACTCACCGACGAAGCCGGCGAAGTTCGGGGTCTGGTACGACACCGTGTTCTTGTTGCCGCTCAGGTAGGTGTACAGCTTGTCTTCCGACGTGCCGGTGTCGTGGTTGTGCATGCCGATCCAGTCGGCAGTGGCGTAGTAGGCGGCGCTGGTCAGACGACCGGCGCGGATGTTGCCGAAGCCGCCCGACAGGCCAACCCAGGCGTCGCCCGACCAGAAGTCACCGGTGGTGGTGCCGGTGTCGCTGTTGAAGCGGTGCTCCAGGTAGAAGTCAGCCTTCAGGCCGCCACCCAGATCTTCCGTGCCCTTGAAACCCAGGCGCGAAGCGTTGTTCTGCAGCACGGCTTGCTTGCCGTCGACAGCGATGTTCTTTTGGTATTCGACGCTGGTGTTCACGCGGCCGAACACGGTCACGGAGCTCTGGGCCAGAGCAGCGTTGGCGCCCAGGGCGGCCACGGCAGCAACGATCAGGGTGCGCTTCATGGGGATCCTCTCAGGAAGTAATTGGCTTGCAACCGCACTGCATACCAGTGCAAATCGCGCAGACAAAGTGTAAGAGCGCCCCCTCAGGAAAACGAGGATACGGACTGGTTTCAAGCTGTTGACGCTGCGGGAAAACAACACTGGCACCAGGGCGGTGCAGGCTGTAAGCAAGGGCACAATCCGCCGCCCATGGACCACACCTTTGTTTCCGCGCTGCTGCTGCTGCTGCTGCTGGTGCTCGACCCGTTCGGCAGCCTGCCGATCTTCATTTCGGTGATGCGCAACGTCGCGCCCGAGCGCCGCGCCCGGGTGGCGGTGCGAGAGGTGGTGATCGCCTTCTGCGTGCTCGGACTGTTCATGGTCGGCGGGCAGGGCTTCCTGTCGCTGATGCACCTGTCGGAGCGCTCACTCGAAGTGGCCGGAGGCGTGATCCTGCTGATCATCGCGATCCGGATGATCTTCGCCTCGGGCAGCGAGATCTATGCAGCCGCCGAGGGCCAGGCGCGTGAGCCCTTCATCTTCCCGCTGGCGGTGCCGCTGCTGGCCGGGCCTTCGGCGATGGCCACGGTGCTGCTGCTGGCCTCGCGCCAGCCGGAGCGGCTGCTGGAATGGGTGGGCGCGCTGACCGTGGCGATGACGATCAGCGGCGTGGTGCTGCTGCTGGCCGACCGCCTGCGCCGCTGGCTGGGCGCTTCGATGGTCAGCGCCATCGAGAAGCTGATGGGCCTGGTGCTGACCGCGGTGGCGGTGGAGATGATCCTGGCCGGCCTGAAGCGCTACTTTTTCAGCTGAAACGGGGATCGCCCGGCGTACCCGCCGGGCGAGGGGCTCCCATTCACCTCCCGCGCAGGTGCGCGGGTGCTTCCAGACGTTTAGCCAGACCGGCCAGCAACAGCGTCAGGATCAGGTAGATCGCCGAGATCAGCAGGTACGGTTCCCAGTAGCGCGAATAGGCGCCGGCCACCGTGCGCGCTGCCAGGGCCAGCTCGGCCAGGCCGATGGCCGAGACCAGCGACGAGTCCTTGATCAGCGTGACGCCTTCGTTGACCAGCGCCGGCATCATGCGGCGGAAGGCCTGCGGCAGGATCACGTGGCGCATCGCCTGCGCATGGGTCAGGCCCACGCTGTAGGCCGCCTGCGTCTGGCCGCGGTGGATGCTCAGGATGCCGGCGCGGAAAATCTCGGAGATGTAGGCGCCGGCATTGAGCGTGAGCGCCAGCGCGCCCGAGAAGAACGCACCGTACTCCTGCCGGAAGCTGCGGGCCGCTTCACCGGCCAGCAGCAGTCCGTGCTCGGGGTGCACCAGCGTCGGCATCACCGCGAAGTGCACCAGCAGGATCTGCACGAACAGCGGCGTGCCGCGGAAGAAGGTGACGTAGGCCAGCGTGACCAGCCGCGCCAGCTTGAGCAGCACGGCCAGCACCGCCGACTTGGGCTGCGGCGCGTCGGCCGAGCTGCTGATCAGCCCGAACACCACGCCCAGCAGCAGCCCCACGCCGATGGCCACGACGGTGAGCTTCACCGTCATGAACAGGCCTGAGATGAACAACGGGCCGTAGCCGGCCAGAATTTCCCAACGAAGATCCACGACCCGTCGTCTCCGCCCTGCTTACTTGGAGGCGGCGGAAGCCGCGGCTTCAGCGGCCGGCGCGTTGCCGAAGTACTTGGCGTAGATCTTGTCGTAGGTGCCGTCGGCCTTGATGTCGGCGATGCCCTTGTTGACCAGACCCAGCAGCTCGGCGTTGCCCTTCTTGACGGCGAAGCCGTACTGCTCGGGCACGAAGCTGCTGTCGGCCACGGTCTTGAACTGCGCGCCCGGGTTGTTGGCCACGTAGTGAATGACCACGCCGTTGTCGGCCACCACGGCATCAACGCCGCCGGCTTCCAGTTCCTTCAGGGCCAGCGGGGTCGACTCGAAGCGCTTGACGTTGGCGCTGGTCTTGCCCAGCAGCTTGGTCACCACTTCATCGCCGGTGGTGCCGGTCTGCACGCCGACCTTGAGCTTCTTCAGGTCGTCGAACTTGGCGACCTTGCTGCTTTGCTTGACGGCGATCAGCTGCACCGCGTCGAAGTAGGGCGAGCTGAAGTCCATGGTCTGCTTGCGCTCGTCGGTGATGGTGATCGACGAGGCCAGCAGGTCGCGATCGCCCTGCTGCAGCGCGTTGAAGATGCCTTCCCACGGCGTGTTGACGAACTTCACCTCGAAGCCGGCCTTCTGCGCCACGGCGCTGAGCACGTCGACGGTGAAGCCGACGATCTCGGCCTTGTCGTTCTGCGATTCGAACGGGGCGTACGCGGCATCGGTGCCGACGGTGTAGACCTTGGCCGGCGCGGGCGCCGGGGCCGAGGCGGCTTCAGGGGCCGAAGCCACCGGGGCGGGCGCGGGCGGTTCCTGCTTGCCGCAGGCGGCCAGCACCAGGCCGCAGGCGATCATGCCCATGCGTTGCAGGAATCGTCGGGTCGAAAGGTCAGTCATGGCGAAGTGAACGGATGAAAAGGTGAAGGGAAGTGTACGAGCGGTGCTCGGCGGTCCCGATGCTCGCAAGCCCTGTTCCAACAGGGGGCCGGCGGGCGCCGGCGCCGGTTCAGGGCAGGCGCTCCAGCTCGGCCAGTTCCTCGGCGGTGAAGCCGGCCTGCTCGCGTGCGCTGCGGTTGAAAGGCGGGCGCAGCCGCGGCGCCTGGTGCTCGCGCACCAGCCGGGCATAGTGGCTCACCGGGTCCAGGCCCTGGCGCTCGCACAGCCAGCGGTACCAGCGGTTGCCCACGGCCACGTGGCCCACCTCGTCGCGCAGGATGATGTCGAGGATGGCCACCGCACGTTCGTCGCCGGCCTTGGCCAGCTTGGCCTGCAGCGGCGGCGTGGCGTCCAGGCCGCGGGCTTCCAGCGTGCGCGGCACCAGCGCCATGCGGGCCACCACGTCGTGCCGGGTGCGCCAGGTCATGGACCACAGGCCGTCATGCGCATCGAAGCGGCCGTAGTCCCAGCCCATGGCCAGCAGGTGCTCGCGCAGCAGCGTGAAGTGCAAGGCCTCTTCGCTGGCCACGCGCAGCCAGTCGCGGTAGTACAGCGCCGGCATGCCGGCAAAGCGCCACACCGCGTCCAGCGCCAGGTCGATGGCATTGAGCTCGATGTGGGCGATGGCATGCAGCAGCGCAGCCCGGCCTTCGGGCGTGAAGGGCGAGCGGCGCGGCAGGCTGGTGTGCGGCACCAGGCGGGGCAGGGCGGGGCGGCCGGGCAGGCCGGCGGGCTCAGGCAGCGTGGCCTGGGTGTCCAGCGGCAGGCCGTCGGCGGCCTCGTGCAGGGCGCGCGCGGCAGCGGCCTTGTCGGCCGGTTCGGGCAGGCTCAAGACCCGCAAGGCTTGCTGTCGAAGCTCCATTCCTACAATTCTGCCTTTTGGGCTCTTGCGGGCCGCCAGGACACCGGTGATGAGTGAGTTGCACAAGTTCTTGTTTGAGGGTCTGCCGGTGCGGGGCATGCTGGTGCGTCTGACCGACGACTGGCGCGAGCTGCTGCGCCGGCGCGAGACGCTGGGCGCCTATCCGGCGCCGGTGGGTGAGCTGCTGGGCCAGATGTCGGCCGCCGGCGTGCTGATGCAGTCCAACATCAAGTTCGACGGCGCGCTGGTGATGCAGGTGCAGGGCGATGGCCCGGTGAAGCTGGCGGTGGTGGAGGCGCAGCCCGACCTGCGCTTCCGTGCCACCGCCAAGGTGGTGGGTGAGGTGCCGGCCGATGCGCGGCTGGCCGCGATGGTGAACGTGAACGGCCAGGGCCGTTGCGCCATCACGCTGGACCCGGCCGACAAGAAGCCCGGCCAGCAGGCCTACCAGGGCGTGGTGGCGCTGCATGGCGACCGCGGTGAACCGTTGCAGCAGGTGAGCGAGGTGCTGGAGCACTACATGCTGCAGTCCGAACAGCTGGACACCAAGCTGATCCTGGCGGCCAATGACGACATGGCCGCCGGCCTGCTGATCCAGCGCCTGCCGGTGGAAGGCGAAGGCAACCTGGGCAGCCGCAACGAGGACGAGATCGGCATCAACGAAGCCTTCAACCGCATCAGCCATCTGGCGGCCACGTTGACAAAGGAAGAGCTGCTGACGCTGGATGCCGACACCATCCTGCGGCGCCTGTTCTGGGAAGAGCAGGTGGCGCGCTTTGAGCCGCTTCACCCGCGCTTCGCCTGCTCCTGCTCGCGCGAGCGGGTGGGCGCGATGCTCAAGAGCCTGGGCCGCGAAGAGATCGACGGCATCCTGGCCGAGCGGGGCACCAACGTGGAAGTGGGCTGCGAGTTCTGCGGCCTGCAGTACCACTTCGACCGGGTGGATGTGGGCGGCCTGTTCACGCCGGAGCGCGACCAGCTGCCGCCGACTTCATCGGTGCACTGAGTCTGACCCTGCCAGCACCCGCTCGCAGTCGGGGTCCAGGCAATCGAGGCAGCGGCTGCGCCAGCGCACGCGGCTGCCGCTGACGGCGTCCTCAATGATGCCGGCGTCCAGCGCGGCCGCCAGACCCGGCTGCCAGCGCACCACCGCGCGCAAGGCGGCTTCTACCCGGCGCGGGCCTTCGCCGTGCACCACGCCGTAAGCAATGCCGGCCGATGTCAACGCAGCGCGGATCAGCGCGTCCACCGGTTCGCGCACCTGGGGGCCGTCGCGCTGCAGGCCATCGGGCAACCAGGGCAGGTCGAGCGCCGTCACCAGCGTCAGGCCCACGGCCTGTTGTTGCCAGTGCAAGGCCGCGCCGTAGAGGCCGTGGTCCTGGAACACGAACTCGCTGTACACCGCCGTCATCAGCGGCGTGGTGTCGGCCACCACCAGCATGTCGGGCGCCAGGGCCAGGGCGGCCTCGATGCGGCGTTGCTGCTCGGCGGCGATGTGGTGCTGCTCCCGCGGATCGGGCGTGCGCTCGTGGGTGTCGCACCATTCGCGCAGGTACTCCGGCACCGCGGTGCAGGGCTGCACCCTGCGCAGCCGGCGGGCCAGGGCGTCGGCCAGGTCGGACTTGCCGGTGCTCTCAGCGCCCAGCAGGGCGATGACGCGCGAAGAATCACCCGTGCTCATGAAGGCCGCCCATCGTTCAGGTGCGGGCCGCGGCCGCGGCCGCGCGTGCGGCCCAGCCGCGCCAGCCCAGCACCGCCATCACGGCGAACACGGCATACAGCAGCACGGTGAGCCACAGGCCCTTGACCGCGAACAGCGCGACGCTGACCACGTTCACCACCACCCAGGCCGGCCAGTTCTCCACGTACTGCCGGCCCAGCAGCCACTGGCCCAGCAGGCTGCCGACGGTGGGAAAGGCGTCCAGCCAGGGCACGGTGCTGTCGGTGTGGCGGGCCAGCAGCCAGCCCATCAAGGGCCATGCGGCCAGGGTGGCCAGCACCGCGGTCCAGCGGCCGCGCGGGCTGAGGTGGCGCACCTGCAAGGCCTGGCCGCCGGCCTGTTGGCCGTGCAGCCATTGCCACCAGCCCCACGCCGCCACCAGCACGAAGACCACCTGCAGGCCGGCCTCGCCATAGAGGCCGTATTGCAGGAACAGCGCGCCGTAGAGCACCGAGCTGGCCATGGCCAGCGGCCAGGCCAGCGGGTTGACGCGCATGTTGAGGACGACCATCCACACCGCCAGGCCGAAGGCCAGGATCTCGGCCCAGGTGACGGGGCTGCCCCAGGCGCTGAATGCCGGCGAAAACGCGGGCAGAAAAGCGGCGGCCCAGGCCGCCTGCAAGTCACTCATCGTGGCAGTGGGCGGGTGGCTATCGGCGCGGCGAAGCCACCTGCACCAGGATCTCGTCGGGCTTGACCATGCCCAGCTCGGCACGGGCCTTTTCCTCGACCATCTCCAGGCCGTCCTTCAGGTCACTGACCTCGGCGGCCAGCTGCTCGTTGCGCAGCGTGGCCGCGCGGTTGGCGGCCTTTTGCGTCTCGAGCTGGGTCTGCAGCGCCACCACGTACGGCATACCCCCCTTGCCGAACCAGAGTTCGGCCTGCACCAGCGCCAGCAGCGCCAGCAGGGCCAGGGTGATCCACCTCATGATGGTTGCGCTGCAGCGTCCGCTCAGCGGACGTTGTAGAACGCGGCCTTGCCGGGGTAGGCGGCCACGTCGCCCAGGTCTTCTTCGATGCGCAGCAGCTGGTTGTACTTGGCCATGCGATCGCTGCGGCTCATCGAGCCGGTCTTGATCTGGCCGGCGTTGGTGCCCACGGCGATGTCGGCGATGGTCGAGTCTTCCGTCTCGCCCGAGCGGTGGCTGATCACCGCGGTGTAGCCGGCGCGCTTGGCCATCTCGATGGCGGCGAAGGTCTCGGTCAGCGTGCCGATCTGGTTGATCTTGATGAGGATCGAGTTGGCAATGCCCTTGTCGATGCCTTCCTTCAGGATCTTGGTGTTGGTGACGAACAGGTCGTCGCCCACCAGCTGCACCTTCTTGCCCAGGCGCTCGGTCAGCAGCTTCCAGCCGTCCCAGTCGCCTTCGTGCATGCCGTCCTCGATCGAGACGATCGGGTACTTGTCGCACCAGGTGGCCAGCATGGCGGTCCATTCGGCGGCGGCCAGCTTGATGCCGCCTTCGCCTTCCAGCACGTACTTGCCGTCGTGGTAGAACTCGCTGGCGGCGCAGTCCAGGCCCAGGGCGATCTGCTCGCCGGGCTTGTAGCCGGCCTTCTCGATGGCCTGCAGGATCATCTGGATCGCGGCCTCATGGCTCTCGACGCTGGGCGCAAAGCCGCCTTCGTCGCCCACGGCGGTGGGCAGGCCCTTGTCGCCGATGATCTTCTTGAGCGCATGGAAGGTTTCGGCGCCCCAGCGCACGGCCTCGCGGAAGCTCGGCGCGCCCACGGGGATGATCATCAGCTCCTGCAGGTCGAGGCTGTTGTTGGCGTGTGCGCCACCGTTGATGACGTTCATCATCGGCACCGGCAGGCTCATGCCACCCATGCCACCGAAGTAGCGGTACAGCGGCAGGCCCGATTCTTCAGCGGCGGCGCGGGCCACGGCCATGCTCACGGCCAGCATCGCGTTGGCGCCCAGGCGGCTCTTGTTGTCGGTGCCGTCGAGGTCGATCAGCGTCTTGTCCAGGAAGGCCTGTTCCGAGGCGTCCAGGCCCAGCACGGCTTCGCTGATCTCGGTGTTCACGTGCTCGACGGCCTTCAGCACGCCCTTGCCCAGGTAGCGGCCCTTGTCACCGTCGCGCAGCTCGATGGCTTCGCGCGAGCCGGTCGAGGCACCGCTGGGCACGGCCGCGCGGCCCATCGTGCCGCTTTCCAGCAGCACGTCGCATTCGACCGTCGGGTTGCCGCGGCTGTCCAGGATCTCGCGTCCGACGATGTCGACGATGGCACTCATGGGGATCTCCTCAAGAACGATGGATGGAAATACTGCTTGTTCAGACGCCTTCGACCATCACCATGCGCATGACGGCCGCGCCCTCGCGCGCGGCCCGGGCGTGGCTGTATTCGGTGGAGTCGTAGAAGGCCCGCGCGGCTTGCGGGCTGGGGAACTTCAGCACCACCAGGCGGGTGGGCGACCAGTCGCCTTCCAGCACCTCGACGGCGCCGCCGCGCACGCACACCTCGGCGCCGTGGGCCTGCATCGCCAGGGTGGACAGCTTGCGGTACTGCTCGTACTGCGCAGGATCGGTGACGTCGACGTTGGCGATGATGTAGGCGCTGGGCATGCGGGGCAGGCTGGGTAGGGGGTCAGCAGCTGAAGTCGTTTTCGAGCAGCGGCTGGGCCTTGACCACGCGGTCCAGCGCGACCAGCTGCTCCAGCAGCGCCTTCATGTGCTTGAGCGGCACGGCATTGGGGCCGTCACTCATCGCCTTGGCGGGATCGGGGTGGGTTTCCATGAACAGGCCCGCGATGCCCACGGCCACGGCCGCACGCGACAGCACCGGCACGAACTCGCGCTGGCCGCCGCTGCTGGTGCCCTGGCCGCCCGGCAGCTGCACGCTGTGGGTGGCGTCGAAGACCACCGGCGCGCCGGTGTCGCGCATGATGGCCAGGCTGCGCATGTCCGACACCAGGTTGTTGTAGCCGAAGCTCACGCCCCGTTCGCAGGCCAGGAAGTTGTCTTCCGGCAGGCCCTTCTCGCGGGCGGCGTCGCGGGCTTTCTGGATGACGTTCTTCATGTCGGCCGGCGCCAGGAACTGGCCCTTCTTGATGTTCACCGGCTTGCCGCTTTGCGCGACGGCGCGGATGAAATCGGTCTGCCGGCACAGGAAGGCGGGCGTCTGCAGCACATCGACCACGGCGGCCACCGCAGGCACGTCGGCCTCGGTGTGCACGTCGGTGATCACCGGCACGCCAAGCTGCTGCCTGACCTTGGCCAGGATCTCCAGGCCCTTGTCCATGCCCGGGCCGCGGAAGGTGCTGCCGCTGGAGCGGTTGGCCTTGTCGAAGCTGGACTTGAAGATGAAGGGGATGCCCAGCGCGGCGGTCATCTCCTTCAACTGGCCGGCGACGTCGATCTGGAGCTGCTCGCTCTCGATGACGCAGGGGCCGGCGATCAGGAAGAAGGGCCGGTCCAGGCCGACGTCGAAGCCACAGAGCTTCATGCGGTTTCCTTGCGACCTTCACCGGCCGGGGCGCGGCGGGCGGTCTTGTGGTCGAGCGCGGCCTTCACGTAGCTGGTGAACAGCGGGTGGCCGTCCCAGGGCGTGCTCTTGAACTCGGGGTGGAACTGCACGCCGACGAACCAGGGGTGCACGTCCTGCGGCAGCTCGACGATCTCGGTGAGCTTCTCGCGCTGGGTGATGGCCGAGATCACCAGGCCGGCGTTGCGCAGCCGGTCGAGGTAGTGCTCGTTGGCTTCATAGCGGTGGCGGTGGCGCTCGGTGACCACCGGGCCGTAGATCTGCCAGGCCAGCGTGCCGGGCGCCACGTCGGAGCTTTGTGCGCCCAGGCGCATCGTGCCGCCCAGGTCGGAGTTGGCGTCGCGCTTCTGGATGGTGCCGTCGCTGTCCTGCCATTCGTCGATCAGCGCGATCACCGGGTGCGGCGTGCTGGCGTCGAATTCGGTGCTGTTGGCGTTCTCGAGGCCGGCCAGGTGGCGGGCCACCTCGATGGTGGCCACCTGCATGCCCAGGCAGATGCCCAGGTAGGGGATCTTGTGCTCGCGGGCGTATTGCGCGGCCAGGATCTTGCCTTCCACGCCGCGCTTGCCAAAGCCGCCGGGCACCAGGATGGCGTCGTACTGGGCCAGCGCGTCGGCCTTGCCTTCTTCCAGGCTCTCGGCGTCGACGTACTCGATCTTCACGCGGGCATGGTTGTGGATGCCGGCATGGCGCAGCGCCTCGTTGAGCGACTTGTACGAGTCGGACAGCTCGGTGTACTTGCCGCACATGGCGATGGTGACCTCGTGCTTGGGATGCGTCACCTCGTTGACGAGGTGGTCCCAGCGGCGCAGGTCGGCCGGCTTGGTGAGCAACTGCAGCTTCATGCAGATCAGCTCGTCCAGGCCCTGCTCGTGCAGCATGCGGGGCACCTTGTAGATGGTGTCCACGTCCCACATCGAGATAACGCCGGCCGGTGCCACGTTGGTGAAGAGCGAGATCTTGTCGCGCTCTTCATCAGGCACCGCGCGGTCGGCGCGGCACAGCAGCGCATCGGGCTGGATGCCGATGGCGCGCATCTTCTCGACCGTGTGCTGCGTGGGCTTGGTCTTGAGCTCACCGGCGGCCGCGATGTAGGGCACGTAGGTGAGGTGCACAAAGGCCGAGTTGTTGGCGCCCGAGCGCAGGCTGAGCTGGCGCACGGCTTCCAGGAAGGGCAGCGACTCGATGTCGCCCACGGTGCCGCCGATCTCGACGATGGCGACATCGACGTTCGCCGCGCCGCGGCGCACGAAGTCCTGGATCTCGTTGGTGACGTGCGGGATCACCTGCACCGTCTTGCCGAGGTAGTCGCCGCGGCGCTCCTTCTCGAGCACGGTCTTGTAGATCTGGCCGGCGGTGAAGTTGTTGGCCCGCTTCATCCGCGTGCTGATGAAGCGCTCGTAGTGGCCGAGGTCGAGGTCGGTTTCCGCCCCGTCGTCGGTGACGAACACTTCGCCATGCTGGAAGGGGCTCATCGTGCCTGGATCGACGTTCAGGTACGGGTCGAGCTTGATGAGGGTCACCTTGAGGCCGCGCGATTCGAGGATCGCGGCCAGGGAGGCCGAAGCGATGCCCTTGCCGAGCGAGGACACCACGCCACCGGTGACGAAGACGAACTTGGTCATGTCGTGCTGCATTCGGCCGACGTCGCCGCGCGAATGCCTTGCTGGTAAAGCGCGATTGTAGGCGAACAGGCTGACGGTTCCGGCCTTGGGCGCGTCAAGCGAAGGCCTGAATGAGCCGCAGCACCTCGTCGGCCGTGGCCTCGGGCTTTTCCATGGGGTACAGGTGGGTGCCCTCGGTCCACACAAAGCGCTCGCCGGCCAGGGCGCGGGCGGCCTCGCTGCCGCCCTGGCGCATCTCGGCCGATTGCGTGCCGGCGATGAAGGCCACCTTGCAGCGCACCGGATGCCGGCGCAGCACCGCGCCCAGGTGATGCGGCAGGGTGTTGTAGATGCGGGTCTCGATCTCGCGCTGGAAGGCCAGCACCGTCTTGCCGCCCGCTTCGGTGAAGCCGCTGGCCACGTAGTCGGCCAGCACCCGCGGGTCCCAGCGCGCGAACACCGGCTTGCCCGCGAAATGCTGGTGCACCGCCTCGCGGTTGGGCCATTCGCAGCGCCGCCGCTGGGCCACGCGCCCGGGCGAGATGCGCGGCAGCAGCCGGGCCGCCTTGACGACGCGCAGGCTGTGCGCACGCCATCCGGTGACCACCGGCGAATCCAGCATCACCAGGCCGCCGGCCAGGTCGGGGCGGCGGCTGGCCGCCAGCAGGCTGAGCATGCCGCCCAGCGAATGGCCCACCAGCACCGGCGGCCGTTCAGCGGCCGGCACCTCGCGCTCGATGAAGTGGATGAGCTGGTCGCGCAGGTGCGGCCAGTTGCTGGTCACCGGATAGGCCGGGTCGTGGCCGAAGCGGTCCACCGCCACCACCCGCCAGCCGGCGGCGCGCCAGCGCTCGAACATCAACCGGTAGGTGCCGGCGGGAAAGCTGTTGCCGTGCGAGAAGACGATGGTGCGCGACATGCGGGCGGCGGCGGCAAGGTCCTTCAGAGGATGCGTTCGCCCGGGTGGGTGATCTTGCGCATCGGCTCATAACGGGCGCTGCGCACCATCATCGGATGGGGCGTGTCGCCACCGTCCCAGCGCGGGTCGTCGATGCCCTGGAACACCTCGTGCAGCCGCTGGCCCCAGGTCTCGTGGATCATGCGGAAGTAGGGGTTCTTGTCGTCGATGCAGACGATGTCGTCGCTCTTGAACTCGCCCTCGCGGTAGACCAGCAGGTCCAGCGGCAGCCCCACCGACAGGTTGCTCTTGAGCGTGGAGTCCATCGACACCAGCGCGCACTTGGCGGCCTGGTTCAACGGCGTGTTGGGCGTGATCACGCGGTCGAGGATGGGCTTGCCGTACTTGCTCTCGCCCACCTGGTAGTAGCAGGTCTCGCCGGTGGCTTCGATGAAGTTGCCGGCCGAATACACCAGGAACAGGCGCATGGCCTCGCCCTTGATCTGGCCGCCGAAGATGAAGCTGGCGTTGAAGTCGATGCCCGCGGCCTTGAGGGCGCGGCCGTCCTGCTCGAACACCCGGCGCACGGTGGCGCCCAGCACGCGGGCGGCGTCGAACATGCTCTTGGCGTTCCAGATGGTGATGGGCTCGGTTTCCTTGCCGTCGACGACCGGGCCCTCGATCTTCTCGACCTGCAGCATCTCGCGCACCGACTGCGAGATGCTGAGGTTGCCGGCCGACAGCAGCACCATGAAGCGGTCGTCCGCCTTCTCGTAGATGATCATCTTGCGATAGGTGCTGATGTGGTCCAGGCCCGCGTTGGTGCGGGAGTCGGACAGGAAGACCAGGCCGGCGTTGAGCCGGATGCCGACGCAGTAAGTCATGGCGTGATGTCGGTGATGGGGTTCAGTAGAGCCTTGAGCCGGTACAGCGCGTCCAGGGCTTCGCGGGGCGACAGGGTATCAGGCTGCAGCTCGGCGAGCGCCTCTTCCACCACGCTGGCGGCCGGCGGCATGGCGGGTGCGGGCGGCGGCGCGAACAAGTCCACCTGCGCGTTGCCGGCCTGCTGCTGCGCCTCCAGCGCTTCCAGCGCGGCGCGCGCCTGCCTTATCAGCGACTTGGGCATGCCCGCCAGTTGGGCCACCTGCACGCCGTAGCTGCGGCTGGCGGGGCCGGGCTCGATCTCGTGCAGGAAGACGATGTCGCGACCGCTTTCCACCGCGCTGACGTGCACGTTGATGGCCTGCGGATGCTTGGCCGGAAAGGCCGTCAGCTCGAAGTAGTGGGTGGCGAACAGCGTGAAGGCGCGGTTGCGGTCGTGCAGGTGGCTGGCGATGGCGCCGGCCAGCGCCAGGCCGTCGAAGGTGCTGGTGCCGCGGCCGATCTCGTCCATCAGCACCAGGCTGTGCTCGGTGGCGCCGTGCACGATGGCGGCGGCCTCCGTCATCTCCAGCATGAAGGTGGACTGCGCATTGGCCAGGTCGTCGGCGGCGCCGATGCGGGTGTGGATGGCATCGATCGGCCCCAGCCGGCAGGCGGTGGCGGGCACGTAGGAGCCCATCGCCGCCAGCAGCGCGATCAGGGCCACCTGACGCATGAAGGTGCTCTTGCCGCCCATGTTGGGGCCGGTGATCACCAGCATCCGTGTGCGGGCATCGAGCCGGCAATGGTTGGCGATGAACTCGCCGCCGCCGGTCTCGCGCAGCCGGGCTTCCACCACCGGGTGGCGGCCAGCCTCGATCTCCAGGCAGGGGTGGCTGACGAACTGCGGCCGGCACCAGCCCAGCGTGGTGGCGCGCTCGGCCAGCGCGGCCAGGGCGTCCAGGCCGCTCAAGGCCTGCGCCAGCGCGGCCAGCGTGGCCAGGTGCGGCTGCAGCGCCGCCAGCAGCTGGTCGTACAGCCACTTCTCGCGGGCCAGCGCCCGGTCTTGGGCGGACAGCGCCTTGTCCTCGAAGGCCTTCAGCTCGGGCGTGATGTAGCGCTCGGCGTTCTTCAGCGTCTGGCGGCGCTGGTAGTCGGCCGGCACCCGGTCGATGAAGCTGCTGGTGACCTCGATGTAGAAGCCATGCACCTTGTTGTACTGCACCCGCAGGTTGCCGATGCCGCTGCGGCTGCGCTCACGCGCTTCCAGGTCCAGCAAAAAGGCATCGCAGTTCTGGCTGATGGCGCGCAGCTCGTCCAGCTCGGCATCGAAGCCGGGGGCGATCACGCCGCCGTCGCGCAGCAGCACGGCGGGCTCTTCGGCCACCGCCTGGGTGAGCAGGGCGGCCAGCGCTTCGTCGGGCGACAAGGCCTGGCGCAGTTCGTCCAGCAACGGCGCGGCGCCTGGCGGCACCACGGCGCGCAGCAGGGGCAGGCCGGCGAGCGTGGACCGCAGGCCCGACAGCTCACGCGGGCGCACCTGGCGCAGCGCGAGGCGGCTGGTGATGCGCTCGACATCGCAGATGTGGCGCAGCGCCTCGCGCAGCGGCTCGACGGCGTCGCGCTCGATCAGCGCCGCGATGGCCTGGTGGCGCGCGCTGGCCACGCTGCGCTCGCGCAGCGGGTGCGTGAGCCAGTGCCGCAGCGCGCGGCTGCCCATGCCGCTCTTGCAGCTGTCCAGCAGCGACAGCAGCGTGGGGCTGCTCTCGCCGCGCAGCGTTTGGGTGAGTTCCAGGTTGCGGTGGGTCGCGGGCGGCAGGTCCAGCAGGTCGGTGGCGCTTTCCACCTGCACCGTCTGCACGTGGGCCAGCGATTGGCTCTGGGTGTGCTCGGCAAAGCTCAGCAGCGCGGCGGCGGCAGCGTGGGCGGCCGTCAATGCCTGGGCAGTGAAGCCGGCCAGGCTGGCCACCTGCAGCTGCGCACACAGCTTGCGCGCGCCCAGCGTGGCGTCGAACTGCCAGGCCGGGCGCTGGGTGAGGGCGGCGCCGCTGCTGCGCACGCAGGGCGGCAGTTCGCCGCCGTCGACCAGGATCTCGGCCGCATCCAGCCGCGCCAGCCAGGCGGGCAGTTCACGTTCGGCACATTCGGTCAGGCCCAGCCGACCGCTGGCCAGGCCCAGCCAGGCCAGGCCGAAGCGGCTGCCCTGGCGCGCAATCGCCAGCAGCAGGCTGTCCACCCGCTCGCTCAGCAGCTCGGTGTCGGTCACTGTGCCCGGCGTCACCACCCGCACCACCTTGCGCTCCACCGGCCCCTTGGCGGTGGCCACGTCGCCCACCTGCTCGGCGATCGCCACCGCCTCGCCCATGCGGATGAGCTTGGCCAGGTAGCTTTCCACCGAGTGCACCGGCACGCCAGCCATCACCACCGGCTGGCCGGCGCTCTGGCCGCGGGTGGTCAGCGTGATGTCCAGCAGCCGGTTCGCCTTGCGCGCGTCGTCATAGAACAGCTCGTAGAAATCGCCCATGCGATAGAAGACGAGCGTGTCGGGGAAGTCCGCCTTGATGGCCAGGTACTGGGCCATCATGGGCGTGTGCGCGGAGAAGTCGCGCGCAGGGGGCGCGGGCGGGGCGGGCGGCGTCGGGCGCTCGGTCTGCAAGGTGGTTCCTGGGGTCGGTCTTTCGGGGCCCCGCGGCTGCTGCGGCAGGGGGCGGCGATGATCGCATGGCCACCTCCTGGCCATGCAGCCGGCGTCTGAAGGGGTCAATCTGCGGCTTAGTTCACGTTCCAGGCCTTCGTCACAAATTTGCCCTGATACGGAAATCCGTCACGCGGTTAGCGTTTGCGCCTTCGTTACCGGAGGAAGCACTTGCTACCAAAGATGTATGCGGCTGTGTTCAGCCTTGTTGCAACTGCCGGTGCGGTGGCCGGCCCGACCGGGCTTCGTTTGAGCGGCGATGTGGTGTTCGGGGATTCGCAGGCGGCGGTGCTGGGTGCCACCTACAGCCTCACGCTCAGCTTCGATGCGCTGGCCCGCAACCACAGCAGCGATCCGGGACGCGGCCTGTACGGCGGCCGGGATGCGCTGATCACCGGTTTCGACTTCACCGTGCACGCGCCAGGCGGCCAGCGCTTCCAGGCCGGGCAGCCGCAGCTGGCGCCCGGCAATAGCAACAGCCTGGTGTCGGTGGTCGACGATCCGCGCGGCGACAGCTGGTACATGACGCTGTTCGGCCAGGGCCTGCGCCTGGCAGCGGGTGACAACATCCTGGCCGACTACCGCCTGAGCGTGGAGCTGGAGGGCGGCACCACCGGCGTCACGTCCAGCGCGCTGGGGGATGTGCCGCAAGCCGCTGCCTTCAGCAGCGCCTTGATGGGCTTCTTCCGCAGCGACGGCAGCCCGGTGCTCATCGCGACGGTGGACCGGATGGAGGCGGTGACGGCGGTGCCGGAGCCTGCCACCTGGCTGCTGATGCTGGCCGGCGTCGGCGCGCTCGGTCAGCTGGCGCGCCGGCCGGGCGCCGCGGGCTTCACTCCTCGGCCGCCGGCTGCTTCTTGATGCGCACCGGGCCGCGCTTGGGCTTGGCGTCGGCGGCGGGTGCCTCGGCGCCCAGGCTGGCGGCCAGGGCCTGCTCAGGCGTGGTGTCACCGGCTTCGGTGGCCACGGCCTCGCCGGCCACGTCGTCGGCCTTGATCACGCGGGTGTAGGGCGCCAGGATGGTGACCAGCTGGGCATACACCTTGGCATTGCCGGCCACCACCTCGCGCTGGTACAGGTAGTCGGATTCGCCGGTGAAGTTGCCGATCAGGCCGCCCGCCTCGGTGATCATCAGCGAGCCGGCCGCGATGTCCCAGGGGTTCAGGCCGGTCTCGAAGAAGCCGTCGTAGTAGCCCGCGGCCACGTAGCACAGGTCGAGTGCGGCAGCGCCCGGACGGCGCACGCCGGCGCAGGACTGCATCACCTCTTCGAACATCTTGATGTAGCGCTTGAAGTTGTCCCCGCGGCGGAACGGGAAGCCGGTGCCCACCAGCGCGTCGGACAGGCGCGTGCGGCGCGAAACGCGGATGCGGCGGTCGTTCAGGTAGGCGCCGCGGCCCTTGGAGGCGTAGAACAGGTCGTTGCGGGTGGGGTCGTACACCACCGCCTGCTGCACCTGGCCACGGTGCGCCAGCGCGATGGACACGCAGTACACCGGAAAGCCGTGGATGAAGTTGGTGGTGCCGTCCAGCGGATCGATGATCCAGACGAATTCGCTGTCCTTGGCGCCCCGGCTGCGGCCCGACTCTTCGGCCAGGATGGCGTGGTTGGGGTAGGCCTGCAGCACGGTGTCGATGATCACCTGCTCGGCGGCCTGATCGACCTCGGTGACGAAGTCGTTGGGGCCCTTGTGGTTGATCTTCAGCTGCTCCAGGTCGAGCGAGGCCCGGTTGATGATCGCGCCCGCCGCGCGTGCCGCCTTGATGGCGATGTTGAGCATGGGGTGGAGCGATTGGGACATGGGCGACCTGTATAAAAACGTCGGTGAACGTCGGTGGACGGACGGGCCCCGGCCTGTGGGCCGTGGGCGGTTGGGAGCAGCAGCGAAGGCAAAGAGCGGGTGGCGCCGACAATGCCGGGCCACGAGAACCGCGCATTTTAGCCGCCTGACCCGCTTTCACGCACCATGCCCGACCCAACGCCCCCTGAAGCCGCCGTGACCCCCGCCACTGAACACACGCCGCGCGGCGACGGCAGCCGCTTCATCCTCGTCAACACCAGCCACCCCGGCAACGTGGGCGCCGCTGCGCGCGCGATGAAGGTGATGGGGTTTGCCGATCTGGTGCTGGTGCAGCCCCGCTTTGCCGACGTGCTGAGCCAGGAAGACACCGTGGCCATGGCCAGCGGCGCGGCAGACATCCTGGTGCGGGCGCGCATCGTCGACTCGATCGACGAGGCGCTGGACGGCATCGACCACCTGTGCGCCACCGCGATGACGCCGCGCGACTTCGGCCCGCCCACGGCCGCACCGCGCCCGCACCTGGCGCAAATGGCGGCGCAGGGCGCGCGCATCGGCTTCGTGTTCGGCAGCGAGCGCTATGGCCTGCCCAACGAGATCGTCTACCGCTGCCACACCTGCCTGAGCATTCCCACCGACCCGTCCTACGGCTCGCTGAACCTCGCGCAGGCGGTGCAGGTGATCGCCTATGAATGGCGGCAGGCGCTGGGCGGTTTTGCGGTGCAGGCGCGCACCGCCGAGCCGGCGCCCGCCGACGCGGCGGCGGTGCAAGGCCTGCTGGCGCACTGGCGCGAGGTGCTGGTGGCCATCGGCTACCTGGACCCGGCGGCGCCCAAGAAGCTGATGCCGCGGCTGAACCAGCTGGCCAACCGCGCGGCGCTGACGGCCGAGGAGGTGCACATCCTGCGCGGCGTGGCCAAGGCGGTGTCGCGGCTTGCCCCTCCTGGCACCTGATGCAAAGGCGGCGCATACACTGGCCGGCCGTGACCGAAGACGGCCCTTGAAGGGCCGCGAGAGCCAACGCCATGTTCAGCCGACTGCGTGAAGACATCGCCTGCATCCGCGAACGCGACCCCGCCGCGCGTTCGTCGTGGGAGGTGCTCACCTGTTATCCCGGCCTGCACGCGCTGGTGATGCACCGTTGGGCCCATGCGGCCTGGCGCGCCCGCTGGCACTGGCTGGGGCGCTTCATCTCGCACATTGCGCGCTTCCTTACCGGCATCGAGATCCACCCGGGCGCCACCATCGGCCGCCGGGTGTTCATTGACCACGGCATGGGGGTGGTGATCGGCGAGATGGCCGAAGTGCATGACGACTGCACCATCTACCAAGGCGTGACGCTGGGCGGTACCTCGCTGGTGCGCGGCGCCAAACGTCATCCCACGCTGGAGCGTGGCGTCATCGTCGGCGCCAATGCGTGCGTGCTGGGGGGCTTCACCGTGGGTGAGGGCGCCCGCATCGGCTCGGGCGCGGTGCTCACCAAGCCGCTGCCGGCCGGCGCCACCGCGGTGGGCAATCCGGCCCGCATCATCGAAGGCAAGGCCGACGCCGAGCGCGAGGCGGCCTCGGCCCGCATGGGCTTCTCGGCCTATGGCGTGACGCAGGGCGACGACCCGGTGGCGCAGGCGATGAAGGGGCTGATCGACAACGCCTCGGGCCATGAGCACCAGATCATGCTGCTGTGGCAGGCGATCGAGAAGCTGTCGTCGCGCAGCCGCGAGCTGCCCGACAGCGACTGCGTGCCCCAGGACGCGCAGACCACCGAATGCTTCGACGCCGCCGGCCTGAACCGGCTGGTCAAGTAGACGGCGCTCGCTCGAGAGAACTACAGCAGGAACAGCAGCGGCACGCCCAGCAGCCACAGGCTGCGCGTGTCGCGCTCGATCTCCAGCTTCAGCGTGCTGCTGTAGGGCGTGACGAAGCCGTCGGCCTCGACGCTGCGATAGCGGAAGTAGTAGGTGCCCGGCTGCGCCGGCTTGTCCACGGACCAGCTCGGCGTGGTGAGCTCCGCGCGCACCGTGGCGCTGCCGCCGAACTGCGGATCGGTCGACAGCTCCACCTGGTGGCGGTCTTCCGGCCGGCCGCTCCAGCGCAGTTCCAGGCGGCTGCCGTCGGGCGACAGCCCGCTGGTGGCGGCCGGTGGCGCGGCGCGAACGGTCAGGGCCTGCACATCGGTCCAGGGGCCCCGCTGGCGGCGGTTGCCTTCGGGCGGCCGCACGCTGGCCACGCGCCAGAAGAAGCGGCCCGGCTGGTCCAGCGTCAGCTCGGCGGCATCGCCGGTGACCTGCGGCAGGTCGACCACCAGGTCGGTGAAAGCCTCGTCGCGGGCCACCTGCAGGTGGTAGTGCTGCGCCTGCAGGTTCTCCGCCCAGCGGAAGCTCACGCGGCCCACGCCCACCTGGCCGCCGGCGCGCGGGGCGCGGGGGGCGGGGGGCTCGGGCTGCGCCGCCAGCGTGAAGCGCTGGCTGCTGTTCAGGCCTTCCACGCCGTCGGCCTGGATGCGGCGCACGCGCAGGAACCAGTCGCCATCGGCCAGGCCGGTGATGCGCACCGGCGTGCCGGCGGCCACACGCTGGTCGCTGACCACCCGTTCAAAACCGGCGTCCAGTGCCACCTGCACCCGCAGGGCGCTGGGCTCGCCCGGCACCTCCAGCCGCACGACGGGGCGTTCCACCACCGCGGGCAGCGCGTCCAGCGCGGGCGCGGGCGGCAGCGGCACCACACGCGGCGCCACACCGGCAGCCACGATGGCGGCACCGAAGCCCGCGCTCAAGTCCACGCCCGTGGCCTGCGCGGCCACCGGCTCGGCGCGCACGCGGCCTTCCAGCACTTCGGCGCGGGTGCCCTGGTCGTCACCGTGATGCACCCGGTATTCGGTGCCGCGCACGCCGATCACCGCGGTGGGCGACTGCACTTCCAGCGGTTTGGCGCGGCGCAGCTTGGTGGCCAGCACCTCCAGCGAACCGCGCACCAGGCGCATGGTGCCGGCGAAGTAGCCGTCGGTGCTGGTCTGGGCGTCGGCGCTGGTGGGCGAGGGCGTGGGGGTGAGCGCACCACCGCGCGTTGCCACCCGGGCGCTCTGGGCCAGTGTGGCTTCGGTGCCTGGCTGCACCCGCAGGCGGGAGCCATCGGCCAGCTCCACCACCGCCGAAGCGTCGGCTGCGGTGGCCAGCGACTGGCCAGCGCGCACCAGGTCGCCGGCAGCGGCCGGGCGGCCGTCCAGCGTCACGGCGCCTTGCACCACGGCCAGACGGGCGTCCACCGGCTGCTCGCGCAGCAGCCGCAGTGGCACCTGCAGCTGCTGGCCGGCGCGGATCTGGCCGGCATTGGGCAGGCGGTTCAGCCGCGCCACCTCGCGCCAGGCCTCGGGGCCGGCCAGCACCTCGTTCGACAGGTGCCACAGCGTGTCGCCAGGCTGGATGACCAGTGGCACCGTGTCTTCCGCGGCACCCACCGGCAGACCGGCCGCGGCCATGGCCCATGCCAGTGCGCCCAGCGCCAGGCGGGACTTCACTGCGGGGACCCCGGTTGAGCCGGGGCAGGGCGCACGGCCGACTTGGGCCGGAAGGCCTGGCACACCGCCGGGTCGGTCTCGAGGTAAGGGCCGCCGATCAGGTCGATGCAGTAGGGCACCGCGGCGAAGATGCCCGGCACCGGCGGCTCGGCCTGCGGCAGGCCTTGCAGCGTCTCGGCGATCGACTTGGGCTGGCCGGGCAGGTTGATGATCAGCGCGCGGCCGCGGATCACCGCCACTTGTCTAGACAGGATGGCGGTGGGCACGAAGCGCAGGCTGATCTGGCGCATCTGCTCGCCAAAGCCGGGCATCTCGCGGTCGGCCACGGCCAGCGTGGCCTCGGGCGTGATGTCGCGCGGCGCCGGGCCGGTGCCGCCCGTGGTCAGCACCAGGTCGCAGCCGGCGTCGTCCACCAGCGTGCTCAGGGCTTCGCTGACCTGCGGCTGCTCGTCGGGCACCAGGCGCGTTTCGTAGGTCACCGGGTTGCGCAATGCGCGGCCCAGCCACTCGCGCAGCGCAGGAATGCCCTTGTCCTCGTACACGCCCGCGCTGGCGCGGTCGCTGACGGACACGAGGCCGATCTTGACGGGTTCAAAACTGCTCATGCGGTGCGTCGGGCCGGGGCTGGTTGAACTGCGACTTGATGAACTGGAACAGCTCGCGCCAGGCCTTGCCGTGGCGCTGCTCGGGCGGCAGCGCCGCATCCTTGCGGGCGGCGCGGATCAGGCTGCGCAGGTGCTGCAGGTCGGTTTCCGGCCACTCGGCCATCCAACGCGTGAGGGCCTCGTCGTCGTTGACAAGCTCCAGGCGCCATTGCTCCAGCCGGTGCAGCTCCAGCGTGTTCTGGGCGGTGCCCAGCTGCGCCGCGGCCACGGCTTCACGCAGCGGCTCGACGTCGGTCTGCCGCATCAGCTTGCCCACGTACTGCAGGTGGCGGCGCCGGCCTTCGTGCGAGCGGATGCGGCGGGTCTCGCGCAGGGCCTCCAGCAAGGACTCGGGCATCGGCACCGCGGCCAGGCGGTCGTCGGGCAGTTCGGAAAGGGCCTCGCCCAGGCGCTGCAGGTCGTGCGCCTGCTTTTTCAGCGCGGTCTTGCTGGGGCGTTCGTCGAAAGGGTCGGTGGTGTGGGGCTGCATAGGGCTGCTCAAGGCGACGGCTATGATAATTTGAGCCAACCCCACCCCTGCCATCCCACATGTCCGACACCCGTTCCACCACCGCCAAGGGCTTTGCCTACACGCGAGAACAGTTCCAGCAGTGCGTGGAGGACGCCTTGGCGATGGCGAAGAAGCTGGGTGCGAGCGATGCCGGCGCCGAAGCCTCGGAAGGCACCGGCCTGTCGGTCTCGGTGCGCAAGGGCGAGCTGGAGAACGTGGAGCGCAACCGCGACAAGTCGCTGGGCGTGGCGGTGTACCTGGGCCGCCGCCGCGGCAATGCCAGCACCTCCGACTTCTCGCGCGCCGCGATCGAGCAGACGGTGCGCGCCGCCTACGACATCGCCCGCTTCACCGCCGAAGACCCGGTGGCCGGCCTGCCCGACGCGGACGACCTGGCCACGGCCGAAGAGGCGGCGCGCGACCTCGACCTGTTCCACCCTTGGGACCTGGATGCCGAGGCCGCCACCGAGCTGGCCCGCCGCTGCGAGGCCGCGGCCCTGGCCACCGACCGCAAGCGCATCACCAACTCCGAAGGCGCGGGCGTCTCAGCCCAGCAGTCGCACTTTTATGCCGGCAACTCGCGCGGCTTTCGCGGCGGCTATGCCAGCTCGCGGCATTCGCTGTCGGTGGCGCCGATCGCCGGCCGCGGCGACGGCATGCAGCGCGACGCCTGGTACACCTCGATGCGCTCGGCGGACGAACTGGCCGCGCCCGAAGCGGTGGGCCGCTATGCGGCCGAGCGCGCCTTGTCGCGGCTGAAGGCCCACAAGATCCCCACCTGCGAAGTGCCGGTGCTGTTCGAGTCGCCGCTGGCCGCCGGGCTGCTGGGCGCCTATGTGCAGGCCACCAGCGGCGGTGCGCTGTACCGCAAAGCCACCTTCCTGGTGGACAGCCTGGGCCAGCAGGTGCTGGCCGACCACCTCGACGTGCATGAAGACCCGTTCATCCTGCGCGGCAAGGCCAGCGCGCCGTTCGACGACGAAGGCGTGCGCACCCGCGCCCGCACCGTGGTGGAAGCCGGCGTGACGCAGGGCTACTTCTTGTCGAGCTATTCGGCCCGCAAGCTGGGCATGAAAACCACCGGCCATGCCGGCGGCTCGCAGAACCTCACGCTCACCAGCCGGCTCACCCAGCCCGGCGACGACCTGGACGCGATGCTGCGCAAGCTGCACCGCGGCCTCTTCGTCATTGAGCTGATGGGCCAGGGCGTGAACTACGTGACCGGCGACTATTCGCGCGGTGCCGCCGGCTTCTGGGTGGAGAACGGCAAGATCGTGCACCCGGTGGAGGAGGTGACCATCGCCGGCCACCTGCCTCAGATGCTCAAGTCCATCGTGGCCGTGGGCGCCGACGCCTACACCATGGGCGGCAAGACCACGGGCTCCATCCTCATCGAGAAGATGAAGGTCGCCGGCAGCTGACGCCAAGCTGACGGCCTGCGGGCGGCGTCGCCGAATCTGCTGCGGGGAAACCCCGCCGAAGCCGACGAAATGCGGCTCCTAGAATCGCGCGACCTAAATTCCGTCCACAGGAGTCCCCTACATGGAACGTCGTTCCTTCGTCCGTGGTGCAGGCATCGCGGGCGTGCTGGCTGCGGGCACCGCCCCGGCCTTCGTGCAGGCCCAGGCCAACATCCGCTGGCGCCTGGCCAGCAGCTTCCCGAAGTCGCTGGACACCATCTACGGGGCCGCCGAAGTCTTCAGCAAGAAGGTCTCGGACATGTCCGGCGGCAAGTTCCAGATCTCGGTGCATGCCGGTGGTGAACTGATGCCGCCGTTCGGCGTGGTCGATGCGGTGCAGAACGGCACCGTCGACATGTGCCACACCGTGCCGTACTACTTCTTCGGCAAGGACCCGACGTTTGCCATCGGCGCGGCCATCCCCTTCGGCATGAACAGCCGCCAGATGACCGCCTGGATGCTGCACGGCAACGGTCTGAAGCTGATGCGTGAGTTCTACGCGCAATACAACATGATCAGCTTCCCGGGCGGCAACACCGGCAGCCAGATGGGCGGCTGGTTCCGCAAGGAAGTGAAGTCGCTGGCCGACATCAAGGGCCTGAAGTTCCGCATCGGCGGCTTCGCCGGCAAGATCATCGAGCGCATGGGCGGCGTGCCGCAGAACATCCCCGGCGGCGAGATCTACCAGTCGCTGGAAAAGGGCACCATCGACGCGGCCGAGTGGGTGGGCCCGTACGACGACCAGAAGCTGGGCTTCTACAAGGTGGCCCCGTTCTATGCCTACCCCGGCTGGTGGGAAGGCGGCCCCGAGGTCGACTTCTTCATCAACACCAAGGCCTATGAGGCGCTGACGCCCGAGTACAAGGCCATCGTCGAGGCCGCCTCGATGACCGCCCACGTCGACATGCAGGCCAAGTACGACGCGCTGAACCCGACGGCGCTCAAGCAGCTGGTGGCCGCCAAGGTCAAGCTGATGCCCTTCCCGAAGGACGTGATGGACGCGGCCTTCAAGGAATCGATGGCGGTGTATGCCGATCTGTCGAAGACCAACCCGAACTGGAAGAAGGTCTACACCGACTACGCCGCCTTCCTGAAGGACCAGAACCTCTGGTTCCGCTTCACCGAAGGCCAGTTCGACCGCTACATGCAGTCGGCCAAGCTGTAAGTCTTCAGGCTGCACCAACGACGAGGGCCCCGCGACAGTCCGTGTCGAAACGGCTGCGAAGGCCGCCGATAGCAAACCGCCCCGAGTTCACCGGGGCATTTTTGTTTTGTGGGCGCTACGTTGATCCGGGGTGCGGTGTCGGGCTGCGTTCAGAGGACCGTCTGCATGAGCATCCCTCGGCACTACCCCTGTCATGGCATGGCCAACTTCTGCAGCATGTGCCGCCCGCCAAGCACAGCCAGCGCACGCTTGAGGTTGTAGGTCAGGGTCGCCAACGCGATCTCCGTGCCCGCGCCCCTCAGGCCCCGCATCAGGAAGCGCGGCTTCTCGAAGATGTGGAACTTCAAGGCTGCGAACGGATGTTCGACCGTGCAGCGGCGCAGTCTCATCGCCGCAGGCGTGGCACGCTGGTGAATGCGCTCGAGGGCTTGCTCGTAGAGATGACGGGTGACCATGCGGCGTGCACTGGCCGTGCAGCGCCCCTTCATCGAGCACGCCCCACAATCGCTGGGCTGGGCGGCATAGACGACCATCTTGTCCTTGCGGTTGACCTGCTTGCGCTGCAGCAGTTTGTCGGCCGGACAGACGTAGGCGTCGGCCGAGGCGTCATAGGTGAAACAAGCCCGGTCGAACAGTTCACCGTCGCCCTGGTTGTTGAGCGAGCGCTTGACCGGGACATGCACCTGCACGCCCTGGTCCTCCAGTGCCTGGGCCTGTTGGCCATTGGCATAGCCGGCATCTGCCACCAGCTTCAGTGCAGTGGCACCCAGAGCCTGCTGCGCCGCTTCGCCCATGCGCTGCAGGCAGCCGTTGTCACCGGCCTGGGCGTTGATCTCATGGGCCACGATCAAGGCGTGCTCGGCATCAACGGCAGTCTGCACGTTGTAGCCCGGACCTTTGCCCTTGAGCACGACCGCCTCGGGCTCCGTGCTCACGTGCAGCCGCTCGCCTGGGACCTGTGCCAGGTCCGATTGTTGTTGCTGCAGCCGCGCCAGCGCCTGGCGCAATGCCTGGGCATCGACTGGCACCTCGCCTTGCTGCTGATCGGCCGCCTCCAGCTCCTGGAGGTACTGGGCGATGCGCTGCTCCAGCTTGGCTTGCAGCTCGGCGCGCTGCGCTGCGTCCAGGATGGCCTTGCCGCTGGCCACGGCCTGGAACTTGGTGCCGTCCACGGCCACCCACTCTCCCCGGATCAGTCCGGCTTCGGCACAAAAGCGGACGAACTCAGCGCCAGCGCGCCGCAGCGGCGCCGCGTTGCAGCGGCGGAACTCAGCGATGGTCTTGTGGTCAGGCGTGAGCCTGTGCAGCAGCCACATCACTTCGATGTTGCGCTGGCACTCGCGCTCCAGGCGGCGCGACGACCGCACGCGGTTCAGGTAGCCGTACAGGTACAGCATCAGCAGATCGGCTGGGTCGTAGGGCGGGCGACCCGTCGCCTTGGTGCGGGCTCGCGCAAAGCCCAGTGCCTGCAAGTCCAGCCGATCCACGAAAGCCGCGATCACGCGGCACACATGCTCCGGCCCGATCAACTCGTCCAGCGATACCGGGAACAGACTGCCTTGATCCCGGCTCAGCCCTTGCACATAGCCCATATGAACAATGCCCCGCAACTCGCGTTGCAGGGCATTGTCTTCAAGGCTTCAGGTCGGCGTCAGAGTATTGACACGGACTGGCGAGGGGCCCTTTGTCATGGGCTTGGCGAATTCTCTACACTACCCGGCACAGGGCTTGGTTGAGCTTCCATCGGAGACGGTCATGGGTGTGCGTGCCAGCGATGTGGTACCTATCAGCGAAGCCCGGGCTCGCCTGACCGAACTGGCCGACGATGTGGTGACACATGGCGCAGAAAAGCTGCTGACCAAAAACGGGTCGAGCTTCGTGGCGCTGGTGGATGCCCGCAAGCTCGATTACTACCACGCGCTCGAGGCGGAGTTTGCCAATGTGGTGCTGCTGAGCGACGCCCTGCAAGGCTTGCGCGACCTGGCCGCTGGCCGCCAGATGTCAGACGCCGAGCTTGACGAACTCCTGGGCGTGGCTGCGCCAACCAACAAGAAGTCGCCTCGAGGCGCATGAGCGCGGCAGCGCGGGCCAGGGTGACCGCCACCCCGGGCTTTGCGCGTCGCCTGGCGGAGGCCCGGCAGTTCATGGCCCAGCAGGACGCCGAATCTGCTCCCAGGCGCTGGGCCCGGCTCCAGGCGCAGGTGCAGGCGGTTCGCGGACGATTGGCCAGCTATCCGGCGATGGGGCGGCCTGCGAGGGCAATGGATTCCACCTCGGTGCATACACAAGCCATGCGCGACGCCCTGTCGGCTTTGCTGGCCTCTCTCGGTCTGCACGGCCTGCGCGAAGTGGTCATTGGCCGGTACGTGCTGCTCTATGCCCACGACGATGCGCGTGTGGTGCTGCTGTCGCTGCGCCATGAGCGCCAGCTGTCCTTTCGGCTGAGCTAGCGCCTGCGGGCGACGCCGCAGCGGGGCCCCGCAGGGCCCCGTGCAGATCAAGGCTTGTTGGCCTTGTTCGCGTCTTCCTTGATGGCGTCCTGCAGCGCCTTCATCGGGTCTTCCTCGGCGGCCGGGGCGGGGGCCGGATCGGCCGAAGGCACGCTGCCACCCGCGTCCGGCACGGCCGGCACTTCCATCCCCGGGGCCGGGCTGGTGTCGGGCTCGGCCCCCGGCATCACCATCTCCTGCAGCGCCTTGTCGGCGTCGATGCCCGAGGCGGCTTCGGTGTCGTGGCCCACCAGGCCCGGGAAGGCGATGATCAGGCCCACCATCACCAGCTGGATGATCACGAAGGGCACGGCGCCCCAGTAGATCTCCGAGCTCTTGACCTTGGCGATCGGTTTCTTGGTCACGCGGTCGGTGTAGTCCTCGGTCGGCGCCACGCTGCGCAGGTAGAAGAGGGCGAAGCCGAACGGCGGGTGCATGAACGAGGTCTGCATGTTCACCGCCAGCAGCACGCCGAACCACACCAGGTCTATGCCCAGCTTGTCGGCCACCGGGGCCAGCAGCGGCACCACGATGAAGGACAGCTCGAAGAAGTCCAGGAAGAATGCCAGGAAGAACACCAGGATGTTCACCACGATCAGGAAGCCCAGCTGGCCGCCCGGCAGGCTGCTCAGCAGGTGCTCCACCCACTTCGGGCCGTCCACGCCCTGGAAGGCCAGGCCGAACACCGTGGCACCCAGCAGGATGAAGACCACGAAGCACGACAGCTTCATCGTCGTGTCCATCGCCTGGCGAAGCAGCGAGAGGTTCAGCCGCTTGCGCGCCAGCGCCATCAGCAGCGCGCCCACCGCGCCCATGGCGCCGCCTTCGGTGGGTGTGGCCACGCCCAGGAAGATGGTGCCCAGCACCAGGAAGATCAGCGCCAGCGGCGGAATGAGCACGAAGGTCACCCGTTCGGCCATGCGCGACAGCAGCTTCAGCCGCAGCAGGCGGTTGAGCACCGCCAGCGTGAAGGCCACGGCCACACCCACGCACATCGACAGCACGATGCGCTCGTCCGTCGCCGTGCCTTCCGGCCGGGTTTCGCCGAAGGCGATGCCGGCGGCCACTGCCAGCAGAAACACCACGAGCAGCGAGCGGTTGCCGCTGCTGCCGTCGTCTTCACGGATGGTGCGTGCTTCCAGCGGCAGCGCCGGGGCCCGGTTGGGATACAGGATGGTCATGACCAGCACGTACAGGATGTACATGCCCACCAGCGTGAAGCCGGGGATGAAGGCGCCCTTGTACAGGTCGCCCACGCTGCGGCCCAGCTGGTCGGCCAGGATGATCAGCACCAGCGAAGGCGGGATGATCTGCGCCAGCGTGCCCGAGGCGGCGATGACGCCGGTGGCCAGCCGCCGGTCGTAGCCGTAGCGCAGCATGATGGGCAGCGAGATCAGGCCCATGGAGATGACCGAAGCGGCCACCACGCCTGTGGTGGCGGCCAGCATCGCGCCCACCAGGATGACCGCATAGGCCAGGCCGCCGCGGATGGTGCCGAACAGCTGGCCGATGGTGTCCAGCAGGTCCTCGGCCATGCCCGAGCGTTCCAGGATCAGCCCCATGAAGGTGAAGAACGGGATCGCCAGCAGCGTCTCGTTCTGCATGGTGCCGAAGATGCGCAGCGGCAGTGCCTGCACCAGCGCGGCGGGCAGCAGGCCCATCTCGATGCCGATGAAGGCGAAGGTCAGGCCGCAGGCGGCCAGCGAGAAGGCCACCGAGAAGCCCATCAGCAGGAAGCAGATGAGCCCGGCGAACATGATGGGCGCCATGTTGGCGCCGATGAACTCCATCATGCGCGTGCTCCTTCTTCACGCAGGCGGATGGCTTCGGCCAGCTCTTCTTCCGGCGTCTTGGCCACCACCTTGCGGGTCGGGTCGTCGATCAGGCCCATCAGGAAGGCGATGCGTTTGATCAGCTCGGAAACCCCCTGCAGCCCAAGCAGCGCAAAGCCCACGGGCACCAGCGCGAACACCGGCCAGCGGATCAGGCCGCCGGCGTTGGACGACACCTCGCCCGAGACATAGGCACGGATCACCAGCGGCATCACCAGCTCGATGACGACGATGACGAACGGGAAAAGGAAGGCGACGATGCCGAAGATCTCGACCTTGATCTGGGTGCGCTTGCTGAAGCGGCCCAGGATGATGTCGATGCGCACATGCTCGCCGCGCAGCATGGTGTAGCCCGCGGCCAGCAGGAACACCGCCGAGAACAGGTACCACTGGATCTCGAGGAAGGCGTTGGAGCTGGTGCCGAACGCCTTTCGCACCACCGCATTGAGCGCGCTGATCACCACCGCCGCCAGCACCAGCCAGCTGACCCAGCGCCCCACGAATTCATTCAACCGGTCTATCCACCGGGATAACTTGAGCAAAGCGGACACACCACCTCCGGGAAAGTTCTTTCAGGTGTCAATGCAGGGTCGTGGCGGCCGCGCCGCGAGCCTGCATGAGCAAAGCGCGGACTGTATCCACCCGCGACGCAAAAACGCCCGCACGAGGCGGGCGCTTCAGGGAAAGCACGGATGCTGCGCCGCAATATCGCGTACGGCGCCGTCAGCCAGGCGTCAGCTTGACTGCAAGGCCTGCATGTACAGCCGGGTGGAGCGGGCGCCGCTGCGGCAGAAGGCCAGCAGCGGTCGCGGCAGTTCCTCCAGCAGCAGGGCGAACTGCGCGATCTCTTCCGGCGACTGGTAGCCGCCCTGCACCGGCAGGTAGCGGTATTCCAGACCGGCGGCGCGGGCCGCGGCCTCGATCTGGGCGCTGGTGGGCTGGTCAGGGCCGCCTTCATGGTCAGGGCGGTTGTTCACCACGCTGCGAAAGCCCGCAGCGGCCGCGTCGGCCATGGCCTCGGGCGTGAGTTGCGGGGCGACGCAGACGTCGGCGGCGATCTGGTTCAGGGGCAGGCTCATGGCACCGAGCTTACTGCGACAGCGCCTGCTTGACGGCGGCCGACACCGCCGCCATCTCGGCCTTGCCGGCCAGCTTGGCCTTGGCTGCGCCCATCACCTTGCCCATGTCGCCAGGGCCGCTGGCGCCCAGCTCGGCCACGATCGCGCGCACCTCGGCGGCCACCTCGTCGGCCGACAGCCGCGCCGGCAGGTAGGCCTGCAGCACCGCGATCTCGGCGTTCTCCTTGTCGGCCAGATCGGCACGGCCGGCCTGCTGGTAGGCCGCCACCGAGTCCTTGCGCTGCTTGATCAGCTTGTCGACCAAGGCCACGGCCTGCGCGTCGTCGACCGTGATGCGCTCATCCACTTCCTTTTGCTTGATGGCAGCCAGCAGCATGCGGATGGTGGACAGGCGCTCCGTCTCCTTGGCGCGCATGGCGGTCTTCATGTCGTCGGTGATGCGGTCTTTCAGGGTCATGGCGAATTCTCGGGGGCTGGTACAGCGGGGGTTGGTGGTGCATTGTCCCGCGGATCGTGGTGCTTCCGGGGGGCAGCGGGTTGGTTGCGTTGAAGCAAGGACGCTGACGGTGCGGAATCTGCTGGCCATGGCAGGGCGCGTCAGGTCGGGAAGGCTGGTGTCGGTTGGGCATGGAGACAGTGCAGAGCCGGTGTTGGCCCGGATGTGGTGTCGCACGACGGTATCGGGCGTGGGTGACCTCGCGCCGGATGCGCGGCGGTTGAGAGTTGATGCGTTTGGGCGAACTGTTGTCCGCGACGGTCATGCGGCCACCCGGCCAATTGACCACCTCTGCTGCGAGACTGCCTGTGACGGCGTCCGCCAGGCGACGAAGTTCAGCTGCAGGCGTATCCGTAGACGCCTGACAGGATGGTGGGCGTATTCGGTTACGCTGAGCGTTCTGCGCTTCAGATCACGTTGAACTAGACCGCTGACGCGGTAGTCACCCACCACGGCCGATGGGCTCATCGCACACGGCACCGCCGCTGGCTCTCGGGGCGAAGGCGGCGCACCCTTGATCGCGCAGGCATGTGCCTGCAGTCCGATCGAGGAGATGGTGATGACGCCCCTGAGACAACGCATGCTCGACGCGATGGTGCTGCGCGGCTTTGCTGAGCGCACGGTGCAGGCCTACATCCACGCGATGGCGGGCCTGGCGCGGCACTTCAACTGCAGCCCCGAGCTGCTGACGGCGCAGCAGGTGCAGGACTACATGCTGCACCTGCACCGCGACCGCAAGCTGTCGTTCTCCACGGTGAACCAGGCCGCCAGCGGGTTCAAGTTCCTCTACGGCACCGTGCTGGGCCTGGGCACCCGGCAGTTCGACATCCCCTACGCCCGGATGCCGCAGCAGGTGCCTGAACTGCTGTCGCGGGGTGAAGTGGCGATGCTGCTGGCCTGCGCGCCGCACGTCACCGCCGGCACTTTCCTGCGGCTGGCCTACGCCAGCGGGCTGCGGCTGAACGAGCTGTGCCACCTGCGCTGGGGCGACGTGCACGGCCAGGCCGACCGCATGTGCATCCACGTGCGCCAGGGCAAGGGCGGCAAGGGCCGGCTGGTGCCGCTGGCGTCCGACACGCTGGCCGTGCTGCAGCAGTGGCGGGCCCTGCAGCCGCGCGCTGCGCGCAGCGACGATGCGCCGGACTGGGTGTTCACCGCCCGTGCCGACCGCAGCAAGCCCATGCACGACCAGAGCCCGCAGCGCTGGTACCGCGCCGCGGCCAGCGCGGCGGGCATCACCAAGCACGGCGGGCTGCACACCCTGCGCCACTGCTATGCCACGCACCTGCTGGAGGCGGGCGTGGATGTGCACACGCTGCAGCAGTGGCTGGGCCACAACCACGTGCAGACCACCGCGCGCTACCTGCACCTGGTGCGCCCGGACGCGGCGGTGGGCGCACGCGGCGCCTCGCTGGCGCTGCTGCAGGCGCTGCCTCAGCCGCAACCGCAACCGCTGCCCGAGCCGGCCTGAGCGTGGCCACCACCCTGGCCGAGGTGCTGCGGCACTTCGGCCCCGCGCTGCTGGCGCAGCGGCAGGCCCAAGGCCGCGAGCTGACGCCCGGCCAGGCCCGCGCCTGGGCGGCCATCACCCGCTGCCGCACGCCGGCCCTGGGCGGGCAGATGCTGCGCTGCGACGACTGCGGCGCCGAGCAGTGGCGCTGGCATTCGTGCCGCAACCGCCACTGCCCGCAGTGCCAGACCCGCCAGCGCGAGGCCTGGCGCCGTGCGCGTGGGGCCGAACTGCTCAACGTGCCGTACTGCCACCTGGTCTTCACGCTGCCGCACGAGCTGAACCCGCTGGCAGCCGTGCGCCCGCGCTGGGTGTACGACACCCTGCTCGACACCGTGGCCAGCACGCTGAGCGCCTTCGCCGCCGACCCGAAGTGGCTGGGCGGCATCCCGGCCTTCACCCTGGTGCTGCACACCTGGTCGCAGGACCTGCGGCGCCACCTGCACGTGCATGCGCTCATGGCCTGCGGTGCGCTGAGCAGCAACGACCAAGGCCAGCCGGTCTGGCAGCCACCCCGACGCAGCCCGACCTTCTTGTTCCCGGTGCGGGCGTTGTCCCAGGTCTGGCGCGGGCGCTTCATCGACGCGCTGCAGCAGGCCGAGGCGGGCGGCCGGCTGCGTGACCCGCAGGGCAAGTCCCCGGAGCTGCCCCTGCAGGCGCTGCGCAGCAAGCCCTGGGTGGTCTACGCCAAGACACCGCTGGCCGGACCGGCGGCGGTGCTGGACTACCTGAGCCGCTACACCCACCGCACGGCCATCGGCAACGAACGCCTGCTGGGCATCCACGGCCACGACGTGCACTTCAGGACGCGCATCAACCGCAAGCACGGGCAAGACAACGCCGAAGACGGCGGTGCGCGCAGCCGCGTCACCAAACTGGGCGGGGCGCAGTTCATCGAACGGCTGCTGCAGCACGTGGTGCCGCGTGGTTTCAAGCGCATCCGCCACTATGGGCTGCTGTCACCGGCGGCCAAGACCGCGCGGCTGGACACCGCCCGGGCGGCACTGGGCATGCCGCAGGCCAACCCGGCCGTGGCCGAAGAGGTGGCGCAGTTCATGCGCCGCGTGGCGGGCTTCGATATCGCCGCCTGCACCCATTGCGGGCGCGGGTGCTGGCAGGCGGCGGGCTGCGTGGTGCCGATGCGGGCCGGATCAGCCGAGCCATGCGGCCCTGCGGCGCGGGGGCCGCCGTGAGCGGCTGCAGCAGAGTCATCGCCCCCAAGAGCGACGTCGCGCAGCGACGCCGCCGGGCGTGCTTGCGCCTGCCGCGCCGCACGCGGGCTGAGCACGGCTTTGACCGCCGCCAGCATCGGCCAGACAGCGGCCCCGCCCGGGACTTTGCAGGCGCGCTGCCGCTGTGCCGGCTTGCGCACGCCCACGCTGTGCGCCACAACACCATTGCCCACCCGCGGCGCTGAACTTACATTCCCCCTTCCACCGTCGGCGCAGCGGTCAAGTCCAACGAGGTTTATCTGCCGCGACCAGCACCGCGCCAATGGCCAGATTCGGCGGCGCGGCAGATAAACGCTTTTCGTTAGGCCACACAGGAAATACCGCGATGTACTTCGATCTTTCAGACACTGAAGCGAGCAGCTTTCTTGTACAAAGTCGATTCACATCAGTTGAAGGTGGAACCCGGCTCATTCGATTTACGGATTCAAGCCGCGGGCAGCAAGCGGCTCTAGGCGCGTTTGACAAACGCGCCGGGATCTACAAGTCCTATTGGCTTTACGCCAGCGAGGTCGAGGACATACTTGACCAAGTCGCGACAACTGGTCCGTCTGGATTGAAGGTGATTCAGGAGGTGAGTAACCGTTGGGCAATATGCGACGATTGGGGTAATTTGCAGCGGGCTTGGCTTTTAACTGTGCCGCCCGGTAAATCCATAGATTGCTACTGCGGGCCCGCAAAGTTTCAACCCAAAGTCTCAGCGCAAGCACAAAAGCGAACTGGCAAAGTGACTGAGAATTCCTATCCAGGTGGATCCATGCAGTTCGTTCTTGGTCTATCAGAAGCAAACCGGAAGTGGATAACGGGCCCGATACCTACCCTCCAAATATCAAGGAAAAAGTTGCAACCCAAAGGTGGGGCCTAACCATTCGCTCAACCGGACCCATTGCGGCATGCGGCCAAAGGCCCGTCATTTCATTCTGGGCCTTTAGCCACATACCGCAACGGTCCGATTAGCTCAAACTACAAGGGCTTCCCCGCCTGTCAAGCGAAACTGATCCGTTGAATCACGCCAGTGATTCAATCTGGGTCATACGGCTGAATAAAAGACTCCACCACGCGCTATTGCGGCGGGCGTTGATGCAGGATGCGCAGGGTGCGGACGGAAGAAACTACAAGCGGTCACTGTGCAGCACGGCATGCCGGCTGCGGACCCTGATGGAAGAAGCGCATGGGCGACCCATTCGTTAGCCGAGTTTGTCGGGCCATTGCTGGCGCGCCAGAGGCTCCTTGAGCTAAACGGTCACTGCCCATGCCGGGCCAACCTGTGCACATCAACGAGTGCCATCACGCAGTGGAGGAAACCGGGCTGCGGCTCAGGGCGGGGCCGCAGCAAACTGATGGGTGTAGGCCGGGGACTGGTGTCTGGGTGTCATGTCGGCGCCCCCGCTCAGGCCGCCAGCTTGAAGGCTTCGCCCTTGGTCAGCACCGCCCAGGCCAGGCGAGCGTTCTTCGCGGCGATGGCCACCACCGCCTTCCAGTAGCCGCGCCGCTGCTCGACGGCCAGCGCCCAGCGGCTGATGCCGTCGGTCTTGTTCTTCGCCGCGTTGAGCACTGCCCGAGCACCCATCACCAGCAAGCTGCGCAGGTACGGATCACCGGCCTTGGTGATGCGCCCCAGGCGCGCCTTGCCGCCGGAGCTGTACTGCCCCGGCACCAGCCCGATCCAGGCCGCAAACTGCCGTCCGCAACTGAACTCCGTGGCATTGCCCACCATGGCCACCAGCGCCGTGGCCGTGGCTTGGCCAATGCCCATCAACTGCATCAACTGCTGCGCGGGCGTGCTCTGCCGGGCCATGGCGTGCACATGCCGGTCGTACTGGGCAATGCGCTCGTCCAGGTGCGCCACCTCGCTGAGCAAGTCGCCGATGACCAGGTTGGCGTAGCCGGGCAGGTCCTCCAGGTGCTCGCGGGCCTGGCGGCGCACCACCTCGGCCTTCAGCGGCAGCACGATGCCGAACTCACAGAGCAGGCCGCGGATGCGGTTGATGCAGGCCGTGCGCTCGGTGACGAAGCCCTGCCGCGCGCGGTGCACCATCAGCTGTGCCTGCTGCTCCTCGGTCTTGATCGGAACGAAGCGCATGTTGGGTCGCTGCATCGCCTCGCAGATCGCAGCCGCGTCGGCCGCGTCGTTCTTGCCCCGCTTGCCGCTCATGCGGTAGGGCGTGACCAGCTTCGGCGCCATCAGGCGCACGGTGTGGCCGTGCGCCTGAAACTGCCGCGCCCAGTGGTGCGCTCCAGAGCACGCCTCCATACCGATGACACCCGGCGGCAGTGCAGCGATCAGCGCTTGCAGCTTGCTGCGCGCCACCTTCGGCTCACGCAGTTGCACCACCCCAGTGGCGTTCACGCCGTGCACCGCAAAGACGTTCTTCGCCAGATCGATACCCGTGGCAATAATGGTCATGGGCCTTCCCCTTCCAGGTGAGTTGATGAGAGTTCGCACTTCCCATCTTGGCGCCGTTACTCGACGCTTCGCACTGCGGATCACTCAAGGCGGGGAAGGCCCTTCCATTCGTTAGGCAGCACCAAACAAACAAGCTAACCTATTCGTAAAGCGCTATCGGGATTCCTAGGGAAGACTCTGAATGAACATGGACACCAAAGATTGGATTATTGTCTTTGCCACCCTGCTGGGCCCTATTCTGGCCGTTCAAGCGCAAAAGCGGCTTGAAGGCATACGCGAGCAAAAAGGTCGCAAAACGCGTGTATTCACGCAGCTAATGGCAACACGCGCCGCCCGCTTGAGTCCCGATCATGTGCAAGCGCTAAACATGATCGACTTGGTTTTCTATGGTGGCTTTATGTTCGGAATTCACCACAGGACCCGTAAAGAACAGGCCATCCTCGACGCATGGAAGGAGTACCACGACAACCTTGGCGAGGGAGCTGACCTCAACGAAGCGCAACAACAGGCCCACTATGCCAAGCGCGAAGAGCTCTTCCTAAACCTCCTTTATGCTATGGCCCAAGATGTTGGCTACACATTTGATCGCGTTCAACTCAAGCGGGGCGCCTACACACCAGTTGCCCATGAGGAGATTGAGGCTGACCAACGTATGCTTCGCAAGGCACTCATCCAAACAATGTCTGGCGAATCACCATTAAGCATGCGTGTCGTCCAAATGCCCGCGAACCCTGAACTCGCGGAAGAGTACCGCCGCAACATTGAGCGGATTGCAAATGCGCTTGAGGCAAATACAGATGAACCGACCCATCGCTTGCAACCACCTGCAGCCTAACTGGGCGGTCAAGCGGACGCCAACACCGGCCATGGCTTCGCCATTTTCATGGCCAGTGTTGGTGCCCTCCGCACCTTCGGTGCTCCGGCGCCGCTTACCTTGGGCGTTACCGTGAAAGCCCCACCCAGTAGCGACGAGCCGACGCCGGCCGACGTGCAGCATGGTTTGAGAAGCCGCTGGGCCCGACCTCAGGAATTCAGCGGCGGATCCCTGAGCGGCGCTGGCCGCTGGTGCGCTGGAGGCAAGTCACTTGCCGATGGCCTTAAGTTGCTTGATCCAGCGCGGCGCGTTCTTCTTCGCGCTCATGGCCGCGTAGTCGATGGCTTGGTCAATGTGCGGCTGGCGCCGACTGAGCAGGATGAAGATGAGCCGAATCATCTTGTGGGCCACCGCCACGATGGCTTTTTTGTGCGACTTGCGCACCATGAGGCTTTTGTACCTTGACGCCACCCAGTCCAAGGACATTGCCAAGGCCATCCGCTTGGCACGGGCATTTGGAGAATGAACATGGCCAGCACCACTCGCAAGTCCACCGCCAAGGTCAAGACCTCTTCGTACGACGTGGCTGAGCATCTGCGCACGCCAGAAGAGATGGCGGCCTATCTGGATGCCTGGTTGGAAGAAGCTCCCGATGACGTTTCCGGCATCGCGCGCGCCTTGGGGGACATTGCCCGTGCCAAGGGCATGAGCCAGGTCGCCAAGGAAGCAGGGCTGAGTCGCGAAAGCCTCTACCGTGCGCTCAGCTAAGGAGGCAACCCGAGCTTCGCCACGGTGCTCAAGGCCGCTCGCGCGCTCGGCGTTCGGCTGCACGCACAGCCGGCCTGAGCGCGTAAGCGGTGGTGTCGAGCCAGTCGTCCAGCCCCAGACGTAAAAAAACCCGCAATGGCGTCCCGTGCGGGTTTTTTTGTTGGCTGCCGGGGCAGCCAGAAGCTCAGTGCTGAAAGATCAGTACAGCTTCTTCGGCAGCTGCATGCTGCGAACGCGCTTGAAGTGGCGCTTGACGGCGGCGGCCTTCTTGCGCTTGCGTTCTGCGGTGGGCTTTTCGTAGAACTCGCGGGCGCGCAGCTCCGTCAGCAGGCCGAGCTTCTCGATGGTGCGCTTGAAGCGGCGCAGGGCCACATCGAAAGGCTCGTTCTCTTTGACGCGAATCGTGGTCATGTAGCGGTAAATCCTGGGTTTGTGCGCTCGGTGCCCGAAAGCCGTTGGTCCGGAATCGTCGATCGGATCGAGACGCGGGTTTGCAGCAAAGACTGCGAGTATACCGCGTTTCGCAGCTTTGTCACGTTCTTGCAGCCAGGGCCGTTGCACAGGCAGCTGCGCTGGCCCAGGCCCACTGGAAGTTGTAGCCGCCCAGCCAGCCGGTCACGTCCGTCACCTCGCCGATGAAGTGCAGCCCGGGCTGCAGCCGGCTCTCCATGGTCTGCTGGTTCAGCTCGCGGGTGTCCACGCCGCCGGCGGTCACTTCGGCCTTGCGCCAGCCTTCGCTGCCGTCGGGCTGCAGCTGCCAGCCGCCCAGGCTGGCGCCCAGCGCTTCCAGGTCGCGGTCGCGCGCCTGCGGCATCGGCAGGCTGGCGTCCAGGCCCTGGCGCTGCACCCAGGTGTCGGCCAGGCGCTGCGGCAGCTGCGCCGCCAGTTCGTTGCCCAGCTGCCGCTTGGAGCGGGCCTTGGCCGCCTTCAATTCGGTGGCCAGGTCGCGTCCCGGCGCCAGGTCGATGGTGATGGGCTCGCCCGGCCGCCAGTAGCTGGACACCTGCAGCACCGCCGGGCCGCTCAGGCCGCGGTGGGTGAACAGCAGGTCTTCCAGGAAGCGCGTGCGCTTCTTGCCGCTGCCGGCGTCGATCAGCACTTCCAGCGACAGGCCGGCCAGCGCCGCAAACGGCGCCCAATCCTGCGCGGGGAAGGTGAGGGGCACCAGCGCCGGTCGCGGCTCCACGATGCGGTGGCCGAACTGGCGCGCCAGCCGGTGGCCGAAGTCGGTGGCGCCGATCTTGGGAATCGACAGGCCGCCGGTGGCCACCACCAGCCGCGGCGCGCTCACGCTGCCGCGGTCGGTGTCCACCTCGTAGCCGGCGGCGCCGTGGCGCACCGCCCGCACCGCGCAGGGCTGCCAGCGCTCCACGCTGCCGGCCTCGCACTCGGCCAGCAGCATCTCGATGATGCGTTCGGAGCCCTGGTCGCAGAACAGCTGGCCGCGGTGCTTTTCATGAAAGCCGATGCCGTGGCGCTGCAGCAGCGCGATGAAGTCCTGCGGCGTGTAGCGCGCCAGCGCCGAGCGGCAGAAGTGCGGGTTGTCGGACAGGAACTGCGCCGGCGTGGTGTCGCGGTTGGTGAAGTTGCAGCGGCCCCCGCCCGAGATGCGGATCTTCTCGGCCACCTTGGCCGCATGGTCCAGCAGCAGCACGCGGGCGCCCATCTGGCCGGCCATGGCGGCGCAGTGCAGGCCGGCGGCGCCGGCCCCGAGGATGATCGCGTCGTAGGAATGCAGCATGGGCGCGGATCATAGGGGCGCGCCTGCGGCGGGGCGGCAGCGCAAACCTACACTGCCGCGCCATGAACATCCTGATCATCGGGGCAGGGCGGGTCGGCGAGAGCGTGGCCGAGAGCCTGGTCTCCGAACGCAACGACATCACCCTGGTGGACACCGACCCGCGGCGCCTGGCGGCGCTGCAGGACCGGCTCGACCTGCGCGGCGTGGCCGGCAACGGCATCCAGCCGTCGGTGCTGCGCGAAGCAGGCGCGCAGGACTGCGACATGCTGATCGCCTGCGCCGCGGCCGACGAAACCAACCTGGTGGCCTGCAAGGTGGCGCGTGAGCTGTTCCAGGTGCCGACGACGATCGCGCGGCTGCGCTCGCCCGAGTTCGAGCCCGGCTCACCGCTGCTGGCCCGCGGCACCGGCTTCGGCGTCGATGAGGTGATCTGCCCCGAGGCCTCGGTCACCCGCTACCTGCGCAAGCTGATCGACTACCCCGAGGCGCTGCAGGTGCTGGAGTTCGTCGGCGGCCTGGTAAGCCTGATCACCGTGCGCGCGGTGCGCGGCGGCGCGATGGTGCAGCACAGCCTGGCCGAGCTGCCGCAGTTGGTGCCCGGCGCCGACATGCGCATCGTGGCCCTCTACCGCGGCAATACCTCGGTACCGCTGGAAGGCAGCACCCGCATCGCCGCCGGCGACGAGGTGTTCGTGCTGGCGGCCACCGCCCATGTGCGCCAGGTGCTGGGCGCGCTGCGGCAGATGGACCGGCCCACCCGCCGCCTGATGATCGCCGGTGGTGGCCGCGTGGGCCTGCGGCTGGCGCGCGAGCTGGAGGGCAGCTGCGAGATCAAGCTGATCGAGGTGAACGCCGAGCGCTGCGATTACCTGGCCACCCAGCTGAAGGGCAGCACGCTGGTGCTGAACGGCGACTCCACCGACGAAGACCTGATGGAGGACGAGAACGTCCGCGACATGGACCTCTTCGCGGCGCTGACCAGCGACGACGAGGACAACATCATGGCCTGCCTGATGGCCAAGCGGCTGGGCGCGCGGCGGGTGCTGGCGCTGATCAACCGCCGCGCCTATGCCGACCTGGTGCAGGGCACGCAGATCGACATCGCGATCTCGCCTTCGCACACCGTGATCGGCGAGCTGCTCGCCCACATCCGCCGCGGCGACGTGGAGGCGGTGCACAGCCTGCGCCGCGGCACCGCCGAGGCGCTGGAGATCGTGGCCCGCGGCACGGCCCGCCAGTCCAAGGTGGTGGGCCGGCGGGTGGAGGAGATCGCGCTGCCGCGCGGCGCGCAGATCGGCGCGCTGGTGCGCGGCCTGGGGGCGGCGGACTCCGGGGCGCACACGGCGCCGCGCGTGATCATGGCCCACCACGACACGGTGATCGAGACCGACGACCACGTGATCGTGTTCCTGCCGCACAAGCGCATGGTGCGTGAGGTGGAGCGGCTGTTCCAGGTCGGCGCCACCTTCTTCTGACGATGCCGCGCCTTCATGACGAGCGCCGCGCCCGGCGCGCCGCGCGCTACCGCCGCAGCCGGCTGCTGCAGACCGCCTGGGGCAACACCGTGCTGCCGCTGTTGCCCATCGTGGGCTTCATCGTGCTGGTGTTCGCCTCCACCATGCTGGTGCCGCTGGGCTTTGCGTGGGTGGGCGGCGATTCGGCGCTGTACGACCATGGGCTGTCGCTGCTGATCACCGCCGTCAGCGGCAGCCTGATGTGGATGGTGGGCCGGCGCTACCAGCGCGAGCTGCAGCCGCGCGACGGCTTTCTGCTGGTGGCGCTGGTGTGGACGCTGCTGCCCGGCTTTGCCAGCCTGCCGCTGCTGTTCAACCTGCCCGGCATGCGCTTCACCGACGCGTACTTCGAGGCGATGTCGGCCTTCACCGCCACCGGCGCCACCGTGCTCACCGGGCTGGACACGCTGCCGCTGTCCATCAACGTGTGGCGCTGCTTCCTGCAGTTCGTCGGCGGGCTGGGCATCATCGTGCTGGTGGTGGCCGTGCTGCCGCTGCTGGGCGTGGGCGGTTCGCAGCTCTTCAAGGCCGAGACGCCCGGCCCGATGAAGGAGGCCAAGCTCACCCCGCGCATCGCCGAGACGGCGCGCGGCCTGTGGGTGGTGTACGTGGTGCTCACCGGCGCCTGCCTGCTGGCCTACCGCGCCGCGGGCATGAACTGGGCCGATGCCTTCATGCATGCCTGCAGCACCGTGGGGCTGGGCGGTTTCAGCAATTACGACAACGGCTTCGGCCACTGGGACTCGCCGCTGCTGGACGGCGTGGCCATGGTGTTCATGCTGCTGGCCGGCATCAACTTCGCGCGCTACTTCGTGGTGTGGCGCAGCCGCTCGCTGCGGCCGCTGCTGCAGTGCACCGAGGCGCGCTGGTACCTGGGCTGGATCGTCGCCACCATCGCGGTGATCGCGCTGCGCATGCTGGCCGACGGCAGCTACACCGATGTGTGGCAGATGCTGCGGCACGTCAGCTTCCACGTGGTGTCGCTGGCCACCACCACCGGCTTCGCCTCCACCGACTATGAGCAGTGGCCGGTGTTCGCGCCGGTGGCGATGGTGATGCTGGGCTGCTTTGCCAGCTGCGCCGGCTCCACCGGCGGCGGCATCAAGATGGTCCGCATGATCCTGCTGCTCAAGCAGGCGCAGCAGGAGCTGGTGCGCATCGTCCACCCGCGGGTGGTCAATCCGGTGCTGTTCAACGGCCAGCGGGTGACGCCCACCGTGCTGTCGTCGGTGCTGGCCTTCATGCTGATCTACGGCGGCTCGATGATCGTGCTCACGCTGCTGCTGCTGCTCACCGGGCTCGACCTGGTGAGTGCCTTCGCCGCGGTGGTGGCCTGCGTCAACAACATCGGCCCCGGCCTCGGCGACGTCGGTCCGTCGGCCAATTTCCAGGGCCTGACCGACCTGCAGACCTGGGTCTGCACCTTCGGCATGTTGCTGGGCCGACTCGAATTGCTGACGATCTGGGTATTGTTCACGCCCCAGTTCTGGAGAAAGTAGCTTTGTCAAGGGCACTTTTGCGGCAATAGCCGGTTCAAGTTGCCTCCGTGACGTCCGATACACCCTGCAGATTCCCGGGCGCCATCCTCCTGATGGCCTCCGTCTGCACAGGATGTATCGATGCAAGAAGTAGTCAAGCAGGGCCCTGCGGCTCCCGCTGCCAAAGCGGGCAGGTGGGGCCCACGGTGGATGGCCGCTGTACCCGGCCTGGCCGGTGCCATCGCGGTGGTCAGTCTGGCCCCCGGTGGCTGGCTGGCAGGCGGCACGGCGGCGGCGCTGGTGGCTGCGGCCGCCCTGGCGGCCTACCTGGTCGGGCAGGCGGTGGTACGGGACACCCAGGCCCTCGAGCGCTACGTGGCCAGCCACCAGCAGCTGGGCGAGGCGCTGGCGCCGGTGTGGAGCGGCCACATCGAGAACTCGCGCTACCAGATGGAAAGCGCGATCGCCGCGCTCACCGGCCAGTTCGCCGGCATCGTCGACAAGCTCGACCGCGCGGTGAAGGTGTCGGACGGCTCCACCCAGGGCGGCGAAGCCTGCCTGCTGTCGGTGTTCAACCGCAGCGAGGAGCAGCTGTCGTCGGTCGTCAGCTCGCTGGAAGCGGCCAACCAGGGCAAGGCCCAGCTGGTGGCCCAGGTGCAGCAGCTCAGCCAGTTCATCCAGGAACTTCAGCAGATGGCCACCGACGTGGCCGCCATCGCCGCGCAGACCAACCTGCTGGCCGTCAATGCCGCGATCGAGGCCGCCCGCGCGGGCGAGGCCGGTCGCGGCTTCGGCGTGCTGGCGCAGGAAGTGCGCAAGCTCTCGTCGATGTCGGGCGACACCGGCAAGCGCATCGCCGACAAGGTGCGGCTGGTCAGTGACGCCATCGTCGCGGCCAGCGCCGCGTCGGCCGCCACCAGCAGCGCCGATGAAGCCTCGATGCAGGGCGCCCGCGACGTCATCGCCTCGGTGCTGCACGACCTGCGCCAGGTGACCGATGGCCTGGCCCATTCCACCGAGGTGCTGAAGAACGAAAGCATCGGCATCCAGGGCGAGATTTCCGGTGCCCTGGTGGCGCTGCAGTTCCAGGACCGGGTGAGCCAGATGCTCACCCACGTCAAGCAGAACATCGCGCGCCTGCCCGAGACGCTGGCCGACAACCACCGCCAGTTCGCCGAGTCCCAGGTGCTGACCCCGGTGTCCGCCGCCGGCCTGCTGGCCGAGCTGCAAAGCACCTACGCGATGGCCGACGAGCACCAGGTGCACCACGTGCAGCAGGGCAGCGCCAGCCGCGCCAAGGCCCCGGTGGCCGTGGCCGCGACCGAATCCGAGATCACCTTCTTCTGACGCAGTAACACGCCATGGCCAAAACCATCATGATCATCGACGACTCCGCCTCGCTCCGGCAGGTGGTGGGCATTTCGCTGCGCAATGCAGGTTATGACGTGCTGGAGGGCTGCGACGGCAAGGACGCGCTGTCCAAGCTCAAGGGCCAGAAGGTCCACCTGATGATCAGCGACGTGAACATGCCCAACATGGACGGCATCAGCTTCGTCAAGGCGGTCAAGCAGAACCCGGCCTACAAGTTCACGCCCATCGTGATGCTGACCACCGAGACGGCGGACAGCAAGAAGGCCGAGGGCCAGGCCGCCGGCGCCAAGGCCTGGGTGACCAAGCCCTTCAAGCCCGAGCAGCTGCTGGGCGTGGTGCAAAAGCTGGTGCTGCCGTGATGAGCGCCGCCGCTGCCGACACCGCGGTGCAGCCTTCGCTGCGCCTGGACGGTGAACTCACCATCTACCGCGCCGGCGAACTCAAGCCGGTGATCCTGGATGCGGTGCGCCGCGCCGCCGAGCCGGCCATCGACCTGTCGGAGATCAGCGAGATCGACACCGCGGGCGTGCAGCTGCTGCTGCTGGCCCGGCGCGAAGCCGCCTCGCTCGACCGCCAGCTGGCCCTGGTGGCACCCAGCAACGCCGTGCGCGAAGCCTTCGAGCTGCTGGCGCTGCCGCTCGACGCGGCCGCCTGATGCCCTTCCTTCCTCTTGCGCACGCAGTGACGAGACCCTCATGAACCTCGACCAGGCCCTGCAGACCTTCATCGTGGAAAGCCGCGAACTCCTCGAGCAGATGGAGGACGCGCTGCTGTCGCTCGGCCACCTCGACGAGGCAGGCACCGGCGAAGCGGTCAATGCCATCTTCCGCGCGGCCCACACCATCAAGGGCTCGTCGGGCCTGTTCGGGCTGGACGACATCGTCGCCTTCACCCACGTGGTGGAAAGCGTGCTGGACGACGTGCGCGCCGGCCACCTGCGCACCGACGACGCGCTGATCGCGCTGCTGCTGGCCTGCGGCGACCACATCGGCGCGCTGGTGGCCGCGGTGGCCGACGGCGGCACGCCCGATGCGGCGCTGCTGGCCAACGGCGCGCCGCTGGTGGCGCGGCTGCAGGTGTACCTGGGCGGTGGCGAAGCCGCCAGCCCGGCCGAGGCCACCGATGCCCCCACAGCTGCCGCCGGCGGCGAGGGCGACTGGCGCATCCAGGTGCAGTTCGGCCAGGGCGTGCTGCGCAACGGCATGGACCCGCTGGCCTTCATCCGCTACCTGGGCACGCTGGGCCGCATCGAGCAGATCGCTACCGATGCTGCCGCACTGCCCGAGGCCGACGAGATGGACCCCGAGTGCTGCTACCTGGGCTTCGACATCCGCCTGCGCAGCGAGGCCGACCAGGCCGCGATCGAGTCGGTGTTCGAGTTCGTGCGCGACGACTGCGTGCTGCAGATCGGCCGCGACCAGCCGCCGGCCGGCGCGCCGGTGGCCGCGCAAACGGTGGCCGCTCAGGCTGCACCCGAGGCCGCTGCGCCGGCCGCCGTGGCTGCGGCCGAGGCACCCGCCGCCGACCGCCAGCCGCGGGCCCGCGAGGGCCGCAGCAGCGAGAGCCAGTCGATCCGCGTGGACGCGGCCAAGCTCGACCAGCTGATCGACCAGGTGGGTGAACTCATCATCGCCGCCGCCGGTGCCAACCTGGCGGCCCGCAAGCGCCGCGACCCCGAGCTGGCCGAGCTGAACGACGCCGTGAGCCAGCTGGTGGAGCAGGTGCGCGACAGCGCGCTGCAGCTGCGCATGGTCAAGATCGGCGCCACCTTCAACCGCTTCCAGCGCGTGGTGCACGACGTGGCCCGCGAACTGGGCAAGGACATCGCGCTGGAAGTCAGCGGCGAGGACACCGAGCTGGACAAGACGGTGGTCGAGCGCATCGGCGATCCGCTGACCCACCTGGTGCGCAACTCGATGGACCACGGCATCGAGCCGGCCGACGTGCGCGCGCAGCGCGGCAAGCCGGCGCGTGGCACGGTGCGCCTCAACGCCTTCCACGACTCGGGCAGCATCGTCATCGAAGTCAGCGACGACGGTGGCGGCCTGAACCGCGAACGCATCCTGGCCAAGGCCGTGGAGCGTGGCCTGGTGGAAGCCGGCCGCCAGCTCACCGACAGCGAGACCTACAACCTCATCTTCGAGCCGGGCTTCTCCACGGCCGAGCAGATCACCAACCTGTCCGGCCGCGGCGTGGGCATGGACGTGGTCAAGCGCAACATCACCGCGCTGCGCGGCAGCGTCGACATCAGCAGCCGGCCGGGCGAGGGCACCACGGTCACGGTGCGGCTGCCGCTCACGCTGGCCATCATCGAAGGCTTCCAGCTGGCCGTGGGCAAATCGGTCTTCGTGGTGCCGCTGGACGTGGTGGAGGAGTGCATCGAGTACACCCCCGCGCCGGTGGCCGAAGGCGAGGTGCGCAACGACTACACCGACCTGCGCGGCGAGGTGCTGCCGCTGATCCGCCTGCGCGAGATGTTCGAGCTGGACGGCGAGCCCGGCCGGCGCCAGAACATCTGCGTGGTGCGCCACGGCGCCCAGAAAGTGGGCCTGGTGGTGGACACGCTGCTCGGCGAGTTCCAGACCGTCATCAAGCCGCTGTCCAAGATGTTCGCCCAGGTCAAGGGCATCAGCGGCTCCAGCATCCGCGGCAGCGGCGATGTCGCCCTGATCCTCGATGTGCCGGCCCTCATCGGCCAGGCGCTGCACGTCAGTCATCGTGCGGTGGAGCGGGGCACGGCCCCCGCGGCCGCCCCAGCTTCCGTCACCGGGCCGGCGACTGCGCGTTGAGCGCATCCGCAGTCACTGTCCAGCAGTTTCAAGGACCTCCATGTTTTCCAACTTCAAGATCGGTACCCGGTTGATCACCGGCTTCCTCGTGGTGGCAGGCATCAGCGGCGTGATGGGCGGCGTGGCGCTGCACAACGCCTCGCAGATGAACAGCCTGGCCGAAGGCATGTACAGCCGCGAGCTGATGGGCCTGTCGCACATCAAGGAAGCCAACATCCAGCTGGTGGCCATCGGCCGCGCACGCTCCAACTACCTGCTGGCCACCACGCAAGAAGAGCGTGACCGCCACGTGGCTGCCATTGGCAAGTACAGCGAGGCCGCCAAGGCCAGCCTGGACAAGGCGCGGCCGCTGTTTGTCACCGAGCGTGCGAAGGAGCTGTTCGCCACCGCCGGCAAGACCTGGGACGACTACCAGGCCGACATGAAGCATGCGCTGGAGCTGGCTTCGCGCACCAAGCTGGCCGAGCGCAGCGACGAGCTGATCGCTTCGCTGGCCAAGGTGCGTGAACGCGCTGATGCGCTGGACGGCATGCTGGGCGAGCTGACCGACCAGAAGGAAAAGCGCGCCGAAGCCGCCAACGACGAGGTGGAGGCGCTCTACAACAGCAGCCGCAACGCGATGATCGCGCTGGTGACGGGCGGCCTGCTGCTGGGTGTGCTGCTGGGTGTGTTCATCAGCCGCAGCGTGACGCGGCCGCTGACCCGCGCCGTCAAGGCCGCCGATGCGCTGGCCGAGGGCGACCTGACGGTGACGCTGGAGCCGCAGGGCAAGGACGAGACCGCGATGTTGCTGCGCGCCATGCAGAACATGGTCGACAAGCTGTCGCGCGTGGTGCAGGAAGTGAACACCAGTGCCCAGGGCCTGGCCAGCGCTTCTGAAGAGGTGAGCGCCACCGCGCAATCGTTGAGCCAGGCGGCCAGCGAGCAGGCTGCGGGCGTGGAAGAAACCAGCGCGTCGATCGAGCAGATGACCTCGTCGATCGCGCAGAACACCGACAACGCCAAGGTGACGGACGGCATGGCCAGCAAGGCCGCCACCGAGGCGACCGAGGGTGGCGAAGCGGTCAAGCAGACGGTGAGTGCGATGAAGCAGATTGCGCACAAGATCACCATCATCGACGACATCGCCTACCAGACCAACCTGCTGGCGCTGAACGCCGCCATCGAAGCGGCGCGTGCCGGCGAGCACGGCAAGGGCTTTGCCGTGGTGGCGGCCGAAGTGCGCAAGCTGGCCGAGCGCAGCCAGGTAGCGGCACAGGAAATCGGCACCGTGGCCAGCAGCAGCGTGGAGCTGGCCGAGCGCGCCGGCCAGCTGCTGGACGCGATGGTGCCCAGCATCAAGAAGACCTCCGACCTGGTGCAGGAGATCACCGCCGCCAGCGAGGAGCAATCCTCGGGCGTCGGCCAGATCAACGCGGCCGTGAGCCAGCTCAGCCAGACGACGCAGCAGAACGCTTCCAGCTCGGAAGAGCTGGCCGCCACGGCCGAAGAGATGAGCGCGCAGGCCGAGGAGCTGCAACGTGCGATGGGCTTCTTCAAGCTGGACCGCGAGGCTGCGCAGGCCGAGGCTTCGGGCCCGGCGCGCAAGGCAGTGAGCCAGGCCCAGGCCAGCGCGCGCCGCAGCGCCACCGCGCTGGTCAAGCGCCAGTCGGCCAAGCGGGTGACCGCGGCCGCTTCGGTCGACGAGTCCGAGTTCACCAACTTCTAACAACGCTCTCTCCCGGAGACCTCTGATGTTCAGTTCCATGAAGATCGCCACGCGCATCGGCCTGGGTTTTGCCGCTGTGATCGCCTTGATGCTCGGCTTGGGCGGCTTCGCGATCTACCAGATGGCGCATATCAACGATGCCTCGTCCGAGATCGCCGACAACTGGATGCCGAGCATTCGCCTGGTCGAGGAGATGAACACCAACACCTCCGACCTGCGCATTGCCGAACTGCAGTTCGCGCATGCCGAGTCGGACCAACCGCACATGGCGCAACGCCTGGAGCGCCAGCAGGAAGAGGTGCTGGCCACCTTCAAGAAGAACCGCGACGGCTATGTGAAGCTGATTTCCTCACCGGAGGAAAAGGCGCTGTACGACGAGTTCAGCAAGAAGTTCGAAACCTACCTGAGCATGCGCGACCAGTCGCTGGCCCTGATCCGCGCGGGCAAGTCGAAGGACGCCCTGGTGCTGATCAACGGCGATGCGCAGAAGATCTACGACGAATACTCCGCGCTGCTGCTGCAGCTGGTGGAACTCAACGTCAAGGGCGGCAACACGGCCAGCATCACGGCCGACCGCGTCTACGACGACTCGCGCCAGATGATCTTCGCCACGCTGGGCCTGAGCCTGGTGCTGGCGGTGGTGTTCTCGGTCCTCATCATCCGCAACCTGATGCGGGTGCTGGGGGGCGAGCCGGCCGTCGTCGCGGCGGTGGCCAGCCAGGTGGCCGCCGGCGACCTGTCGGTGGAGGTGCATACCCGGCCGGGTGACAACGGCAGCGCCATGCTGGCGATGAAGACCATGGTCGACAAGCTCAAGCTGGTGATCGAAGGCCAGCGCACCGTGGTGGAAGCGGTCAACCGCGGCGACTTCTCGGTTCGTGTGCCGCTGGAGGGCCTGGCCGGCTTCCAGCGCACCATGGGCGAAGGTCTGAACGACCTGGCCAAGACGGTGGGCGAGAGCACCGGCGACGTGGTGCGCGTGATGGGCGCACTGTCCGAGGGCGATCTGACCATGCGCATCGAGAAGTCCTATGAAGGCGCCTTCGGCGAGATGAGCACCTACGTCAACAACACCGTGGCCCGCCTGGCCAGCGTGGTGTCCGAAGTGAACGGCGCCGCCGAAGCCCTGGCCGGCGCCTCGGAGGAAGTCAGCGCCACCGCCCAGGCGCTGAGCCAGGCCTCCAGCGAGCAGGCCGCGGGCGTGGAAGAAACCAGCGCCTCGGTGGAGGAGATGACCTCGTCGATCGCGCAGAACACCGACAACGCCAAGGTGACGGACGGCATGGCCAGCAAGGCGGCCACCGAAGCGGCCGAAGGCGGAGAGGCCGTCAAGGCGACGGTCAGCGCGATGAAGCAGATCGCGCACAAGATCACCATCATTGACGACATTGCCTACCAGACCAACCTGCTGGCACTCAACGCGGCCATCGAGGCGGCACGGGCCGGCGAGCACGGCAAGGGCTTTGCGGTGGTGGCGGCCGAGGTGCGCAAGCTGGCTGAACGCAGCCAGGTGGCGGCACAGGAAATCGGCACCGTGGCCAGCAGCAGCGTGGAGCTGGCCGAGCGCGCCGGCCAGCTGCTGGACGCGATGGTGCCCAGCATCCGCAAGACCTCGGACCTGGTGCAGGAGATCACCGCCGCCAGCGAAGAGCAGTCCTCGGGCGTGAGCCAGATCAACGCGGCCGTCAGCCAGCTGAGCCAGACCACGCAGCAGAACGCCTCCAGCTCCGAGGAACTGGCCGCCACGGCCGAGGAAATGAGCGCCCAGGCCGAGCAGCTGCAGAACACCATGGCCTTCTTCCGGCTTTCGGGCACCTCGCGTCGCCGCGAGGCCGAGGCTGCCGCGCCGGCCCGCCACGCCATCGGCCAGGCCCAGGCCGCGGCTCGTCGAGCACCGGTGAAGAAGGCCGCCCCCGCACCGAAGGCGCCGCGGCCGGCCGACGTGGTGGACGAAGGCCAGTTCACCAACTTCTGATGGATGACCCGCCATGCTGAACGACTTCAGGATCGGTACCCGCCTGGTGGCCGGTTTCGTTGCCACGGCTGCCATCGCCGCCCTGGTGGGCGTGGTGGGCATCCGCAACACCTCGCACCTGAACGACCTGGCCGAGAACCTCTACAACACCGAGCTGATGGGCGTCTCCCACATCAAGGAGGCCAACATCGAGCTCGTCGAGGTGAGCCGGGCCAAGGCCCATCTGCTGCAGGCGGGCACCGCGCAGGAGCGTGAAGCCGCCGCCGCGGCGATGGCACGTGCGCTGAAACTGACGCGCGAGGCCATCGATCAGGCCCGACCGCTGTTCAGCACCGATCAGGCCAAGGCGCAGCTGGCCGAATTCGACCGCCACTGGGACGCCTACCAGCCCCTGGTGCAGCGCTGGACCAGCGTGGCCATGGCCGCACCTTCGCCGCAGCGCAGCGAGCAGTTGCAGCAGGCCAGCAGCAGCATGGTCGAGCGCGAGGGCAAGCTCGACGAACTGCTGGAGCAGCTGACCGCCGCCAAGGAGGCCTTCGCCCAGCAAACCCACGTGCAGGCGCAGGACATGTTCGAGACGGGCCGCCTGCTGATGCTGGCGGTGGTGGCGGGCGGCGTGCTGCTGGCCGTGGGCATGGGCGTGGTGCTCACGCGCAGCGTCACGCGGCCGCTGTCACGCGCTGTGGAGGCGGCAGGTCGCATCGCGCAAGGCGACTTGTCGGTGCAGCTGCAGGCCAGCGGCAAGGACGAAGCAGCCCAGCTGCTGCAGGCCATGCAGCGCATGGCCGATGCCACGGGCGCCAGCATCGGCGACGTGGGCCGCGTGATGCGCGCGCTGGCCGAGGGCGACCTGGATCAGCGCATCCAGAAGGACTATGAAGGCGTCTACGCCGAACTGAAGACCTACGTCAACGACAGCTGCGAGCGGCTGGGCCGCGTGGTGGCCGAGGTGAACGCCGCGGCCGAGTCCCTGGCCAGTGCCTCGGACGAGGTGAGCGCCACGGCGCAATCGCTGAGCCAGGCTTCGAGCGAGCAGGCCGCGGGCGTGGAAGAGACCAGCGCGTCGATCGAGCAGATGACCTCGTCGATCGCGCAGAACACCGACAACGCCAAGGTGACGGACGGCATGGCCAGCAAGGCGGCCACCGAAGCGGCCGAAGGCGGCGAAGCGGTCAAGCAGACGGTGAGCGCGATGAAGCAGATCGCGCACAAGATCACCATCATCGACGACATCGCCTACCAGACCAACCTGCTGGCGCTGAACGCCGCCATCGAAGCTGCGCGTGCCGGCGAGCACGGCAAGGGCTTCGCCGTCGTGGCGGCCGAGGTGCGCAAGCTGGCCGAACGCAGCCAGGTGGCGGCGCAGGAAATCGGCACCGTGGCCAGCAGCAGTGTGGAGCTGGCCGAGCGCGCCGGCCAGCTGCTGGACGCGATGGTGCCCAGCATCCGCAAGACCTCGGACCTGGTGCAGGAGATCGCCGCGGCCAGCCAGGAACAGTCGGCCGGGGTGGGACAGATCAACGCCGCGGTGATCCAGCTGACGCAAACCACGCAGCAGAACGCCTCCAGCTCTGAAGAGTTGGCCGCAACGGCCGAAGAACTGAGCAGCCAGGCCGACCAGCTGCAGCGCACGATGTCGTTCTTCAAGCCTTCGCAGGTCGAAGCGCACGAGCCGGAAGCGGCAGCGCCGGCTCGCCGCGCCCTGCAAGGCGCGCAGAGCCGCTCACGCCGCGCCGTGCCGCGAGGCCGCGCCGCCGCGTCGGCACGCACGGCCGCCGTCGACGAACACCATTTCACTTCCTTTTGAACAGGAGACCGCCGATGAACATCACTTCAGCCAGTACGGCGGCTGCCACCGGCCCGGTGCCCGGGCTGCTGGCCGCGGAACCCCAGCAGTACCTGACCTTCATGCTCGGGGGCGAGACCTTTGCGCTCGGCATCCTCGCGATCAAGGAAATCATCGAGTACCGCGGCCTGACCGAGGTGCCGATGATGCCGCCCTCGATCCGTGGCGTGATCAACCTGCGTGGCGCGGTGGTGCCGGTGATGGATTTGCAGGCGCGCTTCGGCCGGCCCAGCAGCGACATCACCAAGCGCACCTGCATCGTCATCATCGAGGTCGAGAGCGACGGCGAGCGCCATGTGCTCGGCGCGGTGGTGGACGCGGTCAACGAAGTGCTGGAGATCCCGGCCGCCGACATCGAGCCGCCGCCGTCCTTCGGCACCCGCATCCGCAGCGATTTCATCCACGGCATGGGCAAGGTGCGCGGCAAGTTCGTCATCCTGCTGGCGGCCGAGCAGGTGCTGTCGGTCGACGAGATCGCCGCCGCCGGGCAAGCCGCCGAGCTGAGCCTGGCCCACTGACGACGACCCCGGTCCCATGCAGCATCCGGCGATCAGCGAGCGCGAGTACCAGCGCTTCCAGGCCTTCATCCATGAGGCCGCCGGCATCACCCTCTCGTCGGGCAAGAAGGCCCTGGTGTGCGGGCGGCTGGCCAAGCGCCTGGCTCACCATGGCTTTGAGAAGTACGGCGACTACCTGTCGTTGCTGGACAGCGGCCGCGACCCGGCCGAGGTGCAGATCGCGGTCGACCTGCTGACGACGAACGAGACCTACTTCTTCCGCGAGCCCAAGCACTTCGAGCTGCTGCGCCGGCTGGCGCTGGAAGCGCCGCGCAGCCAGGCCTTCCGCATCTGGAGCGCGGCCTGTTCCAGCGGCGAGGAGCCCTACAGCATGGCCATGGTGCTGGCCGACGTGCGGGCCGACAAGCCCTGGGAGGTGGTGGGCTCCGACATCAGCTCCCGCGTGCTGGAGCGGGCCCGGCAGGGCCACTACCCGATGGAGCGGGCGCGGCAGGTGCCGCCGGCCTACCTGAAGCGCTTCTGCCTCAAGGGCACGGGCGACCAGGAGGGCACGCTGCTCGTGCAGCGTGCGCTGCGTGAGCGCATCAAGCTGCTGCAGGTGAACCTGAACCAGCCGCTGCCGGTGGACCTGTCGAACTTCGACGTGGTCTTTCTGCGCAACGTGATGATCTATTTCAATGCCGACACCAAGCGCCAGGTCGTGGAGCGCGTGGTCGCCACGCTGCGGCGCGGCGGCTTCTTCATCGTCGGTCATTCCGAGAGCCTGAACGGCATGATGACGGGCGTGGAGCAGGTGTCGCCCTCGGTGTATCGCAAGCTGTAAGGCGGCCCACCGGCCGCCGGTAGGAGACGGAATGGATACGGGCAATCCGCCTGAAGCAGTGGCGGATCGGCACGAAGCCGTGCTGGTGGTGGACGACAGCGTGGTGCAGCGCGAGCATGCCGGCGCGCTGTTCCGGTCGCTGGGCGTGGCGCAGATCCACGAGGCACAGCATGGCCTGCAGGCGCTGCAGCTGCTGGCCGAACTGCCGGTGCCGCCTTGTTTGATGGTCATCGACCTGGAAATGCCGGAGATGGATGGCATCGAGCTGATCCAGCAGCTCAGCCGTCGCGGCATCCGCATTCCTTTCCTGGTGGCATCCTCGCGCGAAGGCGCGCTGGTGCGCGCGGTGGAAAGCATGGCCACCACGCTGGGCATGCCGCTCCTGGGCGGCGTGGCCAAGCCCCTGACCGCCGAGCTGCTGGCCAGCGCGCTGCAGCGCTGCCATGCGGTGGAAACGGGCGAGCCGCTGCTGCCGGCCACCGGCCTGCCGATGCCGATCGCGCCCGAGCGGCTGGAAGCCGCGCTGGCCCAGGGCCTGGTGCTGCCCTATTACCAACCCAAGGTGGACATCCGCACCGGCCTCGTGCGCGGCGTGGAGGTGCTGGCCCGCTGGACCGACCCGGTGCTGGGCGTGGTGCCGCCCGACCGCTTCATCGCCACCGCCGAGAAGCACGGCCTCATCCTGCGGCTCACCCAGTCCATCGCCGACCAGGCCATGGGGCAGCTGGCGAGCTGGATGAGCCACGGCCTGGCCATGTCCATGGCCCTCAACCTGTCGCCGCTGGTGCTGCAGACGCCCGGGCTGGTGGAAGGCATCAGCGCCTTGCTGGCCCGCCATGGGCTGGCGCCGGGGCAGCTGGTGCTGGAGATCACCGAAGGCTCGGTGGTGAGCTACGACGCCCAGACCATGGGCGTGCTGGGCCGGCTGCGCATGCGCGGCATGGGCTTGTCGATCGACGACTACGGCACCGGCTTCTCGTCGATGCAGCAGCTGGCGCGCATCCCGTTCACCGAGCTGAAGATCGACCGCAGCTTCGTGCACAAGGCCCACCAGCAGGCTCACCTGCGGGTCATCCTGCAATCGGCGCTGGAGATGGCGGGCCGGCTGGGCCTGGTCTCGGTGGCCGAAGGCGTCGAAACACTGGCCGACTGGCGGCTGCTGCAGCAATTCGGCTGCACCCTGGGGCAGGGCTACCTGATCGCCCGGCCGATGGCCGGCGAGGCGCTGCCCCGCTGGCTCAAGAGCCACGAGGCCCGGCTGCCTTCGCTGCGCATGCCGACCGCTGAATCGGAGACATCATGAAGACGATCAAGGTGCTGGTGGTGGACGATTCCGCCGTGGTGCGCCAGGTGCTCACCGGTCTGCTGGCCGAGGCGCCGGGCATCGAGGTGATCGCCGCCTGCGCCGACCCGGTGCTGGCCCAGGAGCGCATGCGCCAGCAATGGCCCGACGTGATCGTGCTGGACGTGGAGATGCCGCGCATGGACGGCATCACCTTCCTGCGCAAGATCATGGACGAGCGGCCGACGCCGGTCGTCATCTGCAGCACGCTGACCGAAAAGGGCGCCAAGACCACGCTGGAGGCGCTGGCCGCCGGCGCGGTGTCCATCGTCACCAAGCCCAAGCTGGGGCTCAAGCAGTTCCTGGCCGATGCGGCGCAGGAGCTGGTGTCCACGGTGCGTGCCGCCGCGCAGGCTAATGTGCGCCGCACCGTCTCGCGGCCGGGCGCACCGGCGCTGGTGCCCACCGCCAAGCACACCGCCGACGTGATCCTGCCGCCGCAGGCCCAGGGCGCACGCGCGATGGCGCAGACCACCGAGCGGGTGGTGCTGATCGGCACCAGCACCGGCGGCACCCAGGCGCTGGAAGCGGTGCTGACCGAGCTGCCGCGGGTGTCGCCCGGCATCGTCATCGTGCAGCACATGCCCGAGAAGTTCACCGCGGCCTTCGCGGCGCGGCTCAACTCGCTGTGCCACATCACGGTGAAGGAAGCGGCCACCGGCGACCGCGTGGTGCCGGGCCTGGCGCTGATTGCGCCCGGCGGCAAGCACACGCTGATGCGCCGCAGCGGCGCCCAGTACCACGTGGAGGTGGTGGACGGCCCGCTGGTCAACCGCCACCGGCCTTCGGTGGACGTGCTGTTCCGCTCGGCCGCCAAGTGCGCCGGCAGCAATGCGCTGGGCATCATCATGACCGGCATGGGCGACGACGGCGCTGCCGGCCTGATGGAGATGCGCACGGCCGGCGCTGCCACGCTGGCGCAGGACGAGGCCACCTGCGTGGTGTTCGGCATGCCCAAGGAAGCCATCAAGCGCGGTGCGGTGCAGCGCACGCTGCCGCTGGGCGCGATGGCGCGCGAAATCAGCGCGCTGCAGCGTATCTGAGTGCGGCCTGAAAAATCAGATATGCAGTTTCTTATGAATCTGCATATTTGATTGAAAAGAGTTTTGGCGCCATTTTGATCGACGCGCACTGCAAGTTTGGGGTTGCGCACCCGATTCAGTTGCCACTGGCGTGGATGGCGACCAGAATATTTGTATCAAGCACGTTAACTGGCGGCCGATGGGTATAGGGCCCGCCGCGGCTGCAGTGCTTGCATACCGGCGCGGCGCCAATTCCAAGGAGTCGCCAACGTGCCCGACACGCTCTACTACACGCCTGGTTCCGGCAACAGCCTGAAACCTGCCCTGGTGGCCCACCACACCGGCCGTCCGCTGCACCGTGTGCGCATCGACGTGCTGGCCGGCGAAAGCCGCCAGCCGGCTTTCCTGGCCATCAACCCGCGCGGTCAGCTGCCTTATCTGGTGACGTCCGACGGGCAGGGCCTGGGTGAATCCAACGCCATCGCCTGGTATCTGGCCGAGGGTTCCGCCCTGATGCCGGCCCAGCCGCTGGAAAGGGCACAGGCGGTGCAATGGATGATCTTCGAGCAAACCGCGCTCGAGCCTTTCATCTCACCCGCGCGCTTTTTCACCGCCATCCTGCCCGGCGAGCGCGAAGCGCGCGCCGCCGAGATTGCCGCCTGGCAGGCGGCGGCCCAACCCGGCCTGGCCCGGCTGGACGCGCACCTCACCGGCCGCGACTTCGTGGTCGGCCGGCAGGTCAGCGTGGCCGACATCGCGGTGTACGGCTACACCCACCTGGCCGAGGAGGGCGGCATCGGCCTGGCGGCCTATCCGGCCGTGCAGACCTGGATCGCCCAGGTGCAGCGTGTGTTGCAGGTGCCGCCGCTCGATCGCCTGCTGCCTGCCTGAGCCCGCCGTCGTCCCATGCCGATTTCGGTTTCCCGCCCCCACCACCAGGCCCGACCCGCCGCCGCCATCGCCGAGCTGAAGGCGCGCGAGGTGCTGGAGCGCATCCAGGTGCCCGTCTGGGTGTTCGACATCGACCGGCGTCGCGTGCACTGGGCCAACGCCGCGGCACTGAAGGTGTGGAGCGCCCCCAGCCTGGAAGAGCTGTGCGCGCGCGACATGGGCCGCGACATGTCGGCCAGCGTGGCCGCGCGCCTGGCCCAGTACCAGGCCGATTTCATCTCGCACGACGCGCTGTTCAACGAGCAGTGGACGCTGTACCCCGGCGGCAAGCCGGTGTCGCTGCATGTGCACTACAGCGGCCATCGGCTGCCCGATGGCCGCATGGCGATGCTGTGCGAAGGCCTGCCGGTGCAGTCGCCGTCGCCCGAGTCGCTGCGGTCGGTCGAGGCGCTGCTGCACACGCCGATGATGATCGCGCTGTACCGGCTGGACGGGCAGCCGCTGTACCGCAACCCGGCGGCGCGTGCTTCGGTGCGGTCGCTGGACGAGCCGTTGCAGGAGCGCTTTGCCGACCCCGCCGCGCTGGGCCGTCTGCGCCACGCCATCGACGCCCAGGGCCATGCCACGCTGACCATGGCGGTGCGCGCCGCCAACGGCGAGCGCTGGCACGAGGTGTCGGCCCACCGCCGGCTGGACGCCGTCACCGGCGAGGCCGCGCTGCTGGTCAGCGAGGTGGACGTGACCCCGCTCAAGCAGAGCGAGGCACGGGCGCTGTTCCTGTCGGAGCACGATCCGCTGACCGGGCTGCCCAACCGCAACCTGGCCCAGCGGCACTTCCACCTGCTGGCCGAGCAGGTGCAGCGCTGCACCGAAGCACGGCCGCTGCAGGCCGCGGTCATCCTGATCGACCTCGACCGCTTCAAGGACGTCAACGATTCCTGGGGCCATGCGGCCGGCGACGAGCTGCTGGTGGAAGTGGCCCAGCGGCTGGGCGCCTCGGTGCGCCGCGGCGACATGGTGGCCCGCTTCGGCGGTGACGAGTTCCTGATCCTGCTGAGTGCACCCGAGGTGCGCAGCGAGATCGAGCGCATCCACCCGCGGCTGCGCGCTGCGCTGGCGGCGCCGTTCGAGATCGGCGGCGTGCGCACCCATGTCTCGGCCACCGTGGGCGCCAGCGTGTACCCCGAAGACGGCGAAGCCTTCGAGACGCTGCTGCAGCATGCCGACTTGGCCATGTACCAGGGCAAGGCCGGCGGCCGCGATGCCCTGAGCTTCTACCAGCGCGGGCTGAGCGACCGCCTGCGCGCCCGCACCCAGCTGGAGGAAGAACTGCGCCAGGCCATCGCCCGGCGCGAGTTCATCGTCTACTACCAGCCGCGCATGGGCGTACAGCCCGGCGAGGTGGTGGGCGCCGAAGCTTTGGTGCGCTGGCGCCACCCGCAGCGCGGCCTGGTGCTGCCGGGCGAGTTCATCCCGCTGTGCGAAGAGGTGGGGCTGATGCGCGACCTGGGGCGCCAGGTGTTCGAACAGGCGGCGCGGCAACAGGCGGCGTGGATCGCCGAGGGCCACCGCCTCAAGCTCTCGGTCAACCTGTCGCCGCGGGAGTTCGAAGACCCGGCGCTGCTGCCCGACCTGGAACGCACGCTGGCCGCCACCGGCTGCCCGCCGCAGGCCATCGAGCTGGAGATCACCGAGTCGATGCTGATCGACGAAGGCGACCAGCCGCTGCGCATGCTGCAGGGCATGCGGGCGCTGGGCCTGTCGATCGCGCTGGACGACTTCGGCATGGGTTACTCCAACCTGGCCTACCTGCAGCGCTTTCCGTTCAGCACGCTGAAGATCGACCGCAGCCTGGTGCAGGCGCCGCCGCATGAGCGGCCGCTGGCCGAGGCCATCGTGGCGCTGTGCCGTGCGATGAAGCTGCGCCCGGTGGCCGAAGGCGTGGAAAACGCCTGCCAGCACCAATGGCTGCTGGCGCAGGGCGTGCGCGACTTCCAGGGCTACCTGTTCGCGCGCCCGATGCCGGTGCTGGAATTCGAGGCCATGCTCAACGGCTGCCGGTCGCTGACGCCCGAGCCGGCATCGCCAGCGCCGTAGGCTGGTCGGCCGCGGCGGCCTGCAGCCCCTGCAGCACATCGCCCACGATGATGATGGAGGGGCTGCCCAGGCCATGGTCGGCAATGGCCTGCGGCAGCTGGCCCAGCGTGGTGACCACGTGCCGCTGCTGCGGCAGCGAAGCCTGCTGCACCACCGCCGCCGGGGTGGCCGCAGGCAGGCCTTGCAGCAGGCCTTGCTGCAGCCGTGCCACCTGGGCCACGCCCATGTACACCACCAGCGTCAGGCCCTGGGCGGCGGCCTGCGCCAGCACCGGCCAGTCGGGGCCGCTGCCGCCTTCGCGCGCATGGCCGGTCACGAACATCACGCCCTGGGCATGGTCGCGGTGCGTCAGCGGTGCGCCGATGCCGGTGGCTGCCGCCAGGCCCGAGGTGATGCCGTTGACCACCGTCACCGGCACGCCCTGGGCCTGCAGCGCCTGCACCTCTTCGCCGCCGCGGCCGAAGACGAAAGGGTCGCCGCCCTTGAGCCGCACCACCTGCTCGCCCTTGAGCGCCTCGGCCACCATCAGCTTTTCGATGAAGGCCTGCGGCGTGCTGGCGCAGCCGCCGCGCTTGCCCACGTGCACGATGCGGGGCCGCCGCCGGCCCAGCGCAAAACGCAGCAGTGCATCGCTGACCAGGTCGTCCACCAGCAGCACGGTGGCCGAGCGGATGGCGCGCAGGGCCTTGATGGTCAGCAGTTCGGGGTCGCCGGGGCCGGCGCCCACCAGGGTGCAGCGGCCGGTGCCGGTGGCGGGCTTGAGCGGGGTGTTCATGCGGCGGTGCCTACCTGTTGGTTGCCTTGCAGGCTGCGCAGCGCGGCCAGGCTCTTGAGCACCAGGGCCACCTGCGCTTCCAGCGGATCGGGTGCGGGCTTTTCGCCGCTCATCACCGCCTGGATGTACAGCGCGGTGGTGGCGGCATCGTGGGTGCGCGGCAGCAGCGGCAGGGTGGCCAGCACGCCTTCCTGCGCAGGGCAGCCCAGCTCGGGCCGCGGCTGGCCGCCGATCCAGCCTTCGATGCGGGGCAGGCGGCGCGGGTCGGCCACGGCCTCGCCCTCGGTGCCGCGCAGCAGCATCATGTGGGCGCCGGCCTGGCGGGCGAACTGGCCCATCAGCTCGCCGAATTCAGGGTGGGTGTAGCTGGCCAGGCGCAGCGCGGGCGCCCCTTGCACCGGGTCCAGCAGCTTGGCCACGGTGTGGCCCGAGTTGCGCAGGCCGATGGTCCAGCGCACGTCCAGCAGGCGCGCCAGCGGCGGGCACAAGGCATCGATGCACAGGAAGGCCGGCTCGCGCCGGGCCCAGGCCTGCTCGACCTCGTCCACGCTGTGGGCGATGGGCAGGCCCAGGTCGTGCAGCACGTCGGCCGTGCTCACCCGCTTGGGGTCGTGGCGGGGGCCGTGCATCAGCACCGGCACGCCTTCCTGCGCCAGGCGCATGGCCAGCAGCGGCGTCAGGTTGGGCAGGCGGCGGGCGCCGTTGTAGGTGGGCAGCACCACGACCGGCTGGTCGGCCGCCACCGGGGCGCAGCGGGCATGCACCGCGGCCAGAAAGCCGCACAGCTCGTCCAGTGTTTCGCCCTTCATGCGCATCGCGATGGCGAAGGCGCCCACCTCCAGGTCGCTGACCTGGCCGTCGAGCACCAGGCCCATCAGGTCCTGGGCTTGTTCGATGCTGAGGGACCGTGCCCCGGCGCTGCCGCGGCCGATCTCCTTGATGTAGTGACTGATGCTGCTCATGAACGACGTCTCCTGCGCGCAGGTTCGCAAGTTTCGGACCCTGGGCGCGCGGATGTTTCAGGCGGTGACCGGGGCGGCCACCAGGCGCTTGAGCTCCGGGATGCAGGAGCCACAGTTGGTACCGCATTTCAACCCAGCCTGCAGCTGCTGCAGGCGCTCGGCGGCACTGCCGCTGCAGCGGGGCAGCGCGGCTTCGATGTCGGTGGTGCTGACGTTGAAGCAGGTGCACACCTGGCGCCCGCGCACCGGCGTGGGCACGGGCGGCTGCGGGCCGCCCTGCAGCAGCTGGCGGCCATAGGCCTGGGTGGGCAGTTCGTCCTGCAGCAGCGGCTTGAGCCAGCTTTCGGCGCGGGCATCACCCGCCAGCAGGAAGGCTTCCAGCCGGCGGTCTTCCTGCACATGGCGCAGCCGCACCGCGCGGCGCTGGCCGCGGCGGGCGTCTTCGTAGTGCAGCACCGGCGCATCGTGGCTGCCGTAGGCCAGGCCCAGCAGGGTTTCGATGCGGCGCACCAGCGACATCGGCGGCGGGCCTTCATGCGCGGCCTTGAACATCAGCCCGCTGCGCTGGTGGCCGAAGGGCACGCACAGGGCATGGCTGAACTCGTGCATCAAGGCCTGCAGCGCCCGCCGCGCGGGCAGCAGCTCTTCGTCGGGCAGCCAGGCCAGGGCCGTCAGGCGCCAGGGCAGCTCGGCCTTCAGCAGCTTGACGGCGCAGTGCTTCAGCTCGGGCTGCTTGGAGCGCGGGCAGTAGCGCGGCGTGGTGAGGGCATTCACCCCGGCCAGCGGCTCGCCACGGGCGCTGCGGCCGGAGACAAACTCTTCGCCCCAGTGCATCGCGATGTAGGCCTGCATCGGCCCCAGGCCCTCGTCGGCCGCGGCCGGCAGCACGATGGAGCCGCGCCGCGAGGTGACGTGCACCAGGTCGCCGGGCTGCAGGCCCAGGCGCTGCAGCTCGTGGGGGTGCAGGTCCACCGTGGGCTCGGGCGCCTGGCCGAACAAGCGCCCCAGGTTGCCGGTGCGGCTCATGCCATGCCACTGGTCGCGCAGGCGGCCGGTGTTCAGGCTGAAGGGGTGGCGCACGTCGCGCGGCTCGGCCACCGGCTCGAAGGGCGTGTCGAAGAAGCGTGCGCGCCCGTCCTCGGTGGGGAACACGCCGTCCTCGTACAGCCGGGCGCGGCCGCTGGCCTGGCCGGCGGGCAGCGGCCACTGCTGCGGTCCGGCGCTGTCCAGCAGCGCATAGCTGAGGCCGGTGATGTCGAGGTCGCGGCCACGGGTGGTCTCGCGGTGCTCGTTCCACACCTGCTCGGGCGTGCTGTAGTCGAACAGCGGCATCTCGCCCGGGCGCAGCCGGCCTTCCAGCCGTTGTGCCAGCTCGGTGGCAATGTGCCAGTCGTGCCGGGCCTGGCCGGGCGCGGCCACCGCACGCCGCACGCGGCTGATGCGGCGCTCGCTGTTGGTCACGGTGCCTTCCTTCTCGCCCCAGGTGGTGGCAGGCAGCAGCAGGTCGGCGAAGGCGGCGGTGGCGGTGGTGGAGAAGGCTTCCTGCACCACGACGAAGTCGCAGCGCCGCAGGGCCTCGCGCACCAGCGCCTGGTCGGGCATCGACTGGGCGGGGTTGGTGCAGGCAATCCACAAGGCCTTGATCTGTCCTTCGGCCGCGGCCTTGAACATCTCCACCGCGCTCTTGCCCGGCTGCTCGGGGATGCGGGGCACGCCCCAGAAGGCGGCCATCTCGGCGCGGTGCGCCGGGTTGGCCAGGTCACGGTGGGCGGGCAGCAGGTTGGAAAGGCCGCCCACCTCGCGCCCGCCCATCGCATTGGGCTGGCCGGTGAGCGAGAAGGGTCCGGCGCCGGCGCGGCCGATCTGCCCCGTGGCCAGGTGCAGGTTGATCAGCGCCGCGTTCTTGGCCGTGCCGCTGGCGCTCTGGTTGAGGCCCTGGCAGTAGAGCGAGAGGGTGGGGCTGCGGCCTTCGCCCGGTGCGTCCAGCCCGGCGAACCAGGCGGCGGCCTGCAGCAGCGCGGGCTCGGTCAGGCCGGTCAAGCGGCTGGTTTCACGCGGGGTGAACTCGGCCACGCGGACGCGCAGCGCCTCGAAGCCCTGGGTATGGGCCTCGATGTAGTCGCGGTCCAGCCAGCCTTCGGCCAGCATCAGGTGCAGCAGGCCGTGGTACAGCGCCACGTCGCTGCCGGGCAGCAGCGGCAGGTGCAGGTCGGCGGCGGCTGCGGTGTCGGTGCGCCGCGGGTCGGCCACGATGATGCGCAGCCGCGGGTCGGCGCGCTTGGCATCCTCGATGCGGCGGAACAGGATGGGGTGCGCCCAGGCGGTGTTGGCGCCGGTGATGAAGAGGGTGCGCGCATGGGCAAGGTCGTCGTAGCAGGCGGGCGGCGCATCGGCACCCAGCGTGGCCTTGTAGCCGGCCACCGCGCTGCTCATGCACAGGCGCGAGTTGGTGTCGACGTTGTTGGTGCCGATCAGCGCCTTGGCCAGCTTGTTGAAGACGTAGTAGTCCTCGGTGAGCAACTGGCCCGAGAGGTAGAAGCCCACCGCGTCGGGGCCATGGGTGCGGATGGCCTGCTCGAAGCGGTCGGTGGCCAGGGTCATGGCCTCGTTCCAGCTCAGCGGTTGCGGCGCGGCGTCGCGGTGGGCGCGCCGCATCGGGAACAGCAGCCGCGCATGCTGGGTGATGGGGGCGCTGGCCGTCAGGTGCAGCGTGCTGCCCTTGCTGCACAGGCGGCCGAAGTTGGCCGGGTGGTCCGGGTCACCGCGCACGCCGGTGATCTGTTCGCCCTTCGATTCGATGACCACGCCGCAGCCCACGCCGCAGTAGGGGCAGGTGGAGCGGGTTTCCCGCAGCGCCGTCACTGGGTCACCCCCCGTCCGAAGATCAGGCGGTCGCGGATGTCCTCGATGTCGCGGCCTTCGCGCAGCAGGTCGAAGTACCAGGGGCCGTCGGCGGTGTCGCCGTACAGGCAGGCGCCCACCAGCTTGTTGTCCTGGATCACCAGCTTCTTGTAGACGCCGCCGAACGGGTCGCTCATCACGATCTCCTCGGTGTGTTCACCACCCATGAAGTTGCCTGCGGAAAACAGGTCGATGCCGGTGACCTTGAGCTTGGTGCTGGTCTGGCTGCCGGTGTAACGGCCCGAGCCCACCTGCGCCAGGTGGGTGGCGCACACCCGGCCCTGCTCATACAGCGGCGCCACCAGGCCGTAGGCCACGCCGCGGTGGGCGGCGCACTCGCCCACGGCGTACACCCGCGGGTCGGTCACCGTCTGCAGCGTGTCGCCCACCACGATGCCGCGCAGGCAGTGCAGGCCCGCCGCCTCGGCCAGCGCGACGTTGGGCCGGATGCCGGCCGACATCACCACCAGGTCGGCCGCGATCTCGCTGCCGTCGGCCAGGCGCACGGCGCGCACGCGGCCCTCGGCCGGGTCGCCCAGCAGCGCCTGCGTCTGCGCACCGAGCGCAAAGCGCAGGCCGCGGTCCTCCAGCGCCTGCTGCAGCAGCCGGGCGGCGGGTTCGTCCAGCTGCCGCTCCAGCAGCCAGCGGCCGATGTGCACCACCGTCACCTGCATGCCGCGCAGCATCAGGCCGTTGGCGGCTTCCAGGCCCAGCAGCCCGCCGCCGATGACCACCGCATGGCGGTAGCGGGCCGCGGCATCGATCATGGCCTGGGTGTCGGCGATGTCGCGGTAGGCGATGACCCCAGGCAACGTGTTGCCCGGGATGGGCGGCATGAAGGGCGTGGAGCCGGTGGCCAGCAGCAGCCGGTCGTAGGTGGCCTCGGTGCCGTCGTCGGCGCGCACCCGGCGCAGGTGGCGGTCGATGTCCACCACCTTGCGGCCCAGGTGCAGTGTGATGCCGTGCTGCGCGTACCACTCGTGCGGGTTCAGCACGATCTCGTCCAGCGTCTGCTCGCCGGCCAGCACCGGCGACAGCATGATGCGGTTGTAGTTGGGGTGCGGCTCGGCCCCGAAGACGGTGATGTCGTACAGCCCCGGGGCGATCTTCAGCAGCTCTTCCAGGGTGCGCACGCCGGCCATGCCGTTGCCCACCATCACCAGTTTGAGTTTGTTCATCGACGACGACAGACGCACGAAGCTCCTCCGAGAGCGGCAAAGGTGCGGCAGGCCCCAGGAAGCCGCAATGCTTCCAGGTCTGCCCGGGAGGGTCATGGCTGCGCACGTCGGTGTGCACGGCAACCGTGCACTACAGGCACACGGCGGTGGCGCTTCGCTGCGCCGCCGGGCAGAGACCTGCAGCATCCGTGCCAGTGGCAAATCCCACGCTTGGTGCGGTCGTCAGCCTCTTTTTCACCACACCAGATGGCTGGGGTGCGCACAATTCACGCGCCTGCGGGGTGTTGGTGCCATGGGCATCGGACGCCAAGCTAGGGAGAATAGGCCTGCATGTGCCCGCCGTGACTTGTGTCGTGGCGGTGGGCGCCTCACCATAGAAAGCCTGCTTGCTGGTCGTTCCTGCGCGACTTGCGGAATGTCTCGATGGATTTATCCAGCCACCGCCCCAACCACCCGACATCCACGGTGCCGACCCCACCCACGATCGACCCTGCGGCCCTGGAGGCGGCATTGGCGTTGGTGCTGCCGGCCCTGGCGGAACGGCAGGGCGCGATGCTGGCCGTCAAGGACGCGCAGAGCGGCAGCTACCTGTGGGCCAATGAACGCATGGCCCAGTGGCTGGGCGTGTCGCCCGACGAGCTGCCCGGCCGTGCCGACGCCGACCTGCTGGACGCGCCGCTGGTCACCACCTTGCGCGCCGCCGAGCACACCGCCCTGGCCCAGGGCCAGCCGCTGACCAGCGAGCACCGCTTCGAGCGCGATGGCGAGAAGCACGACTACCGCGTGCTGCGGCTGCTCACGCCCCCCAGTGCGGACGGCCGCCGCCTGCTGTGCAGCGTGTGGACCGACCAAGCGGTGCAAAAGGCCAAAGACGCGCAGCTGCGTGCCGCGCTCGAGCAGCTGGAGCAGCTGCAACGCAACATCGAGACCCTGCGCCGCGAGCTGCAGGACCATTCGCTGCGCGACACCCGCACGGGCCTGTACACCCGCGCCCACTTCGACGACCAGCTGCGCCGCGAGGTGGACCTGTCCACCCGCGAGCACCGCGAATTCGCGCTGGTGGCCATCGCGGTCGATCCGCCTTCGCCGCGCGTGGCCGAGCTGGGCGCGCCGGCCCACACTCGCATCGTCGAGACGCTGGGCCGCCTGCTGCGTGGCAACACCCGGGCGATGGACGCTTCCTGCCGGGTGGACGACCGCCGCTTCGCGGTGCTGCTGTCGGGCGTGGGCCTGGCCACCGCCCATGCGCGGGTGGAAAGCCTGCGCCGCGAGTGCGCCACGCAGATCGTGGTGCTGGACGGCGAGGAACTGCGCTTCACGGTTTCCATGGGCGTGGCCAGCTACCCGCACACCGCCCACAGCCAGGAAGAGCTGCGCGAAGCCTGCGACGCAGCGCTGGCCGAGGCGCAGCGCCGCGGCGGCAACGTGGTCACGCTGGCCGGTATCCGCTTCGAGCGGGTGGACTAGCTGGCAGTGAGGCCGCGGTACAGCATGTACGCGGCCAGCAGGTAAAGCACCAGCGCGAACACCCGCTTGAGCTTGCGCATGTCCAGCGCATGGGCCACGCGGGCGCCCACCGGCGCCATCAGCACGCTCACCGGTGCAATCAGCGCCAGCGCCGGCAGGTAGAGGTAGCCCATCGCGCCGGGCAGGGCGGGCGCCATGTGCCAGCCGCCCACCACATAGCCCAGCGTGTTGGCCAGCGCGATCGGAAAGCCCAGCGCCGCACTGGTGGCCACCGCGTTGTGCATGGCCACGTTGCACCAGGTCATGAAGGGCACCGACACGAAGCCGCCGCCGGCCCCCACCAGGCCCGACAGGAAGCCGATGACGCCGCCGGCGGCCGTGGTGCCGGCCGTGCCCGGCATCTGCCGGGTGGGCTTGGGCTTGCGGTCGCGCAGCATCTGCGTGGCCGAGAAGCCGACGAAGGCGGCGAAGAACAGCGCCAGCGCCGCGCCCTTGAGCACCGCGAACACACCGGCACCGGCCAGCAGCCCGCCCAGCACGATGCCGGGCGCCAGCCGCCGCACGATGTCCCAGCGCACCGCGCCGCGCTGGTGGTGCGCCCGCACGCTGGACAGCGATGTGAACAAGATGGTGGCCATGGAGGTGGCAATGGCCATCTTGACGGCCATGCCCGGCGCCACGCCGCGCGCCGACAGCAGGTGAGTGAGGAAGGGCACCATCATCATGCCGCCGCCCACGCCCAGCAGCCCGGCCATGAAGCCGGTGCCGGTGCCCACGAGCAGCAGCGTGACCGCGAAGCCGAGGTCCATCAACCGGTGGCCAGCAAGGCCTGCACGGCCTGCCATTCATCGGGCGTCACCGGGGTGATGGACAAGCGACTGCCGGGCTTGAGCACCCCCATCGTGGCCAGCTCGGGCCGCTGCCGCATCTCGGCCAGCGGCAGCAGTCGCGTCTTGCGGCCCTGGTCCACGTCCACATGCAGCCAGCGCGGCGCGTCAGGCCGGCTCTTGGGGTCGAAGTAGGGGCTGGCCGCGTCGAACTGCGTCGCGTCCGGGTAGGCAGCGCTGGCCACGCGGGCGAGGCCCGCGATGCCGGGCTCGGGGCAGGACGAGTGATAGAACAGCACGCCGTCACCCACCTGCATCGCATCGCGCATGAAGTTGCGGGCCTGGTAGTTGCGCACGCCGGTCCAGGGCACGCGGCCCAGGCGCACGAGGTCGTCGATCGAGCACTCGTTGGGCTCGCTCTTCATCAGCCAGTAGGCCACTCTGGGGGATGCGTCAGCGGGAGGGAAGAGGGGGCAAAAGAGGGTGTCCGCCGCAAGCCGCGAGCCGCATTCCCGAACCCCAAAGGGAAGTTCAGGTGGGCGAGGTCAGCAAGGCTTCGGGTTCATCTGACGCGAGACGATCACACCAGCCGAGCGATGTTCCAAGCCCTTGGTCATAGACCATCGGTTCGAGGAAATATAGGACCCGCGCGAATGCGACGGACGACCTGATTCTAAGCCCCGACCCGGCTGCAAGCGGTAGGAGAAGGCCGGCATTTCCATGGCACGCAGCGGGTCTCGGACGTCACTTGACAAGGTGCGTCAGAGTAGGTGGCCATCGTCGCCAAGGGCCTGGTCGATGCGGCGCATCAACGCACCCACGTCCACCGGCGGTGGCACCGGCTCGCCTTCGGCCGGTGGCGCGGGCGGGCGCTCGGCCAGCTGGTAAGCCAGGTTGAGTGCGGCCAGCACTGCGATGCGCTCGCGGGCCTTCACGCGGCCGGCATCGCGGATCGCGCTCATCTCGCGGTCGACGCTGGCGACGGCGGCCATCAGCGAATGCTCGCCGCCTTCAGGGCAGCCGAGGATGTAGCTCTGGCCGAGGATGGTGACTTCCATCTGCTTCATCGGGCGTCGCCTCCGTTGGCGGGCAGGCGGTCGAGCAGCGCGTCGATGCGGGCGCGTGCGGCATTCAGGCGGGAGCGCATCTGGTCGCGTTCGATGGTGACGGCGTCGACCTGCTGCTGCAGCAGCAGGTTGGTGCGCTTGAGCTCCTCGTGTCGCAGCACGAGGCGTTCGATCCGCTCGGCAAGATCTTCGAGGGTGGGCATGGCAGGGGGCGGTTGGCGGAACCCCTGATTGTAGGCGGGGGTACTGGTAGCATCGGCGCTGTTGGTGCCTGGGTTGCGCTTCGTTGCAGCTCGGGGTAAACGGGAAGCAGGAAGGCGGGTGCCCCACGGGCCAGGCTCAACCTGCGCTGCCCCCGCAACGGTAAGCGGACGGATGGTTGATCTGATCAACCTTCCAGCGACGAGCTCTCTGCCACTGGGTGGCCGGCCTGCAAGGCCGCGCCTGGGAAGGCGCCGCGTCGAGTCCGCCAGCCCGGATACCGGCCAACGAGCGGTGATGCCCCCTTGCAGGTGGCTCGCCTTGTCGCAGACACCCGCGGGGAAGCAGGTGGCTGCATCCGTTGTCCTTGCCCCTCATGAATTCAAAGTCTTCCGCGCTGCGTGCGCGCCCGGCGTCATGGACGCTGCGCCTGGCCGTGGCCGCCTGTTTTGCCGGCGGTGCCGCCGCCCATGCCCAGACCGTCGTCGTCACCGGCAGCCGTGAACCGCTGCCCCTGGACCGCGTGACCGCCGACGTGGTGGTGATCGATGCCGACCGCATCCGCAGCAGCACCGCCGACTCGGTGGAAGACCTGCTGCGCCGCGAGGCCGGCGTGCAGGTGTCGCGCAACGGCGGGCCCGGCAAGAGCGCGGCCGTGTTCATCCGCGGCGCCAGTGCCAGCAACACCGTGGTGCTGGTCGACGGCGTGCGCATCGGCTCGGGCACGCTGGGCCAGGTGGAGTTCGAGGCCTTGTCGCTGTCGCAGATCGACCGCATCGAGGTGCTGCGCGGCCCGGGCTCCAGCCTGTACGGCGCCGATGCCGCCGGCGGCGTGATCCAGATCTTCACCCGCACCGGCAAGGCCGGCGGCGGCATCAACCTCGAGGCCAACGCGGCCGTGGGCGGCTACGGCGCGCGCCAGGGCGGCGTGGCCGTCAGCGGTGGCAGCGGCGCTTTCGACTATGCGGCGTCCATCAGCCATGAAAGCGACGACGGCGTCTCGGCCCTGCGCCCCGGCGACCGCTTCGGCAACTACAACCCCGACAAGGACGGCCACCTGCGCACCAGCAGCAGCCTCAAGCTGGGCTTCACGCCGGTGGACGGCCACCGCCTGGGCCTGCTGGTGACGGACAACCGGCTGCGCTCGCAGTACGACGGCAGCGAATACCTGGCCCCCAGCTTCGCGCAGGACGCCAGCGGCGACATGCGCAACACGCTGAAGACGCGCGTGGTGGCGCTGGACTACCGCGGCCGGGTGTCCAGCGCCTGGACCACGTCGGTGCAACTGGCGCGCAACACCGACGACCTGGTCAGCGGCTTCCGCGCGCCCGACACCTACCGCACCGAGCGCGACCAATTCACCTGGCAGAACGCCTGGACGCCCGATGCCGACACCCAGGTGGTGCTGGCCTATGAGCACCTGGGCGAGCAGGCCGAGAGCAGCAGCTACGTGCGCGGCGAGAGCCGCCACAACAACGCGCTGGTGCTGGGCGTCTCCAGCCGCTTCGGCGACCATACGCTGCAGGCCGACCTGCGGCGCGACGACAGCTCGGTCTATGGCGGCAACACCACCGGCCGCCTGGGCTGGCGCATGAGCCTCACGCCCGCCTGGAGCGTGCGGGCGCTGGCCGGCACCACCTTCCGTGCGCCCAGCTTCAACGACCTGTACTTCCCCGACTACGGCGTGCCCACGATCGAGGCCGAGCGTGGCCGCAGCATCGAAGCCGGCGTGGAATGGCGGCGCAACGGCAGCGAGGCCTCGGCCACCGTCTACCGCAACCGGGTGAAGAACCTGATCGCCTACCAGCCCGATGCCAGCTTCTGCCCGCCGGACGTCGGCTACCAGTACGGCTGCGCCGGCAACGTCGGCCGTGCGGTGCTGCAGGGCGCCACGCTGAGCGGCGCCCACCGCGTGGGCGCGCTGCAGCTGCGCGCGACGGTCGACTTCCTCGATGCCACCGACGACGACACCGGCGCCCGCCTGACCCGCCGCGCCGCCCACCAGGAAAGCCTGTCGGCCGATTACGAGCTGGGCGCCTGGAGCTTCGGCGCCGCGCTGCAGTCGGTGGGCCGCCGGCCCGATGGCAACGTGAACCTGGGCGCCTATGCGCTGCTGGACCTGAGCGCCCGCTGGCGCTTCATGCCGCAGTGGCAACTGGAAGCCAAGGTGCTGAACGTGGCCGACAAGGACTACAGCCCGGCGCGCGACTACCAGGCGCTGGGCCGCCAGGCCTGGCTGGGCCTGCGCTACAGCGCACGCGGGCTGTAAACAGCAGGGCGGCCGGCCATGCATGAGCTGATCCTCGGCGGGCAGAAGAGCGGCAAGTCGCGCACCGCGGAAGCGCGTGCCGCGGCCTGGCTGCAGGCCGGCGCCGGCCGTGAGGCCACGCTGGTGGCCACCGCGCTGGCCGGCGACGAGGAGATGGACCGCCGCATCCAGCGCCACCGCGAAGAGCGCGCGGCGCGGGTGCCCGGCCTGGCCACGGTGGAAGTGCCGCGGGCGCTGCCCGAGGCGGTGCAGCAGCTGGCCGCGCCGCAGCGGCTGCTGGTGGTGGATTGCCTGACGCTGTGGCTCACGCAGCTGGCCATGCCCTTGCACGGCCCGGCGGCCGACGAAGCCGCGCTGGCCGCGCAGCGCAGTGCGCTGTGCCGCGCGCTGGCGCAGGCGGGCGGGCCGGTGGTGCTGGTGTCCAACGAAATCGGCCTGGGCGTGGCGCCGATGTCGCGCGAAGCGCGGCGCTTCATCGACGCGCTGGGCCTGCTGCACCAGGCGGTGGCCGCCGCCTGCAGCCGCGTGACCCTGATGGTGGCCGGCTGCGAGCTGGCGGTGAAGGGCCGGGCGTGAAGCGCACGCGCCCACCGCAGGCCGGCCGTCACAGGGCGGGCTTTGTGCTGGCCGCGCTGCTGCAGGCCGCGCTGGTCGCATCGCCGGCGGCGTGGGCAGCGGGCAGCCCGGCGCCCATCACGGTGCAGGACGACCGCGGCCGCAGCCTCACGCTGGCCGCGCCGCCGCAGCGCATCGTCTCGCTGCTGCCTTCGCTCACCGAAACCGTGTGCGCGCTGGGTGACTGTGCTCGGCTGGTGGGTGTGGACCGTTTTTCCAACTGGCCGGCCGAGGTGGCGCGGGTGCCCCAGGTCGGCGGGCTGGAGGATGCGCAGATCGAGCGCATCGTCTCGCTCAAGCCCGACCTGGTGCTGGCCGCCGCCTCGTCGCGCGCGGTCGACCGGCTGCAGGCGCTGGGCCTGACCGTGGCGGTGCTGGAGCCGCGCACCCACGCCAGCGCCCGCCGCACCATGGAAAGCGTGGCCCAGCTGCTGGGCCGCCCGGGTGCGGGCCTGGCCTTGTGGCAGCAGGCCGACGCGCGCATCAGCGCGGCCGCAGCGCGGGTGCCGGCCGCGCTGCGTGGCCAGCGGGTGTACTTCGAGGTGGGCAACGGCCCCTATGCCGCGGGCGCCTCGTCCTTTGTGGGCGAGACGCTGCAGCGCCTGGGCCTGGACAACATCGTGCCGGCGTCGCTGGGGCCGTTTCCCAAGCTGAATCCGGAGTTCGTGGTGCGGGCGCGGCCCGACATCGCGATGGCGCCGCAGGCCAGCATCGACGAGATGCCGCAGCGCCCCGGCTGGGCCACGCTGCCCGCGGTGGCCGGCCGCCGCTGGTGCGGCTTCGATGCGCCCACCTACGACATGCTGGTGCGCCCCGGCCCCCGCCTGGGTGAGGCGGCCGACCAGCTGGCCGATTGCCTGCAGCGCCTGCAGGCCGCCCGGCGATGAGCAGCCCGGCTGCGCCGCATCGGGCCCACGCGGCTCCGCCCGCCGCGGCCGGCCTGTCGCCGCGCGGCCTGGCCGCGGTGCTGGCGGCGCTGGGCCTGTTGCTGCTGGCCGCCGGCCTGGCCGCCGGCAGCGAAGGCTTTTCCTGGGACTGGGCCACCGACTGGCCGTTGATCGAAGCCATCCGCGCGCCGCGCACGCTGGGCGCGCTGCTGGCCGGCGCACTGCTGGGCCTGGCCGGTGCGCTGGCGCAGGGGCTCTTCCGCAACCCGCTGGCCGACCCCTACCTGCTGGGCTCGGCCGCCGGTGCCGGCCTGGGCGTGGTGGCGGTGCTGGCGGTGGGCGGTGTCTTCGGCAGCACCATCGGCCTGGCCGGCGTCGGCTGGCTGTTGCGGCTGGGCCTGGTGGGCGCCGCCTTCGTCGGTGCGCTGGGCGGCGTTAGCCTCACGCTGCTGCTGGCGCGGGGCGCCGGCCAGCCGCTGCAGCTGCTGCTGTCGGGCGTGGTGGTGGGCGTGCTGCTGGGCGCGGTGGCCGACCTGGTGCTGCTGGTGTCGCCCGAGGCCCTGCGCGGCAAGCAGGTCTTCCTGCTGGGCACCACCAGCTTTCTGGGCTGGCCCAGCGTGGCGGTGCTGGCGGCGGCGCTGGCAGTGGCGTTGCCGCTGGCCACGCGCTTTGCCCGTGCGCTGGATGCCCTGGTGCTGGGCGAAGCCAGCGCCCGCAGCCTGGGCCTGGACCTGCCGCGGGTGCGCCTGCTGTTGGTGGTGCTGATGGCGCTGGCCACCGGCACTGCGGTGGCACAGGCCGGGCTGGTGGCCTTCGTCGGCCTGGTGTCGCCTCACCTGGTGCGGCGTTGCGTGGTCGTCACCCACGGCGCGCTGCTGGGCCTGTCGGCCCTGGCCGGCGGCTTGTTGCTGCTGGCCGCCGACGTGGCCGCCCGCACGCTGATGGCGCCGCAGGAGCTGCCGGTGGGCGTGCTCACCGCGGTGGTGGGCGGGCTCTACCTGATGCTGCTGCTGCGGCGGCGCGCAGCGAAATGAAGCCCGACCCTCACGCCCACGACGTCGCGCCGCTGCAGGCCCGCGCGCTGCGGGTGCAGCGCGGCGGGCGCGACGTGGTGCAGGCCGTGTCGCTGGACCTGCGCCCGGGCGAATGGGTGGCCATCGTCGGCCCCAACGGCGCCGGCAAAAGCAGCCTGCTGGCGGCCCTGGCCGGCCTGCTGCCCGCCGCGGGCGGCGATGTGCGGCTGCAGGGCCGCCCGTTGGCCGACTGGCCGGCGCGTGAGCGCGCGCGCCGGCTGGCCTGGCTGTCGCAACAGGGCGAAGCCGAAGGCGACATCGCGGTGGCCGACGTGGTGCGCCTGGGCCGGCTGCCGCACCAGGGCCTGTTCGGCGGCGCCACCGCGGCCGACGAAGCGGCGGTGCAGGCCGCAATGGCCGAGACCGAATGCGAGGCGCTGGCGCAGCGCCGCCTGCAGGAGCTGTCGGGCGGCGAACGCCAGCGCGTGCTGCTGGCGCGGGCGCTGGCGGTGCAGGCGCCGGTGCTGCTGCTGGACGAACCCACCAGCCACCTGGATGCACCCCACCAGCGCGCCCTGGTGCGCAGCCTGGTGGCGCGGGCACGGGCCGGCGCGGCGGTGGCCGCGGTGCTGCACGAGATCACGCTGGCGCTGGCCGCCGACCGCCTGCTGGTGATGCAGGCTGGCCGGCTGCGCGCCGAAGGCCCGGCCGACGACCCGGCGGTGCGCCAGGTGCTGGCCGAGGTGTTCGACCATGCCTTCAGCATCGAACATCTCAGCACCGCCCACGGCGCCCGCTGGGTGGCGGTGCCGGTGCTGGGGGAGGGCGCATGAACCTGCTGCCCACCGCCCTGGCCGCCGCCGTGCCGGCCCTGGCCATCGCGCTGGCGCTGGCCATCGACCGCCGCTTCGGCGAGCCGCCGCTGCGCTGGCACCCGGTGGTGTGGATCGGCCACTACCTGGGCCGCGCTGGCCGCCGCCTGCCCGAGCTGGCGCCGCGCCGCGCCTTCGTCGCCGGCCTGCTGGCCTGGGCCGCGGGTGCGCTGGGGGCAGTGGCGCTGGCCACGCTGGCCGAATCGCTGCTGCGCCACTGGCTGCTGCCGCAGGGCGGCTGGGGCGCGCTGGCGCTGGCCGCCGGGCTGGGGCTGTTGCTCAAGCCCATGCTCAGCTGGCGCATGCTGCGTGACGAGGTGGCGACGGTGGACACCGCGCTGGCCGAGGGCGTGGACGCCGGCCGCCGGCAGATCGCCCGCCTGGCCAGCCGCGACACCACGCAGCTCACGCCCGCCGAGGTGCGCGAAACCGCGATCGAGACGCTGGCCGAGAACCTCAACGACTCGGTCATCGCGCCGCTGTTCTGGTTTGCGCTGGCCGGCCTGCCCGGTGCGGTGCTGTTCCGCTATGCCAACACCGCCGATGCGATGTGGGGCTACCGCGGCCGCTGGGAATGGGCGGGCAAGTTCGCCGCCCATGCCGACGACGTGCTGGCCTGGCTGCCGGCGCGCCTGACCGCGCGGCTGCTGCTGCCCTTGCACTGCCGCTGGGCCCGGCTGGCGGTGGAGGCCCGCCGCACGCCTTCACCCAACGGTGGCTGGCCGATGGGGGCGATGGCGCTGGCGCTGGGCGTGAAGCTGCGCAAGCCCGGCGTGTATGCGCTCAATGCCGGCGCCCCCGAACCCGGTGCCGCTGACCTGGCCCACGCACTGGCGCATGCCGGCCGCGGCCTGCGCGGCGGCGTGCTGCTGCTGGCCCTGCTGGCCGCGTGGGTGGCCGCATGAAGCGCCCCGCCGCCACCGTGATGGTGCTGGGCTGCACCAGTGGCGCCGGCAAGAGCTGGCTGGCCACCGCGCTGTGCCGCTGGTATGCGCGCCAGGGCCTGCGCGTGGCGCCCTTCAAGGCGCAGAACATGAGCAACCATGCCCGCGTGGTGCCGGCCACCGCGGGCCGCCCGGCCGGCGAGATCGGCAGCGCGCAGTATTTCCAGGCCCTGGCCGCCCGCGCCGAGCCCGACGTGCGCATGAACCCGGTGCTGCTCAAACCCGAGGCCGACACCCGCAGTCAGGTGGTGCTGCTGGGCCAGGTGCGGCCCGAGCTCACCACCATGCCCTGGCGTGAACGCAGCCAGCACCTGTGGCCGGCCGCCGAAGCCGCGCTGCAATCGCTGCGCGAAGAGGTGGACGTGCTGGTGATCGAAGGCGCCGGCTCGCCGGCCGAGATCAACCTGGCCACCAGCGACTACGTCAACACCCGCACCGCCCGCGCCGCCGAAGCCGCCTGCCTGCTGGTGGCCGACATCGACCGCGGCGGCGCCTTCGCGCACCTGTACGGCACCCATGCCTTGATGGACGCGCAGGTGGCGCGCCAGGTGCGCGGCTTCGTGCTCAACCGCTTTCGCGGCGATGCCGGCCTGTTGGCGCCGGCCCCGGCCCAACTGCACCGGCTGACCGGCGTGCCCACCGTGGCCGTGGTGCCGATGCAGCGCGACCACGGCCTGCCCGAGGAAGACGCCGTGCCCACCAGCCATGCGGCCGCCAGCGGCCCGCAGGTGGTGGTGCTGGCCACGCCGCATGCCAGCAACCTCGACGAATTCGAGCCGCTGCGCCAGGCCGGTGTGTCGCTGCACTTCAGCCGCGACGCCGCGACGCTGCGCGCCGCCGACTGGCTGGTGCTGCCCGGCAGCAAGCACAGCCGGGCCGATGCTCAATGGCTGCGCGACCAGGGCCTGGACGCCGTGGTGCAGGCCCATGCGGCCAGCGGCAGGCCGCTGCTGGCGGTGTGCGGCGGCCTGCAGATGCTGGGCCGGCGGCTCGACGATCCGCTGGGCCTGGAAGGCGGCCAGCCCGGCAGCATGCCGGGCCTGGCCGTGCTGCCCATCGCCACGCGGTTCGAGCCGGCCAAGCAGCTCACCCGCCGCCAGCACCGCTTCGGCGCGCTGCAGGGCGCCTGGGCGCCGCTGTCCAACCTGACCATCGACGCCTATGAGATCCACCTGGGCCGCAGCCAGCTGCTGCCCGCCGAGGCTGGTGCGGTGGCACCGCAGCCGGCACTGCCGGCAGCGCCCACGCTGGGCTGGCAGCAGGGCAACGTGCTGGCGCTGTACCTGCACGGCCTGTTCGAGTCGCCGGCCGTGCTGCAGGCCTTGTTCGGCCGTGCGCCACGTTCGCTGGACGCCGTGTTCGACGGCCTGGCCGACGTGGTGGACACCGCTTTCGAGCCCGGCGTGCTGTGGTCCCTGCTGGACACCCCCATCGCTTCTCCGCTTCCCGATACCGCATGAGCATCTTCCAAGTCCCTGCCGTCCCCGCCACCGCCGATGCCGAGCTGGCCGCGCGCCTGCAGCAGCGCATCGACCGCAAGACCAAGCCGCTGGGTGCGCTGGGCCGCATCGAGTCGCTGGCGCTGCAGCTGGGCCTGGTCCAGCGCACCGAAGCACCGGTGCTGCAGCAGCCGCAGATGCTGGTGTTCGCGGGCGACCATGGCCTGGCGCGCCGCGGCGTGTCGGCCTATCCGCAGGACGTGACCTGGCAGATGGTGGAAAACATGCTGGCCGGCGGGGCGGCGGTGAACGTGTTCTCGCGCCTGGCCGGCCTGGGCGTCACGGTGGTGGACGCCGGCGTGGCCCACGACCTTGCGCCGCGGCCCGGGCTGCTGCTGCGCAAGGTGGCGCCCGGCACCGCCGATGCCAGCGAGGGGCCGGCCATGAGCGCCGCGCAGTGCGCGCAGGCGCTGGCCGCCGGCGCCGAAGTGCTGCGCGGCCTGCCCGGCAATGCGGTGCTGCTGGGCGAGATGGGCATCGGCAACACCAGCAGCGCTGCCTTGCTGCTGGCGCGGCTGGCCGGCGTGCCGATCGAGGCCGCGGTGGGCCGCGGCACCGGGCTGGACGACGACGGCCTGGCGCGCAAACGGGCGCTGCTGGCGCAGGTGCTGGCCCGCCATGCCGATGCGCAGCAACCGCTGGACGCGCTGGCCGCGCTGGGCGGCTTCGAGATTGCGATGCTGGCCGGCGCCATGCTTCAGGCCGCGCACGAGCGGCGGCTGATCGTGGTCGACGGCTTCATCTGCGCCGCCGCGGCCCTGGTGGCCTGCCGGCTGCAGCCGGCGGTGCGCGACTACTGCGTGTTCGCCCACCTGGGCGGCGAAGCCGGCCATGCCGCGCTGCTGCAGGCCCTGGGCGTGCAGCCGCTGCTGCAGCTGGACATGCGGCTGGGCGAAGGCTCGGCCGCGGCGCTGGCCTGGCCGCTGCTGCAGGCGGCGGTGGCCATGCTGCGCGAGATGGCCAGCTTCGAGTCGGCCGGCGTGTCCGACAGCGGCGGCTAGCCCGCATGGGCCTGCGCCACGAAGTGCGGCTGGTGCTGGTGGCCGCGCAGTTCCTCACCCGGCTGCCGGTGCGCATACCGCTGCAGGAAGGCCGCTTCGACCCCGCCTGGCTGCATGCCTGCGCCCGCCACTTTCCGCTGGTGGGCGCGGTGGTGGGCGGCTGGGGCGCGCTGGTGCTGTGCGGCGCCGCCGCGCTGTGGCCGCCGCTGGTGGCAGTGCTGCTGTCGATGGCGGCCACGGTGTGGCTGACCGGCGGCTTCCATGAAGACGGCGTGGCCGACACCTGCGACGGCCTGGGCGGCGCGGTGACGCGTGAACGTGCACTGGCCATCATGAAGGACTCGCGCCTGGGCAGCTACGGCGCGCTGGGCCTCCTATTGACGCTGGCGCTCAAGGCCGCGGCGCTGGCCGCTTTGCTGGCCGCCGCCGGGCCGTTGCGCACCGCGGTGGCGCTGGTGTTGGCGCATGGCCTGTCACGCGCCGCCACGGTGGTGATGCTGCGGCTGCTGCCCTACGGCGGCGACCTGGAACATGCCAAGGCCAAGCCGCTCGCGCAGCAGATCAGTGGCGGCGGCCTGGCCGTGGCGCTGGGCTGGGGCCTGCTGCTGGCGGGCGCCGCGGTGGCGCTGGGCTGGCCGCCGGCCCGCGTGCTGGCCGTGGTGCTGGCGATGGCGGCCGTGGTGGCGGTGTGCGCCCGCTGGCTGCGCCGCCGGCTGGGTGGCTACACCGGCGATGCGCTGGGCGCCACCCAGCAGTGGACCGAGCTGGCCGGCTACCTGGCCTTGGCGGCCACCGTGCCGGGCCTGGCATGAGCGCCGCCACGGACGACGCGATGATCTGGCTGTGGCGCCACCCGCGCCCGCAGGGCGCCGAGGGCCGCTGCATCGGCCGCACCGACCTGCGGCTGGACCCGCGCCGGGCGCGGCGGCTGGCGCGGCGCATCCGGCAGGCGGTGCGGGCCAACCGCCTGCCGCGCATCATCTACACCTCGCCGCTGCGGCGTTGTGCCGATGTGGGCCGCGCGCTGGCCCGGCTGGGCTTCGAGCACCGCATCGATGACCGGCTGCTGGAGCTGGACTTCGGCCGCTGGGACGGCCGCGCGTGGTCCACGCTCCGTGCGGCAGACTTCGCCGGCTGGGACGCCGACTTCGAGCACCACGCCCCCGGTGGTGGCGAAACGGTGGCTGCCCTGCGCCAGCGCATGCAGGCCTTCGTGGCCGACCTGCCGCCCGGCCCGGCGTTGCTGGTGGCCCATGCCGGCTGGATCAATGCGCTGCGGGTGGCGGGGCAGGGCACGCTGCAGCCGGCCGACTGGCCGCGCCCGCCCGCCTACGGGCAGGCGCTGCTCATCCCCAATCCGTGTCGTTCCAGGCCTTGCCTTGGTGCGGCCGGCGGTACGCCACCCCCAGCGCCAGGCTGGCTTCGCGCAGCGTCAGGCCCGCACGGCTGACCAGCTGGCGCACCGTCTGCAGCTGGCGCGCCGACCAGGTGATCGGGCCGTCCACTTGCTCGCAGGTGACGACGCCGAACAGCTCGCCATTGACCGAGTGGCACACGTCCAGCAGCGAGTACACGTTCTGCGGCAGCAGGTACTCGTGCAGGAAGCCGACGCAGGCCGGGTGGCTGCGCGCGTCGTCGGCCACCACGCAGCCTTCGTCCAGCAGCAGCTGGAAGTAGTCGGCATGGTGGGCGCTGTGGATGTCGGTGGGCAGGCCGCTGCGCTGCGGCAGGCCGGCGTCCACCATCGCCACGCAATGCAGCGCCGGGCCGGTGTCGGTGTCGATGAAGGTCCAGAGGCCCGCGCGCGAGCAGCCCACCCAGCGGGTGAGCAGCCGGGCCACCTCTTCCAGGTAGCCGCGAGCGTCGATTTCGCCGTCGGTGAGTTGCAGCGACAAGCTGTGCAGCAGCGCGCGGTCGATCAGCATGTGGCGTCCTTCTTGCGCGCCGCACGGTCCAGCGCACGACCAAAGTCGCACCAGGGCCGCACCTGGCAGGCTTCGCACAGCGGCCTGCGGGCTTGGCAAACATAGCGCCCGTGCAGGATGAGCCAGTGGTGCGCATCGGCCAGGTAGGCCGGTGGCACGCGGGCCAGCAGCTTCAGCTCCACGGCCAGCGGCGTCTTGCCAGGGGCCAGGCCGGTGCGGTTGCTGACGCGGAAGATGTGCGTGTCCACCGCCATCGTTGGCTCGCCGAACACCACGTTCAGCACCACGTTGGCGGTCTTGCGGCCCACGCCGGGCAGGGCCTCCAGCGCTTCGCGGCTGCGTGGAATCTGTCCGCCATGCTGTTCCACCAGGATGCGGCAGGTTTCCAGCAGGTTCTTGGCCTTGGTGCGGAACAGGCCGATGGTGCGGATGTGCTCGGTCACCTGTTCCAGCCCCAGGTCCAGCATCTTTTGCGGCGTGTTGGCCCGCGGAAACAGCCGCCGGGTGGCCTTGTTCACGCCCGCGTCGGTGGCCTGGGCCGACAGCAGCACCGCGGCCAGCAGCTCGAAGGGGTTGGTGTATTCGAGCTCGGTCTCGGGCTGCGGATTGGCGGCCTTGAGGGTGGCGAAGAAGGGTTCGATGTCGGCGGTTTTCATGGGGTGCCCTGGCCCTGGCGTTGACGATCCCGGGCGCGGGCCAGCGCGGCCTCGATCACCGCGCGCTTGCGGTCCAGCGCCGCGGGGTCGGTGAGCTGGCTGGCGGCCGGCAGGTCGGCCAGCTTGGCCTGGGCCTTGGCGGCCAGCCGCGCTTCGTTCTCCTGCGCCGCGCGGGCCGTGCGCATCTGGTGGAAGGCATAGCGCTCGCGCGCCTCGTCGGCCTGCGCGGCGCTCCAGGCGGCCCAGCCGGTGCGCTCGCCGCTCACCGGCTCGAGCCGGATGCAGTCCACCGGGCAGGCCGGCACGCACAGCTCACAGCCGGTGCACTGCTCGGCCACCACGGTGTGCATCTGCTTGGGCGCGCCCACGATGCAGTCGACCGGGCAGGCGCCGATGCACAGCGTGCAGCCGATGCACCAGGCTTCGTCGATCACCGCGCGCAGCAGCGGGCCTTCCTGGCCGCAGGCCGCATCCAGCGGCAGCGCCGGCTGGCCGGTGAGGGCGGCCAGGCGGGCCACGCCTGCCTGGCCGCCGGGCGGGCAGCGGTTGATGGCGGCCTGCCCCGCGGCAATGGCCTGGGCATAGTGGCGGCAGTCGGGGTAGCCGCAGCGGGTGCACTGGGTCTGCGGCAGCAGGGCGTCGATCGCGTCGACCGACACCGGTTCTGGAAAGGCGGGCAGGGAAGGGGACGGCAGGCTCACCGGCCGATTATCCGGTGGTGAGCCTGCACTTCGCGGCGGCGGCGCAGGCCGCTCAGGCCGCGCCGCGGCGGCGTGCCGGGGCCTTGCGGGCGGCCGGGCGGCTGGGCGCCGCAGCGGAGCCGGCTTCCAGCGGCAGCTGGGCCTGGGCCGGTTCGGCCGAGAAACGGCGGATGAAGTCGCGCACCTCGGGGTAGGCCTTCTCGCGCCAGCGGCGGCCCGAGAAGATGCCGTAGTGGCCGGCGCCGATCACGTCGTAGTGGAACTGGCGCGACTTGTCGATGCCGGTGCACAGGTCGTGCGCGGCCCGGGTCTGGCCGGCGCCGGAGATGTCGTCCAGCTCGCCTTCGATGGTCAGCAGCGCCGGGCCGGTGATGTCCTGCGGCCGCACCAGCTGGCCCTTGACGTGCCAGGTGCCGTTGACCAGCGCGAAGTCCTGGAACACCGTCTTGATGGTGTCCAGGTAGTACTCGGCGGGCAGGTCCAGCACCGCGTTGTACTCGTCGTAGAAGCTGCGGTGGGTCTCGGCGCTTTCATCGTCGCCACGCACCAGGTCCAGGAAAAAGTCGTAGTGCGAGGTGAGGTGGCGGTCGGGGTTCATCGCCACGAAGCCGGTGTGCTGCAGGAAGCCCGGGTACACCAGCCGGCCGGCGCCGGGGTAGTTGACCGGCACCCGGTGGATCACGTTGTTCTCGAACCACTCGAAGCTCTTGTTCATCGCCAGGTTGTTCACCGCGGTGGGCGAACGGCGGGCGTCGATGGGGCCACCCATCATCGTCATCGTGCGCGGCACGGTGCGGCCCAGCGTGGACTGCAGCGACACCGCCGCCAGCACCGGCACGGTGGGCTGGCACACCGAGATGACGTTGACCTCGGGGCCGATCAGCTCGATGAACTCCTGCACATAGGCCACGTAGTCGTCCAGGTGGAACGGGCCCACGTCGGCCGGCACCATGCGCGCGTCGGTCCAGTCGGTGATGTAGACCTTGTGGTCCTGCAGCAGGCTGCGCACGGTGTCGCGCAGCAGCGTGGCATGGTGGCCTGACAGCGGCGCCACCACCAGCACGGTTGGCTGCTGCTTCATCTGCTCCAGCACCGGGCCGTTGTCGGTGAAGCGCTTGAAGCGCAGCAGCCGGCAGAACGGCTTGGTGGCGGCCACCTGTTCCTGGATGGCCACCTCGGTGCCGCCGACGGTCACCGAGTTGATGTTGAACGGCGGCTTCTCGTATTCCTTGGACAGCCGGTGCAGCAGCTCGAAGCCCGCCGAGATGCGGTGCGCCAGCGGCGTGTGGGTGAAGGGCGACAGCGGATGGTCGTACAGCTTGGACGAGGCACTGGCGAATTCGGAAAACGGCGCGAGCAGCGCACGTTGCGATTCATAAAGCTGGTAGAGCATCGGAATCAACCTCGGGAAAGGGCCTTGATTGTCGCCGACCTGCGGCAAGCCGCGGGCCCACGAAAAAGGCCCGGCGAACCGGGCCTTTCAAGCGCTTGTCGTGGTGCCTCAGGCCACCGCCGCCATGGCCGCAGCCACCGCGTCGATGTTGTGGCTGTTGAGCGCGGCCACGCAGATGCGGCCCGAATCGACGCCGTAGACGCCGAATTCGTTGCGCAGGCGCACCATCTGGTCCTTGTTCAGGCCCGAGTAGCTGAACATGCCCTGCTGGCGGGTGATGTAGCTCAGGTCGCCCTTGAAGCCGGCGGCGGTGAGCTTGTCGACCAGCGCCGTGCGCATCAGCTTGATGCGGGCGCGCATGCCGGCCAGTTCTTCTTCCCACATGCGGCGCAGCTCTGGCGTGGTCAGCACCGTGGCCACCACCTGGGCGCCGTGGGTGGGCGGGTTGGAGTAGTTGGTGCGGATGACGATCTTCAGCTGGCTGAGCACGCGGCCGGCTTCTTCGGCGCTGCTGCACACCACCGACAGCGCGCCCACGCGCTCACCGTAGAGCGAGAAGCTCTTGGAGAACGAGGTGGAGACGAAGAAGTCGATGCCGGCGGCCAGGAACTGCTGCACCACGGCGCCGTCTTCGGCGATGCCCTGGCCGAAGCCCTGGTAGGCCATGTCCAGGAAGGGCACCAGGCCGCGCGACTTCACCACATCGATCACCTGCTGCCATTGCGCGGGCGTGATGTCGTAGCCGGTGGGGTTGTGGCAGCAGGCGTGCAGCACGACGATGGTGCCGGCGTCGGCCTGGCCGAGGGCAGCCAGCATGGCGTCGAAGGCCACGCCGCGGCGTTCGGCGTCGTAGTAGGGATAAGCGTCCACCGGGAAGCCGGCGTTGGTGAACAGCGCGCGGTGGTTCTCCCAGCTGGGGTCGCTGATCAGCACCTTGGCGGCGGGGTTCAGGCGCTTGAGGAAGTCGGCGCCGATCTTCAGGCCGCCGGTGCCGCCCACGGCCTGCACCGTGGCCACGCGGCCGCCCTTGACCACCTCGCTGTCGGCCCCGAACACCAGGCCCTGCACGGCCTTGTCATAGGCGGCGATGCCGTCGATGGGCAGGTAGCCGCGGGCCTTGGGGGCTTCGACCATCTGCTTTTCGGCCTGGGCCACGCAGGCCAGCAGCGGCAGCTTGCCGTTGTCGTCGTAGTACACCCCGACGCCCAGGTTGACCTTCTTCGGGTTGGGGTCGGCATTGAACTGTTCCGACAGACCCAGGATCGGGTCCCGGGGGGCCATTTCTACTTTGGCGAAGAGCGACATTGTGTTTTCCTGAAAAGGCCCGATGTGTACGGGCTGCGCCTGGCGTGAGCGGCTGCTGTACCCTGCAGGGTTGGCCGTTTGGCGTGTAACGGCGCTCGGCATTTTAGGAGATGGCCCATGACCGCAGTGGCGGAAACCGAAGCCTCCACCCCGCCGGCGGGTGAGTTCGTCAGTTATCCCGGCTCCCCGTTCCAGCTTTTCCAGCCTTATCCACCGGCCGGCGACCAGCCGCAGGCGATCGCGCAGCTGGTCGAAGGCGTGAACGACGGCCTGGCCTACCAGACGCTGCTGGGCGTGACCGGCTCGGGCAAGACCTTCACGATGGCCAACGTGATCGCGCGGCTGGGCCGGCCGGCGATCGTCTTCGCGCCCAACAAGACGCTGGCGGCGCAGCTGTACTCGGAGTTCCGCGAGTTCTTCCCGAAGAACGCGGTGGAGTACTTCGTCAGCTACTACGACTACTACCAGCCCGAGGCCTACGTGCCGCAGCGCGACCTGTTCATCGAGAAGGACTCGTCGATCAACGAGCACATCGAGCAGATGCGGCTGTCGGCCACCAAGAGCGTGCTGGAGCGGCGCGACGTGGTGATCGTGGCGAGCGTGAGTGCCATCTACGGCATCGGCAAGCCCGAGGACTACACCCAGATGCGCTTCATCGTGCGGGTGGGCGACAAGATCGGCCAGCGTGACGCCATCGCGCAGCTGATCCGCATGCAGTACAAGCGCAACGAGACCGACTTCTCGCGCGGCAGCTTCCGCGTGCGCGGCGACCGCATCGACGTGTTCCCGGCCGAACACTCGGAGCTGGCCATCCGGCTGGAGCTGTTCGACGACGAGATCGAGTCGCTGTCGCTGTTCGACCCGCTGACCGGGCAGATCCGCCAGAAGATCCCGCGCTTCGTCATCTACCCCAGCAGCCATTACGTGACGCCGCGCGAAAGCGTGCTGCGGGCCATCGAGGGCATCAAGGAAGAGCTGCGCTGGCGGCTCGATGAGCTGGTCAAGGCCGGCAAGCTGGTGGAGGCGCAGCGGCTGGAGCAGCGCACCCGCTTCGACCTGGAGATGCTGCAGGAGGTGGGCCACTGCAAGGGCATCGAGAACTACACCCGCCACCTCTCGGGCGCCGCGCCGGGCGATCCGCCGCCCACGCTGGTGGACTACATGCCCAAGGACGCGGTGATGTTCTTCGACGAATCGCATGTGCTGATGGGCCAGCTGGGCGCCATGTACAACGGCGACCGCGCACGCAAGAGCACGCTGGTGGAATTCGGTTTCCGCCTTCCTAGCGCGATGGACAACCGACCGCTGAAGTTCGAGGAATTCGAGCGCAAGGTGCGGCAGGCGGTGTTCGTCTCGGCCACGCCCGCGGCCTACGAGAAGGAGCATGCCGGCCAGGTGGTGGAGCAGGTGGTGCGGCCCACCGGCCTGGTCGATCCCATCGTGGAAGTGCGCCCCGCCCAGCAGCAGGTGGACGACGTGCTGCAGGAGATCCGCGACCGCGTGGTCATTGGCGAACGGGTGCTGATCACCACGCTGACCAAGCGCATGGCCGAGCAGCTGACCGACTACCTGAGCGACAACGGCGTCAAGGTGCGCTACATGCACTCGGACATCGACACGGTGGAGCGGGTGGAGATCCTGCGCGACCTGCGGCTGGGCACCTTCGACGTGCTGGTGGGCATCAACCTGCTGCGCGAGGGCCTGGACATTCCCGAGGTGTCGCTGGTGGCCATCCTGGACGCCGACAAGGAAGGCTTCCTGCGTGCCGAGCGCAGCCTGATCCAGACCATCGGCCGCGCGGCGCGCAACCTCAACGGCCGCGCCATCCTGTACGCCGACCGCATCACCGACTCGATGCGCAAGGCCATCGACGAGACCGAGCGCCGCCGGGCCAAGCAGATCGCGCACAACGAGGCCATGGGCATCGTGCCGCGCGCGCTGAACAAGAAGGTGCGCGAGCTGATCGACGGCGTGGTGAGCGACAAGACCGCCAAGGACGACCTGAAGAATGCGCAGGCCGCCGCCGAGGTGGAAGCCATGAGCGAGAAGGACCTGGGCAAGCGCATCAAGCTGCTGGAAAAGCAGATGCTGGAACACGCCCGCAACCTCGAGTTCGAGAAGGCGGCGCGGGTGCGCGACCAGCTGGCGGTGCTGCGCGAGCAGGCCTTCGGGGCGGCTGGCCACGACAGCAACGTGGTGCCGCTGGTGGGCCGGGCATGAAGGGCTTCATGAAGGTGGGTCGGACATGGTGATGCGTTTTGCCAAACAGCTGCTGGGCGTGGGCGGCCGCGATGAGTCGGCGGTGCGCTACCGGGTGTTGATGGTGTGCCTGGGCAACATCTGCCGCTCACCCACGGCCGAAGGCGTGCTGCGCGCCAAGCTGGAGGCCGCCGGCCTCTCCGAGGCGGTGCAGGTGGATTCCGCCGGCACCAGCGGCTACCACGTCGGTGAAAAGCCGGATGCCCGCGCCATCCGCCATGCGCAGCAGCGCGGTTATGCGCTGGCGGGCTTGCGGGCGCGGCAGGTGAGCGTGGACGACTTCCGCCGCTTCGACCTGATCCTGGCGATGGACGACGAGAACCTGCGCGAGCTGCGCCGCGTGCGCCCGGCCGATGCTACGGCCGAGCTGAGCCTGCTGCTGGACCACGCCACCGACCCGCAACGCCCGCGCGGCAGTGGCCGCGTCCCTGACCCTTATTACGGTCCGGCGGGCGGTTTCGACCATGTGCTCGACCTCATCGAGCACGCCTGCGACGGCCTGGTGGCACACATTCGGCGGCAGCTGGAGGCGGTGCCGCCACAGGCATGACGCCTGCCGTGGGGAACTTCGGCGAGCAATCTCGACCGAAAAGCTCAACTTCAGTTATACTTGAGTAACCCACTCGGAATCAGTCGGGGGTTAACCCGGTAGGCGCCTCCAGCGCCTGAGGTTGGCCCGCCGTCTGGCATTTCCGAAGCAATAGGAGCGATTCATGCGACTCACCACCAAAGGCCGATTTGCCGTTACCGCGATGATCGACCTGGCCCTGCGGTCGAACAACGGCCCGGTGGCACTCGCGGCCATCAGCCAGCGGCAGCAGATTTCCCTGTCCTACCTGGAACAGCTGTTCGGCAAGCTGCGCCGCCACGAACTGGTCGAAAGCACCCGCGGCCCCGGCGGCGGCTACTCGCTGGGCCGCAAGTCCGACGAGATCACCGTGGCCGACATCATCGTGGCCGTGGACGAGCCCATCGACGCCACCGGCTGCGCCGGCAAGGAAAACTGCATGGGTGACGACTCGGGCCGCTGCATGACGCACGACCTGTGGGCCAGCCTGAACACCAAGATGATCGAGTTCCTCGACTCCATCACCCTGAAGAAGCTGGTCGAAGACCAGATCGCCAAGGGCGTGTCGATCGAGGAAGCGCCGGTCAAGCGCGCGATCTCGTCGGTGCCGGTGGTCAAGCCCATCAAGGTCACCGCGCCGAACTCGGTGTTCGCCCTCGGCTCCGCGTTCTCCAAGTAAACCTTCAACGATCCAAGCGGCAGGCTCACCGCAACCGCGGTGGCCGCCCAGCCCCTCGCCATGGACATGACCCCGCATTTCCCGATCTACATGGATTACGGCGCCACCACGCCGTGCGACCCCCGCGTCGTCGACGCGATGGTGCCCTGGCTGCGCGAGCACTTCGGCAACCCGGCGTCGCGCAGCCATGCCTGGGGCTGGGAAGCGGAAGAGGCCGTCGAGAAGGCCCGCCAGCAGGTGGCCGACCTGGTGGGCGCCGACCCGCGCGAAATCGTCTGGACCTCCGGCGCCACCGAGTCCATCAACCTGGCCCTCAAGGGTGCGGCCAACTTCTACAAGACCCGCGGCAAGCACATCGTCACCATCAAGACCGAGCACAAGGCCGTGCTCGACACCGTGCGTGAGCTGGAGCGCCAGGGCTTTGATGCGACCTACCTCGATGTGGAGCCGGACGGCCTGATCGACCTCGAGAAGCTGAAGGCGGCGCTGCGGCCCGACACCATCCTGGTCTCGGTCATGTTCGTGAACAACGAGATCGGCGTCATCCAGGACATCCCGGCCATCGGCAACCTGTGCCGCGAGAAGGGCATCATCTTCCACGTCGACGCCGCGCAGGCCACGGGCAAGGTCCAGATCAACCTGGCCGAGCTGCCCATCGACCTGATGAGCCTGGCCTCGCACAAGACCTACGGCCCCAAGGGCATCGGCGCGCTGTACGTACGCCGCAAGCCGCGTGTGCGCATCGAGGCGCAGATGCACGGTGGCGGCCATGAGCGCGGCATGCGCTCGGGCACGCTGCCCACGCACCAGATCGTCGGCATGGGCGAGGCCTACCGCATCGCCCGCGAAGAGATGGGTGCCGAGAACGAGCGCATCCGCATGCTGCAGCAGCGGCTGATCAATGGCCTGAAGGACATCGAGCAGACCTTCCTGAACGGTCACGCCGAGCAGCGCGTGCCGCACAACGTCAACATCTCGTTCAACTTCGTCGAGGGTGAGTCGCTGATCATGGGCGTCAAGGGCCTGGCCGTGAGCTCCGGCTCCGCCTGCACCTCGGCCAGCCTGGAACCCAGCTACGTGCTGCGTGCCCTGGGCCGCAGCGACGAGCTGGCGCACTCCAGCCTGCGCATGACGATCGGCCGCTTCACCACGCAGGAAGAGATCGATTACGCCGTCACCACGCTGAAGGACCGTGTGGCCAAGCTGCGCGAGCTGTCCCCGCTGTGGGAGATGTTCAAGGATGGTGTGGACCTGAGCACCATCCAGTGGTCCGCACACTGAGTTAGAGGAGAAGAACATGGCATACAGCGACAAGGTCATCGACCACTACGAGAACCCCCGCAACGTCGGCGGTTTCGACAAGGGTGACGACACCGTGGGCACCGGCATGGTGGGTGCCCCGGCCTGCGGCGACGTGATGAAGCTGCAGATCAAGGTCAACCCCGCCACCGGCCTGATCGAGGACGCCAAGTTCAAGACCTACGGCTGCGGTTCGGCCATCGCTTCCAGCTCGCTGGTCACCGAATGGGTGAAGGGCAAGTCGCTGGACGAGGCGCTGACCATCAAGAACACCCAGATCGCGCAGGAGCTGGCGCTGCCGCCGGTGAAGATCCACTGCTCGATCCTGGCCGAGGACGCGATCAAGGCCGCCGTCGAGGACTACCGCAAGAAAGCGCAGTAAGGGCTCGAGATGGCTGTCACGCTGACCGAAGCCGCCGCGCGGCACGTCACCAAGTACCTGAGCCGCCGCGGCAAGGGCGTGGGCGTGCGGCTCGGCGTCAAGACCACCGGCTGCTCGGGCCTGGCCTACAAGCTGGAATACGCCGACGAGCTGGCGCCCGAGGACATCGTGTTCGAGGGCCATGGCGTCAAGGTGTTGATCGACCCCAAGAGCCTGCCGTACCTGGACGGCACCGAACTGGATTTCGTGCGCGAAGGCTTGAACGAGGGCTTCAAGTTCCACAACCCGCGCGAGAAGGATCGCTGCGGTTGTGGCGAGTCCTTCCGCGTCTGACCGCCGTTCCGCCGACCGCGCGGCTGCTTCGACGGCCGCGCTTTTTTTTGTCCGCCGCCCCGACGTCGCTTCGTGCCGTGACTGAACCTTCCATCCGCCCGACCCCCCCCGATCACCCGCAGGTGGTGGCCTTGCTGGCCGCGCTGGACGAGTACCTGGCCAGCCTCTATGCGCCCGAGGACAACCACATCCTTGATGTGCAGGCGCTGCTGGCGCCCGAGGTGCACTTCCTGGCGGCCTGGCAGGGCGAGACCATCGTCGGCTGCGGCGCGGTGCGGCGCATGCCGGCCGAGCCGGAGACCGGCGGCCAGCCCTATGGCGAGATCAAGCGCATGTACGTGGACCCGGCGCTGCGCGGCCAGCGGCTGGCCGAACGCCTGCTGCAGGCGCTGGAAGCGCAGTTGGCGGGGCAGGGCATCCGGCGTGCGCTGCTGGAAACCGGCAGCGACCAGCATGCGGCGGTGCGCCTTTATGAGCGCTGCGGCTACGTCCGGCGTGGGCCCTTCGGCGGCTACCCCGACAACGGCCTGAGCGTGTTCTACGAAAAGCAGGTGGGCGCATGAACCTGGCAGACGACGACTTCACCTTGTTCGGCCTGCCGCAGCGCTTTGCGCTGGACCGCGCCGAGCTCGACCAGCGCTGGCGCGAGCTGCAGGCCAAGGTGCACCCCGACCGTTTCGCGGCCGAAGGTGGCGCCGCCCAACGCGTGGCCATGCAATGGTCGGTGCGGGTGAACGAGGCCTACGGCCGGCTGAAGAACCCGCTGCAGCGCGCAGCCTACCTGTGCGAGCTGCGCGGCGCGCCGATCAACGCCGAGAACAACACCGCGATGCCGGCCGCCTTCCTGATGCAGCAGATGGAGTGGCGCGAGGCGCTGGACGACGCTGGCGACGTGCCGGCGGTGGAAGCGCTGGACGACGAGGTTCGTCAGGCCGAAGCCGGCCTGATGGCCGAACTGGCCACGCTGCTGGATGCGCAAGGCGATGCCGGAGCCGCGCAGCAGGCCGCGCAACGCGTCAGAGCCCTCATGTTCGTCGCGCGCTTTCGTGACGACATCGACCGCCGGCTGGACAGCTTGGGACAATAAGAAGACTTATGGCATTGCTCCAGATCTCCGAACCGGGCCAGGCGCCCGACCCACACCAGCGCCGCATCGCCGTCGGCATCGACCTGGGTACCACCCACTCGCTGGTGGCCGCCGTGCGCCATGGCGTGGCCGAGTGCCTGCCCGATGACGATGGCCGCGTGATCCTGCCTTCGGCGGTGCGCTACCTCGATGCGCAGCGCCGCCAGATCGGCGCCGCCGCGCTGGCCGCGCAGGCCGAAGACCCCGAGAACACCGTCGTCTCGGTCAAGCGCTTCATGGGCCGTGCACTGGCCGACATCCAGGGCCATGCCAAGCTGCCTTACCGCTTCGTCGACCAGCCCGGCATGGTGGCGTTGGACACGCGCGCCGGCATCAAGTCGCCGGTGGAGGTGTCGGCCGAGATCCTGGCCACGCTGCGCCAGCGGGCCGAAGACACCTTCGACACCGACGAGATCTTCGGCGCGGTGATCACGGTGCCCGCCTACTTCGACGACGCGCAACGCCAGGCCACCAAGGACGCGGCCCAGCTGGCCGGGCTGAACGTGCTGCGGCTGATCAACGAGCCCACCGCGGCCGCCGTGGCCTACGGGCTGGACAACGCCAGCGAAGGCCTCTACGCGGTCTACGACCTGGGCGGCGGCACCTTCGACATCTCGCTGCTACGGCTGTCGCGCGGCGTGTTCGAGGTGGTGGCCACCGGTGGCGATGCCGCGCTGGGGGGCGACGACTTCGACGGCGCGCTGGCCGATTGGGCGCTGCAGCAGGCCGGCCGCCAGGCCGCCAGCGCGCAGGACAAGCGTGCCATGCTGGTGGCCGCCCGCGCCGCCAAGGAGGCGCTGACCGATGCGCCCCAGGCCACGCTGACCGCCACGCTGGCCGATGGTCCGCTGGCCGTGCCCGTGACCCGTGCGCAGTTCGATGCGCTGACGCGCCCGCTGATCGACCGCACGCTGGCGGCCGTCAAGCGCGTGCTGCGCGATGCACGGGTGCCGCGCGATGAGGTGCAGGGCGTGGTGCTGGTGGGCGGCTCCACCCGCATGCCGGCGGTGCGCGCCGCCGTGGCCGAGGCCTTCGGCCGCGAGCCGCTGACCAACGTAAACCCCGACGAGGTGGTGGCCATCGGCGCCGCGCTGCAGGCCAACCAGCTGGCGGGCAATTCGGCCGATGGCGAGATCCTGCTGCTGGACGTGATTCCGCTGTCGCTGGGCCTGGAGACCATGGGCGGCCTGGTGGAGCGGGTGATCGAGCGCAACAGCACGATTCCCACCGCCAAGGCCCAGGAATTCACCACCTACCAGGACGGCCAGACCGCGATGGCCATCCACGTGGTGCAGGGCGAGCGTGAGCTGGTGAGCGACTGCCGCTCGCTGGCGCGCTTCGAGCTGCGCGGCATTCCGCCGATGGTGGCCGGTGCCGCCCGCATCCGCGTCACCTTCGCGGTCGATGCCGACGGCCTGCTCAACGTGTCGGCGCGCGAGATGCTGTCGGGCGTGGAAGCGGCCATCGCCGTCAAGCCCAGCTACGGCCTGGCCGACGACGACATCGCCCGCATGCTGAAGGAAGGCTTTGCCCAGGCCGAGACCGACATGGCCGCCCGCGCGCTGCGCGAGTCGCGTGTCGAGGCGGACCGCATGCTGCTGGCCACCCGCTCGGCGCTGGACGCCGATGGCGACCTGCTCAGCGGCGCCGAGCGCACCGAGATCGACCACCTGATGCAGCGCGTGCGTGACATCGCCGCGCTGGACAACCACCACGACATCGACGCTGCCGTCGAGGCGCTGGCGCAAGGCACCGAGGCCTTCGCGGCCCTGCGCATGAACCGCGGCATCCGCCAGGCACTGGCCGGCCGCAGCATCGACGACGTCTGAAGAAGAACACCGCCACCGCCATGACCGTCATCAAGATCCTGCCGCACGCCGAACTCTGCCCCCAGGGCCGCACCATCGAGGCGGCGCCCGGCACCTCGGTGTGCGAAGCGCTGCTCGAAAACGGCATCGAGATCGAGCATGCCTGCGACATGAGCTGCGCCTGCACCACCTGCCACGTGGTGGTGCGCCAGGGCTACGACTCGCTGGGCGAGCTGGACGAGAGCGAAGAAGACCTGCTGGACCGCGCCTGGGGCCTGGAGCCGCAGTCGCGCCTGTCCTGCCAGGCCATCGTATCGGGCACCGATCTGACGATCGAGATCCCCAAGTACACGATCAACCACGCGCGCGAAAACCACTGATCGCGGCATGCGCCTGTTTGGTGCGCACCGTAACAGGGCGACGACAGGCTGACGGCCCCTACGGGCAAAAAAAAACCTCCCGGTGATGCCGGGAGGTTGGACAAAACGGGCTCCTGTGCCCTGCTGAGGAGATAGACAGACACCAAGCTGGTGTCGGGTCACTCGTATGCAACGTGCGTGCCAGCCAGCTGCTCCACAGGTTGGGGCGTCACCGCTGTCGGCGCCGGATCGCGCGCCCAGGTGGCGATCAGGCGTGCGCTCATCGGCTTGGCGTACAGGTAGCCCTGCAGCTGGTCGCAGCCCAGGCGGTTGAGCAGGCGGCGCTGGGCTTCGGTTTCCACGCCCTCGGCCACCACCGTCAGCCCCAGCGCATGGGCCATGCGGATCACCGCATCGACGATCGCGCAGGCGTCACCGCTGGTAGCCAGGTCGAGCACGAAGCTGCGGTCGATCTTCAGCTCGGACACCGGCAGCCGGCGCAGGTAGCCCAGGCTGGAGTACCCGGTGCCGAAGTCGTCGATCGACAACGGCACCCCGGCGGCGGCCAGCTGGTCGACCAGGCCGCGGGTGATGCCGGTGTCTTCCATCGCGGCCGATTCGGTGATCTCGCAGCTCAGCAGCCCGGGCGGCACCTGGTGGCGCTGCATGGCCTGGCTGATGCGCTGCGCCAGGTCGGGCTGGCGCAGCTGGTGCACCGACAGGTTGATGGACACCTTCAGCCGCAGCCCGTCCTGCAGCCAGCGCCGCATCTGCCGGCAGGCTTCTTCGATCACCCAGTCGCCCAGCGCCCCGATCAGGCCTGCGCGCTCGGCCAGCGGCACGAACACCACGGGCGGCACCCAGCCGCGGTCGGGGTGGCGCCAGCGCAGCAAGGCCTCGACGCCGGTGATGTGGCCGTCGCGTGCATCCACCTTGGGCTGATACATCAGCTCGAGCTGCCGGCGCTCGATGGCACGGCGCAGGTCGCGCAGCAGCTCGGTCTGGTCGCGGCTGCTCTCGGTCATGTGGCTTTCGAAGAAGCAGTAGCTGGCGCGGCCGTTCTGCTTGGCGCAGCGCACCGCGGCGCTGGCCTGCGTCACCAGCGTGGCCATCGTGCCGTCCTGCGGGTACATGGCCAGGCCGATGGAGCAGGACGAGGCCACCTCGCGCGCTTCCAGCAGCAGCACGTCGCTGAGGCGCTGGATGGCATGGCCGGCCGCGCGGGCGGCGGTGTCGCGGTCGGGGTTGCCGCCCAGCAGCACCAGGAACTCGTCGCCCGAGGCATGGGCCACCAGATCGTTGGGGCCGGCGAGGCGCTGCAGGCGGCGCGCCATGCTGCACAAGAGCGCGTCGCCCGCCGCCGGGCCGAAGGATTCGTTGATGGTCTTCAGGCCATCGACGTTGATGCACATGACGGCCAGGCGCTGGCACTGCCGGTCGGCCCGCATGGCCGCTGCCTGCAGGTGGTGCTCGAAGGCCTGGCGGTTGGGCAGCGAGGTGAGGGGGTGGGTGAGGGCCGCCTCATGCCGTTGCACGCGGGCGTGGTCGTGCAGCGCCATCACGCGCAGGGCCAGCGCCTGGGCCAGGGCCAGCAGGCCGGCCACCGCGGGCGCCACGGCCAACGCCAGCAGCAGCAGCACCGTGGGCTGTCGCGTTGTGCTGCCGGCGGTACCGGACAGCCAAGCCCACCCGCCGCCAGCAGCGGCAGAACTGGCAGCCTGCTGGCTGGCCTCGAGCATCGTTTCGGCGGCATGCAGCACCGCCAGGTCTGCCGCTACGCACATGCCGCCCACCACCGCGGCATGCACCATCAACAGCGGCACAGGACGGCGCTGCAGGCGCGGCGCACGCAGGCTGAGGGCCGAAGCAGGCAGCAGCGCCAGCGCGGCGCAAGCCAGCAACGGCAGCTGCCAGGACAGCTCGGCGCCGGGCAGGGCGGCGCCAATGGCGACCATGGGCAGCGCCAGCCAGCCGCCCGCCTGCAACACCACCGCCAGGCAGCGATGGGCCTGGCCGGGCCGCTGGTGCAGCAGGCGTGCGACCACGGTGCCGCCGATGGGCGGCAGCAGGGCAGCGGGCAACCAGCCGGGGCGCTGCAGCAGCGCGTCGGGTGCCGCATAGGCGGTGACCATCAGGTGCAGGCCCCACCAGGCCACCGCCGCCAGCAAGGCCCACAGCACCAGGGCCAGACGGCGCGCGGCAAGCTGTTCAGGCGAAGTTGAGGCGCCTTCCTGGGCGGGCAGCCGCGCGGCCATGCCCACCACCAGCAAGGCTGCCATCCAGGCGTACACCGCCAATCCCATCGCCTCTCTTGTCATCCCACGGCCCCGTTTCGCCACGCGAAAGTGCCATTAGATGATAAAAGTGATGTGGCATCGGTTGACGGGGAGATAAAACCCGTTCAGGCGGCAGTTCTTGCGGTCTGGCCGTGCCGCGTGTACAGGAAATCCAACACCTGCTTGCGGCAGTGCACGTAGTCGGCATCCTCGGCCAGCGCCACACGGTCGCGCGGGCGGGCCAGGTCCACCTGCAGGATCTCGCCGATGGTGGCGGCCGGGCCGTTGGTCATCATCACGATGCGGTCGGACAGCAGCACCGCTTCGTCCACATCGTGCGTCACCATCACCACGGTGCTGCGGGTTCTGGCCACGATCTTCAGCAGCTCGTCCTGCAGCTTGGCGCGGGTCAGCGCATCCAGCGCGCCGAAGGGCTCGTCCATCAGCAGCACCTTGGGCTCCATCGCCAGCGCACGGGCGATGCCCACGCGCTGCTTCATGCCGCCCGAGATCTCGTGCGGGCGCTTGCCGGCGGCGTGGCTCATGCCCACCAGTTCCAGCGCGGCCTGCGAGCGGGCCGTGAGTTGCGCCTTGGTTTCGCGGGCGCCGAACACCCGTTCCACCCCCAGGTGCACGTTCTCCTGGCAGGTCAGCCAGGGCAGCAGCGAATGGTTCTGGAACACCACCGCCCGCTCCGGCCCCGGCGCGGCAATCTCGCGGCCGTCGCAGATCAGGGCGCCCGCGGTCGGCCGGGTGAGGCCGGCGATCAGGTTGAGCAGCGTGCTCTTGCCGCAGCCGGAGTGGCCGATCAGCGTGATGAACTCGCCTTGCGCCACCTGCAGGTGGATGTCGCGCAGCGCATGGAAGCGGCCCTTGCGGGTGTTGAACACCATTTCGGCGCCGTCCACCTGGATGAATGCGGTCATGGTCGGCTCCGGTCAGTCGTCGAAGGAGAAGCGCCGTGCCACCGCCACCAGGGCCTGCTCGAGCAGCAGGCCCACGATGCCGATGACGAAGATGGCGATCAGGATGTGCTGGACGTTGAGGTTGTTCCACTCGTCCCACACCCAGAAGCCGATGCCCACGCCGCCGGTCAGCATCTCGGCGGCCACGATCACCAGCCAGGCCGTGCCCACCGACAGGCGCACGCCGGTCAGCATGTAGGGCAGCACCGCCGGGAACAGGATGCGCGTGATCACCTTCCATTCGCTCAGGTCCAGCACCCGGGCCACGTTGAGGTAGTCCTGCGGCACCCGCTGCACACCCACCGCGGTGTTGATCACCATCGGCCAGATCGAGCAGATGAAGATGGTCCAGATGGCGGCCGGGTTGGCGGCCTTGAACACCAGCAGACCGATGGGCAGCCAGGCCAGCGGCGACACCGGCCGAAGCAGGCTGATCAAGGGGTTGACCATGCGGCTGAGGAACTCGAAGCGGCCGATGACGAAGCCCAGCGGTATGCCCACCAGCGCGGCCAGGCCGAAGCCCACGGCCACCCGCTCCAGCGAGAACAGGATGTTCCAGCCGATGCCCTGGTCGTTGGGGCCGTTGCGGTAGAAGGGGTCGGCGAAGAGCTTGACCGCCGCCTCGAAAGTGGCCTGCGGCGTGGGAAAGCTGGTGCTGCCACGGGTGAGCAGCCCCCACACCACCACCAGCAGCGCCAGCCCCACCACGGGGGGCAGCACCGTCATCCACACAGCGCGCATGTCGATGGGCGTTCGCGCCGGGGCGGCGGGGCGGGGCGGGGCCGGCGGCGCGGCCTCGTCGGCGGGGGTGGCAGGCACGCCGGCCTGGGCGTCGTCCTGCGTTTGCAGCGGTGAGTGGAACACGGCACTGACCATGAGGTTCTCCTTGTGTCCCGCGTCAGGCGGCGCTGAGCTTGATCTTGAAGCCGTCGGCGTACCTGGCCGGCTCCTTGCCGTCCCACACCACGCCGTCGATCAGCTTGCTGCTGCGCATGACGTCCTTGGGCAGGTTGATCTTCATCGCGCCGGCCACCTGTCTATACAAGTCGACCTGGTTGATCTGCTTGACCACGGCCAGGTAGTCGGGGTGCTCGCGCAGCAGGCCCCAGCGCTTGTGCTGGGTCAGGAACCACATGCCGTCCGACAGGTACGGGAAGTTCACCGCGCCGTCGTTGAAGAACTTCATGTGGTTGGGGTCGTCCCAGGTCTTGCCCAGGCCGTTCTGGTAGCGGCCCAGGATGCGCTGGTTGATGGCGTCGACGGCGGTGTTGACGTAGGCCTTGTCGGCCACGGTCTCGGCCATCTTCAGCTTGTTCTGCAGGCTGGCGTCGATCCAGCGGCTGGCTTCCAGCACCGCCATCATCACCGCGCGGGTGGTGTTGGGGTACTTCTTGACGAAGTCGCCGGTGGTGCCCAGCACCTTCTCGGGGTGGTCCTTCCAGATGTCCTGGGTGGTGACGGCGGTGATGCCGATGCCGTCCATGATGGCGCGGTGGCCCCAGGGCTCGCCGACGCAGTAGCCGTCCATGTTGCCCACGCGCATGTTGGCCACCATCTGCGGCGGCGGCACGGTGATGACCTTGGCGTCCTTCATCGGGTTGATGCCCACGCTGGCCAGCCAGTAGTACAGCCACATCGCGTGCGTGCCGGTGGGGAAGGTCTGCGCGAAGGTGTATTCGCGCTTCTCGGCAGCCATGGCCTTGGCCAGCGAGGCACCGTCCACCGCCCCCTTGTCCGCCAGCTTCTTGCTCAGCGTGATGGCCTGGCCGTTGTTGTTCAAGGTCATGAGCACCGCCATGTCCTTGCCCTTGTTGCCGGGCATGCCCACGCCCAGGTGCACGCCGTACACCAGGCCGTAGAGCACGTGGGCCATGTCCAGCTCGCCGTTGACGAGCTTGTCGCGCACGCCGGCCCAGGAGGCTTCCTTGGTGGGGATGATCTTGACGCCGTACTTGCGGTCGAAGCCCAGCACCGAGGCCATCACCACCGACGCGCAGTCGGTCAGCGGGATGAAGCCGATGCGCACCTCCTCCTTCTCGGGCTTGTCCGAGCCTTGTGCGTACACGGCGGATTGAAGTCCGGGCACGACGCCCGCTGCGGTGGCTGCGGTGGCGGCGGCAACGAGTTGGCGGCGTCCCATGTTGATCTGATCCTTGGCTGGCATGTGGTCCCCGATGCTGACAGACGAAGAAAAGGCAAACAAAAAAGGCGTCCCTCACAGACCCGGGCTTCGCCTCGGGGTGTGGGGGACGCCTTCGTCCGGTACCCGGCGCGCCAGCGGTGGCGCACCAGGATGTGTTCAGGAGATCGCCGTTGACCTCTTGGAGACGTCTAGTCGCAAGCCGCATGCCAGCCGAATGCGGCTGTAAACCAGGGCTGGTGCACGTTTAGCGTGCCGGCCGCGCGCTGCGCTGGTGCCTGTGCAGGCGCGTTGGCGTGCGGGTGGTCAGCCCAGCAGGTCGGACACGTCGACGATGCGCTGCGCCACCTCGGCCAGCTTCAGGCCCTTGTCCATCGCCGTCTTGCGCAGGCGGGCATAGGCCTCTTCTTCGCCGATGGCCTGGCGCTTCATCAGGATGCCCTTGGCGCGCTCGATCACCTTGCGTTCGCTGAGCTGGTTGCGCGCCTGGGCCAGTTCGGTGCGCAGTCGCTCCTCGTGCTCGAAGCGCGCCATCGCGATGTCCAGCACCGGCTTCACCCGCTCGGACGCCAGGCCGGCCACCACATAAGCGGTGACGCCGGCCGCGATGGCATCGCGCACATGGCTGGTGTCTTCGTCGTCGGTGAACAGCACGATGGGCCGGCGCGCGTCGCGGGTGGCCATGACCACATGCTCCAGCGTGTCGCGGGCCTGGCTTTCGGCGTCCACCACGATCATGTCGGGCTGGATCTGCGCCAGCCGGTCGGGCAGGAACACGTCCACCGGCAGCACCGCGACGATGTTGTAGCCGGCCTCTAGCAGGCCGATGCGCAGGCTGCGCGAGCGTTCGGCCTCCCACCAGGCGTCCACGTCATGCGGCTCGGGCGAGAGCGATTCCGGCGCCACGATGACGATGCGCAGGGGTGACGGAGACGGCGACGGCATGGGGGCGGAGCGAGCAAGGTTCGCGCCACGAGGACGGCGCTGACTACACTGGGCGCATGAATGTACTTGGCATCGAATCGTCCTGCGACGAGACCGGTGTGGCCCTGGTGACGAGCGATGGCACGAGCGTGCCGCGGCTGCTGGCCCATGCGTTGCACAGCCAGATCGACATGCACCAGGCCTATGGCGGCGTGGTGCCCGAACTGGCTTCGCGCGACCACATCCGGCGGGTGCTGCCGCTGACCCGGCAGGTGATGGCGAAGGCCGGCCTGGGCCTGGACGCGGTGGACCTGGTGGCCTTCACCCGCGGCCCCGGGCTGGCCGGGGCCCTGCTGGTGGGCGCCGGCGTGGCCTGTGCGCTGGCGGCCGCGCTGGACAAGCCCACGCTGGGCGTGCACCACCTCGAAGGGCATCTGCTGTCGCCGTTCCTGTCCGCCGATCCGCCGGAGTTCCCGTTCGTCGCGCTGCTGGTCTCGGGCGGCCACACCCAGCTGATGCACGTGGCCGGCGTGGGCGACTACGAGATGCTGGGCGAGACCATCGACGACGCGGCCGGCGAAGCCTTCGACAAGTCGGCCAAGCTGCTGGGCCTGGGCTACCCGGGCGGGCCGGCCTTGTCGCGCATGGCCGCGTATGGCGACCCCACGGCCTTTGCGCTGCCGCGGCCGCTGCTGCACAACGGCAACCTCGACTTCTCGTTCGCGGGCCTGAAGACCGCGGTGCTGACCCAGGTGCGCAAACTGGGCAGCAACGTCTGCGAGCAAGACCGTGCCAACCTGGCCGCCAGCACGCAGGCCGCCATCGTGGAAGTGCTGGTCAAGAAGTCGATGCGGGCGCTGAAGGAGGCGGGTGCGCAGCGTCTGGTGGTGGCAGGTGGCGTGGGCGCCAACAGCGAGCTTCGGGCCCAGCTCAATGCCGCCTGCCAGAAAGCCAGGGTGCGGGTGCACTACCCCGAGCTGGACCTGTGCACCGACAACGGCGCGATGATCGCGATGGCGGCGGCGATGCGGCTGCAAAGCGGCCGCGCTACGCCGTCACGCGACTATGCCTTCGACGTGCGGCCGCGCTGGCCGCTGCAGTCCAACGACTGATGGCGACTTCAGTGAGGCCAGCGGCCGCCGTCGCGCGGCTGGTGCTCGGGCACTTCGCGCACGTCCACGTCCACCACGTCGGCTTCACTGAGTCGTTGGCCGCCGGCGCGGGGCGGGCGGCCGGCACGCGCAGCCTGCCGGGCCAGCATGCTGACCAGGTCTTGCGCGGGCTGGCGCCCCCGCAGCCGCTGCCAGCCCCACCAGCCGAAGAGGGCGATGGCGCCCACCACCAGCGAGATCCACAACACCAGCAGGCCGACGACGGCCACCAGGCTGCCGACCACCACCGACACCATGCCGCCGACGGCGCCGAGCGCGCCCCAGGTGCCTGCACGGTAGCGCGACCTGCCAGGTCCGCCGATTCGATCGTTGAAGTTCATGGTGGTGGGAGGCCTGGCGGGCGAAGGAGTTCCGCCGCACCGGCAGGCTGGATGTTACGGCTGTGCAAATCCGGGCGGCGGAAGGCCGGCGCAGCCTTGCTGGCCCTGGCGGCGGCGGGCTGGTTCACGCCCGCCACGGCCCGGCCTGCCGAGCCCCGCCCCGAGGCCGGGCCCTCCGCAGAAGTCTCCATCCAGCAGGTGCAGGGCAGCGGCGCCACCAGCCCGTGGCTGGGGCGTGTGGTCACAGTGCAAGGCGTGGTCAACGGCCTGCTGAGCAGCGGTTTCACGATGCAGGACGACGCCGCCGACGGCCCGCTCGAGGCCTCGCGCGGCCTGCAGGTGCACACCCGCCAGCGGCAAGGGCTGGAGCCCGGCGTGCGGGTGCGCGTCACCGGCCGGGTGGAAGAGTTCGCGCCCGGCGGCGAGCGGCTGAAAGCGCGCCAGCCCGCGGCCGGCACCACCACGCAGCTGACGGACGTCAGCCTGCTCGAGCGCCTGGGGTCTGCCACGCTGCCGCCCGCCGTGCCCGTGCGCCTGCCGCTGCCGGCCGGCCAGACGCTGGAGCGTTACGAAGGCATGCGCGTCACGCTGCAAGGGCCGCTGACGGTGGTGGACCACGCGCTGCTGGGTCGATTCGGCCAGCTCACGCTGTCGGCCGAGGGTCGCCAGTTCATGCCCACCGAGCTGCAGCGCCCCGGCGCGCAAGCCCTGGCGCTGGCGCAGCGCCAGGCGCAGCAGCGCATCGTGCTGGACGACGGCCGCAGCAGCGCCAACCCCTCGCCGGTGCCTTTCCTGGGCGCCGAAGGCACGCTGCGCATCGGCGACACGGTGGCGGCCGTTACCGGCGTGATCGACGAAGGGCCGATCGGCGCCCGCGTGGGCGATGCCAGCGGCTACCGGTTGCAGGCGCTGCAGCCGGTCAACTTTCAGCGCAGCCACCCGCGCACAGCCGCGCCGCGGCCGGTGGGCGGCAGTTTGAAGGTGGCCAGCTTCAACGTGCTGAACTACTTCTTGACGCTGGAAGGCGGCCGCGGTGCCGAGTCGGCGCAAGAGCTGCAGCGCCAGCGCGCCAAGATCGTGGCAGCGCTGCGCGCCATCGATGCCGATGTGCTGGGTTTGATGGAGATCGAGAACCGGCCCGATGCCGCGGCCGACCTGGCCCAGGCCCTGAACCAGGCCATGGGCGCGGGCATCTACGCCGCGGTGCCCGCGCCGCTGGCCGCGCCCGCCGACGGCGCGGACGCCATCCAGGTGGCGCTGCTGTACAAGCCCGGCCGGGTGCGGCCGGTGGGCCCGGCCCGGCGCGATGAGCGGCCGCTGCACCACCGCCCGCCGCTGGCCCAGGCCTTCGAGCCGGTGGCCGGCGGCGAGCGCTTCAGCCTCATCGTCAGCCACTTCAAATCGAAGCGCTGCGACGACGAACGGCCGGCCGACGATGCCGATGCCGACCAGGGCGACGGCCAGGGTTGCTTCAACGCCCGCCGGGTGCGGCAGGCCAGGGCGCTGGCCGAGTTTGCACAGGCGCAGGGGCCGCGCAGCCTGCTGATCGGCGACCTCAATGCCTACGGCCAGGAAGACCCGGTGCAGCTGCTGCGCGAGGCCGGCTTCGTCGACCTGCTGCAGCGCTTCGAGCCCGGCGCCTGGACCTATGTGTTCCAGGGCCGCGCCGGCCGGCTGGACCATGCGCTGGCTTCCCCCGCGCTGGCCGCCCAGGCCATCGGCGCCACCGTGTGGCACATCAATGCCGACGAGCCGCCGCTGCTGGACTACAAGCTCGAAGGTCGGCAGCCGGCCTGCGCCCGTTGCGCGGCCGACGGCTGGCGGCCCGATGCCTTCCGCTCGTCGGACCATGACCCGGTGATCGTCGGCCTGCGGCCGGCGCGCCGCCCTTGAAGAGCTGGACGCGATGGACGCCGTCTCCGACCTCGGCTTCTTCGTGCTGCTGGCCCGCAGCGGCAGCCTGGCCGCCTGTGCCCAGCAACTGGGCGTGACACCGCCCACCGTGAGCAAGCGGCTGGCCGCGCTGGAGCGGCGGCTGGGCGTGCGCCTGCTCAACCGCAGCACGCGGCGCATGGCGCTGACGCCCGAAGGCGAAGCCTATGTGGCCGACGGCACCCGGTTGATGGAGGAGCTGAACGCGCTGGAGCAGCGCGTGGCCGCCGCCCGCGCCACGCCGCGCGGGCTGCTGCGGGTGCAGGCCACGCTGGGCTTAGGCCGCCGCTACGTGGCGCCGCTGGTGTCGCAGTTCATGCAGCAGCAGCCCGACGTGGACGTGCTGCTGCAGCTGAGCGACAAGCCGCCCACCCGCGACCAGCCGCACTACGACGTGATGGTGCGCGTGGGCCCCTTGCCCGACGCACGCTGGAACGCCCGCCGGCTGGCGCCCAACCGGCGGGTGCTGGTGGCTTCGCCGCTGTACCTGAAGCAGTTCGGCGAGCCGCGCACGCCGGCCGAGCTGCATCAGCACCGCTGCATCGTCATCCGCCAGGACGACGACACCTTCGGCACCTGGCACCTGCGCCAGGCCGGCCGCACCGAGACGGTGAAGGTGCGCGGCCGCTGCAGCACCAACGATGGCGAAACCGCGATGGCCTGGGCGCTGGACGGCCACGGCATCCTGCTGCGCAGCGAGTGGGACGCGGCGGCTTACGTGCGCTCGGGCCGGCTGCAGCGGGTGCTGCCGGGCTGGAGCTTCCCGGCGGCCGACATCGTGGCCGTGTACCCCACCCAGCAGAACCTGGCCGCCAAGACGCGCGCCTTCATCGACTTCCTGGCCGAGTCGCTGGCCGACAAGCGGCCGGCGAGGCGGGGTGAGGAGAGCAGCTGGTGAAGGCGGCGTTCCCGTTCAGGGCTTCTGCAGGTTCGCGGCCTTGATCGCCGGCGCCCAGTCGTTCACCTGCTTGCCGACGAAGCCCGCGAAGGCCTCGCCGTTGAGCTTCATCGGCGTGATGCCCAGCTCCTCGAAGCGCTTGACGATGGCCGGCTGGGCGGCCACTTCGTTGAGGGCGGCGGCCAGCTTGTCGGTGATGTCCTTGGGCAGCCCGGCCGGCGCCGAGACGCCGAAGTAGTTGTCGGCCACCAGGTCGGGGTAGCCCAGCTCCACCACCGTGGGCACGTCGGGCGCCAGCGGCGAGCGTGTGCGCGAGGTCACGGCCAGGCCCTTGAGCTGCCCGGTCTTGAGCATGGGCACGTAGGCGGTGATCACGTCGATGCCCAGCGGGATCTGCCCGGCCACCAGGTCGGTGGTCATCGGCGCGCCGCCGCGGTAGGGCACGTGGGTCATGTCCAGCTTCATGTCCACCTTGACCATCTCGCCGACGATCTGGCCGATGGAGCCCGGGCCGCCGCTGCCGAAGCTCATGCCGCCCTTGGCGGCGGCGGCCACCTTGGGCAGGTCCTTCAGCGTGGCCATGCCGGCCTGCGGATTGGCCATTACCAGCACCGGCGCCACGCCCAGCATCGCCACGTGGGTGAACTGCTTGACCGGGTCGTACGGCGGCTTGGCCAGCGTGAAGGGTCCGATGGACAGCGGCGTGGAGTTGGACAGCAGCAGCGTGTAGCCATCGGGCGCCGAGCGGGCGACCTCGGCGCCGCCGATGGTGCCGCCCGCGCCGGGCTTGTTGTCCACGATCACCGGCTGGCCCAGCACCTTGCCCAGCGGCGTGGCGATTTCGCGCGCCACGATGTCGCTGGCACCACCAGCGGCGAAGGTGACGACGATGCGGATCGGCTTGTCGGGCCAGGCCGCCTGCACCGCGCCGGCAGCGCCGGCCAGGCTCAGCGCCAGCAACAGGGCGGCGCGGCGGCGCAGGCCGGGGCGACGGGAAGGGGAGGCAGGGCGCAGCATGGGCAACTCCGGAGGGTGGGGGCGGGAAGGGACGGGCGAGGCGGTCAGGCAGCCGCACGCAAGCGCTGGTCCAGGCGACGGCGCGAGATCTCGGCGATCTCGTCCAGGGCCTGCTGCAGCTCGGTGCTGCGGTCGTGATGCAGGCGCTGTTCGAAGGCGGCCAGCGCGCTCTCGCGGCTGTGGCGCGCGATGCACAGGATGAAGGGAAAGCCGAAGCGCTGGCGGTAGGCGGCATTCAGCGCATCCCAGCGGGCGGCTTCTTCCGCCGCCAGGTCGTGCAGGGCCAGTCGGCCTTGCTCGCTGGACGAGTCGGCGGTCATCAGCCCGCGGCGGGCCGCGTCGCCGGCCAGCTCGGGGTGGCCGCGCAGCAGGTCCAGCAGGGCCGGCTCGGGCAGCGCTCGCAGCACCGCCAGCATGGCGGCATGCAGCGCCGGCAGGCTGTCGAAGGGGCGGTGCGGCAGCACGGCTTCGGGCACCCAGGGCGCATGCTCGAACACGCTGCCCAGCGTGGCCATGAACTGCGCCGGTGCGCAGTGGTTCAGCGTGGCGAGGGTCGGCAGGTCGGTGTCCATGCCATGCATGCTAGGCAGCGGGTGCATGGCCGTCCATGAGCATCGGCGCCATACTGCGTACTCAAAATCAGAACGCAAACCGCTGCCCATGCGCCATTCGCTGTTGCCCATCGTGCTGCGCTACGTCGACCAGGTGGCGCGTTCCGGCTCCGTCCAGGGTGCAGCCAAGGAGCTGCACGTGGCCGCCTCCGCCGTGCACCGACAGGTGCTGCAGCTGGAAGACGAACTGGGCGTGGCGCTGTTCGAGCGGCTGCCGCGCGGCATGCGCCTGACCTCGGCTGGCGACGCGGTGGTCACGCTGGCACGGCGCTGGCGGCACGACGAGCGGCGGCTGGTGGAGGACATCCGCCAGATGCAGGGCGTGTTCCAGGGCCGGGTGCGCATGATGGCGATGGACAGCCATGCCACCAGCGTGCTGCCGGCGCTGGTGGCGCGGCTGGGCGAGGCGCATCCCCGTATTTCGCTGGACATCGAGATCGCCAGCACCGACGAAGCGGTGGCCGCGCTGGTGGCCGGCAAGGCCGAGGTGGTGGCTGGTTTCAACCTGCACCCGCGGCGCGAGCTGCTGCCGCTGTGGCAGGCCGCGCTGCCGCTGGGCTGCGTGGTGGCGCCCGGGCATCCGCTGGCGGGGCTGGAGACGGTGAGCCTGCAGGAGGTGAGCGCCCATCCCATCGCGCTGCAGAGCAAGGCGCTGCTGATCCGCCGCTACCTGGAGGCGCACTACGACTGGCTGTTCAACGACAGCCGGGCGCGGGTGGAGACCAATTCACTGCAGCTGGTGAAGATGCTGGCCCGCCAGGGCCGGCATGTGGCGCTGACGTCCGAGCTGGACGCCGCGCCCGAACTGCTGTCCGGCACGCTGTGCTTCGTGCCGGTGCGCGACCCGCGCGCGGAGCCGCAGACGGTGGCCGTGGCCATCCACGCCGGCAAGCCGCCCGGGCCGCTGGTCAAGACGGTGGCGACGGTGCTGGCGGAGTGCATTGCCGACTGTCTGGCGCAGGTGCGAAGCACCGGCGACCTCAGCGCCGCCGGGCCGCCCCAAGGCGCTGAGCGCCCCCCCGGGGGGCCGCGAACGCAGTGAGCTGGGGGGCTGACATCAGCCTCCCGAGCGCTTGACGGTGTAGCCGGCCGCCTGCAGATGCGCGATCACCTTGTCCCGGTGGTCGCCCTGCACCTCGACCACGCCGTCCTTGGCGGTACCACCGGTGCCGCACAGGCTCTTGAGCTGGGTGCCCATCTTGGCCAGTGCGGCCGCGTCCAGCGGCAGCCCACGCACCACCGTCACCGCCTTGCCGCCGCGACCCTTGGTCTCGCGGGCCACCCGCACGATGCCGTCGCCCGCCGGCGTGGCGGCAGCCAAGGCCTTGCAGCGGCACTGGGCCAGTGGCTGGCGGCAATCGGGGCACATGCGGCCAGCGTCGGTGGAGTACACGAGGCCGCCGGTGGCGGAGCGGGATTTCATGGCGTGCGGTGCAGGTGATGACAGGGCAGGGCGCCGAGGGTAACTCTGCCCCGCCCAAGCGGTAACCGTGCTGTCAACTCATTTGCCAAGTTAACCTACTAGGTTTATCGTTCGGTATGGAGAAACGGACGCCGCACTGCAAGCTGCGGGTGGTCAAGCAGATGGTCACCGAAGGCTTGTGCGAGGCCACCATCACTGCGCTTGGCACGGCCAGGGAGATGGGGCTGGGCTTCAGCGATATGAAGCGCGAGTTGCTGCGTCTAGAGGCGCCTAGCTTTTACAAGAGCATGACCACACATGCGGATCACCGGCTGTGGCAAGACGTCTATCGACACACGCTCGAGAGCGGCCTGAAGGCCTATGTGAAGCTGACGGTGCATGAGGGTGTGCTGATCGTTTCCTTCAAGGAGTTATGAAGATGAAATGTCCCCACTGCGGCGGCGCGTCCATGGCAGCCGATACCCGCGATGTCGCTTACACCTACAAGGGGCGGGACACCGTCATCCCGCAGGTGACGGGCCGGTTCTGCCCTGCATGCGGTGAGGTGCTGCTCGCGGGCGAACACGCAGAGCGCTACAGCGATCTGGTAGGGCGGTTTCACAGGGAGGTGAATGCAACTCTGGTGGACCCCGCCTACATCGCTAAGGTGCGTCGCAAGCTGGCATTAGACCAGCGCGAGGCTGCCGAGATCTTCGGGGGTGGCGTCAACGCGTTCTCCCGTTACGAAACCGGCAAGACCAAGCCGCCAGTGGCGTTGATGAAGCTGCTGAAGGTGCTGGACCGGCACCCCGAGCTTCTGCAGGAGGTGAGGGCGGGCTGAACGCAAACCTACACTGTCGCCCCTCGCCATCGCCCGCCATGCAACTCGACCACCTCCGCCAACGCCTGCGCGACCTGGGCGCCAAGCCCACCCATACCTCGCGCCTGCTGCGTCAGTGGGTGAACGCACGCCCGCTGGAAGGCGGGCGCAGCCTGGCCGAGCACTTCCTGCCGCTGCCCGTGCGTGAGCAGCTGCCCGCGCTGGCCGCCGAGCTGGCGGGCCTGGCCACGGTGCGTTCGGCCCACCCCGCCGAAGACGGCGCCGAGCGCCTGCTGGTGGGCCTGGCCGATGGCCAGACGGTGGAAAGCGTGCTGCTGCCGCGCGATGGCGTGTGCGTCTCCACCCAGGTGGGTTGCGCGGTGGGCTGCGTGTTCTGCATGACCGGGCAGGGCGGCCTGCTGCGCCAGGTGAGCAGCGGCGAGATCGTGGCCCAGGTGGTGCTGGCCCGCCAGCGCCGGCCGGTCAAGAAGGTGGTGTTCATGGGCATGGGCGAGCCCGCCCACAACCTGGACGCGGTGATGGACGCCATCACCGTGCTGGGCCTGGAAGGCGGCATCGGCCACAAGCAGCTGGTGTTTTCCACCGTCGGCGATGCGCGGGTGTTCGAGCGGCTGCCGCAGGGCCCGGTCAAGCCGGCGCTGGCGCTGTCGCTGCACAGCACCTTTGCCGACAAGCGCGCCGAGCTGCTGCCCCGCGCGCCGCGCTGGGAGCCGGCCGAGCTGGTGGAGGCCGCCGAACGCTATGCCCGCGCCACCGGCTACCCCATCCAGTACCAGTGGACGCTGCTGGCCGGCATCAACGATGGCGATGATGAGCTGGAGCGCATCGCCACGCTGCTGCAGGGGCGCTACGCGATGATGAACTTCATCCCCTACAACACCAACGAGGGCCTGCCCTTCAGCCGCCCCGACGGTGAACGCGCGGCCGAGATGGCCCGCCACCTCAACCGCCGCGGCGTGCTCACCCGGCTGCGCTGGTCGGCCGGCCAGGACATCGACGGCGGCTGCGGCCAGCTGCGCGCCCGTGAGTCGGTGCCGCGCGGGCGGCGCGCCATCCCGATCCACGCGGGTTGAAGGGCCGCGACCGCTTCACTTCGCCGCCGTCACCCGCCAGATGATGTTGCCCACGTCGTCGGCCACCAGCAGGCCACCGCGCCGGTCGATGGCCACGCCCACCGGGCGGCCCTGGGCCTTGTCTTCGGCGTTGATGAAGCCGGTGAGCACCTCCACCGGCTGGCCGCTGGGCTTGGCGCCGTCGAAGGGCACGAAGATCACGCGGTAGCCGCTGCGCGGCTTGCGGTTCCAGGAGCCGTGCTGGCCGATGAACATGCCCTTGGCAAAAGCCGGCGGCAGCGCGTTGCCGGCCGACCAGGCCAGGCCCAGCGACGCGGTGTGCGCACCCAGCGCGTAGTCGGGCTTGATGGCCTGGGCTACCAGGTCGGGGCGGGGCGGCTGCACGCGCTCGTCCACCGTCTGGCCGTAGTAGCTGTAGGGCCAGCCGTAGAAGCCGCCGTCCTTCACCGAGGTCATGTAGTCGGGCACCAGGTCGCTGCCGATCTCGTCACGCTCGTTCACCGCCACCCACAGCTGCTGGCCGTCGGGCTGCCAGGCCAGGCCCACGGGGTTGCGCAGCCCCGAGGCATACACCCGCTTGGCACCGGTGGCGGTGTCGATCTCCAGGATGGCGGCGCGCTGTTCCTCCTCCGCCATGCCGTGTTCGGCCACGTTGCTGTTGCTGCCCACGCCGACGTAGAGCTTGCGGCCATCGGGGCTGGCGATCAGGCTCTTGGTCCAGTGGTGGTTGCGGCCGCCGGGCAGCTCGGCCACCGGGGTGCCGGTGCCCTGCAGCTTCAGCGCGCCCGGCTGGTAATCGAAGCGCACCAGCGCGTCGGCATTGGCCACGTAGAACTGGTTGCCCACCAGCGCCATGCCGAAAGGCGACTTGAGGTTCTCGGCGAACACCGAGCGCTGCTCGGCCACGCCGTCGCCATCGGCGTCGCGCAACAGGGTGATGCGGTTGGCGCTGGGCACGCCGGCGCCGGCCTTGGCCATCACCTTCTTCATCACCCAGCCCTTGATGCCGCCACTCTTGTCCTCGGGCTTGGGTGGCGCGTTGGTCTCGGCCACCAGCACGTCGCCATTGGGCAGCACGTACAGCCAGCGCGGGTGGTCCAGGCCCTCCGCGAAGCGCACCACGCGGGTGCCCGGTGCGGCGGTGGGCGCAGCACCGGCCGGCCAGGCGCTCGCCTCGGCCACATGCACCGTGGGAATCAGCGTCTTGTTCGGCGGCGGCAGCTGCGGGTTGGCGCCGATGCCGTCCTGCAGCTGCAGCTTGGCGGTGTCGCCGCAGCCGGCCAGGGCCAGCAGGGCGGCCACGGCCAGCACGGCAGGCAGGGGGCGGCCAACGGTGGAGGAAAAAGGCATGGGGACGTTCTCCGGCAGGTGTGGTTTGAGCCACGGGAGGGCAACACGCGTACCCGCGGCCACGCCTTTGTCAGACAACAGGCCGACCCCGGGTGGGACTTGCGCGCAAACCAGGCCAAGGCACTTCCAGCCCGGCCCGCGCGAGCGTAGCCTTGCGTCCATTGTCCGGCGACCCGTGGCCGGACCCAGGAGTGTTGCGATGTCTGCTGTCCACCCCACCGTTCGACGGCCCGCCGCGCGTCCCCACCCGGGCATGCATACCCGCGCCCACGCCCGTCGTCTGTCTCAGGCCATCGTGCCTGCCGCCTTTCCGGCGCCCGAGGATGACGAGCTGATCGGCGCCGTGCCCTGGCTGACGGTGTATGCCGACGAAGACGAAGACGGCAGTGCCGATGAGTTGCTGATGGAAACCCCGGCGCCGCGCCAGCAGCAGGAGTCCGCCGCTTAAGATTTGGGCCATGAGCGCCCCGATCACCGACACCTCCACCGACGAAGACACCACCTTGCACGAGGCGCGCCTGTGGCGCGACAACGGCTGGACCGCCCGCGTCATCAAAAACGAAGACGACGACGGCTGGGCGGTGGAGATGATCAAGGACGGCGAGCCCGAGCCCGCGCTGGTCGGCCCGTGGACCATGGGCCGCGACAAGAAGAACCCCAAGCCGCTGGACACCGCGGCCTTCAACACGCTGGTGAAGACCGCCAGCGAAGTGCTGCGCCGGCATGAGCAGCAGCTGCATGCGCTGCTGCATCAGCAGCTCACCGTCAACGGTCCGCAGGGCCCGGTGAGCGTGACACTGGACATCGTGCCCGACGAGGACGACCCCCACGGCCTGCTGGCCGCTGCCGATGCCGACGGCGAGCCGCTGGCCCAGGTGCGGGTATCGCCCGGCTTCAAGCTCAACCGCAGCAGCGCCACGGCCTGGATCGAGAGCGGCTACGCCAAGCCGCGTTGAGCCTCAGGCCCGCGTTGAGCCTCAGGTATCTCCCAGCTCCTGCGCCGTGAGCCACAGCCGCAGGTCGAACTCGAGCTGGTGGTAGGCCGGCTCCATGTGGGTGCACAAGGCATAAAAGGCCTTGTCATGCTCGCGCTCCTTCAGGTGCGCCAGCTCATGAACCACGATCATGCGCAGGAAGGGCGCCGGCGCCTCCTTGAACAGGCTGGCCACGCGGATCTCGCGCTTGGCCTTGAGCTTGTTGCCCTGCACCCGCGACACCGTGGTGTGCGTGCCCAGCGCGTGTTGTATGACCTTGAGCTTGTTGTCGTAGGCCACCTTGCTCAGGGGCGCGGCATTGCGCAGGTATTGGCTGCGCAGCTCGTTCACGTAGTCGTACAGCGCGCGGTCGGTGCGCACCTCGTGCGGGTCGGGGTAGCGGCGGGCCAGGCTGCCACCCAGCTCGCCGGCGTCGATGGCTTGCTGCACCTGCGCCAGCAGCGCGGGCGGGTAGCCGGCGAGGTACTTCAGCGAGGTCATCGGCGCGGCGGGATCCTCAGGCGATGGTGGCTACCGCGTCGAACGGCAAACGCGGGCCGCGCGGGTGGTTGCCCGACGCATCGCCGTAGCCCAGGTTGATCAGGAAGTTGACCTTGTGGCGGCCGTCGGGGAAGAAGGCCGCGTTCACCTTGGCGGGGTCGAAGCCGCTCATCGGGCCGCAGTCCAGGCCCAGCTGGCGGGCCGCGATGATCAGGTAGGCGCCCTGCAGTGCGCTGTTGCGCTGGGCGGTGGCTTCGGCCAGGCCGGCATTGCCTTCGAACATCGGCTTGGCGTTGACGGCCGGGAACTGCTCGGGCAGGTGCTCGTAGAACTGGTTGTCCATCGCCACGATCACCGTCACCGGGGCGGCGTTGGTCTTGGCCACGTTGCCGGGCGACAGCGCCTCGGCCAGCCTGGCCTTGGCTTCGGCGCTGCGCACGAACACGAAGCGCGCCGGCTGGCTGTTCATCGAGGTGGGGCCCCACTTGGCCAGGTCGTACAGCTGGCGCAGCGTCTCGTCGCTCACCGGCTGGTCGGTGAACTTGTTGAAGGTGCGGGCGTTCAGGAAGGTCTGTTCGAGCGCGGCGGTGGGCAGGGCTTGGGTCATGTCGGGTCAGCTTGTCACAAGGCGGTCAGCCGGGATGCGCAGTGTCTCCAACGGTGCCGGCCGGATCAAGCCGTGCCGGTGCGCCAGACTGTTGCGCGCAGCGGTGCAGATCGGGCTCAGCGGCCCCACACCAGCGTCAGGTTGTTGGCCGGCATGTCGAAGCGCCGCAGCAGCCGCAGGCCATGGTGGGCCGCCTCGGCCTGCACGTCGGCCAGGCGGCGCACGCCCCAGGCCGGGTCACGCTGCTTCAGGTCGGCGTCGAAGGCCAGGTTGCCGGGCGCGGGCGGCTCGCCTTCGACGAAGTAGGGCCCGTAGGTGAGCAGCTGACCGTCCGGCGCCAGGTGGGCGGCGGCCTCGCGCATCAGCCCCTGGCAGGCCGCCCACGGCGCGATGTGGATCAGGTTGGCGCAGAAGATGGCGTCCACGGCCTGCGGCGCGCCGGGCCAGCCAGGCGCGGTGACGTCCAGCAGCAGCGGCGTGCGCACATTGGCCAGGCCCGCACACCAGGCGGCGGTGGAGCGCAGGCACTCGGGCTGCGGATCGCTGGGCTGCCATTGCCAGCCGGGCAGGGCGGGCGCGAAGTGCGCGGCATGCTGGCCGGTGCCGCAGGCGATTTCCAGCGCCAGGCCTTGCGCCGGCAGCACCTGGCGCAGCACGTCGAGCAGCGGGCCGCGGTTGCGTTCGCAGGCGGGGCTGGAGAGCAGGTGGGTGGTCGTCATTGTCAAAAACCCATGCGTAGCTGACGCGCCGCTTCTTCGTCGCGCGCATCGTCGATCTCGCGCATCAGTGCGCGCAGGTCCACCGCGCCTTGCAGCGGCTCGAAGCGGCCGCTCAGCGGGGTGTCCGCGGTCAGCAGGCCGCGCTCGTACAGCGACCACATCTCGGGGCCGTATTCGGTGGCGCGCAGCTCGGGTGCAAAGCGGCCGAAGAAGTGCCGCAGGTTGCCCACGTCGCGCAGCAGCATGCGGGGCGCGTGGCGGTTGCCGGCCGCGTCCACGGCCTGGGGCAGGTCGATGATCACCGGCCCGTCGGCGGCCAGCAGGATGTTGAATTCCGACAGGTCGCCATGCACCACGCCGGCACACAGCATGCGCACCGCCTGCTGCACCAGCGCGGCATGGTGGCGGCGCGCTTCTTCGGGCGTGAACACCACGTCGTTCAGCCGCGGTGCCGCGCCGCCTTCGGCATCGGCCACCAGCTCCATCAGCAGCACGCCGTCATGGAAGTTGTAGGGCACCGGCACCCGCACGCCGGCGGCGGCCAGGCGGTACAGCGCATCGACCTCGGCGCTTTGCCAGGCCTCTTCCTGGGCCTGGCGGCCGTAGCGGGTGCCCTTGGCCATTGCGCGGGCCTGGCGGCTGTTCTTGACCTTGCGGTTCTCGGTGTAGTCCACCGCCTGGCGGAAGCTGCGCTGCGTGGCCGCCTTGTAGACCTTGGCGCAGCGGGTGTCCTCACCCACGCGCACCACGTAGACGGTGGCTTCCTTGCCGCTCATCAGCTGCCGCACCACGCTGTCGATCAGGCCTTCGTCGATCAGCGGCTGCAGCCGCGCGGGCGCTTTCATCGGCCGTTGCGCTGGCGGCGCTGCTGGGCCAGCGGCCGCTTGCCCTTGAGCTGGCGCTCGATGCCGTCGTTGAGCTGGCTGCGCAGCTCCACCACTTCATCCACATGGCCGTACACACCCGGAAAGCGCAGGTCCAGCCACAGCCACAGCGTGCAGCTGCGCAGCGCCTGTTCCATGCGGTCGAGGCGGCTGTGGCTGTCCACTTCCTCCAGGAACCAGGGCTTGCCGGCGCTGCCGCCCACCGCATGGTTGTGCGCCCAGTCCAGGTACAGCTGCACCTGCGAAGGCGTGCGGCTGTCCACCGGCGCCTGGGCGTAGATGAAGCGTTCCTTCAGCGTCAGCTGGCGGGCATGCTGGTCCAGCTGCTCGGCCAGCTCCAGCATCTGTTCCAGCTCGGCCACGGCAAAGTGGGCATCGTCCAGCTTCAGCTGGTCCATGAACACGCCCAGCACCTCGCGCAGGCCGGTCTTGTTCAGCCGGCTCGAGATGGTGTCCACATGCCAGCCATTGGGAGCCACCGGCGCCTTGAAGTCGCGCGGCGCCGTGGGCGTGCGCGGCAGCAGTTCCTTGAGCGTGCGCGCCGCTCCCGCTTCGGCCTCCTTCAGCACGCCGCAGAAGCCTTCTTCATGGATGCCGTAGCGGCCGGCGCGGCCGGCGATCTGGTGGACCTCCGATTCGGTCAGCGTGCGGTCGCCCTGGCCGTCGAACTTGGTCATGGTGGAAAACAGCACGCGGCGGATCGGCAGGTTCAGGCCCATGCCGATGGCGTCGGTGGCCACCAGGATGTGCGACTCGCCCTGCGCAAAGCGCTCGGCCTCGCGGCGGCGCACCTCGGGTGGCAGCGCACCGTAGATCACGCTCACCGGGTGGCCGTTGGCCGCGATCTGGTCGCGCAGCAGCAGCACTTCGCGGCGGCTGAAGGCCACCACCGCATCGCCCAGCTTGAGCGCCGGCAGCGGCACCGGCTGCGGCAGCAGCTGCACATGCTGCTTGCGCTCGAATTCGCGCACTTCGCAGCGCTCGCCGCACAGGCCCAGCAGGTTTTCGATGGCGGGCACCGCATAGGCCGAGCAGATGATGATCACCTCGCTGGCCGGCACCGCGACGATGGCCTGCGTCCAGGCCCAGCCGCGGGCGCTGTCGAAGATCATCTGCGCCTCGTCGATCACCGCCACGTCGATCGGCTGGCGGGTGTTCACCATCTCGATGGTGCTGGAGACGGCACGGGCCCCGGGCGCTGGCACGTTCTCTTCGCCGGTCAGCAGCGAGCAGGGCACGCCGCGGGCCACCAGCCGGTCGCGGCCTTCCAGGGCCAGCAGCCGCAGCGGCGCCAGGTAGGCACCGTCGGTGGCCTGGGCCAGGCGCTCGAAGGCCGCATGCGTCTTGCCGCTGTTGGGCGGGCCCACGTACAGCGTGACCCTGCGCTGCAGCCGGCGCGCGATGTCGAAGGTGTCGGGGTAGCCCTGGAAGGCCAGCTCGGTGTTCAGGCCTTCCAGCGTGTCCAGCTCGGCCGCCTGGTGTTCCCAGCGTTCCTGGGCGCGGCTGAAGGCGGCCTTCAGCTCGGGCACCGGTTGCGGCGTGGCGCCTTCGGCCTGCAGCCGCGGCAGCAGTGAATCGAGGTGCCGCGGGCTCAGCTGCCGGCTGCGTTCCACCAGGCCTTGCAGGTGGGCCATCAGCTCGGGCGCCTGCGGATGCTGCGGCGCCGGGCCCAGCGCGGCCAGCAGCGCGTCCTTGTCGCCGCTGCGGTAGAAGGCCCACACCGCCTCGTCGGCCACCGGAATGCGGAACAGCACCGGCACCGCCCAGGGCGCCTGCGGTTCGGGCTGCGGCAGGCGCAGCGTGTGGCGGATCAGCCGCGTCCATTCACCCGCGCGCCGCGCCACGCCCAGGCTGTCGAGTACGGCGCCGCGCTCGACCATCAGCGGGCGGATGTCGGGGCCGGTGCCCACGGCCTGCAGGTGGGCCAGCGCCGCGTCCATGTGGGCGGGGTGGATCCAGCGGCTGGGGCGGGCGCCGGCGGCGGGCTTGGCCAGCAGCACGTAGCCCAGCTTGTCCAGGTGCTGCTCGAAGCCGGGGCTGCGCTCTTCCAGGAAATCGGCCGGCTTGACCACCTGCGGCAGCGCGTAGGCGTGGTGGCGGATGGCGGCGAACTCGGCCTTGCCGATGTGCGGGGGCAGCCGGCGCGCGTGCTTCGGATTGGGCAGGTTGGGCAGCTGAGACTCGGGCGCGGGGCGCTCGGCCAGCGGTGCCGGATCAGGCGTGGGAACGGAGGGATTCGACATCAGTGGGCGTTCATTCAAGCCCCGAGTGTCTCAGGCGCGGCGCCAACCGATAATCGCGCATGAACGCAATACCTTCTCCGGCCACCGATTTCTCCAGCCTGCCGCTGCCGCCGCAGGCGATCGAGAACCTGCAGCGCCTGGGCTACACGGCGATGACGCCGATCCAGGCGGCCACGCTGCCGCTGGCCCTGGCCGGCCATGATCTGATCGCCCAGGCCAAGACCGGCAGCGGCAAGACCGCCGCCTTTGCGCTGGCGCTGCTGGCCAACCTGAACCCCCGGCGCTTTGCGGTGCAGGCCCTGGTGCTGTGCCCGACCCGCGAGCTGGCCGATCAGGTGACGCAGGAGGTGCGCCGCCTGGCGCGCGCCGAAGACCACATCAAGGTGCTGACGCTGTGCGGCGGCAGCACCATGCGGCCGCAGCTGGCCAGCCTGGAACACGGCGCCCACATCGTGGTGGGCACGCCCGGCCGCATCATGGACCACCTGGACCGCGGCAGCCTGGACCTGCAGGCGCTCAACACGCTGGTGCTGGACGAAGCCGACCGCATGCTGGACATGGGCTTCTTCGACGACATCGCCAAGGTGGCCCAGCATTGCCCCGCCAAGCGGCAGACGCTGCTGTTCTCGGCCACCTACCCCGAAGGCATCGGCAAGCTGAGCGCACGCTTCCTGCGCGAGCCCAAGGAAGTGAAGCTGGCCGCCGCCCCGGCGCCGACACAGATCCGCCAGCGCTTTTTCGAGGTGACCGAGGCCGAGCGGCTGCATGCGGTGGGCCTGCTGCTCAACCACTACCGGCCGGTGAGCACGCTGGCCTTCTGCAACACCAAGCAGCAGTGCCGCGACCTGGTGCAGGTGCTGCGGGCGCAGGGCTTCTCGGCGCTGGAGCTGCATGGCGACCTGGAGCAGCGCGACCGCGACCAGGTGTTCGTGCGCTTTGCCAACCGCAGCTGCAGCGTGCTGGTGGCCACCGACATCGCGGCCCGCGGGCTGGACGTGCAGCAGCTGGAAGCGGTGATCAACGTCGACATCTCGCCCGACGTGGACACGCACATCCACCGCATTGGCCGCACCGGCCGCGCCGATGCCGAAGGCTGGGCCTTCAGCCTGGCCAGCCTGGACGAGATGGGCCGCGTGGGCCAGATCGAGGCGGCCATGAAGCTGACCAGCGACTGGCAGAAGCTGGACACGCTGACCGACAGCCAGCCCGGCCAGCCGCTGCGCCCACCGATGGCCACGCTGCAGATCATGGGCGGCCGCAAGGAAAAGATCCGCGCCGGCGACGTGCTGGGCGCGCTGACCAAGGACCTGGGCTACGCCGGCAGCCAGGTGGGCAAGATCAGCATCAACGAGTTCTCCACCTATGTGGCGGTGCAGGCCGACATCGCCGCCCAGGCCTGCCAGCGGCTGGCCGCTGGCAAGGTCAAGGGCAAGAGCGTGAAGGTGCGGTTGATGACGGATTGAGGCGGGCCGGCGCAGCATGCGCCGGCTGCGGTCATCGCCGGTCGTCGTGGACGATGTGCGCGATGTGCGTGGTGCCCGCGGCTATACCGGAGGCCAGGAAGTCGCTCAAGAAGGCTGGCCGCAGATCGATGCTGCCGATCTCACCGAGCGGAAACCAACGGAAGTGGAGCCGTGCGTGGGACGTGGCGTGGCCATCCAGGCCGACCCCGCCTTCCTCCACTCGCTCGAACGGGGCACAGTTCAGCAACGGCGAGTCAGGTGGCAGCGCCACCAGGAAGTGCATCTCCAGCCCGTGCTGCGGCTGCCCGCGGTAGCTGAAAAGGTTCTCCACGACCGCCAGCAGACGCTGGACCTGTACGTCGACGCCCAGCTCTTCCTGCATCTCCCGCTTCACGGCGGCCTCGGCGGTCTCGCCGATTTCCACCCGGCCGCCGGGCAGGGCCCAGAAGGGATCGTCGGCCAGCCGGTGCAGCAGCACGGCGTCGCCATGCAGGACGATGGCCGCCGCGCGCAGATGGAAGCGCCAGCCGCCGGTGGAGAAGGAGATCATGGGAGCCGACATGCCGCCGGATTCTGGCCGACGGCTGCCTGTGTGGCGCAGCAGGCTCAGCCGGCGCCTGTGGGCTTCAACTGCAACCAGTCCTCCAGCGCCTCTGCCGGCACCGGCTTCGAGACCAGGTAGCCCTGCACCACCGGGCAGCCTTCGTCGGCGACGAAGCGGCGCTGGGCTTCGGTTTCCACGCCTTCGGCGACCACCGTCAGGCCCAGGGTCTTGCCGATGCGCAGCACCGAGACCGTGAGCGCGCGGGCCATCGGGTCGTGCTCGATGTCCTGCACGAAGCTGCGGTCCAGCTTCAGCTCGGTGATTGGCAGCCGGTGCAGGTGGCTGAGGCTGGAGTAGCCGGTGCCGAAGTCGTCCAGCGACACCTTCACGCCCAGCGCATGCACCGCCTGCACCGTGGCCAGCACCACCGGGTCGGGGTTGAGCATCACGCTCTCGGTCATCTCCACCGTCAGGTCGCCGCTGGCCAGCCCGTGGCGTTGCAGCAGGCCGGCGATGACGCCGGGCAGGCTGGCGTCCAGGAAATTGCTGGCCGACAGGTTCACCGCCACATGCGGCACCGGCACGCCGCGGGCGCGCCAGTCGGCCATCTGGCGGCAGGCCTCGCCCAGCACCCAGTGGCCCAGGGCGTGCACCAGGCCGCAGTCCTCGGCCAGCGCGACAAAGCGCAGCGGCGGCACCGCGCCCAGCCGCGGGTGCTGCCAGCGCAGCAGCGCTTCCACGCCGCACACCCGGCCCGCTTCGGCGGTGACCTTGGGCTGGTAGTGCAGGGCCAGGCCGCCGGCCGGGCCCAGCGCTTCGCGCAGGTCGGCTTCCAGCATCGCGCGCTCATGGGCCTGGCGGTTGAGTTCGGCGCTGAAGAAGCGGAAGCTGCCGCGCTCATGCGTCTTGGCCTGGTACATCGCCATGTCGGCATGGCGTATCAGGGTGTCGATGTCGCCGCCATCGGCGGGGTACAGCGCCACCCCCACGCTGGCGCGCGGGTGCAGGGCCACGCCGTGCACCACCATCGGTTGTGCCACCGCGGCCACCAGGCGTTCCACCGCGGCCACGGCCTGGCTGCCGCCGCAATCGGGCAGCACGGCCACGAATTCGTCGCCCGACAGCCGCCCGATGATGTCGCCCGCCCGTGCCACTCCGCGCAGGCGCTGCGCCAGCTCCACCAGCAGGCCGTCGCCCACCAGGTGGCCGTGGGTGTCGTTCACCTGCTTGAAGCGGTCCAGGTCGACGAACAGCACCGCCAGCGGCGTGCCGGTGCGCTGCGCCTCATGCAGCGCGCGCTCGGTCTTGGCCCGCAGCAGCGCGCGGTTGGGCAGGCCGGTCAAGGTGTCGTAGAAGGCCAGCTGGTGGATGTGGGCCTTGGTCTTTTCGCGCTCCAGGATCAGTGCGCACAGGTGCAGGCTCACGTCCACCAGGCGGCGGTGCAGCGCGCTGGGTTCACGCGGCTCACGGTAATAGAAGGCGAAGGTGCCCAGCACCTGGCCGTCGCCCCCGCGGATGGGGCTGGACCAGCAGGCCCGCAGGCCCAGCGGCAGGGCCAGCCCCTTGAAGTCGGCCCACAGCGGGTCGGTGGCGATGTCGGTCACCAGCACCGGCGCATTGCGCCAGGCCGCGGTGCCGCAGGAGCCCACCACCGGCCCGATGGGCAGGCCATCGATCTGCGCGCAGTAGGCGGGCGGCAGGCTGGGGCCGGCCAGGGTGCGCAGCCGGCCCTGGTCGTCCACCTGCAGGATGGAGGCGATCAGCTCCGGCGCGGTGCGCTCCACCTCGCGGCACAGCAGCAGCATCAGGTCCAGCATCGGCGTCTCGCGCGCCATCGCGTCCAGCACGCGGAACTGCAGCACCTCGTGCAGCTTGGTCTGGGTAATGTCGGTGAGCACGCTGACGAAATTGCACACCAAGCCCTGCGCATCGTGCACCGGGTTCACCGCGGTGGACACCCACAGCGGCCGGCCGTCCTTGGTGTAGGCCAGCAGCTCGGTGGCAAAGCTCTGCTGGCCGCAATCCTGGGCGGCCGTCAGCGCCTGCAGCGTGGCGGGGTCGGTATGCGGGCCCATCAGCAGGTCGCCCAGGCGCTGACCCACCATCTCGTGCAGGCTGTAGCCGAACATGCGCTGGCAGCCGGCATTGGCGAACACGATGCGTTGGTCGGCACCGCCGACGATCATCGCGATGTCGCTTTCGTCCACCGCGGTGGACAGCAGCCGCTGGTGGGCCAGCAACTCGCGGTGCTGGGTGTTGTCGCGCACGAAGGCGCAGTACAGGCTGCGGCCCTCGAAGCGGATCTGCGACACCGCCATCAGGGCCTGCCGGCGGCTGCCGTCGGCGCACTCGATCGGCACTTCCACCTCGGTGCCGACGATGCGGTTGACGCCGGTGACACGGTGCCGGTGCAGGTTCGCGTCGTGGCGCGCGCGCATCTCCATCGGCATCAGCATGCGCACGTCGTGCCCCAGCACCGCGTCGCGCGGGTGGCCCCAGATGCGTTCAGCCGCGGCGTTGAACACCACCACCTCGTTGCGCTCGTCGATCACCACCACGCCATCGATGGCTTGTTCGAGCGTCTGCACCAGCAGCGAATGGGCGGCCGGGGCGGGGGCCGGCGTGGCCGAGGCCAGGCAGGGGTGTGCGCCACCGTGCTCCGCCAACGCGTCAACCGGATCGCCATGGCCGGTGGGTACGCCGGCCGACATGGCACCGCGACCGGCGCGGGTAGAGCGTGCAAAGTGCGACACAGACGACGACCTCGAAAACGGGCGCACCGACCGAAACTGGGTGCCGGAACCTGGCCTTCTTTTCGGATGTGCCGACGCGTGCTTGAGGTCTACTGGAACGGCCGATCTGATGTGCGACAAGAAGCCATGCCTGCCCTGACCCCCACGCGCCCCGCTGCGGCCGGCATGCTGGCCGCAGCGCTCCTGACCAGCCTAGGGGCCACCGCCTCGCCCGTCAATGTGACTGTCACCGACATGGCGGGCAAGCCGCTGGCCGATGCCGCGGTGTACGTGATCGTCAAGGGCCAGCCGGCGGCCACCACCAGCGCCACCGCCGAGATCGGCCAGCGCGAGCGCCAGTTCGTGCCATCGGTCACGGTGATCCAGACCGGCACCTCGGTGAGCTTTCCCAATTTCGACACGGTTCGGCACCACGTCTACTCGTTCGCCCCGATCCGCAGCTTCGAGCTGAAGCTGTACGCCGGCACGCCGGCCAAGCCGGTGGTGTTCGACAAGCCCGGCACCGCGGCCCTGGGCTGCAACGTGCACGACCGCATGAGTGCCTGGGTGCATGTGGTGGACACGCCGATCTTCGCCAAGACCGATGCCCGGGGTGAAGCCACGTTGGACGTGCCCGCCGGCCAGCACCTGCTGCGCGCCTGGCACTTCAGCCAGGGCGAGACCGGCCTGCCGGCCGAAGCGCCGCTGACCGTGGGCGCCAGCGGCGGCCGCGGTGCGCTGCGCCTGCAGGCCGGAAGCTGAGCCGCCATGGCGCCGCCGCCCGTGCAAGACCTCACACCGCCGGCCGCAGCGCCAAGGCGCCGCCGCCTGTTCGCGCGGCTGTCGCGGCCCTTTCAGCGCCGGCTGCAGTGGCGCATCGTCGGCTTGTTCGTCGGCCTGCTGGTGCTGGTGCAGGCGGCCAGTTTCCTGGCCATCCGCCGCGACCTGGAAGCCAATGCCCGGCGCAACATCGCGCAGGAGCTGGCCACCGGCGAGAAGGTGCTGCGCCGGCTGCTGGCCGCCAATGCGCAGAACCTGGCCGATGCTTCCAAGGTGCTGGCGGCCGACTTCGGCTTCCGCGCCGCGGTGGCCAGCGGCGACCGCGCCACCGTGGCCGATGCGCTGGACAACCACGGCGCCCGCATCGGCGCCGAGGTGGCTTTCTACGCCGACCTGCGCGGCCAGCTGGTGGCCACCAGCACCGGCCAGCCCGACGCCGCCATCCAGGCCCTGGCGGCGATGCCGCGCCAGGCGCCGCTGGCCGCCGACGGCAGCATCGTGGCCGTGTTCGAAGGCCGGCCTTACCAGATCGTGACGGTGCCGGTGCGCGCACCCCAACCCATCGGGCAGGTCTCGATGGGCTTTCCGGTGGGGGCGGCGCTGATGCACGACGTGGAACAGATCGCCGGGCTGCGCAGCGCGCTGGCCGTGCGCTTTGCCGGCGGCCCGTGGGACGTGCTGCCGGTGGATGGCGGCGCCGAGGCCGCCGAGCAGGCACGCCGGCTGGCGCTGCAGTTGCATGACGCGGCGTCCACCACGGGGGCCGACGGCCCGAGCGTGCGCCTGGGCGACGAGTGGTACGCCACCCGCATCGTGATGCTGGGCAACTCGCCGGGCACCGACGCTGCCGTGCTGCTGCTGCAGTCGGTGGACGATGCGGTGGCGCCGTTCCGGCGGCTGCAGCTCATCTTGCTGGCCATCAGCGCCGCGGCGCTGGCGGTGTTCGGCGTCGGCAGCATCGTCACCGCACGCAACATCACGCGGCCGATCCAGGCCTTGTCGCGCAGCGCCGAGCGGCTGGGCGGTGGTGACTACGCCACCCCGGTGGCGGTGCAGGCGCGCGACGAGGTGCGCGACCTGGCCCGCGCCTTCGAGGCGATGCGCCAGGGCATGCAGCAGCGCGAAGCGCAGGTGCGCCGCCTGGCCTATTGGGACACCTTGACCGGCTTGCCCAACCGCGCCCAGTTCCATGACGCGCTGGCCGCGCAGCTGGGGCAGGGACGGGCGCTGTCGGTGCTGATGCTGGACCTCGACCGCTTCAAGCATGTGAACGACGTGCTCGGCCATGCCTTCGGAGACCGGCTGCTGCGGCAGATCGCCGCGCGCCTGGGTGCCGGCGGCCTGCGCGAGGACGACCTGGTGGCCCGCCTGGGTGGCGACGAATTCGCGGTGATGCTGCCGGGCGCCGATGCCGACATCGCGGTGGACGTGGCGATGCGCCTGCGCCGCCGGCTGGAAGAGCCGCTGACGCTGGACGACCACACCATCGACGTCAGCGCCGGCATCGGCATTGCCGCCCACCCTGCCCACGGCCAGACCGCCGATGCGCTGCTGGTGCGCGCCGAGATGGCGATGTACGCCGCCAAGTCGCAGCCCTCGCACGAGGTGGGCGTGGTGATGTACAGCCCGCAGATCGATTCGTCGAGCGAGGCTTCGCTGTCGCTGCTGACCGAGCTGCGGGCGGCGGTGGCGCAGGACCAGCTGCGGCTGTACCTGCAGCCCAAGATCGCGATGGCCAGCGGCGAGGTGGTGGGTGCCGAGGCGCTGGTGCGCTGGCAGCATCCGCAGCGCGGCATGATCCCGCCGATGCAGTTCATCCCGTTCGCCGAGCAGACGGGCTTCATCCGTGAGCTGACGGGCTGGATGATCGAGCGTTGCTCGATGCGCTATGCCGAGCTGCAGCGCCAGGGCGTGGAGCTGAAGTTCGCGATCAACCTCAGCACCCGCGACCTGCTGGACCAGCACCTGCCGACCAAGATGGAACGCCTCTTCGCCCGCGGCGGCGTGCAGCCGCAGGCGCTGTGCCTGGAGATCACCGAAAGCGCCATCATGGACGACCCCGCGCGCGCGCTGCAGACGCTGCAGCGGCTGCATGCGATGGGGCTGCGGCTGTCGATCGACGACTTCGGCACCGGCTACTCGTCGCTGGCCTACCTGAAGCGGCTGCCGCTGCATGAACTGAAGATCGACCGCAGCTTCGTGATGGCGATGGAAACCGACCGCGCCGACCTGAAGATCGTGCGATCGACCATCGACCTGGCCCACAACCTGGGCCTGACGGTGTGCGCCGAGGGCGTGGAGAACGCCCAGACCTGGGCCCTGCTCAAGGCCCTGCACTGCGATGAGGCCCAGGGCTACCTGATGGGCAAGCCCATGCCCGAGGCCGACTTCGCCGACTGGCTGCTGGACTGGACCGCGCCGCAGGCGAGGCTGCGGACGGAGTTTGCGCCGTTCGTGTGATTGTTTGAAAAGTGCACTACTTGTGCATTAACCATGGCACTATTAAACTCGTCGTGCCATGACCCAGACAGACGGCATCCTAGAACTGGCCAGGCGCCAGCGTGTGCTCAACGCGGCAGACCTGAAAGCGCAAGGATGGTCGCCGCAGATGCTGATCCGCCTGTACGACGCAGGCAAGCTGCAACGCTTCGGCCGTGGCCTCTACGGACTGCCCGATGCACAGCTCACCGAGCACCAGGCGCTGCTCGAGGTGTGCCAGCGGGTGCCCAGGGCGGTGGTGTGCCTGCTGAGCGCGCTGCAGTTCCATCAAATCGGCACCCAGATGCCGCATGAGGTGTGGATCGCGCTGCCGGCCGGCAGTCATGCCCCGGCGCTGGACTATCCCCCGCTGCGCATCGTGCGGCTCAGCGGCGCGGCCTACAGCGATGGCATCCAGATCGTGCTGGACCATGGCGCCCCCATCCGGGTGTACAGCCCCGCCAAGACGGTGACGGATTGCTTCAAGTTCCGCCACAAGATCGGGCTGGACGTGGCGCTGGAGGCGCTGAAGGACGCATGGCGCAGCCGCAAGGTCACGGTCGACGAACTCAGCCACGTCGCCCGCATCAGTCGGGTCGAACGGGTGATGCGACCGTATCTGGAAGCGGTGACGGCATGAGCAGCCCGCAGGCACCTCCGGCGAGAGGCAACCTGCCAGCATCCATCCTGGCCCGCCTGCTGACGCTCGCGCGGCAGCGCGGGGAGGACCACAACGTGCTCGGCGATCGATTTGGGTGACGGCATCCGGTTTGACCTGGACTCGGTGAGAGCGCGCGCCATCCGCGAAGACAACGGCTATGGCGGCACACGTATCAGCTTGATCGGACGTGTCTCATCCGCCCGCTGCGCCCTTCAGATCGACATCGCGTTCGGGGATGCTGTGACGCCGGCACCGCAGCGCTTGCGCTACCCGTGCCTGCTTGCGGAAATCGCCTCCCCGGTGCTGCGCCATCGCAGCCACCTTCGCGCGCCGTCAGACGCCGCTACCCGTCGAACGACCCGTGGCACTGACCGGGGTGTTCAGCGAAGACGCAGGCAAGAGGCGCCAGTTGCACGCGTTTCTCAACAAGAACCGGGTCGAGGGCGCGGCACTCGGTGACACCATCGCCCTGTTGGACGACCTGCTGTGGCCGCCGACGCAGGTCGCCTTGCAGCGCAGTGCCGCGACGGCGACCTGGCGGCCCGACTTGCTGGAGTGGGTCTGATCAGCCTTCGGCCGCGCCCACCTGACGCAACCCCCGCTCCAACGCCACCAATCCGGCCGTCAGGTCGGCGGGTACGCCGAGGTCTTGCATCGTGCTGCCCAGGGCATGCAGGGTGCGGAAGAGGTTCGGCTCGCGGCATTGCTCGCCCATCTGGCCAATGCGCACGATGGGCAGGCCGAAGGAGCCAGACACTTCCACCTGGTACTGGCGTGAGATGTGCTGGCACACCGCCTGGTTGCTGGTGGCGGGCGGTACCACCACGCCCACCACCGAATGCAGCCGCTGGGCCGGCGGCACCAGCAGTTGCAGGCCCAGCGCCTCGATGCCGGCCTGCAGCGCGGCCGAGCAGCGGCGGTGGCGCTCGAAGCGGCGTTCCAGCGTCTCGGTGCACACCAGGCGCAGCGCCTCATGCAGCGCCAGCACGCCCGACACCGGCGCGGTGTAGTGGTACGAGCCGCGGTGCCAGAAGTTGGTGGCCAGGCGGGCGTCCAGGCACCAATGGGCGGTAGGGCTGCTGCGGCTATTGATGCGGTCCCAGGCCGCATTGGAGAAGGCCACCAGCGACACGCCCGGTATGCACGACAAGCCCTTCTGCCCGCCGGTGATCACCGCATCGATGCCCCAGGCGTCCATCTGCAGCGGCGTGGTGCTCAAGGTGCACACCGCGTCCACGATCACCAGGCTGCCGTGGCGCTTGGCGATGCGCGCCAGCTCGGCCAGGTTGGCGTTGAAGGTGGTGTTCGAGGTTTCGCCATGCACGATGGTGACGCAGTGCGGCCGGTGCTGCGCCACTGCGGCCTCGAAGGCGGTCAGGTCCAGCGGCTGGGTGCCCGCCGCCTCGTGCACCAGCACCTGCGCACCGGCACGGCCGGCCATCTCGGCCATGCGCTGACTGAAGTAGCCGTTGACCAGGCACAGCACGCGCGACCGCGCATCCACCAGGTTGGCGATGGCCATCTCCATCGCGGCCGAGCCCGGGCCAGCCACGCCCAGGATCCACTCCGACTGCGTCTGGAACGTGTAGCGCGCCATGTCTTTCACCTGCGCGATGACGACCGACATGGTCTCGCCCAGGTGGTTGATGACGATGGAGTTGGCCCGCGCCACCGCATGCGGAATCGGCACCGGCCCGGCGCCCATCATCAGCAGCGGTTCGGTGGGCAGGATCTCGTCCAGCGGGCGGATGTGGGACGGGATGGCGATGGGGCGGGTCGACGTGGGCATGAAGGCGTGGAACGAAGGAGGTGAGGGTGGGGCAACGGATGCCGCTTGCAGTGTCCCCGGTTTCGCCCGCTGCGCTGGGTAGCATCCAAGGTAAAAAGGAACCCCATGTCTCTCGACTCCACCGCCGACGTCCTCGTCATCGGCCTCGGCGCCTTCGGCAGCGCCGTGGCCTGCCAGCTGGCCATGCGCGGCGCCCGTGTCATCGGCATCGACCGGCATGCGCCGCCGCACGAGCTGGGCTCCAGCCATGGCGCCACGCGCATCACGCGGCTGGCGGTGGGGGAGGGCGCGCAGTACCTGCCGCTGGTGCAGCGCTCGCACGACATCTGGCGGGCGCTGGAAGCGCAAGCCGGTGAGCCGCTGTACACCGCCACTGGCGGGCTCATCGTGGGCGCGGCCGATGGCGCAAGCCAGCACCATGGCCGGCCCGACTTCGTGCGGCGCACGATCGCGCTGGCCCAGCAGCACGGCATTGCGCACGAGGTGTTGGGCGCGCCCGAGGTGATGGCGCGCTTTCCGCAGTTCATGCTGCGTGGCGACGAAGTGGCCTACTACGAACCCGCCGCCGGCGTGCTGCGGCCCGAGCGCTGCATCGCCGCGCAACTGGCCGTTGCCAGCCGCCACGGCGCCCGGCTGCAGGTGAACGAGGCCGTGCTGTCCATCGAAGGCACGGCCCAGGGCGTGACGGTGCGCACCGCACGGGCCACCTATGCGGCCGCGCGGGCCGTCGTCACCGCGGGGCCCTGGTTGCCGGGGCTGGTGGGCGGTGCCTACGCACAGCGCCTGCGCGTGATGCGCCAGGTGCTGCACTGGTTCCGGCCCACGCAGCCCGCGCTGTACGCGCCCGGGCGCAGCCCGGTGTTCATCTGGATGCACGGCCGCAGCGACGAAGACTACTTCTACGGCTTTCCGATGATCGACGGCCACGAAGGCGTCAAGGTGGCGACCGAGCAATGCGCCGACACCACCACGCCCGACGCGATGGACCGCCAGGTGTCGGCCGGCGAGCAGGCCCGTATGTTCGAGGCCCATGTGGCCGGCCGCCTGCGCTCGGTGACGCCCGAGGCCGTGCATGCAGCCGCCTGCCTCTACACCGTCAGCGCCGATTCGGGCTTCATCGTCGATGCGCATCCCACGCAGCCCAACGTCACCGTGGTGTCGGCCTGCTCCGGCCACGGCTTCAAGCATTCGGCCGGGCTGGGTGAGGCCTTGGCCCAGCAGATCCTGGGGCAGGCCGGCGGCGTGGACCTGAGCTGCTTCAGGCTGGACCGCTTTCGCGATTGAGAGCCGCCTCGGCCCGGCGCGGCCACGGGTCCACGTGCGTCATCACACGCAGTACGCTGTGGCGGGCCAGCACCGCATCGCGGGCGGCCAGCGCGATGTCGTGGCCTTGCTCCACCGTCAGGCTGCCATCCACTTCCAGGTGCATGTCCACCACCAGCAGGTCGCCCATCTTGCGGGTGCGCAGGTCGTGCACCGCGTGCACGCCCGGGGTGGCGGCGGCGGTGCGCTGGATGGCCTCCACCTCTTCGGCACTGGCGCCGCGGTCCATCAGGTCGGACAGCGCATTCCAGCCGAAGGTCCAGCCCATGCGCGCGATCAGAAAGCCGACGATGGCCGCCGCGATGGGGTCGAGCAGCGGAAAACCCAGCAGGTTGCCCCCGATGCCCAGGCCCACCACCAGCGAAGAAGCGGCGTCCGACCGCGCATGCCAGGCATTGCTCACCAGCAGGCTGGAGCGCACCCGCTTGGCCACCGCCAGCATGTAGCGGAACAGCCCCTCCTTGCACACCAGGGTGATGCCGGCCACCACCAAGGCAGCGACGTGCACCTGCGGGATCTCGGACGGTGCCTCCAGCTTGCGCAACGCCGACCACAGCATGCCCACGCCCACCGCCAGCAGCAGCGCGCCCAGGGCCAGTGAGCCGGCGTTCTCGAAGCGGGCATGGCCATAGGGGTGATCGTCGTCGGCCGCCTTGCGGCTGTGTTTGCCCGCCAGCAGCACCACGAAGTCGCTGACCAGGTCGGACAGCGAATGCATTGCATCGGCCACCAGCGCGGCCGAGTGTGCGAACAGGCCCACCACCAGCTGCAGCACGATCAGCACGCCATTGACCGCGATGCTGACCCAGGTGCTGCGCACCGCAGCGGCCGCGCGTTCGGCGGCGCTGTGGGCGCTGTCCTCGGGGTCGTCGCCGAACACGGTGGCGGGCAGCTCGGTGCGCGCGGCGGTGTCCAGGCGGGGGTCTTCGGACGGGGAGGTGGTCATGGTGGCAGGGGCGACGGCCATCGCCTGGGCGGCGGCCACTTCAGAGGGCAACAACGGGGAACAGCTTAGCCGGCGCGCATGAAGCCAGGCTGAGCACGGCCGGCCGCTCCGCGCTTTGCCAGAATCCGGGCCGCCCTGGTCTTTCGCGGCGCCCGGTGCGCCGGCCCTTCCATGACCCACCGCCATCCTCTCCATCCCCTGACGCCGGTCGGCCGCCGCCGCTGCCTGCTGCAGCTGGGCGCTGCCGGGCTGCTGGGCGTCGCCGGCCTGCCGCTGGCTTTCGCCCGCAATGAAGCCTCGCCCCGCGCCGTGGCCCCGCGCGGGCCGCTGGCCACCGACGAGCTCAACAACATCGCGGTGTTCAAGGCCGTGTCGCCCTCGGTGGTCAACATCACCGCGCTGGGCGTGGAGCGCGACTTCTTCAGCACCCGCGTGACCCAGGTGCCGCGGGGCACCGGCACCGGCTTCGTGTGGGACGAGGCCGGCCACATCGTCACCAACTTCCACGTCATCCAGGAGGCTTCGGGCGCCCGCGTCACGCTGTCGGACCAGTCTTCGCACAAGGCCTCGCTGGTGGGCGTGTTCCCCGACCGCGACCTGGCGGTGCTGAAGATCGAGGCGCCGCGCAACAAGCTGCCGCCCATTGCGCTGGGCAGCAGCAAGGACCTGCAGGTGGGGCAGAAGGTGTATGCCATCGGCAACCCCTTCGGGCTTGACCAGACGCTGACCACCGGCATCGTCAGCGCGCTCAACCGGGAGATCGAATCGGTCACCCGCCGCACCATCCGCGGCGCCATCCAGACCGATGCGGCGATCAACCCCGGCAACTCGGGCGGGCCGCTGCTGGATTCAGCGGGCCGGGTGATCGGCGTCAACACCGCGATCTACAGCCCTTCGGGCGCCAGCGCGGGCATCGGCTTCGCCATTCCGGTGGACGAGGTCAACCGCATCGTCCCGCGGCTGATCCGCGACGGCCGCATGGTGCGGCCGGCCCTGGGCGTGACGGCCGGGCCCGAGAACATGGCCAAGGCGCTGGGCCTGCCCAAGGGCGTGCCGCTGGTGGCGGTGGCGCCGGGCGGCCCGGCGCAGAAGGCGGGGCTGCGGCCCTTCACCCGGGGCGCGCAAGGTGGCATCGTGGCCGGCGACGTGATCCAGGCCATCGACGATGCAGCGGTGGCCGACCTGGACGACATGCTCACCGCGCTGGAGCGCTACCAGCCCGGCGACCGCGTGACGCTGACGCTGTGGCGCGCCGGCGCGGTGCGCAGGCAGGCGGCGGTGCTGGCGGAGTCGGAGGACTAGCCGCGCGCTGAATGCTTGATCGGGCGCCCTTGTACGACTTGGGGCCGCAGGAGCGGACCTGATGTTCTAGGGAGCGTGCCCTCGATCTTCGGCAGGTAGATTCCGCTGCCGGTGGGGGCAGGCACTGCAGCCCGCCGCTTCCGCAAGACCGAGGAACGGACCGATGATGATCAAGCGCAAGATGGCGCGGGCCTGGACGATGGCCGCGCTGTGTGCGGCCGCGCAACTGGGCACGGCGCAAGCAGGCACCACGACGGTGGTGGTGGACGTGACGGGCATCGCCGGCATGGACGAGCGGGATGCGCCCACCAACACCGTCAGGGAAGTGTTCGTGGGTGCCGGCGCCACCATCGACACCTTCCAGTGGGACGTCAACCTGACCAGCCACGACCCGAGCTACCTGTCGGAGATGCAGCTGACCTTCAGCGATTCGCTGGGCTACGGCGTCACCTTCACCCCGGGCGGTGGCGACGACTTCACGGGCACGGCCAGTTATGCCGGCTTTCAAGACCTCCGCCTGCTGGGCCAGCAATTCCAGGTGGGCAGCGATGGGCTGCTGCGCCTGGAGTTCCATGATGCGTACAAGGACCTGCTCTTCGACGAAGCCGAGGGCACCTGGAACTCCGGCACGCTGACCTTCGGCGTGTCACCGGTGCCTGAGCCTGCAACGGCGGCCTTGATGCTGGTCGGGCTGCTGACGATGCTGGGCGCTGCCCGGCGTCGCTGAAGCCGCCTTGCAACACACCCCGCATTGCCAGCCCGTCGAGGTTTCCCCATGTCTTCCAACGCCTTCCTTCATGCCATCGTGCGCCTGGGCCAGCGTGTGGCCGGTGCGGCCGCCATCGCCCTGGCCTCCGGGCTGGCCACCACCCCGGTGCTGGCCGACCCGATCTTCGAGGTCGCAAAACCCGTTCCGCTGTATTCGTACTTCGCGGTGGGCAACGTCAACGCCGTGGTCACGGCACCCGCATCGCGCCCCACGCCGTCGTTCGTGCTGATGGGCGGCGGCCCGGACGTGGATGTCGCCTTCCGGTGGTTGATCCAGCGCGCCGGCATCACGCCGGGCACCGGGGGGCGCTTCGTCGTCATCCGCGCCACCGGCACCGACGCCTACAACCCCTACATCTTCTACAGCGACGAGAGCCTGTCGACCTCCGCCACCATCGCGAACGAGTGGGTGGGCGGTGCCTCGCTGGGCCTGAGTTCGGTGGAAACGCTGGTGATTCCCAGCGTGAAGGCGGCCAACAGCGCCGCCGTCAATGCCATCGTGGCCAAGGCCAACGTGGTGTGGATCGCGGGCGGCGACCAGAGCCACTACATCCGCTTCTGGAAAGGCACGGCGCTAGAGCAGACGCTCAAGGCCTTGATGCAGAAGAACGTGCCCATCGGCGGCACCAGTGCCGGCCTGGCCGTGCTGGGGCAGTTCGACTACTCGGCGCTGTACCGGTCGGCCACGTCCGAGCTGTCGATGCTCGACCCCTACTACAAGGACATCACCTTCGACCCGTCGCCGCTGAGCCTGAGCGGCGGCTTCATCGCGCCGCCCGCGCTGGAGAGCCTGATCTTGGACTCCCACTTCGACAGCCGCGACCGCATGGGCCGCTTCGTCACCTTCCTGTCGCGCATCGTGGCGCCGGTGAGCACGCCTGGCGGCACGCTGGGCTGCAGCGGCGGTGTGCTGCCGGCTGCTTCCAGCGGCAGCAAGACGGTGCGGGGCATCGGCATCGGCGTGGAGACGGCGCTGCTGGTGCAGGGCCAGGGCGAAGGCCGCCCGGTCACGGCCACACGCGTCACCAACCCGACGACGACCAGCGAAAGCGCGGTGTACTTCGTCCGCCCCTCGGTGCCGCCGACGAAGTGCGCGCCACGCACGCCGCTGTCCATCGCGAACGTGGAAGTGCGCAAGCTGGCCGACTCGAACACGGTGTTCAACCTGACGGACTGGACCGGGGTGCCGGTGTATCGGTACGTTGACGTGAACACGGGGCAGTTGCTGCCTACCGACTGGTACTGAATCAAGCACCCGGCGCCACGCTGCGCGTGACGCCATCCGCCTACGGCTGCTCGCCGCGCTGCAGCCGCGCCTCGATGTCGTCGATCACCGGCAGCAGGTCCGCCACGCTGTCGATCACGTAGTGGGCGCCCGCCGCGCGCAGCGTGGCGGTCGCGGCTTGGCGGCGGGCTTGTTGGGCGTCGGCGTCCAGCGCCTGCCACTCGGCCAGTGTCAGCCCGTTGGCATTGCCGCTGACGGCCAGGCCCACGGTCCAGGTGCCGGCGTTCAGGCCTTCTTCCAGGCCCACGCCGGTGTCGTCCACCTTCACCACCGTGTGCGGCGGCCACACGCCCAGGTCGGCGAACGTGCGGTACATCATCAGCGGGCTGGGCCGGCCGGCGGCCAGGTCACCGGCGCACACCAGGTTGTCGGGCACGTAGCCGCCGCGCGCGGCGATCGGCGTCACCACGTCCATGATGGGCCGGTTGTAGCCGGTGGTGCTGCCGATCTTCAGGCCGCGGGTGCGCAGGGCATTCACCACGTCCACCGCGCCCGGGATGAAGTCGGCATAGTCAGGCACCACCGCCGCGTTCATCGGCGTGAACACCTCGTACAGGTGGTCCACGTCGGCGTCGGTGAAAGGTCGGCCATGGCGGGCCTGCCATTGCGCAGCAATGCGCGGCAGCCGGCCCAGCGCCTGGATGTGGTCCCACTTGGCCACGCCCATGGGGCCGCGGGCTTCGGCGATGCTGAGCTGCACGCCGAACTGCTCGAACAGGCGGACGAAGGCGCCCATCGGCGCGCAGGAGCCGAAGTCGATGACGGTGCCCGCCCAGTCGAAGACGACGGCGGTGAGGGAGGTGGCTGGCTGGGACATCGGGACTCTCTTCAAACGGGTCACCAGGCGTCGAACACCTCTTCGGCAATGCCGAAGGCGGTGCTGGCGCCGGTGCCACTGGTGACGATGACGCGCCGCACGGCGGCATCGGGCGCATCGATCAGGCAATCGGTGTGCGGCGAGCTGACGTACTGGCCCACCCAGCGTTCAGTGACGCGGCAGCTGGGCAGGCGCAGCAGCGTCTGCAGGTGGTGCAGGATCAGTTGGTCCACCGCTTCGCTGGCAAAGGGGGGCGGCGCGGCGCCGTAGTGGTGCGAATCGCCCACCACCAGGGAGCCGTCGGCGCTTTGCACCGCGATCAGGTGGATGCCGTGGGCCAGGCTCTCAGGTTCTTCGCGTTCCAGCTGCAGGCGCAAGGCCTGGGCGGCGGGGAGGGCGGCATAACCGCCGTAGCGCACCAGGCTCAGGTCGCCCATCACCGCGCCGGGCAGGCGGTAGCCGGGCGGTGGTTGCACCCTCAGCATCTGCAGCTGGCACAGCCGCAGGCCGTGCGGTGCCAGGCGCTCCGGCTGCAGGCCGTGCAGGTCGGTGTGGGTGCACAGCACCACGCGCCCGGCCTGCAGCACACCGCGAGAGGTTTGCACCCGCGGCGCCTGCACGTCCAGCACCGCTTCCTTGAAGCGGAACTGCACGCCGTGCACCTCGGCCAGCCAGCGTGCCAGCTGGCCGATGGCGGTGCGTGATTCCACCCGCAGTTCATGCGGGCTGTACAGCACCGCCTGGGCATCGGCCAGCGACAGCGCATCGGTGTGGGCCGCGGCCTGCGCCGGCGTCAGCAGCTGGCAGCCGTCGGCCATGGGGGTGTGCATGAACTGCTGCAGCACTTCGGCCGCGGCGGGGCGGCGGGCCACCATCCACAGGCCGCCATGCAGCACCGGGATGCCAGCCTGTGGCGCCACCAGCGCCCACACGTCGCGGGCCCGGCGCGCGCGTCGCCAGGTGTCGCCGGCCGCTTGGCCGGTGACGGTGATGAAGCCGAAGTTGCGCACCGAGGCGCCGACGCAGGCGGCGTCACGCTCCACCACGCACACCCGCAGGCCGCGGCGGGCGGCGGTGTAGGCATGGGCCAGGCCGACGATGCCGGCGCCGACCACGATGACGTCGAAGCTGCCGTCGCTCATGCCGGCCCCAGACCCATGCCGCGCAGCGTGCGGCCCACGGCGTCCACCGCCTGCTGCATCTCGGTGTGGCCGATGGCGCCGATGCAGCCGACGCGGAAGGTCTCCACTGCCGTCAGCTTGCCGGGGTAGAGCATGAAGCCCTGCGCCTTGGCCTCGGCATACAGCGTGGCGAAGCGGTAGCGCTCGTCGCTTGGCGCCAAGAAGGTGACGATGATGGGCGACAGGTGCTCGGGCGCCAGGAAGGTGCGCAGCCCCAGCCCTGCCATGCCATCGACCAGCGTGCGGCAGTTGTCGGTGTAGCGCGCCAGGCGGGCCGGCTGGCCACCTTCTTCCTGGTACTGGACCATGGCCTCGGCCAGCGCGGCCACCACATGGGTGGGCGGCGTGAAGCGCCACTGGCCGGTGCGCTCCATGTACTGGTGCTGGTCGTGCAGGTCCATCGCCAATGAATGGCTGTTGCCCTCGCAGCCCGCCATCACGGCTTTGCGCACGAAGACGAAGCCCATGCCCGGCACGCCTTCCAGGCACTTGCCGCTGGCGGCAACCAGCGCGTCGAAGCGGATCTGCCGGGCATCGATGGGCAGCGCGCCGAAGCTGCTCATCGCATCGACGATGAGGCCGCGGCCCAGGCGCTGGCAGACCTCGGCCACTTCGGCCAGCGGGTTGACGATGCCGGTGCCGGTCTCGCAGTGGATCAGGCCCACGTGCGTGATGCTGGCGTCGGCCTGCAGCAGCGCGGCCAGTTCAGCGGCGGAGACGGGCAGTTGCTCGGGCCGGGTGGCGATGGTGGTGCGGCGGCCCATCAGCGTGGCCACCTTGCCCAGGCGCTTGCAGTAGGCGCCGTTGTCCAGCACCAGCAGGTGGCCGTCGCGTGGCACCACGGTGGCCACCGCCGCTTCCACGCTGAAGGTGCCGCTGCCTTGCAGGGGCACCACCACATGGCTGTCCTGCGCATGGATGATCTGCAGCAGCCCCTGGCGCACACGGGCGGTGAGGGCGTTGAAGTCGGCGTCCCAGGAGCCCCAGTCCTTCAGCATCGCCAGCTTGGTGCGCAGCGTGGTGGTCAGCGGGCCGGGGGTGAGCAGGATGGGGTCGCGGTCCATTGAGAGCTTTCAGCGGGCGGACTGGCGCCAGGCCTGGGTGCGGCGGTCGATGCAGCGGCCCAGCGCCAGGTACAGCAAGGTGACGAGGGCGGAGGCGGCGACGATGAGCACCGCCATGGCCGCGGCGGCACCGATCTCGCCCGATTCGTCGAGGTTGAGGATGGCCACCGAGGCCAGCCGCGTGTCGGGCGTGTACAGGAACACCACGGCCGAGATGGTGGTCATCGCGTTGACGAAGAAGTAGCGCGACACGTCCAGCAGCGTGGGCAGGCACAGCGGCAGCGTCACGCGCCAGCAGGTCTTGTAGAACGGCACCTTGAGCGAGGCGGAGACCGACTCGAACTCCGGGTCGATGGCCTTGAGCGTGGTGAGCAGCGTGAGGTGGCCAGTGGTGTAGAAGTGCACCACGGTGCACAGCACCAGCAATGCACCCGTCTGGTACAGGCCGTGCAGCGGGTTGGCCGGGGCGTTGAAGAAGAAGATGCTGCCCAGGCCCAGCACCAGGCCCGGCACCGCCATCGGCAGCATGGCCATCAGCCGCAGCAGGGGCCGCAGCGGCGCCAGGCCGCGGGTTTTTTCCAGCAGGTAGGCGCCGGTGAACACCAGCAGCGGGCCGGCCAGCGCGGTGCCGGCGGCCAGCTTCAGGCTGTTGACCAAGGCATCGCCCAGCTCGGCGTCGATGATGCCCACCAGGTAGTGGTCCAGGCTGGGCGTCAGGTTGTAGGGCCACAGCTTGGCGAAGGACGCGAACACCGCCATGCCGAACATGGCCAGCATCAGCCCGACGATGAGCAGGCAGAAGGCGGTCATCGCCGTGTCGAAGCCACGCGCAGGCTGCGGCACCAGCGGCACCGCGCGGGCACCCAGCATCGCGGTCTGCCGGCGCTGCACCAGGCCATCGACGATGAAGCTCAGCACCGCCGGTGCCAGCAGCAGCAGGGCCACCACCGCACCGCGCTGGAAGTCCTGCTGGCCGATGACGAGCTTGAACACGTCGGTGGCCAGCATGTTGAAGTTGCCGCCCACCACCTTGGGAATGCCGAAGTCGGTGATGACCAGCGTGAACGTGACCATGCCGGCCGATACCAAGCCGTAGCGCGCGCCCGGCAGCGTGATGGTGAAGAACTTGCGCAGCCGGCGGGTGCCCATCGCGTCGGCGGCCTCATAGAGGCGTGCGTCGGCCATCGCCAGCGCGCTGACCAGGATCATCAGCGCATGCGGAAACACCGCGAAGCATTCGGCCAGCACGATGCCGGGCGCGCCGTACAGGCTCTCGAAGCCCAGCGCCGCCCACAGGTCCTTGGCCAGGCCCTGGTTGCCGAACCAGTAGATCAGCGAGATGGCCGACAGCAGCGAAGGCGCCAGCAACGGCAGCAGGCTGATGCTGCGGAACAGGCCCTTGGCCGGCATGCAGCTGCGGGTGAGCGCATAGGCGAAGGTGAAGGCCAGCGGCAGCACGATGGCCGTGACCAGGGCCGACACCCACAGGCTGTTGAGCAGGCTTTGCCGCAGCGCGGGCGAAGCCAGGTAGGCGCTGAAGTGCACCCAGCGCGACTGGCCGGCCGCACCGGGCGCAAAGGCCTGCGACAGCAACGCGGCCAGCGGCCCCAGCAGGCCGATGGCCAGCACCGCGGCCACCCCCAGCAGGCCCAGGTGGGCCAGGCGCTCGCTGGCCGGCACCCGCTGGCGGCGTGCGCGGTGCGGTGTCCGGTGGACGGCTGGGGAGTCCGCCTGCGCAGGCGCCAGGGCAGGGCTGGGCATGGCCACGGTGTTCATGCCGCGGCCCCGGCCGCGAACACCCGCAGCCGGTCGGTGCGCAGCGCAAAGCGCAAGGCGGCGCCCTCACGCACGCCGAACTCGTCCATCTGGTTGAGCGAGAACTGCAGCTGCACCGGCTGGTCGGGCAGGCCGTCCACCGCCATCTCGGCCAGGCAGTTGCTGCCGCTGAACTCGATGCGCCGCACCGTGCCCTGGCAGGCACCGGGGTGGTCGGCCTCGAAGTGGTCGACGATGCGGTCCTCGGGCCGCAGGTACAGCGCCACCGGTGCGCCGGGGGCCAGGCCCTGGCCCTGGCCGGCGGGGCAGGGCAGGCGCAGCGCCCCGGCCCGCAGCCAGCCATCGGACTCGGCCACCGCCTGCAGCCGGCTGGCCTTGCCGACGAAATCGGCGACGAAGGGCGTGGCCGGTTCGCGGTACACCTGCAGCGGCGTACCCACCTGCTCGATCACGCCCTGGTTCATCACCACGATGCGGTCGGCCACCGACATCGCTTCTTCCTGGTCGTGCGTGACCATGATGGTGGTGACCCCCAGCTGCCGCTGCAGTGCGCGGATCTCGTTGCGCAGCCGCACCCGCACGATGGCGTCCAGCGCCGACAGCGGCTCGTCCAGCAGCAGCAGGCCGGGCGAGGTGGCCAGCGCCCGCGCCAGCGCCACCCGCTGCTGCTGGCCGCCCGACATCTGGGCCGGGTACTTGCCGCCGCTGCCGGGCAGGCCCACCAGCGTCAGCAGCTCGTTCACCCGCGCCGCCACCGCCGCCCGCGGCTGCCGGCGGTTGACCAGGCCATAGGCCACGTTGTCGGCGATGCTGAGGTTGGGGAACAGCGCATACGACTGGAAGACGATGCCGTAGTCGCGTTCGGCCGGCGGCAGCGACGAGATGTCGGTGCCGGCCTGCACGATGCGGCCGCTGCCGTGCTGCTCCAGCCCCGCGATGATGCGCAGCAGCGTGGTCTTGCCGCAGCCCGAAGGGCCGAGGAAGCAGACGAACTCGCCGCGCTGGATCTGCAGCTGCACGTCGTGCAGCGCGGTGAAGGCGCCGAAGCGCTTGCCGACGCCTTCGAGCTGCAGGTAGGGGCTGGGCAGGGTGCTCATGGCAGGGGCCGGGCTTACTTGCGCGGCTCGCTCTTGGCGTCGTAGCGCTTGGACCACTCGGCCAGCACTGCCTCGCGCTGGGCGGCCGACTGGTTGAAGTCCATCTTGATCAGGCGCGACTCATAGTCGGCCGGGATGCTGTCCAGCTTGGGGGCGACGCCGGGCTGGGCGGTGATGGCGAAGTTCTTGCCGTACAGCAGCATCGCGTCCTTGCTGGAAGCCCAGTCGGCCAGCTTCTTGGCGGCCGCGATGTTCTTGGCGCCCTTGTGGATGGCGAAGGCCTCCAGGTCCCAGCCCAGGCCTTCCTTGGGGAACACCAGCTCGATGGGCGCGCCCTTGGCCTTGTTGGTGTGCGCGCGGTACTCGAAGGAGATGCCGGCGACGTATTCACCGGCGGCGGCCATGTTGCAGGGCTTGCTGCCGCTGTGGGTGTACTGCGCGATGTTCTGGTGCAGCGCGTCCATGTACTTCCAGCCGCCGCCCTTGCCGCCTTCGTCACCCCACAGGCTGAGCCAGGCCACCACGTCGAAGTAGCCGGTGCCGGACGAGGCCGGGTTGGGCATCACCACCTGGCCCTTGAACTCGGGCTTGGTCAGGTCCTTCCAGCTGGTGGGCACCGGGATGTTGCGCTTCTTGGCTTCGACGGTGTTGAAGCACACGGTGGCACCGAACACGTCCATGCCCCACCAGGCTGGCGGGTTCTTCGCATCGCGGTACTTGCTCATGATGGCGTCGAGGTTCATCGGCGCATACGGCTCCAGCATGCCGTTGCGGTCCAGCAGCGCCAGGCTGGAGGCGGCCACGCCCCACACCACGTCGGCCTGCGGGTTGGCCTTCTCGGCCAGCAGCTTGGCGGTGATCACGCCGGTGGAGTCGCGCACCCACTTGATCTCGATGTCGGGGTTGGCCTTGTTGAAGGCCTGCTGGTAGGCCTTGAGCTGGTCGGTCTCCAGCGCGGTGTAGACGGTGAGCTGGGCCTTGTCGGCCGCCAGGGCCGAGGCCACCATCACCATGCCGGCCAGGCCGGCGAACGTCGTCTTCAGGAAACCCATGCTGTACCCCTTGATGTGGTTGGTGCGAGTGACCGATTTATGACCCGGCAACGTGACAGCCGCATGAAAACGGGCGTCAGCAAGAAGGGGGCCAGTGAAGATCTGCTGATTGACGATTGAAGATTGTCGACAATCTGCGGGCGCGGCATACTGGCCGCATGCCTGCCGCTCCTCGCTCACGCACCCCGTCCACCGTGGCCCCGGCCACCCGCGCGGTTCGTCCCGTCGCGGTGGCCGTCGCCCCGGTGGCGCCAGCCTTGGTGCAGCCTGCGCCCACCATCGCCCAATTGCAGGGCAGCTCGCTCGCCGACCTGGTGCAGGCCGAGCTGGAGAAGCTGATCCTGCAAGGCCGCTTCGCGCCGGGCGACAAGCTCACCGAGGCAGCGCTGGCCGCGCAGCTGGGCGTCTCGCGCGGGCCGCTGCGCGAGGCCTTCCGCCGGCTGGAAGAGGCGGGCCTGGTGCGCACCGAGAAGAACCGCGGCGTGTTCGTGCGCAGCCTGCCGATCGACGAGGTGCTGGAGATCTTCGAAGTGCGGGCCATGATGGACCAGGCCATCGGCCGCAAGCTGGCGCACACGCTGGCCACCGCCCAGGTGCGCGAGCTGCGCCGCATGGCCGACGAGATGGACCGCGCGGCCAAGGCCGGCGATGCCGATGCGTTCCATGCCACCAACCTGCAGTTCCACGACCGGCTGCTGGTGCTGGCCGACAACCAGAAGCTGGCTGCCACCTACCGCAAGCTCACGAAGGAGCTGACGCTGCACCGGCGCCACAACCTGAGCGCCGAGTCGATGCTGATGTTCGCGCGGGAGCACCGGCAGATCGTCAAGGCCATCGCGGCCGGCGATGCCGAAGCCGCCGGCGAGGCGATGTACCGCCATGTGATGAACAGCCGCGAGCGCACGCTGCACAACCACCTGCAGCGCCGGAACGAGGCGGCCTGACGCCATGGCCCTGACGCTGCCCGACATCACCACTCTGTTCGAGCAGCGCGGCGCCGAGCAATACACCGGCGAGCCGGTGACGCAGCTGGAACATGCGCTGCAATCGGCCTGGCTGGCCGAGCAGGCGGGTGCCGATGACGAACTGGTGACCGCCGCGCTGCTGCACGACCTGGGTCACCTGCTGGCCGAGCACGGCGCCACGCCCACGCTGCGCGGTATCGACGACCTGCACCAGTTCATCGCGCTGCCCTTCCTGCGGCCACTGTTCGGCCCCCGGGTGCTGGACGCCATCCGCCTGCACGTGGATGCCAAGCGCTACCTGTGCGCGAGCCGGCCGGGCTACCACGCGGCGCTGTCCAGCGATTCGCAGCGCAGCCTGGTGCTGCAGGGTGGCGTGTTCACGCCGCAGCAGGCGAACGACTTCATCACCCAGCCGCATGCCGAAGCGGCGGTGCAGCTGCGGCTGTGGGACGACGCGGCCAAGGCGCCTCAGCGGGCCACGCCGCCGCTGGCGCATTACATGGCGCAGCACGTGGCGCGGGCCAGCCGCCTGGCCGCAGGTGGCTGACGCCGCCGGGCTGCCGCTGGGTGCGCTGAATGGTGGCGCGCTGAGTGGGGGCGTGCTGGCCGCGGTACTGTGCGGCGCGGCCCTGCATGCCAGCTGGAATGCCCTCATCAAGTCGGGCACCGACCAGTCGCTGGACACCGCGCTCATCCATGCGCTGGGGCCCTTGATCGCGCTGCCGCTGCTGGCCTGGGTCGGCTGGCCGCCCGCGGCGGCCTGGCCCTACATCGGCCTGTCCACGCTCATCCACATCGGCTACTACCTGGCGCTGGCTTCAGCCTATCGGCATGGCGACCTGGGGCTGACCTATCCGCTGATGCGAGGCGGTGCGCCGCTGCTGGTGGCGCTGGGCGGCGGGCTGTGGATCGGCGAGTCGCTGTCCGTCGTCGGCTGGGCCGGCGTGGTCACGGTGAGCGCCGGCGTGGTGCTGCTGGGCCTGGCGCGGGCAGGCCATACGGGCTCTGAGGCGCAGCGCCGCAAGGCCGTGCGCGTGGCCTTGTGCAATGCCGCCATCATCGCCCTGTACACCGTGGTGGACGGGCTGGGCGTGCGTGCCAGCGGCCAGCCGCTGGCCTATGTGGCGGCCCTGTTCCTGTTTGATGGCCTGCCGTACTTCGCGCTGGTGATGTGGCAGCGCCGTGCGCGCTTGGCGGAAGCGCGCCGCTACATGGGGCGGCGCTGGCCGGTGGCGGCGCTGGGCACCGCGGCTTCGCTGGGCAGCTACGGCATCGCGCTGTGGGCGATGACCCGGGCCCCGGTGGCGGCGGTGGCCGCGGTGCGCGAAACCTCGGTGCTGTTCGCGGCGCTGATCGGCACCTGGCTGCTGCGCGAACCCTTCGGCTGGCAGCGGGCAGCCGGTACGGTGGTCATCGTCGCTGGGGTCATGGCACTGCGCCTCGGCTGATCGGGCATTCCAGGCCGGCTATCCTGCGGCATCCCTGTCCACGGAGTGCTTGTTCCGCCGATGCTGCCGGTTCTCACGCTTGCCCACTGGCTCAGCCTGCACGGGCTGGTCACCGCGATCGCGCTGCTGATCTACGTCATCACCGCGCATGTGCTGGGCCAGCGGCGCCAGCCGGCCGCGGCCGTGGCCTGGGTGCTGTTCATCCTGCTGCTGCCCTACGTGGCGCTGCCGGCCTTCCTGATCTTCGGCTCGCGCAAGCGGGCGCGGGCGGTGCGGCTGGGCGGGCTGCACCCCGCCGCCCAGGCGCCTTCCTGGGCCGAGCAGACGGCCCTGGCCCTGCGCCAGCCGGCGGCAGCGCCCTACGACGACCTGGCCATCCACCAGGACGGCCAGGCCGCCCGTGGCGCGCTGTGGGAGGTGATCGACCAGGCCCAGCACTCGATCGAGCTGTGCACTTTCATCATCGGCCGCGACGGTTTTGGCCAGGCGGTGGTGGAGCGGCTGGCCGCACGCGCACGCGCCGGGGTGACGGTGCGGCTGATGGTGGACGGACTGGGCGCGCTGATGGGCGGCCGGCCCGAACTCGGCGCGCTGAAGGCGGCTGGCGGCCACCTGGTGCAGTTCGTGCCGCCGCTGCATTCGCCGCTGCGCGGGCGCACCAACCTGCGCAACCACCGCAAGCTGCTGATCGCCGACGCCGGCCATCCCACGCAGCGGCTGTGGTGCGGCGGCCGCAACCTGGCCAGCGAGTACTTCGACGGCGAGCCGGGCAAGCCGGCCTGGCACGACCTCAGCTTCGACCTGCGCGGCCCGTTGGTGCTGCAGGCCGGTGCGCTGTTCCGCCACGACTGGCGTTTTGCCGGCGGCCAGCCACGGCTGCCGGCCATCCCGCTCAAGGCCTTGCCGCCGCCGCTGCCCGGCGAGCAGCCGCTGCCGCGGGCACAGCTCATCGCCTCGGGGCCCGACCAGGTGGACGACACCGTGCAGTCGATGCTGGTGACCGCCGCCTACCGGGCGCGCGAGCGGCTGCTGATGGTGACGCCGTATTTCGTGCCCGATGCGGCCTTGCTGGGGGCGCTGTGCCTGGCCGCCCGCCGCGGCGTGGTGGTGGACCTGCTGCTGCCGGCGCGGTCCAACCACGGCATGTCGGACATCGCGCGCGGGCGGGCGCTGCGCACCCTGGCCGCGGCCGGTGCCCGCATCTGGCTGACGCCGCACATGCTGCATGCCAAGCTGGTGGTGGTGGACGAGACCCTGGCCCTGGCCGGCTCGGCCAACATCGACAGCCGCAGCCTCTTCCTCAACTACGAGCTGATGGTCGCCTTCCACGACGCGGCGGCGGTGCAGGCCTTTGCGCAGTGGTTCGAGCAGGAACGGGCCCAGGCCCGCCGCAGCCAGCCCGCCCGCGCCGGCCTGCTGCGCGACGTGGGCGAGGGCCTCGTCCTTTGGGTGGGATTCCAGCTTTAACTGGTACACCCGGCGCCACTGGCGTGGCGCCACCCTGTGTGCCCAGCATGGGCGCGATCTTCGAGGTGAAAGTCCTCGCGCGAGCGGACCACCGTGAGCGAAGTGAAGTGCAACTGCGTGAGGGTGACCGAGCGTGGGGAGGAAGCATGTAGCGATGGCCGCGAGCCGATGAACAAGAACCGCATAGGAGGCGCCGTGGAGCGAGGCGAGCCGGCAGGGAACGGCGAAGCCTTGGTGGTCAAGGCGAAGCGGCGTAGATGCGGCGGTTGTGCGGTCGAAGGATCGTGTTCTTACCTGGGGAGATCTCGCCTCGTGCCTGAAAGGGCGACGGCCTATGCCGGAGCGAGAAGTCAGCAGATGCCGTAGTAGCGGCGCGGTGAGCGCGGTGAAGGGCTGAACGAGACGGAGGGCTGCAAGGCGTGGCGCTTGGAAGTGCAAGGCATCAGACGTGTGCGAGGCCGACAGGCCGGGCACGGCGGCGCGGGGCGAGTGGCGGTGAAGCCGCGGCGAGCGTGCGCAGCGATGAAGCACGGCCGGCGCGCTGCGATCTGACGGGCCCGGGGGCCGACGACCTGCTGGGGCAGGCGCTGGCCAGAGCGAACATGGCCGCGGCGTGGAAACGCATCAAGGCCAACAAGGGAGGCGCCGGCGTCGATGGACGCACGGTGCAGGACACGGCGGTGTGGCTGCAGGGCGCGTGGCCCGCCATCCGGCAGAGCGTGCTCGACGGCAGTTACCGCCCCAGCGCGGTACGGCGGGTGAGCATCCCGAAGCCGGGCGGTGGTGAGCGCGAACTGGGCATACCGACCGTGGTCGACAGGTTGATCCAGCAGGCGCTGCTGCAGGTACTGCAGCCGCTGATCGACCCCTGCTTCAGCGAGCACAGCCACGGCTTCAGGCCGGGGCGCAGCGCGCATGGGGCGGTGGTCGAGGCCAAGCGGTACGTGCAGGAAGGCTACGACGTCGTGGTGGATGTGGACCTGGAGAAGTTCTTCGACCGGGTCGATCACGACATCGTGATGCACAGGCTGAGTCTGCACGTTGCGGACAAGCGGGTGCTGCGGCTCATCCGGCGGTATCTGCAGGCACCGACGATGGTAGCGGGGGTGGTCAGCCCGCGGACGCAGGGCACGCCGCAAGGCGGGCCACTGAGCCCGTTGCTGGCCAACGTGCTGCTGGACGAAGTGGATCGAGAGCTGGAACGCAGGGGCCATCGGTTCGTGCGTTATGCCGACGACTGCAATGTCTACGTCAAGAGCCGAAAGGCTGGCGAGCGGGTACTGCAAGGGCTGCGCAAGCACTACGCGCGGCTGGCACTGAAGGTCAACGAGGCCAAGACGGCCGTGGGCGAAGTCTGGGGACGCAAGTTCCTGGGCTACTGCCTGTGGCAAGACCCGACCGAGCGAGGCCGGCGGGTGGATGACGGTGTGCGCATCGGGGTGGCCCGGCCGGTACTGGCGCAGCTGCGTCAGCATCTGCGCGGACTCACGCGGCGGCACAGCGGCTGCAGCCTGGAGCATGTGGCGCAGGGCTTGAGGGAATATCTGCAGGGCTGGAAGGCGTACTTCCGGCTGGCGCAGACCCCGCGGGTGTTTGCGGCCATGGACCAATGGCTGCGGCACCGGTTGCGTGCCATCCAGTTCAAGCAGTGGAAGAACGTCGCTACCGTGTACCGCGAAATGCGGCGGCTGGGCGCGACTCACCCACAGGCTGCGGCTGCGGCGGCACACACCGGTCGCTGGTGGCGAGGCAGCCACCACTGTTTGAACAACGTCCTGACCATCGCCTACTTCGACCGGCTGGGCGTGCCGCGCTTGGCATGACCTGATCCTCCCAAGCCGCCCACCTCAACGTCCCGAACCGCCCGGTGCGGACCCGCATGCCGGGTGGTGTGGGAGGGGTCGGCCCCACTGGGGCCGCCCCTATCCCGATCCGAGAGGGTCCGAGGCCGCTTGGGAGCGGCCCGGCGCTGGCCTCGGGACGTGGAGCACCCGGCGCCCGGCTGTTAACGTAGCGCCCATGTCCTTGCCCGTGACCCCTGCCGACGAACATGCGATGCGCCTGGCGCTGGACCAGGCGCTCAATGCGCAGCTGGCTGGCGAGGTGCCGGTGGGCGCCGTGATCCTGCGGCAGGGCCAGGTGATTGCCACCGGCTACAACCGGCCCATCACCACCCACGACCCCACGGCCCATGCCGAGATCGTGGCGCTGCGCCATGCCGCCCAGCTGCTGAGCAACTACCGCCTGCCCGAGTGCGAGCTGTACGTGACGCTGGAGCCCTGCGCGATGTGCGCGATGGCGCTGATGCATGCGCGCTTCAAGCGCGTGGTGTTCGGTGCCACCGACCCCAAGACCGGCGTGGCCGGCTCGGTGATCGACCTGTTCGCGCAGCCGCAGCTCAACCACCACACGCAGGTGCAAGGCGGCGTGCTGGCCGAGGCCAGCGCCCAGCTGCTGCGCGACTTCTTTGCCGAACGCCGGGCCCGCCAGAAGGCCTTGCAGCTGGCGCGCCGCAGCGGCGCCGGCCCCACCGACACCGCACCGCTGGGCGCCGCCGCGCCGTTGCCCGGCGGTCCGCTGCCCGACATTCCCACCGGCGAAGCCACCGAACTGCCCGCCGACCTGCCACCCACCTTGCGATGACCGCCACCTCCCGCTCCAAGTCCGCCCGCCATGCCCACGACCATGATCACGATCATGACCACCACCACGGCCATGCCCACGACGCGCACCGCGACCATGCCGCCCACGGCGTGCCCGACGGCCCGCGCACGCTGACGCTGTTCTCGCCGGCCGGCGTGGTGGCCCAGGCTGCGCCGGTGCGCCGCGCCGCCCGGCGCCTGAAAGCCCATGGCTTCGAGGTGACCCTCGACGACAGCGCGCTGGCCAAGCACCAGCGCTTTGCCGGCGACGACGACACCCGCCTGGCCGCGCTGCACCGGGTGGCCGAGGCGGCGCCGTCGGTGGCCATGGCCACCCGCGGCGGCTACGGCCTCACGCGGCTGCTGGACCGCATCGACTGGGCCCTGATGGGCCGCAGCCTGGAGCGCGGCACCCGCTGGGTGGGCTACAGCGACTTCACCGCGCTGCAGCTGGGTCTGCTGGCCCATCGGCCGGCCGGCGTCACCTGGGCCGGCCCCATGGGCGCCGGCGACTTCGGCCAGGCGGACGAGGAGGGCGGGGTGGACGACGTGACCGAAGCCTGCTTCCTGGAAGCGATGGCCGGCGAGCTGGAAGCGCTGGGCTTTCGCACCGGCGAAGGCTTCGACGGGCTGGAGGCCCGCGGCACGCTGTGGGGCGGCAACCTGCGGGTGGTGACCACGCTGCTGGGCACGCGCCACTGGCCGGCGGCGCGCCGCATCAAGGGCGGCATCCTGTTCCTGGAAGACGTGAACGAGCATCCCTACAGCATCGAACGCAGCCTGCTGCAGCTGCACCAGGCTGGCGTGCTGGCGCAGCAGAAGGCGGTGCTGCTGGGTGAGTTCACCGCCTGGCGCAAATCGCCGCTGGACCGCGGTTACACGCTCAAGTCGGCCATCGAGCACCTGCGCTCGGTGTGCCCGGTGCCCATCCTCACCGGGCTGCCCTTCGGCCACGTGCCCACCAAGGTGTGCCTGCCGGTGGGCGCCAAGGTGACGCTGGCGGTGCAGGGCCGCGACGCCTTCATCGGCTGGTAGCCGAAACACCACACCGAAGATGTACGTACAAGCCCGGGCATAAAAGCTGCGGGGAGGGCGCATGCCTTCTCCTAGAATCCGCGCCTTCCGTGAGGCACCCCCGGGCCACGAACCCGCCTTGCCGTCTCGGGATACATGTATGCGCAAGACGCTTGGAGGTTGCATGGGCTTTGATGGTTGGGTTCGGGTGGGCAAGGCATGGGCTGCCGCGGTGGCGCTGGCCGGCCTGGCGGCCTGCAACAACAACCCCTGGCCCGATGAAGCGGCCGCCTCCAACACGCTGTTCACCGCCGCGCAGGAGGCCTCACCCCGCCACCTCGACCCGGTGGCCAGCTACTGGTCGAACGACACGCCGTTCACCTACCAGATCTACGAGCCGCTGTACGGCTACCACTACCTGAAGCGGCCCTTCGTGCTGGTGCCCAAGAGCGCTGCCGCGGTGGTCAAGCCCCATTACCTGGACAAGAACGGCCAGCCGCTGCCCGACGACGCCGATGGCGAGCAGATCGCCGAGAGCGTCTACGACATCCCGATCAAGCCGGGCATCCTGTACCAGCCGCACCCGGCCTTTGCCAAGGATGCGCAGGGCCGTTACCTGTACCACGCGATGAAGCCGGGCGAGATCGGCAACCGCCGCACGCCGATCGACTTCGAGCAGACGGGCACGCGCGAGCTGGTGGCCGAAGACTTCGTCTACGCCCTCAAGCGGCACGCCACCACCCGCATCACCACGCCCATCTTCGGCATCTTCAGCGAGTACATCGTCGGACTGCGCGAGTACGGCGCGCTGGTCAAGGCCGAGGACGCCAAGCTGCGCCAGGGCCTGGATCCCTCGAGCCTGGACAAGCCCTTCCTCGACTTCCGCCAGTGGCCGCTGGCCGGCGCCAGCGCGCTGGACAAGCACACGGTGCGCATCCGCATCAAGGGCAAGTATCCGCAGTGGAACTACTGGCTGCAGATGACCTTCACCGCGCCGGTGCCCTGGGAGGCCGACGCCTTTTATGCCCAGCCCGGCATGGCCGAGCGCGGCATGACGCTGGACCGCTGGCCGGTGGGCACCGGGCCTTTCATGATGACCGAGTTCATCCAGGACCGGCGCCACGTGATGGTGCGCAACCCCAACTACCGCGGTGAGCCTTATCCCTGCGAGGGTGACGACATCGCCAAGGCCGCCGGCCTGCTGGCCGACTGCGGCAAGAAAACGCCCTTCCTCGACAAGATCGTGGTGACGGTGGAGCGCGAGACGGTGCCGCGCAAGGGCAAGTTCCGCCAGGGCTTCTACGACATCGAGATTTTCGAGCGGCCCGACACTGGCAAGGACTACCTGGTGGACATGGGCGACTCGGACGAAGTGCGCCGCGAATACCTCGAGAAGGGCTTCCGGCTGGACAGCGGCACCGACGTCAACAGCTACTTCATCGCCTTCAACATGCTCGACCCGGTGATCGGCGACGGCAAGACGCCCGAAGAATCGGAGCGCCACCGCAAGCTGCGCCAGGCCATCTCGATCGCCATCGACTGGGAGGAGTACAGCAAGGTGTTCCCGAAGAAGTCGGGCGACGCGGCGATGAGCCCGCTGCCGCCAGGCATCGAAGGCTCGCGCGAGGGGCAGCCCGGCTACTACAACCCGGTGACGCACCGGCTGGTCAACGGCAAGGTGGAACGCCGGCCGATCGAAGACGCCAAGAAGCTGCTGGCCGAAGCCGGCTACCCCAACGGCCGCGATGCCAAGACCGGCCGGCCACTGGTGCTGAACTACGACTTCTACTCGGCACCCACGCCGGAGAACCGCTCGGAGATCGACTGGGTGGTGCGCCAGTTCGCCAAGATCGACATCCAGCTGGAAGTGCGGGCCACCGACAACAACCAGTTCCAGGACAAGGTGCGCAAAGGCACTTACCAAGTATTCTGGCTGGGCTGGAATGCCGACTACCCCGACGCCGAGAACTTCCTGTTCCTGCTGTACGGCCCCAACGGCAAGACCAAGCACGACGGCGAGAACACCTCCAACTACGCCAGTGCCGAATTCGACCGGCTGTACGGCCGCATGAAGACGCTGGACGACGGGCCCGACAAGCAGAAGCTGATCGACCAGCTGGTGACCATCGCGCAGACCGATGCGCCCTGGACCATGGGCTTCTTCCCGCATGCCTCGGCCGCGGTGCAGCACTGGGTCTACAACTCGCGGCCGGCGGTGCTGGTGCGCGACCAGGGCCGCTACCTGCGGGTGGACGCGCAGGAGCGCGTGGCCAAGCAGAAGGCCTGGAACAACCCCGTGTGGTGGCCGGCCGTGCTGATGGTGGCCGCCGTGGTGGTGCTGGTGGTGGTGGCGGCGCGCAGCCTGCGCCGGCGTGAGCGCATGAACGCCCGTGGCGAAGTGCTGGCCTGATCAAAGCGGAGCCCAATCCCGATGCTGTCCTATGTGTTGCGCCGTCTGGTGTACGGCGCACTGATCCTGCTGGGCGTCAACCTGGCCACCTTCGTCCTTTTTTTCACCGTCAACACGCCCGACGACATGGCCCGCCTGAACCTGGGCGGCAAGCGCATCACGCAAGAGGCGATCGAGCGCTGGAAGGTGGAGCGGGCCTACGACAAGCCGCTGTACTTCAACCCGCAGCGTGAAGGCACCGAGAAGATCACCGACACCATCTTCTGGGACCGCTCGGTGTCGCTGTTCGCGCTGAAGTTCGGCCGCGCCGATTCCGAAAGCGCCGGCGACATCGGCGGCGAGGTGGCCACCCGCATGGCGGTGAGCCTGCAGATGGCGCTGCCGCTCTTCATCCTGCAGGTGATTGCCAGCACGGCCTTTGCGCTGCTGCTGGTGATGCTGCGCGGCACCAAGCTCGATGTATGGGGCGTGGTGGCCTGCGTGGTGATGCTGTCGATCAGCAGCCTCTTCTACATCATCGTCGGCCAGTTCCTGTTCTCGCGGGTGCTCAAGCTGGCGCCCATCTCGGGCTATGCGCCGGGGCTGGACGCGGTCAAGTTCCTGGTGCTGCCCATCCTGCTGTCGCTGGTGGCGCGGCTGGGCGGCGAGGCGCGGCTGTACCGTGCGATGTTCCTGGAGGAGGTGGGCAAGGACTATGTGCGCACCGCCCGCGCCAAGGGCCTGTCCGAAGCCGTGGTGCTGTACCGCCACGTGCTGCGCAACGCGCTCATTCCCATCATCACCAGCGCGGGCTCGTACCTGCCCTACGTGTTCCTGGGCAGCCTGGTGTTCGAGAGCTTCTTCGGCCTGCCGGGCCTCGGCGCCTACGTGATCGAGGCCATCGGCAAGCAGGACTTCGCCATCGTGCGCACGATGGTGTTCCTCGGCTCGCTGCTCTACATCGCCACCTATGTGGTGATCGACATCGCGTACACCTGGGCCGACCCGCGCGTGCGCCTCAGCTGACCCGACGGAAGTCCTGCCATGCCCAAGTTCGTACTGCTCTGGACCGACGCCACCATCTGGCTGCTGCTGGCGGCGTTGCTCATCTATGGCGTGACGGTGGTGCGCAAGCCCGCGCTGTCGGCCAACTGGCGCAAGGTGTTCCGCGATCCCGCGGCGCTGGCGTCTTCGCTCATCCTGCTGCTGTGCCTGGGCATCACCCTGGTCGACAGCATCCACTACCGGCCGCTGCTGCCGCCCGCGCCGGGCGTGGCCAATGCCGCGCCGGCCTACGACGCACGCACCCGCTCGCTGCTCGACGCGATGATGTGGGACCTGGTGCAGTCGCGCGAGTCCACCTATTCGCACCCGCTGGCCACCGTCAGCTGGAACCGTGAGTCGGTCGAGGTCAACGGCCAGCTGCAGCGCGTGGCCCCGCGACTGCAGTTCGGCGGTGCGCATCTGCAAGACCCCGAACGCGACTACGCCGGCGACATCGCCTGGCGCGTCGGCGTCGGCCTGGTGGCCGGCGCGGTGGTGGCAGCGCTGCTGTCGGCGCTGCTGGTGGCGCTGATCGCCCGCGCGCGCGGAGTGAGCTTCGGCCACGCGCTGGACGCCATCCGCCACCGGGAAGGGCAGGTGCCCTGGCATGCACTGCTGATCATGCTGTGGGTGCTGGCGCTGGTGGTCGGCCCCAGCACCGTGCTGTCCGGCCCCTACCACCTGCTGGGCACCGACCGCACCGGCAACGACGTGCTGTACCAGGCGATGAAGAGCATCCGCACCGCCTTCGTCATCGGTACGCTGGCCACCGTGGCCACGCTGCCGCTGGCCGTCACGCTGGGCATCATGGCCGGCTACTTCAAGGGCTGGGTCGACGAGCTGATCCAGTACCTGTACACCGTGCTCAGCTCGGTGCCCAATGTGCTGCTGATCGCCGCCTGCGTGCTGATGGTGCAGGTGTTCCTCGACAAGCACCCCGAGCTGTTCGAGACCGGGGCGGAACGCGCCGACCTCAAGCTCTTCCTGCTGTGCGTGGTGCTGGGCGTGACCGGCTGGGCGGGCCTGTGCCGGCTGCTGCGCGGCGAGACGCTGAAGCTGCGCGAGCTGGAATACGTGCAGGCGGCCAATGCCTTCGGCGTGGGTCATGCGCGCATCATGCTGCGCCACATCTTCCCGAATGTGGCCCACCTGATGCTGATCGTGACGGTGCTGGAGTTCTCGGCGCTGATCCTCTACGAGGCCGTGCTCAGCTACGTGGGCGTGGGCGTCGATCCGTCGATGAACAGCTTCGGCGGCATGATCAACCTGGCCCGCTCCGAGATGAGCCGCGACCCGGTGGTGTGGTGGTCCTTCGCCGCGGCCTTCGGCTTCATGGTCACCCTGGTGCTGGCCGCCAACCTGTTCGCCGATGGCGTGCGCGATGCCTTCGATCCGCGCGCCCGTACCTTCCGTGCCCGCGTGCTGCGGCGCCAAAGCAAGACGCAAGGGGCCTGACGTGCTGCGCATCGACAACCTCAAGGTCGAACTCGACAGCGAAGCCGGCCTGGTCAAGGCCATCGACGGCCTCGACCTCGCCATCCGCCGCGGCGAGACCTTTGCCTTGGTGGGCGAATCGGGCTGCGGCAAGAGCATGACCGCGCTCGCGCTGATGCGCCTGTTGCCCGACAACGGCACCGTGGCCCAGGGCCGCGTGCTGCTGGACGACGAAGACCGCCACGGCCAGACCGACGTGCTGAGCCTGCCCGAAGCGCGCATGCGCAGCGTGCGCGGCGGCCGCATCGGCATGATCTTCCAGGAGCCTTCCACCAGCCTGAACCCGGTGATGAAGGTGGGCCAGCAGATCGTGGAAGCGATCGAAGCGCATACCGCGCTGCGTGGTGAGGCGGCACGCGCCAAGGCCATCGAGTGGCTGCGCCGCGTGGGCATCCCCGAGCCCGAGCGCCGTATCGACGAGTATCCGTTCCGCATGAGCGGCGGCCAGAAGCAGCGCGTGATGATCGCGATGACGCTGGCCACCGAGCCCGACTTCGTGGTGGCCGACGAACCCACGACCGCGCTGGACGTCACCATCCAGAAGCAGATCCTCGACCTGCTGCGCGACCTGCAGCGCGAGCAGGGCATGGGCCTGTTGCTGATCACGCACGACTTGGCCGTGGTGTCGGGAATGGCACACCGTGTGGCGCTGATGTATGCGGGCCAGATCATCGAGGTGGCCGAAGCCGCCGAGTTCTTCGCCCATCCGCGCCACCCCTATGCCCGCGCGCTGCTGAAGGCGCTGCCCGATGCGCAGCGGCGCAACCAGCCGCTGGCCGCCATCGCCGGCACCGTGCCGCCGCTGACCACGCACTTCACCGGCTGCCGCTTCGCGCCGCGCTGCGAGCGGCGCATGCCGCACTGCGACAGCACGCTGCCCGAGCTGGTGGACACCTCGGCGGACGGCCAGAGCCCGCACCCGGTGCGCTGCCTGCTGTATGTGGACGACGGCCGTGCTGCCGCCGCGCCCGCCGAGTCGGCACCGCCGCCGCTGCCGGCGCGGGCAGCGACCGTCGCTTTCGCCGACCAGGCGGTGGGCGCGCCGCTGCTGCAAGTCAGTGACCTGAAGGTACGCTTCCCCATCCGCAAGGGGGCGCTGCAGCGCGTGGCCGGTTACTTCAACGCGGTGGACGGCGTGAGCTTCCAGGTAGGCGCCGGCCGCACGCTGGCGCTGGTGGGCGAGTCGGGCTGCGGCAAGACCACCACCGGCAAGGCCATCGTGCAGCTGCTGCGCACGCAGGCCCGCATCGAAGGCCGTGCGCTGCTGGACGGCAGCAACCTGTTCGAGCTGAACGGCGACGCGCTGCGCGCCGCCCGCCAGCAGATCCAGATCATCTTCCAGGACCCGTTCGCTTCGCTGAACCCACGCATGCGCGTCTATGACGTGCTGGAAGAGGGCCTGATCTCGCTGCGCACCGAAATGGACGCCGGCGCACGAAAGCAGCGCATCGAAGCCCTGACCGACCAGGTCGGCCTGCGCCGCGAGGCGCTGCAGCGCTACCCGCACGAGTTTTCCGGCGGCCAACGCCAACGCATCGCCATCGCCCGCGCGCTGGCGGTGCAGCCGCGCCTGATCGTCTGCGACGAACCCACTTCGGCGCTCGACGTTTCGGTGCAGGCGCAGGTCCTGAACCTGCTCAAGCAGCTGCAGCGCGAGCTGGGCATCAGCTACCTGTTCATCACCCACAACATCGGGGTGGTGGAGTACATCGCCGACGAAGTGGCGGTGATGCAGCGCGGCCGCATCGTCGAGCAGGGCACATCGGCGCAGGTTTTGAGCGCGCCGCGCGAGGCTTACACGCAGACCTTGTTGGCGGCGGTGCCGCGGTTGATTGGCGCTCCCTCGGCCTAGTCAATAGCCCGTTGCACTTAACCAACGGACACGCTGGATTTACATAGGGACTAGCCCGACCCTGCTGTTACGTTCTGCCCACCTGGCAGAAGTATTGCTTAACATTAAAACTCGCCTGATCAAGCTTTGGTCACACGCCCTTAACCCGGACGTGCAGCAGGCGGGGAGGAAATGTTCATGAGCAATCAACACAGCAGGGGAGCGGGTTTTGGACCAATTGGCACGCAGTACTGCCGGAGCGGGCGTGAGTGCGCTCGCCGCACAGAGCAGACGCAGCCACGTCGCTGGCCATGTTCAGGGCTGGGCACCGCGCCGGGCGCCGTTTGAATTTCGCGGCTCGCCCATCTTTTCAGAAGTCGACGGGTTTGATCCACCGCATGCGCAACCCCGCACGGCGTGATCTGGCGGCCCGAGCCTCCCGGCCACCGAATGCTGAATGCCGCGCGCTGGTACCACCGGCGTGCTGCGTATCGAGCGTTTGATGCGCCGCATCCTCGATTCAATTCTTGACCTGATTCAGTGCACGGCAATCCGCCGGGCATGAGTGCCAAGGCCTTCCCGGCTTTGGGCTGTGTCATCGCAATTGCCACCGGCGTCATAAGCGCCCAGCAATGACACTATTTGTAGGTGGCTGGACACCTTGACCTGAACATAAGGAGTTTGCACATGTTTAAAAAGACGCAGTTGTTGTCCAGCATACTGCTCGCCTTTGGCGGCGCGGTGGGCCCTATGGCGAGTTTGGCTGTCGCTCAAGAAGCCACGCAACGCGTGGAAGTGACCGGTTCCGCGATTCGCCGCATCGACGCCGAATCATCCCTGCCGGTGCAGGTGCTCAAGCGTGAAGACATCGAGCGCACCGGCGCCACTTCCACGGTCGACCTGCTGCGCCGCCTGCCGGCCGTGCAGGGTTCCACCGGTGAGTCGGCTTCCGTGGGCGGCAGCACCTACGGTTTTTCGGGTGTTTCGATTCACAACGTGGGTGAAACCCGCACCCTGGTGCTGTTGAACGGTCACCGCCTGGCACTGTTCGGAGGCCAGACCCTGACCGGCTTCGCCGCCGGCATGGACCTGAACGCGCTGCCGGTCTCGGCCATCGAGCGCGTCGAAATCCTGACCGACGGTGCCTCGGCCCTGTACGGCGCCGACGCCATCGCCGGCGTGGTGAACTTCATCACCAAGCGCGACACCACTGCGGGTGAAGTGAACATCGGCTTCTCGCGCCCCGACGGCGGCGCCCACGAGAAGCGCGCGAGCATCACCAAGGGCTTTGGCTCGCTCGCCGACGACGGCTACAACGTGGTGTTCACGCTGGCGCGCGACGAGCGCACCGCATTGCGGTCTACCGATCGCGATTTCGCGTCGTCCGGCAAGGTGCTGTTCTCGAACGGGGGCAAGAACTATCGCTTCCAGCAGTACTCCGCCAGCACCATTCCGGGCAACGTCAGCAACGACGCCGGCAACCTGATCAACCCGTACCTGATCGCCAACGGCCAGTGCGCGCCGCAGAGCTTCCGGGTGACGGACGGCGCCGACGACTTCTGCGGCTTCGACTTCGTCAGCACGCTGGAAATCTACCCAGTGCGTGACCGTGAAAGCGCCTTTGTCTCGGGCACCAAGCAACTGGGCAACCACCAGCTGTTCGCCGACGTGCTGTGGTCGCGCACCAAGCAGACCTCGCGCATTGCGCCCGTGCCGGGCGGCATCTCCATCCCGGCGGGCAGCGCGCTGGCTCAGAAGTACCTGGAGCCCCTGGGCATCACGGAAGACAGCACCGCCTTCTATCGCCTGTACGACCTGGGCGCACGTGCCAGCAAGGACGAAGTCAACTTCTACGACATCGCACTGGGCAGCAAGGGCACCATCAGCAAGTGGGACTACGAGGCCACCTACACCCGCTCGCAAAGCCGCGCCAAGTCCAACATCTCGGGCTATCCGGGTGCACTGGCACTGGCCAAGCTGCGCGCCAGCGGCCTGCTGGACCCGTTCGTGCTGCCGGGTCAGCAGACGGCCGAGGCCACCCAGGCCATCCAGGGCGTGAACTACAACGGCTACTGGGACGGCGGCAAGTCGCAGCTGGACACCGTGCAGGTGCGTGGCTCCACGCAGCTGTGGGACCTGCCGGGCGGCCCGATGGGTCTGGCCGTCGGCGCGAACTTCAACAAGGAGAAGTTCACCAACCAGCCCAGCCTGTTCGCGCAGGGTCGCCTGGCTGACCCGGTCGCCGGCGTGCTGTGCGACGAGAACGATCCGGCGCTGGCCTGCGATCAGCGCTTCGGCGACGCCGCGGCCAAGGTGCCGTACTCGGCCAGCCGCAAGTCGTGGGGTCTGTTCAGCGAAGTGTCGCTGCCGGTGGCCAAGCAGCTGGAGCTGACGGCCGCGGTGCGCTACGACCACTTCTCCGACTTCGGCCGTGCCACCACCGCCAAGGCTGCGTTCCGCTGGAACCCGACGCCGCAGGTGCTGGTGCGCGGCTCGGTGGGCAGTGGCTTCCACGCCCCGACGGTGCCGCAGGTCAAGGCTTCTCCGGAGTCGTATGGCGTGACCAGCGGCAAGTACAACTGCGCCAACTCGCCCGAGCTTGCGCAGCAGGCTGCCGCGCAGGGCGCCGAATGCCGCCCGGGCTCGCAGCAGTACGACGTCGTGGCCGGTGGGAATCCCAACCTGAAGCCCGAGAAGTCGCGCCAGGCCACCCTGGGCATCGTGGTCGAGCCTATCCGTCAGCTGTCGGTCGGCGTCGACTACTGGTTCGTCGGCATCCGCGACTCGTTCGGCCAGCTGGCCGAGCAGACCGTGTTCGCCAACCCCAACCAGTACGCAGGCGCGTGGACCTCGCAGGTGGACGTGGGCACCGGCAAGCGCTATCTCGCCTTCAACCAGGGCAACCTGAACCTGGGCAAGGAGTACTACTCGGGCATCGACTTCAACATCCAGCACCGGGCCAAGACGCCCGTGGGTGACCTGAACACGAGCGCCACCGCCACCTACATGCTGCGTCAGAAGCAGCAGCTGGAGCCGAACGGCACGTACTACTCGCCGATCGGCGTCAACAGCGACGACCTGGGCACGGTGTCGTTCCGTTGGCAAGGCCGCATCCAGTCGACCCTGAAGGCGGGCGCCTGGGACCACACGCTGGGGATGAACTTCAAGACCGGCTACAAGGACCAGACGACCACGGTGGAAGTGCTCGACGCCGCCGGCAACGTCACCGGCACCGAGGACATCCGCCTGCGCGTCAAGCGCTACTACACCTTCGACTGGCAGTCGGCCTGGACCTTCCGCAAGGACATGACCCTGACGCTGGGCCTGCTGAACATCTTCGACCGCGATCCGCCGTTCACGCTGTCGACCTCCGGCACCAACAAGGGCCAGCAGTTCGGCTACGACGACCGCTACTACGACCCGCGCGGCCGCACGCTGTACGGCAACTTCACCTACCGCTTCTGACGCCTTCGGGCGCCAAAGCAAAAGCCCGCCGACCGGCGGGCTTTTTTGTGAGCGACGGCCGGGCGCTCAGCCGCGCTGGCCGTATTTGAGCTGGCCCACCCGCTCGATGAAGCGGGTGATGGCCACGCGTTCCACCTCGGTGAGGTGCGGGTTCCAGCAGTCCATCAGCAGGATCACCCGCGTGCTCGATGAGTGGTTCCAGGCCTCGTGCAGGTAGGTGTCGTCGAACATCACCAGCTCGCCTTCGCGCCAGACGTGGGGGGCGAAGCCCTCTAGATGCAGCGCGCAGCTGTCGGGCACCACCAGCGGCAGGTGCATCACCAGGCGGGTGTTGGTCACGCCCCTGTGCGGCAGGATGGTGGAGCCGGGCCGCAGCGCGGAGAAGAGGATCTCAGGCGCCTGACCCGGGATGCGGCACAGGTCGATGGATTCCAGCGCCGCGCTGGTGCGCGGGCAGCGCGCATGGTGCTCGTCGAAGCGCCGGCCGCGGCGGTAGAAGAAGTAGGCGTCCCACGCAGCATCGGGCGAGTCGCCCGCCACGTAGTTGTCCATGCGGTCGTTGGGCTGCAGTTCGACGAAAGGCCGGAAGTCGCCCGACGCCTGCTGCAGCATCTCCAGCGCCTCGGCGCGGATCTCGGGAAAAGCATCGGCCAGCTGTCGTGCCCAGGGGTGCAGCATCGGATCGTCGAAGGGCAGATCGGGCAGGCCTGGGAAGTAGAAGAACTTGGGCCGCTGCATCGGGTGCTCGGGCAGTTGCTCCACTTCCTTCAGGTACACGCGGATGGCGTGGTCCATGCGCGCGAGGGCCTGCGCGCCGAACTCCTGGCGCAGGCCGTCCATCGCGCCGAGGAACAGCTCGCGCCGGCCCAGGCGCACGCGCTGGATGGCCTGGCCCACCAGCGGCAGCAGGGCGGCGGGCGTGGTGGCTTCGCTGGTCCACAGGCCGGCGCCCTGGGCGCGTGTGACGGCCTGAAAGTGCGCGGTGAGCGCCTCTTGCGGCTGCCCCAGCCGGTCCAGCAGATGCCCCAGCCATAGCCAGGCGACGTGTGCGCCCGGCGTGGCCTGCACCAGGCACTGCAGCGCCTGGACCGCGGCCTGGGGCTGGTCCTGCTGCCACAGGGCGAGAGCGTCGTCGATGGCGCTGTCGAGCGCCCGGGGGGGGTCGGTGGGCGAGCGGCCCGCCGACAACGACTGCGAGCCGCCCATCTTCACTTCGGCGCCAGCCGAATCGCCCCGTCCAGCCGGATCACCTCACCGTTGAGCATCTCGTTGGTGATGATGGCCTGCACCAGCTTGGCGTAGTCCTGCGGGGTGCCCAGGCGGGAGGGGAAGGGCACGCCGGCGGCCAGGGCGTCCTGCACTTCCTGGGGCATCGAGAACAGCATCGGCGTGCCGAAGATGCCCGGCGCGATGGTCATGTTGCGGATGCCGTTGCGGGCCAGGTCGCGGGCGATGGGCAGGGTCATGCCCACCACGCCGCCCTTGCTGGCCGAATAGGCCGCCTGGCCGATCTGGCCGTCGTAGGCGGCCACGCTGGCGGTGCTGATCAGCACGCCGCGTTCGCCGGTGGCTTCGGGCTCGTTGCGGGCCATGGCTTCGGCGGCCAGGCGGATCATGTTGAAGCTGCCGATCAGGTTGACCGTGATCACCTTGGTGTACAGCGCCAGCGCATGCGCGCCGTCCTTGCCCACGGTCTTGGCTGCCGGCGCGATGCCCGCGCAGTTGACCAGGCCCATCAGCTTGCCCAGCGAGGTGGCCTGGGCCACCACGGCCTGGCCGTCGGCTTCCTGGCTGACATCGCATTTCACGAAGGCGCCGCCCAGCTCCTGTGCCAGGGCCGCGCCCTTGTCGGCCTGCAGGTCGGCGATGACGACCTTGCCGCCTTCGGCGGCCAGCATGCGTGCCGTGCCTTCGCCCAGGCCCGACGCGCCGCCGGTGACGATGAAGACCTTGCCTGCGATGTCCATGCGTGAGTACTCCTGAAATGACAACCTGGGATGAAAAACGCCGCCCGCAGGCGGCATTCGGTGGCGTGGCGGGTGCGGCCCCGAAAGGGTCGGTCAGCCCAGCGCCTGCAGCGCGCGGGCGGTGATCTCGTCCACGCTGCCGGTGCCGCTGATGCGGCGGTAGCGCGGCGCCTGGGCGTCACCGGTGGCGGCCCATTGCGAGTAGTAGTCCACCAGCGGGCGGGTCTGGCTCTGGTAGACCTCCAGCCGCTTCTTGACGGTCTCTTCCTTGTCGTCCTCGCGCTGGATCAGGTCCTCGCCGGTCACGTCGTCCTTGCCGGCCACCTTGGGCGGGTTGTACTTGACGTGGTAGGTGCGGCCCGAAGGCTGGTGCGTGCGGCGGCCGCTCATGCGCTCGATGATGGCCTCGTGCGGCACGTCGATCTCGAGCACGGCGTCGATCTTGACGCCTGCGGCGCGCATGGCTTCGGCCTGCGGGATGGTGCGCGGGAAGCCGTCGAACAGGAAGCCCTTGGCGCAGTCGGGCTGGGCGATGCGTTCCTTGACGAGGGCGATGATGAGGTCGTCGCTGACGAGGCCACCCGAGTCCATCACCTTCTTGGCCTCCACACCCAGCGGGGTGCCTGCCTTGACCGCTGCTCGCAGCATGTCACCGGTGGAGACCTGCGGGATGCCGTACTTCTGGCAGAGGAAGGTGGCTTGGGTTCCTTTGCCGGCACCCGGCGCCCCCAGCAGGATCAGTCTCATCGGTGTCCTCGTATTAACGATGTTTTATGTCTGTGGCTGCAGGGGACCTGAATCTCCGACCCCCTCGCATGGATGGTGGAAGATACCACGCGCTCCCCTGCGCGAAACTGACGTGCCCCGGGCTGCACCCCGGGGGAAACGTGAGGCGGCGTGGGGCCGCCCAGGCCTTATGACTGTGCGACCAGCGCCCTGACGCGGGCCAGGTCTTCGGGCGTGTCCACACCCGCGGCGGGCACCTCGTGGCTGACGTGCACCGCGATGCGTTCGCCATGCCACAGCACCCGCAGCTGCTCCAGCGCCTCGATGCCCTCCAGCGGCGAAGCCGCCAGCTGCGGAAAGCCGCGCAGGAAGCCGGCGCGGTAGCCGTACAGGCCCACATGGCGCATCGCCGGTGGCTGGGGCAGGGCAGGCTGGCCCGCCTGGCTGCCATCGCGCCACCAGGGCAGCGGCGCACGGCTGAAGTACAGCGCGCGGCCCTGCGCATCCAGCACCACCTTCACCACGTTGGGGTTGGCCAGGTCGGCCACGGTGTCGATGGGATGGGCCACGGTGCTCATCACGCAGTCGGGCCGCTGCAGCAGCTGTTGCACGCAGGCGGTGATCAGCGCGGGGTCGATCAAGGGCTCGTCGCCCTGCACGTTGACCACCACGTCGTCGCCCTGCAAGCCCAGCAATTCGCAGGCTTCGGCCAGGCGGTCGCTGCCGCTGGCGTGGTCGGTGCGGGTGAGCAGGGCGCGCACGCCGTGAGCTTCGCAGGCCTGCACGATCTCGGCATCGTCGGCGGCCACCACCACCTGCTGCGCACCGGCCAGCGCCGCACGCTGCGCCACCCGCACCACCATCGGCAGGCCGCCGATGTCGGCCAGCGGCTTGCGCGGCAGCCGGGTCGAGGCCAGCCGCGCCGGAATCAGCACCGAAAAGCGCATGCCGCGATCAATCCAGGTTGCGGGCTTCGCCCTCGAGCATCACCGGCAGGCCATCGCGGATCGGGAAGGCCAAGCGGTCGGCGCGGCAGGCCAGCTCGGTGGGCTGGCCGGCGTCGTCACGCAGCATTTCCAGCGGGCCCTTGCAAACGGGGCACACCAGCAGGTCGATCAGGCGATGGTCGAGCGTCATGGGGCGGTAGGTGGCTGGGGCAGCAGGTGCTGCAGGGCCGCGGCAAAGCCGGGCGGAAGGCGGAAGTCTAGCGTGGCGACCCACACGCGCTGGCCGGGCGGCAGCCGGGCGGGTGCCAGCTTCACCGCGTCCTTTTCGGTCACCAGCACGTCGGGCGTGGCGGCCGGCCAGGGCAGGGGGTCGAGGTCGTCATGGTCGGGCAGCGGCAGCCGGTCGAACACCAGGCCGGCTGCTGCCAGCATGCCGAAAAAGCGCTCCGGCGCGGCAATGCCGGCGGCCGCCAGCAGCGGCCGGCCCTGCAGGCTCAGCAGCGGTTGCGTGGCCGGCGCGCCGGCCCACCAGTCGGCCAGCGGCGTGAGGCCCGACAGGCCGCGCTGCGCCACATGGCCGGGCAGCGGCGTGCTGGGAGCAGGCGCGTTGTACAGCACCACGGTGCGCGGCGGCAGCACCGTCGGCAAGGGCTCGCGCAGCGGGCCGGCGGGCAGCAGCAGGCCGTTGCCGGCGCCGCGCTCGTCGAACACCACCACCTGCACGTCGCGCGGCAGCCGATGGTGCTGAAGCCCGTCGTCCGACACCACGATGTTCACGGCCGGATGGGCGCGGCGCAGCGCCTGCAGCACCGCCAGCCGGTCGCTGCCCACCCACACCGGCACGCCGGCGCGCAGGCGGATCAGCAGCGGCTCGTCGCCGGTCGATCGGGCCGGCTGGCCGGGCTGCACCTCGGCGATGCCGTCGCCGCCCTGGCGGCCATAGCCGCGCGAGATGACCGCGGGCGTCCAGCCCGCCTCACGCAGCCAGCGCACCAGCGCGATGACGCTGGGTGTCTTGCCCGCGCCGCCGGCGATCAGGTTGCCCACCACCACCACCGGCACGTCGGCCACGCCGGGCTTGCTGCGGCGGCGGTGGGCCGCCGCCAGCGCGGCATACAGCCAGGACAGCGGCTGCAGCAGCCGGGCGCCTGCGCTCGGCCGCGGCTGCCACCACTGGCGCTGCAGCCAGCCGGCCAGCCCTGCGGCTGCGGCGGATGGAGGAGGAGCGGGGGATGCCATCGGGCGCGCTGCGGCTCAGCGCGGGGGTGCGGGCGCGGCTGTCGGCGCGGGTGTCGGCACTGTGGCCGGGTCCGCGGCCGGTGCGGGCGATGCGGCAGCACCGCCGTCCACGGCTGCAGCGGCACCGCCACTGGCCACCGCCGCGGCACCCGGCCCCGACTGCGCCGCGAAGGTCACGCGCGGCAGCCCGAGGCGCCGCGCCGCGTCCAGCACGTTGATGACCGACTGGTGGGCTGCCGTGGCGTCGGCCGAGACCACCACCACCGGCCCCGGCGGCGGCGCACGCAGGCCGGCGGCGGCGCTGCCCATGGCGGCGGCCAGCGGCTCGAGCCCGCGGCCGGCCACCGCCTGGCCGTTGACCGCATAGCGCCCATCGGCCGCCACCGACACCAGCAGCTCGGCCGGCTTCTCGCGCATCGGCTCGGCCTGGGCCACCGGCAGGTTGACCTGCAGCTCGGTGAAGCGTGCGTAGGTGGTGGACAGCATCAGGAAGATGAGCACCACCAGCAGCACGTCGATGAACGGGATCAGGTTGATGTCCGGCTCATCGCGCCGGGGGCGGCGGAAGTTCATGCCGGCGCGCGCACCGCAAAACGCATCAGGTGCGGCACCAGGCGCTCGGCCGCCTGTTCCAGCTCCAGCGCATACCCGTCCACCCGGCCGCGGAAGTAGCGGTGGAACATCAGCGCCGGGATGGCCACGATGAGGCCGAAGGCGGTGTTGTAGAGCGCGATGGAGATGCCGTGCGCCATCTGCACCGGGTTGCCGGTGGCGCCCGGGGCCTGGGCGCCGAAGATCTCGATCATGCCCACCACCGTGCCCAGCAGCCCCAGCAACGGCGCCGCGGTGGCGATGGTGCCCAGCGCGTTGAGGTAGCGCTCCAGCCGGTGCAGCACCACGCGGCCGGTGCCTTCCAGCGACTGGCGCAGGGCCTCTTCGCTGATGCGCGGCTCGGCGATCACGCTGCGCAGGCCGGCGGCCAGCACCTGGCCCAGGGCCGAGTTGCCGGCCAGCTTCTGCACCACGTCCGGCCCCGGCAGGTTGGAGCGGGTGAGTGTGAGCACTTCGTCCAGCAGCCGCGGTGGCGCCACGCGGGCCGTCCGCAGGCTGGAGAAGCGTTCGATGACCAGGGCCAGCGCCACCACGGAGCAGGCCAGCAACGGCCAGATGGGCCAACCCGCGGCTTGTATGATCGAAAACACGCTGTATTCCAGGGATTGCGCCAGCGCCACTGCGGTGCCAGCCGTCCAACGAGGCGCGATTATGGGGCCATGTTCAGGCGCCCCTGGCGGCGCCCGGCGCCCGCGGCCACGGGTGGTTCACGCGTTTGTGTTCGCTCACTTGGCAGGTGCTCTCCACAGCATGGGCTTGACAAGCCGGCAATCCACGGCTCCTGTGGATAACTTTGTGGGCAACCATGTTGAGTTCATCGCAAACGCGCGAAATCATTGGCTCCGCGCTAGATTGCTGCAATTTTAGGCACGGATTTTTCCTTGAAAATTAAGCACTTAGACGAAAATGACAGCCTGGTGACGGGCTGCGCGATGCACCGCCCCGGGGCATGCGGCACTGTGGAGTTCTCGCAGGGCGCCCCCCGGGCGGTGGCCCGATGAGCAGCCCGTACGGCGCCGCACCGGGCCGCCAGATCTGGGGCGTCGCGCCGCTGCTGCTGGCCGCGGGCGATGCGCTGGCGGCGCGTTTCGGCGCGGTTTCGGTTCGCGGCGAACTCAGCGGCTACACCCGCGCAGCCAGCGGCCATTGCTACTTCACGTTGAAGGACAGCGACGGTGCCGCGGGCGCACTGCGCTGCGCGATGTTCCGCCGCGCCGCGGCGCTGCTGGACTTTCAGCCGCGCGACGGCCAGCAGGTGGAGCTGCGCGGCCGTCTGGCGGTGTACGAGGCGCGCGGCGAGCTGCAGCTGGTGGTCGAGTCGATGCAGCAGGTGGGCGCCGGCTCGTTGTACGAGCAGTTCTTGCGGCTCAAGGCCAAGCTCGAGGCCCAAGGTCTCTTCAGCGCCGAGCGCAAGCGGCCGCTGCCGGCCTACCCGCAGCGGGTGGGCGTGGTCACGTCGCTGGGGGCGGCGGCGCTGCACGACGTGCTCACCGCGCTGCAGCGGCGGGCGCCGCATGTGCAGGTGGTCGTGTACCCCAGCCTGGTGCAGGGGCCGGAGGCGCCGGCCTCGCTGGTGGCCGCGCTCACCCGCGCCGCCCAGCGCCAGGAAGTGGACACGCTGATCCTGTGCCGCGGCGGCGGCTCGCTCGAAGACTTGTGGGCCTTCAACGACGAGCGCGTGGTGCGGGCGGTGGCCGATTCACCGATACCGCTGGTGTGCGGCGTGGGGCATGAAACCGACGTGTCGCTGTGCGACTTCGCGGCCGACCTGCGGGCGCCCACGCCCACCGCCGCAGCCGAGCTGGTGTCGCCGGCGCGGGCCGACTCGCTGGACCGCCTGGCCACGCTGGCCCACCGGCTGCAGACGCTGGTGCACCGCCGGCTGGACAGCCAGGCCCAGCACCTGGACCGCCGCGCGATGCAGCTGGCACGGCCGGCGCAGGCACTGGCCCGCCATGGCCAACGGCTGCAGCAGCTGGACCACCGCCGCCAGCAGGCCTTGCGGCAGGCCTTGCAGCAGGCCACGCTGGGCCAGCAGCAGGCGGCCTCGCGCCTGCACCGCGCACTGGCACAACAGCTGGGCCGTGCCCAGGGCCGCTTGCAGCAACTGGCCGAGCGCCTGCCGCGGGCGCCGCATGCGCCGCTGGCCCGTGCCGACGGCCGGCTGCAGAACCTGGCCGGCCGGCTGCATGCGCTGGACCCGGGCCGGGTGCTGCAGCGGGGCTATGCCTGGGTCACCGGCGAGGACGGCCAGGCCATCACATCGGCCACCGCAGTGCAGCCGGGCTCGCGCATTGCCGCAGTGTTCGCGGATGGCCGCGCCGACGCGGTGGTGCAGTCCGTGCACCCCCAGGTCCCGGTGGCCGGGCCTTCTCCCGACGCCGCTGTGTGACATGCACCCTTGACGTCGAATGACGCCAGGGCGCTGCCTACAATGCGCCCGCCAAACCGCTCCACCCGTCGGTACGACCGGCTCAACAACGAGGAATGATCATGGAACGAGTGCTGCCCCCCCTGCCTTACGCGATCGACGCGCTGGCACCGCACTACAGCCAAGAGACGCTCGAATACCACCATGGCAAGCATCACAACGCTTACGTGGTGAACCTGAACAACCTGCAGAAGGGCACCGAGTTCGAAGAGATGGAACTCGAGGACGTCATCAAGAAGTCGTCCGGTGGCATCTACAACAATGCCGCCCAGATCTGGAACCACACCTTCTTCTGGAACTGCATGAAGCCCAACGGCGGCGGCGAGCCCACCGGCGCGCTGGCCGAGGCCATCAATGCCAAGTGGGGCAGCTACGCCGCCTTCCGTGAAGCCTTCGTCAAGAGCGCCGTGGGCAACTTCGGCTCGGGCTGGACCTGGCTGGTCAAGAAGGCCGACGGCTCGCTGGACATCGTCAACATGGGCGCCGCCGGCACCCCGCTGACCACCGGCGACACCCCGGTGCTGACGGTGGACGTGTGGGAACACGCGTACTACATCGACTACCGCAACCTGCGCCCGAAGTTCGTCGAGACCTTCCTCGACAAGCTGGTGAACTGGGAATTCGCGGCCAAGAACGCGGCTTAAGTTGTCCCGCTCTGGCGCAGCACGGCCTGCGCCAGCGCCAGCACACTCCACGGGGCCGAGCCTTCGGCCTTGTTGTTGATCGTCACCCAGGCGGCTTCACCCGCCGCCAGCGTGCCGGCGATCACCCGGGCCAGCGCCTCGCGCGTGGCCTCGTCGGGGGCCTGGAGCCGATCGAACGGCGCCCAGGCGTCCTTGGCCTGCGCATAGCGCTGGCCCTTCTGCAGGTTCCACCGGCACACCAGCGGGCCGGGCCACATCGCCCGCAGCATCGGCAGCTGTTCGGTCATCGTCGGCATGCGGTCGTGCAGGCCGGCGCACCAGCGCACGCCGTGGCGCTGCAGCAGCCGTGCCAGGGCCGGCGTCATCAGCGCGGCATCGCGCAGCTCCAGCGCCACCGCCGGGCGGTCGCCGCCAGCGGGCAGCGCCGGCACCACGGCGCCCCACAAGCGGTCCAGCGCCTCATGCAGGCGCGCTTCGTCATGCAGCCAGTCGGCCGGCAGCGGTGACAGCTGGAACACCAGCACGCCCAGCGCCGGCCCCAGGCCTTGCAGCGCGGGTTGCAGCACCTCGGCCAGCGTGCGCCGCGGGTCGAGGAAGCCCGGGTTGGGCTGCAGCGCCTTGCCGCTGGCCGGCTCGCGCAGCACTGCGTCAGTGACCAGCGCCGGCGCCTTGACCACGAAGCGGAAGTCGGCCGGTACCTGGGCCGCCAGGCCCGCGTAGGTGGCCGCCTCCAGCGGGCGGTAGAAGGCGCGGTCCAGGCTGACCGTGCGCAGCAACGGATGGCGGTGGTAGGCCGTCAAGCCGCGGCGGGCGAGGGTGGGGGCGCCGTAGGCGCGGCCCCAGACCAGGCCCTCCCATCCCGGAAAACTCCAGGAAGAGGTGCCGAGCCGCAGCCGGCCCCCGAAACGGCTGTGCAGCGCCTGCGCCACCGCAGGCACCTCATCGGGCAGGGTGGCCGCGGCCAGCGGCGGGTCGTCGAACAGCTGCGGCGCGTCGCCCTCGGCGCCAGAGCGCCGCCGGCTCACGCCCGTCGGCCGGCCCGCACGCCGGCCAGGAACAGGTCCACCGTCAGGCCGCCGATGGCCTGCAGGTCGAAGGCCTGGCGGTCGAGCAGCCAGTTGTCGATCAAGCCGTCGATGATGGCGTGCAGACCCAGCGCCAGCTCACGCGGCGTCTGGGTGGTCGGCACCTCGCCACCGGCCTGCGCCTGCTCCAGCAAACGCACCAGATTGCCGACGTGCTCGCTGCGAACTTCCAGGTGGCGGTCGCGCACCGCCACCAGCTCGTCCACGTACTCCACCTTCTGGGTGGCGATCTCGATCACGTGGCGCGCGCGCTCGTCGTGCGCCACCAGCTCGAAGATCTCGTCGAGGTGCTTGCGCAGCCCGGCCAGCGCACTGCCGTTCACCGGGCCGGGTTCGGCGGCCGCGCCGTCTTCGGCGGGCAGACACACCCGGTCCATCATGTGGCTGAACAGGTCGGCCTTGTCCTTGAAGTGCCAGTACACGGCACCGCGGGTGACGCCGGCGGCCGCGGCAATGTCGTGTAACGACGTCCGTGACACACCCTGACGGTGGAACAGCAGCTCCGCCGCGTCCAGAATGCTGGCGCGGGTGGCGAGGGCTTCTTCCTTGGTCTTGCGGGCCATGTCGTTGCGTCGTCAGTCGTAGGGCCCTCGTCACATGGGGGCGTTGTGCATACATTCTAGGCTGTATGTATACTCGCGGCCGACCGGGCTACGGGTAATCCCGCGGCCTCATCCAAGAAAAACCCTTCAAGGACTTGCACCGTGTTGCATCCACAGCCTGCCGTTGCCTTTTTTTTCGGCGTCTCGCAACGCGCCCGTAGCCCCCGAGTCGCCCTGGCCGTCGTCGCGGCCGCGGTGCTGCTTGCCGCCTGCGGCAAGAAGGAAGAGGGCGGCGCTGGTGGCGCACCCGGTGGCGGCATGCCGCCGGCCACGGTGGGCGTGGTGGCCGTGCAGCCCCAGGCCGTGGGCCTGGTGACCGAGCTGCCGGGTCGCCTGGAAGCTTCACGGGTGGCCGAGGTGCGCGCCCGTGCCGCCGGCATCCTTCAAAAGCGCCTGTTCCGCGAAGGCAGCGACGTGCGTGCTGGCCAGCCGCTCTTCGAGATCGACGCCGCCCCTTACGAGGCGGCGCTGGCCAGCGCCCAGGCCTCGCTGGCGCGGGCCGAGGCCAACGTGGCCCAGACCAAGGCCCAGGCCGAGCGCTACAAGCCGCTGGTCGAGGCCAACGCCATCAGCAAGCAGGACTACGTGAACGCCGTGGCCGCGCAAAAGCAGGCCGAGGCCGATGTGGCCGTGGCCCGTGCCCAGGTGCGCACCGCCAGCATCAACCGCGGTTATGCCGCCGTCACCTCGCCCATCTCGGGCCGCATCGGCCGCGCGCTGGTGACCGAAGGCGCGCTGGTGGGCCAGGGCGAAGTTACCGCGCTGGCGGTGGTGCAGCAGATCAACCCGATGTACGTGAACTTCACCCAGTCGGCCAACGAGGTGCTGAACCTGCGCCGCGCGCTGGCCGCGGGCAAGCTGGCCAAGGCCGGCGGCGGTGAGTCGGCGGTGGTGCACGTGCTGCTGGACGACGGCACCGAATACGGCCGCACCGGCAAGCTGCTGTTCTCCGACCTGACGGTGGACGCAACCAGCGGCCAGGTGACGCTGCGCGCCGAAGTGCCCAACCCCGACGGCCTGCTGCTGCCCGGCATGTACGTGCGCGTGCGCATCGAGCAGGCGCAGCTGGAACAGGCCATCCTGCTGCCGCAGCAGGCGGTCACCCGCGCTGCCACCGGCGACACGGTGCTGGTGGTGGGCCCCGACAGCAAGCCGGCACCGCGCCAGGTCAAGCTGGGCCAGAACCAGAACAACCAGTGGATCGTGCTCGACGGCCTGAAGCCGGGCGAGCAGGTCATCGTCGACGGCTTCCAGAAGATGATGGTGCCGGGCGCGCCGGTCAAGCCGGTGCCCTGGACGCCCAACGCCGCCAGCGGTGCGGCGGGTGCGTCGGCCCACGCCGGTGCTGCGTCCAACCCGGCAGGCGCTGCCAGCGCCGCCAGCAAGTAAGCCCTCGCGGCGCAGCAACGAGGGACCTCCATGGCCAAATTCTTCATCGATCGCCCGATCTTCGCGTGGGTGATCGCCTTGTTCATCTTGGTGTTCGGCGGCGTCGCGATCAAGCAGCTGCCGATCGCCCAGTACCCCACGGTGGCCCCGCCGGCCATCGTGATCAACACCGCCTATCCGGGCGCTTCGGCGCAGACGCTGGAAGACTCGGTGCTCAGCGTGATCGAGCGCGAGATGAACGGCTCGCCCGGCCTCATCTACATGGAGTCGGTGGCCCAGGCCGACGGCACCGGCTCGATCACCATCACCTTCGAGCCGGGCACCAACCCCGAGCTGGCGCAGGTGGACGTGCAGAACCGGCTGTCGCGCGCAACGCCGCGGCTGCCGTCGTCGGTGACGCAGCAGGGCGTGCGCGTGGACAAGTCGCGCAACAACTTCCTGATGTTCACCATCCTGTCGTCGGATGACCCGCGCTACGACCCGGTGGCGCTGGGCGACTACGCCTCGCGCAACGTGCTGCCCGAGTTGCAGCGCGTGCCCGGCGTGGGCCAGGCGCAGCTGTTCGGCACCGAACGCGCGATGCGCATCTGGATCGACCCGGCCAAGCTGGTGGGCTTCAACCTGTCGGCCACCGAGGTCAATGCCGCCATCCGCGCACAGAACGCGCAGGTGTCGGCCGGCACCATCGGCGACCTGCCCAACATCCCGGGCCAGAGCATCTTCGCCACCGTGGTGGTGGCCGGCCAGCTGAGCACGCCCGAGCAGTTCGGCAACATCGTGCTGCGCGCCAATGCCGACGGCTCGGCCGTGCGGCTGCGCGACGTCGCCCGCATCGAGCTGGGCGGCCAGGCCTATGCCACCTCGGCCCGCCTGAACGGCCAGCCGTCCACCGGCATCGGCATCCAGCTGTCGCCCACCGGCAATGCGCTGCAGACGGCCAAGGCGGTGCGCGCGCGCATGGAAGAGCTGTCGAAGTTCTTCCCGCAGGGCGTGAAGTACGAGATCCCGTACGACACCTCGCGCTTCGTCAGCATCTCGATCGAGCAGGTGGTGCACACGCTGTTCGAGGCGGTGGTGCTGGTGTTCGTGGTGATGTTCGTCTTCCTGCAGAACTGGCGCTACACCATCATTCCGACGCTGGTGGTGCCGGTGGCGCTGCTGGGCACCTTTGCGGTGCTGCTGACGCTCGGCTTCTCGATCAACGTGCTCACCATGTTCGGCATGGTGCTGGTGATCGGCATCGTGGTGGACGACGCCATCGTGGTGGTGGAGAACGTCGAGCGCATCATGAGCGAGGAGGGGCTGTCGCCCCGGCAGGCCACGCGCAAGGCCATGGGCCAGATCTCCGGCGCCATCATCGGCGTGACGGTGGTGCTGATCTCGGTGTTCATCCCGCTGGCCTTCTTCTCGGGCTCGGTGGGCAACATCTACCGCCAGTTCTCGGCGGTGATGGTCTCGGCCATCGCCTTCAGCGCCTTCCTCGCGCTGTCGCTGACGCCGGCGCTGTGCGCCACGCTGCTCAAGCCGGTGGAAGCCGGCCACCACCATGAGAAGCGCGGCTTCTTCGGCTGGTTCAACCGCAGCTTCACCCGCACGGCCAAGGGCTACGAGGGCTGGGTGCGGCGCATCCTGCATCGCGCAGGCCGCTTCATGATCATCTACCTGGCCATCGGCGTGGGCGTGGGCTGGATGTTCATGCGCCTGCCGAACAGCTTCCTGCCCAACGAAGACCAGGGCTACATCATCGTCAACGTGCAGCTGCCCCCGGGCGCGGCGCAGAATCGCACGCTGGACGTGATGAAGCAGGTCGAAGGCTTCGTGCTCAAGCAGCCCGAGGTCGAGAGCATGGTCAGCGTGCTGGGCTTCAGCTTCTCGGGCACCGGGCAGAACGCGGCCCTGGCCTTCGTGGTGCTGAAGGACTGGGAAGAGCGCAAGGGCGAGAACAACACCGCCGCCGCGCTGGCCGGCCGTACCTTCGGCGCGCTGATGGGCATCCGCGATGCCTTCATCTTCCCGCTGAGCCCGCCGCCGATCCCGGAACTGGGCAACGCCACCGGCTTCAACTTCCGGCTGCAGGACCGTGCCGGCCAGGGCCACCAGGCGCTGGTCAACGCCCGCAACCAGCTGCTGGGCATGGCCCGCGGCAGCAAGCTGCTGACCGGCGTGCGCCCCGACGGCCTGGAAGACGCGGCCCAGCTGCAGCTGGACATCGACCGTGACAAGGCCAATGCGCTGGGCGTGACCTTCGACGCGATCAACACCGCGTTGTCGACGTCCATGGGCTCGAGCTACATCAACGACTTCCCGAACAGCGGCCGGCTGCAGCGGGTGATCGTGCAGGCCGATGCGCCCCAGCGCATGCAGCCCGACGACCTGCTGCGCCTGAACGCGCTCAACGCCAAGGGCCAGCCGGTGCCGCTGTCGGCCTTTGCCACCACGCGCTGGATCACCGGCCCGATGCAGACCGTGCGCTACAACGGCTACCCGACGATGCGCATCTCGGGCGATGCGGCGCCGGGCGTCAGCACCGGTCAGGCCATCGCCGAGATGGAGCGTCTGGCCAGCCAGCTGCCGCCGGGCTTCGGCTTCGAGTGGACGGGCCAGTCGCGCGAGGAAAAGCTCTCGGGCTCCACCGCCACCATCCTGTTCGCCTTCTCGCTGCTGGCGGTGTTCCTGGCCCTGGCCGCGCTGTATGAAAGCTGGTCCATCCCCGCCTCGGTGCTGCTGGTGGTGCCGCTGGGCATCCTGGGCGCACTGGCCGGCGTGTACCTGCGCGGCTACCCGAACGACGTGTACTTCAAGGTCGGCCTGATCACCGTGATCGGCCTGGCGGCGAAGAACGCGATCCTGATCATCGAGTTCGCGAAGGACCTGCAGGCGCAAGGCAAGAGCGTGTTCGATGCCGCGCTGGAAGCGGCCCACCTGCGGTTCCGCCCGATCATCATGACCTCGCTGGCCTTCATCCTCGGCGTGTTGCCGCTGGTGATCGCCTCGGGCGCCGGCTCGGCCAGCCAGCGCGCGATCGGCACCGGCGTGATGGGCGGGATGATCGCGGCCACGGTGCTGGCGGTGTTCTTCGTGCCGCTGTTCTTCGTGGTCATCCGCCGCATCTTCAAGGGCAGCGAGCGCCAGCGCCGCATGTACAACCATGAGCTCGAGCAGGACACCCTGCCGCCCTCGACGCCTCCGCAAACGGAGGGCCGTTCGTGAAAGTGCCCGCCATGAACCCTGACTTCCTCCGTCCCGCCACGCTGGCAGCCGCGGCCCTGGCCGCGCTGCTGGCCGGCTGCAGCACGATGGCGCCCACCTACGAGCGGCCCGCCGCGCCGGTGGCCGCCAGCTATCCCGCGTCGGTGGCCGGCAACACGCAGGCCGGTACCCCGGCCGCCGATCTGGAGTGGCAGCGCTTCTTCAGCGATGCGCGCACCAAGCGCCTGATCGAGCTGGCGCTGCAGAACAACCGCGACCTGCGGGTGGCGGTGCTCAACATGGACCGCACCCGCGCGCTCTACCAGGTGCAGCGGGCCGACCGGCTGCCTTCGGTGAACGGCGTCGCTTCGCTGACCCGCCAGCCCAACACGCAGGGCGACCAGACCAGCCTGTACCAGGTGGGCCTGAGCGTCACCAGCTACGAGCTGGACCTGTTCGGCCGCGTGCGCAGCCTCAGCGATGCCGCGCTGGCCACCTACCTGGCCACCGAAGAAGGCCGCAAGGCCACGCAGATCACGCTGGTGGGCTCGGTGGCGCGTGCAGCGCTGGCCGTGCAGGCCGACGAGGAACTGCTGAAGCTGACGCAGCAGACCCTGGCCACCCGCGAAGAGTCGCTCAAGCTCTCGCAGCTGCGCTTCGACAACGGCGTGGCCTCGGAGCTGGACCTGCAGCAGGCCCGCTCGCTGGTGGCCTCGGCCCGCGCCACGCTGGCACAACAGCAGCGCCAGCGTGAGCTGGACGAGAACGCGCTGGTGCTGCTCGTGGGCCAGCCGCTGCCGGCCGACCTGCCGCCGGTGCTGCCGCTGGCCGAGACGGTGATGATGGCCGACCTGCCGGCCGGGCTGCCGTCCGACCTGCTGAACCGCCGGCCCGACGTGCGCCAGGCCGAGCAGACGCTGCTGTCGGCCAATGCCAACATCGGCGCGGCGCGGGCGGCCTTCTACCCCCGCATCACGCTCACCGGCAGCGCCGGCACCGCCAGCAGCGAGCTGTCGGGCCTGTTCAAGAGCGGCTCGGGCGCGTGGACCTTCATCCCGCAGATCTCGCTGCCGATCTTCGACGCCGGCCGCAACCGCGCCAACCTGGACGCCACCACGGTGGCCCGCGACATCGCGGTGGCCCAGTACGAGAAGGCGGTGCAGACCGCCTTCCGCGAGGTGGCCGATGCCCTGGCCGGCCGTGCCACGCTGGGCGAGCAGGTGCGCCAGCAGCAGGCCCAGACCGAGGCCGAATCGGCGCGCTTCCGCCTGTCGGACCTGCGCTACCGCAACGGCGTGGCCAGCTACCTCGACCTGCTGGATGCGCAGCGCTCGCTGTTCACGGTGCAGCAGGCCACGGTGCAGACCCGCCTGGCCGAGCTGCAGAACCAGGTGTCGCTGTACCAGGCGCTGGGTGGCGGCTGGACCGACACCACCGTGGCCCAGCAGGGCAGCAGCACCGCCCGCTGAGCGGGGCTTGCCGTCTGCAAAAGCCAAGGGGCAGCGGAAGCTGCCCCTTTTTCATGGCTGCGAGCAGCCGCGGCACCTCACCCCGCGCTGCAGCCCGCGTACAGGTCGTTCGCGCGGCGGTAGATGCCGGTCTGCACGTCCAGCAGGCCCAGCACCGAATGGAACCAGTCGTCGTGGCTGCGGCGTTCGTCGGCCTGCTGCTTCAGGCAGGCCGTGCGCAGGCCGCTGCGTTGCTCATAGGCGGGCGACAGCCAGGTGATCCAGGGCACGCGCTTCTGCACGTCGGGCGCCACCGCGTAGGGCAGGCCGTGCAGGTACAGGTTGTTCTCGCCCAGCGATTCGCCATGGTCGGCCAGGTACACCATGGCCGTGGGCTGAGAGCCCTTGGTCTTGAGCCAGCGGATGGTGCTGGCCAGGAAGTGGTCGGTGTAGGCGATGCTGTTGTCGTAGGCATTGACCAGCGACTCGCGGCTGCATTCCTGCAGCGATGGGCTGGTGCATTCAGGCTGGAAGCGCTTGAACTCGGCCGTTGAACGCTTGCTGTACGCCGGCCCGTGGCTGCCCATCTGGTGCATCACCACCACCACGCCGCGCGCCCGGCGCTCAGGGGGCAGGGCGGCGATGCGCTCGTCCAGGCCCTTGAGCATCACCATGTCCATGCACTGGCCGCCAGGGCACAGCTGCGGATCGGACCCGCTGCTGGTATTGACGTTGGGCACCCGATCGCACACGCCCTTGCAGCCCGACTGGTTGTCCAGCCACAGCACCGCCAGGCCGGCGCGCTGCAGCACGTCCATCAGGCCTTCGGAATCCTGCTTGCGGTCGAGGTAGCCCTCACGTCCCAGGTGCGAGAACATGCAGGGCACCGAGGCCGCGGTGCTGGTGCCGCAGGACCACACATTGCGCAGGCTGGCCACGTTTTCCTTCGCCAGCTCGGGCGTGGTGTCCCGGCCATAGCCGTTGAGGCCGAAGTTGCCGGCGCGGCCGGTTTCGCCCAGCACCAGCACCACCAGCGGCGGCTGCGCCTGTCGGCTGTAGCTGGTGCCCAGCACCGCGTCCTCGCCGATCGGCTGCAGCGGCCCCTCGGCCCGCCGCAGCGGCTTGGCCGCCACGTCGGCCACCGCCCACACGGCGTTCAGCGGGTTGATCAGGTAGCGCACGTCCTTGTGGTTGCGCATCAAGGAGGACAGCGGCTGGAAGCAGGCCAGCAGCAGGCCCGCCGCCACCGCCAGGCTGGCCACGAACAGGCCCAGGTTGCCCAGCGCGCGCCGACCGGGCGTGCCGTAGCGCACCGGCGTGCGCCACAGCAGCAGCGCCGGCAGCAGCCCGGCCACCCCCAGCGTGAGCACCAGACGCAGGCTCAGCAGGTCGCCGGCTTCGTGGGCATCGGTCTGCAGCACGTTCACCACCATCGAGGGGTCGATGACGATGCCGTACATGCGCATGAAATGCATCGCCGCGGCGGCCGTGACCAGCAGCAGCGTCAGCACCGGCTTGAGGGTCCAGCGCCAGGCCAGCAGGCTCACCAACGTGACGATCAGCGCGCTGATGATGCCGGCGCAACCCAGGCCCAGCAGCAGGCCACGCAGGCCGTGCAGCAACCCCAGATCGCCCAGCTTGGCCCACAGCGCCAGGTTGCAGGCGGTGGCCATCCAGCCCGCGGCCGCCAGCGTCACCAACCAGGGCGCACGGCCGGCGCTGGCAGCGTGGGGCAGGGGATCGGCGGCCACCTTGTGGCGGCGCCAGGTCCAGAAAGTGAGCGAGGTCATGCAGACTCCGTCGGGGCAGCCAGGGGCTGCCGCACGCGCAGGCGTTGAAACAGCAGGTCGGTGGCCAGGGCCACCCACCAGCAGACATAGGCCGACCACAGGGTGTGGCTCATGAAATGCGCACCGCGCATCTGCTGGCCCAGACCCAGTACCGTGCCGGCCAGCAGCGCGCCGCCCAGCCAGGCCCAGGCCTGCCGGCGGTCGTGCTGGCGGCAGGCGAAAAAGCCTGCGATGAAGGCAAAACCGGCCGAGGCATGGCCGGCCGGAAAGCAGTGGCCGGTGCCCCCATCGGTCAGTCCCGGTGGCCAGTGCCAGTGCGACATGTACTGCGCGCTGCGGCCAAACATCGTCAGCTCCTGCGGGCAACTGGTGGTGCTCAGGCTCTTGAGCGCCGACACCGCCAGCACCGCGGCCAGCGCCCCCACCGCCAGCTGCAGCCGGCGGCCGGGCGGCAGGCGGTGCAGCGGCCCACGCGGCCACCACACGCCGATGCACAAGGCCAGCACCAGCGCCCAGGCGGCGATGCGACCGCCCTCGTGCAGCACGGTGGTCAGCAGCCAGTGGCTGCGCAGCGCAAAGCCGTCGGCATCGCCGAACAGCCTGGCCATCGGCAGGTCGAGGCCGCTGGCATCCCACGCCAGCAGCGCCGCCAGCATCACGAGGGAGGCGAGCAGCAGCTGGCGCAGGCCCCTCGACGCCCGCGGCGAAGCGGGCAGGGCGGCGGGGCCGGGCCGGGCATGGGACAACATCTTTTCCACGCTGTGCACGGTAGGGCGCCGCACTTAAGACCACCTTAAGAGCCCCATCCCGGCGGTCCTGAAGGCGGGCCACAATCGGTGCATGCGTGTGTTGGTGGTGGAAGACGACGAGGGCATCGCGGCCGGCCTGGCGCTCAGCCTGCGGCAGCATGGCCATGCCCTGGACCAGGCGGGCAGCGTGGCCGCGGCCTGGTCGATGCTGCAGGCCGAGCCCTTCGACCTGCTGCTGCTCGACCTGGGCCTGCCCGATGGCGACGGCACCGAGCTGCTGCGCCGGCTGCGGGCCAGCCCGCCTGGCCGCCTGCCGGATGCGGCGCTGCCGGTGCTGATCATGACCGCGCGCGACGAGGTGGCCTCGCGCATCGCCGGGCTGGACCTGGGCGCCGACGATTACGTGACCAAGCCCTTCCACCCCGACGAGCTGGTGGCCCGCATGCGGGCGCTGCGCCGCCGGGCGGCCGGTCGCGCCACGCCGCTGCTGCAGTGTGGCGAGCTGGCCATCGACCCCGCCGCCCGCAGCGTGCTGCGCGCCGGCCGGCCGGTGGAGCTGTCGCCACGCGAATTCGCGGTGCTGATGGCGCTCGTGGAGGTGCGGCCGCGGGTGTTGTCGCGCGCGCAGATTGAGGCCGCGCTCTACAACTTCGATGCCGGGCTGGAAAGCAATGCCATCGAGGTGCATGTGCACCACCTGCGCCGCAAGCTGGGTGAAGGCGTCATCCGCACGCTGCGCGGCGTCGGCTACTTCGTGCCGGCGGACGCTGCCTGATGGCCGGCCGCACCCTGCTGCACCACCTGCTGGGCTGGACGCTCGGCGCGCTGGCGCTGGTGTGGGCCAGCTTCATCGTGGTCGGCTTTGCCACCGGCGTGCACGAAGCCGACGAGCTGACCGACGGCCACCTGGCCAGCGTGGCCGGGCTGCAGGCGGCGATGCACGAGGGCCGCTTCGATCCATTGACCCGCCTGGACCCCGGGCGCGACGTGCCGGAGGGGCTGAAGAGCCACGACTACCAGCAGTCCATGAGCGTGGTGGTCTGGGACGGCCAGGGCCGGCTGGTCACCGCCACCGGCAATGCGCCGCTGCCCGTCTTCGACCGCTCGACCGGCTTTGCCGACATGACGCTCGGCCATCCGCCGGAACGCTGGCGCACCTTTTCACGCTGGGACGGGCCCGAGCAGCACCGCAAGATCACCGTGATGCTGAGCATCGAGGAGCGCGACGACCTGGCCTGGGACATCGCGCTGCAGGTGGCCAGCCCAGGCCTGTGGGTGATGCCGGCCATCGCGGTGGCGCTGGGCCTGGCGGTGCGGCGCGGCCTGAAGCCGCTGCACGACCTTTCGCGCGACGTGCTGGGCCTGGACGTGCACCGGGCGGAACCGCTGCCCACGCGCCACCCGCACGAAGAATTCAAGGTGGTGGTGGACTCCATCAACACCCTGGTGAGCCGCCAGCATGCGGCGCTGACGCGCGAGCGCCAGCTGGCCAGCGAGCTGGCGCATGAGCTGCGCACGCCGCTGGCCTCCCTCGCGCTGCATGCGCGCGGGCTGCAGGGCGAGATGAGCGACGAGGACCGCCGCGCCTCGCTGCAGCGGCTGGAGGACGACGCGCTGCGCGCCGGCCAGGTGGTGCAGCAGCTGCTGACGCTGGCGCGCGCCAGCCGGGCCCAGATGGACGAAGCCGTGCGCCCCTGCGATCTGGACGCCCTGGCCCGCCAGCTGCTGGCCGACTATGCGCAGCGGGCGCTCGATTCGGGCCACGACCTGGGCCTGGACAGTGCCGGCCCCTTCCTGCTGGAAGGCCACCCGCTGCTGCTGGACCTGGCCCTGCGCAACCTGCTGGACAACGCGCTGGGCCACACCCCGCGTGGCACGCGGGTGGAGGTGCAGCTGGACGCCAGGGCCCGCTGGCTGCAGGTGTGCGACGACGGCGCCGGCGTGCCCTGCGAACCCGGCCACCGCTTCAACGCCGGCCTGGGCCTGGGCCACCGCGTGATCGAGAAGGTGGCCGCCATCCACGACGCCCGCTTCGAACGAGCACCCGCGCCGCCCGGGTTTTCCACGTGCTACCGGCTGAGCTTTCCGGCGCTTCAGAACCGGGAAACAGGCCCGGGAGCCGACGGCGCCTGAAGCTGGCCGCGTGCCTCGCAGCGATCAAGCCACCCCCGGCCGCACCGTGGCGGCCGACAGCCCATTGCGGAAGTGCTCACGCGTCAAGGCCTCGGCCTGCGCCGCATCGCGGGCCTGCAGCGCCTGCATCAGCGCGCGGTGCTCGGCCAGTGAGTCGGCCAGCCGGCCTTCGCGGAACAGCGAGTGGTGGCGGTTGAGTTTCATCACCTTGCGCAGGTCCACCACCACCTGGCTGCGCCAGCGGTTGCCGGCGATCTCGAGGATGCGCATGTGGAAGGCTTCGTTCAGCGCGAAGAAGCGCTCGCGGTCGTCCACCGCCTGCTCCAGCTGCGCATGCAGGCCGGCCAGCTCGGCCAGCTGCGCGTCGCTGGCCACGCGGGCCACGTCGGCGGCGGCATCGCTCTCCAGCAGCGACAGCAGGTGGTAGACGTCGGTCACGTCGCGCGCCGACATCTCGGTGACGTAGGCGCCGCGGCGCGGCCGCATGGTGATCAGGCCCTCGGTGGCCAGCACCTTCAGCGCCTCGCGCAGCGGCGTGCGGCTGATGCCGTATTCGGCGCACAGCCGCTGTTCGTCGATCCAGCTGCCCGGCGCCAGCGTGTGCGACAGGATGGCGCCGCGCAGCCGCTCGGCCACGTGTTCGTACATCGGCCGGCCATCGGCGCGGGCGGCCGTCATCGCCCCGTCGGGGGAAGTGGTCATGGCTGTCTGTGACATGTGGCCGGAATCTCGCGCGGGTTTGACTTCGCGGTGGGCATCTGCATAATTCAGTTTTGAATTATGGCCGTGCGGCGAATCGAATGTCCAGTCGGACATGCCCTGTACAGCGGCCTCTGGAGCCTTCGATGTCCGATCCCAAGCCCGCCATCCTCACCTCCGCCGACGGCCTGCCTGCCTGGGAAAAGGCCGCTGCCAAGTCGGCGCCGGGTGGCGACCTCGCGGCGCTGAACTGGCGCACGCCCGACGGCATCACCGTCAAGCCGCTGTACACCGCGGCCGACGTGCAGGGCCTGCCTTATGCCGACACGCTGCCCGGGCTGCCACCCTTCGTGCGCGGCCCGCAGGCCACCATGTACGCGGTGCGGCCCTGGACCATCCGCCAGTACGCCGGCTTTTCCACCGCGGAAGAAAGCAATGCCTTCTACCGCAAGGCCCTGGCGGCCGGCGCCCAGGGCGTGAGCGTGGCCTTCGACCTGGCCACCCACCGCGGCTACGACAGCGACCACCCGCGCGTCACCGGCGACGTCGGCAAGGCCGGCGTGGCCATCGACAGCGTGGAGGACATGAAGATCCTGTTCGACGGCATCCCGCTTGACAAGGTGAGCGTGAGCATGACGATGAACGGCGCGGTGCTGCCGGTGCTGGCCGGCTACATCATCGCGGCGGAAGAGCAGGGCGTGAGCCAGGACAAGCTGAGCGGCACCATCCAGAACGACATCCTCAAGGAGTTCATGGTCCGCAACACCTACATCTTTCCGCCCGAGCCGAGCATGCGGGCCATCGGCGACATCATCGAGTACACGGCGAAAAACATGCCGAAGTTCAACTCGATTTCGATCAGCGGCTACCACATGCAGGAAGCCGGCGCCAACCAGGCGCTGGAGCTGGCCTTCACGCTGGCCGACGGCAAGGAATATGTGAAGACCGCGCTGGCCAAGGGCCTGGACGTGGACGAGTTCGCAGGCCGCCTGAGCTTCTTCTGGGCCATCGGCATGAACTTCTATCTCGAGATCGCCAAGATGCGCGCCGCCCGGCTGCTGTGGTGGCGCATCATGAGCGAGTTCAAGCCCAAGAACCCCAAGAGCCTGATGCTGCGCACGCACTGCCAGACCAGCGGCTGGAGCCTGACCGAGCAGGACCCCTACAACAACGTGGTGCGCACCACCATCGAGGCCATGGCCGCGGTGTTCGGCGGCACGCAAAGCCTGCACACCAACAGCTTCGACGAAGCCATCGCGCTGCCCACCGAGTTCTCGGCCCGCATCGCGCGTAACACCCAGCTCATCATCCAGGAAGAGACCCACATCACCAGCGTGGTGGACCCCTGGGCCGGCAGCTACATGATGGAAAAGCTCACCCAGGACATGGCCGACCAGGCCTGGGCCATCATCGAAGAAGTCGAAGCCATGGGCGGCATGACCAAGGCCGTGGACAGCGGCTGGGCCAAGCTGAAGATCGAGGCCGCTGCGGCCGAGAAGCAGGCCCGCATCGACTCGGGCCAGGACGTGATCGTCGGCGTCAACAAGTACAAGCTGGCCAAGGAAGACCCGATCGAGATCCTCGACATCGACAACGTGAAGGTGCGCGACAGCCAGATCGCGCGGCTGCAGGCCATCCGCGCCCGCCGTGACGGCGCGGCGGTGCAGGCGGCGCTGGATGCGCTGACCGCCTGCGCCGAGAGCCGCCAGGGCAACTTGCTGGACCTCACCGTCAAGGCCATGCGCCTGCGCGCCACGGTGGGCGAGGTGAGCGATGCGCTGGAAAAGGTGTTCGGCCGCCACCGCGCCGACACCCAGAAGGTGACCGGCGTCTATGCCGCGGCCTACGACAGCGCCGAAGGCTGGGACAAGCTCAAGAGCGAGATCGACGCCTTCGCGCAGGAGCAAGGCCGCCGGCCGCGCGTGATGATCGCCAAGCTGGGCCAGGACGGCCACGACCGCGGCGCCAAGGTGGTGGCCACCGCCTTTGCCGACCTGGGCTTCGACGTCGACATGGGCCCGCTGTTCCAGACGCCCGAAGAATGCGCCCGCCAGGCCATCGAGAACGACGTGCATGCGGTGGGTGTGAGCACGCTGGCCGCCGGCCACAAGACGCTGGTGCCGGCCATCGTGCAGGCGCTGAAGGACCAGGGCGCCGACGACATCATCGTCTTCGTCGGCGGCGTGATTCCGCGCCAGGACTACGACTTCTTGTACGAGGCCGGCGTGAAGGGCATCTACGGCCCGGGCACGCCCATTCCGGCCAGCGCCAAGGACGTGCTGGAGCAGATCCGCCTGGCGGTGGCGGCCACCGCGGCTTGAACACCGACACCGCGATCGACCGCATGCTGCCGCCGGCCGACCAGGCGCTGGTGAGCGCGGTGCTGGGCCCGCCCGGGCCCGCGCAGCGCCGCGCCATCGCCAAGACCATCACGCTGCTGGAATCGTCGCGCGACGACCACCGCCGCCGTGCCGACGAGGTGCTGAACACCTTGCTGCCGCACAGCGGGCGCTCGTTCCGCCTGGGCATCAGCGGCGTGCCCGGCGTGGGCAAGAGCACCTTCATCGAAGGGCTGGGCCTGTACCTCATCGGCCAGGGCCACCGGGTGGCGGTGCTGGCCATCGACCCATCTTCCAGCGTGTCGGGCGGCAGCATCCTGGGCGACAAGACGCGCATGGAGCAGCTCTCGGTGCATGAGCAGGCCTTCATCCGCCCCAGCCCGGCCAGCGGCACGCTGGGCGGCGTGGCCGAGCGCACCCGTGAATCCATGCTGGTGGCCGAAGCCGCGGGCTACGACGTGGTGATCGTCGAGACCGTGGGCGTGGGCCAGAGCGAGACGGCCGTCAGCGGCATGACCGACCTCTTCGTGCTGCTGCAGCTGCCCAATGCCGGCGACGACCTGCAGGCCATCAAGAAGGGCGTGATGGAGCTGGCCGACCTGGTGGTCATCAACAAGGCCGACCTGGACGAGGCCGCCGCCACCCGGGCCCGGGCCCAGATCACCTCGGCGCTGCGGCTGTTCGGCCACCACGGCAACCCGGCCCATGCCAGCCATGCGGTGGACGGTGCGCCGGTGATCTGGCAACCGCAGGTGCTGCAGCTCAGCGCGCTCAAGGGCCAGGGATTGCCCGAGTTCTGGGCCGCGGTCAGCCGCTTCCGCGAGCTGCAGGCCGCCGCCGGCCGGCTGGCCGAGCGCCGCCGCACGCAAGACCAGGCCTGGATGTGGGAACGCATCGAGGCCGGCCTGAAGAGCCGCTTCCGCCAGCACCCCGCGGTGCGGGAAGCGCTGCCCGAAATCCACACCCAGGTGCGCGCCGGCACGCTGGCCGCCTCGGTGGCGGCGCGGCGGCTGCTCGACCTGCTGAACTGATTCGCTTGACCAGAAAGGCCACGACGCCATGCACGACATCCTCGAACAGCTCGAAGCCAAGCGCGCCAAGGCGCGGCTGGGCGGTGGCCAGAAGCGCATCGACGCGCAGCACGGCAAGGGCAAGCTCACCGCGCGCGAGCGCATCGACCTGCTGCTGGACGACGGCACCTTCGAAGAATGGGACATGTTCGTCGAGCACCGCTGCACCGACTTCGGCATGGAGAACAACCGGCCGCCCGGTGACGGCGTGGTCACCGGCTACGGCATGATCAACGGCCGGCTGGTGTTCGTCTTCAGCCAGGACTTCACCGTGTTCGGCGGCGCGCTCAGCGAGGCGCATGCCGAGAAGATCTGCAAGGTGATGGACCAGGCGATGAAGGTGGGCGCACCGGTCATCGGCCTCAACGATTCGGGCGGCGCCCGCATCCAGGAAGGCGTGGCCTCGCTCGGCGGTTATGCCGACGTGTTCCAGCGCAACGTGATGGCCTCGGGCGTGATCCCGCAGATCAGCATGATCATGGGGCCCTGCGCCGGCGGCGCGGTGTACAGCCCGGCCATGACCGACTTCATCTTCATGGTCAAGGACAGCTCGTACATGTTTGTCACCGGCCCCGAGGTGGTGAAGACCGTGACGCACGAGGAAGTGACCGCCGAGGAACTGGGCGGCGCCGTCACCCACACCGGCAAGAGCGGGGTGGCCGACCTGGCCTTCGAGAACGACGTGGAAGCGCTGCTGATGCTGCGGCGCTTTTTCAACTACCTGCCGCTGAACAACCGCGAGAAGGCGCCGGTGCGCCCCAGCGGCGACCCGGCCGGCCGGCTGGAGCTGTCGCTGGACACGCTGGTGCCCGACAACCCCAACAAGCCCTACGACATGAAGGAGCTGATCGCCAAGGTGGTGGACGACGGCGACTTCTTCGAGCTGCAGCCCGAGTACGCGGCCAACATCGTGATCGGCTTCGCCCGCATGGAAGGGCAGAGCGTGGGCATCGTGGCCAACAATCCGCAGGTGCTGGCCGGCTGCCTGGACATCAAGAGCAGCATCAAGGCCGCGCGCTTCGTGCGCTTCTGCGATGCCTTCAACATCCCGGTGGTCACCTTCGTCGACGTGCCCGGCTTCATGCCCGGCACCAGCCAGGAGTACGGCGGCATCATCAAGCACGGCGCCAAGCTGCTGTATGCCTATGCCGAGTGCACGGTGCCCAAGGTCACGGTGATCACCCGCAAGGCCTATGGCGGTGCGTATGACGTGATGGCTTCCAAGCACCTGCGCGGCGACGTGAACTTCGCGTGGCCGAATGCCGAGATCGCGGTGATGGGTGCCAAGGGCGCGGTGGAGATCATCTTCCGCGAGGACAAGAACGACCCCGCCAAGCTGGCCGCCCGCGAGGCCGAATACAAGGCCCGCTTCGCCAACCCCTTCGTGGCCGGCGCCCGCGGCTTCATCGACGACGTGATCCAGCCGCACGAGACCCGCAAGCGCATCTGCCGCAGCCTGGTGATGCTCAAGGACAAGAAGCTCGACAACCCGTGGCGCAAGCACGGCAACATCCCTCTGTGAGGTCCGGCGCCATGTTCAAGAAAATTCTGATTGCCAACCGCGGCGAGATCGCCTGCCGCGTGATCAAGACGGCCCGCAAGATGGGCATTGCCACGGTGGCCGTGTACTCCGAGGCCGACCGCGATGCGCGCCACGTGCAACTGGCCGACGAGGCGGTGCTGCTGGGCCCGGCGCCCAGCCGTGAGAGCTATCTGGTGGCCGACAAGATCATCGCCGCCTGCAAGGCCACCGGGGCGGAGGCGGTGCATCCGGGCTACGGCTTTCTGAGCGAGAACGCCGAGTTCGCGCGCCGGGTGGAAGAAGAAGGCATCGTCTTCATCGGGCCCAAGCATGCGTCCATCGCGGCCATGGGCGACAAGATCGCTTCGAAGAAGCTGGCCAACGAAGCCAAGGTCAACACCATCCCGGGCTGGAACGAGGCCATCGCCTCGCCCGAGCAGGCGGTGCAGATCGCCCGCGACATCGGCTACCCGGTGATGATCAAGGCCAGCGCCGGCGGCGGCGGCAAGGGCCTGCGCGTGGCCTGGAACGACAAGGAAGCCTTCGACGGTTTCAGCTCCTGCCGCAACGAGGCGCGCAACAGCTTCGGCGACGACCGCGTCTTCATCGAGAAGTTCGTCGAGGAGCCGCGTCACATCGAGATCCAGGTGCTGGGCGACAGCCAGGGCAACGTCATCTACCTGTGGGAGCGTGAATGCTCCATCCAGCGCCGCCACCAGAAGGTGATCGAAGAAGCGCCGTCGCCCTTCATCAGCGAAGCCACGCGCCAGGCCATGGGCGCGCAGGCGGTGCAGCTGGCCAAGGCGGTGAACTACCAGAGCGCGGGCACGGTGGAGTTCGTGGTCGGCAAGGACCAGCGCTTCTACTTCCTGGAGATGAACACCCGGCTGCAGGTGGAGCACCCGGTCACCGAATGCATCACCGGCCTGGACCTGGTGGAGCTGATGATCCGCGTGGCCGCCGGCGAGCCGCTGCCGCTGCAGCAGGCCGACCTGAAGCGCGAGGGCTGGGCGATCGAGTGCCGCATCAATGCGGAAGACCCGTTCCGCAACTTCCTGCCTTCCACCGGCCGGCTGGTGAAGTACCGCCCGCCGGTGACCACGATGGAGGCCGCGGCGCCGCGGCCTGCGGATGGGGGTGTGCGGGTGGACACCGGCGTGTACGAGGGTGGCGAGATCCCGATGTACTACGACTCGATGATCGCCAAGCTTATCGTGCACGGCCGCGACCGCAACGACGCGATCGCGAAGATGCGCGAGGCGCTGGACGGCTTCGTGATCCGCGGCATCAACAGCAGCATCCCGTTCCAGGCGGCGCTGCTGGCGCACCCGCGCTTCGTCTCGGGCCAGTTCAACACCGGCTTCATCGCCGAGCAGTTTCCGAGCGGCTTCCGCGCCGAGGACGTGCAGCACGACGACCCGAAGTTCCTGGTGGCGCTGGCCGCGGCGGTGAACCTGCGCTACATGATGCGGGCCGCGGGCCTGAGCGGCCAGATGCCGGGCCACGGCTTCGTGGTGCGCGAGGACTACGTGGTGGTGATCCAGGGCGAGCAGGGCAACGACACGCAGGTGCCTGTGCAGGTCAAGCTGAATGGCGGCATCGTGGTGGAAGTGGACGGCAAGTCCTACACCTTCCACTCCGACTGGACGCTGCGCGACATCCGCATCAGCGGCCAGTGCAATGGCCAGGCCTTCACCGCCCAGGTGGAGCGGCTGGGCCTGTGGCTGCGCATCAGCCACCACGGCACGCGCATCGATGCGCTGGTGCTCACGCCCCGCGGCGCCGAGTTCCACAAGCTGATGCCGTATAAAGCGCCCCCCGACACCAGCAAGTTCCTGCTGGCGCCGATGCCCGGCCTGCTGGCCGACGTGCCGGTGGTGGTCGGGCAGAAGGTGCTGGCCGGCGAGAAGCTGGCCGTGATCGAGGCGATGAAGATGGAGAACATCCTCTTCGCCCAGCAGGATGGCGAGGTGGCCGAGGTGCTGGCCACGAAGGGCGAGAGCCTGTCGGTCGACCAACCCATCGTGCGTTTCGTGTGATTGACAAGGAGAGGGCTGCATGGCGGCTGGTGAACTGAACGACGTGGTGGAACAACCGGTGCAATGGGTGGCGCCACGCCCACCCCAGCCCGCGGCCGCCGCGCCCGCCTGGACGGCCGAGGCCGTGCTGGCGCTGATGGAACTGCCGTTCATGGCCCTGGTGCACCGCGCCCATGCGGTGCATGCCCAGCACTTTCCGCAGGGCGACGTGGAGCTGGCCTCGCTGCTGTCGGTCAAGACCGGTGGCTGCCCGGAGGACTGCGGCTACTGCCCGCAGTCGGTGCACTACGACACCGGCGTGGAAGCCGGCAAGCTGATGGACGTGGAAGCGGTGATGGCCGCCGCCCGCGCCGCCAAGGAAGCCGGTGCCGCGCGCTTTTGCATGGGTGCGGCCTGGCGCTCGCCCAAGGACCGCGACATCGAGAAGGTGAGCGAGCTGGTGCGCGGCGTCAAAGCCCTGGGCCTGGAAGCCTGCGCCACGCTGGGCATGCTCACGCCCGGCCAGGCCAGCACGCTGGCCGAGGCCGGCCTGGACTACTACAACCACAACCTCGACACCGCGCCCGACTTCTACGGCGACATCATCCGCACGCGGGAGTACCAGGACCGGCTGGACACGCTGGGCCATGTGCGCGACGCCGGCCTGAAGGTGTGCTGCGGCGGCATCGTCGGCATGGGTGAAACCCGGCTGCAGCGCGCCGGGCTGATCGCCCAGCTGGCCAGCCTGGACCCGGCGCCGGAATCGGTACCGGTGAACCAGCTGGTGGCCGTGCCCGGCACGCCGCTGGAAAACGCCGAGCCGGTCGATCCGTTCGAGGTGGTGCGGGTGATCGCCGCGGCGCGCATCACCATGCCGCGCTCGCGCGTGCGGCTGTCGGCCGGCCGCCGCGGCCTGGACGACGGCGTGCAGGCGCTGTGCTTCATGGCCGGTGCCAACTCCATCTTCTACGGCGACAAGCTGCTGGTCACCGGCAACCCCGACGCCACCGCCGACCGCGCACTGCTGGCGCGGCTGGACCTGCCCATCACCACCCCGCAAGGCTGAAAGCCCATGGCCACCTCCGACAAGCCCTTCCGCATCCTCGGCCTGCAGCAGATCGCCATCGGCGGCCTGGACAAGCAGAAGCTGCGCGCCCTCTGGGTGGACACGCTGGGCCTGGCCGTCACTGGCCAGTTCAGCTCCGAGCGCGAGAACGTGGATGAAGACATCTGCGCGCTGGGGCAGGGCGTGCACAAGGTGGAGGTGGACCTGATGCAGCCGCTGGACCCGGACAAGAAGCCGGCGGTGCATGCGACGCCGCTGAACCACGTGGGCCTGTGGGTGGACGACCTGCCGCGCGCCGTGGAGTGGATGAATGCCAATGGCGTGCGCCTGGCGCCGGGTGGCATCCGCAAGGGCGCCGCGGGCTTCGACATCTGCTTCATCCACCCCAAGAGCAACGACGAGTTCCCGATCGGCGGTGAGGGTGTGCTGATCGAGCTGGTGCAGGCGCCGCCCGAGGTCATTGCCGCGCTGGGCGGTGCCGCCGTGGCCGCAGGTTGACCTTCATGGACGACAGCAGTCAGATCGTCATCCCTGAATCGTTCATCGCGCTGTACCAGAGCGCGCCGGGCCGCAAGCCCAGCCTGCCCCGGCTGGAGCTCACCGCCCGCTACGAGCTGTGCGAAGACCTGGCCACCTTGCTGGTGGACCAGGCGCAGACGCTGCAGTTCAAGGACGACCTGCCCGAAGACATCGTGCTGGACCGCTGCCTGCGCGGCCTGCAGGCCAGCCCCGAGACGGTGAGCGCCGACGAGGCGGTGTGGGTGGTGCGGCGCACCGCCGAGTTGCTGAACTGGACCTGGGCGCCGAAAGCGCCGGTCTGAGGTCCCAGCCGTTGAGTTCAGCGGCTGCGCCACCGACGGACCAGGACCTGTGCGTGGCCCTGTCCGACCTGTTCGTGGACAACGTGCCGGACTACGACGCCATCGCGGCTGTGGCCAGGCACTTTCCGATCGCGCACGTCGAGACGGTGCTGTTCGACTGGGTGGCCCCGGTGTGCCATGCCAACCTGCTGACCGCGGTGCCGCCGGTGTGGTCGGGCTTTGCGCCCGCGCCCTTGTGGCAAGCCATCGCCGACCATCGCCGGCGAGTGTCTGATGCCGGCCCGTTCAGGAAGATGATCGACCGAGCCAGGCACCAGATGCTTCGCCGGCGCCTGGCCCCGGAGTGGCACGAGTTGAGACGGCGACTGGGTGCGCCCACGGCCTGAGCCTAGCCAGGCCCTTCACCCGTTTTCCACCACGCCGGCTGCTCGTCCACGTACAGGCTGCAGCGCGGCACCTGCACCGTGCCGCCCGACCATTCACGCCGCACCACGGGCCGAAAGCCGGTGCTGATGGCCACACGCGCGCCGTGGTTCGGGTTGCGGTAGCGCCTGGAACGGCGGGGCTGGCCGCCCACCGTCAGCGGCAGGCCCTGCGCATCGCGCGTGGTGTAGGCGGGCGTGTGCAGCCAATGGGCGTCGAAGTGCACCGGCTGCAGCTCGTCGGCCTGCGTCCAGTAGTACACCCGGCCGCCGTACACCGCATGGCACCAGCGCTCCCAGGCCTTGGGGTTGTAGGGGCTGAAGGCGATCTCTTCACCCGCCAGCGCCACCCACAGCACATGCACCTGCTGCGCGTGGTAGGCCAGCGTGCGGCGCACCAGCACCTCCAGCGGCAGCTCGCTGCGCTGGATCTCGATGGCCACCGGCACGCCGCGGATCAGCGCGAACACATCGGCCACGTTGCTGCCGATGTCCTTCTCCAGCTCCACCTCGGCCACGCCTTCGGCGCCGCGCAGCGCGTCGAAGATGGCCTGCTTGCAATCGCGGTGCTGCGCGCTTTCGCCCCAGCCGCGCAGGCAGTCACCGGGCTTCGCCTGGTGGCGGAAGTGATGGACGCGGATGGCGCCCTTGACCAGCAGGGCCGGGGCACCGCAGCCTGCGCAGCGGAAAGGCCCATGCAGCCGGTGGCAGTGGCCGGCCTGCACCTTCCGGCCATCGGCTTCGCGCAGCGCGGTCAGCATGGCCCGGCGCGTTCAGGTGCGCCGCTGGCCCAGCGCCTTCTCGATCTTCTGGTCGGTCTTGTACTGGCTCAACGCATACACCGCCCAGATGGTGGCGGGCAGCCAGCCGATCAGCGTGACCTGCAGGATCAGGCACACGATGCCGGCGATCGGTCGGCCGATGGTGAAGAAGGTGAGCCATGGCAGGAGGAGGGCGATCAGCAGTCTCATGATGGTCATGCAGATGGGGTCGTGGGCATCTTAAGCAAGCGCCGCAGGTACGGCCCGGTGCGGCTGCCATCGGCCTGCGCCACCTCGGCCGGCGTGCCGGCGGCCACGATGCGGCCGCCCTGGTCGCCACCGCCGGGGCCCAGGTCGATCACCCAGTCGCAATCGGCCACCACGCGCAGGTCGTGCTCCACCAGCACCACGGTGTTGCCAGCCTCCACCAGCTGCTGCAGCTGCGTCATCAGCCGGTCGACGTCAGCCGGGTGCAGGCCAGTGGTGGGCTCGTCCAGCACATAGAGCGCATCGCCGCGCTGGGCGCGCTGCAGTTCGGTGGCCAGCTTGATGCGCTGCGCCTCACCGCCCGACAGTTCGGTGGCCGGCTGGCCCAGGCGCAGGTAGCCCAGGCCGATGTCGCGCAGCAGGGCCAGCGGGCGGGCCACGGCCGCGTCCTGCTCGAAGAAGGCGAGGGCTTCTTCCACCGTCATCGCCAGCACGTCGGCAATGCTGCGTCCGCGCAGCTTCACCTGCAGCGTGGCCTCGTTGAAGCGCTGGCCGTGGCAGGTGGGGCAGGGCGCATACACGCTGGGCATGAACAGCAGCTCCACCGAGACGAAGCCTTCACCTTCGCAGGTGCTGCAGCGGCCCTTGGCCACGTTGAAGGAGAAGCGGCCGGCGTCGTAATGCCGCTGGCGCGCCGCGGGCGTGGCGGCGAACAGCTTGCGCACGTGGTCGAAGAGGCCGGTGTAAGTGGCCAGGTTGGAGCGCGGCGTGCGGCCGATCGGCTTCTGGTCGACCTGCACCAGCCGACGGATGCGGTCCAGGCTGGTGGCATCGATGCGGCCATCGGCCCGCGCGACGACCTCGGCCTGCAGCGGGTCGGTCTCGTCATCGGACGGCGAGGGCGGCGGTTCGCCACCCAGGTGGGCCTGTACCAGGCCGACCAGCGCCTGCGTCACCAGGCTGGACTTGCCCGAACCCGACACGCCGGTGACGGCCGTGAGCACGCCGAGCGGAAAGCGTGCGTCGACGCCCCGCAGGTTGTTCAGCGTGACGCCTTGCAGCACCAGCCAGTCGGTCGGCGGGCGCGGCAACCGGTGCGCCACCGCTTCCTCGGCGAACAGGTAGCGCGCGGTGTGCGAGGCCGCCACCTGCTGCAGGCCTTCCGGCGGCCCGCTGTACAGCACACGGCCGCCGCGTTCGCCCGCATCGGGGCCCACGTCCACCAGCCAGTCGGCGCGGCGCATCATGCCCAGGTCATGCTCGACGACGAAGATGGAGTTGCCCGACTGCCTGAGCTGTTCCAGCGACGACATCAGCGCTTCGTTGTCGGCCGGGTGCAGGCCGGCCGAGGGCTCGTCCAGCACGTAGACCACGCCGAACAGGTTGGACCGGATCTGCGTGGCCAGCCGCAGGCGTTGCAATTCGCCCGCCGAAAGGCCTGGCGTGCTGCGGTCCAGCGACAGGTAGCCCAGGCCCAGCTGCTGCAGGGTGTGGATGCGCGCCAGCAGCTCGGTGCAGATGCGCTGGGCCGCCAGGCGCTTTTCGGCCGACAGGTTGGGCGTGCGCCGGGCATCGCTGGCCACGGCATGGGCGGAACCGCCCGCGGCCACGCGGCGGGCGGTGTCTGCCCGGGCCGCAGCGCGGTCCAGCGTCTGGCCGCCCGCTTCGTCGAATTCACCCCGCGCCGCGGGGGCCAGGATCCGAGCCACGTCGTCCAGCGGCATCTGCTGCAGGGCGCCGATGTCCAGTCCCGCGAAGGTGACGGACAGCGCCTCGGGCTTGAGCCGCTTGCCGTGGCACAGCGGGCAGGGGCTGGCGAGCATGAAGCGGGCGGCGCGGCGCTTCATCTGCGCGCTGTTGGAATGACTGAAGGTGTGCAGCACATGCCGGCGTGCGCCGGTGAAGGTGCCCTGGTAGCTGGGCTCCAGCTTGCGGCGCAGCGCCTCGCGCGTCTGCGCGGGCGTCAGGCCGGCGTACACCGGCACCGTGGGCTGCTCTTCGGTGAACAGGATCCAGTCGCGCGTCTTGCGCGGCAGGTCGCGCCAGGGCACGTCCACGTCATGGCCCAGTGTGACCAGGATGTCGCGCAGGTTCTGGCCCTGCCAGGCCGTCGGCCAGGCGGCCACCGCCCGCTCGCGGATGGTGAGTGAATCGTCGGGCACCATGGTGCGTTCGCTCACCTCGAACACGCGGCCGACGCCATGGCATTCGGGGCAGGCGCCTTGCAGCGTGTTGGGCGAAAAGTCTTCGGCGTAAAGCATCGGCTGGCCGGGCGGGTAGCTGCCGGCACGCGAATACATCAACCGCAGCGAGCTCGACAGCGTGGTGACGCTGCCCACGGACGAACGGGCGCTGGGCGTGCCGCGCTGCTGCTGCAGCGACACCGCCGGCGGCAGGCCCTCGATGCTGTCGACGTCAGGCATGCCCACCTGGTCGATGAGCCGCCGCGCATAGGGCGACACCGATTCGAAATAGCGGCGCTGCGCTTCGGCGTACAACGTGCCGAAGGCCAGCGACGACTTGCCCGAGCCCGACACGCCGGTGAACACCACCAGCGCATCCCGCGGGATGTCGACGTCCACGTCCTTCAGGTTGTGCTCGCGGGCGCCGCGGACGCGGACCGTGGCGGTGTTGGAAATGCGCGTAGGGGCAGCGGCGGTCAAGGTCGAGTCGGAGCGGCAGTGCTGGTGCGTCATCATGCGTGTCGACGCGATCTTCCGGGTAGCGGTCCAGGCCGCCTCGGATCGCGGGGCTTGTCCGACAGCTGGCGAATTCCATCTTCAATAATTGACATAATATTGATTGTCATCGAACAGCAGAAGTCACCGACCCGACAACGTCACGGGTTGTGCCCATGCCGTCCATGGCCTTGGCCGTGACGGCAGCAGGCCTGCGCGCGCTGTCACAGACTCCGCAACGTGAACACCGCCGTCCAGCCTGAAACAACGGCCCCAGCAGCCGCCGATGCGCCTTGCGTCTACTACGACGGCGCTTGTCCGTTGTGCTCGCGTGAAATCGCGGCCTACCAGCGCGCACGCGGTGGCGACACGCTGCAGTGGGTCGACGCCTCGGGCTGCAGCGCGGCGGAACTGGGGCCGCAGCTTCCACGCGACAAAGCCTTGGCGCGCCTGCACGTGCGTCTGCCCGATGGCCGGCTGGTCAGCGGCGCGCGGGCCTTTGTCGCCGTCTGGCAGCAACTGCCGGCTTTTCGCGGCCTGGCGCTGCTGGCGCGCCTGCCCGGCGCGACGCTGGTGATGGAAGGCTTGTACCGCGCATTCCTGGCGGTGCGTCCGTTGTGGCGGGCCCGCACAACGCCGGCCGCCCAAGCGCCGCTGTGGCCGCCGGCCCTGCGCCGCGAGTTGCGCACCGACCATGCCGGCGAAGCAGGCGCGGTGATGATCTACCGCGGCGTGCTGGCCATGTCGCGTGATGCTGATGTGCGGGCCTTCGCACGCCAGCATCTGCACACCGAACAGGCGCACCTGGCGCTCTTCGAAGCCGTGGTGCCGCCGGCCGAACGCAGCCGGCTGCTGCCGCTGTGGCGCGTGGCCGGCTGGCTCACCGGTGCCTTGCCGGCGCTGTTCGGCCCGCGCGCGGTGTACGCCACGATCGAGGCGGTGGAAACCTTCGTCGATGCCCACTATGCCGCCCAGACGGCGCTGATCGACGCGCTGCCTGCGCCTGCATCTGAGACCACCGACACCGGCATCGGCCCGCCGCGCACCCTGCCCGCCTTGCGAAGCCTGCTCGAAAATTGCCGGCTGGACGAAGTCGCCCATCGCGAGGACGCCGGCGGCCGCCTCGGCCTGGGTGAAGCGCAGGCCCCGCGGCGCGGCGCCATGGCCCTGCGCGCCTGGGTCGCGATGGTGTCCGCGGGATCGGCCGCGGCCGTGCGCGTCAGCCGCCACGTGTGAGCTTGGGGCGGATGCCGTGAACCTGGCACAGGCGGGCAGCCTCCTGCTCACCGCAGGCCTGTTCGGCGGCATGCTGCTGTTTGCCGGCGGTTTCGCGGCCTTCCTGTTCACTGCGCTGCCGGTCGACCAGGCCAGCCTGCTGATACGCCGTGCCTTCCCGCACTTCTACCTGTTCGTCATCGGCGCTGCCGGGCTGGCCGCGGCTGCGGCGGCCTGGGTGGACATGCTGGCCGCCACCGTGTTGCTGGCCGTGGCGCTGAGCACCGTGCCCACCCGCCAATGGTTGATGCCGGCCATCAACCGCGCCACCGACAGCGGCGCACGCGCCCGCTTTGCACGCTTGCACGGGCTGTCGGTGGCGGTGACGCTGCTGCACATCGCGGCGGCCGGCTGGGCCTTGGTGCGGCTGGCCGGGGGCGCCTGAAAGTCCTGTGGGCGGTGGCCCACGCAGTAAGCTGCGCCGCTTCAGGAGGCAGCATGCAGGTACCGGCCCCAACGCGGCATTCAGCTGGCCAGAGGCGCATCCCGCCCGGGCGGTGGGGGGCAGCCTTTCTGCTGGCGTCCGCGCTGTGGCCGCTGGGGGCGGTGGCCGGTGCTCCGGCCGTGCCGGCCGGTATCGGCACCCCCACGCTGGCCGTGCGCCAGCTGGCCGCCACCTGCGCCAGCTGCCACGGCACCGATGGCCGCCCAGCCGATGCCGCCATGCCACCGCTGGCCGGCCTGCCGCAGGGCGTGTTCACCGCGCAGATGCGCGCCTTTCGCGGTGGCGAACGGCCGGCCACGGTGATGCACCAGATCAGCCGCGGCTACACCGATGCGCAGGTGGAGGCGCTGGCCGCCTACTTCGCGGGGCTGCCGCGGTGAAGCGGCGGCGCTTCCTGGGGCGTGCGCTCGGCGTGGTGTCGGCCAGCTCGGCCCTGGCCGCCAACGTGGGCTGTGCCGGCGTGCCCCGCCAGGCGCGGCCGCAGGTGGTCGTGGTGGGTGGCGGCTTCGGTGGTGCCACGGCCGCCAAATACCTGCGGCTGTGGTCGGCCGGCACGCTGGACGTGACGCTGGTGGAACCGGCGGCGGCTTTCGTGTCCTGTCCCGTGTCCAACCTGGTCGTGGCGGGGCTGAAGACGCTGGACGACATCACCCTGCCCTACGACACGCTGGTGCAGCGCCACGGCGTGCGATGGCGGCGCGACACGGTCACCGCCATCGACCTGCCCTCTCGGGAGCTGCGGCTGGCCGGCGGCGGGCGCCTGCGCTTCGACAAGCTGGTGCTGTCGCCGGGCGTCGATCTGATGTCGGCCAGCGTGGAAGGCCTGCCCGCGGCCCAGGCCGAAGGCCGGGTGCTGCATGCCTGGAAGGCGGGGCCCGAGACCGCGGCCCTGCACCGCCAGCTGCAGGCGCTGCGGCCCGGCGGCGTGTTCGCCATCACCATTCCGCTGGCGCCCTACCGCTGCCCGCCCGGGCCGTATGAACGGGCCAGCCTGGTGGCCGACTGGCTGGGCCGCCACAACCCGCGCGCCAAGGTGCTGGTGCTGGATGCCAACGACGACGTGGTGTCCAAGGCCGCGCTGTTCAAGCAGGCCTGGGCCGAGCTGCATGCCGGCCGCATCGAGTACCGGCCGCAGCATGGCTTGATTGGCGTGGACGCCGAGCAGGGCCGGCTGCGTTTCGAGGTGCAGGACGACGTGCGCGCCGACGTGCTGAACGTGCTGCCGCCGATGCGGGCCGGTGCCATCGCGGTGCAGGCCGGCTTGGCCACCGTCAACCAGCGCTGGTGCCCGGTGGCGTTCCAGACCTTCGCTTCGGTGCATGCGCCGCAGGTGCATGTGCTGGGTGATGCCATCCAGGCCGCACCCTTGATGCCCAAGTCGGGCCACATGGCCAACAACCATGCCAAGGTGGCGGCGGCCGCCATCGTGGCCGAGCTGGCCGGCCTGCCCCCACCCGCCGAGCCGATGCTGACCAACACCTGCTACAGCCTGGTAAGCGCGGACCAGGCCATCCACGTGGCCAGCGTGCACCGCTACGACGCGGCGGCGCGCACGTTCAACGTGGTGCCGGGTTCGGGCGGCGTGTCGGCCGCCCGATCGACCCAGGAAGTGCGGCTGGCCGAAGCCTGGGCACGCAACACCTGGGCCGACATGCTGGCCTAGCCGTCCAGCTGCATCATCCGCACCCGCGCGTTCTCCACATGCGCGCGCATGCAGCGGCGCGCCGCCTCGGCGTCCTGGCTTTCGATCAGCGCGTACAGCGCCCGGTGCTCGTCCAGCGCCTCCTGCGTGCGGCGCCAGGGCTTCATGTGGGCCAGGTGGCGCCACAGGTTCACCGCGCGGCTCACGTCGTACTCCAGCATCTTCAGCACGCCCACCAGGCGCGGGTTGGCGGTGGCCTGTGCGATGGCTTCATGGAAGCCGTAGTCGAAGTGGTGCGCCACGTCGCCGCGGGCGTGGGCCTGCTCGAAGCCGTCCAGCATCTGCCGCATGCGCGCCAGGTCGGCGCCCTGCCGGCGCATCGCAGCCAGGTGGGCGCACTCGGGCTCCACCATCAGTCGCAGCTCCAGCCCGTGCAGGATGTGGCCGAGGTCGGCCGCCGTGGGCTTGGCCAGCGCCGCCGCGGCGGCCGGCTGCGGCGCCACGTAGCTGCCCGAGCCGCGCACCGACTGCAACAGCCCTTCGGCCCGCAGGCGGTCCAGCGCCTGCCGCACCACCGGCCGCGACACCTGGAAGCGGGTGGCCAGCGCCAGCTCGGCCGGCAGCCGTGCACCGGGCGCCAGCTGGCCGGTCATGATGGCGTGGAACAGGCTGTCGTACACCCGCTCGGCAAAGCGCTCGCCGCGCGGTGCGGGCGGCAAGGGCAGCGCTTCCGCGGCCGGGCGGGCGGGTGCTGCGTCGGTGGGTTCGGGTCGGGCCATGGCTGCCAAGCTGTCTGCCAGGTTGACAGCATGCGGCCACCGCGTGGCGCCCATTCTCAGGGAAAGCACGGGCCCGAAAGCAGTCAACTGCACTGACAACTTGGCGCAGCCCGCGCCTATGATGGCCCGACAACCCGACCACGCAGGAGACAGGCGTGCAGCAGCATTTCATCGCCAACCGGGCGGTTCCCCCGTCGTCGGGCGAGCACATCCCGGTGCTCGACCCCTCCGACGGCCAGCCCTTCGAGCAGTTGGCCCGCGGCAATGCCGCCGACGTGGACCTGGCCGTGCAGGCCGCCCGCCGCGCCTATGACGAAGGCCCCTGGGGCCGCATGCCCGCCGCCGAGCGCGGCCGGCTGCTGCAGCGCCTGGCGCTGAAGCTGCAGGACCATGCGGACGAACTGGCGGCGCTGGAGGCGCGCGACTGCGGCAAACCGATGAAGCAGGCGCGCGCCGATGCCGTCGCCATCGCCCGCTACTTCGAGTTCTATGCCGGCGCCGCCGACAAGCTGCATGGCGAAACCCTGCCCTACCAGGCCGGCTACACCGTGCTCACGCTGCGCGAGCCCCACGGCGTCACCGGCCACATCGTGCCCTGGAACTACCCGCTGCAGATCTTCGGCCGCAGCGTGGGCGGCGCGCTGGCGGCCGGCAATGCCTGCGTCGTCAAGCCTGCGGAAGACGCCTGCCTGTCGCTGCTGCGGGTGGCCGCGCTAGCGGCCGAGGTGGGCTTTCCGGCCGGCGTCATCAACATCGTGACGGGCTATGGCCATGAAGCCGGCGACGCGCTGGTGCGGCACCCGGGCATCGACCATGTGTCCTTCACCGGCTCACCCACCATCGGGCAGGTGGTGGTGCGCGCCGCGGCCGAGCACCACACGCCGGTGACGCTGGAGCTGGGCGGCAAGTCGCCGCAGATCGTGTTCGACGATGCCGACGTGGACGCGATGCTGCCGGTGGTGATCAACGCCATCGTGCAGAACGCCGGCCAGACCTGCTCGGCCGGCAGCCGGCTGCTGGTGCAGCGCAGCTTGTATGGACAAGTGCTGGAACGCCTGGGCGACGCTTTCAGCCGCCTGCGCGTGGGCAGCGCTGCGATGGACCTGGACTGCGGCCCGCTGATCCGCCGTACCCAGCTGCAGCGGGTGGCCGGCTTCATCGAAGAAGCGCAGCGCGACGGCCTGCCCATCGTGGCGCAGGGCCGCATCGAGCCTGGCGTGCCGGCCGGCGGCTTTTACCAGGCGCCCACGCTGCTGCGCGACGTACCGCCCCAGCACCGGCTGGCGCAGCAGGAGGTGTTCGGGCCGGTGCTGGCCGCCCTGCCCTTCGACACCGAGGACGATGCGGTGCGCATCGCCAACGGCACGGCCTACGGCCTGGTGGCCAGTGTGTGGACGCGCGACGGCGGCCGCCAGCTGCGCCTGGCGCGCCGCGTGCGCGCCGGCCAGGTGTTCATCAACAACTACGGGGCCGGCGGCGGCGTGGAGCTGCCCTTTGGCGGCGTCAAGGCCAGCGGCCATGGGCGGGAAAAAGGCTTCGAGGCCTTGTACGCCTTCACGGTGCTCAAGACCGTGGCCATCAAGCATGACTAGACAAGCAGCAGGAGACAGAACGATGCGCGTCGAAGGCAAATCCATCATCGTCACCGGCTCGGGCGGCGGCATCGGCGAAGGCATCGCCCGCCGGCTGGCGGCCGAAGGCGGGCGCATCGTGGTCAACGATGTGAACGAAGCGGCCGGCCGCCGCGTGGCCGAAGCCATCGTCGCCGAAGGTGGCAGCGCCACCTTCGTGCAGGCCGACGTGACCCGCAGCGCCGACATGCAGGCCCTGGTCGCCGCTACGGTGCAGGCCCATGGCCGGCTGGACGTGATGGTCAACAACGCCGGCTGGACCCACCGCAACCGGCCGATGCTGGAGGTGAGCGAAGCCGACTTCGACAAGCTCTATGCCATCAACGTCAAGAGCATCTACCTGTCGGCGGTGCATGCGGTGCCGGTGATGCGGGCGCAGGGTGGCGGCAGCTTCATCAACATCGCCTCCACCGCCGGGGTGCGGCCACGGCCGGGGCTCACCTGGTACAACGGGTCCAAGGGCGCGGTGATCACCACCAGCAAGTCGATGGCGGCCGAGCTGGGGCCGGACAACATCCGGGTCAACTGCATCAACCCGGTGTTCAACCCCGACACCGCGCTGTCGGCCGAGTTCGCCGGCGGCCCGGTGGACGACGCGCGCCGCGCCAAGTTCCTGGCCACCATTCCGCTGGGCCGCTTCAGCACCGCACTGGACGTGGCCAATGCAGCGCTGTACCTGGCCAGCGATGAAGCCGCGTTCATCTCGGGCGTCTGCATCGAAGTCGATGGCGCCCGATGTGTCTGACTGGATAACAACACGCTGAGGAGACCCACCCATGCAACGCAGAAAGTTCATCACCCGCGCCGCCATCGGCAGTGCCGCGGCCGGCACCCTGGCCGCACCGGCGCTGGCCCAGGGGCAGCACCCCGAGATCCGCTGGCGCCTGGCCAGCAGCTACCCGAAAACGCTGGACACCATCTACGGCGCGGTGGACCTGGCCGTCAAGCGCGTGGCCGAGCTGACCGACGGCCGCTTCAAGATCAGCCTGCATGCGGCCGGTGAGCTGGTGCCGCCGCTGCAGGTGCTGGACGCGGTGATGGACGGCACGGTGGAAGCCGGCCACAGCGCCAGCTACTTCTACATCGGCCGCGACCCCGCGTTCGGCTTCGGCACCGCGATGCCCTTCGGCCTCAACACCCGCGGCCAGAACGCCTGGCTGTACGAAGGCGGCGGCAACGACCTGCTCAACGAGTTCTATGCCGGCTTCGGCCTGTACCACCTGCCCATCGGCAACACCGGCGCGCAGATGGCCGGCTGGTACCGCAAGGAGATCAAGACCGTCGAGGACCTCAAGGGCCTGAAGTTCCGCATCGGCGGCCTGGGCGGCATGGTGCTGTCCAAGCTGGGCGTGGTGCCGCAGCAGCTGGCAGCGGGCGACCTTTACCCGTCACTGGAAAAAGGCGTGATCGACGCGGCCGAGTTCGTGGGCCCCTACGACGACGAGAAGCTCGGCCTGCACAAGGTGGCCAAGTTCTACTATTACCCCGGCTGGTGGGAAGGCTCGGCCACGCTGCCGCTCTTCATCAACCAGAAGGCCTGGGCCTCGCTGCCGCCGATGTACCAGGCCGCCGTCAAGGCCGCTGCCGCCGAAGCCAACCAGTGGAGCACCGCCAAGTACGACATCGGCAACCCGGCCGCCCTCAAGCGGCTGGTGAGCGGTGGCGCGCAGCTGCGCGCCTTCCCGAAGGCCGTGATGGATGCCAGCTTCACCGCCGCGGGCCAGCTGTACACCGAGCTGGCTGAAAAGAGCCCGGCCTTCAAGAAGATCCACGCCCATTGGGCCAAGTTCAGGGACGAGCAGCTGCTGTGGCAGCAGTTCTGCGAGCAGCCTTTCGACACCTACATGGCCAGCACGCGCCGCCGCAGCTGAGCGCGGTGCAGACGACAAAAAGCCCGGGCATGCCCGGGCTTTCCGACAGAGAGGGAGGAAGCTGAGACTACCACGCAGACTCAGTTGCAGCGACCGCCCGAGCCCACGAGGCCGCCGGCCACTGCGCCACCCACGGTGCCCACGGTGCTGCCACCGGTCAACACCGAACCGGCCACACCGCCGACGCCAGCGCCGACAGCCGTGCCCTTCTGGCAATCGCTCATGCTGGAACAGCCGGTGGCCAGCACCGCCGTCACCAGGCCAGCCACCAGGATTGCGCCGCGCTGCAAGGTCTTCATGAGAAGGTCTCCGTGAAAGTGATGGCACAAGCTTAGGCTGCGCCCACTGTCTGCAACAGAAGCACACGCCTCGCGCGCGTGTCGGACAGGCCCGACAAAGACCCGCCAGACACTGGGCGTCAGCCCGCTGGCGGCGCTTGGCGGGCCGAAGGCCGGATGACAGACACCACGATGGTGATCAGGGTCAGCGGCAGCACGAAGCCCAGCATCATGTGGCTGAAGGCCGGCAGCGCATCGTGGTGCTGCGCCCGCAGCACCAGGTAGGCGGTGTAGGCCGCGTAGTAGGCCAGGAACACCGCGCCTTCCCAACGGGCGATCTGCCGCCCGGTGAAGAAGAACGGCAGGCAGGCGAAGGCCACGGCGATCATCACCCAGATGTCGAAGTGCAGCAGCGACGCAGCGACCGTCAGCCCCTGCGGCCCCAGCAGCGCCGACAGCCCGAGGCACCCCAGCAGGTTGAAGGTGCAGCTGCCCACCACGTTGCCCACCGCGATGTCGCGCTGGCCACGCACCGCCGCCATCACGGAAGTGGCCACCTCGGGCAGCGAGGTGCCGGCCGCCACCACGGTCAGGCCGATCACCAGGTCGCTGACGCCCAGCGCCTGGGCCATCGTCACCGCCGCATCCACCAGCCAGCGTGAGCCCAGCACCAGCAGGGCCAGCCCGCCGATGACCAGCAGCAGTTGCACGGCCCAATGGCCGCCCGCATGCCCCGCGCTGCTGTCGTCGCTGGGGGCCTGGGCCGCCGCCTCGCGCCGCGACTGGATCACCAGCGCCGCGGTGTAAGCGATCAACAAGCCCACCAGCCACAGGCCGTCGAGCCGGCTGAGCGTACCGTCCAGGCCCAGGGCCAGCAGCAGCACCGAAGCGCCGATCATGATGGGCACCTCCTGGCGGATGACCTGCCGCGCCACCGTCAGCGGCACGATCAGCGCCGACACGCCCAGGATGAACAGCACGTTGAAGATGTTGCTGCCCACCACGTTGCCCACGGCGATGTCGGTGCGGCCACTGAACACGGCCCCCACCGACACCGCGGTTTCGGGCGCACTGGTGCCGAAGGCCACCACCGTCAGCCCCACCACCAACGGCGACAGGCCCCAGGCCAGCGCCAGCCTGGAAGCGCCGCGCACCAGCAGCTCGGCGCCCACCACCAGGGCCGCGAGGCCCGCCAAGAACCAGACCAGGGTCATGCATGCGCTCCCGTGCAAGAAGCCTCAGTGTCCCATGGCATGACGCGCATCAAGGCGCCTGGCGGCAAGGCCTGCCAGCATGCGCGGATGACACCCCCGTTCGCGCCCCGCGCCCTGCAGGACAGCCGCCGCCATGCGGTGCGCCGGATCGGCCTGCTGCAACCGCTGCACTGGCTGGCCCTGGGCTGGCGTGACCTGCGGGCCTGCCCGCTACCGGGCCTGCTGCACGGGCTGCTGCTGGCCAGCTTCGGCCTCTTGCTGGCGCTGCTGGCGCACCGGCAGTTCTGGCTGCTGACCGGCGCCTTCAGCGGCTTCCTGCTGGTGGGGCCGATCCTGGCCACCGGGCTCTACGACGTCAGCCGACGGCTGCAACGGGGTGAGCCGGCCGGGCTGGGCCACGCGCTGCAGGTGTGGGTGCCCCGCGATGGCCGGCTGGTGGTGTTCGGCGTGCTGCTGGCGTTCGCGGGTACCGGCTGGGTGGTCACCTCAGCGGCGGTGATCACCGGCCTGTCGCCCCAGCCGATCACCGAGCCGCTGCAGTTCCTGCGCCGCGTGGTGCTGGCCGAGCAGGGCTGGTTGTTCGAGCTGTGGCTGGCGGTGGGCGCGCTGCTGGCGGCGCCGGTGTTCGCTTCCACCGTGGTGGCCATCCCGCTGCTGCTGGACCGGCGCATCGGCATCCTGGGCGCGGTGTTCACCAGCTGGCGCGCGGTGCTGGAGAACCCGGCGCCGCTGGCGCTGTGGGCGGTGCTGCTCACGGGCTTGACGGTCCTGGGCATGCTGACGGCGATGCTGGGACTGGTGGTGGTGGCACCCTGGCTGGCCCATGCCAGCTGGCATGCCTACCGCGACCTGGTGGCCCCGGAGCAAGCCTGATGTTCGGCTTCACCGAAGAACAGTTCGCCTGGTTCGGCATGACCTTCGGCCTCGGCGCCTTCATGCTCTATATGGTCTTCATCATCCTGAACCTGGCGCGTGAGTCGAAGGCTGGAAGGTTCGGGACGTTTGTGCTGCTGCTGGGGCTGGGGTTGGGGCTGGTGGGGTTTTTGGCCAAGGGGGTCATCAAGTTCTTCCTGTCCGGCATCGAGTGAGGTTCTGACTCGGCGGGTTTGGATGCGCTTGTGCGCTGGGCTGGGAGCCGATGGGCCTTTGAGCCGCACAGTGCTTGTTCAAAGCGCCACCTGCGACGAGTGTTCTGCCGATGCGCCAGCGAGCCCCCAGGGAGGGTGGGGTGCTGGGCGGAGGGACATCAAGGAGGAGGCTTCGGCGCAGCCGAAGCCGGGGGACAGTCCCGCAGTCCAGCACCCCGCCCTCCCGCCGCGACCAAGCACATCCACCCTCGCCACTCAGGGAAAACGACAACCAAAAATCACCCCGCAAACGTTTGCGCAAACGTTTTCGTGTCCTAGACTCCCGCCCGCCGGCCCCGTGGCTCATCACCCGCGCGCCGCGTGCACACCCTACTCCGGAGACAAGACATGACCGCACGCTTCCCGTCCGCTGCTTCCCTCTTCACCCGCCGCCGCTGCGCGCAGGTGTTCGGCGCTTCCGCCGCGCTGGTGCTGTCCGCGGCCCTGCTGCCGGCCGCGCAGGCGGCCGACAAGCCCAAGGTCGCGCTGGTGATGAAGTCGCTGGCCAACGAGTTTTTCCTGACCATGGAGCAAGGCGCCAAGGCTCACCAGAAGGAAAACGCCGACAAGTACACCCTGGTGGCCAACGGCATCAAGGACGAGACCGACACCGCCGCCCAGATCCGCATGGTCGAGCAGATGGTGGCCCAGAAGGTCGATGCGCTGGTGATCGCGCCGGCCGACAGCAAGGCCCTGGTGCCGGCCATCAAGAACGCCATCGACAAAGGCGTGCTGGTGGTCAACATCGACAACCGCTTCGACCAGGCCGCGCTGAAGGAAAAGGGCATCAAGGTGCCCTTCGTGGGCCCCGACAACCGCGCCGGCGCCAAGCTGGTGGGCGATGCGCTGGCCAAGACGCTGAAGTCCGGCGACAAGGTCGGCATCATCGAAGGCGTGTCCACCACCTTCAATGCGCAGCAGCGCACCCTGGGCTACCAGGACGCGATGAAGGCCGCCGGCGTCACCGTGGTCGGCGTGCAGTCGGGCCAGTGGGAAATCGACAAGGGCAACACCGTGGCCGCCGGCATGATGCGTGAGCACCCCGACCTGAAGGCCCTGCTGGCCGGCAACGACAGCATGGCCCTGGGCGCCGTGGCCGCCGTCAAGGCTGCCGGCAAGACCGGCAAGGTGGCCGTGGTGGGCTACGACAACATCAGCGCCATCAAGCCCATGCTGCAGGACGGCCGCGTGCTGGCCACGGCCGACCAGTACGCCGCCAAGCAGGCGGTGTTCGGCATCGAGACCGCGCTCAAGGCCCTGGCCGCCAAGACCCCGCAGGCCCAGATGCCCGAAGAAGTGAAGACCGACGTGGTGCTGGTCACCAAGGACAGCAAGTAAACCGCCGAGGTTGCAGGCCATGGAGCGCACGCCGCTGCTGACGCTGGAAGGCATCGGCAAGGACTACGCGGCCACCGTGCTGGACGGCGTCAGCCTCTCGCTGCAACGCGGCGAGGTGCTGGCGCTGACCGGCGAGAACGGCGCCGGCAAGAGCACGCTGTCGAAGATCGTCTGCGGGCTGGTCAACCCCACCCGCGGCCGCATGACGCTGGACGGCCAGGCCTATGCCCCCGTCTCGCGGCGTGATGCCGAACGGCAGGGCGTGCGCATGGTGCTGCAGGAGCTGGGCCTGGTGCCCACGCTCACCGTGGCCGAGAACCTGCTGCTGGGCGCCCTGCCCCACACCGCCGGCTGGCTCAGGCGCGGCGAGATGGCGCAGCGCGCCCGCGCGCAGCTGGCCCGCATCGGGCTGGAAGACCTGGACCCGTGGACGCCCGTCTCGCGCCTGGGCATCGGCCACCAGCAGATGGTGGAAATCGCCCGCAACCTGCACGACGACACCCGCGTGCTGATGCTGGACGAGCCGACCGCGATGCTGACCCCGCGCGAGACCGACCGGCTGTTCGAGCAGGTGGCGCAGCTGGTGGCGGCGGGCGTGTCCATCGTCTACGTGTCGCACCGGCTGGAAGAGCTGCAGCGCATCGCCCACCGCGTGGCCGTGCTGCGCGACGGCCGGCTGGTGGACGTGCTGCCGATGCAGGGCCTGCGTGAAGAAGAACTGGTCGAACGCATGATCGGCCGCACCCTGGTGGAAGACAACGGCCGTGGCCGCCGGCCTGCGGGCCCGGTGCGGCTGCGGGTGCAGGGCCTGGCCCGCGGCAAGGTGGTGCGCCCCACCAGCCTGGAGCTGCACGGCGGCGAGATCCTGGGCCTGGCCGGCCTGGTGGGCTCGGGCCGCACCGAGCTGCTGCGCCTGATCTACGGCGCCGACCAGCCCGACGCCGGCAGCGTGGAGCTGCTGCCCATTGACGGCGGCCCGGCGCGCCGCTGGCGCAACCCCGTGCAGGCGGTGAAGGCCGGCATCGGCCTGGTGAGCGAAGACCGCAAGGCCGAGGGCCTGCTGCTGCCGCAGTCCATCCGCGTCAACACCACGCTCAGCGACCTCGGTGCCGTCTCGGCCCGCGGCTGGCTGAAGCCGGCGCGCGAAAGCGGCCTGGTGCAACAACTGGTGAAAACGCTGCGGGTGCGCTGCACCGACGAAGAACAACCCGTGGCCGCGCTCAGCGGCGGCAACCAGCAGAAGGTGATCTTCGCCCGCTGGCTGCACCGCAACTGCGAGGTGCTGCTGCTGGATGAGCCCACCCGCGGCGTCGACATTGGCGCCCGCGCCGACTTGTACAGCCAACTGGAACGCATGGCCGCCGAAGGCCGCGCGCTGCTGGTGGTGTCCAGCGACCTGCGCGAGCTGATGGCGCTGTGCGACCGCATCGGCGTGATGAGCGGCGGCCGCCTCGTGCGCACCTTCGAGCGCGGCCAATGGACCGAACAATCCCTGCTGGCGGCGGCCTTCTCGGCCGCTGTGCCGGCTGAAGACGCAACCCTGAGCGAGCCCGCATGACCTCCTCCGCCTCCCCCAGCCCCACGCGCACTGGCGCGCTGCGCAGCGAGCTGGCCACCTACCTGGGCCTGGCCGCCGTGCTGGTGGCCATGGTGCTGCTGTTCAGCACGCTCAGCGACTACTTCTTCAGCGTCGAGACCTTCATCGCCATCGTCAACGAGATCCCCGCGCTGGCGGTGATGGCGGTGGGCATGACCTTCGTGCTCATCGTGGCCGGCATCGACCTGTCGGTGGGCTCGGTGCTGGCATTGAGCGCCGCGCTCAGCGCCACCGCCATCCTGCAGTGGCAATGGAGCGTGCCGGCCGCGGCGCTGCTGGGCCTGGGCGCCGGCGTGCTGTGCGGCGCGGTGCTGGGCTCGGTGTCGGTGGCCTTCCGGCTGCCGTCCTTCATCGTCTCTCTGGGCATGCTGGAAGTGGTGCGCGGCGCGGCCTATCTGGTCACCGATTCACGCACCCAGTACGTGGGCGAGCGCATCTCCTGGCTGGCCCAGCCCTGGCTGGGCAATGTGTCGGCGGCCTTCGTCATCGCGGTGCTGCTGGTCATCGTCGGCCAGCTGGTGCTCACGCGCACGGTGTTCGGCCGCAGCGTGGTGGGCATCGGCACCAACGAAGAAGCGATGCGCCTGGCCGGCGTCGATCCGCGGCCCATCCGCATCGCCGTGTTCGCCCTCACCGGCCTGCTGGCCGCGCTGGCGGGCCTGATGCAGGCGGCCCGGCTGGAAGCGGCCGACCCCAATGCGGGCCAGGGCATCGAGCTGCGTGTCATCGCCGCGGTGGTGATCGGCGGCACCAGCCTGATGGGCGGGCGCGGCTCGGTGGTCACCACCTTCTTCGGCGTGCTGATCATCGCGGTGCTGGAAGCCGGCCTGGCCCAGGTGGGCGCCAGCGAGCCCAGCAAGCGCGTGGTCACCGGCTGCGTGATCGTGGCGGCGGTGATCGTCGACACGCTGCGCCAGCGCCGCCGCGGAGGCTGAGCGGTCATGGCCACCATCAAGGACGTGGCGCTGCGCGCCGGCGTGTCCGTCACCACCGTCTCGCACGTGGTCAACGGCACGCGGCACGTCAGCCCCGACGGGCGCGAGCGGGTGGAGCAAGCCATCCGCGCGCTGGGCTACGTGCCCAGTGCGGTGGCCCGCAGCCTGAAGCGCAACACCACGCACACGCTGGGCATGATCACGCCCAACAGCTCCAACCCCTACTTCGCCGAGATCGTGCGCGCGGCCGAAGACCGCTGCTTCGGTGCCGGCTACACCCTCATCCTGTGCAACACCGACGATGAGCCGCGGCGCCAGAGCATGGTGCTGCAGGTGCTGGCCCAGCGCCGCATCGACGGCCTGATCGTGGTCAGCAGCGGCGACGACGCCGGCCTGCCCGCGCTGCTGGCCGGGCTGGAGATGCCCACCGTGCTGCTGGACCGCGAGATCGACACCCTGCCCTGCGACCTGGTGGAAACCGCCCACATGAACGGCGCGCTGCTGGCCACCCGCCACCTGGCCACGCTGGGCCACCGGCGCATCGCCTGCATCGGCGGCCCGCGCGGCCTGGTGCCCAGCGAGCAGCGCATCGCCGGCTGGCGGCTGGCGCTGGCCGAGATCGGCGCCGGCAGTGGGCACACCCCCGAGCCCGAGGCCGACGAGCTGCTGTGGCATGGCGACTTCACCAGTGAAAGCGGCTATGCCTGCATGCATGCGCTGCTGCGCCACACGCCGCGGCCCAGCGCCGTGTTCGTGGCCAACGACCTGATGGCGCTGGGCGCCTTGTGCGCCGCCCATGAATGCGGCGTGGACGTGCCGGGCGACATCTCGGTGGTGGGCTTCGACGACATCGAGCTGGCCCGCTTCAGCAGCCCGCCGCTGACCACGGTGGCGCAGCCCAAGCAGCGCATCGCGGCGCTGGCGGTGGACATGCTGCTCGAACGCATCGAGGGCCGGCGCGCCGACCCGCGCAAGGTGGTGCTGCAGCCTGAGCTGCGGGTGCGCGCTTCCAGCGGAGCGGCCCGATGAGCAGCACTTCGACCAGCCCAGCCATCGTGGTACTCGGCAGCCTGAACATGGACCTGCTGATGCGGGTGCCGCGGGCGCCGCAGGCCGGTGAAACCCTGCTCGGCCGCTCGCTGCAGCACCTGCCCGGTGGCAAGGGCGGCAACCAGGCCGTGAGCTGCGCCCGCCAGGGCGCCGCGGTGACGCTGATCGCCCGCGTGGGCCGCGACGCCGACGGCGATGCGCTGTGCGCCGCACTGTCGGCCGACGGCATCCGCCTCGATGCGGTGCAGCGCGACGACACCGAGGCCACCGGCGTGGCGCTGGTGATGGTGGAAGACAGCGCGCAGAACCGCATCGTCGTCATCCCCGGCGCCAACCTCACGGTGACGCTGGATGAAGCGGTGTTCGCCCAGGCGCTGCAGGGCGCGGGCGCCTTCGTCACCCAGCTCGAATCGCCGCTGTCGGTGGTGCTGCGCGCGGTGGCACTGGCGCAGGCCGCCGGCTGCCCGGTGGTGCTCAATCCGTCACCCATGCAGCCGCTGCCGGACGCGCTCTGGCCGCAAATCGACACCCTGGTGGTCAACGAAGTGGAAGCCGCCGAATACACCGGCCTGCCGGTGGCCGACGGGATCGGCGCCGTGGCCGCCGCGCGGGCGCTGATGCAGCGTGGCGTGCGCCGCGTGGTGGTGACGCTGGGCGCGCAGGGCGCGGTGAGCGTGGATGCGCAGGCCGCGGTCTGGCACCCGTCGTTGAAGGTGCAGGCGGTGGACACCACCGCCGCCGGCGACACCTTCACCGGCGCGCTGGCCGTGGCCCTGGCCCGCGGCGCCGCGCTGCCCGAGGCGGCACGCCGCGGCATCCGCGCCGCGGCGCTGTGCGTCACCCGCCCCGGCGCGCAACCGTCCATCCCGCATGCGTCCGAGGTGGATGCCATGCCCGAACCCCCGCCCTGGAGTGCCCTATGAAGCGCAACCGCCTGCTGCATGCCGAACTGTCCCGCGTCATCGCCTCGCTGGGCCATGGCGATGCGCTGGTGATCGGCGACGCCGGCCTGCCCATCCCCGATGCGCCGCAGGGCCACGGCGGCCCGCAGCGCATCGACCTGGCGGTCACCCGCGGCGTGCCCGCCTTCGACGACGTGCTGGCCGCGGTGCTGAGCGAGATGCAGGTCGAGCGCGCCCTCATCGCCACCGAAGCCTGCGATGGCGGCAGCGCCCTGCCCGCCTGGGTGGCGCCGATCGACGCGCCAGTGCAGGCCGTGAGCCATGAAGACCTGAAGCTGGCCACCCGCAGCGCCCGCGCCGTGGTGCGCACCGGCGAGTTCACGCCCTACCGCAACGTGGTGCTGCTGGCGGGCGTGGTGTTCTGATGGTCTAGGCGCCAGCCTGGGCGCCGGCCAGCTTGAACACGTCCACCGCACGCACCAGCTGCTGCGCCTGACTCTTCAGGCTCTCGGCGGCGGCAGCGCTTTGCTCGACCAGCGCGGCGTTCTGCTGCGTCACATGGTCCATCTGCCCCACGGCCTGCCCCACCTGGGTGATGCCGGCGCTCTGCGCCTGGCTGGCTGAGGAGATCTCGGCCACGATGTGGCTCACGCGCTGGATGGACGCCACGATCTCGGCCATGGTCTGGCCCGCCTCGGCCACCAGCTGCGTACCGCCCTGCACCTGCTCGACGCTGCGGCCGATCAAGGTCTTGATCTGCTTGGCCGCCTCGGCGCTGCGCTGCGCCAGCGTGCGCACCTCGCCGGCCACCACGGCAAAGCCCCGGCCCTGTTCGCCGGCGCGCGCCGCCTCCACCGCCGCGTTGAGGGCCAGGATGTTGGTCTGGAAGGCGATGCCGTCGATCACGCCGATGATGTCGCTGATCTGGCTGCTGCTGTCGCTGATGGCCTGCATGGTGCCCACCACCCGGCCCACCACCTCGCCGCCCTGGGCCGCCACCTGCGAGGCGGTCTGCGCCAGGTCGTTGGCCTGCACCGCGCTGTCGGCATTGGCGCGCACCGTGGTGTTCAGCTGTTCCATCGTGGCGGCCGTCTGCTGCAACGCGCTGGCCTGCTCTTCGGTGCGCTCGCTCAGGTGCTGATTGCCCTGCGCGATGTCGGCGCTGGCGCTGGCCACCGACTCGGAGCTCAAGCGCACCTTGGCGATCATCGCGGCCAGCGCCTGGTCGGCCTGCGCCAGCGCGCTGGACAGGTCGGCGAACTCGTCGCGGGCCTGCACCGGCTGCACCTGGCCCAGCTGCCCGTCGGCAATGGCGCGCACCGAACCGGTCACGCGGTCCAGGCTGTGGCGCGTGCCCAGGTACATGCCCACGTAGAAATACAGCGACGCCAGCGTGCCCAGCAGCAGCAGCGCGGTGGTGAGGTTGCGGTGCAGCGTGGCGCGCTCGATGCGCTCGGCCAGCAGGTCGGCCAGCACGGCGCGGTTCTGCTCCACCAGCGCCCAGGCAGCGTCGATGGTGGGCCTGGCCGCCTCAGCCGCCTGCGCCGGCGTCACGGTGATGGCGTCTGCCGCGGTGAAGTGCTTGCGCACAAAGGCCAGGTATTGCTGGGAACTGGTTTTCAAGGCATCGAACGGCGGGCCCAGGCGCTGCTCCAAGTCGGGGTTGGCCTTCATGGCCTGCTTGAGCATGTTCTGAACATTGCCAAAGGTGTCGTTCAGCCGTGCTTCGGTCACCTCATAAAACACCTTGTCGGCCGGCGACAGCACGCCCCGCGCCATGTTCAAGGCGGTGTAGGCAGCCATGCGCACCGCAATACCGGCGGTGCTGGGCGTGTTGTTGGCCAACGGATAGCCCAGGTAGAACAAATCCAGATCGGATCCCAGCGCCATGCCCGAGCGGTCGCCCATCTCACGCATGAAGGCATACAAGCGGCCATATTCGGGCGCGTGCGCCGCAAAAGCCTTGGGCGCAAATTCAGCGTCCAGCGGCAGCGCCTCAACCTTTTTCTGCAATTCGACCCAGCCCTCGCGCAAACCCTGCACGTCCTTGCGCATGTCGAACAGCGGCAATGCCTGCGCCACCTGCGTCTCGATCTCGGTCAGCGTGCGTTCCACCACCGCGGCCTGCTGCCTGAAGCGCTCGCGCACCGTGGTGTCGCCGGGCGGCGCGGTGATCGTGATGCGCCGGCTTTCGATCAGCACCTGATTCCATTGCGCCAAACTCTTCATCAAATCGACGGCGGCGGCCTGCGAACGCAAGGCGCCCACCTGCTGATAACTGGCGATGACGCTGGCCACGCCCAAAAAGGCCAACAGGCCGAAAACGATGGTGCCTGACAGCGCAAACTTCATTCCGAAACGAAGGCGCGACATCAACCAGATCGCGGGGCCGAAGAATACTGAACTCACTGATTCCACTCCTGTGCGCCGTTATCGGGGCGGCACTGCGCCACCCGCCGTGTTTTTGTCGGCGCATGTAACAAGGACTTGAACCAGATCGAGAGGACATGGCGACGCCGGGCACGAAACCATGGGTCGTGCCCTGCGCAGCCTGCTCATTTCTGCTTTATTAATCTCCAGCCATGGTGATTTATTTGGGCGCCGCTGATGGGCGCAAAGAAATGGCAACGTGGTTTTGCAGCGGTCAGTCGGCGCTTGCCTCAGCCGCGCGTGCGCGCCGCCGCTGCCGCCGCATGTCTTGCGCGCGACGGGCCTCGCGCAGCAGGAAGCGCGTCGCCCGCGCCAGGGCACGGTCCAGCGCGCTGCGCCAGTCGGCGGCCACCGAACTCACCACCACCGGGCCCACCCCGTCGGTGCGCAAGGCCAGCTGGCAGCGCTTGTCGACGCCGCCGCGCGGGCCGTTCACGTCCGACAGTTCCACCTCGGCCCGCGGCACGCGGGTTTTCAGGCGGCGCAGCGCAAAGCGCAGACGCTGCTCGGCCAGCAGGCGCAGGCCGGCAGCCTGCGGATCGCGGGAGGTGAAGACGACTTGCATCGCGGCACTCCATCCAAGTTGAGGAGGCCTCACGGTAGGCCGCTGCCCGCTGCGGATAAATCAGGCTGTGGTTGATCCTGGCGAAGGAAAAACCTGCCCGTGAAGAAAGCGCGATCGTGAGGATTTCACGATGCATGGCTCAGACAAACCTATGTTTTTCTCGAAGCACCGGCCCGGCACAGTGCGGGCTCCTTCACCACTGCACCTGGAGTTCTCCATGCGCCACTACCCCGCCAACAGCCCGGAAGCCGCCGCCCGCATCGTCGCGCTGGTCCTCATCTCCGACGGCCACGTGTGCCGGTCGGAACTGGCCTTGCTGGAAGAGATGGACCTGCCCGGTGAGCTGGGCCTGCGCGCCGATGCGATGCCAGCCATCGTGCAGACGCTGTGCGAAGACCTGCTGACCGCGGCGCCGCACGGCGCGGGCCTGGGCAGCAGCGTGGACGCCGATCTGCTGGGCGCGTTGATGCGTGACATCACCGACCTATCGCTGCAGCGCAAGGTGGTGCAGCTGGCCCTGGCGGCGGCCGCGGCCGATGCCCACCTGAGCGACGGCGAAGAAGCGATGCTGGAGGCGGTGCGCCGCCACTGGCCGCAGGCGATGCCGCTGGCGATTGCCTGAGCCATGGCCTGACCCTGAACCCGGGGCCCCTGTGCGGGGCCCCGCAAGCTGTCGGTTTCCTGTCCTACGTGGAAACCGTGGTGGCGTGCAAAAGGCGCAGTCCTAGAGTGATTTGCGTCCACTTCAACCGCCACCACCATGAACCAGAACACAGCCCGAGGACTGTTCCTCGCCGCGATCGCGCTCGCCTTCGGAGGGGGCGCGCTGCTGCACTTTCCGATCGGCACCTTCAGCCGGGCCGGCGCGGGCCTGTTCCCGCTGATGATCAGCAGCCTGCTGCTGCTCATCGCCGTGGCCATGCTGGTGCGCGCGCGCCTCGTGCCGCCGGTGCCGATGGACTTCAACTTCAGGAACATCGCGCTGATCATGGCCTCGCTGGGCGGCATGGCGCTGGCCTCGCTGTACCTGGACATGGCGGTGGGCATCGTCGTGATGGTGTTCATCTCGGCCTTCGCCGGCACCACCTACTCCATCAAGCGCAATGCCATCGTCTCGGCCTCGCTGATCCTCGTGGCCTTCGGCTTCCAGCAGCTGCTGGGCCTCAACCTGCCGCTGTTCTGACGCCATGGACATCCTGCACAACCTGGCGTTCGGCTTCAGCCATGCGCTGACCTGGCAGAACCTGATGTTCTGCGCCATCGGCTGCACCGTGGGCACCCTGGTGGGCCTGCTGCCCGGCCTGGGCCCGCTGGCCACCATCAGCCTGCTGCTGCCGCTGACCTATTCCATCCCCACCACCGGCGCGCTGATCATGCTGGCCGGCATCTACTACGGGGCGCAGTACGGCGACAGCGTGAGCGCCATCACGATGAAGATCCCGCATGCCAGCAGCATCGTGGCTTGCATAGACGGGTATGCGATGACGCTCAAGGGCAAGACCGGGCTGGCCTTGTTCACCGCGGGCTTTTCCAGCTTCATCGGCGGCACGGTGGCCATCGTGGTGCTGTCCAGCCTGGCACCCACGCTGGGCGAGGTGGCGCTGCTGTTCGGGCCCACCGACTACTGCGCGCTGATGCTGGTGGGCTTCGTCTGCGTGAGCTTCGTGACCACCGGCAGCCTGCTCAACGGCCTGGCCATGTGCCTGATCGGCGTGCTGCTCGGCCAGATCGGCACCGACGTGACCAGCGGCCAGACGCGCTACACCTTCGACATCCCCTTCCTGGCCGACGGCGTGGGCCTGGTCAGCATCGCGCTGGGCTGCTTCGGCATCGCCGAGATCACCAAGAACCTGGATGCCCGCGAGGAGCGCTCGCCCTTCAACGGCAAGATCGACCTGATCCCGACCTGGGCCGAGTTCAAGCGCATCATCCCCAGCGCGCTGCGCGGCTCGGTGGTGGGTTCGGTGCTGGGCATCCTGCCCGGCGGCGGCCCGGTGATCGCGCAGTTCGCGGCCTATGCGCTGGACAAGAAGGTCAGCAAGTACAAGGACGAGATCGGCCAGGGCGCCATCGAAGGCGTGGCCGGCCAGGCCGCCGCCGACGAGGCCGCCGCGCGCACCAGCTTCATCCCGCTGATGAGCATCGGCATCCCGGAGAACGCGGTGATGGCGCTGATGATGGCCGCCTTCATCATCAAGGGCATCCAGCCCGGCCCCAACATGATCTCGGGCCACCCCGAGCTGTTCTGGGGCCTGGTGGCCTCCATGTGGGTGGGCAACTGCTTCCTGCTGCTGCTGAACGTGCCGCTGGTGCGCTACTGGCTGTCGGTCTTCAAGATTCCGTATGCGGTGCTGTTCCCGTCGATCTTGTTCTTCTGCTGCATCGGCACCTACAGCGTCAACAACAACCTGGACGAGATCTTCGTGACCGCGGGCTTCGGCCTGGCCGGCTACCTGTTCATGCGCCTGGGGCTGGATGCGGCGCCGCTGATGCTGGGCTTCATCCTGGGGCCGATGCTGGAAGAGAACTTCCGCCGCGCGATGCTGATCAGCCGCGGCCACTTCTCGGTGTTCGTCGAGCGGCCGATCAGCGGCACGCTGCTGGGCCTGATCGCGGCCTTCATCGTGTGGCAGCTGGTGGCCTTCTTCCGCAAGTCGCGCAAGGCGCGTGAGGCGGCGCTGCTGCCGACCGCCAACACCGCCACCGCCGCCTGACCGGTTGGCGCTGCCACGCCCTGCCGCCCCGCCAGCCCATCTGGCGATGGCGGCAGGGCGTGGCCCTTTTCAGGCGCCAGAGGCCGGAAAGCGCACCAGCACCTTGAGCCCGCGCCCGTCGACGCCGGCCAGCAGCGCGGCCTGCGCCCCGTGCAGCCGCGCGATGTCCGCAACGATGGCCAGGCCCAGCCCGCTGCCGGTGCCACCGGCCTCGCGGCCGCGGCGGAAGCGCTGCCACAGCAGCGGGCGTTCTTCTTCCGGCACGCCGGGGCCATCGTCTTCCACCGACAGCCAGGGCACATGGGCGTCCACGCCGCAGGCCACGGTGATGCGTGCGCCGCGGCCAGCATGGGCGACCGCGTTGTGCACCAGGTTGCCCACCAGCTCTTCCAGCAGCACCGGATGGCCCTGCACCACCGAGTGGGCCAGTTCAAAGCCCAGGTCCTGGCCGGCCTCGATCGAGGGCTCCAGCCAGCGGTCGGCGGCTTCGGCGATCAGCTGGCGCAGGTCCACCGGCTGGGCCGGCTGCTGCTGCGGGTCGAGCGCGAAGCTTTCGGTGCGGGCCATCGACAGCAGCTGCTGCGCCAGCCGCGCGCCGCGCTCGGCCGCTGCATGCAGGCGCTCCAGCATCGGCTGCTGGGCCTCGGGGTGCGGCGTGGCCAGGGCCTGGGCGGCTTCCACCCGCATCACAGCCAGCGGCGTGCGCAGCTGGTGGGCCGCATCGGCGATGAAGGCGCGCTGCGCGGTGGCCGCGTCGCGGATGCGGGCCAGCAGGCCGTTGAGCGCATCGACGAAGCCCAGCACCTCCCGCGGCACGCCGCGGGTGTCCACCGGCGCCAGCCGCGCGGGCGACAGTGCCGCCACCTCGGCCGCCGCGCGCTGCAGCGGCCGCAGCCCGCGCGCCACCGCCGCCATCGCCAGCGCGGCCAGCACCAGCGCCAGCACCGTGGCGCCTGCGAGCGAGGCCAGCATCACCGCCCGCTCGGCCTGTTGTCGTTTGCCCAGGGTTTCGGCCACCACGATGACGCACAGCCGGCCCTTCGTGCCGCAGGCCATGGCATGGACGGCCACGCGCACCGGCTGGCCGCCGAACTGCCCTTCGAAGAACGACCACTGATCCGCCGCCAGCGGCGGCGCCAGCGCCAGCAGCGCGGCTTCACCCCCCAGCGGCCGGCCATCGGGCCCGCCGACCGCAAACACCGTGTGGTCCACCAGATCGGCCTGCAAGGCGCGTGCGGTCTGCGCCGAGAGCGGCAGCGTCACGGCATCCCCCTGCACGTCGACGATGCGGGACAAGGCCACCGCGGTGTCGGTGAGCGCGCGGTCCAGCCCGTCCAGCGCGGGCGTGAGAGCCAGCCGGTAGATGACGGCCGCGGTCAGCGGCACCAGCACCAGCAGCGGTACCAGCAGCCCCAGCAGCAGCGTGCGGCGCAACGTGGGGCTGGTGGGGCCGGCGGAGCCACCCAAGCGGCTATGGGACATCGGGCTCCAGCCGGTAGCCCAGGCCGCGCACGGTGCGCAGCTTGACGCCGCCCGGCTCGATCTTGCCGCGCAGGCGCGAGATGAGCAGCTCCAGCGCGTTGTCGCTGGTGCCGGCGTCCCAGCCGGGCACCAGCGCGGCCAGCTGCTCGCGCTGCACGATCTGGCCGGTCTTGCTCATCAGGTACTGCAGCACGATGCCTTCGCGGGCGGTGAGCTTGACCGGCTGGTCGCCGATGCGGGCCTCGCGCGTCAGGCCGTCGTAGTGCAGCGCAGACACCACCAGGTGCTCGCTGCGGCGCAGCTCATGCCGGCGCACCAGGGCTTTCAGCCGGGCCAGCAGCTCGGTCAGCGCGAAGGGCTTGACCAGGTAGTCGTCGGCGCCCAGTTCCAGGCCGCGCACCCGGTCTTCCACGCCGTCGCGGGCGGTGAGCATCAGCACCGGCAGGAAGGAGCCCTGCTCGCGCACGCGGCGCAAGGTCTCCAGGCCGTCGATGCCCTGCAGGTTGATGTCCAGCACCAGCACGTCGTAGGCGTCTTGCTTGAGCGAGGCCGGCACCGGCTCGCCACGCGGGCTGACGTCGGCCCGCCAACCCTGGGCCCGCATCGCGGCAGCGATCGATTCGGCCAGGGGCGCGTCGTCTTCGACGAGGAGGATGTGCACGATACGGGCGGCATGGTCGTGCGCGTGGGCACGGGGCGCCGATGCTAGCGCCGAACCTGCACCCTCCTGGTCAGACCGCCAATGTGTACCGGCACTTGTCGAGACGGCGGGCGCCCAGCGCGTCGTAGAAGCCGATGGCCAGCGCGTTCCACGGCGGCGTCTGCCACTGCAGCTGCCGCGCACCGATGTCGCGGGCGTGCTGCGCCACGGCGGCCATCAGCGCGCGGCCCATGCCCTGACCCCGCGCCGCGGGTTCGAGGTACAGGCAGTCCAGGTGAACGAAGGGCTGCGCGTCCAGCGTCGAGAAGTCGAGCGTGGCGCTGGCGTAGCCCACCGGCTCGCCGCCCCGCAGGCCCAGCCATATCCGCAGGCGATGCATGTGCAGCGCCTGCGCCAGCCGCTCGGCATGGCCGGCACCGTCGTGGTGGATGTGCTCGTACGCGGCATGGGCCGCGCACAGGCGTGACAGCACGGCGGCATCCGCCGGGCCGGCGGCCCGTACCACCACGTCCGCTGCCACTTCCGCCACCACATCCGCCGCCATCAGCAGGCGCACTCGATGGCCGGGCGGGCAGCCGGCATGCGGCCGGGCTCGGCACCGGTGGCCACGGGCTGACCGTCGCGCACCCAGAAGTCCAGCCCGCCCAGCATCTCCTTGACCTGGAAGCCCAGGCGCGCCAGCTTGTAGGCGCCCTTGGTGGAACCGTTGCAGCCGATGCCGTCGCAGTAGGTCACGTACACCTTGCTGCGGTCCAGGTGCGCGGTGCTCTGCGCGTCCATCGTCCGGTGCGGAAAGCTCAGGGCACCCGGCACGTGGCCGGCGGCGTAGTGCGCCGCTGAACGGGTGTCGATGACGACGATGGCGTCGATGCCGTTGCGCAGGTCTTCGGCCACGTCCCAGGCGTCGGCGTGGTAGCTGAGCTTGGCGGCCATGAAGTCGCACGACTGCCCGGGTGTGGGCGCCGGAAAGGCCAGGACGTTGGAAACGGGGGCGGTGGTCTGGGACATGGGGTTCCTCGGAGAACGTGAAGCGCTGTGTCGATGGCCACAGTGTGCAGTGCCTTGGTCTGCTGGTTGATACCAAATCTCATGGGCAGATAAGACCACTGACGGCTGATGTTCAGGGGCTCCATCAATCCCACACAAATCCTCGACGGCTGCGCAAGAAGGGCTGACAACACTGCGCGCACCGCCCGGGATGGCCCCTGCCATCGGGCGGCCCAGGAGCAACACATGGATCGCGCACAACTGCTGGCCGATGAGGCCCGTTACTGTTCCTTCGGCGACACGGTTCACTACGTGAACCCGCCCCAGATCTTTTCCGGCTGCGAAGGCAGCTACATGTTCGACGAGGGCGGTACGCCCTACCTCGACCTGCAGATGTGGTACTCGGCCGTCAACTTCGGCTACAAGAACAAGCGGCTGGAAGAGGTGATGATCCGCCAGCTGCGCGAGCTGCCGCAGGTGGCCAGCCAGTACCTGCACCCCACCAAGATCGAGCTGGCGCGCTGGATCGCGCAGGACGCCGAGCGCAAATGGGGCATGCCGGGTCGCTGCCACTTCAACGTGGGCGGCGCGCAGGCCATCGAGGACTCGCTCAAGGTGGTGCGCAACGCCTGCAACGGCAAGAGTCTGATGTTCGCCTTCGAAGGCGGCTACCACGGCCGCACGCTGGGCGCATCCAGCATCACCTCCAGCTACCGCTACCGCCGCCGCTTCGGCCACTTCGCCGAGCGGGCGCAGTTCATCCCCTTCCCCTACCCCTTCCGCCGGCCCAAGGGCATGACGGCCGAGGAGTACGCCGAGCGCATCGTGGCCGAGTTCCGGCGCAAGTTCGAGAACGAGTACCACGCCATCTGGGACCCCAAGACCCGCCAGTGCGAGTACGCGGCCTTCTACGTCGAGCCCATCCAGGGCACCGGCGGCTACGTCGTGCCGCCGCCCAACTTCTTCAAGGGCCTGAAGCAGGTGCTGGACGACCACGGCGTGCTGATGGTGGTCGACGAGATCCAGATGGGCTTCTGGCGCACCGGCACGCTGTGGTCGATCGAGAATTTCGGCGTCAAGCCCGATGTGCTGGTGTTCGCCAAGGCCCTGACCAACGGCCTCAACGCGCTGTCGGGCCTGTGGGCGCGTGAAGAGCTGATCAACCCGCAGCTGTTCCCGCCGGGCTCCACCCATTCCACCTTGGCTTCCAACCCGCTGGGCACGGCCCTGGGGCTGGAGGTGCTGAAGATGACCGCCGAGATCGACTACGGCGCCCAGGTGCGTGCGTCGGGTGCCTACTTCCTGGAAGGGCTGAAGGAGCTGCAGAAGCGGCACCCCGAGATCGGCGACGTCGATGGCCTGGGCCTGGCGCTGCGCGCCGAGATCTGCACGGCCGACGGCTTCACGCCCAACCGCGAGCTGCTGGACCGCATGGTGGACATCGGCCTGTCGGGCACGCTCGAGTACAAGGGCCAGCCGCGTGGCCTGGTGCTGGACGTGGGCGGCTACTACAAGAACGTGATTACCTTCGCGCCTTCGCTGGAGATCACCCGGGCCGAGATCGACGAGGCCATGGTGCTGCTGGACCAGCTGCTGCGCCGCGCCAAGCAAGCCTGAGGTGGACTGGATCAACGGCCTGGAACCGGCGGCGCTGGTCGGCTGGTTCCTGCGTGAACCACCGCAGGGCTTTGCCGTGCTGCAGCAGCAGCCGCCCGCGTTTGCCGCCGACTTCGACCTGCTGACCACGGCCGACGACGAGCTGCGCGCCACGCTGGCCCGGCTGCCGGGCCACCGCTGGTGGTCGCGCTGGCTGCGTGTGCACACCGCGTTCGTCGGCACCACCGTCAGCGAATACGCCCTGCTGCCCGCGGCCAGGGCGCCGCGGCAGGTGGTGCAGGCGCTGCTGCAGCGCTGGCGGCCCGGCCACCGGCTGCTGATCGTCAAGGACCTGCCGCAGGACTCGCCCCTGCTCAGCGATGCGCACAACCAGGCCTCGACCGCCTTCGCGCAGGCCTGTGAAGAGGCCGGCTTCCTGCTGCTCGAAGGGCAGGCGCTGGCGTACGTGCCCATCGACTTCGCCAGCGAGGACGAGTACCTCGGCCGGCTGTCGCCGGCCCGCCGCCAGAACCTGCGGCGCAAGCTGCGCAGCCGCGCCCGGCTGCAGGTGGCCCGCATCTCCACCGGGGTAGCCTTTGCCGATGACGCGACCGTGGACGCCTACTACGCGCTGTACGAAGCGGTGTATGCGCAAAGCGAGATCCACTTCGACAAGCTCACGCGCGCATTCTTCGCGGGGCTGCTGCGCGACACGGGCGCCGGCGGCATCGTGTTCGAGTACCGCAGCGCCGCCGATGACCAGCTGCTGGGCTGGAATCTGTGCTTCGAGCATGGCGGCAAGCTGATCGACAAGTACATCGGCCTGCGCTACCCGGCCGCACGTGAGCACAACCTGTACTTCGTCAGCTGGATGGAGAACCTGGCCCATGCACGCGAGCGCGGGCTGTCGCACTACGTGGCGGGCTGGACCGACCCGCAGGTCAAGCGCCAGCTGGGCGCCCGCTTCACCTTCACCCGCCATGCGGTGTACATCCGCCAGCCCTGGCTGCGCGCCCTGGGGCGGCGCCTGGCCGGCCGTTTTGAAAGCGACCGCGCCTGGGTGCAGGCCGAAGCCCGATGAACACGCCGGTGGTGCTGGACCTGGATGCGTCCGTGGGCCCGCTGCCCGGTGAATGCCGGCTGCCGCTGGCGCCCTGGCAGGAGGCGGTGCGCTTCGGCTGCACGCTGGCCACGCTGCGCCGCTTCACGGCGGCGATGGCCGCGGGTCTGCCCGCGCGCCACGGCACGGTGCTGCTGGGCAGCGGCGACTTCCACCACCTGAGCTGGCCCTTGGTGGCGCGCTGCACCGCAGGGCAGCCGCCCCGCAGCCTGCGCGTGCTGGTGCTGGACAACCACCCGGACAACATGCGGCTCCCCCTCGGCGTGCACTGCGGCTCCTGGGTGCGGCGGGTGGCGGCGCTGCCGCAGGTGGCCGAAGTGCTGGTGCTGGGCATCACCTCGCCCGACATCGGCTGGCGCCATGCCTGGGAGAACCACTGGTGGCCGCGGGCCCGCGGCCGGCTGCAGTACTGGTCCACCGGTGTGGACGTGGGCTGGGCCCGCCGCTGCGGGCTGGGCCGTGCGGTGCGCGGCTTTGCCAGCGTGCAGGCGCTGGTGGACGCCGCCTGCGAGCACTTGCAGGCACGCCCGCTGCGCACTTACCTGTCCATCGACAAGGACGTGTTCGCGCCCCACGTGGTGCGCACCAACTGGGACCAGGGCCAGCTGCGGCCCAACCACGCCGCGCAGCTGCTGCACACGCTGCGCGGCCATGTGGTGGCCAGCGACATCACCGGCGAAATCTCGCAATGGCGCTACCGCACGGCGTGGAAGCGCTGGCTCAGCGCCCACGACGGCCAGACCACCGACCATGCGCCGGCCGAACTGCCGCAATGGCAGGCCGGCCAGCATGCCTTCAACCTCACGTTGCTGGCCGGCATCGCGGCCGCCAGCGCCTGAGTCATGGCTCAAGCCCTGACCACGACCTGCCGCGCGGGTGACCGATGCGCCGTGAGGCAAGACCACGTCAACCGGCGCGGACGCGGCCCAGCCCTTCCAGCAGCTGCGCCAGCAGCGCCTCGAAGCCGGGCTCGTCCAGCCAGCCGCTGTTGGTGATGGCCAGCAGCCGGCCGGCCAGCACACGCGCGTGCACCAGCGGGCCCTCCGCCGTCACGGCCAGGCCGGCCGCATCGGGCGGGTAGTCGGCCAGCGTGGCAGCAAACGGCAGGCTCACGCCCAGGCCAGCGCCCCACAGCCGCTGCAGCAGCGCGTCACGCAGCCCGGCGTCGGGGAAGGCCAGCAGCAGCAGCGGCCGCACACCCTGCGCAGCCGGCACGGCCGGGCTGTCGCCCAGCACCGGCAGCCCCGCCTGCATCAGGCGGTTGCGGCGCTGCTGCCAGCGCTGCTCAGCCGCCTGCCAGTGAGCGGGCAGCCGCGCCAGCGCCCGCACGCCCACACGCCGGCGCCAGCGGCCCACGGCATGCAGCGGGATGTCGGCGCCAATGTCGTCGCCCGCCGCGGCCACGCGGTCGTCATGCGCCAGGGCCCGGCGCAGCGGCTGGCCATACACCCAGCGCAGGCCACGCGGCCGGTAGCAGGCGGCATAGCCCAGCAGCTCCAGGCTGCGGCGCAGCTCCCAGGCTGGCCGTGGCGGCAGCAGCCGCGGCCCGGCCTCGCGCAGGGCGGCGCGCAATGCCGGCCGGGCACTGACCAGCAGCCCGCCCTCGTACAGCGTCAGCCCCTTGCCGGCGGCCAGGCTGTACAAGCCGATGTCGCCCTGCAGCCCCAGCGGCTGGCCGGCCACGCGGGCCCCCAGGGCCTGCGCGGCATCTTCGATCACCCAGGCACCGGCGGCGCGCGCCACCGCCGCCGGGCCGGCCACGTCCGTCACCAGACCGCACAGGTGGGTCGGCAGCACGGCCAGCGTGCGCGGGCCGCACAAGGCCTGCAGCGCCGGCAGGTGCAGGTCCAGCGTGCCGGGTGCCAGGTCGCACAGGCGCAGCCGCAGCCCGGCGCGGGCCACCGCCAGCGCCACCAGGCGGCAGGTGTAAGCCGGCACCACCACCTCGTCGCGCGAGGGCGTCTGCGCCCGCAGCACCTGCAAGGCCAGCAGCAGTGCGGCGGTGCCTGAGCAGGTCAGCTGCACCGCCGGCACACCCAGCCAACGGGCCAGGTGGCCCTCCAGGTCGGCGTCGCCCCAGGGCAGCAGATCGCCGGCGCGCAGCGGCAGGCCGGCGGTGGGCGGCAGTTCGGTCACGCTGCCACCTGCGGCCTCATGCCGGCTGGGCCTCGGTTGGCGCTTCAGGCTCACTGAGCGCCAGGCACACGATGCCGGCCACGATGAGGCCGGCCCCGGCCACCTGCGCCAGACCGATGGCTTCGCCGAACAGCCAGTGCGACACCAGCATCACCGAGACGATCTCCAGGTGCGAGGCCGCGAAGGCCGGGCCGATGGGCGCGCGCCGCAGCAGATGCATCCAGGTGAAGAAGGCGCCGGCATATCCCACCAGCGCACCGTAGATCCACGGCTGGCTGAAGACCCGCTGCAGCCACTGCAGCGACAGCGACAGCGGCAGTGCCTGGGTGCCCGCCATCTTGAAGCTGAGCTGGGCCAGTGTGTCGAAGGCCATCAGCACCGCGAAGCCCACCAGATAGAAGCGGCGTGCGGAAGACCGGTTCATGGCTGCAGCCCCACCACCGCCACCCCGGCGGACACCAGCAGGATGCCCAGCACCCGCAGCGGCGTCAGCTGCTCGTTGAACAGCAGCCGGCCGGCCACCATGATGGCCACGATGTTGATGGATCCCAGCAGCACGCCGGTGGACAGCGGCACCAGCGACAGGAAGGCCAGCCACAACAGGAACTCGGCGCCGTAGCAGGCGATGCCGATCCACAGCCAGGGCCGGCGCGCCATGGCCCGCCAGCGGTCCAGGCCGGCCGCATCGCCCGGCAAGGCGGCCGCGGCCTTGAAGGCCAGCTGACCACCGCTGTCGGTGAGCACGTTGAGCAGCCACAGCAGCGCCACCAGAGGCGTCAGTCCATCAGCCAACGGCCAGCTCCTGCCGAAGTGCGGGGGCCGCGGCGGCCAGGGCGGGCATACCGGCCACGCGATCGATGAACTCGGCGCAACGGGCGATGACGGTGCGACGCTCACGGTCGACGGTGATCATGTGGTAGCTGTCGTCCAGCAGCAGCAGTTCCACCGGGGCCTGCACCACGCCGCGTGCGATGGTCTGGGCATTGGCCGCCGAGGCCACGTCGTCATGGCGGGCATGGATGGCCAGCACCGGCGCACGCACGGCGGCCAGCCGGCGCCGCACGCGGGCCGAGAGCCGGCGCATCTCCTGGACGGTCCACCACGGATTGCCCGGCAGCCCGGCTTCGGCGCTGTGGCCTTCCAGCATGCGGCGCACGATCTGCTGGCGCAGTGCCTCGTCCTTGATGCCGTAGGGGGGCTGCTCCATGAACATGCGCGTGCGCCCGATGCCCAGCCGCCGCAGCAGCGGCAGCACGAAAGCAAAGCGGGTGTAGAACGGGATGGTCCAGCCGTCGTAGCGGAAGATGGTGGACAGCGCGCACACGCCATCGACGGATCCAGGTTCGTCCTCGGCCAGGGCCAGGGCCAGCACGGCCCCCACCGACAGCCCGCCCACCACCACCCGGTCGACCTCTGGCCGCAGCCGCATCAAGCCGGCGCGGGCGCTGGCCAGCCAGTCCTGCCAGCGGGTGGCCAGCAGGTCGTCCACGCTGCCGCAGTGGCCCGCCAGCTGCACCGCGTAGACGGTGAAGCCATGCTTGTGCAGGCCGCGGGCCAGCAGCCGCATCTCGTTGGGGGTGCCGGTCATGCCGTGCACCAGCAGCACGCCGGTGCGCGCCCGCGGGCCGCTGCCGGGCAGCAGGAACTCGTGGGGGGTGACGCAGATTTGGCGGCTGTCCAGTGTGCCGGGCGTGCTCATGGGTGCACCCTCGCCTCGGCATCGGCGGCCACCAGCGCGGCCAGCCGGCTGAGCACGTCGCCGAAGTGCCGGAACGGCGCATGCGCCAGCCCATGGGCGCGGCAATGGTCGACCAGCCGGTCCTTGGCCAGCACGAAGTCGGCCTTGCCGCTGACGCAGAAGTCCGAAGCGCCGTCGCCCACGTACAGCACCCGCGTGCGCGGCCCGCGCTGCTCGGCCAGGCGCGCGCACTTGCAGTTGCCGCTGGCGCGCTCGCAGCGCGGGCTGGCATGGGGCGACTCCAGGCGCCAGCTGCGCGCGCCGGTGGGCACCAGGCGGTTGGCCAGCACCGGCAGCCGCTGCAGGCCCTGGCGTGCCAGCACCTGCACGATGGCCTGCTCGATGCCGTCGCTCACCACCATCACCGGGATGCCCATGGCCCGCGCGCCATCGACGAAGGCGCTGAAGTGCGGATCGACCGTGATGGTCTGCAAGTGCTGCTCGAACTCGCCCTGGCTCATGTCCAGCAGGGCCACCTGGCCCTTCATGCATTCTCGTGAGCCGATCTCGCCGCGCTCCCAGCGCGCTTCCAGCGCCTCCCAGCCGGGGCGGCCGAAGCGTGTCAGCAGCGTGTCGGTCACGTCCTGCAGGCTGATGGTGCCGTCGAAGTCGCACAGCACCGTCCAGGCCACTGTCGTGTCGTCTCGTTCATTCATGCAAGTTCACCCTCACCCATTGGCCGGCGCGCAGGGCGCCTGCCGTCTCCAACTCGATCCAGCACTCCAGCACCCGCTGGCCGCCGCGGGCCAGCGGCTCGTCGTCGAGCCGGCTCGAGCCATACATGGCGCCCACGCGCACCACCCGGCCGGCCAGCGGCGCGGTGCCCGGGGCCTGCGGCCCGTCGGGCACCACGCTGGCCCGCAGACCGGTGTGCAGCGCCGGCGCCAGTGCCTCGTTCACCTCGGCGCGCACCCGCAGCGCCCGCGCCGGCAACAGCGACAGCAGCGGCCGCCCGGCCGCCACGCGGCTGCCCACGGGCGCCAGCTCGGTCTGCACCAGGCCGTCCACCGGTGCCAACACCCGGCGCTGTGCCAGCTGCACCTGCAGCGACTGCAGCCGGGCCTGCGTCAGTGCCAGTTCGGCAGCGCCCACGCGGACGGCCGATTCGGCCTCGCGCAGCGCCTGGCGCGCCTCGTCGCTGCGCACAGGATCGGCGGCGCCGGCGCGCTCGGCCTCGTCCAGCCGGGCCAGCAGCGACCGTGCCGGTGCGATGCGCTGCGTCAGCTGCTGCTGCTTGCTGCGCGCCAGCGCCAGCTCGGCCTGGGCGACGGCAGCCTCCTGCTCCAGCGCCGGGCTGGCCAGCACCGCCAGCAGCTGGCCACGGTGCACCGTCTGGCCCTCGGCCACGGCCAGCGTGCGCAGGCTGCCTTCCAGCGGCGCGGCCACTTCCAGCAGGCCGCCGGGCACTTCCACCTTGCCCCGCGCCACCAGGGCGACCGGCTGCGAGGCGGCCGCGGCCACGGCGGCCACCGCGGGCGCGGCCGCGGGCGCACGCTCGCTGCAGGCGCTCAACAGGGCCAGCAGCGCCGGCAGGCAGACAAGACAAGGACGCAGGCTCATGGCAGGGCGGGTTCGATGGGATCGGTGCCCGGCTCGGGGCACCAGTCGCTGTGGATGCGGCCGTCTTCCATGCTGAGCACGCGGTCGGCATGGCGCACGAGGCGCGGGTCGTGGCTGACGCACAGCACCGTGGTGCCGTGGGTGCGGGCGATGCGGCGCAACAAGGCCACCACGCGGCGGCCGTTGTCGGCGTCCAGCGCGCTGGTGGGCTCGTCGGCGAACAGCAGCTGCGGCGCCTTGGCGATGGCGCGTGCCACCGCCACACGCTGGCGCTCGCCGCCGGACAGCTGGGCCTGCCGGTGATGGGCGCGATGGCTGAGACCCACCTCGTCCAGCGCCTGCATCGCGCGCTCGCGCGCCTCGCGGTCGGACAGACCCATGTAGCCCAGCGGCAGCGCCACCTGTTCCCACGCGGTCAGCGCCGGAAACAGGTTGAAGCCCTGGAACACGAAGCCGGTGTGGCGCAGGCGGAACTCCTGCAGCGCACGCGCGCCCAGCCCGGTGAGGCACTGGCCCAGGGCGTGCACCTCGCCGGCGTCGGGCACTTCCAGCGCCGACAGCAGCGCCAGCAGCGTGCTCTTGCCGCAGCCCGACGGGCCCGACACCAGGGTGAGCTGCCCAGCCTGCAGTTCCAGCGACAGTTCGCGCAGCACATGGCTGCGCACCGAGCCGTTGGCAAACGACTTGCAAAGGCCGTGGGCGCGCAAGGTGGCTTGCATGCTCATCGCAGCAGCATGGCCGGATTGGCCTGGAACAGCCCGCGCAGCGCCACCAGGCCCGACAGCAGCGCCAGTGCAGCCACCAGCACGGCGCAGCCCAGGGCCGCCTCCCAGCTCATGGCCACCGGCACCGCATAGCTGCCGGCCAGCCAGATCAGCAGCGCGCTGGCCAGGCCGGCCAGCACCAGGCCGACACCGCCGATCCAGCAGGCCTGCTGCACCACCACCCGGCCCAGCGCGCGCATGCTGACGCCCAGCGCATGCAAGGTGGCGTACTCGCGCGCCGAAGAAGCCACCACCGAGGTGAGCGACTGGCTGGTGATGACCACGCCCACCAGGCACACGATGCCGGCCATGAACAGCACTGCGGTGCCGGCACCGGTGTCCAGCATCCAGTACAGCTGCGAGCGGCGCGCGAACTGCGCCGCCGTCCACACCTCGAACGGGCCGAAGGTGGCATCGCGGCCGAAGGCCTGCTGCACCTGGTCGGGGTCGCTGCCCGGCTTCAGGGAGGCCACGAAATAGGTGGCCCCTTCGCCGCGGGCCGGCGCGCCCAGGCCGCGGGCGGTGTCCAGCGACGCCAGCACGTTGACGCCGCCCAGGGCGCGCAGCCCCGCGATGGCCGCCACGACCTGCACCCGTCGGGCGTTGATCCAGGCCCACTCGCCGGGGCGTGTGCCCAGCTGGTCCATCTCCGAGCGGTCGATGACCACCGCGTCAGGCTGCGCCAGGGCTGCCCGCAGCGCCGGGCTGAGCACATGCGAGAACATCATGGCGCCGGCCGCCGTCTGCAGCCCCGAGACGAAGACCGGCACACCGCCGCCGCTGCGGGCGGCATCCTGCCAGTCGGCCTCCAGCCACAGGTAGGGCTCCACGTCGTGCACGCGCGGGTCCATGCGCAGCCGCATCTCGACGTCCGGCGCCACCGGGCGGCCGAAGTTGACGCTCTGCGTGCCGGGGTAGCCCACCCACAGGTCGGCGCTGGAAGCCGTCACCGACACCGCGGCACTGCCGAAGATGCCCAGCACCAGCGCCACCTGTACCGACAGCAGCACGCCGCTGAAGCACAGGGCCAGCGCGGCCGGCACGAAGCGCCGCCATTCGTGCACCAGCATGCGACGCGCCAAGGGGATCATGGCGTGGCCTCCAGGCCCTGGGGCAACGGCGCGCCACCCACGGCGCGGTACAGGCTCACCAGCGCCAGCGCACTGCCGGCATCGGCCTGTGCCAGTTCGGCCTCGGCCAGCAGCTGCGTGCGCCGCAGCGCCAGCTGATCGGCATCGCCCGACAGACCCAGCCGCTGCTGCACCGCCTGCTGCTGCAGCAGTCGCTGCTGGGCCTGCGCGGCCTCGGCCAGTGCCTGCCGGCGGTCGCGCCGCATCTGCAGGGTGTCGAGCGCCGACTCCACCTCGGCCACCGCCACCAGCACGGTGCGCCGCTGGTCCAGCAGCGCCTCGTTGACGTGTTCCTGCGCCGCCAGGGCGCGGTCGCGCCGCAGGTCCCAGTCGAACAGCGGCAGGTCCAGCGTGGGTGCCAGGCTGGCCAGGGCGTGGGTGGGCCGCTGGCCCCGCTGGGTGACGTTCCACGCCCGCAGCACACCGGCGCCGAGCACGATGCGCGGCGCCATCTCGGCCTGCGACATGCCGGCCTCGCCAGCGGCGATGCGCACGCTCTCTTCGGCCGCGCGCACGTCGGGGCGGTGCAGCAGAACCGTGGCCGGCAGCGCCTGCAGCGAACGCGGTGCCGGCTGCGGCACGGTGGCGGGCTGCAGCCAGGCCGGGTCGGGGCGGCTGCGGCCGATCAGCAGCGCCAGCGCCTGCGCCGACGCCTGGGCCAGGCCGCGCTGCTCGGCAGCCGCAGCGCGCGCCTGGGCCACCCGCTGGTCGGCCTGCAGCCGCTCCGCCGCCGGGGCCAGGCGCGACTTCATGCGCACCTGGGCCAGCGCGGCGCTGTCGGTCTCCAGCGCCACGAGCTGCTCCTGGGCCAGCGCCTGCTGCTGGGCCGCGCGCAGCCCCAGGTACTGGCGCACCGTCTCGGCCACCACCATCACGCGCGCGGCCTGCTCGGCCCATTGCGCCTTGGCCTGTTGGCCAGCGGCCGCGGCGCGGCTGGCCTCGGCCATGCCGAAAAGGCCCGGCTCCCAACTGGCGTCCACACCGACGTGAACGAAGGAATCGGTGGCCTTGGCGTCGCTCATCGGATGCACGCCGAAGGCCAGCGAAGGTCGCCAGCGCGCCGCCTCGCTGCCGGCCAGCAGCCGGGCCTGGCGCACGCGGCTGGTGGCCATCAGCAGCTCCGGGTTGGCCTGCAGCGCCTGCGCCACCAGCTGATCCAGCAGCGGGTCGTTCCAGTCCTTCCACCAGCCCTGCAGGTCGGCGGCGGGCGACTCGCGGTCACGCGGCGTCGCCCAGTCGGGCGGCACCTCGGCCGGGGCCGGCGGCTGCAGCGGCGGCAGCGTGCAGCCCGCCATCAAGGCGGGCAGGCACACACAGGAAAGAAGCTTGAGGGGCGGCATCGGAGACATCCCGGCGACAGGCCGGCTTGGCTGCATTGAAGCCGACGCACCTTGCAGCGCGGTGCATCCTGTGTGGAGATCTCGTGGAGCCGACGCTGGCGATAATCCTGCGGATGTTCGCCCCCCCTTCCGCCCCACCCACCATCCTCGTGGTCGAGGATGAGCCGGGCATCGCCGACGTGCTGCTGGCCTACCTGCGCCGCGACGGCATGCGTGCCGAGCTGGCCACCAGCGGTGAGGCCGCGCTGGACACCTTCCGCCGCCTGCGGCCCGACCTGGTGCTGCTGGACGTGCGGCTGCCCGGCATCGACGGCCTGGACGTGCTGCGCGTGCTGCGCGCCGAAAGCCATGTGCCGGTGCTGATGGTGACCGCGCGCGCCGAGGACGTGGACAAGCTGCTGGCACTGCGCATGGGCGCCGACGATTACGTCGTCAAGCCCTTCAGCCCGCCCGAGGTGGTGGAGCGGGTGCGTGCCGTGCTGCGGCGCACCGGCATCGGCCGCCAGGCCGAGCTGGCGCCGGCGGTGCTGCGGGTGGGCCAGCTCGAGATCGATCCGCAGGCCCACCGCGCACGCGTCATCGGCGACGCGCCGCAGGACCTGGCGTTGACGCTGACCGAGTTCCGGTTGCTCGCCTGCCTGGCGGCGCAGCCGCAGCGTTGTTTCTCGCGGGCCCAGCTGGTCGAGGCCGCCCTGCCCGACAGCGACGCGCTGGAGCGGGTGATCGACTCGCACCTGTCCAAGCTGCGGCGCAAGCTGGAGCAGGCCGGCCTGCCCGAGCTCATCGACACCGTGCGCGGCGTGGGCTACCGACTGTGGCCGGCCTCCTAGACCGCATCTGGGTGCGCTTCGGGCTGGCGATCGCGCTGGCCGTGCTGGTGACCATCGCCCTGCTGTCGGCCTGCCTGCTGCTGGTCACCCGCTGGCAGTATGAGCAGTTCTACAGCGGGCTGCCGGTGCAGGTGCAGCGCGAGCTGGACTCGCAACGCCAGCTCAACCCCGATCCGATGGACAACCCGCAGATCGCCGACATCTACAGCCGCTACTGGCGGGCCGATCCGCTGTACGGCGAACGCATGTCGATGCTGCTGGGGCTGGCCTTCTGCCTGCCGGTCGGCATGGCCGCCGGCCTGTGGCTGTCGCGCGCGGTCTCGCGGCCTCTGGCCTCGATGGCCGAGGCCGCCAACCGCATCGCACTGGGCGACTTCAGCGTGCGGGCCGAGGTGCAGCGTGAGCGGGGCGAACTGGCCGACATGCTGCGCAACTTCAACCGCATGACGGATTCGCTGCAGGCGCTGGAGGAGGAGCGGCGCCACACCGTGGCGGTGCTGTCGCACGAGTTGCGCACGCCGCTGACGGTGCTCACCGCGCGGCTGCATGCCCTGCGCGACGGCATCCTCGAGCCCGAACCGGCGGAGATCTCGCGGCTGCTGGGCGAAGTGGATCACCTGTCGCGGCTGGTCGCCGACATGCACACGCTGGCGCTGGCCGATGCGGGGCGCCTGACGCTGCAGCGCGTGCGCTTCGACCTGGCCGAGCTGGCCGCCGAGGTGGTGGCGGTATTCGAAGGCCGGCTGCGCGATGGCGGACCGTCATTGCAGCTGCAGCGCAGCGGCCCGGTGCCGGTGCATGCCGACCGCGACCGCACGCGCCAGGTGCTGTCCAACCTGCTGGACAACGCGCTGCGCCATGCCGCCGGCGCCACGCAGGTGCTGGTGTCGGTGGGCAGTGAGCCGGGTATGGGCCTGCTGGTGGTGGCCGACGACGGGCCGGGCCTGCCCAGCGCGGTGAGCCTGGATGCGCGCAGCCGCTTTCAAAGCATGGGCAGCAGCGCTGGCTCGGGGCTGGGCCTGTCCATCGTGCAGGCGCTGGTCAGCGGCCAAGGCGGCAGCGTGCACTGCCGCCGCGGCCCGGGCGGCGCCCACTTCAGCGTGCGGCTGCCAGCGGCGCCGCCGGGGCCGGCGGCGGCGGCGGGCTGAAGCGGCGGCACTGCCATGAAGCCCACGCTGCTGGTCACCCTGTTCGAAGGCCAGGCCGGCGGCGGCCGGCGTGAGCGGCTGTGCGCCGCCCTGCGTGAAGCGGTGCGCAGCGGCCACGCGCGGCTGGGTGACCGCCTGCCCAGCAGCCGCGACCTGGCGCAGGACCTGGGCCTGTCGCGCGTGACGGTGGAGGCCGCCTACGCCCAGCTGGAAACCGAGGGCTACCTGCGCCGCCAGGTGGGCCAGGGCAGCTTCGTCGCCATCGACATGGGCGCTGCGGTGGCCGCGGCCGCGCTGCGCAGCACCGGCGTTCGCCGGCCGCTGCCCGAGCCGGCGGCGCTGTCGCGGCGGGGCCAGCGCATGGTGGACACCGGCGGCTGTGTGGAGCCCGACCGGCCGCGCGCCTTCGTGGCCGGCAGCCCCGACCTGCAGGCCTTTCCCACCGACCTGTGGCGCCACCTGCTGCAGCGGCGCTGGCGCCATGACGCCGCCGCGCTGATGTTCTACGGCGACCCGCAAGGCCTGCCCGCGCTGCGCGAGGCCATCGCGCGCTACCTGACGCAGTCACGCGGGGTGCGCTGCACCGCGGCGCAGGTGCTGGTGCTCACCAGCTCGCAGCAGGCACTGCAGCTGCTGTCGGCCACGCTGCTGGACGAAGGCGATGCCGTGTGGATGGAAGACCCCGGTTATGCGGGCGCACGCACCGCCTTTGCCGCCAGCGGGGCGCAGCTGGTGGACATGGCGCTGGACGACCACGGCGCCACGCTGGGGCCTGCGCGGCCCCTCCCTCGCCTCATCTACCTCACGCCCTCGCACCAGTTCCCCACCGGTCGGGCGATGTCGCTGGAGCGGCGCCTGGCCTTCATCGCGCAGGCGCATGCGGCCGGGGCGTGGCTGATCGAGGACGACTACGACAGCGAGTTCCTGTACGACCACGCGCCCACGCCTGCGCTGCAGGGGCTGGACGAGCACGGCCGCGTGGTCTACATCGGCACCTTCTCCAAGTCGCTGTTCCCTTCGGTGCGGCTGGCCTACATGGTGCTGCCCGAGGCGCTGGTGGCACCGCTGGTGACCGCCCGCAGCACCTACGACGGCCACCCCTCGCAGCCGATGCAGGCGGTGGCGGCCGACTTCCTGGAGCAAGGCCATTTCGCGGCCCACCTGCGGCTGATGCGCCAGCTCTACCGCGGCCGGCGCGATGCGCTGCTGCAGGCCCTGCACAGCCACCTGCCCTGGGCCGAGCCGCTGGACAGCCGCGGCGGCCTGCAGATGGCCGTGCGCCTGCCGCCCGGCAGCGAGCAGCGGCTCACCCGGCTAGCCGCGCAGCGCGGCATCGCTACGCCCAGCCTGGGCGAGCTGTACCACACGGTGCCGCGCACCGAGGGCTGGCGGCTGGGGTTCGCGGCGCTGGCGCCGCGCGCGATCGAAGACGCGGTCCAGGCGCTGGCGGGCATCCGGGTGCCGCGACGGGCGGCAGACGGCTGATCAGCCCGGCAGGCCCGTCTCTTCGATCTTGGTGGCTGCGAAGAGCAGCAGCTCGAGCTGCACCTCGTCGAGCTGCCGCGGCTCTTCGTCGTAGTAGCACAGGCTGCCGGCCAGCGTGCCATCGGGGGCCAGGATGGGAATGCCGCAGTACGCGTCGAACAGGTCGCGCTTGGCATGGCCCACGGTGGCTTCATCTTCGGAGGCCACCGCCGTGACGAACGGCCGGGCGCTGTCCTTGATGTACTGGCAGTAGCTCTGCGCGATGGGGAAGGCTTGCGGCAGCTCGGCCATCAGGTTCTGCCGGTCCAGGTGGATGACCGCCCGGTTCAGGGTGCCGTCGAAGCGGAACAGCGTGGCGTAGCGGTAGTCGGTCTTGCGCAGCAGCGAATACAGCGCACTGCGCAGCCCGTCCTTCTCCAGGGTGCGGGTGAAGAGGCGCTGGGCCACTTCCACCTGCTGCGCGGTGCTGAGCCGGGCCGCAGGGGCCGGGGCCTGCGCGGCGCCGGCCTGCCGTCGTGCTCTTTCGATGGCCTCGTCCAGCTCGCGCTTTCTGGCCAGGTAAGGCTCGAGATCAAAACCGGACTTGGTCAAACGGAACTCCTGGGGTGTGACGGTGACGGCTGGCGGGCCAGGCGCTGCGGGCACGCCTGCCCGCATTGTCAACGAGATGCTGGCAGCGCCGGCGGCATGACCGGCGCGCCCCTGCCTGCTCAGAGCATGCGGCGCAGCACGTCGCTGTCCGCGTCGGCGTCGAAGAAGCGGTGCTTCAGTGCGCCGGCCACGTGCATCACCACCAGCGCCAGCAGCGTCCACGCCAGGTAGCGGTGCAGCAGCTGAAACACCTCGAAGCGCGCATCGTTCTTGGGCAGCAGCTCGGGCAGGTGGCCGAAGAAGAAGAACGGCACGCCGTCGCTTTGCGTGAAGCTGCTGGACATGGCGTAGCCCATCAAGGGCACCAGCACCAGCAGCAGGTACATCAGGCCATGGGTCAGGTGCGACAGCCGGCGTTCCCAGGGCTGCAGGCTGTGCGGCAGCGCCGGCACGCCGCGGCGCCAGCGCAGCCCCAGTTGCAGCAGCACCAGCACGAGCGCCAGCACGCCGAACTGCTTGTGGTTGGGGTAGAGCTGCTCGAACTTGACGGTCATCTCGTCGGGCAGGTTCACCATCAACAGGCCCGCGGCCAGGGTGCCGAGGACCACCAGGGCACGCAGCCAGTGCACGGCGCGCAGGCTGCCGGCATAGCGCTGGACGGAGGTGGACGAAGAAGGGATGAAGCCCATATTTTTCACAACGGACAAGAAGTCAGGGATACAAGGAGCGCCCTGTCGACACAGGGCACCGTGGTGAACCGTACGCCGCTCACAGGCCCGCGGCGCCCACGGGCCAGCGGAGCTCGAAGCGGGTGCCACCGCGTGGCGTGGGCTGGCAGGTGGCCTGCCCACCGTGGGCATGCGCGATGGCAGCCACCACCGCCAGGCCCAGTCCGCTGCCCTTGTGGCCATCGGGCGCATGGGCGGCAGGCTGGCGGCGGAACGCGGTGAACACATGCGGCGCCAAAGCGGCAGCTATGCCCGGGCCTTCGTCTTCCACGCTCAGGCACACCTGGTCGCCCTCTTGCCGGCTTTGCACGGTGACGCGGCCGGCCACCGCATGCCGGCGCGCGTTGTCGATCAGCGCCAGCAGCGCCTGGCGGATGCGCATCGGGTCGCAACGCACCGTGCCTGCCTGCAGCACCGCCACCGCCGCCTGCCCCGCAGCGCGCAGCGTGGGTTCGCAGAAGTCCAGCAGGTCGCGCAGCACTTCGTCCAGGTCGGCTTCGCGCAGATCCAGGTCCAGGTGGCCGCTTTCGGCCAGGCCCACCACGCGCATGTCCTCGATCAGGCGCGCCAGCCCGTCGACCTGGGTCAGCAGCGTCTGGAACAGGGCCTCCTGTGGCTCGAACACGCCTTCGGCCAGGCCTTGCAGCCGGCCGCGCAAGATGGTCACCGGCGTGCGCAGCTCATGCGCGATGGCCGCGTTCCAGAACTCCTGCTCCTGTGTCATGCGCTGCAGCTTGTCGGCCAGTTGGTTGAAGTCGTCGGCCAGGGCGGCCGCCTCGCCCAGCGACCGGTCACCCGCATCAGCCCGCGCCGAGAGGTCGCCCTGCGCCACGCGGCGGATGCTGTCGGCCACCGAATTCAGCGGCACCAGGATGCGATTGGACAGGTTGCGCCCCACCGCCACCGCCAGTGCCACACCCACCAGCGTGGTGCCGATCATCCACAGCCATTCGGGCGCGGTGGGCACCGCGCTGCTGGTTTCGAAGTTCTCGGGCCAGTAGGTCTGCCAGAGGAAGAAAAAGGCGTAGGACGTGAGCAGCACCAACAGGCTCACGCTGAAGGCGATCGCCATCATCGTGCGGGCGATCTGCCGGCTCAGCCCCTGCAGCTTCACGCCCCGTCCCCCAGCTTGTAGCCCACGCCGCGGATGCCCACCGGCATGCCTTCGACGCCCAGCTCTTCCAGCTTCTTGCGCAGCTTGCTGACGTGGCTGTCCACGGTGCGTTCCAGCGCATCGCTTTCCGGCAGGCAGTGGGCCAGCAGTTCGGCGCGGCTGAACACCCGCCGCGGCGCCTGCGCCAACTGGGCCAGCAGCTTGAACTCGGTGAGCGTGAGGGCCAGCCGGTGGCGACGGCCGTCCACGGTGACGAAGGCTTCGTGGTGGTCCAGGTCGACCTCCAGCGGCTCGGCACGCAACACCCGCGGCTGCACGCCGGCGCGCGAGCCGGCGCGGCGCAGCACGGCCTGCACGCGGGCCACCACTTCCGCGGCATTGAAGGGCTTGACCACGTAATCGTCGGCGCCGATGCGCAGGCCGGTGAGCTTGTCCACGTCCTGGTCCATGGCCGTCAGCATGATGACCGGCGTGTCGCCCCGGTGCCGGATCTCCGCCAGCACCTGCCAGCCATCGACCCGCGGCATCTGCACGTCCAGCAGCACGAGGTCGGGCTTGAGCTGCAGATGCAACTCCAGCGCCAGCCGCCCATCGGCTGCCAGCGCGGTGCGCAGGCCGCCGCGGCGCAGATAGGCCTCCAGGATGGCCGCGATCTCCGGCTCGTCTTCCGCGATGAGGACCAGGGCCTGGACGCCCGAAGGCACCCCGGCCGCAACAGGCATGGTGGGCATGCGGGGCATGTTACGGGGTCGTTCTCCATCGAACCTCCACACAGGCTCGGCCCAGGGCGGACGCGGTCTTCGAACAATCGTGCGGTCCCCTGGAAGACGCTCATGACACTCGAAGTCCTGCCTTGCCGACGCGCGCTGTTCACGCTCGTTTCTGCCCTGCTCGCCGCCTGCGGCGGCCAGGAGCCCACCGCCCCACCTGCCGCTCCGCCCGCACCGGTGGTGGCGGTGACCACCGTGCAGCCTGCCCGCCTGCAGCTCACGCAAGACCTGCCCGGCCGCGTCGCCGCGGTACGCATCGCCGAGATCCGGCCGCAGGTCAGCGGCATCGTGCAACGCCGTCTGTTCGAGCAGGGCACCGAGGTGCGTGCCGGCCAGCCCTTGTTCCAGATCGACCCTGCACCGTTCCAGGCCGAGGTGGACACGGCAGCCGCCGGCCTGCAGCGTGCCGAGGCTGCGCTGGCCCGCGCACGCACGCAGGCCGAGCGGCTGCAGCCGCTGATGGCGGCCGATGCGGTCAGCGGGCAGGTGGCCGATGATGCCGTGGCCCAGCAGGCCCAGGCCGCCGCCGATGTGGCCCAGGCCCGCGCCAGCCTGGCGCGCAAGCAGCTGGACCGCCAGTTCGCGCGGGTGGTGGCGCCGATCGCCGGCCGCATCGACCAGGCGCTGGTGACCGAAGGCGCCCTGGTCGGCAGCAACGACGCCACGCCGATGGCCCGCATCCAGCAGATCGACCAGGTGTACGTGGACCTGCGCCGTCCTGCCGCATCGCAGCCCTTGTCACCCGATGCGCTGCAGACGCCCGAGGCCGTCACCCTGCTGCGCAGCAATGGTGAGCCGGACACCACCCAGGGCCGCCTGCTGTTCGCCGGCGTGACCGTCGATGCCGGCACCGGCGACCGGCTGCTGCGCGTGCTGGTGGACAACCCACGGCGTGCGCTGCTGCCCGGCATGTTCGTGCGGGCGCGTGTGACCCAGGCCACCCATGCGCAGGCGCTCACCGTGCCGCAGCAGGCCGTGGTGCGCATGGCGGGTCAGCCGCATCTGTGGCTGATCGACCCCAAGGGGCAGGCGCATCGACGGGCGGTCGAGCTGGGAGCGCTGGCCGACCGCCGCTACCACGTGCTGTCCGGCCTGGCCGCAGGCCAGCAGGTGGTGGTCGAAGGCATGGAACGCCTGTCCGAAGGCATGGCCGTGACCGCACGCGACTGGCAACCGGCCGACGCGGCCGCCCGCTGAAAGGTCCGACATGCCGCAGTTTTTCATCCGCCGCCCGGTGTTCGCCTGGGTCGTGGCCCTGTTCATCATGCTGTTCGGGGTCATGGCGATCCCCCAGTTGCCGATCGCCCGCTACCCCTCGGTCGCGCCTCCCACGGTCAGCATCAGCGCCACCTATCCGGGTGCTTCGGCGCAGACCTTGAACGACAGCGTGGTCAGCCTGATCGAGCGCGAACTGTCCAGCGTCAAGGGCCTGCTGTACTTCGAATCGTCCGCCGACAGCTCGGGCAGCGCCTCCATCACCGCCACCTTCAAGCCGGGCACCGACCCGGCGATGGCCCAGATCAACGTGCAGAACCAGCTCAAGGCCGTCGAGCCTCGGCTGCCGCAGGTGGTGCGCCAGAACGGGCTGGCGGTGGAGTCCGCGGCCTCGGCCTTCCTGATGATCGTGGGGCTGACTTCGCAGGACGGCCGCTTCGACGAGATCGCGTTGAGCGACTACATGGTGCGCCACATCGTGGAGGAGCTGCGCCGGGTCGAGGGCGTGGGCAAGGTGCAGATGTTCGGCGCCGAACAGGCCATGCGCATCTGGGTGGATACCGACAAGCTGATCGCCTACGGCTTGTCGATCAACGACTTGTCGGCCGCCATCAGCCAGCAGAACGCGACCGTCGCGCCGGGGGCCATCGGCGCTGCGCCCTCGCTGCACGGCCACCGGGTGACGGTGCCGCTGACCGTTCAAGGCCAACTGAGCACGCCCGAGCAATTCGCGGCCATCGTGCTGCGTGCCAACGCCGATGGCTCGCGCCTGACGCTGGGCGATGTGGCCCGGGTCGAACTGGGCGCGCAGTCGTACGGCTTCGTCAACCGCGAAAACGGCAAGGTGGCCACCGCAGCGGCGGTGCAGCTGATGCCGGGCGCCAATGCCGTGCGCACCGCGCAAGGGGTGCGCGACCGGCTGGCCGAGCTGAGCCGCACGCTGCCGGCCGGCATGGCCTATTCGGTGCCGTTCGACACCGCGCCCTTCGTCAAGGTGTCCATCGAGAAGGTGATCCACACCCTGGCGGAAGCCATGGTGCTGGTGTTCCTGGTGATGTTCCTTTTCCTGCAGAACATCCGCTACACGCTGATCCCGGCCATCGTGGCGCCGATCGCGCTGCTGGGCACGCTGGCCGTGATGCTGGTGGCCGGCTTTTCCATCAACGTGCTGACCATGTTCGGCATGGTGCTGGCCATCGGCATCATCGTGGACGACGCCATCGTGGTGGTGGAGAACGTCGAGCGCATCATGGCCCGCGAAGGCCTGGGGCCGCGAGAAGCCACCATCAAGGCCATGCACGAGATCACCGGCGCGGTGGTGGCCATCACGTTGGTGCTCACGGCCGTGTTCATTCCCATGGCCTTCGCCAGCGGCTCGGTGGGCATGATCTACCGGCAGTTCACGCTGTCGATGGTGGTGGCCATCCTGTTTTCGGCCTTCCTGGCGCTGACCTTGACACCGGCGCTGTGCGCCACGCTGTTGCAGCCGGTACAGGCCGGGCACGCGGACAAGCGCGGCTTTTTCGGCTGGTTCAACCGTCGCTTCGATGTGATGAACACACGCTATGCCTCGCGCGTCGACCGCCTGGTCGAACGCTCTGGCCGCGTGATGCTGGTGCTGGCCGCGCTGTGCACGGTGCTGGCACTGGCCTTCCGGCACCTGCCCTCGGCCTTCCTGCCGGAAGAAGACCAGGGTTACTTCACGACGGTGGTGCAACTGCCCGCCGATGCCACCGTCGAGCGCACGATGGCCGTGGTGCAGCAGTTCGAGGCCCATGCCAACACCCGCCCCTCGATCCAGTCCAACATGACGGTGGTGGGCTTCGGCTTCTCGGGCTCGGGCGCCAACACGGCCATGGCCTTCACCACCTTGAGCGACTGGGACCAGCGCAAGGGCGCCACCACGCGCGGCGAAATGGCGCTGGCGCAGCAGGCGCTGGCCGGCATCACCGAAGGTACGGTGATGACCCAGATGCCGCCGGCCATCGACGAACTGGGCACCAGTGGCGGCTTTGCGCTGCGGCTGCAGGACCGTGCCAACCAGGGCCCCGCTGCGCTGCAGGCGGCACAAGCCCGGCTGCTGGCCCTGGCCGCGCAGAGCAAGCTGCTGATCGGCGTGTATGCCGAGGGCTTGCCCGATGGCACCAGCGTTCGCCTGGACATCGACCGCCAGAAGGCCGAAACGCTCGGCGTGCCCTTCGCCGCCATTGGCGAAACGCTGTCCGCCGCGTTGGGCTCGGCCTACGTCAACGACTTTCCGCGCGACGGGCGCATGCAGCAGGTCATCCTGCAGGCCGATGCGCCCGCGCGCATGCAGGTGGACGACGTGCTGCGGCTGCACGTGCGCAACAGCCAGGGCGGAATGGTGGCCTTGAAGGAACTGGTGACGCCGGTGTGGACCGACGCGCCGCTGCAGCAGGTGCGCTACCTGGGCTTTCCGTCCATGCGCATCTCGGGCAATGCAGCACCGGGCGTTTCCAGCGGAGCGGCGATGGCCGAGATGGAGCGCCTGGCGCGGCAGCTGCCGCCCGGCTTTGCGGTCGAATGGACCGGCCAGTCGCTGCAGGAGCGGCAGTCGGCCGCCCAGGCACCGATGCTGATGGCGCTGTCGATGCTGGTGGTGTTCCTGGTGCTGGCCGCGCTGTACGAGAGCTGGAGCATTCCGCTGTCGGTGATGCTGGTGGTGCCGCTGGGCCTGCTGGGCGCGGTGGGCGCCGTGCTGTGGCGCGGCCTGCCCAATGACGTCTTCTTCAAGGTCGGGATGATCACGGTCATCGGCCTGTCGGCCAAGAACGCCATCCTGATCGTGGAGTTCGCCAAGCAGTTGCGCGAGCAGGGCCACGGCCTGGCCGCTTCGGCGGTGCAGGCGGCCCGGCTGCGGCTGCGGCCCATCCTGATGACCTCCCTGGCCTTCGGCCTGGGCGTGCTGCCGCTGATGCTGGCTTCCGGCGCCAGCTCCGAAACCCAGCATGCCATCGGCACCGGCGTGTTCGGCGGCATGGTCGCGGCCACTGTGCTGGCCGTCTTCTTCGTGCCCGCCTTCTTCGTGTTCGTGATGGGCGTGCAGGAACGCATCGCGGCCTGGCGCGCGGCACGACGGCCGACGAGCGTGCCTGCCCATGGCCAGGAGGGTTGACACCATGCGACTGCTTGTTGTCGTGGGGGCGCTGGCCCTCTCCGCCTGCTCGCTCACCCCTGTGCTGGACAAGCCGGCCGCACCCGTGCCCGCGGCCTACCCCGGGCAGTCGGCGGACGAGGCCGGCATGAACGGCGCAGACCTGGGATGGCGCAGCATGTTCGGCGAGCCCAGGCTGCAGCGCCTGATGGCGCTGGCGCTGGACCACAACCGCGATCTGAAGCTGGCGGCGCTGAACGTGGAAGCGGTGCGGGCCCAGTACGGCATCCAGCGCGCGGCGCGCATGCCCGCCGTGGATGCCAGCGCGGGCGCCACGCGCCAGCGGGCCGCTGCCAGCGAGGCGGCAGCGGCCACCACCCAGACCCAGTACAGCGTGGGTCTGGCCTCCACCGCCTTCGAGATCGACCTCTTCGGCCGCGTGGCCGCGCTGAGCGACGCGGCCCTGGCACGCTGGCTGGCCAGCGAGCAGGGTCGACGCGCGGCGCAGATCACGCTGGTCGGCGAGGTGGCCGATGCCTACTTTGCCGAGCGCCTGGCACAGGAACAACTGCAGCTGTCCAAGCGCACGCTGGCCGACTGGCGCCAGTCGCTGGACCTGGCGCGCCGCTGGCAGGCGGCACGCCAAAGCAGCGGGCTGGACGTGGCGCAGGCCGAAGGCCAGGTGGCCACGGCCGAGGTGGACCTGCAGGCGCGCGAACGTGCGCTGGCACAGGCCGGCCATGCCTTGCGGCTGCTGGTGGGCACCGACCTGCCCGCAGACGCGCCTGACGCGCTGCCGCTGCAGGACCAGCCGGTGCTCACGCAGCTGCCGGCGGGCTTGCCGTCGGACCTGCTGACCCGGCGGCCCGACATTCGGCAGGCGGAGCAGGCCCTGGTGGCCGCCAACGCCGACATCGGCGCCGCGCGTGCGGCCTTGTTCCCGCTGCTGTCGCTCACGGCCTCGGCCGGTTACGCCAGCCCGGCCCTGGGCCGCCTGTTCGACGGACCGCAGCGGATGTGGAGCTTCGCGCCGCAGCTGTCGGTGCCGCTGTTCGATGGCGGCCGGCTGCGCGCCGAGTTGCGCCTGGCCGAGCTGCGCAAGTCCAGCGCGGTCGTGGACTACGAGCGGGCGATCCAGGTTGCCTTCCGCGAGGTGGCCGACGGCCTGGCCGGTCGCGAAACCTTCGCCCGGCAGCTCGAAGCCCAGGCAAGCGTGGTGGCCAGCGCCGAGCGCCGCGCTGCCCTGTCGGGCCTGCGCTACCGCGCGGGCACCGAAGGCCGCCTGGAACTGCTCGATGCCCAGCGCCAGCTGTATGCCGCCCGGCAGGCCGAGCTGGACCTGCGGCGCAGCGCGCTGGCCAACGCGGTGGCGCTCTACAAGGCCCTGGGGGGAGGCATGAGGGACGACGATGCACCACGCTGACGTGATGAGCGGCCAGGGTCCGGGCTGGCAGCTGCGCTTCTGGACGGTTTTCGGCGGGCAGTCGCTGTCGCTGCTGGGCTGCGCCGCCGGGCAGGCGTCAGGCCGCCGAGGCCTCCGCGCCGTGGAAGAAGTGGGCGGTGCCACCGCCGTCGATCAGGAAGTCGCTGCCGGTGATGAAGCCGCCTTCGGGCCCCATGATCAGCGCCGCCAGGGCCGCCACTTCATCGGGCGTGCCGGCACGCCCGGCCGGCATCTTCTTGAGCATGGCCTGGTAGAACGAGGCCCGCTCACCATGCAGTTCATCGTGGGCCAGCGGTGTGACGATGATGCCCGGGCTGATGGCGTTGACGCGTGCCCCCCGCTGGGCCCAGCGCACCGCCTCACCGCGCACACGCAGCGAATTGCAGCGCTTGGACATCTGGTAGGCATGCAAGGTGTCGCGCACGTTCTTGACGAAGTCCAGCGTCAGCAGTTCTTCGGCGGGGGCGGTGGCCAGCAGCGTGTCCTGCTCGGCGCTGAGCGCCGGCATGCGATAACCCGACTGCGACGAGATCACGACGCCGCAACCGCCTGCGGCCATCAACGGGCCGAACTCGTCCAGCACCACCGCGGTGCCGTAGAGGTCGACCTTGAGGATGGCCTCGATCGGCGCCTGGCTGGGCGACACGCCGGCCGCCTGGATCAGCGCCCGTATGGGGCCCAGCGCCTGTGCCTTGGCGGCCACGGCCTGCACCGCGGCACGGTCCGAGATGTCGGCCTGCAGCGCCGTGACCTCGAAGCCGGCGTCGCCGAGCTGCTTGGCAGCCGCATCGGCCGAGGCCTGGGTGTGGTTGGCCACCACGATGTGGCGACCGGCGCTGACGCGGCGGGCAATGGCCTGGCCGATGCCGCCAGCGCCGAAAACGACGGTGATGTCTGTCATGGAAATGCTCCTGGGTGAGTGGATGGCACCGCGCTGCGATGCGTGTGGTCAGCGTGACCGCAGGCGTGCACAGACGCGGCCCGCCACGGTCACAGCTGGATGTTCTTCAAGGGCAAGTCGCGCACCCGCTTGCCGGTGGCGGCGAACAGGGCGTTGAGCACCGCCGGTGCCGCCACCGCGATGGTCGGCTCACCGACGCCGCCCCAGAAGCCACCGGACGGCATCGCGATGACCTCGACCTTGGGCATCTCGTCCAGGCGCATCACGTTGTAGGTGTCGAAGTTGCGCTGCTCGATGCGACCTTCCTTGACGGTGCACTCTCCGTACAGCGCGGCCGACAGGCCATAGACGAAGGAGCCGGCGATTTGCGCCTCCACCTGCTGCGGATTGACCACGTGACCGCAGTCGGTGGCGGCGACGATGCGGTGGATCTTCAGCTTGCCGTCGGTCACCGACACCTCGGCCGCTGCGGCCACATAGGCGCCGAAGCCCATGATCTGCGCCAGGCCGCGGCCAATGCCGGGCGCGGGCTGGCTGCCCCAGCCGATGCCCCTGGCCGCCGCCTCCAGCACCGCCAGGTGCTTGGGATGCTGGGCCATCAGCTGACGGCGGAAGGTTAGCGGATCGGCGCCTGCGGCGTGCGCCAGCTCGTCGATGAAGCACTCCAGGTACACCGCGTTCTGGTTGAGGTTGACGCCACGCCAGGCACCCGGCCGCACATGCGGGTTGCGCATCGCGTGGTCGACCAGCAGGTGCGGGAAGGTATAGCCGATGGCCATCTCCGCACCGTCCTTGACCAGGCCCTGGTAGATGATCGGATCGCCCCCTTCCGGCGTCAGGCGTGCAGGCGCGTGGTACGCAAAGATGGACTGCCCGGCGATGCGCATGTGCAGGGCCTGCACCTGGCCCTTGTCATCCAGCGCAGCACGCAGCCGGCAGCGTGACACCGGGTGGTAGCGGCCCTGGGCCATGTCCTCCTCGCGGGTCCACATCATCTTCACCGGCGTGTTCGGCACCTGCCGGGCGATCAAGGTCGCGATGCGCACGTAGTCGGTGTAGAGCCGGCGGCCGAAGCTGCCGCCGATGCGCATGTTGTGCACCTCGCAGGCGCTGGCCGGCAGCCCGGCGGCCCGGGCCATCTCGTCGAGGGCGGCGTCGGCCACCTGCGTCGGGCCCCACATCTCGCAGCGCTCGGGGGTCCAGCGCACCGTGGCGGCCAGGATCTCCATCGGCGCGTGGTTCTGGTACGGGTAGCTGTACTCGGCTTCGATGAGGCGCGTGCCCGGCGATTGCGCAGCCCGGCCCAGCACCGCCCGGGCGTCACCGGCCTGGTGGCCGACATAGGCCTTGTCCGCGGCCAGCCCCTCGCGCAGCAGGTCGGCGATGGTCTGGCTGGAGGTCTGGGCGGCGGGGCCTTCGTCCCAGGTGATGGGCAGCGCCTCCAGCGCCGTCTTGGCACGCCAGAAGGTGTCGGCCACCACGGCCACGGTGGACTCGTCCACCCGCAGAACCTGCTTGACGCCGCGGCGCTTGAGGACCTCGGTGGCGCCGAAGCTGACCAGCTTGCCGCCATGCACCGGGCAGGCCTTGGGCACGGCCACCAGCATGCCGGGCATGCGGAAGTCGGCACCGTAGACCAGGCTGCCGTCCAGCTTGTCGAGCGTGTCGATGCGCTTGAGCGGCTGGCCGGCGATCGTCCACAGCTTGGGGTCCTTGAGCGGCACGTTCTCCGGCGGCTGCAGCCGGGCGGCGCTGGCGGCCACCGCGCCGTAGGTGGTCTGGCGGCCGCTGGCGGCGTGCCGGATCACCCCCTTGCTCACCGTGCATTGGGCGGCCGGCACGTTCCATCCCTCGGCCGCAGCCTGCACCAGCATGGCCCGGGCGGTGGCGCCGCCGCGGCGCACGTACTCGTGCGAGCCGCGGATGGCGCGCGAGCCGCCGGTGGACAGGTCGCGCCAGACGTTCTGGCGGCTGCGGTTGGCACCGGGCTTGACGAGCTCGAAGCGCACCTTGGCCCAGTCGCATTCCAGCTCCTCGGCCACCAGCTGCGCCAGGCCGGTGAGCGAGCCCTGGCCCATCTCGGTGCGGGCGATGCGGATGATCACGGTGTCATCGCGCTGCACCACCACCCAGGCATTGACCTCGGCCGGCGCCGACTGCGCCACGGCAGGCTGCGGCGGCACGAGCGAGAAGCCGAACACGAAAGCACCTGCAGCGGCGCCGCTGCCGGCCAGGAAACCACGGCGCGAGATGCTGCCCGCGGTCGTCGATGGGGTCATGTCCATGGTGGCTTACCTCCCTGCAGCGGTGGCGACGTCGGCCGCAGCGGGCGCAGCGGACGCCCCTGCCGCCATGCGGCGGGCGGCCAGCTGGATGCCCTGCAACACGCGGCCATAGGTGCCGCAGCGGCAGATGTTGCCGATCTCGGAGCGGATGTCTTCTTCGCTCGGGTTGGGGTTGCGGGCCAGCAGGGCCGAGGCGGCCATCAGCATGCCGGCCTGGCAATAGCCGCACTGCGCCACGTCCAGCTCGGCCCAGGCCTGCTGCAGCGGATGCGGACGGCCGGGTTGGCCCAGCCCTTCGATGGTCACGATCTTCTGCGTCGGCTCGATCGCCGACACCGGCATCACGCAGCAGCGCACGGCGGCGCCGTCGACGTGCACGGTGCAGGCGCCGCACTGGGCGATGCCGCAACCGTACTTGGCGCCGGTGAGGCCGACGTGATCGCGCAGCACCCACAGCAGCGGTGTGTCTTCCTCGACGTCCACCGTGCGCACTTGTCCGTTGATGTTCAGTCTGGCCATGGCTGTCCTCGGGTTGGCGGGAGGCGGTCAGGGGGCAGGCCTGCGGGCCTGGCACGACGATGATGGGCATGCGCAGCCGACGGGCGGCATCGCGCCTGCGGCGGTGCACTGTAGGCAAGCGGCGGTGCACCCGCTAGATGACTGCGGCTTGTCCCTGTATCAACCCCAGCTTGCAGGTGAACCCCGCCCAATCGGGAAAGGCGCGTTACCGGTGCGGGATGCAGCACACCATCGTGCAGCCACCGCGGCATGCATAGCGCGCTTGGGCCGAGCCGCCAGGAGAGACCTGCTGCTTTTGGTGCGCACGCACCAGTTTCTGTCGACAGCGTCGGGATGACGCTGGACCCGTGCACCCGTGTAGCGCGAAGGCCCCGGTGATCGGGGCCTCGTGAACGCCCGTTGCCCCGCAGCTGGCCTGGCACGCGAGATGCGTTAGCTCCCGTCGGTATTACCAATCAATCCATCCGTAATAACCGTCGACGGGGCAGATCACGATGTTTTTCAAAGCGCTGACTCAACGTCTGACCAGGGGCTTCCAGGCCCTGGTCGTCACCTCCGCCCTGCTGGGCAGCCAGGCCAGCGGGGCGGCCGAGCCCCTCAAGATCGGCTACAGCGACTGGCCGGGCTGGGTGGCCTGGCAGGTGGCCATCGAGAAGGACTGGTTCAAGCAGGCCGGGGTCGCGGTCAAGTTCGAATGGTTCGATTACTCGGCCTCGATGGAGGCTTTTGCCGCGGGCAAGATCGACGCGGTCACGGTCACCAACGGCGACGCCCTGGTCACCGGGGCCGGTGGCGCCAAGAGCGTGATGATCATGCTCACCGACTACTCCAACGGCAACGACATGATCGTGGGCCGGCCCGGCATCAAGTCGCTGCAGGACCTGAAGGGCAAGAAGGTGGCGGTGGAGGCCGGCCTGGTCGAGCATCTGCTGCTGCTCAACGGCCTGAAGAAGGCGGGCATGAAGGAGTCCGACGTCACGCTGGTCAATGCCAAGACCAACGAGATGCCGCAGGTGCTGGCCTCGGGCGAAGTGGCCGCGGTGGGCGCCTGGCAGCCGATCGCCGGTCAGGCCATCAAGGCCGTGCCGGGGGCCAGACCCCTGCTCACCTCGGCCGATGAACCCGGCCTGATCTACGACGTGCTCACCGTCAACCCGGCCAGCCTGGCCAACCGCAAGGCCGATTGGCAGAAGGTGGTGGCCGTGTGGGACAAGGTGGTGGCCTACATCGAAGACCCCAAGACCCAGCCGGATGCGGTGAAGATCATGGCGGCGCGCGTGGGTGTGCCGCCGGCCACCTACACCCAGTTCCTCAAGGGCACGAAGTTGCTGTCACTGGCCGAAGGCAAGAAGGTGATGGTCAAGGCCGAGGGCTTCAAGTCGCTCTACGGGTCGAGCCAGATCGCTGACGACTTCAACGTGAAGAACGGCGTCTACAAGACGCCGCAGAAGGTCGACACCTACATCGACCCGAGCCTGACCAACGCCGCAGCCAAGTAAGGCCGGCCCAGCCTCGTCATGCCTCGCCAGCCGCACGCCACCATGAAGCAGACCGGCCTGCGGGCCATCCGCGCCCCCTTGTCGGCCACGCAGCGGCTGGTGCTGGGCATCGGGTCCTTCGTGCTGCCGCTGCTGCTGTGGTGCGCCGTCAGCTACCTGCCTTTCGTGTGGCATCCGCTGGTGCTGGTGAGCGACCCCGGCGGTGTCGACTACTTCGAGCCCGGCATGCGGGTGGAAGCAGGCGTCTTCGCCGACGAGGTGAAGGCGATGCGCGAGTCCGGCGCCGCCTTGCCCCAGGGGGTGCCGGCCAACCCGGTGTATCTGCCCGCCCCGCACGAGGTGGCGCAGGCCTTCTACACCGGCTTCACCACCCCGCCCGAGCAGAAGGATGCGCCCTGGCTGCACCAGAGCCTGTGGCACAGCATGCAGATCATCTTCTGGGGCTTCCTGATCTCGTCGCTGATCGGTGTGCCGCTGGGCATTCTGTGCGGCACCTACAGCGCCCTGGCGCGGCTCCACGAGCCCTTCATCGAGTTCTTCCGCTACCTGCCGGCACCGGCTTTCGGCGCCCTGGCCGTGGCCATCCTGGGCATCCACGACGGTCCCAAGATCGCCATCATCGTCATCGGCACGCTGTTCCAGCAGGTGCTGATCGTGGCCAACACCACCCGCCAGCTGGACCACAGCCTGCTGGAGGCGGCCATGACCATGGGCAACCGCGGCGCCCGGCTGCTGCTCAAGGTGGTGGTGCCCGGCATCCTGCCGCAGCTCTACCGCGACCAGCGTGTGCTGCTGGGCTGGGCCTGGACCTACCTCATCGTGGCCGAGCTGATCGGCACCAGCTCCGGCATCACCTTCTTCATCACCCAGCAGGCCCGCTACCAGCACTTCGACAAGGTCTATGCCGCGATCCTGATGATCGGCCTCATCGGCCTGGGCATCGACCTGCTGCTGGCCTGGCTGGGTCGCCGGCTCTTTCCGTGGCTGCCGCCGCGCAGCCAGCATTGAGGGCAGTCCACCATGAGCCAGTCGTACCTGCAGCAAAGCGAGGCCGTGCGGGCGCGCTTCGAGCGCCTCAAGGCCCGCGAGGTCATCCTCGAGGTCCAGGGCCTGGGCAAGGCCTACGCGGCGCCGCAAGGGCAGGTCACGGCCTTGAAGGGCATCGACCTGCGCATCCACCGCCGTGAATTCGTCTGCGTGATCGGACCCTCGGGCTGCGGCAAGTCCACCCTCATCCGCATCCTGGCCGGGCTGGAGCAGGCCAGCAGCGGCGAGGTGCTGCTCGATGGCCAGCCCGTCACCGGCCCCGGCAAGGACCGCGGGATGGTCTTCCAGGGCTACACGCTGTTTCCGTGGCTGAACGTGCTGCGCAACGTCATGTTCGGGCTGGAGACCCAGGGCGCCAGTCGCCACGAGGCGCAGGCCCAGGCGCGCCAGTGGCTGGACCTGGTGGGCCTGAGCGCTTTCGCCCATCACTTCCCGCACCAGCTGTCGGGCGGCATGAAGCAGCGCGTGGCCATCGCCCGGGCACTGGCCATCCAGCCCCGCATCCTGCTGATGGACGAACCCTTCGGTGCCCTCGACGCACAGACCCGCGCCCGCATGCAGGCCCACCTGCTCGAGATCTGGAAAAACATCGACATCACGGTGCTCTTCATCACCCATGACCTGGACGAAGCCATCTTCCTGGCCGACCGCATCCTGGTGCTCAAGGCCCACCCCGGCGAGGTGCAGGAGCTGATCGAGGTGCCGGTGCCGCGGCCGCGTTCGGCCGCCCAGGTGGGCAGCCCCGAATTCCAGGCCACCAAGGCCCGGCTGGAAGCGCTCATCCACCCGCCCCAGGCGGCGTCCGATGCCGCAGCGCCTGACGACGTGGTGCCGCACCTGATCCGCTTCACGCACGTCTCCGACAACGTGGAGTGAGCGCTTTGCTTTCAAGGAGGACATGACCATGTTCTGGTCGGAACTCACCTGGGCCGAACTGCCCGACACGCTCCAGGCCGCCGCGCAGGCCGCCATCCTGCCGGTGGGCGCCACGGAGCAGCACGGGCCCCACATGGGCTGCGGCATGGACAGCGTCATCGCCGACCACCTGTGCCGCGCCGTCGCGCGCAACACCGGCGTGCCGATGCTGCCCACGCTGCCGTATGGCTGCTCCCTGGGCCACAGCCGCCGCTGGCCCGGCACCATCCCCGTGCAGCCGATCACCCTGATCGAGCTGGTCAAGCAGATCGGTGACGGCGCCTACCACTCGGGCGTGCGCCGGCTCTTCATCGTCAACACCCACGTCACCAACGCCGCCCCGCTGCGCTGCGCGCTGGAGATGCTGCGCGCCGAGCACGACGACCTGATGGTGGCGGTCATCAACTCGCCGGCCATCAGCGAGCGCGTGCGGCGCTTTCACTTTGCCGATGCCGAAGACTGGCATGCCAACGATGCCGAAACCTCGCTGATGCTGGCGCTGGCGCCCGAGATGGTGCGGCCCGATCTGCTGAGCCAGGCCGACGATCCCGACCGCACCGAAGGCCAGGTGTTCGCGCACCCGGTCAACCGCACCAGCCTCAACGGCGTGACCGGCACGCCCAGCCTGGCCACGGCCGACAAGGGCCGCGAGGGCTTCGATTGGATGGTGGAAGACCTGTCGGCCCTGGTGCGCCGCGGCCTCACCCAGACCCCACCCCTGGCCCATTCCTTCTTCGACCGCGTCTGAGTCCGACGGCGCGCCCTTCCCTCCATCCCCGCAGAGTCATCCCATGCACACCCCTGAAGACATCCAGGCCCTCCAGCAAGCCCTCAAGGCCAAGGGCGTGAAGTACTGCATCGGCGCCTACGTCGACATCCACGGCATCCAGAAGGGCAAGGTCGTGCCCATCGACCACCTGCCCCAGATGGCCGCAGGCTCGGAGCGCTACACCGGCTATGCCCTCGATGGCCTGGGGCAGGCACCCAACGAGGACGAGCTCACCTCCATCCCCGACCTCCACCACGTCGTCCAGCTGCCCTGGGAGCCCACCGTCGCCTGGATGCCGGCCGACAACGCCTTCCAGGGCAAGCCCTACCCCTTGAGCACCCGCGTGGCGCTGAAGAACGTGCTGGCCCAGGCCGCCGAGATGGGCTTTGGCATGAACCTGGGCATCGAGTGCGAGATCTACCTGCTCAAGCAAGGCGCCGATGGCCGCCTGAGCGTGCCCAACCCGAACGACAAGCTGGTCAAGCCCTGCTACGACGTCCAGGGCTTCCTGGACAGCATGGGCTGGCTGGACAAGGTCGCCACCTGCATCAACGACCTGGGCTGGGACCTGTACTCCTTCGACCACGAAGACGCCAATGGCCAGTTCGAGTTCGACTTCAACTACGCCGATGCGCTGACCACCTGCGACCGCATGACCTTCTTCCGCATGATGGCCAAGCACTACGCCAAGGAGGAGGGTCTGCTGGCCACCATGATGCCCAAGCCTTTTGCCGACAAGACCGGCACCGGCGCGCACTTCAACATGTCGCTCTACGACCTGAAAACCGGCAAGAATCTGTTCGCCTGCGACCCGAAGGAAGACCCCCGCGGCATCGGCCTCACGCCGCTGGGCTACCAGTTCGTGGCCGGCATCCTCAAGCACGGCCGCGCCTTGTGCGCCGCCTTCGCGCCCACGGTCAACAGCTACAAGCGCCTGGTGCGCCGCGGCGCCATGAGCTACTTCTCGTGGGCGCCGGTGTTCAACTCGTACGGCTCGAACAACCGCACCAACTCGGTCCGCATCCCGGCCGGCGGCGGACGCTGCGAGTCGCGCAATGCCGATGGCGCGGTGAACCCCTACCTGGCCGCCACCCTGGCGCTGGCCGCCGGCCTGGAGGGCATCCGCGAGGCGCTGAATCCGGGAGCGCCCAACGAAGATAATCTGTACGAGCTGGACGATGCCCAGCGCCGCGAGCGCGGCATCGACTTCCTGCCCCAGACCCTGCAGGAAGCCGTGCAGGCCTTTGCCGCCGACCCGCTGGTGGAACGCACCCTCGGCAAGGCGCTGCGGGACGAATTCATCAAGTACAAGACCCAGGAATGGGAGGCCTACCACCTGTCGGTGAGCCAGTGGGAAGTCGAGCGCTACAGCCACATGTTCTGACACCGATGGACGACCAACCCCCCTCGCCTTCGGCCGAAGGCCGCGCCAGCCCGGTCACGCGCATCAGCATCTCGATGCCGGAAGACCTGCTGACCGACCTCGACGACATGGTGGCCGCCCGCGGCTTCGAGAGCCGCTCCCAGGCCATCGCCACCATGATCCACGAGCAGCTGCTGGAGCACAAAAGGCAGCTCGGCCAACAGGTGATGGTGGGCACGATCACCCTCTTCTACGACCGCTCGGTGCGCGGGCTGCAGAAGCAGCTGGCCGACCTGCAGTGCGAGCACATCGACGAGGTCATCAGCTCGCTGCACGTGCACCTGGCCCAGAACCAGATGATGGAGGTGGTGCTGGTGCAGGGTCCGGCCGCCAAGCTGCAGGCCATCGCCAACGAGATGATCACCCCACGCGGGGTGATCACCGGCCGCCTTCAGCTCATGGCGGCGACGATTCCGCCGCTGCATCCGTTGCCGGGGTGACGCACGGCGCTGCCGGGGGGGCGGCGGCCATCAGGCCTCGATCAGCAGCGCCCCGAACAGCGCCAGCAGCCCCTGGCCGTCGGCGTCCACGCCGTCGGGGTCGGAGATGGCGTCGGTCTGCGGGATCACGGTGTTGTCGGTGGGCCCGGCGAACACGGCGCTGCAGCGGCCCTGCCCGCCCGCGGCCAGCAGGTCGGCCAGCACGTCGAAGGCCGCATCCGGCTCGGCCAGGCGGGTCCACAGCGCGCTGCTGCCGGCGGGGCCGCTGGGCACCGGGATGCCCAGCTTGGCGGCCATCAGCTCCTGGCGAAAACGGGCGATGGCGGCCGAGCGGCCCTGCGCATTCAGCGCGCGGTCGAAGCTGGCGACGTCGCAGCCGCCGTCGAAGGTCATGCCGCGGCGGCGCCAGTGGCTGGTGCCCACCAGCGCGTACACGTCGTCCACGATGACCACGGTGCTGCGCATCACGCTGGCGCGGCCGGCAAAGCCGATCGGATGGAAGGCGGCCACGCGCTGGCGGTCCTGCGTGGTCAGGGCCTCCACCGCCTGCTTGCGCTGCGCCAGGGCCGCCCGCACCCAGTTTGCCTTGGCCTCGATGAAGTCGGGCAGCCGCGGCACCGCGATGGCGATCTTCAGCCGCGGGTTGGCCTGCAGGCCGGCGCGCAGCAGTTCCACCAGGTCCACCTCGTGCGGCAGCGGCGCACCGGCCGGCCGCGCGGTGCGGCCGAAGGCCGGGCCTTCGATGTACACGAACTCGCGCGCCTGCATCACGGCCCGGCGCAGCGACCACAGCGCATCGCGCTGGCCGCTGCGGGCGGTGACGCCCTCGCGCTGCCACTGGCGCAGCAGCCGCTGCTCGTTGCCCACGTTGATGCCGGGCGCGGGCACACCCAGTTGCGCGGCCAGTGCGTCCACCAGGCCTTGCACCGAATCGCCCGGCTGCGGCACCGGCACGAAGCCCAGCTCGGGGCTGTCGCAGAACGGCGCAATGGTCTCCAGCATCACACCGGCCACGGTGCCGGCGGCGTCGGGCGCGGGGTCGTTCCAGTTGTCGCCGCCGGTCATCACCATCCAGCCCGGCGCGCCGGGGCCGGTGGGCACGATGGGCTGCGCGCGCTTGAGGGCATGCAGCGCCAGGTCGTAGGCCAGCTGGCCGCCCACGCGCACGCCGGCCGCATGCACGTCGGGGCCGGGCGGGTTGCCGGGGTCACCCAGCTCCGGCTGCGCGCTGCGGCTTTCCATCGTCCAGCGGGCGCCGCTGAGCACCGCCTGCCAGGCCAGCGGCTGTCCGGCGGCCGGCGCCGCGCCCAAGGCGAACACGGTGTCGAAGCGGCCCTGCGTGGGCAGCCGCGGGCCCTGGCGCGGCGCCACCGTCTCGTTGGCCAGTTGCCGCACCAGCGCGACGATGCCGCCCGGGTTGCCGCCGGCAGGCGCAGCCGGCGGCGGCAGGCCGAACACGGTGGCCGGCGCCACCGATGTGGCACCGAAGGCGGTGGTGAGCGCCACGAATGCCGGTGAGGCCAGCAGCGCCGTGCCGCCGAACTGCGCCAGGTTGTCGACGAAGGGCTGCGGGGTGGTGGACACGGTCAGATCCACCGCCGAGTGCAGACGGCGCTGGCCATCGCGCGCGGTGGCCACCAGGTCCACCGCCAGCACCGCTGGCGTGGGCAGCGTGGCCGCCGGCGCCAGCGCGAACGGGTTGACCAGCAGCACCGTGGTGGGCTGACCGGCCTGCGCGATGCCGGCACCGCCGTCGCCGCGCACGAAGGAAGGCTGGTCCGCGCTGATCGCGGTGATCTCGACGAAGCGCCGCGGGTACACCCGCAGGTGCGTGCCGGCGGGCACCGCATCGGCGGCGATGGTGACCAGCACGTCCAGCCGCGCATCGGCGCCGTCGCCAGGCGCGCGGAAGGCGGCCGCCAGGCCCTGGGTGGCGTCGGTGCCCGCCCCCAGGCCGCCGCCCGGGTTGGGCCCGGGAAAGGCCGGCCAGTGGCCCGCCGCGCCGGGCCCCGGCGGCAGCGGCAGCGCCGGGTCGATGGCCGGCGAGGCCAGCAGCGCCAGCACGTCTGCACCCGCTGGCGGAAAGCCGGCAGCGGTTTGCGCTGCGGCGCCCAGCACGTCGCTGCCGTCGGCCAGGTAGTCGAAGCCGGGCACCGCCGGCCGCACCTGCGGCAGCGCAAAGTCGGGCACCGCGCCGTCGTCGCCCGGCACGCCGGCCACGGCCGTGTCGCTGCGGTTGCCGAGCAGGTGCCAGTCCAGGTCCACCGCCATCAGCCGCAGGAACTGCCGCGCCAGCGTGACGCCGGCGGGCAGCGTGGGCGCGGCGCGTGGGCTGCGGTCCAGCGTGTCGTTCTGGGCCCAGCCCCAGCGCAGCGGCAGCGCGCGCACCGCGCGGTCGGCAGCGGCGGCGTCGGCGCTGTCGTCGGCGGCCGAGCGGCCCAGGCGCTGGCCGGCCGGCAGGCCGACCAGCGCGGCCGACACCACCGACTGCTCGGCGTTGCCCGCGTCCAGCAGCTTGAGCCGCGCCGCATCGCGCGCCGCATCGAAGGCCCGGCCGTGCGGGTCGATCACATGCACCCGCACCGCCGCGGCCGGCAGCCCGGCCGCCACGCCGACGATGTGGTCCAGCGCACCGGCCGCGCCCAGCGCCGGCATCGCCGCCTCGCCAAAGCGCAGGGCCGGCCGAAAGCCCAGCAGGTCCAGGCACAGCGCCGCCACCGCCAGTGGGTCGATCGGCAGGCCGCGCGCATCGTGGAACGAGACCGCATGCGGCCCGGGAAAGCCCAGCGCCTCGCCGGCGCGGCGCCAGTTCAGCGGCTGCGGCGTGGCCGGCACCGCGACGCCGTGCACCAGCATCGCCACCGGCACCGGCCTTTGCAGCGGTGCGCCCAGCCGCGCCGCGAACAGCGCCGCCAGCCGGCGCGCGGCCTCGGGGTGCAGCCGGAGCACCGCGGCCGGCTGCGACAGCGGCGTGCCGGCCACGTCGCTGTAGGCCGAGGGCACGGCCAGCACCTGCAGCACACCACTGAACGGCGCCCGCGGGTTGGTGAGCGTCAGCCGCAGCGCATCGTCGTCCACGTCGGCCGCCGCGGGGTCGGCATCGGCCCAGCCGGAGGACAGGCTGGGCACCGACAGGCCCAGCGCATCGAGGCCTTCGGTCTGCAGCTGGTTGCCGGCATCGGCAGGCGTGAGCACGGTCTGGGGCGGCATCAGGGCGGGCATGGCGGCGCTCCGGGGGCAGATGGGTTGCGGCGGGTCAGGCCAGGGTCAGCTGCACGCTGGCGCTGCGGCCGTCGGGGGCCAGGATGGCCAGCTCCACCCGGCCGCCGCTGCCGCGCAGGCCCAGGCTGATGGCGGTGCGGCGACGGGCAGCCTTGGCACGGCGCAGCGGCATCAGCACGCCGCCGGCGAACAGGTCTTCGCCGGGCTGCGCCGGCGGTATGTCGGCCAGCGCCACCTCCAGCGCATGCACCTGTGGCCTCGGCCCGATCGGCGGGCGCACCGGCGTCAGCCGCAGGTCGTCGCCATCGATCGGCAAGGGCAGCGGCCGCGGCTTGAACAGCGCTTCCAGGTCGGCCATCGGCGGCAGCGCCGCCGCGCGACCGACCAGCGGGAAGGGTGAGCTGGGGCCCGGCAGGTAGCGCACCCGCAGCCGGTAGGGGCCGGCCGGCGTGGGCTGCACCGGCACGCTGGTGAGAAAGCGCACCAGGAAGCCGATGCCCGCCTGCTTGACCACCGTGGGCGACAGCAGGTCGGGCGCGGCCAGCGGCGAGCCGGCCGGCACCTCGACCAGCCGCTCGGTGGCACGGCCCAGCGGATCGGTGATGAGCCAGCGCACCCGCAACAGGTCGTCGACCGAGGCACGGCGCACCAGCAGATGCAGCAGCGTGACGCCGGCCGGCCCGCCCGCGCGCCACAGGCCACTGGCGCCGGCACCGGGCGGCACCGTGGGCAACGCCTGCAGCCGGTCGTCGCCGCCGGGCGCGGCCGGATGGCGCCACAGCGATTCGGCGCTGCCGTCGGGGTGCTGCAGCAGCACGTCGGCGCGCAGCCGGTGCGGGCCCAGCGGCGTGTCCGGCAGAGGCGCCAGCGTGCTGCCGTCGACCTGCACGTCACCCAGGCCGCCGCCCGGCCAGTGCCAGGCCAGCGGCGCCAGGTCGGGCGGCGTGGCCGGCGGCACCACCACCTCGCGCAGCGCGCTGGGGGCCGAGCGGCCGCCGTACAGCCCGCGCTGCGCATCGCCATGCGCCCAGGCCGCCGCGCGGTAAAACACGCGCCGCCAGGAGCCCTCCACCGCGTCCAACCCGGTGATGGTGCCCAGGGCCTGGGCCACGCCGGGTTCGGTGGAGACCGTGGGCTGCACCGTGTACGGCGCCTGCGTGCCGGTGAGCTGCGCGATCGGCGGGCCCATCGAGTCCAGTTCCACCGCCGCATCGGCCACCCGCACCCGGTGCAGGTCGACCTGCGCCACCGGCACGCCCGGCTGGGTGCGCACCCGCAGCGCCGCGCGCCAGGCCGGCGGGTTCACGCTGCGGTCCAGCACGCGGGCCACTTCCAGATCGGGCGGCGCCGGCCGCACCAGCTGCGGTGCGGCATAGCAGATCAGCCGCTTGCCGGCGGCGGCGCCGGTGACCGGCCACTCGGACTCCACCTGCCCGGCGCTCAGGCCCAGCACCATGTAGGCATGGATCTCCTTGCTGCCACGCGGCAGCGAGACCTGCATCGCGGTGGTGGTCACCGGCTGCGCGTTGACCCGCGTGAACGACCGCCGGTCGGCATCGGCGGCGAAGGCGGCGCGCAGTTCGGCCAGGCGCTGCGACAACGTGAGCGCCCGGGCGGGGTCTGGCAGCCCGCGGTCGGCGCGCAGCTTGACCTCGGTGGTGGTGTAGACGAAGTAGCCCACCGCGCCCGGCACGGCCGGCCATTCCAGCCGCGCGTGGTGCTCGCCGTTGGCATCGGCGATGCTGGCCATCTGCACGTCCTCGCGCTCGATCACGATCACCGGCGGCCGCGGGTCGGCGGTGGAAGCCACCAGCGGCTGCGCATTCCAGCTGCCCACGCGCTGGGGTGCACGCTGCTCGGTGCCGCGGGCCCACAGCGCCAGGCCGATGCGGCCTGCGCTGCCGAAGTCCAGCGACAAGCCGTCCAGCGTCAGCCGGTAGCGCCGCGGGCCGGCGGGTTCCACCGGCGCGCCGAGGATCTGCTTGCCGTCCAGCGACAGGTACTGCAGCTGCGCGGTGAGCCCCGGCGCGCCGGTGAGCACGCCGGCAGGGGCCGCGCCGTTGAACACGAACTGCAGCACCGCACCCGGCCCGCCGGCCAGCGACACCTGCAGCCCCGCCGGCGGCCCACCGGCGGGTGGCGCATCGCCCAGCTTCGCCTGCGGATACAGCCGCCCCACCAGCTCGATGCGGCGCGGGCTGCGGCTGGCCCAGTCCCAGGAGAACTCGAGCACCAGCGTGCCGGGACACGGCGCGCCGCCGGCCGCCGGCTGCACCTCCAGCCACGCGGCCAGCAGGCTGACCGACTGCACCGGCGGCTCGGCCACCGCCGCGCTGTGCGAAGCCCAGGCGCTCCACAGGCCGAACAGGTCCTGGTGCGCCAGGGCGTACAGCAACACATTGGGCGCGGGTGCGCTCTGCACGCCATAGCGCTCGTCCAGCGCCTGCAGCCGGCCGGCCAGCGCCTGCTGCGCGCTGGTGGTGGCGCTGATCGGCTGCAGCGCATCGTCCAGCGGCCGCACGCCCATCAGCGGCACCACCGGCGCGGCCGGGGCCAGCGCCAGCCGCGCGAAGCCGTAGCTGCCGACGCGGAAAGGCAAGCCGTCGGCCAGCTTGTCCCAGGTCACGCGGTGGATGGCGCGCCAGTCGGCATCGGTGGCGGCCGGGGCGCGCAGGCCTTCGAACTCGCAGGCCAGCTGCGCCGGCACCGGCGGCGGCAGGCCCACGCCGGGCGCAAAGACGATGGCCGCGTATTCCACCGGCGCCGAGGCGCCGTCCGCGCCGCGGGCATAGGCGGCGGTGACCATGAAGTCCCAGTCGCTGCGGCTGGCATCGCCGAACAGCTTGCGGTCGGCCAGCACGATGGGCGGCAGGTCAACGTCCTCGAAGGCGGTGCCGAAGCCGCTGACCAGCGAGGCCAGCGGATCGGTGGCGGCGCCGAAGATCAGATGGCTCAGCGGCTTGAAACGGGCCAGCGCGTCGTCGCCCGGCTGCGCCGAATTCATCGGGTCGACCGGCGGCAGCGCATGCTGCACCTCGTAGCCGGCCTGCTGCGACGGCGGCAGCAGCGTGACCATCTCGCGCAACGGCGGCAGCATGTGCTTGTCCAGCACCTCCAGCATCGCCTGGGGGTCGGCCAGCTTCCACGGCGGGGCATTGCCGCCGCCGGGGATCACCGGCTCCCAGCCGTAGAACGGCGCGCCACGGCGGAAGCGGTCGAGCGCCGCATCGCGCGGGGCGCCCAGCGCGCCGGTCAGGCCCTGCGGCTGGTCGAGCTGCAGCACGCCGGCCCAGGCCGCGTCCACCGGCAGGCCCACCACCTCCACCAGCTCCCAGGTCTTGTCGTCGGCGGCCTGGCTGTCCAGCCCGGTGATCTGCTGCACCGCCGCGCCCGGCGGCAGCACCAGCGCCTGCACCGCCGAGCCCGAAAGCGCCACGCTGTTGAAGCCCGCGGCCAGCGGCCGCAGCGCCACCATCGGCGAGTTGTAGGGCATGCCCGAGAACGCCATCAGCGCCCCCGCCGCAGGCGCGTTCAGCTGCACCCGCACGAACACCATCGGCCGCTCCAGCACCACGAAGCGCAGCGTGAACAAACCGGTGATGCGGTAGCCCACCTCCTTCTCGGTCTGCATCGGCATCGCCGGCCGGCGCCACACGCGGAAGGGTTCGGTGGGATAGCCCAGCTCGGGCGCCAGCAGCCAGCGCAACTGGACGATGCGGGTCAGCGCCAGCTTGCGCTCGGCCGCGATCTCCTTCGGCGACCGGGCCTGCTCCACCTGGCGCCGGTAGGCGGCCAGCCAGTCGGTCACCGCGCCCAGCAGCACGAACTTCGTCGGGTCGACGATGCGCATCACAGTTCCTCCCAGGGCGCGTGGTCCAGCGGCAGCTCGATCAGCGTGGCGCGCCGTTCGGTCTGGTTCAGGAAGGGCAGCGCCGGAAAGCCGATCTCCACCAGGTCGAGCTTCACCGTCTTGCCGCGGGCACCGGCGGCCAGCACCACCAGCGCCCGCTGCAGGCCCGGCGCGCGGATGACGCCGCCCACCGCGGCCACCACGCCGGCCGCGCTCTGGTTCTCGATGCGCAGGTACTCGGTCTCGGCCAGCACCCAGCGCTCGGCGGTCACCGGGCCGGTGTCGTCCACCACCTTGGAGGGGTAAGGCCGGCTGCGCCACAGCGGCTCGGTGGCGTCGATCAGCACCGCTGCAGGCTGCGGCAGGCCCACGGCCGGCGTTTCCCAGAACACCACGATGCGCGGCCGCTCAGGCACGCCCAGCGGCTCCAGGCCCTGCGCCATCCACTGCGCATCGAATTCCGGGCCCAGCGGATCGCGGCCGGCAAAGAAGGCGCGCACCGCCTCCATCGCACCGGCCGGCGCCGAGCGGCTGCGCGCCCGCTCGGCCAGCAGCGCCGCGGCGAAGTGCGCCAGCCGCGGATAGCCGCCGGTGGAGAAGTGGCGGCGGAACACCCGCGGGCCGCGCGCATCGCTGTCGGCGCCCAGGTCGACGATTTCCACGTCGAGCAGGTAGTCGGTGTAGGGCTCCAGCGCGATCGGGATGTTGACCACGCCGTGGCGCGAGCGGTCTTCGTCCACCGGGATGCAGCTGCCGGCCAGCACCTCGGCCGCGGCCTCTTCCCATGGCGACAGCACCACCGCCTTGAAGGGCACCAGCGTGGCCTCGGTGATCGGGTACGGGTGCGGCACCGCCAGGCTGGGCTGCGGATGGCGCGCCGACGAGGCCGAGTAACGCACCCGCAGTTCCTTGCCATAGGCGGCGAACACGCGGTCGACGTCGTGCGTGTTGAACACCAGCTGGGTGGGCTCTTCGCCGAACCAGTGCTTCTCATGCTCGGCCGGCAGCGTGACCAGCATCCACGGGTCCAGCCGCACCGGCAGCGGCACGCGCTGCGCGAACTGCGCCAGCTGCGGCGTCGGCGTCTCGAGGCGCTCGGTGCGGAACCAGAACACCTGCGACTCGGGCTGCGCCGCGCTGCCCCGCTTGGCGCCGTCGCCCTGCCGCTGGCCGTGCCAGCGCACCGTCAGCCGGTACAGCGCATCGGCGAACATCAGGGCATTGCTGCTGCTGGCCGGGCCCAGCGCCTGGGTGATCACCTGCCGGTCGTGCAGGATCTGCGTCTGGTCCCAGTCGTGGCGCTCCACCTCGCCCCAGCGCAGGCCGCCGATGGCGCCCACGTGGTACGCCGGGCGCAGCCCGAAGTCGTTGACCGCCGCTGCGGTGAACACAGGCTTGTCATCGGGGCCGGGCAGCACGCCGATCTCCACCCGCGCCGCCTCGGGCTGCTTGTCCAGCGCCAGGTACAGTGCCGGCCACTGGCTGCGACCGGGCCAGGCCAGCAGCTCGGCGATGTCGTCGGCCCAGGGGCCGGCAGCGTCGAACCAGCGCGCCGGCAGCGCCTTGGGCGGCGTGAGGTCCGCGCCGGTGGCCACCACGCGCTGCAGCTCCTGGCCGGCGGCATCGAGCACGCGCACCACCAGCCGGCCGGCGGCCAGCAGATCGCGCCGCACGAACAGCAGCAGGTCGAGCCGCGCAAAGGGGCCGATGTCGATCACCACCACGTCGTCCAGCGGGCCGTGCGCCAGGCCCAGCGCCTTCAGCCGCTGCGCCACTTCCTTGGCCCGCAAGGGGTCGCCGAGCGCGATCGGCTGGCCGTCGTCGAGCATCGGCGCTTCCAGCAGCCGCACCTCGCACAGCTTGGGCGGCGCCGCGGCCTGCAAGGCCCTGCCCTCGTCGGCCTGGAGCTCGTCCCCCTCGAAGCGGGCGGCCGAGGCCGGGCCGAAGGCGGCCTGCAGCGCGGCGCGGCCCATCGGCTCGCCATGCTGCAGCTGTCGCAGCGCCTGCATCGGGCCGGCCGGGGCGGCGGTGGACCCAGGGGCCGAAGCCACGGAGGCGATGGCCGCGCCTGCCGCCATCTTGGCGCGCAGCCGCGGGCTGATGCGCTTGGGCACGGCCGGCACCAGCAGCCCCGGCAGCAGGCCCACGTCGACCACGCCGCCCGGCTGCTGCGGCGCAGGCTCGGGCGGCGGATCACGCTGCCAGCAGGGCACCTGCGCACCCACCACCAGCGCGGGGAACACGCCGCGAAGCATGTCGAGCTGCACGTCGCCGGAGCGCCAGCGTTCGTGCACATGCAGCAGCGCATCCGGCGCGCCGTTGCGGCGGGTGCCGGCAGGGTCGGGCCAGGCGATGCCGTCCAGGTCCCAGCCGGCGGCCGAGGGGCCCAGCGGCTCCCAGCGGAAGGTCCACAGCAGTTCGGCCGGCGGCGCAGCGTCCTCGCACACGGTGCCCCAGCGCTCGCGGATGGTGTCTTCCAGCCGCTCCGACTTTTCCACCGCCTTGGTGGCCGGCGCAGGCTCCCAGGTGAACAGCGCCAGCTGCGCGGTGGGGCTGGGCTCGGTGGCGTCCTTCAGCGTCCACCACACCACGGGTGCCGTGCTGCCGAGGATGGCCGGCCCCGCGCTGGCGCCGCTGGCGGGGTCGATACGCTCGAGCATGATCTCGTCGATGACGTAGGCGTACTTCTCGCCGCCGCGCTCGGCCAGGCCGCTGCTCGGCAGGCCCGGGGCGGAGGTCACCGCGGTGCCCAGGCCGCCGACCGTCAGCCCCGGCTTGGCGGCGGCCGGCAGCTTCAGCGCGACGATGGGCACGCAGTCGATCGGCACGATCGGCAGCCGCCCATCGGCCAGCGCAGGCAGGTCGGTCGTGGCCAGCGCATCGCCCAGGCTGGCGTCGATGCCGCGGTCCACGCCGGTGCCGGCCAGCAGCGCCGGCGAGCGGCTCTTCAGGCTGAGCTTGTCCACCAGCACCGGCATCACGGCCGACTTCTTCGGGCCCGAGATGGTGATGTCGACGCAGCCCTCGATCTCGAAGAACAGCAGGCTCACATGGCCGCAGGCCTGGCCGTGGATGTACAGCGCCAGGTCGCCGCCCGGCTGCTCGCTGACGATGACGGTGAGCTGCGCATCGGCGCCCACCGACACGATGAACAGGCGCAGCTCGCCGGCCACGTACACGGTGCCGGCCAGCACGAAGGGGTCGAAGCCGATCACCGCGTCCATGCCGCCGCCGATGCGCAGGTACAGGCCGATGTCGGTGTTGCCCCAGGTGAAGGAGGCCGCCACGCCCAGGCCGATGCCGAAGCCCTGGATGGCCGGCAGCGTGGCGTTGTGGACGTTGTAGGCCGGGAAGCCGTCGCCCTTGAACATCAGGTAGCCGGTGCCGCGCACGATGCCCAGCACGTCGACCTCGATCGGCCGGCCGATGTCGCTGCGCGCGCCCAGGTAGATGTGCCACTTCGACAGGTGCGGCGCAAAGGGGAACACCGCCTCCACCGGGATCACGATCTTGATCAGGCGCTCGATGTCCCACTGCACCAGGATGCCGATCATGAAGTGCTCGGGCGTCACCTCGATCACCGCCAGGATGCCGCCGCTGGACCCCAGCCCGTCCATGCTGGGCGGCGGCGAGATGATGCGGGCGTTCATCATGATCAGCACCCGCGGGCCCGGCAGCTCCAGCAGCAGCGTGCCGTCGAGGTTCATGATCACCCCGCCTTCCATCGTGCCGATGAGCATGCCCAGGCCGAAGGCCCAGCGGTCGATGCGCGGCTCCCACAGGCGGATCTGCGTGTCGGGATTGACCAGCAGGTGCGGCTGGCCGCCCGCGGCTTCCAGCCAGACCAGCGCGGGCACGCCCGAGCCCGCGCCGATGGCGGCATTGCGCTGGTAGTGCATGCCGAAGATGCCGCGGAAGCCGAAGATGCCCAGCCCGCTGCTGCCCAGCGGGATGCCCACCGGCAGCACCACGTTCAGCCCGATGTACACGCCGGTGGCCTGGCGGCCGTTCTCGTCGATGGTGGCCACCTCCATCGCCGCGGCGATGCGCAGCGACAGCGGCCGCAGCGTGAGGTCGATCTGCCCGCCGATGACGGCCACCTCCTGCCCTTCGGAGTTGGTGACCTTGCCGATCTTCACGTAGCCCGAGCCCACCAGCGCGCCCGGGATGTCGACGCTGGCCGCCAGCGCGGTGAGCTCGGGCGGCCGCGGCTCGTCGAGGTACACACGCAGGCCGGCGCGGTCGATCGTGACCACGCCCAGGTCCACGCCCAGGCCGATGTCGATCTCGAAGGTCAGCGGATTGCTGCGCGACAGCCGTGCGCCCAGCACCCGCAGGATCTGGCCCAGCGGGTCGGCGATCTTCAGCGCGCCGCCCGAGGCGACGTCGATCGTGTAGCCGCGGCTGCTGTCGAACACCGGCCGCAGCGAGAACTGTTCGTCGCCGCCGGTCTGGGCATGGTTCAGCCGCAGGCCGATGGCCTTGTAACGCACCGACAGCGGATGCTGCGGCTCGATGATGACGATGTCGAGCAGGTTGGCCGACCAGTCGATGCCGACGTCGAACAGCAGGTGCGCTTCCAGCTCGGTGTCGGTGCCGGCCTCACGGTGGCGTTCCAGGAACTCGCCGCCGTACACCACCACCCGCTCGACCTGGAACCACGGCAGCAGCGCGATCACCCCCGGCACCGCCAGCGCGGCGCCGGTGAGCACCGCGTCCATCACCTCGCCCTTGCCGCCCTCGGCCGCGTTGGCCAGCATCGGCCAGAAGCTGAGGTACGAGCCCAGCAGCGTCAAGCCGATGTTCTTGGGCGGTATGGCCTCGCCGGGCAGCCAGCCGAAGGCGGCCAGGCCGTCCTTGTCGGCGGGGTCGGCGCCCACCGAGATCATGGTGGTCACGCGGCCGGCCGACGGGTCTTCCTGGCACAGCACACGGAACTTGGTGATGCCGTCGGCCGGGTTGTCCGGGCCCAGCGGCACGCCGTTGCGCAGCGTGCGTCCTGCGGGCGGCTCATGCCCGCCGAGCTGCCCGCTGTTGCGCAGCTTGTCTTCGCTGGCCGTCTGGAAGTCGATCTCGGCTTCGATCTCGGCGGCGATCAGCGTGCTGCGCACGATGCGCAGCTTGAGCCTGGCCGAGCGGAACCAGTCGGGCACCGCGGGGGTTTCGGGCTGCGGGTCCACCGGCACCGGCTCGGTCGGCGGCTGGGGTGGCGCCGCAGGGCGCTGCACGGCGTAGTCGGCATCGTCGTCGGCCACCGGCTGCGCGGGCAGCACCACCGTGGCCTTCCACCACCGGTTGTCGTCCGGTGCGGCATGGCTCGTCCAGCCCGAGGCGGCCACCCAGGCGTCGATCTCGGCCGGCGTGGGCGTGGGCTTGTCGGGCGACAGGTCGGCGAAGTTGAAGTTCTGCGCCGCATAGGCCGCGTGGATGCGCTCGCGCACCGCAATGGCCCGGCGGCGGGCCAGCAGGTAGTTGTGCTGGCGCAGCGCGGGCGTGTCATGGCCTTCGTAGCTGGCATGGCCGCGGATGCGCACCGCCGCCAGCGGCCCGGCAGCGTCGAAGGCTGCCTTGTAGGCGGTCATCGGGTCCTGGTGGCCGCTGAGGCGGCGCTTGTCGCTCTTGCTCACCGCCCGCACGGTGGACAGGTTGTCCCCGCTGCGCGCATAGGCCAGCAGCGCCGCCGACTCGCCGGCCGGCACGGCAGTGGGCGGCTCGTCGAAGTAGAAGTAGAAGTCCATCGGCGGCGTGGCCGGCTGGCCCGGCTTGCGCGCCTGCACATGCACCGTCTGCCCCGGTGCCACCGCCACCGTGAAGCTGGCCGCCGGTCCGCTCTCGGGGCCGCCGTCCACCCGCCAGCGCACCGCGGGGTCCACCGGCTGTGTGGTCACCACCACCTCGGTGTCGTTCTGCGAGGCGATCACGATCACCGGCGTGTCGCCCGGCGGCGTGATGGTGGCCACCAGCGGCGGCAGCGGCGCGTGGCCCGGCGCAGGCAGCCGCGGCGTGCTGCTGCGCCGCTGCGCATGCACCACCAGCGTGGCCTGCAGCGGCGTGGCGCTGCCGTCGGTCACGGTGATGTGGATGTCCTGCGCGCCGCCGGCCAGGTCCACCAGAAAGGCCGTGCCGGTTTCCTCGGCACCGCCGCCCACGCGCACCTTGCGCGTGTAGGGCGTGCGGCCGCCGCTCACATCCACCAGCAGCGTGCTGCGCTCGGGCAGGCGCGCCGTGGCCTCGGTGGGGCTGCTGCGCTCGATGCCCCACAGCCGTCCGCCGGCATCGACGAAGCGCGCGCCCAGCTTCAGCTCGCCCGAGCCCTGGTTGACCAGCATCGCCTCGAAGTCGCCCCACAGGCCGCCGGCTTCGCCGAAGCCGATCAGCAGTTCGTTGGCGCCGGCCTCGAACGTGAAGTCACGCGCGCCCGAAGGCGCGATGAAGATGCGCACCTCGGGCAGGTAGAGGCCGGTCCAGTCGTCGCCGACCTGCGCCTTGGACAGCAGAGCCGGCGGTGTCGATTCGTTCGACAGGTCGAGCACCGCACTGCGAAAGCCGATGCCCACCACGCGGTCGCTGGCCCCGCCGATGAAGGCATAAGGCGGTGTCATCGACACCAGCTCGGCCACGCCGATGTCGGCTGGATCGTCCAGCCCCGCGGCCCCGGCCTGCACAAGCTCGAAGGCGAGCTGGCTGCCGCTGTCGTTGCCGTGGCTCAGGCGAAACCGCAGCCGCGGCAGGCCGATCTCCACCTCGCTCACCGCGGCATCGGGCTCCAGCAGCCCTTGCACGTTGAGCTTGGCCGGATGCAGGAAGGGCGGGCGCAGCGAAGGCGCCTTCAGGATCAGGTCGAGCGTGAAGCCGGTGGACGGATAGTCGCTGGGCGCGGGGTCCAGCGGCAGTGTGTCCCACAGGTCCAGCACGTCGCGCACCGGCGTGAAGGCGGCCGCCGACACGCCGGCCGCGCCTGCGGCCACGATGGCCGAGCCGGCACGCGGCACGAACAGCTCGAAGTCGACCGAGGTCTCGCGGATGTCGAATACCGGCGATCGCCTGGCGGGGTCGAACGCGGGCGCGGCTTCGTCCACGCCGGCGTCCACCTGCAGGCCGCCCCGGTCCAGATCGATGCTGGCATGGCCATTGAATTCGCACTGGCCGCGGATGGCGATGCCGAAGTCGTCGGACGCGGTTTCCCAGGCCACCACGCGCAGGGCGGACAGCGCCGCATGCTGGGCGCCCAGGTTCTCGCCACGCAGCAGGTAGGGCAGCACAAGGTCTGCCAGAGCAAGGTTTGGCACCCGTCACCTCCGTCCGCAGCCGAACTCGTTGCAGTCCAGCATAGGCGCGGGACCCGCCACCATGCTGTTGAAGGTAGGGGTGTTGCGTGGGCGAGTTGGGGGGTGACGCCCAGGGCACCGTCTGTCACCGCCTACTGCGGTCCGAATGGCGCCCTGCCTGACCGCTCGGCTTGGCCCGGTGGTTAGGCGCGCTCTGTTCTGCCTCGATGCGTGCCCGATCGGGCCTCAGCTTCCACGAGCCGGCTTGTACTCGCCGCGGTGCTTCATGAAACGGTGATACGACATCCTCAGGTGCAACTGCATGACCTGGCGGGCCAGTTCTCCGTCACGGGCCTGCGCCGCCAGGGTCAAGTCCCTGTGGTGATGCAGGCTCTGCTCAAGCTCGGCGCGTTCGTACAGGAAGAATGACCGCACGATGATCGGCATGTCGATCATCGTGTCCAGCATCGACCGCAGACGTGGGGATCCCGCGTGGTCCAGCAAGGCATGGTGGAACATGCGGTTGGCCTCCTGGACCCTGCCGATGGCCAGCTGCCCGTCCTCGCGACCCACCATCTCGATGGCGCGGGCCATCTGGTCGTTGCTCGCATTCAGCTTGGCGACCAGGTCCGGCCCGCCACGCTGCGCGGCCAGACAGGCCGCATACGGCTCCAGCAACATGCGCAGCTGAAACGTCTCCTCGATGTCGCCCTCGGTCCATTGGGCGACATGAACGCCTTGTCCTGCGTCGGCGGTCGCCAGACCGTCTTCGACCAGGCGCTTCAGCGCGGCCCGGATCGGGGTCCGGCTGATGCCGAACTCCCGCGCCAGGGGCTCTTCCTTCAACTGCGTCCCGGCGCTGTAGTGGCCACCCACCAAGCGCTGACGAAGCGTCTCGTAGGCGCGCTCGCTGCCCTTCAGGGTGGTGGTGGTGGGCGTCGCATTCATGCCGCCCATTGTAGGAGGCGGTCGCGGAACGGGCGGCGCCCGCCACTTGGCTTGTACATCTTTTGTACTTGCATGGACAGATCAAGCTTGTTCTCTAGGTGTATACCCGCGGCACCTTGCCTGCTTTGTACGTTTTTTGTACTCTTCGGGCTCGAAGGAGCGAACATGCAAGTTGCGATCATTGGCCTCGGGGAAGTGGGGCGCTGCTATGCAGGTCCCCTGCACGCGAGTGGCGTAGACCTGTCGGTGTGCGAGGCCCGACCCTCGCAGGCCGCCACCGATCTGGCGCGCACCTGGGGCCTGCAGGTCCATGCGGCAGCCGGGTCCTGGCTCGAGAGCGCGGACTGGGTGCTGTCCTGCGTCACCGGCTCGCAGGCACTGCCGGTGGCTGAGCAGGCCGCCGCCCACCTGAAGCCCGGTGCCGGCTTTGCCGACCTGACCACCGCCAGTCCGGCCGTCAAACGCGCCGCTGCGGCGATGGCTGCCGATCGGAGGGTGCGCTACGTGGACACCGCCATCATGGGTGCCATCTCCTTGAACGGGGTCAGGACCCCCTTGCTGGCCGCCGGCAACGGCGCCGACGCGTTCCAGGCCCTGATCGCCGGTGCCGGCGGCAAGGTGAAGGTCATCGAAGGCGGCGTGGCCGGCGATGCCATCTCGTTGAAGATCCTGCGCAGCGTCTTCACCAAAGGCATGGAAGCGCTCGCCGTCGAGCTGCTGGTCAGCGCCGAGAAGCAGGGTGTGCGCGAAAAGCTGTATGAGCTGTTGAGCGACATCGACGAGACGCCGCTGCGCAGTTTCATCGACATGCTGGTGCGCACGCATGTGGTCCATGCCAAGCGCCGCGCCCATGAAGTGCACGACGCACAGCAGGAGCTGGCCTCGCAGGGTCTGCCTTCGCAGGTGCTGCCCGGCGTGGAGCAGCGCTTCCTGACCACCGCATCGTTGCTGGAGCGCCAGCCTCTCCCGGTGCCCGAGCCCGATATCCACCAGGCGCTGGCGTGGTTGCTGGCCAACGCCGACCGCACCTGATCCGAACCTCAGCCAAGGAAGTCCGATGACCACTGCCGACAAGATCCTCCAATTGCGCGATCTGGGCGCCGCCACCGTGTACGAAGCCCAGGGGGCCAAGGGCGCGCTCGACAGCGGCATGAAGCCCATCGACCCGACCAGCCGCCTGGCGGGTCCCGCCCTCACCGTCGATGCCCGTCCGGCGGACAACTTGATCCTCCACCACGCCGTGCTGCAGGCCAGGCCGGGCGACGTGCTGGTCGTCGACGCCAAGGGCTTCATGGAGGCCGGTCCCTGGGGCGACGTGCTGACCATCCAGGCGATGAAGCTGGGCATTGCCGGTCTGGTGATCAGCGGCTGTGTGCGTGATGCCAACCTGATCATCGAGCTGGGCTTTCCCGTGTTCTGCCGCGGTCTGTCGATCAAGGGAACGGGCAAGAACCAGCCGGGCCGCGTCAACGTGCCGATCTGCATCGGCGATGCCGTCATCCATCCGGGCGACATCATCGTCGGCGACCGGGACGGACTGGTGGTGGTCGCGCAGGACGAGGTGGATCACGCGATCGAGACGAGCCTGGCCCGCGAAGAGAAGGAGGCCCGCATGCGCGAGGCGATCCAGGCGGGCACCTCGAACACCGCCGAGCTGCTGAAGCTCGGCGACACGCTGAGGCGCTTCGGTCTCGTCTGACCGCCCCCACGCACATCACACTGGAGACATTCATGCGCCTCTTCAACCGCCGTGCGGTGGCCTTCGCGGCCATCGTGCTCTCGCTGCCCCTGCACGTCACCGCCCAGGACACCTACCCCTCCAAGCCCATCCGCATGGTGGTCGCCTTTGCGCCCGGCGGGTCGGCCGACATCAACGCCCGCGCCGTCGGGCAGCAGCTCGGCAAGGAGCTGAACACGACCATCGTCGTCGACAACAAGGGCGGGGCCGGCGGCAACCTGGGCGCGGTCGAGGTCAAGCGTGCACCGGCCGATGGCTACACGGTGTTCTACGCCACATCGGCGGTTGTGCTGGCGCCGGCCTTGTATGCCCGGCCGGGCTTCAATCCCTACGAAGACTTCACCCCGGTTTCGCTGACGGCGACGATTCCGCTGGTGCTGGTGAGCAACCCCAAGGTGCCCGCCAGGAACCTGAAGGACTTCATCGCCTGGGGCAAGTCCAGGGGCGGTGCAGCCAACTTCGGCTCCTCGGGCTCGGGCGCCTTGCTGCACCTGGCCGGCGCCTTGTTCCTCAAGGAAACGGGGTGGGAGGCCACGCACATCGCCTACAAGGGCAGCGCACCTGCCATCACCGACCTGCTCGGCGGATCGACCGACTTCATGTTCCTGCCGATCAACGAGGCCCTGCAACACATCAAGGGCGGCGGGCTGCAGGCACTGGCCATCACCTCGGAGAAGCGGTCGCCGCTGCTGCCCGATGTACCCACCCTCCGCGAGGCGACCGGCAAGACCAGCATGGACATGGGCGCCTGGCAGGGTGTGATGGTGCCCAAGGGCGCGCCCGCCGAGGTGGTGGCCAAGCTTTCGAAGGCGCTGAAGGAAGCGCTGGCCGACCCCGGCTTGCGCGAGCGCCTGACCGCACAAGGCAGCGTGATGCTGGGCGGCACCCAGAAGGACTATGTCGACTACATGAAGGCCGAAGGCGATCGCTGGACCCGCGTCATCCAGGCCACCGGCGCCAAGGCGGACTGAGCGCGCCCCACCCCCAACGAGGAGACACCCATCAAGTTTCAGCGCATCGTCGTCCTGGCCGCCCTGCTTGTCGCAGGTACCGCGCAGGCGCAGGAGGCCAAGGGCCCGATCCGGATCATCGTGCCCTTTGCCGCGGGTGGCGCCACGGACGCGGTGGCGCGGCACGTGGCACCCAGGCTGGCCAGGCAACTCGGAACGCAGGTCATTGTCGAGAACAAGCCGGGCGCCAGCGGTCAACTCGGCACCTCCTTCGTCAAGGCGGCGCCGGCCGATAGGTCGACCTATCTGCTCGCGCTGGATCACTCGGTGGTGGTGGTGCCGCTGATCACGCCGACGGCTGGCTACGACGCCATGAAGGACTTCGTGGCGGCTGGCCAGGTGGCCCGGTTCCAGTGGACGCTGCCGAGGAGCTGGGCTACCCTGGCGTGAACGTCAACACCATCCGGAGCGGGTCGTGTGGGGCAGCGACTGGCCACATGTGACCGAGCCGGTGAAGCCGGATGACGCGGCCTTGCTGGACATCGTGGACCGCTGCCTCTCCAGCCCGCGGCACAGGCAGCAGGTGTCCGTGGACAGCCCGTCGAACCTGTATCGGTACCCTGGACCGGGCACAGCCTGACGACCGTGGCTGAACTGGTGGGCGCACCAGGGTTAACCTCGATCAGCCGCCGCGAGCGCAGCGGCTATCGTCGCGGCACTTTGATCTTTGATCAAAAATTGGCCGACGATGAATGCCCCTGAAGCGCCCCTCTCGATCAACGAGAAGGTCTACCGCACGCTGCGCGATCAGCTCATGCGCGGCGACATCGCCGCGGGACAGAACCTGGGCATCGAGGAGTTGGCTGCGGCCATGAACACCAGCACCATGCCCGTGCGGGCCGCGCTGCAGCGGCTGGCCGAGCAGCAGGCGGTGCAGCGCACCAGGAGCCGTTCCATGCAGGTGCCGCTGCTCAGCCTGGAGCGGCTGGAAGACATCCGCCGCTGCCGCGTGGTGGTGGAAGGCGCACTCACCGAGTGGGCGGTGCCGCTGCTGGACGCGCCGCAGATCGCGCTGCTGACGCAGCTGGCGCGCAAGATCGCGCAGGCCCTGCGCAAGCCATCGACGGTGGAAGAAGGGCTGGTGCAGAACCAGCGCTTCCACTTCACCATCTATCAGGCGGCCGAATCGCCCGCCATGCTGCCGCTGGTGGAGAGCCTCTGGCTTCAATCGGGGCCCTACCTGCGTGCGGCCCGCGCCCTGATGCACCGGTCGCGCGGCCACGACCTCGACTTCCATGACCGCATCCTGCAGGCCATCGTCGAACGCGACACAGCCCAGGCACGCGCGGTGATGGAAGAAGACGTGGCATGGGCCTTCGACCGCTTGCGCGAAACCCCTGGCGCCCTGCTGCAGGCCGCCTGACCACCCTGCCCCCCACGACCGTGAATCCTCCCGAGCGCCCCAACCTGCACAAGCACCGCTCCCGCGCGGTGACCGAAGGCGTCACCCGCGCGCCCCATCGCGCGTTCCTGCGGGCCACCGGCTTCGACGACGCGGCGCTGCAGAAGTCCATCGTCGGCATCGTCAGCACCCAGGGCGAGAACACGCCCTGCTCGATGGCGCTGGCGCCCCAGGCGGACCGCGCCCGGCTGGGCGTGGCTGCGGGCGGCGGCGTTCCGGTGAGCTTCTCGACGGTGTCGGTTTCGGACGGCACCTCGATGAACCATGCCGGCATGCGCATGAGCCTGGTGTCACGCGAGGTGATTGCCGACAGCGTGGAAGTGGCCGTGCGCGGCCATGCCTATGACGGCCTGGTGGCCTTCGCAGGCTGCGACAAGACACTGCCCGCGATGATGATGGCCCTGGCCCGCCTCAACGTGCCGGGCGTGTTCATCTATGGCGGCGCCACCCTCCCCGGCCACGCCCGCGGCGCGCAGGCCACCATCCTGACCACGATCGAGGCGGTGGGCGCCGTGCAGACCGGTGCGATGACACTGGAAGCCCTGGCCGCCACCGAGCGCAGCTGCACGCCCACGGCAGGCTCCTGCCCGGGGCAGTTCACCGCCAACACCATGGCCATGGTCGGTGAAACGCTGGGCCTGTCGCCGCTGGGCTCGGCCATGGTGCCGGCGGTGTACAGCGAGCGCCTGGCCATCGCCCAGCGCGCCGGCGAAACCGTGATGCACACGCTGGCCCGTGGCTGGCCACTGCCGCGCGACCTGATCACCCGCAAGAGCCTGGAAAACGCCTGCGCCGCGGTGGCGGCCACCGGTGGCTCCACCAATGCCGCGCTGCACATTCCGGCCATCGCCCATGAGGCCGGCGTCGACTTCACCCTCGACGACGTGGCCGCGGTGTTCCAGCGCACTCCGTTGATTGCCGACCTGCAACCCGGCGGCCGGTATTTGGCGCGCGACCTGCACGAGGTGGGCGGCGTGCCCGCGGTGCTGAAGGCGCTGCTGCAGGGCGGCCACCTGCACGGGGACGTGCCGACACTGGAGGGCCGGTCGCTGGCCGAGGCGCTGGCGGCCTGGCCCGATGCCGATGGCACCGTGGTGCGGGCCTGCACCGAGGCGCTGCAACCCACCGGGGGCGTGACCGTGCTGCGCGGCAACCTCTGCCCCGAGGGCGCGCTGCTGAAGGTGGCAGGCCTGCGCTCGCTGGCGTTCACCGGCCCGGCGCGTGTGTTCGAGAACGAAGAAGCCTGCATGGCCGCGGTGTCGGAACGCCGCTACCGTGCCGGTGAGGTGCTGGTCATCCGCAACGAAGGCCCGCGCGGCGGGCCCGGCATGCGCGAGATGCTCAGCGTGACCGCCGCCATCTACGGCCAGGGCATGGGCGAAGCGGTGGCACTGCTGACCGACGGCCGCTTCTCGGGCGCCACGCGGGGCATGAGCATCGGCTACGTGGGCCCCGAGGCCGCGCTCGGCGGTCCGATCGCGCTGGTCCGCGACGGCGACATCATCCGCATCGATGCCGCCGGGGGCACCCTCGACCTGCTGGTGACCGAGGAGGAACTGAACGCGCGCCGCAGCGCATGGACACCGCCGGCACCCGCCCGGCTGGGCGGCGTGCTCGAGAAGTACGCGCTGGTGGTGCGCCCGGCCCGCCAGGGCGCGGTGACCCATTCCGGCGCGGTCGACTGGCGGTATGAAGGGGAAGGTCCATGACCCCATCGGCCGCCCCGCCCATCGGCTTCTGCGGACAAGGCCCGATGGGCGCGGCCATGGTCGAGCGGCTGCTGAAGGCCGGCCCGGCCCGGCGCGGGGGCATGGCATGAAGCTGGCCGCCAATCTGCACCACCTGTACCAGGAGCTGCCGCCGCTGGCGCGCGTGGAGGCTGCGGCGCATGACGGCTTCGACGGCGTTGAGTGGCCCTTTCCGCACGGGATATCGCCCGCCGCGCTGGCCGAACGGCTGCACACGACAGGCCTGCCGCTGGTGTTGATCAACACGCCGTTGGGGCCCCGCGGAGAACCCGGCCTGGCCGCCGTACCCGACGCCGAGGCGCACTTCCGCGACGGCGTTGAACGCTCTCTCGACTTTGCGCAGCGCACCGGCTGCACACGGCTGCACCTGATGGCCGGCTGCCCGCCGCACGAGGGCCGATCGATGCAGGGCGCGCTCGATCCGGCCACCCGCGACCTGCTGCTGCGCCGGCTGCAGTGGGCGGTGGCGCTGGCGCGCCAGGCCGGTGTGCTGCTGCTGCTGGAGCCGCTGAACCGGCACGACGTGCCGGGCTACGCCTACCACCGACCGGAGCAGGTGGTCGCGCTGATCGAAGCCTTGGACGCGCCTGGGCTGCGTCTGCTGTTCGACATCTACCACGCAGCGCGCGAAGGTCTGGATGTGCCGCAGGCGCTTCAAGCCCACCACGCCTGCATCGGCCATGTGCAGATCGCGCAGGCGCCAGGGCGCACCGCGCCCGACCTGGAGCGCCCGGCCACCCTGCAGGCGCTGCAGGTGCTGGCCGACCTCGGCCATGAAGGTTGGCTGGGACTGGAATACCACCCTGGCGGCCCCACCGCCGACAGCCTGGGCTGGCGCCATCCGCTGCGCCTGCTGCTGCAGCAGGCCCGGCCAAGACACGAGGAAGTGCGCGCATGAAAGTGCTCATCACCGGGGCCGACGGCTACATCGGCCGCGCACTGGCCCGCCGCCTGGCAGCACCCGGCACCCTGCTGCAGGGCCGGCCGGTCGAGCGTCTGGTGCTCAGCGACCTGGCGCTGGGCGACCCGCTGCTGCGTGACGCCCCCGGCGTCACCGCCGTCCCCGGCAGCATCGCCGATTCCCGCGTCATCGACCTCGTCACCCGCGATGCGCCCGACGTCGTCTTCCATCTGGTCAGCGTGCCCAGCGGACAGACCGAGGCCGACCCCGACCTGGGCCTGCAGGTCAACGTCCAGGCCACGCTGGCCCTGGCGCGCGCGCTGCGGCGCAGCGGCCAGGCAGCCACCTTCGTGTTCACCAGCTCCATCGCCGTGTACGGCACGCCGCTGCCCGAGCGCATCGACGACGACACGCCGCTGGCCCCGGCGCTGAGCTACGGCGCGCACAAGCAGATGGCCGAAATCTTCCTGGCCGATGCCACCCGGCGCGGCCACCTGCAGGCGCGCATGCTGCGGCTGCCCGGCGTGGTGGCGCGACCGCCCACACCCACTGGCGCGCTGTCGGCGTTTTCCAGCGAGCTGATGCGCGCCCTGGTGGCCCACCGACCTTACGTGTGCCCGGTGTCGCCGCAGGCGACCTTGTGGTTGCTGTCCTTGCAGGCTTGCATAGACAACCTGCTGCATGCGGCGCAATGCCCGGCGCAGCCATTCGGCGGCACGACGGCCCTCAACCTGCCGGCCCAGCATGTGAGCGTCGCTCGGCTGGTCGATGCCTTCGAGACCGTCAGCCCCGGCGCATCCGCGGGCATCAGCTACCAGCCCCAGGCGGGCCTGGAAGCGCAGTTCGGCCGCCTGCCGCCGCTGTTCACGGCCCGCGCCGATGCCGCCGGCTTCCGGCACGACGGCAACCTGGCCACGCTGGTGCAGCGGGTCAGGGCCGGCCTGGCCGAGTGATTCACATGCGCCATCCAGGCGCGCCCACAGGAGACGACACCATGGTTACCACGCGACGTGAGTTCATCCGGCGCAGCGCCGCCTTGTCTGCGGCCACTGCCGCCGCACCGGCCCTGTTCGGCACCGGCGCAGCCCAGGCGCAGCAGCCACCCACGGTCGATGCGCTGCGCATCGTCACCGGCTTTGCGGCGGGCGGCACCTCCGACACCGTATGCCGCCGCCTGGCCGAGGGCTTGCGCGGGATCTATGCGCGCAATGCGCTGGTCGAGAACAAGACCGGCGCCGGCGGGCAGATCGCCATCGCCAGCATGAAGCAGGCACCCGCCGACGGCACGGTGATGCTGCAGACGCCAGCCTCGATGCTGACCATCTACCCGCACATCTACAAGAAGCTGCAGTACGACCCGTTCAAGGATCTGGTGCCGGTGTCGGTGGCCTGCACCTTCGAGTTCGCACTGGCGGTGGGCCCGGTGGTGCCGGCCTCTGTCACCAACGTGCCGGAGTTCCTGGCCTGGGTGAAGGCGCATCCCGAGCATGCCAACTTCGGCTCACCCGCCGCCGGGTCGACCCCGCACTTCACCGCCGAGATGCTGAGCCGCGCCGGCGGTGCCGGCATGCGCCACGTGCCCTACCGCGGCACGCAGCCGGCCGTGCTCGACCTCACGGGCGGGCAGATCGCCTCGGTCAGCGGCCCGATCGGCGACTTTCTGCCCCACCTGGGTGGCGGCCGGGTGCGCCTGCTGGGCGTGTCGGGTGCCAAGCGCAGCCGCTTCGTGCCGCAGACGCCCACCTATGCCGAGCAGGGGATCAAGGATGTGGTGACGGACGAGTGGTTCGCCTTCTACCTGCCGGCGGGCACCTCGCCCGAGATCGCGCAGCGTGCCAATGCCGCCATGCGCACCGCGCTGGCCAAGCCCGAGGTGATCGACGGCCTGGCGGCGATGGGCCTGGAGGCCCGCTCGTCGACACAGGCCGAGCTGGCCGACATGCAGCGCCGCGATACGGAGCGCTGGGGGCCCATCGTCAAGGCGGTGGGCTTCACGGCCGACTGAGAGCCCTGCGCAGACGCAGCCCGCGTGGTGGAGGACCGGCGCTGGCTGGTCACGTGTCACAGAACATGTTGACTAGCATGGTCGACATCGAAACCGGGCTGCGGGGGTTTATCGCCAGCGGCGATGAGCGATTTCTGGAGCCGCTCAAGCAGGGCAGACAAGACTTCAAGCAGCACTTCAATGAAGCGAAGTCGCTCACCTCCGACAACGCGACCCAGCAGGATCGCCTGGCGAAGATGGATGAGCGGCACCAAGCCTTCCTGAAGGTGGCCGAGAGCCTGATGACGCTGCGCCGCGCCGTGACGGCAGGCACCGCGACCTGAACGCGGCCGTGGAAGCTGCCCGGGCCGGTGAGCAAGGCCCCGGCTTCGCGGTGGTGGCCGGTGAGGTTCGCGACTTGGCGCAGCGCAGTGCCGAAGCAGCCAAGGAGATCAAGTCGCTGATCCTGCGCAGCACCGAACAGGTGGAGCAAGGCACTGCCCTGGTCGATCAGGCCGGACGAACCATGCAGGACATCGTCGCCTCCATCCAGCGGGTGTCCGACATCGTCGCCGAGATCAGTGCGGCCAGCGTCGAGCAGACCTCAGGCATCCAACAGGTAGGCGAAGCGGTGACCGACATGGACCGCGGCACCCAGCAGAACGCCGCGCTCGTGGAAGAAAGTGCCGCCGCCGCCGAGAGCCTGCGTCGGCAGGCCGAACAGCTGGTGCAGGCAGTGGCCGTCTTCAGGCTGACCGGGGGAAAGCGCATGGATGCAAGTGCCACCGGCGTGTGAGCAGGCGCAACAACCGGCGAGGCCTAGCGCGTGACGGACATGGCACGCGAGCTGCCGCATGCTCCTCGCCCCTTCAGAAGTCGTGCCGGGCCACTGCGCCCCGTCCCCCGCAGCACCAGTTCCCTCGCGTGCACGACGGGACCCCGTCCCCGATCGCGCTTGACGCGATCAAGCAGTTCGCCGAAGGCAACCGGCTTGATCTCATAGAGGTTCAGTTTGGCGAAGGGACTCTCGAGAATCCGGCTGTAGATGGAGCGTCGCAGCGAAAGGCATCGGCGACTTCACTGCGCTGCTCGACTTTCGCCCGAGCAGGTGAACGTCCGGAGCTGACATCGACTCGGGCGCGCGCCAGCAGCAGGCGGGCCCCCTCCAACGTCACGTCCATGCCGTAGGCCAGATGGGATCTTTCGGCCAGCCGAGCCACGGGCTCGTGGCGACCGATGGTCAACGTCTCGCGTCGGCCACCCAGCCTGTAATCGTAGCGGAACGACCGACTCCCGCTGGGCGAGACCACGACGTACAGGCCGTTGCCTCCGTCGCTGACCTTGTAGGGCCGCTCGCGGGGCTGCATATCGCGCAGCTTGGCATCCGTCAAACCCTGCCGCGCCTTCTGACTGCCGGGCACGACGCCAGCCCGCTTCACCGAGGTGTCCATGAGATCTCCGATCCATTGCCTGTCGCAGGACCGGGATACCGTCATGAGGGCTGACGGTATCGCCGCTGGCCTGCCAGCGTAGGTGCTCGGATACCGTCAGATCAACCGTCAGGACGCGCGGGACGAGGTGGGATCGGGCGGGACGGCCGTAGACGCTAAGTCCTTGTCCCTGCAACGAAATCGGATTGTTCTGGGATGGCCCCAAACACCATGGGACCATCTTGTCTCATTCCCACTCGATCGTCGCCGGCGGCTTGCTGCTCACGTCGTAGGTCACGCGGTTGATGCCGCGCACCTCGTTGATGATGCGGCCCGAGACCTTCTTCAGCAAGCCGTAGGGCAGCTCGGCCCAGTCGGCGGTCATGAAGTCGCTGGTCTGCACCGCGCGCAGCGCCACCACGTAGTCGTAGGTGCGGCCGTCGCCCATCACGCCCACGCTCTTGACCGGCAGGAACACGGTGAAGGCCTGGCTGGTCAGGTCGTACCAGCTCTTGCCGGTGGCCTCGTCCTTCCAGTTGCGCAGCTCCTCGATGAAGATGGCGTCGGCCCGGCGCAGCAGGTCGGCGTATTCCTTCTTCACCTCGCCCAGGATGCGCACGCCCAGGCCCGGGCCCGGGAACGGGTGGCGGTACACCATCTCATGCGGCAGGCCCAGGGCCACGCCCAGTTCGCGCACCTCGTCCTTGAACAGGTCGCGCAGCGGCTCCAGCAGCTTCAGGCCCAGCTGCTCGGGCAGGCCCCCCACGTTGTGGTGGCTCTTGATGGTCACGGCCTTCTTGGTCTTGGCACCGCCCGACTCGATCACGTCGGGGTAGATGGTGCCTTGCGCCAGCCACTTGGCACCCTTGGCAGCGCGGCCGCTGCCATCGGCATTCACCCCTGTGCCCACCAGCTTGGCCGCCTCCTGCTTAAACACGGTGACGAACTCGGCGCCGATGATCTTGCGCTTGGCCTCGGGGTCGCTCACGCCGGCCAGCTTGCCCAGGAACAGCTCGCTGGCGTCCACGCGGATGACCTTGGCCTGCAGCTGGCCGACGAACATGTCCATCACCATGTCGCCTTCGTTCAGGCGCAGCAGGCCATGGTCCACGAACACGCAGGTCAGCTGGTCGCCGATGGCGCGGTGGATCAGCGCCGCAGCCACGCTCGAATCGACGCCGCCCGACAGCCCGAGGATCACCTCCTCGTCGCCCACCTGTTCGCGGATGCGGGCCACCGCCTCGGCGATGTGGTCCTTCATCACCCAGTCGGGCCTGGCGCCGGCGATGGTGAGCACGAAGCGCTCGAGCAGCGCCCGGCCCTGCAGCGTGTGCGTCACCTCGGGGTGAAACTGCACCGCGTAGTAGCCGCGCGCTTCGTCGGCCATGCCGGCGATCGGGCAGCTGGGCGTGCTGGCCATCAGCTTGAAGCCCGGCGGCAGCGCGGTGACCTTGTCGCCGTGGCTCATCCACACCTTGAGCATGCCGTGGCCTTCAGCGGTGCTGAAGTCCTCGATGCCTTGCAGCAGCTTCGTGTGGCCGTGGGCGCGTACCTCGGCGTAGCCGAATTCGCGGTGGTCGCTGGCTTCCACCTGACCGCCTTGCTGTACCGCCATCGTGAACATGCCGTAGCAGATGCCCAGCACCGGCACGCCCAGGTCCCACACCGCCTGCGGTGCACGCAGCTGGTGGTCTTCATAGGTGCTGGCATGGCTGCCCGACAGGATGATGCCCTTGGGCGCGAACTGCCGAACGAAATCGTCGCTGACGTCGTTCGGGTGGATCTCGCAATAGACGTGGGCCTCGCGCACGCGGCGGGCGATCAGCTGCGTGACCTGGGAGCCGAAGTCGAGGATGAGGATCTTGTCGTGCATGGTGATGCCAGTCAGGGGTGGACGTCGGCGGCCGCGGGGGCGGTGGCGCTGTCTGGAGCGGAGGAACGGGAAACGGAAAATGTGGGCGCCCGGCGGAAATGCCGCCAGGCCAGCAGCGTGGCCACGGCCTGCAGGCCGGCGCAGAAATAGAACGGCGCGCCCACCCGCCAGTCGCCGGCGGGCAGGTGCGAGACGAAGCCCAGCAGGCCAGCGCCGATCACCGGGGCAATCACCGCCATCAGGCTGTTGATGCCGGACAGGGCGCCCAGGGTCTTGCCCTGGGTGTCGGCCTCCGCCGCATTGGAGACGATGCTCTGCAGCGCCGCGGTGACGGCATAGCCCAGCACGTTGGCGATGATGAAGACGTACATCATCCAGCCCTCGGTGGCGGCAGCCCAGCCCAGGTAGCACAGGCCCGCCGACAGCAGCCCCAGCAGCGCCAGCCGCTGGGCCTTGAAGCGCTTGAGCAGCATGCGCATCAGGCCGCCCTGCACGATGATCATCATGATGCCGATCGCGAACAGCGACCAGCCGTTTTCACGCGGGCCCCAGCCGAACTTGAAGGCGGTGTACAGCACCCAGGTCGAATGCAGCATCAGCTGCGCCAGCGTGGCAAAGGCAATGGCGATGACCAGCGGGCCGATGCCTTGCAGCCGCGTGAGCCCACGCAGCGCAGACACCGGATTGGCCTTGCGCCACTCGAACGGGCTGCGCCGCTCGGGCGGCAGCGATTCAGGCAGCACGAAAAAGCCGTACAGCAGGTTCAGCAAGGCCAGCGCGCCCGCCACGTAGAACGGCAGGTGCAGGTCGATGCTGCCCAGCAGCCCGCCCATCACCGGCCCCAGCACGAAGCCCAGGCCGAACATCGCGCCCAGCAGCGCGAAGCGGCGTGCACGGTCTTCGGGCGGCGTGATGTCGGCCACGTAGGCATTGGCCACCGCGGCATTGGCCTGCAGCGCGCCGCTGACCAGCCGCACCGCGATCAGCATCCACAGCGCGTTGGCCAGGCCCGTGACGAAGAAGCTCAAAGCCAGGCCGGTGAAGCCGAGCAGCAGCACCGGCCGGCGGCCGTAGCGGTCGGACAGCGCGCCCAGCACCGGCGCGCCGAAGAAGTTGGCGATGCCGAAGGCGAAGGAGACGGCGCCGAACCAGAAGGCCTGGTCGGCCTGGCTGCCGGTGAAGGTGCCCACCAGGGGCGCCAGCACCGGGATGATCAGGCCGATCGACACCATGTCGATCAGCACCGTGATCAGAATGAATGGCAGGGCCGCGGCCCGCCGGGCGGGTACGCCCGCCCCGCGCGCGTCGGCGTCCATCGTCATTCAGCGCGGTAGTTCGGCGCTTCCTTGGTGATCTGCACGTCGTGCACGTGGCTCTCGCGGATGCCGGCGGTGCTGATCTCGACGAACTCGGCCTTGGTCTGCATCTCTTCGATGGTGGCGCAGCCGCAGTAGTGCATCGAGGCGCGCAGGCCGCCGGCCATCTGGAAGATGATGCCCACCACCGAACCCTTGTACGGCACCTGGCCCTCGATGCCTTCCGGCACCAGCTTGGTGGTGTTGGGGTTGTTGGTGGCGCCTTCCTGAAAGTAGCGGTCGGCCGAGCCCTGCTGCATGGCGCCGATGGAGCCCATGCCGCGGTAGCTCTTGTAGCTGCGGCCCTGGTACAGGATGACCTCGCCCGGCGCTTCTTCGGTGCCGGCGAAGGCGCTGCCCATCATCACGGTGCTGGCGCCCGCGGCGATGGCCTTGGCCAGGTCGCCCGAGTAGCGCACGCCGCCGTCGGCGATCAGCGGCACGCCGGTGCCCTTGAGCGCCGTGGCCACGCCGTCGATGGCCATGATCTGCGGCACGCCCACGCCGGTGACGATGCGAGTGGTGCAGATGGAGCCGGGGCCGATGCCGACCTTGACCGCATCGGCGCCAGCTTCCACCAGCGCCAGCGCAGCCGCGCCGGTGGCGATGTTGCCGCCGATCACGTCCACGCCCGGGTAGTGCTTCTTGACCCAGCGCACGCGGTCGATCACGCCGGCGCTGTGGCCGTGGGCGGTGTCGACCACCAGCACGTCGACGCCGGCCTTGACCAGCAGCTCGACGCGTTCTTCGGTGCCGTCGCCCACGCCCACCGCCGCGCCCACGCGCAGCTTGCCCTGGGCGTCACGCGCGGCATTGGGGAAGGTGGTCTGCTTGGTGATGTCCTTGACGGTCATCAGGCCGCGCAGCTCGAAGCCCTCGCCCACCACCACCACACGCTCGAGCTTGTGCTGGTGCATCAGCGCCTTGGCCTCGGCCAGCGAAGCGCCCTCCTTCACCGTGACCAGGCGCTCCTGCGGCGTCATGATCTGGCGGGCGGTGACGTCCATGCGCGTCTCGAAGCGCAGGTCGCGGTTGGTGACGATGCCGATGACCGTCTTGCCCTGCACCACCGGGAAACCCGAGACGCCGTGCTGCTCGGACAGCGCGATCACTTCGCGCACCGTCATGTCGGGGCCGATGGTGATGGGGTCGCGCAGCACGCCCGATTCATAGCGCTTGACGCGTGCCACCTCGGCCGCCTGCTGCTTGGCCGTGAGGTTCTTGTGCACGATGCCGATGCCACCTTCCTGGGCCAGCGCAATGGCCAGCCGGGCTTCGGTGACGGTGTCCATCGCGGCGGACACCAGCGGCAGGTTCAGCGTGATGTTGCGCGAAAGCTGGGTGGTGAGGCTCGTATCGCGGGGCAGAACCTGCGAGAACGCTGGCACCAACAACACGTCGTCGAAGGTGAGGGCTTTGCCAAGAAGGCGCATGAGAAAGCTCCAGTCGCAAAGCGCGATTATAGGTAAGCGCGCGGCTTCTTCCGGGATGGGGCTGCTGCACCGCTACACTGCGCGGTTATCTCCTTCACTGGCCTGGCCCGCCGCGTCATGCACCGCACTCCCCCGTTCATGATCCGAGGCGCGCTGTGCGCACCGGCCCTGGCGCTGCTGCTGTCGGCCCTGCCGCACGGCGCCCTGGCGCAGTGGGTGTGGAAGGACCAGCGCGGCCAGGTGCATGCCAGCGACCTGCCGCCGCCGCGCGACATCCCCGACAAGAACGTGATCCAGCGGCCCTCCGCGGCCACGCCACCGGCCCGAGCGACCACGCCGGCTCCGGCCGCTGCCGGCGGCTCCGCCGTGCCACTGGCACCAGGGGCATCGTCGGCGCGTACCGACCCCGAGCTGGAAACACGCAAGCGCCGCGCGGACGAAGAACAGGCGGCGCAGAAGAAGGCCGAAGAAGCCCGCCAGGCCGGCCTGCGCATCGAGAACTGCAACCGCGCGCGCGATGCGCTGCGCCAGCTGGAAAGCGGCATGCGCATCGCCCGCGTCAATGACAAGGGCGAGCGCGAGATCCTGGACGACCAGGCCCGCAGCGCCGAGACCGTCCGCGCCCGTCAGCTGGCCGCCAGCGAGTGCCGCTGAAGCCCTGACCGGCCCGCGGCGCGATCAGCGCGGCATCAAACGCAGACCGGCTTCCACGCGCGCCCGCTCGGCCGCGCTGAAGTGCCGCTGCAGGTGAGCCTGCAAGGCGGCGTCGCGCTGCTGCGGCGTCAGCTCGGCCATCGCTTCGAGCCGCAGCTGCTCCGACCTGGCATCCGACAGGCGCCGCTCCCAGTCGGAAGCAGCGGCCGGCGTCGGCTGCTCGAGCGGCGCAAAGCCCAGCGTCAGCGGTGGCTGCGCCGAGAAGCTGGTATCCGCTTGGGTACTCCAGCCCGCCTCTGCCGGTGCTGCAAGCCGGATGTCGACCGACGCGGCGTCGGCAACCGGCACATTAGGGGCCGTGCCGGGCACAGAGCGCAAGCCCCACACCAGCATCCACAGGCCCAACACCAGCACGGCCAGCGAGAACAGGCGCCAGACGGTCATGGCGCCAAGCGCCTTGCAACCCGAACGGAAGGGCGGACGGGCCGTGCGATCTGAGGGGATGACATGGGCAAGCAGGACTCGGCGAACAACGGCTGAAGAAGCGCCTTGACCGCCGGCGCAGGACACAAAATCTTACCCCGCAAAAACCCTGATACCTGGGCTTGACTTGGTCAATGTTTGCGGACCGAACGGCGCCCTACGCCCCCTCTGCAGCTGTCAGCCGCGCGCCGCCGGCGGCGTCTTGCGCCCCTGTCGCTGGCCCTTGTAGCGCAGCCGCCGGGCCTCTTTGGGGTCGACTTGCAGCGGGCGGTACAGCTCCACGCGGTCGAGGTCGCGCAGCGGCTGGGCGGGTGGCGCCAGGCGCCCCCAGACACCCACCTTCCAGGCATCGGCGGCCAGGCCATGGCGCTCGGCCAGGCCGCTGCGGGCCAGCGCATCGCCCACGGTGCTGCCGGGGGGTAGCTGCAGCGCCACGCGCTCGGTGTGCTCCGCCGCGGGGCTGCAGACCACCTCGATGCGCAGGAGGCCGGCGCTGCCTTCAGCGGTTGCCATACACGGCTTCGGCGCGCTTGACGAAGCTGTCGACGAAGGTGTTGGCGATGCGGTCGAACACCGGGCTCACCGCTGCGCTGAGCGTGCGGCTGCTGAAGGCGTATTCGAGGTCGAACTCGACCTTGCAGGCCTGCTGGTCGCCCTGCCCCACCGGCTTGAACAGCCAGGTGCCTTCCAGCGTGGAGAAGGGGCCATCCACCAGGTGCATGCGCATCGATTCGCCCGGCACGTTGACGTTGCGGGTGGTGAAAGCCTGGCGCACCCCCAGGTACTTGAGGTGCAGGCGGGCGGTCATGCCGCTGTCGTCGCGGGACAGAACCTCGGCCTGTTCGCACCAGGGCAGGAACTTGGGGTAGTCCTCCACCTTGCTGACCAGTTCGTACATCTCCTGCGGCGAGTACCACAGCAAGACCGACTTTTTCACGTGCTTCATAGAATGGTCAGGATTGTAGGCGGCCGCTGTGGCCCCACTTGCCCAGCAGCGGGACCTGTTCCCCGCCCATAACTCGAACACTGCCGCCCCATGAGCAACATCGCCGAAAACCGCCGCGCCCGCTTCGAATACCACCTCGAAGAACATCACGAGGCCGGCATGGTGCTGCAAGGCTGGGAAGTGAAGGCGGTGCGCGCCGGCCAGGTGCAGCTGACCGATGGCTACGTGCTGATCCGCGATGGCGAGCTGTTCCTGATCGGCTGCCGCATCAATGCGCTGCGCGAGGCCAGCACCCATGTGCACCCCGAGGCCGACCGCACCAAGAAGCTGCTGATGAAGAAGGACGAGATCAAGCGTCTCATCGGCAAGGTGGAACAGCGCGGCTTCACGCTCGTGCCGCTGAACCTGCACTACAAGGGCGGGCGGGTAAAGGCCGAGATCGCGCTGGCCAAGGGCAAAGCCGAGCACGACAAGCGCAACACCGAGAAGAAGCGCGACTGGGAACGCGAGAAGGGCCGGCTGATGAGGCACAAGGTCTCATCGAAGGCCTGACCCTGTCTGCCTTCAGCGGCTCAGCGCCGCCAGTGCCTGTTCCACGTCGGCCGTGAGGTCGTCCAACGCCTCCAGCCCCAGGCAGAAGCGCACCAGCGTGCCTGTGTAGGGGGTCGGCAGGCTGCGCATCTCGGCCGCCTGGTACGGCACGGCCAGGCTCACCGGGCCGCCCCACGACCAGCCGATCTTGAAGCGCTGCAACGCATCCACGAAGGCGTCCACCTGCGCCGCGGTGTAGCGTTCGTCGAACTCCACCGTCACCAGACCGGCGGCCGCGCGGCACAAGGCCTTCCAGTGCGCATGGCCGGGTGAGTCGGGCAGCGCCGGGTGCAGCACCCGCTTGAACTCGGCACGGCCCAGGCACCATTGCGCGAAGCCGCGGCCCGCCGCGTCCTGCGCGGCATAGCGCAGCGGCATCGAGGGCAGCGAGCGCAGGATGGCCTCGACGTCGTTGACGCCCACGCCCAGCCCCAGCCGCGCACGCGCCCAGGCCAGCTTGGCATGCAGGCCGGCATCGCGGTAAACCACCGAGCCCATCAACACATCGCCGCCGCCCGAGGGGTACTTGGTGAGGGCATGGATGGTGAGGTCCACGCCCGCACCGGCGAAGGCATCGAAGGCCAGGCCGGCGCCCCAGGTGTTGTCCAGCGCCACCTTGGCCTGCGGCGCATGTTCACGCACGGTGCGCACCAGCGCCGGCAGGTCGGGAAACTCCAGCGTCACCGAACCCGGCGCCTCGGTCCACACCAGCCTGGTGGCCGGCGTGATGGCCGCGGCCAATGAGGCCGGGTCCATCGCGTCATACAGCCCCATGGTGATGCCCCAGCGCGCCAGGTCGTCGCGTGCGAAGCGGGTGCCGGGGCCGTAGCCGTTGTCGGGCAGCAGCACATGGTCGCCGGCCTTCAGCAGCGCGATGTCCACCAGCGTGATGGCCGCCAGGCCGCTGGGCACCAGCAGCGCGTGGGTGCCGCCTTCCAGCGTGGCCAGCCGCTCTTCCAGCAGGAAGGTGGTGGGCGTGCCGTGCAGGCCATAGGTGTAGGCCGACTTGTCGATCCAGCGGCTGCTGCGCATGGCCGCCGTGTTCTCGAAGTAGACGGTGGAGGCCTTGAACACGCCGGCCATCGGCGCCGCAAAGGCCGTGGGCGGCTGGTACGGGTGGTGGATCAGGCCGGTGGCACGGCGGGTCACGTCGTCGGCATCGTCGTCCAGGCGGTCGGTCATGGCGGTGGGCGTCCTGCGTCGTCGGTCAGATCGGCATCGCGATCAGGTCGTGGCCCTCGGCCGCGATGATGCGGGCCTTGGTGAACTCACCCACCTTCAGCGTCTTGCTGGCCTTTTGCGGCGGCAGCAGCCGCACGGTGCCGTCGATCTCCGGCGCATCCGCATAGCTGCGGCCCACGCCGCCCTTGCGGCCCAGCGCGGGGGCGCTGTCCACCAGCACCTGCATCGTGGCGCCCACGCGCCGCTGCAGCCGCTGGGCCGAGACCTGCTCGGCCACCGCCATGAAGCGCGAGCGGCGCTCCTCGCGCAGCTCGGCCGGCACCGGGTTGGCGATCTCGTTGGCGGTGGCACCTTCCACCGGCGAATAGGCGAAGCAGCCGGCGCGGTCGATGCCCGCTTCCTGCACGAAGTTCAGCAAGTGCGCGAACTCTTCTTCCGTCTCGCCCGGAAAGCCCGCGATGAAGGTGCTGCGCACCACCAGCTCGGGGCAGATCTCGCGCCAGCGGGCGATGCGTTCCAGGTTGCGCTCACCGCTGGCGGGGCGCTTCATGCGCTTGAGCACGTCGGGGTGCGAGTGCTGGAACGGCACGTCCAGGTACGGCAGGATGCGGCCGGCCGCCATCAGCGGCAGCACCTCGTCCACGTGCGGGTACGGGTACACGTAGTGCAGGCGCACCCAGGCGCCGTGCTGCGCGGCCAGTTCGCCCAGCTTCTCGCACAGGTCGAGCATGCGGGTCTTGACCGGCTTGCCGTCCCAGAAGCCGGTGCGGTACTTCACGTCCACGCCATAGGCGCTGGTGTCCTGGCTGACGACCAGCAGCTCCTTGACGCCGGCCTCGAACAGCGCCTTGGCCTCGCCCAGCACGTCGCCCACGGGGCGGCTGACCAGGTCGCCGCGCATGCTGGGGATGATGCAGAAGGTGCAGCGGTGGTTGCAGCCTTCGCTGATCTTCAGGTAGGCGTAGTGCTTGGGCGTGAGCTTGATGCCCTGCGGCGGCACCAGGTCGATGAAGGGGTCGTGCGGCTTGGGCACGTGCACGTGCACCGCGTCCATCACCTCCTGCGTGGCATGCGGGCCGGTGACGGCCAGCACCTTGGGGTGCACCTCGCGCACCAGGTTGCCGCCATCGGCGCCGGCCTTGGCGCCCAGGCAGCCGGTGACGATGACCTTGCCGTTGTCGGCCAGCGCCTCGCCGATGGTGTCCAGGCTTTCCTTGACCGCGTCGTCGATGAAGCCGCAGGTGTTGACGATCACCAGGTCGGCGCCGGCGAAGGTCTTGCTGGTTTCATAGCCCTCGGCACGCAGCTGCGTGAGGATGAGCTCGGAATCGGTGAGCGCCTTGGGGCAGCCCAGGCTGACGAAGCCGATCTTGGGGGCGGCACCGCTGGCGGCGGGCGTGGCGGGCAAAACGGGGAGGTTCATCCCCGGATTGTCCCGCATCAGGCGGCCTCAGCGCTTGGCCGGCGGGAAGCCCGGGAACAGCGTGCCAGCCTTGGTCATCTGTTCCTGCATCTGGGTGAACAGGTTCTTGGACTGTTCCAGGTAGGTGCTCATCAGGCCCTGCATGCCCGGGGCCTGGCCGCTGAGGAACTGGGTCCACATCTCGGGTGTGAAGGTGGCGTTGCCGGCCAGGCGCTTTTGCAGCTCGACGAAGGTCTGCAGGTTCTTCTCGAGGTAGGCGCCCATCATGCCCTGCATGGAGTGGCCGTAGAACCGGATGATCTGCGCCAGCATCTGCTCGGAGAACATCGGCACGCCGCCGCTCTCCTCTTCCAGGATGATCTGCAGCAGGATGCTGCGCGTCAGGTCTTCGCCGGTCTTGGCGTCTCGCACCTCGAAGGACTCGACGGCCAGCACCATCTGCTTGACGTCGGCCAGCGTGATGTAGCTGCTGGTCTGGGTGTCGTAGAGGCGGCGGTTGGGGTATTTCTTCAGGACGCGCGGCCCATCACCGGCGGGGGCGCCGGCATCGGCAGCATCCGCGGACACACCGCGGCGGGGGGAAGCCATGCAGGGAACTCCTGATCGGGGTGGCAGTTGCCAAACGATTCTAGGGGGGCCCTGCCTCACACCGCGAGGGGTTTTCCCGCGGTGCAGCAATCACGCGCTCAGCGCAGTCGGTAGCTCAGCCGCCGGCCATTGACGGTGGCGTCCAGCGCCAGCCAGTCGCCGCTGCCGGGGGCGTACCACAGCTCGATCGGCGATTCGTCGCCCGTCAGCCGCCAGTGCTCGGCCGCCACCGGCGTGCCGCGCACCTCCACCATGCCGGTGCCCACCGGCACCAGCTGCACCGCCACGCCGCGGCCGGTCTGCGGGTTGAGCAACTGCGTCTGCCGCCGCATGGCCGGGTTCCAGTAGGCGAAGGTCATGCTGCACGCGGGCAGCGGCGCGGTGCCCGCCGGTGAGGTGACCAGCAGCGACTGCCCGTCCAGCTGGGCCTTCACGGTGCTCACCTTGCCATTGGCATCGGTGCGGGCGTCCAACTCGGCCAGGCAGTCGCCCTGCCAGCGCTCGCGCGCCTCATGCCGGTAGCGGTAGACGGTGATGCCCAGCAGCTTGACGTCGAAGCTGGCGACGCTGACGAGCCGCCGCTCATTGCCGTTGCCGTTGCTGTTGCTGCTCACCAGCGGGCTCAGCGTGAAGCGGTGTTCGCCCACCGGCTTGCCGTCCAGCTGCACCTCGAAGCGCCACTCGGCGGACCCCGCCACCGGCGCAGGCGTGGCGGCGGCACGGGCGGCTGCGGATGGCGCCGGGGTGGCAGACGCTCCGGCGGTGGCCAGCACCAGGGCGACCGACCCCGCTGCGCACAGGATCCATCGGCGGACGGGCAGCGACGCCGAGCTCACTGCCGCCCCTCGGTGGCCGCCGCTGCACCCGACTTCGGCGGTCCGGGCAGGAAGGCATTGGTGCGGGCCACGTACTCGCGGTAGCCGGGGCGGCGTTCATGCATGTCCTTCTCCAGCAGGCTGACGCCCGAGACCTTGAGCAGCAGCACCGTCATCAGCAGCGGCGACAGCAAGGCCCACCAGCCGCCGGCGGCCAGCGCCATCAGGCCCAGGCCCCACCACACGCAGGTCTCGCCGAAGTAGTTGGGGTGGCGCGAGTAGCGCCACAGCCCGCGGTCCATCACCTGGCCCTTGTGCGCCGGGTTGGCCTTGAAAGCGGCCATCTGGCCATCGGCCACCGCTTCGAACACCAGGCCGAACACGGCCAGCGCCGCGCCCAGGCCGTCCAGCCACATCCAGTCGCGCTCGTTGCCCAGCATGCCCAGCGCAGCCGCCAGGAAGGGCAAGGCCACGATCCAGGCGAGCACCGCCTGCAGACCGAACACCAGGTACAGGCTCTTGAAGGCAAAGCCCGGCTGGTTGCGGGCGCGGATGGCCTGGTAGCGGCGGTCTTCGCCATGCCCCCAGTTGCGCCAGGTGATGTAGCCCGCCAGCCGCAGCGCCCACAGGCCGGCGATCACCAGCATGGTGAGCGTGCGCACATCGGTGGCCCCCAGCTGCCAGGCCATGGCGCCGCCGGTGGCCACGATCATCGGGCCCCACACACGGTCGACCAGGCTGGCGTCGTGCCGCGCCACGCTGGCCACCCAGGTCAACACCGCCAGGGCCAGGCCGGCCGTGAAGCCGACGGCCGCCACATGCAGCGTCGTCATCGGTTCGCGGCCCTGGGCGCCAGCAGGTAGTGGCTGACCCACCATTGCTGGCCCTCGTCGTAGCCGAACAGCTCGGCCACCGACAGGAAGAAGAGCCGCCAGCGTGTCCACCAGACCGCGGCCTCGGCGCCGTAGGTGCGCTCGAACAGCGGCCACAGCTGCGGCCTGGCGGCGTCCATGTTGGCCAGCCAGGCCTCGGAGGTGCGCGCGTAGTGGCGGCCATTCCAGCGCCAGCGCTGCTGCAGCTTGAGGTCGTCCTGGCAGTGCAGCACCAGGTCGTCGCTGGGCATCATGCCGCCGGAGAAGAAGTGCTGGCTCATCCAGTCGGTCTCGTCGCGCACCACGAACTCGTACGGCGTGCTGCGGTGGGCGAACACGTGCATGAAGAAGCGCCCGTCGGGCTTGAGCCAGCCCGCCACGCGGCGAAAAGCCTCGGGCCAGTTGCGCAGGTGCTCGAACATCTCCACCGACACCACGCGGTCGTAGCGGTCGCCGGTCTCGAAGTGGTTGACGTCGGCGGTGATGATGCGCAGGTTGCGCAGGCCGCGTTCACGGGCCTGGGCCTCGATGTACTCGCGCTGGGAGTGGGAGTTGGACACGCCGGTGAACAGGCTGTCGGGGTAGCGCTGCGCCATCCACAGCGACAGCGAGCCCCAGCCGCAGCCCAGCTCCAGCACGTTCTGGCCATTGGCCAGGCCGGCGCGCTCGCAGGTGGTGGCCAGTGCGGCGGCCTCGGCCTCGGCCAGGGTGTTCACGCCCTCGGGCCACAGCGCGCAGCTGTACTTCAGGCGCGGGCCCAGCACGGCCTGGAAGAAGGCGGCGGGCACCTCGTAGTGCTGTTCGTTGGCCTTCTCGGTGAGCAAGGCCACCGGCGCCTGGCCCAGCGATCGCACGAACGCGGTGGTCATCTCGGCCGCGGCTTCAGCGTCACGGTCGGCGATCTCGTCCAGCCGCTCCTTCAGCAGCCGGCGGATGCCCAGGCGCACCACCTTGTCGGGCACCAGGCCCTGCTCCACCCAACCCACCGCGACACGCGCGCCTGCAGACATGGCTACTCCTGTGATTGATGCGGCCTGCGCAAGGCTACGCAGCGCCGGCTTGGCTGGATGCAAGCGTAGCCGCTGGCGATGACCTTGGCCGTTGGGCGCGCGAATGCCCGGCCATGCCGCTGGGCTGAGCGTGGAAGGCGAGGCCCGCTGGTTATGCATTGCGCTGCATAACGCAGTGCCATCGGAGCGGAATTTGGCCAAGGCGCTCCTCTGTAATAGCGCTCTCTATACTGCTTCATATCGCGACCCTCTTCGCTCTATCGGTATGAAGCTCTCCACCCTGCCCGCGCTGGCGCTGCTGATCGGCTTGGGCGCCGCGCAGGCCGCTGAACTCACGGTTTCGGCCGCGGCCAGCCTGAACAACGCCTTCCAGGAACTGGCACCGGCCTTCGAGGCCGCTCACCCCGGCACCAAGCTGCAATACAACTTCGCGGCCTCGGGCGCGCTGCTGCAGCAGATCGCCAAGGGCGCGCCGGTGGATGTGTTCGTCAGCGCCGACCAGGCCACGATGGACCAGGCGCAGGCCCAGGGCCTGGTGAAGCGCGAGCAGCGCCGCAACGTGATGAGCAACAGCCTGGTGCTGATCGTGCCCGCCGCCAGCACCCAGCCGCCGCGCAGCCTGGGCGACCTGGCGCAGCCCGCCTACCAGCGCGTGGCCATCGGCCTGCCGGCCAGCGTGCCGGTGGGCCGCTACACCCAGCAGGTGCTGCAGGCGGCCGGGCTGTGGACCGCGATCGAGCCGCGCATGATCGGCGCCAACAACGTGCGCCAGGCGCTGGACTACGTGGCCCGTGGCGAGGTGGACGCCGGCTTCGTTTACGCCACCGATGCGGCCCTGGTGCCCGGCAAGGTGAAGGTGGCCCTGACGGTGCCGACGACCGAGCCCATCCTTTACCCGGCCGCGCCCATGGCGGGCAGTGCGCAGCCCGAGCTGGCGCAGCGCTTCGTGCAATGGCTGCTGAGCCCGCCCGCGCAGGCGGTGCTGGCCCGCCATGGCTTCGGGCAGCCGCGTTGAGCACCGGCATGGGCAGCTCGTTCAGCGGCGCGCTGGTGCCGCTGCTGCTCACGCTCAAGGTGGCCGGCTGGGCCACCGCCATCAACCTGGTGCTGGGCATCGGGGCGGGGCTGCTGCTGGCCCGCGCCCGCTTCCCGGGTCGCGACCTGCTGGACGCCGCCCTCACCCTGCCCATGGTGATGCCGCCCACGGTGCTGGGCTACTACCTGCTGGTGCTGATCGGCACGCAGGGGCCGCTGGGCGGCTGGCTGCTGCAGCACTTCGGCATCCGACTGATCTTCAGCTGGCAGGCGGCGGTGATCGCGGCGGCCGTGGTGTCGTTCCCACTCGTGTTCAAGGCCGCGCGCGCGGCCTTCGAGACGGTGGACCCGCAGCTGGAAGATGCCGCCCGCTCGCTGGGCCTGGGCGAGGCCGCCGTGTTCTTCCGCGTCACGCTGCCGCTGGCCTGGCGCGGCATCCTGGCCGGGCTGCTGCTGGCCTTTGCGCGGGCGCTGGGCGAGTTCGGCGCCACGTTGATGGTGGCCGGCAGCATCCCGGGCAAGACGCAGACGCTGTCCATCGCGGTGTACGAAGCGGTGCAGGCCGGCCAGGACGACGTGGCCAACTTCCTGGTGGGCGTCACCTCGCTCACCTGCATCGCGGTGCTGCTGGCCGCCGGCCGGCTGGCGCCGGGGCGTGTGCTGGCGCGGGGATGAAACCACATGGATGACACCGCGCTGCGGCCCGGCCGCTCGGCCACCCGCCCTGCCCCGCCCGCGGCCACCGAAGCCGCCCGGCCGCCCACCTGGGCGCTGCGCCTGCAGCGCCGGCTGCGCCACGGCGACCAGACCTTCACGCTGGACGTGGACCTGACGCTGGCGCAGCCGCATATGGCCCTGGTCGGCCCTTCCGGCGCCGGCAAGACGCAGACGCTCAAGCTCATCGCCGGCATGGCCCGGCCCGACGCCGGCCGCGTGGCCATCGCCGGCCGTGTGCTGCACGACAGCGCAGCCGGCTTCAGCCTGCCGGCGCGCCAGCGGCGGCTGGGCTACGTGTTCCAGGACTACGCGCTGTTCCCGCACCTGACGGTGCGACAGAACATCGGCTTTGCGCTGCGGCGCGGCTGGCTCAATCCGGGGCGCTCGGCCGATGCGCCGCAGGTGGAGCGCTGGGTCAAGGCCTTCCATCTGCAGGCCATCGTCGATCATTACCCGCACCAGATTTCCGGCGGCCAGCGCCAGCGCACCGCGCTGGCCCGCGCACTGGTGACCGAGCCCGACGCGCTGCTGCTGGACGAGCCGTTTGCCGCACTCGACCGGCCGCTGCGCCAGGCCCTGCGCCGCGAGCTGCTGGACCTGCGGGCCGAGGTGGCCGTGCCCACGCTGCTGATCACCCACGACGACGAAGACGCCGAGCTGCTGGCCGATGCCGTGGTGCAGTTGCAGGCCGGTCGGGTGGTGTCGGCGCCCGAGGGTGTGCGCTGATGGCCCGCCATGCCAGGCGCCCCGAACGCCCACGCCTGGGCGGTGAGTTGTGGGTGGATTGCGGGGCTGAACGGCTGGGCGGCGCGGCCCGCATGGCGCTGCTGCGCGCGGTGGCCGACGAAGGCTCCCTGACCCGCGCTGCGCAGGCCGTGGGCCTGAGCTACAAGGGCGCGTGGGACGCCATCGAGGCGATGAACCGCGCCGCCGGCCAGCCGCTGGTCGAGCGCAGTGCCGGTGGCCGTGGCGGCGGCTCGACCCGCCTGACCGAACCCGGCCGGCTGCTGCTGGACCGCTACGAACAGGTGGCCGCGGTGCACCAGCGGCTGCTGCACCTGCTGGACGAAGAAGCCTTCGACCTGCAGGCCGAGGTGTCACTGACGAGGTGGATGATCTTGAAGACCAGCGCCCGCAACCAGTTCAACGGCCGCGTGACCGCCATCCGGGCCGGCGCGGTGAACGACGAGGTGGAGATCAGCGTGGCCGATGGGCCGCGCGTGGTGGCCACGGTGACGCGCGACAGCACCGACGCGCTGGGCCTGCGGCTCAACATGCCGGCGGTGGCACTGGTCAAGGCCTCGTCGGTGATGCTGGCCACCGAACTGGACGGCCTGCGGCTGTCGGCCCGCAACCAGTTCGCGGGTGTGGTGCGCCAGGTGCAGCCCGGCGCGGTGAACAGCGAGGTGACGCTGGACCTGGATGCCGGCGGCAGCGTCACCGCCATCGTCACCCAGTCCAGCGTGCAGGCCATGGGCCTGGCCGCCGGTGGCCGCGCCACCGCCTTCTTCAAGGCGGGCAGCGTGATCGTGGCGGTGAGTGCGTGAAGCCCGACGGCGCGAGCGCAGCGAGCCTCGGTGATCATTCAGCCGCCGGGCCGTCCCAAGGCTGAATGCTCCCCCACGGGGGGGCGCGAGCATAGCGAGCTTGGGGGCTCTATACAGCGCCGTGGGCTTCCACGTACAGCGCGTAGACCGAATGGCTGCTGGTCATGTACAGCCGGTTGTTCTTCGGCCCGCCAAAGCACAGGTTGGCGCAGCGCTCGGGCAGGCGGATGTGCGCCAGCGGCTTGCCCTGGGGGCTGAACACACGCACGCCGTCCAGGTCTTCGGGCTGGCCCTTGAGCGGGTACACCGCGCGGCCGTTCATCTGCACCGGCTCGGCGGCCAGCGCGCCGTTGCTGCCCCAGCCGCACCACAGGTTGCCATCGCGGTCGACGCGGAAGCCATCGAGCGCGCCCTGGTCGGTGGCGTCGATCAGCTTGGTCTTGTTGGTCAGGCTCACGCCGTCGCTGCCCACGTCGTAGCGCCAGATGCTGCGGTTGGGCGTGGGCTTCCACTCGACCACGTACAAGTGCTTCTCGTCGGGTGAAAACGCCAGGCCGTTGGGGTTGACCAGGTCGGTGATCACCGCGCTGATGCGCCCATCGGGGGCGATGCGGTAGACGTGGGTACCGGCTTGCTCGGACTTCGCACGCGAGCCCTCCCATTCGCCGTTGATGCCGAACAGCGGGTCGGTGAACCACACGCTGTCGTCGGACTTCACCACGATGTCGTTCGGCGCATTCAGGCGCTTGCCCTCGAAGCTGTCGGCCAGCACGGTGATGCTGCCGTCGCGCTCGGTGCGGGTGACGCGGCGCGTCACCGAGTGTTCGCAGGTCAGCAGCCGGCCCTGGCGGTCGCGGGTGTTGCCGTTGGCGTAGTTGGCGTTGGCGCGGAACACGCTCACGCTGCCATCGCGCTCGCTGTACTTCATGATGCGGTTGTTGGGGATGTCGCTCCACAACAGGTAGCCGCCTTCAGGAAAGTACACCGGCCCTTCGGCCCAGCGCATGCCGCTGGCCACCTGCTCCACCGTGCTGCTGTAGATGCGGTACTTGGCGAACGAAGGATCCAGGATCTGCACCGCGGGGTCGGGGTAGCGCTGGTGGGGCTTGAACTCGAACACCTGCGCCAGGGCGCTGCCGCCGCTGGCGGCCAGCCCGGTGGCGGCAGCGGCTTGCATCAGGCGGCGGCGCTGCGTGTTGATCGGCTTCATCGTCTGTCTCCTCCTTGTTGTGTGGGACTGCCAGGCTCAGCGATCGAGCGCCGGCCGCTTGGGGTTGAAGGTCCAGCCGGGGATCAGGTACTGCATCGCCACCGCGTCGTCCCGCGCACCCAGGCCGTGCTGGCGGTACAGCTGGTGGGCCTTTTCCACCTCGGCCATGTCGAGTTGGATGCCCAGGCCCGGCGCCTTCGGCACCTGCACCAGGCCGCCGCGGATCTGCAGCGGGTCGGTGGTCAGGCGCTGGCCGTCCTGCCAGATCCAGTGGGTGTCGATGGCCGTGACCTGGCCCGGCGCCGCGGCGGCCACGTGGGTGAACATGGCCAGCGACACATCGAAGTGGTTGTTCGAATGCGAACCCCAGGTCAGGCCCCAGTCGCGGCAGGTCTGGGCCACGCGCACGCTGCCGGCCATGGTCCAGAAGTGCGGATCGGCCAGCGGAATGTCCACCGACTGCAGCGACAGCGCATGCGTGAGCTGCCGCCAATCGGTGGCGATCATGTTGGTGGCCGTGGGCAGGCCGGTGGCGCGGCGGAATTCGGCCATCACCTCGCGGCCCGAGAAGCCTTCTTCGGCGCCGCAGGGGTCTTCGGCATAAGCCACCACGCCGCGCATGTCGCGCATCAGGCGCACCGCGTCCTTCAGCAGCCAGCCGCCGTTGGGGTCCAGCGTGACGCGGGCCTTCGGAAAGCGCTCATGCAGCGCGCGGATGGCCTCGATCTCTTCTTCCGCCCGCAGCGCACCGCCCTTGAGCTTGAAGTCATTGAAGCCATAGCGCTGGTAGGCGGCCTCGGCCAGCTTGACCACGGCCTCGGGCGTCATCGCCACCTCATGGCGCAGGCGCAGCCAGTCGTCGGCTTCGCCCGGCTGGCTGTCGTAGGGCAGGTCGGTCTTGGTGCGGTCGCCGATGAAGAAGAGATAGCCCAGCATCTCCACCGCATCGCGCTGCTGGCCCTCGCCCAGCAGCGCCGCCACCGGCAGGTTCAGGTGCTGGCCCAGCAGGTCGAGCATCGCCGACTCCACCGCGGTGACCGCATGGATGGTGGTGCGCAGGTCGAAGGTCTGCAGGCCGCGGCCGCCGGCATCGCGATCCGCGAAGGCTTGCTGCAGCGTGCGCACCAGGCCGGCATGGCTGCCCACCGGCTGGCCCACCACCAGCGGGCGGGCGTCTTCCAGCGTCTGGCGGATCTTCTCGCCGCCCGGCACCTCGCCCACGCCGGTGCGGCCGGCGCTGTCGGTCAGGATCAGCAGGTTGCGGGTGAAGAAGGGCCCGTGCGCGCCGCTGAGGTTCAGCAGCATGCTGTCGCGGCCGGCGACGGGGATCACCTGCAGGGCGGTGATCAAGGGTGTTGAGGAAAGGCTCATGGCAAGGTCCAGGTTTTAATCAGCGGTGATCTTTCCGGTCTCGATCACCTTCTTCCAGCGCGCGAACTCGCTGGCCTGGAAGGCGGCGAACTGGGCGGGCGTGTTGCCCACCACTTCGAGGCCGACGGCCGTGAACTGCTGCTGCACCTGCGGGTCGTGCAGCGCGGCCAGCAGGGCTTCGTGGAACTTGCTGCGCACGTCGGCCGGCAGGCCCTTGGGCGCCACCACCGCCTGCCACGAGTACACGTCGGCGTTCTTCACGCCGGCCTCGGCCAGCGTGGGTACATCGGGCAGCACCGCCGCACGCTTGGCGCCGGTGACGGCCAGCGCCCGCAGCTTGCCGGCCTTGATGTGCTGCAGCACCGCGTTGACGTTCTGGAACGAAGCCTCCACCTGCGCACCCAGCAGGTCGGAGATGGCGGGGCCGCCGCCCTTGTACGGGATGTGCAGGCCGCTGGTCCCCGTTTCCTGCCAGAAGAGTTCGGCCGTCAGGTGGTCGCTGCTGCCGTTGCCCGAAGAGGCGAAGGTCATCTTGCCCGGCTGCGACTTGAGGTGGCCGATGACCTCGGCCACCGTCTTGTAGGGCGAAGCGGCCGGCACCACCAGCACGTTGGGCGCCTGCACCAGCACCGTGATCGGGTCGAAGTCCTTCAGTGCGTCGTACGGCATCGACTTGATGAGGTGCGGCGCGATGACCAGCGGCCCCAGCGAGGTGACCAGGAAGGTATAGCCGTCGGGCGCCGACCGCTTGACCTGCGCCGCGCCGATGGTGCCGGTGGCGCCGGCCTTGTTGTCGACGATGAAGGTCTGGTTGAAGGTCTTGCCCAGCGCGGCGCCCATGGCGCGGGCCACGGTGTCGGTGCTGCCGCCGGGCGGAAACGGCACCAGCAGGGTGACCGGCTTGCTGGGCCATGCCTGGGCATGTGCGCCGGCGACCAGGGCCAGGCCCAATGCGGCGGTGGTGAACAACTTCTTCATCCAAGTCTCCTGAACGTCGGGTCATCGGGCTGGCAGCCAACCACGGTAGCGCTACCAAACGGTGAGCAAATGGTAGCGCTACCGCGTTGCCGCGGGCGATTCGAGGAACTACGTAGCCCGGCGGGCTCAGGCGCTGCCGCGCTCGACGATGGAAAAGCCGAGGTCGACCACCCGCTCAGCCACCGGCCGGCCTTCAGCCCGCTCGACGATGAAGCGCGCCGCCTGGCGACCGATGGCATGGCTGTCGATGCGCACCGTGGTCAGCCCCGGGTGCAGGTCGGCCGCGAATTCCAGGTCGCCGAAGCCCATCACCGCCAGCTGCGCCGGCACCGCCAGGCCACGGGCCTGGGCTTCGGTGAGCACGCCCAGCGCCAGCAGGTCGGAGCTGCAGAACACCGCGTCGACGGAGGCATCCGCGGCCAGCAACTGCTGCAGCGCGGCGCGGCCGCTGCCCAGCGTGGTGGGGGCCGGCACCGTCACCAGCGCCGGCTCGGGCAGGCCCAGCGCCACCGCGGCCTGGCGGAAAGCGCCGTGACGCCGCGCCGAGCGCTCGTCGTCGCCCGCCATCACGGCCAGGCGACGCCGGCCGCGGCCGTGCAGGAAGGCGGCCACCGCGCGGCCCACCTCCACGTGCGAAAAACCCACCAGCATGTCGATGGGCGTGGGCGTCAGGTCCCAGGTCTCGACCACCGGGATGCCCGCGGCCAGCAGCCGCTGGCGCCCGTGGGCCGAATGCATGATGCCGGTGAGCACGATGCCATCGGGCCGGCGGCCGATGATGGCTTCCAGCAGCGCGTCCTCGCGGCTGTCGACATAGCCGGTCTGGCCCAGCATCAACTGGTAGCCCTGGGCTTCCAGCGCCGCGGTGAGCGACTGGATGGTCTGCAGGAACACCGGCCCGGCAATCGTGGGCACCACCGCCGCCACCAGGCGGCTGCGGGTGGAAGCCAGGCCGCCGGCCAGCAGGTTGGGCACGTAGCCGGTGCGGCGCACCGCGTCGGTCACGCGCTGCAACACCTCGGGCGACACCCGGTCGGGCGTGTTGAGCGCGCGCGAGGCGGTGATGGGCGCCACCTCGGCCAGGCGGGCCACGTCGTGCAGGGTGACGGCGCCGCTGCGGCGGCGGCTGCGCTTGGGGTTTGCCGGGGGGCCAGACATGCGGCCGATTGTAGGCAGCGGGTTAGCGCTACCCCTGCCCGGCCGCCTCGGTCAGTGCGCTGTCGGCCAGGCGCCAGCGGCCCTTGCCTTCGCGCTTGGCAGCCAGCATCGCCTGGTCGGCACGGCTCAGCAGTTCGGCCGGCCTGGGGGCGCGGTCGGGCGCGGCGTCGTGGGCCAGCACCTCGCCGGCCACCGCCACGCCCACGCTGGCGCCCACCCGCACGATGCGGCCGTCGCCCAGCGTCACCGGCTGGTTGATGGCCGCGGCCACGCGGTCCAGCACCCGCCGCCAGTCGTCAGCCGGCATCGGGCCCAGCACCACCACGAACTCGTCACCGCCGATGCGGGCCACGGTGTCTTCCTCTCGCAGCTGGCCGGCCATGCGGCGCGCCAGCTGCACCAGCAACGCGTCGCCGGCATCGTGGCCCAGCGCATCGTTCACCGCCTTGAAGCCGTCCAGGTCGAGGTAACACACCGCCACCTCGTCGGCCGGCCGGCGTGGCTGCGCCAGGCTGTGCTGCAGCCGCTGCAGCAGCAGCGCACGGTTGGGCAGCTGGGTCAGCACGTCGTGGAAGGCGGCATGCTGCAGCGTCTCATGCACCTGGCGGGTGGCGGTGACGTCCAGCGCCATCCAGAAGCTTTCGGTCTCGGACAGCGGCATGCCGTTGAGGTCCACCCAGATGGACTGGCCGTTCTTGCAACGCATGCGCACCTGAAGCCGGCAATTGCTGCCGCGTGCCAGGTGGGGGTAGGCCTCGCGGCCGACGCGGTCGAATTCTTCCTGGTCGGGGTACAGCTCACGCATCGGCCGGCCTTCCAGCTCGCCGGCCCGGTAGCCCAGCATGCGTTCGAAGGCGCGGTTCTTCCAGGTCAGCACCCTGCCCTGCACCTTGATCATGCCCACCAGGTCGTTGTTGAGCATGGCGGCCTGCTCCTGCAACAGCTCGGAGATGCGGTGCTGGCTTTGCTGCTGCTGCAGCACATGGGCGGCGATGGACTGCATGGCGCCGGCTTCGCGCAGCGCAAAGCGGTACACCGCCACCGCGGCGGCGGCGGTCAGGCTCCAGGCCAGGGCCGCCACCAGAGAGACGCTCAGCACCTGGTGACGCCAGGGCTGGAAGAAGCGCTCGTGGTTAACGCCCGCGAACACCACCAACGGCCAGCCCGACACCGCACGGTAGGCGGTGGTGCGCAGCTCGCCGTCGATGGGCACCTGCGAGATGTAGCTGCCACTGCCCGGGAAGCGGGACACGGTGTCGCGCAGCATTTGCGACACCTGGGTGGCGCCCACCTCGCCCTGAAGCCCGCTGCCGGGCGAGCGACGCGCCACCAGGCGCAGGTCGCCCTGGGTGCGCAGCGTCATCGCGTCGCGGGCGCTCAGGTCGTAGTGGGAGAACAGCTGCTCGAAGTGGCCGACGCCCAGCGTCGCGTGCAGCGTGCCGACGAAGCGGCCTTCCAGCCGGATCGGCCGCACCACCACCAGCACCCAGCGGCCCGAGCTGCCGCTGCGCAGCGGCCCGGCCAGCAGCGCCTGCCCACCGCCGTGCACCACGGCCTGCTGGAAGAACTCCCGGTCGTCGATGCGCGCGGCCTCTCGCGCCGGGGCACCCCAGCGCACTTGACCCTGCGCATCGGCCAGCTGCAGCGATTCCACGCCCTGCAGCAGCCGCAGGCGGTCGGCCAGCAGTTGCTGCACGCGGGCATCCTCGGAGGGCCAGCCATCGCCGCGGCGCTGCAAGTCGTCCAGCGTGGCGCGCATCACCGCATCCACCTGCGACAGCTCGCTGGCGATGTTGAGCTGGGCAATGCTGACCAGGCGCTCGGCCATGTCGCGGGCACGGCTTTCGTAGGCGCGCTTGGAAGACACCAGCACGGCCAGCACCAGGCCGCCCAGCAGCAGCGCCACCGCCAGGTTGGCCAGCACCAGGCCGCGCAGCAGTCGGCGGCGCTTGCCGGCGACGCGATCAACGAGGTTCTGCGCGGTGGTGGTGGACATGGGGCGCAACGGTGGAAGCCGGGCGGCAGGCAGGCAGACCCTGCCGCCGTCGGCCTCCTACAGGTCGATCTTTCCGTAGTGCAGGGGAATCCGCGAAGCCTCGACGACGCGCCAGACGCGCATGGCCTCAGGCGTTGGCGGCAGGCGCATGCGGGCGCACCACTGCGCAAAACCCGGGTCGGCGGCCGCGGCGGAGTCGCTGGCGCCCGGTTCGGTGGACGCCGCGGACGCGGGCGCGGGGGGCGGTACTGCAGACATGCACCGTTTTCGGTCATTGGACCGGGTGCTTGAGCCTCGGTGATCGGTGCGCGACGTCAGCCCGGCGGCGGCAGCGGCCGCGAGCGCACGGCCAGGTTGGCCTGGGGCCGCCAGCGGCGGCGGCTGGCAGCCACGGCCAGCACCTCGTGCAAGGCCTCGGTGATCAATGGCTTGGCCAGAAAGAGGTCGAAACCTTGCTGCAGGCATTCCAGCTCGGTGCGCGGGTCGGCACGGCCGGTCAGGCACACCATCACCGGCCGGTCGCCGGGTGGCAGCAGGTCGCGGATGGTGTTCATCAGCCGGCAGCCGTCTTCCGAGCCCAGCGCCAGGTCCACGATCATCAGCGCCGGCCGCAGCACCACCGCCGCTTCCACCGCGGAGCGGCCATCGTGCCGCGCCTGCACGCAGCAGCCCAGCTCGCCCAGCAGATCGCAGAGCGACTGTGCGCAGTCGACGTCATCGTCCACCACCAGCACGGTGGGCTGTTCGCTGTGGGTCATGGGCACTCCCGGGATGCGGGCGATGGGTCAGCAAGCGCCATGCCTCCCCGGGATCACCCTGAGTCAGTCCCGCCGGGCCGCCCCAAGGGACTGAGCGGCACCCTCGGAGGCTAGCGAGCAACAGCGAGCTTGGGGGCTCACATTCACCCCAACCAGGCCTTGATGCGCTCCGACAGCGCGGTGGTGCTGATGCCGTAACGCTCATGCAGCGTGGGCAGCGCGCCGGCATCCAGGAAGGCGTCGGGCAGCCCGGCCAGCCGGAAGGCAGGCGGATGCACCCCGTGCTGGAGCAGCAGGCTGGCCACCGCCTCGCCCAGGCCACCCACCACCGAATGGTTCTCGGCCACCACCACCAGGCGCGGCTTGCTGCGCACCTGCTGCAAGAGCGTGGCTTCGTCCAGCGGCTTGATGGTGGGGCAATGCAGCACCGCCACGTCCACCCGGTCGGCGGCCAGCGCGGCAGCCGCCTCCAGCGCCCGCATCGTCATGAAGCCGCTGGCGATGATCAGCACATCGGCGCCGTCGCGCAGCAGCTTGGCCTTGCCCAGCTCGAAGCGGTAGTCGTATTCGTCCAGCACCAGCGGCACATTGCCGCGCAGCAGCCGCATGTACACCGGGCCGGGGTGCTCGGCGATCTGCGGCACCGCCTGCTCGATGTCCAGCGCATCGCAGGGGTCGACGACGGTGAGGCCGGGCACGGCGCGCATCATCGCCAGGTCTTCGGTGGCCTGGTGGCTGGGGCCGTAGCCGGTGGTCAGGCCGGGCAGCGCGCAGCAGATCTTGACGTTGAGGTTCTCCTCGGCAATCACCTGGTGGATGAAGTCATAGGCGCGCCGGGTGCCGAACACCGCATAGGTGGTGGCAAAGGGCACCAACCCTTCCTTGGCCATGCCGCCGGCGGTGGCCATCAGCAGTTGCTCGGCCATGCCCATCTGGAAGAAGCGCTCGGGGTAAGCCTGGCCGAACAGGTGCAGGTCGGTGTACTTGGCCAGGTCGGCGGTCAGGCCCACCACGTCCGGGCGGGTGGCGGCGTAGTCCACCAGCGCCTTGCCGAAGGGCGCGGCCTTGACGCGCTGGCCCTCGGCGGCGATGGAGGCGATCATCGCCGAGGTGGTCAGGCGGGGCTTCTTGTCGGTGACGGGGGCGTTCATGCCGGCACTCCTTCAGCTTGCGATTGGTCCAGGATCTGCAGCGCCTGCTGCCACTCGGGCGGATCGACGCGGATGAAGTGGTTCTTCTCGCGCTGCTCCAGGAAGGGCACGCCCTTGCCCATCAGCGTGTCGAACAGGATCACGCGCGGCTGCGGTGCCTTCAGCGCCCGCGCCGCATCGAAGGCGGCCAGCACCGCCGGCAGGTCGTTGCCCGCCACCCGCTGCACATGCCAGCCGAAGGCCGCCCACTTGTCGGCCAGCGGCTCGAAGCCCATCACCTTGCCCGAAGGACCGTCGGCCTGCTGGTTGTTGATGTCGACCAGGCAGATCAGGTTGTCCAGCCGGTGGTGGGCGGCGCCCATCGCGGCTTCCCAGGTGGAGCCTTCGTCCAGCTCGCCGTCGGACATGGAGTTGTAGACGAAGGCCGGGTTGCCCTTGTGCTTGAGGCCCAGCGCCATGCCCACGCCGATGGCCAGGCCCTGGCCCAGCGAGCCGCCAGAGACTTCCATGCCCGGCGTGTAGGCGGCCATGCCCGACATCGGCAGCCGGCTGTCGTCGCTGCCATAGGTCTCGAGCTCGCTTTCGGGGATCACGCCAGCCTCGATCAGCGCGGCATAGAAGGCGATGGCGTAATGGCCGTGCGACAGCAGGAAGCGGTCACGGCCTTCCCATTCGGGCTCGGCCGGCCGCAGCGTCAGCGCATGGCCGTAGGCCACGGCCAGCACGTCGGCATACCCCAGGGCCTGGCCGATGTAGCCCTGGCCCTGCACCTCGCCCATGCGCAGGGCGTAGCGGCGGATGCGGTAGGCACATTGGCGCAGCCGCGCCAGCAACTGTTCTTGCTCAGTCATTGAAGAACCTCGACGAAGGAGTTACTTGAGGATGGAGGCCGGCACGTACGAGACGAGTGCCAGCACGCCGAAGGCGACCAGGTAGAAGGGCCCGAGCTCGCGCACCGTCTGCCCCACCTTCACCTTGGCCAGCGCACTGGTGATGAAGAGCGTGGTGCCCACCGGCGGCGTGTAGAGGCCGATGGCGAGGTTCACGACCATCATGATCCCGAGCTGGGTCATGTCCATGCCGATGGCGTTGGCCATGGGCACGAAGACGGGCGTGAGCAGCAGCACCGCGGCCGGCAGGTCGATGAACATGCCCAGGAACAGCATCAGCAGGTTCATCATCAGGATGACCATCCAGCCGGCCTGCACGTTCTGCTGCACCCAGCTGGCGATGCCGGTGGGCATCTGGTCGAAGGTGAGCAGCCAGCCGATGGCGGCCGAGGCCATGATGACCAGCAGCACCACGCCGGTGGCCAGGCCCGAGTGCACCACCGCCTCATGCAGCCGGCGCCAGCTCAGGTCGCGGTACACCAGCACCGACACCGCACCCGCATACAGCGTGGACAGCACGGCCACCTCGGTGGGCGTGGCGATGCCGAAGCGCAGGAAGATGATGATGAGCACCGGCAGCAGCACCGCGGGCGAGGCATACAGTAGGTGGCGGCGGAAGGCCGGACCGTTGAAGGCCGAGGTGTCGCGCGGGAAGTTGCGGCGCTTGCCCACCCACCAGCAGGCCACCATGAAGCCGCCGCACATCAGCAGGCCCGGCAGCACGCCGGCCACGAACAGCGAGGCGATGGACGCGTTGGACGTCAGCGCGAACAGGATCATCGGGATCGACGGCGGAATCAGGATGTCGATCGTGGCCGCCGCCGCCAGCGTGGCCGCCGAGAAGGCCGGCGGATAGCCCAGCCGCTTGTGCCACGGGATCAGCAGCGAGCCGATGGCCGAGGCATCGGCCACCGCCGAGCCCGAGACGCCGCCGAACAAGGTGGACGACAGCACGCCCACCTGCGCCGGCCCGCCATGGAAGCGGCCGATCAGCGTGCTGAGCACGCCCACCAGCGCCTCGCCGAGCTTGCCGCCCATCATCAGCGAGCCGGTGAGCATGAAGAACGGGATGGCGATGAGCGGAAAGCTCTGTACCTGCGCCACCATCTGCTGCACCAGCAGGTCCAGCGGCACGCGGTCGGAGCTGGCGGCCGCCGCCAGCGCCGCCACCAGCAGCGCATGGGCGATGGGCATGGCGATGACCGCGCACCCCATGAAGACGAAAAGGATCAGGGCCGTCATGGCGGGTTCTCCTTACCAGTGCGCCACCGGCACAGGCGGCTGCGCCTCGGGGGCGGCGGGGGCGCGGTCGGCCGTCCAGGCGGTCCAGGCCGACTGCAGGGCCAGCAGGCCCAGCATCACCATGCCCACCAACACGCAGGCATAGGTGATGGAGCCGGGGATCTGCAGGATGGGCGTGCGTTCGTCGTGCACGATGGGCAGCATCTGCCAGGTGGCCCAGCCCAGCGTGGTGTACAGGCCCGCCACCAGCAGCCAGCTGAGCACCGCCACCACGCGGCGCACCGGCGGCGACAGCACCTCCACCAGGAAGGTGGTGGTGATGTGGGCGCCGCTGGCCGCGGCCAGCACCACGCCCGACATCACCAGCCACGGAAACAGCAGCTCGGGCACTTCGTTGGCCCATTGCAGGCTGGCCCCGGTGGCATAGCGCAGCACGGTGTTGGCCACCAGGATCACGAAGATGACGCTGGTGCTCAGCCACAGCATGACGCGGCACAAGGCCGTGACCACGCGCTCGAGGATGTTCATCGCGCGCCTCCTTCAGTTGCTGCGGGCGGCGGCCACGACCTTCTTCACGTAGGGGCCGATGGGGCCGGCAGCCCACTTCTCCTCCACCTTGGCGGTGGCCTTCTCGAAGGCGGCCTTGTCCACCGTGGTCACCTGCACGCCCTTGGCCTTGAGGTCGGCCAGCAGGCTCTCGTCGGCCTCCTGCGACAGCTTGCGCTGCAGCGTGGTGGCCTCGGCCGCGGCCTCGGTCACGGCCTTGCGGTCGGCCTCGCTCAGGCGGTCCCAGCTGCGCTTGCTCATCAGCAGCGGCGTCATTTGGAACTGGTGGCTGGTCAGGGCCAGGTGCTTCTGCACCTCGTACAGCTTGCTGGCGTGGAAGTTGGCCAGCGGGTTCTCCTGCCCGTCCACCACGCCCTGCTGCAGCGCCACGTACAGCTCGGCGAACTTGATCTGCTGCGCCTCGGCCCCCAGCGACTGCATGATGTCCACCAGCACCGAATCGGGCGGCGTGCGCATCTTCAGGCCCTTGACGTCTTCCACCTTGGTGATGGGCCGCTTGCCGTTGGTCATGTGGCGGATGCCGTTGTCCCAGTAGCCCAGCACCACCATGCCCTTGGCCGCGCTCTTGTCGGCCAGCTCCTTGCCCAGCGGGCCGTCCAGCAGCTTGAAGGCCTGGGCCGAGCTGGCGAAGAGGAAGGGCATGCCATAGGCCGCGTACTCGGGCACCGCGGACGACACTGCGCCCTGCGAATTGGCGGTGATGTCCAGCGCGCCGGTGCGCACGGCGGTGACCATGGCCGCGTCGTCGCCCAGCTGGGCCGAAGGCGCCACCTGCACCTCGATGCGGCCGCCGGTCTTGGCCTTGAGCACCTCGGCGAACTTGACCGCCGCCTCATGGCGCGGATTGCCCGGCGCGGCGCCGTGGCCCAGCGTGAGCTTGACCGGCTGCGCAAGCGCCATCGCCGGGCCCAGCAGGCCGGCCAGCGCCAGGGCGCCCATCAGGCGGTGGAAGGTGTGTCGTTGCATGGTGTCGTCTCCAGGTGTTGTGATGGACTGCAGGGCCCGCGCGCGCGGGCCGACAAGCTCAATGGATCAACATGCCGCCGTTCACGTCCAGCGTGATGCCGGTGCAGTAGGCCGACAGGTCGCTGGCCAGGAACACGCAGGCGCCGGCCACGTCGGAAGCCGCGCCCAGCCGGTTCAGCGGGATCGTCTCGGCGATCTCCCTCTTGCGCTCGGGCGTCAGCTTGCCCTGGGTGATGTCGGTCTCGATCAACCCCGGGGTGATGCAGTTGACGCGGATGCCCTGGGGCCCGAATTCACGCGCCATCGCACGGGCCAGGCCCAGCACGCCGGCCTTGGCCGCCGAGTAGTGCGGCCCGCCGAAGATGCCGCCGCCGCGCTGCGCCGACACCGACGAGATGCAGATGATGGAGCCGCCCTGCCCCGCCTGCATGGCCGGCAGCACCGCCTGCGACATGTACAGCGTGCCACGCAGGCTGACGTCCAGCACGCGGTCGTAGTCGGCGCCGGTGATCTCCAGCGTCTTCACCGGCTGGGTGATGCCGGCGTTGTTGAGCAGCACGTCGATGCGGCCGAACCGGGCCATCACCTCGGCCGCTGCACGCTCGCACGAGGCCTTGTCCGTCACGTCGGCCACCAGGCCCAGGTGCCCTTCGCCCAGCCGTGCGGCGGCACCCGCGGGGTCGGCGCGTTCCAGGTCCAGCACCACCACCTTGGCGCCCTGCGCGGCCATCTGGCGGGCGGTGGCGAATCCCAGCCCGTTCAGCCCGGCCCCGCCGGTGATGACGGCCACCTTGTCCTTCAGCAGCATGTCGTGTCTCCTTGGTTTCGACGGCCAAATCTTCACGGCGGCACTGGGTGAAGACAAGCGAAGAGTTGTCAGCCTAAGATGACGAACCTTCATCCAACGCAGGGGTAGACCCGCATGGCCAGCGTCCCGCCCATCGCCAACCTGCTGGCCTTCGAGGCCGTGGCCCGCCGCCGCAGCTTCGCGCTGGCCGCGGCCGAGCTGCACCTCACCGCCTCGGCCATCAGCCACCAGATCAGCAAGCTGGAGGCGCAGCTGTCGGTGCGCCTTTTCGAGCGCAGCGCCCACGGCGTGCGCCTGAGCCAGGCCGGCGAGGCCTACCTCTCGCGCGTGGGCGGCGCCATCGCGGCGCTGGCCGCGGCCACCGACGACATGAAGCAGGGTGTCAACAACAGCCTGTACGTGCACTCGGCGCCCAGCATCGCCAGCCTGTGGCTGATGCCGCGCCTGCGCGGCTTCGCCGAGGCGCACCCGGGCATCACGCTCAACCTGTCGGCCGCGCACACCCACAGCGACTTCGGCCTCGGCCAGGCCGACATCGACATCCGCTACGGCGTGCCCGAATGGCCCGACCTGGAGGTGGAGCCGCTGTTCGAGGAGCTGGTCCTGCCGCTGGCCAGCCCCGAGTTCATCCGCACGCACAAGCTGCGGCGCATCGAGCAGCTGCTCGAAGTGCCGCTGATCCAGAGCAACGTCAGCATCGTGCAATGGTCCGACTGGTTCCGCGCCTTCAGCGACCGGCGGGCGCCCGACCGCTTCGGCGTGCGCTTCGACCGCGCGCAGATGTCGCTGGACGCGGCCACGCAGGGCCTGGGCGTGGCGCTGGAAAGCGCGGTCAATGCCGGTGGCCACCTGGCCAGTGGCGCGCTGCGGCCGGTGTTCGGCTACGAGCAGGCCATCAAGGTCAAGGCGCATTTCGCCGTCTACCCGCCGCGCCATGCGCGCCGGCCGGCGGTGGTGGCCTTCCTGGCCTGGCTGCACAGCGAAGCCAGCCGCACGCGGCAGGTGCACGGCCGCGCGGCCAGCCGCAGGCCTCAGCCGGCCTAGGGGTGCACACATGCCAACCCCTTTGTGCATGCATGACCACCGCCTAGACTGACAGCCATGAGCCGTCTGTCCGAGCAACTGCGTGAAGCCATCGAAGAAGAGATCGCCACCGGCGTGCTGCTGCCCGGCACCCACCTCGACGAGGTGGAACTGGCGCGGCGCTTCGGCGTCTCGCGCACGCCGATCCGCGAGGCGCTGAGTCTGCTGCTGGGCGAAGGCCTGATCGAGAACCGGCCACGGCGCGGTGCGGTGGTCACGCAGCTGTCGCCGCTGCGGCTGGTGGAGATGTTCGAGGTGATGGCCGAGCTGGAGGCCATGTGCGCACGGCTGGCATCGCGCCGCATCACCGAGGCGGAACTGGCCGCGATGGGCAGCGCCCACGAAGCCTGCCGAGAGGCCGCGCAGGGTGCCGACACCGACGCCTACTTCTACGCCAACGAGCGTTTTCACTACGCGCTGTACACCGCCTCGCACAACACCTTCCTGGCCGAGCAGGCCACCGGCCTGCAGCGCAAGCTGCGCCCGTACCGGCGCCTGCAGCTGCGGGTTCGCCACCGGCTGCTGGGCTCGTTCAGCGAGCACCAGGCCATCCTCGACGCGCTGCGTGCCGGCAACACCGAAGCGGCCGTGCGCAGCGTGCGCGACCACGTGCTGGTGCAGGGCGAGCGCTTCGCCGACCTGATCGCCAGCCTCAACCGGCTCGCCGAACCGGCTGCTTCGGGTTGACCCGCAGGCATCGAGTCCGACAACGTATACCCTGATGGCGGCTGTGTATACACCAACTAGATTGGTGCACACAGTCTGAGCATCAGCGCCCTCCTCCGGGCCTTGGCGCCGGGCTGCTTCCAAGCACAACGAGGAGACAACCCATGCACAAGAAGCTGGCGTGCCTGCCGCTGGCCGCCGCATTGCTGTGGGCGGGCGGCGCCGAAGCCCGCGTCGTTCGCATCACCATCGACAGCGTCGCGCCGGTGGCCGGCGGCCCGTTCGGCAGCGTCGGCGCCTATGAGCTGCTGCGCGGCACGGCGTATGGCGAGATCGACCCCGCCGACCCGCGCAACGCGCTGATCACCGACATCGAGCTGGCGCCGCGCAATGCCAACGGCAAGGTGAGCTACGCGGCGCAGTTCGCGCTGCACAAGCCGGTGGACATGGGCAAGGCCTCGGGCGTGATGCTCTACAACGTGCCCAACCGCGGCAACCTGGCCATTCCGTACACCGCCGACGACCCGGGCTTTCTCTGGCGGCGCGGCGACGTGCTGCTGCAAAGCGCCTGGCAGGGCGACCTGCCCATCACCTCGCCAACCGCCAACAGCCTGGGCATCGACGTGCCGATCGCCCGCAACAGCGACGGCACACCGGTGGTGAGCCCGGTGGTGCAGCGCTTCGTCGCCGTCAACGCGGCCAGCGGCGGCGCCTGGCAGACCACGCAGAGCCTGCCCAGCTCGCGCACGCCGGCCACGCTGCAGACGGCCGGCACCACGCTGGTCTCGGCCACCCGCGAGACGCCGGCCGGCGTCAAGTCGGGCGTGGTCAGCATTCCGCCCGCCGACTACGCCTTCGCGGATTGCCGCAGCACGCCCTTCCCCGGCGTGCCCGACCCCACCCGGCTGTGCCTGAAAGGCGGCTTCGACCCCGCGCTGCTGTACGAGCTGGTGTACCCCGCACGCGACCCCTACGTGCTGGGCGTGGGCAATGCGGCGATGCGCGACGTCATCGCCTTCTTCCGCCATGAAGCGCAGGACGAAACCGGCACCGCCAATCCGCTGGCGGCGCGGGTGCAGGCGGTCATCGGCTTCGGCAACTCGCAGTCGGGCCGCTTCCAGAAGCACATGCTCAACAACGGCTTCAACGAGGACGAACAGGGCCGGCGCGTGTGGGACGGCGTCAACACCAACATCGCCGGCATGATGGGCAGCTTCAACATCCGCTTCGCGCAGCCGGGCGACATCGCCGAGCTGTACCTGCCCGGCGCCGATGGCCCGCTGTGGTGGGCCGATTACGAAGACACGGCGCGTGGCCGCCCGGCCTGGGGCCTGCTGACGCGCTGCACCCGCAGCAACACCTGCCCCAAGATCATGGAGACCTATGGCGGGCCCGAGATCTGGTACAGCCGCGGCAGCGTGGGCATTGCCGGCACCCGCGGCACCGAAGACCTGCCGCTGCCCACCAACGTGCGCCGCTACTACCACGCCGGCACCGGCCATGGCGGTGGCCAGGGCGGCTACAACCTGGGCACGCGGCCGGCCAATCCGGCGCAGCTGGCGGGCAACCCCAACCCGCAGAACTACATCAACCGCGCGCTGTATGTGGCGATGGTCGACTGGGTGCGCAGCAACCGCGAGCCGCCGCCTTCGGCCTATCCGCGCATCAGTGACGGCACGCTGGTGGCCGCCACCTCGGCCGCGATGGGCTGGCCCGCCATTCCCAATGCACCACGGCCCGACGGCGTGGTGAACCCGGTGCTCGACTACGACTTCGGCCCCGGCTTCCGCTACAACGACGGCTCGGGCGTCATCAGCCAGGTGCCGCCCACCATCCGCCAGGTGATTCCGACGCTGGTGCCCAGGGTGGATGCCGATGGCAACGAGGTGGCCGGCGTCAAGTCGCTGCTGCACCGGCTGCCGCTGGGCACCTACACCGCCTGGGCGCCGATCGCCAGCGGGCCGCTGCAGGGCCGTGAAGCCTCGCTGGCCGCAGGCTACATCCCGTTCGCCAAGACACGGGCCGAGCGGCTGGCCAGCGGCGATCCGCGACCGTCGATCGAGGAGCGCTACCCCAACCTGTGGGCCTACTACGTGCGGGCCACGGTGGAGTCCAACAAGCTGGTGCGTGACCGCCTGATGCTGCCCGACGACGCCGCCCGCCAGCTGCGCCGGCTGCTCGCCGACATGCTGGCCAGCGGACTGTTGCCGAGCAAGGGCCTGACGCCGCAGCTGCTGCAGACCACCCCCGCCCCATGACCAGGAGCCCTTCCATGAGCCTTGCATTGCGCACCGCCGCCCTGGCCCTGCTGGCCGCCACTGCCAGCGCGCCGGCCTGGGCCTTCAGCTTCACCAGCAGCAGCTACACCACCTCGGCCACCGCCACGGCCGAAGGCCTGACCGACAGCCTGGCGGACAGCAGCGCCACCACGCCGCTGCCGCTGCAGACCCTGGCCAACGCGGCCGGCCTGCAGGACTTTGCCAACGCCACCGCGGTGGCCGAAGAAGGCCTGCTGACCGCCACCACCTACGCCGACAGCCTGGCCGCGGCCGCCAGCGCCGAAGCGCAGGTGCGCTTCGTCGGCAGCTTTGCCGACGGCGGCCGGCTGCGCTTCAGCTTCGACTTCGGCAGCGATGCGTCGGCCAGCGGCGGCAGCACCAGCGGCCTGCTGACGGTGCTGATCACCAGCAGCCTCAATGGCAGCAGCAACACGCTGCTCAGCCGCAGCATCGCCACCACCGGCAGCCAGTCGTTCGAGTTCACGCTGGCCGCCGGCAGCGTGAGCACGCTGGATCTGCAACTGCTGAGCAACGCCGCCACCACCGGCCTGGGCCAGTCGGCCCAGCACTTTGCACAGGCCGGCTTTGCGGTGGCGGCCGTGCCCGAGCCGGGCATCTGGGCGCTGATGGCGCTGGGCCTGGCCGGGCTCGCCTGGCGGGTGCGCCGGCCGTCCGGCGCTTCAGCCGCCTGAGATGGCGTACTTGTCACCCACCTGCTCGCGCAGCGGGTGGGTGTCGTAGACGATGTGCATCTGCTGGATGCGGGCGCTGCCGGGGCGGAAGCTGAACACGTCCACGCAGGTGAAGCTGAGCTGCTGGCCGTCGCGCAGCGTCCAGTCGTAGCGGAACCAGGCCGCCACGCGCTGCGCGCCGGGCGACGCGTCGGCCGAGACCAGCAGGTCGATCGGCGTGATGACGCTGGCGCTGGACGAAGCGGCCAGCTTGTCGAAGAAGGGCCCGGCCGCCACGCTGCCGAGGAAAGGCGAATGCACGATGCCGTCCTCCTCGAAGCAGCTGACGAGGCCGGCGGTGTCGCCGGCATGCAGGTGGCGCAGGTAGCGGCGAACGGTGTCGAGGGCGGTGCTCATGGGCGGGGTGTACGGTGGCTGATCGGGGCGCCAGCATCGCTGCCGCGCACCCCGGCGGCAAGCCCGCGTTGGGGCCAACACATAAGATCGACTTATCCATTGGGCGGGGTCCACGCGATGACCCTCGACACACCGATTCCAACGTCCCCTGCCCGTGGCGCACGCCTGACCGTCTGTTCTTCGCACGCCATTCCGCCGCCGCCGGGTGACCCGGCATGGCCGGTGCCGCCGAAGCCGGAGATCTGGGCCGCCTGGGCGACCGCGCGCGAACGCATCCAGGCCTTTGCGCCTGAGCTGGTCGTCGTCTTCGGCACCGACCACCGGCGCGCTTTCCGCGCCGTGATCCCGTCGGTGGCCGTGGCGCTCACGGCCACGGCGCGCGGCGACCGCAACGGCCCGGTCGGCACCTACCCGGTGGCCGGTGACACCGCACGTGCCCTGGCCGAGCACCTGTCGGCACATGACGTCGACATCGCGGTCGCGCACCGGGTCGCGCTCGACCACGGCTTCGGCCACTCGGCGCGCGATCTGCTGGGCGGCATCGACCGCCACCCGATCGTGCCGATCTTCCTCAACGCGGCAAGCCCGCCGGCGCCCTCTTTCCGACGTGCCGCGCACATCGGCGAACTGGTCGGCCGATTCTTCGACGACCGGCCCGAGCGCGTGCTGTTCGTCGGCACCGGCGGGCTCACCCACCACCTGCCCCCGTACACCTTGCCAGACGACGGCGCCGAGCGCGACGAGGACGAAAGGCTGGCGCTGTACGCACGGCTCAGCCAGGCGCTCGCCGACCCCTCGCTGCGCTTCGATGACGGCTGGGACCGTGAATTCCTCGCCGGGCTGGGCCGGCGAGACCGCGACTGGCTGCAAGCCGCCGGCACCGACGTCGTCCGGCGTGCCGGCAACGGCGCAAACGAAGCCGTCTGCTGGGTGGCGGCCTGGGCCGCCGGCGGCCAGCCGCTGCAGGTGCTGGCCTACCGCTTCGATGCCACCACGGGCGCCGGCAACGGCGCGGCGGTCGCCCTGTCGGGCTGGCCGGCATCGCCGCTCGCTGCATAGACTGACCGGCCCAGAACCCGACCGCACTCGCTTCAGCCCCCTCCCATGACCCGCATCAACGACCTGCTCCAACAACGCTACGGACACGCCCCCGACACCCTGGCCCATGCCAATGGCGCCGCGGGGGCCGTGATCGAGCAGTTGCTCGCCCACCGCTCGGTGCGCGCCTTCCTCGACACGCCGCTGCCCGCGGGCACGCTGGAGACCCTGGTCGCCGCCGCGCAATCGGCGGCGAGTTCGTCCAACCTGCAGACCTGGAGCGTCGTCGCGGTGCGCGATGCCGAGCGCAAGTCGCGGCTGTCCGAATGGTGCGGCCAGCAGGCGCACATCCGCCAGGTGCCGCTCTTCCTGGTCTGGGTGGCCGACCTGTCGCGGCTGCACCGCACCGCAGACCGTCTGGGCCGGCGCGCCGACGCCAACCGATTCCTCGAGATGTTCCTGGTGGCCGCGGTCGACGCGTCGCTGGCGGCGCAGAACGCGGTGCTGGCCGCCGAGGCCCTCGGCCTGGGCACCGTCTACATCGGCGCGCTGCGCAACCATGCCGACGCCGTCGCCGCCGAATTGGCCTTGCCGCCTCTGGCCTTCCCGCTTTTCGGCCTGTGCGTGGGCCATCCCGATCCGTCGCGGCCGGCGGCCATCAAGCCGCGCCTGTCGCCCTCGACCGTCCTGCACCACGAGCGTTACGACGCAGCGGGCGAGGCCGCCGCGGTCGCCGACTACGACGAGCTGATACAGGCCTTCCAACAAAGCCAGGGCATGCCGCCGCTGCCCTGGTCGGCGCAGGCCACCCAGCGCGTGGCCACGGCCCAGAGCCTGAGTGGCCGCGACCGCCTGGCCCACTGGCTGCGCGCCCAGGGCTTCGGCCTGGAGTGAACTCAACGGCGCGGCCAGCACCTCGCCGCGGCACGCCTGGGCCTGCGGCCCGCCGGCCTGTCCCATAAGATGGGCTTATGAACCTGACGCCCCTGCGCTACCTGCGGCTGGTGGTCGAACACGGCTCCTTCGCCGCGGCCGCGGCGGCGGCCGGCGTGTCGCAGCCCGCCGTGTCGCAAGCCATGCAGCAGCTGCAGGCCCGGCTGAACCAGCCCCTGTTCGAGCGGCAGGGCCGCCGCCGCCAGCCCACGGCGCTGGCGCGGCAGCTGGCCCAGGGCAGCCAGGGCCTGGAAGAACGGCTGCAGGGGCTGACGGCCGCGGCGCCGGCCCGCCAGCCCGGCTTGCTGCGGGTGGGGCTGACCGCTTCTGCCGCCAGGGTGTGCGGGCCGCGGCTCCATGCCTTGTGGTGCGAGGGCCGCCCGCGGCGCCGGCTGGTGATGAGCACCGCCGACGAGGGCCAGCTGATCGCCGGTGTGCAACGCGGCACGCTGGACCTGGCGATCACGCCACGCCCGCGCGGCCCGCTGCCGCCCGGGCTGCAGGTGCATCCGCTCTACCGCATCACGCCACGCGTGTACGCCCGGCGCGGCCATCCGCTGGCGGCCACGCAGCACCTGCCGGACTTGCAGGCGGCCCGCTTTGCGGCCGTGGGTGCGGCGGTGGCCGGGCCGGTGGACGTGCTGAGCGAGGCCTTTGCGGTGCGCCGCCTGCCGCCACCGCCCGTGGTGGTGCACTGTGCCGATTACGGCAGCCTGGTGCAGCTGGTGGCCGGCTCCGACCTGCTGGCGGTGCTGCCGCATCCGGTGCTGCTGGGCGACGCCGCCGCCGGGCTGCTGCGGCCTCTGCCGCTGCGCGAGACCCTGCCGCTGTACGACATGGTGCTTGTGCACGGCGGCGGCGCCGCCCGGGCGGTGGCCACGCTGGTGGTCGCGCTGGTCAAGCAGCTGGCCGAAACGCCCGCCTCATGAGCCAGTGCCCGGGCGCACGCGTCAGGGCGCATCGAACCAGGCCTGCTGCTGAAGCGCTTGCAGCAGCCAGCGGGCGCCGATGCCCAGCGGACGGTTGCGGTCATGGATGGCGAACAGCCCGATCGAGCCAGGCAGCACGCCGGGGTCGTCGATGTTCAGGCGCCGCAGGCGTCCGCTGGCCAGGTGGGCGGCCACCAGGTGCTGCGGCATGGTGCCCCAGCCGAAGCCGGCCAGCAGAAATTCCAGCCGCCGCGCGATGTCCACGAAACGCCAGACGCGCGGGCTCACCACACTGAAGCTGGGGCCCGGCCGCTGCAGCGGGTCGGTGAGGATGAGCTGCACATGCTCGGCCAGGATGTCGCGGGTGATGGGGCGCTGCTCCGCCGCCAGCGGATGGGTGGGCGCCACCACGGGCACCAGGCTCACCTGGGTCAGCGGCGCGGCCTGCAGCTCCTGCACCATCGACGGCAGCAGTGCGCACAAGCCCAGGGTGGCGCTGCCGTCACGCACCCGGCGTTCGGCCGCGCCGATGCCTTCGGTGAACAGCGTCACCGCCAGGTCGGGGTGATGCGCCTGCAGCCCGGCCAGCCCGCGGATCACCGGCGGCGTGGGCACGAAGCTGTCCAGCGCGATGGCCAGTTCCGGCTCCAGCCCGGCGGCGATGGCCTGGGCCGTGCGCTCGAACACCTCGGCCTGGCGCAGCACCTGGCGCGCCTGGGCGGCCAGCACCCGGCCTGCCTCGGTGAAGCGCGGTGTGCGCGCGCTGCGGTCGAACAGCTGCACACCCTGCGCTTCTTCCAGCGCCTGGATGGTGTGGCTGATGGCCGACTGCACCCGCCGCAAGCGGCGCCCGGCGGCAGAGAAGCTGCCCGCCTCCTCGATCGCGATCAGCACCCGCAACTGGTCCAGGCTCAGGCTGCCGATCATCATCAATCTCCGAAGAAGATGGTTTTCATCGAAATTTTATCGCTTCCGTAAATGGTTAGGCACTCGTAACTTGGCGCATCCATGACTGACAAGGATTTCCGCCGTGACCACCGATGCCCTGAACACCACCCGCCCCCGCAAGCTGCTGGGCGCCAGCCTGTGGCTGGCCCAGGCACTGCTGGCCTTCTTCATGCTGTGGGGTGCCTACATTAAGCTGGCCATGCCACTCGACCAGGCCGCCCAGATGGCGCCGTGGGTGGTGCAGCACCCGGCGCTGGCCACCTTCACCGGCCTGGTCGACCTGATGGGCGGCCTGGGCATCCTGTTGCCGGCGCTGCTGCGCGTCCTGCCCCGGCTCAGCGTGCTGGCCGCAGCCGGCATCGTGCTGCTGCAGGTGCTGGCGATGGGCTTTCACCTGATGCGCGGTGAAGCCATGGTGCTGCCGATGAACGTGCTGCTGCTGGCCCTGGGCGCCTTCGTGCTGTGGGGCCGCAGCCGCGCCGTGCCGTTCCGGCGCTGAGCCAGCCGTCTGGTTCATCTCCACCGCCTTCCAAGAAAAGCGCGCCCATGACCACCACCCTCCTCGTCACCGGCGCCGCCGGCCACACCATCCTGCGCAACCACGGGTACTTCGAGAACCTGCTGTTCACGCTGCCCGGCGTGCGGGCCCAGGGTGGCCGCTGGTTCTCCGCGGCGGGTGCCAGCGGCGTGGCCAGCCTGTCGCGCGACGGCTCCCCGAGCCGGTGGCGCGTGCCATCGCCTCCTTCGACACCAACCCCGCCGCCGGTCGCGTGGCCCAGGTCCGTTCTATGACTCACGACACCACGGCACCTGCCGCCCCCGCCGGCTCGCCCGGCCTGGCCACCCGGCTCGTGACACGGCTGCTCTTCCGCCCGGCCGAAGTCACCCACAACCAGCGCCTGGCGCCAGGCCTGCACCGGATCGGCCTGGCGGGCCCTGCGCTGCGCGGGCTGGCCTGGGCGCCCGGCGACAAGCTCCAGCTGCAACTGGGCGGCGGGCTGAAGACCCGCACCTACACGCCGATCTGCTGGGACGCACAGGCGGGCAGCACCCAGTTGCTGGCCCACGCCCTGGCGCCCGGCCCCGGCAGCGAGTGGGTGCGCCGTGCGCAGCCCGGACAGCAGGTGCGGGTGTTCGGCCCACGCCGATCCTTGGACCTGGCCGCTTGGGACCCGGCGCATGCGGTGGTGGTGGGCGACGAGACCACGCTGGGCCTGGCCGCGGCCTGGCGGCCGGTCCACACGCTGCTGGAGGCGGACCACGCCTCCGCCTTGCACGACCTGCTGCACGGCCTGCACCTCCACGCGGCGGTGATACCGCGGCAGCCGCACGACCAGCACCTGCCCACCCTGACCGCGACGCTGCTGGGCCTGGTGGAGCCTGGCATGCAGGTGGTGCTGGCCGGCCGTGCCCGCACGCTGCAGCACCTGCTGCGCGCGCTGCGCGGCGCTGGCATGGGCGCATCGCGCATCCGCACCAAGGCCTATTGGGCCGACGGGAAGACGGGGCTGGACTGAAGCGGCGGCGGCCGACGGCAGTGGTGGAACAATCAGGGGTGGCCGCGCAGCGGCCGCCGAACCCATCGTGTCGTCCGCCGGCCCAGGCGCTGCGTTGCATCGAGGGGCCCGTGCAGGGCCCCGTTCTCCATGCGCCTGAAGACCATATTCCTGTTGCTGAGCCTGCTGCTGGCGTTGACGGTGGCCACCACCTCCACCGCGGTGATCCTGAACGCCTGGCGGGAACAGCGTCAGGCTGCCCGGGGCGGCGAGGCACTGCACCAGCTGCGGGCCGTGCTGGTGGCGGCCGAGCTGGCCTCTCGCGAGCGGGGCCCCTCCAATGCATCGCTGGGCGAAGACCTGCCTGGCACCGACACCACACGACATGCCCTGGGCAATGCCCGCGTCGGCACCGACGCGGCCTTCGAGCAGTTGCAGACGGTGCTGTCCGCATCCGACGAGGTGCATCCCGTGGTGCAGGCCCAGGCGGCCGCCGCACGCCAGCAACTGGGCGTCGGCCGTGCCGCGGTCGACCGCGTGGCGGCGCAGCGGCGCGCCGACCGCGCCAGCGCCGACGTGCAGCAGGCGGTGCAGGCCATGATCGCGGTCATCGACCAACTGGCCCCTGCGATGAGCCGGCTGGCCAACGATGCCGCCCTCGCGGCCCCCAGCGCGGCCGATGCCATCAAGGGGGCCCACCAGGCGGCGATGCTGCGCGAATACGCCGGCCAGCTGGGCTCACAGCTCACCGCGCCGATCGCCACCGCCCAGCCGCTCGGCCCCGAGGACCAGATCAAGCTGCAGCGCCTGCGCGGCCGGCTGCAGCAGCTGGGCGAGCAGCTGGACCACAGCGTGGCCGCCGCCACGCACCAGCCCGAGGTGCGCTCGGCGGTGGCCGCGATGCGCCAGCGCTACTTCGGTGACGCGATGCATTTCGTCGACGGCCAGATCGACCTCGGCCTGCGAAGCGGCGTCTACAGCGTGACGACCGCCGGCTTCGCAGCCCGCTACGTGCCCGACATGGAAAGCATCCTGCGGGTGCGCGACCTGCTGCTGGACGAAGCCACCGCCGCCGCCACGGCCAGCCTGCAGCGCGCCCAGCGTCAGCTGCGCTGGCAGCTGACCGGCGGCGCCGCGGTGGCGCTGCTGCTGGCCGGCACCGGCTGGTTCCTGCTGCGCCGCGTGGTGCGGCCGCTGGGCCACACCACCGACCTGATCGTCGCCATCGCGCAGGGGCGGCTGGACGTGCCGATGCCCGCCCGCCGCGGCAGCGACGAGTTCGGCGAGGTGCTGGATGCGATTGCGGTGCTGCGCGACCACAGCGCCGCCAGGCGCATCGCGGAAGAAGCGATCCGCCGCATGGCCTACCACGACGGCGTGACCGACCTGCCCAACCGCCGGCTGCTGGAAGACCGCCTGGACCAGGTGCTGCCCGACATGCAGCGCCGCGGCACCCGCTGCGCGGTGCTCTTCATCGACCTGGACCGCTTCAAGCAGGTGAACGACCAGCACGGCCACGAGGCCGGCGACTGGCTGCTGCAGCAGGTGGCCGCGCGCATGAAGCAGGTGCTGCGGGCCAGCGACCTGGCGGCGCGCACCGGCGGCGACGAGTTCGTGGTGCTGCTGCCCGACACCGCCGCGCTGGCCGGCGCGATGACGGTGGCGGAGGCCCTGCGCAGCCAGATCGAGCAGCCCTTCGTCACGCCGCAGGGCCTGACGCTGCGCATCTCCTGCAGCATCGGCGTGGCGCTGTACCCCGACCAGGCCGGCACCGCCAGCGAGCTGCTGCGCCTGAGCGACGAGGCCATGTACCGCGCCAAGCGGCGTGGCCGCAACCAGGTGGTGGCCTGAGAGGGTCTCAGCCCGGCCCTTCAGGTCTGAAGAGGCGCAGCGACGCCGACAGCCGTTCGGCCCGCAGTGCCAGCGCCGCCGCGGCGGTCTTGCAGGCGTCGGTGCGCGCGGCGTTCTGCTGGGTGCTGTCGTCCAGGCGGTTCATCGCCTCGCACACCGTCGACAGGCCTGCGGCCTGCGCGGCCAGCGCCTGCGCCGGATCGTCGGGCTGCTGCAGCGTGGTGCGCAGCTGATCCACGGTGCAGGCGGTTTCCTGCAGCGCAGCGGCGGCCAGTTCGGTGCGCTGGCCCAGGTCGTCGGTCTGCAGCGCCAGCGCATGGCTGGCCGTGCGCAGGCTGTCCACCTGCGGGCCCAGTTCGTCCAGCAGCGACTGCAACTGCAAGGCTGCCCGGTGCATCGCGCGCAACCAAGGCTGCGCTTCGTCGACCGGGGCCGGCGCCAGCGGATGGCCCGCCTCCAGGGCCTGCGCCTGCTGCTGCGCCCGCTGCCACGGGCGCAGCACCTGCACTTGCCACCAGCCCAGCAACACGGCGGCGCCCAGCGCACAAACGCCCATGTGGGCCAGCAGGGCCGTGCCAGCCAGGCCGCCCAGCAGGCCGCTGGCCATGGCCAGTGCCGACAGGCCGGCCGCGCCCAGTCGCAGCCGCCAGGCCGGGTCATGCCCAAGACGGCGCACCGGTGCGCGCGGCGGGTGCGGGGTCGGTGCGGCTGACACCGGGGCATGCAGCATCAGGTAACCGCACACCTGGCCATCGCGCCGCAGCGGCATGGCGTTCACCAGCAGCCAGCAGGGTTCTCCGTCGGCCTGGCGATAGGCCAGCCGCCCGGCCCAGGGCTCGCAGGCGCGCAACCGGGTCCAGAGGTCGATGGCGGTGTCCGCCGGTTGCACCGCATGCAGCAGCGCGGGATGCGGCCGCGCAGCCAGTGCCCGTGCGCTGCAGCCCAGCTGCTGCCGGAAACCGTCGTTGGCGCCGGTGACGTGGCCCTGGGCATCGGTGGCCAGAATCAGGGGCGCAGGGCCCCGGGGGTTCGACTGGCTGGACATCTCAGGCTCCCTGGCCAAAGTCAGGCATCGGCGGGCGCGGAGCCGGCCGGCGCCTCCGGCGCATCGATCTCGAACGAGAAGGTGGTGCCCAGGCCGGGCTGGCTCACCACGGCCAGCTCGCCCCCCAAGGCCCGTGCCAGGCGGCGGCTGATCAGCAGCCCCAGGCCGCCGTGGCGGTCGGCGCTGCCGTGGGCCCAGATCTCCAGCGCATGGCCCTGGTGGAACAGCTCGGCCAGGCGGGCGGCGCTCAGGCCGCTGCCGGTGTCCGCCACCTCGAAGCGCCAGCGGCCGGGCGCCTGCCAGCTGCAGCCCAGCGTGATCTCGCCTTCGGTGGTGGCGCGGGCGGCGTTGCACAGCAGGTTCAGCAGCAACTGGCGCAGGCGCTGGCCGTCGACCCGCACCACCGGATCGTCACCCGCGGCGCGGCCCTGGAGCCAGGTGTGCAGCTGAACGTCGGGCTGGTGCAGCTCCGGGTGCACCAGGTCCGACATCTCCTGCAGCAGGGCCGACAGCCGCAGCGGTTGCGGCCGCAGCGTCACCTCGGCGGTGCTGGCCAGGCCGACGTCGATCAGGTCGTTGACGGTCTGCGTCAGGTGCTCGCCGCAGCGGGCGATGCTGTCGAGCCAGCGGCGGTGCTTGGGGCCGAGTTCGGCCTCCTGGGCCGTCAGCCTGGCCAGCCCCACCAGGCCGGCCAGCGGCGAACGCAGCTCGTGCGCCACCTGGGCCAGGTGGGCCAGCAGCCGCTGTTCGCGGGCCAGCCAGTCCGCGGGGGTCATCTCGTCCAGGCCCAAGGTCTGCGGCGCTGGCAGCAAGGAAGGAAGGTGGCACGAACCCGTCTGGCAGTTCGGCGGACCGGGGCATCGGGTGGCGCTCATGGTGGTGGGCGGCAGGCGCCCCACCGGGGCAGGCGCCGCAGGCTGTTGATCGAAGACTGGATCGTCGGCCCGCCCGCGGGCGCGACCCATGACCAATCGATGACCAAGCGCCCGCGGCGCGGTCATGCCCTACCAGCAGACGCGGCTGAGCAGCTCCGGCAGACGGGGCGGCGTGCGGGACGCCATCGCTTCCCGGTACGACCGGGTGAGCATCATCGGGCAGCGCCGCTTGAGCACCGCCGCGCCGGACACCAGCTGGTCCCACTCGGCGCGGCTGTGGTCGCTGGGCTGCTGGCGCAGCACGTAGGCCGCGCGCAACACCCGCACTTCCAACGGCTCGTCGGAGAAGTCGAGCACATGGGCGAACAAGGTCTCCAGTTCCGGGTCCTCGAAGCCCGCCGGCGCGTTTTCCAGCAGCATCCAGGTGAGGTCGATGACGATGGCCGGGCCTTCGGTGCCCCGGACATGGCCGTTGCGCCACACCGACAGCAGCAGGTCCAGCGCCCGTGCGCGATCGCCTTCGGCCAGGGCCAGCGCAGCCTGGCGGCGCTGCAGGGCACCCGCCATCGGCAGGCCCTCGGCCCCGGCCATCGCAGCGCGCGCCTGGTCGAGGTGGCCGAGGTGGATTTCCATGAAAGCCAGCTCGGCATGGGCCACGACGCTGAACAGGCTCTTGGCGGCACGGGCGCGCAAGGCGAAGGCGCGCAGCCGCTCCAGCGCCTGCACGCTGTGGCCCTGGCGCCACTCCAGCACCGCCAGCGCGAACTGCAGGAAGCCGCGGTGCGCCAGCAGCAGGTCGGGCTGCCGGCCCACCAGCGCCAAGGCGCGGGCAGCTTCGTCGAGGCGGCCGGCTTCCACCAGGATCCAGGCTTCGAACAGCTGGGTCCACTGCTGGCCCGCGCGGTCGGGCGAACGCAGCCACAAGGCCAGGCTGCGCCGCACCGACTCGAGCGCGGCGGTATGGCGCCGCTGGTAGTCCAGCAGCGCTGCCTGGGAGCGGAAGGCCCGCGCCTGGTACTCGGCCACGCCCGAGCGTTCGGCCAGCTCGATGGCGCGCGGCATGGCCTCTTCGGCGCGGTAGGGCTGGTCCATCGCGCGCAGCAGCGCGGTGTACACCAGCCAGGCGCGGGCCTGCATGTTGAGCTGGCCCAGGCGGCCGGCCTCGTCCACCGCGGCCTGGGCCAGGCGCAGCGCGGCCTCGGCGTCCACCTGGCGGCCAGCCACGCGGGCAGTGCGGCTGAGCAGCTCGGGCCGCAGCGCATGGGCTTCGGGCAGCCGCTGCGACAAGGCGACCGCCTGCTCCAGGTGCTGGCGCGCCTGCGGCAGGCGGTCGGCATCGAAATCGCACTGGCCGCGCAGCGCCAGCATCGACACGCGCATCAGGTCGGGCAGCGCCGGGTCGGTGCGCCCGAGCGCGGCGTCCAGCACCTGGCAAGCTTCGTCGGGCCGGTTGCACTGGTGCAGCAGCTGCGCGTGCAGCAGCTCGATCTGCGGCGTGGCCGGCACATGCGGCTGCGTGGTGTCCAGCAGCGCCAGCGCCTGCGCCGCCTGGCCCGACTGCTGCATGTCCACCACCATCGCCAGTTGCTCCTGCCAGAAGCTGTCGACCGTCGGCGGGGGCGCGGCGCCTGCAGCCGGCGGCGGCGCGCCGGCCCGGTCCAGCTGGTCGACCAGGCCGCGGGTGAGCTGGATGACATCGTCACCGCGCGCCTCGAAGGCCAGGTCACCGGGGGCGCCGGGGCCGCGCCAGGCCCGCAGCACGAAGGCCTCGTCCTCCCAGGCCAGCTGGCAGCGCACGGCCTCGGCCGCGCCCAGGCCGGCACACAGCTGCGCCATCGCGTCGTCGCGGGGCGTCAGGCGCGCCCACACCGGCTGCACCTCGGCCAGCGGCGCCAGGCTGAAGTGCCCCGTCGCCTCCAGCCATTGGTGCAGCAGCCCCATCAGGCCCTGCGGCACCCAGCGCAGCGCCGGGTTGGCGGTGAGGTCCTCCACCGGCAGCAGCACCAGGCGGGGGCGGCTGGCGCCTTCGGCCACCGCCGGTGCCGGACGGCTGGCGCGGCCGGGCCGCTCCTGCACGTCGGCGTCCAGCAGGTAGCCGGCGCGGGGCACCGTGCGCAGCAGGCGGGGCTCCTGGGCGTCGTCCAGCAGCGCTCGCCGGGCCTTCATCACCGCGCGGGCCACCACGCTGTCGGTGACGAAGCTGCTGCGCCACACGGCGGGCAGCAGCTCGGCCTTGGAGATGACCTTGCGCGGGCGACGCGCCAGAAAAGCCAGGAGATCGAATACCAACGGCTGCAGATCCACCGCCTGCCCGCCGTGCAGCAGCAGGCGCTGGTCGGTGTCCAGCACGAATCGGTCGAATACAAGCTCCGGCATGTGGCACGTCCTGCAAAAACATCTGCTTGAAGCAGATCTGGCATTGTGAGTGCGCCGGAGGCAACCGCCAAACGCATGAGCCGCGTTTTGGTAGCAGATGTTCACGGCTCGCCCGCGTGCGGGCGATCGGTCGATCGTCAGCGCGCCACGAGCACCTGATGGATGAGGGCGGCCAGACGCTCGTGCGTCTCTTCCTTGTTCAGCAGCTGCACCACGCCGGCTTCCTGCGCGCCGCGGTGCAGGTCGTCGGACAGGTAGCCCGAGCTGACGATCACCGGCATGCCGGGCCGGATGCGGGCCACCTCATGGGCCACGTCCAGCCCGTTCAGCTCCGGCATGTTGTAGTCCGAGACCACGATGTCGACGTCGACCAGCATCGAGCGCAAGGCCCGCAACGCCTCCCGAGGGTTGGCGAAGGCGGTCACGCGCAAGCCGGCCCGGTGGAGCATGGCATCGACCGTGGCCACCAGCACTTCGTCATCGTCGATGTAGAGCACATGGCGCCCCCTGCCCTGCACCGTGGCGGCGGCGCGCTCCACCGGCATCGGCTCCAGGTCGATGCCGTCGACCAGCGGCAGCAGCAGCTCGAAGCGGGTGCCCCGGCCCGGCGCGCTCTGCACCGCCAGGGCGCCGCGGTGCTCGGCGACGATGCCGTGGGCGACGGCCAGGCCCAGGCCGGTGCCGTCCCCCTTGGACTTGGTGGTGAAGAACGGCTCGAAGATCCGCTGCGTGGTGTCCGCATCCATGCCGCAGCCGTTGTCGCGGACGGTCACGCGCGCATACCGCCCCGGCTGCCAGGTGCCGAACCCGGCGGCCAGCCCCTCGGGCGCGTCGCCCTCGTAGCGGTCCAGCGTCACCTCGATGCGGCCCGTGCTGCCGCACAGCGCCTGCCAGGCATTGGTGCTCAGGTTCATCAGCACCTGTTCAACCTGGGTGCCGTCGGCCAGCACGTGCAGCGGCTCATCGCACAGCCGCAGGTGCAACTGGGCCGACGAAGGAAAGGTGCTGCGCAGCAGCGCCACGCACTCTTCGACCAGCGGCTGCAGCGGCTGCACACGCAGCTGCTGTGGCTGGCGGCGGCTGAAGGCCATGATGTGCCGCACGAGGTCGCGCGCCCTCTGACCCGCGCGGTCGATCAGCGACAGGCGCTGGTGCACCGGGTGCTCCAGCGCCAGCTCCTCGCGGGCCATCGCCGTGTTGCTCAGGATGGCGCCCAGCACGTTGTTGAAGTCGTGCGCGATGCCGCCGGCCAAGGCGCCCACCGCCTCCATCTTCTGGGCGTTGCGCAGCTGCTGCTCCAGACGTCGACGCGCCTGCTCCGCCTGCACCTGCTGGCTGACATCGCGGAACACCAGCACCGCACCGAGCAGGCCACCCTGGTCGTCGTGGATGGGGCCGGCCGCATCGTCGATCGGCAGTTCCCGGCCGTCCCGCGCCAGCAGCAACGTCTGCGCCTCCAGGCCGACGGCACGGCCCTCCAGCAGGGCCCGCTCGATGGGGTCGGCAGCCGGCTGGCGCGTCTGGGCATGCACGATGGGAAACACGATGCGCATGGGCAGTCCGCGCGCCTCGGCTTCCGTCCACCCGGACAGCCGCTCGGCCACCGGATTCATGAGCACCACGCGGGCCTGGGTGTCGGTGGCGATGACGCCGTCCCCGATGCTGCGCAGCACCACCTTCAACCAGTCGCTTTGCGCACGCAGGGCCGACTCGGCCGCCTGCCGCCGCACCACCTCACGCGACAGGGCGTCGATCCGCTCGTTGAGCACCCGGAAGTTGCTGGCGGCGGCCGCCTGCGGCTGCAGCCGCACCAGCACGCTGGCCGGTTGCCCGGCCTCGCCCGCCACCCGGGCCAGTTCGCAGCGGCAGGGCCGGTGCTGGGCGGCAGTCAGCGTCAGGCGGGCGGGGCTGAACTCGGTGCTGCGCGCGCCCTGGCGCAGCACCGCCTGCACCACATCGGCAGGGTCGATGCACAGCGTGCCGAAATCCTCGCCCACCAGCTGCTCGGCGCGCACACCCAGCCACTGGGCCGCCTTGCGGTTGACATGCAGCAGCCGGCCCTGCAGGTCCAGCAGCAACAAGGGCTCCGGCAGCGCGTCAAGCAGGGATTGCATCAGGCCCTCGGGTAGTGGGGGGCTCATCAGACCTTGTAGTACTCCCGGCCCTGGGCAGCATCGGCCTCGGGGGTGGCCTGCAGGTGCACCACCACGCGACAGCCCGGTGCCCCCTCGGCGATGGTGCGCACCAGTTCCACCTTGGCGCGGCCCAGGTTCTCCGCGGCAATGACGCCGAAGACGTTGGACGTCATCATGCACAGCGAAGGACGCCCCAGCACCTTGTCGCCAAACGGGCAGCGGCGGTTCTCCAGCACGATGCGGGTGTCGTCCTGCTCGATGACCCGGAAGTCACCTTCGATGCGTCGCTTGAGGTCGACCATGACCTCGGCCACTTGCGTGCGGTCGAGCACGGGTTGACCCAAGGCCTGGCGATAGCTCAGGTTGATCTGATCGCCCATGCGCTGGCCGACCACGCTGATGAAGCCGGACGCTTCGTCCAGGCCGACCACGTCCTGCAAGGTACCCGCCAGCTCGCGCAGCAGGGTGCGCAGGAAAACGTCCCGATCCAGCCCGACCGCCGCCGTATCGACCGGTGGCGCGCCGCTGTGCGATGTAGTGCCACGCTCGTCAGCCTGCTTCATGACGGACTCCCTGCACCGAGGATCGATCGAACCAGTCTACTGAAAGATGGTCTGGGGCGCTGCCTGCGGCGTGCCCTCGTGCCCGTGACGCCTGTGACGCTGACTGGCTTCGCGCGCTGCGCGAGACAAATAAAAAAGCACCTGACGTCTCCGCCAAGTGCTTTTTCTTCCTACCGAATTTGGTAGGCGCGATTGGACTCGAACCAACGACCCCCACCATGTCAAGGTGGTGCTCTAACCAGCTGAGCTACGCGCCTGTCAAGCCCGCTACTGTAGCAGAGAACTTTTGAGGCGCGCAAGGCTTTTCAGATTTATTTGGCGTGCAGGCCGCCGCTCCAAGCCTTTACCTCGTCCGCAGAGCGCACTTTTCGATCACATAACGGATGTTCTGCATCCAGCACAGATCTTTGACGCTATATATTTGTGATCACAAACAGCCCGCTTCGCACCCATGCCCGACACCCTCCACGAATTCCTCACCCGGCACCGCATCCACGAGGTGGAGTGCGTGATCCCCGACATGACCGGCATCGCGCGCGGCAAGATCCTGCCGCGCGACCTGTTCATGGCCTCGGGCGAGATGCGCATTCCCAAGAGCGTGCTGCTCAACACCGTCAACGGCCAGCAGCCCGACAACGGGCCCTACGTGGGCGACACCGATCCCGACATGGTGTGCCGGCCCGACGCGGCCACGGTGCGCATCGTGCCGTGGGCGGCCGAGCCGGTGGCCGTCGTCATCCACGATTGCCAGGAGTGGGACGGGCAGCCGGTGCAGATCTCGCCCCGCGCGGTGCTGCGCCGGGTGCTGGCGCTGTATGCCGAACGCGGCTGGCGGCCCGTCGTCGCGCCCGAGATGGAGTTCTACCTGGTGGCCCGCAACCAGAACCCGCACGAGCCGCTGCAGCCGCCGCTGGGCCGCACCGGCAAGCCCGAGGTGGGCCGGCAGAGCTATTCGATTGATGCCGTCAACGATTTCGACCCCTTCTTCATGGAGCTGTCCTCGTTCTGCGACCAGCACCAGCTGGGCGTGGAAACGCTGATCCACGAGGCCGGCCCCGGGCAGATGGAGATCAACTTCAGCCACGGCGACCCGCTGGACCTGGCCGACCGCGTGTTCCTGTTCAAGCGCACGGTGCGCGAGACGGCGCTGCGCCACGGCGTGTTCGCCACCTTCATGGCCAAGCCGATGGAAGGCGAGCCCGGCAGCGCGATGCACATCCACCAGAGCCTGAACGACGCCGAAGGCCGCAACGTCTTCAGCCAGGCCGACGGCAGCGCCAGCGCGCTGTTCCAGCATTTCATCGGCGGGCTGCAGACCTACATCCCGCAGGTGATGCCGATGCTGGCGCCCTACGTCAACTCGTACCGGCGGCTGGCGCCCTACATGTCGGCGCCCATCAACGTGCGCTGGGGCCACGACAACCGCACCTGCGGCATCCGCGTGCCCAAGTCGGGCCCGGCGGCCCGCCGGGTGGAGAACCGCGTGCCCGGCGTCGACGCCAACCCCTACCTGGCCATGGCCGCCACGCTGGCCTGCGGCTACCTGGGCATGCGCGACCAGCTGCAGCCCAGCGAGCCGACCGAAGGCAGCGCGTGGAACGTGGACCACGAACTGCCCCGCCACCTGGAAGACGCCATCCGTGCGATGCGGGCCAGCGAGGCCGTCAAGCAGGTGCTGGGCGAAACCTTCGTCGACGCCTTCTGCGCGGTCAAGGAGCTGGAGTACGCCACCTACAACCGGGTGATCAGCTCCTGGGAGCGTGAGCACCTGCTGCTGCTGGTGTGAGGACGACACGATGACGCACACCCCACACTCCACCGGCGTGCCGCCCGCACGCGTGCAGGCCCTGCTGGCGCGTGAACGCGAGGCCTATGTGCAACGCCATCCGCGCTGCCGCGCTCTGTCGGACCGCGCCGCGCCGCAGCTGATGTTCGGCGTGCCGCTGCATTGGATGAACGACTGGTCCACGCCCTTCGCGCTGCAGGTGGCCGAAGCCCGCGGCGCCACCCTGACCGACGTCGACGGCCACACCCTGGCCGACTTCTGCCTGGGGGACACCGGCGCGATGTTCGGCCACTCGCCCACCCCGGTGGCCGAGGCGCTGGCCGCGCAGGCGCAGCGCGGGCTCACCACCATGCTGCCCAATGAAGACGCCGCGGTGGTCGGCGAGCTGCTGGCGCAGCGCTTCGGCCTGCCGCGCTGGCAGTTCGCGATGACCGCCACCGACGCCAACCGCTTCGTGCTGCGCTGGCTGCGCGCCGCCACCGGCCGCCGCGTGCTGCTGGTGTTCAACGGCTGCTACCACGGCACGGTGGACGACGTGTTCGTCGACCTGGTGGACGGCCAGCCGGTGCAGCGCGCCAGCCTGCTGGGCCAGGTGCACGCGCTGACGGCCACCACCCGGGTGGTGGAGTTCAACGACCTGGCCGCGCTGGAAGCCGCGCTGGCCCCGGGCGATGTGGCCTGCGTGCTGGCCGAGCCGGTGATGACCAACATCGGCATGGTGCTGCCCGAGCCCGGTTTCTGGGCCGAGGCGCAGCGCCTGATCCGCCGCCACGGCAGCCTGCTGGTGCTGGACGAAACCCACACCTTGAGCAGCGGCCCCGGCGGCTATGGCCGCGCCCACGGCCTGCAGCCCGATGCGGTGGTGGTGGGCAAGGCCCTGGGCGGCGGCATGCCCTGCGCGGCCTACGGCTTTACAGCCGAACTGGCGGCACAGGCCGAAGCCGCCAAGCGCGCTGCCCCGCCCGGCCATTCGGGCATCGGCACGACGCTCACGGCCAACCTGCTGGCCATGGCCGCGATGCGGCCCACGCTCACGCAGCTGATGACGCCGCCGGTGTTCGAGCCCATGCACGCGCTGGCCGGCCAGCTGGCCGACGGCCTGCGCGCCGCCATCGCCGGCCACGGCCTGCCTTGGTGCGTCACGCAGGTGGGCGCCCGGGTCGAATTCCAGTTCTGCCCGCAGCCGCCGCGCAACGGCAGCCAGGCCGAGGCGGCGATGGACGCGCCGCTGGAGCATGCGCTGCACCTGGCACTGCTCAACCGCGGCGTGCTGATCACGCCCTTCCACAACATGATGCTGGTGTGCCCCGACACCACGCCGGCCCAGGTGCAACGGCTGCTGGGTGCCTTTGCCGAAGTGCTGGCCGAGTTGTGCCGCGGAGAGACGGCTTGAGCGACGACGACACCGAGGCCAGCACCACCCAGCAGGACAGCGTGTACCAGGCGCTGCGACAGTGGGTGACGGTGGGCCGCTTCCTGCCGGGTGAGCGGCTGAAGATACGCACCGTGGCCGCCGCCATGGGCGTGGGCCAGATGCCGGTGCGCGCCGCGCTGCAGCGGCTGGCGGCCGAAGGCGCGCTGGTGAACGTGCCCAACGCCGGTGTGGCCGTGCCGCGCCTGTCGGTGCCCGAGTTTGACGACCTGCTGCAGATGCGCATGCTGCTGGAAGGCGAAGCGGCCGAGCGCGGCAGCCTGCGCCTGGCGGCGGCGCAGCGCCACGAGCTGCAGGCGCTGTGCACGCGCATGGACGAGGCGCTGGCCCGCCAGGACGCCGACGACTACCTGGCCGCCAACGAGGACTTCCACGTCATCCTGTACCGCGCCGCCGGCTCGCCGCTGCTGTTCAGCCTGATCGACACCTTGTGGCTCAAGGCGGGGCCGGTGAGCAACCGGCTGTTCGACACCCCCGCCGCGGCCGGCGTGCTCAACGACGCTCACGAGGCGTTGATGAAGGCGCTGCAAGCCGGGGACAGCGCGGCCGTGCGCCGCGCGGTCGAGCAGGACATCTTCGTGGCCGGTCAGTTCGTGCGGCAGCGGCTGAAAGACGAAGGACCTCAGTCCCGCCGGGCCGCCCCAAGGGACTGAGATCCCCCTCGGGGGGGGCGCGAGCGCAGCGAGCTTGGGGGCCAACTCAGTTCACAGGATCAGCCAGGATCGCGCGCGACACGTCGGACTGCCTGATGCGCCAGCGCGCCAGCGCATGGTCGTACACCAGCCGCTCGTCCTGGCTCACCTGCCCGTCGGCGGTGATCACCGCCGCCGCCAGCCGGCACAGCAGCAGCCGGTCCTGCGTGTCGGTGACGGCGTCCAGCAGCGTGTTGAGGTAGCGCACATGGTCGACCGACAACCACGAGCGGTCGCACAGGTAGGCCCCCACCTCGGCCACGCAGTCGCAGGCGATGTCGATGAAGCGTTCGCGGCTGACGCCGACCCGGCCGAAAGCCCCGAGCGTGTCCAGCACGTCCAGTTCCTTCACATCGATGCGGCCATTGGCGGCGACCATCATCGCCAGTGCGCGGGCCAGGGCTTCCTTGGGGGCGGGCAGGACATTCGGCATCGTCGTCTCCAGGCAGGGTGGCAACAAGACCCTGGCATGGAGTGGCGGCCGGTCCGCAGGTTCCCTCCCGGTTAACCCTGTGGACAGGGTGCAGCCATCGGCCTACTTGCGCCTGGTATGCCGCACCCCCGCCACACGCGCCACCTGGCCCAGCACCGCGGCCAGGCGCGCGGCGTCGCTCACTTCCACGGTGAAGGTCATCCAGGCGGTGCCGCCGCGCACATGCTTGACCGACTGCGTGTGCACGCCGGTCACGTTCATCTTCTCCTTGGCAAACACTTCGGAGATGTCGCGCAGCAGCGCCGGCCGGTCGGCGGCTTCCACCACCACGTCCACCGGGTAGACGGCCGCTTCGCCACGGGCGCCCTCGCCCACGCCCCAGGTGACGGGGATCACCCGCTCGGGCTGCTGGGCGCGCATGTTGCGGAAGTTGGTGCAGTCCACCCGGTGCACGGCCACGCCCTTGCCGCGGGTGACGAAGCCGCCGATCACGTCGGGCGGCGCCGGCCGGCAGCAGCGCGCCAGGTTGGTCAGCAGCGAATCCACGCCCACCACCAGCACGCCCCCGCGCGGCGTGCTGCCGTCGCCCTTGGAGCGGCGCAGCGCCACGATCTCGTCGGGCGTGGGCGGGTCGGCCGCCGGGCGCAGCAGCTGCTCGATGTTGCGCAGCGAATACTCGTCCTTGCCCACCACCTCGAACAGCGCATCGGCGCTGCGAAAGCCCAGCCGCGAGGCCAGCTCTTCCAGCTTGATGGCGGTGCGGCCTTCGCGCTGCAGCAGTTTTTCCACCAGCTCGCGGCCCTTGGCGATGGTCTGCGACTGCGCCAGCGCGTTGAACCAGGCGCGCACCTTGGTCTTGGCGCGCGAGCTGGCCAGGTAGCCCAGCTCGGGGTTCAGCCAGTCGAGCGACGGCCCGCCTTCCTTGATGGCATTGATCTCCACCGTCTGGCCGTTGGCCAGCGGCGTGTTCAGCGGCACCATCACGCCATCGACCTTGGCGCCGCGGCAGCGGTGGCCCAGGTCGGTGTGCAGCGTGTAGGCGAAGTCCACCGGCGTGGCCCCGGCCGGCAGCTCGATCACCGCGGCTTGCGGCGTGAACACGTAGATGCGCTCGTCGCCCTGCCCCGCCGCATCGTTGGCGCCCTGGCCGGCGAAGTCGCGTTCCCAGGCCAGCAGCTGGCGCAGCACCGAACGGCGGGCCTCGGCCACGCGCTCGTCATCGGCACCGGCGGCCGACACGCCGGCATAGCCCTTGGTGCCCGCTTCCTTGTAGGCCCAGTGGGCGGCCACGCCGAACTCGGCGTACTCATGCATGGCACGGGTGCGGATCTGCACTTCCACGGTACGGCCGTCGTCGTCCAGCACCACGGTGTGCAGCGACTGGTAGCCGTTGGGCTTGGGCTTGGCGATGTAGTCGTCGTATTCGCCCTGCACCACCCGGTAGCGCTGCTGCACATGGGCCAGCGCGGCATAGCAGGCCGGGATGTCGGCCACGATGACGCGCATCGCCCGCACGTCGAACACACGCGCAAAGTCCAGGCCCTTGCCCTGCATCTTCTTCCAGATGCTGTAGAGGTGCTTGGGCCGGCCCTGCACCTCGGCCTTCAGGCCCGCGTCCTGCAGCTGCTGCGCCAGCTGCTGGCGGAAGGCCTCGACGCCCGCCTCACGCTCGATGCGCTTTTCATCGAGCAGCCGCGCCATGCGCTTGTATTCATCCGGCCGCAGGAAGCGGAACGAGAGGTCTTCCAGCTCCCACTTGATCTGCCAGATGCCCAGGCGGTTGGCCAGCGGCGCAAACACCTGCTGGGTTTCCAGCGCCAGGGCTTTGGGGCATGGCGTGCGCGAGGCGGCATACCAGCGCAGCGTCTGCAGCCGCGAGGCCAGGCGCAGCAGCACCACCCGCAGGTCGCGCGAGAAGGCCAGCAGCATCTTGCGCACGCGCTCGGTCTGCACCGCACGGTCGGCCACGGCCAGCCGCGCCTCGCGGGCGGCGCGCTGGATCTGCACCAGCTTGTTGGTGTGCACCACCAGCCCGGCATACGAAGCACCGAAGGCCTTGGCGATCACTTCCTCGGGCCGCTGCAGGAAGTCGGCCGAATACACCAGGTAGGCCGCCGCCTGCATCGCCGGCGAGGCGCCGATGTCGTGCAGGATCGCGGCCACGCCATCGGCATGGCCCAGCGCGTCCTCGCCGGTGTCCAGCAGCTCGCCCTGCAGCAGCGGCTGCGCGAAGGCGCGGGCGCGGTGCCTGGCATCCAGTTCGTCGGAGACGTCGGCCAGCCGGACGATGGTGGCCGCGTCGTCGTTGGTGATCTCGGGGGCGTGGCTCTTCACGGGGACAAAAGGAAATCGCGCACGGCCTTCACTTGTTCGGGCTGCACCAAGGTGGGCGCATGGCCCACGCCTTCAAATTCAACCAGCCGCGCACGCGGCCCGCGGCCGCTCATGGCCTGGGCGGTGGCGGCACTCAGCAGATCGCTTTGCACGCCCCGCAGCAGCAGCGTCGGGCAGGCGATGGCATCGTAGGCCGCCCACAGCATGGCCTCACCGGCGGCCGCGTTCTCGCGCGTGATGTGCTGGAAGGCCAGGCCGATAGCCGGGTCGTAGTGGGGCTTGAAGCCATCGCCATCGGGGCGCAGCTGCGGCCGCGTGAGGGCCAGCCACTGCTCGGCCGAATGCGGACCGAAACCCTGCGAGATGGCCCACAAGGCGTCGGCGGCTTCCTGTTCGGTGCGCCAGTGCACCGGCTTGCCCACGTAGGTGCCGATGCGGGCCAGGCCTTCATAGGCTATGGCCGGGCCGATGTCGTTGAGCACCAGCCGCCGCACCGGCGCTCCGGGCAGCGAGCACAGCCCCATGCCGATCAGCCCGCCCATCGAGGTGCCCACCCAGTCCAGTTGCTCGGCGTCCAGCCGGGCCAGCAGCGTGACCATGCTGGCCACGTACGAAGGCACCGCATAACCGGTGGGGTCGGCCAGCCAGTCGGAGTGGCCGCGGCCCGGCACGTCGGGGCACACCACGCGGTACTCGCCCGCCATCGCACGGGCCAGCACGTCGAAGTCGCGGCCCTGCCGCGTGAGGCCGTGCACGCACACCAGCACCCGCGGATTGCGGGCGTCGCCCCACTCCCAGTACGCCATGCGATGCAGGCCGCGGCTGCCCAGGCATTGCACGTGTTTGAGAACGGGTTCGATGGTCATGGAAGCGGCCCCCTGCGTTTGATAATGCATCGTAGCAACCCCCTCACGGAGATCTTGAATGCTCAAAGGAAAGACCGCCCTCGTCACGGGCTCGACCAGCGGCATCGGCCTGGGCATCGCGATGCGCCTGGCGGCCCAGGGCGCCAACATCATGCTCAACGGCTTCGGCGACCATGCGGGCCCCAAGGCGCAGGTGGAAGCGCTGGGCGTGAAGGTGGGGTACCACGGTGCCGACATGAGCAAGCCGGCCGACATCGAGGCCATGGTGCGCGCGGCCGAGGCCGAGTTCGGCGCGGTCGACATCCTGGTCAACAACGCCGGCATCCAGCATGTGGCGCTGGTGGAAGACTTTCCGCCCGAGAAGTGGGACGCCATCATCGCGATCAACCTCAGCTCGGCCTTCCACACCACGCGCCATGCGCTGCCGGGCATGAAGCAGCGCAACTGGGGCCGCATCATCAACGTGGCCAGCACGCATGGCCTGGTGGCCTCGGCGCAGAAGTCGGCCTACGTGGCCAGCAAACACGGCATCCTGGGCTTCACCAAGGCGCTGGCACTGGAAACCGCCACCACCGGCGTCACCGCCAATGCCATCTGCCCCGGCTGGGTGCTGACGCCGCTGGTGCAAAAGCAGATCGACGACCGTGCCTCGCGCGAAGGCATCTCGGTGGACGAGGCCAAGCGCGACCTGCTGGGCGAGAAGCAGCCTTCGCTGCAGTTCACCACGCCCGAGCAGCTGGGCGACCTGGCGGTCTTCATGTGCTCGGCCGCGGCCGACAACCTGCGCGGCGCCGCCATCAACGTCGATGGCGGCTGGGTGGCGCAGTAAGTCCTCAGCCCGGCTTCACCGGTTCATCTGCACCGTGCCGCTGACGGTGGCGGTCACGGTGCCCTTGCCGGCTTCCACCGGCAGGGCCTCGTCCATCGGCGCGGCGGCGGCGCGCATGTAGGCTTTGGCGGCCATCGGCACCATGCCGGGCTCGTTGGTCTGCACGTTCACCTCGCGCACCGTGGCGCCCTGGTAGCCGAACTGCCTGGCAATCTCGGCGGCCTGGGCCTGGAAGCGCTGGATGGCCTGCGCCGTGACCTCCGCCTCCACCTTCTGCGAAGCCTCGCGCGACAGGCCGTAGGCCACGCGGCCAATGGCCATGCTCTGGATGCGGCCGGCCAGCTGCGAGATGGCCGCCATGTCACGACCCTGCACCACCAACTCGGCCGTGCCCTGCCAGCCGTTGATGCCGCCCTTGGCCGCATAGCGCGGGTACAGCGAGAAGTTGCCGGTCTGCACTTCCACCTGCTGCGGCTTGGCCACCTTGCGCGCCTCGGCCAACGCGGCGTCCAGCGCCTGCTTGAGCTGCGATTGCACCGTGCCCGCATCGCTGCCGTCGCGGCTGGCAGTGAAGGTGATGGACAGCAGGTCCTTGGTCACTTCCACGCTGGCGCTCGCATTGAGGCTGAGCACGCCTTGCGGCGCCGGCACCACCGCGGACGCCACGGCTTGCGCATGCGCCTGCAGCGCACCGCCACCGAGGGCGGCCAGCAAGGCCAAACCGCGCACGGTGGCGCTGGAACGGGCGATCTTGAGTTTCATGAAGCTCCTTGGGCAAATGAAGGTGACGCCGTGCAGCCATCAGCGTGCCAGCGACCCACCCCCGCGTGAGTGGCGGCCTGCACGACGGGCATGGCCCCTGCCAACAACTGGCGACGGCGACGCGGGGTTGACCTTCAGCAAACTCATTGGTTACCGAAAGACTTGTAACCACGGGTCAGAACGAGGGTAAACCCTTAGTCTTTCCTGCGCACAATGCGCCTGTTACAAGTTTGGAGTCCATTTATGAACGCACCCGCAAACACACGGCCGGATCGCATCGTCGTGGTCGATGATGACGCCCGCATTCGTGATTTGCTGCGGCGCTACCTCACGCAGGAAGGTTTCGAGGTGCTGCTGGCAGAAGATGCCAAGGCGCTGAACCGCGTGATCACCCGCGAGACGATCGACCTCATCGTGCTCGACCTGATGCTGCCCGGCGAAGACGGCCTGTCGATCTGCCGCCGGCTGCGCGCCGCCAACGACGTGACGCCCATCATCATGCTCACCGCCAAGGTGGAAGACGTGGACCGCATCGTCGGCCTGGAAGTGGGCGCCGACGACTACCTGCCCAAGCCCTTCAACCCGCGTGAGCTGCTGGCCCGCATCCACGCGGTGCTGCGTCGCCGCCCGGCGATGGAAGCACCGGGCGCACCGGCCAAGGAGGCGCAGACCGTCACCTTCGGCCCCTTCGAGTTCGACCTCTCGCTGCGCCGCCTGACCAAGGACGGCGAGCAGATCGCGCTGACCACCGGCGAGTTCTCGATGCTCAAGGCCCTGGTACGCCATCCGCGCCAGCCGCTGAGCCGCGACAAGCTGGCCCAGCTGGCCCGCGGCCGCGAGTTCGAGCCCTTCGACCGCAGCCTGGACGTGCAGATCAGCCGCCTGCGCAAGATGATCGAACCCGATCCGGCGCAGCCGCGCTACATCCAGACCGTCTGGGGCGTGGGCTACGTGTTCGTGCCGGACGGTGCAGCTTGATGTGGAACCCCGGCATCCTCACGGCCGATGAGTAGCCGTCATGTCGCCCTCAGCCTCTTCTGGCGCACCTTCGTCCTGTTGGCCCTGCTGCTGACCGGCGGCATCTTCGCGTGGGTCCAGACGCTGCGCGCGCTCGAGTTCGAGCCACGTGCGGTGCAGGCGGCGCAGCAGATCGCCGCGCTGGTGAACCTGAGCCGGGCCGCGCTGCGCTACTCCGACAGCATCAGCCGCACCTCCATCGTCAAGACCATGGACGACCAGGACGCGCTGCGGGTGCTGCCGCGCGAGCCGGGCGACCGCTGGGAGCCTTTCGAGGTCGACCGCTTCACCCGCCGCGTGGGCCAGGAACTGCACAGCCGCCTGGGCGCTGAAACGCTGGTGGCCCGCTCGGTCAATGGCCGCGAAGGGCTCTGGGTGGGCTTCACCATCGAGAACGACCTCTACTGGCTGCAGGCCGAGCCCACGCGCGTGGTGCCGCTGACACCGGGCACCTGGTTCGTCTGGGTGGGCATTGCGCTGCTGGCCACGCTGGTGGGGTCGGTGGCCATCGCCCGGCGCATCAACCAGCCACTGCGTGAGCTGTCGTTCGCGGCCAGCCGCATCCGCGATGGCGAGTTCGATTCGCGGCTGGACGAAAACACGCTGACCAGCGAGATCCGCGAGGTGAACATGGGCTTCAACCGCATGGCGCGCGAGCTGGCCAAGGTGGAAGAAGACCGGGCCATCATGCTGGCCGGCATCAGCCACGACCTGCGCACGCCGCTGGCGCGGCTGCGGCTGGAAGCGGAGATGAGCGTCAACGACGAAGAAGCCCGTCGCAACATGGCGATGGACATCGACCAGCTCGACAACATCATCGACAAGTTCCTGGACTACGCGCGACCCGGCGAGACGCGCCTGGTGCCGGTGCACCTGTCGATGCTGATCGACCGCGAGTCGGCCGGCTTCCGCGACCCGGCGCTGCAGATCACCTCGCGCGTGGCCATCGACATCAAGGTGATGGCCGACGAGACCGAGCTGGGCCGCGTGTTCCAGAACCTGTTCGAGAACGCCCGCCGCTATGGCCAGACGCCCGGCACCGGCGTGACGCGGATCGACGTCAGCTACTCGCGCGCCGGCCCCTGGGTGACGGTGAGCGTGCGCGACCATGGCCGCGGCGTGGCACCCGAGAAGCTGGCCGAGCTGACCACGCCCTTCTACCGCGGCGACACCGCCCGCACCGCCGCCACCGGCGCCGGCCTGGGCCTGGCCATCGTGGACAAGTCGCTGCAGCGCATGGGCGGCAGCCTGGAGCTGGCCAACGCGGCCGACGGCGGCCTGGTGGCGCATGTGCGCCTCAAGCGCGCACCGTAGATGGAGCACCCGGTCCCGCGGGTACGCGGGCCCACCCGCCGAGCGGGTTGCCGCGGCCGCTTGGGAGCGGCCCGGCGCTGGCCGCGCTTGAATGGGGCACCCGGTCCCGCGGGTACGCGGGCCCACCCGCCGAGCGGGTTGCCGCGGCCGCCTTCGGAGCGGCCGGGCGGCGGCCGCGGTGCGATAGAGCACCCGGTCCCATGAGTACATGGGCCCACCCGCCGAGCGGGTTGCCGCAGCCGCTTGGGAGCGGCCCGGCGCCGGCCGCGGTTAGCGGCCCGCCAGCAGCACCACCGCCCGCGCCTCGATGGCGCGGCCCTCGCCCACCGGGCCCATCTTCTCGGCCGTCTTGGCCTTGACGTTGACCCGCTCCACCGGAATGCCCAGCGAGGCGGCCACGCGCTCGCGCATCCCCGGGATGTGCGGCGCCATCTTCGGGGCCTGGGCCACGATGGTGGCGTCCACGTTCACCGGCTCCCAGCCGGCGGCACGCACGCGGCGCACCGCTTCCACCAGCAGCGCCACCGAATCGGCACCCTTGAAGGCCGGGTCGGTGTCCGGAAAGTGGCGGCCGATGTCACCCAGCGCGGCGGCGCCGAACAGCGCGTCGGTGATGGCATGCAGCAGCGCGTCCGCATCGGAATGGCCCAGCAGGCCATGGCTGTGCGGGATGGTCACACCGCCCAGGATCAGCGGCCGGCCGGTGACCAGTTGGTGGGTGTCCCAGCCTTCGCCGATGCGCAAGGCGGGGATCGTGGGAGTCGTCATGGTCAGGTGTCCTGTGGGCAAGGGGTCATCGAGGCTCAATGCCTCGTCAGCACGATGGGTGCGCCGTGGGTGACGATGAGCGTGTGCTCAAACTGCGCCGACAGGTTGCCGGGCCCGCCCGACAGCGTCCAGCCGTCGCCGGTGTCTTCGGCGATGCGGGCGCGGGTGGACAGGAAGGGCTCGATGGTGATCACCATGCCGGCTTGCAGCACCCGCTTTTCGCTGGGGTCGGCAAAGCCCGGGATGAACTCCGGCGCTTCATGCAGCGCGCGGCCCACGCCGTGGCTGCCCAAGTTGCGCAGGATGCGAAAGCCCGTCTGCCGCGCCACCCGTTCGATGCTGCGGCCGATGGCGGCCACCGGCCGGCCGGCACGGGCCTGGCCCAGCGCTTCGTCCAGCGCATGGCGGGCGGCCCAGCACAGCCGCGTCTTCACCGGCGTGGCGGGCGGCACCACGCGGGTGCCGCCGGTGTCGGCAAAGTAGCCGTCCAGCTCGGCCGACACGTCGATGTTGACCACATCGCCCTTGGCGATGCGGCGCGCGCCCGGCACGCCATGGGCCGCTTCTTCGTTGATGCTGATGCAGGTGGCGCCGGGAAAGCCGTAGGTGAGCTGCGGCGCCGACCGGGCGCCCGCGGCCGCCAGCATGCGCTGGCCGATGGCGTCCAGCTCGTCGGTGCGCATGCCGGGCTCCAGCGCGTCCAGCATCGCATGCAGCACGTCGCTCACCAACGCGCCGGCACGGCGCAGGCCCTCGATGTCGGCTTCGGTTTCAATGGTCATGCAGCGCTCCTGGCGGTGGTGATGAGGCGTTCGGCCAGCGCGAAATCGCCCGGCCAGGTGACCTTGAAGTTGGCCGCATCGCCCACCACCAGGCGGGGTTGCAAGCCCAGCGCCTCGATGGCGCCGGCTTCGTCGGTGGGTGCATCGCCAATGGCCGCCAGCGCCCGCTGCAGCAGGCCCAGGCGGAACATCTGCGGCGTCTGCGCGGCCCACTTGGCGCTGCGGTCGATGGTGGCGGCCACGCGGCCCTGCGCATCGGCCTGCTTCAGCGTGTCGGCCACCGGTAAGGCCAGCAGGCCGCCCACCTCGTCGGGCAAGCAGGCGTCGATCAGGCGGTCGATCCAGGCCGGCTGCACCAGGCAGCGGGCGGCGTCGTGCACCAGCACCCAGTCGTCGGGCTGTGCGCCACGCTCCACCAGCACCTGCAGGCCGTTGGCCACGGTGGCGGCACGGCTGCTGCCGCCGCAGCGGGCCAGCCATTGGGTGGCTTCATGCGCGCCATAGCCGGGCACCGCGGATTCAAACGCCGCATCGTCCGCCGACAGCACCACCAGCGTGGCCGCCAGCCGCGGCACGGCGGCCAATGCGGCAAGCGTGTGGGCCACCATGGCACGCCCGGCCAGCGGCACGTACTGCTTGGGACCATCGGCCCCCGATCGAGCGCCGATGCCGGCGCAGGGAACAAGGGCGTAGCAGCGGGGCATCCGCTCGGCGGGCTGGGTCATCGGCCGGATTCTAGAATTCGCAATGGCTTCGCCGACCGTTCCCCTGCCGTCCATCGCGCCCGGCAAGCGCTTCACCCTCCCCCGCCCACCTGGTTCTGCCGATGCCCTGCTGCTGGCACGCCTGGCCCAGGCCCGCGCCGCCGAAGGCCGGCTGCTGGCCATCGTCACGGCCGAGCCATCGGACACGCAACGGCTGGCCGATGAGCTGCCCTTCTTCGCCCCCGGCATCCGCGTGGCGGTGTTCCCCGACTGGGAGACGCTGCCCTACGACACCTTCAGCCCGCACCAGGACCTGATCTCGGAGCGGCTGGCCACGCTGTGGCGGCTGTGGAGCCACACGCAAACCGGCCACCAGGCCACCGAGCGCGACGTGGACGTGGTGCTGCTGCCCGCCACCACCGCCCTCACCCGGCTGGCGCCGCCCAGCTTCCTGGCGGGCACCACCTTCCACTTCAAGCAGAAGACGCGGCTGGACGAAGCGCGCCTCAAGTCGCAGCTGACGCTGGCCGGCTACCAGCATGTGAGCCAGGTGGTGTCGCCCGGTGAATACGCGGTGCGCGGCGGGTTGATCGACCTCTTCCCGATGGGCTCGCCGGTGCCTTACCGCGTCGACCTGTTCGACGACGAGGTGGACTCGATCCGCACCTTCGACCCCGACTCGCAGCGCAGCCTGTACCCGGTGCCCGAGGTGCGGCTGCTGCCCGGCCGCGAGTTTCCGATGGACGAGGCCGCCCGCACCGCCTTCCGCGCCCGCTGGCGCGAGAAGCTGGACGGCGACCCCACCAAGTCGCGCATCTACAAGGACATCGCGGCCGGCATCGCCACCGCCGGCATCGAGTACTACCTGCCGCTGTTCTTCGACGAGACGGCGACCATGTTCGACTACTTCGGCGAGCAGGCCGCGGTGGTGCTGCACGGCGCGGTGGACGAGTCCATCGCCCGCTTCTGGACCGATACCCGCGACCGCCACCGCTTCCTGCAGCACGACCCCGAGCGGCCCATCCTGCCGCCCGAGCAGCTCTTCCTGAAGCCCGAGGACTTCTTCGGCCTCACGCATGCGCATGCCACGCTGTCGCTGCGCGGCGTGGAGCCTTCAGATTGGGCGCGCCCGCTGCCCGACGTGAGCGTGGACCGCGGCGCCACCGAGCCGCTGGCCGGCCTGGAAGCGCACCTGAAGAACACGCCGGCCCGCGTGCTGCTGGTGGCCGAAAGCGACGGCCGCCGCGAAAGCCTGCTGGAGCTGCTGCGCGACCACCGCATCGACGTGCCCAGCGTGGCCACCCTGGCCGAGTTCGAGGCCGGCGACGAGAAGGTGGCGATTGCCGCCGCGCCGCTGGCCCAGGGCTTCCACTGGCACACGCCCGACACGTCGATCCAGTTCCTCACCGAAACCGAGCTGTTCTCCACCGCGCCCAGCTCACGCCGGCGCCGCAAGCAGGAACAGGTCAGCAACGTCGATGCGCTGATCAAGGACCTGTCGGAGCTGAAGGTGGGCGACCCGGTGGTGCACGTCAACCACGGCATCGGCCGCTACGTCGGACTGCTCAACATCGACCTCGGCGACGGACCCAGCGAATTCCTGCACCTGGAGTACGCCGACAAGGCCACGCTGTACGTGCCGGTGGCGCAGCTGCACCTGATCAGCCGCTACACCGGCGTGAGCGCCGACGAAGCGCCGCTGCACAAGCTGGGTTCGCCGCAATGGGACAAGGCCAAGCGCAAGGCCGCCGAACAGGTGCGCGACACCGCGGCCGAGCTGCTGAACCTGTATGCCCGCCGTGCGGCGCGCGAAGGCCATGCCTTCCGCTTCTCGCCGCACGACTACGAGGCCTTCGCGGCCAGCTTCGGCTTCGAGGAGACGCCCGACCAGCGTGCCGCCATCCATGCGGTGATCCAGGACATGGTGAGCCCGCGGCCGATGGACCGCCTGGTGTGCGGCGACGTGGGCTTCGGCAAGACCGAGGTGGCCTTGCGCGCCGCCTTCGTGGCGGTGCTGGGCGGCCGGCAGGTGGCGCTGCTGGCGCCCACCACGCTGCTGGCCGAGCAGCATTACCAGAACATCGCCGACCGCTTCGGCAAGTGGCCGGTGAAGGTGGCCGAGCTGTCACGCTTCCGCTCGGGCAAGGAAATCAACGCGGCGCTGGAAGGCATCGAGGCCGGCACCATCGACATCGTGGTGGGCACCCACAAGCTGCTGAGCCAGAGCGTCAAGTTCAAGCGGCTGGGGCTGCTGATCATCGACGAGGAACACCGCTTCGGCGTGCGCCACAAGGAGGCCATCAAGGCCATGCGGGCCGAGGTGGACGTGCTCACGCTCACCGCCACGCCCATCCCGCGCACGCTGGGCATGGCGCTGGAAGGCCTGCGCGACCTGAGCGTGATCGCCACCGCGCCGCAGCGGCGGCTGGCCATCAAGACCTTCGTGCGCACCGAGACCAGCGGCGTCATCCGCGAAGCGGTGCTGCGTGAACTCAAGCGTGGCGGCCAGGTGTACTTCCTGCACAACGAGGTCGAGACCATCGAGAACCGGCGCCAGAAGCTGGAAGCGCTGCTGCCCGAGGCGCGCATCGGCATCGCCCACGGCCAGATGCCCGAGCGCGAGCTGGAGCGGGTGATGCGCGACTTCGTGGCCCAGCGCTTCAACGTGCTGCTGTGCTCCACCATCATCGAGACCGGCATCGACGTGCCCTCGGCCAACACCATCATCATGAGCCGGGCCGACAAGTTCGGCCTGGCGCAGCTGCACCAGCTGCGCGGCCGCGTGGGCCGCAGCCACCACCAGGCCTATGCCTACCTGATGGTGCCCGACGTGGAGACGCTGACCAAGCAGGCCGCGCAGCGGCTGGAAGCCATCCAGCAGATGGAGGAGCTGGGCTCGGGCTTCTACCTGGCGATGCACGACCTGGAGATCCGCGGCGCCGGCGAGGTGCTGGGCGACAACCAGAGCGGCAACATGATGGAGGTGGGTTTCCAGCTCTACAACGACATGCTGAACGAGGCGGTGCGCTCGCTGAAGAACGGCAAGGAGCCCGACCTGCTGAGCCCGCTGGGCGGCGTGTTCGGCGCGGCCACCGAGATCAACCTGCATGCGCCCGCGCTGCTGCCCGACAGCTACTGCGGCGATGTGCACACGCGGCTGAACCTGTACAAGCGCCTGGCCACCGCCAGCACGCCGGCGCAGATCGACACGCTGCTCGAAGAGATCACCGACCGCTTCGGCAAGCTGCCGCCGCAGGGCCAGACGCTGTTCGACACCCACCGGCTGCGGGTGCTGGCCAAGCCTTATGGCGTGAGCAAGATCGACGCCGCGCCGCGCCTGATGGTGCTGAGCTTCCGCCCCAACCCGCCGGTGGACGCGATGAAGATCATCGAGCTGGTGCAGAAGAACCGGCACATCAAGCTGGCCGGCAACGACAAGCTGCGCATCGAGCGCGACACGCCCGAGGTCAAGGACCGGGTGCAGCTGATCCGCGACGTCCTGCGGTCGCTGGGGCAGCCGAAGGAAGCCTAGGCGGCTGCGGCTGGCAGCGCCCCGAAGCGGAAGCTCGAGACCGTGAGGCCGCCGAGCAGGTCCTGCTGGTGGTAGGTGCGAGTGGCGGGCTCGTCCCACGCGGCCCCCACCACGGCCATCAAGGGCAGCAGATGGTCTTCACGCGGATGGGCGATGCGGGCGGACGGCGCGGACGTCCAGGCCAGCAGCCGGCGCTCGCGCTCCTGCGGCGCGGACTGCAGCACCGTCTCCTGCAGCCAGCCATCGAAGCGGCGCGAGGGCGCATGGCCCTCAGCGCTGCCGAAGATGCGCAGGTTGTGAAAGCTCAGCCCGCTGCCGATGATGAGCACGCCTTCTTGGCGCAGCGGCGCCAGTGCGCGGCCCATGTCCAGGTGCAGGGCCGGATCGAGACCGGCGTCCAGCGACAACTGCACCACCGGCAGGTCGGCCTCGGGATACAGCACCTTCATCACGCTGAAGGTACCGTGGTCGAAGCCACGATCGGCATCCAGCCGGGCCGGGTGGCCGCGGCCTGCCAGAAGCGCTTGAACCCGGGCCGCCAGGGTCGGCGACCCCGGCGCTTCATACCGGATGCGATACAGCACCTCGGGGAAGCCGTGGTAGTCGTACACCATCCCCGGGCGCGCGCCCGAGGAGATGGCGAAGCCCTTGGCCTCCCAGTGCCCCGAGATGACGAGCGCGGCCTGCGGCCGGTCGCCCAACTCGCGGCGCATTTGCAGCAGGGACGCCTCCAGCGGGCGCATCGCTTCCCGGAACGGACCCGTCATGTAGGGCCAAGGGCCGCCGCCATGGCTGAGGAAGTAGGTCGGCAGTGCAACGGGGGTCGTCGTCATGGCAGACAGCCCAATCTCTGGTGAAGTGGACGCAGGATGTGCCGCGTTCACTGGCCCGCCAGCGCCTGCCGATGGGCCTGCAGCCAGTCGGCAAAGCGTTGCGGCGCCCGGCCGGTGATGGCCTGGTAGTCGCCGGTCACCTGGCCGACATGACCGGCGGCGGTGTTGGTGTCGAAGGACGCCAGGACCTGCGCCAGCGGCGCCGGCAGTCCGGCGCCCACCATGCCCTGCACCAGACCCTCCACCGGCACGGGAATCACCTCGACGGGCCGGCCCAGCACCTGCGCGATGGCCGCCGCCTGCTCCGCGGTAGTGAGTGCCTGGCCGCCGCTCAGGGTGTAGGTGTGCCGGCCCGCCTCGCTGCCGGCCAGCACAGTGGCGGCCGCCAGGGCCAGGTCGTCCCGCGCGATGTTGGCCAGCTTGCCGTCACCGGCAGCGCTGAACCACCGCCCACCGGCTGCCAGCACGCCAGGCAGCGACATGAACAGGTTCTCGAAGTACCAGTGGTTGCGCAGCACCGTCCAGCCCGGCAGGCGGCTGGCGGCCAGCGCGTCCTCGGTACCGGCATGGTCAGGCGCGAACAACACGGTGGACGACTTCGGTTGCGGCATGGAGGTGTAGACCAGGTGCCGGACCCCGGCCGCTTCGGCCGCCGCCACGGCGGCTCGGTGCTGCCGCAGGCGCGCGCCGGGCCGGTCGATCGCGTCGGTGCTGATCAGCAGCAGGCGATCCACGCCCTCGAAGGCCTTTGGCAGCGTGTCGGCGTCGTCGAAGTCGGCGGCCACCACTCGCACGCCACAACCCGCGAGTGCCGAGAGGGCCGAAGGGTGCCGGCTGGCGGCCACGATGCGCGAGGGCGCGACGCCCAGGGTGTGCAGCAAGTGGTGGACGACACGCTGGCCCAGGGCGCCCGAGGCGCCGGTGACGAGGAGTTGCTGCGACATGGAGATGCTCCGGTGAAGGCCGCCCGAAGACGACCGAGAGGGGATGATTCAATGGTTCTGTTTCAGAACCAGCTTACGAACAATAAGCGTTGAATAAAATCATGCCGCCAGGACCTCGCGACCACAAGAAGGGCGCGGAAAGTCACTTGGTTACCCCGACGTCACCATCCCCAGCCCCGGAGCCTTGCCATGACCCTGCACAAGTCCACTGCCGACTTTGCCGAGCTGTGCCCCATCCGCGACGTGCTGGAGCGGCTGGGCGATCGTTGGACGATGCTGGTGCTGTTCACACTGGACGAAGGCGGCACACAGCGCTTTTCAACGCTCAAGGCCCGCATCCCCGATGTTTCGCAGCGCATGCTGGCGCAGACCTTGCGCCGTCTGGAGCAGGATGGTCTGGTGGTGCGCACGGCCTACGCCACCGTGCCGCCACGCGTCGAATACGCCCTGACACCGCTGGGCACCTCCTTCATGGACCCGATGCGCCAACTGGTGCACTGGGCGGCGCAGCACCATGAGCAGGTGCGGACCGCCCGGCAGGCCTATCGCCCGGTGCAGGCCGCTGCGCCGCTTTGAGGGGGCCTCAGCCCGCAGCGCCCAGGTAGGCGTAAGCGACGATCTCGATCTTCATGCCCGGCACCACCAGCCCGTTGACGCCCATGCTGGACCGGTTCGGGTACGGCGCCTCGAAGAACTCGCGGTACACCGCGTCGATGGCTTTCATATCCTGCACGTCGGTCATGTAGATCAGCACCTGGGTCACGTCGGCCAGGGTGCCGCCTGCCGCCTGCACCGCCTGGCGCAGGTTGGCGAAGGTCAGCCGCGCTTGGTCTTCGATCGGGCCGGTGTCGATGCTGCCGTCCGGCCGCACCGGACCGTGGGCGGTGAACAGCAAGCCCTGCGCCTTTGTGGCCCAGGAAAACGGCTGCGCCAGGGCCGGAAGTCCGACATTTATCACTTCTTTCATCATTTCTCCCTCGAAATTAAGGTGCTGACTCTAATCGGCGGGTTCACGGCCCCATTGTTGGGCCGGACCGCTTCAGCGTGTTTTGACGTCAACCGATATGCCAACACAAGCCGGCCGCTACTTTGGTGGTACGAGGGCCGCGGCTGGATCAGGAGACGATGGACATGGATTGGGTTCGCAAGGTCAGCCTCGTGAAGAGGACGACGATCGGCTTTGGCTTGGCCGGAACGGTGATGACGGGCATCGGCGCCTCGGCGGCGTGGCGGCTGAACGCGCTGGGCGCCGGGGGCGCCGCATGGTCCATCGGCATCACCACGGCGGCCGGCGTCGGCCTGATCACCATGGCTGCATTCCTCATCCGCAGCAGCATCAAGAGCTCGGTGGAAGACACGGTGCAGGTGGTCATCCGCATGGGCGGCGGCGACCTGGAAACCAAGATCGAATCGCCGGGCAAGGACGAGATCTCGTGGCTGCGCTACGAGCTCAACAGCATGCGCAAGAAGCTGCGCACCATGGTGGTGGACGTGCGCGGCAGCGTGGAGATGGTCAAGTCGGCTTCCGACGAGATCGCCAACGGCAATGCCGACCTGTCGGCCCGCACCGAGAGCCAGGCTTCGGCCGTGCAGCAGACCGCCAGCTCGATGGACGAACTGGCCGCCACCGTGCGCACCAATGCGGCCAATGCCGAAGAGGCCAACCGCGTGGTGATGGATTCCAGCCAGGTGGCCACGCGAGGCGAGGAACTGATGCGCGGCGTGGAAAGCCGCATGGCCGAGATCAACGCCAGCGCGGCGCGCATCGCCGACATCATCGGCGTGATCGATGGCATCGCCTTCCAGACCAACATCCTGGCGCTGAACGCCGCGGTGGAAGCCGCCCGCGCCGGTGAACAGGGCCGCGGCTTCGCGGTGGTGGCCGGCGAAGTGCGCAGCCTGGCCCAGCGCAGTGCCACGGCGGCGCGCGAGATCAAGACCCTGATCGGCGACAGCACCGAGAAGATCGGCGCCGGCTCCACGCTGGTGGAACAGGCCGGCAAGACCATGCGCGAGCTGCTGGAGCGGGTGACACACGCCTCGTCGCTGATGAGCGCCATCAGCCAGGCCGGGCATGAGCAGAGCCTGGGCATCGGCCAGGTGCACGAGGCACTGGCGCAGATCGACGGCGTGACGCAGCAAAACTCGGCGCTGGTGGAAGAGGTGTCGGCCGCAGCGCAATCGCTCAAGGGCGAATCGGACAAGCTCAAGAACGCGATGAGCAGCTTCCGTGTGACCAGTTGAGCCCCCAAGCTCGCTGCGCTCGCGCCCCACTAAAATTCCGGGCTTTGCGCGGCCCACCGAATGACTGCACCGAACACCGCTGACGGCCTGGTGATCCAGGGTTTCACACCCCCGCTGGCCCTGGCCGACTTCCGGCTGATCGCGTTCGACATGGACTCGACGCTGATCAACATCGAGTGCATCGACGAGATCGCCGATGCCGCCGGCCGCAAGGCCGAGGTGGCCGCGATCACCGAAGCCGCGATGCGCGGCGAGATCACCGACTTCAAGGACAGCCTGCGCCGCCGCGTGGCCCTGCTGGCCGGCGTGCCCGCCAGCGCGTTGCAGGCGGTGCTGGACGAGCGCCTGCGCCTGAACCCCGGTGCCGAGACGCTGCTGCGCACCTGCCGCGAGGCGGGCCTGAAGACGCTGCTGGTCTCGGGCGGCTTCACCTTCTTTGCCGACCGGGTGCGCGAACGGCTGCAGATCGACGCGGCGCGCAGCAACGTGCTGGAAGTGGTCAACGGCCACCTGACCGGCCGCCTGGTCGACCAGCCCTGGGGTGACATCTGCGACGGCGAAGAAAAGAAGCGCACGCTGCTGGCCATGTGCGCCGAGCACGGCTTCGAGCCGCGCCAGGCCATCGCCGTGGGCGACGGCGCCAACGACCTGCCGATGATGGGTGCGGCCGGCCTCTCAGTGGCCTACCACGCCAAGCCCAAGGTGCGCGCCCAGGCCATGGTGGCCATCAACGAAGGCGGCCTGGACCGGCTGCTGGAAGTGGTTCAGCCCCGCTGAAGCCGCAGCGCCATCGCCTGCGCGGCTCGCCGCAGCGCGCGTGAGGCTGCGGGCAGCGCCGCCAGCTGCTGCCAGAACTGAAGCGCCACCTCACGCGCCGGCGAACCCAGGGCCACCGCATCGGGCTCGAAGGGCTCGATGTCCACCAGGCCCTGCGCCATGTCGGGCCGCCAGCGCATCGGCAGCATGTCGTACACCGGCGCCAGGCCGGTGAAGCGGCCGCGCGACACGTCCTGGGGCTGCACCCACAGGCTCAGGTTGCCGAAGTGCATGTCGGTGTTGCCGATCAGGCGGCCGAAGTGCAGCAGCGCCTCGGCCTGCGCGCCCGCGCCGGGCGGCAGGCGGCGCTGGCGTTCCAGCTCACGGCAGGTGGCGCCCCAGTGTTGCCGGCCACCGGGCACGAAGGCCGCATGCACCGCATCCAGCGGCACCGCATGCAGCCGGCCACCGCCGGGCAGCCGGTCGAAGCGGCGCGACACCAGGTAAGCCCGGCGCGCCGTCTGCACCACCTGCGCCGCCGCCACCGGCACGCCCCACTCGGCCAGCACCTGCAACGCCAGTGCCTCGGCCTGCAGCAGGTCGCGCCAGCGCTCGCCGAAGGGCGTGTCCAGCGGCGGTGTGAACTTGACGATCAGCGGATGGCCGGTGGCGTCATGCGTCAGGAACTTGGCCTGCTCGCCCCCTGCGGATGATCCGGCCGGCAGCGTGGCCGCCACCTCATCGGCCAGCGCATCCAGGTCGGGCTCCGTGCCCGTGGCCGGCGGCAACAGGCTGCCCGCCGGCGGTTCGCCCAGCACCAGCGCGCCCGGCGCGTCGTGCAGCAACAGCGCAGTGGCCAGCACCTGTTCCAGCGACCAGCGGTCGGGGTTGGCGTCCAGCCCGCGCTGCGCCCATTGCCGCGCCAGCACGCGCCCCAGGAAGCCCTGCGCCCGCAGCGGGGCCATGAACCAGGGCAGGCTGCCCTGGGTCAGGCTGTCCAGCCCGTCGGCCTGCACATGCACGCGGTCGCCCGCCAGAAAGGTAAGCCGGCCCCAGTCGTGCAGCCGGCCGTCGGGCATCACCCAGCGCAGCGGCTGCACCGCGGGCGCGCCCAGCAAGGGCTGCGGCAGGCCGTAGCGGGTGCTGCGCCCGCTGCCCAGCACCACCACCTGCGCGGCCAGTGCGCGCAGCAGCCGCGACAGCGTGGGCTGGCTGCGGCCGGTGGCAGCCTGCAGTTGTGCCGAACTGGCCACCCCCAGCTGCCGGATCAGCGCCAGCAGCGCAAACGCATCAGCATCGGCTTGTTCCATGCCGCCATGCTACGCCGGATGCCCTGCGCTGCGAATGGCAGATGAATGGCTGTTGAATAGAAAACGAATGGGAAAACTCAGCTGCTGAGCTGCGCCCAGGCCTTGTCCAGGCGCTTGGCGCTCACCGGCTGCGGCGTGCGCAGCTCCTGCGCGAACAGGCTCACGCGCAGCTCTTCCAGCAGCCAGCGGTACTCGGCCAGGCGGGCATCGGTGGTGCCCTTGAGTTCGGCCACGCGGCGCAAGTAGCGCTGCTCCAGCGGCCGTAGCTCGGCCAGGCGCTGGGCATCGCGGGCGGGGTCGGCGCGCAGCTTGTCCAGCCGCAGCACCACCGCCTTCAGGTAGCGCGGCAGGTGCGCCAGCGCGGCCCAGGGCGTGTCCAGCAAAAAGCGCTTGCCCACCAGGCGCTGCAGCTGCGCCGTGATGTCGTCGGCCACGTCCTTGGGCGGCCGGCTGTCCTTGAGCTTGCGCAGCGCGGCCGCATGCTCGGCCAGTACGGTGCCCGCCATGCGCGCCACTTCCTGCGCAATCAGGTTCAACCGCGCCCGGCCTTCGTCCACCCGGGCCTGGAAGGCGCGGGCATCGGTGGGCAGCGGGTCGGCCAGGAAAGCCCGGTCAAGGGCCACGTCGATGATCTGGTCGCGCAGCTCTTCCTGCGTGCCCAGCGGCATGAACCACACCGCCATCTGGCGCAGGTCGGGGATGTTCTTTTCCAGGTACTTCAGCGGTTCCTTGATGGCCAGGGCCACCAGCCGGCGCAGGCCGGCGCGGTGCTTGGCGGCGGCCACGTCCGGCTCGTCGAACACCTCGATCTCGACATGGCTGCGCTTGTCGATCAGCGCCGGAAAGCCCACCAGCGTCTGGCCGGCCTTGCGGATCTCCATCAGCTCGGGCAGCTCGCCGAAGGTCCAGCTGGTGTAGGTGGCGGCGGGCTTGGCCGAATCAGAAGCGCGGGCGTCCGAAGGGGCGGCGCCGTCACGGCCGCCGCGGGCGCTTGGCGCGGGCGCCTCGCCACGGCCGGGCACGCGCTGCGGCCCACGGCCCGCAGCCGCGCCGCCGCCCGGCCCGGCTTGAGTCGCGACTTGCGCAGCGGCTTCCTGGCCCGCCAGCTTCAGCCCCGCCAGCGCCTGGAAGGCGGAGCGGGCCTGACCCCCCAGCTCCGCCTTCAGCGAGGCCAGGTTGCGGCCCATGCCCAGCTGGCGGCCATGCTCGTCCACCACGCGAAAGTTCATGAACAGGTGGGGCGGCAGCGTTTCCAGCTTGAAGTCGTTGCGCTGCACCGCCAGCTGGGTGCGGTCGCGCACCGCTTTCAGCAGCGCATCCACCAGGCCGCCCTGGGCGAAGGGCGTGGTCTCGACGAACTCGGCCGCATAGTCGGGCAGCGGCACCAGGCGCGAGCGCGGGCGCTGGTGCAGGCTTTTCACCAGCGCCAGCACCTTGTCCTTCAGCATGCCGGGCACCAACCATTCGCAGCGCTCGTCGCTCACCTGGTTGAGCGCATAAATGGGCACGGTCACGGTCACGCCGTCCTTGGCATCACCGGGGTCGTGCAGGTAGGTGGCGGCGCAGTCCACGCCGCCCAGCCGCACCACCTTGGGAAAGGCCGCGGTGGTGATGCCGGCGGCCTCGTGCCGCATCAGCTCCTCGCGCGTCAGCTTCAGCAGCTCGGGCTGCGCCTTGCTGGCGTGGCGGAACCAGCGCTCCAGCGCCGGGCCGCTGTGCACGTCGGCGGGCAGCTGCTGGTCGTAGAACGCAAAGATCAGGTCGTCGTCCACCAGCACGTCCTGGCGGCGGGCCTTGTGCTCCAGCTCTTCCACCTGGCGGATGAGCTTGCGGTTGTGCGCCAGGAAGGGCAGCCGCGTCTCCCACTCGTCCTGCACCAGGCCTTCGCGGATGAAGATCTCGCGCGCGCCGGCCGGGTCCACCGTGCCGTAGTTCACGCGCCGGTTGTTGTAGACCACGATGCCGTACAGCGTGGCCCGCTCCAGCGCCACCACTTCGCCGGCCTTCTTCTCCCAGTGCGGCTCCAGCAGCTGCTTCTTGAGCAGGTGGCCGGCGATGCGCTCGATCCAGGCAGGCTCGATCGCCGCCAGGCCGCGGCCGAAGAGGCGCGTGGTCTCCACCAGCTCGGCGGCCACCAGCCAGCGGCCGGGCTTCTTGCTCAGGTGGGCTCCAGGGTGCTTCCAGAACTTGATGCCGCGCGCACCCAAGTACCAGTCGTCGTCTTCGCTCTTGAGGCCGATGTTGCCCAGCAGGCCGGCCAGCATGGCCATGTGCACCTGCTCATAGGTGGCGGGCTGGGTGTTGACGCGCCAGTTGTGCTCGCGCACCACGGTGAGCAATTGCGAATGGATGTCGCGCCACTCGCGCACCCGCCGCGGCGACACGAAGCTGTCGCGCAGCCGCTGCTCCTGCTGGCGGTTGCTGAGCTTGGGCGTGTCCACCGGCGCCTCGCTGCCGGCGTGGCCGTGCACGCCGCGGCCTTCTTCGATCCACTTCCACAGCTTGAGGTAGCCCATGAACTCCGACTTCTCGTCGTCGAACTTCTTGTGCTTCTCGTCGGCCGCCTGGGCGGCTTCCAGCGGCCGGTCGCGCACGTCCTGGCCGCTGAGCGCGCTGGCGATCACCAGCACCTCGGCCAGCGACTGGCGCTCGCGCGCCTCCAGGATCATGCGGCCCACGCGCGGGTCCAGCGGCAGGCGCGACAGCTCCTGGCCGATGGGCGTGAGCGCGTTGTTGTCGTCCACCGCGCCCAGCTCACCCAGCAAGGCATAGCCATCGGCAATCGCCTTGCGGGGCGGCGCTTCCAGGAACGGAAAGTCCTCCACGTCGCCCAGCTTCAGCGACTTCATGCGCAGGATCACCCCGGCCAGCGACGAACGCAGGATCTCGGGGTCGGTGAAACGCGGGCGGGCGTTGAAATCGGCCTCGTCGTAGAGGCGGATGCACACGCCATCGGCCACGCGGCCGCAGCGGCCCGCGCGTTGGTTGGCGGCGGCCTGGCTCACCGGCTCGATCTGCAGCTGCTCGACCTTGTTGCGGTAGCTGTAGCGCTTGACGCGGGCCAGGCCGGCGTCGATGACGAAGCGGATGCCCGGCACCGTCAGCGAGGTTTCGGCCACGTTGGTGGCCAGCACGATGCGCGGCGCGCCGCCGGTGGAGAACACCCGGTCCTGCTCCTGCTGCGACAGGCGCGCGAACAGCGACAGGATGTCGGCATGCCGGTGCGCCGGCTGGTGGGCCAGGTGCTTGCGCAGGTGGTCGGCGGCCTCGCGGATCTCGCGCTCGCCGGGCAGGAAGACGAGGATGTCGCCGCCGATGCGGCCCGACCACAGCTCATCGACCGCATCGACGATGGCGTCGTTGAGGCCGTACTCGCGGCTTTCCTCGAACGGCCGCCAGCGCTGCTCCACCGGGAACAAGCGGCCCGAAACCATGATGACTGGGGCGGGGCCGCTGCGGCCCGCAAAGTGGTTGGCAAACCGCTCCGCATCGATGGTGGCCGAGGTGACGATGATCTTCAGGTCGGGCCGGCGCGGCAGGATCTGCCGCAGGTGTCCCAGCATGAAGTCGATGTTGAGGCTGCGCTCGTGCGCCTCGTCGATGATCAGCGTGTCGTAGGCGCGCAGCAGCGGGTCGGTCTGTGTCTCGGCCAGCAGGATGCCGTCGGTCATCAGCTTGACGCTGGCGCCGGGCTGCAGCCGGTCCTGGAAGCGCACCTTGTAGCCCACCACCTCGCCCAGCGGCGTCTTCAGCTCTTCGGCGATGCGCTTGGCCACGCTGCTGGCGGCGATGCGCCGCGGCTGCGTGTGGCCGACGAGCTTGCCGCCGTTGACCTTGCCGCGGCCCAGCTCCAGCACGATCTTGGGCAACTGCGTGGTCTTGCCCGAGCCGGTTTCGCCGCAGACGATGACCACCTGATGCTCGGCGATCAGGCGCGCGATTTCCTCGCGGCGGGCCGAGACCGGCAGGGATTCGGGGAAGTGGATGGCCAGCGCGGCGGCGCCGGCGGCAGGGGTGGGGACTGAACTCACGGGGCGCGGATTATCGCCAGCCGCGCCGGCGGCCTTGTCCGCAAGGCCCGATGCCCCGGGGCCCTGCGGCACAATCCCGGGCCCCTGCTGCCGTACATCGATGAACCTCATCTTCCCCCATACGTTCGTGCCCTGGTTTCGCTCGGTGGCGCCCTACATCCATGCCTACCGCGGCAAGACCTTCGTGGTGGCCATGGCGGGTGAAGGCATTGCCGCGGGCAAGCTCAGCGCCTTCGTGCAGGACCTGGCCATCCTGCAGGCCATGGGCATCAAGCTGGTGCTGGTGCACGGCTTCAGGCCGCAGGTGAGCGAACAGCTGCGCGCCAAGGGCCACCCTGAGCGCTTCAGCCACGGCCTGCGCATCACCGACGCGCCGGCGCTGGACGCCGCGCAGGAGGCCGCCGGCCAGCTGCGCTTCGAGATCGAGGCGGCCTTCTCCCAAGGGCTGCCCAACACGCCGATGGCCAATGCCACGGTGCGCGTGGTGTCGGGCAACTTCCTGACGGCGCGGCCGGTCGGCATCGTCGACGGCGTCGACTTCATCCACAGCGGCATCGTGCGCAAGGTGGACGCCATCACCATCCGCCGCACCATCGACAGCGGTGCGGTGGTGCTGCTCTCGCCATTCGGCTTCTCGCCCACCGGTGAGGCCTTCAACCTGACAATGGAAGACGTGGCCACCTCCACCGCCATCGCGCTGCAGGCCGACAAGCTGATCTTCATGACCGAGGTGCCCGGCATCCGCGAAAAGCAGGACGACGCCGAAAGCGCCATCGATACCGAACTGGCGCTGGCCGACGCCGAAAAACTGCTGGCGGTTTTGCCGGCCACCAAACCCACCGAGCCCGGCTTTTACCTGCGCCATTGCGTCAAGGCCTGCCGCGAGGGCGTGGAGCGCTCGCACATCCTGCCCTACAGCCAGGACGGCGCCCTGCTGATGGAGGTTTATACCCACGATGGCATCGGCACCATGGTGGTCGACGAAAAACTCGAAAGCCTGCGCGAAGCCACCGCCGACGACGTCGGCGGTATCCTGCAGCTGATCGAGCCCTTCGAACGCGACGGCACCCTGGTGCGCCGTGAGCGCACTTCCATCGAACGCGATATCGCCAACTACACCGTCATCGAACACGATGGCGTGATCTTCGGTTGCGCCGCGCTCTATCCGTATCCCGAGGCCGGCACCGCCGAAATGGCCGCGCTCACCATCAGCCCGCAGGTGCAAAGCCAGGGCGATGGCGAGCGCATCCTCAAGCGGGTCGAGCAGCGCGCCCGCGCGATGGGCCTGAACAGCATTTTCGTGCTCACCACACGCACCATGCACTGGTTCATCAAACGCGGTTTCCAGCCGGTCGACCCCGATTGGCTGCCCGAAGCGCGCAAGCGCAAATACAACTGGGACCGGCGCTCGCAAGTGCTGGTCAAGCCACTTCAGTAACCATTCGCAGGAGAACCCCATGACCCGCACCGTGCAATGCATCTACCTCAAGAAGGAAGCCGAGGGTTTGTCGTTCGCCCCCTACCCCGGTGAACTGGGCAAGCGCATCTACGACAACGTCAGCAAGGAAGCCTTCGAGGCCTGGAAGAAGCACCAGACCATGCTGGTCAACGAAAACCGCCTCAATCTGGCCGATGCCCGTGCCCGCCAATACCTCGCGCGGCAGATGGAGCGCTTCTTCTTCGGTGAAGGCGCCGAGCAGCCCACCGGCTACGTGCCGCCCACGCCCGGTCAAACCCCCGGCGCGCAGGGTTGATTAACGCGAATCATTCTCGATAAGACCTATACTGGGCGCCCCTAGACAGTCCGTGCTGAGGAGCCCCATGTCCCTATCGAAAGTGTTCCTGGCGGCCACCGCCGCGGTGGCCCTGCAACTGCCCGCGCAGGCCCAGGAACAGGTGTTGAACCTGTATTCGGCGCGCCACTACCAGACCGACGAAGCGCTCTACAGCAACTTCACCAAGGAAACCGGCATCCGCATCAACCGGGTGGACGGCGACGACGCCGGCATCCTGGCGCGCCTGAAGAGCGAAGGCGCCAGCAGCCCGGCCGACGTCATCCTGCTGGTGGACGCCGCCCGCCTGTGGCGCGCCGAGCAGGACGGCCTCTTCCAGCCGGTCAAGAGCCAAGTGCTGGACAGCCGCATTCCCGCCAACCTGCGCGGCAAGGACGACGGCCAGGGCGCGCAGTGGTTCGGCATGTCCACCCGCGCCCGCGTCATCATCTACAACAAGATCAAGGTCAAGAAGGAAGACGTCGCCACCTACGAGTCGCTGGCCGATCCCAAATTCAAGGGCAAGCTGTGCATCCGCTCGGGCTCGCACCCCTACAACCTGTCGCTGTTCGGCTCGGTCGTCGAGCACATGGGCACCGACAAGGCCGAAGCCTGGCTCAAGGGCGTCAAGGACAATCTGGCGCGCGACCCCAAGGGCGGCGATACCGACCAGATCAAGGCCGTAGCCAGCGGTGAATGCGACATCGCGGTGAGCAACAGCTACTACTTCGCGCGCATGATGCGCTCGAGCAACCCCGATGACCGCGCGGTGGTGGAAAAGGTGGGCGTGGTGTTCCCCAACCAGCAAACCTGGGGCACCCACGTCAACATCGCAGGCGCGGGCGTTGCCAAATACGCGCCGCACCGGGCTGCCGCCGTCAAGTTCCTGGAGTATCTGTCCAGCGACTCGGCGCAAAGCTACTTCGCGAACGGAAATAATGAATGGCCGGCCGTACCCAGCGTCAAACCGGCAAACCCGGCGCTGGAATCGCTGGGCGCATTCAAGTCCGAAACCATCCACGTGGGCGCCGTCGGCATGAACCAGACCAAGGTACAGCAAATGCTGGACCGCGTCGGTTTCAAGTAAGCTTTTTCAGGTAACCACCTTCTCCCGGGCACGGCGCGATGATATATTCGCGCCGTGCCCGTTTTGTCTGAGGAGACCCCGATTGGCTACGCTGCAAGAACTTCTCGCCCAGAAAGCTTCGCTCGAAAAGCAGATCGCTGAAACACAGCGCGAAGAGCGGGCAAACGCCATTGCCAAAGTCAAGGCCATCATGTCCGAACACGGGCTGACGCTGGCCGATCTTTCCCAACGCGCGGCCCCCGCCCGTAGCGCTGAAGGTGGCACCCCCCGCAAAGTGGCTGCCAAATACCGCAACGGCGAAACCGGTGAAACCTGGTCCGGCCGCGGCCTGCAACCCAAATGGCTGAAAGCCGCGCTGGCTGACGGCAAGCAGCTGTCCGATTTCGCCATCTGAGCGCCCTGCAGTCCCCGTTCATCCTCGCTTGAAAACACCGTGGCCCGCGGCTGGCAGTGCGTTGCCGGCCACGGTTCAGCGAGTGCGGCACGCACAAGGTTGCAAGATCCTTGCTGCACCGCCTAGCATGCCGGTAGCGCGCACCGCCGCGTGTCTGTCTTTTGCACGCGCCGTCCGTGTAGTGCTCCGTGTCTTCGCTGCCGCCCACCCTTCCCGCCACCACCGCCGCGTTCGATTCGGCCGCGCCCGAGCTTGACCGCCCGGCGGCGCCGGCCGCCGCATTCGCTGCGTCATCCGCCGGCCCCGCCAGCAGCGCTGCGCCACCCCCTTCAACCCCACCGACAGCCACGGGCCGCCCGCTGAGCCGCGCCGACGCTGCACGTGCTCAGCTGCGCCAGATGCGCCGGGGCCTGCTGCTGGCCGCCGGCTGCGCGGTGCTGGCTTTCGTGGGGCTGCGCGGTGCCAGCATCGACGACAGCGCGGCGCTGGTGTGGCTGCCTGCCGGCTTCATGCTGGGCGCGCTGCTGCGCTGGGGGCGCGGCCAGGCCGTGGCCGCCGCGCCGGGGCTGCTGGCCGGCCACCTGCTGGCCGGGCAGGCACTGGCCCCCTCGGTGCTGCTGGCGCTGGCTGAAACCGTCGGACCCTGGCTGGCCGCCAGCTGGCTGCAGCAGCGCCGCTTCCAGGCGCGGCTGCCCGGCGCGCGTGATGCGCAGCTGCTGGCCGCCGCCGTGCTGGGCGGTGCGGCGGTCACAGGCGCCGGCCATGGTCTGCTGGCGCTGGCCTGGGGCACGCCGGCCGGCGGCCTGTCTGCCTCTGCCGTGGCGCTGCTCACGACCATGGGCGCCGCCCTGGGCGGCCTGCTGGGCAGCCTGCCCTGGCTCACCATGCAGGCACGGCCAGGGCCACGCCCGCACTGGAGCCACGGCATCGGCGGCAACCTGGGCCTGGCCCTGGGCACGGTGGCGGCCGGCTGGGCCGCCATGCAGGCCACGGCGCCGGTGTCGGCGGCGCAGGCCTGGCTGGTGTTCGTGCCACCGGTGCTGCTGGCCGGGCTGGCCGCGCGCAATTCGCTGCGCTGGGCCTCCGGCTCGCTGTTCGCGCTGGCGCTGTGTGCGGTGCTGCTGCTGTCGCCGGGCCACGGGCCGTTCGGCGCACGCGCCGACCATGGCCATGCGCTGCTGCTGCTGTGGGGCTACCTGGGCTGCTGCGGCCTGCTGGTGCTCATCGCACATGCCGGCAGCGGCGAGCTGCGGCGCATCAAGTACCGCTGGCGGCTGGCGCTGGACGCGGCCGACGTGGGCGTGGCCGACTGGGACCTGACCACCGGCCGCAGCTACACCTCACCACGCTGGCAGGCCCTGCTGGGCGCGCCGGCCACGGCCAGTGCCGGCCTGCCGCCGCAGCAGGCCTGGCTGGCGCTGGTGCACCCCGACGACCGCGAGCGTGAAGCCGCCGACCTGCAGGCGCTGCAGCCGCCCGGCCGCGACAGCCACCGGCGCGACCTGCGGCTGCGCACCGCCAACGGCTGGAACTGGTTCCAGGTGCAGGTGCTGGTGGCCGAACGCGACGACCGCGGCGCCCCGGCGCGCATGATCGTCACCGCCGCCGACATCGGCGAGCGCCGCGCCAACGAGGAGCGCCAGCGCCTGTCGGCCCGGCTGTTCCAGCACCTGCACGAAGGCCTGCTGATCACCGACGCCGACTTGCGGGTGCTGGACGTCAACCCCACCTACTCGCAGATCATGGGCGTGTCGCGGCACGAGCTGCTGGGCACGGTGCCCCCGCTGCTGGCCGCCGCCCGCGCCGGCACCCCCAGCGGCGACGCCGCCAGCGTGGCCAGCCACGGCGGCATGTGGGCCAGCCTGCGCGCCACCGGCACCTGGCGCGGCGAGGTGGTGGACCGCCGCCGCAACGGCGACCCCTGTGCGCTGCAGGTCACCATCACCGCGGTGCTGGGCCCCGACGGCCAGCCGCGCTACCACGTGCTGGTGATCTCCGACATCACCGAGCAGCACCTGCAGCGCCAGCGGCTGGAGCGGCAGGCGCTGTTCGACGAACTCACCCGCCTGCCCAACCGCGCCCGCCTGGCGCAGATGCTGGCCGACGCCATGGCCGCGGCCGACCGTGAAGGCACGCTGCTGGCGGTGTGCTACCTCGACCTGGACCACTTCAAGCCGGTCAACGACCGCCACGGCCACGCCGCCGGCGACCGTCTGCTGGTGGAGCTGGCGCACCGCCTGCGCGGCGCGCTGCGCAGCAATGCCGCCTGGTCCGACGCCGCGGCCCGCCTGGGCGGCGACGAATTCGTGCTGCTGCTGCGCGCCGGCACGCTGGACGAAGCGCGGCTGGCGGTGGAGCGGGTGCTGCGCGTCATCTCGCAGCCCTACGCCATCCAGCCCGGGGCCGAGCCGGTGACGGTGACCGCCAGCGTCGGCGCCACCGTGTACCCGTTGGACCGCAGCGACGCCGACACCCTGCTGCGCCATGCCGACCATGCGATGTACGGCGCCAAGCAGTCGGGCCGCAACGGCTACAGCTTCTTCGACCCCGAGCACAGCCGCCGCACCGAAGAACGCGTGATGGCCATCGGCCGCGTGCAGGAAGCCTTGGACAACCACGAGCTGGAGCTGTACTACCAGCCCAAGGTGGACATGCGCCGCGGCACCGTGCTGGGCATGGAGGCGCTGCTGCGCTGGAACCACCCGGAGCACGGCGTCATCTCGCCGGCGCAGTTCCTGCCGCTGATCGAACACACCGGCCTGTCGGCCCGCGTGGGCGACTGGGTGCTGGGCCAGGCGCTGGAGCAGCTGGCCCGCTGGCAGCGACAAGGGCTCGATTTGTCGGTCAGCGTCAACGTCTCGGCCCGCCACCTGCAGGAAGCCGACTTCGCGCAGCGCCTGGCCGAGATGCTGGCCCGCCACGCCCGCCCGCTGGGCGAGCGGCTGGAGCTGGAGGTGCTGGAAACCGCGGCGCTGGCCGACATCGACTACACCTCGGCCCTGCTGGAGCGCTGCCGCCGCCTGGGCGTGCGCTTCTCGCTGGACGACTTCGGCACCGGCTACTCCACCCTCACCTACCTGAAGCGGCTGCCGGTGGACGTGCTGAAGATCGACCGCAGCTTCGTGCGCAACATGCTGGAAGACCGGCAGGACCTGGCCATCGTGGAAGGCGTGATCGGCCTGGCCCGCACCTTCGGCTGCAGCGTGGTGGCCGAGGGCGTGGAACTGCCCGCGCAGGCGCGGCTGCTGATCGACATGGGCTGCGACATCGGCCAGGGCCACGGCGTGGCCAGCCCGATGCGCGCGCCCGAGGTGCTGGCCTGGGTCAAGAACTACCGCGGCCTGTTCACCGTGACCGCCGCCGACACCGAAGGCACGCCGCCGACGCAGGCCGCGTGAAGCCCGCAACACCGGCCGCCGGCGCCCGCCTCGCTAGACTGCCGGGATGATTCCCGCCGGTTTTATCCAGGAGCTGCTGTCCCGCGTCGACATCGTCGACGTCGTCGGCCGGCACGTCCAGCTCAAGAAGACCGGCGCCAACCTGATGGGGCTGTGCCCCTTCCATGGCGAAAAATCGCCCAGCTTCTCGGTGAGCCCCAGCAAGCAGTTCTATTACTGCTTCGGCTGCGGCGCCTCGGGCGACGCGGTGCGTTTTCTCACCGAGCACACCGGCGCCAGCTTCCGCGAGGCGGTGGCCGACCTGGCCCAGCAGGTGGGCCTGCAGGTGCCCGACGACGAGCGCAACCCCGAAGAGCGCGCCCAGGCCGCGCGCCAGAAAGAGCAGCAGGCCAGCCTGACCGACGTGCTGGCCCGCGCCGCCGACCACTACCGCAAGCAGCTGCGCGCCAGCCCGCGCGCCATCGACTACCTCAAGGGCCGCGGCCTGACCGGCGAGATCGCCGCCCGCTTCGGCCTGGGCTATGCGCCCGACGGCTGGCGCAACCTGGCCAGCGTGTTCCCGCGCTACGACGACCCGCTGCTGGCTGAATCGGGCCTGGTCATCCTGCACGAGGCCGAAGGCGGCGCCGACGAGAAGCGCTACGACCGCTTCCGCGACCGCGTGATGTTCCCGATCCGCTCGGTGCAGGGCGAGGTCATCGGCTTCGGCGGCCGGGTGCTGGACCGTGGCGAGCCCAAGTACCTCAATTCGCCCGAGACGCCGGTGTTCGTCAAGGGCCGCGAGCTGTACGGCCTGTTCGAGGCCCGCGCCGCGATGCGCGGCCGCGGCTATGCGCTGGTGGTCGAGGGCTACATGGACGTGGTGGCGCTGGCGCAGCTGGGCTTCGAGAACGCCGTGGCCACGCTGGGCACGGCCTGCGGCGAAGAGCATGTGCGCAAGCTGTTCCGCTTCACCGAATCGGTGGTGTTCAGCTTCGACGGCGACGCCGCCGGCCGCCGCGCCGCCGGCCGCGCGATGGAAGCCGCCCTGCCCTTTGCCACCGACACGCGCAGCATCCGCTTTCTGTTCCTGCCGCCCGAGCACGACCCCGATTCGTACGTGCGTGAACACGGCGCCGAGGCCTTCGAGCGCTGCGTGACCGAGGCGGTGCCGCTGTCGCGCCAGATGATGGACGTGGCCGCCGAAGGCTGCGACCTGACTACGCCCGAAGGCCGCGCGCGCTTCCTGGCACAGGCCCGCCCGCTGTGGGCCGCGCTGCCGGCCGGCGGCGCCTTGACGCGGCAGATGCTGGCCGAGATCGCCCGCCAGGCCGGCCTGCCCGATGCGGAGCTGGCCGCCCAGTGGGCGCAGGCACCGCAAGGCAGCGGCGGCCGCGGCGCCCGGCACGAGCCACGGCACGACGTGTACGAGGACGACGGCGGCGAAGCCGCGGCCCATGCGGCGCTGGGCGGCTACGGCGCCGGCGGCGCGCCCGAGGCGCCGGCCGGGTACAGTGCCTACGGCGCCGCTTCAGGCGGCGGCCAGGGCTACAAGCAGGGCGGCGACTGGCGCCAGCGCGGCGCAGGCGGTGGTCGTTTCCAGGGCAAGTACGCCGGCAAGAACGGGGGCCGCGGCGACTGGCGCGGCCAGGCGCCCATGCCGCCGATGACGCCCCGGCGCCCGCCGCGCCGGCCCGAGGACCGCATCGTGCACATGCTGCTCACCCACGCCGAGTGGTGGGACCAGCTGGCGCCCGACGACCTCGACCTGCTGCACGGCTTCGATGGCGCCCACGGCGAACTGCTGCGCTGGCTGGAGCGCGACCTGCACGACCACGGCGCCCGCCCCTGGGCGGTGCTGCGCGTGGCGCTGGCCGACGAAGCCACGCTGGCCGAAGCGGTCAGCCGCATCGTGTCACCCGACCCGGCCGACGACGAGGCCGAATTCGCGCAGCTGCGCGCCGCGCTGGACCAGTGCCTGCTGAGCCAGGCGCAGGCGCAGATGGAGGCGCTGGCGCCCTTGATGGCCGGCGATCCGGCCGCACGTGAGACCTATCGCCGGCTGGCCGAGCACTGCCAGCGGCTGCGTCAGCGCAGGGCCGAAGCGGCGGCGTCGAACGCGCCGTGAGGTGCTGTAACCCGGTTTCATGGGTATAATCCGCGGTTCCTTCCAGCGGCAAGCGTGAGAGTGCCGCGGTGAGCCCCGCCCTCACCGCTTCAGCCGAGGGGCATCTGCAGGTCAACAGCCGTGCACCAAGAGCCGACAACCCACACAGCGGTGGCCTTGCGCCACGCCCGGGTGTCGTCTTTTGCACCGCCTGCCGAGCCGGATGCGTGCGGGCCACCACTGACCCGCCTGCGCCCATCGCCCCCACCCGCCTCCTTGCCTCACGACTGCGCCTGAGAAGCCTTCACCTTTCGAGGATTTCCGCATGACCGCCAAGAAAACCGCTGCCGCCCCTGCCAAGGCCAAGGCCGAAGACAAGAAGAAGCCCGTTGCCGCCAAGGGCAAAGCCGCCGGCCGCAAGAAGGGTGACGAGGACAAGGGCGCGCTCGACGCCGACCTGTCGGACATCGAATCCGAGCTGGAAGGCGAACCGGAAGCCGAAGCCGAGGTGGTCGACACCGTCGAGGCCAGCGACGGCGAGCCCGCCGCCAAGGCCAAGCCGCTGCGCATGAAGGTGTCGCGCGCCAAGGAGCGCGCGCTGATGCGTGAGTTCGGCCTCGACGAAACCGCCCTGACCGAAGAGGAAGTCGCCAAGCGCCGCCAGGAGCTCAAGACCCTCATCAAGATGGGCAAGACGCGGGGTTTCCTGACACACCAGGAAATCAACGACCACCTGCCCGAAAAGCTGGTCGACAACGAAATCCTCGAGGCCATCGTCTCGATGCTCAATGACATGGGCATCGCGGTCTACGAGCAGGCGCCCGACGCGGCCACGCTGCTGATCGCCGGCGGCTCCACCACCACCGCCACCGAAGAAGAAGCCGAAGAAGCCGCCGAAGCCGCGCTGTCGACGGTCGATTCCGAATTCGGCCGCACCACCGACCCGGTGCGCATGTACATGCGCGAAATGGGCACGGTCGAGCTGCTGACGCGTGAGGGCGAGATCGAGATCGCCAAGCGCATCGAAGGCGGCCTGCAGGCCATGATGCTGGCCATCAGCGCCTCGCCCACCACCATCGCCGAGATCCTGGCGATGGCCGAGAAGATCCGCGCCGGCGAGATGCAGATCTCCGAGGCGGTGGACGGCTTCGTCGCCGAGGACGAGGCCGACGACTACGTGGCCGAAGAAGACTTCGACGAATTCGACGAAGAGGAAGACGACGACGACGGCCAGGGCGGCAGCAAGGCGCTGACCAAGAAGCTCGAAGAGCTGAAGGCCGCCGCGCTGGTGAAGTTCGACGCGCTGTCCGAGCACTTCGACCGCATGCGCAAGGCCTTCGAGAAGGAAGGCTACAAGTCCAGCGCCTACAACAAGGCGCAGATGGCCGTCAGCGGCGAGATCATCGGCATCCGCTTCACCGTCAAGACGATCGAGCGCCTGTGCGACATCCTGCGCCAGCAGGTGGACGACGTGCGCCGCTACGAGCGCGAGCTGCGCAAGATCGTGGTCGACAAGTGCGGCATGCCGCAGGACCACTTCATCAAGACCTTCCCGCCCAATGCGCTGAACCTGCAGTGGGCCGAGAAGGAAGTGGCCGCCGCCAAGCCCTACAGCGCGGTGATGGGCCGCAACCTGCCCGCCATCCAGGAGCTGCAGCAAAAGCTGATCGACATCCAGTCGAAGGCCGTGGTGCCGCTGGACGACCTGAAGCTCATCAACAAGCGGATGAACCAGGGCGAGAAGGCCAGCCGCGACGCCAAGAAGGAAATGATCGAGGCCAACCTGCGCCTGGTCATCTCCATCGCCAAGAAGTACACCAACCGCGGCCTGCAGTTCCTGGACCTGATCCAGGAAGGCAACATCGGCCTGATGAAGGCGGTGGACAAGTTCGAATACCGCCGCGGCTACAAGTTCTCGACCTACGCCACGTGGTGGATCCGTCAGGCCATCACCCGCTCGATCGCCGACCAGGCGCGCACCATCCGCATCCCGGTGCACATGATCGAGACGATCAACAAGATGAACCGCATCTCGCGCCAGCACCTGCAGGAATTCGGCTTCGAGCCCGATGCCCCGACGCTGGCCGAGAAGATGGAGATCCCCGAGGACAAGATCCGCAAGATCATGAAGATCGCCAAGGAGCCGATCTCCATGGAAACGCCGATCGGCGACGACGACGACAGCCACCTGGGCGACTTCATCGAGGACACCAACAACGTGGCCCCGGTGGACGCTGCCATGCAGGCGGGCCTGCGCGACGTGGTCAAGGACATCCTCGACAGCCTGACCCCGCGCGAGGCCAAGGTGCTGCGCATGCGCTTCGGCATCGAGATGAGCACCGACCACACGCTGGAAGAAGTGGGCAAGCAGTTCGACGTAACGCGTGAGCGCATCCGCCAGATCGAGGCCAAGGCCATCCGCAAGCTCAAGCACCCCAGCCGCAGCGACAAGCTGCGCACCTACCTCGACAACCTGTAAACAACAGCAGGATCGTGAAGCAAGCCCGGCCATGCCGGGCTTTTTTTTCGTGGGTGTTTCGGCCGGTAAACTCAGCCGGCCTGGCCATTCCTCATTTCTCGTTAGCGCCGCATGACCGTGATTGCCGAACGCACCGTCCTGTTTGCCGACCTGCGCGGCAGCACGGCGCTGTACGAGCAACTCGGCAATGCCGAGGCCAGCTCGGTGGTCACCCACACCGTCACGCTGCTGGTGCGCGCCGTCACCGATTGCGGCGGCCAGGTGGTCAAGACCCTGGGCGACGGCCTGATGGCGGTGTTCGATTCGTCGGTGGACGGCGTGGAGGCCGCCGCCCGCATGCACGATGCGCTGGACCAGCTGCTGTCGCGCGGCCGTGCGCACGGTGCCTCCCCCGGGCTGCGCTCGCTGCGCATCCAGGTGGCGCTGGCCCGCGGCGAGGTGGTGGAGATGGGCGGCGACTGCTTCGGCGACGCCGTCAACGTGGCGGCCCGGCTGATCGACCATGCCGGCGACAACGAGACGCTGATCACCGACGCGGTGCTGCGCGGCCTGCCCGCGCAGCAACAGCAGCAGCGCTTCCGCAGCCTCGACTGGATGCACCTGCGTGGCCGGGCCGATCCGGTGCTGGTGCACCTGCTGGGCGACAGCCGCGCCGACATGGACGCCACCACGCAGTTCGACCCCGTCTCACCGCTGGCCGAGCCCGATGCCATCCGCCTGGTGTGGGGCGATGTGGAGCGCGTCTACATCGCCGACCAGACGCCGGTGATTCTGGGCCGCAGCCCGCAGGCCAGCTTCTGCGTGGACGACTCGCGGGTCTCGCGCTCGCATGCACGCATCCAGTGGCATGGCGGCGCCATCCAGCTCACCGACCTCAGCTACAACGGCACCTACGTGCGCTTCGGCGACGACACCAGCATCCTGGGCCTGCGCCGCAGCAGCTGCACGCTGTACGGCCGCGGCGGCATCGGCCTGGGCGGCAGCCCGCTGGAAAGCACGTCGCCCATCGTGCGCTTCGAGGTGCTGCGCTTCGGCGACACACAGGCCGGCGGCCTGGACGACCCCACGCCGCCGTGAAGCGGCTCGTTGTATGAGCCTGCCCTTCCCCGCCTCCGCGGCCGCTGAAGGCTGGTCGCCCCCTGCCCTGGCCGACGGCCTGGAAAGGCTGGACGCCAGCCCCGACGCCGCCTTCGATGCCCTGGTGCGCCAGGCCGCCCGCACCGCCGCCGGCCCGATCGCCGCGCTGACGCTGTTCACGCGCCAGCGCAGCTTCACCAAGGCGGCGGTGGGGCTGATGCGCAGCGAGGCCACCCACCTGCACCCGCTGTGCGAACAGGTGCGCCGGCACGGCCATGCGCAGGTGCTGTACGCGCTGGAAACCGCCCTGCCCGCCGACGGGCCCGCGCGGCCTGCGGCCCGGGCCCTGGGCGTGGCGGTGTATGCCGGCGTGCCGGTGCGGGTGCACGGCCATGCCGTGGGCACCTTGTGCGTGATGGGCCCGCACACGCTGGCGGTGCCCGATGCGGTGCTGCAGGGCCTGCACGACCTGGCCATCGCCTGCGGTGGCCTGATCGAGAGCCGGCTGGCGGCCCAGGCCCTGCTGCCGGCCGCCACACCGCCCGCCCCCGCCGACGACGTGCTGCGGCGTGCCCATGAACTGCTGACGCAGACGCTGGACGGCCTGGCCGGCAGCGTGATGATCAGCGGGCCCGATGGCCGCATCCTGCTGGCCAACCAACGCTGGCACCGCCAGATCGGCGCGCTGCTGCCCAAGGGCTGCGACCACTGGCCCACCGCGGTGCGGCACCTGGCCGCGAACGGCCACTACCAGCAGGCCATCGGCCGCGAAGAAGCCTTCGTCGCCTGGCGGCTGTCGCTGCCCGCGGCCGTGCCGCGCCCGCAGGAAACGCAATGGCGCGGCGGCTGGGTGGTGCTCAACGACCGCAAGCTGCCTGACGGCACGGTGGTGCACCTGTCGATGGACATCACCGAGCGCCACCGCCGCGCCGATGCTCTGGCCGAGGAGCAGGGCCGCGCCCGCACCTCCGATGCGCGGCTGCGCGCGGTGCTGGCGGCCGTGCCCGACCTGTGGTTCGTCGTCACCGACGAAGGCCGCTACAAGCATTGCGGCACGCCCGATCATCCTTCGCTGGTGCTGCCGTGGTCCAGCCTGGAAGAACGCACCCTGGCCGACGTGCTGCCGGCGCCGCTGGCGCAGTCGCTGGGCGAAGCGCTGCGGCAGGCGCGTGCGACCGGCCGCACGCAAAGCCTGGAGTACGAGCTGCCGCTGCGCGGTCGCACGCATTGGTTCGAGGCCCGCGTCTCGCCCATGCCCGGCGGTGAGCAGCTGTACATGGCCCGCGACGTGACCGACCTGCGCGCGCTGGCCGCCGAGCTGCGGCTGAATGAGGAGCGCTGGAAGTTCGCGCTAGAGACCGCCGGCCATGGCGTGTGGGACTGGGACGCCGACACCGACACCACCTATTTCTCCGCCGCCTGGAAGCAGATGCTGGGCTGCCAGGAAGACGAGCCCTGCCACCGCGACGACTGGGCGGCCCGGGTGCACCCTGACGACCTGCCCGCCGCGCTAGGGGCGCTGGAGGCCTACCAGCGCGGCGATGCGCCCGGCTACGAGGTGGACTACCGCATGCGCCACACCGATGGCCGCATCGTCTGGGTGCGCGACCGCGGCCGCATCGTGGCCCGGCGGCCCGACGGCAGCGTGCGCCGCATGGTGGGCACGCAGACCGACATCACCCGCCAGCGCGCGGCCGACGCCGCGCTGCGTGACAAGCAGGCCGCCGAGCTGGCCAGCCGCAGCAAGAGCGAGTTCCTCTCGCGCATGAGCCACGAGATGCGCACGCCGCTCAATGCGGTGATCGGCTTCGCCCAGCTGCTGCGGCTGCAGGGCGGCGTGCGGCTGGACTACGTGGACCATGTGCTGCAGGCCAGCCAGCACCTGCTGACGCTGATCAACGACGTGCTGGACCTGCAGCAGGTGGAAGAAGGCGGCCTCAACCTGCAGCCGCGGGTGATCGATCCGGTGCCGCTGGTCGCCGCCTGCGCCACCATGCTGCGGCCGCTGGCCCAGGCGCGCGGCGTGAGCCAGGTGCTGCCGGCCACCCCGCCCGGCCACGGCCCGGGCCCGCGGCTGGTGGCCGACGAGCAGCGGCTGCGCCAGGTGCTGCTGAACCTGGGCTCCAACGCCATCAAGTACAACCGGCCCGCCGGCCGTGTGGTGTGGGAGATCGAGGCCGACGCGGACGGCCCGGTGCACATCACCGTGCGCGACACCGGCTCCGGCATGACGGAGGACCAGCTGGCACGGCTGTTCCAGCCCTTCGAGCGCCTGGGCCGCGAAGCCAACATCGAGGGCAGCGGCCTCGGCCTGCTGATCGCCAGGCGGCTGGTGGGCGACATGGGCGGCCAGGTGAACCTGAGCAGCCAGCCCGGCGTGGGCACCTCGGTGCGGGTGAGCCTGCCGGCGGCCCCGGCCGAGGCTGCCTCGGCGCCTGCCGCCGACGCGCTGCCCGCTACCGCTATCGCCTCAGCCTCAGCCACGGCCGATGCCGACCTCTCCGCCCCGGTGACGGCCCCAGAACCGACACCCGCAGCCCCGCCCCCCACCCGCCGGCTGCAGGTGCTGTACCTGGAGGACAACCGCGTCAATGCGCTGCTGTTCACCGAAGCCCTGCGCTCGCGGCCCGACATCGAGACCCACGTGGCCGACTGCGGCGAAGAACTGTTCGAGATGCTGCCCCGGCTGCAGCCCGACGTCTTCGTGCTCGATGCCCACCTGCCCGATTGCAGCGGCTACGAGGTGCTGGCCCGCCTGCGCGCCATGCCGGCGCATGCCGACACCCCGGCCTACATGTGCTCGGCCGATGCCGCGCCCGAGGACCTGGCCCGTGCCCAGGCTGCGGGCTTTGCCGGCTACTGGCCGAAGCCGCTGGACTTGTCCCGTATCCTCGCCGACCTTGGCCGGCTGGCGGCCAACCTCCCCTGACGACTTCCACCGCATGACGACCCGAACCGACACCGCCTGGCGCCACGGCACTCCGCAGCGCACCGCGGTCCTGCTCGTCAACCTGGGCACGCCCGACGCGCCCACCGCGCCCGCGCTGCGCACCTACCTGGCCGAGTTCCTCGGCGACCCCCGCGTGGTCGAGATCCCGCGTGCGGCCTGGCTGCCCATCCTGCACGGCGTCATCCTGCGGGTGCGGCCGGCCAAGTCGGCCGCCAAGTACGCCAGCATCTGGACGCCCGAAGGCTCACCGCTGGCGGTGTGGACCCGGCGCCAGACCACGCTGCTGCAAGGCCACCTGGGCGAGCGCCTGGGCCAGCCCGAGCCGGCCGTGCTGGTGCGCTACGCGATGCGCTACGGCAACCCGTCCATTCCGTCGGTGCTGGACGAGCTGAAGGCCCAGGGCGCCACCCGCATCCTGGTGCTGCCGCTGTACCCGCAGTACGCCGGCTCCACCACCGCCACCGCCAACGACAAGATCAACGAGTGGCTGGCACGGCAGCGCCGCCAGCCGGAGCTGCGCTTCGTCAACCACTACCACGACGATCCCGGCTACATCGGCGCGCTCGCCCGCCGCGTGACCGACCACTGGGCCACGCAGGGCCGGGGCGAGAAGCTGGTGCTCAGCTTCCATGGCGTGCCTGAGCGCACGCTGCACCTGGGCGACCCGTACCACTGTGAGTGCCACGTCACCGCGCGCCTGTTGCGCGAGGCACTGGGCCTGCGCCCCGACGAGCTGCAGGTCACCTTCCAGAGCCGCTTCGGCAAGGCCAAGTGGCTGGAGCCGTACACCGAGCCGACGCTGATCGCGCTGGCCCAGCAGGGCCTCAAGCGCGTGGACGTGATGTGCCCCGGTTTCACCTCCGACTGCCTGGAGACGCTGGAAGAAATCAACCAGGAAGCGCGCGAAGCCTTCCTGCATGCCGGTGGCCAGGCCTTCCACTACATCCCCTGCCTGAACGACCAGCCGCAATGGATCAGCGCACTGGCCGCCCTGGCCGAGCGCCATCTGCAGGGCTGGGACGTGCGTGGCAAGCCGGCGGCCGAACTCAACGCCCAGCGTGAGCGGGCCCTTGCCATGGGCGCAGCAGACTGACGATGAAATGAAAAAGGCCGCCTGCAAGAGGCGGCCCTTTTTAGCCATGCGCCTGGCGCGTCAGCGCCGGATCATCTTCACCAGCCGCGGCAGCACCAGCACCGCGACGATGCAGGCCAGCAGCGTGGCCGACATCGGCCGCTCCCACAGGATGCTCCACTTGCCTTCGCCGATGGACAGCGCATTGCGCAGCTGCGCCTCGGCCAGCGGGCCCAGGATCATGCCGATGACCACCGGCGCCGCCGGGAAGTCGAAGCGCCGCAGCACCAGGCCCAGCAGGCCCACGCCATACAGCAGGAACAGGTCGAAGGCCGACTGCCGCATGCCGTACACGCCCACGGTCGCGAAGATCAGGATGCCGGCATACAGCTGCGCCTTGGGCACCTTCAGCAGCTTGACCCACAGCCCCACCATCGGCAGGTTGAGCACCAGCAGCATCACGTTGCCGATGTACAGCGAGGCGATCAGCGCCCATACCAGCGTGGCATTGGTGTCCAGCAGCTGCGGCCCGGGCTGGATGCCGTAGTTCTGGAACGCACCCAGCAGGATGGCCGCGGTGTTGGAGGTGGGAATGCCCAGCGTCAGCAGCGGAATCAGCGTGGCCGTGATGGCCGCGTTGTTGGCCGCCTCGGGGCCGGCCACGCCTTCGATGGCGCCGGTGGTGCCGAACTCTTCCTTGTGCTTGGAGAACTTCTTCTCGGTCGCGTAGCTGAGGAAGGTCGGGATCTCGCTGCCGCCCGCCGGGATGGTGCCGAACGGAATGCCGATGAAGGTCGCCCGCAGCCAGGCCGGGATGGAGCGCTTCCATTCCAGCTTGGTCATGTGCACCTTGGTCAGCTTGTTCTGCGTCTCCACCACGCGGCCTTCGAACAGCACCACGTGCAGCGCCTCGGCCACCGCGAACAGGCCCACAGCGATCAGCACCACCTCCATGCCGTCCATCAGCTCGGGCACGCCCAGCGTGTAGCGCGCCTGGCCGGTGATCTGGTCGATGCCGATCAGGCCCAGCGCCAGGCCGATGAACAGCGAGGTGAAGCCACGCAGCGTGCTCTTGCCCAGCACCGAGGTGACGGTGGCAAAGGCCAGCACCATCAGCATGAAGTACTCGGGCGGGCCCAGCAGCACCGCATACTTGGCCACCACCGGCGCCGCGATGGTGACCACCACGGTGGCGATGGTGCCGGCCACGAAAGAGCCGATGGCCGCCGTGGCCAGCGCAGCGCCCGCGCGGCCGTTCTTGGCCATCTTGTTGCCCTCCATCGCGGTGACCATGGAGGCCGCCTCGCCCGGGGTGTTGAGCAGGATGGAGGTGGTGGAGCCGCCGTACATCGCACCGTAGTAGATGCCGGCGAAGAAGATCATCGAGCCGGTGGGCTCGACCTGCAGCGTGATGGGCAGCAGCATGGCCACCGCGGTGGCCGGGCCGATGCCCGGCAGCACGCCGATGGCGGTGCCGATGGTGCAACCCAGCAGCGCCCACAGCAGGTTGATCGGGGTGCCCGCGGTGGCAAACCCCTGAAGCAGTTGATTCCAGACGTCCATGGGGTGCCGTTCAGATCCAGCCGGAGGCCGTGAGGCCGGGAAGGTTGATGGCCAGCAGCTTGGTGAACAGCCAATACACCGGGGCCGCGATGACGAGGCCCACCAGCAGGTCACGCACCAGCGTGGCCGGCCGCAGGTCGGGGTGACCCTGCGAGGCGCGGTAACCGCGGGTGGCCAGCACGAAGCACAGCGCGCAGCTGAGGATGAAGCCCAGCGTGGTGATCAGCGCGGCATTGAGCAGGATGCCGGCCGACACCGCGGCAAAGCCGATCCAGCACGGCTTGCCGTCGCCTTCCACCTCCGGCGCGGGGCCGTCGTCTTCCATGTTGCGGAAGCCGCCGGTCAGCGCCTCCCACAGCAACCACAGGCCGCAGACGGCCAGCGCGGCGGCCACCACCCAGGGCACGAAGTTGGGGCCAATGCCGGCGTAGCCGGCCTCGGAGCTGATGTCGCGGGCACCGGCCGCAAGCAGTCCTGCGACCGCCAGCGTGCCGACGGCCACCAGTGTTTGGGAGCGCTGCATGGGGGCGGTCAGATCATCCCGGACTTGGCCATGATCGCCCGCAGCGAGGCGAATTCATCGTCCACGAACTTGTCGAAGGCCGGGCCGGTGAGCACGGCCGGCGTCCAGCCGTTGCGCTCGATCGCCTCGGCCCAGGACTTGTGCTTGGTCGCGGTGACGATGGCGTCGGTCAGCACCTTGCGCTGCTCGGGCGTGATGCCGTTGGCACCGAACACGCCGCGCCAGTTGCCGATCACCACGTTGTAGCCCATCTCCTTCATGGTCGGGATGTCCTGGCCGGGCAGGCGCTTTTCCGAGGTGACGGCCACGGCGCGCATCTTGCCGGCCTTGATGTACTCGGCGAACTCGCTCAGGCCGCTGCCGCCCACCGACACATTGCCCCCCAGGATGGCGGCGGTGGCCTCACCACCCCCCCGGAAGGCCACGTAGTTGATCTTGGCCGGGTCCACGCCCACGTCGCGCGCCAGCATCGCGGCGGCGATGTGCTCGGTGGAGCCACGCGAACCGCCGCCCCACTTCACGCTGCCGGGGTCCTTCTTCAGCTGCGCGACCACGTCTTCCATGGTCTTGAAGGGCGAGTTGGCCGGCAGCACGAACACGTTGTATTCGCTGGACAGGCGCGCGATCGGCGTGGCCTGCGACAGCTGCACCGGCGGCTTGCCAGTGATGATGCCGCCCAGCATCACCGCGCCCATCACCATCAGCGAGTTGCCGTCGCCCTTGGTGCTGTTGACGAACTGGGCCAGGCCGATGGTGCCGGCCGCGCCGCCCTTGTTCTCGTAGCTCACGGTGGCCGCGGCGCCGGAGTCGATCAGGGCCTTGCCCAGCGCACGGCCGGTGGTGTCCCAGCCGCCGCCCGGGTTGGCCGGGATCATCATCTTCAGGTTGGACGCAGCCCAGGCCGACATCGGCAAGGCGCCGGAAGCGGCCAGGGCCGCCAGGGATTTCAGGAAGGTGTCGCGACGCATGGTGTCTCCAGACGGAAGCGTTCTAGTGAAAATGCCGGGGCGATCTTCGCCAAGAAAGCTGTCAAACGGCTGTCCAACCACCTAGGGAAAGCGCTAGGCCCCCCGGCCCGGCTGCGCATGCATGAAGCTGCTGCTCATCGAAGACAACCCCACCATGCAGACCACGCTGCAGCGCTCGTTCCAGCGCCGCGGCTTCCAGGTGGTGGTGTGCGGCGAAGGGGGCCGCGCCCTCGACCGCTGGGCTGCCAGCGTGCCCGACGTGGTGCTGCTGGACCTGAGCCTGCCCGACGTGGACGGGCTGGACGTGCTGGCCCAGGCCCGCCAGCGCGGCTACACCACGCCGGTGCTCATCCTCACCGCCCGCAGCACCGTGGGCGACCGGGTGCTGGGCCTGAACACCGGTGCCGACGACTACCTGGCCAAGCCCTTCGACCTGGACGAGCTGGAAGCCCGGGTGCAAGCCCTGGCCCGCCGTGCCGGCAAGGCCATGGCGCCGGCACCCGAGTTCTGCGGCCTGCGGGTGGACGCGGCCAGCGGCGCCATCTACCACCTGGGCCAGCCGATGGACCTGTCGCCGCGCGAGGCGGCGCTGCTGCGCGGCCTGCTGGCCCAACCCGGCCAGGCGGTGGCCCGCGAGCGGCTGTTCGAGCTGGTGTTCCCGGGCGATGCCAGCGCGCAGGCCGAGGCCATCGAGGTGGTGGTGTACCGGCTGCGCAAGCGCCTGGCCGGCACCGGCGCCCAGCTGGTCACGCTGCGCGGCCTGGGCTACCTGCTCAAGGGATGAAGCCGCCCCTCCTGATGCGGCTGCGCCGGCGGCTGGCGCGGCTGTCGGTGCGCAGCCGGCTGCTGTGGGGCCTGCTGCTGCCCATGCTGGCGGTGGTGGCGCTGAACACCGCCAGCTTGTATAGACAAGCCTTGCGCTCGGCCAACACCGCCTACGACCGCACGCTGCTGGCCTCGGCCAAGTCCCTGGGCGAGCTGCTGGCGGTGGAACGCGTGGCCGGCCGCCAGCGCGTCACCACCTCGGTGCCCTACTCCGCGCTGGAAGCCTTCGAGTCCGACAACCGCAGCCGCATCTTCTACAAGGTGCTGGGCTTCGACGGCGAGCTGGTGGCCGGCTACGCCGACCTGCCCGACTGGCGCGGCCAGCTGCCGCCCAAGGGGCCCTACGCGGCCCTGGTGGACTTCTACGACGACTTCTACCTGGACCAGCCGGTGCGGGTGGCGGTGCTGCTGCAGCCGGTGGCCAGCGCGGCGGGCATGGGCACGGCCACCATCCTGGTGGCCGAGACGCTGGAGCTGCGCCAGACGCTGGCGCGCCAGATCCTGGTGGACACGGTGTGGCGCCAGGCGGCGCTGCTGGCGGTGCTGGCGCTGGTGGTGGTGCTGGTGGTGCAAAGCGCCACCCGCCCGGTGCGCGAGCTGAGCGCGCTGCTGCGCCAGCGCCGCGAAGGCGACCTGACGCCGGTGGAGGCGCAGGGCGCGCCGCAGGAGCTGCGGCCGCTGATGGAAGCCACCAACGAGGTGATGCAGCGCCTGCAGCACCTGCTGGACCACCAGAAACGCTTCGTGCGCGATGCCTCGCACCAGCTGCGCACGCCGCTGGCGGTGCTGAAGGCGCAGGTGCAGTCGGCCCAGCGCGGCGACGTGCCGCCGGCGCAGGCGCTGCAGGAGATCGCCACCACCGTGGAGGGCGCCACCGACCTGGCCAACCAGATGCTGGCCCTGGCCAAGCTGGAGCAGCTGCGCCAGCAGGGCGCACCGGCCGCTGAAGACTGGGCGCCCATCGTGCGCCAGGTGGCGCTGGACATCGCGCCGCTGTCGGCCGACCGCGGGCTCGATTTTTCGCTGGACACGGTGCCGGCCCGGGTCTGCGCCCATCCCTGGGCGCTGCGTGAACTCACCCGCAACCTGCTGCACAACGCCATCAAGCACGGCCCGCCGGGCAGCGCGCTGCAGGTGCGGCTGGCAGTGGACGGCGGCGAGGCCGTGCTGACGGTGAGCGACGAAGGACCGGGCATCGGCGAGCCGCTGCGCCGCCGGCTGTTCCAGCCCTTCAGCGCCGGCGAGCCAGGCAGCGGCTCGGGCCTCGGGCTCGCCATTTGCCGCGAAATCGTCGAGCCGCTGGGCGGCCGCATCGCGCTGGACAACCGGCCCGGCCCACAAGGGGTGCAGGGGCTGGACGCGGTGGTGCGGCTGCCGCTCGCGGACAATGCCGGCCGCCCATGACGAGCAAACCCAAAAACGACGACAGCGAGCGCGACGGCCCCCGCCTGGACAAATGGCTGTGGGCCGCGCGCTTTTTCAAGACCCGCTCCCTGGCGGCCGACGAGATCGGCAAGGGCCGGGTGAGCGTGAACGAGCAGGTGGCCAAGGCCTCGCGCGAGCTGCGCGTGGGCGACCAGGTGCAGTTCCGCCAGGGTCCGGTGCAGCGCACCGTGCGGGTGCTGGGCCTGAGCCACGTGCGCGGTCCGGCGCCGGTGGCCCAGGCGCTGTACGAAGAAACGCCCGAAAGCATCGCGCGCCGCGAACTGATGGCCCAGCAGCGGCGCCAGGGCGTGGAGCCGGCCGCCAGCATCGAGCAGGGCCGCCCCACCAAGCGCGACCGCCGCACCCTGACCGATTGGCAGCGCTGGAGCGCGTCGGTGGACGATGCGGTCGGCGACGAAGATTCCTGACCGATTTTCATCAACCTTGCTGCGTGCAGGCCCTCTTGAAACCGGGCAATCGCTCCCCAAGTCCCTCGCAGCTCCCTCTTTGCTTGAAACAACGATGACGTCGAACGACCCTTCCCAACCCGGTTTCAACGCCGCCGGCCAGCCGGCCGACGCCACCGCACCCGGCACCACCGCCGCCCCGGAGGCGGCTGCCCCGGCACCTGCGCCTGCGCCGGAAGCGGCTGCGCCCTCGGCCGAGGCCCGCCTGGCCGAGCTGGAAGCCAAGCATGCGGAGGTGGCCGACGCCTACCTGCGCTCCAAGGCCGAGGCGGAGAACACCCGCCGCCGCGCCGAGGAAGAAGTGGCCAAGGCCCGCAAGTTCGCGGTGGAAGGTTTTGCCGAGTCGCTGCTGCCGGTCAAGGACAGCCTGGAAGCGGCCATCGCCATCCAGAACGCCACCACCCAGCAAATGCTGGAAGGCGTGCACGCCACGCTGCGCCAGCTGACGCAGGCGCTGGAGCGCAACAAGGTGGTCGAGATCACGCCGCCGGCCGGCACCAAGTTCGACCCCCACCAGCACCAGGCCATCAGCGTGGTGCCGGCGGACCAGGAAGCCAACACGGTGGTCGCCGTGCTGCAAAAGGGTTATCTCATCGCCGAGCGCGTGCTGCGCCCGGCGCTGGTGACGGTGTCGGCGCCGAAATAAAGCCCTTGAAAAACAGCCGGGTTATCCACAACTCGGACCCAAGCAGATTTTTTGAGATTCAGGAGAACAGAACATGGGCAAGATCATTGGCATCGACCTCGGCACCACCAACTCGTGCGTCGCGGTCATGGAAGGCAACACCACTCGCGTGATCGAGAACAGCGAAGGTGCACGCACCACGCCGTCGATCATCGCGTACCAGGAAGACGGTGAGATCCTGGTCGGCGCCGCCGCCAAGCGCCAGGCCGTCACCAACCCGCGCAACACGCTGTACGCGGTCAAGCGCCTGATCGGTCGCAAGTTCACCGAGAAGGAAGTGCAGAAGGACATCGACCTGATGCCTTACACCATCGCCGCCGCCGACAACGGCGACGCCTGGGTGGAAGTGCGCGGCAAGAAGCTGGCGCCGCCGCAGGTCAGCGCCGAAGTGCTGCGCAAGATGAAGAAGACCGCCGAGGACTACCTGGGCGAGGAAGTGACCGAGGCCGTGATCACGGTGCCTGCGTACTTCAACGACGCGCAGCGCCAGGCCACCAAGGACGCCGGCCGCATCGCGGGCCTGGATGTCAAGCGAATCATCAACGAGCCCACCGCCGCGGCCCTGGCCTTCGGCCTGGACAAGCACGGCAAGGGCGACCGCAAGATCGCGGTGTACGACCTGGGCGGCGGCACCTTCGACATCTCGGTGATCGAGATCGCCGACGTCGATGGCGAGAAGCAGTTCGAAGTGCTGTCCACCAACGGCGACACCTTCCTGGGCGGTGAAGACTTCGACCAGCGCATCATCGACTACATCATTGCCGAGTTCAAGAAAGAACAAGGCGTCGACCTGACCAAGGACGTGCTGGCCCTGCAGCGCCTGAAGGAAGCCGCCGAGAAGGCCAAGATCGAGCTGTCGAACTCGTCGCAGACCGACATCAACCTGCCCTACATCACGGCCGATGCCTCGGGTCCGAAGCACCTGAACATCAAGCTCACCCGCGCCAAGCTGGAAAGCCTGGTCGACGAGCTGATCGAGCGCACGATCGAGCCCTGCCGCATCGCCATCAAGGATGCCGGCGTGAAGGTCGGCGACATCGACGACGTGATCCTGGTCGGCGGCATGACCCGCATGCCCAAGGTGCAGGAGAAGGTCAAGGAGTTCTTCGGCAAGGAGCCGCGCAAGGACGTCAACCCCGACGAAGCCGTCGCCGTGGGCGCCGCCGTGCAAGGCCAGGTGCTGGGCGGTGAGCGCAAGGACGTGCTGCTGCTGGACGTCACCCCGCTGAGCCTGGGCATCGAAACCCTGGGCGGCGTGATGACCAAGATGATCAAGAAGAACACCACGATCCCGACCAAGTTCAGCCAGGTGTTCTCCACCGCCGACGACAACCAGCCGGCGGTGACCATCAAGGTGTTCCAGGGCGAGCGCGAGATGGCCTCGGGCAACAAGAGCCTGGGCGAATTCAACCTGGAAGGCATTCCGCCGGCCCCGCGCGGCGTGCCCCAGGTGGAAGTCACCTTCGACATCGACGCCAACGGCATCCTGCACGTGAGCGCCAAGGACAAGGGCACCGGCAAGGAAAACAAGATCACCATCAAGGCGAACTCGGGCCTGTCCGAGGCCGAGATCGAGAAGATGGTGAAGGACGCCGAGCTGAACGCCGCCGAGGACGCCAAGAAGCTGGAGCTGGTGCAGGCCCGCAACCAGGGCGAGGCGCTGGTGCACTCGGTCAAGAAGAGCGTGTCCGAGCATGGCGACAAGCTGGATGCGCCCGAGAAGGAAAAGATCGAGGCCGCGCTGAAGGACCTGGAAGAGTCGCTCAAGGGTGAGGACAAGGCCGACATCGACGCCAAGACCGAAGCCCTGATGACCGCCAGCCAGAAGCTGGGCGAGAAGATGTACGGCGATGCGCAGGCGGCTGCCGCCGGCGCGGCCGGTGCAGCGGGTGCCACCGAGGGCGCGGCCCCCAAGAGCGAAGCACGTGCCGACGACGACAACGTGGTCGACGCCGACTTCAAGGAAGTGAAGAAGTGACGTGCTGAACGACGGCGGCGGCCCTGCCCGGTCCGCCCCCGACGTTCCTTGACTGCGCCGCGTCCGGGCGCGGGGTTGGCGTGAAACATGCCTCCCCGCCCCGGCGCGGCTTACTCGCTTGATTGAGCCCGTTTTTTGATGGCAACCCTCAATGGCAACTAAGCGCGACTACTACGACGTGCTCGGTGTTCCCAAGAACGCCGATGACGACGTCATCAAGAAGGCCTACCGCAAGCTGGCCATGAAGTACCACCCCGACCGCAACCAGGGGGAGGACGCTAAGAAGGCCGAGGAGAAGTTCAAGGAGGCCAAGGAGGCCTACGAGATGCTCTCCGACGCGCAGAAGCGCGCGGCCTACGACCAGTACGGCCATGCGGGCGTCGATCCGAACATGGGCATGGGCCGCGGCGGCCCGGGCCAGGAAGGTTTCGGCGGCTTCGCCGAAGCCTTCGGCGACATCTTCGGCGACCTCTTCGGCGCCCAGGGTGGCGGCGGCCAGCGTCGGGGCGGCGGCCAGCAGGTCTATCGCGGCAGCGACCTGTCGTACGCGATGGAAATCACGCTGGAAGAAGCGGCCAACGGCAAGGAAACGCAGATCCGCATTCCCACCTGGGACACCTGCGAGACCTGCAAGGGCTCGGGCGCCAAGCCCGGCACCAGCCCCAAGACCTGCACCAGCTGCAACGGCAGCGGCACGGTGCACCTGCGCCAGGGCTTCTTCAGCATCCAGCAGACCTGCCCGCACTGCCACGGCAGCGGCAAGATCATCCCCGAGCCCTGCACCACCTGCAACGGCGCCGGCAAGATCAAGCGCCAGAAGACGCTGGAGGTGAAGATCCCTGCCGGCATCAACGAAGGCATGCGCATCCGCTCGGCCGGCAACGGCGAGCCCGGCACCAACGGCGGCCCGCCCGGCGACCTGTACATCGAGATCCGGATCAAGCAGCACGAGATCTTCGAGCGCGACGGCGACGACCTGCACTGCTCCGTGCCCATCGGCCTGGCCACTGCGGCGCTGGGCGGCAGCATCGAGGTGCCCACGCTGGGCGGCAAGGCCGAGATCGAGCTGCCCGAAGGCACGCAGCACGGCAAGACCTTCCGCCTGCGCGGCAAGGGCATCAAGGGCATCCGCAGCAGCTACCCGGGCGACCTGTACTGCCACATCGCGGTGGAAACGCCGGTCAAGCTCACCGAGCACCAGCGCAAGCTGCTCAAGGAGCTGGACGAGTCCTTCAAGAAGGGCGGCGACAAGCACTCGCCCAACGCCAAGAGCTGGACCGACCGGGTCAAGGACCTGTTCAAGTAAGGCCGACGATCTGGGGATGCCGCCCGCCCGGGGCGGGCATGCCACTGCTATAAGCCGGTGCAGCGCCGAGCTGCATCCGGCGCGCAGGGGTCATGCATGGCGATGCTCCAGATCGGTGACAGCGGACCGGCGGTCCGCAAGCTGCAGCAGGCGCTGCTGGCAGCGGGCTTCAATCCCGGCAAGGCCGACGGTGACTTCGGCGCCGGCACCGAAGCCGCGGTGATGGCCTTCCAGCACAGCGCCGGCCTGCTGCACGACGGCATCGCCGGCCCCCGCACCTTGCGGGCGCTGGGTTTGGCCCGCAGCGACAAGCTGCCCTCGGCGGTCGACCGCTTCTCGGTGCAGGTGGTGGCGCAGATGTTCCCGCAGACGCCGCTGGCGCCCATCCGCGAGCACCTGCCGCCGGTGCTCCATGCCATGAAGGCCGCCGGCCTGGCCGACCGCGTGATGCTGCTGGCCGCGCTGGCCACCATTCGGGCCGAGACCGCGGGCTTCCTGCCCATCGACGAAGGCCCGTCGCGCTTCAACACCTCGCCACGCGGCCACCCCTTCGACCTGTACGACCGCCGCGCCGACCTGGGCAACCATGGTGAGCCGGACGGCGCCCGCTACAAGGGCCGCGGCTTCGTGCAGCTGACGGGCCGCCACAACTACACCGTGTATGCCGAACGCCTGCAGCAACCGCTGGTGGAGCAGCCCGAACTGGCCAACACGCCCGACGTGGCCGCCGCGGTGCTGGCGGCCTTCTTGAAGGACCGTGAGCTGCAGATCAAGTCGTCGTTGATGGAAGGCGACCTGCGGGCGGCGCGCCGCGCCGTCAACGGCGGCAGCCATGGCCTGGAGGCCTTTGCGGAGGCCTACCGTGTGGGCGACATGCTCACCGACGACGAGGACCTTTGAGCTGGGACGAGCCCGCTTCTAGAACAGGCTGCCCTGCGCCTGCTGCGCCGCCGTCTGCGGCCGGCGGAACTGGCTGAAGTCGAGCGGGATGCGCTCACGGTCCAGGCCCAGGCGCGCGGCCGCTTTCTTCACCCGCTGGTGCAGCAGCTCGGCCCACACGCCTTTCCCGCGCATGCGGCTGCCGAAGTGGGCGTCGTTGTCCTTGCCGCCGCGCATCTCGCGGATGCGGGCCATCACGCGATCGGCCCGGTCAGGGAAGTGCTGCTGCAGCCACTGCTGGAAGAGCGGATTCACCTCCCAGGGCAGACGCAGCACGATGCTGAAGGCGGTGCTGGCGCCTGCCTCGGCCGCCGCCGCCATGATCTGCTCGACCTCGGGCTCGTTGATGAAGGGAATGACCGGCGATACGCTGACGCCCACGCGGATGCCGGCCGCCGACAAGGCCTTGACCGTCTGCAGCCGGCGCTGGGGCGAAGCCGCCCGCGGCTCCAGGATGCGGGCCAGCTGGGGGTCGAGCGTGGTGATGGAGACGTAGGCCGAGGCCATGCGGCGGGCGGCCATCGGCGCGATGAGGTCGATGTCGCGCTCGATGCCGGCCGACTTGGTGATGACCGAGAACGGATGCTGTGCCTCGGCCAGCACCTCGATCACCGAGCGGGTGATGCGCAGCCGCCGCTCCACCGGCTGGTAGGCGTCGGTGGCCGAGCCGATGTTCAGCGGCAGGGGCTGGTAGCCGGGCCGGGACAGCGCCTGCCGCAGCCGCTCGGCCGCGTTCACCTTGGCGATGATGCGGGTCTCGAAATCCAGCCCCGGCGACAGGTTGAGGTAGCTGTGCGTGGGCCGCGCGAAGCAGTAGATGCAGCCGTGCTCGCAGCCCCGGTAGGGGTTGATCGACAGGTCGAAGGAGATGTCGGGCGAGTCGTTGCCCGACAGGATGGACTTGACGTTTTCTTCCACCAGCTCGGTGCCAGGGGCCACGTGCTCTTCTTGTGCGGCCTGCTCCAGCGCACCCCAGCCATCGTCGAAGGCTTCTCGCGCGTCGGAGGTGAAGCGGTGCTCGATGGCCCACACCGTGCCCCGGCCCTTGACGGGCGAACGGGGCGAATAGAGCAAGGTGGCGGCGGGTTGGGCATCGGGGCGCATACTGTTAATATATACAGTACTCGCCGCCTGTGCAAAGGCGGGGTCGCCGCTGCAGGTCAGTACTCGTCGCTGGCGCTGCCCGGAGCGAGGTTGTCGAACTTGGTCAGCGGCTTCAGGAAGGTGAGCTTCACCGTGCCCACCGGGCCGTTACGCTGCTTGCCGATGATGATCTCGGCCACGCCCGGCTCCTTCGAGTCCTTGTTGTAGTACTCGTCGCGGTAGATGAACATGATGACGTCCGCGTCCTGCTCGATGGCGCCTGATTCGCGCAGGTCGCTCATCATGGGCCGCTTGTCGGTGCGTGTTTCCACCGAGCGGTTGAGCTGCGACAGCGCGATCACCGGGCACTGCAGCTCCTTGGCCAGCGCCTTCAAACCGCGCGAGATCTCGCCGATCACCGTGGCGCGGTTTTCTTCGCTGCTGCTGCTGGTGCCGCTCATCAGCTGCAGGTAGTCGATGACGATCAAGCCCAGCTTGCCGCAGGTACGGGCCTGGCGCCGGGCGCGGGCGCGCAGTTCGGCCGGGTTGAGCGCCGGCGTCTCGTCGATGAACACGCTGGCCTTGGACAGCTTGTCCACCGCCTCGGTCAGGCGGCCCCATTCGTCGTCGCGCAGAGCGCCGGTACGCAGGTGCTGCTGGTCGATGCGGCCCAGCGAGCCCACCATCCGCAGCGCCAGCTGCGAGGCGCCCATTTCCATCGAGAACACCACCGCCGGCAGGCCTTCGTTCACCGCCACATGCTCGGCGATGTTCAGCGCAAAGGCCGTCTTGCCCATCGAGGGGCGGGCCGCCAGGATGATCAGGTCGCCCGGCTGCAGGCCCGCGGTCATGCGGTCCATGTCGTAGAAGCCGGTGCGCACGCCGGTCACTTCTTCGGCGCCGTTTTCGGCCAGCTCGGTCACGCGGTCGATCAGCTGCATGACCAGGTGGTCCATGCTCTGGAAGCCCTGCTTGGTGCGTGAGCCCTCTTCGCCGATCTTGAAGATCTTGCCTTCGGCCTCGTCCAGGATCTGCGACACCGCCCTGCCCTGCGGATTGAAGGCATTGGTGGCGATCTCGTCGCTGGCCTCGATCAGCTTGCGCAGGATGGCCCGCTCCCGCACGATCTCGGCATAGCGGCGCAGGTTGGCGGCGCTGGGCACGCTTTGCGCCAGCGCATTCAGGTACACCAGCCCGCCGCATTCTTCGGCCTTGCCCAGGCTTTGCAGCTGCTCGAACACCGTGATCACGTCGGCCGGCTTGTTGGCGTTGATCAGCTGGCCGATCACGCCATAGATGGCCTTGTGCTCGAAGCGGTAGAAGTCGGTTTCCTGCAGGATGTCGCCGGCACGGTCCCACGCGCCGTTGTCGAGCAACAGGCCGCCGATCACACTTTGCTCGGCCTCGATCGAATGCGGCGGCACCCGCAGGCGGGCTACTTCATCGTCGCGCGGGGCGCCCGGGAACACAGGGCTCTGGAAGACTGCAGACATGGTGGGGAGCATAAGCCGGCCAGGCACCGCAGCCTGTGGACAGACCTGTGCATGACCTGGGGAACTTCAGCGGATAACCAGAAAGCCCTCACCCGCCCGCCGGGCCGCCCCAAGGGCGGGTGCGGCCCCAGGGCCAGAAGGGCCCATCTTCAAGGGCCTGGGGGTAGCGAGCGCAGCGAGCTTGGGGGCTCCATGAAAAAAGGGCCGGCAATAGCCGGCCCTTTTTGACAGCGGTGAACGCTGCGGCGATCAGTCGGTTTCGCCGACGACCACGATGGTGACTTCCGACACCACGTCGGTGTGCGGCGCCACGGCGACGGTGAAGTCGCCGATGGTCTTCAGCGGGCCGTTGGGCAGGCGCACTTGCGACTTGGCGATGTCGAAGCCTTCCTTCTTCAGCGCTTCGGCGATGTCGGCGTTGGTGACCGAACCGAACAGGCGGCCGTCGACGCCGGCCTTCTGCGTGATGCGGACCGACTTGCCGTTGAGCTTGTCGCCCAGGGCTTGAGCGGCGGCCAGCTTCTCGGCGGCAGCCTTCTCGAGCTCGGCGCGGCGGGCTTCGAATTCCTTGATCGCGACTTCGGTCGCGCGGCGGGCGCGCTTGGTCGGGATCAGGTAGTTGCGGGCGTAGCCGTCCTTGACCTTGACGACATCACCGAGGTTGCCCAGGTTGGCAACCTTGTCCAGCAGGATGATTTGCATGGCGGTTTCCTCAGGACTTGTGCTGGTCGCTGTACGGCAGCATGGCCAGGAAACGGGCGCGCTTGATGCACGTCGTCAGCTGGCGCTGGAAGAAGGCGCGCGTGCCGGTCAGGCGGGCGGGCGTGATCTTGCCGTTTTCACCGACGAAGTCGCGCAGCGTGTCGATGTCCTTGTAATCGATCTGCTCGACGCCGGCGACCGTGAAGCGGCAGAACCGCTTGCGGCGGAACAGCAGCGACTGTTGGTTGCGCTTGGGCTTGCGATCCTTGGCCGAACGGCCTTTACCACGTGGCGGGGGCATAGTGACCTCTTTTGAATCTGAATCCGGGATTGAACAGGGGCTCGTCAGTCGAGTGCCGTGATGTGAAACACGACGCCGCGGCCGTTGCGTGCTGCTGCCAGGAAGCCGGCGAAGGTGCGTGTGGCACCCAGTTCCAGCCGACCCAGCGGCTGCGTCACCTCACCGATCGCCACCGAACGCATCTCGAGAGACACCTTGCGGGGGTGGCCGTCTTCGCTGACCTCGGACTCGTGCTTGAGCACCAGGTCCAGGGCCGGCAGGCCGGCGGGGGTGTAGCGCAGCGCGGCACGTTCCAGCAGCTGGGCTTGCAGAACCAGGCGGTTCATGCGGGCCGCTGCCAGGCCGCGAACATCATGCTCAGGCGGCGCTCTCCTGAGCTTGCTGCTTGCGGGCTTCTTCGCGCTCGACCTGCTTCATGATGACGGAAGGCGCGGTTTCGGCCTTGTCCATCGCCACGGTCAGGTGACGCAGCACGGCGTCGTTGAAGCGGAAGCCGGTTTCCAGCTCTTCCAGCGTTTCCTTGCTGCACTCGATGTTGAGGCAGAGGTAGTGCGCCTTGCTCAGCTTCTGGATCTGGTAGGCCAGTTGACGACGGCCCCAGTCCTCGACGCGGTGCACCGCGCCGCCAGCATTGGTGATGCTGGTCTTGTAGCGCTCCAGCATGGCCGGAACCTGTTCGCTTTGATCCGGATGGATCAGCAGAACGATCTCGTAATGACGCATGGATTCTCCTTGTGGATTCCAATGTGGAAGCCGCGGCGCTGCATCAAAACGCCTGCGGCAAGGCCCGGAAGGCGCATCGCCCCACCCGGGAAAGCCCGCGAGTATAGCAGCTCAGCGCAGCGCAGGGGAACGCAGGCGTTCCACCAGCGCCATCTGGGCCGCTTCCGGTCCCGGGCCCAGGCGGCTGGCCAGGGCCATCACCACGAAGCCCACCGGCACCCCGAACACGCCGGCCGCCACCGGGTCGATGCCCCACCAGAGCATCTCCGGCGTGGGTGGCGGCAGGCCCAGCAGGCCACGCATGGCGCCCAGGTTGGTGACCATGTAGAAGACGCACACGCCCAGCCCGGCCGCCATGCCGGCCGTGGCACCGCGCCGGGTGGCGCCGCGCCAGAAGATGCCCAGCACCAGCGCCGGAAAAAAGGCCGAGGCCGCCAGCGAAAAGGCCGCCGACACGAACTGCAGGATGTTGGCGATGCGCAGCGACGCCACCCAGGCGGCCACCAGCGCGATCACCAGCACCAGCATCTTGGACATCATCACCCGCCGGATGGCCGAGGCACCCGGATTGATGGCGCGGTAGTAGATGTCGTGCGACAGCGCATTGGCCACCGTCAGCAGCAGGCCGTCGGCGGTGGACAGCGCCGCCGCCAGCCCACCCGCCGCCACCAGGCAGGTGACCACATAGGGCAGCCCGCCGATCTCGGGCGCTGCCAGCACCACCACGTCGCTGGACAGCCGCAGCTCGGCCAGCTGCAGCAGGCCGTCGGCGTTGATGTCCTCCACCCACACCAGGCCGGTGTCCAGCTTGTTCCAGCGCCGTATCCAGGCCGGCAGCTCGTCGAACGGCGTGCCGATCAGGTGGCTGAGCACCTCGTACTTGACCAGCACCGCCAGCGCCGGCGCCGACAGGTACAGCAGCACGATGAAGAAGAGCGACCAGCCCACCGAGTTGCGCGCCTGCGCCACGGTGGGCGTGGTGTAGTAGCGCGTCAGGATGTGCGGCATGGCAGCCGTGCCCATCATCAGACACAGCACCAGCGCCATGAAGTTGCGGCGGCCGCCCTCCCCGGCCGTCGCGCTGGCGGGCGGGGACGTGGACGACGCGGTGCCGGCATACGGCTCGGCCTGCGGCGCCATGCCGCCCAGCGGCAGCGCCTGGCGGGCCGAATCGTCGCGTTCGCGCTCATAGGCGGCGCGGGCATCGGTCTCGTTGCGCGGGGCCATGGCCAGCTGGCGCTCGGCCTGCTGGATGCGGCGCAGCGGCGCGTCCTCGGCCTTCAGGGCCTGGATGCGCTCCAGCTGGCGCCGGGCGTCTTCCTTCATCGCCGCCGGCACGTCGGCCAGCTTCTGCTGCGCGCTGATGGCGCGACGCTCGAGCGCGGCCTGGGCGCGCTGCTCGGCCGCGTCGTTGCGCAGGTGTTCCTCCATGCGCGTGACCTGCTGCAGTTGCTGCGAATAGGTCAGCTGCGGCAGCCAGCTGCCGTTCTGCTTGATGGACAGCCAGGTCAGCGGCAGCAGGAAGGCGATCAGCAGCACGATGTACTGCGCCACCTGCGTCCAGGTGACGGCGCGCATGCCGCCGAGGAAGGAGCACACCAGCACACCGCCGAGGCCGACGAAGATGCCCACCTCGAAGCTGAAGCCGGTGAGGTGCGAGGTGATCAGGCCCACGCCATAGATCTGCACCACCACGTAGACGAAGGACACGAGCAGAACCGCCACCACGGCGATGAAGCGCGGCAACGCGCCGTAGCGCTCGCCGATGAAGTCGGGGATGGTGAACTGGCCGAAGCGGCGCAGGTAGGGCGCCAGCAGCAGCGCCACCAGGCAGAAGCCGCCGGTCCAGCCCAGCAGGTAGGCCAGCCCGCCGAAGCCCTGCAGGTACAGCACGCCCGCCATGCCCAGGAAGGAGGCGGCGCTCATCCAGTCGGCCGCGGTGGCCATGCCGTTGTAGAAGGCCGGCACACGCCGGCCGGCCACGTAGTACTCGGCCTCGTCGGTGGTGCGGCACGACAGGCCGATGGTGGCGTACACCGCCACCGTGGCCACCAGGAACATGGTGCCGATCCAGGCGCGCGAGAAGCCCGAGCGCTCGGCCCAGGCCAGCAAGGCCACGAACACCAGCACACCCACCGCGAACAGCGCATAGCGCCGGTGCAGGCGCCGTTCGAAGGCGCCCGCCTCGGTGCTGCGTGGGCTGCTTGTCAACACGGCACCCTCTCGCTCCGCCATCTACCGCCGGCAGGGATCGGGGGCCACTTCGGGGCGGTGCCTACTTGGCGGCGCCCAGGCGCTGCCAGGTCTCGACCACGGTGTCGGGGTTCAGCGAGATCGAGACGATGCCTTCCTGGGCCAGCCAGTCGGCGAAGTCGGGATGGTCGCTGGGGCCCTGGCCGCAGATGCCGACGTACTTGCCGGTGGCACGGCAGGCGGCGATGGCGCGCGAGATCATGGCTTTGACCGCCGGATCACGTTCGTCGAAGTCGCCGGCCAGCTGCTCCAGGCCCGAGTCGCGGTCCAGGCCCAGCGTGAGCTGCGTCAGGTCGTTGGAGCCGATGGACATGCCGTCGAAGTACTCCAGGAACTGCTCGGCCAGGATGGCGTTGCTGGGCACCTCGCACATCATGATCAGGCGCAGGCCGTCCTGGCCGCGCTTGAGGCCGTGCTCGGCCAGCATCTCGTTGACCTTGCGCGCCTGCGTCAGCGTGCGCACGAAGGGCACCATGATCTCGACGTTGGTCAGGCCCATGTCGTTGCGCACGCGCTTGAGCGCTTCGCACTCCATCGCGAAGGCGTCGCTAAAGTCGCCGCTGATGTAGCGCGACGCACCCCGGAAGCCCAGCATCGGGTTCTCTTCGTCCGGCTCGTAGCGCGAGCCGCCGATGAGCTTGCGGTACTCGTTGCTCTTGAAGTCGGACAGCCGCACGATCACCGTCTTGGGCCAGAACGCGGCGGCGATAGTGGCCACGCCTTCGACCAGCTTGTCGACGTAGAACGCGCGCGGGCTGGCATGGCCACGGGCCACCGACTCGACGGCCTTCTTCAGGTCGGCGTCGATGTTCGGGTAGTCGAGGATGGCCTTCGGGTGCACCCCGATGTTGTTGTTGATGATGAACTCGAGCCGGGCCAGGCCCACGCCCGAGTTGGGCATCTGCGCGAAGTTGAAGGCCAGCTGCGGGTTGCCCACGTTCATCATGATCTTGATGGGGCAGTACGGCAGGTCGATCGGCTCGATGTCGGAGATGTCGGTCTCCAGCAGGCCGTCGTAGATGTAGCCGGTGTCACCTTCCGAGCAGGCCACGGTCACCAGGGCGCCGTCGCTCAGCTTCTCGGTGGCGTCGCCGCAGCCCACCACGGCCGGGATGCCCAGCTCACGCGCGATGATGGCCGCGTGGCAGGTGCGGCCGCCGCGGTTGGTGACGATGGCGCTGGCGCGCTTCATCACCGGCTCCCAGTTGGGGTCGGTCATGTCGGTCACCAGCACGTCGCCGGGCTGCACCCGCTCCATCTCGGTGATCGAGCTGACCAGGCGCACCGGGCCGGTCCCGATCTTCTGGCCGATGGCGCGGCCTTCGGCCAGCACGGTGTTCTTGCTGGTGTCGCCACGCAGCTTGAAGCGCTGCTCGACCTTGCCTTCGGACTGGCTCTTCACCGTCTCCGGGCGGGCCTGCAGGATGTAGAGCTTGCCGTCGCCGCCGTCCTTGCCCCACTCGATGTCCATCGGGCGGCCGTAGTGCTCCTCGATGATCAAGGCGTACTTGGCCAGCTCGGTCACGTCGGCATCGGTGAGCGAGTAGCGGTTGCGCTGCTCGGGCGGCGTGTCCTCGGTCTTGACCAGCTTGCCGCTGGCGGCCTTTTCCTCGGGCGAGGCGAAGGTCATCTTGATGAGCTTGGAGCCCAGGTTGCGGCGGATCACGGCCAGCTTGCCGGCCTTGAGCGCCGGCTTGTGCACGTAGAACTCGTCGGGGTTCACGGCGCCCTGCACCACCGTCTCGCCCAGGCCGTAGCTGGAGGTGATGAAGACCACGTCCTTGAAGCCGGACTCGGTGTCGATGGTGAACATCACGCCCGCGGCGCCGAGGTCGGAACGCACCATGCGCTGCACACCGGCCGACAGCGCCACGTCGGCATGGGCGAAGCCCTTGTGCACGCGGTAGCTGATCGCGCGGTCGTTGTAGAGGGAGGCGAACACCTCCTTCATCTTGGCCAGCACTTCCGGCAGGCCGACCACGTTGAGGAAGGTTTCCTGCTGGCCGGCGAACGAGGCGTCGGGCAGGTCTTCGGCGGTGGCCGACGAGCGCACCGCGAACGAAGCGCCGGGGTTGCCCGCGGTCAGCTTCTTGAACTCGGCGGCGATGGCCTGTTCCAGGTCGGCCGGGAACGGGGTTTCTTCCACCCAGCGGCGGATCTCGGCGCCGGCCTCGGCCAGCGCGCGCACGTCGTCGGTGTCCAGCGCGGCCAGGCGCGCATTGATCTTCTTGTCCAGCCCGCCATGCGAGAGGAACTGGCGGAAGGCATGCGCCGTGGTGGCGAAACCGCCAGGCACCCGCACGCCGGTGCTGGCGAGCTGGCTGATCATTTCGCCGAGGCTGGCGTTCTTGCCGCCGACCACCTCGACGTCGGTCATTCTCAGTTGTTCGAACGGCGCGACCAGGGCGGTCGCCAGGTTGGATTGAGACATGGAAAAGCTCCGTGATGACAAAAAACCGGTGACTCCGTTCGACCGCAGACGCGCGCACCTCCGCCAGCCGTGCTGGTTGTTCTGGTGGTGGGGCGGGGGCAGCGCATGGGCGTCGGGGTGACGGAAGAAGTTGAGCCCATTCTAGGGTTGAAGCCGCGCCCGCCAATCCCCCTGCTTCCACCCGGGGCCGGCCTATGATGCAGGCCCCCTTTTCCGCTGCAGCGCCCAGGCCATGCCCAACCGCTCCGTCTTTTTTGTGTCCGATGGCACCGGCATCACCGCCGAGACCTTCGGCAACTCGATCCTGGCGCAGTTCACGGCCAAGCCGCGCCGCGTGCGCCGACCCTTCATCGACACCGAAGAGAAGGCGCGGCAGGTGGTGCTGGAGATCAACGAGGTGGCCGAGCGCGAAGGCAAGCCGCCCATCGTGTTCATCACGCTGGTCAACGAGGTGATCCGCGATGCAGTCACCGGCCCCGACTGCCGCGGCATGGTGCTGGACATGTTCCGCACCTTCGTCGAGCCGCTGGAGCAGGAGTTCGGCATGAAGTCGAACCACCGCGTGGGCCGCTTCTCCGACGCGGCCAAAAGCCAGGAATACGACGACCGTATCGAGGCGATCAACTTCTCGCTGGCGCATGACGACGGCCAGTCGTCGCGCAACCTGGAGCTGGCCGACGTGATCCTGGTGGGCGTGAGCCGCAGCGGCAAGACACCCACCTCGCTGTACCTGGCGATGCAGCACGGCATCAAGGCGGCCAACTACCCGCTGATCCCGGAAGACTTCGAGCGCAACAAGCTGCCGTCGGCGCTGGCGCCCTTCAAGGCCAAGTGCTTCGGCCTGTCGATCGACCCCGAGCGACTGGCGCAGATCCGCAACGAGCGGCGCCCGGGCAGCAAGTACGCGGCGATCGAGAACTGCCGCTACGAGGTGAACGAGGCCGAGGCGATGATGAAGCGCGAAGGCATCGGCTGGCTCAGCTCCACGCACAAGTCGATCGAGGAGATCGCGACGACCATCCTGCGAGACATCCGCCCCGATCGCCTCATCTACTGAGCGTTGGTCAACCGCCGCCTGGCCGACTCGTACAGGCACACGGCGGCGGCCGCGGCCACGTTCAGCGACTCTTCGCCGCCCGGCTGCGGAATGCGCACGGTGAGCGCGCAGCGCGCCATCAGCTCGGGCGCCACGCCGCGGCCTTCATGGCCCAGCACCCAGGCGCAAGGCCAGGGCAGCGCCGCTTCGTGCAGCACGCTGGTGGTGTGCGAGCTGGTGGCCACCAGCGGCACCTGCAGCGCCGCCAGCGCCTCGGGTGCCACGCCCTCGATCAGCCGCAGGCCGAAGTGCGCGCCCATGCCGGCGCGCAGCACCTTGGGCGACCACAGCGCCGCCGTGCCCTTGAGCGCAATGACCTGCGCAAAGCCCAGCGCCGCCGCGCTGCGCAGGATGCTGCCGACGTTGCCAGCGTCCTGCAGCCGGTCCAGCACCACGGTGGGCGCGTCGGGCGCCACTTCGGGCATGGTGGGCGCCTGCACCACGAAGCCGATGGGCGCGGGCGACTCCAGCGTGCTGAGCGACTTGAACAGGGCATCGGGCAGCAGGCTCACCTTGTCCGCCATCGCGGCCAGGGTCTGCAGGCTGGGTTCACGCAGCCAGGCGCTTTCGCTCACCAGCGCGTGCTGGGCGCGGCCACCGCGGGCCTGCAGCGCGCGGGCCAGGTGGTCGCCCTCCAGCCACAGCAGGCCCAGCTTGCGGTAGGCCGCCGGGTCTTGCGCCAGCTTGCGCAGCTTGACCAGCAACGGGTTGTCGCGCGAGGTGATCAGCGGCGGTGCATTCATCGCGTGAGCATGCGGTGGGCTGCCAGTGCGGCATCCGTCGGCCGCAGCAGTTCGCCGGCCGGCGACAGCAGCTGCCGCACCGGCGCGAAGCTGCGGCGGTGCGCTTCGCAGGCGCCGTGGGTGCGCAGCGCCTGCAGGTGATCGCGCGTGCCATAACCCTTGTGCTCGTCGAAGCCGTAGAGCGGAAAGCGTTCGTGCAGCGCCTGGCAGCTGCGGTCGCGCGTCACCTTGGCGATGATGGAGGCGGCCGAGATGGACTGCACCTTGGCATCGCCGCCGACGATGGCCTCGGCATGCACACGCAACACCGGCAGCCGGTTGCCGTCCACCAGCACCTTGCCCGGCAGCAGGCGCAGGCCCTCCACCGCGCGGCGCATCGCCAGCATCGTGGCCTGCAGGATGTTGAGGCTGTCGATCTCTTCGACGCTGGCCTCCCCCACGCTACAGCACAGCGCGCGGGCGCGGATCTCTTCGTACAGCTCGTCGCGGCGCTTGGCGCTCAGCACCTTGGAATCGGCCAGGCCCTTGATCGGCCGCAGCTCGTCCAGGATGACGGCGGCCGCCACCACCGGGCCGGCCAGCGGGCCGCGGCCGGCTTCGTCCACACCGGCCACCAGCACGCCAGGCACGTCCCACGACAGGCCCAACTGCTCAGCTTTGATCGAGGATTTGCGCGATGGCATCGGTGGCGGTGCGGCCGGTGTCACGCCGCAGCAGGTGGTGGAGTTCGTCGAAACGGCCGGTGACGGCCGCCATGCGGGCGGGCGCGTCCAGCCAGGCCAGCACGTCGGCGGCCAGTGTGGCTGGTTGCGCAGCTTCCTGGATGCGCTCAGGCACCACGAAGTCGCGGCACAGGATGTTGGGCAGGCCCACCCAGGGCTGGTAGGCCATGCGCTTCATCAGCTGCCAGGTCAGGCCGTTCATGCGGTAGGCGATGACCATGGGCCGCTTGAACAGGGCCGCCTCCAGCGTGGCGGTGCCGCTGGCGATCAGCGTCACGTCGCAGGCGGCCAGCGCCTCGTGCGAGCGGCCGTCCAGCAGCGTCAGCGGCGCGTCGGGCGCATGCTGGCGCAGCAGCGGCTCCACCAGTTCGCGCAGGCCCGGCACCACCGGCAGCACGAAGCGCAGGTCGGGCCGCTGGCGGGCCAGCAGCGCCACCGTCTGCAGGAACACCGGCGCGATCATCGCGATCTCGGAGCGGCGACTGCCCGGCAGCACGGCCACCACCGGCGCCTGCTCAGGCAGGCCCAGCGCGGCGCGCGCCGCGGCCCTGGGCGCCTGCAGCGGGATGGCATCGGCCAGCGGATGGCCCACGTAGGTGGCGGCGATGCCGTGGCTGCGCAGCAGCTCGGGCTCGAACGGGAACAGGCACAGCACATGGTCGGTGCTGGCCGCGATCTTCTTGACGCGGTTGCCGCGCCAGGCCCAGATGGACGGGCACACGAAGTGGATGGCCTTGATGCCGGCCGCCTTCAGCCGCGCTTCCAGGCCGAGGTTGAAGTCGGGCGCATCGACGCCGATGAAGGCATCGGGCCGCTGCTGCAGCAGCCGCTCGGCCAGCTGCGCACGGATGCGCGAGATGCCGCGGTAGTGGCGCAGCACTTCCACATAGCCGCGCACCGCCAGCTTGTCATGCGGCCACCAGGCCTCGAAGCCCTGGGCCGCCATGCGCGGGCCGCCGATGCCGGCCGCCTGCATGTTTGGCCAGCAGACCTTCATGCCGCCCATCAGCAAACCGGCCAGCAGGTCGCCGGACGTTTCGCCCGCCACCATGCCGAACCGCGGTGCCTGCGCCGCGGTGCCCACGGTCAGCGCGCGATGCCGCGGGTGGCGGCCTGCAGGAAGTCGAGCATCATCGCCACGTCGGCCGCCGCTTCGGGCACGCTGGTGGCCAGACCGGCGATCTCGGCACGCGCCTCGTCCAGCGTCTGGCCCTTGCGGTACAGCGCCTTGTGCATCTGCTTGATGGCGTTGACGCGCTCGCTGCTGAAGCCGCGGCGCTTCAGGCCCACGGCATTGAAGCCGCGCACCGCCAGCGGATTGCCGTCCACCAGCATGTAGGGCGGCACGTCCTGCGTCACCGCGCTGGCAAAGCCCAGCATGGTGTACGAGCCGATCTTGACGAACTGGTGCACGCCCGTGAGCCCGCCCACGGTGACGCAGTTGCCCACGTGCACATGGCCGGCGAAGGTGGCGTTGTTGGCCAGCGTGTTGTCGTCGCCGATCTGGCAGTCGTGGGCGATGTGCACATAGGCCATCACCCAGTTGTCGTTGCCGATGCGGGTGACGCCCGCGTCTTGCGCCGAACCGGTGTTGAAGGTGCAGAACTCGCGGATCGTGTTGCGGTCGCCGATGTGCAGCTCGGTCGGCTCGCCCGCGTACTTCTTGTCCTGCGGCATCGCACCCAGCGACGCGAACTGGAAGATGCGGTTGTCGCGGCCGATGGTGGTGTGGCCCTCGATCACCGCATGCGGACCCACGGTGGTGCCGGCGGCGATGCGCACATGCGGCCCGATGACCGCGTATGGCCCCACGCTGACCGAAGGATCCAGCTCGGCCTTCGGATCGACGATGGCGGTGGCGTGGATCGTGGTCATGCCACCTTGCGCATGGTGCACATCAGCTCGGCCTCGACGGCGGTCTCGCCGTCGACGCTGGCGCGTGCCTTGTACTTGTAGATGCCGGCCTTGGCGCGCTCGATGCTGGCCTCCAGCGTCAGCTGGTCGCCGGGCTCGACCACGCGCTTGAAGCGCGCGCCGTCGATGCCGACGAAGTAGACCACCATGTCGTCGTCCAGCTCGGCGCCCATCGATTCGAAGCTCAGCAGCGCAGCGGCCTGCGCCAGTGCCTCGAGCATCAGCACGCCGGGCATCACCGGGCGGTTGGGAAAGTGGCCCTGGAAGAACGGCTCGTTGATGCTGACGTTCTTGATGGCGCGGATGCGCTTGCCCTTCTCGATCTCCAGCACGCGGTCGACCAGCAGGATCGGGTAGCGGTGGGGCAGCTTCTTCAGGATCTGGTGGATGTCCATCGTCGTCATACGTTCTTCTTTTCAAGCGCCCGCACGCGGTCGCGCAAGGTGTGCAGGTGGCGCAGCGTGGCCGCGTTCTTTTCCCACGCGGCATTGTCATCGAAGGGAAACACGCCGCTGTACTGGCCCGGCTTCAGGATGGAGCGCGTGACCACGGTGGCGGCCGAGACGTGCACGCCGTCCGCCAGCTGCAGGTGGCCCAGGATGATGGCCCCGCCGCCTACGGTGCAGCCGGCGCCGATGCGGGCACTGCCGGCCACGCCGACGCAGCCCGCCATCGCGGTGTGGCGGCCCACGTGCACGTTGTGGCCGATCTGGATCAGGTTGTCGAGCTTGACGCCGTCTTCCAGCACCGTGTCGTCCAGCGCGCCACGGTCGATGCAGGTGTTGGCGCCGATCTCCACATCGTGGCCGATGCGCACCGCGCCCAGCTGCTCGATCTTCTCCCACCGGCCTTCGGTGGGCGCGAAGCCGAAACCGTCGGCGCCGATGACCACGCCACTGTGCAGGATGCAGCGGTCACCCACCGAGCAGCCATCGCCCACCACCACGCGCGGCGCCAGGCGGGTCTGGCTGCCGATGCGCACGTCGCGGCCGATCACGGTTTGGGCGCCGATCACCGCGCCCTCGCCCACCACCGCGCCCGGGCCGATGCACGCCATCGGCCCGACATGGGCGCTGGCATGCACCTGCGCCGTGGCATCCACCACCGCGCTGGCGTGCACGCCGGCCGCTTCACGCGGGCGCGTGAGGCGCGCCCACAGCTGCGTGAGCCGCGCGAAGTACAGGTAGGGATCGGGCGTGACGATGACCGCACCCCCCGCCGGCCGCGCACGGGCCTCGTCGGCCTGGGCGGGCGCCACGATGACGCAGCCGGCCGCGGATTCGGCCAGCTGCGAGCGGTAGCGGGGGTTGGACAGGAAGCTCACCGTGGAAGCGGTGGCCCCTGACAGGGGGCCGATGCGGTCGAAGCGCATCGTGGGGTCGCCCGTCACGTCACCGCCGAGTTGGGCGGTGATGTCGGCCAGCGTGAGCGAGATCGTCATGCCAGCCAGCCCAGGCGCTGGCCGTGCATCACTTGCTGGCGTTGAGCGCGTCGATCACCTTCTTGGTGATGTCGACACGCGGGCCGGCAAAGACCACTTCCTGCAGGATCAGGTCGTACTTCTCGTTGTCGAAGATCTGCTTGATGACCTTGTTGGCGCGCTCGACCACGGCCGCCAGCTCTTCGTTCTTGCGGTTGTTCAGGTCTTCCTGGAACTCGCGGCGCTTGCGCTGGAAGTCCCGGTCCTGCTCGGTCAGCTCGCGCTGGCGGCGGGTACGCTCGGATTCGCTCAGCGTCGGCGAGTCCTTTTCCAGCTTGTCGGCAGCGGCCTTGAGCTTGTTGGCCACGTCGGCCAGTTCCTTCTCGCGCTTGCCGAACTCGCCCTCCAGCTTGGCTTGGGCTGCCTTGGCCGGGTTGGCCTCGCGCAGCACGCGCTCGCTGTTGACGTAGCCGATCTTCAGCTCCTGGGCCTGTGCCACGGTGCACGTCGCCCACAGCGACGCGGTTGCCACCGCGGCGGCGAACGTCTTCCACTTGTTCATCAAAACGCTGTCCCGATCTGGAATTGGAATTTCTGGATTCTATCGTTGCGCTCCTTGCGGATCGGCGAGCCGAAGCTGAGCTTCAGCGGCCCCACCGGGGAGATCCACGACAGGCCGATACCCGCCGACACGCGCAGGCTGCTGGCATCGATCGATTCATGCTCGCCCCACACGTTGCCCGCGTCGGTGAAGCCGAAGATGCGCAGCGTCTTGTCGTTGCCGGCACCCGGCACCGGCACGTACAGCTCGGCGTTCAGGTTGATGCGCCGGTTGCCGCCGATGTAGGTGCCGGTGACGTCGACCGGACCCAGCGAGCTCTGGTCGAACACGCGCACCGAACCCAGGCCACCGCCGTAGAAGTTCTTGAAGATGGGGAACGGCCGGCCGCCCAGGCCCTTGCCCCAACCCACTTCACTGTTCAGGCCCAGCGTGAACTGGGTGCCCAGCGGGATGTACCGCTGGTACTGCGCATTGGCCCGTACGTAGCGCGCGTCGCCCAGCGTGGACAGCTCGACGTTGACCCGCTTGTAGCTGCCGTTGGTGGGCACCAGGGCGCTGTCGCGCTGGTCGCGCGCCCAGCCCAGCGTGAAGGGCACCGTCAGGCTGCGCTGGCCGAATTCCTCGCGGTACAGCAGGTAGCTGTTGGGCAGCGCGCCGGTGCCCTTGATGTTGGTGCTTTCCACACCCACACCGAAGAACACCGTGTCGTACTCGGAGAACGGCACGCCGAACCGGATGGACGCGCCGGGGGTGGACAGCTCGTAGTCCACGCCCTGGCTGTTCAGCGGCTTGCTGGTGCGGTAGTACACGTCGAAGGCGCGCGAGATGCCGTCGACGGTGAAGTACGGGTCCACCGTGGAGAACACGATGTTGCGGTTGTACTTGCTGGTGTTGACTTCGATGCCCAGGTAGTTGCCCGAGCCGAAGACGTTTTCCTGCTTGATCGAGCCCGTCAGCGCCAGTTTGTCGGCGCTGGAGAAGCCGGCGCCCAGCATCAGGTTGCCGGTGGGCTTTTCCACCACGTTGATCGTCAGGTCCACCTGGTCGGCAGTGCCTGCGACTTCGTTGGTCTCGATGTTGACTTCCTTGAAGTAGCCCAGGCGGTCGACACGGTCGCGCGAGAGCTTGATCTTCTGGCCGTCGTACCAGGCCGACTCGAACTGGCGGAACTCACGGCGCACCACTTCGTCCCGCGTGCGGGTGTTGCCGGCCACGTTGACGCGGCGCACGTACACGCGGCGCTGCGGCTCGGCATTGAGCACCACCACCACCTGGCCGCTGGCGCGGTCGATCTCGGGGCGCTGCTCGACGCGGGCGAAGGCATAACCGAAGAGGCCGAAACGCTCGGTGAACTGGCGCGTGGTCTGGGCCACGTCCTCGGCGCGGTAGGGCTCGCCGGGCTTGATGCGCACCAGGTCCTTGAACTCCTGGTCGCGGCCCAGGTAGTCGCCTTCCAGGCGCACCGCGGTGACGGTGTAGCGCTGGCCTTCGCGCACCGAGATCGTGATCGAGATGTCCTGCTTGTCCGGCGAGATGGTGACCTGCGTGGACTCGACCGCGAACTCGAGGTAGCCGCGGTTGGTGTAGTAGGCGCGCAGGGTTTCCAGGTCGGCGTTGAGCTTGGTGCGCGAGTAGCGGTCGGCCTTGGTGTACCAGGTCAGCCAGCCGCCGGTGCTTTGCTCGAACAGGCCCAGCAGCGTGCTCTCGGAGAAGGCCTTGGCGCCGACGATGCGGATGTCCTTGATCTTGGCGGCCTCGCCTTCGGTCATCGTGAAGGTGACGTCGACGCGGTTGCGCTCCAGCGGGGTGATGGTGGTCACCACCTCGGCACCGTACAGGCTGCGCGTGAGGTACTGGCGCTTGATCTCCTGCTCGGCGCGGTCGACCACGGCGCGGTCGAAGGGCAGGCCTTCACCGATGCCGGCGTCCTTCAGCGACTTGGTCAGGGTGTCCTTGTCGAACTCCTTCAGGCCGATGAAGTTCACCGACGAGATGACCGCACGCTCTTCGGCGATGACGACCAGCACGTCGCCTTCCACCTCCATGCGCACGTCCTTGAACAAGCCGGTGGCGAACAGCGCACGCAGGCCGGCGGCGCCCTTTTCGTCGTTGTAGGTATCGCCGATGCGGAAGGGCAGCGCCGCGAACACCGTGCCGGGGTCGGTACGTTGAAGCCCTTCGATGCGGATGTCCTTCAGCGTGAAGGGTTCGACGGCCAGTGCCGGCAGTGCCGCCAGGCCGCACACCACGGCCACGCAAGCGGCCACCGGCCGCAGCGGGCTCGGGCAAAAGAATGAATGCATCGGGAGAACGTCAGTGCAGGCCCAGCAGGCGGGCCACGTCGTTGGAAAGGGCGAGGGACATCAGCAGCAGCATGATGAAGGCACCGCCACGCTGCAGCCATTTGAGCCACAGCTCGGAGACCGGCCGGCCGGTCACACCCTCGAAAAGATAATACATGAGGTGCCCGCCATCGAGCATCGGCAGCGGCAGCAGGTTCAGCACGCCCAGGCTCACGCTCACCAGCGCGAGGAAACCCAGGTACTCCGGCAGGCCGCGTTGCACCGACTGCCCCGCCTGGTCGGCGATGGTGAGCGGGCCCGACAGGTTCTTCAGCGAGGCCTCGCCCACCAGCATGCGGCCCATCATCTTGAGTGTGAGCACCGAGACGTCCCAGGTGCGCTCGGCGCCGTTGACCAGGCCTTCGATCGGGCCCCGGCGCACGTTCACCATCTCGTAGGGACGGCCGATGTAGGCATCAACACGGCCAATGGCCTGGCGGCCTTCGGAGGTGACCCGGGGCTCCACGTTCAACTCGACCATGCGGCCCTGACGCTCCACCACCCAGGTCTGCGGCACGCCGGCGCCGTCCTGCACCGATGCACGGATGCGCTCGCGCAGCGCCTGCGCGTCGCCCACCGGCTCGCCATCCACCCGCAGCACCCGGTCGCCTTCCTGCAGGCCGGCACGCGCGGCGGGACCACCGGGCCGCACCTCGCCCAGCACCGGCTCGCTGTAAGGCGCCCCGATGCCGATCTGGCGCATCAGCGCCGCGTCCATTTCCTGGCCCGCCACCCGGTCGAGTTCGAGCACCACGCTGCGGCTGCGGTGGCCGCCGGGCTCGCTGACCATCAGGTGCAGGCGCTCGCCACGCAGCACCGATTGGGTGATGCGCCAGCGCACGTCGGTCAGCGAGGCGACGTCCTCCCAGGCCTCGCCGTCCTCGGAAACCGCGGTGACCTCGTCGCCGGCACGCAGGCCGGCGCGCTCGGCCAGGCTGCCAGCCACCGGCGCCGACAGCAGCGCCCGCGGCTCGTTGATGCCGATCCATTGCGCGGCGGCATACAGCGCCACCGCCAGCAGCAGGTTGGCCGCCGGGCCCGCAGCCACGATGGCGGCGCGCTTGCGCAGCGGCTGCCGGTTGAAGGCCTGGCTGCGCTCCTGCGGCGCCACCGGGCCTTCGCTTTCATCCAGCATGCGCACATAACCGCCCAGCGGCAATGCGCTGATGACGAACTCGGTGCTGTCGGGCGTGGCCTGGCGGCGCCACAGCACGCGGCCGAAGCCCACCGAAAAGCGCAGCACCTTGACGCCGCAGGCCCGCGCCACGCGGTAGTGGCCGTACTCGTGGATGACGATCAGCACCCCGAGGGTGAGCAGGAAAGCCAGAACGGTGATCATCGCGACAGGCTCTGAACCAGGCTGCGGGCATGGGCGCGTGCGGCAGCGTCCAGGGCCAGCAAGTCATCCAGCGCCGGCTCGGCCGGCAGCTGGGGCAGCACCGCCTCCACCGTGGCGGCGTTGATGCGTTGGATGTCGAGGTAGCCGGTGCGTTCCGCCAGGAAGGCCTCCACCGCCACTTCATTGGCCGCGTTGAGCACGGTGGTGCTGCCTTCGGGGCCGCGCAGCGCGTCCCAGGCCAGGTACAGGCACGGAAAGCGCTGGCGGTCGGCCGGCGCGAAGCTGAGCGCGGACAGCGTCAGGAAGTCGAGCTGCGCGGCGCCGGACTCGATGCGCTCGGGGAATGACAGGCCATAGGCGATGGGCACCCGCATGTCGGGCGTGCCCAGCTGCGCCAGCACCGAATGGTCGCGGCACACCACCATCGAATGGATGATGCTTTGCGGATGCACCACCACACGCACCTGCTCGGGCTGCAGGTCGAACAGCCAGCGCGCCTCGATCACCTCCAGCGCCTTGTTCATCATCGTGGCCGAATCCACCGAGATCTTGCGGCCCATCACCCAGTTGGGATGCGCGCAGGCCTGGTCAGGCGTGATGTCGACCAGCGTGGCCGGGTCGCGGTCGCGGAACGGCCCGCCGGAGGCGGTGAGCACGATGTGGTCGATGCGCTGGGCCCAGGTGCTGCGGTCTTCGGGCAGGCACTGGAAGATGGCCGAGTGCTCACTGTCGATCGGCAACAGCGTGGCACCGCCCTGCTGCACCGCGCGCATGAACAGCGCACCGCCCACCACCAGCGCCTCCTTGTTGGCCAGCAGCAGCCGCTTGCCGGCGCGCGCGGCGGCCAGGCAGGGCGGCAGGCCGGCGGCACCGACGATGGCCGCCATCACCGCGTCCACCTCGGGGTGGCTGGCCAGGTCGCACAGCGCCTGCGGGCCGGCCAGCACTTCGGTGGCCACGCCTTCGGCGCGCAGCTTGTCGCGCAGGGCGGTGGCCAGGTCCTCGGTGGGCAGCGCCGCGTAGCGCGGCCGCCAGCGGGCGCACTGGGCGGCCAGCTCGTCCACCTTGGCATGGGCGGTGAGCGCGAACACCTCGAAACGGTCGGGGTGGCGGCCGACGACGTCCAGCGTGCTGGTGCCGACGGAGCCGGTGGAGCCGAGGATGGTGAGACGCTGGCGGGAAGTCATGGTCGGGAGAGGATCAGAGCGTGGCCAGGGCCAGCGCGATGGGCAGCACCGGCAGCAGCGCGTCGATGCGGTCGAGCACGCCGCCGTGGCCGGGCAGCAGCTGGCTGCTGTCCTTGGCGCCGGCGGCCCGCTTGACCAGGGATTCGAACAGGTCGCCGGCCACGCTCATGGCGGCCAGCACCAGCAGCGACAGCACCGCCAGCGGCCAGCCCAGGCGGGCCGGCAGCAGGCTGTACAGGCTGAGCGAGGCCGGCGCGAAATGCGCGTCGGCCAGCGACCACAGCACCGCCAGCAGCAGCACGCCGGCCATGCCACCGTACACGCCTTCCCAGCTCTTGCCGGGGCTGATGGTGGGCGCCAGCTTGCGGCGGCCGAAGGCGCGGCCGGCAAAGTAGGCGGCGATGTCGGCCATCCACACCAGGCAGAAGACCGACAAAAGGAAATTGAGGCCCAGCGCCCTGCCCTGCGTCATCGCCAGCCAGGCGGCGCAGAGCATCAGCACGCCCAGCACCCAGCGCAGCAGCGCCGGCGCCTGCGGCCAGCCGCCGGGGCCGGCCCGCAGCGCGAGCGCGGCGCCGACGATCCAGGCGATGGCCACCAGCGGCCACAAGGTGACCACCAGCCCCGCCCACCAGGCCGCAGCGCACAAGGCGGCCACCAGCGCGCCCAACAGCACCGAGCCGGCGGTCAGCCCGTTGAGCCGCCCCCATTCCCAGCCGGCGGCGGCCACCATCACCAGCGTGAACAGCCCGAACGGCCAGGGGTTGGAGGCGAACAAGGCGGGCAACAGCACTGCAAGCAGCACCACGGCCGTGATCACGCGCTGCTTGAGCATGAGGCGACGGAGACTTCAGTTGCCGACGGCAAGCGATGCGGCCGGAGTGGGCTTGACGCCACCGAAGCGGCGGTCGCGTTCGGCATAGGCGGCGATGGCGGCATCGAGTTCGGCTTCGCCGAAATCGGGCCAGAGGCAGTCGGAGAAGTGCAGCTCCGAGTAGGCGATCTGCCACAGCAGGAAGTTGCTGATGCGCACTTCGCCACCGGTGCGGATGAACAGGTCGGGGTCGGGCGCAAAGCCCATCGCCATGTACTGGCCGAGCTTGCGTTCGTCCAGCGCATCGGCCGGCACGCCATCGCGGATGGCCTGCTGCGCCGCCTGCACCACGTCCCAACGGCCACCGTAGTTGAAGGCCACGATGAGCGTGATGCGGGTGTTGTGCGCGGTGGTCGACTCCACCTGTTCCCAGGCCTGGCGCACCTTGTCGGAGACGGCCGAACGGTCGCCCACGATGCGGATGCGCACGCCCTCGCCGGCCAGCTTGGCCAGGTACTTGGATACCGCCACCAGCACCAGGCCCATCAGGCCCGACACCTCTTCGGTGGGGCGCTTCCAGTTCTCGGTGGAGAAGGCGAAGACGGTCAGGTACTCCACGCCGCGGTCGGCGCAGGCCTGCACCGTGCGCACCAGCGCATCGACCCCCTGCTTGTGGCCGAAGAAGCGCGGCATGAAGCGCTTCTTGGCCCATCGGCCATTGCCATCCATCACGATGGCGACGTGGCGCGGAACAGTGGCGCTCACGCTCAAACCGCCAGGATCTCGGCTTCCTTGGCCTGGGTCAGGCGGTCGATCTCGGCGATCGTGCGGTCGGTCAGCTTCTGCACGTCGTCCTGCGCGCGGCGTTCATCGTCTTCGCTGATCGCCTTGTCCTTGACCAGCTTCTTCAGCTGGTCGTTGGCATCGCGGCGCAGGTTGCGCACGGCCACCTTGGCGTCTTCGCTGGCGTGGCGCACGACCTTGGTCAGGTCCTTGCGGCGCTCTTCGGTCAGCGGCGGCATCGGCACGCGGATCAGGTCGCCCTGCGACGCCGGGTTCAGGCCCAGGTCGCTTTCACGGATGGCCTTCTCGATCTTCGGGCCCATGCCCTTTTCCCAGGGCTGGACGCTGATGGTGCGCGCATCGATCAGGGTGACGTTGGCCACCTGGCTGATGGGCACCAGCGAGCCGTAATACTCCACCTGCACCTGGTCCAGGATGCCGGGGTGGGCACGGCCGGTGCGGATTTTCTGCACTTCGGCCTTGTAGGCTTCGACGGACTTGGCCATCTTGCCTTCGGTGGTCTTCTTGATGTCAGCAACGGTCATGACGGTTCCTCAGACGTGCACCAGGGTGCCCTCGTCCTCGCCGAGCACGACTCGCTTGAGCGCACCGCTCTTGAAGATGGAGAACACCTTGATCGGCAGCTTCTGGTCGCGGCACAGCGCGAAGGCGGTGGCGTCCATCACCTGCAGGTTCTTGGTAATCGCTTCGTCGAACGAAATGTTGGTGTAGCGCGTGGCGGCCGGGTCCTTCTTGGGGTCGGCGGTGTACACGCCGTCCACCTTGGTGGCCTTCAGCACGATCTCGGCGCCGATCTCGGCACCGCGCAGCGCGGCCGCGGTGTCGGTGGTGAAGAAGGGGTTGCCGGTGCCGGCGGCAAACACGACGACCTTGCCCTCTTCCAGGTACTGCAGCGCCTTCGGGCGCACATAAGGCTCGACCACCTGGTCGATCGCGATGGCGGACATGACGCGGGCCGTCATGCCTTCCTGGCGCATGGTGTCGGCCAGGGCCAGCGAGTTCATCACCGTGGCCAGCATGCCCATGTAGTCGGCGGTCGCGCGGTCCATGCCCACCGAGCCGCCGGCCACGCCGCGGAAGATGTTGCCGCCGCCGATCACCACCGCCACCTCGCAGCCGAGTTGGGTGACCTCGTGCACCTCGCGCACCATGCGGACCATGGTGGCGCGGTTGATGCCGAACTGGTCGTCGCCCATCAGGGCTTCGCCGGAGAGTTTGATCAGGATGCGCTTGTACGCCGGCATTCGGCTCCCCCGTGAGCGATGTTCAACTTGTTCTTAGTTTAAGGGGCCGCGTTGGCGGCCCCTTTGCTTTGCAGTCGGTTACTGGCCCTTGGCCGCCGCAACCTGTGCGGCGACTTCAGCCGCGAAGTCGTCCTGCTTTTTCTCGATGCCCTCGCCCACCACGTACAGGGTGAAGCCCTTGACGTTGGTGCTGGCGCCCTTCAGGTAGGCGGCCACGGTCTGCTTGCCGTCGGCAGCCTTCACGAAGACCTGGTCCAGCAGCGACACTTCCTTCAGGAACTTCTGCACCGAGCCTTCGACCATCTTGGCGACGATCTCGGCGGGCTTGCCGGATTCGGCAGCCTTCTCGGCGGCGATCTTGCGTTCCTTCTCGACCAGCTCGGCCGAGACTTCCGACGACGACAGCGCGGCCGGCTTCATCGCGGCCACGTGCATGGCCACGTCCTTGGCGGCCACGGCATCACCGTCGAACTCGACGATCACGCCGATGCGGGTGCCGTGCAGGTAGCTGGCCAGCTGGCCGCCGTCCGCGTAGCGCTTGAAGCGGCGGATCGACATGTTCTCGCCGATCTTGCCGATCAGGCCCTTGCGCACGTCTTCCAGCGTGGGGCCGAAGGTGTCCTGCTCGTACGGCAGGGCCGACAGCGCGGCCACGTCGGCCGGGTTGTGCTCGGCCACCAGCTTGGCGGCCGCCGATGCGAAGGCCAGGAACGAGTCGTTCTTCGAGACGAAGTCGGTTTCGCAGTTGACTTCGATCAGGGCGCCGGTGGTGCCATTGACCGATGCGGCGACCACGCCTTCGGCGGTCACGCGCGAGGCGGCCTTGCCGGCCTTGTTGCCCAGCTTGACGCGCAGGATCTCTTCGGCACGGACCAGATCGCCTTCGGCTTCGGTCAGTGCCTTCTTGCATTCCATCATCGGCGCATCGGTCTTGGCGCGCAGCTCGGCGACCATGCTTGCGGTGATTGCGGGCATCTCAGATTCTCCGTTGAGTGAAAAAGGGGCTCAGCGGCCCCTTTCGAACAATGTCGGCTCAGGCGGCGCCGTGGCGCCGCCGCTGTCCATGGGCGCGGATCAGGCGTCTTCGCTGACCTCGACGAACTCGTCGTCGCCGGCGGCCACGGTCTGCACCAGCTCGTTCGTGGCGTTGGCCTTGCCTTCCAGCACGGCGTCAGCCACCGCACGGGCGTACAGCGCCACGGCCTTGGCCGAATCGTCGTTGCCGGGGATGACGTAGTCGATGCCCACCGGCGAGTGGTTGGTGTCGACCACGCCGATGATGGGAATGCCCAGCTTCTTGGCTTCGGCGATGGCGATCTTGTGGTAGCCGACGTCGATGACGAACAGGGCGTCGGGCAGCGCGGTCAGATCGCCGATGCCGCCGATGTCCTTCTCCAGCTTGGCGATCTCGCGTTGGAACAGCAGCGCTTCCTTCTTGATGGCGGGCTGGGTGCCGGCCTCGACCTGCGCCTGCATGTCCTTCAGCTTCTTCAGCGAGCCCTTGACCGTCTTGAAGTTGGTCAGCATGCCGCCCAGCCAGCGCTGGTCGACGTAGGGCATGCCGCAGCGCTGGGCTTCCTCGGCCACGACTTCACGGGCCTGGCGCTTGGTGCCGATCATCAGGATCGTGCCGCGCTTGGCCGAAAGCTGGCGGATGAACTTCATCGCCTCTTCGAAGAGCGGTTGCGTCTTCTCGAGGTTGATGATGTGGATCTTGTTGCGATGGCCGTAGATGTACGGGGCCATCTTGGGGTTCCAGAAGCGGGTTTGGTGGCCGAAGTGGACACCGGCTTCCAGCATTTCACGCATCGTGACGGACATGGAGACTCCGAAGGTTGGGTCTAGAATCCGGCGTGAATCGAAACGGAAAAGCAAGGCGGTTTGGCCCTGCGGTACCCGTGATCTGCAGCGTTGGTCTGCGTGATCTTCGGGGCACCCGTTCCGACACCTTTCAGCAGCCGGATTCGCGATTGATTTACCGTAAGCACCCCTGCCCCAATGGCAGAGAGCGGGTAAACCACAAGATTCTAGCACGGGCCTGGCGCCCTCACCTTTTCGCTGCCTGCCACACGCTGTGCGGCGCACCTTCCAGCATGCTCAACCGGCTCTTCGTCTGCGCGCCTTCGCGTGCCCGTCACCTCCCTCAAGCCGCCTGCCGCCCCGTGGCCGCAGCCGCCCTCGCCTGACATGCGCATCGCCGTGATCGGCGCCGGCATCGTCGGCGTCACCACCGCCTACGAGCTGGCGGCCGATGGTCATGAGGTGGAGGTCTTCGAGCGCCGCGGCACCGTGGCCGAAGAAACCAGCTTTGCCAATGCTGGCGTGCTGGCCCCCGGCTACGTGACACCCTGGGCCGCACCCGGCATGCCCGGCAAAGTGCTGCGGCACCTGTTCAGCCGCCATGCGCCGGTGCGCTTCGGCGGCCTGCCCGGCCCGGCCACGCTGGGCTGGCTGTGGCGCTGGTGGCGCGCCTGCGACCCGGCGGTGTACGGCCCCAACCGCAGCGCCATGCATGCGCTGGCCCGCTACAGCCGTGAGCGCATGACCGAGCTGCAGCAGTCGCTGCACCTCGACTACGAACAGTCGCAAGGCCTGCTGGTGCTGCTGCGCACCCCGCGCGAGGTGTCGCAGGCGCGCCATGGCCTGAAGCTGCTGGCCGAGATGGGCGTGGACTTCCATCTGGTGGATGCCGCCCGCTGCCGCGAGATCGAGCCCGGCCTGCAGGCCGACACGCCGCTGCATGCCGGCGTGCACCTGGCGCAGGACGGCGTGGGCAACTGCCGGCAATTCGCGATGCTGCTGCGCGCCGAGGCGCAGCGCCTGGGCGCACGCTTTCGCTTCCACCATCGTGTGCAGGCCATCGAGCCGGGTGCCGCGCCTGTGCTGCGCTTCATCGAGCAACAGCAGGACGATGCGCCCGGCCCGGCGCAGACCGAGCGCTACGACGCGGTGGTGCTGTGCGCGGCGCTGGGCGCGCTGCCCCTGCTGGCGCCGCTGGGCCTGCGGCTGCCGATGCAACCGATATACGGCTACTCGCTCACCGCGCCGCTGCGCGTGGTCGAAGGCCACCCCGACTTCGGCCCCCGCGCGGCGCTGATGGACGAGAAGTACAAGGTGGCCATCTCGCGCCTGGGCCAGCGGGTGCGCGTGGCCGGCAGCGCCGAGATCGGCGGCGCCGCCGGACAATGGTCGCAGGCGCCGATGGACACGCTGTACAAGGTGCTGCACGACTGGTTCCCCGGTGCCGCCCACCTGGCCCAGGCGCAGCGCTGGAAGGGCGCGCGGCCGATGCTGCCCGACGGCCCGCCGGTGCTGGGCGCCGGCAGTGCGCCGGGCGTGTGGATGAACCTGGGCCATGGCTCGTCGGGCTGGGCGCTGTCCTGCGGCTCGGCGCGGGTGCTGGCCGACCAGATCGGCGGCCGCGCGCCCGCCATCGACACCAGCCGACTGTCGATCGACCGCCTGCGCTGACCCGGCCCACCAAGGCATGACACGCACCACCCCCGTTCTGCCCGCCGCCACGCCGCTGCCGCTGCATGGCATCGCGGCCGCCCGCCGCATCGAAACGGCCGCAGCGGCCGGCCTGCCGCCCCACACTCTGATGCAGCGCGCCGGCCTGGCAGTGGCGCGGCTGGCGCTGGCGGTGGCACCGCATGCGCAGCGGGTGACCGTGCTGGCCGGCCCCGGCAACAACGGGGGCGACGGCCTGGAGGCGGCGCTGCACCTGACCCGCGCCGGCCGGCAGGTGGCGGTGTGGCTGACCACGGGCGATATTCAGGCCTTGCCGCCGGACGCCGCGCAGTCGTACCACCGTGCCCGCGAGGCCGGCGTGCGGCTGCACACCACCCCCGACACCCTGCCCGCGGCCGACCTGGTGATCGACGCCCTGCTGGGCCTGGGCGCCAGCCGTGCGCCCGCAGGCGCCGTGGCCCAGGCCATTGCGCTGGCCAACGCGCAGCAGGCGCCGGTGCTGGCAGTGGATGTGCCCTCCGGCCTGCACGCCGAAACCGGCGCGCGGCTGGGCGATCTGGCGGTGCAGGCCGCGCACACGCTCAGCCTGCTGGCGCTCAAGCCCGGCCTCTTCACGGCCGAAGGCCGCGGGCTGTGTGGGCGGCTGTGGCACGACGATCTGGGCATAGCCGCCGAGCTGCTGGCGGCCGAGGCGCCGCTCGCCCGGCTGGGTGCCAGCACGGCCCTGCCCCTCGCCCCGCGCGGCCATGCGCAGCACAAGGGCAGCTTCGGCGACGTGGCGGTGGTGGGCGGCGCCCCCGGCATGGCCGGTGCCGCCCGGCTGGCGGCCCGCGCCGCCCTGGCGGCAGGTGCGGGCCGCGTCTACCTGAGCCCGCTGGACCCGGCGAGCGGCAACGACGATGGCCGGCCCGAGTTGATGCACCGGCCGCAGATCTGGCTGCAGCCGCAGGGCCTGCTGGACCGGTCCACGGTGGTGTGCGGTTGTGGCGGTGGCTCGGTGGTGGCCGAGGTGCTGCCGCCGGTGCTGGCGCAGGCGCCACGCCTGGTGCTGGACGCCGATGCGCTGAACGCGGTGGCCACGGACGCCCGCCTTCAGCAGGCACTGGCCGGCCGCGCCCGGCGCGGGCAGCACAGCGTGCTGACGCCGCATCCGCTGGAAGCGGCGCGGCTGCTGCGCTGCCCAACGGCGCAGGTGCAGGCAGACCGCCTGAATGCCGCGCTGCAGCTGGCCGCGCGCTTCGATGCGGTGGTGGTGCTCAAGGGCTCGGGCAGCGTGATCGCCGCGCCGGGCCGGCTGCCGGTGATCAACCCCACCGGCAATGCCCTGCTGGCCACCGCCGGCACCGGCGACGTGCTGGCCGGCTGGCTGGGCGGCACCTGGGCCCAGGTGCCGCAGCAGGACGGCTGGCCCGCAGCACTGGAAGCGGTGCGCCGCCACGGCGCCGCGGCCGACCAGGCGCTGCTGCAAGGCCTGCAGGGGCCGCTGCGCGCGGCCGAGCTGGTGGAGGCGATGCTCCACACCCTTTGATCGGCGCAGCGCGGGCGAACCGCCTCTGCGGCGCCGCCCGGCGCCGACAACCCGTCAGCGGCGCTTGCGCGTCTTGCCGGCGGCGGACGACTTGCGGCTGGCGCCGCCCGCGCTGCTGCGCTTGCCCGCCGCCTTGCGGGTGCGCGCCTTCACGTTGCGGTCAGCTTCCTGCACCGCGGCCAGTTCGTCCACGGCGCTGGCGGCGGCACGGCGCTCGCCGCCCTTGTCTCGGCCTTCGCGGCCTTCTCGCCCTTCACGCCCTTCCCGCCCACCCCGGCCGACCGGCCGTTCGGGCTCGCCTTCGCGCACCATGCGGAAGTCGATGCGCCGGCCGTCCAGGTCGACGCGGCTCACCTGCACCCGCACGCGGCTGCCGATGGTGTAGCGCACGCCGCTGCGTTCGCCGCGCAGCTCCTGCCGCGCCTCGTCGAAGCGGAAGTACTCGCCACCCAGCTCGGTGATGTGCACCAGGCCTTCCACATACAGCCCGTCCAGCGTAACGAAGAGGCCGAAGGTGGTGGCCGCGGTGACGGTGCCACCGAACTCCTCGCCTAGGCGCTCGCGCATGTAGCGGCACTTGAGCCAGGCTTCCACGTCGCGCGAGGCTTCGTCGGCACGGCGCTCGTTGGCGCTGCAGTGCGCGCCCGCGATCTCCCACACGTCGGCACCATGGCTGCGCGCCGCGCTGCCGGTGCCGGCAGCGGCACCCTTGACCGGCTTGCCACCCTTGCGCACCGTCACCGGCGGCTCGGCGGCCAGCAGCTTGGCATCGAGCTGGTACTTCTTGCCGCCCAGCAGCGCCTTGATCACGCGGTGCACCAGCAGGTCGGGGTAGCGGCGGATCGGGCTGGTGAAGTGGGTGTAGGCCGGGTAACCTAGGCCGAAGTGGCCGCTGTTGGTCGGCGTGTAGATGGCCTGCTGCATCGAGCGCAGCAGCATCGTGTGGATCTGCAGCGCGTCGGGCCGCTCTTTGGTGGCCTGTGCGATGGCCTGGAACTCACCGGGCGTGGGCTCGTCGCTGACCGACAGGCCCAGCCCCAGCGAGCGCAGGTAGTTCTGCAGCGTCGTCTTCTTCTCGGGCGTGGGGCCTTCGTGCACGCGGTACAGGCTCGGGTGCTTGCCCTGCTGGATGAAGTCGGCCGCACAGACGTTGGCCGCCAGCATGGCTTCTTCGATCAGCTTGTGCGCCTCGGTTCGCACGCGCGGCACGATCTTCTCGATGCGGCCGTTTTCGTCACACACGATCTGCGTTTCGGTGGTCTCGAAGTCCACCGCGCCGCGGGCCGCACGCGACTTGAGCAGCGCGCGGTAGCAGTCGTTCAGGTGCAGCAGGTGCTCTACCAGGTCGCTGCGCTTGGCCGCCTCGGGCCCGCGGGTGTTGGCCAGGATGGCCGCCACCTCGGTGTAGGTGAAGCGGGCATGCGAGTGGATGACCGCGGGGTAGAACTGGTAGGCGTGCAGTTCACCTGCATCGGACACCAGCATGTCGCACACCATCGACAGGCGGTCTTCATGCGGGTTCAGCGAGCACAGGCCGTTGGACAGCTTCTCCGGCAGCATCGGGATCACCCGGCGCGGGAAGTACACCGAGGTGGCGCGCTGGTAGGCGTCGTCGTCGATCGGCTCGCCGGGCTTGACGTAGTGGCTGACGTCGGCAATCGCCACGATCAGGCGGAAGCCGTTGAAGGCCGTCTTGCCACGGCCCTTCTTGAAGGGCTCGCAGTACACCGCGTCGTCGAAGTCGCGCGCGTCCTCGCCGTCGATGGTGACCAGCGGCACGTCGGTCAGGTCGATGCGGTGGCGCTTGTCGGCCGGGCGCACCCGGTCGGGCAAGGCCGCGGCCTGGGCCAGTGTTTCCGGCGAAAAGCGGTGCGGCACCTCGTACTTGCGCACCGCGATCTCGATCTCCATGCCGGGGTCGTCGATCTCGCCCAGCACCTCGCTCACCCGGCCCACCGGCTGCGAGAACATCGAGGCCGGCTCGGTGAGTTCCACCGCCACCACCTGCCCCGCCTGCGCATTGGCGGTGGCGTTCTTCGGGATCAGGATGTCCTGGCCGTAGCGCTTGTCTTCCGGCGCCACCAGCCACACGCCGCTTTCATGCAGCAGGCGGCCGATGATGGGCGACTTGCGCCGCTCCAGGATCTCGAGCACACGGCCTTCGGGCCGGCCCTTGCGGTCGTAGCGCACCACGCGCACCCGCACCTTGTCGCGGTGGAGCACCGCGCGCATCTCCTGCTGCGACAGGTAGATGTCGTTGCCGCCCGGCTGCAGCACGAAGCCGTGCCCATCGCGATGACCTTGGACGATGCCTTCCACTTCGCTCATCAGAGCGGCGCCGAGGCTGGGGGCGCTTGCATTGTTTGAATTTTTGATGATAGACTCTTGGCTTCCCTGAAATGCCCAGGTGGCGGAATTGGTAGACGCACTAGTTTCAGGTACTAGCGGGTAACTCCGTGGAGGTTCGAGTCCTCTCCTGGGCACCAGAGTGATAGATAAAACGAAGGGCCGATGCACACAGCATCGGCCCTTTTTGTTTGCGCGTAAAGGTTTGCGAGTGGAGGCCTGCACCGATCGGGCCCGCACCGGCCACAGCCGCGCCATGCAAGGACACCCGGTCCTTGATGGCATCAACCAATGGCAGCGGCACCGCGGTGCGGTCGATCAAACCGCGAACTTCCGGGCCAGGCCCTCGGGGCGCAGGCCGTCGTACTCTTCGAACGGCTGATGGATCCACGGGCTGGTGGTCAGCAGTTCGACGTAGTAGTCGGGGGTGTAGGTGGACACGCCCTTGGTCCAGATCACTGCCGAGCGCAGCTCCTGGATGGACGGCATGCCGCGCAGCCGCTCCACCACCGCCTTGAGCGTGACACCCGAGTCGGCCAGGTCGTCGACCAGCAGCACGCGGCCGGCCAGTTCGCCCTTGGGCATGGTGATGTACTTGGCCATGTCCAGGCGGCCCTGGATGGTGCCGGCCTCGGCCCGGTACGAGCTGGTGGACATGATGGCCAGCGGCTTGTCGAACACCCGCGACAGCACGTCGCCCGGGCGCATGCCGCCACGGGCCAGGCACAGGATCTGGTCGAACTCCCAGCCCGAGTTGTAGACCTTGAGCGCCAGGCGCTCGGTCAGCATGTGGTACTCGTCCCAGGAGACGTAGAGGTGTTTGCCGTCGTCGGTCAGCATCGAAGGCTCCTTGTCGGTCAGGCTTGGTACGGGTGGCGAAGGAGGATGGTGTGCTCGCGGTCGGGGCCGGTGGACACCATGTCGATGGGTGCGCCGATGAAGCCCTGCACACGCTCGAGGTAGGCGCGGGCGTTGACCGGCAGCGCATCCCACTGGGTGACGCCGAAGGTGCTCTCGGTCCAGCCCGGGAAGGTCTCGTAGATCGGCTTGCAGGCCAGGATCTCGTCGGCGTCCAGCGGCAGGATGTCGACGCGCCGGCCGTTAAGCTCATAGCCCACGCAGACGTTGATTTCCTTCAGGCCGTCCAGCACGTCGAGCTTGGTGATGCACAGGCCCGAGATGCCGTTGATGATGATCGAGCGCTTGAGCAGTGCCGCATCCAGCCAGCCGCAGCGGCGCGGCCGGCCGGTGACGGTGCCGCGCTCCTGGCCCACGGTGGACAGGTGGTGGCCCACGGTGCCCTCCTCGTCCATCGGCAGCTCGGTCGGGAACGGGCCCGAGCCCACGCGCGTGGTGTAGGCCTTGGTGATGCCCAGAATGTAGTGCAGCTGGTCCGGGCCTACGCCAGAGCCGGCGGCCGCATTGCCGGCCACGCAGTTGCTGGAAGTGACGTAGGGGTAGGTGCCGTGATCGATGTCCAGCAGCGTGCCCTGCGCGCCTTCGAACAGGATGTTGGCGCCTTCGCGGTTGGCCGTGTACAGGCGGTAGCCCACGTCCGCCATCATCGGCTTGAGCTGCTCGGCCACCTTCATCGCATGGTCGAAGATGGGCTGGAATTCCAGCGGCGTGCTCTTCAGGTAACCACCCAACGCAAAGTTGTGCAGCTCCAGCAGTTCCTTGAGCTTCTTGGCGAAGCGCTCGGGGTGCTTCAGGTCCTGCACGCGCAGCGCACGGCGGGCCACCTTGTCTTCGTACGCCGGGCCGATGCCCTTGCCGGTGGTACCGATCTTGCCGGCGCCGCTGGTCTCGCGCAGCGCCTCGCGCGCCTTGTCCACTTCCACGTGGAAGGGCAGGATCAGCGGGCACGACTCACTGACGAAGAGGCGCGAACGCACGTCCAGGCCGATCTTCTCGAGCCGCTCGATCTCGGACAGCAGGTGGGTGGGATCGACCACCACGCCGTTGCCGATGAAGCACTGCACGCCGTCGCGCATGATGCCGCTGGGGATGAGTTGCAGCGCCGTCTTCACGCCCTTGATGACCAGCGTGTGGCCGGCGTTGTGACCGCCCTGGAAGCGCACCACCGCCTGGGCATGGTCGGTCAGCCAATCCACCACCTTGCCCTTGCCTTCGTCGCCCCACTGGGTGCCGACGACAACGACGTTCTTGCCCCGCGCCGCACGCGGGGCCGAGTTGCTCTGCTGTTGCATGATGTCCGAAAGGTTCGTGGAAAGAGTTCAGAGCGCCCGCAGCGCCCAGCGTCCGTCGACCAGCGTCAGCTCGCGGTCGCAATCGAATTCCTGGGCCTCGTGCTCATGGCCGGGCAGCACGCACACCACCGTCTCGCCCTGCGCACGCAGGCCGCGCACCGCTTCGCGCAGCGCGCGGTCTTCGCCCCAGGGCGCACGGATGGCTGCACGCGGGCCCTGCGGCGCGGCCAGCTCCACCAGCGCCTTCAGATCGAGGCTGAAGCCGGCCGCCGGCCGGTTGCGGCCGAAGACCGCGCCCACTTCGTCGTAGCGGCCGCCCCGCACCAGCGAATCGCTGGCACCGGCGCCGTACAGCGCGAAGCGCACGCCGCTGTAGTAGGCATAGCCGCTCATGTCGGCCAGGTCGAAGCCCACCCGCACCTGAGGATGGGTGCGCTGCACATGGCTGGCCAGCCATGCCAGGTCGTCCAGCGCCGCGGTGATGAGCCGGTGCGCCGGCAGTTGGCTGCGCGCGGCGGCCAGCACGTCGGCACCGCCGTACAGGCGCATCAAGGTGGCGAAGCCCTGGCGCGCGGCCGGCGGCAGCCCGGCCGTCACGGCCGACAACGCCTCACCGTCCTTGTGGGCCAGCGCAGCGGTCAGGTCGATCAGGCGGTCGGCCGGCAAGGCCACGCCGTCCAGCAGGCCGCGCAGCACCCGGGCGTCGCCCAGGTCCAGCACCGGCGCCTCGATGCCGGCGGCGCGCAGGCCGTCGAGCGCCAGCTCGATGACTTCCAGCTCGGCTTCCAGGCCGGCATGGCCGTAGATCTCGGCACCGAACTGCAGCGGCTCACGCGTGGCATGCAGGCGCTCGGGCCGGGTGTGCAGCACCGGGCCGCAATAGGCCAGGCGGGTGACGCCGTTGCGGTTGAGCAGGTGAGCGTCGATGCGCGCCACCTGCGGCGTGGTGTCGGCCCGCAGGCCGAGCGTGCGGCCGCTCAGTTGGTCGACCAGCTTGAAGGTCTTGAGATTGAGCTCACGCCCGGTGCCCGACAGCAGCGACTCCAGGTGTTCGAGCAGCGGTGGAATCACCAGCTCGAAGCCATAGCCGCGCGCCATGTCCAGCAGGGCGCGCCGCAGTTCCTCAATGCGCCGGGCCTGCGAAGGCAGGACATCGGCAATGTGCTCGGGCAGCAGCCACGCAGACGACATCAAAAATGCACCGGTATTAAAAACCTGATTGTACGGGGCCACGGCGACGTGGCCACCGTGCGCGATGGCTCAGCCGGGGTTGACCGGCAAAGCCGGGCACACCGGCAGCAGCGCCGGTGCGCCCAGCATCAGGTCGTTCATCGCCAGCAGGCGGGCTGCCGGCTCAGCGGCCGCCGGCCGGGGCGGCGCCGCCGCCGTTACGCATGGTCTTGAAGAACTCGCTGTTGGGGTCCACCACCATCACGTCGCTCTTGTTGCGGAAGCTGGCGCGGTAGGCCTCGAGGCTGCGGTAGAACTGGGCGAACTGCGGGTCGCGGCCGAAGGCGTCGGCGTACAGCGCCGAGGCCTGGGCATCGCCCTCACCCTTGATCTTCTGCGCGTCGCGGTAGGCCTCGGCGATGATCACCTCGCGCTGGCGGTCGGCGTCGGCGCGGATCTTCTCGCCGTCGGCGGCGCCCTGCGAACGCAGTTCGTTGGCCACCTGCTTGCGCTCGGACTCCATGCGGCGGTAGACGGCGTCGGTGATGTCGGCCACGAAGTCCACGCGCTTGACTCGCACGTCGACGATCTCGATGCCGAAGGCCTTGCTCTCGTCGGCCAGGCGCTCACGCACGGCCTGCATCACCTGCTCACGCTCGGTGGCCAGCACGCCGCGCACGGTGCGCCGCGTCACCACCTCGTTGAAGGCGGCCTGGACCACCGGCGCCAGCCGGCTTTCCAGGTTGCGGATGTCGACGCCGCTGTTGCGGATGAACTGGCGCGGCTCGACGATGCGCCACTTGACCAGCCAGTCGATCACCACGCTCTTTTTCTCGGCGGTGAAGATGGGGCGGGTTTCAGGGCTGTCCAGCGTCTGCACGCGCTTGTCCAGGAACACGACGTTCTGGAACGGCGGCGGCAGCTTGAACTTCAGGCCGGGCTCGGTGATGACTTCCTTGATCTCACCCAGCGCATACACCACCGCCACCTGGCGCTGGTCGACGATGAAGAGCGTGGAGCTGGCGAGCATCAGCAGGATCAGCGCGCCGGCGACGATGGCTCCGATACGGTTCATTCTTGTTCTCTCCTGCGCTCAGCGGACTTCACGGTCACGGCCGCGCTGGTTCTCGCGCGAGCGCGAATCCACGGTCGAAGGGCCGCTCGGCACGCCGTCCATCGGCGTGCTGGGCGTGGCCACGCCGGTGGCGGGGGCCGACGAGGCCGGCGTGGCGGTGCCGGTCTGCTGCAGCAGCTTGTCCAACGGCAGGTACAGCAGGTTGGAGCCGTTGCGGCTGTCCACCATCACCTTGGTGACGTTGCTGTAAACCTGCTGCATGGTCTCGAGGTACAGGCGGTCGCGGGTGACGGCCGGCGCCTTCTGGTACTCGGCCAGCACCGAGCGGAAGCGCTGCGCATCACCTTCGCCCTGCGCGGTGACGCGGGCCTTGTAGCCTTCGGCTTCTTCGCGCAGGCGCGCGGCCGTACCTTGCGCCTTCGGAATCACGTCGCTGGCGTAGGCCTGGCCTTCGTTCTTGAAGCGGTCGCGGTCGGCACCGGCCTTCACCGCGTCGTTGAACGCGGCCTGCACCTGCTCGGGCACCTGCACGTTCTGCACGTTGACGTTGGCCACGATGATGCCGGCTTTCAGCCGGTCGAGCTGGACCTGCACCGACTTGGCCAGATCCGTCGCGATGGCGTCGCGCTGCTCGTACAGCACCTGGTCGATGCGGCTGCGGCCGACGATCTCGCGCACGGCGGATTCGGCGGCCTGCACCACCGCTTCGTCGGGGTTGCGGTTCTCGAACAGGAATTCGCGCGCGTCCTTCAGGCGGTACTGCACCGTGAAGCGGATGTCGACGATGTTCTCGTCTTCGGTGAGCATCGACGAGTCGCGCAGGCCGGTGGCCTGCACCACGCTGTTGCGGCCCACTTCCACCGAGCGCAGCTGGGTGACGGGCACCGTCTCATGCGCCTGGAACGGGTACGGGAAGCGCCACTGGAAGCCGGCTTCCGCGGTGTAGGCATAGCGGCCGAACGAGGTGACCACCGCCTGGTGGCCTTCCTGCACGATGAAGAAGCCGCTGGCCAGCCACACCAGCACCACCACCACGCCGATCAGGCCGACGCCGATGCCGGCGCTCTTCATGTCGGGGCGGAACTGCGGACCACCGCCGTCGCCACCCGGGCCGCGGTTGCCACCGTTGTTGCCGCCGCCGGCGGGCTTGCCGCCCAGCAGGCCGCTGAGCTTGCGGTTGAAGTCGCGCCAGAGTTCGTCGAGGTCGGGCGGGCCGTCGTTGCGGCCGTTGTTGAGCACCAGCGTGTCACTGCCGGGGCCGCGTCGCCGCGGCCAGGCGGATCGAACCAGGCCGGCCAGGAGCGCACGGCTGGCCTGGGCCACGGCCGACAGGCTGGAACGCTCGGGGAACGAATGGCGCATGTTCATGCTTGCATGGATCGGGTGGCGGGAGCCTCGTCGGCTTCCGGTGAGGGGGGCTCGTCGGAGTCGTCTTGAAGATCGGTGTCGTGCGCCAGGGCTGCCGGAGCGGCCCAGGCGTCGTCCGTGCCGGCGGCCGCAGCGGCGATGGCGTCGCGCAGCGCATCCAGGCCCGTGCCTTCGATGGCGCTGAGGAAGATGCGCGGCACCCGCAGGCCCGGCGCACGTTCCACCGCATCCACCAGCACGCGCGGCCGGCTGGCATCGTCCAGCCGGTCGAGCTTGTTGTAGACCAGGATCTGCGGAATACGTTCAGCGCCGATCTCGGCCAGCACGCGGTCCACCTCGTCCATCTGCTCGGCCAGCAGCGGGCTGGAGGCATCCACCACATGCAGCAGCAGGTCGGCCTCGGCCGCCTCCTGCAGCGTGGCGCGGAAGGCTTCCACCAGCTTGTGCGGCAGGTCGCGGATGAAGCCCACGGTGTCGGACAGCGACACCGTGCCGCCCAGCTGCTGCAGGTACAGCTGCCGGGTGGTGGTGTCCAGCGTGGCGAACAGCTGATCGGCCGCGTAGGTACGCGCCTTGACCAGCGCATTGAACAGCGTCGACTTGCCGGCGTTGGTGTAGCCGACCAGCGAGACGCGGAAGGTGCCGCTCTTGTCGCGCGCGCGGCGTTGCGTGCCGCGCTGGCGCTGCACCTTCTCGAGCCGCTGCTTCACCGTCTTGATGCGCTCGCCGATCATCCGGCGGTCGAGTTCGATCTGCGCTTCGCCCGGGCCGCCGCGGGTGCCGATGCCACCTTGCTGGCGCTCCAGGTGGCTCCAGCGCCGCACCAGGCGGGTGGCCACGTACTGCAGCCGGGCCAGCTCGACCTGCAGCTTGCCCTCGTGGCTCTGCGCCCGCTGGGCGAAGATCTCGAGGATGAGCGCGGTGCGGTCGGCCACCTGCACGCCGATGTGGCGCTCCAGGTTGCGCTGCTGCGCGGGGCTGAGGGCCTGGTCGAAGATCACGCCGGTGGCGCGGTGTTGCAGCACCAGGGCCTTGATCTCGTCGGCCTTGCCGCTGCCGACGAACAGCGCCGCGTCCGGCGCCTTGCGCCGCGCGGTCAGGCGGGCCACGGCCACGTCGCCCGCCGACTCCGCCAGCAGGGCGAGTTCGTCCAGCGTAGGGTCGAAGGAAGACGACGGGCCCAGGTCGACGCCAACGAGCACCGCCCGGGCGCCGTCGGTCGCCGGCGTGCCGGACGGGAGGACGTCAGAACTCAAGGCAGGAGGTGCCAGCTCGGCCGTCAGGCCGCGTCACCGGGTTCTTGCGCGTGGAAATTGACCGCGCGACCCGGAACCACCGTGGAAATGGCGTGCTTGTAGACCATCTGGGTCACGGTGTTGCGCAGCAGGACGACGTACTGGTCGAAGGATTCGATATGGCCCTGCAGCTTGATGCCATTGACCAGATAGATCGACACCGGAACATGTTCCTTGCGCAGCAGGTTCAGAAATGGGTCTTGTAGCAATTGCCCTTTATTACTCACGACATTCTCCGTGTCTGTTTCAGATGCCTGCCACGTTAGCACAGGGTTGCCCCTAGTGGCAGGCTGGCGGCGGGACAACCTTTCCCGCCGCAGATGCCCTTAGGAGGCCTTGTCGTCGAAAGGGTTCCGCGACGATTTCATTTCTATCCGCAAAGGCGTGCCAGTGAGCTTGAAATGATCGCGGATGCGACCTTCCAGGAAGCGTTTGTAGGCGTCGGTGACGTGTTCCAGCGAATTTCCGTGGACGACCACCACCGGGGGATTCATGCCACCCTGGTGGGCATATCGCAGCTTGGGCCGGAAATGGCCGGCGCGCTTGGGCGCCTGGTGCTCCACCGCCTCGTGCACCAGCCGGGTGAGCACCGGCGTGGTCATCTTGACGGTGGCCGAGGCATGGGCGTCGCCGATGGTCTTCCACAGCGGGCCCAGGCCCTGACGCTTGAGCGCCGAGATGTTGACGATGGGCGCGAACTTCAGGAAGGCCAGGCGGCTGGCGATCGAGCGCTCCAGCATCTCGCGCTGGTAGCTGTCGACCGCATCCCACTTGTTGACGGCCAGCACCACCGCTCGGCCGGCGTCCAGGATGTAGCCGGCGATGTGCGCGTCCTGCTCGCTCACGCCCTGGGTGGCGTCCAGCAGCAGCACCACCACGTTGGCATGGTCGATGGCCTGCAGCGTCTTGACCACCGAGAACTTCTCGATCGCCTCGAACACCTTGCCCTTGCGGCGCAGGCCGGCGGTGTCGATCAGCTCGAAGCGCTTGCCGTTGCGCTCGAAGGGCACGTGGATGGCGTCGCGCGTGGTGCCCGGCATGTCGAAGGCGATCAGCCGCTCTTCGCCCAGCCAGGTGTTGATCAGCGTGCTCTTGCCCACATTGGGGCGGCCGGCCACGGCCAGGCGGATCGGGCGGTCTTCGCCGTCGGCGTCTTCGTCCTCGTCCTCGGGCCAGGTGAAGCTCTCGAGCACCGCCTCCACCAGGCTGCGGATGCCCTGCCCGTGCGCAGCGCTGATCGGGTGCGGCTCGCCCATGCCCAGCTCGAAGAACTCGGCCAGCATCGGCGATTCGGCCATGCCTTCGGCCTTGTTCACCGCGATGAACACGCGCTTGTTGGCCGCGCGCAGGTAGCGGGCGATGTCCGCGTCCTGGCCCGACAGGCCCGAGCGGATGTCCAGCACGAAGATGACGGCATCGGCCTCGGCCACCGCCTGCTTGGTCTGCTTGGCCATCTCGGCCACCACGCCGGTGGGCTTGTCGGGCTCGAAGCCGCCGGTGTCGATGACGATGAACTCGCGGCTGCCCAGCCGCGCGTCGCCGTAGTGGCGGTCGCGCGTCAGGCCGGCAAAGTCCGCGACGATGGCGTCGCGGCTCTTGGTGATGCGGTTGAAGAGCGTGCTCTTGCCGACATTGGGGCGGCCCACCAGGGCCACGACCGGTTTCATGTGTGCTGCCTGTTCGCTGTCATTCCGGGCGGAACGCGAACACGCCGCCATTGCGGGTGGTCACGATCACGGTATTGCCCCACCGCACCGGCGCGCCCACCACGGCCGAGCCGTCGGTGGGCAGGCGCAGCAGGGTGTTGCCGTTGGCGCGGTCGAGGAAGTGCACCTGGCCTTCGGCATCGCCGAAGATCACGGTGCGGCCCACGACCAGCGCGCCGCTGAGCTGGCGGTACAGCAGCCGCTCGCTGGTCCAGGCCACGTCGCCGTTGGCCGAGCGCCAGGCGGTGATGCGGTCGCTGGCGTCGGCACCGACGACCAGTTCGTCGTCGCCGCCCACGGCCTGCACGCCGCCCACGTTCTTGCTCCACTGCAGCGTGCCGCGCTCGGCGTTCACGCAGCCGGCGGCCGACTGGAAGGCGCGCATGCAGACGGTGTCGCCCAGGCGCACCGGCGGGCCGATGACGTCGGCCAGGCGCTCCACCTCGTTGGTGCCGCGCGGCGTGGCCACGGCCACGTCCCAGCGGGTGCTGCCGCGCAGCGGATCGAGGCCCACCAGGCGCGGGCCCTGCCCCACCAGCAGCGTGTCCTTGAAGGCGGACAGCACGCTGGCCTGCGACAGCGTCAGCGCATCACCCGGGCGCTGGAAGCGCCACAGCGGCTTGCCGTCCAGCGCGTCGAAGGCGTTGACGATGCGGTCCACGCCCATCACGAACACGCGCTCGCCGGCCACCAGCGGCGGCGTGGCCACGCGGGCATTGAGCCGGGTGCGCCACTTGGGCGCGCCGCGCTCCAGCACCACCAGTTCGTTGTCGCGGGTGACGACGGCGGCCATGCGGCCATCGGTGCCGACGCCGGCCACGATGGGCGCGCCGACATTGCCGCGCCACAGCTCGGCGCCGGTGTCGGCCTGCAGGGCCACCACGGTGCCGTTGCCCGAGGCCAGGGTGATCTCACCCTCACGCACCGTGGGCACCAGCGGGAAGTCCAGCTTGTCCAGCCGCACGCTCCACACCTGGCGGCCGGCGATCTGCGGCGTGTAGCTTTCCAGCGCGGTGGGCTTGGGCTTGTCGGTGGAGGAGCAACCGGCGGCGAGCGCCGCCACCAGGGCCAGGGCGCCGAAACGCAGCAGGGAAGAACGCTTGTCCATCACTTGGCCACCTCGCTGGCCGCGGGCGCGGCGCCCAGGGCGGTGAGCTTGGCTTCCACCAGCTGGCGGTACTCGAGCTTGCTGTCCATGTCCTTCCAGGCGGTCTGGTAGGCGGCCTTGGCCTCGTCCTTCTTGCCTTGCGCCATCAGCACGTCGCCGCGGCGGTCGGCCACCAGCGCCTCGAAGCCGGCGGCCTTGGCGCCGTCCAGCTGGCGCAGCGCGTCGTCGTACTGCTTCTTGTCCAGCAGGATGCCGGCCAACCGCAGCCTGGCCACGGTGCGGTACTCGTCTTCGCTGGCGTTGTCGGCCACCCAGCCCAGCGTGGCGGCGGCTTCATCGGCCTGGCCTTTGCCGTACTGGGCCTGCGCGGCCAGCAGGCCGCCCTGGCCGGCGTAGGCGGTGCGCGGGTAGTTGCTCTTCAAGTCGCCGAACACCTGCGTCACGCGGGCGGCATCGCCCGAGCGGGCGGCGCTGTCCAGCGCATCGAACATCGCCGCGGCCTTGGTGCCCTGGTTGCGCTGCCAGTAGTTCCAGCCGGTCCAGGCGGCGTAGGCGCCCAGGGCCAGCACCAGCACCCAGGTGATCAGGTTGCCGTACTTGTTCCAGAACGCCTTCAGCTCGTCGAGCTGTTCCTGCTCTTGCAGGTCGAGTTGGGTTGCCATGCTTGTCTTCTTCTAGCCGCCCGTGGGCGGAGGAGGCGGGATTATGCGTTGCGCAGTTGCGCGGCCCAGGCGGCCACGTCGGCCAGCGGCTGCAACGACTGCGCGGCCTGCGCATCGCGCAGCGGCTTGACGGCCACCTCGCCACGCGCCAGCTCGTCGTCGCCGAAGATCAGCGCGTAGCGCGCGCCGCTGGCATCGGCCCGCTTGAACTGCGACTTCATGCTGCCCTGCCCTTCGGTGTTGCCGGCATGCATGACCACCGCCACGCCGGCAGCGCGCAGCGCCTCCAGCACCGGCATCACGCGCGGCAGGCTGGCGGCCGAGGGCACCACCGCATAGGCATCGGGCGCCGCGGCCGGCACCGGCGCCTGCGCGGCTTCCAGCAGCAGCATCAGCCGTTCCAGGCCCAGGCCCCAGCCCACGCCCGGCGAAGGCTTGCCGCCCAGCTGCTCGATCAGCCCGTCGTAGCGGCCGCCGCCGCACACCGTGCCCTGGGCGCCCAGCTTGTCGGTCACCCACTCGAACACGGTGAGGTTGTAGTAGTCCATGCCGCGCACCAGGCGCGGGTTGACGCGGTAGGCCAGGCCTGCCGCATCCAGCACCGCCTTGACGCCGTTGAAGTGCGCCAGCGAAGCCTCACCCAGGAAGTCGATCAGCTGGGGCGCGGCCTCCACCACCGGCTGCATCGCCGGGTTCTTGGTGTCCAGCACCCGCAGCGGGTTGCTGTGCAGGCGGCGCTTCGCATCTTCGTCCAGCACGTCGGCATGCGCCTCCAGGTGGCGGATCAGCGCCTCGCGGTGGGCGCGGCGCTCGTCGGGCTGGCCCAGGCTGTTGATCTCCAGCGACAGGTCGCGGCCTTCCACCAACCCCAGCTCGCGCCACAGCGCGCGCAGCAGCAGGATGATCTCGGCATCGACGTCGGGGCCGGGAAAGCCCAGCACTTCCACACCCGCCTGATGGAACTGGCGGTAGCGGCCCTTCTGCGGCCGCTCGTGGCGGAACATCGGGCCGATGTAGAAGAGGCGCCGGCCGCCTTCACGCAGGAAGCTGTGCTCGTTCATCGCCCGCACCACGCCGGCGGTGCCCTCGGGCCGCAGCGTCAGCTGGTCGCCGTTGAGGCGGTCTTCGAAGGAGTACATCTCCTTCTCGACGATGTCGGTCACCTCGCCCAGCCCCCGCACGAACAGCGCGGTGGGCTCGACGATGGGCGTGCGCACGTTCTGGTAGCCGTAGCGGTGCATCAGGCTGCGCAGCGTGGACTCCACCCACTCCCAGCGGGCGGAGTCGGGCGGCAGCAGGTCGTTCATGCCCTTGACGGCACTCAGTCGTTCAGACATTTCGGCAATGCGTTGGGGCCGCAGGCGGCCGTTTCGGTAAGCAGCGACTCGGCCCGCCGTGCGCGGCAGGCCGGCCGGTCGTCAGGCCGCAGCGCCGAAGCGCTTCTCGATGTAGCCCTCGACGATCTTCTGGAATTCGGTGGCGATGCCTTCGCCGCGCAGCGTCATGGCCTTCTCGCCGTCGATGAAGACCGGGGCGGCCGGCGCCTCGCCGGTGCCGGGCAGGCTGATGCCGATGTCGGCATGCTTGCTCTCGCCCGGGCCGTTGACGATGCAGCCCATGACCGCCACCTTCAGCGTCTCGACGCCGGGGTAGCGCGCCTTCCACACCGGCATGCTGGCGCGCAGGTGGTCGTCGATCTGCTTGGCCAGCTCCTGGAAGGTGGTGCTGGTGGTGCGGCCGCAACCCGGGCAGGCGGTGACGCAGGGGTTGAAGCTGCGCAGGCCCAGGGCCTGCAGGATCTCGCCGGCCACCACCACTTCCTGGGTGCGGGCCTCACCGGGCTGCGGCGTCAGGCTCACGCGGATGGTGTCGCCGATGCCTTCCTGCAGCAGGATGGACAGCGCGGTGGCCGAGGCCACCGTGCCCTTGGTGCCCATGCCGGCTTCGGTCAGACCCAGGTGCAGCGCGTAGTCGCAGCGGCGGGCCAGCGCGCGGTAGACCGAGACCAGGTCCTGCACGCCGCTGACCTTGCAGCTGATGATGATCTGGTTGGGGTCCAGGCCCACTTCACGGGCGTAGCTGGCGGATTCGAGCGCCGACTGCACCAGCGCCTGGTACATCACCTGCTTCGCGTCCCACGGGGTGGCGCGGCGGGCGTTGTCGTCCATCAGCGAGGCGAGCAGTTCCTGGTCCAGGCTGCCCCAGTTGACCCCGATGCGCACGGCCTTGCCGTACTTGGCGGCCGCCTCGACCATCATCGCGAACTGGCGGTCGCGCTTGTCGCCCTTGCCCACGTTGCCGGGGTTGATGCGGTACTTGGACAAGGCCTGCGCCATGTCCGGAAACTCGGTCAGCAGCCGGTGGCCGTTGTAGTGGAAATCGCCGATCAGCGGCACGTCCACGCCCATACGGTCGAGCTGCTCGCGGATGTGCGGCACCGCCTGCGCCGCCTCGGGCGTGTTGACGGTGATGCGCACCATCTCCGAGCCGGCCTGGGCCAGCTCCTTGACCTGGATCGCGGTGTCGATGACCTGCACCGTGTCGGTGTTGGTCATCGACTGCACCCGCACCGGCGCGTCACCGCCCACCGTGACCACGCGGTCGCCCCACACCACGCGGGCCTGGCGCGAGCGGCGCGGCCGCGGGTTGGCAGCTTCGATGACGTCGTCAGTGCCGTCGAAGGGGGCGGCGTCGGAGGCGGTGTTCATGGCGTTCACTTGAGTTCGAGCCGGGCCACGTTGTCCCGGGTGGTCGACGTGTCGACCGGCTGGCCACGGAACGTGACCTGGGTGCCGGCGGCATTGCCGATTGTCGCCTTGAGGGGGATCTCCCCATCCACGCCGACTGTTTCGCCGGGTTGCAGCGTGCGCGACAGCAGCACCTTGCCGGCGCGGTCGCGCACCTCGACCCAGCTCTCGGCGCTGGCGCGCAGCACCAGGGCACCGGCGGCCGGCGCCGTGGGGCTGGGGGTCGTCGGGCTGGTCGCGGCCGGCACGCTGGCCGCGGGCCTGGCGGCCGCCACCGCGGCGGAAGCGGCGGGCGACGGCACTGCCGCCGGTGCCGTGGTGGCCGGCGTGGTGGGCGGCACCGGCGGCACCGGCGTGTTGAGGATGGTGGTGCTGGTGCCCGGCGCGCTGCTCAGCTGCGAGGCGCCCTGCTCCGCCGCAGACGGCACCGAATGCACGGTCTCGATGGCGGCCGAGGCAGCCTCGATCACCTCGTTGACCACGCCGGATGCGCTCGTGGCCGCGGCACCGACGATCTCACCCGCATTGCCGGCAGCGCTGCGCTCGGCACCGGTCAGGCGGTCGAGCGCCCGCTCGGGCAGCAGATACACCACCAGCGCGGCTAGCAGCACGGCGCCGGCGCCCCACAGCACGGGCTTTTGCAGCACGGCCCAGTCGGGCGGGTCGCCGCGCGCAGGCCGCTCGCGGAAGGGCTGGTTGAGCCCGGTGCTCACCTGCGCCAGCGCGGTGCCGCTGTCGGCCTGGTGCGGCAGCAGCGCCAGCACCGGCTCGGCCTCGATCTTGAGCGAGCGGCACACGGTCTTGGCCAGCGCCCGCACGAAGGTCATGTCGGGCAGGTCGCCGTAGCGGTCGGCCTCCAGGGCCTCCAGCTTGCGCGGCGTCACCTTGATGGCCGCGGCCAGCGCCGCGATGTGGATGCCCTGCTTCTCACGCGCTGCCTTCAGCAGCCCGCCCGCGGTTGCGGGCACAGCCTCACTCATCGAATCGTCCTCTTTCGAAGGCCAGCGTCTGCGGCGCCTGCGGAAAGCGCGCCTTCAGCTGGCGACCCCATTCCTCGACGCCGCCGCGGTTGCCCAGGCGGTGCTCGATGCGCACCGCCAGCCACAACGACTGGGCGTTGGAGCTTTCCTGGCGCAGGTTGAGCCGGCGCACATAAAAGCGCGCGCGTTCGTATTCGCCGCGCAGGTACAGCACCTCGGCCAGGTTCAGGGCCACCGTCGGGTTGCCCGCGTCCAGCTCATACGAGCGCACCAGCGATCGCTCGGCCGCGTCCAGCTGGCCGGCGCGCGCCTGGCACACGCCCTGGGCCAGCAGCGTGCGCACCGTGTCGCGGTACTGCGGCAGCGACAAGGCGGCGTCGAACTGCTGCTGCGCCTGCGGGAACAGCCGCTGCTGGCACAGGAACCAGCCGTAGTTGTGCTTGGCATCGCCGTCGCGCGGGTTCAGCTGCAGCGCCCGCTGGAAGCTGTCGTCGGCCAGCCGGTCTTCGCCCATCGCGGCGTAGATCAGGCCCCGCAGGTTGTAGGCCTCGCCCATGTCGGGCTTGGCGTTCAGGGCCTGCTTCACCTCGTCCAGCGCCACCTCGTTTTGCTGGCGGCCGAAATAGGCGGCGGCCAGTTCCAGCCGCAGCCGCGCGCGGCGGTCGTTGTCGGTCTGGTCGGAGGCGGTGCGGATTTCCTGCGCACTGCCTTGGAGGCCCGAAGGGCCGGCCCCACCGGGCACGGTCTGGCAGCCCGCCAGCAGGCTGGCCGCGGCCAGCCCACCCAGCACCCACGCGACAGCGCGGTGCACGATCAACCGGCCCTCCGCCCGTGCAGGCGGTCTCCCTCAGGCGTGACGGGAGCCGGCGCAATGCGGATCGCCGGACGGGTGAGCCGCTCGCTGGCGCGGGTGCGGTCCTGCACCTCGCCGGCCAGCTGGCCACAGGCGGCGGCGATGTCGTCGCCGCGGGTGCGGCGCACCGTGGTGACGATGCCCGACTCGATCAGCACCTGAGCGAAGGCGTCGACCCGCTCTTTGGGCGAGCGCAGCAGGCCCGACGCCGGGAACGGGTTGAACGGGATCAGGTTGAGCTTGCAGGGCACGGCCGGCGTGCCGGCACGCCCGGTGACCAGGCGCACCAGCTGGCGCGCCTGCTCGGGAGCATCGTTGGCACCGTCGAGCATGCAGTACTCGAAGGTGATGAAGTCGCGCGGGGCGGCTTCGAGGTAGCGCTCGCAGGCGGCCATCAGCTCGGCCAGCGGGTACTTGCGGTTCAGCGGCACCAGCTGGTCGCGCAGGCCGTCTTCGGGCGCATGCAGCGAGACGGCCAGTGCCACCGGGCAATCCACCCGCAGCCGGTCCATCATCGGCACGACGCCGGAGGTGCTGACGGTGACACGCCGACGCGACAGGCCATAGCCATGGTCGTCCAGCATCACCCGCAGCGCCGGCACCAGCGCGCAGTAGTTCTGCAGCGGCTCGCCCATGCCCATCATCACCACGTTGTCGATCGCGCGCTCACCCGGGGCCAGCTTCAGGCGCTGGCGCAGGTGGTGCTCGGCGAACCACAGCTGGGCGAGGATTTCGCCGGTGGACAGGTTGCGGCTGAAGCCCTGGTGGCCGGTGGAGCAGAAACGGCAGCCCACCGCACAGCCCGCCTGCGACGACACGCACAGCGTGCCGCGATCGGCTTCGGGGATGAACACGGCTTCCACCGCGTCGCCGTTGCCCACGTCGAACAGCCACTTGATGGTGCCGTCGGTGGAAGCCTGCTCGCTGAGGATGGCCAGGCCCCGCACCTCGGCGCGGTGGGCCAGCTTGTCGCGCAGCGAGCGTGCCAGGTCGGACATCTGCGCGAAATCGGCAGCGCCCTTCTGGTGAATCCAGCGGAACAGCTGAACGGCGCGGAAGCGCTTTTCGCCCAGCTGCTCGCAGAAGGCCGTGAGGCCTTCGAGGTCGAAGTCCAGCAGGTTGACCCGCGCAGCCGCCGGCCCGCCATCGGCGCTGCCAGGGGCAGCGGCGGCGGAGACGGGAGACGGCTGCAGCTCGGCCATGCGGACTTCCAGCGCGCGGATCAGCGGCTGTAGACGTTCATGCCGGGGAAGAAGAAGGCGATCTCGACGGCGGCGGTTTCCGCGGCGTCGGAGCCGTGCACGGCGTTGGCGTCGATGCTGTCGGCGAAGTCGGCGCGGATGGTGCCCTTGTCGGCCTTCTTGGGGTCGGTGGCGCCCATCAGCTCGCGGTTCTTGGCGATGGCGCCTTCACCTTCCAGCACCTGGATCATCACCGGGCCCGAGATCATGAAGCTGACCAGGTCGTTGAAGAACGGACGCGCCTTGTGCACGGCGTAGAAGGCTTCCGCCTCGCCCTTCGACAGGTGCGCCATGCGCGCTGCCACCACCTTGAGGCCAGCGCCTTCAAAGCGGGCGTAGATCTGACCGATCACGTTCTTGGCGACGGCGTCGGGCTTGATGATCGACAGGGTGCGTTCGATGGCCATGAAAATCTCTCCTGAATCAATAACTTGGCAAAGCCTTGGATTGTAACCCGGCGCAGCCGGTCAGCGACCGCCGCGGCCACCGGGGCGGCCACGGCCACCACCGCCGCCGGCACCACCACTGCCGCCGCCGCGACCACCCCGCCCGCCGCCACCGCCCTTGCGGTGGAAGGCATCGGCGCCGATGTAGCCGACCGAGGTCTGCATCGGATCGGGCTCACGGCCACCACCACCGCCGCCGCCCCGGTTGGGGCCGCCGGGCTTGCCGCCGCGGGCCTTGGCGCCACCTCCACCGCCGCCGTTCTTGCGCGGGAACGGGTTGCCGGCGTTGCCGCCGCCCTTGACCAGACGCTTGTCGTAGGTCTGCTGCAGCGGATTGGGGATCGGGCCGTCCTCGCTGTACTCACGGCGCGGCGCGTTGTGCTCGCGCATCAGCCGCTTGTCGTAGGTCTGTTGCAGCGGGTTCGGGATCGGGCCGTCGTCGCCATAGTCGCGGCGCTGCTGGCTCAGCTCGCGCATCGCGCGCTTGTCGTAGGTCTGCTGCAGCGGATTCGGAATCGGGCCGTCCTCGCGCTCACGGCGCGGTTCGCGGTTCTCGCGCAGCGCCCGCTTGTCGTAGGTCTGCTGCAGCGGGTTCGGAATCGGGCCGTCCTCGCGGATCGGGCGATTGGAACGGGCCTGACGCGCCTCGCGCGCCAGCCGCTTGTCGAAGGTCTGCAGCAGCGGATCGGGGATCACCGGGCCACGCTCGCGCGGGCCGCGGTTGTTGCGGTCGCCACGGTCGGGGCGGTCACCGCGCTCGCCACGCGGCGGGCGATCGCCTCGTTCGCCACGGTCACCGCGCGCCTGGGCGCCGTTCTGGCCACCGCCCTGCCCGCGCTTGCCGTTGCGGCCCTGCTTGCCATGCTGGCCGCCGCCGCCCTCGCCTTCACGCGCCTCGCGGCCTTCCTTGGGGCCCCGCGGCACCTGGCCGATCAGCCGGCGCAGCAGCTTCACATCGGGCTCTTCCAGGTCCACCCAGACGCCGCGCTTGAGGCCGCGCGGCAGCACCACGCTGCCGTAGCGGATGCGGATCAGGCGACTGACCGTCAGACCCACCGCGTCGAACAGCTTGCGCACTTCGCGGTTGCGGCCTTCGTTGATGACCACGCGGTACCAGCGGTTCAGGCCTTCGCCGCCGCCGTCTTCGATGCTGGTGAAGGCGGCCTTCTGGCCGTCGATCTCCACACCTTCCAGCAGCTTGGCCTTGGCCTCGGATTCCAGCGTGCCCAGCACCCGCACCGCGTACTCACGCTCCACGCCGAAGCGCGGGTGCATCAGCTGGTGCGCCAGGTCGCCCGAGGTGGTGAACAGCAGCAGGCCTTCGGTGTTGATGTCCAGCCGGCCGACCGACTGCCACTTGCCGTGCTGCAGCCGGGGCAGCTTGCGGAACACGGTGGGCCGCTGCTGCGGGTCGTCCAGCGTGACCACTTCGCCCACCGGCTTGTGGTAGGCGATGACACGGGCCGGCGACGGCGCGATGCGCACCTTGATCGGCTTGCCGTTGACCTGGATGCGGTCGCCCCAGGAGATGCGCTGGCCGGTGTGGGCCGGCTCACCGTTGACGGTGATGCGGCCTTCGGCGATCAGCTGCTCCATGTCGCGGCGCGAGCCGACGCCGGCCTGGGCCAGCACCTTGTGCAGCTTGGGCGCATCGGCATCGGCGGCCAGCACGCGCTTGGCGGGGCCGTCGGCGTCGTCACCGGCCGGCTCGCCTTCGGCGCCGGCGGCATCAGCGGCCTGCTCGGCCGCCAGGGGGGCGCCGTCCGCTTCGGCCGCGCCTTCGGGCAGGCCGGCTGGCGCGCCCAGCGCATCGGCTTCGGCCTGCGCAGCGTCTTCCTGGGCCAGTTCCACCGCGTCGTCAAAGGCGCCGGACAGCACCTCGGCGAACAGCGGCGTGGTATCCGGGCGTGCCACCGGCGGCTGGCCGGGCTTGCGGTCGCCACGCGGCTTGTCCTGGCGGGGCTTGTCGCCACGCTCCTTGCGGCCTTCGCCCGGCCCTTCGGCGCGCTGCTCGGCACCCGGCTCGCCCGCCACGCGCTCACCACGCTCACCCCGGTCCTTGCGGCCGCGGCGGCGGTTGCGCGAGCGGGATGAACGCTCGCCGGTCGGGGCGCCGTCGGCCGCGGCTTCACCGCTACCGGGTTCAGCCTCGCCACGGTCTTGAGAAGCGTGGGGTTCGCTCGCGTCCGCGCCTTCGACCGGCGCCGCAGCACGGGCTTCCACCGGGGCCGGTTGCGCTTGCGCGTCACCGTCGGCCGTGCCGTCGAACGACAGCGAGGCCTGCGTACCCTCGCCTTCCACCGCGGCAGCCTTGGGCTTGCGCGGGCGGCGGGCGGGCTTGGCAGCCGGCTCATCCGCCGATGCCGTGGCCGAAGCCGGGACCGGGCTGGCGCTCACCGCCGCGGCAGCCGCTTCCACGGCTGCGGGCGCATCCGAGCCTTCGGCCGCGGCAGCAGCCGCCGTGCGCGTGCGGCGGCGCGGCTTCGGTGCGGCAGCTTCTGGCGCGTCGGGCGCAGCGGCCGCAGGCTCGGCGGCGGCCGCCACCCCAGCCTCAGTGGCCGAGGCGCCGCTGTCCGTCGCCTCCGCCGTCTTGCGCGGCGTGCGCCGGCGCTTGGGCTTGGCCTCGCCGTCCTGGGGGGCGGCCGTTGCAGCGGCATCCACCGGCAGGTCGGAGGGCAGATCGGAGTCGTTGGCGTTCATGCTTGCGCTTCGGATGAAGAGGAAGGTTCGGTGGAGTCGGACGGCTCGGCGGGCGCTTCGAGCAGCGAGGGTTGATCGGCCAGGCCGGTGGCCATCAGATCGATGGCAGCCGGCGTGCCTTCCAGCGGCGGCAGCTGATCCAGGCTGGCCAGGCCCAGGTCGTCGAGAAACTGGCGGGTGGTGGCGTACAGCGCCGGCCGGCCGGGGGCATCGCGGTGGCCGATCACCTCGATCCAGTTGCGGTCTTCCAGCTGCTTGACGATCTGGGTGCTGACCGTCACGCCGCGGATGTCCTCGATGTCACCGCGCGTGACCGGCTGGCGGTAGGCCACGATGGCCAGCGTCTCCATCACGGCGCGTGAGTAACGCGGCGGCTTCTCGGGGTGCAGCCGGTCGAGGTAGTCGCGCATCTCGGGCCGGCTCTGGAAGCGCCAGCCGGAGGCCAGGGCCACCAGCTCGACGCCCTTGCCTTCCCAGTCGCGCACCAGCTCGTCGAGCAGGCTGCGCAAGGTGTCGACGCCGACGCGGTCATCGAACAACGCACGCATGTCGCGCAGCGGCAGGGGCTGCTGGGCACAGATGAGCGCGGTTTCGAGGACGCGCTTCGCATCCTGTGTGTTCATGGGCTCTGCTTGAAGGGGCGCCGGGCGTTACCGGCGGCGTTCACAACATGGGCGGAATCGGATCCCGGCGGTGTGGTTCTTCTTCGGCACCGCGGGGGCCACTGCTCTTGGCAGGTCTCGGAGGCTCTTCGCGGGCAGGCCGGCTGGTGACGGCCGGATGGCGGAAGAGACCTGTTGCCGGTTCGGGCGAGGCGCCTGGCCCATGGGCCACTGCCTGCGGAACGCGACGTGTTGGAGCCGCATTGTAGCCCCCTAAAGAGGGAATCGCCTCAGCTGCTCGACGCGTCGTCACAAATCTGCGACCAGGCGGCCGCCAGGTCGGCCGGCAGCGGGGCCTCGAAGGCCAGCTCACCGCCGCCGATCGGATGCTCGAAGCGCAGCTCGGCCGCATGCAGCGCCTGCCGCGCCAGGCCCAGCAGCGGCCGGCCGCCGTACAGCGTGTCGGCCACCAGCGGATGGCCCTTGTGCGCCATGTGCACGCGGATCTGGTGGGTGCGGCCGGTGTGCAGGGTGCAGCGCACCGCGCACACGCCCTGGCGCGCGGCCAGCGGCTGCACGTCGGTGCGGGCCGGCTTGCCGCTGCCCACCACCGCCATGCGCACGCGCGTCTGCGGATCACGCCCCACCGGCGCTTCGACGGTGAAGGGCAGCAGCTTCATCTCGCCGTGCACCAGCGCGCGGTAGGCGCGGTGCACCTCGCGCGCGGCGATGGCGCGGGTGAGCGCAGTCATCGCCGGCAGCGTCTTGGCCACCACCATCAGGCCGGAGGTGTCCTTGTCCAGCCGGTGCACGATGCCGGCACGCGGCAGGTCGAAGGCGCCGGGGTGATGCGCCAGCAGGCCGTTGAGCAGCGTGCCGCTCCAGTGGCCGGCGGCCGGGTGCACCACCAGGCCGGCGGGCTTGTCGATCACCAGCAGGTGCTCGTCCTCGAACACGGGCCGCAGGTCCATGGCCTCGGCGCGGAAGGAGCGGCTCTGCGCGGTGGGCACCAGCGTGACCTGCACCGCCTGCCCTAGCTTGAGCTTGCGCGAGGCGCTGGCCGCGGCCGCGCCGTCCACCTGCACATGGCCGCGCTCGATCAGCGACTGCAGGTGGTTGCGCGAGAACTCGCCGGCGTGCAGCACCAGCACCTTGTCCAGCCGCTGGCCGTGCTCGGCGGCGCTGACCGACCAGGCGCGCGTCTCGGCCTCCTGGTCGGCGGGGTCGCCGGCCTCGGCCTGGGCGGCCTCATCGTCCAGCGCGGACAGGGCCGGCGCCAGCAACTCGTCGTCGGGCGCTGCGGCAGCGGCGGCGGTGCCCGGCGCACGGCCGGGTCGGCCTGGGGGGGCAACCATATAATTCGCAGTCGATTTTTTAGTGGAGCCGGAATCGATCCCGGCGTTGAAGATGACCGTTTCCCGACCCGTGCAACGCGCTGCCCGTTGGCTCGCGATCCCGGCGCTGGCTGGCGCCCTGGTGCTCGGCGGCTGCAGTTCCACGCCCAAGGAAGACCCGAACTCGCAGCAAGCGGTCGACAAATTGTATGCAGACGCCCAGGACGACATGTCCTCGGGCAACTATGAGCGGGCCATCAAGACGCTGGAACGCGTCGAGGGCCGCGCCGCCGGCACTCTGCTGGCGCAGCAGGCCACGCTGGACCTGGCCTATGTGCACTACCGCACCGGCGAGCGCACCGAGGCCCTGGCGGTGCTGGACCGCTTCATGAAGCTGCACCCGTCCAGCCCGGCCTACGACTATGCGCTTTACCTGCGCGGCATCGTCAACTTCAACGACAACCTGGGCTTCCTGGGCAGCCTGTCGCGGCAGGAGCTGTCCGAGCGCGACCAGCAGGCGTCGCGCGATTCGTACCAGTCGTTCAAGCAGTTGAGCGAGCAGTTCCCGGGCTCGAAGTACACGCCCGACGCGCGCGAGCGCATGAACTACATCGTCAATGCGCTGGCCGAGTACGAAGTGCATGTGGCCCGCTACTACTACAAGCGCGGCGCCTACGTGGCCGCCGCCAACCGGGCGCAGCAGGCTACGCAGGAGTTCCAGCGCTCGCCGGCGGTGGAAGAGGCGCTGTACATCATGGCGATGAGCTATGACCGCCTGGGCCTGGAGCAGCTGCGCGACGACAGCACGCGGGTGCTGAAAACCAACTTCCCGGAGAGCAAGTTCCTCTCGGAAGGCCTGCGCGAGCGCGAGAAGGCTTGGTGGCAGTTCTGGTGATGTCTGCCCCCTGACGCCGCATGCGCGGCGCCAGCCCCCCGGGGGGGCGGTGAGCCGCCCCTTGAGGCGGCTCGGCGGGGGGCTCACGGCTGGGTCAATTGCCCGGTCAGGTGTGTTGCTCAGCGAGGTGATGAAGCCAATCAAGCGCCTCTTGCTCGCTGGTGGCTAGGGTCATGGGCGGTAGCGCGGCGCGCAGGCGGCGGCCGTAGTTCATCTGCGCCATGCGCGGGTCGCACACCACCAGCAGGCCGCGGTCGGTTTCGCTGCGGATCAGGCGGCCGGCGCCCTGCTTCAGGCTGATGGCGGCATCGGCGACGAACAGCTCGCCGAAGGCATTGCCGCCTTCGCTTTCGATGCGCTTGACCCGCGCTTCCACCAGCGGGTCGTTGGGCGGCGGGAACGGCAGCTTGTCGATCAGCACGCACTGCAAGGCATCGCCCGGCACGTCGATGCCTTCCCAGAAGCTCTGCGAACCCACCAGCACGCTGGCCGGGTTGGCCAGGAAGCGCTGCATCAGCGCCCGCTTGGGCTGCTGGCCCTGCACCAGCACCTCCACGTCGCCACCGGCCCAGGCCAGCTCGTCGCGCAGCGCCTGGGCGATGGTCTGCATCGCCCGCAAGGTGGTGGTGAGCACGAAGGTGCGGCCGCGCAGCGCGCTGGCGCAGCGGCCGGCCAGCCGGCCCACCGCCTCGGCATGGCCAGGATCGTTGGGCTTGGGAAAGCGCGGCGGGATGAACAGGCGCGCGTTCTCCGGGTAGTCGAAGGGGCTGCCCACGCGCAGCTTGGCGGCATCTTCCAGGCCGGCGGCCACGGTGAACCAGCGCAGCTCCTCGTCGTCGCCCAGCGTGGCCGAGGTGAACACCCAGGCCCGCGGCGCGGCGTTGCGCTGCTCGGTCAACAGCTCGCGGATGTCCAGCGGCGCTTCGATCAGCCTCGCCTGCTGGGCGCTCAGGTCCACCCAGCGCACATGGTCGGGGGTGCCGGGTTCCACGAAGTGCTGGGCCATCTGCACCGCATGCTCGGCACGCGCCTGCAGCCGCACCAGGTCGGGCTGGCCGTCGCTCACGCCTTCCAGTGCCTGCACCGCGGCATCGAAGGCGGCGCCCACGTTGTCGATGGCGTCGAGGAAGCCGTCGTGCTCCGCCCGCTCGGCCCAGCGCAGCTTGAGGGCGGCATGCACCTCGCGCAGCGGGCCGACGGCCGCGATGCGCAGCTCGCGCGCGGCCTTGTCGCAAGCAGCGGCCAGCGCCTGCCAGTCGGCCTGGCCGCGGGCCTGCTGCTGGCCCAGGCCCAGCAGGTCACGCGCCAGGTCCACCAGCTGCGCGGTGCCCAGCGCACGGCCCAGGAACTGGGTGCCCACGTCCACCAGCTGGTGCGCTTCGTCGAACACCGCGGCATCCACCGTGGGCAGCAGCTCGGCTACGCCGCTGTCGCGCAGCGCCATGTCGGCGAAGAAGAGGTGGTGGTTGACCACCACCAGGTCGGCCGCCATCGCATCGCGGCGGGCCTTCATCACATGGCAGTCGCGGTAGCGCGGGCAGTCGGTGCCCAGGCAGTTGTCGCGGGTGGAGGTGACCATCGGGATCACCGGCGAACGCTCGTCCAGGCCTTCCAGCTCGGCCAGGTCGCCGCCGGCGGTGGTCTGCGCCCACTGCTCGATGCGGGCCAGCGCGCGCAGCGCGAAGCGGTCGGCCAGCGAGATGGTCTGGCGCGCCTGCTCCAGCCGGTGCAGGCACAGGTAGCTGGCCCGGCCCTTGAGCAGCGCCAGCGTGACGGGCACCTGCAGCGCATCGCGCAGCCGCGGCAGGTCGCGCAGGAAAAGCTGGTCCTGCAGGCTCTTGGTGGCGGTGCTGACCAGCGCCCGCCGGCCCGAAAGCAGCAGCGGCACCAGATAAGCGAAGGTCTTGCCGGTGCCGGTGCCCGCCTCGGCCACCAGCGCGCTGCGCTCTTCCACCGCGCGGGCCACGGCCAGCGCCAGGCGCTGCTGGCCCTCGCGCTCCATGTAATGCGGGTCGGCGGCCGACAGCGGCCCGTCGAGCGCGAAGGCGCGTCGCACCGCCTCGGCCAGGTCGACCGCGGGTGCGGCCGGTGGGTCGGCCGCGGGGCCGGCAGGCCAGGCGTCGGGCATCGCGTCGGGCGCGACGTCGGGGAAGTCGGTCACTCGGTGAACAGGCGAAAGAGGCGGTGGGCGTCCGGCGGCATCAGGCCGGCTCAGGCGGCTCGAGCTGCACTTCCAGCCGCGCGATCTGGTCACGCAGCAGCAGCCGGCGCTTTTTCAGGCGGCGCAGCGCCAGGTCGTCATCGGGCTGCGTCAGCGCCAGGCGATCGATCACACTGTCGAGGTCGGCATGCTCCATCCGAAGCTCGATGAGCAGGCGCTGGGGCGAGTGCAGGTTGTCGGACATGGCAGCCGGCTGAGTTTAGGCCACTCCTTCCCGTATATTGCCGTGATGTCCAGCGCCTTCCCCGCTTCCGCCCCCTCCCCCACTGCCGCAGCCGGCCACCGGCTGACGGCGGCCACCGGCATCCACCGCGGCGACCGTGCCTACCAGCAGGACCAGGTCGAGCTGCTGACGCATGCTCGTGTGCCCGGTTATGCGCTGGCGGTGCTGGCCGATGGCATGGGCGGCAAGAGCGGCGGGCGCAAGGCGGCCGATCAGGTGCTGCTGACCGCGCGCCAGCTGTTCGACCGCTTCGTGCCGGGCAGCGACGACGCCGCCGAGACGCTGAAGCAACTGGTGCAGGAAGCGCACCTGATGATCAAGCTGACCGCGATCACCGCCGAGGAGGAGCCGCACAGCACGGTGGCCGCCTTTCTGGTGGGCGCTGACCGCAGTTGCCATCTGGTGCATGCGGGCGACTCGCGCATCTACCACTTCCGCGGGCCGCACATGGTGTCGCGCACCATCGACCACTCGTTCGTGCAGCGGCTGATCGACGAAGGCCGGCTGGCCGAGGACGAGGCCAACAGCCATCCGCAGTCCAACCTGCTGACCGGCTGCCTGGGCACCCAGCAAGACCCGCCGCTGACGCTGAAGTCGATCGAGCGGCTGGAGGTGGGCGACAGCCTGCTGGCCTGCAGCGACGGCCTGTGGCACTACTTCACCCCGCAGGAGCTGGGCACCATCGTCGATGCGCTGCCGCCGCGGGAAGCGGCCGAGATGCTGATCAACAAGGCCCGCCAGCGCGCGCGTGGCGGTGGCGACAACCTGTCGCTGGCGCTGCTGCGCATCGACCCGATGCCGCGCGGCGCGGGCGTGCCGGCCAGCGCCGCACGCTGAGCCTGCCCGCCCGCTCAGCGCGGCGCGCTGGAGAACGATGAGCGCTCAGCGCGGCGCGCTGGAGAACGATGAGCGCTCAGCGCGGCGCGCTGGGCGTGGGCAATGGTGCCGCGGGCGGCTCGCGGCGGTTGCGCTCCAGCACCTTCTCGCGGTGCGCCTCGGCTTCGGAGGCGCGCGCGGCACGTTCGCGTGCACGTTCGGCCGCCCTGGCCTCTTCGGCGCGGCGCTCCTGCGCGGTGGGCGGCTGCGGCACCGGGAGCGACCTGCCGGCCGCTGAAGCCGGGGCAGCCGCTTCGCGGGCGCCGCGGCCCGAGACGTCCGATGCCCGCTGGGCGGCCCGTGCGGCGGCCTCGCGCTCGCCATCGGCCCGTTCCTGCTGGCGCCTCTCGATCTCGGCCAGCCGGTCGGCCGCGCGCTGCTTGCGGGCGGCTTCATCCAGCAGCAGGCGCTGGCTGCGCAGGCGCTCCAGCACCTCGCGGCGTTCGGCCTTGGCCTCGTTCACACAGGCGGTGACGATGAACTGCCGGCGGCATTGCGCCTCGCGCTCACGGTAGCGGGCGTCGGCCGCGGCCTGCTCGGCATCGAGCCGGCGGCGCTCATCGGCGGCCGAAGGCATGGCCGCGGATGCCGGCGCCGCCGAGGCGGCAGCACCTGCTTCAGCCGCGTGGGCGGAGCCCTGCCAGGCGCCAGCAACTGCGCCGAGTGCCAGCGCACAACCCAGCACGGTGGTCAGGCGGCGCCAGGGCAGCCGGCGTACGGGCAGTCGGTTCATGCGCCAGCCTTCAGGTGATGCGGGTGTCGACGTCGCGCCGTTCCAGCGCCAGGAACTCGGCCGAGCGCATCTCGTTGAGCCGCGACACCGTGCGCGGAAACTCGTGGGCCAGCGGCCCTTCGGTGTACAGCTGCTCGGCCGGCACCGCCGCCGACAGGATGAGCTTGACCCGGCGGTCGTACAGCACGTCGATCAACAGCGTGAAGCGCCGGGCCTCGCTGGCCAGGTTGGGCGGCATCATCGGCACGTTGGACAGCAGCACCGTGTGGAACTGCGTCGCGATCTCGAGGTAGTCGTTCTGCGAGCGCGGCCCGCCGCACAACTGCTTGAAATCGAACCACACCACGCCACCGGCCTTGCGGCGCGAGCGGATCTCGCGCTGCTCGATGTGCAGCACCGGGTCTTCGTCGCGCGCCTCGGCCAGCTTGTCGAAGGCCTCGTTCATCGCGGCGTCGGCCTCGGGGCCCAGCGGCGTGTGGTACATCGCCACCTGCTCGAGCGTGATGCTGCGGTAGTCGGTGCCGTTGTCGACGTCGATCACCTCCATCCGCTCGTTCAGCAGGTCGATGGCGGGCAGGATGCGGTCGCGGTGCAGACCGTTGGGGTACAGGCCTTCGGGGCGAAAGTTGCTGGTGGTGACGATGCTCACCCGGTTGGCGAACAGCGCCTCCAGCATGCGGTGCAGGATCATCGCGTCCGTCACGTCGGCGATGTGGAATTCGTCGAAGCAGATGAGCCGGAAGCGCCGCGCCACCCGCTTGCCCAGTTCATCCAGCGGGTTCTGCAGGCCCTTGAGCTCCTGCAGCTCGCGGTGCACCTCGCGCATGAACTCATGGAAGTGCAGCCGCGTCTTGCGGCGCAGCGGCACGGACTGGAAGAAGCAGTCCATCAGGAAGCTCTTGCCCCGCCCCACACCGCCCACCATGTACACGCCGCGCGGAATCGGCGGCCGGCGCAGCAGGCGGGTGACCGCGTTGCTGCGCTGGGCCAGGTAGTCGATCCACTCGTTCTCGCAGCGTTCCAGCGCCGCGATGGCGCGCAGCTGCGCGGGGTCGCTCTTGTAGCCGCGGGCCTGCAGCGCGGCTTCGTAAACCTGTCTGACACCCATGGCGTCAGGCAGGCAGGCCGTGCGCAAGCCCGGCTGCCATCAGAAGTTGAGCGTGCGCTTGTCGACGGCCAGCGCGGCTTCCTTGGTGGCTTCGGACAGCGACGGGTGCGCATGGCAGATGCGCGCGATGTCTTCGGCGCTGGCCTTGAACTCCATCGCCACCACGGCCTCGGCGATCAGCTCGCTGGCCATCGGGCCGACGATGTGCACGCCCAGGATCTCGTCGGTCTTGGCATCGGCCAGGAACTTGACGAAGCCGGTGGTGTCGCCCAGCGCACGTGCACGGCCGTTGGCCATGAACGGGAAGCTGCCGGCCTTGTAGGCGCGGCCTTCGGCCTTGAGCTGCTGCTCGGTCTGGCCGACCCAGGCGATCTCGGGGCTGGTGTAGATCACCCACGGGATGGTGTTGAAGTTGACGTGCCCATGCTGGCCGGCAATGCGCTCGGCCACGGCCACGCCTTCTTCCTCGGCCTTGTGGGCCAGCATCGGGCCGCGCACCACGTCGCCCACCGCCCACACGTTGGGCAGGTTGGTCTTGCAGTCGCCGTCCACCACGATGGCGCCGCGCTCGTCCAGCTTCAGGCCCACCGCCTCGGCATTGAGGCCGATGGTGTTGGGCGTGCGGCCGATCGAGACGATCAGCTTGTCCACGGCCAGGCTTTGCGCGCCGCCCTTGGCGTCGGTGTAGGCCACCGTCACGCCGCCGGCTTCGTTCTTGATCTCGCCGATCTTGACGCCCAGCTCGATCTTCAGGCCTTGCTTGGTGAAAGCCTTGTGGGCTTCCTTGGCCACCTGCTCGTCCACCGCCGCCAGGAAGGTGGGCAGGGCTTCGAGCACGGTGACTTCAGCGCCCAGGCGGCGCCACACCGAGCCCATTTCCAGGCCGATGACGCCGGAGCCGATGACGCCCAGCTTCTTGGGCACGCCACCGACCTTCAGCGCGCCGTCGTTGGACAGCACGTTGACCTCGTCGAAGGGCACGCCCGGCAGCGCACGGGCGTTGGAGCCGGTGGCCACGATCACGTGCTTGGCCACCAGGGTCTCGGCTTCCTTGCCGGCGACGCTGATCTCGTAGCCGCCTTCGGTGGCCTTGGCGAACGAGCCGCGGCCGTGGAAGAAGCTGACCTTGTTCTTCTTGAACAGGTACAGGATGCCGTCGTTGTTCTGCTTGACCACCAGGTCCTTGCGGGCCAGCATCTTCGGCACGTCGATGGACAGGTTGTCCAGGCCGATGCCGTGATCCTTGAAGTGGTGGTTGGCCTGCTCGAAGTGCTCGCTGGACTGCAGCAGCGCCTTGCTGGGAATGCAGCCGACGTTGGTGCAGGTGCCGCCCGGGGCGGGGCCGCCCTTGGCGTTCTGCCATTCGTCGATGCAGGCGGTGTTGAAGCCCAGCTGGGCCGCGCGGATGGCCGCGATGTAGCCGCCGGGGCCGCCGCCGATCACGACAACATCAAAACTCTTACTTGCCATGGTGTGTACCGATTGGTCTTGATCCAAGCGGACGCCGCGGAACCGGCTTTGCCGGGCCGCTGGCGGCGCCCCCTTGGAAGAAGAGCGGCGTGCGCCGCTCCGGAAGGTGGGTCAAATGTCGAACAGCAGGCGCGCCGGATCTTCCAGCGCTTCCTTCATCGTCACCAGGCCCAGCACGGCTTCGCGGCCGTCGATGATGCGGTGGTCGTAGCTCATCGCCAGGTAGTTCATCGGGCGCACCACGATCTGGCCGTTCTCCACCACGGCGCGGTCCTTGGTGGCGTGCACGCCCAGGATCGCGCTTTGCGGCGGGTTGATGATGGGCGTGGACAGCATGGAGCCGAAGGTGCCGCCGTTGCTGATCGAGAAGGTGCCGCCGGTCAGGTCGTCGAGCGACAGCTTGCCGTCACGCGCCTTCTGGCCGAATTCGGCGATCTTCTTCTCGATGTCGGCGAAGCTCATCTGGTCGGCATTGCGCAGGATGGGCACCACCAGGCCGCGGGGCGAGCCCACCGCGATGCCGATGTCGAAGTAGCCGTGGTAGACGATGTCGGTGCCGTCGACCGAGGCGTTGATCACCGGGTACTTCTTCAGCGCCGCGACCGCCGCCTTCACGAAGAAGCTCATGAAGCCCAGCTTGACGCCGTGCTCCTTCTCGAACTTCTCCTGGAACTTCTTGCGCATCTCCATCACCGGGGCCATGTTGACCTCGTTGAAGGTGGTCAGGATGGCATTGGTGGACTGCGACTGCACCAGACGCTCGGCCACGCGGGCGCGCAGGCGGCTCATCGGCACGCGCTGCTCCGGGCGGTCGCCCAGGTTCTGCACGATGGCCGGGGCGGCCACCGGGGGCAGCGGCTTGGCCGCCGGAGCCGCGGCCGGCGCCGGTGCGGCCTTGGCGGCCGGGGCGGCGGCGCCAGCGGCCACCGCACCCAGCACGTCGCCCTTGGTCACGCGGCCGTCCTTGCCGGTGCCGGCCACGCTGCCCACCGACAGGTTGTTGTCGGCCAGCAGCTTGGCGGCGGCGGGCATGGCCACGTCGCTCTTGCTGCCACCGGCCGCGGGGGCGGCGGCGGCGGCCGGCGCGGGTGCGGCGGCCGGGGCGGCAGCCGGTGCCGGGGCGGCGGCGGGCGCCACAGCGCCGGCCACGCCTTCGGTGTCGATCTTGGCGATGACTTCGTCGCTGGCGACGGTGGCACCGTCCTGCTTGACGAACTCGGCCAGCACGCCGGCGGCGGGCGCCGGCACTTCCAGCACGACCTTGTCGGTCTCGATCTCGATCAGGATCTCGTCTTCAGCAACGGCTTCGCCGGGCTTCTTCTTCCAGGTCAGCAGGGTGGCTTCCGCGACCGATTCGCTCAGTTGCGGAACCTTGACTTCAATGATGGCCATGATGTGTTTGTTGTCGGATCAGTCGGGGGTCACTTGCTCAGCACGAAGCCCTTGAGCTTGCCAAAAGCCTGGTCGAGCAGCGCCTTCTGCTGCTCCTGGTGCAGGTGGGCGTAGCCCACGGCAGGCGAAGCGGAGGCCGGGCGGCCGGCGTAACCCAGCTTCTGGCCTTCCACCATGTTTTCGTGGATGTAGTGCTGCACGAAGAACCAGGCACCCTGGTTCTGCGGCTCGTCCTGGCACCACACCACTTCGGTCGCGTTGGGGTACTTCTTCAGCTCGGCCGCGAACGCCTTGTGCGGGAAGGGATAGAGCTGCTCGACACGCACGACCACCGTGTTGGAGGCCTTCGTCTCTTCGCGGCGCTTCATCAGCTCGTAGGCCACCTTGCCGGAGCAGGCGATCACGCGCTTGACCTTGCTGGCTTCCGCGTCGGTGACGTCCATGCCGATGACGGTGCGGAACTCGCCCTTGGTGAAGTCGGACAGCGGCGAGGTGGCGTCCTTGTTCCGCAGCAGCGACTTCGGGGTCATGATGACCAGCGGCTTGCGGAACATGCGCACCATCTGCCGGCGCAGCAGGTGGAAGATCTGGCTGGCCGAGGTCGGCTGGCAGATCTGCATGTTGTTGTCCGCGGCCAGCTGCATGAAGCGCTCCAGGCGGGCCGAGCTGTGCTCGGGGCCCTGGCCTTCATAGCCGTGCGGCAGCATCATCACCAGGCCGTTGACGCGGCCCCACTTCACTTCGCCCGAGGCGATGAACTGGTCGATCACCACCTGCGCGCCGTTGACGAAGTCGCCGAACTGCGCTTCCCAGATCACCAGGGTGTTGGGTTCGGCGCTGGCATAGCCGTACTCGAAGCCCAGCACCGCCTCTTCCGACAGGATGGAGTCGATGACGGTGTACGGGGCCTGGTTCTCGGCCACGTGCTGCAGCGGGATGTAGGTGCCTTCGTCGAACTTCTCGCGGTTCTGGTCGTGCAGCACGGCATGGCGGTGCACGAAGGTGCCGCGCCCGCAGTCTTCACCCGACAGGCGCACCGGGTAGCCCGAAGCCACCAGCGACGCATAGGCCAGCGTCTCGCCCATGCCCCAGTCGACGTTGATCTCGCCACGGCCCATGGCGGCGCGGTCGGCGATGACCTTTTCCACCAGCGGATGCAGCTTGAACTTCTCGGGGATGGTGGTCACGCGCTCGGCCAGCCGCTTGATCTCGGCCAGCGGCAGCGCGGTGTCGGCGGCGTCGGTCCACTTGCGGTTGAGGAACGGCGCCCAGTCGACGGCGTACTTGCTCTTGAAGTTGGTCAGCACCGGATCGACCGTGTGCTTGCCGGCGTCCATCGCGGCGCGGTAGGCCTTGACCATCGCGTCGGGGCCGTCGGCCGGCAGCACGCCTTGCGCCACCAGCTTGTCGCCGTACAGCTTGCGGGTGCCCGGGTGCTTGCCGATCTTCTTGTACATCAGCGGCTGCGTCAGGCTGGGCGTGTCCTGCTCGTTGTGGCCCAGCTTGCGGAAGCAGACGATGTCGACCACCACGTCCTTGTTGAACTCCTGGCGGTAGTCCAGCGCCAGCTGGGTGGCCCACACCACCGCTTCGGGGTCGTCGCCGTTCACGTGCAGCACCGGCGCCTCGATCATCTTGACGACGTCGGTGCAGTACAGCGTCGAGCGGGTGTCGCGCGGGTCGCTGGTGGTGAAGCCGATCTGGTTGTTGATGACGATGTGCAGCGTGCCACCGGTGTAGTAGCCGCGGGTCTGCGCCAGCGCCAGCGTTTCCATCACCACGCCCTGGCCGGCGAAGGCGGCGTCGCCGTGCACCAGCACCGGCAGCACCTGGTCGCCTTCCTTGTCGCCGCGGCGGTCCAGGCGGGCCTTGACCGAGCCTTCGACCACCGGGTTGACGATTTCCAGGTGCGAGGGGTTGAACGACAGCGACAGGTGCACCGGGCCACCGGCCGTCGACACGTCGCTCGAGAAGCCCTGGTGGTACTTGACGTCACCGGCGGGCAGGTTCTCGGGGGCGGTGTGCTCGAACTCGGCGAACAGGTCCTTGGGCATCTTGCCCAGGGTGTTGACCAGCACGTTCAGGCGGCCGCGGTGGGCCATGCCGATGACGATTTCCTGCACGCCCTTCTGGCCGCCGCGCTGGACGATCTCGTCCATCGAGGCGATGAAGCTCTCGCCGCCTTCCAGCGAGAAGCGCTTCTGGCCGACGAACTTGGTGTGCAGGTAGCGCTCCAGGCCTTCGGCCGCGGTCAGGCGCTCGAGGATGTGTTGCTTCTGCTCGGCGCTGAAGCTGGGCTTGCTGCGGGCGCTCTCGAGCTTTTCCTGCCACCAGCGCTTTTCAGCCGGCTCGGTGCAGTGCATGTACTCGGCGCCGATGGAGCCGCAGTAGGTGTCACGCAGGGCCTGCACGATCTGCCGCAGCGTCATCTGGTCGGCAGCGGTGAAGTAGGTGTTCGTGGCGCTGAACACGATGTCCATGTCGGACTCGGTCAGGTCGTAGAACGCCGGTTCCAGCTCGGGAATCTTGGGGCGCTCGGTGCGCTTGAGGGGGTCCAGGTCGGCCCAGCGCGAGCCGAGGAAGCGGTAGGCCGCGATCAACGACTGCACGTGCACCTGCTTGCGGGCGACGGCGAGGTCGGTGCTGCTGGCCTTGACGGCGAAGGCGCCAGCCTTGGCGCGTTGGGCGAACGATTCGATCACCGGCGCGTGAGCGACGTCGCGGTTCTCAGAACCGTCGACCGCGGGCACGTGCTGCAGGGCGTCAAAGTAGGCGCGCCAGTTGTCGGGCACGGAGCCCGGGTTGTCGAGGTAAGCCTCGTAAAGCTCTTCGACATACGGCGCATTGCCGCCGAACAGGTACGAATTCGACCTGTACTGTTCCATCATCTCGCTCACCTCTGCGCCCTTCTTGGGCACCGTTGGCTGGTTGGAAAACCTTCCGCGACACGGCTTGACCGGTTGGCGGATTGCGACCCGCCTTGGCTGTGGACCAGCAAAGGGGACGGGAAGGACCTGAAAGACAAGGTCGCGACTGTAGCACTGCCCCTGTGAACCCGGGGGGTGCCCCGGCCGGATCGGCCGGCGGGTGTGGCACGAACCATGAAACCGGCCTGAAACCGGCGCCCCGGGCAGGCAACCCGCGGGCGGCTTATTCGGTGCCCAGCACCTGCAGGCCGTCGAGCACGCGGGCCAGCTCGTCGCCGGTGAGGGCCAGCGATTCGGGCAAGCCCGCGGCGTCGGCCTCGCCGGCGCAGATGGCTTCGAGCCGGCGCGCGACGTCGTGCAGCCGCATCGCACCCAGCGTGCCCGAAACGCTGGCTAGGTCGTGCGCCAGCCGCCGGGCCAGCACGCTGTCACCGGCTTCCCAGGCCTGCGCCACCTGCGCGGTGGCGCCTTGCTGCGCATCGCGGAACTTGATCAACAGGCGGCGGTACAGCTTGTCGTTGTTCATCGTGCTCGCACGGCCGATGGCGGTGTCGATGCCGGGCAACGCAGGCAGCGGTGCCGAAGCCTTGGCAGCAGGGATGGTCATGGTGGGCAACGGCAGGGAGAAGGCAGAAGCGGGGTCGGCGCGCGGCGGCAGGCGGAGCGGGCGCCGCAACGCCGCCAGGCAGGCACGCGCCAGCGCCTGCCCGTCGACCAGCGGTTTGCGCAGCACACCCACCACCCCCAACTCGCGCCCCAGGGCCTGGTCGGGCGACAGCAGGGACACCGCCTCGTCGTCGCCCGGCCCGGCCATCAACAGGATGGGCGCGACACAGGGCGATTCACGCAGGCGGCGGGCGCAGGCCAACGCATCATGCGGCGGCAGGCGGGCGTCCAGCAGCACGAGGTCGAAGCCGTGGGCGCTCTGGTGAGCCATGCTCACAGCGCGCAGCGCGCCGCCGGCATCGTGGGCGCACGCCACCTCAAGCCCCAGCGGGCGCCCCAGCTGCAGCAGCACGCGCAGCGCGTCCTGGTTGTCGTCCACCGCCAGCACGCGCCGAGACTGCAGCGAGGCCCCCGCCACCTCCCGCGAAGGAGGCGCCGGAACCGGCGCGCCGGCCGCAAACACCTGCTCGAAGAAGTACGGTGCGCCGGCAGGCTCGCCGCCCGCAGCACCGGTGGCCTGCATATTGAAGTGCAGCAGCCGGCTCCGCGGCATCGCCAAGGTGGGCGGCGGGGCCTTGCTGCCCTCCCGGATCGTCAGCAGCACGCTGCCGCGACCAGGGGCCTCCGCCAGCGCGGCATGTCCAAGGGCCTGCAACCGGTCGACGAGCTGATCCAGATCACCGCTCAGCGAGCGTGTGCCCTGCTCCACCGACGCCTGCAGATCCACCACCAACTCAGCATCGCGCGACAACGCCTGGCGACCCAATCCGGCAGCGACACGGTCAATCATGTCCTGGATACCAAAAGTGCTTTCGGCCATCGCGCGGCATTGCCCCTCAACATGTCAAATCATAACTGGGGTGCGTTATCACTCTGGTAAACAGAGGAATCGGCTTTACAAACAATGGACAGGCCCGAATGTCGCGCCGCCATCGCCCACCCAGAAATATCATTTATATCATTCAATATCACATGATGGAGCGATTGAGCGCCGTAGCCGAACGCGACCGAGTTGTAACGTTTCGTGTCTTTCTCGCAACTTTTTCAGCTTGCGTCGGCGTTCATCACCCACGCGCGTCATGAAAAAGGCCGCCTCGTGGGCGGCCCTTGTTCAGGCGGCGGCAGCCGCAGGCGGTCGCTGGGGGGTCATTCAGCGGCGGTGGTGGTCTCGGCGCTGGCTGCCAGCCGGGGCAGGTGCGGCGCCAGCGCCTTGCGCAGCAGCGGATTGAGCTGGGCCACCAGCTGCAGCTTGTGCGCCACCGGCACACCGGCCAGGGCGAACGCATAGGGCGCGCGCTGCTGCTCGTCGAGGGAAGTCATGACGATCAACTCGCTGTTGGCGAACTGCGGATGCGAACGCAGGCTGGCGATCAGGGTCGCGCCGTCGATGCCGGGCAGCAGGATGTCCACGATCAACACCTGCGGCTGCAGCTGGCCGTACATCGCCAGACCCGCGATGCCGTCGTCGGCCACGTGCAGCTCCACCTCGGGGTACTGCTCGCGCACCAACAGCGACACCAGGTTCTGGAAATGGGACGAATCCTCCACCAGCAGCACCCGGGGAGCCCGAGACTCCGGACGGCCGGTGCCACCGGTGCTGCCTGAGCTCACGTTCATCCGGTTGACGGCGATCCAGCGCTCGACGGACACCTTGGAGATGCGTCGATGCCCTCCGGGGGTCTTCCACGCTTCCAACTCGCCCCGGTCGACCATCAGCTGCACGGACCGGACGGCCAGGCCGAGCAGGCGTGCCGTTTCGATGGTCGTGTAGAACGCCGACGTGGTGGCTTCCTCGGCGGTCGATGTTGTTTTCGCGTTCATATGGCGTGATTATTTCATCCGCGGTACGGCAAGTGCTTATTTTTACGCCCTTAACTACCCCGGATTTGGGTAGCAAATCGACGCCAGCTGCTGTCCACGCCCGTCAAGCGCAGCCGCCGGTCGCACCACATTTGCTGGATCGGCAGGTTTTCATGAATCTGGACCGGCAAAAATAGGCAAGCTGCGAAGCAGTGCACGAACATGCCGAGAACATCACGGGACGTTGCGCCGCAACGCCAATTGTCCAACTCCGGACAATTTGCAGCGCAATGCCTGCGTAAGCCTGGCCTGTCAAAAATTGCATTGTTGTCACTAATGCAATCTGCAAAATCATTTGCGCCGAATTGCAACGGCCGATGGCATTGACCTTCGTGCGTTCAGGGTGATCAGCAACTGCGCGGGCACGGCAACTGCCGCACCGCCGTGAAGCCACCCGGCCGCCCCGCGGCGGCGTCCACGCACAGGAGTTCCGCATGTTCGAGCCCCACATCACCAAGGACGATCTGCCTTTGTCCTTTGGCAGCTTCAAGCCGACCGGCCATGTGGTCGTCGTGTTTCCCGAAGACGCCACGGCCGATCAATTGGCCCAATCGCTGCGTGAACATGGCGTCGAAGAAGCGGACATCGTGCGTCTGACGCCGGAAGAAGTGGTGGAACGCTTCAAGCCCTTGCTGCCCGAAGCCAGCGGCGCATCGGGCTTCGGCTCCGAGATCCAATCGATGCGGCAGATGTACCTGCTGGCGCTGGAAGGCCACGGCCTGATGATCATCCGGGTGCGCGACGACGAAGTGCAAGAGCGTGTGGCGCAGGCGGCCCGCCAGGGGCGCGCCACGCTGGCCAAGAAGTACGGGATGCTGACGATCGAAGAACTGATCTGAGCGCAGCGCCCGCGCGGCGCTTGGGCGATCATCGGCGCCTGTGACGCCACCCGCGGCGCTGCCCTGAGGCTGTGCCCCGCCCCGAATGACCGTACTGACCTGGCTGGACGACGAGTCGCAGCCGATGCCCGACACCCGCCAGGCGCTGGGCGCCGAGACCGAGGCACCCGGCCTGCTGGCCGCCGGTGGCCAGCTGAGCCAGCGGCGGCTGGAAGAGGCTTACCGCCACGGCGTGTTCCCATGGTTTTCCGAAGGCCAGCCGGTGCTGTGGTGGAGCACCGATCCGCGCATGGTGCTGCCGGTGGCCGAATTCAAGCTGACGCGTTCGCTGCGCAAGACGCTGGCCCGCTTCATCCGCACGCCCGGCTGCGAAGTGCGGGTGGACAGCGCCTTCGAACGCGTGATCGGCGCCTGCGCTGGCACTCCGCGCGAGGGTCAGTCCGGCACCTGGATCCTGCCCGAGATGGTGGCGGCGTACACCGCCTGGCACCGCGCCGGCCGGGTGCACAGCTTCGAGACCTGGATGGACGGCGAACTGGTGGGTGGACTCTACGGCGTGTCCATCGGACGCATGTTCTATGGCGAATCGATGTTCGCCCACCGCACCGATGCGTCGAAGATCGCGCTGGCGGCGCTGGTGTGCTTCTGTCGCGCCAACCACATCCCGCTGATCGACTGCCAGCAGAACACCCGGCACCTGGCTTCGCTGGGCGCGCGTGAATGGCCGCGGGCGCAGTTCGAGGCCCACCTGGCTCAGGTGCTGCCGGCCGCCGGGCCGCAGGTTTGGTCCTATGATCCTGTGCACTGGGCCCAGCTCGGACTGCGCGGAGAGCCAAGCGCGTGACCTATCCGAAAGACCTCCCCCTCGCGTCGCTGCAGTTCTATGCCACGGCGCCCTACCCCTGCAGCTACCTCAGCGGCCGCCTGGCGCGCTCGCAGGTGGCCACGCCCAGCCATCTGATCCATGCCGACGCGTACTCGGGCCTGGTGGCCAACGGCTTCCGGCGCAGCGGCATGTTCACCTACCGGCCCTACTGCGACGGCTGCCGCGCCTGCGTGCCGCTGCGCATCCTGGTCAACGACTTCCAGCCCACCCGCAGCCAGCGCCGCGCCTGGAAGGCGCACGTCGGCCTGAAGGCACGGGTGCTGCGGCTGTGCTTCGTGCCCGAGCATTACCAGCTCTATCTGCGCTACCAGTCCGGCCGGCACGCCGGCGGCGGCATGGACCACGACAGCGTGGACCAGTACACCCAGTTCCTGCTGCAAAGCCGGGTGAATTCGCGGCTGGTGGAGTTCCGCGAGCCGGCGGCTGAAGGCCTGGGCCCGCTGAAGATGGTGTCCATCCTCGATGTGCTGAACGACGGCCTGTCGGCCGTCTACACCTTCTACGAGCCCGAGCCGAACAAGAGCTACGGCACCTACAACGTGCTGTGGCAGATCGAGCAGACCAAGCTGCTGAAGCTGCCGCACGTGTACCTGGGCTACTGGATCGCCGAGAGCCAGAAGATGGCCTACAAGGCGCAGTTCCAGCCGCACGAGCTGCTGCTGGACGGCCAGTGGCAGGCGCCGCCTGCGGCGTGACCCGGCAGCCGGCACGCATGGGCGGCGGTAGAGTGCCGCCATGTCCGACCCCCAAGCACTGGGCATCGACGATTTCTCGCGCTATGCGCTGGTGATCGATGCCCGGTCCCCTCGCGAGTTCGCGGAGGACCATATTCCCGGCGCGGTGAACCTGCCGGTCGTCAACGACGAAGAGTATGCGGAGGTGGGCACCACCCACCGCACCGACACCCACAAGGCCTACCTGATCGGCGTGCGCTATTCGCTGCAGAACATCGCGCGCCACATCGGACCGCTGATCTCACACTACACGCCGGCCGACCGCATGCTGGTGTACTGCTTTCGCGGCGGCAAACGCTCGCGGCTGTGGGCCGACAACCTGCGCACCATTGGCTTCGAAGTGGACGTGCTGCCCGGCGGCTGGAAACGCTACCGCGGCTGGGTGCGCGATGCGCTGGCCACGGCGCCGCAGCGCTTCCGCTACCGCGTGCTGTGCGGCCCCACCGGCTGCGGCAAGACGCGACTGCTGCAGGCCCTGGAGGCCGAAGGCGAGCAGGTGCTGGAGCTGGAAGGCATGGCCTCGCACCGCGGATCGCTGATCGGCGCCCTGCCCGGCGCACCCCAACCCAGCCAGAAGTGGTTCGACAGCCGTCTGCTGGAGCGCCTGCGCCAGTTCGACCCGGCGCGGCCGGTGTGGATCGAGGCCGAGAGCAAGAAGATCGGCCGCATCCAGCTGCCCGAGGCGCTGCACGAGGCCATGTACAGCAGCCCCACGCTGACGCTGGAGGTGGACATGCCCGAGCGGGTGCGGCTGTGGCACGCCGACTATGCGCACTTCGTGGCCGACCCGGTCGCCATGGTGGCGCAGCTGGCGCCCATCCGCCCGCTGGTGGGCGGCGAGGCCTATGAGCGCTGGCAGCAGTTGGCCGCCGCCGGGCAGACCGCCGAGCTGTTCGAGCGGGTGATGCGCGAGCACTACGACCCGGCCTACACCCGCTCGACGCGGCGCCTCTTCGAGAACGAGCGCAGCGGCGAGCGGCTGGCGCTGCCTTCGCTGTCGGAAGACGCGCTGCGCGAAGCCGCGCGGGCGCTGGTCAGGCGTGGGCCGGCGCCAGCCGACGGCGCGCCCAGCCGCTGAAACCGTCGACCACGAAGACCAGCACGAACATGGCGGCCAGCACCGTGGCCGACTGCGCCTGCTGGAACAGCGAGAGGTGGAAGTACAGCAGCTGGCCCAGGCCGCCGGCGCCGACGAAACCCAGCACGGTGGCCATGCGGATGTTCATCTCCCAGCGGTAGAGCACGTAGGCCAGTGCCTGCGGCGCCAGCAGCGGCAGGCTGCCGTAGGCGAAGGCGGCGGCGGCGCCGCTGCCGGCCTCACGCAGGCTGCGCTCGGGCGTGGCGGGCAGGTTCTCCAGCGCATCCGCAAACAGGCGCCCCAGCACGCCGGTGGTGTGCAGCGCCAGCGCCAGCGCACCGGCGAAAGGGCCCAGCCCGGCGGCCAGCACCATCAGCGCAGCCCACACCAGCTCGGGCACGCTGCGCAGCATGTTCAGCAACAGCCGAACCCCAGGCCGCAAGGCCCGCCCGCCGCGGCCAGCGGCCGGCAGCGCCAGCAGGCCACCGGCCAGCGCCGCCAGCAGCGTGCCTAGGGCCGAGATGGCCAGCGTCTGCAAGGCGCCCCAGCCCACCTTGGCCAGCATCGGGGCCGACACATCGGGCGGGAAGAACTCGGCGATGAAGCGGCCCATCTGCCGCAGCGACTCGGGCGCCGCCAGCGCCCGGTAGTCGATGGCCAGGTAGACGAAGCTGGCGATCACCGCGGCCAGCACCGCCAAGGCCAGCAGCGCGCCGGCCCAGCGGCCCGGAGGGCGGGGAGCGGGCGTGGTGCTCATGCGCCCCCCTTCACGACAGCAGCCGCCGCAGCAGCGCCGACAGACCGTCGGCCACGAACACCAGCAGCAGGAAGGTCAGCAGGATGCTGCTGGCCTCGCCGCCGTTGAGCATCTTCATCGACTGGTCCATCAGCTGGCCCAGGCCGCCGGCGCCGACGAAACCCATCACCACCGAGGCACGCACCGCGCATTCCCAGCGGTAGACGGTGTAGCTGCCCAGCTCCTGTGCGGCGCCGGGCAGCAGGCCGTAGCCGAGCGCGGCCAGCCGGCCGCTGCCGGCTTCCAGCAGCGCCCGCGCCGGCCGCGCGTCGGTGGATTCCAGGATCTCGGCGTACACCTTGCCCAGCATGCCGCCGTAGGTGATGGCCAGCGCCAGCACACCCGCCGCCGGGCCCAGGCCCAGGGCCCGCACGAACAGCAGCGCCCACACCACCTCGGGCACGGCGCGCAACACCATCAGCAGCGTGCGCGCGGCGGTGCGCAGCAGGCTGCCGCGCCAGCGCATGGCGCCCGGCCCCAGCCGCGAGACGGACAGCGCCCGGCTCATCAACAGCCCCAGCGGCGCGGCGATGACGAACGCGATGGCCATGCCCGCCGTGGCCATGGCCAGCGTTTCCAGCGTGGCGCGGCCCAGCAGCGCCAGGAAGACGGGGTCGGTGGACGGCGGCAGGAAGCCGGCCAGGAAGCCGCCCATCACGCTCAGGTTGCCGGGCTGGAACAGCGCCGCCGGGTTGAACTCGGCCAGCTGCAGCACCGGCCACAGCAGCACCAGGGCCAGCACCAGCGCGGTCAGCCGGCCGCGGGCCTGCGGGTCACGCGGGGCCACGGCCGGGGGCGCGGAAGGCCAGGAAGAGGCAGGAGACGACATCGGGGAACGGAACTCAGGGCACCCGTAGGCAGCCTGCTAGCGGCACATGACGCCGGCGGCCAGCGGCGGCTCGGCGGTGGGCAGCGGCGCGGCGCCCGGGGCCGGCGCCTCGCCGGCGTACAGCGCCTGCAACAGCGCGGGCGTGACCTCGCGCGCCGGCAGGTCGAACATCAGCTCGCCGCCCCGCATGCCCAGCACCCGCGGAAACCAGCGCAAGGCCAGTTCCACCGCATGCAGCGAAGCCACCAGCGTGGCGCCGGTGGTTTCGCTCTGCTGCACCAGCTGCTGCACGGCGGCATCGGCCAGCGTCGGGTCCAGCGCCGACACCGGCTCGTCGGCCAGGATGAGGTCGGGCCGCTGGTACAGCACACGGGCGATGCCCACGCGCTGCAGCTGCCCGCCCGACAGGCGGTCACAGCGGTCGAACAGCCGGTCGGCCATGTCCAGCCGCGCCAGCGCCTGCTGGGCGCCGACCGCATCCACCGGATGCAGCAGCGACCACAGCGCCCGGCCCAGGCCCCACTGCCCCAGCCGCCCGGCCAGCACGGCCGTGACCACCCGCAACCGCGGCGGGATCGGCGGCGCCTGGTGCACGCTGCCGATGCGCGCGCGCAGGCGGCGCAGCTCGGCCGGCCGCAGCTGCCAGGGCGAGGCCGCCAGCACCTGCAAGCGGCCCTCGCTGGGCCGCAGGCCGCAGCCCAGCAGCCGCAGCAGGCTGGTCTTGCCGGCGCCCGAGGGGCCGATCACGGCCAGGCGTTCACCGGCGCGGGCCGACAGCGACAGCCCCCGCAGCGCGCGGTGGCCGTTGCCATGCACCAGGCCCACGCCTTCCAGCTGGAAGGACATGGCGACGCTTTACTTCAGCAGGCCGGCCGCCTTGGCCGCGGCTTCGATGCCGTCGTAGTTGGACGACTGCGTCGGGATGAACTTGCTGGCCCGCTGCAGCGCCATGATTTCCTTGTGCTGCGGGTTGGCCGGGTCCAGCTGCAGGAAGGCGTCGGTCAGCTTGCGCGTCAGCGCGGCGTCCAGGCCCGGGCGCACCGTCCAGTTGTAGTCGAAGTAGGTGGGCGTGACGGACAGCACCCGCACCTTGGCGGCGTTGGGGTTGCCGGCTTCCACCAGCTTGTCCAGCACCGAGGCGTTGAGCACGCCGGCCTCGGCCCGGCCGGCGGCCACGAAGGCCACGGTGGCATCATGCGCGCCCGAAAACGCCACGGTCTTGAAGTCGCGCTCAGGGTCGATGCCGGCCTTCATCAGGTAGAAGCGCGGCATCAGGCTGCCCGAGGTGGACGACGGCGCCCCGAAGGCGAAGGTCTTGCCCTTCAGGTCGGCCAGCGTCTGCGCCGGGCTGTCCTTGGGCACGATGAAGCGGCTGGTGAACACCGCATCTTCGGCGCGCTGCACGATGGGCACCGCGCCGCCCTGGGTGCGCAGCTTGGCCTGCACGTAGGTGAAGCCGCCCAGCCAGGCCAGGTCCAGCTTGTTGGTGGCCAGGCCTTCCACCACGGCCGCATAGTCGGTCACCGGGATGAACTGCACCTCCATGCCCGTCTGCTGCTTGAGGTAGTCGCCCAGCGGCTTGAACTTGCGCTGCAGCTCGGTAGGCGCCTCGTCGGGGATGGCCGACACGCGCAGCGTGCCGGTCTGGGCCCAGGCGGCCAGGCTGGTGCCCAGCAGCAGGGCAGCCAGGGCGCGGCGGGTCAGGGTGGGGTTCATGGCGGGGTCCTTCTTGTCTGTGCAAAGGGCCGCGGGCCTCGACCAGGCACCGCGCACCGGGCGCAAGGGTAATGCAGGGCTGCCAGCGCACGGCCACAATCCGGGCCAAAGCCCCGAGGAGTGCCCCGCGATGAATTCCCCTGCCCCCGCGCCCCTGCGCCTGACCAGCTTTTCCCACGGTGGCGGCTGCGGCTGCAAGATCGCGCCCGGCGTGCTCACCGAGATCCTGCGCCAGCGTGCCGGCGGCCTGGTGCCGCCGCAGCTGCTGGTGGGCATCGAGACCTCGGACGATGCCGCGGTCTACCAGCTCAACGACGAGCAGGCGCTGATCGCCACCACCGACTTCTTCATGCCCATCGTCGACGACCCGTTCGACTTCGGCCGCATCGCCGCCACCAACGCCATCAGCGACGTGTACGCCATGGGCGGCCGGCCCATCATGGCGCTGGCCCTGGTGGCCATGCCGGTGAACCAGCTGCCGGTGGAGGTGATCGGCCAGGTGCTGCGTGGCGGCGAGTCGGTGTGCCAGGCCGCGGGCATCCCCATCGCCGGCGGCCACACCATCGATTCGGTGGAGCCCATCTACGGCCTGGTGGTGATGGGGCTGGTGCACCCGAAGAAGGTGCGGCGCAACGCCGCCGCCCGCGCCGGCGACCTGCTGGTGCTGGGCAAGCCGCTGGGCGTGGGCGTGCTGTCGGCCGCGCTCAAGAAAGGCAAGCTGGACGAGGCCGGTTATGCGCGGCTGATCGACACCACCACGCGCCTGAACACGCCGGGAATGGCCTTGGCCGAGCTGGACGGCGTGCATGCGCTGACCGACGTCACCGGCTTCGGCCTGGCCGGCCATGCGCTGGAAATGGCCCGCGGCGCCGGCCTCACGGCCGTGATCGACTGGTCGCAGGTGCCGCTGCTGCCCGGCATCGAGGCGATGGCGGCCGACGGCTTCGTCACCGGGGCGTCGGGCCGCAACTGGGCCGGCTACGGCGCCGAGGTGCAGCTGGCCGCCGGCCTGCCGCCCACCGCGCAGGCCCTGCTGAGCGACCCGCAGACCTCGGGCGGCCTGCTGGTGAGCTGCGCGCCCGAGGCGCTGGACGCGGTGATGGCGGTGTTTGCGCGCGAAGGTTTCGCCGACGCCGCGGTGGTCGGCCGGCTGCAGGCCGGGCCGGCCGCCTTGCATGTGGAATGACACCCGGTCACGCCACTTGTTCACGACACCTGAAAGCCGTGCCGTGATGTAGTGCGCAGCAACCCTCACAAAAGCCAGCGCGGTTGGGCGCTTGTCAGCACCATGCCGCACCGCCTTGCCATGAAGCCGCCCCCCACGAGGCGTGGCAGGCGCTGGCGTGAGAGGTTGCCATGCTGTCCGAAGAAACGATCAGACCGGCCGAAGTGCCGGAGGCCCCCGTCACCGACGACTGCGCCACGCAGCTGGCCGCGCTGCGGGCGGAGTTCGAGCACCGCCTCGCCCAGCGCAGCGCCGAGTTCGAAGCCGCCATCAAGCAGCTGGAGGCTTTCAGCTACACCGTCTCGCACGACTTGCGGGCGCCGCTGCGGGCGATCGACGGCTTTTCCAAGATCGTGCTGGACGACTACGGCCCGCTGCTGCCCGACACCGGCCGCCAGTACCTGGCCCTGATCCGCGACAGCGCCCAGAAGATGGGCCGGCTGATCACCGATCTGCTGAGCTTTTCGCGCGCCGGGCGGGCCGAGCTGCACAAGCGGCCGGTCAACACCCAGGTGCTGGTGGCCGAGGCCTTGTCCACGCTGGCGCCGCTGCGCGCCGGCCGCCAGATCGACCTGCGCATCGGCCAGCTGCCGCCCTGCCATGGCGACACCGCGCTGCTGCGCCAGGTGTGGGTGAACCTGCTGTCCAACGCGCTGAAGTACAGCCGCCCGCGCGAGGTGGCGGTGATCGAGGTGCACGGCCGCGTGGAGTCCGACGGCAGCGTGCGCTATTCGGTGCGCGACAACGGCGTGGGCTTCGACATGCGCCATGCCGAGCGGCTGTTCGGCGTGTTCGAACGGCTGCACCAGGCCGACGATTTCGAGGGCACCGGCGTAGGCCTGGCCATCGTCCAGCAGATCCTGCAGCGGCACGGCGGCGGCATCACCGCCAGTGCGGTGACCGGCCATGGCGCGATCTTCGAGTTCCATGTTCCCGCTGCCTGACGCCGTGCTGCCCCGGGGATCGCAGCGCATCGAAGTGCTGGTGGCCGAGGACGAGCCCATCGACCTGGAACTGACGCTGCGGGCCCTGCACCTGGCGCCGGTCGCCGGCGGCGTGCAGGTGGCGCGCGACGGGCAGGACGCCCTCGACTTCCTGATGTGCCAGGGCGAGCATGCCTGGCGCCGTGGCGAAGAGCCGTTGCGGCTGGTGATGATGGACGTCAAGCTGCCCAAGCTCAACGGCTTCGACGTGCTGGCCCGGCTGCGGGCCGAGCCGCTGACGCGGCTGCTGCCGGTGGTGATGTTCAGCTCGTCCCAGGAACAGGTGGACGTGGTGCGCGGCTACCAGCTGGGCGCCAACAGCTACGTGGCCAAGCCGGTGGAGTTCGAGCAGTACCTGCAGGCGGTGCAGGAGCTGGCGCGCTACTGGCTGCAGCGCAACCTGGCGCAGGAGGGGCCGCAGGCCACCGCTGCGCTGCCGCGCTAGCAGCGTTGGCTGCGCGCTGCGCGGGGCTGCGGGATATCCCGCAGCCCCGCCGCCCCAAGTTGACCGGGCACGGCGGGGCGGCTAGGCTCGCCCGATGCAGTACCCACCCACCCGCTCACGCCTGACGCAGCTGCTCGGCATCGCGCTCGGCGGCGCAGCCTTGGCCGCCCTGTCCGCCTGCGACCCCAAACCTTCCAACCCGCCCACGCCCAGCGCGGAAGCGGCACCTGCCGCAGCCCCGGTGGCCAGCGGCGCTCAACCCGGCGTCAAGCCGGTCGATGCCGGCCATGCCGCTTCGTCGGCCGGCCCGTCGGACGGCACCACCGCCATCGGTGGCATGGCCGGCCCCGGTGGTCATACCGGCAGCGACGCGCCGGCCCCCACCGGCGGCGACGGCGCCGCCTCGGCGGCCGGCCGCTAGCCCCCGTTTTTTCCGCAGCCCCCAGGACAATCCCAGGAGCATTTCAGATGATGGACATGGACCGAAGGCAGTTCCTCCGGGTCAGTGGGGCGGGCCTGGTCGGCTCAAGCCTCGTGGCCCTGGGGTTCTCGCCCGATGCCGCACTGGCCGAGGCCCGCAGCTTCAAGCTGGCCCGCGCCACCGAGACCCGCAACACCTGCCCCTACTGCTCGGTGGGCTGCGGGATCATCATGTACAGCCTCGGCGACAAGGCGAAGAACGTCACCGCCGACATCATGCACATCGAGGGCGATCCGGATCACCCGGTGAACCGCGGCACGCTGTGCCCCAAGGGCGCCGGCCTGCTCGACTTCGTGCACAGCCCCAACCGGCTCAAGTACCCCGAGGTGCGCGAGCCCGGCAGCAAGGAATGGAAGCGCATCGGCTGGGGTGAGGCGCTGGACCGCATCGCCAAGCTCATGAAGGCCGACCGCGATGCCAACTTCATCGCCAACACGGCGGACGGCAAGCCAGTGAACCGGTGGGTGTCCACCGGCATGCTGTGCGCCTCCGCCTCGTCCAACGAAACCGGGTACATCACGCACAAGGCGTTCCGGTCGTTGGGCATGCTCGCCTTCGACAACCAAGCCCGCGTTTGACACGGACCGACGGTGGCCAGTCTGGCCCCGACGTTCGGCCGCGGTGCGATGACCAACCACTGGCAAGACATCCAGAATGCGGATGTCGTGCTGATCATGGGCGGCAATGCCGCCGAAGCCCACCCGTGCGGCTTCAAGTGGGTGATCGAAGCCAAGAAGCACAACAAGGCGAAGCTCGTGGTCGTGGACCCGCGCTTCACGCGTTCGGCCGCCATGGCCGACTACTACGCCCCCATCCGGCCGGGCAGCGACATCGCCTTCCTGGGCGGCGTCATCCGCTACCTGCTGACGCAGGACAAGATCCAGACCGAGTACGTCCGCAACTACACCAACGCCAGCTTCATCGTCGGGCCCGACTTCAAGTTCGAGAACGGGCTGTTCAGCGGCTATAACCCTGACAAGCGCAGCTACGACAACAAGAGCTGGGGCTACGCGATGGACGAGCAGGGGTTCGCCAAGGTGGACCCGACGATGCAGGACCCGCAGTGCGTGCTGCAGGTGATGAAGCGCCACTTCGAGCGTTACACGCCCGAGATGGTCAGCCGCATCACCGGCACGCCGCAGGACCAGTTCCTGAAGGTGTGCGAGTACATCGCCAGCACCAGCGGCCCCGAGCGCACCATGACCATCATGTATGCGCTGGGCTGGACGCAGCACAGCCAGGGCTCGCAGATCATCCGCACCGGCGCCATCCTGCAGCTGCTGCTGGGCAACATCGGCGTGCCCGGTGGCGGCATGAACGCGCTGCGCGGCCACAGCAACATCCAGGGCCTGACCGACCTGGGCCTGTTGTCGAACTCGCTGCCCGGCTACCTGAGCCTGGCGCGCGAGAGCGAGCAGGACCTGGAGACGTACTACAAGCCCCGGGCGCTGAAGCCGCTGCGGCCCAACCAGATGAGCTACTGGCAGAACTACCCCAAGTTCTTCGTCAGCCTGCAAAAGGCCTGGTGGGGCGACGCCGCTACCGCGGACAACGAGTGGGCCTTCCACTACCTGCCGAAGATCGACAAGCTCTACGACGTGCTGCAGACCTTCGAGCTGATGACGCAGGGCAAGCTCAACGGCTACATCTGCCAGGGCTTCAACCCGGTGGGCTCGTTCCCCAACAAGGCCAAGATCGTCGAGGGCCTGTCCAAGCTCAAGTTTCTGGTCACCATCGACCCGCTGGTCACCGAGACCAGCGAGTTCTGGCGCAACTTCGGCGAGTACAACGACGTCAAGACCGAGGACATCCAGACCACGGTGTTCCGCCTGCCCTCCACCTGCTTCGCGGAAGAAGACGGCTCGCTCACCAACAGCAGCCGCTGGCTGCAGTGGCACTGGAAGGGCGCCGAGCCACCGGGCGAGGCGCGGGGCGACGTGGAGATCGTGGCCGGCATCTGGACGCGCATCCGTGCGCTGTACCAGAAGGAAGGCGGCGCCTTCCCCGACCCCATCGTCAAGCTCACCTGGAACTACAAGATCCCGCACAGCCCGTCGTCGGAAGAGCTGGCCCGCGAGTACAACGGTCGCGCGATCACCGACGTGCTGGACCCCAAGGACCCGACCAAGGTGCTCGCCAAGGCCGGCGAGCAGCTGTCCGGCTTCGGCCTGCTGCGCGACGACGGCAGCACCTCGGCGGGTTGCTGGATCTACACCGGCGCCTGGACTCAGGCCGGCAACCAGATGGCCCGGCGCGACAACAGCGACCCCTACGGCGTGGGCCAGGCGCTGAACTGGGCCTGGGCCTGGCCCGCCAACCGGCGCATCCTGTACAACGCCGCGGCAGCCGACCCCACCGGCAAGCCGTGGCGTGCCGACCGCCGCTACCTCACGTGGAACGGCAGCGCCTGGTCAGGGGCCGACGTGCCGGACATCGCGCCGGGGGCCAACCCGAACGACCCGGAGGCCGTGCGCCCCTTCATCATGACCGCCGAGGGCGTGGCGCGCCTGTTCGCGCCCACCGGCATGGCCGAAGGGCCGCTGCCGGAGCACTACGAGCCCTTCGAGTCGCCACTGGTGGGCAACCCGCTGCACCCCAACAACCCGGTGGCACGGGCCAACCCGGCGGCGCGGGTGTTCAAGCGCGACCTGGACGCGATGGGCCAGCCCAAGGACTACCCGTATGCGGCCACCAGCTACCGCCTGACCGAGCACTTCCACTACTGGACGAAGAACGTGCGCACCTCGGCCGTGATCCAGCCCCAGCAGTTCGTCGAGATCGGCGAGGCGCTGGCCAAGGAGAAGGGCATCGCGCATGGCGACATGGTCAAGGTGAGCAGCCCGCGTGGCTTCATCAAGGCCGTGTGCGTGGTGACCAAGCGCATCCGTGAGCTGCAGTGCGACGGCAAGCCGATGCACACGGTGGGGCTGCCCAACCACTGGGGCTTCGTGGGGGTGGCCCGGCCGGGCTACCTGGTGAACACGCTGACGCCTTTCGTCGGCGACGCCAACACCCAGACGCCCGAGTACAAGAGCTTCACCGTCAACATCGAGAAGGCATGAAGGAGCACTGACGACCATGTCTTCATTGCAATCGCTGGACATCGCCCTGCGCTCGGCCACGCCCACGGCCGCGCCGCAGGTGCGCAAGCAACCCGAGGTCGCCAAACTCATCGACGTGTCCACCTGCATCGGCTGCAAGGCCTGTCAGGTGGCCTGCATGCAGTGGAACGACCTGCGTGACGAGGTGGGCACCAACCACGGCACCTACGACAACCCCAACGACCTCACCCCCCAGAGCTGGACGGTGATGCGCTTCTCCGAGGTGGAACCCGAGGAGAACAAGCTGGAGTGGCTGATCCGCAAGGACGGCTGCATGCACTGCGAGGACCCGGGCTGCCTCAAGGCCTGCCCGAGCCCCGGCGCCATCGTCAAGTACAGCAACGGCATCGTCGACTTCATCAGCGAGCACTGCATCGGCTGCGGCTACTGCGTCAGCGGCTGCCCGTTCGACGTGCCGCGCATCAGCCAGGCCGACAACAAGGCCTACAAGTGCAGCCTGTGCTCCGACCGCGTGACGGTGGGCCTGGAGCCGGCCTGCGTGAAGGCCTGCCCCACCGGCGCCATCCGCTTCGGCACCAAGGAGGACATGCACGACTACGCCGAGGAACGCCTGGTCGACCTGAAGGAACGCGGTTTCCAGAACGCGGGCCTGTACGACCCGGCGGGCGTGGGCGGCACCCACGTGATGTACGTGCTGCAGCATGCCGACCGGCCCGAGCTGTACCACGGCCTGCCGAAGGACCCGCACATCAGCCCGCTGGTGGGCCTGTGGAAGGGCCTGGCCAAGCCGCTGGCCCTGGTGGCGATGGCCGGCGCGGTGATCGGCGGCTTCTTCCACTACATGAAGGTGGGCCCGGTCGAAGAGAAGGACGTTGACGACAAGGAGCGGCCATGACGACCCTGACCCCCGGGCGGGAACGCACCCGCTACCTCCTGCGCTACAAGGATAGCACCCGCATGAACCACTGGTTCGTGGCGCTGCTGTTCGTCGCGGCGGCGCTGTCGGGCCTGGCGCTGTTCCACCCCACGCTGTTCTTCTTCAGCAACCTGTTCGGCGGCGGCCAGCTCACCCGCATCCTGCACCCCTTCCTGGGCGTGTTGATGGTGCTGGGCTTCATCGTGCTGTTCTTCACCGTCTGGCGCGAGAATCTCATCGGCCGCGCCGACCGCGAGTGGTTGCGCCATGCCGGCGAGATGCTCAAGGGCCAGAAGGAGAACATGCCGGCGGTGGGCAAGTACAACGCCGGCCAGAAGCTGGTGTTCTGGGCCTTTGCCGTCAGCCTGCTGCTGCTGCTCGTCACCGGCTTCATGTTCTGGGCGCCCTACTTCTTCCATCTGGTGCCGGTGACGCTGCGCCGGCTGGCTATCCTCGTGCATTCGGTGTCGGCGGTGGTGCTGGTGCTGTCGGTCATCGTGCACGTGTATGCGGCCATCTGGGTCAAGGGCACCACCCGCGCCATGACCCGCGGCACCGTGACCGAAGGCTGGGCCCGGCTCAACCATCCGCTGTGGCACCGTGAAATGACCGAGGGCCATCCGCCGCGTGACTGAATCCGCTTCCAACTCCGCCCGCACCAGCCGCCTGCTGGACCCGGAGCAGATTGCCATCCAGGCCGGGCGGCAGATGCCGTTCCTGCGCCTGCCGCAACGCGCCACGGTGTTCGCCGAGCGCGCGCTGCGGCTGCGCCAGCTGTCGGCCGGCCACCCGATGCGCGACTACCTGCTCTTCATCGCCGAGCTGGTGCAGGCCCAGCACCAGGTGCTGCAGGACTACGCCGCCGTGCCGCTGCCCGATGCGGCGGCCTGCGACAGCGCCGCCCGTGGCTTGCTGCCGCCCCTGCCCGCCACCTTGTGGACGCTGGATGCGGCCTGGACCGGCGAGTTGCGCCGGCTGCTGGGCCTGCTGGCGCCGCGCCTGCCCGCCGGGCCGGCGCTGGATGTGGTGCAGCGCGTGATCGCCACCGACGACGCCACGCTGAACCGCCAGGCCGACCTGCTGCGCAACGGCCTGGCCCGCGGCCTGGACATGGCCGCCGCGCCGCTGGTGGCGGCCGGGCTGCAGGCCTATTTCACCCACCTGGTGCTGGCCACCGCCGAAACGCATGGCGAGGCGGTGTTCGGCCGCACCGACCCGGCCACCGGCTGCCCGTGCTGCGGCAGCCGGCCCACCGCCAGCGTCACCCGCATCGGCGCCGATGAATCGGGCCACCGCTACCTGGCCTGCTCGCTGTGCGCCACGCAGTGGCATTACGTGCGCATCAAGTGCGCGCACTGCGAAAGCACGCGCGGCATCAGCTACCAGCAGCTCGAAGGTGATGCCAAGGACGGGGCTCGTGGCGCCTACCTGGGCGCCGTCAAGGCCGAGTGCTGCGACAGCTGCGGCCACTACCTCAAGCTGGTGGCGATGGAACGCGACCCCGAGGTGGAACCGATGGCTGACGACCTGGCCAGCGTGGCGCTGGACCTGCTGGTGAGTGAAGCCGGCCACCAGCGCGCCGGCGTCAACCTGATGCTGGTGTTCGGAGAAGCGGAAAGCCCATGAATCTGAAGGTCGACGAGTCCATGGTCCATGGCTCGAAGGCTTTGCTGCAGCAGCTGCCTTCGATCGACCGGATCATGCAATGGCCTGCGGCGCAGGCCCTGGTGGCCGCGCATGGCCACACCCTGGTGGCCGGTGAAGCCCGCGCCCTGGTGGCCGCCCGCCGCGAGGCGGCGCGCGCCGGCACGCTGGCCGCCACCGCGCTGCAACCCGAAGCCCTGGCCGCCGACCTGCGGCAGCGTTGCGGCCAGCGCCTGGCGCCGCGGCTGAAGCCGGTGCTCAACCTCACCGGCACGGTGATCCACACCAACCTGGGCCGCTCGGTGCTGGCCGACGAGGCGCTGGCGCACATCCTGCGCACCATGGCCGGCACCAACAACCTGGAGTTCGACCTGGACAGCGGCGGCCGCGGCGACCGCGACACGCTGGTGGAAGACCTGCTGTGCGAGATCACCGGCGCCGAGGCGGCCACGGTGGTCAACAACAACGCCGGGGCGGTTCTGCTCACCATCGCCGCGCTGGCCCACGGGCGCGAGGCCATCGTCTCGCGCGGCGAGCTGGTGGAGATCGGCGGCGCCTTCCGCATGCCCGACGTGATGGCCAGCGCCGGCGCCCGCATGGTGGAGGTGGGCACCACCAACCGCACCCATCCGGCCGACTACCAGCAGGCCTTCAACGAGCGCACGGCGCTGGTGATGAAGGTGCACACCAGCAACTACGCGGTGCAGGGCTTCACCTCGTCGGTGGATGAAGCGGTGCTGGCGCCGCTGTGCCGGGCCCGCGGCGTGCCGCTGGCCACCGACCTGGGCAGCGGCTCGCTGATCGACCTGGCCGCCTACGGCCTGCCGCGCGAACCGCTGCCGCAGGAGATGCTGCGCGCCGGCTGCGACGTCGTCACCTTCAGCGGCGACAAGCTGCTGGGCGGGCCGCAGGCCGGGCTCATCGTGGGCAGCAAGGCGGCGGTGGGCCGCATCCGCAAGTACCCGATGAAGCGGGCGCTGCGCATGTCCAAGCTGCCGCTGGCAGCGCTGGAAGCCACGCTGATGCTGTACCTGCAGCCAGAGCGCCTGGTGCGCGACCTGCCCACGCTGCGCCATCTCACACGCTCGCAGGCGCAGATCCTGGTGATGGCCGAGGCGCTGAAGCCGGTGCTGGCCCGCGCGCTGGCACCGCGCTTCGAGGTGGGCTGCGTGGCGCTGAGCAGCCAGATCGGCAGCGGCTCCTTGCCGGTGGACCGGCTGCCTTCGGCGGGCCTGGCCATCGGCCTGCCGGGCAGCGGCGACAAGGGCGGCCCGGCCAAGGGCGTGGGCACCGCGCTGGACGAGCTGGCCCGCGCGCTGCGCGGCCTGCCGCTGCCGGTGGTGGGCCGCATCGCGCACGACCGGCTGCTGCTGGACCTGCGCTGCCTGGACGATGCCGAGCCCTTGGCCGCGCAGCTGCCGGCGCTGCGGGAGGCGCTGGGCATGGGGCCGCTCAACACATGATCGTAGGAACGGCAGGCCACATCGACCACGGCAAGACCACGCTGGTGCGCGCCCTCACCGGCGTCGACACCGACCGCCTGCCCGAAGAAAAGCGCCGCGGCATCTCCATCGAGCTGGGCTATGCCTACCTGCCCGCGCCCGGTGGCCAGGTGATCGGCTTCGTCGACGTGCCGGGCCATGAACGGCTGCTGCACACCATGCTGGCCGGCGCCACCGGCATCGATCATCTGCTGCTGCTGGTGGCCGCCGACGACGGCGTGATGCCGCAAACGCAGGAGCACCTGGCCGTGGCCAGCCTGCTGGGCCTGCGTGAAGGCACCGTGGCCATCACCAAGACCGACCGCGTGGACGCTACCCGCCTGGCCGAGGTGCAGGCCCAGGTGCAGGCGCTGCTGGCGCCCACCGCGCTGGCAGGCGCACCGGTGTTCGAAGTGGCGGCGCCGAGCGGCCACGGCGTGCCGGCGCTGCGTGAACACCTGCTGCAGCGCGCGGGCGAGCCGCGCCCGCAGGCCAGCGGCCCGGCCTTCCGGCTGGCGGTCGACCGCGCCTTCACGCTGGGCGGCACCGGCACCGTGGCCACCGGCAGCGTGCACGCCGGCCAGGTAGCCGTGGGCGACGAACTGCGCCTGGTGCCCGGCGACCGCTTGCTGCGGGTGCGCAGCCTGCATGCCCAGAACCAGCCCGCGCAGCAGGCCCATGCGGGTCAGCGCTGCGCGGTGGCGCTGGCCGCCATCGAGCGCGACGCGGTCCACCGCGGCCAGTGGCTGTGCGCGCCCGAGGTGGCGCATGAGACGGCCCGCATCGACGTGCGGCTGCAGCTGTGGCCCGGTGAGGCCAAGGCCTTGCGCAGCGGCACGCCGGTGCACCTGCACCTGGGCACCGCCGACGTGATGGCCGGCGTGGCACTGCTGCAGGTGGATGGCCTGGACGACGCCAACGCCCTGCCCCCGGGCGGGCGCGCGCTGGCCCAGCTGGTGCTGCACACGCCCATCGCCGCCTGGCAGGGCGACCGCGGCGTGCTGCGTGATGCCAGCGCCAGCCGCACCGTGGCCGGCATCACCGTGCTCGATGCGCAGGCGCCGGCCCGCTACCGCCGCACGCCCGAGCGGCTGCAATGGCTGGCCGCGGCCGAGCGGCCCACGGTGGCGGAGCGTCTTGCAGCGCTGCTGCAGGCATCGCCCCAGGGCGTGGATCTGGCCGCGCTGGCCCGCGGCATGGGCTGGCCGGTGGCCGCCCTGCCCTTGCCGGCCGATGCGCTGCGCATCGAAGGCGGCGGCCGCCTGGCGGCCATTGCCGGCCCAGCACTGCAGGCGCTCCAGCAGCGGCTGCTGCAGGCGCTGGCAGACCTGCATGCCCAGCAGCCCGAAGAGATCGGCCCCGATGCGCGCCGCCTCAAGCGGCTGGCCGCGCCGCGGGTGGACGACGCCGTTTTCCGCCATGCGCTGGAAGCGCTGCTGGCGCAGGGCGCGGTGGTGCTCAGCGGCGCCTGGCTGCACCTGCCCGCGCATGCGGCGCGCCTGTCGGAAGCCGAGGAAAAACTGGTGCAGAAGCTGATGCCCGCGATGCTGGACGGCGGCTTCGACCCGCCCTGGGCGCGCGACCTGGCCAAGCTGGCCGCCACGCCCGAGGCGCTGGTGCGCCTGACCCTGGCCAATCTTTCGCGCCGCGGCCAGGCCTTCGCGGTGGTCAAAGACCTTTACTATCCGCTCCCCACGCTGGAGCGGCTGGCCGCTTTGGCCCGCCAGGCCGCGGCGGCGCCCCAGGGCCTGAGCGCCGCGAGCTTTCGCGACGCCACCGGCCTGGGCCGCAAGCGGGCCATCCAGGTGCTGGAGTTCTTCGACCGCGTGGGCCTGACCCGCCGGGTGAAGGACAGCCATGTGCTGCGCAGCGACGCAGCGCTGTTCGAAGGCAGCCGCCCACCCGGCGGCTGACGCGCAGGGAGGAAATCGTCCCCGGTGGGACGGCCGGGCTTCAAACCCGGTGGGTGGCGCCATGCGTCGCCGGGAGGGTTCGACTCCCTCTTCCTCCCGCCATCTGCGGCACACTCGCGGCTCTTCCGACACCCCGGTTCCGTCACATGTCGACTGCCGCCCGCAAGCCCGTCACGCTGCACCGCCTGCGCGAGATGCACGCCGCCCGCGAGAAGATCGCGATGCTGACCTGCTACGACGCCACTTTCGCCCAGCTGCTGGACGCGGCCGGCGTGGACGTGCTGCTGGTGGGCGACAGCCTGGGCATGGTGTTGCAGGGCCAGCCCAGCACCGTGCCGGTGAGCCTGGACGAGATGGCCTACCACACCGCCTGCGTGGCCCGCGGCAACCGCACCGCCTGGGTGGTGGGCGACCTGCCCTACGGCAGCTACCACCAGTCGAACGAGCAGGCCCTGGCCAGCGCCGTGCGCCTGATGCAGGCCGGCGCCCACATGGTCAAGCTGGAAGGCGGCGGCTGGACGGCGCCGGTGGTGCGCTTCCTGTCGGAGCGCGGCATACCGGTGTGCGCCCACCTGGGGCTGACGCCGCAGTCGGTGCATGCGCTGGGCGGCTGGCGCATCCAGGGCCGCGACGAAGCCGCCGCGCAGCTGATGCGCCAGCATGCCCGCGAGCTGGCCGAGGCCGGCGCCCAGATGCTGGTGGTGGAGCTGATTCCCGCCACGCTGGGCCGCACGCTGGCCGACGAGTTGCCCATCCCGGTGATCGGCATCGGCGCCGGCGTGGGCTGCGCCGGCCAGGTGCTGGTGCTTCACGACATGCTGGGCCTGACGCGTGGGCGGCTGCCCAAGTTCGTGCGCAACTTCATGCAGGGCAGCGACAGCGTGGAAGCCGCGGTGCAGGCCTTCGTGGCCGCGGTGAAAGCCGGCCAGTTCCCCGACGACGTGCAGCACGGCTACTGATTGACCAGACCCCGGAGACCCGCGATGAAGATCATCCACCACATCGACGAGCTGCGCGCCGCGCTGGCCGGCGGCCCCCGCCCCGCGTTCGTGCCCACCATGGGCAACCTGCATGAAGGCCACTTGGCCCTGGTGCGCCAGGCCCGCACGCATGGCGTACCGGTGGTGGCCAGCGTGTTCGTCAACCGGCTGCAGTTTGCGCCGCACGAAGACTTCGACCGCTACCCGCGCACGCTGGCGCGCGATGCCGAGCTGCTGCAAGGCGCCGGCTGCGACCTGCTGTTCGCGCCCGACGAGGCCGAGATGTACCCGGTGGCCCAGGGATTCAAGGTGCAGCCGCCGGCCGCGCTGGCCGACATCCTGGAAGGCCACTTCCGCCCCGGCTTCTTCACCGGCGTGTGCACGGTGGTGATGAAGCTGTTCCAGATCGTGCAGCCGGGCATCGCCCTCTTCGGCAAGAAGGACTACCAGCAGTGCATGGTGGTGCGCAGCATGGTCGAGCAGCTGAACATGCCTATACAAGTGATCGGCGGCGAGACGGTGCGCGCCGCCAGCGGCCTGGCGCTGTCTTCGCGCAACGGCTACCTGAGCCCGGCCGAGCTGGAAGAAGCGGTGGCGCTGAGCGCCGAGCTGCGGCGCGTGGCCGACGCGCTGCGCGGCGGCCGGCGCGACCACGCGGCGCTGGAAGCCGCGGCCGTGGCCGCTTTGAAGGCCCGCGGCTGGCAGCCCGACTACGTGGCCGTGCGCCGCCGCGCCGACCTGGCCGAACCCGCCGCCGGCGACGACAGCCCGCTGGTGGTGCTGGCCGCCGCCCGCCTGGGCAACACCCGCCTCATCGACAACCTGGAAGTTTGATCAAGGGGGATCCCGCTTGGCGGCGGCCAGCGGGCGCCGCAGAATCGAAGGCACCCGTCAGTACGAGGAGTGCCGCATGAATGCCGCCGTCCGCAAGCAGCCCGCCGGTTACCACTCGGCCACGCCCTACCTGACGATCACCGGCGCGCCTGCCGCGATCGACTACTACCGCCAGGCCTTCGGCGCGGTGGAGGTCATGCGCCTGGCCGACCCCGCCGGCCGCATCCTGCACGCCGAGGTGCGCGTGGGCGACTCCATCATCATGCTGCACGAGGACACGCCCGAGTGGGGCACCCGCAGCCCCAAGACACTGGGCGGCAACACCTCGTCGGTGCTGCTGTACGTGGACGACGTGGACGCCACCTACGCTGCCGCCATCGCGGCCGGCGGCCAGGCTGCCATGCCGGTGCAGGACCAGTTCTACGGCGACCGCACCGGCTCCCTGTTCGACCCCTTCGGCCACCGCTGGATCCTGGCCACCCACATCGAAGACGTGGCGCCCGAAGAAATCAGCCGCCGGGCGATGGCGATGTTCGCGTTGGGGCAGTAGGCTCCGGCACCGATGGCCCGACCCCAGCAATCCCTCGCCCCCCAGCCAGCAGACACACCCACCCCGACGCTATGGCTGGAGGCCGCGATGGCCATCCTGGTCGATGGCGGCGTCGATCTGATCCGGGTCGACGTCATCGCCCGGCAGCTCAAGCTCACGCGCGGCAGCTTCTACTGGCATTTCAAGGACCGCGACGCGCTGCTGAGCGAAGTGCTCAAGGCCTGGCGCCAGGCAGCCACGGAGCAGGTGACCGAACGGTTCTCGCGCGACAACCAGGATCCGCGCGCGCTGATCCGGGACCTGCTCTCCCTGCCCTTCCGGGGCCGCTCCGCGCAACGCGCCGCGCGCATCGAGCTGGCCATCCGCGACTGGGCACGCCGCGATGCGATGGCCCGCCAGGCGGTCGACGAGGCGGACGCCACCCGCATCGACTACATCGCCCGGTGCTTTTGCGCGCTGGGCTTCGGCAGCTCAGAGGCCCGCCACCGGGCCGGCATCTTGTATGCCTATGAGCTGGGCGAATCGCTGCTGGTGAACCAAGGCTCGGCGGCTCACCAGCTGGAGCGCAGCGCGCTGCTGGAGCGGCTGCTGCTGGAGCCGCCGCCGCGCTGAGCGCCCCTGCGGCCTTCAGTCGATGAAGACGACGTCCTCGCCATGCGCAGCCTCGTGCAGCCGCACCACTGCCTCGGCCCGGTGCTGCAGCACCGCACGCTGGTTGACGTAGCCCTTGTCGGTGATTTCGCCGGCGTCCAGCCGTGGCGGCTCTTCCAGCAGCAGCGCGCGGGTGGCGAAGGACGAACTGCCGGCACCCTCGGCCCGCAAAGCCCGCAGCGCGGCCTGCACCTGGGCGCGGCGCTGGGCCAGCGGCAAGCCCAGGCCCACGGCCGACAGGAAGACCAGCAACCCCACCTCGCCGCGGTTGTGGCCGGTGACCACCACGTCCTGCGCCAGCGGCGACAAGGCCGAGACGGCGCGCACGCGCAGCGTGCCCACCGACACCCAGGTGCCGGTGGCCAGCTTGAAGTCTTCCGCCACACGGCCGTCGAACAGCACGCCGCGCTCCGGCCGGTCGTCATCCACCAGGCGTCCTGCATCGCCGATGCGGTAGAAGCCTTCTTCGTCGAAAGCCTCGGCGGTGGCCGCTGGCGCGTCGCGGTAGCCCGGGAACACCGAGGGGCCGCGCACGCGCAGCTCGAGCTTGTCGGCGTTCGGCACGAACTTCAGCTCCACGCCGGGCAAGGGCACGCCGATGCAGCCCGCCCGATCGAGCCAGAAGTGGGCGCTGGTCACGGCGGGCGCGGTCTCGGTGGATCCCCAGGAGGTGGTGAGCCACAGCGGTTGGCCCCGCACGCTGCGGGCCAGCGCCTGCAGCCGGTCCCAGGTGGCTTGCGGCAATGCCGCGCCGGCGTAGAACACGCCGCGCAGCCGTGACAGGAACTGCGCCGCCAGATCGGCATCGGCCTCCAGCGCGGGCAGCAGCATGTCCAGGCCCCGCGGCACGTTGAAGTGCAAGGTCGGCTGGCAGTCGCGCAGGTTGCGCAGCGTGCGCTCGATCAGGCCGGGCACCGGACGGCCGTCGTCGATGTAGAGCGTGCCGCCGTGCCGCAGCACCAGGTGGACGTTGTGATTGCCACCGAAGGTGTGGCTCCAGGGCAGCCAGTCCAGCAGCACCGGCTTCTCGACCGCGAGGAAGCGCCAGGCCTGCGCGATCATCTGCTGGTTGGCGCACAGCATCCGGTGGGTGTTGACGACCACCTTGGGTGTGCCGGTGGAGCCGGAGGTCAGCAGGTACTTGGCAGGGTCGTCCGGGGTGATGGCGAGGAAACGTGCCATCACGCTCGGCGACTCCAGCGTGCGGGTGAGGGCCTCGAACGGCAGTGCGCCAGGCACGTGATCGCTGTGCTCGCCCACCACCTTCACGGCGCCGTCGAAGGCCTGCATCGCGGCGGCATGGGCTGCGCCGTGGGCCGCGAAGATCAGGGCCGGCTTCAACGCCGCCAGGATGGCGCGCAGGCGGCCATGGTCGGTGCCGGCGCGCGAGTAGGCGCTGGACACCGCGCAGCACGGCCGGCCGACGTGCATCGCGGCCAACGCCAGCACCGCATGCGCGATGCCGTTGTCGGACAGGATGACCACTGGCCGCCCGGCCGGCAGGTCCATGTCGATGAGCGCCTGGGCCACGGCCCCCACCTGCTGGCGCAAGGCCTGCCAAGTCACCTCGCGCCAGCCGCCATCAGCGGCACGCTCGGCCAGCGCGATGGCCTGCGGCGTCTGCACGGCCCAGTGTTCCAGCCAGTCGCCGACGCAGCGCCCATAAGGCGCCAGCGCCTCGGCCGAGCGCAGGATGAAGCTGCCGTCCTGCCGCCGCTCGCGCAGGGTGCGCGGCGCGGCCAGGCTGTCCGGGTCCTGGATGAACGACTGCATCGAGGGGCCTCCGTCGATCGAACATACAGTGGTGTATGCGCGGATCCTAGGCGGAGGCCTCACACAGGCCGATGGGGGTTTGCGCTAGTCGAAGAAGCGGCGCCCCGGCCCCTCAAGTTCCAGCGCCAGCACCCGAAAGCACGTAACAAACCTCTTCGCCGGAGCCCGTCACGTGTCTTCCCTGCCCGTTTCCAACCTCGCCCCTTTCGTCGAACGCGCCAGCACGCTGCCGGCGATGCCCGAGGTGGCCAACACGCTGATCCGCTCGTTCTCTCGCGACGACCTGTCACTGCCCGAGGTGGCCGGCCTGATCGGCCGTGACCAGGTGCTGGCGGCCAAGGTGCTGCGGCTGGCCAATTCGCCGCGTTATGCGCCGCGGCACGACATCGCTTCGCTGAAGGACGCCGCTGCCACGCTGGGCCTGCGCGCGCTGCGCGACCTGACGCTGGCTGCCTGCATGAGCGGTGCATTTCCCACGGTGATCGGCTTCGACCGCCTGAGCTTCTGGCGTTCCACGCTGGCACTGGCCGCCTACACGCAGCCGCTGGCCCGCGCGCTGGGGCTGGACGAGGACGAGGCCTACCTGGGCGGCCTGGTGCTGCGCACCGGCCAGATCCTGATGCTGATGACCGACCCCGAGCATGCGGTGCTGGCGCAGTACCAGGCCAGCACGATCGATTCGGCGATCGGCGTGGAAAGCCGCCTGTTCGGCTGCAGCCACCCCGAAGTGACGGCCGCGCTGGCGCACCACTGGCACTTCCCGACGCAGCTGGTGATGGCCCTGACCGCCGCCAGCGACCCGCTGGCCACGCGGCCCTTCAGCCGCATGGGCGCCGCGCTGCGCCTGGCCAGCGTGATCACCGACTGCCGCGAGCTGGGCGTGCCGGTGCTGGACGGCCTGCAGCTGATGCAGTCGGCCCTGCTGGAACACCTGCACCTGGACCTGGAGTGGCTGGAAGCCCACCTGCCCGACCATCGCCTGGCCACGGCAGGGGTCGAGGCGCTCGTCCACTGATCGTCAGCCGGACACCACCGGAATGCCGCGGAACTGCCCGGCCTGGGCGGTGCCCGCCGGCTTGGGCCAGCGGGTGCCGTCCAGCCGGTGCAGCAGTTCGGCTTCACGCGCCCGGGCGAGCGCCACGTTGGCGATCTTCACGTGGCCATAGCCGCGCATCTTCTGCGGCAGCGCGGCGATCTGCGTGGCCACCGGCAGCGTCTGCGCACTCAGCAGCGGCAGCAACTCGTCCAGGCGTGATTCGAAGGCGCTGATCAGGTCACGCTCCATGCGCCGCTCCTCGGTGTAGCCGAACACGTCCAGCGGCCCGCCACGCAGCGCACGCGCCTTGGCCAGCACACCCAGCATCGGCATCAGCCAGCTGCCAAAGCGCAGCTTGCGCGGCGTGGCCCCGTTCTTGGGACGGCTCAGCAGCGGCGGCGCCATGTAGAACTCCAGCTTCAGCTCACCATCGAACTGCTGCTGCAGCTGCTGGCGGAAGGCGCCGTCGGTGTACAGCCGCGCCACCTCGTACTCGTCCTTGTAGGCCATCAGCTTGAGCAGGCTGGCCGCCGCCGCGCGGGTGAAGGGCAGCGAGGCATCGCCGCACAGCGCCGCTTCACGTTCACGCAGCTGCCGCACCCGCGCCTCGAAGCGGCGGGCATAGGCCGCGTTCTGGTACGCGGTGAGGTGGGCCACGCCGCGCGCCAGCAGCGCGTCCAGCGTCTCGGGCTCGGCCGGCGTGGCGTCCACCGGCGCCTGCAGCAGTGCCTGCAAGGCGCCCTCGTCGGCCGCGGCCATGCGGCCCAGCGAAAACGCCAGCTGGTTGGCCTCTACGGCCACACCATTCAATTCGATCGCGCGCTGCAGCGCGGCCAGGCTTACCGGGATGAGACCGCGCTGCCAGGCATAACCCATCGCCAGGATGTTGCTGACGATGGAGTCGCCCAGGAAAGCCTCGGCCAGGGCCTGCGCCTCGAAGGTCTCCACCTGCTGCACGCCAGCCGCGAATTCCAGCTTGGCCAGCAGCAGGTCGGTCTTCAGGCTGGCGTCGGGGTTCTTCAGCGATTCGGCCACCGGAATTTCATGGGTGTTGACCAGCACCCGCGTGCGGCCGTGGCGCACCGTTTGCAGCGCCTCGGGCGAAGCGGCCACCACGATGTCGCAGGCCAGCACCGCGTCGGCCTGCTGGGTGTCGATGCGCACCTGGTTCAGCCGCTCGGGCGTGTCGGCCAGGCGCACGAAGCTCAGCACCGAGCCGCCCTTTTGCGCAAAGCCCATGAAGTCGAGCACGCTGGCGCTCTTGCCTTCCAGGTGCGCGGCCATCGCGATCACCGCACCCACGGTCACCACGCCGGTGCCGCCCACGCCGGTCACCAGCAGGTCGTAGGGCCCGGTCCACGAGTGCGGCGCGGGTTGCGGCAGCTGCGCCACCTGCTGCAGGAAGCGCTCGGCCCCCGCGCCGGCCAGCGCACCGGTCTTCTTGCGCGGCTGGCCCCCCAGCACGCCCACGAAGCTGGGGCAGAAGCCCTTGGCGCACGAATAGTCCTTGTTGCAGCTGCTCTGGTCGATGCGGCGCTTGCGGCCCAGCGGCGTTTCATGCGGCAGCACCGCCACGCAGTTGCTCTGCACCGAGCAATCGCCGCAGCCTTCGCACACCCGCTCGTTGATGAAGAGCCGGCGCGCCGGGTCCACCATCTCGCCCTTCTTGCGGCGGCGGCGCTTCTCGGCGGCGCAGGTCTGCTCATAGATCAGCACGGTGACGCCTGGCACCTCGCGCAGGCGGCGCTGCACCGCGTCCAGCTGGCTGCGGTCGTGGAACTCGGTGCCGGCCGGGAAGCGGCCCTTCACCGCCGCGTATTTGCCGATGTCGTCGGATAGCACCACCACCTGCTTGACGCCTTCGCTTTCCACCTGGCGGGCGATGGCATCGACGCTGATCACGCCGTCCACCGGCTGGCCGCCGGTCATGGCCACCGCGTCGTTGAACAGGATCTTGTAGGTCAGCGTGGCCTTGGCCGCCACCGCCTGGCGGATGGCGAGGTATCCCGAGTGGTAGTAGGTGCCGTCGCCCAGGTTCTGGAACACATGCGGCACCTTGGTGAACATCGAGTGCGAGACCCAGTCCACGCCCTCGCCGCCCATCTGGATCAGGCCCGCGGTGTCGCGGTCCATCCAGTTGGCCATGAAGTGGCAGCCGATGCCCGCGCGGGCGGTGGAGCCTTCGGGCACCACGGTGGAGGTGTTGTGCGGGCAGCCGGCGCAGAAGTACGGCAGGCGCTTGACGCTGTCGGCGTCGTTGGCCAGCAGCGCGGGCGGCATGAAATCGCGCACCAGGTGGCGCTTGTCCATCGCCGGATGGTCAGGGAAATGCCGCACCAGCCACTGGTCCACCAGCTGGATGAGCCGCGAGGGCCGCAGTTCGCCCAGCGCCGACACCAGCGGCCGGCCCTGCACATCGAGCTTGCCCACGATGGCCGGGCGCACCGGCTGGTTGTAGAAGAGATCGCGCATCTGCGTCTCCACCACGGCGCCCTTTTCCTCGATGACCAGCACCTCCTGCAGCCCTTGCGCAAAGGCCTGCATGCGCGTGGTTTCCAGCGGAAAACTCAGGCCCACCTTGTACAGGCGAACACCGGCTTCGGCCAGCAGCGCGGGCGTGATCTCCAGCCGGCGCAGCACCTCCATCAGGTCGAAGTGGGCCTTGCCGCAGGTGACGATGCCCACCTTGGCATGCGGCGACTCGATGACATGGCGGTCGATGCTGTTGACGGCCGAGAACGCCCGCACCGCGTCCAGCTTGTCGGCCAGGCGCGATTCGATGCGCAGCGAAGGCAGGTCGGGCCAGCGGTAGTGCAGCCCGTCGGCCGGCGCCTGGTGGCCGGTGGCGGCGCGCACGGCATCGGCACTCACCCAGGCCGCGGTGCGCGCGGCGATCAGGTCGAGGTCCACCGTGGAGCCGCTTTCCACCACCTCCGACAGCGCCGTGAGCCCCACCCAGGCGCCGCTGTAGCGCGACAAGGCATAGCCGTAGAGGCCGAACTCCAGGTACTCGGCCACGTTGGCCGGCGAGACGACGGGCATGCTCCAGCCCATCATCGCGTGGTCGCTCTGGTGCGGCATCGACGAGCTGACGCAGCCATGGTCGTCGCCCGCCACCACCAGCACGCCGCCATGCGGCGAGGAGCCGTAGGCATTGCCGTGCTTGAGCGCATCACCCGCGCGGTCGACGCCCGGGCCCTTGCCGTACCACATGGCAAACACGCCATCGACGGTGCGCTCGGCATCCGACTCCACCCGCTGCGTGCCCAGCACCGCGGTGGCGCCCAGCTCCTCGTTGATGGCGGGCAGGAAGCGCAGCCCGCAGTCGGTGAAGCGCTTGCCGGCCTTCCAGATGGCTTGATCGAGCATGCCCAGCGGCGAGCCGCGGTAGCCGCTGATGAAACCTTGCGTGTTCAGGCCCGCGGCCTCGTCGCGGGCGCGCTGCATCAGCATCAGGCGCACCAGGGCCTGCGTGCCGGTGAGGAAGATCTGCCCGCTGCCGGCCCACAGGCTGTGGCTCAGCTGGTAGTCGGGGCGGGTGATGGGGTTGTGCTCGGGGCTCTGGGTGGCCATGCGCTGTCTCCAGGTACTTCTTGGAATCGGCACATCGTAGGCAAGGCCCTGCAGCAATCGATGCTTGATTTGCCGCCAGAGGCCTATATTCCAGGCAAATCATTCTGAGAATCAGCCATGCCCGAGCAAATTTCACTGGACGCCTACAGCCTGCGCATCCTGGCCGAGCTGCAGCGCGATTCACGCCAGACGGTGCAGCAGCTGGCCGACGCGGTGGGGCTGTCGTCCAGCCCCTGCTGGAAGCGCGTGAAGGACATGGAAGCGGCCGGCGTGATCCGCGGCTACACCGCGCTGGTGGACGCCGAGAAGGTGGGCCTGGGCCTGCGCGTGGTGGTGGAAGCCAACCTGGAAAAGCACAGCGAAGACCTGGTGCGCCGCTTCGAGGCGGCGGTGGCCGCCAGCCCGCACATCGTGCAGTGCCACAGCACCACCGGCCAGGCCGACTACGTGATGACGGTGCTGGCCCCCGACATCAAGCGCTACGAGCAGCTGCTGCACGACACCATCTTCCGCCTGCCCGGCGTGACGCATGTGCGCTCGTCCATCGTGTTGCGCGAGATCAAGGCCGAGGTGGCGCTGCCGGTGGAGCCGGCGGGGCAGGCCAAGCCAAGCGCCAGGCCGCGGCGCGCAAAGCGCTGATCACAGGTCCGGGAACGGCGAGCGGACATGCGCTTGCCATCCGATGCTGCGGCTTCTTCATCACAACGCAGCAAGGACCGAAATGCAGACCCTCCAAGGCAAGGTGGCCCTCATCACCGGCGCCAGTTCCGGCATCGGCCATGCCACCGCGCTTTTGCTCGCCCGGCACGGCGCCGCCGTGGTGCTGGGCGCCCGCCGGCTGGCGCCGCTGCAGGCACTGGCCGACCGCATCAAAAGCAGCGGCGGCCGGGCCAGCGCGCTGGCCGGCGACGTGCGCGACGACGGGTATTCGCAAGCATTGGTGCGGCAGGCGCAGCAGGTCTACGGCGGCCTGGACATCGCCTTCAACAATGCCGGCACCCTGGGGCCGATGGGCCCGACGCCCGAGGTGCCGCCCGATGAATGGCGCAGTGCGCTCGACACCAACCTCACCAGCGCCTTCCTGGGTGCGCGCCACCAGTTGCCCGCGCTGGTCGCGCGCGGCGGCGGCTCACTGATCTTCACCTCCACCTTCGTCGGCCACACCGCGGGCTTTGCCGGCGTGGCGGCTTATGCCGCCAGCAAGTCGGGCCTGATCGGCCTGGTGCAGGCGCTGGCGGTGGAAGCCGGCCCCGCGAAGGTGCGCGTGAATGCGCTGCTGCCCGGCGGTACCGACACGCCCATGGCGCGCGAGATGAACGGCAGCCCCGAGCAACTGGCCGCGGTGGCGCGGTTGCATGCGCTGGGCCGCATCGCCACGCCGGACGAGATCGCGCAGGCGGTGCTGTTCCTGGCCAGCGATGCGTCGTCCTTCGTCACCGGCAGCGCGATGCGGGTGGATGGGGGCGTGTCCATCCACCGCGGCTGAGCGCCGCGGCGGCCCACGGGCTCAGCGGCCGACCATGCGCTGCATCGCCTCGGGATAACGCCCGCCTTGCACCGGAATGGCTTCGGCGGCGCTGCGGATCTGCTGCAGGTCTTCCGCGGTGAGCTGCAGCGCAGCGGCGCCCAGGTTCTCTTCCAGCCGGTGCAGCTTGGTGGTGCCCGGGATGGGCACGATCCACGGCTGCTGGGCCAGCAGCCAGGCCAGTGCCACCTGGGCGGGCGTCGCGCCCTTGCGCTCGGCGGTGCGGCGCAGCAGCGCCACCAGCGCTTCGTTGGCCTGCCGCGCCTCGGGCGTGAAGCGCGGCAGCGTGGCGCGGAAGTCGCCCGGCTGCAGCGGCGTGCTGGCGTCCATCTGGCCCGTGAGGTAGCCGCGCCCCAGCGGGCTGAAAGGCACCAGGCCGATGCCCAGCTCGGCCAGCAGCGGCAGCACCTCGGGCTCCAGGTCGCGCGTCCACAACGAGTATTCGCTTTGCAGTGCGGCCACCGGCTGCACTGCATGGGCGCGGCGGATGGTCTCGGACCCGGCTTCCGACAGGCCGAAGTGCTTGACCTTGCCCTCGCGGACCAGGTCGCGCACGGTGCCGGCCACGTCTTCGATGGGCACCTGCGGGTCAGGCCGGTGCTGGTAGAAAAGGTCGATCGCGTCGGTCTTCAGCCGCTTCAACGAAGCCTCGGCCACCTGGCGGATGCGCTCGGGCCGGCTGTCCACGCCCGGCATGTTCTCGACGCGAAAGCCGAACTTGGTGGCGATGACCACCTGCCCGCGCACTGGGGCCAGCGCTTCGCCCACCAGCTCTTCGTTGTCGAAAGGTCCGTAGACCTCGGCGGTGTCGAAGAAGGTGACGCCTCGGTCGACGGCCGCACGCAGCAGCTTGAGCATCTCGCCTCGGTCGGGCTTGGGCAGGTAGCCATGGGTCATGCCCATGCAGCCCAGGCCCAGGGCGGAGACTTGCAGGCCGCTGCGGCCCAATTGACGTTGTTGCATCTGCGGTTCCTCCGTGGAAGTTGACCGCAGTGTGCATGCCGGCAGGCAGGCCCTGCCGGCATCAGGCCTTCAGGGCTAGAAGGCTCAGGCGACCTGCACCTGGATGCGCCGCGGCTGTGCGTGCTCGGCCTTGGGGATGCGCAGCTTCAACACGCCGTGGGCCAGCTCGGCCGTCACCTTCTGGCTGTCCAGCTCCTTGCTGAGCGTGAACACCCGGCGGTAGCGGGCGCGGTCCACTTCCACATGGCTGGCGGCCATGCCTTCGGGCACCGGCAGGCTGACCGCGCCTTCGATGGTCAGGGTGTCGCGCTCGACGTTGAGTTCGAGCGCTTCCTTGGCCACGCCCGGCAGGTCGGCATACAGGGTGATGCCGGTGGCATCCTCGATCACGTCGACGGCGGGCACCAGGGCGGCCTCGGCCGCGGTGTTGCGCGGCTGCGCGGCGCCAGCGGCGGCCGGCGCTTCAGGGCGCTGGGCGGGTACTTGAGCGGTGGTCATGCTGAACTCCTCTCGATACGTGAACTTGTCTAGACAGGTACAGTGTCACTGCACGCTGATGCGGCGCGGCTGGGCAGCCTGGCGGCGCTGCACGCTGATGCGCAGCACGCCGTCGCGGTAGCTGGCCGACACGCCGTCCGGATCGGCATCGTCCGGCAGGCTGACCACGCGCTTGAAGGCGCCGGCAAAGCGCTCGTTGATGTGCACGGTGGACTTCTCGCCGGCTGCGGGCACCGAGCCGCGGCGCTCACCGGCCACGCTCAGGATGCCGCGATCGAGCTGCACGTCGATGCTGGCCGGATCCAGCCCCGGGGCGAAGGCATACACCTCGAACGACTGCGGCGTGCTGCCGACGTTCAGCGCCGGGTAGCCGCCGCGGGCGTAGCCGCGGATACTGGGGGTAAGGTCGAAGGCCTGCTGCATCTCACGTTGCAGCCGGTCGATTTCGGCGAAGACGTCGCGCGAAAAAAGGGATCGTGCCATGGCAAATCTCCTCGATGGGTGGACCAGGCGCCGCGGTGGTTCTGCGATGCGGCGGCGCCGATGCATCCAACAATGAGGATGGGGCGGGCGGGTTTCAAGAGGGCGGGGCGAAGTGGCGCTTCGCTTGTGCGCGCTTGACAAAATTAGTAACGAGCGCCAATACTATTCTATGATCGAGAGCTTCCTAGACAAGCGCACTGCAGCGATCTTTCTGGGCCAGGAGGTGCGCGGCTTGCCGAGGGAGATCCAGACAACTGCCAGACGAAAACTCAAGGTCATCGACGCCGCTCAGTCCCTTGAAACGCTCCGCGTGCCGCCGGGCAACCGTCTCGAGCCGCTGAGAGGAGACCGCAAAGGGCAGTGGAGCATCCGCATCAACGACCAGTGGCGGATCTGCTTCAAATGGCATGACGGCAGCGCGTTTGAAGTCGAGATCACGGACTACCACTGACGGACGCGGTCACACACAGGTCAATGGAGTGAACGACCATGAGCATTGCACGCAACGAACTGAAGTCGCTCAACCTGCGCGGCGTCACCACCGGCCGCCGGCTGGACCCGGTGCACCCCGGCTCGGTGCTATTGAGCGATTTCATAGAACCCATGGGCATCACGCGCTATCGCGTGGCCAAAGCCATCGGTGTGCAGCAGCGGCGCATCGACGAGATCTGCGCCGGAGAACGCGGCATCACCGCCGACACGGCGGTTCGTCTGGGTCTGGCCTTCGGTGTGGAGCCGCAGTTCTGGCTGCAACTGCAGGCGCAATACGACATCGAGGTGATCCAGCGCGAGCAGGGCGACCGGCTGGCTGATGAAGTGCAGCACCTGGCTGCTGCCTGACACAGCCACCGGCATGGCTGCAGCCGTCACCTGGCCAGCACCCGTGTGGGCGCGAAACTGCCGAACAGGGTGTAGCCCGCACCAGCGTAAACGGCGGCCATGGACGCCCGACAGGCCGTTGCAATGACCGCCCACGAGTTTCTCGCCTGGGAGACCGCCCAACCCGGACGTCACGAGTTCGTCAACGGCGAGGTGTTCGCCATGGCCGGAGGCGACGACCGGCACATGACGGTGGCCGGCAATGTGTACATCGCCCTTCGGCAACGGCTGCAGGGCAGCGGCTGCAGCGCTTACCTGGGTGAGGTGCGCACCTGGATCAGCGCCGCCAACTGCTACTTCTACCCGGATGTGTTCGTCACCTGCAGCGAACGCGATCGTGCCGACCGGCTGCACAAACAGGACCCGCTGCTGGTGGTGGAGGTGCTGTCGCCCTCCACCGCGGCGTTCGACCGCGGCGCCAAGTTCGCGGCCTATCGGCTGGCGGAGAGCCTGCGCGAGATGGTGTTCATCGATCCGGAACGCCGGGTGACGGACGTCTACCGCAAGGGCGACGACGGGCTCTGGGTGCTGCACCCCTTCGCGCCGACCGAGGCCGTTCACCTGGCCAGCGTGGATCTGGCCCTGCCGCCCGCGACGCTCTGGGCCGAGGTCGGCGCCTAGACGCCCTGCGCGTTCACCCCCGCTTGGCCACCAGCGTCAGGATGTCGTAGCTGGCCACCAGCTCGCCGTGCTGGTTCTTCACTTCCACGTCCCAGGCCACCACGCCCTGGCCCACGCCCTTGTCGTCGGTCTTGTTGCGGTCGATCTTGCGCTTGGCGGTGAGCCGGGCCTGGATGGTGTCGCCGATGGCCACCGGCTTGACGAAGCGCAGCGTGTCCAGCCCGTAGTTGGCCAGCACCGGCCCCGGCGCCGGGCTGACGAACAGGCCCGCCGCCGCCGACAGCACGAAGTAGCCGTGGGCGATGCGCTGGCCGAACTGCGTTTGCTTCGCGGCGATCTCGTCGAAGTGCATGTAGAAGTAGTCGCCCGACACGCCGCCGAAGTTGACGATGTCGGCCTCGGTCACCGTGCGCCGGTGGGTGAGCAGCGAGTCGCCCACCTGCAGCTCTTCAAAGTACTTGCGGAACGGGTGCTGCGGCGTGTCGGTGACCTTGGCGCCGCGCACATGCTCGCCGGTGATGGCCGCCAGCATGGTGGGCGAGCCCTGCACCGCCGCGCGCTGCAGGTAGTGCTTGACGGCGCGCACGCCGCCCAGCTCTTCACCGCCGCCGGCGCGGCCCGGGCCGCCGTGCTTGAGCGCGGGCAGCGGCGAGCCGTGGCCGGTGGACTCGGCCGCGGCCTCGCGGTCCAGCACCAGCAGGCGGCCATGCATCGCGGCCGCCACCGGAATCACGCGCGCGGCGATGGCCGGATCACGCGTGACCAGCGTGCCCACCAAGCTGCCGCTGCCGCGGGCGGCCAGGGCCAGGGCCTCATCCACGCCGTCGTAGGCCATCAGCGTGCTCACCGGGCCGAAGGCCTCGATGTCGTGCACCGCGCTGTTGTTCAGCGCATCGCGCGCCAGCAGCAGCGTGGGTGCAAAGAAGGCGCCTTCGGCGGTGCCTTCGCCCACCGTCGCGCAGCCTTCGCCGCCCACCACCAGCTCGGCGCCCTGGCGCAGCTGGGCCACGCGCTCGGCCACGTCGACCAGCTGCGCATGCGAAGCCAGCGCGCCCATGCGCACGCCTTCCAGCGCGGGGTCGCCCACCGTCACCTTGGCCAGGCGCGCACGCAGGGCTTCGGCCACCGCATCGATGCGCTCGCGCGGCACGATGGCGCGGCGGATGGCGGTGCACTTCTGGCCGGCCTTGACCGTCATCTCGCGCGCCACTTCCTTGACGAAAAGGTCGAACTCCTCGTCGTCGGGCGTGACGTCGGGCGCCAGGATGGCGCAGTTGAGCGAATCGGCCTCGGCATTGAAGGGCACGCTGTGGCGCACCAGGTTCGGATGCACGCGCAGCTTGGCCGCGGTGTCGGCCGAGCCGGTGAAGGTGACAACGTCGGCCCCGCCGAGCCGGTCCAGCAGGTCGCCGGTACCGCCGATCACCAGCTGCAGGCTGCCTTCGGGCAGGATGCCCGACTGCACGATGAGCCGAACCGCCGCTTCGGTCAGGTAGCTGGTGGCGGTGGCGGGCTTGCCGATGCAGGGCATGCCGGCCAGGAAGCTGGGCGCGAACTTTTCCAGCAGGCCCCACACCGGGAAGTTGAAGGCATTGATGTGCACCGCCAGGCCGCCGCGCGGCACCAGGATGTGGGTGCCCGCAAAGCCGCCCTTCTTGCCCAGCGGCATCGCCGGGCCTTCATGCACCAGGTTGCCCGAAGGCAGCTCGTTGCTGCCCATGCTGGCATAGGCGAACAAGGTGCCGGCGCCGCCTTCGATGTCGATCCACGAATCGGCACGCGTGGCGCCGGTGTGGGCCGAAACGGCGTAGAGCTGCTCCTTGTGCTCGTTCAGGTACTTGGCCAGCGCCTTCAGCCGCTGCGCGCGTTGCTGGAAGTCGAGCTTCAACAGGTTCGGCAGGCCCACGCGGCGGGCATGTTCAACGGCCTCGGCAAAGTCGATGGCCTCGGCATGCGTGCGATACACCGGGCGGCCATTGACCGCGCTGCGCAGCGTCTGCGCGCCCTCGCTGCCCAGCCAGCGGCCGGCGATGTAGCTTTGAAGAACGGGTGCGGTCATCAACGTCTCCTAATGTGGGGCTGGTCAGCGCTCGTCAAAGGACAGCACCACGCGTTCGGTGAGCGGATGCGCCTGGCAGGTGAGCACGAAGCCGTTGGCCACCTCGTGCTTGTCCAGCGCAAAGTTGCGCTCCATGCGCACCTCGCCTTCGATCACCTTCGCGCGGCAGGTGCCGCACACGCCCGAGGTGCAGGAGTACGGCACTTCCAGGCCCGCGGCCGAGGCGCAGTCCAGGATGCTGGGCTGGTCCTTGCTGTACGAGATCTCGCGCGACAGGCCATCGCGCACGACGGTGATGCGGGCCACCGGTGCATCGCCCGGCTGCGCCTGATGGACGACAGCGCCCACCCCTGCAACCCCAGGCTGCCCCGCCGGCGCCGCGACGCCGAAGCGCTCGATGTGGATGCGGTCTTCGGGCACGCCGGCGGCCAGCAGCGCGGCCTCGGCCTCGTCGTTCATCTGGAACGGGCCGCAGATGTAGGCATGGTCCACCTGACCCGCAGGCACCACGCTGCGCAGGAACTCGCCGATCTTGTCGCGGTTCATCACGCCCATGTTCAAGGGCGCGTCGGTGTGCTCGTCGCTGAACACATGGTGCAGCACCAGCCGCGTGAGGTAGCGGTTCTTCAGGTCTTCGAGTTCTTCCTTGAACATCGTCGACTTGAGCAGCCGGTTGCCGTAGATCAGCGTGAAGCGGCTCTGCGGCTCGCGCGCCAGCACCGTCTTCATGATCGACAGGATGGGCGTGATGCCCGAGCCACCGGCAATGCCCAGGTGGTGGCGCCGCGCCTCGGGCTGCAGCGGCACGAAGAAGCGGCCTTGCGGCGCCATCACCTGCACGGTGTCACCGGGGCGCAGGTGTTCGTTGATCCAGTTGGAGAACACGCCGCCGCGCACCTTGCGCACGCCCACGCGCAGCTCGCCATCGTCCACCCCGGCGCAAATCGAATAGGACCGCCGCAGGTCCTGCCCCTCGATCTGCGTGCGCAGCGTCAGGTATTGGCCTTGGGTGAAGCCGAACACCTCACGCAGTTCGGTCGGCACGTCGAAGGACACGATCACCGCTTCCGGCGTGTCGGGCGTGATGGCACGCACCCGCAGCGGATGAAAGTCGAAACTCATGATGGTCTCCTGCCCCGCAGGGCGGGTGGGCTATATCGGTTTGAACAGCTCGAAAGGCTCCTGGCAAGCCAGGCAGCGGTACAGCGCCTTGCAGGCGGTGGAGCCGAAGGCCGAGAGCTGTTCGGTGTGCAGGCTGGCGCAGCGGGGGCAGGCGATGCGCTCGCGCCGCACGATGCGGATGGGCGCGCCGCCTTCAGGCACGGCCACCGGGCCCGGCGGTGCGATGCCGTATTCACGCAGCTTGCGCCGGCCGTCTTCGCTGATCCAGTCGGTGGTCCAGGCGGGCGCGCGGCGCATGCTCACGCGGGCCGGGCCCAGGCCGGCGGCGCTGATGGCGTCCAGCACGCTGCGCTCGATCACCTCGGTGGCCGGGCAGCCGGAGTAGGTGGGCGTGAGCACCACCTCCAGGCCGTCGTCGTGCTCCAGCACGTCGCGCACGATGCCGAGGTCGCGCACCGAGATGGCGGGCACCTCGGGGTCGGGCACGTCGCCCAGCACGCGCCAGGCGGCCTCGGCCCTTGGGGTCACCACACGCCCCCGGGGTAGCTGCGCTGCAGGTGCTGCATCTCGGCCAGCATGTAGCCCATGTGTTCGGTGTGCACGCCGCGCTTGCCGGTGGAGCGGAAGGCGCTGTCCTTGGGCAGGGCCAGGCCGGCTTCTTCCAGCACGGGCTTGACCTCGGCCAGCCAGTCGGCCTGCAGCAGGCTGGGCTGCGGGCCCAGGCCGCTGGCGTAGGCGGCATCGTCCACCGCATCGGTCTCGAACATCTCGGGCAGGTACAGCCAGGCCTGCGACAGCGCGGCTTCGGTGCGGCGGCGCGATTCTTCGGTGCCGTCACCCAGCCGCACCACCCAGTCGGCCGCATGCTGCTGGTGGTAGCGCGCTTCCTTCAGCGCCTTGCCGGCGATGGCGGCCAGCTCGGCGTCGCTGGAATCGGCCATGCGCTGCCACATCAGCTTGAGCCAGGTGCTCAGCATCAGGTTACGCACCACGGTGAAGGCGAAGTCGCCGCGCGGCAGTTCGGCCAGCGTGAGATTGAAGTAGTCGCGCTCCTCGCGCAGGAAAGCCAGGCGGTCTTCATCGAAGCCCTGCCCGCCCAGCTGGCCGGCATGGGTGAGCAGCGCGCGCGACTGGCCGATCAGGTCCAGCGCCATGTTGGCCAGCGCGATGTCCTCTTCCAGCACCGGCGCATGGCCACACCACTCGCCCAGCCGCTGGCCCAGGATCAGGCAGGTATCGCCCAGGCGCAGCACGTACTGCACCGCGGGGGAGCGTTCCAGTTGAATCGAAGCTTGCATGGTGGGCGCCGGGCTACATGTGGTCTACGGACTTGGGCAGCTCGTAGAAGGTGGGGTGGCGGTACACCTTGTCCTCGGCCGGGTCGAAGTACATGTCCTTGTCGCGCGGGTCGCTGGCCACGATCTGGTCGCTGCGCACCACCCACACGCTGCTGCCTTCCTGGCGGCGGGTGTACACGTCGCGCGCCATCTGGATGGCCATCTGCGCATCGGGCGCATGCAGGCTGCCGCAGTGCTTGTGGTCCAGGCCCGCCTTGCTGCGGACGAACACTTCCCACAACGGCCACTCGGCCTGGCTGCTTTGCTGGCTCATGCGGCCTCCTTCATCGCTTGCTTGTTGGCATGGGCCAGGGCGGCTTCGCGCACCCAGGCGCCGTCTTCCCAGGCCTTGACGCGGGCGCCCAGGCGCTCACGGTTGCAGGGGCCGTCGCCGCCCACCACGCGCCAGAATTCGTCCCAGTCGATGGTGCCGAAGTCCCAGTGGCCGCGCTCTTCGTTCCACTTCAGGTCGGGGTCGGGCAGCGTCACGCCCAGCACCTTGGCCTGTTCCACCGTGGCGTCGACGAACTTCTGGCGCAGCTCGTCGTTGCTCACGCGCTTGATGCCCCAGCGCATCGATTGCGCGCTGTTGGGCGACTGGTCGTCGGGCGGGCCGAACATCATCAGGCAGGGCCACCACCAACGGTTGACGGCGTCCTGCACCATGGCCTTCTGCGCCTCGGTGCCCTGCTGCATCATGGTCAGCAGCGCTTCGTAGCCCTGCCGCTGGTGGAAGCTTTCTTCGCGGCAGATGCGGATCATCGCCCGCGCATAAGGCGCATAGCTGCAGCGGCAAATGGGCACCTGGTTCATGATGGCCGCGCCATCGACCAGCCAGCCGATGGTGCCCATGTCGGCCCAGGTCAGCGTGGGGTAGTTGAAGATGGAGCTGTACTTGGCCTTGCCGGTGTGCAGCGCATGCAGCAGCTGGTCGCGGCTGGTGCCCAGGGTCTCGGCCGCGGCATACAGGTACAGGCCGTGGCCGCCTTCGTCCTGCACCTTGGCCAGCAGGATGGCCTTGCGCTTGAGCGTGGGGGCACGGCTGATCCAGTTGCCCTCGGGCAGCATGCCGACGATCTCCGAGTGCGCATGCTGGCTGATCTGCCGCACCAGCGTCTTGCGGTAGTGGTCGGGCATCCAGTCCTTGGCTTCGATGAAGTCGCCGGCGTCGATGCGGGCGTCGAAGCGCTCCTGCAGCGCCAGTTCATCGGCCGAGCGCAAGGGCCGGGGTGCGTCGGCTCCTTGTGCGTCCGCACCGTCCTTGCCCATCGTGTCCATCGCTTGCGTGTACATGCTGGCTTCCTTTGGCTCGTCGTGTGTCTGCGGTCGGTCTCAGCGGTCTGAAAAGCGCGGCGCGCGCTTGGCTTGGAAGGCGGCCACGCCCTCCAGGTAATCATGCGCCCGGCCGAGGTTGCGCTGCAGGTGCGCCTCCTCGTCCAGGGCCATCGACAAATCCATCGTGCCGGCGGCGTCCATGGCCTGCCGCGTGGCGGCCAGCGCGCGGGCCGGCATCGCCGCCAGGCGCGCGGCCAGGGCCTGCACCGTGGCGGGCAGATCGGCATCGTCCACGCACTGCCAGATCAGGCCCATCTGCTGCGCCTGCTCGGCCGGCAGCTTGTCGCCCAGCATCGCCAGGCCCAGCGCACGGGCGCGGCCCACCAGCCGCGGCAGCAGCCAGGTGCCGCCGGTGTCGGGCACCAGGCCGATCTTGGCGAAAGCCTGGATGAAGCTGGCCGAGCGCGCGGCCACCACCAGGTCGCAGCACAGCGCCAGGTTGGCGCCGGCGCCGGCGGCCACGCCGTTGACGGCGGCCACCACCGGCACCGGCATCGTGCGCAGGCGCAGCACCAGCGGGCGGTAATGGCGCTCGATCAGCGCGCCCAGGTCCTTGGGCTCGGCACCGGGCGTCAGGTCGGGCGCGGCGGCGGGGTCACCCAGGTCCTGGCCGGCGCAGAAGGCACGGCCGGCGCCGGTGATCACCACGCAGCGCACCTGCGCATCGGCGGCAGCAGCTTCCAGCGCCGCCATCAGCGCCACGTGCATCTCGCCAGTGAAGCTGTTGAGCTGCGCCGGGCGGTTGAGCGTGAGGGTGAGCACGCCCTCGCCGAACGACGACAGCACGAGCGCGGACGGGGTGGGCGAAGTCATGCGGGCTTGTCTCCTGGTCCGGATCTTGGGATGCCGACTCGAATTAGTCGACCGACCGGTCGGTCAATGATACACAGGGCCGTGCAGCGAATCAACCGCGCGATGGCGCTGCGGCATCGGTGTCAACCCTTGGGCCCCCGTCCCCGCCCGGGGGCCGGGTGCCAGAATTCGGCATGACTACGCCCCTTGACGCCCTTCAGAACGACCGCGAGACCTCGACGCAGGACACCACCCGCATCGACGACGTCCGCATCTCCGCCGTCCGCCCGCTGATCTCGCCCGCACTGCTGCTGGACGAGCTGCCCGTCACGCCCGAGCTGCAGCTGCTGGTGGAGCGCAGCCGGCGCCAGATCGCCAACGTGCTGCACGGCCGCGACGACCGGCTGGTGGTGGTGGTCGGCCCCTGCTCCATCCACGACCACGACCAGGCCATGGCTTACGCGCAGCGGTTGAAGTCGATCCAGGCGGAGCTGGAAGACGCGCTGGTGCTGGTGATGCGCGTGTACTTCGAAAAGCCCCGCACCACCGTCGGCTGGAAGGGCTACATCAACGACCCGCGGCTGGACGGCAGCTTCCGCATCAACGAAGGCCTGCGCCGTGCGCGCGAGCTGCTGCTGCACATCGGCGCGATGGGCCTGCCCACCGCCACCGAGTTCCTGGACCTGCTGAGCCCGCAGTATGTGGCCGACCTGATCGCCTGGGGGGCCATCGGCGCACGCACCACCGAGAGCCAGAGCCACCGGCAGCTGGCCTCGGGCTCCAGCTGCCCGATCGGCTTCAAGAACGGCACCGATGGCGGCGTGCAGGTGGCGGTGGATGCGATGGTGGCCGCGGCCGCGCCGCATGCCTTCATGGGCATGACCAAGATGGGCCAGACCGCGATCTTCGAGACCCGCGGCAACCCCGACACGCACGTCATCCTGCGCGGCGGCAACAGCGGCCCCAACTACAGCGCCGAGCACATCGACGCCGCCTGCGCGGTGCTGCGCAAGGCCGGCCTGCGCGAGCAGCTGATGGTGGATTGCTCGCATGCCAACTCGCGCAAGCAGCATGCGCGGCAGATCGAGGTGGCCGAGGACGTGGCGCGCCGCGTCGCCGATGGCGAGAAGCGCATCACCGGGCTGATGATCGAAAGCCACCTGGAAGAAGGCCGCCAGGACATCCGCCCCGGCGTGCCGCTGCAGCCGGGTGTGTCGGTCACCGACGCCTGCATCAGCTGGGCGCAGACGGCGCCGGTGCTGCGCGCCCTGGCCGACGCGGTGCGCGTGCGCCGCACGCGGCCGGCCTGAGCCAGCCCCACGGCCACGCCGCTTGAAGACGCTGCTGATCGTCCACCATTCCATCACCGGCGGCACCCGCCAGATGGCCGGCGCCGCGGCCGCCGGCGCACGCACCGAACCGACGGTGCAGGTGCGCTGGCTGCATGCCCGGCAAGCCGGGCCCGACGACGTACTGGCCGCCGATGGCTACCTGTTTGCCACGCCGGAGAACCTGGCCGCCATCAGCGGCCTGATGAAGGACTTCTTCGACCGCTGCTACTACCCCGCGTTGGGCCGCATCGAAGGCCGGCCCTATGCGGCGATGGTGTGCGCCGGCAGCGATGGCAGCAGCGCCGCCCGCCAGATCGAGCGCATCGCCACCGGCTGGCGGCTGAAGCAGGCCGCACCGCCGCTGATCGTCTGCACCCACGCGCAGACGCCGGAGGCCATCCTGGCGCCCAAGGTGCTGGCGCCCGAAGACCTGGCCCGCTGCCGCGAGCTGGGGCAGGCGCTGGCGGTGGGCTTGGGGATGGGGGTGTTCTGAGCGGACCTACTCCTCGAACATGGTCCGCAGCGTCAACAGCACGTTGCCCAGCGTCTTCGCAGACACCGCGCCAGCCTTCGAGGAGAGACGTACCTTGTCCACCGCCCGTATCTGGTCCAGCAGGAAAAGGTGCTTTGAACCCCTTCGAGGTCATGGGCGAGACCACGACACGCGATCGAGATGTATCCCTACCTCACCAGTCGTTGCGCGCAGCTTCGCCGATGCCAAACTCGCTCAAGACCAGCTCGTCACCGCCTGCAGCAGCGATCTTCTTCGCGGCCTCGGCCCAGCCGGCTCGGCTGGGCTTGGTGACCTTGCGCAAACAGATGACGCCGTTCTCGACCGTCAACTCGGCATGGGTGGCGTCGTGCAGGTCGGCCTGCGCCAGGACGGACTGAGGCAGCGCCACGCCCTTGCTGTTGCCTATGGACCGAAGCGTGACGTGGATGGCGCGCATATTGGCGACCATGTCATCACGCTGATGGCCACCGCGTCAAGTGGGACCAAGCCCCCTACTTCGCCGCCGGCCTCACCGCATCCGCCGTGCCCTGGATGAAGGCCTTGATCTTGTCCACGTCCTCGCTGGTGATCTTGCCGGTGAAATCGGGCATGCCGCGGCTGGTGGCCGGACCCTTGAACACGAAGTTCTGCAGGTTCTGGATGTAGGCGGCATCCATGTAGCCGAGGTTCGGGATGTTGCCGCCGCGGTCCACCCCCGGCACTCCGTGGCAAAACACGCAGTTGTTGACGTACAGCAGCGTGCCGGCGGGCACGTCCTTGGGATCGTAGGGCACGCCCTTGACCAGCGCCTGCGCCTGCTGCGCCACCTGGGCCGGTGCGGGCGCCTTGCCGTCGAGCACGAAGGTGTACACCGTGCCCGGGCCGGGGCGGTTGTTGGTGGCGCGCTGGGCCAGGCCATACACCCCGCCCCAACCCACCGCGATGGACACGTACTGCTTGCCATCCACCTCGTAGGTGGCCGGGGCCGCGACGATGCCGGTACCCACGTTGGTCTGCCACAACTCCTGCCCGTTGCGTGCGTCGTAGGCGATGAAGCGTCCATCGGCCGTGCCCTGGAACACCAGGTTGCCGGCGGTGGTCAGCGTGCCGCCGTTCCACGGCGAGACATGCTCCTTGCGCCACACCTCCTTCTGCTGCACCGGGTCCCAGGCCAGCAGACGGCCGAAGGGCTGGCTCTTGGGCGCTTCCACGTTGGCGCGCATGGCCGTGTTCCAGCCCAGGCCGGCCATCGGCTCGCCGGGCTGGTTGCCGTTGAAGCGCCAGTCCTTGTCGTCCATCAGGTTGAAGGGCACGTTCTGCGCCGGCAGATACACCAGGCCCGTCTGCGGGTTGTAGGACATGGGGTGCCAGTTGTGCGCGCCGAAGGGTCCGGGAATGGCGTCGAACGGCTTGTCCTTCACCCGCGCCATCTCGGTCTCGATCGGGCGGCCGTTCTTGTCGTAGCCGCTGGCCCAGTTCACCGGCACGAAGTTCTGCGCCGAGATGAACTGCCCGTTGGTGCGGTCGATGACGAAGAAGAAACCGTTCTTGGGCGCATGCAGGATGACCTTGCGCGGCTTGCCGTCGATGCGGATGTCGGCCAGGATCATCGGCTGGGTGGAGGTGTAGTCCCAGTTGTCACCCGGCGTTTCCTGGTAGTGCCACTTGTAGGTGCCGGTGTCCGGGTCCAGCGCCACGATGGAAGCCAGGTACAGGTTGTCGCCGCCCGCCGGGCTGCGCTTGCGGGCCGACCAGGGCGAGCCGTTGCCGACGCCCACGTACATCAGGTTCAGCTCGGGGTCGAAGGTGAGCGTGTCCCACGCGGTGCCGCCACCGCCTGCTTCCCAATAGCGGCTGCTGGGATCCCAGGTCTTGGCCGCGGCGGCCATGGCCTCGTTCTCGAACGGGTTGGACGGATCGCCCGGCACGGTGAACCAGCGCCACTTCTGCTCGCCGGTCTCGGCGTCGTAGGCCGTGATGTAGCCGCGGGCACCGTACTCGGCACCGCCGTTGCCGATGATGACCTTGCCCTTGAACACCCGCGGCGCGCCGGTGATGGTGTACGAGAACTTCGGATCGGCGATGGTGTCCTTCTCCCACACCTTGCGGCCGGTGGCGGCGTCCAGCGCGATCAGGCGACCGTCGAAGGCGCCCACGTACACCTTGCCCTTCCACAGCGCCACGCCGCGGTTGACCACGTCGCAGCAGCCCTTGTAGCCCTTGGCACGGTCCACCTGCGGATCGAAGGTCCACAGCCGCCGGCCGGTGCGCACGTCCACCGCATGCACCACGCTCCAGGAGGCGGTGACGTACATCACCCCGTCCACCACCAGCGGCGTGGCCTCCACGCCGCGGGTGGATTCGAGGTTGTAGGTCCAGGCCAGGCCCAGCCGCTTCACGTTGCCGCTGTCGATCTGCTTGAGCTTGCTGAAGCGGGTCTCGGCATAGTCCAGCCCATAGCTGGGCCAGTCGCGCGTGGTGGCGGCATTGGCCTGGATGCGGGCGCCGTCGAGCTTCTGGACGGCGTTGTCGGCCGCCTGGGCCGGCAGGGCCGCCAGCGCGCCGCACAGCAGCCACAGCGCGCGGTAGAGGTTTTGTCCTTGCATCATGGTGGTGGTTCTTTCAGTCAGAAGATCTGCAGCAGGCGCAGGTTCACGCGGCCGGATTCACGCAGGCCCTCGCGCACGCGAAGGTCGCGCCCCACGGTGGCCAGCAGCTGGGTCCTGGGTCCCACGAAGTAGCCCGCGCCCAGCGCAAAGCGCGTGGTGGCCAGGCGGTTGTGCTGCGACTCGCCGTCAATGGACTGCTCGCCGCCCGCGGTGTGCGACAGGCCCAGCCGCCAGTCGAGCGCATCGCTGGCATGCCAGCGCAGCCAGCCCTGCAGCTGAACCACCGGCTTCTGGCGCAGCGTGAGGCTGCCCGGGCCGTAGTCGTCGTTACGGCCATGCCAGGTCACGTCGGCGGCGGCATCCAGTGTGAGCTGCGGGCCCAGCGGCCGGATGTAGCCAGCCTGCAGCGCCCACTTCCAGCGGTTCTCGCCGACGTTGACGCCCTGGCCACGGTCGTAGGCGCCCGTGGGCACCCACACAAAAGGCGTGATGCCGAAATAGGTCTTGGTCTGCGGATCGTTGATCAGCCAGGCGGTGGCGGCCAGCATCAGGTCGCCGACGCCGCTGTCTTTGCCCAGGGCCGACAGGTCGTCCTTGGCGCGCAGCCGCGCCACCGGCAGCAGGAACTGCGGATCGATGGTGATGCCGCCCAGCTTCATGAAGTGCACCACCCGCAGGATGCCCACGTCGGAGCTCAGCCCGGCATCGATGGGCACGCGGTCGCCGCCGGCATACAGCCGGTTGCGCTCGGCATGCTGGTAGTAGGCCAGGCCCAGCGTGGTGCCGGCCGGCAACGCGGTGTAGTCGCCGGCATCCACGTCCACGGCATGGGCGGGTGCGCTGGCCAGGCCGAGCAAGGCGCAGCTGGCCGCGGCGGTGGCTCTCAGGCGCAGGTTCATGGCTTGTCTCCTCAGGCAGTCTTGTTGTGGTCTGGGGCGGGTTCAGGTCGCGATGAAGACCGACTTGGTCTCCAGGTAGGCGTCGATGGCCTCGCGGCCCAGGTCGCGCCCGATGCCCGACTGCTTGTAGCCACCGAAGGGCATGCCGGGGTCGAGCATGCTGTGGCAGTTGACCCAGACCGTGCCGGCACGCAGCCGCGGAATGAGCTGGTGCACCCGTGTGAGGTTGTTGGACCAGATGCTGGCGCCCAGACCGTAAGGCGTGTCGTTGGCCTGGCGTGCCACTTCGTCGAGGTCGTCGTACGGCATGGCGGTGAGCACCGGGCCGAAGATCTCCTCCTGCACCACGCGGTGCGCATGGTTCACGTTGGTCAGCACCGTGGGCTGCACGAAGTAGCCCTTGTCACCGGCCCGCCGACCGCCGCTGAGCACCTCGGCGCCCTCGCGCCGGCCCGATTCGATGTAGCCGCAGACCCGGTCGAGCTGCTCCTGCGACACCAGCGGGCCCATCTGCGCCGCCGGGTCCAGGCCATGACCGAGCGGCATCTGCTTGGCGATCGCCGCCACGTCGGCCACCACGCGGTCGAACATCCGGCGCTGCACATACAGGCGCGAGCCGGCGCAGCACACCTGCCCATGGTTGAAGAAGATGGCCTGCGCCGCACCGGCCGCGGCCGCCGCAGGGTCGCAGTCGTCCAGCACGATGACCGGCGACTTGCCGCCCAGCTCCAGCGTCACGCGGGCCAGCCGGTCCATCGCGGTGCGGCCGATCAGCTTGCCGGTCTCGGTGGAGCCGGTGAAGCTGATCTTGTCCACGCCGGCATGGCCCGTCAACGGCGCACCGGCGCCGGGGCCGTCGCCCGTCACGATGTTGACGGCACCGTCCGGAAAGCCGGCCTCCATCAGCAACTCACCCAGCATCAGGGCGGTGAGCGGCGTCTGCTCGGCCGGCTTGAGCACCACGCTGCAGCCGGCGGCCAGTGCCGGGGCCAGCTTCATCACCGCCATCAGCAGCGGAAAGTTCCAGGGCACGATGGCCGCCACCACGCCCACGGCTTCACGCCGGGTGAAGGTGACGAACTGCGCCGAGGGCGGCGCGAAGGGAATGGAGGCATCGCGCGTGATGCCGGCAATGGCCGTGGCCTGGCCGGCCATGAAACGGATGTAGTCGATCGACATCGCCACATCCACCGCCTCGGCGATGGCGGCCGACTTGCCGTTGTCCAGCGACTCCACCTGCGCCACGGCCTGCGCATGGGTGTGCAGCAGATCGGCCAGGCGCAGCAGCAGGCGCTGGCGGTCGGCCGGCCGCAGCCGTGACCAGGGTCCGCCGTCAAACGCGCGGCGCGCGGCCTGCACCGCGGCGTCCACATCGGCCGCGCCGGCCAGCGGCACGTGGGCGATGCACTGTTCATTGGCGGGGTTGAGCACGTCCAGCGTGCGGCCTTCGGCGGCCGCCACCCAGCGGCCGTCGATCAGCATCCGGTGGGTGTCGCGGCGCAGGAATTCCTGGGCGCGCGGGGCAAGCAGGTGGTGAATATCGGACAGGTTCATGTCGGCTTCCTCAACGGCGTGGGGGCTGCGCCAATCAAGCGCAACGCAGTCTAGGAACGGGCCTTCAGGCTCCTGAACCGGGGAGTTACCCGCCCGCCAAAGTGTTCCCGTTTGGATCACTCGGCGCGTCTTCGGGCTCGCGCAGCGTGCGGTAGATGAGCCCGCGCGAAACGCCCAGCAGCCGCGCGGCACGGGCCACCTTGCCGCCGCATTCGTCCAGCGTGCGCTGGATCTGCTGGCGGCGCTGGGCCTTGAGGGTGGCGGGCGTGGTCGGTGTGGTGGCCGTTGCCTGTGGAGCCGCATCGGCCTGCGGCGCCGATGGCATGTCCACCACCGCCACGGGCTCGGCCGGCCTGGGCGCCACGCCGGTCAAGGGGCCGGCACCATCGCCGCGGCGCAGCTGCGCCCGCGACCACAGGGTGAGCCCGTTGGGCAGCGTCAACGGCTGCGGGCTGGGCTGGCGCACCGAGCTGAGGAGCGACTGCGCCGAGCGGCCGAACACCTCTTCGGCCGACTGGCCGATGGCGGCCTGCCCCAGTCGCAACGCCATGGCATTGGCCCAGCGCAGCCGGCCCTCGCCATCGATGCCCACCAGCGCTTCCAGCGGCGTGCCCAGCAGTGCCGGATCGGCCTGGAACGACAGCACCAGCAGCTCGGGCGACTGCAGCTGCAGCAGCCGGTTCTCGATCGCGCAGGCGTGCGAAGCCACCAGCGCATAGGCATCGAAGCCGAAGCCGCTGCCTTCGATGGTGAGGTCCAGCACGCCCGCCAGCTGGCCGTGCACGTCGTGGATGGGCGCGGCCGCGCAATGCGTGCGCACCACATGCTCGCTGAAATGCTCGGCCCCGCGCACCGACACGCCGCGGCCCGTGCGGGCCACGATGCCGGGCGCGGTGGTGCCCACCGCGTCTTCCGACAAGTCGATGCCCACCCGCCCCAACGCAGGCAGCACCGTCTCTTCGGCGCCTTGCGGGCGTTGCGTCACATGCACCACCACCCCGTCGGGGCTGGTGAGGATCACGCGCGAGGCGGTGAAGGCGATGGTGGCTTCCAGGCGGTGCAGCTCGGGCGCTGCGGCCTCGCGCAGCTGCCGGGTCTGGCGCATCGCCGCATGCAGCCGCACCGGGCGCACCATCTGCGCATGCGGTTGCTGCTGGGTGCGCAGCCCCGAAGCCAGGCAACGACCCCAGGACTGCAGCACCGCTTCGTCCACCAGGCCCAGCGGCTTTTCGCCGCGTTCGAAGAAGCGCTCACGCGCCAGGCTCAGCCGGTCTTCCGACGTGGCAAAGAAGAGCTGCCGAGGCAACTGGACGGACGGCGCGGGCATGTCGACTCCCAAGGACGGGACGCACTGTGCCGAGGCCACCGGGGGCTTGTCGAGTCGGGGCAAACCCCGCGAAGTGGATGGCTGGAAACAAAAGAGCCGCCTGCAAGGGCGGCTCACTGCCAACTTGATCCAGATGGTCGGGGCGACACGATTCGAACGTGCGACCTACTGCTCCCAAAGCACGGCGGAAATCGAGCAACGGCGCGGCGCGCAGGCCGATCCGCTCTAACCGCGGCGGCCTTGGATCATCGCAAAGCCCCCGGGGCGCGCGCTGGCGGTTAGAAGCCTCGCGCCGCCCACATCTCGGCCAGCAGCGCCGCCCGGTGCACCGCCCAGGCATCCCAGGGGCAGAACGCCCTGCCCTCGCGCGCCGCAGCCTCAGTCTCAAGCCGCACGGCCTCGCGGTCAGGCATCACGTCAGGTCGCCCCAGGTGCTGGCCGTGCGCCGCGTGAAGCGGTCCACCAGGTCGGCCACGTCGATCACCGTAGACCCGTCGTCCTGCAGCCGGCCGAACGGCAGGTGGTGGGCCGCATCGCGGTACGCCTTCACGGTGTGAATACCGCTCTCGGCCAGCCACTCCAGCAAGCAGCGCAGCAGCGAGCGCGTCAGCCGGCCGTGGAACGCCTTGAGCCACACGATGCGGGGCGTCTCCCACTGCACCACGCATGTGGCGTCGAACGGCGGCGTGCTGGCGCTGCTCTCCCGTTCGTAGAACCGCAGGATCGAGGTGGTGACCTCGTGCCGGATCATGGGCATGGTTCCTCCTGGCGGTCTGGCGGCAGGTCCGGCGGGGCGTCGAGGGCCTCGCCCAGTTCGATCAGGTTCAGCAGGTCGTCTGCGCGCTTCAGGCCGCGCTCCAGCGAGCACGACGACCGGTTGTACTCCCAGGAACCGCAGAGCGCGCAGGGCATGGCTACCTCAGTCGGCGTCTGGCTGCCACGGCGGGATAGGCACGGTCTGGCCGGCCAGGGCGTGCGTGCAGTCGGACAGCATCTGCATCTGCCCGTCGGTCACGAAGCTGTGGCACACGGTCGCCTGGTTCTCGAACTTGGGCGCCGGCTGCGGGCATCCGGCCTCAAACCATGCGTCAGCCTGGGCTTGGCCGGCAGGCGTCAGGCCGACCCCCTGCACGAGAACGCTGGGCGTGAACGTGGGGCGCAGGGCGTCGCCGTTCCAGCCCCAGCGCGGGCCGGGGCCTTCGCCGGTCTGGATGCAGTGGGGGCCATCGCAACCCGGGCACCACCACATGAGGCCGCCGCCTTCCACGTTCCGCAGGATGGGTGAAAGCAGTCCCACGATCACTCCTTCGTCAGGGCTTGGTAGGCGCGCTCGCAGGCCTGGCCGGCGATCCGAGCTTGATCGGCGTACTCAGCCAGCTGTCCCGCGCGCTCGTCAGCCCTACTGAACAGGTCGGCGAGCACCAGGCCGGCACCGGCGGCTGGCGCGCTTCCCGCGGCAGCGGCGGGATCGCTGGCGGGGCCACCACAACGGGAGGCAAGGGCTGCGACGTGCTGGCGCAGCCGGTCAGCAGCACCATCAGCAGCGCGGGCGTCACGGCGCGCAGCCGCGATCTGTTCTTGAGCAACATCGACGGTCTCCTGCATCGCGGCGGTGCGCCGCTGTTCCTCGGCCCGGGCAGCCATGACGGCGGATGCCGCGGCCACGGCGGCGGTTGCCTTGTCCTGTGCACGGCCGGCGCGCTCGGCTTGGATGGCGGTCTCTGCGCGCTGCAGGCGCCCGGTCTGCACGGCCAGCAGGCCCAGCAGCACCACCAGCACGCCGGCGGCGGCGTAGCGCAGCGGGGTCATGCGACACCCAGCGCAGCCTTGGCGCCGGCCCACAGCTTGCGGCGGTCTTCCATGCCGTTCGGCTCCCCGGTGGCGCGGTTGATGCCGTTGATGCGCGCGCTGATCCTGAAGAAGTCGCCTGCATCGGCCAGCGTGTTCAGCCCGCGCGACTGCCAGAACCAGGCGGCGGACATGGCGGCCCAGCGCGGCTGCTCAAGCGCCTCGGGCTCGGCCTCAAAGTCAGGGGCGCCAGGCGCCACGCGCCGCAGGCCATCGCGCGTGCCGGCGTAGTTCGCTCGGCCCGTGGTCTGGATCAGGCCCCGGCCCCTGTACCGGAAGCCGTCGCCGGGCTGCGTGTTGCCCAGGTCGGCGCGGCCCTCGTAGCGAGCCTGTGCAGGCGTCGGGCCCCACAGCTCGCGCACATAGCGCAGCCGGCCGGACTCATGTCCGATTTGGGCCAGGAAAGCAGCACGTCGCGCTGGCGTGTCGATTCCGAACAGCTGCATCGACACATTGAGCGGCTCGACCCACGTCTCTGCGCGGGCTACGCTGCAGTCGCAGCACTGGGCCAGTTGGGTGCTGGTGATCATCGCTTTCCCCCGCTGACATGGGTCATCCAGTCCGAGTCGATGGCATCCAGCGGCGTGGGCCTGCTGAACGACTCGGGCACCCTGTCACGCCACAGGCGCGACGTGCTCGCCTGAACGCACAGCATGGCCAGCGCCAGGAACGTCAGGGCCGCGTCGTGCCAGTGCGGGCGCACGGTGGCGGACAGGATCAGCACCAGGCCGGCGGCGGCCAGCAGCGACACGGAGTAGCGGACCGTGGCCAGCGTGCTCGCCGCGCTCATGCGCTTGATGCGGCAGAGGCACGTCCAGATGATCCCGGCGCCCAACAGGATGTTGATCCAGTCCATCACGCACCCCCGCGCCGGCCCAGAAAGCCCAGGGCCAGATCCTTGAGCCTGTCGAACTGCCAAGCCATCGCGCCGCTAACCGGCAGCAGCAGCGCGTCCACCGACATGGACGTGAGCGATGCCGCGGTGACAGCCGCAACGCTCGTGAACAGGGTGGCCGCCACCATGCCGCGCGCCAGCACCGTGACTGCAGCCCGCAGGCCGGCCGTCTCTGCCGAGGTGGCAGCCAGGCATCCGCCGAGGAAGCCGCCGACCAGGATCAACGTCCACTCGCCCGCGATGGGACCGAGTGCCGCGGTTGCGACGACCAGCAGCGCCGCGCCGCCAGTTGCGTGTGGCTCAGCCATGACGGCGCCTCCAGACGTGGGCCACGACGAGCGTGGCGATGGACAGAGCGGCGGCCAGCGCGTAGGGCCACACGCCCAGCGCCGACACGCACAGGTCAGCGTCCGGCAAGGTGCCCCACTGCATGTAGCCGCACACCGCGGCCTGCGCAGATTCGATGGCGCCCCACCAGCAGGCGATGGGACCGATGACCGCCGAAACCGCCCAGCGCGAGCGGGCAGCTTGTGGGACCAGCAGCACCAGGGCCAGCACCAGAAGCGCATGCGAGCCGATGTAGTGCGCCCACTGCTGATCGGCCGCGCCAGGCCAACGGTAGTAGGCGTAATGCGCCCACCACACGCCGACCAGCAGCAGGATCGCGCTCACTTCGGCTGCCTCGGGCCAGGACCGCCACCGCCCCGGATCACGGCCCGAGCCGCCTCCATCAGCGTCCGGTCGCCGCGCAGGCGCCAGGCCACGACACCGCCGCCTGCAAGGGCGGACAGGATGCAGAGAGATGCAGTCAGCATGGCTTACCCCTGAAGGTCATACTCAATCCCGGCCAGCGAAAGCCAGTCGGTGCAGTTGGCGGTGCCGCCCGCCGCTTCGTTGACGCTCACCACACCGGCGGTGCTGATGAGCAGCGGGACAGAGGCTTCAGCGCTGCCGGCCCGCCCGCGGGCGCTGAGCCGCTTGGCTGCCGGCGGCCAGGCCCAGCGCGGCAAGGTGGTCAGCGTGCTGCCGGTGCCGGGCTTGACCAAGCCCCGCAGCGACACCTTGCCGCCCAGCAGGTCCACACCGAAAGCATCGCCACCGGCCACCACGGTCCAGCCGTTGGACAGCGCCGGCACCAGCCCGCCGCCGCTGGTGCTGTAGACCGCGGGGGTGGCCACGTCCTTGGACAATGTGCCGACCTTCAGGAGTGGCGAGCCAGTGATCTTGTAGACCGCATCGCTGCAGCCGTTGGCGACCACCGCCCCGATGTTCACGTAGCTCTGCGATCCGACATCCGCGGCTCGCGTGGCGTTCGTCACCTCCAGGTGGCCGATCGACACGTGGTTCTGCGTGTTGCTGTCTTGCACGAAGTCGGTGAGCAGGCCGACATCCGTATTGCGCGCCTCGATGCTCCCGATCGACCAGCCCCGCACGTACTGAGAACCGGACGCCGATATGTCGATCGCCTGCCGGGTGCCTGAGACCGAGTACTGATCGATGGACAGCCGCCCGATGCGCACACCGCGGATGGTGTAGTTGCCGCCGAACAGCGCGCGCAGGCCCTTCGGATGGCCGCTCAAGATTGCCTCACCGATCTGCACTTTGTCGATGGCGCCGCCAAGCGCGAAGAACTGCAGGCTGTCGCCAGCGGTGGCCACAGCGTGCGGTGAGGCGCGGAACGGGCCCTCGCCGCGAACGGTGACGCGATCAATCTGCACATCGGAGCTGACCGCGGTGGCTTGGGCGTCCGACTTGATGATCACGCCCTCGCCGTTGTTGCAATAGGCGGTGAGCTGATCGGCGCGGATGCTGGAGGCCTTGATGACCACGCCGTGCAGGCCCATGCAACCGACAACATCACCGGAGGTAACCACTTCGACCACACCCTCGCCAGCGATTACCGCGTGGCACAGGGCGTCGGGGGACCGGGCCAAGCCGATGACGTTGTGCAGCTTGACGCCGCGCCGAAGCGCTGCGGCAGCCTTTGCGTCAGTGTCCGGGTAGCTGATCATGAGCGCATCTGCCGGGCCGCCTGCATACAGCGCGTCGGTGACGGTCAGCCCACAGTCAACGCCAACATCCCGCAGCTCGATGTTGTTGGCGTAGAGCCAGAACGTGCCCTTGATGATCGACCCGCCGACCAGGCTCTTGCAGTCGTCGGACAGACGCGGCATGCCGGCGCCGACGATGCGCAGGTTGTCGATGCCCAAGTACTTACCGGAGCCTGCCCCCGACGCCCCGTAGGTGTGGCCGCACGGGCCATAGGACGCGGCGGACAGCTGCACCGTTCCGCCACCAGATAGTGACCGAGCCGCCCTGTCAAGCGCGGCCGCATCAGAACCGAACCACTCAGGCCGGACCGGGCGTCCGTTTGCTATGGTCACCTGTGCGCCTTCGACAAAGATCTGCCGGCTCGTGTCCACGATGGGTGACGTGATCGTCGTCGGCGACGCGACAACGATGAGCCCACTGAACATGATTGGTCGCCCGAGAAGGTCCGCCGCGGCGATGTCGGTGCTGTTGTCCGCGACGCCGTCCCCGGTCACGACGGTATAGCCGACGTACCCCGCGCCAGCCAAGACGATGTCGATGGCCTGAACAACCAGGTTCTTGATGCCAGCCAGCGTGCGTCGCAATACCCCGAATCGGTCGGTGTATGTGTCAGCGGAGCTGCTGACCACCTCGTCCAACTTCTCGGCGTTGAACAGCAGGTCGCGCGGATCGCTGCTGGGCACCGGCTTGTTGGTGGGGATGGTCATTCGTCGTCCTGATAGATGCGCTCGTCGTACTCAGCGCATGCTATGGAGACAGATCCGTTGGACGTTGGCTTCAGCTCGGTGACGGTGAATAGGCCGGCGGCCTCAAGCTCGTCCGGCGTGAGGCCCACAGCGAACGCGTATCGGCTGCCGAGCTGGCGGTCGCCGCCAGCGACGTACAGGCCGGCCGGTACGGTCGCGAGCCGGACGTTTGGGCCCGATGGGTAGCAAAGCACCGGTGCGCCCAGGTGGCGCCCATCGGCGCCGGTGAACAGGACTCGCCCACTGGGCTGGCCCTTCCAGTCCAGCGGCTCGCTGGTAGTGATCACGTCGCCTGCGATGGCCAGCACCTCGCCGGCCTGCAGCTGCCCCTCGTCACCCCCGAAGTCGTTCGGATCGATCCAACGGATCAGGCTGCCCAGGCCCAGGGCGCCGGCATCGGCCAAGGCCGTGTCCTGCATGCTCGTGCGCTGGTACAGCAATCTCCGCGCTTCCAGGCGTGCTCGATTCAGGGCCTGGGCCTGGGTGGTGCATCCAGGCAACTTCACCTTGAGCGGGTTCTCAACGACGCCTTCGACAGGGGCGCCGGTCGAGATGCTCAATCGGATGTAGGCCTTCTTCGACTGCTCCGCTTCATCGACATACTCGACCTCCACGCCGTCATTGCTCGCCGGCAGGTGAGCGGCGTAGCTCACCGCCGACTCGCCGCCGGGAGCAAGGTTGCGGTAGTCCAACTGCAGTTCCGGGTAGGGCCTGGCCTGGTCGCGTGTCATGGTCCAGCGCAGGCCATCGCGCCACACAACGCAGCGCGCGGTGTTGGCAATGGTCTGCAGCCGCTCGCCGAGGCTCATGTCGGCGTCGTCCAGGCTGCCGTCGAATCGCAGCAGCGGCGAGTCCTCGCCCAGCTGCTGGTTGATCGCGGCGAACGCTGCAACATCCAGCCCGCTGATGGGGTTGCCCGCGATCGTCCACACGTGCGCCATCGCTCGGGCGAAGTTGCGCGACGCGCTCAAGGCGTCATCGTCCAGCCTGCGCACGCGCCGCTGCCAACGGAGATTGAACTTTCGATCGCTGTACCCCGTTGCTTCATTCGTGGCCTTGGTCGTCACGCGGATGACGGTGACGCCTGGCAGGACCTTCGTCGCGTAGTGCCTGACTGCGTACAGCTCTTCGAGCTTGGCCACGTCCGCCCCACCGCTGTTGACCTGGCCAGACAGCCGAGTGAACTGCACCCGGTACCGGCCGTAGCCGGCCGTGGGCGTCACCTCGGTGGTCCAGTACCGGCTGTCGTAGGTGTCCGCGCTGTAGGTGTCGGCCCGGGTCTGACGCGTCCCGGAGATCTCGTCGCCAGCGCCGTCAATCTGCCACCACTCCGCGCGCACGTCGACGCTTCCCTTCAGGCCGCGCAGGAAGATCGTGTTCCAGCGGATGCGGTCACTGGCCAGCGGGAGCGTGAAGGGCCCCAGTGTGGTCTTCGAGCTGCCGTTGGGCCGTAGGCTGAACTCGATTCCACTGGCGGCGGTGTCTGAGACCCAGGCACTGCTTGAAAGGGTGAGCGTGCAAGAGCCGGCGGCAACCACGGCGCTCAGCACCCCGCATGCCTCATCGAACTCAGTCGGGCCCGAGCCATAGCTGAACAGCACGCGCGCAGTGCCGCTCGGCACAAGCGACTTGAGGTCATCCAGCGCAGGGCTGTCTGGAATGACCACCGTGAACGAGGTGGCGCCCGTGGCCGCAGAGAAGCTGCCGGTGGCCGTCACGTCAGCGAAAGGCTCAGCGTAGGGCAGCTCTTGTCCGTTGACTTCCTCGCTGGCGAAGGTCTCAATGACGTCCGAGATGGTGGTCTGGCGCAACTCGGGGTAGCCTGGGCCAGGCGCCGGCTCGAAGACCTCGTAGCTCGCGCCATCGATGTCGCCAATGGGCGTTTCGGCGTACTGCACTTCGGTGATGTCCCCGACGCCGCGGCTGACGCACAGCCATTCGGACACGTACTTGAGGTGGTCGATGTACTCGACAGTGGAAGGCTGGATCAGGTCTGGCCAGCAGCGCCGATAGCCATAGACATCGGGGATCGCTTGGTAGGCCCGAGCGACGTTGCTCTGACCGGTAAGACTGTTGTTCGGCGAGTCCTTGGACGTCGTGCTGCCCGGGATCTTGGGCATCAACGCGTACGACGCGACCGCTACCGCAGCGATGGCGATGTAGGCCCAGGTGATGGGGTCAAAGCCCTCCGGCCTGCGGAGCACCATCACGAAGTCAGATGGGTTGGGCGGCAGGTCCAGCCGTGGGTCTGTGAGCGGGTCCACGGGCAGCCCGTTGATGCGCAGCTCGCAGTCAGCGCCTGCGGGGATATGCCGCGCGATGTTTTCGTGCAGGCTGGCGCCGAAGTCCCAAGGGTAGCGCTGGCGGCCGGTGATTCCGGCCGGATCTGTGAGCACCGTCAGCATGCCGCGTACCGGTAGAACCGCAGAGCGCCATAGACGCGCTCAACAGCCGAGAGGCGCGAGACCCTCACGTTGCCCGGGTGGTCGACCGATCCCTCGGCGTGCAGCACCCTGGCGCCGTCAAGAACCACCCCGCAGTGCGTTGGCGCACCTTCACGCCAGGCCATGAAGCACGTGGCGCCAGCCTGCAACTCGCACTCGGTCCAGCCGGTGGCGGACGCGAAGCCCTCCGCAATGTCGCACTGAGGGACAGGGCCGAGGTCCAGGCTCAGCACCTCACGGTGCCAGAGCACGATCAAGCCGTAGCAGTCAACCGCCTCCCAGTCGGCACGCCACCGGCACCAGGGCGTGCCGACGATGCGGCGGACGAACTCGTCAGGCGAGAGAAGGTGTTGTTCCACCCCCGGGCATGCTAGGAACGCCCCTACAGCAGCTGCAGCCCGGTGAAGATGTTGGGATCGTAGATCTCGGCGGCAGACCGGCGCATGGGATTGTTGTCGGTAGCCGTCACCTGCACCTGGTCGCCGCTGAATGTCACGCCACCAGCCTCGGCCGCGTAGAGCTGCCAAGTGACCTGCGGCGCATCGGTGTTGCCCAGGTAGACCGCGTACGTGACCGCGATCGGCGCGCGTGAACCGGCGGCCGAGATGCGGCGCAGCTGCCGCTTGAACTCCCGGCCCACCACCGGCCGCGGGAACGCGAGCTGTAACTTTGGCTGCGAGCCGCGCTTCTGCTCCGGCGCCCGAAGGTCCATTGGCACCGGCGTGTGCAACGCGCCTGCGAGCGTGACGGGCTGGAATTGGTTGGCCACCAACCGGAACGGCGCCTCGAATGCCGGGTGCTCGAACACCACAGCGTGGTACTCGGCCAGCTTGCTCTTCGTGGTCCAGAACTCGCGTTTGTCCACCGGTCAGGCCCCAGGCATCTCGACGTTGATCGCAGGGTCCAACAGGTTGGCCCAGGTCCGCCAATCAGGCAGGCCAGCGATGATCTCTGCCGCCTCGGCGTAGCCCTCCGGGATGACCTGTGACCGCGCCATGATGGTCGCGGTATAGCCCCAGGTCTCCCCATCCTCTCGAGTGGGCAAGAGGTCTTGATCAAGAAAGCGGCAGGTGTGCACCAGCAGACCGAACTCGGTCCGAATCGGCATGTCGAACTCGTCCAAGCCGCGACGGATGATCTGGGTGAACCACAGCTGGAAGGCGATGGCCTCGTCGCGCGTGAACCGGAACCCGACATCCCACAGCACAGGCGTGTCAGTTCCCACCGCCTGCGCGTAGCCGGCGCCACGCCGCGGCTCGACCATCCGGAATGCAGGGGGCTGGGTGCGGCTCTTCGACGCGCGCAGCGCAAGCGGCAGGTAGGGTGGATAGGCCGCTGGCATCACAACCTCGAGGCGATGTTGGTGGACGATCGAGCGGCGTCCCAGATCGGGCCGTCGTTCTCGCGGAACTGGCGAGCGACCTCGCTGATCACCAGCTGCACCTGGCCGCCCTCACCAGTCCGCTGCGTGACCTGCGCGGTGGGGTGCTGGTTGATCACCTGCACGTTGACCTGCACGCCGCCTCCTACCTTGTCAGCGGCCGTCACCGAGCCGTTCGCGGTAGGCAGGAGGAACTGATTGCCGTTCGAGGCGGTGAACATCTCCGGCCGGCCGGTCTCGTTCACCCGATACAGGCTGCCGGCGGACACCGGCCCGCCGTACTGCCGGCCGCCGCCGTACTGGGTGCCTGAGATGGTCGACACGATGGACGATGTGGCCGCGATAACGCTTCCCATCGCTGCCAGGTTCTCGGGAAATGGTCGGCCGGCAGCGTTGGCGATGCCCTGCTGAATCTTGACGATTGAGTCGGCGATCGCGAAGGCCTTCGAGGCGGCGAACATGGCCTTGTAAATGCCCGACTGCTTGCCTGCAAAGGCCTTCGTCACATCCGCGATACCGGCGAACAGGTTGCTGTAGGCCATTAACTGAGCCGACTGGGCCGCGGCTTCGGCCGCACGCCGCTTCTCGATCTCGGCGGTTATCGCTTCGGTGGTTTGTTGCTCCAAGGCCAGCTTTGCGGCCGCGTACAGCTCGAGGTTGTCCTGATCAAGAGCTGCATACGAGGCCAACAGGGCCGACTTCTGTTCAAGCTCGAACTGCAGCTTGGCGACAGGATCTTCGGCCACGATGGTGTCGCGCGCGAACTGCTGCCCCTGCCTCTGCTGGTCCTCCAGCTTCTTCTTGGCGGCCAGCTCCTGCTCTCCGGCGTCCTCGATCAGCTTGCGGCGCTCCTCTGCAGCGCGCAGCTGCAAGGCCATGCGCTCATCGGCCGCGTTCTTCTCAATGAGGGTGACAGCCTGTGCGTGCTGCTCGTGGCTGATCTTGCTGGCCTTGAGCAGCTCGTCGTTCTTGCGAAGCGCTTCGCGCTCGACCACGTTGATCTTTTCGAGCGGGTTCTCAGCAGCATCCTTGGCCAGGCCCGCGAGATAGGCCGCACCATCGAACTTCGCGCCCTTCTTCTTGTCGTCGCCCACGCCAGCAGGCGGCTTGAGCTTCGTCGGGCCACCCATCGTGGGGTTGATCAGGCCGCGGCCATACCCGGCGGCGCCACGCTCCCAGGCCTCGCGCATCTGCTGGCCAGCCAGCTTCGTCTTGGAAAGCGTGGCCGCGTCCGCGGCGTCCAGTTCTTTGCGTCGGCGGTCTGCCTCCGACTTCATCGCGTCGCCGAGCGCAGCAGCACGCGCGAAGTCGCCTTGCGCGACCGCAAGGATCTGCTGACCGATGCCCTTGATCTCGCTGGTTACCCCCTTGAACACGAATACAACGTTCCTGCCAAGAACGCTCAGGGCCTGCCAGGCGACGTCTGCAGCGTCGACGACATACGACAACACGATCTTCGTCTCGTCGGCCCAGCTCTTGACCGCGTCGTTGCGGCCGAGCCCGCCAGCTTGCTCGTTGGCTGCACCGAACTGCTTGGCCAGTTCATCAAGCACCTCAGACAGGCCATTGGTCGCCCCCGCCAGTGCGGCACTGCTGCCGCTCAGCTCGTCGAACTTCAGAGCCGCCAATGCTGCAGAGTCTTTGGCGACAGTCATGGCGCTGCCGACGGTCGTGGGGAACTTGGCAAAGTCCGCCTCGATCTTGGCGCTAGCTGCTATCAGCGCGTTCGTGATGACGTCAGCAGTCAGCTTCCCCTCTTCGCCCAGCTTCTTCAGTGCTCCGACCGGAACGCCCATCGCGTCCGCCAGCTGTTTCATCAGGTACTGCGAGGTTTCCATCAGCGACCTGAGTTCGTCGCCTTGCAGCTTCCCGGAACCCAGGGCCTGGCCGAACTGCAGCATCGCCGCCTTCGCCTCGACCGCGTTGGCACCCGACACGCGGATCGCCTTGGCGAGAAGCTCGGTGACCTGAAGCGTGTCCCGCTGGTTGCCGCCCATCGACACGATCGCTTGGTTGAGGCGCGTGAAGACATCGACGTTGCCCGCAAGACTCGTCTGAGTGCGCCGGCTAACTGCCACCAGCTCATTCATCGCCAAAGCGCCGTCTTCGATCGAACCTGCGGCGACTTCCGCTCGCGCAGACAGCATCCTGAGCTCGTCAGCCATCTCCATGATCTTCAGCGCGGTCATGGCCACTGCAAGCAGCTTGACTGCCGCAGTGATCGCATTGAAGCTGGACGCAGCCTTGTCGACCTCGCGGGTGACGACCCGTGTGCCGTCGATCACCTTCGACGTGTCCAGCGTCACGTCGTAGTAGATCTCTCCGACCTTCTCAGCCACGGCGGCGCTCCTCGATGGCCTTCACGGCAGCCTCGTATTCCTCGCGGCTCGGCACGCTGCGCTTCTTCTCGCCGGCCTGCGGGAACTTCATCTCCAGCATCGTCTGGAACTCGGTCATGGACAGGGCTTCCGCATCGGCGCTCGACAGGCCCAGGTGCACACGTGCGGCCGCGATGTACTCGGCCGCGTCGAACCGATCGCTGTACTCGCCGTTGCCCTGGCCTGGCTTGGCCTTACCGGCAATGCCGTGCTGCATCAGATGCCGCGCAATGACGATCTGCTCGATGGCCGGCATGGTGCCGGCGTGTTGGCCCTCTTCGTCCAGCCAGCCGATCAGCGGTGTCGGGTCATCCTGATCGCACAAACAAGCCAGCACATAGGTCGCATCCGCCGCGGCGCGCGGCCCATGCAGGCCGGCGTACAGCGCGACGATTTCATGAGGGGTCCCCAGCGAAGCGATGCGGCCGAACGACGGGCGGAAGGTCCACTCGCCGCCCGTCGAATCGAATGCCCGAACGAAGCCGGCCTCAACGAGCACGGCGGTCAGAGGTCGAACAGCTGCGCGGTCAGGCCGTTGGCGCCGGTAAGGTGCACCACGCCCTGGCAGTAGGCGCTGATGGTGTTCAGCAGCACGGCCACGCTCAGACCCGCGCCCACCGCGATTGCGTAACCGCCGGCCACCGACACGCCGGGCGCGCCGGGGAAGTTCACGGTGGTGCCGGCGCTGCCGTCTACCGTCACGGTCAGGCTGCTTCCGGTGGTGTTGCGCAGCACCAGCAGCTGCTTCTTGCCCGGTGCGATGGTGATGGTGTCATCGGCCGACAGCGTGGAGATTGCTGCAGCGAAGCTGCCGAGCTGCCCGGCGTTGATGGAGGTGATTGCGGCCATGGTTCAGGCTCCTGGGTGTGGTGTGGATCAGGCGGGCGTGTAGGTCACTGCGCCGTTGCTCATGGCAGTGATCGACCAGGTGGCGGCGTCCGCATAGGGGCGGTCACCGCCGCGTGCGCGACCTCCTCATCACCGCAGCCCAGGCCCTGGCGACCGTGGCCATTGCCCTGGCGGGCGTCTGGATGGCGCTGTGAAGGTCGCCCTCTTCCTCGAGCTGCTGCTGTTCGCGCTGGCCGGCGTGAGCCGCTTCGTGTGGCAGCGCCGCGGGCAAGCCGCCCTCGGCCTGCTGGTGTTCCTGCTGACGATCGCGGGCTCGGCTGCCACGCCGGGTCCGTGGTGGGGGTACTGACCATGTCCAACCTCATCCCGCTGCGCGGCTGCACCGACGACTGCGCCCAGGGCCGCCGGCCCTGCCAGTGCGGCATCGGCGCGCTGACGGAAGCTGATCTTGATCGGCATATCGCCGAGCGCTATGGCTGCCCGACAACTCGGCGCTTCCCGCGCTCGCTGTCCGAGGCCTTCCCGGACGAGCGCGCCAGCGCCGGCAGCCGCCACAAGCCCGGGCTGCTCGCCCGCCTGTTCGCCTTCTCGTGGAGCAAGCCGTGAATCAAGTCATGGAACGGTCCGATGTAACCGCCATCGCTCATGTGGACGAGCGCCCTCGCGCTTTGGCTGTACAGCACTCACCATCATCGGTCGACGCGGGCTTCGCGCTTGTGCAGGCCGCAGTGGCCCGCGGCGCCAGCATGGACGAGCTGACCAAGCTCATGGAGCTACGCGCCAAGTTGCGAGCAGAGGCCGCTGAAGAAGCGTTCGTCGGTGCAATGGCGTCCTTCAAGGCGGAGCCGCTGGTCATTGTCAAACGCAAGTCCGTCGGCTACGAGACGAAGGATGGCGACTGGGTGGGCTACCAACACGCCGAGCTGTCTGACGTCACAGCAGTGGTGTGCCCGGCAATGGGTAAGCACGGCCTGAGCCACCGGTGGGACGTTCAGCAGGCCGGCGACGTGATCACCGTGACCTGCATCGTCACGCACCGCTCCGGGCATTCGATCACCGTTTCGATGAACGGGCGGCCGGACAACTCGGGCAAGAAGAACGCCATTCAGCAGATCGCTTCCACGGTCAGCTACCTGCAGCGCTACACGCTGATGGCGGCCACCGGCACGGCTGCTGGCGGCATGGACGACGACGGCCGCGGCGCGGGCGAACCCGGCATCGGTGCCACCCCTGCACCGCCGCCGGCCGCCGCGTCCGACTACCCCGACGACAAGTTCCAGCAATACCTGCCCGACTGGCGCGCTTCGATCAAGGCCGGCAAGACGACCGCGGACAAGGTCATCGCGAAGGTTGAAAGCAAGGCCCGGCTTTCTGATGAGCAGAAGGCCCAAATCCGTCAGGCGGCCTGACCGCCAACAGCACGAAAGCACGACATGCACACGCTCAATCTGATTCAGGGCACGCCTGAATGGCACGCCCATCGCGCTACCCACGACAACGCCAGCGACGCGCCGGCCATGATGGGCTGCTCGCCCTACAAGACCCGCCAGCAGCTGCTGCACCAGCGGGCGATGGGCTTGTCCGACGAAGTCGACGCGCGCACACAAGCGCTGTTCGACGAGGGCCACCGCACCGAGGCCCTGGCCCGCTCGCTTGCGGAGCAGATCATTGGCGCCGAGCTCTACCCCTGCACAGGCACCGATGGCAATGGGCTGTCGGCCAGCTTCGATGGCCTGACGATGCTCGAGGACACCGGCTACGAGCACAAGATGCTCAACGCTCGGCTGCGCGAAGCGATGCACGAGGGCTGCACCGGCGAGTCCCTGCCGCTCGACTACCAGGTGCAGTGCGAACAGCAGTGCATGGTTGCCGAGTCGTGCGATCGCATCCTGTTCTTGGCCTCGAAGTGGGACGGCGACCGCTTGGTCGAAGAGCGGCACTGCTGGTACTACCCAAACCCGGAACTCGCCGCGCAGATCCGTGCCGGCTGGGCGCAGTTCCATGCTGACCTCGCAGCCTACGTGCCGCCCGAAGTCGCGCCGCCGGCACCGACAGGTCGCGCCCCGGAGACCCTGCCCGCCCTGCGCATCGAAGTCACCGGCACCGTGACCGCCAGCAACCTGGACGCCTTCAAGCAGCACGCGCTGAGCGTTTTCAAGGGCATCAACCGCGAGCTGAAGACCGACAACGACTTCGCCGACGCAGAGAAGACGGTGAAGTGGTGCGGCGACGTGGAAGAGCGTCTGGCCGCGGCCAAGCAGCACGCGCTGAGCCAGACCGAAAGCATCGACGCTCTGTTTCGCACCATCGACGACATCAGCGCCGAGGCTCGCCGCGTGCGGCTGGACCTGGACAGGCTGGTCAAGGCCCGCAAGGAAGAGATCCGCGGCGAAATCGTGGCCGAAGGCGTCACCGCCCTGCGCGCCCACATCGACAGCCTGAACACCCGCCTCGGCCAGCCCTACATGCCGACCATCGCTGCCGACTTTGGCGCCGCGATCAAGGGCAAGAAGAACATCGACAGCATGCGCGATGCCGTGGCGACGACCCTGGCGAACGCGAAGATCGAGGCCAACCGGATCGCCGACACCATCGACGCGAACCTGAAGGCCATCACCGCAGCCGGCGCGCCGCACCTGTTCAACGACTTGCGCACGCTGGTGCTGAAGCAGGCCGACGACCTGGCCGCCGTGATCGCCCAGCGCCTGGCGGCCGAGCAGCAGCGGCAGGAGGCCGAACGCGAACGCATCCGCCAGCAGGAAGCGGCCCGGGTCGAGCGCGAGCACCAGGCGCAGCTGCAGCGTGAGCGCGCCGCAGCAGAGGCCGCAGCCAAGGCCGCCGCGCCAGCGCCGGCACCCGAACCCGTCGCCGCCCTGGCCGTGGCCCCGGCCGTCGCCCGCGCATCGGTCCCGCTGCCGCCGGCACCGGCCGCCAATGAAGCACCCACCCTCAAGCTGGGCCAGATCAACGAGCGCCTGGGCTTCATGGTCGGCGTGGACCTGCTGGCCCGCCTGGGTTTTCCTGCGACCGCGCAAGGTGCGTCGCGGTTGTACCGCGAGAGCGATTTCCCCCGCATCTGCGCCGCGCTGGCAGCGCACGTGCAGAAGGTGTGCATGGCGGAGGCCGCGTGATGGCCGCCCGCAAGACCACTCAACCGCTCAACGACGGTCAGCTGATGATCGTGGAGATCCTGCGCAGCAAGCCGGCCGGCATGACGGCCACCGAGCTTGCGGCGGTGCTAGGCACCACGCAGCGCCGCATGTCCCTGCGCCTCTACAACCTGCAGCAGCGCGGAGAAGTTGCGCTGGCCGGCTGGCGCAACTGCTACGCCTGGTGCGTGCCGGCGCACAAGGCCACGGCTGAAGCGGCTTCCAAGGCCCGGGCAGAAGCATCGGCCAAGGCCAAGGCTGAAGCGGCCCGCCTTGCCGCCGCCGGAAAGCAGCGCTCAGCCGATACCGACGAGACGCCAGACGACCCGCTCCTGTTCAAGCGCCCGGCCATCGTGCCGGCCAACACCGCACCGCGCATCGAGACGCGCGGGGTTCCTTCCGTGTTCGACCTGGCGCACTACGCCTGAAGGACTGACATGACCCCCACTACCGCGCTGCAAGCGCTGATCGAGATAAGCAAGATCGCCAGGCACCCGGAATACGACTGGCCGCTGGATCTGGCTCGCGAGGTTGACGCCATCATCGCCCGCGCAGCCCTCTCCGCTCCCGCACAAGATGCGCAAGCCGACCTGATCGGAGACTGCATTGCAAGTGAGTGCGCCGCCCGCACCCAGCCCGCCCCGGTCGCACAAGATGCGCAAGCCGAGCCTGCGAAGGCGGCGACCGAGCACGACATCCGCTCCACAGGCGTCAGCCCGCACAACGGCGAGCACTGGTACAAGTGCGTCAAGTGCAACGCTTCAGACTGGATCGCCAGCTACGGCACGCTGGATCAGCTCTGCTTCTTCAGCAGTCCCTGCGCTGGCCGCACCCAGCCCGCCACCCCTGCACCGGTAATCGTGGCTGACGACGCAGACCCAGACGCCATGAACAAACGTCACGGCGAGAGCTACGGTGTTGATTGGGTGTACCCAGAACGAAAGACCCACGCCGCCCGCACCCAGCCCGCCACCCCTGCCGCGCAGGATGCAGCAGCCACGGTGCCGTGGAGCCAATCCGACGCCGACGCATGGGCTGAGCGCCATGGCTTGAACATCCATGGCGGCGCGCTGTTCTCTGCGTTTGAAGACGCGGCCACTTTGTACCTGACGCGCACCGCGACCCCTCCCGCACCCACTGCAGCGCAGCCGGTACCGGAGCACGTTCAAGCCGTCATCGATGCAGCCGGGGAGTGGTCAACCGAACGCTGCCCGAGGGACTGGGCAGAAGCCGATCTGCTGAAGGCCGTGGCTACGCTGGAAGGTGACTGGCCTGGGTGCGAGGGCTGTGACTTTGAATGCGGAGAACCGTGCACTCCCGCAACTGTGGCCGAGCAGCACGCGGCCATTGACGCTGCGCTGGCGCAGTACGAGGCCGATTGGGCGGCGGACAACAAAGCCAAGAACGAACGGATGTTGAAGGTCCTCAACGCCAACCGCGCCGCACCCACTGCAGCGGCCACGGTGCCGGCCTGGCAGCTGGAGCGCATGCGCCACATCGCCAACGAGTGGGCAGACATGGCAACGAACGGCCCGCAGTGGCTCAAGAACATCCGCGACGGGATCAGCACGGTTCCCGAGGCGCTGGAGGCTCTTGAAAAGGACTATGCGCATTGCCGTGCTGTGAACGACGCGCCTGGCCTGTACGGCGCCGCCACCCCACCGGCAGCACCGCAGGCAGCACAGCCCGCGGGGATGGTGCCGCTGACCGAGATTGCAGGAGAGCTTCTCTTTGCACTCGATGAAATCGAGAAGGAGAAGTCGGACTACATGCTTCGCAAAAAGCTGGGCGATCCCAGCCGCGAGAGCACAAACATGGCCGCTCGCGCTGCCATCGCCAAAGCCCGGGCTGCCGGCATCACCCCTGCCGCCACCAAGGAGCAGAGCAAGTGAGCGAGCCCAAGCATGTTGTTGGGCTCTCCGGCGGCAAAGACAGCACCGCGCTGGCGTTGTGGCTGGTAGAGAACGAGCCGCGGGAATACGAGTTCATCTGCAACCGCACCGGAAATGAGCTGCCAGAGATGCTCGCGCACTGGGATCGGCTTGAGCGGGTGCTTGGACAGCCGATCAAGCCCGTAACGCACACGGCCGACCTGATCGAGCTGTGCGAACAGATGAACATGCTGCCCAACTTCCGCATGCGTTGGTGCACACGCATCCTCAAGGTTGAGCCGACGATTGCCTACATGGAGTCGCTGCCCGACAACTCGACCCTGTACGTCGGCCTGCGGGCCGATGAGGAAATCAGGCGCGGCATCTACGGCGAGGACATGCTGATCCGCTTCCCGCTGCGTGAGCAAGGCTGGACCGAGGCCGACGTGTGGCGTTACCTGGCGAAGATGGGGGTCACGATTCCAGCGCGCACCGATTGCGCTCTGTGCCCATATCAGCGGCTGGACGAGTGGCATGCGCTGTGGAGTCAGCACCCGGAACGGTGGGCAGAGGGCGTCCGCCTGGAAAAAGCGACGGGGCACACGTTCCGCTCGGAAGGCCGCGGCACATGGCCCGCGTCAATGGAAGCGCTGGGCGCCGAATTCGCCAGTGGACGACCACTTCGCAAATCCAGCCGCGGCACGACGTGTCGAGTGTGCAGCCTGTGACCGCCCAACATTTGGAGCCCCGCATGACCACCACCCCAACCGAGATGCTGCTGACCGACGATGAGCTTCTCGCCTGCCTGGTCGAGGCCTCCTGCATCGGCACCGTGAAGATGAGCTTCGAGATCGGCCCGTACTACATCGACCGTCCGACCATCAACGCAACGCTGTTGGCCGAAGCGCTGCAGCGCGCACTGCTGGCGCGGCTCAGTGAGCAGCAGCAGCCTGTGGCGTGGCGCGTGCGGTGGCGCGACGCGCCGCCCGAGTACTGGACCATGTTCCCGCGTGAGCCAGTGGAGGCGCTGGCCGACCCGAAGCGCGAGACGCAACCGCTCTACGCCGCCCCTGTCCCCACCCCTGCAGCGCAGGCTGCGCAAGCAGTGCCGGCCGAGATCATGGCGATCTGCCACAGGCTGCACACGCAGGACAACCGGATCACCGACAACCCTCTGTTCGCGGTGCAAGAGAGGCGCGAGATTGCGGGCCTTGACGACGGCTACGCTGACGCGTGGGCCTGGGTGAACGACGACTGCGAAGAGATCACGGATCCGGACGAGGTTGCGCGCCTGGAAGCCGCTCATGCAAACGGCGACGACACGCCTGGCGCACGTCGGGTCGGCATGACGCACCGGTGGGAGTTCGTCACCGGGTGTCTAACCGAGCAAGGCTGCAAGGACTACATCAAGGCCAACGGGCACAACCTGCACTCGCCGCGCATCTACGCCTACGGCTCGTACCGCAATGCTGAGTTCATCGCTCTGCGCAAGTGGCTGAAGTCGCTGGCAGCACCCACCCCCACGGGAGCGGGTGACGACCATGGAGGCGGCCATGCGTGAGCTTCCGAAGTGGGGCACAGCTCCGATCCGCTGCGGCCGGATGAAGTGCAAGTGGCGCGGCTTCGAAACCGATCTGGCGCAGCGTGCTGGTTCACTGGGTGGCATCACCTGCACGACCAGCGTTTGCCCGGCTTGCGGCTGTGACAGCTACATGCACATGACCGAGCGCGAGGTGAAGGCCTGGGAGCGGTCCAAGGCAGCGCACGCAGGCGAGCGCAAGGAGCCAGCAGCGTGAGCAGCATGCGGCTTTCGCAGTTCTGGCGCTGGTTCACGGCCCCGGCGATGCCGTGGCTGAAGCGCAGCAACGGCCGGCGCCAGTGCCTGATCTGCGGCCAGAAGCACCGACCAGTGCCCTACGGCTGGCGCGTCATCGGCCGCATCGAATGGCGCCAGTGCAAGTGCCACCAATCAGCCCTGCCCCGCGCGGGCATCAAGGAGCAATCATGAGCGACAGCTGGACAGACATCAGCGCCGCTTGGCTGCAGGAGCAGATCAAGGCTCACCCTGAGATGAGCCGCGAGGAACTGCGCAAGTGGTGCTCGAAGAACTACCCCTTCCACCAGCGCAGCGGCTGGGCCTACAAGGCCTGGCTCAAGGCCCTGCGCGCCTACTTCAATCCGCAGGCCGTGCCCCAGAAGCGCGCCGGCCGCATCGAACCATCCGCCGCCGAGCTTGAGGCCCGCGGTCAACAGAGGCTACTGCCATGAGCGACACCCCCGCACAGGCAGCGGCACGGCTGCTGTCGCTGGCCAAAGATGCGCCGGCCGGGCCTTACACGCTGGACGCGGGTGATGGCCCGTGGGCGAGTCAGGCGTATGTACGTGCGCCCTCATGGGGCGTTGTGGCCCGCACGGGCCTTGACGCCACGCTACCCCACTGGGATGGACCGCAGCGAGCCGTGGCGGCCCTGTTCGCCGCCTGCGATCCGCAGACCATCACCATGATCTGCCAGGCCCTCGCCCATCAGGCGCAGGAGCTGGATGCGCTGCGGGCTGAACTGCGCTGGAACGACGTGCGCACCGATGGATTCCCGCCCTGCGATGGCACAACGGTGTTCGACGGCATCAACAGCAACGGCCACCCGGGCGTGTTCAACGTGTGTTCTGGCGGCGACTGCCAAATGATCACCGCTGAAAGCTACGAGCTGGTCATGGGTGGCCTGCGGTACTGGCGTCGGCGCGTCGGGCCGGCCATTGAAGGAGAAGGCAATGTCTGACCTGATGGCAGAACGCGCTGCGCTGCTGCGCCAAGTGGCCGAGCTGCAAGCCGAAGTGGCCCGCCTGCAGGCCGCAATGGCGGTGCCGGATGATGTGCCCGACCATGATTGGGGCTCGCTGGACGGCGCTGTGGCGTGGCACCTCATCGACCGGCACGCAGAGGGCTGGGCCGACATCGGGCGCCAGATGGATCTGTGGCTGGCCGCGCGCTCTGCGGCTGCGGTAGCCGAGCTGCAGGCGCAGGTAGAGGCGCTGCGGGCTGATGCGGAGCGCTACCGCTGGCTGCGCCGCTGGAAGGGTCAAGAGCACGAGCCTCCGTTCACCGTGTGCCACGAAGTTGACGGAACGCTGTGGGGAGGCGATCTAGACGCCGCCATTGATGCCGCCCGCAAGGAAGGATGACATGACCGACATCGAACTCAAGAGCGCCACCGTGGTGCACGTGTTTCCCATGCGCGTGTGGGTGGAAGCGGACCTGTTGGGAGCCAAGCATGTGGTCTGCCAGCACGAAGGCGAATCGCCTTTCACCTACGCGACCTTTAACTACGACTGGCGCTACACCAGCAACGCTGGCGTGCTGGATCAGGCTATGAAGGTTGCGCGCTCCCTCGGCGCTCAGGACCCGATTGAGGTGCGTGATCGAGCACTGTTCCCGGCTGTCAGCCAGCAAGAGCAAGGGGAGTGAGATGCGACACATCGGCGGAATTCTTCTGTTCGGCAGCGCTTGCCTGTGCGTCATCGGTGGCGTGATCGCGCTGGTCGAGTTCTTCAAGACCGGCAGCACCTCGCTTTTCGCGTTCGGCGTTGCCATGTGCCTCAGCGGCGGGTCGTCGCTGACGGTGGCGGCCAACCTGGTGGCGGACTGACAATGGCCCGCCGACGTGACATCAGAGAGCAGCGCCGCGAGCACCAGGAACAGCGCTGGCAGCAGGAGCGCGACGAGGACCTGCGCGATGACGACGTGCCCGAGCAAGACGACGAGCCGGCATCGTGGGAAAGGAGCATGCAGTGAGCGACAGCATCACGCTGACGGAACAAGAGCTGGTGACGCTCACCGGCTACAAGGTGGCCTCCAAGCAGCTGCGCGAGCTGCACCGGGCCGGCTTCGCGCGGGCGCGCATCGGCTCAACTGGCCGTGTGGTGCTGGAGCGCGACCACTACCGCGCCGTGTGCGCCGGCCAGGCGCAGGCCGAGCGCCCGCGAGTCCGACCAGTGCTTCGCGCAGCATGACCCGCGACAAGGCGCTGCCCGAGCGGGTGCACCTGAAGGCCGGCCGCTACTACCTGGTGACGGCGGCCGGCAAGAAGCGCATCTGGCGCAAGCTCACGCGCGTGTCGGAAGGCCTGCCGGCGCTCTATACAGCCCTGGCTGCAGCCCTTGCTGATGGCGCTGTAGACGACCGCATGCCGGCGCTGATCTCGCTGTGGCAGCGCGAGGTTGGCAACCGACACAAGCCCAAGACCCAGGCGAACAACGACAGCAGGCTGCGCGTGATCGCGCACTCGTTCGCCGAGTTCCGCGCTGGCCAGGTCGAGGCGCCAGATGTGGCCGAGTTCCTCTTGCCCTTCCGCGACAAGCCACGCACCCACAACCAGTACCGATCGTTGATGCGCGAGCTGATGCGCTTTGCCATCGAGAAGGGCATGCGCCGCGACAACCCGGTGCAGGACGTGATTCGCACGATGACCGAGGCGCCACGCACCCGGTACATCACCGACAGCGAGCTGCGCCGCATCAAGGTAGGCGGGATCTACGGCGACGACGGCAAGCGCACACGCTCCGGGCTGATGCTGGCCGCGCTGGTGGACATGGCCTATCTCACCGGCCAGGACATCGGCATGCTGCTGGCGCTGCGATGGAGCCGGGACCCGGATGACCCAGCGGTGCCCTACGTGGGTGACGCCGGCATCTTCTTTCGTCGCTCAAAGGTGGCCAGCACCACCGGCGCCGCCGTGCTGATCGCCTGGACGCCGCGGCTGCTGGACGTGGTGGAACGGCTGAAGCGCCTGCGGGCCGAGCGCATGCTGAAGAAGCGTGCGAGCCAGCGCGTGGTGACCGAGTACGTGTTCACCCGGCAGGACGGGCTGCAGTTCACCTACAGCGGCGCATCGACGGCCTGGAAGCGAGCGGTGAAGCGGGCCGGCGTGCCCGGCGTGATGTTCCGGGACCTGCGGGCCAAAGCGCTGACGGACAAGGAGCGGCTGGAGGGTATGCAGGCGGCCCGTGACATGGGCCAGCACTCGACGGACAGTCAGACGGCCGACTATGTGCGCCTGCGCTCTGGACGGTCAACGAAGGCCACGCGTTAGAAGGTTTGGCACAGGTTAGAAAGTTGCTGCATTTGTCAGCACGGGCCAGAAAAGCAAAAAGCCGTTGCAGGACAACGGCTTGATGTGGTCGGGGCGACACGATTCGAACGTGCGACCTACTGCTCCCAAAGCAGACGCGCTACCAGGCTGCGCTACGCCCCGACTGGGAACCCGGCATTGTAGCCCGGCTTGGCGGCCTCCCTGCCGGGGCGCCACCAAAGCGTTGATCAGCGCCCGGCGTGTCCGTCGGGCGGCGGCAGCTGCAGCTGGCGGGCCACGGCGATGCACTGCTCGATGTGCTGCTCGCACACGTAGCGCAGCGTGGCAAAGGTGATGGCGGCGGAGATGGCCTGGCCGGCCAGCGGCACGTACTTGGCGGCCTGCTGCGTGGTCAGGCGCACGCCCACCATCTTCAGCAGCTTGATCACCACCTCACGCGTGACCAGCTTGCCCACCAGCATGCCGCCACCGGCCGACATGGCCTTGTAGACCACCAGCCGGCGGTCGGGCGCCAGGCGGTCGATCTGCTCGGGCGTCAGGCCGAAGATCTCGTTGATCTCGGGCAGCAGCTTCACCAGCACGCCCACGTCGGTCAGCCAGTCCAGCCCGGGCACCGGCAGCACGGCCACGCCGGCGGCCATGGCGGCACGCTTTTTCACCAGCCGGCGCGCCGCGCGGGCGGCGGTTTCCAGCTGTTGCGGGGTGGAGGGCACCACCACCCAGGCGGCATCATCTTGTCTAGACATCTTGCCCATCATGCCGCACCTGCCGGGGCCGGGGCTTCATGCGGCAGCACCACCATGCCGTCGGCATCGGCATACAGCCAGTCGCCGGGGCGCACCCACACGCCCTGCACCTGCACCGGCAGGTCGCGCAGGCCTTCGGACTTGCGTTCGGTGGGCAGCGGGATCAGCGCCAGCGCGCGGATGCCGATGGGCAGCGGCTTCAGTTCGGCGATGTCGCGCACGCAGCCGTCCACCACCACGCCGGCCCAGCCGTTGCGGGCCGCGGCCGCGCCCAGCAGGCCGCCCAGCAGCGCGCGGCGCAGGCTGGCGCCGCCGTCCACCACCAGCACGCGGCCCTGGCCGGGCGACTCCACCGCGGCCTTGACCGGGGTGTTGTCCTCGTAGCACTTGACGGTGAACACCGGGCCGAAGAACTCGACCCGGCCGCCGTAGTCATGGAACACCGGCGGCAGCACGCGCAGCGCGCCGCTGGTGTCGGACTTGTAGCGGTCGCACAGGTCGCAGGTGGGTGTCATTCAGGCGTTCTCCACTTTGGTGAGCGGGGGTCGGATGTCCTCGCGGCGCGCCGGCAGCACCGGACGATGCTCACGCGCGGCATTGAGGATGATGGAGGTCGACGTTTCGGTCAGCATGCAAAAGCGCGTGACCACGGCGTCCAGGTGGGCCACGTCGATGACGGCGATCTGCAGGATCCAGCTGTCTTCGCCGGTGACGTTGTAGGCGTCGATGACCTCGGGCGTTTCCTGGATCAGCTGGACCACGCGTGCGTACTCGGCCCGGCCCACCCGCATGATGGCGCGGATGCCGTAGCCCAGCGCACCCACGTTGACCGAGGCGCGGTAGCCGGTGATCACGCCGGCCGCTTCCAGCTTGCGCACCCGCTCGCTGACGGCGGGCTGCGACAGGTGCACCCGGCGGCCCAGCTCGGCCATCGTCAACCGCGCATCGGCCTGCAACTCGGCCAGGATGCGGGTGTCGTAGGCGTCCAGCGCGGTGGCGGCGGGCGCCAGCGGCGTCGAAGGAAGCAACGTAGCCATGGGTTCAAAGCCTAGCACGCGCAAGACGATGAAATGCAAGGCCTTGCAACGCCAAGACCTTGTTCCGCCCCTCGATCCGGCGCGGTGCGCCTTCTAACATTTGCGTCATGTCGTCCCGTGCCGCCCCCAACGCCTCCACCGCCCCCCAGGCCGCGCCCACGCTGCCCCGCGGCCCTGCCCTGTCGCCGCTGATCGTGGCCTGCCTGGCCGCCACCTGGCTGATCTGGGGCTCCACCTACCTGGCCATCAAGTACGCGCTGGTCAGCTTTCCGCCCTTCTTCCAGATGGGCACCCGCTTCCTGGCGGCCGGCGTGCTGCTGCTGGCGTGGATGCGCTGGCGCGGCACGCCCATGCCCACGCGGCTGCAATGGCGCAATGCACTGGTCATCGGCACGCTGATGCTGGGCGGCGGCATGGGCGGCACCGCGGTGGCCGAGACCACCGTGGGCTCGGGCCTGGTGGTGGCCTTCATCGCGGTGCTGCCGCTGATGATCGCGCTGGTGAACCTGGCCTTCGGCGTCAAGCCCCGCGCGCTGGAAGCCGCTGGCATCGCCGTCGGCCTGGTCGGGGTGTTGATGCTGACGCAGGGCCAGGGCTTCCAGGCTTCGCCGGGCGGCCTGCTGGCCATCTGCATCGCCTGCCTGGCCTGGTCGGTGGGCAGCGTGCTCAGCCAGCGCAGCCTGCCGCTGGCGCCGGGTGCGATGGGTTTTGCCAGCGAGATGCTGTGCGGCGGCGCGGTGCTGATGGCGCTCTCCTGGGCCACGCACGAGGTGCCGCAATGGCCGCCCGAGCCGGTGGCCGTGGGCGCCTGGCTGTACCTGGTGGTGGCAGGCTCCTTGATCGCCTTCAACGCCTACATGGTGCTGCTGGCCAAGGCCTCGGCGGGGCTGGCGTCCAGCTATGCCTTCGTCAACCCGGTGATCGCGATGCTGCTGGGCGTGTTGATCGCCGGTGAGCAGGTCAGCGGCTTCGAGTGGGCGGCGGTGTGCGTGGTGCTGGCCGGCGTGGTGCTGCTGATGTGGAAGCGGCCGGCCACGGCGCACTGATCCCCCTCTTCTCCAATTGAGCAAACTGCCGCCCGCGCCGGCAGAAACGCTTGCTCAATTAAGAAAATTCAGCGCGGTCGTTCGGCCCGCCAACCGGCGGCCGAACGGGTGGTGCCAGCCTCCGGGAAAGTCCTGAGTCTTCCCTCGGCAGCCGCCCCTGCCGAGCTCGCCCGGCCGTTCCCACCGCGCCCCCGCTGGCCCCGCGCTTGCGCTCTGCAGGCCCGACGCCGTCGCCCTTGACGGACGCAGCCAACGGAGACACGAGACCATGGGAGCCCATGACGCTTTGCCGGTGATGCCGGCGCATGCCAACGGCCAGCTGTACGACGGTGGCCGCTGGCGCCCCGCCCGCGGCGGCAGCCGCGCCGTGATCGAGCCGGCCACCGGCGCCACCATCGGCCAGGTGGGCATTGCCGATGCGCAGGAGATGACCGACGCCATCGCCCGCGCTCACGCCGCCCAGCCGGCCTGGGCCGCGACCGCGCCGCGCGACCGCGCGGCCGTGCTGCTGAAGGCGGCGCAGGCGCTGGAAGCCCGCTTCGACGAGCTGTCGCTGGCCGTGGCGCGCGAGACCGGTGGCATCGTGCCCAAGGGCCAGCACGAGGTGCGTGAAGCCATCGTGCTGTGCCGCATCGCTGCCGGCCTGCCGATGCAGGCCCAGGGCCAGGTGCTGCCCAGCACGCCGGGTCGGCTGTCGATCGCACGGCGGGTGCCGCATGGGCTGGTGGGCGTGATCTCGCCCTTCAACTTTCCGCTGATCCTGGGCCTGCGCACGGTGGCGCCGGCGCTGGCGCTGGGCAATGCGGTGGTGCTCAAGCCCGATCCGCGCACGCCCTACAGCGGAGGCGTGCTGATGGCCGAGGTGTTCGAGCAGGCCGGCCTGCCCGCGGGCCTGCTGCAGGTGCTGCCCGGCGATGGTGAAGCCGGCGAAGCGCTGGTCACCGACCCGCGCGTGCCGATGATCGCCTTCACCGGCTCGCCGGGCGTGGGCCGGCGCATCGGCGAGCTGGCCGGCCGCCACCTGAAGAAGGTGTCGCTGGAACTGGGCGGCGCCAACAACCTGGTGGTGCTGGACGATGCCGACCTGGACGCCGCCGCCAGCGCCGTGGCCTTCGGCGCCTGGTTCCACCAGGGCCAGATCTGCATGGCCAGCAACCGCGTGCTGGTGCAGCGCCCGGTGCTGGAAGCGCTGAAGCAGCGGCTGGTGGCCAAGGCCACCCACCTGCCGGTGGGCGACGGCGCCAGCGGCCAGGTGGCGTTGGGGCCGATGATCGATGCCAAGCAGCTGGGCCGCTTCGACCAGCTGGTCAAGGACACGGTGGAGGCCGGCGCGCGGCTGGAAGCCGGCGGCCAGCACGAGGGCCTGTGCTACCGGCCCACCGTGCTGTCGGGCGTGAAGCCCGGCATGCGCGCCTTCGACGAAGAGCCCTTCGGGCCCCTGGTCAACCTGGTGGCCTTCGACAGCGACGACGAGGCGGTGGCGCTGGCCAACAACAGCCAGGGCGGACTGGCCGCGGCGGTGATCGGCCGCGACGTGGCGCGGGCCATGGCCATCGGCGAGCGGCTGAACGCCGGCATGGTGCACATCAACGACCAGACGGTGAACGACGAGTGCACCAACCCTTTCGGCGGGCCGGGCCTGGGCGGCAACGGCAGCGCCGTGGGCGGGCCGGCCGACATCGACGAATACACACGCTGGCAATGGCTCACGGTGCAGGCCGGCGTGCGCGCCTTCCCCTTTTGACGCGCTTCAAGGAGAGCTTCGCATGGACTTTCACAACAAGACCATCGTCGTCACCGGCGTAGCCTCGGGCATCGGCAGCGACACCGCCAAGCTGCTGCGCCTGCGCGGCGCGCGGGTGATCGGGCTGGACCGCAACGAACCCTCGCTGACGCTGGACGGCTTCGTGCAGGTGGACCTGGGCGAGCCCGCGGCCATCGACGCCGCGGTGGCCCGGCTGCCCGAGCGCATCGACGGCCTGGCCAACGTGGCCGGCGTGCCCGGCACGGCGCCGGTGGACCTAGTGGCCCGCGTCAACTACCTGGGCCTGCGGCAGCTGACGCTGGCGCTGGCGCCGCGCATGCCCGAAGGCGCCGGGGTGGTGAACATCGCGTCCATCCTGGGCGCTGAATGGCCGCAGCGGCTGGACCTGCACAAGGCCCTGGCCGAGACCCCCGGCTTCGCGGCCGGCGAAGCCTGGCTGCAGCGCCATCCGGTGCCGCAGGCCAGCTGCTACCAGTACTTCAAGGACGCCCTGATCGTCTGGACGCTGACGCAGTCGCAGCCGCTGTTCCTGCAGCGCGGCGTGCGCATGAACTGCGTGGCGCCGGGGCCGGTGTTCACGCCCATCCTGGGCGACTTCGTGCAGATGCTGGGCGCCGAGCGGGTGCAGGCCGACCAGCACCGCATGAAGCGGCCCGCCTACAGCGACGAGATCGCGCCGGTGGTGGCCTTCCTGCTGTCGGACGCGGCGCGCTGGATCAGCGGCGTCAACCTGCCGGTCGACGGCGGGCTGGCCTCCACCTACGTGTGACGAAGGCGTTCAGCCGCCCTGCAAGCGGCGTTCAGCCGCCTGCCGGATGGCGGTCAGCGTGCTGCGTGTGGTGCTGACGTCGGTGTCCAGCTTCACGTGCAGCAGCGTGGGCTGGCCGCTGTCCAGCGCGGCGGCAAAGGCCGGCTCGAACTGCGCGGTGGCCTCGATGCGCTCGGCCCGCCAGCCATAGGCCCGGGCCAGCGCCGCGAAGTCGGGGTTGAAGAGGTCGCTGCCGCTCACCCGGCCCGGGTACTCGCGCTCCTGGTGCATGCGGATGGTGCCGTAGGTGCCGTTGTCCACCACCACGCAGATCAGCCGCGTGGCGCCATAGCCGGTGGCCGTGGCCAGCTCCTGCCCGGTCATCAAGAAGTCGCCATCGCCCGCGATGTTGACCACGGTGCGCTGCGGGTACAGCAGCGAAGCCGCCACCGCCGAAGGCACGCCATAGCCCATCGCGCCCGAGGTGGGCGCCAGCTGCGTGCGGCCACGGTGCTGCAGGCCGAAGTAGCGCACGTAGCGGTGCAGCCAGCCGGCGTAATTGCCGGCGCCGTTGGTGTACACGGTGTCTTCGGGCGCCAGGCGCTGGATGGTCTTCATCACCTGCGCCAGGTCCATGGGCTGCACTTCGGGCGCCACATGGTTGGCTTCGTAGTCGGCATGGGCGGCGGCCGCCCATTCGGCCCAGCGCGGCGTGCCGGCCGGCGCTGCCAGCGTCTCCAGCGCCTTACCGGCATGGCACATCGCGCTTTGCAGCATCAGGTCGGCGCTGTACACGCGGCCCAGCTCTTCGGCGCCGGCATGCAGGTGCACCAGCTTCTGCGCCGGCCGCGGCACCTGCAGCAAGGTGTAGCCGCTGGTCGTCATCTCGCCCAGGCGCACGCCCACGGCCAGCACCAGGTCGGCCTCGCGGATGCGCTGCGCCAGCTTGGGATTGATGGCGATGCCCACATCGCCCGCATACAGCGGGTGGCGGTTGTCGAAGGTGTCCTGGAATCGGAAGCCGCAACCCACCGGCAGGCCCCAGTTCTCGGCAAAGCGCTGCAGCGCCTGGGCGCTCTCGGGCGTCCAGCCGCTGCCACCGGCGATGACGAAGGGTCGCTCGGCAGCGGCCAGCAGCGCACGCAGGTCACGCATCGCGCCCGGCGCTGGCCAGGCGGTGGCGGGCTCGATGCGGGGCAGCACCGGCGCTGCGGTGGGCACCGTCAGCATGTCCTCGGGCAGCACCAGCACCACCGGGCCGGGGCGGCCCTGCATCGCGGTATGGAAGGCGCGGGCCACGTACTCGGGCAGGCGGTGGGCGTCGTGCACCTCGCCCACCCACTTGGCCATGCCCAGCGTGCCGGGGCCGAAGACCTGGCGGTAGTCCAGCTCCTGGAAGGCCTCGCGGTCGCGCTGGTCGCTGGCCACCTGGCCCACGAAAAGCACCATCGGCGTGCTGTCCTGGAAGGCGGTGTGCAGGCCGATGCTGGCGTTGGTGGCGCCCGGCCCGCGGGTGACGAAGCAGATGCCCGGCCGGCCCGTGAGCTTGCCTTGCGCCTCGGCCATGAAGGCGGCGCCGCCCTCCTGCCGGCAGGCGATGAAGCGGAGGCGGTCGCGGTGCTCATGGAAGCCGTCCAGCACCGCCAGGTAGCTTTCGCCAGGCACGCCGAAGGCGGTGTCCACACCTTGTGCAACGAGGGCTTCGACCAGGGCATGGCCGGCGGGGCGAGTGTTCATGAACGGCGGTGAAGAAGGGGTTTGAAAAGGCCTGCGTCGATCATACGGGCGGGCCCCGGCGCACCCCTTCGCGCGGCCCGCTCCCCCCACAAGAGCGCCCTCCGACCACCCCCTTCCGGGCCCCCTTTGTTGAAGCCGCGCGGGGGTGTTGCCGCCCGAGGTGCCCGCCTACCTTTGCCTCACGGTCCACGCAGCTTCGCGACGGGCCGGGATCGCACAGGAGACTCGCCTTGAACATCCACCTCACCCCCCAACACCGGCGCCTGCTGCTGCGGCTGGCCGCCGCGGCCGCCGTGTCCACCGGGCTGTCCACCGCCCTGGCCTTCAAGGTGGACATGTACGCCATCGGCAACTGGAGCGGCGGCAACTGCGCCCCCGGCGACACCGATGTCGACCGCGCCGCCTGGCCCGGCATGGCCAACGCCTGGTACCAGCGCATGGGCCTGATGGGCCATGCCAAGACGGGTCAGTTCATCGACGGCAGCACCACGTTGCGCCGCTTCTGCGACCCGCGCTACGACGCAGCCTGCGCCGACTTCAGCTGGCTCGACTGGCCCGATGCGGCCATCCTCGCGGCCCACGGCTTCGATGCCGGCAATGCCTGGGGCGCCTTGATGCGCAACAGCTGGAAGGGCCAGTGCAGCCTGAAGATGGGCACCCTGGGCGGCACCACCTTCCTGGGCGACAGCAACCTGAAGTTCATGCATGCCTCGTCGTGCTTCAGCCTGAACCAGGGCTATTTCTCGAACATGCGCGTGGCGATGAAGGAGCCCGGCACGGCCAAGGGCCTGCATGTGTTCACCGGCTTCCACGGCATCATGTGGATCAGCAGCAGCTTCAACGGCGACTACGCCGACACCGCGCAGGACGGGCATGTGATGCCGGTGGCCACCGCCTGGGTGACCAACCACTACAAGCCCGACCGCTTTGCCTGTGCCACGCACGACCCGCTGGGCTGGTTCGGCACCTGCCAGGACCAGTGCCCCACCGCGATGACCGTGGGCCCCAGCGGCGGCAATGCGCTCAACCGCCTGCTCCACGAGCGCTACAACAACAGCGGCGCCTTCGGCTCCCCCAGCGGCAATGCGTATTACGCCTGGATGGGTTACCGCGGCTGCGACCCGGTCGGCCAGACGCCCTTCAACCCCTGAGCCGGCACGGCCCACCCGCAAGGACACCACCATGAACAAGCACACCCGCATCGCGGCCGCCGCGCTGGCCACGCTGGCCGCCCTCACCGGCCTGCAGGCGCAGGCGCAGAGCCGCCAGGACGAACTGAAGAAGACCGTGGCCGCCGCGCTGTCGCGCGCGCTGCCCAACGGCCCGGCCGACACCGTCAACCGGCTGATGAACGTGCGGCCCGATGGCGCCATCTCTCGCGGCTTCAACCCCGGCCGCGTGGCGCAGGCCACCTTCGGCCGCGGCGTGCCGGTGCCGGCCCCCGACTGCCGCCAGGCCAGCACCGCGCAGAAGGAAGCCGACGAAGGCGACTGCCTGCTGGACGGCGGCCAGCGCGACGACCCCACCGGCGCATACACCATGCTCTCGTTCAGCAAGAACGTGGGCATGGGCAACATCAAGTTCTACCGCCGCGCCGCCTTCAAGCCCGGCAGCGAGGACGCGCCCCGCGCCTTGCGCATGAGCGATGAAGAGGCCTACAAGCAGGCCCTGGCCTTTGCCGAGCTGCTGGGCATCCCGAAGTCGGAGATACCGCTGCCGCCGCCCGGCGCCAAGAACCCCTACCCGGTGCGCACGCTGGTGGCCGGCATCGCCGACGAGGCCAGCGAGCAGGGCCAGCAGTTCGAGCTGCAGAAGGTGGTGGTGCTGCCGCGGGCCTTCAGCGTGCCCGGCGGGCTGCTGCGCGATGGCGCCAGCGGCGTGCAGCTCAACCATGTGATCGCCCCTGGCCAGGCGGTGATCGCGCTGAACGACAGCGGCGTGCAGTACGCCCGGGTGGACGGCTGGTCGGACGCGCAGATGGACCCCAAGCTGGATGCCAAGCTCGCCAAGTCGGCCAGCGCGCTGATCGACGAGATCACCGAGGACCTCTACAACGAGGGCGTGCGGCGCGTGGGCTCCCTGTCCATCCTCATCGGCCTGCGCAAGGCCTACCCCAACCCGGACGACCCCAACCCGCCGCTGTGCTGGGTGTGCGGCGTGCTGCGGCCGGCGGTGAAGGTCATCGTCTCGCAGGCCGGACCCGGCGCCGTGGAAGCCACGGAGAAGCAGTTCTTCGCGCCCGGCCTGGTGCGCGAGTACGACCTGGTGCAACAGACCGAGACCGAACGTGCGGCACGCTGAAGCCCGCCGCGTCGCCCATCCCTTGCCCTTGAGGAGCCTGCCCATGACCACGCCCTTCTTCCTTCCCGCCCGCCTGCGGCGCCAAGCCATCGCCGCTGCGCTGGCCTGCGCAGCCGGCCTGCCGGTGGCCCAGGCCGCCGTCAACCCCAGCGAAGCGCCCGACCCCGGCGGCAGCTTCAGCAACATCAACTACGGCAGCAGCGGCAACGTGTTCCAGCTCACGCCGCTGGTCTTCATCGCCGGCCTGGGCAGCGCCGGCAACCCGGCGAGCGTGACCGGCCTCAACCCGGCGCTGAGCTTCGGCGTGCAGGTGGGCGGTGCGGGCACCAGCCTGCTGACCATCGACTACCGCATCACCAACCTCAGCACCACCGACAGCTTTTCGCAGCTGCGCTTCATGGTGTTCGCCAACCCCGATGGCGAGCAGACCCACTACCTGGACCAAGTGAGCGAGACCTGGGGCCCCGCGGGTACGGGCGATGCGGTGCGGCGCGAGGTGCATGCCTTCAGCAACGACCCCTTCGACAGCATCCCGGGCCGCTTCAGCGCCAATGCCAACCTCACCGATGGCGCCCCCGACGCGGCCTGCCTGGCCGCCACCGGCTGCGATGCGGTGATGGGCCTGCAATGGAACGCGGACACGCTGGGGCCGAACAAGAGCTTCACCGTGCGGCTGGCGCTGTCGGACAACGGGCAGTCCATCTCCGGTCGCTCGCTCAGCTTTGCCGGCGTGGGGGCCGGGGCCAGCAGCTTGACGGTGTCCGGCACGGTGGCGGTCGTGCCCGAGCCCTCGACCTGGGCGATGGCGCTGGCCGGGCTGGTGGCGGTGGGCAGCCTGGCACGGCGGCGCTCGGCCGCGCGCCAGGGCTGATCGGCCTGCGTGGGGTGGGTGCCGCGATGGGCCGCGTGAAGTGGCAGGGCATCGGCAGCTACTGGCTGATGGCCCTGGCCGCCTGCCTGCTGTGGCTGGTGTGCGGGCCGCTGTCGGCCGCGCCGGCCGGTGCTTCGGCCCCGGCTGCGGGCGCGGCCAGCGCCGCCTCGCCGACGCCCAGCCACGCAGAACGCCTGCGCCGCTGCCGGGAGCACCCCGTGCGTGCCGTGCGCGAAGAATGCCTGCGCCAGCTACGGCGCGACACAGGCCCGCGCTGAGCCTCGTCGACCGCGTGCCTCGCGGTCGGTAACTGCCCGCTCCTGCGGGTGCGACTGCATGGGCTAACCTCGCTCACAGTCGTACACACAGGAGACATGACATGAAACCCCATGCGGTGGCACGCGCCTGCGCCCTGCTGCTGGCCTGCACCACGGTGCAGGCCCAGACGTCCAACGTCGAGTCGGTGGTCGTCACCGGCACCCGCAGCGCCGAGCGCGCCTTCGACGTGCCCGCTTCCATCGACCGCGTGGACGGCGAGGCGCTGCGCGACCAGCAATGGCGCGTGAACCTGTCCGAAGGCGTGGCCCGCGTGCCCGGCCTGCTGGTGCAAAACCGGCAGAACTATGCGCAAGACCTGCAGGTGTCGTCGCGCGGCTTCGGCGCCCGCGCCACCTTCGGCGTGCGTGGCGTGCGGCTGATACAGGACGGCATTCCTCTGACCATGCCCGACGGCCAGGGCCAGACCGCGCTGCTGGACCTGGAAGGTGCCGGCGCCATCGAGGTGCTGCGCGGCCCCTTCGCGGCGCTGTACGGCAATGCCTCGGGCGGCGTCATCCACGTCATCGGCGACGACGCGCCGCGCAAGCCCTTCGTGGAAGGCAGCGTGATGGGCGGCAGCGACTCCACCTGGCGCACCGGCGTGCGCTTCGGCGTGTCCAGCGGCAGCTTCGGCGCCACCGGCAATGTCTCGCGCTTCGAGACCAACGGCTCACGCGACCACAGCGCCGCCCGCCGCGACCTGGCCAATGCGCGGCTGCGCTTTGGTCTGGACAACGGCGCCAGCATCGTCGTCATCGCCAATGCGCTCAACCAGCCCGACACGCAGGACCCGCTGGGCCTGACGCAGGCCCAGCTGGACGCCGACCCGCGCCAGGCCGGCACCAACGCGCTGGCGCAGGACACCCGCAAGAGCATCAAGCACACCCAGGGCGGCCTGGTGTGGCGCCATCCGCAGCTGCTGGGCGGCGCGGTGGAAGCCAGCGTGTACGGCGGCCAGCGCCAGCTCACCCAGTACCTGGGCCTGCCGCTGGTGGCGCAGGGCATCACCTCTTCGGGCGGCGTGGTCGACCTGGACCGCAACTTCTCGGGCACCGGGCTGCAATGGCGGCTGGGCGACGAGCAGCGCTCCATCACCGTCGGCCTGGCCTACGACCGCATGCGCGAGCACCGGCAGGGCTTCGTCAACAACGCCGGCACCGCGGGCGCGCTGCGCCGCGACGAGGACGACACCGTCCACAGCTTCGACCAGTTCATCATCGGCAGCTGGCAGGTGGCGCCGGCCTGGAAGCTGACCGGCGGCCTGCGGCACAGCGTGGTGCGCTTCGAATCGAAGGACCGCTTCATCACCGGTGCCAACCCGGACGACAGCGGCTCGGCCCGCTACAGCGCCACCAGCCCGGTGCTGGGCGTGCTGCACCAGCTGAGCCCCGACCTGCATCTGTTCGCTTCGCTGGGCCGCGGCTTCGAGACGCCCACCTTCGCCGAGCTGGCCTACCGCAGCGGTGGCCAGCCGGGCCTCAACTTCGACCTGGCCGCGGCCAAGAGCCGCAACTTCGAGGCGGGCGTCAAGGCCCGCCTGGGTAGCAACATGCGCGCCAGCGCGGTGGTGTTCCGCGCCGACACGCGCAATGAAGTGGTCTCGGCCGGCTCCAGCGGCGGCCGCACCGTGTACGCCAATGCCGGCAAGACCCGGCGTGAAGGCCTGGAGCTGTCGATGGACGCCACGCTGCCGGCCGGCTTCAATGCCACGCTGGCGTACACCAACACCCGCGCCGAGTACCGCGACCTGGTGACCCCAGCCGGGGCCGACCTGTCGGGCAAGCGCATCCCCGGCGTGCCGCGGCAGGTGCTGTACGGCGAGCTGGGCTGGCGGCACCTGGCCAGCGGCTTCAGCAGCGCGGCCGAAGTGCGCGGCGCCAGCCGCCTGAGCGCCAACGACACCAACACCGCCCAGGCCCCCGGCTACGTGACCACCGTCCTGCGCGCCGGCTTCGAGCAGCGCATCGGCGCCTGGAAGCTCACCCAGTTCGCGCGCGTCGACAACCTCTTCGACAAGGACTACGTCGGCTCGGTCATCGTCAACGAAACCAACCAGCGCTATTTCGAGCCGGCGCCGGGGCGGACGTGGGCGTTGGGGGTGACTGGGAGCTACAGCTTCTAAGGCCGCTTCAGGCCGCCTGAACCACCCGCCCCGTGCGGCGCACGCGCCGCACGTTGAAGGCGCTGGCGATCAGCACGCCCTGCACCAGGGCCAGGCCCACCCACACCGTGGTGTAGCGGCCCTGGTCCATCAGCGTGCCGAAGAGCAGCGGCGCCACCGCCTGGCCAATGTCCAGGCCGGCATACACCACGCCGTAGACGCGGCCGGTGGCGTTGTCGGGAGCCGAGCGCTTGACCAGCAGGTCGCGCGAAGGCCCGGCGATGCCGGCGAAGAAGCCCATGGCACCGAACAGCACGGGCACCGCCATCGCCGGCAGGCTGGCCAGGCCCAGCACCAGCGCGATGCTGGCGGCCACGCCGAAGGCCGCGCCCACGATGCGCTCGCAGCGCGCCGGGTCCGACGCCAGGAAGCCGCCCAGCACCATGCCGCCGGCCGTGCACACCATGTAGATGGTCAGGCACATGGCCACCAGCGCCATCGGCACCTCGTGCAGGTGGCGTGCGGCCTCGGGCGCGAAGCTCTGCACCACGCTCAGCGAAGCGGCATAGAAGAAGAAGAACGCGAAGCACATCCACACCGCGGGGATCTTCAGGAAATCGAAAGGGCCCTCGGCCTGCACCGGCGCCGCGCCCGGCCGGGCGGCCGGCGCCGCCGCGGGCAAGGCCGGCAGCTGCAGGTGACGGCGCTGGGTCCACACCAGCGCCAGCACCGCAAAGGCCAGGCCGGCCGCGGCCAGCAGCGCCACGCGCCAGGAGAAGGCATGGGCCAGCGGCACCAGCATGGCCGGCGCCAGCGCCCAGCCGAGGCTGCCGGTGATGCCGTGCACGCTGTAGGCATGGCCCAGCCGCGCCTTGCCGATCTTGCGGTTGAGCAGCGTGTAGTCCACCGGATGAAACACGCCATTGCCCACGCCGGCCACCGCCGCCCAGAAGCCCAGCATCGCGTAGCTGTGGCTGGTGGCATAACCCAGCGCGGCCGTGCCCAGCAGGCCCAGCCCGACAAACAGCACCGGCCGCGCGCCGAAGCGGTCGACGATGAAGCCCGAGGCCGCCTGCACCGCGCAGCTGACCACGAAGAAGATGGTGAGCAGGAAGCCCAGCTGGGTGTAGCTGACCGCGAACTCGTCCTTCAGCCACGGGAACAGCGGCGCCAGCAGCAGCTGGCTGTAGTGGCTGATGAGGTGGGCGATGCCGACCAGGCCGATGACGGTGGCGTCCTGGCGCAGGGGAGTGCCGCCGGCCGGCGGGGCTGCAAGTGTGCTCATGGGGCGGATCGTAGAGGCCCCGGCAGCGGCAGGTTTACGATAGCGTGACAACTTCTGTCGCGATCATGCCAAGCCGCACTTCCCGCGCCCGCCGCATCGGGCCGTTGACGCCGCATCTGTTCACACCCTCGGCCGAGCGGCCGGTGCGCATCAAGTGCCACCGGCTCACGCCCGACCAATTCGTGGTGCCGCATGCGCACGACTGGGCACAGTTCGCCTTTTCCACCACCGGCGTCACGCGGCTCACCACGGCCTGCGGCTCGTACATCGTGCCGCCTTCGCGTGCGCTGTGGATTCCGCCGGGCGTGGAACATGCCGTCACCGTGCTCAGCGAAACCGACCTGATGACGCTGTACCTGCATCAGCCCGCCGGCCGCTGCGGCCCGCAGGTGCCGCGCGCCGAAGAAGCGCTGTGGCGCCAGTGCCGCGTGCTGGAAGTGAGCGACCTGCTGCGCGCGCTGGTGATGGCGATGGATGCGCGCCCCGACGACCTGGCCCGCCCGCGCCAGATCGACCGCGAGCAGCAGGCCCGCGAAGCGCGGCTCAATGCCGTGGCGCTGGACGAGCTGCGCCGCGCCCGCCCGGTGAAGCTGGGCGTGGACCTGCCGGCCGACCCACGCCTGCGCGCGCTGTGCGAAGCGGTGCTGGACGACCCCACCCGGCACGCGACGTTGGAAGCCTGGGCCCGCGACACCGGCGCCAGCCCGCGCACGGTGGCGCGCCTGTTCCAGCAGGAACTGGGCACTTCCTTCGGCCAGTGGCGGCAGCAGGTGCTGCTGGCCAAGGCGGTGGCGATGGCGGCGCACAAGCACCCGATGAAGCGCATCGCCGCCGACTTGGGCTATGCCAGCGCCAGCGCCTTCACGGCGATGGTCAAGCGCTCGGTGGGCATGCCGCCGGCGCGCTTCTTCGGCTCGGCGCTGTAGAACGCCGGCCCGGCGTGACGAAAGCCCGGAATCGGCGCCGCTCTTCCGGTGACCCCGGGCGGCGCAGCTGCCCACAATGGCCTTGCCCTTCGGCAATCAAGCCGTCGACGGAGATGTTGTCATGAGCCTGGACTTTTCTTCCATCCACAACCACCACGAGAGCAGCGTGTTCGAAGCCGTGCAGGAAATGGCCCCGCGCTTTCCCGACGTGGCCGCCCGCAACGAACTGCTGATCGACGTGGCCTGCATCGCGCTGAATCGGGTGCAGCCGCGCTACATCCGCCACCGGGTCGACTATCTGTTCTACCTGACCGAAGCCGAACGCGCGGCCAACGGCCAGATGATCGCCTCGGCCGTGCAGCAGGCCTTCGAGTTCGTCAGCGCGCGGGAGCGCGCACGCCCGGTGGTGCGGGCCGCTGCCTGATTCGATGCGCAGGGCACGCAGGCGGCGTTTGCTCGCTTAGACTCGCGCCATGCCTGCCCGCCTGCCCCTGGCCCTCATCGCGATCATTCGAATTCCGCGCTGACCGGGCACGTGCGCGTCGTCCCGGTCAGCCGGGTCGATGCCGCCAGCCGGTTCCTCCTCGTCCGCTGCGCTTCGATCCACGCGCAACCGCCGCTGGCGCGCCGTGCGCCAGCCCTCGTGGATCACCGGAAGGCAGCATGAACGCCCAAGACCTCTTTCCCCGCGCACCGCGCCTGGTGCAGACCTACCTGATGGACCGCGATGCCGGCCTGATGTGCCGCATCCTGGGCCTGTACGCGGCCCGCGGCCTGGATCTGCTGAAGGTGGACTACGCCTATGCGGCGCAGGACGTGATGAAGCTGGAAGTGGCCGTGTGCAGCCTGCACGGCGCCACACAAGACAGCGTGCGCGTGCTGGTGGACAAGGCATCCACCTTCGTCGGCGTGATCGCGGCGGCGGAGCAGCCGGTGGCGCAGCGTCTGTCCGCCTAGGCGCCCGCGGCGAAGGCCGCGGGCGCTCGGTGCACCAGTCAGTGCACCACGCGATCGAACGAAAACTCGCCGTCCACCACGTTGACCGGGATCACGTCCTTGGGGCCGAAGCGGCCCTGCAGGATGAGCTTGGCCACCGGGTTCTCGATGCGCTGCTGGATGGCGCGCTTGAGCGGCCGGGCGCCGAAGGCCGGATCGAACCCCACCTTGGCCAGTTCCTGCAGCGCCTCGGGCGCCACGTCGAGCTTCATCTCCATCTTCTCGAGCCGCGCTTCCAGGCCCTTGAGCTGGATCTTCGCGATGTTCTCGATGTGCTGGCGGTCCAGTGCATGGAACACCACCGTCTCGTCGATGCGGTTGAGGAACTCGGGGCGGAAATGCTCCTTCACCTCACCCCACACCGCCTCGCGGATCAGCTCGCTGTCCTGCCCCGCCATCTGCATGATCAGGTGCGAGCCCAGGTTGCTGGTCATCACGATCACCGTGTTCTTGAAGTCCACGGTGCGGCCCTGGCCGTCGGTCAGGCGGCCATCGTCCAGCACCTGCAGCAGCACGTTGAACACGTCGGGGTGGGCCTTCTCCACCTCGTCGAGCAGCACCACGCTGTACGGGTTGCGCCGCACGGCCTCGGTCAGCGCACCGCCTTCGTCGTAGCCCACATAGCCCGGGGGCGCGCCGATCAGCCGGCTCACCGAGTGCTTCTCCATGTACTCGCTCATGTCGACACGGATCATGTGGTCGGTGGAGTCGAACAGGAAGCCCGCCAGCGCCTTGCACAGCTCGGTCTTGCCCACGCCGGTAGGGCCAAGGAACAGGAAGCTGCCCAGCGGCCGGTTGGGATCGCTCAAGCCCGCGCGGCTGCGGCGGATGGCATCGGCCACCGCCACGATGGCCTCGTCCTGGCCCACCACGCGTTCGTGCAGGCGGGCTTCCATCTGCAGCAGCTTGTCGCGCTCGCCCTGCATCAGCTTGTTCACCGGAATGCCGGTGGCGCGCGAGACCACCTCGGCGATCTCCTCGGCGCCGACCATGGTGCGCAGCAGCTGCGGGCCGCCCTTGCCGTCCTTGGCGCCGGCGGCCTTGCCGGCTTCCTTGGCCTGGGCTTCCTTCAGGCGCGCCTCCAGCCCCGGCAGCTTGCCGTACTGCAGCTCGGCCACCTTGTTGAAGTCGCCCTTGCGCTTGAACTCCTCGATCTGGAACTTGATGCGGTCGATCTCTTCCTTCACATGGGCCGAGCCCTGGGCCGCGGCCTTCTCGCTCTTCCAGATCTCTTCCAGGTCGGCGTACTCGCGCTGCAGCTTGACGAGCTCTTCCTCGATCAGCGCCAGCCGGCGCTGCGAGCCTTCGTCATGCTCCTTCTTCATCGCCTCACGCTCGATCTTGAGCTGGATGACGCGCCGGTCCAGCCGGTCCATCACCTCGGGCTTGGAATCGATCTCGATCTTGATCTTGGCCGCCGCCTCGTCGATCAGGTCGATCGCCTTGTCGGGCAGGAAACGGTCGGTGATGTAGCGGTTGCTCAGCTCGGCCGCGGCGACGATGGCCGGGTCGGTGATCTCCACGCCATGGTGCACCTCGTACTTTTCCTGCAGGCCGCGCAGGATGGCGATGGTGGCTTCCACCGTGGGCTCGCCCACCAGCACCTTCTGGAAGCGGCGCTCCAGCGCGGCGTCCTTCTCGACGTACTTGCGGTATTCGTCCAGCGTGGTGGCGCCGATGCAGTGCAGCTCGCCACGCGCCAGCGCGGGCTTGAGCATGTTGCCGGCGTCCATCGCGCCTTCGGCCTTGCCGGCGCCCACCATGGTGTGCAGCTCGTCGATGAACAGGATGATGCGGCCCTGGTCGGCCGACACTTCCTTGAGCACGCCCTTCAGGCGTTCCTCGAATTCGCCGCGGTACTTGGCACCGGCCAGCAGGCCGGCCATGTCCAGCACCAGCACGCGCTTGTCCTTCAGGCTCTCGGGCACCTCGCCGTTGACGATGCGCTGCGCCAGGCCTTCGACGATGGCGGTCTTGCCGACGCCGGGCTCGCCGATCAGCACCGGGTTGTTCTTGCTGCGCCGCTGCAGCACCTGGATGGCGCGGCGGATCTCGTCGTCGCGGCCGATCACCGGGTCGAGCTTGCCTTGCCGGGCGCGCTCGGTCAGGTCGAGCGTGTACTTCTTGAGCGCCTCGCGCTGGCCCTCGGCCTCGGCCGAGTCCACCTTGGCGCCGCCGCGCACCGCGTCGATGGCGGCTTCCAGCGCCTTGCGCGTCAGGCCATGGCCGCGCACGATGCCGGCCAGGTCGGTCTTGGCGTCGGTGAGCGCCAGCAGGAACATCTCGCTGGCGATGAACTGGTCGCCGCGCTTGCCGGCCTCCTTCTCGGCCGCCTGCAGCAGCGCCACCAGGTCGCGGCTGGGCTGCACCACCTGGCCCTGCCCTTGCACCTGGGGCAGGCCGTTGATGGCGGTCTCCATCGCGGTTTTCAGCGCGGCGGTGTTGGCGCCGGCACGGTCCAGCAGGGATTTGGGCCCGTCGGGCTGCGCCAGCATGGCGGCCAGCAGGTGCGCCGGCTCGAAGTAGGGGTTGTCGCGCGTGACGGCGAGCGTCTGCGCTTCTGCCAGGGCCTGTTGGAAGGCAGTGGTGAGTTTGTCGATTCGCATGGGGATTAACCTCCGATTGCGAGAGACATGAGGCGCTCTGGCCCCGTTTTCAAGTTGCGCTACATCAAACGCGGCGGCAATCGGCGGGCCCGGGGATGCGAACTACAGGCGATCGCCCACCGCGTGGTAGTGGCCGGCATGGAACACCAGCGCCGGCAGCTCGGGCGCATGGCGATGGCGCTGCACCTGGCCGATGAACAGCACATGGTCGCCGGCCGCCTGCTGGTGGGTGAGCGTGCATTCGAAGACGGCGGTGCAGCCGGCCAGCACCGGCGCGCCGTGGGCGCCGTCGCTCCAGTCGCCCTGGTGGAACTTGTCGGCCACCGAAGAGGCGAAGCGCCGCGACAGCTCGGCCTGGTCTTCGGCCAGCACGTTGACGGCAAAACCGGCCGAAGCCGCGAACGGCGCCAGGCTGCTGCTGGCCTGGCGCAGCGACCACAGCACCAGCGGCGGGTCCAGCGACAGCGCGCTGAAGGAATTGGCCGTCAGGCCCACCCGCGCGCCATCGGGCGCCCGGCAGGTGATGATGGTGACGCCGGTGGCGTAGCGGCCCAGCGCGGCGCGCAGCGCCAGACGCTCGGCGGCAGGGTCGGGCGCCGGGCTGGCGGCCGGCACCGCGGCGGCAGCAGAATGCAGCGGCGCGTTCATGCCCGCAGCACCAGGCGCGCCAGCGCAAAGCCCAGCGCCGCGCACAGCAGCGCGCCCATGACATGGGCCAGCGTGTGCGCCAGCGCCAGCGGCAGCTCGCCGCGCTGCAGCAGGCCCAGCGATTCGGCCGAGAAGCTGGAAAAGGTGGTCAGCCCGCCCAGGAAGCCGGTGATCACCAGGTGGCGCAGCGTCTCGTCGGGGTGGCGGGTGAACAGCAGCATCGCAAAACCGATCATCAACCCGCCCACGCAGTTGACGAACAGCGTGCCCACCGGAAAGCCGCGCCACACCGCGTTGAGCCACAAGCCGGCGGCAAAGCGCGACAGCGCCCCCACCACGGCGCCGGCCGCGATGGCGGCCACGGTGCTCCAGGGCACGTTCGCCACGGTCCCCGTCATGCCGGCTGCCCTGCGGTGGCCATGGCAGGCGCCACGACCGGCGCATTGCCGGTGGGCAGGCCCCAGCGCGCGGCGGCGGCGTCGTCGGCCACGCGGGCGTCCACCCAGTGGGCGCCGGCGGCCGTGTGTTCCTTCTTCCAGAACGGGGCCTGGGTCTTGAGGTAGTCCATCAGGAATTCGCAGGCCTGGAAGGCTTCGCCGCGATGGGCGGCGCTCACCGCCACCAGCACGATCTGGTCGTTGAGGGCCAGCGGGCCCACGCGGTGCACCACCCGCGCGCCGCGGATGCCGAAGCGCTGGCGCGCCGCGTCCACCATGGCTTCGATGGCACGCTCGGTCATGCCGGGGTAGTGCTCCAGCTCCAGCAGCTGCACCGGCTGCACGGCCTGGGCGGCGCTGCCGTCGCGGTCGCGCACCGTGCCCACGAAAGCCGCCACCGCGCCCACGCCGGCATCGCCCGCGCGCAAGGCAGCCACTTCGGCCGACAGGTCGAAGTCCTCGGCCTGGATGCGCACCACCTGAAACTGTTCCCTCTGCATCCGCAGGATTGTGTCATCTACACTGCAGCCCCATGCCCGGTCACGCCTTCCGCCCTGCTCACGTCCGCTTTGCGGCGGCGGGCGCCCGCGCACTCAAAAAACGGCAGCGCTTCTGACCGGAGCTGCGGTTCCGTGGTCGGATGCGACACGACGGAACCGGCCAAGCAACAGCAAGCCTCCCCCTGCTTCTCCTGCCCCGCCAGCCACCGCCGAGCCGCACGCGCACGCGGTTTGCCACTCGGTCGCTCTCAGGAGAACTTTCAGATGCTCGATCTCTCAGGCGTATGGATTCCGCTGGTCACCCCATTCAGCGGCGGCCGGCTCGACCTGCCCGCGCTCACCCGGCTGGTGGCCACGCTGGCGCCGCGCGGCATTGCCGGCTACGTGGTGTGCGGCAGCACCGGTGAAGCGGCGCTGCTCAGCGACGACGAACAGCGCCAGGTGCTGCAGGCGGTGCTGGACGCGCAGACCGGCCTGCCGGTGCTGATGGGCGTGGCCGGCAGCGCGCCGCAGCCGGTGCGCACCGAGCTGCTGCAATGGGCCGAGTACCCGGTGGCCGGCTTCCTGGTGCCGCCGCCGCTGTACGTGCGGCCGCCGCAGGCCGGCGTGATCGACTTCTTCAGCACGCTGGCCGATGCCTCGCCGCGGCCAGTGGTGCTGTACGACATCCCGTCGCGCACCGGCACCCGCATCCAGCGCGAGACCGCGCTGGCGCTGGCCGCCCACGCCAACATCATCGGCCTGAAGGACTGCGGCGGCCACCTGGCCGACACGCAGGCGCTGATCGACGACGGCCGGCTGCAGGTGCTGGCGGGCGACGACATCGAGATCTTCGCGACGCTGTGCATGGGCGGCGCGGGCAGCATCTCGGCCTCGGCCCACCTGCACCCCGAGCTGTTCGTGCGGCTGCACCAGCAACTGCGCGTCGGCGACCTGCCCGCCGCGCGGCGGCTGTGGCAGGCGCTGCAGCCCTGGATCCGCGCCGCCTTCGCCGAGCCCAACCCGGCACCGGCCAAGGCCGCGCTGGCCGCGCAAGGCCTGCTGCGCAACGAGCTGCGCGCGCCGATGCAGCCGGTGTCGGCGGCACTGCAGCAGCAGATCGAAGCGTTGGTGGATCAGCTGGGCCGACTGGCCCGGGAGGCTTGACTCAGCACCCCCAAGCTCGCTGCGCTCGCGGCCCCCCATGGGGGCGCTCGGCCCCTTGGGCCGTCCCGGCGGGACCTTTTAGCCGCCCGTCACCGGCGGAAAGAACGCCACCTCGGCGCCGTCGGACAGCACCTGCTGCTCGTCCTGGCACATCACCTGGGCCACCGCGCAGCGCACCGCGCGGCCGGGGGCCAAGCGCTCGGCATGGGCGGGGCTGCGGGCCACCAGCGCGGCGCGCAGGTCGGCCACGCGGCTGCCGGCGGGCAGCTGCACCGCCTCCCCACTGCCCAGGGCTTCGCGCAGCGCGGCGAAGTAGCGCACCTGCACGGTCATCAACACGTCGGCCGTCATGCGCCCACCAGCTGCTGCATCGGCAGAAAGGCCACGGTGTCCCCCCGGGCGATGGCCTGACCGGGCGGGTTGTCCACCAGGCCGTCGGCCCACACGGTGGAGGTGAGCACGCCCGAGCCCTGGTTGCTGTACAGCACTAGCTCGCCGCTGGCGTCGTCGAAGCGTACCCGCAGGAACTCGCGCCGCTTGTCGGGCCGCGGCCAGTCGAAGCCGGCGCGCGCCGTCAGCGCCCGCGGCAGCGTGGCCGGCAGGCCCTGCAGCGCCTGCAGCACCGGCCGCACCGCCACCATGAAGGTGATGAAGGCCGACACCGGGTTGCCCGGCAGGCCGACGAACAGCGCCTCACCACCGTCCGACGAGCCCCGGCGCACCGCGCCGAAGGCCAGCGGCTTGCCGGGCTTGATGGCCAGCTGCCACAGCGCCAGCCGGCCTTCGGCCTGCACCGCCGGCTTCACATGGTCTTCGTCGCCCACCGACACGCCGCCGCAGGTGATGATGAGGTCGTGCCCGGCCGCCGCCTGGCGCAGCGCGTCGCGGGTGGCGTCCAGCCTGTCGGCCACGATGCCCAGGTCCGTCACCTCGCAGCCGGCCGATTGCAGCAGCCCGCGCAGCGTGTAGCGGTTGGAGTTGTAGATGGCGCCAGGCGGCATGCGATCGGGCGGCACCTGGTCGGGCATCACCAGCTCGTCGCCGGTGGAAAACAGCGCCACGCGTGGCCGGCGCAGCACCGTCACCTGCGCCGCGCCCACCGAGGCGGCCAGACCCAGCGCCTGCGGCGTCATCCGCTGGCCGCGTTCCAGCACCACGGCGCCGCTGCGCACGTCTTCGCCGCGGCGGCGGATGGAAAAGCCCGGCGGCGGCACCAGGTTCACGCGCACGCTGCCCAGGCCCTGCGGGTCGCCCCCGGCCACGGCTTCGCAGCGCTCCTGCATCACCACCGCGTCGGCGTCGGCGGGGATCTGCGCGCCGGTGAAGATGCGGGCCGCGGTACCCGGCTGCAGCGGCTGCCCCACCACGCCGGCGGGGATGCGCTGGCTCACCGGCAGCAGCGTGCCTTCGGCCGGCACGTCGGCCACGCGCACGGCGTAGCCGTCCATCGCGGTGTTGTCCTGCGGCGGCACGTCCAGGCCGGAACGCACCTCGGCCGCCAGCACGCGGCCCAGCGCGTCGAAGGTGGACAGGGTTTCGGTCTCGGTGATGGCGGCGGCGCGGGCGCCTTCGCCCAGCAGGCGCAGCGCTTCGTCCAGCGGCATCAGCCCGGGGCGGTCAGCAGTGGCAGTCATGCGGTCTCGTCAGGAAGGTGGTGCTCCGGCCGGTAGTCGAAGCGGTCGCCCGATTCCACCAGCCATTGCGCGACGGCGCCGGGGTCGTCGATGGACAACAGCGGCAGCGACGTGGGCACCGGCGGCGGGCTGTCGGTGGCCAGCGCCACCACGAAGGGGTCGTCGGTATACAGCGGCGCCAGCTGCTGCGGCGCGGCGGCGCGGCGCACCTCGATCTTGGGCAGGTCGGCATGCTTGAAACCTTCGACCAGCACCCAGTCGCAGGGCGACAGCTCGGCCAGCAGCTGATGCACCGAAGGCTCGGCCTCGGTCTCGTACTCGCGCAGCAACGCCAGGCGCTTCTGCGAGGCCAGCAGCACCTCGAAGGCACCGGCCTCGCGGTGGCGCCAGCTGTCCTTGCCGGGGGTGTCGACGTCGAAGCGCTTGTGCGCATGCTTGAGCACCGACACCCGCAGCCCGCGGGCCTTGAGCGCGGCCAGGACGCCGGTGATCAGCGTGGTCTTGCCGACGTTGGAGGGGCCGGCAAAACCCACCAGCTTGAAGCGCGGCACGGCCTGGACTGCAGCCATCGAGGCCGCGCTCAGGCGCTGACGTGGGCCGAGATGTAGGCCTTGACGCCCTGTGGGTCGGCCGGCATCACGGAAAAGCGCTTGGGCAGGTCCTCGATGCCCTGCAGCGCGGCCGGGCGCTCGGGCTCACGGCCCAGGGCTTCGCGGATGGTGTCGGCGAACTTCACCGGCAGCGCGGTTTCCAGCACCAGCGTGGTGGTGCCGGCCAGCGCGCATTCACGCGCCACTTTCAGCCCGTCGGCGGTGTGGGTGTCGATCATCACGCCGTAGCGTTCCCAGGTGTCGCGGATGGTGCGCAGCCGGTCGGCATGGGTGCTCTTGCCCGAGACAAAGCCGAAGCCGGCGATGCGGCCGAACTCTTCGGGCGTGAGGCTGAACACGCCGGCCTGCTCCACCTGTTCGCCGAACAGGTGGCGCACGCGCTGGCCGTCGCGGCCCATCAGATCAAAGACGAAGCGCTCGAAGTTGCTGGCCTTGCTGATGTCCATCGACGGGCTGGACGTCTCGTGCGTCTCGTGGCCCTTGCGCACGCGGTAGGTGCCGGTGCGGAAGAACTCGTCGAGCACGTCGTTCTCGTTGGTGGCCAGGATCAGCCGCTCGATCGGCAGGCCCATCATGCGGGCCACGTGGCCGGCGCAGATGTTGCCGAAGTTGCCCGAAGGCACGGCGAAGCTGACGCGCTCGGCATTGCCTTGCGTGGCCTGGAAATAGCCGGCGAAGTAGTACACCACCTGGGCCAGCAGCCGCGCCCAGTTGATGGAGTTGACGGTGCCGATGCGGTGGGCCCGCTTGTACGGCAGGTCGTTGCTCACTGCCTTGACGATGTCCTGGCAGTCGTCGAACACGCCTTCGATGGCGATGTTGTGGATGTTCTCGTCCTGCAGGCTGAACATCTGCGCCTGCTGGAACGGGCTCATGCGGCCATGGGGGCTGAGCATGAACACCCGCACGCCCTGCTTGCCGCGCATCGCGTATTCGGCGGCGCTGCCGGTGTCGCCCGAGGTGGCGCCCAGGATGTTGAGCGTTTCGCCGCGGCGGGCCAGTTCGTACTCGAACAGGTTACCCAGCAGCTGCATCGCCATGTCCTTGAAGGCCAGCGTGGGCCCGTTGGACAGGGCTTCCAGCGCCAGCCCCGGCTCCAGCGGCTTCAGCGGCACGATGGCCTCGGTGCCGAAGACCTCGTGCGTGTAGGTCTTGCGCACCAGCGCCCGCAGGTCGTCGGCCGGGATGTCGTCGATGTACAGCGACAGGATCTCGAACGCCAGATCGGCATACGAGAGCGTGCGCCAGCGGTTCATCGTGGCGTCGTCGACCTTCGGGTACTGCTCGGGCAGGTACAGGCCACCATCGGGCGCCAGGCCCTCGAGCAGGATCTCGCTGAAGCTGCGGCGCTGGGCGTCGCCCCGGGTGCTGATGTATTTCACGGTCAGGCCAGCTCTTCCTTGCGCAGCGCGACGATGGGGGCCAGCACCGTGGGCAGCGCCTGCATCTGCGCCAGGGCCTGGCGCATGCGGCCTTCCACGGTGTCGTGGGTGAGGATGATCAGGTCGGTCTGGCGCTCACCCTCGGCGGATTCGCGCTGCAGCACCGCGTCGATCGAGATGTCGCGCTCGGCCAGGATGGTGGTGATGCGGCTGAGCACGCCGGTTTCGTCGGCCACCACCAGGCGCAGGTAGAAGGCGGTGCGCACCTGCTCGATCGGCAGGATGGGCGCATCGCTCATCGCATCGGGCTGGAAGGCCAGGTGCGGCACGCGGTGGTCGGGGTCGGCGGTGTGCAGGCGGGTGATGTCCACCAGATCGGCCACCACGGCGCTGGCGGTGGGCTCGCTGCCCGCGCCCTTGCCGTAGTACAGCGTGGTGCCCACGGCATCACCCTGTACCACGACGGCGTTCATCGCGCCTTCCACGTTGGCGATCAGCCGCTTGGCGGGCACCAGCGTCGGGTGCACGCGCAGCTCGATGCCTTCGTCGCGCCGGCGGGTGATGCCCAGCAGCTTGATGCGGTAGCCCAGCTGCTCGGCATAGCGGATGTCGGCGGCCTGCAGCTTGGTGATGCCCTCGATGTGGGCCTTGTCGAACTGCACCGGCACGCCGAAGGCGATGGCGCTCATGATGGTGGCCTTGTGGGCCGCGTCCACGCCTTCGATGTCGAAGGTGGGGTCGGCCTCGGCATAGCCCAGGCGCTGCGCTTCGGCCAGCACGGTGCCGAAGTCCAGGCCCTTGCTGCGCATCTCGCTCAAGATGAAGTTGGTGGTGCCGTTGATGATGCCGGCGATCCACTCGATGCGGTTGGCCGTCAGGCCTTCGCGCAGCGCCTTGATGATGGGAATGCCCCCGGCCACCGCGGCCTCGAAGCCCACCATCACGCCCTTGGCGCTGGCCGCCGCGAAGATCTCGCTGCCGTGCACGGCCAGCAAGGCCTTGTTGGCGGTGACCACGTGCTTGCCGGCCTCGATGGCGGCCAGCACCAGCGCGCGGGCGCGGTCGGTGCCGCCGATCAGCTCGACCACGATGTCGACGTCGGGGCGGCGCACCGCGGCCTCGAAATCGTCGGCAGTGGCCACGCCGGTGGCGCCCAGCGCCTCATGCGCCTTGGCGGTGTTGCGCGCCGCGATGGCGATGACTTCCAGGCCGCGGCCGGCGCGGCGCTGGATTTCCTGCTGGTTGCGTTGCAGCACATGCACCACGCCGCTGGCCACCACGCCAGCGCCGAGCACGGCGATCCGAATCGGTTTCATTGGGAATGTCTCTTGCGGTAATGCTCGAGGAAGCGCGCGATGCGGCCGATGGCCTCGGCCAGGTCGTCGGAGTTGGGCAGGAACACGATGCGGAAGTGGTCGGGCGTGGGCCAGTTGAAGCCCGTGCCCTGCACGATCAGCACCTTTTCCTCGGCCAGCAGCTCATACGCGAACTGCTGGTCGTTCTGGATGGGGTACAGGCGCGGGTCCAGCCGCGGGAACATGTACAGCGCGGCCTTGGGCTTGACCACGCTCACGCCCGGAATCTGCGACAGCAGCTCATAGGCCAGGTCGCGCTGGCGGCACAGTCGGCCGGTAGGCGCCACCAGGTCGTTGATGCTCTGGTAGCCGCCCAGCGCAGTTTGAATCGCCAGCTGGCCCGGCGTGTTGGCGCACAGCCGCATCGAGGCCAGCATATTCAGGCCCTCGATGTAGTCGCGGGCATGGCGCTTGTCGCCCGACACCACCATCCAGCCGGCACGGTAGCCGCAGCTGCGGTAGTTCTTCGACAGGCCGTTGTAGGTGATGCACAGCACGTCGTCGGCCAGCGAGGCGATGCTGGTGTGCACCTGGCCGTCGTACAGCGTCTTGTCGTAGATCTCGTCGGCCAGGATCAGCAGCTGGTGCTGGCGCGCCACTTCCACGATCTCGCGCAGCACGCTCTCGGGGTACAGCGCGCCGGTCGGGTTGTTCGGGTTGATGACGACGATGGCCTTGGTGTTCGGCGTGATCTTGGCGCGGATGTCGGCGATCTCGGGCAGCCAGTCGCTCTGCTCGTCGCACATGTAGTGCACCGGCGTGCCGCCCGACAGCGCCACCGACGCGGTGTACAGCGGGTAGTCGGGCGAAGGCAGCAGCACCTCGTCGCCGTTGTTCAGCAGCGCGTTCAGGCTCATGGTGATGAGCTCGGACACGCCATTGCCCAGGTACACGTCATCGACCGTGACGCCCTTGATGTTCTTTTGCTGCGTGTAGTGCACCACCGCCTTGCGCGGCGCGAACAGCCCCAGGCTGTCGGTGTAGCCGGCCGTGTGCGGCAGGTTGCGGATCATGTCCTGCACGATCTCGTCGGGCGGCTCCAGCCCGAACGCGGCCACGTTGCCGATGTTGAGCTTGATGATCTTCTGGCCTTCGTCCTCCATCTGCCGCGCCTTGGCCAGCACCGGTCCACGAATGTCGTAACACACGTCGGCGAGCTTGGTGGACTTTGATAGCGGCTTCACAGGGGGTTCTCCGAAGAACCGATAATTAGACCACGATGAAATTCCAACCCGACCATCTCGAAGGCGTCAACAGCATCTCTCGTGTCGAGCCGGGTCGGCTGTGGGTCAACGGCAGCGCCTACACCGCCAGCGTGCTGGTGCCCTGGCGCGGCCAGCCGGTGGCCTGGCCCGTGGCCGACGTGCCCGAACTCACCGCCGCTCACTTCGAGCAGGTGCTGGCGCTGCAGCCCGAGCTGGTGATCTTCGGCTCCGGCACACGGCTGCGCTTTGTCAGCCCGGCGCTGCAGCGCGCGCTGATTGAGCGGCGCATCGGCGTCGAGACCATGGACACGCCCGCCGCCTGCCGCACCTACAACGTGCTGGCCAGCGAGGGCCGCTCGGTGGTGGCCGCGCTGCTGCTGCAACCGCAGTGAATCCTCACCGGCCAGGCAAGTTCAAACCTCACGAAAACCGGCCGGTCGTGCCGGCCCCGTATAATCAAGGGTTGTTCCTGCCCCGTCAGGTAACCCCCTAGAAGAGATCCGCCTTCATGACGCCAGCCCTCAATAAAGCCCTCCCGGAGTTTGAAGCGCTTGCCACGGGCGGTGTGAAGTTCACACCCCAGGCGTATGCCGGTCAGACGGTGATCCTGTACTTCTACCCGAAGGACAACACCCCCGGCTGCACCACCGAAGCAATGCAGTTTCGTGACCACCACAAGGAGCTGGTGGCCGCCGGCGCCGTGGTCTTCGGCGTGTCGCGTGACAACATGGCCTCGCACGAGAAGTTCAAGCAGGCGCTCGACCTGCCCTTCGAGCTGATCGCCGACACCGAGGAAAAGCTCTGCCACATGTTCGGCGTGGTCAAGAACAAGATCATGTACGGCAAGAAGGTCAAGGGCATCGAGCGCAGCACCTTCCTGATCGACGCCAACGGCGTGCTGCGCGCCGAGTGGCGCGGCCTGAAGGTCGCCGGCCACGTCGAAGAGGTGCTGAAGGCTGTGAACGCGCTCAAGCTGGCAGCCTGAACTTCTGCCGTGTCGCCCGGCCGAGCCGGGCTGTCATCCACGGCAGCGCATAATGGGTTCATGTTCGTGAGTTGTAGCGACCACGCGTCCGAATCCCGCCAAAGCCGCGCAGGCCCCTGCGCGGCTTTGTCGTTTCTACGAGCCTGAAAAGCCCACCGCCCATGCCCCTGCCCAAGCCGCCGACCCGCAAAGCAGCCGTTCTCGCTCCCGCCGACTTCGATTCGCAGGCCGCCCCGAAAACGGGCAAACGCGCCAGCAAACAACCCACCGCGGCCGAGGTGGCCCCCGCGGTGCTGGATCTCTTCAGCCAGGAACCGCTGGACGTACCGGCGGCCAAGCCCGCTGCGGCGCCCGCGCCCGCCACGGCCCGCAGCGCACCCGCCGGCACGCCGGCCGCCCGTACCCCGGCGCGCAAGCCGGCACAGCCGGCTGCACCCGCCGCGCCCGCCCTGCCCGCCGTCACCGCCCGCCAGGCCGCCCCGGTGACCCCGCGCGCCGCCGACCGCCCCGCGCCCCAACCCAAGCCGCGCAAGCCCAAGCACACCGGCCCGGCCAAGCTGTTCGTGCTGGACACCAACGTGCTGATGCACGACCCGACCTCCCTGTTCCGCTTCGACGAGCACGACATCTACCTGCCGATGATCACGCTCGAGGAACTCGACGGCCACAAGAAGGGCATGAGCGAGGTCTCGCGCAACGTGCGCCAGGTCAGCCGCGAGCTCGATGCGCTGGCCGGCGCCGAAGGCCTGGCCGATGCCAAGGCCGGCATTCCGCTGGCCAAGACCGGCCACAAGGAAGCCGGCGGCAAGCTGTTCTTCCAGACCACGCTGTTGGACGTGAAGCTGCCGGCCGGCCTGCCCCAGGGCAAGGCCGACAACCAGATCCTGGGCGTGGTGCAGGGCCTGCGCGAGCAGATGCCCGACCGCGACGTGGTGCTGGTGTCCAAGGACATCAACATGCGGGTCAAGGCCCGCGCGCTGGGCCTGCCGGCCGAGGACTACTTCAACGACAAGACGCTGGAAGACGGCGACCTGCTCTACAACGGCGTGCTGCAGCTGCCGGCCGATTTCTGGGAGCGCCACGGCAAGACGATGGAGAGCTGGCAGCAAAGCGGCCACACCTTCTATCGAATCGCCGGGCCCATGGTGCCGGCGCTGCTGATCAACCAGTTCGTGTACCTGGAGTCGCCGGGCGCGGTGCCGCTGTACGCCCGCGTGGTCGAGATCACCGGCAAGACCGCGGTACTTAAGACGCTGAAGGAATACACCCACCAGAAGAACGCGGTGTGGGGCGTGACCGCCCGCAACCGCGAGCAGAACTTCGCGCTCAACCTGCTGATGGACCCGGAGTGCGACTTCATCACCCTGACCGGCACCGCCGGCACCGGCAAGACGCTGATGACGCTGGCCGCCGGCTTGGCCCAGGTGATGGACGAGCGCCGCTACACCGAGATCATCGTCACCCGCGTGACGGTGCCGGTGGGAGAGGACATCGGCTTTTTGCCGGGCACCGAAGAAGAGAAGATGAGCCCGTGGATGGGCGCGCTGGACGACAACCTGGAAGTGCTGGCCCGCAGCGACAACAGCGCCGGTGAATGGGGCCGCGCCGCCACCAACGACCTGGTGCGCAGCAAGATCAAGATCAAAAGCCTGAACTTCATGCGCGGGCGCACCTTCCTCAACAAGTTCGTCATCATCGACGAGGCGCAGAACCTGACGCCCAAGCAGATGAAGACGCTGATCACCCGCGCCGGCCCGGGCACCAAGATCGTCTGCCTGGGCAACCTGGCGCAGATCGACACGCCCTACCTGACCGAAGGCTCCAGCGGCCTGACCTACGCGGTCGACCGCTTCAAGGGCTGGCCGCACTCGGGCCACGTGACCCTGGCCCGCGGCGAGCGCTCACGCCTGGCGGACTTTGCGTCCGAGGTGCTGTGAGGCGCTGAACGCCCCGGCTTGACGACGGGCCCGAGGGCCTGAAAGACGATGCCCTGCAACGTGAGTTGCAGGGCATTTTCCATTCCGGCCCGGCCACGCAGGCAGGCCGGCCGGGCCCACCGCAAGGACCTACCGGTCAGCGGCATCCTCGCCCAGCTTGAACCGCGCCACCACCTCGCTCAGCTGGCTGGCCCGCTCACCCAGCGAGCGCACGGCGGCCGAGGTGTCGTCCACCAGCCCCACGTTGCGGGTGGTGGCCTGGTCCAGCGACTCGGCGGCCAGCATCACCTCCTGGATGCGCTGCTGCTGGTCGCGCCCGGCCTGGTTGATGTCCGAAATCAGCCGATGCACGCCCTGCACTTCCTGCACCACGTGCTCGATGGTGGTGCCGGCGCGTTGCACGATGCCATGGCCCTGCTCCACCTTGGCCACGCTGTTGCCGATGAGGTCCTTGATCTCGCGGGCGGCCGAGGCCGAGCGCTGCGCCAGTGAACGCACTTCCGAGGCCACCACCGCGAAGCCGCGGCCCTGCTCGCCGGCGCGTGCGGCTTCCACCGCGGCATTGAGCGCCAGGATGTTGGTCTGGAAGGCGATGCCGTCGATCACGCCGATGATGTCGCTGATGCGCTGGCTGGCCGCCTGGATGTCGTTCATGGTGCTGACCACCTCGTGTACCGCCGCGCCGCCCTGGCTGGCCACCTCGGAGGCGCGCGCGACCTTCGCGTGGGCCTCGTCGGCCAGGTGGCTGGTCTGCGCCAGCGTCGTGGCCATGGCGGTCACGGCCGCCAGCGTGGCGTTGACGCCCTCGGCGGCATGGCTGCTGCGCTCCTGCAGGTCCTGGTTGCCGCGCTGCAGCTGCTCCGCCGAGGTCGCGATGCCCGCAGCCTGACCGCGGATCTGGCCGACCATGTTCGACAGGTTGCCGGTCATGCGGTCGAGGTCGCCCATCAACTGGCCCATCTCGTCGCGGGTACGCGTGTGCCGGCGGCGCAGCAGCTCGCCATCGGCCACTGCGCGGGCCAAGTCGGCGCCCTGGCGCACCTGGCGCAGCACGCGGCGCGACACACGGTGGAACAGCAGCGCCGAGAGGGCCAGCAGCACGAGGGTGGCACCCAGCATCAACCACTTGACCTGCGGCGCGAGCGCGTCGATCTCGGCCATGGTGTCGGCCGCAAAGCGATTGCCCGAGACCACGGTGGCGTCCACGCCCTGGCGATGGCGCAGGTACAGCGCATGCGCCGCCAACAGCCCCTGCCGCGCTGCGGCCACCTCGCCACGCAGCAGCGGCTGCAGCACCTCGCGTTCGGCGCTCTGGATGAAGGCCTGCGCCGCCTCGTGCTGGGCGCCCAGCAGGTCCTTCTCCAGGCCGTAGGGCGGGTGGGCCCGCCAGTGCTGCACGCGGGCGTCGTACTCCTGCTTCAGCCGTTGGAGCTGCTGCTGCACCTCCTGCGGCGGCATGGACTGCTCCACGCCCTGCGAGAGCACCAGGCGCATCTCGATCAGGTACATCGGCGGCGGCAGGATGTCGGCCACCACGTCCTTGGCCACGAACACGCGGCGGGCTGCGTCGTCATGCGTGCCCAGCTGGTGCACGCCCAGCCAGGCCACGAGCAAGGTGGACGCCAGCGCCGGCAAGGCGATGGCGAACAGTTTCAGACGCAAGGACATGGACATGGCGGATCCCCCAACCGGCACGGGTGTTCAGGCGCGCTTTCGGATGAGGGTGCGTCGGCTTGAGCCGGCAGCGCGATCAGAAATCACCAGATGTGATTAGTGCTCACACTTTCTGACTTTTGCGCGCGGGCCGGTCCGCCACTCACCTTTTCAGGTCGTCAAAAAACGCCTTGGCATTGGTGTCCCGCCCCAGAAACCCGCGCACCAGTTCCAGCGGCGGCACTTCGCCGCCGCGGGCGAGCACGGTGCTGCGGTAGCGCTGGCCCACGGCCGGGTCGAGGCGGTGACCCTCGAACGCGGTGCGCAGGTCCATGGCCACCACCAGGCTGTACAGGTAGCCGTAATAGCCGGCGGCGTAACCACCCGCGATGTGGCCGAAGCTGGCCGGCAGCATGGTGCCTTTGACGTGGCCGACGGGCGTGGCGCCTTCCATCCGGGCCCACAACGCCTGCGGGTCCACCGGCTGCTGGCCGGGGCGCGGGCCGTACAAGGCCAGGTCGTAGGCGGCGTACAGATGCTGGCGGGCGTAGGTGATGCCCTTGCCGTAGTCACGCGCTTGGCGCGCCTGGCGCAGCAGCGCCTCGGGCACCGGCTTGCAGTCGCTGCACACCTCCTGCATCAGCGCCATCACGCCGGGGTCGTACACCCAGTCTTCCAGCATCTGTGAAGGCGCCTCCACGAAGTCGTGCAGCACCGAGGTGCCGGCCTGTGCGGTGTAGCGGGTCTGGCTGAGGTTGTTGTGCAGCGCATGGCCGAACTCGTGCAGCAGCGTTTCCATCTCCTCCAGCGACAGGCCCTGGCGGTCGAGGTTGACCACCAGCGCCGCCATCGGCTGCCGGCCGCTGGCGGTGGACACGCCGCGCAGCGGCCACACCGCCGCATGGTTGTACTTGCCGTCGCGCGGGTACAGGTCGATCAGCAGCGTGGCCAGGCGCTGGCCGCTTTGCGCATCGACCACCGCCCAGGCCTGGGCGTCGGGGTGCCACAGCTCGGCGCCTGGAATGCGCTCATGCCGCACGCCGAACATGCGCTCGGCCACCTTCATCACGAAGCGCACGCTCTCCTGCGGCGGGAAGTAGGGGCGGAAGGCTTCCTGGTCGACGCTGTAGCGTTCACGGCGCAGCCGCTCGGTGTAGAAGAAGACGTCCCAGCGGTCCACCTTGGTCTCGGCCAGCGGGCGGCCGGTGTGCGCGGCCTTGGCGGCGCGCAGCTCCTCCACGTCGGCCCGCTCGCGGGCGGTGACGGCGGCCTTCACTTCGTCCAGGAAGGCCTGGGTGCGTTCCAGGCTGCCGGTCATGCGCCGGCGCAGCACGAAGTCGTCGTAGCTCTTGTAGCCGAACAGGCCCGCGTACTGCGTGCGCAGCGCCACCAGTTGCTGCAGGCGCTTCAGGTTGGCCGGCCCGCCTTCGGTCAGCTTGGCGCGGTACATGCGTTCACGCGCGGTGGGTGACTCGGCGTTGTTCAGCACCGCCAGGTAGCTGGGCGTGTCCAGGCCCAGCACCACGCGGCCTTGTGCATCGCGCGGCGCGTTCTTCCAGTTGGCTTCGGGCACGCCTTTCAGCTCGTCAGGCGTGAAGCGCACACGGGTCTTGTTGTCGCGCACCGCCTTGTCGAAGGCCAGGCCCAGCTCGCCGATGCGGTCGTTCAAGCGCTTGGCCTGCGGCCGCAGCGCGGCCGGCAGCGCCACACCCGAATCCTCGAAGCCTTCGAGCGCCAGCGCGCGGGCGCGCTGGTCGATCGCATCGCCCGGCGGCAGCGCCTTCAGCGCGCGGTAGATCTTCTCGTTGAGGCCGTAGCTGGAATAGAAGGACTGCCAGCGCTGCTCGCAAGCCTGCATCGCATCGCGCACCGCGCTGTCGGGGTGCACGTTCGAGAGGAAGCCGATCGGGTAGTACTGGTCTTCGATGTAGGCGTTCAGCGCATCGGCGGCGGCCAGCCAGCCGCCGTCGGCGGGCCGCTGCTCCAGCGCCTTCAGCCGCTGGCCGGCGCCGGCCAGGCCGCTGTCGCAGGCCTGCTGCACCTGGGCCACGGTCTGGTAGCGCGGAAAGTCGACCGCGCCGGCCGCGGGCACGGCCGCTGCGGCTGTGGTCGCTGCTGTGCTCACTGCTGTGCTGGGTAAGGCCTGGGCCGCAGCCAGCGCCTTCTTCGGGTCGATGAGCACCCGACGGCCATCGGGCGTGCGTTCGGCGGTGCCGACGATGAGGTTGATCAACTGCTGCGGCGTGAGCGCCGGGTTCACCGCCAGCAGCTTGCCGGCCAGATTGGCCACCTGCGGCGAGGCCATCGAGGTGCCCGACAGCGCCACCCGGTCGCCACCCGGCAGGAAGCTTTCCACCTGGTAGCCGTTGGCATGCACCTTCACCGTGGGGCCGTAGCTGGTGAAGGGCGCCTCGTCGCCGGCACGGTCCACCGCGCCCACCGTCAACAGGTTGGGCAGCACGATGCCGGCGGGAATGTCTTCCACGAAGCTGGCGTCGCTGTTGCTGTTGCCCGCCGCGGTGACGAAGAGGATCTCGGGTGCGCTGGCGAAGGCCCGCGTCAGCGCGGTCTTGCCGATCTCGAACAGCTCGCGCGCGGTGGCCTTGCGTTCCTCGGGCGTCTTGCCCAAGCCGCATTGCTCCAGGTCGTTCTCGATGGCGCTGACGTTGCCGCCCCAGCTCATGTTGACCACCCGCACGCCCTGCTGCTTGAAATAGTCCACATAAGCCTGCGAGGCCTGGGCATCGCGCTCGGCCTGCTCACGGCTGGGGCAGGGGTCGGGCTTGAGCGTCCAGCCGAATTCGATGCGGCCCACCACCAGGCGCGCACCCGGATTGCCGGCCAGCGCGATGCCGGCCACGTGGGTGCCGTGCTCGTAGTTGCCGGCCAGGCCGATTTGCTCCACCGCGGCCTTGTACTGGTCGGGCTGCAGCGTGGACAGGTAGCGCTTGACCTCGCTGGCTTCCGGGCTGTCGATGTTGGACTGCAGGTCGGAAAAGCCCTTGGTGCGCGCCTTCATCTGCGGCAGTTGAGACTGCAGCGCCTGAGGAATCGGCATCAGCTCGCCGGTGGCGGGGCGCGAGTACTTGTCGAAGGCGATGACGGCCGGCTGGCCCTGCGCGTTTTTCACCACCTGGCTGCCGAACAGCGCGGTGTCGACGCCGCTGTCCCACACCGCGATGGTCACCGGCTGCTTGATCTGGGCCGGCGTCAGCGTCACGTCGCGCGCGGCCCAAATGTCGGGCTTTTGCACCTGGTGCGCGGCCAGGTAGCTGATGTACGTCTCGGTCAGCACCGCCTTGAGCGGCAGCAGCGCCAGCAGCGACAGGCGCGCATTCACCAGCCCCGGCGCGAAGTCGGAGCTGAGCACGCCGCTCTTGTCGACGATGGGCTGCATCACCTCGCGCACGCGGCCCAGCACCAGCGCCTCACCCACCAGTTCCACGCCCATCTTGGCGCTCTTGATGTCGTTCTCGATCACCGCATACGGCATCGCGTCCAGCTCGCGGCGGATCTGCGTGGCCACCGCACGCTGGAAGGCCTCACCTTGCGGGCCGTGCTGCTTGGCGGCCTGGGCCATCGCCCGCAGCCGCAGGCCGGACAGCAGCTTGTCGGCCGGCTTGTCCTGCAGCGCCCTCACCTGCTCCGCCCGGGCCAGCGCCTGGTCGTAGCGGCCGTCCAGGTAGTCCAGCGCGGCCAGCAGGCCGATCAGGTCGCGGCGGGTGGCCTTGTCCGGGATGTCGTAGCCGGCCAGCACCGATTCGGTGTCGCGCCGGATGGCGGCGGCCAGCGGTGCGAAGCGGGCCGCATCGCGCACGATGGGCTCGAGCGAGCCGCTGACCGGGTAGGTGAAGCGCGGCAGGTCGGCCGCCTTCTCGATGCGCGGGCGGACGCCAGCACTGCTGGCAGCAGGGGTGGGCGTGGCGGCCGGGATCGCCGCCGGGGAAGCGGAGACCGCTTCGGCCGCCGTGGCCAGCGAGGGCATGGTGGCGCCCCCCAAGGTGAACATCAGCGCGGCGGCGGTGGCCACCCAGGTCTGCTGAAACATGCACAGCCTCGACAAGTTTTGCGAGGCTGCATGGTACGGCTGCGTTGAATGGCGGCTCGTGCCGCCCGGTTGCGCCTCAGTTGCGCATCGCATCCCGCAGTTGCTGCAGTGCCGCCGGGTCGTCCAGCGTGGTCAGGTCGCCGGTGTCGCGGCCTTCGCACACGGCCTGGATCGCGCGGCGCAGCAGCTTGCCCGAGCGGGTCTTGGGCAAGGCCGACAGGAACCGCACCCGCGCCGGCCGCGCCACCGCGCCCAGTTGCTCGTCCACCCGCTTCATCACCTCGCCTTCCAGCTTCAGCGCGGCCTCGGGCGTGGCGGCCTGCGTCGGGTCCTTCAGCACCGCGAAGGCCACCGCCACCTGGCCCTTGAGCGCATCGGCCACGCCCACCACCGCCACCTCGGCCACCGCCGGGTGGCTGCTGATGCTCTCCTCGATCTCGCGGGTGCCCAGCCGGTGGCCGGCCACGTTGATCACGTCGTCGGTGCGGCCGAGGATGAAGAAGTACCCGTCCTCGTCACGCACGCCCCAGTCGAAGGTGCTGTAGACCAGGCGGTTGGGCACGCTCTGCCAGTAGGTCTTGACGAAGCGCGCGTCGTCGCGCCACACCGTCTGCAGGCAGCCGGGCGGCAGCGGTGCCTCGATGGCCACCACGCCCTTCTGATTCGGCGCGGTGATGTCTTCACCCGTGGCTTCGTCCACCAGCTTGACGTCATACCCGGGCACCGGCAGGCCGGGGCTGCCGAACTTGCTGCGCTGCTTTTCCACGCCGTTGGCCAGCGCCAGGATGGGCCAGCCGGTCTCGGTCTGCCAATAGTTGTCGATGATGGGGCAGCCCAGCGCCTGGCTGATCCAGGTGGCGGTGGGCTCGTCCAGCGGCTCGCCGGCCAGGAACAGCGCGCGCAGCGAGCGCAGGTCGTGCTGCTTCATCGCGGCGGTATCGAACTTCTTGAGCACCCGCACCGCGGTGGGCGAGCTGAACATGGTGGTGACCTTGAAGCGCTCGACCAGCTGCCACCAGATGGACGCATCGGGCCGCGTGGGCAGGCCCTCGTACAGGATGGTGGTCATGCCGCTGATCAGCGGCCCGTAGACGATGTAGCTGTGGCCCACCACCCAGCCGATGTCGCTGGTGCAGAACAGGGTTTCGCCCGGCCGGCCCTGGAAGATGTCGCGCATGCTGGTGGCCAGCGCCACCGCATAGCCGCCGGTGTCGCGCTGCACGCCCTTGGGCTTGCCGGTGGTGCCGCTGGTGTACAGGGTGTAGCTGGGGTGGGTGGACTCGACCCAGGTGCAGGGCACCTGCGCATCCAGGTGGCGGGTGCGCTCCTGTGCATAGTCCAGGTCGCGGCCGGCCACCCGCTCGAAGGGCGCCAGCCCGCGGTCCACCATCAGCACCTTCTCGGGCTGGTGCGCGGCCAGGCGGATGGCTTCGTCCAGCAGCGGCTTGTAGGCGATGGCCTTGCCCGAGCGCGAGCCGCCATCGGCGCTGACCACCAGCTTGGGCTGCGCATCGTCGATGCGGCTGGCCAGGCTGACGCTGGCGAATCCGCCGAACACCACCGAGTGGATGGCGCCGATGCGGGTGCAGGCCAGCATCGCGAACACCGCCTCCGGGATCATCGGCATGTAGATCAGCACCCGGTCGCCGGCGCCCACGCCCTGCGCCTGCAGGATGGCCGCCATGCGCTGCACTTCCTGGTGCAGCTCGGCATAGGTGATCAGCCGTTCCTGGTCGACCTCAGTGGACACCCACACCAGCGCGTTCTGCCCACCGCGCCCGGCCAGATGGCGGTCCACCGCGTTGTGGCACAGGTTGGTGGTGCCGCGGACGAACCAGTTGGCGAACGGCGGCCGGTCGTGCTCGCACACCTGGGTGAACGGCTGCTGCCAGTCGATCAGCCGGGCCTGCTCGGCCCAGAAGCTGTCGCGCTCCTGGATCGAGCGGCGGTGGTAGTCGGCATAGGTCATCCTTGTCTCCTGTCTCGGTTGTGTGGTGATTTCAGCCACAGGCGCTGACATGCCACTGACTGGCCACCTCCCCCGGTGGAGGGAGGCCGCGCCCGCGCGTTCGGCCGACGGCACCTGTGCATGAGCTTTCATCGCATGCGATAAGTCCTTGAAAACCTTGTTTTTTCTGTTGCGGAACAGGCGCAACCCGGTGTTAAAGTCGCGCCCCGTGACGCCGCCTACCCCCCAATCCGTGCCCTTTCGCCTCGCCAAACTTTGCGCTATCGCATGTTTTTGCGTGGCCACGGCCAGCCAGGCGGCGCCCGACACCCTGGCTGCAGGCACCGGCAGCGGCAACACCGCCGCCAGTCTGCCCCCTGCGGCCGCGGCCGTCCCGTCGTCCGACCCGGTGACCGCGCTGCTGATCGAGCGTGGCCTGCTGCCCGCTTCCAGCGCCACCATGGTGCAGACGGTGCGGGACAAGACCTCCGACCTGGTGATGTCGGCGATGAACTTCCTGGGCGTGCCCTACCGCCGCGGCGGCAACAGCGAGCAGGAAGGCTTCGACTGCAGCGGCTTCACCCGCCAGGTGTTCGAGATGAGCGTGGGCCGCGTGCTGCCCCGCCGCGCCGACGAGCAGGCCAAGGAGCCGGGCCTCTTCCAGGTGGCCCGCACCGAGCTCAAGCCCGGCGACCTGGTGTTCTTCAACACCATGCGCCGCACCTTCTCGCACGTGGGCATCTACGTGGGTGAAGGCAAGTTCATCCATGCGCCCCGCCCCGGCGGCGAAGTGCGCATCGAAGACATGGGCGCCAGCTACTGGGCCAAGCGCTTCACCGGCGCGCGCCGCGCGCCCGAGGTGGAGCAGCTGGAGCAGAAGGTCCAGCAAAGCATCCAGAACCTGCGCTCCGCCGTCCAGGGCAACACCGCCCCCTGACGTGTGCGGGCTGGCGGGGGTCATCGCTGATCGCACACTGACGCCTGCACAGCAGCAGCGGCTGGCCGACGCCGTCGCCGCCCTGCACCACCGCGGCCCCGACGGCCACGGCATCCACCAGCAAGGCCCCGTGGGCCTGGTGCACACCCGGCTGGCCATCATCGACCTGGCCGGCGGCGACCAGCCGCTGCAGTCGGCCGCCAGCGGGCTGCAGGCGGTGGTCAACGGCGAAATTTACAACCACGTGGAGCTGCGCGAGGAGTTCCGTCGCCGGGGCGAGCCCGAGCCGCGCAGCCATTCCGACTGCGAAGCCCTGCTGCAGGCCTACCAGGTGCACGGCGTGCCCGGCCTGGCGCGGCTGAACGGCATGTTCGCGGCCGCGCTGCACGACCCGGCGCGCCGCCGCCTGGTGCTGGCACGCGACCGGCTGGGCATCAAGCCGCTGTACTACGCCCGTGGCGCCGGCTGCGTGGTCTTCGGCTCCGAGCTGCGCGCGGTGCTGGCCCTGCTGGGCCACACGCCGCCGCTGGTGGCCGACGGCATCGCCCAGTTCTTCGAGCATGAATTCCAGGGCGGCGAAGCTACCGCCTTCGAAGGCGTGATGCGGGTGCCGCCCGGCCATGCGCTGGTGATCGAAGAAGACGGGCTGCAGATCCGCCGCGAGCGCTACTGGTCGCTGGCCGAGGCGCCGCTGCGCACCTGGCCCGCCAGCACCCGCGCCGAAGAGGCCGACGAAGCCTTCACCGCGCTGATGGAGCAGGTGATGACCGAGCACCTGCGAGCCGACGTGCCGTTCGGGCTGCTGCTGTCGGGCGGGGTGGATTCGGGCCTGCTGTGCGCGCTGCTCACCCGCATGCACGGCCAGCCGATCGAGAGCTTTTCGGTGGGCTACGCCACCGACGACGCGGCCGAGGCCGGCCGCAACGAACTGGACGCCGCCGAGGCCGTGGCCGCCCGCCTGGGCACCCGCCACACCGCGCTGCGGCTGGCCCCCGGCGACCTGTGGCGCCGCCTGCCGCATGCGGTGTGGGCCACCGACGAGCTGATGCGCGACCACGCGGTGCTGCCCACCCTGGCCCTGGGCGAACGCGCCAGCCAGTCGCTGAAGATCGTGTTCACCGGCGAAGGCGGCGACGAGGTGTTTGCCGGCTACGGCCGATACCGCCGGCCGGCGCTGCAGCGCTGGCTGGCCGGCCTGCGCTCGCCGGGTTCGGGTGGCTTTCGCACCCGCAGCCTGTGGCCGCGTGCGTGGCAGCAGGCGGTGTTCGGCCCGGCGCTGCAGGCTGCCAGCGGTGGCTTTCGACAGCCGCAGATCGAAGCGTGGCAGGCCACGCCGCGCAACTGGACGACGCTGCAACGCAGCCAGCACGGCGACCTGATGACCGCCGTGCCCGACAACCTGCTGGTCAAGGCCGACCGCAGCCTGATGGCCTTCGGCATCGAGGGCCGGGTGCCCTTCCTCGACCACCGGGTGGTGGAGTTCGGCCTCTCGCTGCCCGACGCCTGGAAGGTGCAGGGCCGCATCGGCAAGCACTTCCTGCGGCGCTGGGGGCTGCGCCACCTGCCGCACGACGCGCTGTTCACGCCCAAGAAGGGCTTCCATGTGCCCATGCACTGGCTGCTGAGCGGCGATTTCCTCAAGCATCTGCAAGCCGCGCTGGCCCGCAACGCCGCGGTGCAGCAGTGGCTGCAGCCGGCCGGCGTGGCCCGGCTGATCGAGGTGCAGCAGCAGACCGGCGCCCACACCGAAGCGCTGTCGGCGGTGCTGCACTTCGCGCTGTGGCACCGCATCCAGGTGGAGCAAGGCGGCCGCCGACCGCCCGCCCACGCCGAGCTGCTGGACTACCTGCAGTAGGGCTGCACCGGCCGGCGGGCAAAGCCCCTGCCGGATCGGCGTTTTCGCCGGGCCGTGCCTGGCGCCCGCCCCGGCACAATCGGCGCCATGGCTGACAAGGTGTTTCCCATCGCCGACCTGCGCCGCACGGCGCCGCTGCAGGCCACGCTGCCACCCGCCGCGCTGGCCGCGCCCCACGGCCTGCTGTCCGACGCGCTGGGCCGGCCGCTGCGCGACCTGCGCATCTCGGTCACCGACCGCTGCAACTTCCGCTGCGCCTACTGCATGCCCAAGGAAGTGTTCGGCCGCGACCACCGCTTCCTGCCGCAGGAGGCCCTGCTCAGCTTCGAGGAGACCACCCGGCTGGCGCGCCTCTTCGCCGCCCATGGCGTTCGCAAGCTGCGGCTGACCGGCGGCGAGCCGCTGCTGCGCAAGCACGTCGAGCGCCTGGTGGCCATGCTGGCCGAACTGCGCACCGCCGACGGCGAACCGATGGACATCACGCTCACCACCAATGCCTCGCTGCTGGCGCGCAAGGCCCAGGCCTTGAAGGACGCCGGCCTGCAGCGGGTGACGGTGAGCCTGGACGCGATCGACGATGCGGTGTTCCGCCGCATGAACGACGTCGACTTCGCGGTGGCCGACGTGCTGGCCGGCATCGAGGCGGCGCAGCGCGTGGGCCTGGGGCCGATCAAGGTCAACATGGTGGTGCGCCGCGGCACCAACGACCACGAGATCGTGCCGATGGCGCGCCACTTCCGCGGCAGCGGCGTGGTGCTGCGCTTCATCGAATACATGGACGTGGGCAGCACCAACGGCTGGCGCATGGACCATGTGCTGCCCTCGGCCGAGGTGCTGGCCCGCATCGATGCGGCGCATCCGCTGGAGCCGCTGGCCCCCAGCCAGACCGGCGAAACCGCCGAGCGCTGGCGCTACCGTGACGGCAGCGGCGAGATCGGGCTGATCTCCAGTGTCACCCAGGCCTTCTGCGGCGACTGCAACCGCGCCCGGCTGTCCACCGAAGGCAAGCTGTTCCTGTGCCTGTTTGCCAGCCGCGGCCACGACCTGCGTGCGCTGCTGCGCGGCGGCGCCAGCGACGAGCAGCTGTCGGCCGCCATCGCCAGCGCCTGGGGCGTGCGGGAGGACCAGTACTCGGTGCTGCGGGCGCAGATGCCGGCGGATATGGGTTCTGCCGAGCGCAAGGTCGAGATGCACTACATCGGTGGGTAACTGTCAGCCCCCGGTCCGATGCGTACATCGGACCACCCCCCGAGGGGGTCCGAGCCGGCTTGGGGCGGCCCGGCGCTCGGCCCGGAGCAGCGCATGAAGATCAACTGTCAGCCCCCGGTCCGATGGGTACATCGGCCCACCCCCCGAGGGGGTCCGGGCCGGCTTGGGGCGGCCCGGCGCTCGGCCCGGAGCAGCGCATGAAGATCGATCGCCGGGCAGTGACAGGCCTGGTGCTGTCGGGCGGCCTGGCCCGCCGCATGGGCGGGGTGGACAAGGGCCTTCAGCCCTTCGGCGGCCAGCCGCTGGCGCTGCGGGCGGCCCAGCGCCTGCAGCCGCAGGTGGCCGCGGTCGCCATCAACGCCAACCGCCATCTCGACGCCTACGCCGCCTGGGGCTGGCCGGTGTGGCCCGATGCCGACGACCGCTTTGCCGGGCCGCTGGCGGGTGTGCTGGCCGGCCTGCGCAGTGCCGCCACGCCCTGGCTGGCCTGCGTGCCCTGCGACGGGCCGCACTTTCCGCCCGACCTGGTGGCCCGCCTGGCCGAGGAGACCGGCGAGGCGGACGTGGTGATGCCGGTCACCCTCGACCCTGCCACCGGCCAGGCGCAGCCCCAGCCGGTGTTCAGCCTGCTGCGCTGCGCGCTGCGCGACGACCTGGCCGCCTGGCTGGACGACGGCGGCCGCAAGTTCGAGACCTGGGCCCGCCGCCATCGATGCGTGATGCTGCCCTTCGATCAGCCGGGCGACGCCACCGCCTTCGTCAACGTCAACACGCCGGAAGAACTGGCCCGCTGGGCGCAGACGTGACCGCACTGCGCCTGCTGCAACCCGCCGACGCACCGGCCTACAAGCGGCTGCGCGAAGAGATGCTGGCCGCATTTCCGCAGGCCTTCACCTCCGACGCCGAGAGCGCACGGCTGCGCCCGGCGGACAGCTATGCCGACCGGCTGCGCGCGGGTGATGGCGGTTTCACGCTGGGCATCGAAGCCGCTGGCGAGCTGGTGGGCGCGCTGACTTGCGAAATTCCCACGCGCCTCAAGGAGCGCCACCTGGGCCACCTGGTGGCGATGATGGTGGCGCCCGCCCACCAGGGCCGCGGCCTGGGCCGGCAGCTGCTGGCCGCCACCGTGGCCCGGGCGCGCCAGCACGGCGGCCTGCTGCAGCTCACGCTCAGCGTGACCCGCGGCAACGAGGCCGCGGTGCGGCTGTACGAAGACGCCGGCTTCCAGACCTACGGCTGCCTGCCGGAGGCGGTGCGCCTGGCCGACGGGCAACTGTTCGACAAGCTGCTGATGCGCTTGCCGCTGCAGCAGACCTGACTCAGCTGCTGCTCGCTTTCAAGCGCAGCGCCTGGTTGGCCAGCGCGTCGGCCCGTTCGTTGTACGACTCGCCGTTGTGGCCGCGCACCCAGCGGGTGCTCACGCGGCGGGCGTCCACCAGCGCGAACAGGCGCTTCCACAGCGCCAGGTTGGCCACCGGCTCGCCCTTGGAGTTGCGCCAGCCCTTGCGCTCCCAGCCGGCGCGCCATTCGCTGATGCCCTTGAGCACGTACTGGCTGTCGGACACCAGTTCCACCGCCGCGCCCTCGGGCACGCGCGACAGGCCTTCGATGGCCGCAGTCAGCTCGGCGATCTGGTTGGTGCCGGGGCCGATGAAGCCGTAATGGTCGCTTTCGGTCACGCCATCGGGCGCGATCAGCACCACGCCCCAGCCCGCCGGGCCGGGGTTGGAAGGCGCGCAGCCGCCGTCGGTGTAGGCCACCCACTTCATGCGGCGGCTCCGGTGGCCGATGCGGCGCTCGAGGTGGGCAGGTTCTGTCGGGTCATGTCTTGTTCGTTTTCCGGGAAAGATCAGGTTGTTGATGAAGCGCCGGCTGCCGGCGCGCCGCCACCGCCGGGGCGCCGGCGCGCGCCACCTTCTGGCGCCGCGCCAGCCCCACCAGGCGCATGCCACGCACGCGCTTGACGGCCAGCAGGAAGTACACCGAGCCCAGCACCGGCCACCAGCGGTCGCCCACGCCGTCCATCCAGCCGAAGCGTTCCAGCCAGCGCTCGGAGCGCAGCGCCGGCCGGTAGCAGCCGAAGCGGCCGCCTTCCACCTCGAAGCTCAGCAGCCGCAGCCAGTCGCGCAGCCGCCAGTAGTGGATCAGGTCGGGCGACTGCGGCAGGTACAGCGGCCCCTTGCCACCCAGCCCGCGGCGGATGCGCCCCATGCGCTGGCGCAGCCCCCACAGCCCCGCCGGGTTGAAGCCGAGGATGGCCACCCGGCCCTCGGGCACCAGCACCCGCTCCACCTCGGCCAGCGTCAGGTGCGGGTCGCGGGCGAATTCCAGCGTGTGCGGCAGCACCACCAGGTCAATGCTCTGGCTGGGAAAGGGCAGCGCATCGAAGTCGCAGTGCAGCGCCACCTGGCGCGGCGGCGTGGCGATCAGCGGCTCGCCGCCGGGCTCGGCCTGGGGCGCCGCTTGGTCGGTGGCCAGCCACTGATGCGGCATGCGGTTGGCGCGCAGCGTGTCCAGCTGCGGCAGGCCCAGCTGCAGCGCATGGAAGCCGAACAGGTCGACCACCGCGCGGTCCAGGCGGTCCTGCTCCCAGGCCAGCAGGTAGCGCCCCGGCGGCGTGTCCAGCCAGTCCACGAGCCGATCGTGATCCGGCACATTAAGCATCGTATGTAAAGTGGCGTTCTGCAAAGGCTTTCACGGGGGATCGGCTTTCTATAATTCCGCACTTGCGGTAGCCACCCCCACGCATGAACCTGGTAGCCCTCAGCGCCTTCTCCGACAACTACATCTGGATGATCGACGACGGCCGCCAGGCCCTGGTCGTCGACCCGGGTGACCCTGCGCCGGTTGAGGCGGCGCTCGATGCGCGGGGCCTCGAGCTGGCCGGCATTCTAGTGACGCACCACCACGCCGATCATGTCGGCGGCGTCAACGCCTTGCGGCCACGGCTGCCGGCCACCGATCCCCTGCCCCTGTTCGGCCCCCGCGCCGAGCGCCTGCCCGAGCCCGTCACCCGCGTGGCCGAAGGCGACGTGGTCACGCTGATGGGCCTGCGCTTCGAGGTGATCGAAGTGCCCGGCCACACCGCCGGCCACATCGCCTACCTGCTGCGCCAGGGCGTGGGCCAGGCACCGGTGCTGTTCTGCGGCGACACGCTGTTCTCAGGCGGCTGCGGCCGCCTGTTCGAAGGCACACCGGCGCAGATGCACCAGTCGCTGGCCAAGCTGGCCGCGCTGCCCGGCGACACCCGGGTGTGCTGCGCGCATGAATACACCTTGTCCAACCTGCGTTTTGCCGCGGCCGTGGAGCCGGGCAATGCCGCGTTGCTGGACCACCTGCGCTGGTGCGAGCACCAGCGCGCCGAGGGGCGGCCGACGCTGCCCTCCACCGTCTCGCTCGAACGCGAGATCAACCCGTTCCTGCGCAGCGAGGCTCCGGCCGTGGTGCGCGCCGCACGCGACCAGGGGGCGGCCGACGCCTCGCCGGTCGCGGTCTTCGCCACGCTGCGTGAATGGAAGAACCAATTCCGATGACTCCGCCACAACCCCGCAAAGCCCAGGGCCTGATCGCCCTCGCCGCCTCCCTCCTGCTCACCGCCTGCGCCACCACGGTGCCGCCCACCGGCAACGGCAACAGCGCCGCCGACGCCGCTACCACCCCGGCCCCCGCCACACCCGCACCGCAGGCCGTCTCGGTGCCCACGCCGCCGGCCCAGCCGCCCGCCGCCGAAGCCGCGGGCGCCCCGGTGGACCCGCTGCGGCCCGAGGTCAAGATCGACATCAACGACGAAGCCTCGCGCGCCGACCTGTGGGTGCGCGTGCGCAATGGCTTCGGCATGCCCGACCTCGATACCGACCATGTGCGCGTGCACGAGCAGTGGTATGCCGCCCGGCCCGACTACGTCGAGCGCATGACCAGCCGCGGCGGCCGCTACCTGTTCCACATCACCGAAGAGCTGCAAAAGCGTGGCATGCCCACCGAGCTGGCACTGCTGCCCTTCATCGAGAGCGCCTTCAACCCCAAGGCGATGTCGGTGGCCAAGGCCTCCGGCATGTGGCAATTCATGCCCGCCACCGGCCGCGACTTCGAGTTGCGGCAGAACCTGTTCCGCGACGACCGCCGCGACGTGCTGGCCTCCACCCGCGCCGCGCTGGACTACCTGGAGCGGTTGCACAACATGTTCGGCGACTGGCACCTGGCGCTGGCCGCCTACAACTGGGGCGAAGGCAATGTGCAGCGGGCCATCGCACGCAACCAGAAGGCCGGCCTGCCGACCGACTACCTCAGCCTGCGCATGCCCGACGAGACGCGCAACTACGTGCCCAAGCTGCAGGCGGTCAAGAACATCGTCAGCCGCCCGGGCGACTTCGCGCTCAAGCTGCCGCCGCTGGAAAACCACCCGTATTTCCTGAGCGTGCCGATCGAGCGCGACATGGACGTGGCGCTGGCGGCCAAGCTGGCCGGCATGTCGGCGTCCGACTTCGCGGACCTCAATCCGCAGATGAACAAGCCGGTGATCCTGGCCTCCGGCACGCCGCAGATCCTGCTGCCCTACGACAACGCCAACGCCTTCCTGCACAACCTGCGCCGCCATGAAGGCCCGCTGGCCACCTGGACGGCCTGGGTGGTGCCCAAGACCATGAAGCCGGCCGACGCCGCGCAGCAGGTGGGCATGAGCGAGGCCGATCTGCGCGAGATCAACCGCATTCCGCCGCGCATGGTGGTCAAGGCCGGCTCCACGCTGCTGGTGCCGCGCAGCCCGCAGCGCCAGAGCGACGTGCCGGTGCATGTGGCCGACAACGCGGCCATGCTGCTGGCGCCCGACGTGCCGCCGCTGCGCCGCGTGGCGCTGAAAGCCGGCAAGAAGGGCGAGACGGTGGCGGCGGTGGCCAAGCGCTATGGCGTGCCGGCCTCGCAGGTGGCGCAATGGAACGACGTGGGTGCCGGCGCGCGCTTCAAGCCGGGCAGCCAGATCGTGGTCTACGTGCCCAACCAGGCGCCGGTCACGCGCACCGCCTCGGCGGCCAAGACGGTCAAGCCCAGCAGCAAGGCCATCGCGGCCGTGGTCACGCGCCAGGTCAAGGGCGGTGGCAAGCAGGTGGCCAAGGCGGCGCCGGCCCGCAGCAAGACCGCCAAGACCACCCGCGTGGCCAAGAGCGACAACGGCAAGGCGCGCAGCAGCGTGAAGGTGGCCGAAGCCTCTGCAGGCACCGCCCGCCGCTGAACTCAGCGTCTGTCGACCAGCGCGTGCGCGATGGTCGACAGGTCGACGTACTCCAGTTCGCTGCCGGCCGGCACGCCGCGGGCCAGGCGGGTCACCTGCAGCGGCTGCTCGTCGGGGCCGCGGATGGCCCCCAGCGCCTGCTGCAGCACATGGGCGGTGACCTCACCTTCGGCGGTGAAGCTCAGCGCCAGGATCACTTCCTGCACCCGCCCGTCGCGGGCGCGCGCCATCAGCGCCTGCACACCCAGCTCGCGGGTGCTCACGCCATCGAGCGGGCTCAGCCGGCCCATCAGCACGAAGTAGTAGCCCCGGTAGCCGCCGGAGCGCTCCAGCGCGGCCTGGTCGGCCGGGCTTTCCACCACGCACAGCTGCCGCGCATCGCGGCTGCCGTCGCTGCACACGTCGCACAGCGGCGTGTCGGAGAAGGTGTTGCAGCGCTCGCAGTGGCGCACGTTCTCCATCGCCGCGGCCAATGCATCGGCCAGCGCCACGCCGCCGGTGCGGTCGTGCTGCAGCAGATGGAAGGCCATGCGCTGCGCCGACTTGACGCCCACGCCGGGCAGCCGGCGCAAGGCCTCGATCAGGCTGTTGAGCTGGGAAGTGGCCAACTCGGTGGCCGACTCAGAACGGCATCTTCATGCCGGGGGGCAGCGGCATGCCGGCGGTCACCTTGGCCATCTTTTCCTGGCTCAGCGCCTCGGCGCGGCGCACGCCGTCGTTGAAGGCGGCGGCCACCAGGTCTTCCAGCATGTCCTTGTCGTCGGCCAGCAGGCTGGGGTCGATGGTCACGCGCTTGACGTCGTGCTTGCAGGTCATCACCACCTTCACCAGGCCGGCGCCCGACTGGCCCTCCACCTCGATGGTGGCCAGTTCGTCCTGCACCTTCTTCAGGTTGTCCTGCATCGCCTGCGCCTGCTTCATCAGGCCGGCCAGTTGGTTCTTCATCATGGTGGATTCGCTCCGTGGATTCGGTGGAAGGTGTGGTTATTGCGGCTTGATGGAGCCGGGCACGACGCGCGCGGTGGGAAAGCGCGACATCAGGCCCAGCACCACCGGGTCGTTCAGGATGATCTGCTCGGCCTCGCGCTGGCGGCGCTCGCGCTCGGCGCGGTCGCGCAGCGACGGTGAATCCTGTGGGACCCCGGCTTCGGTCAGGAGTTGCACCGCCAGGCCGGCCACGTCGGCCAGCACCGCCTGCAGCTTGTTCACCAGCGTGGGCGTGCGCAACGATTCGCGCTCGACGCGCAGCGTCCACACCGGCTTGTCGGCGCTCTCGTCGATGGCGATGAGTTCGGCCTGCATGGCCAGCTCGCGCACCATGGCCACCACCGCCTGCTTCTGGTTGAGGCCGGCCACCACGGTGGCCCAGCGCTCGCCCAGCGCGGTCTTGTTCAGCACCAGCGGGGCCGCCACGGGACGGGCGGGCGGGGCTGCCGGCGCAGCGGCACGTGCCACCGCGGGCAGCGCCATCACGTCGGCATCGGCCGCGTCGAAGTCCGCAGAGGCCGAGGGCGATTCACGCTCCAGGTCGGGCGGCGCCTCGTCCAGCCAGGCGGGCGGCTCGGGCATGCTGGAGCGGCTGGCGCCCTGGCGCTCGGGCGTGGCGGCCGCAGCGGGCGCCGGGCGTGTCGGCAGCGGCGCCGGGGCGCGCATCGCGGGGCGCTGGGGTGGGGCAGCCTGGGGTGCGGGGGCCGCAGCCTGCCGGGCCGCGGGTGCGGCGCCTGTGGCGGCGTAGGGCGTCGCTGACGGCTCCGAGACGCGCGTGGCGTCGGTCGCTGCCACGGCGGCTGCAGGCCGTTTCGCAGGCACCTCGGCGCGGGCCACGGCTTGCGGGGCGGGAGCCCTCAGCGCGGCAGGGGCCGGCGCTGTCGAGGTTGGCGCGGCAGGCGCCGGCACCGGCGCATTCGGCGCTGCGGAAGCGGGCGTCGCGGCATGTGCCGCAGCGGCCGTTCTGGCGCCGCCCCCAGCCCGCGCTTGCCCGCCCCCCGGCCCGGCCGGCGGGAACGCGAACAGCCGCAGCAGCACCATCGTCAGCGCCGCGTATTCATCGGGCGCCAGCTGCAGCTCGGTGCGGCCATGCAGCGCCAGACTGTACAGCAGCTGCGTCTCGTCGGGCGGCAGCAGGCCGGCCAGCTCACGCGTGGCGGGTGTGTCGGGGTCGGTGTCGTCCAGCGAGCCGGGCACCGCCTGTTCCACCGCCATCTGCTGCAGCAGCACGGTCATCTCTTCCAGCGTGCCGGCGGGCGAGAGGCCGCGGTCGCGCAATGCCTTCACGCCGGCCAGCAGCGCCGGGCCGTCGCGCCGGGCCAGGGCCTCGACGAAGCCGGCCGCATGGCTGCGGTCCACCGCGCCCAGCATCTGGCGCACGCCTTCGGCTTCGATGCGGCCGGCGCCATAGGCGATGGCCTGGTCGGTCAGCGACAGCGCATCACGCATCGAGCCGCGGGCCGCACGTGACAGCAGGCGCACCGACGCCTCGTCATGATCCACGGCCTCGGCCTGCAGCACATGCTGCAGATGCTCGTACACCACCTCGGGTGCCATCGGCCGCAGGTTGAACTGCAGGCAACGGCTGAGCACCGTGGGCAGCATCTTCTCGGGGTCGGTGGTGGCCAGCACGAACTTCAGGTAGTCGGGCGGCTCCTCCAGCGTCTTCAGCAAGGCGTTGAACGACTCCTTGGTCAGCTGGTGCGCCTCGTCGATCATGAAGACCTTGAAGCGGCCGACGCTGGGCTTGTAGGCGGCCCGCTCCAGCAGGTCGCGGATCTCGTCGATGCCGCGGTTGCTGGCCGCGTCCATCTCGATGTAGTCCACGTAGCGGTCGGCATCGATCTCGGTGCAGGCGCTGCACACGCCGCAGGGATGGGCGGTGATGCCACCGCTGCCGTCGGGGCCGATGCAGTTCAGGCTCTTGGCCAGGATGCGCGAGACCGTGGTCTTGCCGATCCCGCGGGTGCCGGTGAACAGGTAGGCGTGGTGGAGCCGTTGCTGGTCGAGGGCGTTGGTCAGGGCACGGACGACGTGCTCCTGCCCCACCATCTGCTCGAAGCTTCGGGGGCGGTACTTGCGCGCGAGCACGACGTAACTCATCGGGGCATTCTACGAACCGGCCGCGACAGCCCCCGGCCGGGTGCGCCACTCCCCGATAATCCCGCCCCATGAATTCGACCGAACCCCGCGCCGATGCCGCGCCCGCCGATGCCGCCCTCACCTATGAGCAGGCCGGCGTCAACTACGACCTGATCGATCCGCTGAAGGTCAGCGCGCAGCGCGCCGCTGCGGCCACCGCCGGCCACCTTGCCGCGCACGGCTTCACCGAGGTGACCGCTTCGCGCGGCGAATCGGCCTACGTGGTGGACGTCGGTCCGTTCTACCTGGCCAGCATCGTGGAATGCCTGGGCAGCAAGGCCCTGGTGGCCGACGAGATGCAGCAACTCACCGGCAAGAGCTACTACGCCGGCATCGCGCAGGACACCATCGCGATGGCGGTCAACGACCTCATCACCGTGGGTGCCACGCCGCTGGTGGTGCAGGCCTACTGGGCCGCAGGGGGCAGCGACTGGTTCGGCGATGCACAGCGCGCGCAGGCGCTGGTGGCGGGCTGGAAGCAGGCCTGCGACACCTGCGGCGTGGCCTGGGGCGGCGGCGAGACGCCGGCGCTGGCCGGCATCGTGGAAGCCGGCCGCATCGACCTCGCCGCCTCGTGCACCGGCCTCATCAACCCGAAGGAACGGCTGTCGGTGGGCGACCGCCTGCAGGCCGGCGACGCCATCGTGCTGCTGGCTTCCAGCGGCATCCACGCCAACGGCCTGAGCCTGGCGCGCAAGCTGGTGGAGCGCCTGCCGCAGGGCTACCTGACCGAGGTGCAGCCGGGCCTGAGCTACGGCGAAGCACTGCTGGCGCCCACCACGCTGTATTCGCCGGTGACCGAAGCCTTGTACAAGGCCGGCGTGGTGCCGCACTACTGCGCCAACATCACCGGCCACGGCTGGCGCAAGCTGCTGCGCCACCCGGCCAAGCTCACCTACCGCATCCACACCGTGCCCGAGGTGACGCCGGTGCTGAAGTTCATCCAGCAGCACGCCAAGCAGGACGACCGCGAGGCCTACAGCACGCTGAACATGGGCGCGGGCTTCGCCATCTTCGTCGACGCGGCCGATGCCGAGCGCGTGGTGCAGATCGCGCAGGCGCAAGGCGTGCCCGCCGTGGTGGCCGGGCAGGTGGAAGCCGGCCCGAAGCAGCTGCTGATCGAGCCGCTGAACATCCGCTTCGGCAACGACGACCTGCAGCTGCGTTGAAGCACCGCGGCCGCGCCCCGAAGTGGGTGTTCGCCGCTGTGCCCTAGAATGGTCGGTGACGGGCCTCCTCGCATGGAAGCGCGGCCAACCGGGTCAGGTCGGGAACGAAGCAGCCCCAACCGTTGTGACCAGTGCCGAGATCAGGCTCGTCACCCTTCCCGCCTCCGTCAGGCGGGCTGCGCCGGACGCTCCGGCGCCTGGGGTGGCTGGGCGGCCATGAAGCCGCCTGCGGCGGCAGCCTCCAGCGCCGCACCACCGTCTTCTCCCTGCGTCGTGCGCGCATCGTCCGCCTGGGCCGCCGTGTCTGCCGGCGCATCGTCCAGCCCTTCCACGCCACCACCGTCCATCGGGTCGCCCTGGCCGCGCATGGCCGCCTGGGCCGCCTCGTGCAGCTCGCGCGGCTGCAGGTGCAGCACCCGGGCATAGCGCTGGGCCACACGGTCCAGCGCGGGCGCCAGCTGGCGCGCCGGCAGGGCCATCGCATCCACCGCCTCGTTGGCGGCGCTGGCCACGGTGCGCAGGATGTCGTCGTCGCTGTCGCCGTGGCGCACCGGCGTCTGCACCGGCACGCGGCGGATCATGTGCAGCACCGCGTCGTCCATGCCCCAGTAGCGGGCCACGGCCGCGCCCATCGATTCGATGTCCACGCCCAGCACCGCAAAGGCCGCCACGTCCTCGGGCATGCCGGGCTCGTCGGGCCCGCCGTCGCGGCCGGGCGCGGGCTGCATCAGGCGGTGGATCTGCTGCGCCTCATCCGGGAAGTGGTAGTGCACCAGCAGGCGGCCCAGGTTCTGCATCAGCGTCACCAGGTACACCACCTCGGCGTCGTAGCCGGCCGGGCGCAGCTGCTGCGCCAGCTGGGCGGCACGCTTGACCCGCAGAATGCACTGCGCCAGTTCGGCCGCCGCGCTGTCGTTCAGGGGCCCGGGCCAGGGCCGCAGGCCGGTGGCGGCCCGCCGCAGGCCGTCCAGGCCGATCATCGCGATGGCGCGCCGCACCGTCAGCACCGGCCCGTTGCCGGCCACCTGGGCGCCCCGCACCTGGGCCGTGTTCACCTGACGCAGCAGCTCGAAGGCCAGCGCCAGGTCCTTCAGCGCCAGCTCGGCCAGTTCGCTGGTGTGGCCGGTTTCCAGGGAGGCCAGGCGCGCCGCGCGCACCGCGCCGCCCTTCATCGCCGGCAGCGCGCCGATCTGGCGCACCCGCTCCAGCAGCAAGTCATGGGCGTCGCCGCCCTGGGCGGCGTTGTCCAGCCAGCCCTGCAGCGCGCGGGCCAGCGTGCGGGCACTCTGGTAGCGCTGGCGCTCCTGGCGGTCGGTGGCGCGGTTGACGATGGCGCGCAAGGCCTCGGGCACCGGCCGGGGAATGGCCCAGGGCAGGCGCACGAAATCGCGGCCGGCAGGCGGCATGCGTTCGATGCAGCGGCCGATGTCGGCCTCGCCCAGCGCCGGCTCGGCCGCCAGCAGCTGGTGCATGACCAGGCCCATGGAGAGCACGTCGCGGCTGGCCGCATGGCCCTGCGCCTGCAGGCCCAGGCCACCGCCGGGCGTGGCCGCGGCAATGCGCTCGGGAATCGCCACTTCCAGGCCCATCACCTGCAGCTGGTCGGTCTCCGACAGGCACAGCAGGTGCAATTGCAGGTCGCGGTGGGCAATGCCGGCCTCATGCGCAAAGGCCAGGCCTTCCAGCGCCTGCGTCATCCAGCGGGCCACATCCACCGCAGGCACGCCCTCCCGCGTCAGCCGCTCGGCCAGCGTGACGCCGCTGCGCGCATAGGCCGCATACGGCCAGCGCTCGTGGGCATCGATCTCCAGCGCGGGCGCCAGGCCGGGATGGTTGAGCCGCGAAGCCTTGCGCGCCGCCTGCAGCCAGCGCTCCAACCCCGCCGCATCGGCCGGCTGCGAGCGCGGCAGCACCAGCACGCGTTCTTCCTGGCTGCCGGGGTCGAAGACCGTCCAGGCCATGGTGTAGGCACTGCGGCCCAGGAGGTGGCGCAACTCGAAACGGCCAAAGGTGCGGACGGGTTTGGCGGATGGCGATGGCGCGGCGTTCATAGGACGGCGTAGGTGGACAGCCCGATTGGACCGCCGTTGCCGTGCGCAAAACTCCCGAACAAACCGGCGAATGCCCGCCAGATGGGTATCGCGACACAGGGCATTTCCGCTATGACGGCCATAGCCCGGATGCACCGGGCCGGTGAAGGGCTTGTGTCAGAATCGATCAAGCCTTTGCGGCCAATCAGGAAACGACATGAGCGAACTCATCAAGCACATCTCCGACGCGTCGTTTGAAGACGACGTTCTGCAATCCGACGTCCCGGTGTTGGTCGATTACTGGGCCGAATGGTGCGGCCCCTGCAAGATGATCGCGCCCATCCTGGATGAAGCATCGAAGACCTACGGCGACAAGCTGCGGATCGTGAAGCTCAACGTGGACGAGAACCGCGACGTGCCCGCGAAGTTCGGCATCCGCGGCATCCCGACGCTGATGCTGTTCAAGAACGGCCAGGTGGTTGCCACCAAGGTCGGCGCCCTGGCCAAGACCCAATTGACGGCCTTCCTCGACAGTAATCTATAATCTGGTTTGTGCAGCTGGCGTTCGAGGGTTCAGCCCCCCGCCAGCTCCCAGATTGCCACCACGCCCGATGCCGCTCCGGCATCCACCGCGTGGAGTCGGCTCCTCCCACCAGCGTGTATTTGATAGCCCGCACGCGAGTTTGCTGATCCAGCGAATTCGCCACGCGGCGCTGGCACAGCCCGAGCCGATCGTTCGGTGCGCTTGCTTGGCAGCAGCGCACCCTCCCAAGGTCCGCCTCCATGCATCTTTCCGAACTGAAGGCCCAGCACGTTTCCGAGCTCATCAAGATGGGCGAGGCGCTGGAGATCGACAACGTCAGCCGCCTGCGCAAGCAGGAGCTGATGTTCGCGATCATGAAAAAGCGCGCCAAGGCCGGTGAACAGGTCTTCGGCGACGGCGTGCTCGAAGTGCTGCCTGACGGCTTCGGCTTCCTGCGCTCGCCGGACACCAGCTACATGGCGTCCACCGACGACATCTACCTGAGCCCGAGCCAGATCCGGCGCTTCAATCTCCACACCGGCGACATGATCGAAGGTGAAGTGCGCGTGCCCAAGGACGGCGAACGCTACTTCGCGCTGGTCAAGGTCGACCGCGTGAACGGCCTGACGCCCGAGGAGAACAAGCACAAGATCATGTTCGAGAACTTGACGCCCTTGTTCCCCAAGGAGCAGTTCAAGCTCGAGCGTGAGATCAAGGCCGAAGAGAACATCACCGGCCGCATCATCGACCTCATCGCGCCCATCGGCAAAGGCCAGCGTGCCCTGCTCGTCGCCCAGCCCAAGACCGGCAAGACGATGATGATGCAGCACCTGGCGCATGCGCTGGTGGCCAACCACCCCGAGGTGCACCTGATCGTCCTGCTGGTCGACGAGCGCCCCGAGGAAGTGACCGAGATGCTGCGCACCGTGCGCGGCGAGGTCATCAGCTCCACCTTCGACGAGCCGGCCCAGCGCCACGTGCAGGTGGCCGAGATGGTGATCGAGCGCGCCAAGCGCCTGGTCGAGCTGAAGAAGGACGTGGTGATCCTGCTGGACTCGATCACCCGCCTGGCCCGCGCGTACAACAACGTGCTGCCCTCGTCGGGCAAGGTGCTGACCGGTGGCGTGGACGCCAATGCGCTGCAGCGGCCCAAGCGCTTCTTCGGCGCGGCCCGCAACGTCGAGGAAGGCGGCTCGCTGACCATCATCGGCACCGCGCTGATCGACACCGGCTCGAAGATGGACGAAGTCATCTACGAGGAATTCAAGGGCACCGGCAACTGCGAGATCCACCTGGATCGCCGCATGGCCGAAAAGCGCGTGTACCCGTCCATCCTGATCAACAAGAGCGGCACGCGGCGCGAAGAGCTGCTGCTCAAGCCCGAGATCCTGCAAAAGAGCTGGATCCTGCGCAAGCTGCTCTATCCGATGGACGAGATCGAGGCGATGGAGTTCATCCTCGACAAGATGAAGTCGACGAAGAACAACCTGGACTTCTTCGACATGATGCGGCGCGGCGGCTGACGCCACGCGCTATACTTCCGGGTTTTCCGCTCGTGGGAAAGTGCGCATGCATGGGGCAGGCGTGGCTACCAGGTGGCGAGCGGTCTGATGAACGAGGCACGTATGAAAGAAGGCATCCATCCCGCGTACCGCGAGGTCTGTTTCGTGGACCTGTCGAACGGGTTCAAGTTCGTCACGCGTTCCTGCGCCCAGACGCGCGAAACCGTGACGATGGAAGACGGTCGCGAGCTGCCGCTGTACAAGCTGGAAACCAGCAGCGAGTCGCACCCCTTCTACACGGGCACTCAAAAGAGCATCGACAACCTGGGCGGCCGGGTCGAGAAGTTCCGCAACAAGTTCGCGAAGGTCGGCATCAAGAAGTGATGCACGCCTGCAACGGCAACAGGGCAGCCTTGGCTGCCCTTTTTCTTGGCCGCTGCGTTTTCAACCTGCCCGCATGAACATACCCACCCCTGCCCTGGTCACCCAGCGCGCCGCCCAGCCGCTGCCGCGCTGGGCGCTCTGGCTGTTCTGCGCCGCCTACCTGCTGCCCGGCCTGTTCGGCCGCGACCCCTGGAAAAACGCCGACGTGACCGCCTTCGGCGTGATGGCGGCGATGGCCGAAGGCCGCACCTCCTGGCTGTCACCCACGCTGGGTGGCCTGGCGGTGGACACCGCCCTGCTGCCCCACTGGCTGGGCGCCGCCTTCATCTGGGCACTGACGCCCTGGGTCGACGCGCCGATGGCGGCCCGCATCCCCTATGCGATGCTGCTGGCGGTGACGCTGGCGCTCACCTGGTACGCCACCTTCCAGCTGGCCCGCACCGAAGCGGCGCAGCCGGTGGCCTTCGCCTTCGGTGGCGAGGCCGCGCCGGTCGACTACGCCCGTGCCCTGGCCGACGGCGCGATGCTGGCGCTGATGGCCACGCTGGGCGCACTGCAGCTGGGTCATGAAACCACGCCCGAGCTGGCGCAGCTGGCCAGCGTTGCCCTGGCGGTGTGGGCACTGGCCGCCGCGCCCTTCCGCGGTCTGCGGCCGCGCCTGGCCATCCTGGCCGCGCTGCCGCTGATGGCGGCCAGCGGCGCACCGGCCATGGCCATCGGCCTGGGGGCGCTGGCCACCGCGCTGTGCGCACGCTCCAGCTTCGAGGCGGTGCGCCGCTTCACTCCGTGGGTGGCTGCGGCCGCGCTGGGCGCCGCGCTGGTGGGTGCCACCGTGCACAGCTGGGCCTGGCGCATCGACGACAAGGTGCTGGCCGAGCTGCCGCGCATCGTGCGCTTGCTGGTGTGGTTCCTGTGGCCGGCCTGGCTGCTGGCACTGTGGACGCTGTGGCGTTGGCGCCATCACCTGCAGCACCGACACATCTCGGTGCCGCTGAGCGCCGCCGGCCTTTCGGTGGTGGCCTGCGTGGCGATGGGTGGCTCCGACCGCGCGCTGATGCTGGGACTGCCCGGCTTTGCGGTGCTGGCCGCCTTTGCGCTGCCCACCTTGCAGCGTGGCACCAGCGCGGCGGTGGACTGGTTCTCGGTGTTCTTCTTCAGCGCTTGCGCCATCGGTGCCTGGGTGGTGTATGCGGCCTTCCAGGTCGGCTTTCCGGCCAGCACCGCGGCCAACGTGGCCAAGCTGGCACCGGGCTTCGCGGCCCGCTTCTCGCCGCTGGCACTGCTGCTGGCGGTGCTGGGCACGCTGGCCTGGGTGGCCCTGGTGCGCTGGCGCACCGGGCGCCACCAGCATGCGCTGTGGAAAAGCCTGGTGCTGCCCGCCGGCGGCGTGGCGCTGTGCTGGCTGCTGCTGATGACGCTGTGGTTGCCGCTGCTGGACTACGCCCGCAGCTACCGGCCCTGGACCGAACGGATCGCACGCCATGTGCCGCCGCAGGCCTGCGTGATCACGCGCGGCGTGCCGATGTCAGCCATCGCGTCGCTGGAGTACTTCGGCCGCTGGCGGGTGCAGGCCGAACGCCCCGGCACCAGCATGGACGCCAGCAGCTGCCAGTGGTTGCTGGTGGGTGAACAGCGCGGCAAGCCGCAGCCGGCGCCCGCAGGCTGGACCTACGTGGCCCGCGAAAACCGGCCGACAGACCGCGACGAGGTCAGCGCGGTTTACCGCCGCTGATCCGGCGGAGAATGCTGAGACAACAGGTTCCGCCGGGCCGCCCCAAGGAACCTGCGCCCCAAGGGTCCGGAGGGCCCTTCGGCAAGGGCCTGGGGGCAGCGAGCTTGGGGGCTCACCTCACACCTCTGAAGTCAGGCTCGACTTGTGGTCGGCCGCGCCCTGGCGGGCGCGCCGCACCCGCGGTGCCGGCAGCAGCAGGCGGAAGCACGAGCCCTTGCCGGGCTCGCTTTCCACCACCAGCTCGCCGCCATGGCGCTGCACCACGTGCTTGACGATGGACAGGCCCAGGCCGGTGCCACCGGTGTCGCGCGAGCGGCTGCCGTCCACGCGGTAGAAGCGTTCGGTGAGGCGTGGGATGTGCTCGCGCGCGATGCCGATGCCGGTGTCGCGCACTTCCACCTCGCCCGTGGCATCGGGGCGCAGCCGCCAGCTGACGTCGATGCGCCCGCCCTCGGGCGTGTAGCGCACCGCATTGGTCACCAGGTTGGTGATGGCACTGGCCAGCTCGCTCGGGTTGCCCGCCACCTCGAAGCCCGGCTCCACCTGGAAGCGGATCACATGGCGGCCGGCGGACAGCGAGCCCGCATCGGCCTCCAGCCGCTGCAGCAGCGGGTCCAGCGCGGTCCAGCGGTCGGGCGCCGGGCGCGGGCTGCCTTCCAGCTGGGCCAGCGTCAACAAGTCGCCGACCAGGGTCTGCATGCGGTCGGTCTGCTGGCGCATCAGCGTCAGCACGCGCTGACGCTCGGGCTCGCTCAGCGGCAGCGACGCCATGGTCTCGACGAAGCCGGACAGCACCGTCAACGGCGTGCGGATCTCGTGCGAGACGTTGGCCACGAAGTCGCGCCGCATGCCATCGTTGCGCTCATGCTCGGTGATGTCCTGCGACAGCACCAGCTTCATGCCGTCGCCATAGGGCCGCACGGCCACCGACAGCGTCGCCCGACCCTGGGGGCTGGTCAGCACCACGGGCTCATCGAAGCGGCCGCTTTGCAGGTGGTGCACGAAGGCGGGCGAGCGGATCAGGTTGGTGACGCGCTGGCGCCGGTCGCGCACCGGATCGAGGCCGAAGTGGTCGGCCGCCATCGAATTGCACCAGTCGATCTGGTCGTTGGCGTCCAGCATCAGCACGCCGTTGGGCGAGGCTTCGATGCCCGAGAGGAACTGGTCGAGCCGGCCTCGCTCCTGGTCGACGATGCGCTCGCGCAGCCGCAACGCCCGCTCCATGCGGTAGCCCATCTCGCCCCAGAAGCCGCGGTCGCGCGGGGCCGGGCCTTCCTGGGCGCTGCGCAGCCAGCGCATCAGCCGGCGGCCGCGCAGGCTGTCCAGCAGCATCACCAGCGCACTGCCCAGCACCGCACCGGCGATCATGCCGATCTTGGGCAGCGCCATCATCCAGCCGACGACCTCACCCACCAAGGCCCCCGCCAGCGCCGCCAGGCCTGCCGCCAGCGTGCGCAGCAACCACCAGCTCATCGGCCGCCCAGCCGCTGCAGTCGCAGGCTCACGCGGACACGCTGGCCTGCTGGGTCAGCCGGTAGCCGGCACCGCGCACGGTCTCGATCATCGGCGCGCAGCCCACGGGCGCCAGCGCCTCGCGCAGGCGCTTGACGTGCACGTCCACCGTGCGTTCCTCGATGAACACATGGTCGCCCCACACGCGGTCGAGCAGCTGGCCGCGGCTGTGCACGCGCTCGGGGTGGGTCATGAAGAAGTGGAGCAGCCGGAATTCGGTAGGGCCGATCTTGATCTCGCGCGAGACGCCATCGATCACCCGCGTCACCCGGTGGGTCGACGGGTCGAGCACCAGGCCGCCCACGTCCACCGCCACGTCCAGCGCATCGGGCGCCTTGCGGCGCAGCACCGCACGGATGCGGGCCAGCAGCTCCTTGGTGGAGAAAGGCTTGGTGAGGTAGTCGTCCGCCCCTGCGTCCAGGCCCGAGACCATGTCCGACTCTTCCGAGCGGGCGGTCAGCATGATCACCGGCAGGCCCTTGGTGCGGGCTTCGCCGCGCCAACGCTTGGCCAGCGACAGGCCCGACTGGCCCGGCAGCATCCAGTCCAGCAGCACCAGGTCGGGCAGCACGCCGTTGACGGCCTGCTGGGCCTGCTCGGCATCGGCGGCGATCACCACGTCATACCCGGCATGGCGCAGGTTGAGGGATATGAGCTCGGCAATCGCCGGCTCGTCTTCGACCACCAGTACAAGACTCATCGGACTGCATCCTCGACGGCTTCAACGGAGTGGTGGCGCACGTCAGTGCCCTTGACCACGTAGATGATGGCCTCGGCCAGGTTCTTCGCGTGGTCGCCCACGCGCTCGATGGCCTTGGCCACGAACACCAGGTCGATGCTGGAAGAGATCGTGCGCGGATCTTCCATCATGTAGGTGATGAGCTTGCGCAGCAGGCCGTCGAACTCCTGGTCGATCTGGTCATCCTGCTTGAGCACTTCCAGTGCGCGCGCGGTGTCCAGGCGGGCGAAGGCGTCGAGCGCCTTGCGCAGCAGCGACACGGCCAGGTCGGCCTCGAAGGCCAGGTCGGCCACGGGCACGCGCAGCCGGCTCGACACGCCGGTGTTGACCAGGCGCTGCACCGTGCGGGCGATGCGGGCCGCCTCGTCGCCCACGCGCTCGAGGTTGGCGATGGTCTTGCTAACCGCGATCAGCAGCCGCAGGTCGCGCGCCGTGGGCTGGCGGCGCGCGATGATGCCGGACAGGTCGCTGTCAATCTCGACTTCCATCTGATTGACGCGGTTTTCCTGCTGCAGCACCTGGTTGGCCGTCTCGCTGCTGAAGTTGCTCAGCGCGTAGATGGCCTGGGCCACCTGCGCCTCCACCAGGCCGCCCATCTCGAGCACCCGGTTGGAGATGCCGCTCAGCTCGGCGTCGAATTGCGTGGAGAGATGCTTGTCCGCCATGGTGTCTCCGATCAGCCGAAGCGGCCGGTGATGTAGTCCTCGGTGTCCTTCTTCTTCGGCTTCATGAACAGCTCCGAAGTGGGTCCGAATTCGATGAGGTCGCCCAAATACATGTAGGCGGTGTAGTCGGAGCAGCGGGCCGCCTGCTGCATGTTGTGGGTGACGATGGCCACCGTGTAGTCGCTCTTGAGCTCGTGGATCAGCTCCTCGATCTTGCCGGTGGAGATCGGATCCAGCGCCGAGCAGGGTTCATCGAGCAGCAGCACCTCGGGCTTGATCGCGATGCCGCGTGCGATGCACAGGCGCTGCTGCTGGCCGCCCGACAGGCCCGAGCCGCTCTGGCCCAGCTTGTCCTTGACCTCGTTCCACAGCGCCGCCTTCTTCAGCGCCCATTCCACGCGCTCGTCCATCTCCACGCGCGGCAGGTTCTCGAACAGCCGCACACCGAAGGCGATGTTGTCGTAGATCGACATCGGGAACGGCGTGGGCTTCTGGAAGACCATGCCGACCTTGGCGCGAATCAGGCTCACGTCCAGCTTGGAGTTGAGGATGTTCTCGCCGTCCAGGTTGATCTCGCCTTCGGCCCGCTGCTCGGGGTAGAGCTCGAACATGCGGTTGAAGGTGCGCAGCAGCGTGCTCTTGCCGCAACCCGACGGACCGATGAAGGCGGTGACCTTCTTCTCGGGGATGTCGAGGTTGATGTGCTTGAGCGCGTGGAAGCTGCCGTAGTAGAAGTTCAGGTTGCGCACCGAGAGCTTGGGCTTTTCGGTCACGGGCAGGTTGACTTTGGTGTCCATGGTGAGCTCGGCTCTCTCAATGCTTGTTGCGGAACAGCGTGCGCGCCAGGATGTTCAGCGCCAGCACACCGATCGTGATCAGGAACACGCCGGCCCAGGCCAGCTTCTGCCAGTTCTCATACGGGCTCATCGCGAACTTGAAGATGGTCACCGGCAGGCTGGCCATCGGCTGGCCCAGGTCCATCGTCCAGAACTGGTTGGACAGCGCGGTGAACAGCAGCGGCGCCGTCTCGCCCGAGATGCGGGCTACCGCCAGCAGCACGCCGGTGACCACGCCGGCGCGGGCCGCCTTCAGCGTGATGAGCATGATGACCTTCCACTTGGGCGTGCCCAGGGCGTAGGCCGCCTCGCGCAGCGCGCTGGGCACCAGCATCAGCATGTTCTCGGTGGTGCGGATCACCACCGGAATCACGATGAGCGCCAGCGCCAGGATGCCGGCGTAACCCGAGAAGCTCTTCATCTTGGCCACCACCACCGCATAGATGAACAGGCCCACGACGATGGAAGGGGCCGACAGCAGGATGTCGTTGATGAAGCGGGTGGCCGCACCCAGGCGGGTCTTGACGCCGTACTCGGCCAGGTAGATGCCAGCCATCACGCCGATGGGCGTGCCCACCAGCGTGGCCAGCACCACCATCATCAGCGAGCCGTAGATGGCGTTGGCCAGGCCGCCGGTGTCGGCCATGGGCGGCGGCGTCATCTCGGTGAAGGTGGCCAGCGCCAGGCCGCTGAAGCCCAGGCGCACGGTTTCCACCAGGATCCAGATCAGCCAGAACACACCGAAGGCCATGGCGGCCAGCGCCAGGGCCAGCGCCAGCGCATTGACGCGCTTGCGGCTGCGGTGCTTGGCCAGGCGGCGGGGGTCGATGGCGGCGGTCATGTGCGGGTCCCTTCGCTCTTCTTCAGGCGGGCGAGCAGCAGCTTCGAGAACGACAGCACCACGAAGGTGATGAAGAACAGCACCAGGCCCAGGTAGATCAGCGAGGCCTGGTGCAGGCCCTCGCCGGCTTCGGCGAACTCGTTGGCCAGCGCCGAGGTGATGCTGTTGGCCGCCTCGAACAGCGAGGGCGAGTTCAGCTGGTTCATGTTGCCGATCACGAAAGTGACGGCCATGGTTTCACCCAGCGCCCGACCCAGGCCGAGCATGATGCCGCCCACCACACCGGTCTTGGTGTACGGCAGCACCACCTTGTAGACCACCTCCCAGGTGGTGGAGCCGAGGCCGTAGGCCGACTCCTTGAGCATCGGCGGCGTCACCTCGAACACGTCGCGCATCACCGAGGCGATGAACGGGATGATCATGATGGCCAGGATGATGCCGGCCGACAGCAGGCCGATGCCCACCGGCGGGCCCGACACCAGTGCGCCCAGGTAAGGCACCTGGCCGAAGGCGGCCTGCAGCGGCTGCTGCACGTAGGTGGCCAGGATGGGACCGAACACCAGCAGGCCCCACATGCCGTAGACGATGGAGGGCACCGCCGCCAGCAGTTCCACCGCGATGCCCAGCGGGCGCTTCAGCCACGCGGGCGACAGCTCGGTCAGGAACAGTGCGATGCCGAAGCTGACCGGCACCGCGATGATCAGCGCGATGGCCGAGGTCATCAGCGTGCCGTAGATCATCACCAGGCCGCCGTACTGGTTCTGCACCGGGTCCCAGTCGGAACGCCAGAGGAAGCTCAGTCCGTATTCGCGGATGGCCGGCGCCGCGCCGACGACCAGCGAGCCGATGATGCCGGCCAGCAGCGCCAGCGTCAGCCAGGCGGCCGCGTGTGCGAAGAACGAGAAGACGGTATCGGCCCAAGGGGCCGAGCGCCGCGGCGTGGGCGGCGCGCTAGAGGGATCGGCTCGGCCCATGGGGGCATCTTTCAGCGGGTGGCTCGCTGGCAGTGTAGCGGTCATGCGACCTCCATTCGGTTGGCGCCTGCGCCGAAGCCCGGGTCCAAAGCCCGGGCCTTCGGCCTAGCGACTGGCGAGTTGGACGGCGATCAGTTGGCGGCCACGGCCTTGCCGTCGGCGCCCTTGATCTGGGCCCACTGCTTGCGCACCAGCGCCTTCACCGAATCAGGCAGCGGCACGTAGTCCAGCTCGGCGGCGGTCTTGTCGCCCTGGGCGTAGGCCCAGTCGAAGAACTTCAGCGCGGCGGTGCCCTGGGCCGGCTTGTCCTGGTTCTTGTGCATCAGGATGAAGGTGGCGCCGGTGATGGGCCACGAATCCTTGCCCGGCTGCTCGGTCAGCACCTGGTAGAAGGTCTTGCTCCAGTCGGCACCGGCAGCAGCAGCCTTGAAGTTCTCGTCGTCGGGCGACACGTAGTTGCCGGCGGCGTTCTTCAGCTGCACGTACGACATCTTGTTCTGCTTGGCGTACGCGTACTCGACGTAGCCGATCGAGTTCGGCAGGCGCTGCACATAGGAAGACACGCCTTCGTTGCCCTTGCCACCCACGCCGGTGACCCAGTTGACGGCCGTGCCCTCACCCACCTTGGCCTTCCACTCGGCGTTCACCTTGGACAGGTAGTTGGTGAAGATGAAGCTGGTGCCCGAGCCGTCGGCGCGGCGCACCACGGCGATGGTGGCGTCCGGCAGGGTCAGGCCGGGGTTCAGCGCGGTGATGGCGGCGTCGTTCCACTTGGTGATCTTGCCCAGGTAGATGTCGCCCAGCACGGCGCCGGTCAGCTTGACCTGGCCCGGCTTGATGCCGGCCACGTTGATCACCGGCACCACGCCGCCGATCACGGTGGGGAACTGCAGCAGACCGTCGGCGGCCAGCTCTTCGTCCTTCAGCGGCGCGTCGGAGGCGCCGAAGTCGACCGTCTTGGCCTTGATCTGCTTGATGCCGGCGCCCGAACCCACCGACTGGTAGTTGATGCGCACGCCGGTGGCCTTGTTGTAGGCGTCAGCCCACTTGGCGTACACCGGGGCCGGGAACGAGGCGCCTGCGCCCGTCACGTCCTGGGCCTTCGCGCTGTGCACGGTGAAAGCCAGCATCGCGGTGGCGGCGACGACGGCGATTTGCTTGAAGCGGGGAGCCTGGGTGAACATGGACAAGCCTTTCTGCGTTGATCTCATGAGCGAGACTGTAGAAAGGCTGTGTGACAGTGACATGACACGCCACTGTCACAGAGCACAGCGAGCTGGGGGAGCCGACTCAGGCTAGAGCCGCAGCTGCCAGCCGCTCGGCCATGCCGCGCGACACCGCCGCCTCGGCGGCTTCCACCATCACCCGCAGCACCGGCTCGGTGCCCGAGGCGCGGATCAGCAGGCGGCCGGTCTGGCCCAGCTCGCGCTGCACCTTCTCCTGCTCGGCCGCCAGCGTCTGGTTGCTGCGCCAGTCGGCGCCGTCGGGCAGGCGCACGTTGATCAGCGTCTGCGGGAACAGCGTCACGCCCTGCAGCAGCGAAGCCAGCGACTGCTGGTTGCGGCGCACCGCCTGCAGCACCTGCAGCGCGCTGACGATGCCGTCGCCGGTGGTGTGCTTGTCCAGAGCCAGCAGGTGGCCCGAGCCCTCGCCGCCCAGCTGCCAGCCGCGGGCGCCCAGTTCCTCCAGCACATAGCGGTCGCCCACCTTGGCCCGCACGAAGGGCACGCCGCGGCGCTGGAAGGCCAGCTCCACCGCCATGTTGGTCATCAGGGTGCCGACGGCGCCGGCCACCTGCTGGCCCTGCGCCAGCCGGTCGGCCACCATCACGTACAGCAGCTCGTCACCGTTGTAGAGGCGGCCGTTGGCATCCACCAGCTGCAGGCGGTCGGCGTCGCCGTCCAGGGCCACGCCATAGTCGGCACCACGTTCCTGCACCGCCTTGACCAGCGCCGCCGGCGCGGTGGCGCCCACGCCGTCGTTGATGTTGGTGCCGTTGGGCGCGCAGCCGATGGAGCTGACCTCGGCACCCAGCTCGTGGAACACGTCGGGTGCCACGTGGTAGGCCGCGCCGTGCGCGCCGTCCACCACGATCTTCAGGCCCTTGAGCGACAACTCGCTGCCGAAGGTGCTCTTGCAGAACTCGATGTAACGGCCTCGCGCATCCTCGATGCGGCGCGCCTTGCCCAGGCCGGTGGAATCGACCCACTGCGGCGCCTCGTCCAGCGCGGCCTCCACCGCCAGCTCCCACTCGTCGTCCAGCTTCTCGCCACGGGCGGAGAAGAACTTGACGCCGTTGTCGTTGAACGGGTTGTGCGAAGCGCTGATCACCACGCCCAGGTCCAGCCGCAGCGCGCGGGTGAGGTAGGCCACGCCGGGCGTGGGCAGCGGGCCGGACAGCAGCACGTCCACGCCGGCCGAAGCAAAACCGGCTTCCAGCGCCGATTCGATCATGTAGCCCGAAATCCGGGTGTCCTTGCCGATGATCACGGTCGGCCGCGTCGTCTGCCGGCGCAGCACCCGGCCCACGGCATGGCCCAGGCGCAGCATGAAGTCGGGCGTGATCGGCGCGCGGCCCACGGTGCCGCGGATGCCGTCGGTGCCGAAGTAGCGTCTTGCCATGTTGTTCTCTCCTCAGATCTTGGTCGGTTCGGCCCAGCGCGGCAGGCCGGTGGCAGCCCACACCTTGAGCGCGTCCACGGTTTCAGCCACGTCGTGCACCCTCAGCACGCGGGCGCCGCGTTCCGCCGCGGCCAGCGCTGCTGCAACGCTGGGAATCAGGCGGTCGCCGACAGGCCGGCCGGTGACGGTGCCCAGTGTCGACTTGCGCGACAGTCCCACCAGCAGCGGATACCCCAAGGGCAGCAGCGCTTCCTGCTGGCGGATGAGCTGCAGGTTGTGCGCGACGGTCTTGCCGAAGCCGTAGCCCGGGTCCAGCACGATGCGGCTGGCCGCCACGCCGCGCTGGCGCAGGCCGTCGGCGCAGCCGGCCAGGAACTGCGCCACCTCGGCCACCACGTCGCCGTAGGCCGGGGCCAGCTGCATGTTCTCGGGCTCACCCTGCATGTGCATGAGGCACACACCGCAGCCGGCATGCGCCGCCACCCGTTCAGCGGCACCCGGCACCCGCAGCGCCCGCACGTCGTTGATGATGTCCACGCCCAGTGCCAAGGCCGCCTCGATCACCTTCGGCTGGCTGGTGTCGACCGAGATCGGCACCCCCAGCGTGACGGCATGGCGCAGCACCGGCAGCACCCGCGCCAGTTCTTCGTCGGGCGTCGGCCGGGGCGAGCCCGGACGTGTGGATTCGCCGCCGATGTCCAGGATGTCGGCGCCCTGGGCCACCAGGGTGTCGCAGTGGGCGCGGGCGGCGTCTGCGTCGCGGCCGCCGTCCGAGAACGAATCGGGCGTCACGTTGACGATGCCCATCACCCGGGGCCGCCCCAGGTCGATCGCGAAGCGGGCGGTCTGCCAGATCATGCCGAAAGGTGAGGTGCAAGCGTCGTGGAAGCCCGCCCGCCGGGCCGCCCCAAGGGCGGGCGCGGCCCACTCGGGGGGTAGCGAGCACAGTGAGCTTGGGGCTCCATCAATAAAAACGGGGCCGAAGCCCCGTCGTGTCAGGTCGAAGACGACCCGTTGTTGCGCATTCAGGCCGTGGCCGGCGCGCTTTCAGGATTGACCGGCGGCGTGGGGCCACCCGGCGGCTTGGTCGCGGTGGGCGACCAGTCCTTGGGCGGGCGCGGCGGCTTGCCGTTCATGATGTCCTCGATCTGCTCGGCGTCGATGGTTTCCCATTCCAGCAGGGCCTTGGCCATCGCATGCATCTTGTCCTGGTTGTCCTCGATCAGCTTGCGCGCGATGCTGTACTGCTCGTCGATGATGCGGCGGATGACCGAGTCCACCTTGCGCATCGTCTCTTCCGACATGCTGGTGGTCTTGGTCACCGAACGACCCAGGAACACTTCGCCTTCGTTCTCGGCGTACACCATCGGGCCCAGCTCGTCGGTCATGCCGTAGCGGGTGACCATGTCGCGGGCGATCGAGGTGGCACGCTCGAAGTCGTTGCTGGCGCCGGTGGTCATCTGGTTCATGAACACTTCTTCGGCGATACGGCCACCAAACAGCACGCTGATGGTGGAGAGCATGCGCTCCTTGTCCATGCTGTAGCGGTCGCCTTCGGGCAGCTGCATCGTCACGCCCAACGCACGGCCGCGCGGGATCACCGTCACCTTGTGCACCGGGTCGGTCTTAGGCAGCAGGCGCGCCACCAGCGCGTGGCCAGCCTCGTGGTAAGCGGTGTTGCGGCGCTCTTCCTCGGGCATGACCATGGACTTGCGCTCGGGGCCCATCATGATCTTGTCCTTGGCCTTCTCGAAGTCGACCATCTCCACCACCCGGCCGTTGCGGCGGGCGGCGAACAGGGCGGCTTCGTTGACCAGGTTGGCCAGATCGGCACCCGAGAAACCCGGCGTGCCACGGGCCAGGATGTCGGCCCGGATGTCCTGGCCGACCGGCACCTTGCGCATGTGCACGTTCAGGATCTGCTCGCGGCCACGCACATCGGGCAGCGTGACGTAGACCTGGCGGTCGAAACGGCCGGGACGCAGCAGGGCCGGGTCGAGGATGTCGGGCCGGTTGGTGGCCGCCATCACGATCACGCCCAGGTTGGTCTCGAAGCCGTCCATCTCCACCAGCATCTGGTTGAGGGTCTGCTCGCGCTCGTCGTTGCCGCCGCCCAGGCCGGCACCGCGGTGGCGGCCGACGGCGTCGATTTCGTCGACGAAGATGATGCAGGGCGCGCTCTTCTTGGCCTGCTCGAACATGTCGCGCACGCGGGCGGCGCCCACGCCGACGAACATCTCGACGAAGTCGGAGCCGGAGATGCTGAAGAACGGCACCTTGGCCTCACCCGCGATGGCCTTGGCCAGCAGCGTCTTGCCGGTACCCGGAGGGCCGACCAGCAGCACGCCACGCGGGATGCGACCGCCCAGCTTCTGGAACTTCTGCGGGTCCTTCAGGAAGTCGACCAGCTCCTTGACCTCTTCCTTGGCCTCGTCGCAGCCGGCGACGTCCTGGAAGGTGGTGGAGTTGTTGGCTTCGTCCAGCATGCGGGCCTTGGACTTGCCGAAGCTGAACGCCCCGCCTTTGCCGCCGCCCTGCATCTGCCGCATGAAGTAGATCCACACGCCGATCAGCAGCAGCATCGGGCCCCAGCTGATCAGGATGCTCATCAGGATCGACGGCTCCTCGCGGGGCTTGACGTCGAACTTGACGTTGTTGTTGATCAGGTCGCCGACCAGGCCGCGGTCCAGGTAGGTCGCGGTGCTGCGCAGGCGCTTGTCGTCGGTAGTGATGGCGACGATCTCGGTGCCGCCGGCGGCACCTTCCTGCAAGGTCACGGATTTGATGCGTTTGGCACGCACCTCTTCCAGAAAATCAGAGTAGCCGATCTGGTTGCCGGAAATCGCACCTCGGTCGAACTGCTTGAAGACGGTGAACAGTACCAGTGCAATCACCAGCCAGACCGCCACCTTGGAAAACCATTGATTGTTCACTGCGGCTCCTTCTGCCCGTGACTGTCACGACGCCCAAACGGCGCCTTGCACGCAACTGGGGATGATTCTAGTGGACTCAAGTTAACGATCTCCGGTGCATGACCCGTACTGTGTCAGAGCTTTGAAGCAAGGATGACGCGATGTGGGGGGCGTCTACCCCGCCTTCTTCAGACCGATGCCGACGAGAAAGGTTTCAGAAGATCGATCGCGCGAGGCCTTGGGCTTGATCGGCTTGACCACGCGGAACTGTTTCTTGAACATTTCCACCAGCTGGCTGTAGCCGCTGCCGTGGAACACCTTGGCAACCAGCGCGCCTTCGGGCTTGAGGTGCGCCTGCGAGAACTGCAGCGCCAGCTCCACCAGGTGGGCGATGCGCGCCGCGTCCGAGCTTTCGATGCCCGACAGGTTGGGCGCCATGTCCGACACCACCACGTCCACCGGGCGGCCGTTGACCTCGGTCTCCAGCTGCTTGAGCACCTCGTCCTCGCGGAAGTCGCCCTGGATGAATTTCACGCCTTCGATCGGCTCGAACGGCAGCACGTCCAGCGCGATGATGGTGCCGTTGAGCTGCCCCACTGCGGCGCCGCCGGTGCCGGCCTCCTTGGGCGCGAACTTGCGCCGCAGGTACTGGCTCCAGGCACCGGGCACCGCACCCAGATCGACCACCAGCTGGCCCGGCTTGATCAGCCCCAGCGCCTCGTCGATCTCCTTGAGCTTGTAGGCGGCGCGGGCGCGATAACCCTCGCGCTGGGCCAGCTTGACGTACGGATCGTTCATGTGATCCGCGAGCCACGCCTTGTTGACCTTCTTGCTTTTCGTCTTGATCTTCATGCCGCACCGATAATAGGCAAATGCCCGCCATTCAACTGACACCCTCGCAGCGCAAGGAACACCGCGCCGCTGCGCACCACCTTGACCCCGTCGTCCTCGTCGGCGGCGAAGGCCTTACCCCGGCCGTCACCAAGGAAATCCACCACGCGCTCAATGCCCACGGCCTGATCAAGGTGCGCGTGTTCTCCGACGACCGCGCCGCTCGCGAGGCCATGCTGGCCCAGCTCACCGAAGAGTTGGACGCCGCGCCTATCCAGCACATCGGCAAGCTGCTGGTGCTGTGGCGCCCGATGCCCGAGAAGGTGAAGGCCGAGCGCGAAGACCGCATGGCCGGCCCCAAGGTCGTCAAGATCCTGAAGTTCAGCAAGAGCGGCAATCACCGGCCGCAGATCAAGAAGGTCAAGGTGATGGGCAACGAGCGCGTGACCGCGGGCGGCGAGATCAAGCGCGCCCGCAAGCGCACCACCAGCATCAAGAAGACGACGGCCTGAGGCCCCTGCCCGGCGCCGCTGCGCGCCAGGCCAGCACCAGCACCAGCACGCCCTTCAGCGCGAAGAACCCGAGGCTGATGGCGTGCAGCTGGCCGAAGCTGAGGCTGCCCTGCCCCAGCCGTGCCGCCGCCATCATCGGCTGCAGCGCGTAATACCCCGCCACGGTGCAGAACAGCGCACCCAGCGCCAGCCACACCCCCAGCTGGCGCTCCGGCGCCAGCTTGCGTTCGATCGCGGTGAGCAGCAGTGCCAGCGCCATGCTGACCACGGCCTCCTGCGCGAAGATGCGGCCGACGATGCGGCCCGCCGCCTCCGGCGCCACGGCAAACACCGCGGGCGTGGCCAGCGTGGCGATGCACAGCAGCAGGCCGGCCCACAGCGCCGGCAGCAGCACACGCAGGCGTTGCAGCATGCTCAGATGTAGCGCACGTCCACCACTTCGTAGCTCTTGACGCCGCCGGGCGCCTGCACGTCGGCCACGTCGCCGGATTCCTTGCCGATCAGCGCCCGTGCGATCGGCGAGCTGATCGAGATCAGGCCCAGCTTCAGGTCGGCTTCGTCGTCGCCCACGATCTGGTAGGTGACCTGGGCGCCCGAGGCTTCTTCTTCCAGATCCACCGTGGCGCCGAACACGATGCGCCCTCCCGCGTCCAGCTCGGCCGGGTCGATCACCTGGCAGGCGGCCAGCTTGCCTTCCAGCTCCAGGATGCGGCCTTCGATGAAGCCCTGCTTGTCCTTGGCGGCTTCGTACTCGGCGTTCTCGGACAGGTCGCCCTGGGCACGTGCTTCGGCGATGGCCTGGATCACGGCATGGCGCTCGACCGTCTTGAGTTGATGCAGCTCTTCCTTGAGTTTCTCGAAACCGCGCCGGGTCAGTGGAATGGTGGCCATGTTCAAAACCTGCAGAGACAAATGAAAACCGCCGCCGGGGTCGTGGTGACGACCCGGCGGCGGGCGCGAGGTGGCGTCAGTTTAGTGCAGTTCGGCCCGCAACCGGGCGTGGAGTTCCTGCAGCGAAGCGACCGTGAGGTCGTCCTGGTGCTTCAGCGCCTCGGTGGCGGCTTCACAGCCGGCCATCGTGGTGTAGTAGGTCACCCGGTTGGCCAGCGCCGCGGTGCGGATGTAGCGCGAATCGGCGATGGCCGTGCGCGTTTCGTCCACCGTGGTGAACACCAGCTGGATCTCGCCGGCTTTGACCATGTCGGCGATGTGCGGCCGGCCGTCCTTGACCTTGTTCACCGTCTTCACCGGCACGCCGGCCGCCGCGATGGCGGCCGAGGTGCCCTTGGTGGCCACGATGTTGAAGCCGAGGTCGTGCAGGTCGGAAGCGACCTTCACCGCGCGGTCCTTGTCGGTGTTCTTGACCGAGATGACCACCGTGCCCTTGGTGGGCAGCCGCGAGCCGGCGCCCAGCTGGCTCTTGAGCATCGCCTCGCCGAAGCTGTCGCCGGCGCCCATCACCTCACCCGTCGAACGCATCTCGGGGCCGAGGATGGGGTCCACGCCCGGGAACTTGTTGAACGGGAACACCGCTTCCTTGATGCTGAAGTACGGCGGCACGATCTCGCGCGGCGGCTTGCCGTCGGTGTTGCGCTGGTCGGCCAGCTTCTGGCCGGCCATGCAGCGCGCCGCGATCTTGGCCAGCGGCTGGCCGGTGGCCTTGCTCACGTAAGGCACGGTGCGCGAGGCACGCGGGTTCACTTCCAGCACGTACACCACGGCGTCGTCGCCCTCACCCTGGATGGCGAACTGCGTGTTCATCAGGCCCACCACGCCCAGCGCCTTGGCCATCACCGTGGCCTGGCGGCGCAGTTCGTCCTGCAGCTGGGGCGACAGCGAATACGGCGGCAGCGAACAGGCCGAGTCGCCGGAGTGGATGCCCGCGGCCTCGATGTGTTCCATGATGCCGCCGATCAACACCTCGGTACCGTCGCAGATGCAGTCGACGTCGACCTCGATCGCGTCTTCCAGGAAGCGGTCCAGCAGCACCGGCGACTTGTCGCTCACGCGCACGGCCTCGCGCATGTAGCGCTCCAGGTCCTTGTCGCCGTGCACGATTTCCATCGCGCGGCCGCCCAGCACGTAGCTGGGGCGCACCACCAGCGGGTAGCCGATCTCGTGCGCCAGCGCCATCGCCTGATCTTCGGTGCGGGCGGTGCGGTTGGGCGGCTGCTTCAGGCCCAGGTCGTGCAGCAGCTTCTGGAAGCGCTCACGGTCCTCGGCGATGTCGATGGAGTCGGGCGTGGTGCCGATGATCGGCACGCCGTTGGCTTCCAGGTCGAGCGCCAGCTTCAGCGGCGTCTGGCCGCCGTACTGCACGATCACGCCGACCGGCTTTTCCTTGTCGACGATCTCCAGCACGTCTTCCAGCGTCACCGGCTCGAAGTACAGGCGGTCGGAGGTGTCGTAGTCGGTCGACACGGTTTCCGGGTTGCAGTTGACCATGATGGTCTCGTACCCGTCCTCGCGCATCGCCAGCGCCGCGTGCACGCAGCAGTAGTCGAACTCGATGCCCTGGCCGATCCGGTTCGGGCCGCCGCCCAGCACCATGATCTTTTTCTTGTCGGTGGGCTCGGCTTCGCATTCCTCGTCGTACGTGGAATACATATAGGCCGTCTGCGTGGCGAACTCGGCCGCGCAGGTGTCCACGCGCTTGTACACCGGGCGCACGTTCAGGGCGTGGCGGGCGCGGCGCACGTCGTGCTGGTTGCTGTTCAGCAGCTTGCCCAGGCGCTTGTCGGAAAAGCCCTTGCGCTTCAAGAACAGGAACTCGTCCTTCGACAGGCTTTGCAGCGTGCGGCCGGCCAGCGCCTGCTCGGTCTTCACGATGTCCTCGATCTGCGCCAGGAACCACGGGTCGATCGCGGTTTCTTCGAACACCTCGTCCAGCGTCATGCCGAGGCGGAAGGCGTCGGCCACGAACAGGATGCGCTCGGGGCCGGCTTCGCCGATTTCCTGGATGATCTCCTCGCGGTCGGTCGAGCGTTCGGTCAGGCCGTCGATGCCGGTTTCCAGGCCGCGCAACGCCTTCTGGAAGCTTTCCTGGAAGGTGCGGCCCATGGCCATCACCTCGCCCACCGACTTCATCTGCGTGGTCAGGCGCGAATCGGCGGCCGGGAACTTCTCGAACGCGAAGCGCGGGATCTTGGTGACGACGTAGTCGATCGAAGGCTCGAAGCTGGCCGGCGTGGCACCGCCGGTGATGTCGTTGCGCAGCTCGTCCAGCGTGTAGCCCACGGCCAGCTTGGCCGCGATCTTGGCGATCGGGAAGCCGGTGGCCTTGGAGGCCAGCGCCGACGACCGCGACACACGCGGGTTCATCTCGATCACGACCATGCGGCCGTTGTTGGGGTTGATCGAGAACTGCACGTTGGAGCCGCCGGTGTCGACGCCGATCTCGCGCAGGATGGCGATCGAGGCATTGCGCAGCAGCTGGTATTCCTTGTCGGACAGCGTCTGCGACGGCGCCACGGTGATCGAGTCGCCGGTGTGGATGCCCATCGGGTCCAGGTTCTCGATCGCGCACACGATGATGCAGTTGTCCGCCTTGTCGCGGACCACTTCCATCTCATACTCCTTCCAGCCGATCAGCGACTCTTCGATCAGCAGTTCCTTGGTCGGCGACAGGTCGAGGCCGCGCTTGCAGATCTCCTCGAACTCTTCGGGGTTGTAGGCGATGCCGCCACCGGTGCCGCCCAGCGTGAAGCTGGGGCGGATCACCATCGGAAAGCCGGTGCCGCCGATCTGCTTGACGATCTGGCGCTGCACTTCCAGCGCCTCTTCCATCGAGTGGGCGATGCCCGACTTGGCGGAATCGAGGCCGATGCTGGTCATCGCCTCCTTGAACTTCAGGCGGTCCTCGGCCTTTTCGATGGCCTTCTCGTTGGCGCCGATCATCTCCACGCCGTACTTGGCCAGCACGCCGTGCTTGTGCAGGTCGAGCGCGCAGTTCAGCGCGGTCTGGCCACCCATGGTGGGCAGCACCGCGTCGGGGCGCTCCTTGGCGATGATCTTCTCGACCACCTGCCAGGTGATGGGCTCGATGTAGGTGACGTCGGCCATCTCCGGGTCGGTCATGATCGTCGCCGGATTGGAGTTGACGAGGATGACCTTGTAGCCCTCGGCACGCAGCGCCTTGCAGGCCTGGGCGCCGGAATAGTCGAACTCACACGCCTGGCCGATGATGATCGGGCCCGCGCCGATGATGAGGATGCTTTTCAGGTCTGTACGTTTCGGCATGGCGGTTTGCGCTCTTGGAACTTAGAGAGTGGCCGTGGCCAGCTTGGCCCCGAATCCAACGAATAGTGCGCCGACGCCGGCATTCGCGGTGCTGGCCAGCTTGCGCCGCGCGCGGAAGGCAGCGGCCAGGCGGGCACCGGCAAAGATCAGCGTCGAGAGATAGAGAAAGCTGAGCAGCTGCACGAGCGCGCCCAGGATCAGGAAGGTCAGCGCGGGATGCGGATAGGCCGGATCGACGAACTGGATGAAGAAGCTGAGCAGGAAAGCAATGGCCTTGGGGTTGAGCAGGCTCACCACCAACGCCTTGCGGAACGGCTGGCGCGCGTCCACCTGACGGGGTGCTTCCTCGGCCGTTGCATCGCCGCGCCATGTGCTCAGGGCAGCACGCAGCAGTTGCAGCCCGACCCAGGCGAGGTAAGCCGCGCCCACCATCTTCACGACGAAGAACACCTGCGGGCTGGCCATCAGCAGCGAAGCGCCACCCGCCGCGGCGGCCGTCATCAGCACCGTGTCGCCCACGAAGACCCCGCAGGCCGCCGTGTAGCCGGCCCGCACCCCGCGCTGGGCCGAGACCGACAGCACGTAGAGCGAGTTGGGCCCGGGCAGCAGGATGATGAACAGCGCCGCAGCGAAGAAGGTCCCCAGGTCGGTGATCCCGAACATCAGGCTCTCCTCAGGCCTTGCTCATCAGGCCAATGAAGCGGTCGAACAGGTAGCCGATGTCGTGCGGGCCGGGCGAAGCTTCCGGGTGGCCCTGGAAGCAGAAGGCCGGCTTGTCGGTGCGGGCCAGCCCCTGCAGCGTGTTGTCGAACAGGCTGACGTGGGTGGGGCGCAGGTTGGGGGGCAGCGTCTTCTCGTCCACCGCGAAGCCGTGGTTCTGGCTGGTGATGCTCACGCGGCCACTGTCCAGGTCCTTGACCGGATGGTTGGCCCCGTGGTGGCCGAACTTCATCTTGTAGGTCTTGGCGCCCGAGGCGAGCGCCATGATCTGGTGGCCCAGGCAGATGCCGAAGGTGGGCAGGCCGGACTCGATCACCTCGCGCGCAGCTTCGATGGCGTAGTCGCAAGGCTCCGGGTCACCCGGGCCGTTGGCCAGGAACACACCATCGGGCTTGAGCTTGAGCACCTCGGATGCAGGCGTCTGCGCCGGCATCACGGTGATGCGGCAGCCGCGGCTGGCCAGCATGCGCAGGATGTTGCGCTTGACGCCGAAGTCGAAGGCCACCACATGGAAGCGCGGATCGGCCTGCCGGCCGTAGCCGCTGCCCAGGGCCCATTCGGTCTCGGTCCACTCATAGGGCTGGGTGACCGACACCACCTTGGCCAGGTCCAGGCCCGCCATGCTCGGCGCCGCCTTGGCCTTGGCCACGGCGTCGTCGATGTGCTGCTGGGTGAGCACGGTGCCGGGCTCGAAGGTGGCGATGCAGCCGTTCTGCGCGCCGGTGCTGCGCAGCACCCGCGTCAGGCGGCGGGTGTCGATGTTGGCGATGCCGACCGTGTTTTCACGGCGCAGGTAGTCGGACAGCGTGGCCGTCTGGCGGAAGTTGGAGACACGCAGCGGCAGGTCCTTGATCACCAGGCCGGCGGCATGCACCTTGGACGCCTCGACGTCCTCCTCGTTGACACCGTAGCTGCCGATGTGCGGATACGTCAGGGTGACGATCTGACGGCAGTAGCTGGGGTCGGTGAGGATTTCCTGGTAGCCGGTGAGCGCGGTGTTGAACACCACCTCGCCGACCGTGTGACCGGCAGCGCCGATGGACGCGCCAGAAAAGACCGTGCCGTCTGCGAGAGCGAGCAGTGCGGGAGGCAGGACGGGTAGCAAAGGGAAGGCTCCGTAGCGGTGCGCCCCCTGGTCCTGTTGCGCGAATCCGCACGCGGGCAGGCCAGCGTGCGGCGGCTCGACTCCGGTGCGAAAAACGTCAGTGGTTTCTCGGGGGCAGCGTGAGAGGGTAAACCTGCTGAGTATAGCCGGCGCCGGCCACGCTGCCCTAGGTGCAGCTGCCGGTCAGCCCAGCGCGGCGATGCCGGCGCGGGCGATCTGGGCGTCTTCGTTCGACTTGACGCCGCTGACGCCCACCGCACCCACCACATGGCCTTGCACGACGATGGGCACGCCGCCTTCCAGCATGCCTTGCAGCGCCGGCGCGCTCAGGAACGAGACGCGGCCCTGGTTGATCATGTCTTCGTAGCCCTTGCTCTCACGGCGGCCGACGGCGGCGGTGTGGGCCTTGGCCGGGGCGATCTGCGACGAAATGGGCGCCGCGCCGTCCAGGCGCTGGAACCACAGCAGGTGGCCGCCGTCGTCGACGATGGCGATGGACACCGCCCACTTGTTGGCCAGCGCTTCGGCCTCGGCGGCGGCGGCGATTTTCTTCACGTTTTCGATCGACAGGTAGGGCTTGGAATTCATGGTGAATGCTTTCCGGCTCGGTGGCCGTTTTCAGGGAACAAACTGGACTTTACCGGGCCTAAGCCATCAGGTTCGGTTCCATGATGCGGAACTAGAATCGCTCCGCTCGATCACAGCACTGTCTTATCCCTGGAGGCTCTCGCAATGAACGAATCCCTGCAAACCTCGTACCCCGGCTTCGCCGGCGGTGCGGTGCTTGCCGAGCAGCGCAACCGCGTGCTGCGCAACACCTATTGGCTGCTGGCCTTGTCGCTGGTGCCAACGGTGCTGGGCGCGTGGATCGGCGTCAGCACGGGCATCGTCGCCGCCATGGGCGTCGGGATGAGCACTATCGTGTTCCTGGTGGGCGCGTTCGGCTTCATGTTCGCGATCGAGAAGTTCAAGAACTCGTCGGCAGGCGTGGGTCTGCTGCTGGCCTTCACCTTCTTCATGGGCCTGATGCTGTCGCGCATGCTGGCCGCGGTGCTGGGCTTCAGCAACGGCGCCACGCTGATCATGTACGCGTTCGGCGGCACCGCGCTGTCGTTCTTCGCGATGGCTTCGCTGGCCACCGTGATCAAGCGCGACCTGTCCGGCATGGGCAAGTTCCTGTTCATCGGCGCGATCATGCTGCTGGTGGCGGGCATCGCGAACATCTTCCTGCAGTCGAGCGCCATGATGCTCACGCTGTCGGTGATCGCGGTGGGCCTGTTCTCGGCCTTCCTGCTGTACGACATCAAGCGCATCATCGACGGCGGTGAAACCAACTACGTGTCCGCCACGCTGGCCATCTACCTGGACCTGTACAACATCTTCCAGAGCCTGCTGGCCATCCTCGGCATCGCCGGTGGCGACCGCGAGTGATCGCGCAGCGCACTCAAGCAAAAGGGGCCTTCGGCCCCTTTTTTCATGGTCGCTCGAAGACGGCGATGCTTTCGACGTGGGCGGTGTGCGGGAACATGTTCACCGCGCCCGCTGCCAGGCAGCGATAACCCGCCTGGTGCACCAGCAGCCCCGCATCACGCGCCAGCGTGGCCGGGTTGCAGCTGACGTAGACGATGCGCGTGGGCGGCGTCCATGCACCGGTGTCGGGCAGCTGCGTGGCATCGGCCAGCGCCTTGCACAAGGCCAGCGCACCTTCGCGCGGCGGGTCGACCAGCCACTTGTCGGCGCGGCCGTCCTGCATCAGCTGCTCGGGTGTCATCTCGAACAGGTTGCGGGCCACGAAGCTGGTCTTGGCCGCCAGGCCGTTGGCCTTGGCGTTCTCGCGCGAGCGGGCCACCAGGGCCTCGCTGCCTTCGATGCCCAGCACCTCGCGCGCCTGGGTGGCGATGGGCAGCGTGAAGTTGCCCAGGCCGCAGAACCAGTCGATCACCCGGTCATCGGGCTGCGCACCCAGCAGACGCAGCGCACGCCCCACCAGCACCGCGTTGATGTGCTGGTTGACCTGCGTGAAGTCGGTCGGCTTGAAGGGCATGGTGATGCCGAACTCGGCCAGCTGGTAGCTGAGCTGCGGGCCGCCTTCGTCCAGCAGGTGCACCGTGTCAGGGCCCTTGGGCTGCAACCACCATTGCACGCCGTACTGGCGGCCGAAGGTGCGCAGGCGTTCCAGGTCGGCATCGGTCAAGGGCTCGAGGTGGCGCAGCACCAGGGCCGTGACATCGCTGCCCGCGGCCAGCTCGATCTGCGGCAGGCGCTCGCGCTGGTCCATGGACATCACCAGCTCGCGCAGCGGCAGCAGCATGTCGCTCACGTGCTTCGGCAGCACCGGGCACACCTTCATGTCGGCGATGTAACGCGACTTGCGCTCATGGAAGCCGACCAGCACCTCGCCCTTCTTGATGACGTGCCGCACCGAGAGGCGCGCACGGTCGCGGTAGTGCCAGGCCGGGCCTTCGATCGGGCGCAGCAGCCGCTCGGGCTTGACCTTGCCCAGGTGCCACAGGTTGTCTTCCAGCGTGCGCTGCTTGACGGCCACCTGCGCCCCCACGTGCAAGTGCTGCATCTTGCAGCCGCCGCAGGCGCCCGCATGCAGGCCGAAGTGCGGACAGCCGGGCGTCACGCGCTGCGAGCTCTCGCGGCGCATCACCTTCATCGTGGCCTGCTCCCACGCATTCTTGCGGCGGCCCACCTGCACCTGCACCTGCTCACCGGGCAAGGCGCCTTCGATGAACACCACCTTGCCTTCTTCGTTATGGGCAACGCCTTGGGCTTCCAGGTCCAGCGATTCGACCGTCAGCCATTCATTCTGTTGAGTCATGCCCCGGATTATCCGGTGGCAGTCCTCTCAGAAGACGGAGTCGCGGTCCACGCCCTGCCGGATCATCCGGCGCTTGAGCTTAAGCAAAGCTTCCTGCTGGATCTGGCGGATGCGCTCGCGGGTCAGGCCCATGCGCTCAGCCAGCACCTCCAGCGTCTCGGGCTCACGGTCACGCAGACCGTAACGGCCAGCCAGCACCTCGCGCTCACGATCGTTCAGCTCGGCCAGGCCATGGTTGAGCAACTGCTCCACCTCATGGCTGAGCGTGATGCCCATCGGATCGATGGCCTGCTCGTCGGCCACGGTGTCCAGCATCGATTCGCCCGCATCACGCTCCAGCGGTGCATCCAGCGAAGCGGGCTGCTCGGCAAACTTCAGCAGCTCCGAGACTTCCTGCACCGGCCGCCCCACCGAAGCGGCGATGGCTTCCACCCGCACCGGACGGTCACCCTCGGGCCCGTGGGAATGCTCGGCTTCCAGTGCGCGGCGCGCCTTCAGCACCTGGTTCAGTTCACGCACGATGTGCACCGGCAGCCGCACCAGGCGGGCCTGGTGCATGATCGCCCGCTCGATGCTCTGGCGGATCCACCACGAGGCATAGGTGGAAAAACGGAAGCCGCGCTCGGGCTCGAACTTGCCGATGGCGTGCATCAGGCCCAGGTTGCCCTCTTCGATGAGGTCGGTCATCGGCAGGCCGCGGCCCAGGTAGTTCTTGGCGATGCTGACGACCAGGCGCAGGTTGCGCTCGATCATCGACTGCCGGGCCAGGAAGTCGCCCGCACGGGCCTTGACCGCGGTGTCGTACTCCTCCTGCGGCGTCAGCAGCGGCGCCTTGCGGATCTCACGCAGATACGTCTGCAGCGTGTTGCCGACATCGCTCTCGCCGGGCGGGATGTCCACCGGCACGCGGCCGGCGGGCGCCTCGGCGTCGGCGCTCAGCTCGATGTCAAGGTTCGGCTCATCAGCCGCCAGGCCCGACATCGGCGCGGCGGGCGGATGGCCCGCCGCCGTGTCCACGACATGCCCGTTTTGCGATTCGCTGCGCCTGGTCATGCGTGGATCTCCGTGCCATGGATGTGCCTTAACGGGGCGGGAGCAACTTGGCCGGATCGACCGGCTTGCCTTGCTTTCGGATCTCGAAGTGCAGTTGTACCCGGTCTGCGTCGCTGGAACCCATTTCCGCGATCTTTTGTCCGCGTTTGACCGGTTGGTCTTCCTTGACCAGCAGGGTCTGGTTATGGGCGTACGCCGTCAGGTAGGTGCTGTTGTGCTTGACGATGACGAGGTTGCCGTAACCGCGCAATCCCGAACCCGCATACACCACCCGGCCATCGGCTGCAGCCAGCACCGGATCACCCGCCTTGCCGGCGATGGACAAGCCCTTGTTGCGCGACTCGTCGAAGCCGGCGGTCACCGAGCCGCGTGCCGGCCAGGCCCAGTTGATGTCGTCGTCACCCGATGCGGGCGTGGGTGCCGGCGCAGGCGCCGGGGCAGGCGCCGGCGTGCTGGCCGCCGCGGCGGCACCGCTGGCCGGGGCGCTGGCGGCACGTGCATCCAGCGGACGCGACTCGACCTTGGCCGGCGGCACGCCGCGGGCAGCCGCCACCGCAGGATCGACGCCCGGAGGCACCACGCGCACCACCTGCCCGACCTCGATCAGGTTCGGGTTGTCGATGTTGTTCCAGCGCGCGATGTCGCGCCAGTTCTGGCCCGATTCCAGCCCGATGCGGATCAGCGTGTCGCCGGGCTTGACGGTGTAGTAGCCCGGCTTGCCGGCGTTCTCGATGCCGGGCGGCGGCGGCTTGTCGGCTTCGGTCGGCGTCACGGGCGAGCCCGCGGTGCGGGCCGGCGTGCTCTGCCGGTCTTCCACCGGCGCCTTGTTGCGCGGCGAAGCACAGCCCGCGAGGGTAGCCACCAGCAGGCAGGCCGCCAGCAGCTGGAAAGAGGTCGTCGTGCGCCCGCTGGACGGGCGCTGCCAGTGCAATCGCATCAGAAAGGAATCTCCGCTATTCAACGCCGGATTTTAGGGGGACGAAGTTGACGGCATCGTGCTGCTGGCGCAGCCACTGCGTCTCGGTGCGGTCCACGATGACCAGCACCTGACCCCGCCCGCCGGGCGCCTGCATCGGCGCCACCAGGCGGCCGCCGATGGCCAATTGTTCCAGCCACGCGGGCGGAATGTCGTCCCCGCCCGCCGCGGCGATGATGCTGTCGTAAGGCGCGTTCGGTCCGTGCCCGACACGGCCATCACCGTAGATGAGCCGCAGGTTGTTGCGGCGCAGTGGCGCCAGCAGCTCACGCGCCTTGTCGTGCAGCGGCTTGAGCCGCTCGATCGAGTACACCTGCGTGCCCAGCACCGACAGCAAGGCCGCCTGGTAACCGCAGCCGGTGCCGATCTCCAGCACCTTGCCCAGCGATTCGCGCGCCTGGGCATTGCGGCCCTCCAGCAGCAGGGCGATCATCAGGCCGACCACCGAGGGCTTGGAAATGGTCTGGTTCAGGCCGATCGGCAGGCTGGTGTCTTCATACGCCTGTGCCGCCAGCGCGGTATCGACGAAGAAGTGGCGCGGCACGTGGGCCATGGCCGCCAGCACGGGCTCGCTGCGCAGGCCATCGGCGCGCAGCCGGTTGACCATGCGGGCACGCACGCCCTGCGAATCGAGGCCCAGGCCGCTCGGCGCCGACTGCTGGCGAGCCGCCACCGCGGCCTCGTGCATCGGGCGCTGAGGCCGCAGCAAGGTTTGCGAAGCTCGCGCAGGCGCGCCCGGGCTCTTGCTCGAAGAAGCCCGGTCCAGCGGAATGGGGAACTGGCGCGCGCGGCTGGTCATGCCACCGTTCCGAGCGCTTCGCGCCAGGCGGGCAGACCAGCATGGTCGGTCAGGTCGACCTGCAGCGGCGTGATGGACACGCAGCCGGAAGCCGTGGCATGGAAGTCGGTGCCCTCGCCCGCCTCACGTGCATCGCCGGCAGGGCCGATCCAGTAGATCGTCTCGCCGCGCGGGTTGGTCTGGCGGATGGCGGGCTCACTGGCATGCCGGCGGCCCAGCCGCGTGAGCTTGCGGGGCAGCTGGTCGGCATCGGGCCGGTTGGGAATGTTGACGTTGAGCAGCCAGGGCCGGCCTTCCAGCGGCAGGGCCAGCACCTGCTCGACGACGGCACGGGCCACGCGGGCGGCTGCGTCCAGGTGCTCCCAGCCACGCTGCACCTGCGAGAAGGCGATGGCCGGCACGCCGAAGAGAAAGCCCTCCATCGCCGCCGCCACGGTGCCTGAATACAGCGTGTCGTCGCCCATGTTGGCGCCGTTGTTGATGCCCGAGAGCACCAGGTCGGGCCGCTGCGGCAGCAGGCCGGTCATGGCCAGGTGCACGCTGTCGGAGGGCGTGCCATTGACGTAATGGAAGCCGTTGGCAGCCTTGTACACCTGCAGCGGCCGACCCAGCGTCAAGGCGTTGGAGGTGCCGCTGGCGTTCTGCTCGGGGGCGATCACGTCGATCTCGCCCAGCCCTTCGATGGCGCGCACGAGCGCGGCAAGTCCGGGGGCCAGGTAACCGTCGTCGTTGGCAATGAGGATGCGCATCGGGCCATTGTAGGTACCGCACCGTCGCCTGCGTGACCGCCTTCACGCGGCAGCCTGCCTATCATCCACCGCCAAGGCGGCAGGTGCCGCAGCAGGAGACAGACGATGCAAGCATGGGTGTGCGACAACCCGATCGGCGTGGACGCTTTGCAATGGAAGCAGCTGGACATGCCCCAGCCCGCACCGGGTGAAGTGCGGATCGCCATCCAGGCGGCCAGCCTCAACTTCCCCGATCTGCTGATCGTCCAGAACAAGTACCAGGTCAAGCCGCCGCTGCCCTTCGTGCCGGGCGCCGAGTTCTCGGGACGCATCGATGCGGTCGGCGAAGGCGTCACCCACCTGCACATCGGCGACCCGGTGGCCGCCATCGGCGCCACCGGCGGCTTTGCCACCCACGCCTGCGTCAAGGCCACCAGCGTCATTCCGCTGCCCGCCAACTTCAACCTCGACGATGCAGCCGCCTTTGCCTTCACCTATGGCACCTCGCACCACGCACTGATCGACCGCGCGGCGCTGCAGCCCGGCGAAACCGTGCTGGTGCTGGGCGCCGCAGGGGGCGTAGGCACCTCGGCCATCCAGATTGCCAAGGCCGCAGGCGCCCGCGTGATCGCCGCGGCCTCCAGCGACGAGAAGTGCCAGCTGTGCACCGAAATCGGCGCCGATGCCACCATCAACTACAGCACCACCGACCTGCGCGAGGCGCTCAAGACCTTGACGGATGGCAAAGGTCCCGACGTGGTCTACGACCCGGTCGGGGGCGAGTTCGCCACCGCCGCCTTTCGCTCGATCGCTTGGCGGGGGCGCTACCTGGTCATCGGCTTCACCGCCGGCGCCATCCCTGCCCTGCCCTGGAACCTGCCGCTGCTCAAAGGCGCCTCGGTGGTGGGGGTGTTCTGGGGCGACTTCGTGCGCCGCGAGCCGCGCGCCAGCGCCGCCGCGATGGCGCAACTGGCCGACTGGTATGCCCAGGGCAAGATCAAGCCGGTGATCGACACCCGGCTGCCGATGAGCGAGCTGCACGCCGCCTACGAACGCATGGGCACTCGCCAGGTGCGTGGCAAGGTACTTCTCCTCAACCGCTGAGCCTTCGTCGGGTCGGTCCCCCTCTCTAGGGGGACCATTGTTGCGCTACGATGCACCGCACAATCTGCGTCGCGATCACATTTGTGTTCGACGTCGCATGAGAGGGGTGGAGCCATGGCCGTCAAGGTCCTGATCTTGGAAGACAATCCGGTCGCGCGCAGCTTCCTGTGCCGCGTGGTGAGAGAGAGCTTCAGCGACACGATCGTCATCACTGAAGCCGGCGACCTTGAGAGCGCACGTAAACACATCAACCTGACGGGCGGCGCCCGTGGCCTGCACGGCGTCGATCCGTTCAAGCTGATCCTGGTCGATTTGGAACTGCCTGACGGCAACGGCATGGAGTTGCTGGCCGAACTGGTGCACTACCCGGCCACGAAGATCGTCACCACGCTCTACTCGGATGACGACCACCTCTTCCCGGCCCTGCAACGTGGCGCCGACGGCTACCTGCTGAAAGAAGACCGATTCGAGGTGCTGGTGGAAGAGCTGCAGAAGATCGTCCGCGGCCAGCCGCCGCTGTCGCCGGCGATTGCCCGGCGGCTGCTGACCCACTTTCGTGGCAACCACCAGGATGGCGGGGCGGTTGATTCGGGCTTTTCTACGCCGTTCGGCTTCGGTACCAGCCGACCGGTACCGATCGAAAAACCGCTCGACCACGAGCGCCTGACCCCGCGCGAGAACGAGGTGCTCACCTACCTCAGCAAGGGCTTCACCATCAAGGAAATCGCCAGCCTGATGGGCATCAAGTGGTTCACCGTCAACGACCACATCAAGTCCATCTACAAGAAGCTCAACGTCTCGAGCCGCGCCGAGGCCGCCGTGCTGGCCAGCAAGCAGGGGCTGGTCTGACAGCGGAAGCGGACAAGACCGTCCGTTGACAACGCCGCCGGTACACCGCCGTGTCATGAGCCGTACCGGTATGTCACTGGCTCCGGATGCGATGCCGGAGGCTGGTTTCGACACCCAGGCCTGGGAACGCAGCCTGGGGCGGCCGCTGTGTGCCGGGCGGGCACTCAATTGGCGCTCACGGATCGTGGCGATGGCCGCCCTGCTGGGTTGCCTGGCCTTGTTTCTGCTGGTCCGCGCGCTGGCAGCCACGCCCACGCTGGATGCCAGCTGGAGCGCAGATGCATCGGGCCGGCTGATCGTCACACCCCAGCATGGCCGCCAAGGTGCCGCTCCCGAGCCCGACTCGCTGCTGGGCTTGCTGGACGCGCACGGTCGCCCCCTGCCCGTGTCCACCAGCCTGCTGCAACGGGCACCGCGCTGGATCGTCGACGACGAAGAGCGGCGACGCCATGCCGCGATGCATGAGCGGCTGAACGACGCGCTGGCTCTGGGCCCGGTGACGCTGGTATTGGCCGAGTCCGCCCCGCTGGGCCTGCGGCCCCATGCCCGCGGCATCGGTGGCCTGGGTGTCGGCTTCTGGCTGATCGCCATCCTGGCGCTGGCGCTGTACCTCACTGCGGCGGTGGTCGTCGCTGCGCGGCCCAGCGAGCGCAATGCGATGTACGCGGTGATGGCCATCAGCCAGGCCCTCAATCTCGGGTTCATCGCCGCGGAATCGATGCCCGGGCTGTTGGTACCAGCCTGGCTGCTCACCCTGGATTTCCCGGTGCGGACAGCGCTGGACCTGCTGACCGCGGCTGCGTTGGTGCACGCCACCGGGGTCCACCCCACGCCCGTGCGCGGCCGCTGGTGGACGGCCTGCGCCGCGTGGGTGGGGGTGGGCAGTTTGATGCTGCTCACCACAACCGGTCAGCTGCCCGGCGCCTGGTGGTGGACGCAAGGCGCCGCGGTGATCCTGGGCGGAATCGCCATCCTTCAATTGAGCCGTCAAGGCGGCCATCAGCCTCATCCCGCCGCCATCCTGCTGCGTCGGCTTGCCATGGTGGCCATGGGCACGCTGCTGCTGCTCACTTTGGCCGTGGCGGCAGCCTCCCAGCGGGTGGACATCGCCCACTTCGCGAGCGCCATCGGCTCCACCGTGTGGGTGGTCTTCCTCTCATCGCTGCTGGGCCTGCTGCCCTTTCTGGCCCGATCTCAACAGGTACTGCGCGAGTTCTCGATGCTGGCGGGCGTGAGCACCGTGGCCACCTCTCTGGACCTGCTCTTCGTCGCTGCGTTTTCGCTCAGTCAGTTCGCTTCGGTCACGCTGGCGCTCTTCATCTCACTCGGCATCTACGCCGGCGTGCGCCAGTGGCTGCTGAATCGTGTGATGGGCAACGCCGTGCTCACCACCGAACGAGCGTTCGAGCAGTTGTATCGCCTGGCGCGCGAACTCGAAGGCCGTCCCGAGCGGGTGGGCGAACGTTTGTCGCAATTGCTGCGTGAGCTCTTCGAGCCGCTCGAGGCCATGCTGGTCCAGCGCACGCTACCGTCAGCGCGCGTGGCCGGCGACGGCGCGACGCTCATCGTGCCCGTGCCCACGATGCCGGGAGGTGATGCACTGGCGCCCGATGCATCGGTCGTGCTGCGCTATGCCCGCAAAGGCACGCGCATCTTCTGCGACGAAGACGCGCGGCTGGCCGACCGCATCTGCGAGCAGCTACGCCGCGCCGTGGCGTTTGACCAGGCGGTCGAACAAGGTCGCAACGAAGAACGCACGCGCCTCGCGCAGGACCTGCACGACGACATCGGTGCCCGACTGCTGACGCTGATGTACAAGGCGCCCGATCCGGAAACCGAAGAGTATGTGCGCCACACCCTCAAGGACCTCAAAACCTTGACGCGTGGTCTGGCGGCATCCAACCATCGCCTGACGCATGCCGCTGCTGAATGGAAGGCTGACATCACGCAACGCCTGAGCGCAGCGCATTGCGACCTGGGCTGGTCATTCAGCGTGGACGACGATATCGCACTGAATGTCGTTCAATGGTCAGCGCTCACCCGCGCGCTGCGGGAGTTGATCAACAACGTGATCAGCCATGCGCAGGCCACGCGTGTGGATGTCGACGGCGCCTACGAGCGAGGTCAGCTCACCATCGTCGTCAGCGATAACGGCCAAGGAACCGAGCCGGAAGCTTGGAGCCACGGACTGGGCCTGAACGGGGTGCGTAAGCGTGTGCGCCAGCTCAATGGACACGTCGAATGGCGCACTCGTGATCCTCAAGGCATCCAGTGCCGGATCTGGATTCCCTCGTTAGCGCTCAGCGCGCGAGATGAATGGCGCAATGTGCCGTGATTGCAGAGGCTGAGTATTTTTCTCAGCATCCGATCAAACCGCAATTGGATTTTCGTCGCCCCAAAAGGCAAAACCCCCGCTCAACGATAGGTTGAGCGGGGGTCTGCGCGGGTAAATAGCCTGACGATGTCCTACTTTCACACGGGAATCCGCACTATCATCGGCGCTGAGGCGTTTCACTGTCCTGTTCGGGATGGGAAGGAGTGGGACCACCTCGCTATGGTCATCAGGCTTGACGGGTTGCCAAGTTGACATGTTGGTCAACTCAGCCAATTCAAAGAGTATAAATCAGTTCAACGATTGAGCCTACACGGCATAACTGTACTTTGACGGTGTGCTGTCAAAGTTATAGGGTCAAGCCTCACGAGCAATTAGTACTGGTTAGCTTAACGCATTACTGCGCTTCCACACCCAGCCTATCAACGTCCTGGTCTAGAACGACTCTTCAGGGGGCTCGAGGCCTCGGCAAGACTCATCTTGAGACGAGTTTCCCGCTTAGATGCTTTCAGCGGTTATCTCTTCCGCACTTAGCTACTCGGCAATGCCACTGGCGTGACAACCGATACACCAGAGGTGCGTCCACTCCGGTCCTCTCGTACTAGGAGCAGGCTCTCTCAATCTTGCAGCGCCCACGGAAGATAGGGACCAAACTGTCTCACGACGTTTTAAACCCAGCTCACGTACCTCTTTAAATGGCGAACAGCCATACCCTTGGGACCGGCTACAGCCCCAGGATGAGATGAGCCGACATCGAGGTGCCAAACACCGCCGTCGATATGAACTCTTGGGCGGTATCAGCCTGTTATCCCCAGAGTACCTTTTATCCGTTGAGCGATGGCCCTTCCATACAGAACCACCGGATCACTTTGTCCTACTTTCGTACCTGCTCGACTTGTCAGTCTCGCAGTCAAGCACGCTTATGCCAATGCACTATCAGCACGATTTCCGACCGTGCCTAGCGTACCTTCGAACTCCTCCGTTACACTTTGGGAGGAGACCGCCCCAGTCAAACTGCCCACCATACACTGTCCCCAACCCGGATCACGGGCCAAGGTTAGAACCTCAAACACACCAGGGTGGTATTTCAACGTCGGCTCCACCCAATCTAGCGACTGGGTTTCAAAGCCTCCCACCTATCCTACACAGATCTGTTCAAAGTCCAATGTAAAGCTACAGTAAAGGTTCATGGGGTCTTTCCGTCTTTCCGCGGGGAGATTGCATCATCACAAACATTTCAACTTCGCTGAGTCTCTGGAGGAGACAGTGTGGCCATCGTTACGCCATTCGTGCAGGTCGGAACTTACCCGACAAGGAATTTCGCTACCTTAGGACCGTTATAGTTACGGCCGCCGTTTACTGGGACTTCAATCAAGAGCTTGCACCCCATCATTTAATCTTCCAGCACCGGGCAGGCGTCACACCCTATACGTCGACTTTCGTCTTTGCAGAGTGCTGTGTTTTTAATAAACAGTCGCAGCCACCGATTCTTTGCAACCTCATTGGGCTCCATCCGCGAGGGACTTCACCTACTAAAGGCACACCTTCTTCCGAAGTTACGGTGTCAATTTGCCGAGTTCCTTCTCCAGAGTTCTCTCAAGCGCCTTAGAATACTCATCTCGCGCACCAGTGTCGGTTTGCGGTACGGTCGTCAATAGCTGAAGCTTAGTGGCTTTTCCTGGAAGCAGGGTATCACTCACTTCAGAGGCAAGCCTCCTCGTTATCACACCTCAGCTAAGCCCTCCGGATTTGCCTAGAGGGCACGCCTACATGCTTGAACCGGGACATCCAACACCCGGCTGAGTTAACCTTCTCCGTCCCCACATCGCACTATTGATCGGTACAGGAATATTGACCTGTTTCCCATCAGCTACGCATCTCTGCCTCGCCTTAGGGGCCGACTCACCCTACGCCGATGAACGTTGCGTAGGAAACCTTGCGCTTTCGGCGAGGGGGCTTTTCACCCCCTTTAACGCTACTCATGTCAGCATTCGCACTTCTGATACCTCCAGCAGACCTCACGATCCACCTTCACAGGCGTACAGAACGCTCTCCTACCGCGCATCTTGCGATGCACCCGCAGCTTCGGTAACTGGCTTAGCCCCGTTACATCTTCCGCGCAGGACGACTCGATCAGTGAGCTATTACGCTTTCTTTAAATGATGGCTGCTTCTAAGCCAACATCCTGACTGTTTTAGCCTTCCCACTTCGTTTCCCACTTAGCCAATTTTAGGGACCTTAGCTGGCGGTCTGGGTTGTTTCCCTCTTGTGTCCGGACGTTAGCACCCGGTGCACTGTCTCCCAAGCTGTACTCATCGGTATTCGGAGTTTGCAATGGTTTGGTAAGTCGCCATGACCCCCTAGCCATAACAGTGCTCTACCCCCGATGGTAATACTTGAGGCACTACCTAAATAGTTTTCGGAGAGAACCAGCTATCTCCAGGTTTGTTTAGCCTTTCACCCCTATCCACAGCTCATCCGCTAGTTTTGCAACACTAGTCGGTTCGGACCTCCAGCACCTGTTACGGTACCTTCATCCTGGCCATGGATAGATCACCTGGTTTCGGGTCTACACCCAGCGACTGAACGCCCTATTCGGACTCGATTTCTCTACGCCTTCCCTATTCGGTTAAGCTCGCCACTGAATGTAAGTCGCTGACCCATTATACAAAAGGTACGCCGTCACCTTGCGGCTCCGACTTTTTGTATGCATGCGGTTTCAGGATCTATTTCACTCCCCTCCCGGGGTTCTTTTCGCCTTTCCCTCACGGTACTAGTTCACTATCGGTCGATTACGAGTATTTAGCCTTGGAGGATGGTCCCCCCATCTTCAGACAGGATTTCACGTGTCCCGCCCTACTTGTCGCACGCTTAGTTCCACAGCCGTCTTTTTTCATACGGGGCTATCACCCGCTATGGCCAGCCTTTCCAGACTGTTCTGATAAGTCGACTGCTAAAACGTGCAGGCTCTTCCGATTTCGCTCGCCACTACTTTCGGAATCTCGGTTGATGTCTTTTCCTCGAGCTACTGAGATGTTTCAGTTCACCCGGTTCGCCTCGTGACCCTATGTATTCAGATCACGATGACCTTACGGTCGGGTTTCCCCATTCGGAAATCTCCGGATCACAGCTAATTTGCCAGCTCCCCGAAGCTTATCGCAGGCTATCACGTCCTTCGTCGCCTGTAATCGCCAAGGCATCCACCACATGCACTTAGTCACTTGACCCTATAACTTTGACACCTTCAGCCGAAGGCATCGTCAAGGACTGAAAATCAACTTGCGTTGACTTTGAGTATTTACGCGTTATGCCGAACTTCTTCGAACTTGCATTCGTCGAAGTTTGTGTATTTGACGCAATCATTGAACTATGCTGACTTGTCCGCGCTTTCACGCAGTCCATCAGCACATTACTGATTTCGACTCTTTGAATTGTTAAAGAACGACAGGCAATCCACTGAAGAATCGCACAGGCCAAGAACCATCACAGTTCCTGGCCTGAACGAGCCAATTGGTGGAGGTGAACGGGATCGAACCGATGACCCCCTGCTTGCAAAGCAGGTGCTCTCCCAGCTGAGCTACACCCCCCAATAGGTGGTGGGTCTGGTTGGATTCGAACCAACGACCCCCGCCTTATCAAGACGGTGCTCTAACCGACTGAGCTACAGACCCCAATCTGCCGTCAAGTACAGCCGATAAGCGTGGGCGCAAGAATTAAAGCACCAGTTTTCCAGAAAGGAGGTGATCCAGCCGCACCTTCCGATACGGCTACCTTGTTACGACTTCACCCCAGTCACGAACCCTGCCGTGGTAATCGCCCTCCTTGCGGTTAGGCTAACTACTTCTGGCAGAACCCGCTCCCATGGTGTGACGGGCGGTGTGTACAAGACCCGGGAACGTATTCACCGCGGCAAGCTGATCCGCGATTACTAGCGATTCCGACTTCACGCAGTCGAGTTGCAGACTGCGATCCGGACTACGACCGGTTTTCTGGGATTGGCTCCCCCTCGCGGGTTGGCAGCCCTCTGTACCGGCCATTGTATGACGTGTGTAGCCCTACCCATAAGGGCCATGAGGACCTGACGTCATCCCCACCTTCCTCCGGTTTGTCACCGGCAGTCTCATTAGAGTGCCCTTTCGTAGCAACTAATGACAAGGGTTGCGCTCGTTGCGGGACTTAACCCAACATCTCACGACACGAGCTGACGACGGCCATGCAGCACCTGTGTTCTGGCTCTCTTTCGAGCACTCCCAAATCTCTTCAGGATTCCAGACATGTCAAGGGTAGGTAAGGTTTTTCGCGTTGCATCGAATTAAACCACATCATCCACCGCTTGTGCGGGTCCCCGTCAATTCCTTTGAGTTTCAACCTTGCGGCCGTACTCCCCAGGCGGTCAACTTCACGCGTTAGCTTCGTTACTGAGAAGAAACCCTCCCAACAACCAGTTGACATCGTTTAGGGCGTGGACTACCAGGGTATCTAATCCTGTTTGCTCCCCACGCTTTCGTGCATGAGCGTCAGTGCAGGCCCAGGGGATTGCCTTCGCCATCGGTGTTCCTCCGCATATCTACGCATTTCACTGCTACACGCGGAATTCCATCCCCCTCTGCCGCACTCTAGCCATGCAGTCACAAATGCAGTTCCCAGGTTGAGCCCGGGGATTTCACATCTGTCTTGCATAACCGCCTGCGCACGCTTTACGCCCAGTAATTCCGATTAACGCTTGCACCCTACGTATTACCGCGGCTGCTGGCACGTAGTTAGCCGGTGCTTATTCTTCAGGTACCGTCATTACCCCAGGGTATTAGCCCAGAGCGTTTCTTCCCTGACAAAAGCGGTTTACAACCCGAAGGCCTTCTTCCCGCACGCGGCATGGCTGGATCAGGCTTGCGCCCATTGTCCAAAATTCCCCACTGCTGCCTCCCGTAGGAGTCTGGGCCGTGTCTCAGTCCCAGTGTGGCTGGTCGTCCTCTCAGACCAGCTACAGATCGTCGCCTTGGTAGGCCTTTACCCCACCAACTAGCTAATCTGACATCGGCCGCTCCAAAAGCGCGAGGTCTTGCGATCCCCCGCTTTCACCCTCAGGTCTCATGCGGTATTAATCCGGCTTTCGCCGGGCTATCCCCCACTTCTGGGCACGTTCCGATGCATTACTCACCCGTTCGCCACTCGTCGCCAGGTTGCCCCGCGTTACCGTTCGACTTGCATGTGTAAGGCATGCCGCCAGCGTTCAATCTGAGCCAGGATCAAACTCTTTAGTTCGATCTTGATTTTTGCTCAAAGAATTGAAGTGAACTTCACTTCCATGAGCGTTTGAGGTTATAAACCCCGTGCCTTGCGGCTATCGGTGCTCGCCTTCAAACGCCCACACTTATCGGCTGTAACTTTTTAAAGAACTGCGCCTCTTTCGAGTCGCTGCTGATTCGTTTCAGTAATCAGCGAAGACAGTGATTATGACGTTGTTTTCAAATCCCTGTCAACTGCAAGGTCTTTCGACCTTCTCGCTAACTTCCTTCCCCGTCGCCGCTTCCGGCTAAACGCTTCAGTGATCAGCGAAGCCTTGCACTGTAGCACGGGTTTTGAAGAGCGCGCAAGCAGGGCGCGAAAAAAGTTAGGGAGGGTGGTTTGCATCCGAGGCAATCTCACAATCCGGACTGATGGCCAACCGTCGCGGCACTCCCCCGATCACCGCCAACGCAGCCTTGCCTGCGGCAGCGGACACCCATGGCCCGAATGCCGAGCAGGCGTTGGCTCAATACAGGCAGCGCGCGGCCTGGTACGACTTGGAGCTCCTCCCGTTCGAACCGATTCGGCACAAGGCAGTCGAGCGCCTTGCTTTGTCAGCCGGACAGACGGTGATCGACGTGGGCTGCGGTACCGGCCTCAGCCTGCCTCAACTCGCTGCCGGCGTGGGATCGTCGGGGCTGGTGGTCGGCGTGGAGCCCAGTGCGGAGATGCTGGCTCATGCATCGGCCAAGCTGTCGCGTGCGGACGCCTCGGTCCAACTGGTGCTGGCCCGGGCCGACGCGGTCGACGACTGCGCCTTGCCGGTGGCCGATGCCATGCTGATGCACTTCACGCACGACGTGTTGCGCGATCCGGTGGCGGTGCAGGCGCTGATGAGGCATGTGCGCCCGGGCGGCCGCGTGGTGTCGGCCGGCCTGCAGTGGGCACCGCTGTGGGCACCGATGGCCAACCTGTTCGTCTGGTCGGCTGCGTTGTATTCAACAACCTGCCTGGAAGGCTTGAACGCCCCCTGGGACTCGCTGCGGCCCTACCTGGACGATCTGCAGGTGGAGCCGCTGTGGGCCGGCGCGATCTACATCGCCACCGGCCGCAGGAATCACCGGCCTGCTTAGGCCAGCAACAGGCGCGCACGCGCCGCTTCGTATTCGCGCTTCAAGCGCGCGACCAGTTCGCGTGCGGGCAACACCTCGCGCACGGCGCCGATGCCCTGGCCCGAGCCCCAGATGTCCTTCCAGGCCTTCTTGGCGCCGTCGCCGAAGCTCATCTTGCTGGGATCGCTCACCGGCAGGTTGTCCGGGTCGAGCCCCGCATTGACGATGGAGCGGCGCAGGTAGTTGCCGTGCACCCCGGTGAACAGGTTGGAGTACACGATGTCGTCGGACCCGCCATCCACGATGGCCTGCTTGTACTCGGGCGTGGCGCGCGCTTCTTCCGTCGCGATGAAGGCGCTGCCGATGTAGGCGAAGTCGGCGCCCATGGCCTGCGCGGCCAGCACAGCGCCGCCATTGGCGATCGCGCCCGACAGTGCGACCGGGCCGTCGAACCAGTCGCGGATCTCCTGGATCAGCGCGAACGGGCTCTTGACGCCGGCGTGGCCGCCGGCGCCCGCCGCCACTGCGATCAGACCGTCCGCGCCCTTTTCGATGGCCTTGCGCGCAAAGGTGTTGTTGATGATGTCGTGCAGCACCACACCACCCCAGGCGTGCACCGCTTCGTTGACGTCAGTGCGGGCGCCCAGCGAGGTGATCACGATGGGCACCTTGTACTTGGCGCAGACCGCCATGTCGTGCTCCAAGCGGTCGTTGCTCTTGTGCACGATCTGGTTGATGGCGAAGGGCGCGGCCTTCGCCTCAGGGTGGGCGCGATCGTGCGCGGCCAGCGTCTCGGTGATCTCGGCGAGCCAGTCTTCCAGTTGCGAGGCCGGCCGGGCATTGAGCGCCGGCATGGAGCCGACGACACCGGCCTTGCACTGCTCGATCACGAGCTTGGGGTTGCTGATGATGAAGAGCGGCGAGCCGATGATCGGCAGCGGCAGGTTCGAAAGGACGGGCGGCAGTGCCATCAGAAAGCCTCCAGGGCCATGTCGGTGACGCCCGCGCTGCCGTTGACGATGCTGTCGCGCACCCCCGGCAACTGGGACAGGATGTGGTCCGCATAGAAGCGGGCCGTGGTGATCTTGGCGGCCATGAAAGCGGTGTCGGTGCCTTCGGCCTGGCGCTGCTCGGCCACCAGGAGAGCCCGCGCCAGCTGCCAGCCGGCCATCAGGTTGCCCGCCAGCATCAGGTAAGGCACCGAGCCGGCGAACACCGCATTGGGATCGCTCTTGGCACGCTGGGCGATGAAGTCCACCACCTCGGCAAAAGCCTGGCGGCCGGCCTGCAGGTGTTGGCGCACGGCCAGGGCATGCACGCTGGCGCTGCGGGCCAGCGCCGCCTCGGTCTGCTCGATCTGCGCTGCGATGGCACGGGCGGTGGCGCCACCGTCGCGCGCAGTCTTGCGGCCGACGAGGTCGTTGGCCTGGATCGCGGTCGTACCTTCGTAGATGGTCAGGATCTTGGCGTCCCGGTAGTACTGGGCGGCGCCGGTTTCTTCGATGAAGCCCATGCCGCCATGCACCTGCACGCCCAGGCTGGCCACATCGATGCTCATCTCGGTGCTGTAGCCCTTGACCAGCGGCACCATGAATTCGTAGAAGGCCTGGTTCTGCTTGCGCACCTCGGCGTCGGGGTGGGCATGTGCGGCGTCATACGCGGCCGCGGCCACCAGCGACATCGCGCGGCAGCCCTCGGTGCAGGCGCGCATCGTCATCAGCATGCGCTTGACGTCGGGGTGGTGGATGATGGGCGCCGCCGTCGGCAGCGAGCCGTCTACCGGCCGCGACTGCACCCGTTCACGCGCATAGGCCACGGCCTTCTGGTAGGCGCGCTCGGCCAGCGCGATGCCCTGCGTGCCCACAGCGAAGCGAGCGGCGTTCATCATGATGAACATGTACTCGAGGCCGCGGTTCTCCTGGCCCACCAGGTAACCGATGGCGCCGCCATGGTCACCGTACTGCAGCACCGCGGTCGGGCTGGCCTTGATGCCCAGCTTGTGCTCGATGCTGACGCAGTGCACGTCGTTGCGGTCACCCAGCGAACCATCGGCGTTGACCAGGTACTTGGGCACGATGAAGAGCGAGATGCCCTTGACGCCTTCGGGGGCGCCCGTCACCCGCGCCAGCACCAGGTGGACGATGTTGTCCGCCATGTCGTGCTCGCCATAGGTGATGTAGATCTTGGTGCCGAAGATCTTGTAGCTGCCGTCGGCCTGCGGCTCGGCGCGGGTGCGCACCGCGGCGAGGTCGGAGCCGGCCTGCGGCTCCGTGAGGTTCATCGTGCCCGTCCAGCTGCCGTCGATCATCTTCGGCAGGTAGAGCGCCTTCTGCTCGTCGGTGCCTGCGGTCAGCAGCGCCTCGATCGCGCCATCGGTCAGCAGCGGGCACAGCGCGAAGCTGAGATTGGCGCTGTTGATCATCTCGATGCAGGCGGCACCGATGGTCTTGGGCAGGCCCTGGCCACCGAAGTCAGCGGGGTGCTGCAGGCCCTGCCAGCCGCCCTCGGCAAACTGGCGGAAGGCCTGCTTAAAGCCCGGCGTTGTGGTGACGGCGCCGTCCTTCCAGAAGGACGGTTTCTGGTCGCCGTCCCAGTTGAGCGGCGCCACCACGTTCTCATTGAACTTGGCGCACTCTTCGAGCACGGCCTGGGCGGTGTCGAGGCCGGCTTCTTCAAAACCCGGCAGCTGCGACACGGCTTCCAGGTTGGCCAGCTCCTGCATGCAGAACAGCATGTCCCGCACGGGGGCACGATAGGTCATGGTTGTCTCCTCGCAATGGACGCGCGGGCTCGCCAATCAGCGAGCCCGCCCGGCGCCTCAGGTCACAGCGCCTTCACCAGCTCCGGCACCGCATTGAACAGATCGGCTTCCAGGCCGTAGTCGGCCACGCTGAAGATCGGCGCCTCGGGGTCCTTGTTGATGGCCACGATGACCTTGCTGTCCTTCATGCCGGCCAGGTGCTGGATGGCCCCGGAGATGCCCGCGGCCACGTACAGCTGCGGCGCGACGATCTTGCCGGTCTGGCCGACCTGCCAGTCGTTGGGGGCGTAGCCCGCGTCCACGGCAGCGCGGCTGGCGCCCAGAGCGGCGCCCAGCTTGTCGGCCAGCGGGGTGAGCACTTCGTTGAACTTCTCGCTGCTGCCCAGCGCACGGCCACCACTGACGATGACTTTGGCGGCGGTGAGTTCGGGCCGGTCGTTCTTGGCGATCTCGCTGCCGACGAAGGTGGCCTTGTCGCTGGTGGCGGCGGCTTCGGCCTTCTCGATGGCCGCGCTGCCGCCCTCGTGCGCTGCGGCGTCAAAGCCGGTGCCGCGCACGGTGATGACCTTGACGGCGTCGGTGGCCTGCACGGTGGCAATGGCGTTGCCGGCGTAGATGGGGCGCTCGAAGGTGTCGGCGCTCACCACCTTGGTGATGTCGCTGACCTGGCCGACGTCGAGCTTGGCGGCCACGCGGGGGGCGATGTTCTTGCCGCTGGCGGTGGCCGGGAAGACGAGGTGGCTGTAGCTGCCGGCGATCGCCAGCACTTGCGCGGCGACGTTTTCGGCCAGGCCGTGCTCGAAGCCGGGGGCTTCGGCCAGGATGACCTTGCTGACGCCGGCGATCTTGGCGGCGGCGTCGGCCGCGGCTTGCGCGTTGTGGCCGGCGATGAGCACGTGCACGTCGCCGCCCATCTGGGTGGCGGCGGTGACGGTGTTGAAGGTGGCGCCCTTCAAGGACGCGTTGTCGTGTTCAGCGATGACGAGTGCGGTCATGGTCAGATCACCTTGGCTTCGGTCTTGAGCTTGGCCACGAGGGTGGCGACGTCGGGCACCTTGATGCCGGCGCTGCGCTTGGGCGGCTCGCTGACCTTGAGGGTCTTGATGCGGGGGGCGACGTCGACGCCGAGGTCGGCCGGCTTGACGGTCTCCAGCGGCTTTTTCTTGGCCTTCATGATGTTGGGCAGCGTGACGTAGCGCGGCTCATTGAGGCGCAGGTCGGTGGTGACGACCGCCGGCAGCGTGATGGCCAGGGTTTCCAGGCCGCCGTCGACTTCACGGGTGACGCTGGCTTTGCCATCGGCGACCTCGACCTTGGAGGCGAAGGTCGCCTGCGGCAGGTCGGCCAGCGCGGCCAGCATCTGGCCGGTCTGGTTGCAGTCGTCGTCGATGGCCTGCTTGCCCAGGATGATGAGGCCGGGCTGTTCCTTGTCCACCAGGGCCTTGAGCAGCTTGGCCACGGCCAGCGGCTGCAGCTCGTCCGCGCACTCCACCAGGATGCCGCGGTCGGCGCCGATGGCCATGGCGGTGCGCAGCGTTTCCTGGCACTGCGTGGGGCCGCAGGAGACGGCGATGACCTCGGTGGCCACGCCCTTTTCCTTCAGCCGCACGGCTTCTTCCACCGCGATCTCGTCGAACGGGTTCATGCTCATCTTGACGTTGGCGATGTCCACGCCGGTGCCGTCGGCCTTGACCCGCACCTTCACGTTGTAGTCGACCACCCGCTTGACGGGGACCAGGATCTTCATGCGCTTGTGCTCCTCGGAATGAAAAACCGTTGCCGGGCTGCGGAGGATTCTAGGAGTCGCCCCCGCTGGCCGATGGAAAAAAACGAACGACCGTTCGATTCTAGCGGCCAAGCCCGGGGAAGCGGGGCATTTTTGGCACCCGGGCGGACCCGAACCTACACTGCCGCGCCTCCGGTCCGCTCTCTTTCGCCCCTCACCATGACCCCTGCCCTGCCCCGCGTCCACATCGGCGTTTTCGATTCCGGGCTGGGGGGCCTGTCGGTGCTGCGAGACTTGCGCCAGGCCGGGTCGCAGGCGCAGCTGAGCTACCTGGCCGACAGCGGTCATGCGCCCTACGGCGAGCGCGACGCCGACTTCGTGGTCGAGCGCACCCGGCGGGCGGCGCGCTTCATGCGCGAGCGGGGGGCGCAGCTGCTGGTGATCGCCTGCAACACCGCGACCGCGGCGGCGGTGAACCCGCTGCGCGCGGAACTGGCCGGCTGGCCCATCGTCGGCATCGAGCCCGGCATCAAGCCCGCGCTGGCGCTGACACGCAACGGCCACATCGGCGTGATGGCCACACGCGGCACGCTGCACAGCGAGCGCTTTGTGGCGCTGCAGGCCATGCTGGCAGCCGAAGCCCCCGATGTGCGCTTTCACCTGCAGGCCTGCGTGGGCCTGGCACAGGCGATCGAGCAGCACCCGCTGCACAGCCCCGCCGTGGCCGAGGTGATCGCCCGCCACACCGCGCCGCTGCGCGAGGCCGGCTGCGACGTGGTGGTGCTCGGTTGCACCCACTACCCGCTGGTGGCACCGCAGATCCAGGCGAAGCTGGCGCCTGGCGTGCAGCTGGTGGACACCTCGCAGGCGGTGGCGCGCCGCACGGCCGCGCTGGCAGCGGAGCTGCCCCCGATCGCGGCCGCGCAGCCCGATGCGCTCTACACCACCGGCGACCCGGGGCCGTTGCAGGCGCTGGCCGAGCGCTGGGCCGGCGTGCGGGCCCTGGCGCAGCGCGTCAAGATTTGAGCGTGCCGCCCTGCCCGGCCGCGCGCATGCCGCGCGCCACGTCGATCGGCCGCAGCAACGCCAGCCCCATGAGGAAGAACGCCCCGGTGGACAGGATGGCCAGCCGGTGGTTGCCGGCCGTCAGCCAGGTGACCAGACCGTAGGTGAGCGGCCCCACGATGGCGGCCAGCCGGGTGGCGAAGGTCCAGAGGCCGAAGAACTCGGCCAGCCGGTCGGCCGGCGCCAGCACGCCGGCCAGTGCGCGCCCGGCCGATTGGCTGGAGCCCATGCACAGGCCCGCCAGCACCGCCGCCACCCAGAAGAGCGCCGGGCTGGTGGCCAGGTAAGCCAGCAGCGTCATCACCAGCCAGCCGACCAGCGTGGCGCCCAAGGCGCGCCGGTGGCCGATGCGGTCTTGCCAGTAGCCGAAGAGGAAGGCGCCGCCCGCCGAGGCGATGTTGACCGCGAACACCAGTGCCATGGTGTCGGTCTGCTGGAAGCCCAGCGCCTGTTCGGCATACACCGCCGCCAGCGCGATGACCACCGCGATGCCGGCCTGGTAGGCCGTGCTGCAGGCCATCAGCCAGGCGAAGTCGCGGTACTGGCCCGCCTCCCGCGCGGTGCGGGCCAGCCGGGCCAAGGCCTCGCCGAAGCCGCCCTGGGCCGTGGCGGCCGCAGGCTGCGGCCGGGCCCGCTCTTTCAACAGGGCGAAGGTGGCCAGCGACGCGAGGCCGTAGACCCCTGCGGTGATGAGCATGGTGACCGGCACGAACTGCGTGGCCTGCTGGCCCTGCGCTTGCGCCCACAGCACGTAGGCCAGCGACAGCCCCAGCGACAACATGCCGCCGAAGTAGCCGAAGCTCCAGCCCCAGCCGGAGACGCGGCCCAGCGCCTCGCGGCGCGACAGCTCGGGCAGGAAGGCGGCGTTCAGCGCCTCGCCATACGAATAGAAGACGTTGGACACCACCACCGCCACGGCGGCCAGGGCCACATCGCCGCGGCCGCAGAAGGCCAGGCCCACCGTGGCCACCACACAGCCGGCGGTGGTCCAGGCCAGCAGGCGCTTCTTGGCGCCGCGCTGGTCGGCATGGGCGCCCAGCGCGGGCACGGTGAACATGGTGATGGCACTGGAGACGGCGATGCACAGCGTCCAGGCCAGGGTGGCCCAGCTGGCGCCCTGCGCCACCACGCCCACGAAGTAGGCGTTGAAGACGGCGGTGAGCACCACCGTCGTGTAGCCCGAGTTGGCGAAGTCGTACATCGCCCAACCGAACACTTCGCGTTTTTGGACGCCGTCGTTCAGCGCCGCTTGGGGAAACCAGCTCAAGCCCACTCCTGCCGTTAGGCGGCGGAGCCTAGCACTGCGGCGTGAAACGGATCAGCGCTGTGGGCCAGCGCCTCGGCGGCGGGCCGCGCTGGGTTCGCAGGCGCGCGCTCGGTCGGCTGGCGCCGCCTGCGCCTCAGGTGCCTCGGCAGCCGCCGGCGGCTCCAGCAGGTCGGCCAGCAAGGCCTCGAACCAGGCGGCGCCCTCCGGCGAGGCATAGCTGACCAGGGGACGGGCGCCACGCCGGGCCGATGCGCTGCCGGCCGGCACGAACTTCACCCCCGGTAGCGAGCGGCCACCGCGCGGCGGTGCCAACTGGATGAACGATGACGGGTGGCTGAAGTCCATGCGTCTGTCTCCTCGGGTGCCGGATTCTTGGCCCGCGTTCGCGGGGGCGGCATCACCTTCAAGGGGGATGGAAAGTCAGCAATCACTCACCGGATGGCGGGCACCCACAGCTGCAGGCGCGGCAGCATCATCCGGTAGGGCAGCAGCAGCACCACGGCCATCAGCCACTTGATGCTGAGGTCGCCGGCGGCCAGGGCCAGCCAGTCGAGATCGGTGCCGGCGAAGGCCAGCGCGAAGAAGATCAGCGTGTCCAGCACCGAGGCCACCGAAGAGCCGACCAGCGGCGCCTTCCACCACGACTGGGCGCGCCAGCGGTTGAACACCGCCACGTCCAGCAGCTGCGAGACGATGAAGGCCGCGCCCGACGCCACTGCGATGCGCCAGGGCGCCAGCAGCAGCGACACCACCACCGCGATGGCAAAACCCATCCAGGCCACGCGGCGGGCTGCCTGGGCGCCGACCGCGCGGTTGGTCAGGTCCGTCACCAGATAGGCCACCGGAAAGGTGAAGGCGCCCCAGGTGAGCCAGTCGTTGATCGGGAACTGGACCAGGAAGTTGGACGAGACGATGACGAGCATCATCGCCAGCACCGGACGCCACAGGCGCCCGAGCGGGAGTCGGGATTCGGTCATGGTGAGCAGAGGGAGAGGAGCGCACCGCCGATGGGCGCGCCCGATGGTGCCGGGGACGGGACTCGAACCCGTACGCCGCTTGCGCGACAGCAGATTTTAAGTCTGCGGCGTCTACCGATTTCGCCACCCCGGCCGGGGGCGCGCAGCATACCGGATGGCGCCGCCGGCTACTTGCGCTGGTTGTCGAGCGAAGGCGGCGGGGTGTAGCCCAGCTCGCGGGCCCGGGCCTCCCAGCGGGCGGCGGGCTGCGGCTGGTCGAGCCGGCGGTAGTGCAGCGCCAGCTCGTAGCTGGCGATGCCGTTGCCCAGCTCGGCCGCGTACTGCATCCAGCCCTCGTAGCGCGACAGCTCGGCGCCGCTCTGCACGTCGGTGCGCCAGGCGCGGCCGACGCGGGCGGCCGCGTCCTTGTCACCCCGGGCGGCCTTCAGCAGGTCGGCCTGGTAGTCCTTGTCGGCGCCAGGGTGGGGATCGAACGATCGGCGGAACAGCCGGATGTCGTTGCGGCGCAGGATGGTGGCCGCCTCCTTGGCGCCTTCACGCATCACCTCGGCGCCGCCGGCCAGCTTGCTGTCGGGCCAGCGCTGCAGGTAACGGTCGGCCAGGCGCACCACGTCGGGCGGCCACACGGTGGCCTGCAGCGTGGCCCAGTCGCCGGCTTCGTCTTCGGTGCCGAAGCGGCCGGCCGCGGCCGGTGCCGGGCGCTGAGCCAGCAGCACCGGCTGGCGGGTGTTCTCGGCGATGAACGGGAACTGCGCGAACTGGCGGATCAGCCCCACCGGGTGGTTGAGCATGGTGCGCTGGGTTTCCAGCTTGGTCAGCCGGAACAGGTCGGAGAACGACAGCTCGTCCGACGCGGTGGTCAGCTGGTGCACCAGGGCGCCGGTGTAGAAGGTGTTCTGCGTCGGGTTGTTGGGCGCTAGCGCGGGCTTGCCGGCGCCGGTGGAAAACGCGATCAGGCAGCCGGGCGGCGCTTCCACCTGGTTCAGGCCCTCACCGGGCTTGAGGGCGGCGCGCAGGTCGGTGCGGCAGGCGTCGATCACCGCGATGGTGAGACCGCGCTCGCGGCGCGGCAGCTTCAGCACCACGTCGGGCTGCAGCACCATGCTGCCCTTGAGCAGCGTCTCCGGCGCGGCCGAGGGATTGACGCCCGCACCCAGCAGCAGGTTCTCGGCGTTCATCTGCACGCCGTGGCCGCTGAAGTAGAAAAAGACGATGGTGTCAGGCGGCGCCGCGGCCACCTGGCGCAGGAAACCTTCCACCGTGCTGCGCGCGGCGGCCGGGTCGAGGTCGACCGCGGCCGTGACCTTGAAGCCGCGCTTGGCCAGCGCCGCCTCCATGTCGTGCACGTTCTTGTGGATGGACGGCAGGTCGAAGGGCTCGGGGTAGGCGCGGTTGCCCAGCACCAGCGCCAGGCGCTCGCCCAGCACCACGGCGGCTGGCACCTCCGGCGCTTCGGCCGGGGCGGCGGGCGGGCTGGCGACGGGCGCCGGTGCGGGAGGGGGCGCCGGGGCTGGCGCACCATAGCCGCCACCGTACTGGGCCCAGGCGGCGGGCAGGCTGGCACCGGCCCAGGCCGCCAGCGGCCATTGCCACAAGGACCGGCGCAGTGGCGACGGCAGCCCGGACTCGGTGGGCGGTTCGTCGGCGATGCGGGCGGGCTGGTTCTTCGACGGAGTATCTCGGGTCATTTGGCGCAGTCCAGCGCAGGCCAGGAAGGCTCGCATTGTTCCGGCAAACGGATGCCATCGCTGCCCTGGGTGGCGGGTCGTCCGGGGCCTACTTCGGCGATCACGCCGGCACGCAGCCGCACCGCCACGTTCTCGGTGCGCACCGCTTCCTCGAAGCGCTCCTTGCGCGCCTGCTCGGACACCGACGCCACCGACGACAGCGAGCCGCTCAACTGCGGCGAAGCCGGCAGGAAGCCGTTGTACAGCACCGGCACCTCGCTGAGCTGGCCGGCGCCATCGTGGAAGAAGCTGTACAGCCCGGCCGCGATGCGCGGGCCGGTGAGGTAAATGGCGGTGGAGCCGCGCGCGCCGTTCTTGGGCAGCACCTGCACGAAGCCGGCGCTCAGGCCCGCGCGCGGCGCGTCGGTGGTGATGGCGCCCACCTCCACCGCGATCGGCGCATCGCTGTTGCCGAAGGTGCTGCTGCCCTCGTAGGCCAGCGGGTCCAGCAGCGTGAGCTGCAGGCCGGGCGTCGAGCGGATGGTGCCGAAGGCCGCGTCGTTGTACCAAAGCCGGGCGCGGATCAAGCTGCCGGGGTCGGTGCGCAGCGTGCCGGCCGTCAGGCGCACCAGGTCGCCGGCCAGGCCGTTGACGGTCAGGCTGCCGCCGCCGTCCAGCGCCAGCGTCTGGCTGCCGATGCGCAGGTTCTGGCCGGCCAGCGTGATGACGGATTGCCGCGCCGGCAGTGCGACGTTGACTGCGCCGCCTTCCACGTTGGCCGTCCAGGCGCTGCCGAAGCTGGTGGGCGTTAGCGTGGCGCCATTGCTGCTGAGCGCGGCCACATGGCCGCCGAAGTCGTTGGCCTCCTGCCCCAGGCGGATGGAGCCACCCGCCACCGAGACCAGCAGCAGGCCGCTGCCGTCGGCGCTGGTGATGCGGCTGCCGGTGGACTGGGTGATCACGTCGCTGGCCACGTGCAGCACGCGGCCGTCGGGGTCGACGACGCCGGGGGCGACGTCGGCGGCGGCATAGGTGGGCGTGGCATGCGACACCAGGGCCAGTTGCGCACTGCCTTCCAGCGACCAGGCGCCGGCCAGCGTCAGCAACCCGGCGTCGATGCGGCTGTCGCCGGCAGTCACGCGCAGGTCGCCCAGCAGCAGGTCGGCATGGGCGCCGCCGCTGGCCTGCAGCGTGCTCAGCTGCACCGAGGCGGCATCGATCGACAGGGGCTGCGTGGCGCTGGTGTGCCAGTCGTTGCCGGCAGCGGTGGCGCTGAGCGCGCCGCCGGCCACCAAGCGGATCGGCGCGGTGGCGACGACCGTGACCGGTGCCGCATAGCGCTGGTCGCCGCGGGTGGTGACCGAACCGGCCAGCGACGCAGCGCCCTGGGCATCGAGCGACTGCAGCGTTTCCGCACCGCCCAGTTCCAGCGTGGCGCCGGACGCGATGGTGAGCGCGGTGGCATCGGGCAGCCGCTCGTTGCCTACGGTGCGCAGCCGGCCGGCCTGCACCGTGGTGCTGCCGGTGTAGACGTTGGCACCGCCCAGGCTGAGCGTGCCGCCACCGGTCTTGGTGAGGCGGCCGCTGCTGGCGCCGTCGGCGGCCACACCGTTGTAGGTCAGCGTCTGGCCCTCGGCCACCTCCAGCGTGCCGCCCGCACCTTGCAGCGCCAAGCCGCGGCTGGCGGCCAGCTCGGTGCTGGCGGTCACGCGCAGGGTGCCGCCGTCCAGCAGCAATTGGCCGGCCGTGGCACCGGCCGGTGCGCGGCCCAGCAGGCCGTCACGCGCGATGCTGAGGGTGCCGGCCAGCACGCGGGTGGCGCCGGTGAAGTCGTTATCGGTGGCGCTGGCCAGCGTGAACGTGCCGGCGCCCTGCTTGGTCAGGCCGCCGTCGCCCGATATGCGGCCGCTGAAGGTGGCATCGCTGGCGTCGCCCACGGTCAAGGCGCCGCTCACCAAGGTGAGCAAGGCGCTGCCGTCGGTGCCGGCGGCATCGGCCAGGCGGTTCAGGGTCTGATCGCCACCCAGCGTGAGGCGTGCGCCGTTGCCCAGGCTCAGCTGGGTGTCGCCCAGCAGCCGGTTGGCGCTGGCGGTGCGCAGCTCGCCGCCTTGCACGGCGATGGTGGGCGACTGCAGCGTGCCGGCCGTGTCCACCAGCAGGCTGCCACCGGTGACACTGGTGCTGCCGGCTTGCACGGCCGCCGCCAGCGTGCCGCCGCCGGGGCTGCGCAGCGTGGCGGTGCTGAGAGCGGCATTCAGGCTGCCGCCGTCCATCACCGCCTCGCTGCTGGTGAGCGAGCCGGGGCCGTCGATGCGACCTTGAACCAGCAGATTGCCCACGGTCTCCGCGCCGGCCAGCTGCAAGGCGGCTCCGTTGCGCACCTGCAGTTCGGCCGCGCTGAGGCGGCCGGCCGATGTGGTGGCAAGCGTGCCACCGGCCACATCGATCACCGGCGCGGCCAGGGTGCCGCCATCCAGCGTCAGCAGGCCAGACTGCAGCTGCGCCGTGCCGCTGGCGGCCACGGCTGCGCCGATCACCGAAGTGCCATCGCTGGTGAAGCTGGCCACGCTCAGCGGCGTGAACACGCTGCCGCTGCTGAGCGCCGCAAGCTGGGCTGTGAGCAGGCCACCGCCGCTCAGGCTGCCGCTGAGTGCGAGCTGCCCCAGCGTCTGTGCATCTGCCAGCGACAGCGTGGCACCAGCCAGCACCTGCACCTGTGCGCTGGCGGCCAGGCGGTTGGCGCCGCTGAGCGTCAAGGTGCCGCTTTGCACCGCCACGCTGGTGGCTGCCGACAGGCCTTGCAACTGCGTGGCGCCGTTGCTGGTGAGCGCGCCAGCGCCGAGATTGGCCTGCACAAGGGCGCCGTCCTGCAGCGCATAGACGCCCGGGGTGCTCAAGGTAGCGCCCGCGGTGCCCGCCAGCAGTTGGCCGGCCAGTTGCAGTTCGGCCACCGTCTTGTCGCCCTGCAGTTCCACGGTGCCGGTCTGCGCCACCTGCAGGGCCGCAGTGGCAGCCTGATCGCTGGCGCCGGCCAGCAGCAAGGTGCCCTGTTGCACCGCCACGCGGCTCACATCCACCGTGCCTTGCAGGCTGAAGCGGCTGCCACCCTGCTTGGTGAGTTGGCTGCCCGCGGTGCCGGTCAGGTTGCCGCCGTAGCTGCTGTCGCCCGCCGCGCCGGCGGCAAGCGCAAAGCCGCCCAGTTGCGCAGGGCCGCTGCCGCTGAGCAGACCGATCGTTTCGGTGCCACCCAGCACCAGCGTGCTGCCGGGCTGCAATTGCAACGCGGTGGTGTCGGGAAGGCGCTCATCGCCTTGCGTGGCCAGGGTGCCGGCGTTGACCAGCGTGGCGCCGACATAGCGGTTGTCGGCGGCCAGGGTCAGGCGACCAACGCCGGCCTTCACCAGGTCGGCCAATGCCGGGCCATCGACAGCGCCCAGGAGGTTGAGGCCGCTGGCCGCATCGCCCACGCTGAAGGTGGTGGTGGCCGCCAGCGTGATGGGCGACTGGATGCTGCCGCCGCCGGTGCCGCTGGACACGGTGCCGCCCTGGCTCAGCAGGCTGGTGTTGGTGAGGGTGGCGCCGCCGCTCAGTGCCAGCCCAGCACCGGCTGCCAGGTTCAGTGCGCCAGTGCCCGCGGTCGCCGCCGTGCCCGAAAGCTGCAGCGTGCCTTCGTCCAGCGCCACATCGCCGGCAAAGCCGTTGGCCGCGCTGAGCACCGCCGTGCCCTGCCCGCTCTTGCGCAGGCCACCGCTGCCGGTCACCGCGCCCTGCAGCTGCAGGCTGGCGCCGTTGGCCACCTGCAGCGTGGTGGTGCCGGTGAGCGTGGTGGCACTGTCGATGCGGCTGTTGCCGGCGCTGACGTCGACGGTGCCGCCGGCACTGGCCAGCGTCGGGTTGGCCAGTACCGCGCCATTGCGCAGGTCCAGCGTGCCGGCCGCAGCCAGCGTGGCGGCGCCCTGCCCGGCGCGCGCCGCGCCGCCGTCCAGCCGCAGCGTGCCGACGTTGACGGCGGTGGTACCGGTGTAGACGTTGCCGGTGCTGAAGGTCACCGTGCCGTTGGTGGTCTTGGTCACGCCGGCGCTGCCGGCCAGCACGGCGCTGACGGTGCCGTTGCGCAGGTCGAAGCCGGTCGGGCCGTTGTTGCTGGTCAGCGTGCCGGGCCCGGTGATGCTGCCGTTGGCCAGGGTAACGGCGCCCACCTGGTCGTTAACGCCAGCGGCCAGCGCCAGCGCGGCGGCACTGCCGTTGACGATCAGCGCGCCGGTGTCGAGCAAGCCACCGCCGCTGCCGATCTGCAGGATGCCGTCGCTGATGGTGGTGCCGCCGCTGTAGGTGTTGGCCGCGCCGAGGCTGACGGTGCCGTTGGTGGTCTTGGTCACCGCCGCGCTACCGGCCAGCACGGCGCTCACGCTGCCGTCGCGCAGGTCGAAACCCGAGTTGCTGGTGAGGGTGCCCGGGCCGTTGATGCTGCCGTTGACCAGGCTGACCGCGCCCACCTGGTCGTTGACGCCGGCTGCCAGCCCCAGCGCCGCGCCGCTGCCGTTGATGGTGACGCTCCCGCTGTTGGACAGCCCGCCCCCGCTGTTGATCTGCAGCGTGCCGCCGCTGATGGCGGTGCCGCCGGTGTAGGTCTGCGCGGCCGTGACGGTGACGATGCCGCCGGTGCTCTTTGTCGATGCGCCACTGCCGGCCAGCGTGGCCGCCAGCGTGCCCGCTTCCAACGCATAACTGGCGGCCGTGAGGGTGCCGCCGGTGATGCTGCCGTTGGCCAGCCGCAGGCTGGCGGCGGTGTCGCTGAAGCCGTTCAGGTCCAGCGTCGCATTCAACCCGTCGATGGTGAGCGCGGTGGCGTTGGGCAAGGCCGTAGCCGACCCCATGCGCAGAGTGCCGTCGCTGACCAGCGTGCTGCCCGCGTAGCTGTTGGTGCCGCTCAACGTCACGCGGCCGCTGCCGTCCTTCACCAGGCCACCGCTGCCGCCCAGGTTGCCGCTGACCGTCAGCCCGGTGGTGGCGTCGCCCGAGCGCACGGTGGTGGTGGCGGACAGCGTGGCCGTGCCGCTGTAGGTGCCACCGCCGGTGGAGCTGTTGATCACGCCACCGTTGCTGGTCAGGGTGTTGCCGATGGTGGTGCCGACGATGTCCAGCTCGGCCGACGTGCTGGCGAGCGTGACGCCGCCGCTGCTCAAGTTGCCCCCACCGCTGACCCGCAGCGTGCCGGTGACGATGTCGGTGTCACCCAGGTAACTCTGGCCTGCGGTGATGGTGACGGTGCCGTTGGTGGTCTTGTTCACGCCCCCGCTGCCGGCCAACGCGGCGCTGATGCTGCCATTGCGCACCTCGAAGTCGGTGTTGCTGGTCAGCGTGCCCGGGCCGTTGATGCTGCCGTTGGTCAGCGTCACCGCACCCACAAGGTCGTTCACGCCAGAAGCCAGCGCCAGCACCGCTGTGCCGCCATTGATGTTCAGTGCACCCGTGTTCAGCAGGCCGCCACCGCTGTTGATCTGCAGCGTGCCGTCGCTGATCGTCGTGCCGCCGCCGTAGGTCTGCGCGGCGGTAACCGTCACCGTGTTGGCGCCGCCGGCCGTGGTCTTGGTCAGTCCGCCGTTGCCGGCCAGCGCGGTGTTGATGCTGCCGTTGCGCACGTCGAAACCCACGTCGCTGGTCAGCGTGCCCGGTCCGTTGATGCTGCCGTTGGTCAGCGTGACGGCGCCCACGATGTCATTCACGCCGGAAGCCAGCGCCAGCACCGCTGTGCTGCCATTGATGTTCACTGCGCCCGTGTTCAACAGGCCGCCACCGCTGTTGATCTGCAGCGTGCCGTCGCTGATCGTCGTGCCGCCGCTGTAGGTCTGCGCGGCGGTGACCGTCACCGTGTTGGCGCCCCCGGCCGTGGTCTTGGTCAGTCCGCCGTTGCCGGCCAGCACGGTGTTGATGCTGCCGTTGCGCACGTCGAAACCCACGTCGCTGGTCAGCGTGCCCGGTCCGTTGATGCTGCCGTTGGTCAGCGTGACGGCGCCCACGATGTCATTCACGCCAGACGCCAAGGCCAGCACCGCGGCACTGCCGTTGATGTTCACCGCGCCGTCGTCGCGCAAGCCGCCGCCGCTGTTGATCTGCAGCGTGCCGTCGGTGATGGTGGTGCCGCCGCTGTAGATGTTGGCCGCGCTGAGGGTGACGGTGCCGTTGGTGGACTTGGCCAAGCCGGCGCCGCCGGCCAGCACCGCGCCGATGCTGCCGCTGCGCACGTCGAAACCGGTGTTGCTGGTGAGCGTGCCCGGGCCGTTGATGCTGCCGCTGATCAGCGTCACCGCGCCCACCAGGTCGTTGACGCCGGAAGCCAGCGCCAGCACCGCAGCGCCGCCATTGATGCTCACCGCGCCATCGTCGCGCAAGCCGCCGCCGCTGTTGATCTGCAGCGTGCCGTCGGTGACGGTGGTGCCGCCGCTGTAGCTGTTGGCGGCGCTGAGGGTGACGGTGCCGTTGGTGGACTTGGCCAGGCCGGCGCCGCCGTCCAGCACCGCGCCGATGCTGCCGCTGCGAATGTCGAAGCCGGTGTTGCTGGTGAGCGTGCCCGGGCCGTTGATGCTGCCGGTGATGAGCGTGACCGCGCCCACCAGGTCGTTGACGCCGGAAGCCAGCGCCAGCACCGCAGCGCCGCCATTGATGCTCACCGCGCCATCGTCGCGCAAGCCGCCGCCGCTGTTGATCTGCAGCGTGCCGTCGGTGACGGTGGTGCCACCGGTGTAGGTGTTGGCCGCAGAGAGCGTGACGGTGGTAGCGGTGGACTTGGTCAGGCCGGCGGTGCCGGCAAGCACGGCGCTGATGCTGCCGTTGCGCACGTCGAAGCTGACGTTGCTGGTGAGCGTACCCGGGCCGTTGATGCTGCCGCTGGTCAGCGTCACGGCGCCCACCTGGTCATCCACACCGGAGGCCAGCGCCAGCACGGCGCCAGCGCCGTTGACGGTCACGGCGCCATCGTTGCGCAGCCCACCGCCAGTGTTGATCTGCAAGGTGCCGTCGGTGATGGTGGTGCCGCCGCTGTAGGTGGCAGCTGCGCCGAGCGTGACGGTGTTGCTGGTGGACTTGGACAGCGCGCCCGTGCCCGTCAGGATGGCGTTGATGGCGCCGGACTGCACGTTGAACGCCGTGCCGGACAGGCTGCCGCCGCCGGTGCCGTTGATGGTGCCGCTGGACAGCGTGACCGTGCCGGCCGACAGGTTGAGCGCACCCACCTCCAAGGTGCCGCCATTGACGTTGACCGCGCTGCCCGACGGGAAGGCCGCCGCACTGCTGAACTGCAGCTCCCCGGAAGCAGCGCTGATGCCGCCACTGAAGGTGTTGGTGCCGCTCAGGCTCAGCACGCCAGTGCCTTGCTTGGTCAAGGAACCGGTGCCGCCCAGCGAACTGACCACCCCGCTCGCGCCCGCCACGCTCCAGGTGTTGGTGCCGGTGAGCTGGCTGCTGCCATTGATCAACAGATTGCCGGCCGTGATGTTGCTGTTGGCGAACGCGTGCACGCCCGTTCCGCCCCCGCGCGTCAGCGACACTGTGCCGGTGGCCTCGAGCGTGCTGTTCACGGCCACGCGTCCGGTGCCGCTCGCGCTGCCGCTGGCGGGATCGTTGGCCACGAGCACCAGGTTGGCCGTGCCGCCCTGCAAGCGGATGGCCTGGTTGATGTCGATGTTGTTGCCCGCGTTCAAGGTCAGCGACTGACCTGAGCTCGAGGTGATGGCCGCATTGACCGCGATGTTGTTGGTGGCCTGCAGCAAGACAGGGTTGGTCAGAAGCTGCTGCTCCACGGCCGTTGCGGTGATGACGCTGTTGACACCTCCATCAGCGAACGCCAGCGTCGGCGTGCTCAGGTCGCCGTTCGTGCCGTCCCCGTCGATGTCGGCGCCACCGCCCTGGATGGTGAGGTCGGTCGGGTCCAGCAGCAGGCGCCCCGGCCGCCCGGCGGGCGCGCGCAGGTCGGCGCTGCCCTGGTAGGCCAGGTACTGCTTGCCCGACACCTCCACCTGCCCGCCGTCGCCACCCGCCGCGCCGCCGCGTGCGGTGATCTGGCCCTGGAAACGGGTGGCCTGGTCCGACCACAACACCACCGTGCCGCCGTCGCCCTGGGTCTGCGCGCTGGCGTCGAGGGTGGCGCCGCGCGCCACGGCCGTCATCTGCGCATTCGACTCCGGCCCCTTCCCCTGCCAGTTCCCCCCCACCAGCACCGTGCCGCCACCGGCGTCCCCGCGCGCATCCACGCGCGCAGTGCCGGTCAGCAGCACCTTCTCGCCCAGCACCGTGGCCTGGCCGCCTTGTTCGCCCGGCTGCAGGCCGCTCACGTCCACGGTGCCGGCCACCTGGGTGATGCCGGCGGGTCCGCCGTCGATGACGACGCGGCCTTCACGCTGGCCCAGGCCGCGGGCGCGCACGATGCCGTCCATGTTCAGCACCGTGTCGGCAAAGCCGCTGCGGGCCACGGCGCGGGCTTCCACGCTGCCGCCATCGGCCAGCACGCTGCCGAGCAGCGACAGGCGCGTGGCCAGGTCTTCGTTGCGCACGTTGAAGAAGATCAGGCCGTCGCCTTCCACGTCCACCTGCACCGCGCCCGCCGCCGCCAGGCCCACGCGGGCCGCGCTGATGGTGCCCGACTGCACCAGCGTGGGCGCCACCAGCGCCACGGTGCCGCTGGCCTGGATGTCGCCTTCGGCCCTCAGCTCACCCGGCTGGCCGATGCCGCGGGTGAGCTGGTAGCGGCCGTTGGCCAGGGCCTGCGGATCGATGTCCAGCGTGGTGGCCACCAGGCCGCCCACGCTCACCTGCGAGCCCGCGCCGAACAGGATGCCGCGCGGGTTGGACAGGAACACCCGCCCGTTGGCCTGCAGCTGGCCCAGGATCACGCTGGGGTCGGCGCCCACCACGCGGTTGAACAGCACCGCACTGGCATTGGGCTGCTGCACCTGCACCTTCTCGCCGGCGCCAATGGAAAAGCCCTGCCAGTCGATGCCGGCCTTGGCCGTGTCCTGCCGGATGACCAGCTGGCCACCCTGGGGCGTGCCCACCTGCACCTGGCCGGAGGTGACCTGGGCCCCGCCGGGCAGGGCCAGCGCGGGGCCGGCCACGGCCAGCGCAGCGGCCAGGCACACCGGCTTGAGAGCCACCCAGGCCGCGGCCTGCGGGCGACGGGACGGGCGGGCAGCGCCGGCGCAGCGGCTGCGTGCGGCGGGCTGTCGGAACATGCGGCGGTCAGGCATCGGAAACCCCCAGGGTCGAAGCACGGCGGCGCGGTGGCCGCCGTCGCTCAGAACAGCTTGCTGAATTGCAGGTACAGGCGCGGGTCGCGCACGCGGCTGTCGGCCTTGGGCGTGCCGGACAGCGGCTTGGCCAGGCTGGCGCGCAGCGCATAGCCGCCCGGCCGCACCCACGACACCGCCAGGCCGGCCGCGGTGTAGGTAGCGGCGTTGTCGAAGCCGGCCGGCCGCGCCGAGGCGTCGTGCCGGTACTTCACGCGGCCGGCGTCGTAGAAGGCGCCGAACACCAGCTCGCGCGAGAGCTGGCCCAGCCAGCTTTCGGGCGGCAGCAGCCGCAGCTCCAGCGTCATCAGCTGGCCGCTGTCGCCGGTGCCTTCGCCGGGCGCGAAGCCTCGCACGCCATCAGGTCCACCCAGGCGGAACTGCTCGGTGGTGTCCAGGTTGGAGAAGGCCTGCTGCGCCCGCAGCGCGATGTACAGCAGCAACCGCTGGTCGACGATGTTCTGCAGCCGGGTGAAGGCCAGCGTGAGCTTGCGGTAGTGGGCGTCGTCGTCCAGCCCGGCCGGCACGCCGTCGGGGTAGTCCACGCGGCCCAGCGACAGGTTGGCCTCGTAGGTGTTGACGCCGCCGGACAGCAGGCTGTCGCGGAAGTCGCCGGTGGTGCCCAGCGTCAGGCTGTCGACGCGCTTCTTGTCCTCGCTGCGCGTCACGTCGCGGCGGTCGGTGTAGCGCTTGTGCTCGTACGAACCCACCACGAAGGTGTTGAGGTTGCGCGAGCGCACCAGCGGGTACAGCGCATAGGTGGTGAGGTTGAACGCGTTGCCGTTGACGTCCAGCGGGAACTCGTCTTCGTCCAGTTGGTAGTGCACCGCCGACACGGAGGCGCCCAGCTTCAGCCCGTCGCTGCCCACCGGCAGCGTGTAGCCGGCCAGCAGGAAGGTGAGGCCGCCGTTGAACGAGCGCAGCGCATTGAGCGTGAGGGCATCGCCGCGGCCCAGCAGGCTGTTGCCCGACAGCAGCGCGCCCACCCGCTCACGGCCCAGGAAGCGCGAACCGTTGAGGTCCAGGTCCAGCTTGCCGGTCCAGCGCGCTTCAGGCGTGGGCGTGACCACCAGCGTGGCGGTGCCGGGCACCGAGCCGGTCTTCACATCGAAGCGCGCAGTGATGCCGCGCAGGTCGTTGAGCAGGAACACCACCCGCTCGACGTCGCGCACCCGCAGGATGTCGCCGGGCTGCAGGCGCGCCAGGTAAGCCTCCACCACCTCGCGCCGCACGGGCAGGTCGTCGCGCCACACCAGCTCCACCTTGTCGAGCCGGCCTTCCAGCAGCGCGATCTGGATGACCCCCCGTTCAGGGGACTGCTCAGGCAGGTAGGCATAGCCCAGGTAGTAGCCCAGCTCGCGCTGCAGGTAGCGGGTGACCTCGGTGGCCGCATTGACCAGGTCTTCGTAGCTGCGCCGGGGGCCAACATACGCCGCCGTCAGCGCCGGCAGCGCCTCGCGCAGCGCGGCGGGCGCGTTCGGGGGCAGCGCGTAGCCGGTGACGTCGATCGCGATGTCGTCCTGCGGTTTGGCCAGCTCTCGCGGGGGCGTGGGTTGCGCGGGCAGGTCGGCCGCGTCGGTGGCCGGGCGCGCAGGGCGCGGCGCCAGCTCCGCAGGCGTGGGCACCACGGGCATCGGCCGCTCGGTGGTCTGGGCGTGCGCAAGGCCCGTCACCACGCTCAGCACCCCCGCGGCCACCCGTGAAATCAGCCACTGCGGATGTGCGAAATTCACACCGGCAGACCGCGTTGCTGCGGATTTGTGCCGGCTTTTCTTCTTCGTGTTCATCACTCCCCCAACCACGGCCTTGCGCATGGCCGGCGCATGGTAGCGAAGGAGTTCACGGATCTTCATCCCCCAAGCGGTTGACTTCACCTACCAACAAAGCGGGCACTTTTCTTCGTCACGGAACACTGCGACACTCGCGCCCCGGTTCTGACATGCAATTAGTGCATGCATTTGTAGTTACTGCACAACATTCGACACGGGGCCCGAACTGAATGCCAAGGACGCTGACGTGAGCAACGCTTTCTCAGGCACCTCCACCATCGACGCATGGCTTGCGCCACTGCCCGACGAGGATGCCCCTTGCGGCCCCGATCTCGAGTACGACAACGACTTTCTGGCCCTGACCCAGGCCGCTGCCGGCAAGCCGGAAACGCAGTTCGAAGCAGCAGTACCCCCCGACTGGCGCGACGTGCGCAGCCAGTGCGAAGCGCTGATGGAACGCACCCGCGACCTGCGCATCGCCGTGACCTGGATGCGCGCCTGCATCCACCTCGATGGCTTCGTGGCCGTGCCCGAAGGCCTGCGCCTGCTGCACGGCCTGCTGGACACCTACTGGGACACGCTGCATCCGCTGCCCGACCCCGACGACGGCGACCCCTACGCACGGATGAACGCGCTGGCCGTGCTGCGCGAATCCGACGGTGGCGTGGGCGATGTACGCCGGGCGCTGCTGGTGCGCCAGCGCGGCGTGGGCGAGGTGCGGGTGCGCGCGGTGGAGGTGGCCCTGGGTCTGGCCACCGCCAAGGAAGGCGAGCCCAGCTTCACCCGTGAGCAGCTGACCCAGATTCTGGGCGCCGCGGTGGCCCAGGACCCGGCGCTGAGCACCCAGCCGGCCGATGCGATGGCGCAGCTGAAGGCGCTGATCTCGCTGGCCAACGACAAGGCCGGCATCGAGTCGGCGCCCGATCTCAAGCCGCTGCAGTCGCTGCTGAACATGCTGGTGGGCGTGATGCCCGCGGCCAGCGCGGCCGAAGCAGACGCCGAGGACGAAGCGACGGAGGGGGCGGACGACGGTGCCGGTGAGACCGATGACGCCGGCAGCGCCGCCCCGCGTGGCCGCCGTGCCGCGCAGCGCGGCCTGTCGGGCACGGTCGAATCCCGCGAGGACGCGATCAAGGCCATCGACATGGTGTGCGAGTACCTCGAGCGCACCGAGCCCACCAGCCCCGCCCCCATGCTGCTGCGCCGGGCGCGGCGGCTGATCAACCACAACTTCCTTCAACTGATGAAGGAACTGGCGCCCGACGCACTGGCCGAGGTGGCCCGTGTGATGGGCGTCGATCCCGACACCGTGCAACTGGACGACGAGTCCGCTTAGTGAAGTCCGCTTGAGGCCGCGCGTCCGGCCTTTCCAACCAAGGAGTGAGTCATGGGTAGCAGCCAGAAATTCATCGCCCGCAACCGGGCACCGCGGGTCCAGATCGAGTACGACGTGGAGGTCTACGGCGCCGAGAAGAAGGTGCAGCTGCCCTTCGTCATGGGCGTGCTGTCCGACCTCTCGGGCAAGCCGGCCGACCCGCTGGCACCGGTGGCCGACCGCAAGTTCCTCGAGATCGACGTCGACAACTTCGACGCGCGCATGAAGTCGATGAAGCCGCGCGTGGCCTTCCAGGTGCCCAACACGCTGACCGGCGAAGGCAACATCAACGTCGACCTGTCGTTCGACAGCATGGACGACTTCTCGCCCGCGGCCGTGGCCCGCAAGGTGGACTCGCTCAACAAGCTGCTGACCGCCCGCGAGCAGCTGCAGAACCTGGTGACCTACATGGACGGCAAGGGCGGCGCCGAAGAGCTGATCGCCAAGCTGCTGGCCGACCCGGCGCTGCTGGGCTCGCTGGCCGCCTCGGCCAAGCCCGCCGACGAAGGCAGCGCCACCTGACGCGCACCGCACGCTGACACCCGAACCCGGAGCACATCCCATGGCAGAAGCCCAAACCAGCTCTTCCGCACTGGCCGCGGTCAGCCTCGAAGGCAACGACCTCGCCTCGCTGCTGCAGAAAGAGTTCAAGCCCAAGAGCGACGAGGCCAAGAGCGCGGTGGAACAGGCCGTGCAGACGCTGGCCCAGCAGGCCTTGTCGCAGACGCAGCTGATCGGCAAGGACACGATCAAGACGATCGAGGACATGATTGCCGCGATCGACAAGAAGCTGTCGGAGCAGATCAACCTGATCCTGCACCACGCCGATTTCCAGAAGCTCGAAGGTGCCTGGCGAGGCCTGCATTACCTCGTCAACAACACCGAGACGGACGAGATGCTGAAGATCCGCGTGATGAACATCAGCAAGCAGGATCTCGGCAAGACCCTCAAGCGCTACAAGGGCACGGCCTGGGACCAGAGCCCGCTGTTCAAGAAGCTGTACGAGGAAGAGTTCGGCCAGTTCGGTGGCGAGCCCTTCGGCTGCCTGGTGGGCGACTACCACTTCGACCAGAGCGCGCCCGACGTGGAGCTGCTGGGCGAGATGGCCAAGGTGGCCGCGGCCGCCCACGCGCCCTTCATCGCCGGTGCCTCGCCCAGCGTGATGCAGATGGATTCGTGGCAGGAGCTGGCCAACCCGCGCGACCTGACCAAGATCTTCACCACGCCCGAGTACGCCGCCTGGCGCTCGCTGCGTGAGTCGGACGATTCGCGCTACATCGGCCTGGCGATGCCGCGCTTCCTGTCGCGGCTGCCGTACGGCGCCCGCACCAACCCGGTGGAAGCCTTCAACTTCGAGGAAGACACCGGCGCGGCCGACCACAGCAAGTACACGTGGGCCAATGCCGCCTATGCGATGGCGGCCAACATCAACCGCTCCTTCAAGGAATACGGCTGGTGCTCGCGCATCCGGGGCATCGAGTCCGGCGGCGCTGTGGAAGGCCTGCCCACCCACACCTTCCCGACCGACGACGGCGGCGTGGACATGAAGTGCCCGACCGAGATCTCGATCAGCGACCGCCGAGAGGCCGAGCTGGCCAAGAACGGCTTCATGCCGCTGGTGCACCGCAAGAACAGCGACTTCGCCGCCTTCATCGGCGCGCAGTCGCTGCAAAAGCCGGCCGAATACGACGATCCGGACGCCACCGCCAATGCCAACCTGGCGGCGCGGCTGCCCTACCTGTTCGCCACCTGTCGTTTTGCCCACTACCTGAAGTGCATCGTGCGCGACAAGATCGGCTCCTTCAAGGAGCGCGACGACGTGCAGCGCTGGCTGCAGGACTGGATCCTGAACTACGTGGACGGCGATCCGGCGCACTCGTCGGAGCAGACCAAGGCCCGCAAGCCGCTGGCCGCCGCCGAGGTGGTGGTCGAGGAAGTGGAAGGCAACCCCGGCTACTACACCTCGAAGTTCTTCCTGCGGCCGCACTACCAGCTCGAAGGGCTGACGGTGTCGCTGCGCCTGGTGTCCAAGCTGCCTTCGGCCAAGGGCGCCTGAGTCTCGTTTCTTGGGGATGGCGGCGCATGGTGCGCCGCCTAGAGTGTTCACGCGACAACCAACCGCCCGCATTCGCGCAGGGCATCAAGGAGATCCATCATGGCTGTAGACATGTTCATCCAGATCGGCGACATCAAGGGCGAGTCGACCGACAAGACCAACGCCGAGATGATCGACGTGCTCGCCTGGAGCTGGGGCATGAGCAATTCGGGCACCACCCACATGGGCGGCGGCGGCGGCAGCGGCAAGGCCAACGTGCAGGACCTGTCCTTCACCAAGTACATCGACTCCTCGTCCAACGCGCTGCTCAAGTCGGTGTGCGAAGGCACCCACCACCCCAAGGCCAAGCTGATCGTGCGCAAGGCCGGCGGCAAGCCGCTCGACTACGTGGTGCTGGAGCTGGAAGAAGTGCTGGTCACCTCGGTGTCCACCGGCGGCAGCGGCGGTGAAGACCGCCTGACCGAGAACGTGTCGCTGAACTTCGCCAAGTTCACCTACAAGTACCAGCCGCAGGACGAAAAGGGCGCCAAGAAGGGCGGCACCAAGGACTACGCCTACGACATCGCCGGCAACGCCGAAGCCTGACGCGAAAGCTGCCGCACCTGACCGGGCGCCGCCGCGCGCCCGGCCCCTCTTCTGCTGGACCCGAGCGTACCCATGGCCAAAGGCGACATGCACCTTCGCATCGAAGGCAAGAGCACCGGCGTGATCCGGGGCGAATCCAACGCGGCGAACCACCTCGGCGAGATCGAGGTCAGCGAGTGGTCCTGGGGCATGAGTGCCGCTTCGGGCCTGGGCGGCGCGGGCACCGCCTCGCGGGCCGCCTTGTCCGAGTTGCGCATCACCAAGCGTGTGGACAGCGCGTCCACCGCGCTGATGGGCGTGATGCGCAGCAATGAACAGATCAAGAAGGCCGTGCTGTCGGTCCGCAAGAGCGGTGGCACGCCCATCGACTACCTGGTGATCACCATCGAACGCGGCCGCCTGACGGCGCTGGACATCGGCACCGAGGCACCCGACAGCCCGATGCTGGTGGAACGCTTGGCCATCGCCTTCGAGAAGATCGACGTGAGCTACAGCGGCCAGGACGAACGCGGCGCCAAGAAGGCGTCGTCGTCGTTCACGGCAGAGGTCACCGGATGAACCCCACCCCCGAACAAGCCTTGCGCGAAGGCGATCCGCAGCGCGCCCTCAAGCTGCTGCAGGACCAGGTGCGCGCCAAGCCCGCCGACGCCAAGCTGCGCATCTTCCTGTTCCAGCTGCTGTGCGTGCTGGGCCAGTGGGAGCGGGCCCGCAACCAGCTGGACGTGGTGGGCGAGCTGGACGCCAGCGCCCTGCCCATGGTGCAGACCTACCGCGAGACGCTGCAGTGCGAAGCCCTGCGCGCCGCGGTGTTCCAGGGCCGCAAGGTGCCGCTGCTGTTCGGCGAGCCCGAGGCCTGGGTGGCGCTGCTGATCGAGGCCCTGATCCGCGACGGCCGCGGCGAGCATGACGATGCGCACCAACTGCGCATCCAGGCGCTGGACGACGCGCCCGACTGCGCCGGCAGCGCCGACGGTCAGGCCTTCAACTGGCTGGCCGATGCCGACATGCGGCTGGGCCCGGTGGTCGAGGCGGTCGTCAACGGCCGCTACTACTGGGTGCCGATGACGCGCCTGGCCGAAGTCAAGATCGAGCCGCCCACCGACCTGCGCGACCGGGTGTGGACGCCGGCCCAGCTGCTGTTCAGCAATGGCGGCGAGACGGTGGCCTTCATCCCCACCCGCTATGCGGGCACCGACCTCTCTGACGGCCTGCTGGCGCTGGCCCGCCGCACCGACTGGCTGGAGCCGCGGCCGGGCCTGGTCATCGGCGCCGGCCAGCGCATGTGGGCCACCGACAGCGGCGACCTGGCGCTGATGGACACCCGCGCCATCAGCTTCCACGCCTGATCACCCCGGCCGGACTGCGGGCGCCATGGCCCTGAACAAAGCCGCCGACCGCCTGCAGCCCGCGCTGCTGGACCGCCTGCGCGACGACGACCCCGACACGCGCAGCGACCCGCCCGAGCAGCGGGTGCTGTCGCGCCAGCAGCTGCGCCAGGCCGTGCTGCGCGACCTGAGCTGGCTGTTCAACAGCGCGCGGCTGAGTGACTCGCAGCCGCTGGATGCCTGGCCGCAGGTGCGGCGATCGGTCATCGACTACGGACTGCCCGCGCTGTCGGGCCTGTGCGCCTCGTCCATTGACGCGGTGTCGCTGGAGGCACAGGTGCGCCAGGCCATCATCGACCATGAGCCGCGCATCCTGGCGCCCACGCTGAAGGTGGAGGCCGTGGTCGACGGCGAACAGCTGGACCACCACAACCAGATCAGCTTTCGCATCAGCGGCCAGCTGTGGGCGCAGCCGGTGCCGCTGGAGCTGCTGCTGCACACCGACATCGACCTGGAGACGGGCCGCGTCGACATCAAGGAACTGGCGCGCTGATGGACCCGCGACTGCTGCGCTACTACAACCAGGAACTGGCGCACCTGCGCGAGATGGGCGCCGAGTTCGCCCAGCAGTTTCCGAAGATCGCCGGCCGGCTGCGCATGGACGGCGTGGAGGTGGCCGACCCCTACGTGGAGCAGCTGCTGGAGGGCTTCGCCTTCCTCACCGCCCGCGTGCAGCTGAAGCTGGACGCCGAGTTCCCGCGCTTCACCCAGCGGCTGCTGGAGATCGTCTACCCCAATTTCCTCGCGCCCACGCCGGCCATGTTGATCGCCCAGCTGCAGCCCGACCTGGCCGATGCCGGCCTGGCCACCGGCACCACGCTGCCGCGCTTCAGCATGCTGGGCAGCGCCAGCGCACGCACCGGGCAGACGGCCTGCCGCTTCCGCACCGCGCAGGACCTGACGATGTGGCCGCTGGAGATCACCGAGGCCAGCTACTTCACCCATGCCACCCAGTTGCCGCTGGCCGCGGTGCCCGAATGGCGCGGCCACGGCGGCGGGCTGCGCATCAAGTTGCGCACCACCGCCGGCCTTGACTTCAGCCAGCTGCGGCTGCAGGACCTGCGGCTGCACTGCGCCGGCATCGACGACATCGCCTACCGGCTGCATGAGCTGGTGTGCGGCCACGTGATCGGCGGCTTCGTGCTGCCTTCGGGCCCTGGTGCCCAACGCGACCGCTGGCAGCGCATCGAGGCCGAGGACGTGCGGCGCGTGGGCTTCGAGCCCGAAGAGGCGCTGCTGCCGCCCGCCCTGCCCGGCTTCGACGGCTACCGGCTGCTGCAGGAGTACTTCGCATTTCCGCAGCGCTTCCTCTTCTTCGAGCTGGCTGGCCTGGGCGAGTCGCTGCGCGCCGTCGGCGGGCAGGAGGTGGAGCTGGTGCTGCTGTTCTCGCGCGGCGACCCCACGCTGCAGCAGTCGGTGGATGCCAGCGCGCTGGCGCTCAACTGCGTGCCGGCCGTCAACCTGTTCGAGCAGCGCTGCGACCGCATCCACGTCTCGCCGCAGACCAGCGACTTCCACGTGGTGGTGGACCGCACCAAGCCGATGGACTATGAGATCCATGACGTGCTGGAAGTCACCGGCTATGGCGTGGGTTCGCAGAGCGAGCGGCGTTTCATGCCGCTGTACGCCGCCTTCCATGCCGAGGACCATGAGCACGACGCCTACTTCGCGCAGCAGCGTGAGCCGCGGCTGCTGAGCAGCACGCAAAAGCGCGACGGGCCGCGTTCGTCGTACGTGGGCAGCGAGGTGTTCATCAGCGTGGTGGACGCGCGCGAGGCGCCCTACAGCGGCAGCCTGCAGCAGCTGGGCGTGAAGGCGCTGTGCAGCAACCGCGACCTGCCGCTGCTGCTGCCGGCCGGCGCCGAGCTGACGCTGGAAACCACCGCGCCGGTCAAGGGCGTGCGGGTGGTCAAGGGCCCCTCGCGCCCGCTGTCGGCGCTGCGTGAAGGCAACGTGGCCTGGCGCTTCATCAACCAGCTGTCGCTCAACCACCTGTCGCTGCTGGACACCGACCCCGAGCAAGGCGCCGCCGCGCTGCGCGAAATGCTGCGCCTGTATGTGCACGAGGCCGATGCCGCCCAGCACAAGCAGGTGGAAGGCCTGCGCTCGGTGCGCACCGAGCCGGTGGTGCGCCGGCTGCCCATGCCCGGGCCCATTGCCTTCGGCCGCGGCGTGCGCATCGAGCTGGAAGTGGACGAGCTGGCCTTCCAGGGCAGCAGCGCCTTTCTGCTGGGCTGCGTGATGGAGCGCTTCCTGGCGCGGCATGTGTCGATGAACGGCTTCACCGAAACCCATGTGCGCTCGGCCACCCGCGGCGCCATCCTGGTGGGCCGGCCCACCACGGGCACGAGGCCGGTGCTATGAGCCAGGCGCAAAGCCTGCTGCAAGCGCTGGCCGCCGAGCCCTGGCGCTACGACTTTTTTCATGCGCTGCGGCTGGTGGAAGCCGCGCACCCGCGCCAGCCGCGGCTGGGCACCGCCCGCCGCCCGCAGGACGAGCCGGTGCGCCTGGGCCAGTCGCCCGACCTCAGCTTTGCGCCGGCCACGCTGCATGCGGTGCGCCCGGCCACCGGCCAGCGGCCGCCGCGCATCGACGTGCGCTTCCTCGGCCTCTTCGGGCCCAACGGCCCGCTGCCGCTGCACCTGACCGAATACGCCCGCGAGCGCGAGCTGCACCACGGCGACGAGACCTTCGCCCGCTTTGCCGACCTGTTCCACCACCGGCTGCTGCTGCTGTTCTACCGGGCCTGGGCGCAGGCCCAGCCCGCGGTGGGCCTGGACCGGCCCGACGACGACCGCTTCGCCGCCTTCGTGGGCAGCCTCATCGGCATCGGCAGCCCGGCGCTGCGCCAGCGCGATGCGGTGCACGACCATGTGAAGCTGCACTTTGCCGGCGTGTTCACCCGCCAGTCGCGCAGCGCCGAAGGCCTGGCCGCGCTGCTGGGCGGCCTGCTGCGCCGGCCGGTGCAGGTGGCGCAGTTCGCCGGCGCCTGGATGGCGCTGCAGCCGGCTGAGCGCAGCCGCATCGGCCGCCAGCGCGCCGGCCGCCCCAACCCCAGTGCCCGCCTGGGCGGCGGCGCGGTACTGGGCGCCACCGTGTGGGACCGGCAGCACCACTTCACCGTGCACATCGGCCCGCTGGACCACGCCGGCTTTGCCGCACTGCTGCCGGGCGGCCACGTGCTGCCCGCGGTGGTGGCGCTGGTGCGCCAGTACGTGGGCGACGAATTCGGCTGGACGCTGTGCCTGGCCTTGCAGGCCGAGCAGATCCGCCCCGCCTGCCTGGGCCGCCACGGCCGCCTGGGCTGGGACAGCTGGCTGCGCCAGAGCGACCGCAGCGGCCAGGCCCTGCTGCGGCTGGCCCCCATCGAGGCGCTGCGTGCCCTGCGCAGGCGCCAGCACACCGAGAACCATCGCAACGCCCCGGCTGCGGCCCCCGTGCCGCCGGCAGCGCCCATCCCGCATTCATTGGAGAGGTAGGTCCGACCATGGCAGATATCAGCCGCGTTGCCGTCTTCGGCAAGCTCAACGCCCTTGCCTACAAGGCGGTGGAAGGGGCCACGGTGTTCTGCAAGCTGCGGGGCAACCCGACGGTGGAGCTGGAACACTGGATCGCCCAGATCCTGCAGAACCCCGATTCCGACTGGCACCGCATCGTCAAGCACTACGGGCTGGATGCCTCGGTGCTGGCCAAGGACATCACCACCGCGCTGGACCGCCTGCCACGCGGCGCCACCTCCATCAGCAACATCTCCGACACCATCGACACCGCGGTGGAGCGTGGCTGGGTGTACGGCTCGCTGATGTTCGGCGACAGCGCGGTGCGCACCGGCACGCTGCTGCTGGGCATGCTCAAGACCGGGCTGCTGCGCAATGCGCTGTATGCCATGTCGCGGCAGTTCGAGAGGATCAAGCCCGACGACCTGGCCGACAACCTGGCCCGCATCACCGAAGGCTCGCCCGAGGACGGCCAGGGCGCCACCGACGGCTCTGGCGTGGGCAGCGGCGCGCCGGGTGAAGGCTCGGGCGCCATCGCCCCGGCCGCCATGGGCAAGCAGGAGGCGCTGAAGAAGTTCACCACCGACCTCACCGAGCAGGCCCGCAGCGGCAAGATGGACCCCATCGTCGGCCGCGACGACGAGATCCGCCAGGTGGTCGACATCCTGATGCGCCGCCGCCAGAACAACCCCATCCTGGTGGGCGAGGCCGGCGTCGGCAAGACCGCGGTGGTCGAGGGCTTCGCCCAGCGCATCGCCCGCGGCGACGTGCCGCCAGCGCTGAAGGACGTGAAGCTGCTGGCGCTGGACGTGGGCCTGCTGCAGGCCGGCGCCAGCATGAAGGGCGAATTCGAGCAGCGCCTGCGCTCGGTGATCGAGGAGGTGCAGGCCAGCACCCAGCCCATCATCCTGTTCGTCGACGAGACGCACACCCTGGTGGGCGCGGGTGGCCAGGCCGGCACCGGCGACGCGGCCAACCTGCTCAAGCCAGCCTTGGCCCGCGGCACGCTGCGCACGGTGGGCGCCACCACCTGGGCCGAGTACAAGAAGTACATCGAGAAGGACCCGGCGCTGACCCGCCGCTTCCAGAACGTGCAGGTGGACGAGCCCGACGAGAAGAAGGCCATCCTGATGATGCGCGGCGTGGCCAGCACCATGGAAAAGCACCACCAGGTGCAGATCCTGGACGAGGCGCTGGAAGCCGCCGTCAAGCTCAGCCACCGCTACATCCCGGCGCGCCAGCTGCCCGACAAGAGCGTGAGCCTGCTGGACACCGCCTGCGCCCGCGTGGCCGTGAGCCTGCATGCCACGCCGGCCGAGGTGGACGACAGCCGCAAGCGCATCGAGTCGCTGGAGACCGAGCTGCAGATCATCGGCCGCGAGAAGGCCATCGGCATCGAAGTGCGCGAGCGCGAGACCGACGCCACCGCCGCGCTGGCCGATGAACGCGGCCGCCTGGCGCAGCTGGAAGAACGCTGGGCCGGCGAGAAGGCGCTGGTCGACGAGTTGCTGACCCTGCGCGCCCAGCTGCGCGGGGGCCCCGGCGGCACGCAGCCGGTGGAAGGCACCGGCAGCACGCTGGAAGCCCAGGCCGCGGCCGAGGTGCAGGCCGCCGCCGGTGCCGACCGCGAGGCCGCGCTGGCTCGCCTGCGCGAGGTGCAGCAGCAGCTCACCACGCTGCAGGGCGAAAGCCCGCTGATCCTGCCCACGGTGGACTACCAGGCGGTGGCCGCGGTGGTGGGCGACTGGACCGGCATTCCGGTGGGCCGCATGCAGCGCAACGAGATCGAGACGGTGCTCAAGCTGCCGCAGCTGCTGGCCCAGCGCGTGATCGGCCAGGACCATGCGATGGAGATGATCGCCAAGCGCATCCAGACCAGCCGCGCCGGCCTGGACAACCCCAGCAAGCCGATCGGCGTGTTCATGCTGGCCGGCACCTCGGGCGTGGGCAAGACCGAGACCGCGCTGGCCCTGGCCGAGGCGCTGTACGGCGGCGAGCAGAACCTCATCGTCATCAACATGAGCGAGTATCAGGAGGCGCACACCGTCTCGTCGCTCAAGGGCGCGCCCCCGGGCTACGTGGGCTATGGCGAAGGCGGCGTGCTGACCGAGGCGGTGCGCCGCAAGCCCTACAGCGTGGTGCTGCTGGACGAGGTGGAAAAAGCCCACCCCGACGTGCACGAGCTGTTCTTCCAGGTGTTCGACAAGGGCTTCATGGAAGACGGCGAAGGCCGCAGCATCGACTTCAAGAACACGCTGATCCTGCTGACCACCAATGCCGGCACCGACCTGATCGCCAGCATGTGCAAGGACCCCGAGCTGATGCCCGACCCCGAGGGCATGGCCAAGGCGCTGCGCGAGCCGCTGCTCAAGATCTTCCCGCCCGCGCTGCTGGGCCGGCTGGTCACCATTCCCTACTACCCGCTGTCCGACGAGATGCTGGGCAGCATCGTGCGGCTGCAGCTGGGCCGCATCAAGAAGCGCGTGGAAGCGCGCTACAAGATCCCGTTCGAGGTGGGCGACGACGTGGTCAAGCTGGTGGTCAGCCGCTGCACCGAGAGCGAATCGGGCGGCCGCATGATCGACGCCATCCTCACCAACACCATGCTGCCCGACATCAGCCGCGAGTTCCTGACCCGCATGATGGAAGGCAAGCCGATCGAGCGGGTGAAGGTCAGCGTGGTGGACGGGAACTTCAGCTACGGGTTCTGACATGGCCTTCCAGCTCACCAAGTTCCAGGAAAAGGTGCGGGCCGCCAACGGCCACTACGAGTGGTTCCGCACCAGTTCGCTGCACAACCTGATGGTGCTGCTGCGCGACTACCCGGCGCGCACGCGGCCGGACCAGATCGCGGCCGAGATCACCGGCATCCCCGACGACAAGAAGGACGTGAAGTACAAGGCGGCCTTCGACTACCTGCGCGCCGAGATACCGCTGCACAACATGGGCATCAGCCAGGGCGCCATCGTCAATGCCAAGCAGGCGATGCAGCACGTCACGCCCAATGCGCTGCCGCCACCGACCCTGCGGCCGGACGTGGTGCAGAAGGTGGACACCAGCACGGCGGTCTCGGTGCAGCAGAAGGCCAAGGCCTTCGACAAGGCCAGCCGCATCCATCGAGTGCTCAGTGGCCATGGCTGCTGGGCGCAGATGGCTGACCGCACATGGCCGATGGTCGACCTGAAGAAGGGCCAGGAGATCCGCTTCTACTGCGATCACTTCGAGCCGCTGGGCAACGACGTGGGCCAGATGATCGACAACCACCAGGATGTCGCCGCGGTGGAAACCTGGGTGGGGCCTCAGCGCATCTTCGACTACACGCTGCAGGAAAAAGGCACGCTCAAGCTGCTCAACCGCATGAAGGGCACCGGCGGCAAGCAGCTGGATGCACGCTTCATCACCGTCGATGCCGACACGCGGCTGAGCAGCTTCATCAACGACCCGGCCAACGCCACGGCCGTCTTCCATTGGGCGGCCTGCCGCGTGGTCTTCAACCGGCGCGGCCAGATGTGGAGCGAAACCGCCGGCCGCTGGATGACCTACAACCACACCACCCAAAGCTGGGGCTGAAAGCCGTACCGCATGCCCTCGTCCAAGAACCTCAGCCGCGAAGAGTTCATCGCCCTGGCCGCGCTGGCCCAGGCGCGCCGGCAGGCGGTCACGGCCATGTTCAGCGGCACCCAGCTCAAGTTCGGCAACGCCTCGATGTTGTCGACGGCCAAGGGCCTGCTGGGCTCGGGCAAGAAGCTGCGCGGCCAGGTCGGCAAGGCGGCCAAAGGGGGCACGGTGGCCGCCAAGGGCCTGCCCTCGCTGCCGGGTATGAAGCAGGCCTTCGAGGAGTTCATGGCCGAATGCGCCGGACTCGATGGCATCGATGACGTCATCGCCGCCATCGGCAGCGAAGCGCTGGCCGACCTGGTGGGCGAGGTGACGCCGGTGCTGGGCGTGCTGGTCAGCAGCGGCAAGCTGGCCAAGGCCGCCAAGACCGTGGCCGAAGACGGCTACCACCTGTACAAGAGCAGCGACTACAAGAAGGGCTTTCTGCGCGGCGACGCCTATGCGGCCGCCGAGGCGGTGCAGGACATCATCCGCCGCGACCTGGCCAAGCATTCGGTGGACCTGGCCCGCCAGAGCACCGCCACCGGCCTGAAGATCGCCGGCCTGTTCGCCGACCTGGGCACCGGCACCACCGCCGGCATCGGCGCCGCCAACGCGCTGGCCGGGCTGGGGCTGCAGCTGGCCTCGCTGGGCATCGACGTCAAGGAACTGCGCGCCGGCAACAAGCGGCTGGCCACACCCGAGACGCTGGACCTGACGGTGTTCAGCGAATGCCCGCTGCTGGGTTGCTACCTCATCACCTGCGCCGACACGTCGACGGTGGCCAACTTCTTCGTGGCCGACATCGGACTGCCCGGCTGGATGGACAAGGTCGAGGCGGTGAAGAAAAAGCAGATGGATCCGATGCTCAAGATCGCGACCAAGGCCATCGAGTCGTCGCGCATGCAGCTCGAGGGTTTGTCCAGCGACAAGGGCACGCACAGCAAGAAGGGCTTTTTCGCCGGCATCAAGAGCAAGGCGATGAAGCGCATCGGCCTGGCCTGAGGAAGTACGCCCATGAACGCCGCCAGCACCCCGCCGCCTGCCGTCGAAGTCAGCTTCGACGAAGCGCTTCGCATGGCCATCGGCCTGCACCGCGAGGGGCGGCTCGATGGCGCCGAGAAGCTGTACCGCCGGCTGCTGGCGCTGCAACCGGTGGAGGCCAATGCCACGCACTTCCTGGGCATGCTGCTGCACCAGCGGGGCCAGCGGGAGGAGGCACTGGCGCTGTTGCAACGCTCGGTGCAGATCGACGACGGCGTAGCCGCCTGGCACAACAACCTGGGCAATGCGCTGCTGGCGGCGGGCCAGGGCACCGAAGCGGCCGAGGCCTACGAGCGCTGCCGCGCGCTCGACCCGGACAACCTGGAAGTGCTGAACAACCTGGGCTGCATGCAGACACGCCTGCGGCGCCTGCCGGAGGCCGAAGCCTCGTTCCGGGCGGTGCTGGCACGCAACCCCGACCATGCGGACGCGCAGCTGAACCTGGCCTGGCTGCTGGCCCGTTGGCAGCGTATGCCCGAAGCCCTGCCCCACTTCACCCGCGCGCTGGAACTGCGGCCGCGCGAAGGCCGGATGCGCCGGCTGCTGGGCATCGTGTATGCCGAAAGCGGCCGGCTGGAAGAAGCAGCCGCTGTCTTCCGCGAATGGCTGGCGCTGGAGCCGGGCAGCGCGCAGGCCCGCCACCATCTGGCCGCCGTCACCGGACAGGGCGTGCCCGAGCGTGCACCGGACGAGTACGTGACCCATGTGTTCGACGACTTCGCCGGCAGCTTCGATGAGCGTCTGGCCGCGCTGGACTACCGCGCCCCGCAGTGCGTGGCCGAGGCGCTGGCCCTGCAGCTGGGCGAGCCGCCCGCGACGCCGCAGCTCGACGTGCTGGACGCCGGCTGCGGCACGGGCCTCTGTGGCCGCTACCTGCGGCCCTACGCCCGCCGGCTGGTGGGTGTGGACCTGTCGGCCGGCATGCTGGCCCAGGCCCGCGCGCGCGGCGGCTACGACGCGCTGCACCAGGCCGAACTCGGCGCCTGGCTGGCCGCGCACCCCGACACCTGCGACGTGCTGGTCTCGGCCGACACCTTGTGCTACTTCGGCCGGCTGGACGAGGTGCTGGCCGCCGCCGCCCGCAGCCTGCGGCCCGGCGGGCTGCTGGTCTTCACCGTCGAGTCGCATGAAGACGCCGCCGACCATCGGCTGCAAGCCCATGGCCGCTACAGCCACGCCCAGCCCTACCTGCAGCGCAGCCTGGCGGCGGCCGGCCTGCGGGCCCCGCCGCTGACGCCGGTGATCCTGCGCCAGGAAGCCGGCCAGCCGGTGCACGGCTGGCTGGTCACCACCCGGAGACACGATGCCTGAAGCCAGCGACAACCCGCTGATGAAGCTCACCACGCCGCTGGGCGAGGAGGCGCTGAAGTTCCGCAGCCTCTCGGCCACCGAGGAGGTGGGCCGCCTGTTCGAGTTCCACGTCGCCGCGGTGGCCGGCGATCCCGCCGTCGACATCGACAGCCTGGTCGGCCAGACGGCCCATGTGTCGCTGGAGCTGCCCGACGCCAGCCAGCGCCACCTGCACGGCGTGGTGGCCTCGGTGGGTCTGGAAGGCTTTGCCGCTGGCTGGCTGCAGGTGCGGCTGGTGCTGCGCCCGTGGCTGTGGCTGCTGACCCGCCGTGCCGACACCCGCATCTTCCAGCACAAGAACGCGCAGGAGATCCTGGCCGAGGTGTTCGGGAGGTATGTGCATGCGGTGCGCTTCGACATCAGCGGCAGCCTGCCCACCTACGAGTACTGCGTGCAGTACCGCGAGTCGGACTTCAACTTCGTCAGCCGGCTGATGGAGCAGGAGGGCCTGTACTACTACTTCGAACACACCGACTCGCAGCACACCATGGTGGTGGTCAATGCGATGTCGGCGCACACGCCGTACCGCAGCTTCGAGCAGGTGCCCTTCGCCGAACAGGCCTACGGCAGCCTGACCGACGAGTTCATCAACGAGTGGCGCAGCAGCCTGGAGCTGCACACCGGCAAGGTCACGCTCAACGACTACAACTTCACCACACCCGAGACCTCGCTCAGTGCCGACGCCTCGTCGGACGGCACGGGTGCCGACGACACGCTCGAGCACTACGATCCGCCCGGCGACTACCAGGCGGCCAGCGCCGGCACCCGCTATGCCGGTCTGCGGGTGGATGAGCTGGCTGCCTCGGCCCGCCGCAAGACCGGCAGCGGCAGCGTGCGCACGCTGGCCGCCGGCAGCCGTTTCAGGCTGCAGGACCACCCCCGCGACGCGGAGAACGCCGAGTACGTGCTGCTGTCCACCCGCATCGATGCCGGCTTCACCGACCAGTCGTCGGGCCAGCCCGAGAGCTGGTTCCGTTGCAGCTTCACCGCCATCGACGCCGCCACCGTGTACCGGCCGCCGCGCATCACGCCCAAGCCCACGGTGCCAGGGCCGCAGACGGCCGTCGTGGTGGGCAAGTCCACCGAAGAGATCGACACGGACGAATACGGCCGGGTCAAGCTGCACTTCCACTGGGACCGGCTGGGCGAGAAGAACGAGAACAGCTCCTGCTGGGTGCGGGTGGCCACGCCCTCGGCCGGCAAGGGCTTCGGCATGATCGCCGTGCCGCGCATCGGGCAGGAGGTGGTGGTCGACTTCATCGAAGGCGACCCCGACCGGCCGCTGGTCACCGGCAGCGTCTACAACGCCACGCAGGTGGTGCCCTATGAGCTGCCGGCCAACAAGACGGTGTCCACCTGGCGCAGCCAGTCCAGCAAGGAAGCCGAACGCGCCAACTTCAACGAGCTGCGCTTCGAGGACAAGAAGGGCAGCGAGTACGTCTGGTTCCATGCCGAGAAGGACTACTACCAGCAGGTCAAGAACGACTCGGCGGTGTGGGTGGGCCGCGATGCCTTCCGCATCGTCACGCGCGACCTGAAGGAAGACCTGCAACGCGACGTCGAACGCAAGATGGCCCGCGACCTGAAGGAAAGCGTGGGCCGCGACCAGAGCCTGAAGATCACCGGCAAGAGCGCCAACGAGGTGGGCGGCGCCTACGGCCTCAAGGTCACCGGCGACCTGGTGCAGGAATCGGCCGCGGTGGTGTCGGTCAAGTCGGGCGCGGACATGGTGCACAAGGTGGGCGCCAACCTGGGCGTGGAAGCGGCGGCCAACGTGCACATCAAGGGCGGTGCCAACGTCGTCATCGAAGCGGGTGCCACGCTCACGCTGAAGTGCGGCAGCTCGTCGGTGGTGCTCACCAGCGGCGACGTGTCCATCACCGGCACCATGGTCAAGGTGAACTCCGGCGGCAGCCCCGGTGCCGGCAACGGCGCCTCGCCCAAGTCGCCCGAAGCCCCTGCCGAGCCCGCCGCGCTGGAAAAGCCCGAGGACCCGCTGCCGTGAACGGAGGCCGCTGAGTGGGCCAGTACCGGCTGGCCGGCCCCACCTGTGGCGGCCGGCAGACCCTGCAGACGCAGGACGGCACCCTGCCGCGCACGCCCGGCTGCGCGCCTGGCGCCGTGCACGGCGCGCAGCCGGGCGCCGCCAGCGGCATGGACCCCGTGACGCTGTGGCACCGCGCTGCCTGCGTGCATGAGGCCAGCGGCATCGCGCTGGAACTGGCGCCCGGCGCCATCGCCCAGGAAACGGGCTATGAACTGCGCCAGCTGCTGCAGGGCCTGCTGCCCGGGCTGCTGACGATGGTGGCCGTGGTGGGTGCCACCGCGGCCCTGGGCGGCGTGGTGGGTGCGGCCATCGGTGCGCTGGCCGGTGGCGTGGGCGCGGTGCCCGGTGCCGCGGCCGGCGCCACGCTGGGCACCGACCTGGGCATCGCGCTGCTGGGCTGGCTGGGCCTGGGCTTCCTGGCGGTGGCCATCGGCCGCGGCCTGGGCGAAGTCAGCGGCATGGTGGTGCAGGCGGTGCGCCTGGCCTGGGACGCTCACGGCACGCCCCGCCGCAACGCCGACGTGCAGGCCGCCGGCGCCTTGATGGCGCGCGCCGTGGCGCGGCTGATGCTGCTGATCCTGATGGCCATCGTCGCGCGGTTGACCTTCAGCCAGGCCGTGGGCGCCAGCGGTCGCGCGGCCGGCTCGGCCGACGAGCTGATCGCCGCGCTGCGCCAGAGCCGGCTGGGCGCCGGCTTTGCCGACTGGGTGGCGGCCAATGCCCAGTCGCTGGTGCGCAACCCGCGGCTGCGCCCTCACCGCGAGACCGGCGCCGGTACCACCACCCGCAGCCAGGCGGCCACACCTTCACAGCTGCGGCCGGCGGCCCCGCCGCCAGCACCACCACCACCACCGCCGCCGCCTGCCACGCAACGGCCCAGCCCTCGCCAATCGGAGATCGACGTCGGCCAGGACCTGGGGCCAGGCCATCGGCCCCAGGTGAGCTACCTCAACGGCAAGGAGGTCAAGTACGGCACAGCCGGCAGTGTGAGGCCCGACTATGTGGCGCCGGGCGACGTGGCCAGCTTCGAGGTGAAGAACTACAACCTTGCCAACAACCAGTCGGGGCTCATCAACAACGTATCCACCCAGGCGGTGCAACGTGCCCAGCACTTGCCGGCGGGGATGGAGCAGCAGGTCATCATCGACATCCGTGGCCAGGTCGTCAGCAACGCCCAGAAGAATGACATCATCCGCGGCATCGTCCAGCAGTCCAGGGGTGCGGTAGCGCCCGACGCCATCACCTTCAAGCAATGAGCAAACCGCCTGTGATCGGCATCTTCGGAGGCCACACCGTCTACGAGTTGGGACCGCCTGCGGATGTGGAAGCCTTTTTTCAGGCCGTGGTCACGGCCATGACACGCTGGCCCGACGACGCACCCGGCAGCCTCCTGCTCGACCGGCTGTATCGACGCTATCTTCACGCCGAGGCGTTGCCGGCCGCGCGCCAGGCGATGGCCGCAGTGCAAGCCCGGTTCGCACGGCTTGGCACCGATGACCCGGCCTTTCGTGCCGCGCGCGAAGCCAGCGCCGATCCGGCGAGCCGCCTGCCGGCGCAGGCGGCGACGGGGGCCGCCCTGTTCGGCCTGTGGTTCACCCGCTTCGACGAGGCCGTGGACGCCGCGCTGTCGTTCCAGGCCGAATTCGGCATCTACCAGGCGGTGCGTCTGGTCATCGCCGACATGCCCGGCTTCATGATCGACAAGAAGCGCCCGCTGCCCCAGTACGATGCGCTGGAAGGCCCGCCCTTCTGGCAGCGAAGCGCGGCCCCATGAGCAGCCTGCCCGACGCGCTGTACCAGCAGGTGGAGCAGTTGTCCGAGCGGGGCAACTTGGCGTTCGACGCCGGCCGCTTCGGCGCTGCCATCGCGCCCTGGCAGGCCGCGGTGGACCTGCTGCCGGCTCCCGGCCCGCAGTGGGAAGCCTGGACCTGGCTGCACACCGCCATCGGCGATGCGTACTACCAGCTGGGCAACTTCCCCTCGGCCCGTGCGGCACTGCTGGACGCACTCAACGGCCCGGGCGCGCAGGAAAACCCCTTCGTGCACTACCGCCTGGGCCAGGCTGCCCACCGCACCGGCCGCGACGATGAAGCCCGCGAACACCTGCTGCGCGCCTACATGCTGGACGGGCCAGACATCTTCCAGGCCGAAGCCGACGGCGCCCGCTGGCTGCAGTGGCTGCGCGATGCGGGGCTGGTGGATTGACGGTGCAGGC